>CAVVYW010000001.1:0-12367 GCA_963752605.1 uncultured Solirubrobacterales bacterium
GGGAAATGCGGCTGCGAGAGCGGTTCCGCCGGCTGGACGCAACCGCCCCACCCCCGACCGCGGCGGCCAGCGCCGCGGCTCCGATCGCGATGCGACGCCCGAGCTTCTCGAAGCGCATCACCTCCCAGCCCTCGGCCTTGGCGACCTCCGCGAGAGCGTGGTCCGGGTTGACCACCACCGGATGGCCGACGGCGCGGAGCATCGGCAGGTCCGACGCGGAGTCGGAATAGGCGTAGGAGGCATCGAGGTCGATGTCGTGCTTCTCGGCGAAGCGCCGCATCGCCTCGACCTTGCCCTCGCCGTACACGAACGGCCCGTCCATCTGGCCGGTGTAGACGGCGTCGTCCCCGACCGCCCAGCGGGTTCCGATCCCGCCCTCCATGCCCAGCACCCCGGCGAGCATCCGCACGAGGTCGTTGCCCGCGGCGCTGACGATGAAGGTGGCCCGGCCCTCGTCCTGGTGGCGGTGCACCTCGTCGAGCATCTGCGGATAGATCCGCGGGAGAATCCCGGCGAGGATCTCCGGGGCCATCCGCTCGACGGCGCGCTCGGGCATCTCGGCAAAGATCCGCTTGGCCACGTCCAGGACCTGCCCGGTCTGCGCGTCCGTTGCCCCACGAAGGCGATAGCGGAGGTGGTCCCGCCCCCACCTGAGCAGCTGGCTGCGCGGCACGAACCCCTGGCGGTTCGCCACGCGCGCGAACACCATGCCGCTGGACCCCGCCATCAGGGTCTTGTCGAGATCGAAGAAGGCCGCGGAGCGGCTAGGCGCCGTTGACTTCGAGGACGATGGCATCGCCCTGGCCCCCGCCGGAGCAGATCGCGGCGACACCGAGGCCGCCGCCCTGGCGCTGGAGCTCGTGGATCAGCGCGCCGACGATGCGCGCGCCGGAGGCACCGATCGGGTGCCCCAGGGCGATCGCGCCGCCGTTGACGTTGACCTTGTCCTCGTCCACGCCGAGCATGCGGACCGAGTTGAGGGCGACCGATGCGAAGGCCTCGTTGATCTCCCAGAGGTCCACGTCCTCGGGCGACTTGCCGATCTTCTCCAGCGCCTGCTTGGCGGCGTTGGCCGGGGTCTTCGCGAGGTAGGGGAAGTCGTCGGCGACCTGGCCGTAGCTGAGCACGGCCGCGATCGGCGTCTTGCCCTCCTTCTTCGCCCATGCATCCGAGGCGACGATCACGGCGCCGGCGCCGTCGTTCACGCCCGGTGAGTTGCCGGCGGTGTGGGTGGCGTCGTCGCCGCCCACCGCCTTCAGCTTGGCGAGGGTCTCGAGGTCGGTGTCCGGCCGGATCCCCTCGTCCGTCTCGACCACCGTGTCGCCCTTCTTGCCGGGAACGGTCACCGAGACGATCTCCTCGGCGAGCCGGCCCTCCTCGGTCGCCTTGTGAGCCCTCTCGTGGGAGCGGACGGCGAACTTGTCCATGTCGGCGCGGGTGATCTCGAGCTCGTTCGAGACCTCGCTGGCCTCGTTGATCATTTGCTTCTCGGTGAAGGGATTGGTGAGGCCGTCGTGGGTCATGGCGTCGAGTGCCTTGACGTCGCCCATCCGGAAGCCGAAGCGGGCGTCCGGAAGCAGATAGGGAGCCTGGCTCATCGACTCCATCCCGCCGGTGACGCCAATGTCGAGGTCCCCGGCGCGCACCGCCTGGTCGGCAATCCCGATCGTCCTCATTCCGGAGGCGCAGACCTTGTTGATGGTCTCCGAGGGCACCTCCTTCGGGATGTCGGCCTTGATCTGCGCCTGGCGCGAGGGGATCTGGCCCTGCCCTGCCTGGAGCACCTGGCCGTAGATCACACCCTCGACCTGGTCGGGCGCCACCTCGGCGCGGTCGAGCGCCTCGGAGATCACGGTCCCCCCCAGGTCGGTCGCGTCGAGCGGCGCCAGCCCGCCACCCATCTTTCCGAAGGGCGTCCTGGCGGTCGAGAGGATCACGGTCTTCGACATGGGGCGGGAACGATAGCGAGCGCCGCGGGCGGCCCGAAGCTATGCTCCGCCGCCGTGCGCGTGGACGTCATTGATAGGCCGGTCGAGGAGGCGGACGCCGGCCTGACCGCGGTGCCGCTGTTCGAGGGCGGGGACCTGCCGGAGCCGCTGGCGGGAGCGCCGGGATCCGACGCCGCCAAGGGCGGCTTCAGGAAGACCGCCCTGCTCCATCCCCAGGGCGGGCCTGTGCTGGTGGTTGGCCTTGGCGACCGCGAGGACTTCGACCTCGAGCGCGCGCGGGTGGTGGCAGCGCTGGCCGCGAAGCGGGCCGCGAGCCTTGAGGCCACCTCCCTGGCCCTGGCCGTCCCCGACGAGGGCGAGGCGGCGGAAGTGGCGGGCGCCCTGGTCGAGGGCGCAGCGCTCGCCTCCTACCGCTTCGACCGCTTCAAGAGCAGGAAGAACGGCGACGAGGATGAAGATGAGGACCCCGACAAGAGGCTCGAGTCGCTGACCCTGCTCGGCGACGCCTCGTTGGCAGGGGCGGCGGAGGCGGCCAGGGTCACCGCGGAGGCCGCCAACGAGGCGCGGGAGCTGCAGCACCTGCCCTCGAACGTCGCGACCCCCACGTACCTGGCCGAGCGCGCCGAGGAGGTCGCGAAGGAGCTGGACTCCGTCTCGGTCGAGGTGCTCGACCGCAAGGCGATGATCGCAAAGGGGATGGGCGGCCTCGAGGCCGTCTCCGCCGGGACAGACGAGGAGCCACGGCTGATCGTGCTCCGCTACGAGGCCGGCGGGGACGGGGAAACTCTGGGGCTGGTCGGGAAGGGCGTCACCTTCGACTCGGGAGGCATCTCGATCAAGCCCTCCGAGGGCATGCAGGAGATGAAGATGGACATGTCTGGCGCCGCCGCGGTGCTGGAGGCCGTCGAGGCGATCGCGCGCCTCGAGATCCCGATCAACCTGATCGCGGTCATCCCGTCCACCGAGAACATGCCGAGCGGACACGCGATCAAGCCCGGCGACATCATCACCCAACTGAACGGCAAGACCGTCGAGATCAACAACACGGACGCCGAGGGTCGCCTGATCCTCGCCGACGCGCTCGCCTACTCGGTCGAGCTGGGCGCCGACCGCATCGTCGACCTTGCCACCCTGACGGGAGCGGTCCTGATCGGGCTCGGCTCCACCTACGCGGCCCTGATCTCCAACGACGACGCCCTGGCGGAGAGGGTCGCCGAGTCGGCCGAGCGAACCGGCGAGCTGGCCTGGCGGCTGCCGCTGCACCAGGAGTACAAGGAGCTGACCAAGGGGACCGTGGCCGACCTCACCAATGCCGCCGCGAAGCGGAAGGCCGGGACGATCTACGCCGGGTCCTTCCTCGAGGAGTTCGTGGACGACGTGCCGTGGGTCCACCTCGACATCGCCGGCACCGCCTGGGACGTCGGCCGCGAGTACGTCGGCAAGGGCCCGACCGGCTACGGCGTGCGGCTGCTGGTCGACCTGGCCCGCAGGCTCTCGGAGAGCTAGACCGCGAGCAGACGAATCAGCCGGCGCGCCAGCGTGCGGTCGCCCTCGACGCGGATCCGCTTGTTCGCGAGCCGGCCGAGTGCGGCGCGGCCCCGAGGTCGGCGCGGGTCCGGGACGCCGTGGAAGCGGCCGCCGAGGGTCGGCACCGTCGCGAAGTGGACGATGTCCGGAAGGCGGCCGGCGATCACAAGGTCGGGCTTGCGCAGGTCGCCGTCCTCGACGACGACGCTCTTCGGGCGGAATGAGATCCGCAGCGGCGAGAAGTCCTCCGCGAATCGGAACACGATGCGGCCCCGCATCTGCCCCGCCAGCGCCGGGTCACGGCCCACGCCGCGCTCGATCAGCCCGAGGATGCTCGGCGCCACGCCGTCCTCGACCATGCGCCCCAGGCGCACCCGGGGCCCCTGCCCGTTCGAGCTCATGCCCCGATCGTAGGGGCCGCTGCAGCGGACCTACAGCTCGAGGATCATGCAGGTGGAGGTGCCGGTGGCGAGAAGCTTGCCCGAGTCCGCCTCGACCAGCTTCGCCTCGGAGACGGCCTGGCGGCGGCCGCCGTGCACCACGTCGGCCTCGACCCGCACCCGGCCCGTGTCGCGGGTGATCGGGCGGACGAACTTGACCTCGATCGTCTGGGTCGTGTACGCGGAGCCCTTGGGAAGGGTGGTGTGGACGGCGCAGCCGAGCGCCGAGTCGAGCAGGGTCGAGGCATAGCCGCCGTGGACGACGCCGATCGGGTTGTAGTGCTCCTCCCCGGGATCGCCCTCGAAGACCGCGTGCCCCTCACTGATCTCGATCAGCGTGAAGTTCATGGTCACCGCGATCGGGGGCGGCGGGACCTCGCCGGCGGCGATCGCGCGCATGTACTCGAGGCCCGACATCTCGGCCCCCGCTCCCGCGGAGGGCATCGGGTCCTGCCAGGTGAGGGTCCGGGTGCGCGTGATCTCCGGCGAAATCTTTGCGAAGTCGGCTGCTGACGTGGCCGCCCGGCCGTCCTTCGACACGGAGGTGGTGCTCACGCGCGGATCCGGCGCCGGGGTGCCGGCCTATCGCCGTTCTGGCGCGTCTTGGCCGGGGCCGGGTAGTTGAGGTCCGCGAGGATCTCCTCGGCAGTGATCTTCACTGCCTGCGGCTGGAACTTGAACTCGAGGTTTCTCATGGCCTTGCCTCTCTGAATGGTTGCTTGATGCAACTCGTGGTGCTACGCTACCAGCGTAGGTTGCGTGATGCAACCAAGTGTGCGACAGTTCACACAGCCAGAACGATGTTGGGCAAGGACTACGAAGGACAACACTGCTCGGTGGCAAGGGCCCTGGAGCTGATCGGGGAGCGCTGGACGCTGCTCGTGATCCGCGAGGTCCTCTACGGGCGCCGGAAGTTCAGCGAGATGCAGAAGACGCTTGGGGTGGCCCGGAACGTCCTCACCAACCGGCTGCAGCGGCTCGTGGACGAGGACATCCTCGAGCGCCGTCCCTACAGCGAGAAGCCCGAGCGCTACGAGTACTTCCTCACCCAGAAGGGCCTCGACCTCTGGCCCACCCTCGTCGCCCTGATGTTCTGGGGCGACAAGCACATGCCGCTCGAGGGTGGACCGCCGGCGCGCCTCGTCCACAAGGGTGAGTGCGGCGGCCGGGTCAACGACCGGCGGATCTGCGAGCGCTGCGGCAAGGAGCTGGAGGTGCGGGAGGCCCGCGCCGAGATCAGCCCGGTCCTGGAGCGGCAACTCGAGGAGGCCGGGGTCTCCTAGGCTGCGGGCGCCGGGCCTGTGCTTGACTGCGCCCGCGCATGGACTTCGAGCTGACCGACGAGCAGCGGCTGCTCCGCGACACCGTCCGCGACTTCGCCCGCCAGGAGGTGGCGCCGGTCGCCGAGGAGCTCGACCGCGAGCACCGCTTCCCCTACGAGCTGGTCTCCAAGATGGGCGAGCTCGGCCTGATGGGGATCCCCTTCCCGGAGCAGTACGGCGGAGGAGGCGCCGACACCCTCGCCTACGCGCTCGCCGTCGAGGAGCTGACGCGAATCGACTCCTCGGTGGCGATCACGATGGCCGCCCACACCTCCCTCGGCACCATGCCGATCCACCTCTGGGGAACGGACGAGCAGAAGGACGATTGGATGCCGCAACTCGTCAGCGGGCAGAAGCTCGCCTCCTTCGGGCTGACCGAGCCCGAGGCGGGCTCCGACGCCGGCAACACGAAGACCACCGCCAAGCTCGACGACGGCGAGTGGGTGGTGAACGGCGCGAAGCAGTTCATCACCAACTCCGGGACCGACATCTCCGGCTGCGTGACGATCACCGCCGTCACCGGGGAGTCCAACGGCGCCAAGGAAATCTCCAACCTGATCGTCCCCAACGGGACTCCGGGCTACGTCGTCGGCGAGCCGTACCGAAAGATGGGCTGGAACGCCTCGGACACCCGGCCCCTCACCTTCGAGGACGCCAGGGTCCCGGAGGGCAACCTGCTCGGCCGCCGCGGCGACGGCTTCAAGCAGTTCATGCAGATCCTCGACGGCGGGCGGATCGGCGTGGCGGCGATGGGCGTGGGGCTCGCCCAGGGGGCGCTCGACGAGGCGCTCGCCTACGCGAAGGAGCGGAAGGCCTTCGGCCAGCCGATCTCAAAGTTCCAGGCGATCCAGGCGAAGATCGCCGACCTCTCGGCCCAGATCGAGGCCTCCCGGCTGCTGGTCTACCGCGCGGCGATCGAGAAGGACCGCGGCGATCCGTTCACCCTGACCGCGGCCCAGGCGAAGCTGATCACCGGCCGGCTCGCCGTCCGCGCCACCGAGGAGGCCGTCCAGATCCACGGCGGCTACGGCTACATCGAGGAGTACCCCGTCTGCCGCTTCTACCGCGACGCCAAGATCCTCACCATCGGCGAGGGCACGGACGAGGTGCAGCAGATGGTGATCGCGCGGCAGCTGGGGTGCTAGCGCGCACCAGGCCGCGATCCGGCTGCGAAGCTCAGGGGCAGTAGTTGGGCAAGGTGAAGGAGGGCGGTGGCGCGTTGTCCGGGATCGAGTCGAGAGGGCCCTCCTCGCCCTGGGTGGGCGGCGCCTGCGTGAAATGCTGTTCGCTCGCAAATGGCGGCATGTATCGGAAGAAGTCGATCTCCCAGAGCGTCGCCGGGGCGCCGTTGAGGGCCTCGACGCAGTAGTAGAAGTAGAGCGTCCGCCCACTCTCGAAGTTCTGGTCGAAGAACTCCTCCCAACCGGTGTTCGAGGGGTTGCTCGTGACGTCGGCGGTCAGGTAGGCGTTCGGGATCCCGGTGGGCTGAGCGGGCGAGGCATGGTTGCCGAGCGCATCGAAGACGTGCAGATCGACGTCGGCGACGGTGTTCCAGCTCATCTCCGCCCGCTTCGGGAAGCACCAGTTGCCTGTGAACGGCGCGTCGGGCGGCAACTCGGGTCCGTCGGGGCTGGTGATCGCCCACGACCCTTCGCTCGGCGCGACCTGGAGGTCCTGCTTCTCACGGGCGAAGAGGCCTTCGTACGCCGTCACCTTGACCACCGCTGTGGGACCGGTATCGGGTGTGCGCAGGGTCTGGGAACCGTTGTTGCAGATCCCGACGATCAGCTTGTTGTTCGGCTGGGCGAAGACCTGCTCGAGCCCGCCACCGGTGCTGCCGTCGGTGTCGTCGGCGGAGAAGCTGACGCCCGGGATCCCGCCCGGCGTCTTGGTCGAGGCATGGGTCCCGGCGCTGTTCCAGATGTGGACGTCCACGTCGGCGTCCTCGGCCCACTCGATCTCGATCCGTAGTACGGGGGGCGGTGGGGGTGGTGGCGGGGAGGGTGGAAGCTGCGCAGGGAGCGCGATCGGAGGCACCAGCGGCACGGCAGGCTGGCGCTTCTTCTTGCACTTCTTGGCCTTGCGCTTGCACTTCTTGGCGGCGGCGGCGCGCTGGTCGCCGCTCGCGCTCGAGGCGACCCCGAAGGAGGCGGTCGCGACGGCCGCGATCAGGAGAGCGACAGTGCTGCTGATCCGGGCGCGTGCGAAGGGCCCAAGCTTCTCTCGCACCTTCTCCCTCCTTCCGAACTCCGGCGCCGGGAGGGTCCCTCGACTTCCTCAGCGCGTCCTTGCGATCACGCCAAAGGTAGCCGAGATCGCGGTGCCAGTCCAGGGCTGCTTAGTCGATCAGCGTGCCGCCGCTGACGTTGATCGTCGCCGCGGTCATCGAGCGGGCCGAGTCCGAGGCGGCGAAGGCGGCCGTGTGGCCGACGTCCTCCAGGGTCGCGGCCCGGCCGAGCAGCGTCTGGGCCGCCATCCCCTCGGCGATCTCCTCGCGCCCCTCGAAGTCCTCCGGGAAGGACTCCGGGATGCCGCTCGTCTCCAGGGAGACAAACCGGATCCCGTGGGGGCCCAGCTCCACTGAGACCTGCCGCCGCAGGGACTCCACCGCGTCGAAGGCGAGTTGCGTGCCTCCCAGGTAATAGTCGCGCAGCGGGGCAGCGCGATCGCCGGGACCGCCGAAGGCGAGGAACACCCCGGACTTCTGCTTGATCATGTGAGGTGCGGCGGCCTTCACGGTGAGGAAATGGGTCCGCGCGGCGACGTTCACGGGTGCCATGAAGTCGTCGACGTCCATCTCGACCAGCGGCGTGCCGTGGGTGTGCGGGTGGGTGATCGAGTTGAAGGACACGTCCAGGCTGCCGCCCTCCTTCGTCAAGGCATCCGCGTGTGAGGTGAGCGCCTTCTCGTCGAGGGCGTCGACCATTGCGGTCTCGGCCTGGCCCCCGGCGGAGCGGATCTCCTCGGCGACCTCCTCCAGGGTCTCCTCCGTGCGTCCGGCGAGAAACACACGCGCGCCCTCGCGCGCGAAGGCTCGGGCGACCGCGCCGCCGATCGTTCCCCCGCCTCCGTAGATCACCGCGTTCTTGTTCTCGAGGAGCATCCTCGACCTCCTTTCGTTGCCTAGGCGGCGCCTGCCGCCCTCTTTCATCATCACGACGAACGGCTCACGCCGAGTCGACGTTTGTAGATCGGGTCGGCTGCCTGAAAAGGTTGTGCGATGAGCGACGCCAACCTGATCCTGATCGTGGGTGGCCTGCTGATCGCCGGCCTGCTCGCGTCGTTGGCGGCCGGGCGGCTGCGGGTGCCCGGATTGGTCCTGTTCCTGGGCCTCGGCATGGCGATCGGCTCCGATGGGACCGGCTGGATCGAGTTCTCCGACTACGAGCTGGCCCGCACGATCGGGGTCATCGGGCTGGCGCTGATCCTGTTCGAGGGCGGGCTCGCGGCGGGCTTCAAGGAGATTCGCCCGGTGCTCGGTGTCTCGCTCAGCCTCGCGCTCCCCGGGACGCTCCTCACCGCGGGGATCACGGGGGCGGCCGCGACCTGGCTCTTCGACCTCTCGGTCCTGGAGGGAATGCTGCTGGGCTCGATCGTCTCGGTCACCGACGGAGCGGCAATCTTCGGGCTGTTGCGGGGCTCCGCACTACGGCGCCGAGTCGCGCGCACGCTGGAGGGGGAGGCGGGAATGAACGACCCGGTCGCGGTGCTGCTGGTCGTGGGACTGATCGATTGGATCCAGCTGCCGGACTACGGAGCGGTCGACATGGTGCTCCTGTTCGGAAAGGAGCTCGGGATCGGACTGGCCGTCGGCGTCGCCGTCGGCTGGCTGGCAGTCCAGGGTCTGCGCAGGGCGCGGCTCGGGAACGAGGCCGGCTACGCCATCGGGACGATCGGCGTCGCAGCGCTCGCGTTCGGCGCCGCGGAGAGCCTGGAGGGCTCGGGATTCCTCTCCGTCTATCTCGCAGGCCTCACGCTCGGCAGCTTTCCGATTCCCGCCAGGCGGGCGGTGACCTTCTTCCACCAGGGGCTCGCCATGGTCGCCCAGGTGACGATGTTCGTGGTCCTCGGCCTGCTCGTCTTCCCCTCCCAGCTCCCTGAAGTCGCGCTCGAGGGGACGGCCCTGGCGCTCGTGCTCGTCTTCCTCGCCCGCCCGGTGGCCACGCTGGCGTCCACCGCCTTCTCGGGCTTCAGCTTCCGGGAGAGGAGCGTGCTCGCGTGGGCCGGCCTGCGAGGTGCAATTCCCGTCGTTCTCGCCACCTTTCCCGTGATCGAGGACGTGCCCGGGAGCCTCGAGTTCTTCAACATCGTCTTCTTCGCGGTCCTGCTCTCCACCGTGCTGCAGGGGGCGACCTTCGAGCCGTTCGCAAGAGTCCTCGGGGTGACGAGCACCGAGCCCCTGGGTCCCGCTCGTGCTCCGCGTCGTCCGGCGCGCGGGACCGCGCAGATCTCGACGGTGAGGCCCTGGGAGCCGGACGACGGCGACCCATCCTTCCCCAAGCGGATCACGGGGGTGGACGTCGAGGAGCAGTTGCACACCCGCCTCGATCAGCCCGGAGCCCTGGTCCTGCTCGCCGACGGCCGATACGCCTTCACGGGCCCGGTGCTCGCGGTCGGCTCGGCCAGCGCCCTGCAGGGGACCGCCAGACGGCGGCTCGAGAGAGCGGACACCGACGCCGAGCGGGTCTGGTGGCGCGAGGTGATCGGCGAGCTCGCTCGGTAGACCAGCGAGGGGGGATAAGGTCACTGGTCCCGTGGCCAAGAGAACCCCTCCCATCGACGATGAAAAGGCGCGCGAGCTGCTCACCCGCGAGCGTAATCGGATCGAGAGCGCCCTCGCGGACATCGAGCGGGTGCGCCAGAGCGGGATCTCGGAGGTGGACACGGCCACCGCGGCCGAGGACGACGCCGAGGTGATCGAGGAGGAAACGGTGGATCGGGCCCTGGAAGCTCAGCTGCGCGGGGAGCTCGAGGCGATCGAGCGGGCCGAGCAGCGGATCGAGGACGGCACCTACGGCCTCTCGGTGGAGAGCGGCGAGCCCATCCCGGCGGGACGGCTGGAGGCCGTCCCCTGGGCCGAGCGCACCGCGGACGAGCAGGAGCGCTACGAGCGCGGCGGAGGGTGAGGCTCAGGCCTCCGCCGGGACGGCGCTGACCTCGTCGGCCTTGCGGTCCGCCACCTCGGCCGCGCGGGCGTTGCCCTCCCGGATCTCCCAGAACGAGCACAGCTCCAGCTCCTGGACCGCGGTGAGCGCCTCGTTCGGCCGGAAGCGCGGCGCGTCGCGCACCTGGTCGCGCTCATAGGCCGCCCAGAGCCGCCCCCCGGCCTCGGCGACGTGGTCGACGGGGATCGCAGTGCAGCCGGCGATCGGGCCGATCCGGATCAGCGCCCAGCGCGGTTCGCCGCTCTCGGCATCCACGTGCAGGCCGGCGAGCTTGCCGAGGGTCCTTCCATCGCGGCCGTCGATCCGCATCCCGATCCAGTCAGTCATCGGCTCGCTCCAGCAGCTCGGTGGCGGCGCTGGCGGGGTCGAGTTCGCGGCGGACGACGCGGTCGAGCAGCTCGCCCACCGAGGGGTCGTCGGCGATCGTCGATTCCAGCTTCCGGCGCATGCGCGCCGCGGCCAGCTCGAGCACCTCGTTCCGCAGGTTGCGGGCACGGCGCTTCTCGAGCGTGCCCTCGGCCTCGATGTGGGCGCGGTGCTCGGTGATCTGCTCGGCGAGCTCTGCCACCCCCTCCCCCTTGGCCGCCTCGGTGCGGAGGATCGGGACCCTCCAGCTGACCTTGGGGCCGAGCGAGAGCACCCCGCGGATCTCCCGGATCATCGTGTCCGTGAGGGGGTGATCAGCCTTGTTGACGACGATGATGTCGGGGATCTCCATCACGCCGGCCTTCAGGGCCTGGATCGAGTCGCCGGAGCCGGGCATCAGGACGAGCACGACGGTGTCGCCGTGGTCGACGATGTCGATCTCCGCCTGGCCCACCCCCACCGTTTCGATGAAGACGTCGTCCTTGCCCGACGCGTCCATCAGCAGCGCGGCCTGGAGGGTCGCCTCGGAGAGCCCGCCCAGAGCTCCGCGGCTCGCCATCGAGCGGATGAAGACCCCCTTGTCGAGGAAGTGCTCGGAGAGCCGGATGCGGTCGCCGAGGAGAGCGCCCTTCGTGAAGGCGCTGGAGGGGTCGATCGAGAGGACCGCGACGTCGCGGTCGTCCTCCCGCATCTCCTTTGTCAGGGCGCCGATCAGGGTGCTCTTGCCGACTCCCGGCGGCCCGGTCAGGCCGACGATCCTGGCCCTGCCGGTCTTCGGATAGACCTCGCGCACCAGCTCCCAGCCGGCGGGATCGTCGTTCTCGATCAGCGAGATCGCCTTGGCCAGCGCGCGCTTGTCTCCCGAGAGCAGTTTCTCGGCGAGCTTCGGCATCTGGGCCGCCTTCGCCATCGGCGCCGGAGTCTAGATGCGGCCGAACCTATGATCCGCCGCCGTGATCCGGCTGTTTCGCTTCCTGCGGGAGAAGGGGATGCTGAACCTGCGCTACGCGCGGTTGCTCTGGCGATATCTCTGGCGACGGTTCCTCACGCCCTCGGGATGGCGCACTCGAACCGATGGCCCGGTGTTCTTCGGCAAGAACCTCCAGATACAGATCGCGAAGGGCGCCGAGCTTCACCTGGGCCGGTTCAGCTGGATCGGCGACGGGACCAAGATCCGCTGCCACGAGGGCGTGGTCGAGATCGGCCCCAAGACGGTGTTCGGCCAGGAGTGCACGATCTCGGCCTACAAGCGAGTGAGGATCGGCGAGGGGTGCGTGATCGCCGACCGGGCGATGTTCATCGACTTCGACCACGGGGTGACCGAGGTCGAGCGGCCGATCCGCCACCAGGGCATCTACAAGCGCGAGACGATCATCGGCTCCAACGTCTGGATCGGCTACAACGCCTGCTTCCTGCGCGGCGTGCGCGTCGGCGACAACTCGATCGTCGGCACCAACTCGGTGGTGACCAAGGACGTGCCGGCCAATGCGGTGGTGGGCGGCGTGCCGGCGCGGATCATTCGCATGCGCGAGGCGCCGAAGGAGCTGCGCTGGCCCGATCCTGTCGAGCCCGAGGGCGAGGGTGTGCTGAAGCCGCCC
>CAVVYW010000002.1:0-45142 GCA_963752605.1 uncultured Solirubrobacterales bacterium
ACCGGGCGTGAAGCTGCCGATCAAGGTCGACGCGAACGACCCGGCCAAGATCGCGATCGACTGGGACAGCGCCGGCAAGGCGCCCGAGCGCGGCGAGGTCAGGGCCTCCGACGGCGCCGGCGGCTTCAAGCCGACCTCCGGAGGCTCGGGCGACAAGGTCGCCGACCTGGAGCGTCTCGCGAAGCTGAAGGAGTCGGGCGCGCTCACCGACGCCGAGTTCGAGAAGGAGAAGGCAAAGATCCTGGGTAATTAGCATGAGACGGCGGCTCCTCCGCTTCGCGTCCGGGGCCGCCTTCCTGTGACTACTCCGCGCGTCGAGTTCCTCTGGTGGCGCGAGTGCCCCTCGTGGGAGCGGGCGCTGGCCGACCTGCGCGCGGCGATGGCGGAGGCGGGACTCGACCCGGACTCGATCGAGCTGCGTGAGATCGACACCGAGGACCTCGCCTCGCGGGAGGCCTTCGTCGGGTCGCCGACGATCCGGGTCGACGGGGAGGACATCCGCCGCCGGGCGACGACGAGCCGATCGGCCTCAACTGCCGCGTCTACCGGCGCCGCGACGGGCGGGTCTCCCCGCTTCCCGACCCCGACGACGTGCGTGAGGCGCTCGCGCGGATAGATTGACCTCGATGGCCGTCCAGATCGGGGACAGAGCACCCGGGTTCGAGCTGCCCGCGACCGACGGCACGCGCCACTCGCTCGAGGACGACGCCCAGGCGACGCTGGTCTACTGGACCTGCAACCACTGCCCCTACGCCCTCGCCTGGCATGACCGCATGGTCGAGCTGGCGCGGGACTACGCGGAGCGGGGAGTGCGGGTGATCGCGATCAACTCGAACAACGCGGAGACACATCCGGCGGACTCCTTCGAGGCGATGCGCGAGCGGGTCGAGGGGGAGGGGGACTGGGCTCATCCCTACCTCCACGACGAGAGCCAGGAGGTCGCGCGGGCATGGGGCGCCGAGAAGACGCCGCACCTGTTCGTGCTGGACGCCGACCTGCGCCTCCGCTATCAGGGCGCCCCGGACGCCGACTACGAGGATCCCTCGGAGGGAGCCGCCTGGGCGCGCGAGGCGCTGGATGCGGTGCTCGAGGGCCGCGAGCCGGAGCGGCACGAGACCGACGCGGTCGGCTGCACGATCAAATGGAAGTGATCCGCCCGTGACCGCACGCCGGCGTCTGGTCCGGGTCCCGGCCTCCTCCGCCAACCTCGGGCCCGGCTTCGACGTTCTCGCGGCCGCCCTCGCGCTGCATCTCGAGCTCGAGGTCGAGGAGTCCGGCTCCTTCTCGGTGGAGGCCGAAGGGGCTGGATGTCCCGCTGGACCGATCCAACCTCTGCGTGCGCTCCTTCGAGCGGCTCAAGCCCGCCGACGAGATCTCGCTTCCGGATCCGCAGCGAGATCCCGCTCGCCGCGGGTCTGGGCTCGAGCGCGGCGGCGATCGTCGCGGGGCTGCTCGCCGCCGACCATCTCTACGAGCTGGCGCTCGAGCCCGGCGACGTCCTGGGACAGGCGGCCGAGATCGAGGGCCACCCCGACAACGTCGCGGCCGCCCTCCACGGCGGCTTCGTCGCCTGCGTCCAGGAGGAGGGGGCGGTGATCGGCGACCCGCTTCGAGCCGCCCCAGGGGGTGGAGGCGGTGCTGGTGATCCCGGACGAGCAGGTTCCGACCGAGGAGGCCCGCAAGGCGCTGCCGGCGGAGGTGCCGCTGGCCGATGCGATCGCCAACGTCGCGGCGGCCTCTCAGCTGCTGCTCGGCATCGAGCGCTCCGACCTCACCCTGATCGGCCGCGGCCTTGCCGACCGCATCCACCAGCCCGCCCGCGCCCATCTCTTCCCGCGCTCCATGGAGCTGATCGAGGAGGCGCCGCGAATGGGAGCGATCGGGGCCACGATCTCCGGGGCCGGCCCGACCGTGCTCGTCTGGACCTTCTGGCAGAGCACGGGAGAGGTGATGAAGTCGATCAGGGACCGCGTCGGGGACTGGGCGGAGGTCCAGCGTGTCCCCTTCTCGCCGACGGGCGCCGACGTGCCGGAGCTCTAGATGCGCGAGGGTTCCTCCTCGCTCTCGCTCTGGTCCGAGGACTCGTTCCTCTCGATCGCGTCGAAGGGCTCGGCGCTCTCGATCGGGTCGGTCGGCTCCTTCGCGTCGATCGGGTCGGTCGGATGCGCGGGCTGCGCCTTCTCGACCGCGTCGTTCGCGTCGATCGGCTCGGCCTTCTCGGATCGCTCCAGGTTCTCGGTGATGTCCTCCCGCGCAAGCACCGCGGTGATGGGGGAGCCCGGTCGGCCCGAGGCGATGCTGATCGCGGCCGGGGCTCTGTGCGCCACTGCGGCGGCGCTCGCCGTGATGGCGAGACGCCGCCGCTGAGCGCTCAGATCAAGCGAAACCGCACTTCTTGCCGCGCGTGTTCGGCGCGGGCTTCTTCGGCTTCTTGTGGTCCTTCTTCGCCTTGCAGGGCTTGTCCGAATTGGGGACGCCGCCCTTGGTGGCGGAGCCGACGGCCGGGAACGACAGCGCCAGAGCGGCGCCCGTTGCCACAGCAGCGATCTTTCTCAGCGTGCGTGCCTTCATGTCACCCCCTGGGGATTGGCTTTCAGTCACCAAAGCGACGCGGGGAGGGAAACGGGTACGGCCGCCCCGGCTATTTTGGGGTAGCCCTTGTGACTGAGCGCACGAGTGGGGACACACCGGCCCTAGTCGAGCAGCCCGACCTGGCGCAGGATCGAGACCGAGTCCGAGTACACGTCCTTGCGCTTGACCAGGCCGTTCTCGAACGGGATCACGTCGATGCCGCGCCACTCAATCGTCTTGCCGGTGGGCTCCGCGACCAGGTCGCCACGGGTCATCTTGTTCTGATGCGTGGCGGTCGCGGTCCACTCCTGGGTGACCACGCCGTCGCGCACGTACAGGCGCCGGGTCTCGAAGTGGATGTCGGGCCAGGTCTCGAAGATCGAGCCGATGTGCTCGCGGGCGTCGGGGCCGGTCGCCGACTCGCCCGCGGTGTGGTTCTCGAAGACCATGTCCGGGGCGTGCATGGACATGATCGAGTCGAGGTCGTGATCGTTCCAGGCCTGGTTGTAGCGCTCGATCGCCTGCTCGAGTTCCGCCGCTGAATCCGCCGTTGCCATGCCGAAAGGATATTTTCTGGCGGCCAACGACGAAGTGGAGGAGGACGGATGGCCGAGGGCTACACGCTCAAGCACATCGACGCATTCGAGGAGATGGAGGGGTCGGGCGGCGCCACCTGGCGGCTGGCTCGCAAGTCACTGGGGGCCGACGCGTTCGGCTTCAACCTGGTCGACCTCGAGCCCGGCGGCGAGCTGCCTGAGCACGACGAGTCCGAGTCCGGCCAGGAGGAGATCTACATCGTCCTAGAGGGGGAGGCGACCCTGGTCGCCGACGACGAGGAGCTCGCGGCCCCCGAGGGGACCTTCTGCCGGTACGGCACCGAGGTGAAGCGTACGGTCCGCAACAAGTCCGACGCACCGACGCGCCTGCTGCTGATCGGCGTGCCGGGCGACTCCGGCTACACGCCGATGTCCTGGGGCTAGTCCAGGGGGCTGCTCAGCAGGCAGAACCGGAAGCCGAATCCCTCGGATTGGCCGCTCAAACGACGGGCAGCTCGATGAAGCAGTGGTTGAGGCCGAAGGCCTGGACGGGCTGCTGGGCCTTGCGCAGCGCCTGGGTTGAAGCGTCGAGCAGCGCGAACATCCGGTTCGGCTTGCGGTGCTTGCCCGCGCGCAGTGCATCCCAGGTCAGCTCCGTGGACTCCGTCCTGCCGGCCAGCCAGGCGCTGACCACCGCCTGGTCTCCGGGGGCGGGGGGGATGGCGGCGATCTGGGCAGTGGTCTGCTCGAACAGCCGGTTCTCGGGTCCGACCAGCTTGATCACCGCCAGGACGAAGACGTCGGCGACGACGGGCCCGGGCTTGTCCTTCTTCAGGCTCTTCTTCAGCGCCCGGTTGATCCTCTGAGCCTGGCGCTTCGCCTGCTCGTTCGCCTGCTGGCAGATCGGCTCGATCTGAGCGAGATACTCGCCGCGCGTCGAGGCGGCCGACGCGGTTGACGGCATGGCGGCGGCCACCGTCAGGGCCGCAATCGCAAGCGGTGCTCCCAGGCGCCTCATGGCGCGATGGTAAGGCCAGCGGGCCGTGTGCGCAATCGCACATTGGTGGCAGGGGCGCGGGGTGTGGGACCCGAATCAATGGGTATGGTGACTTCTGTCCGAAAGACCTGCCGAATCCCGAGCACTCGCTGCGAGGGAACGGGGGAACCAGGATCACGGGGCGAATCGGAACCGGAAGCAGTCCGTAGCGCACTCTTCGGCGCGAGCCCGACAGCTAACTCCGTAGGCGCGATGAAGAGGGGTGACGCATGACCGCATTGATCGAGCAGTTGGCGCACGACCGGATCGGCCGTGGGAGGTTGGTGGCGATCTACACGGTTGGGATCGCGGTGGGTTCCGCGATCGGAATCGCGCTCCTGTCCTTGATCAGCTGACGCTCAGCTGATCACCGTGGCCGGGAAGGGCCGGCCTACGAGAATTCGTCGAGCGAGCGGCGCTGGCAGCGCAGCTCGTGGTCCCGCTGCTTGCGCGGGACACCGGACTCGCCGGTCACGGCCTCGTTGTGCCGCGGATCGACGATCGCCCGAAAGCGCTCCGTCTCAGAGCCCGGGCCGTCGTCCCCGGGCTGAAGCTGATTGATCTCCTTCTCGCCCCGATCCACTTCTTGCTCCTTGCTCATTTGGAATCCCTGCTTGGTATCGGCAGTGTGGCACGTTTTGTAAAGGATTACTAATAGGAACTAACGCCTTGCTTACCCGTTTGTTTCGGTTCTTGCAGACCGCTTTTTCCGGGGTTCGCAAATAGCGCAGAAACCGGCGGCCTGATGGCGGTAAGCCCAGCCACCCCCCCGCCTATAATTTCGCGCTCCGTCGGTCCAACCCCGTCGCGCGCCCGCTCGAAGAAGGCGCGGAACCGGAGGTGAAGTGAGCAACTCGTCCCCAGCCCATCGCGGCGCGCAGCGCGAGCGCTACTCGCCTGAACGCGCCTATCGCCCGCGCGTCTCTCCTCCGTCCGTGGAGGACAAGGACGCCTGCGCCATCTACGCCTCGGTCCGCCGGGACGCGACGCCGAGCCACGAGCCGGTGACGCTGGCGCTCGAGTCGCTCCAGAAGATGCTCCACCGCGCCGGCAACGTCGACGGCGAGGGGGACGGCTGCGGCCTGCTCGTCGACATCCCGACCAAGATCTGGGCGGAGGAGATCCGCAGGGGCGGCCACAACCCGTCGCTCGCCCTGGACGACGCCTTCGCCGTCGCTCACATCTTCGTCGAGCGGGCGGAGGACATCGACAAGGTGCGCCACGACGCGCGGGAGATCCTCGGCCGCGGCGGCTTCCGCATCCTCGCGGAGCGGCTCGGCGCCGTGGACTCCGCCGCCCTGGGCCCGACGGCCCGCGAGGAGGAGCCTCACTTCTGGCAGCTCGCCGGCGTCGTCTCCGACGCCGAGGCCCGCGACCGGGTCCTGTTCGAGCTGATGGTCGAGCTCGAGGAGAAGCTCGGCGTCCACATCCCCAGCTTCTCGGGGACCACCTGCGTCTACAAGGTGATGGGCGCGCCCAAGGTCCTCGGCGCCTACTACCCCGATCTCTCGGACGAGCGCTTCGAGACGGTCGGGTGCTTCGGCCACAACCGCTACTCGACCAACACCTGGCCCTCGTTCAAACGGGTCCAGCCCTTCAGCGTGCTCGGCCACAACGGCGAGATCAACACGATCGAGCAGATGCGCCAAGAGGCGCAGATGCTCGGCGTCCCGATCCAGCCGGGCAACTCGGACTCCCAGGACCTGAACCGGACCGTCGAGACCCTGATCCGCGCCTACGACCTCAGCCTCGGCGAGGCGATGGAGACGGTGGTGCCGTTGATCGTGGACGAGATCGAGCATCTTCCCACCGAGCTCCACTCCTTCTACATGTACCTGCGCCAGGCGATGGGCCCCTACGCGCAGGGCCCGGTCGCGCTGATCGCGCGCCATGACGACGAGTGCGTGTTCTCGGCCGACGCGCTCGGGCTGCGGCCGCTCTGGCAGCTCACCACGCCCGACGACTACGTCTTCAGCTCCGAGCCGGGTGTGGTCTCGGTGGCCGACATGGTCTCCGAGCCGAAGCCGATGGCCCCGGGCGAGAAGTTCATGGTCACGATCGACCGCAGGAAGAAGGCCTCGAGGCTCTGGGCGCACGCGGAGATGCTGCGCGAGGTCCGCAAGCGCTGGCTCGCCCGGACCGGGGTGGAGGACGTAGCTCCGTACGACCGCGCGATCGAGACCGGCGGGCCGCTCGAGGGCCCCGAGATCCCGGGCTACACAGCGGCCGGCCCCGCCGACCCCGTCCAGGTCGAGGACCGGATCACCGCCGGCTTCGGCTGGCAGCGGGACGACGTCAAGCTGGTCCAGCAGATGGCCTCCAACGGGGCCGAGCCGATCGGCTCGCTCGGCTACGACGGGGCGCTCGCGGCGCTCTCGCCCGAGCGGCAGAACCTCGCCGACTACTTCAAGGAGACGGTCGCCGTCGTCACCAACCCGGCGATCGACCGCGAGCGCGAGATCGAGCACTTCTCCACCCGGGCGCTCTATGGCCGCCGGCCCCCGCTCGAGGACCCCGGCGAGGACACCCACACCATCGAGACCGACTTCCCGGTGGTCCTCGGCGGCCACCACGACCTGGCGCCGCTCGGCGACGCCGCCTACCGCAAGATCGCCAACGAGCAGGGGACCTTCCTGATGGAGGACCTCTGGGAGCAGTTCGGCGACTCGAAGGGCATCGACATCGCCCTGCTCGAGTCCGAGACGACCCAGGGGGCGATCGAGCGGATCAAGCAGGAGGCGGTCAAGGCCGTCCAGGACGGCTCACAGCTCCTCGTCCTCACGGACCGGACCGTCTATGACGGCGAGCGCCGCTACCTCGATCCGCACCTGGCGACGTCGGCGGTCGACCAGGCGCTGAAGCAGTTCAAGGTCGAGTTCGGCGAGGAGAACCTGCGCCGGCGCTGCTCGATCGTGCTCCGCTCCGCCGCCATCAGGAACGTCCACGACGTCTGCCTCGCGCTGGGACTCGGCGCCAACGGCGTCTGCCCGTACGTGATGGTCGAGGTGATCTGCGTCGACGATTACGAGTCGGACATCGCCAACCTCTGTTCGGCGCTGCGCAAGGGGATCGAGAAGGTGATCTCCACGATCGGCATCCACGAGGTGCGCGGCTACGCGCGGCAGTTCTCCTCGATCGGGGTGAAGCCCGAGCTCGCCGAGATCTTCCAGACCGAGGCGTTCGCCGCATCAGAGCGGGGCGGCGTCGGCTTCTCCCACCTCGACGCGGACACCGACCAGCGCCACAAGGTCCTCGTAGGCACCGACGAGGCGAAGCCGGCAAAAACCTTCCGCTTCTATCCCAAGGTCTACAAGGCCGCCGTGGCGGCCTCCAACGGCTCGGCGACCTACGAGGAGTACTCGCAGAAGGTGCGCGAGCTGGAGGCCGAGAGCCCGATCTCCATGCGCCACATCATGGGGCTGAAGAAGGAGCCCGACCGCGAGCCGATCGATCCCGCCAACGTCGACGCGAGCGTCGGCCACCACGACTACCCAATCGTGATCAGCTCGATGAGCTTCGGCTCGCAATCCGAGCCCGCCTTCCGCGCCTACGCCGAGGCCGGCAAGCGGATCAACATCCTCTGCATCAACGGGGAGGGCGGCGAGATCCAGGACATGTACGGCGAGTACCGCAAGTGGCGCGGCCAGCAGGTGGCCTCCGGCCGCTTCGGGGTCTCGGCCGAGATGCTCAACTCCTCCTACGTCGCTGAGATCAAGATCGGCCAGGGCGCGAAGCCCGGCGAGGGCGGGCACCTGCCCGGCAAGAAGGTCTCCGAGAAGGTCGCCGCGGCCAGGAACGCCTCGCCCGGCACCGACCTGATCTCACCGTCCAACAACCACGACCTCTACTCGATCGAGGATCTGGCCGAGCTGATCGACGAGCTGAAGACGGTCAACCCCGACCTGCGCGTCTCGGTCAAGGTGCCGGTGGTGCCGAACGTCGGCACGATCGGGCTCGGGATCGCCAAGGCCGGCGCCGACATCATCACCCTGAGCGGGTTCGAGGGCGGCACCGGCGCCGCGCGCCAGCACGCCCTCCGCCACACCGGGCTGCCGTCGGACATCGGCACCCGCGCCGTCCACCGGGCGCTGATGGAGGCGGGGATCCGCAACCGCGTGGAGATCTGGGCCGACGGCGGCTACCGCCACGCCCACGACATCGTGAAGTTGCATTGCATGGGCGCGAACCGCGTCGCCTTCGGCACCCTGGCGATGGTCTCCCTCGGCTGCACGATCTGTCGCGGCTGCCAGCTCGACACTTGCCACGTCGGGATCGCAACCTCGATCGAGACCGTCGAGCAGGCCCAGGACCACGGACTGAAGAAGTTCACGCCGGTCGAGAACGGCGCCGAGAGCTCCGCCCGCTTCTTCCAGGCGATGGGCGAGGAGGTCAAGGAGGTGGTCGGCTCGCTCGGCTACGACCGCGCCCAGGACCTGATCGGCCGCTACGACCTGCTCGAGCAGATCTCCCACGAGGACCAGGTCGACCTGGCCGAGCTGATCACCCCGCTCGAGGAGTACCTCGACCTCGAGCCGATCGATATGCCGGTCTCAGAGAAGGAGCTGGTCGAGGCGCGCGCCGAGGCCGGGCTGGTCCGGGCCAAGCCGATCCGGATGGAGCCGAAGCAGGCCTCCAGCGAAATCGCCAAGCTCGGCGACAAGGTCTTCGAGGGCTCCTGCGTCAGCGTGGAGTTCCCGCGTCCCACCGACGCCCACGACCGGGTGCTCGGCACCGAGCTTTCCGGCGCGATCGCCCGCGCGCGGATCTACGAGGGCGCCCCGGAGGGGACACAGAACGACGAGCTGGCGGAGCTGACCTTCAACGGCGGGTCAGCGTCGCCGGCCAGGGCTTCGGCGCCTTCAACGAGTGGGGCGTGCTTTGCCGGGTCGAGGGCGGCGCCCAGGACGGCGTCGCCAAGGCGATGCTCGGCGGCACCGTCTCGATCATGAAGGGCAAGAACTCCGAGGGCCGGCGGATCAACGGCTCGGTCGGCAAGAGCTTCGCCTACGGGGCGCAGCGCGGCCGGCTGTTCGTGCAGGGCTCGGCCGACTCGCGCTTCTGCATCCGGCTGTCCGGCGCCGACGTGGTGCTGGGCGGCGAGCCGGAGGAGCCGGTTGACGACTCCAAGGGCTGCATCGTCGACCGCGCCAACGCCAAGGGCTTCGCCTTCGAGTACATGACCTCGGGCCGCGCCGCCGTGCTCGGCGACATCGGCCCCTGGGCCTGCGCCGGGATGACCGGCGGCCGTGTCTACATCCGGGTCAGCGACGAGCTGGGTCTGACCCGGGAGGCGATCTCCTCACGCCTGGGTGAGGGCGCCAAGGTCAGCCTCGAGGAGCTCGACGCCGAGGGCCGGCTCGACCTCGAGGACCTGCTCGGCCACTACACGCAGGAGCTCCAGGCCACCGATCAGGACGACGAGGCCGACCGCATCAGCGCCCTGCTCGGGGACGCCAACGCCAACTTCCTGATGATCATCCCGGAGAAGGTCCAGGCGGACCCGTCCATCTCGACGGAATAGGCTCATCGCGCGCCTGATGCGCGGCGAACGCTTCGAGTCCCTGTAACGTCCGCCACAGGGACATGGAGAGGCCAGTAGGGAAACTGGCGCACGAGGGGACCCGAGGGGACGTCGGGTGCGCCCAACGCGCCGTCCGACCAGCTCGACGCGCTGAAGCAGGTCACCGAGGCGACGCTCGCCTACCTGGACCTCGACGACCTACTCGCCGAGCTGCTCGACAGGGTGACCGCGATCCTCGATACGGACACCGCCGCCGTGCTGCTGCTGGAGGACGGCGCGGAGACGCTGGCGGCTCGTGCCGCCAAGGGCCTCGAGGAGGAGGTGGAGCGCGGATTCCGCCTGCCGGTCGGACAGGGCTTTGCCGGACGCGTGGCGGCCACCCGCGAACCGGTGGCGATTCCCGACCTGGAGAACTCCGAGGTCGAGGTCCTGAACCCGCTGATGCGGGAGAAGGGCGTCCGGTCGCTGCTGGGCGTACCGCTGATCGTCGAGGGCAGGCTCACCGGGGTGCTCCACGTGGGCACTCTCTCGCCTCGGAGCTGGAGCGACAGCGACGCCGAGCTGCTGCAGGCAGTCGCCGACCGCGTCGGGCTCGCGATCGACCACGCCCGGATGGCGGCTCAGCACAAGATCTCCAAGACGCTGCAGCGGAGCCTGCTGCCGCGCAGCCTGCCATCGCTCCCCGGGATCGAGCTCGCGGCGCGCTATCTGCCCGCCGCGGGCGACACGGACGTGGGCGGCGACTGGTATGACGTGATCGGGCTGGGTGATGAGAAGGTCGGCCTGGCGATCGGCGACGTGGCTGGCAAGGGCCTGACGGCGGCCATCTTCATGGGGCAGATCCGGAGCGCCATTCGGGCCTACGCGCTCGATGGCGGCAGCCCCGCCGAGGTGCTCGCCAAGCTGGCGCGCTTCGCCGACTCGGAGGCCGGGACGATGGCGACGATCATCTACGCGACGCTTGAGCTATCCACCCTGGAGCTCGAGTTCGCCCGCGCGGGTCATCCCCATCCCCTGATCGTCCACGGCGACGGCGCGGCCAGTTATCTGAGCGTGGACGGGGGCCCGCCGATCGGGAGCGGCGGGAAACCGGCCTTCCAGGATGAAGCCGTGACGATGAGGCCGTCGGACACCCTGCTGCTCTACACCGACGGGCTGATCGAGCGGCGAGGCCGGCCCCTCTCTGATGGCGAGGAGAGGCTGGCCGCCATCGCGGGGTCCGCCCCGAGCGGGATCGAGCAGAAATGCACCGAGATCATCGACCGGATGACCGAGGGCGAGGAGGTCAATGACGACATCGCGGTTCTCGCCGTGCAGGCGGTTCACGCCTAGTCCTCTCGTCCAGCAGGCGGGTGCCTGACGCAAGCAGCACGGCTGCGGACGCCGATACGTGAGTGAGGGCCGGAAAGGCCCTGCTCGCCATGGATGACATCTTCGAAATTCACCGCCGGAGCGCTCGGTGACCCCGCGGGGCGACCTGAGGAAGCTGGCGCAGGTCGCAAAGCTTCCGGTCGGGCCGGGCTTCAGCGAGCGCCTGCAGGATGCGCTGGCGGAGTCCTCCCAGGAGGCCGCCACCATGTCGGCCGAGATCGCGATGGCGGTCGTTCAGAGCTCCCACGAGGCGTTCATCGGGATGGACGCGGAGGGCGTGATCACGACCTGGAACCCCGCCGCGGAGCAGGTCTTCGGCTGGTCGGCGGAGGGGGCGATTGGCCGGACGCTCGAGGGGACGCTCGTTCCGGAGCAGGTTCGGGTGGAGTACCGCAAGCTGCTCGAGCGGATTCTCTGGTCCGGCGACGAGTCGGTGCTCGACCGCACGCTGGAGACGACCGCGCTGTGCTCGGACGGCCGTGAGATCCCGGTCGAGCTGACCGCCTCCTCGTTCAAGGGAAAGGACGGCTGGCACTTCCACGCCTTCATCCGTGACATCACGGACCGCCGCCGCGCAGAGTCCTACCGGCAGGTCCAGCTCGCGGTGGCCGGCGTACTGGCCGACTCCCCGAGCGTCGCCGACGCGGTGCCGCGGGTGATCGAGGTGATCGCCGACGGACTCGGGTGGGAGGTCGGCGTCCATTGGGCCTCCGCGAACGGCGCGGGCCTCGAATGCGAGTCCGTCTGGCTCTCCCCCGACTCGGAGATGACCGAGTTCGAGCGCGCGACGAGGGCGGGCACGATTCCGGCCGGGGAGGGATTTCCGGGCTTCGTGACCGTTGACGGCGCGCCGCTCCTGATCGAGGAGCTGAGTGAGGAGGACGGATTCACCAGGGTGGATGCGGCCGCTGAGGCGGGGCTGCGGGGGGCGATCGCGCTGCCGCTACTGCGCGAGGCCGAGCCGATCGGGGCGCTCGAGTTCTTCAGCACGGAGCCCCGGCCGCCTGACGACGAGCTGAGCCAGATCCTCTCCGTGATCACGACCCAGCTCGGGCATTTCATCGCTCGGCGCGAGGCGGAGCGCGAGGCCGAGCGCATGAAGGACGACTTCTTCAGCATGGTCTCGCACGAGTTGCGGACACCGCTCACGTCGGTGATCGGGTACGCCGAGATGCTCCTCCGCAAGGACGGCCAGAATCTGAGCGAACAGGGGCTGCAGATGGTCGATGTGATCAGGCGCAACGCCAAGCGCGAGTTGAGGCTGGTCGGTGACCTCCTCACCCTGGTGAGGATCGAGAACGGCCGCTTCGAGGTGGAGCCGGGGACGATCGAGCTGCCCCGGGTCGTCGCGCAGGCGGCCGAGGCGGCGGGTCCCGCGGCCGAGACCTGCGGCGTACGGATACTCGTCGACTCCCAGCCGGTGCCGGCCTTCGAGGGGGATTCGGAGCGGATCGGCCAGGTGATCGACAACCTGCTGAGCAACGCGATCAAGTTCACCTTCGGAGAGGCCGGGAAGGTCACCGTTCGCGCCCACGCGGAGGGCGAGACGGCCGTGATCGAGGTCGAGGACACCGGCCGCGGCATCTCGAAGGAGGACCAGGCGCACCTCTTCGAACGGCTCTACCGGACGAAGAGCGCCGAGAAGGACCACGTCCCCGGGACCGGGCTCGGCCTGACGATCGTCAAGGCGATCGTCGAGGCGCACGGCGGCCGGATCGCAGTGCGAAGCGAGTTGGGCCAGGGCACGACCTTCCGGGTGGAGCTCCCGATCCGCCCGCCGGCGGTGTCGGCAGAGCCGGAGGCGAACGGCTCGGCGCCGCTCGCCGAGGCCGTTCCGATCAGGGCCGAAGCGCGCTAGACCGTCTCGGCCGGGGCGCCGGCCGACTCGACCACGTGCAGCGTGTAGCGGCCGATCTGGAGCTCGTCACCGTCGCAGAGGGGGCTCCAGTCCACCAGCGCCTCGTTCACGCAGATCCCGTTGGTCGAGCGGTCGTCGAGGACCCGCAGCTCGCCCTCGGCCGTCTTCACTATTACGGCGTGGCGGCGTGACACCGTCGGGTCGTTGAGGCAGATGTCCGCCGAGCCCGAGCGCCCGATCCGCGACCAGCCGTCGCGGAGCTTGATCACCCGCGAGCGGCCGTCGGCGAACATGGCCAGGTACTTGCCCGGCTCCGGAATCGAGTCGCGGACGCGCTGAAGCCAATCGGCCGGCTCGGGCATCGCCCTGGTGATCGAGATGCCCAGCGTCGGCTGCTCGCTCTCGAAGATCGAGGCGCGGCGAAATCGCGAGCTGCCGCAGTTGGGGCACTCGGGGAACTCATCCGCGGGGGCGAGCGAGACGGGGTAGGAGCAGTCGGTGCAGAGGAAGGAGCCGGACCCGTCGACGGGATCTCCCGTCTCACGGACCTCGTCCTTGCGCTGTCCAATCGCCGTCATCGCCAGGGGCGACCGATGGTACTCCCCTACCGGATTTTGTCGAGTTCCGCACAAATGCACCCCCCGCAAAGTCGGCGTTTTCCCGGCAGATAGAATCGCCGCCGCGATGGGGCCGATCTCGCTCTCCACCTCCGTGGACGCCTCGCGCGAGGAGGTCTTCGACTTCATCGCCGATCTCGGCATCCGACCTGCCTGGACCGACCACTTTGCCGCTGACTACCGCCTGGAGCGGATTCCCGCGGCCGGCCGGGGGGCGGCTGCGCGCTTTCGCGTCGATGCACCGGGCGGCCTGGCCTTCATGGAGACGGTGATCGCGGAGGCCGAGCGCCCGCACAAGGTCGTCGAGCACGGGCGGGGCGGGCGCTGGGACCGGATCCCGATCCACACCACCTGGGAGCTGACCGAGGAGTCCGGGGTGACGACCGTCGATCTTCACTTCTGGACCCGGCCCGAGCACCCGGTCGACCGGCTGCGCGAGATCGGCCGCTCGCGCTGGTGGCGCCGTCGCTGGTCGAAGGCGCTGCGCCGGATGCGGGAGCTGATCGAGTCGGGGGCCCAGGACGTGCCCCGCGCCGGTGTAGCGGGCGCCGATCGCGTCCCCGCGTCCGTTCACTGAGGCCACGGTCCCCCGGGATAGACTGCCCGCCTCATGAGACTCCGACGCAAGCGAGCCCTGGCCGTCGCGCTCTCGCTGGCCGCCCTGATGGTGGCGGCCGGCTGCGGCGAGGAGGAGCACAAGAGCGAGGTGGTCGAGGGCGAGCCGACTCGAGCTCGGCGAGGTCGAGTACAACGTCCAGATCACCCGCTTCCTCAACCCGAGCGACCCCGAGGACGGCGAATACCTGCAGGGCCAGCAGGTCCCGCCGCCGAAGCCCGAGGACTCCTACCTCGCCGTCTTCATCGAAGTGGAGAACGAGGGCGACACCGACGCGACGCTTCCCGCGGAGGCGGACCTGGACGTCGTGGACACCACCGACCAGACCTACCCGCCGCTGGCACCCACGAACGTCTTCATGCTCGACCTCGGAGGCAAGATCGGGGCCGGCGAGGAGCTGCCGGAGCCCGACACGGCGGCGGCTTCCGGGGCGACTGAGGGCCTGATCATCCTCTTCCTGGTCCCCGCGAACATCGGGGCGAACCGGCCGCTCGAGCTGGAGATCGGCGCGGGCGGCGAAGAGGGCAAGATCGAGCTCGACATCTAAAGAGGATGACCAGGCCCCGCCTCCAGGCGATCCTCGCGATCGGGGCGATCGGCGCCGCGCTCGTCCTGGTCAACCTGCTCGGGACCGCCGGCGGGGTGATCGGGGTCGGGCTGATGATCCTGGCGACGGTGCTCACCGCCCCAGCCGCGCCTCAACCGGCCTCGGGCGGTATCAACTGGTGGGCCTTGATCGCGGCCGGCACCGCGCTCGCGCTCATCGGGGTGCCGCTGGCGCTTGCCGTGGAGGCGATCGGCGGCCTGATCGCCGCGATCGGCGGCGGCCTGGTGATCGTCGGCGTCGCGTTCGGGATGCCCTAGGCCCTCAGCTACTTCGACAGCGCGGCGCCCAGGATCTCCCGGGCCATCGGCGCAGCCACCTCGCCGCCGTCGGCGTCGGCGTCGATCAGCATCACCCCGATCGCGAGCTGCGGCGCGTCGGCCGGCGCGAACGCGAGGAACCAGGCGTCGACGATCTGCTCGGGGTCCTCGGCCTCACCGGTCTTCGGGTCGACCTTCGGCGGCGGCTGGTTCGGCTTCGGCCCGAGCTCCGCGGTCCCGGTCTTGCCGGCGACCTCCACGCCGGGCAGTGCCGCCTGGCTGCCGGTCCCCTCCGAGGAGACGACGGCCTTCATCAAGCCCTTGAGGGTGGTGGCGATCTCCGGCGAGGTCACCTCGGTCGGCTCGAAGTCGGACTGAAGCTCGGTGTCGGTGACGATGGGAGTGGGGCTGCGCGTTCCCTGGGCCGCGATCGTCTGTGCCACCGAGGCCATCCCGAGCGGGGTCGCAAGCACCCGGCCCTGGCCGATCGAGGTGGCCGCGAGGTCGGTGGCGCTGCCGAGGTTCTTCGGGAGCTCCATCTTGCCCGGCTCGGTCAGCTCCGTCGCCTGCTCGTCGTAGAGCGTCGGTTCCTCGTTCCAGCCGTAGTCCTCGGCGGTGTTCACCAGCTTCTTCTCGCCGACGTCCACTCCGAGTGGCGCAAAGACCGTGTTGCACGACTTGGCGAATGTCTGGGTGAAGGTGCCGCCGCACAGTTCGTCGTGCGCGTTCTCGATCACGGCCGCGCCCTGCTCCGGGGCCGGGTTGATCGCGTCGACCGCCTCGAAGGTGTCCTCCAGCTTCACCTTCTTGTCCTCGAGCGCCGCGGTCGCCGTCACGACCTTGAACGTGGACCCCGGGGGTTGTGGGGAGGAGTATGCGGAGCCCGCCAGCGCCCGGACGGCTCCGGTCTTCGCATCCAGGACGGCGATACCGCCCGACTGGCCCCCAAGCACGTCCACGGTGAGTCGCTGGAGCTGGGGATCGATCGTCGTCTTCACCGGTTGTCCGGCGATCTGCTCGGCCGTCGCCAGGGTGCGGCCCTCGGCCGACTTGGGAACGTCGGGCAGCCGCGTGCCCTCCGGGACGGCGAGGAGCTCACCTCCCGGGCTGCCGGCGAGACGCGGGTTGAAGGCCAGCTCGAGGCCGCTCACCCCGGCCTCCTCGGACCCGGGATAGCCCAGCTCCTCGAGCTTGGTCCGGATCTCGGCGGTGGGCGTCCCGACCTCCCCGGCGATGTCGATCGCGTCCGAGCCGAGCGGCGACGTGCGGTTGTCCGGGGGGCCGGTCGCGAGCGGCACGCCGCCCTTTGCGAGGATCGCCGCCCGGGCGCCCAGCGTGAGGCGGCGCCCGACCCGCTCGCCCTCCGCGAGGTCGGGGAAGGTGAGGTGGGGCGCCCATACGATCTTCTCGTCCTGGACAGGGAGCCTCAGGCTCCCGTCCACCTGGTCGAACAGCCGCGTCCTCATCCCGACGTCGACCTCGACGACCCCATCGCTCGGTGACTTGGCATCTCCCGGATTGATGGCCTCGGCGGTTGAGGCGGACTGGGCCTCCTGGTAGGCGGCGGCGAACTTCTCGAGCGGGAACTCCTCCTGCGCCTCCGGAGTCAGCTCGGCGTGCATCGCTGCGAAGTCCTGGTTGGCCCATGCCGTCGACGAACCGCTCGGCCATGTCCTGCTCCGCGGAGCCGGCCGCCATGACGGCGCCGACGATGAAGGCGATCAGGGCGACCACGGCGAGCGGCAGCGCGCGCCTTCGCAAGCGCCGCTGGCGCTCGCTCAGCCGTTTTGGCGGCGGCCTTCTGTCCGGCGTCGGGCTGTAGGGATCCTCCCGCGGTGCCCGCTGCCTCGGCCGTGCTTCTGTCCCGGGCCGATCCACGCCCGAAAGGTAGTCCAGCGAGCAGCTTGACTCCGCAAAGGGGGGCCCGAACTCGGTTGAATCTGGCCGAGTGACGGGCCTGGATTGGCTGATCATCGCGTTCGCCCTGCTGATGGGCGCCTGGGGCTACCGCCAGGGCCTGATCGTGGGCGCCCTCAGCCTGGCCGGCTTCGCGGTCGGCGCCTTCCTGGGAAGCCGCATCGGCCCGGAGTTGCTCGCCGACGGCTCCGAATCGCCGTACTCGCCGGCGGTGTCCCTGACGGGGGCGCTCCTCGTCGGCGGCCTCGTCGCCGTATCGCTGGAGACGGTGGCGGTCAGGGCCAGGCGGAGGATCCTCGGGCCGGTCGGGCGGCGGCGAGCCGTAGCGATCGCGGAGGGAACTGGGGGAGCGCTGCTGCTCGTCGCTCTCGCCCTCGGCCTGGCCTGGCTGTTCGGCGCCGTGGCGCTCAACACGCCCGGTGCCAAGGACCTTCGGAAGGCGGTCCAGCAATCAGAGATCCTGCAGGCGCTCAACTCGACCTTCCCGCCGTCGGGCGACCTCCTCAACTTCCTGAACCGGATAGACCCGCGGGTCGCGATCAACGGCCCCGAGGCCGCGGTGGGGCCCCCCGACCCGGCCCTGGCCCAGGATCCCGAGGTGCTCGCCGCCAAGGAGGGCGTCGTCCGGGTGACGGGCACGGCATGCGGGCTCGGTGTGGAGGGTTCGGGGTGGCTGGCAGCCCCCGGGCTCGTGGTGACCAACGCGCACGTCGTCGCGGGGGAGGAGGACACGGTGGTCAGCACCTCGGAGGACGCCAGCGAGCACGAGGCCACCACGGTCCACTTCGACACGGTGAACGACCTCGCCCTGCTTCGGGTGGACGGGCTCGACGGGAGCGCGCTGAAGCCGGTTCCGGAGCCAAGCAGCGGCACGGCCGGCGCCGTGCTCGGCTTCCCGGAGAACGGGCCGTACAGGGTGACGCCGGCGCGGCTCGGGGCGACCACCGGCGTCGTCAGCGAGGACGCCTATGGCCATGGCCCGGTCATGCGCCAGCTGACCGCCCTCCGCGGCGAGGTCCGCAGCGGCAACTCGGGCGGCCCGATGGTGGACGGCGCCGGCCGGGTCCTGACCACCGTCTTCGCGTCCACCACGTCGGGAAAGCCGGGCGGGTATGGGATCCCGAACTCCGTCGTGAGCGACGCGCTGAGCGACTCGACCGGCGCGGTGGACACGGGTCCATGCACCCGGTAGCCGCCGTCAGAGGCCGGCCCTTACGATTGGTAAGCTTGGGTCGAGGTGAGATCTGACTCGGGCAACGGCCCGGCCGCTTCGGAGCGGTCGGCCGCGCCGAAACAAGTCTGTCCGCATTACCACGGCGCGATCGAGCTGATCGGCCGCCGCTGGGCCGGAGCGATCCTGTTCGCGCTGACCGATGGGCCGCTCCGTTTCGCGGAGCTGAAGGAGTCGGTGCCGGGAATGTCCGACCGCCTGCTCTCGACGCGGCTGAAGGAGCTCGAGCAGGCCGGGCTCGTCCGCCGCGAGGTCCAGCCGGGATCCCGGGTCCACGTCAGCTACGAGCTGACCAAGAAGGGGCAGTCCCTCGAGCCGGCGATGGGCACCCTCCGCGACTGGGCCCGCCGCTGGCACCCGGCGTAGCAGGGCTTGCTTTGACAGCCCGCCGACGATAACGCGGGACATCTGCCGCGCAGGGGGAGCAGCGGTAGCCTGAACGCATGTGGGCAGGAGCGTGGACTGGGAAGTTGCCCGTTTTGGTGACAGCCGCGTTGGTCGGCTGCGTCATTGCACTGGCCCTCGCGGGGCCGGCGAGCGCGGCGACGGTCGCGCCGACGATCAACGCCGACGAGTACGACAACAGCCCGAACGCCACCTGCTCGCTTCGCGAGGCTGTCCAGTCGGCGAACGCGAACATGAACTTCGGTGGCTGCATGGCGACCGACCTGCCCTACGGCACGGACACGATTGCGCTCGGGGACGGGACCTACAACCCTGACCATCTCCGGGCCGCCGAGCCCAATGCAGCCGGGAACATCCACATTTCCTCGGGCAGCACGTGACGATCAGCCACGCGGGTCGGCGCCGGCCGCGATCGACGGCGGCGACATGGACAATGTGATTCACAACGTAGGGATCGCTGTCGGTGAGCGGGGTGACGATTCAGAACGGGACGGGGTCCGGCATGGGCGGCGGCGGGATCCACAACGACGCGAGCCTCACCCTGTCCAACGTCACGCTCACTGACAACGCGACCATTGCCGAGGCCCCGGGCGGGGCGATCGACAGCAACGGCGGCGGCATCGGCTCTGACGAACGTCACGGTCTCGGGGAACCGCGCCCAGGGCGGCGGCGGAGGCATCCACGCGACGGCGATGTCCGGCATGAAGCTCACCAACGTGACCATCACCGACAACCAGGCAGACAGCAACTCGAACGGCAGCGGCGACGGCGGCGGGATCTGGACACGAGCAGCTCTGTCGCCCGCTCTCAAGAACACGATCCTCGACGGCAACAGCGGACGACTCACCGTCGTCCGTCGCGCCGGACTGCGACGGCACCCTCGGCTAGCAACGACAACAACCTGATCGGGAACCGTTCGGCTGCACGCTTCGCTCCGATGCCGGGACGACCAGGTCGGGGTCAGCCGCCGGGCTCGAAATGCTCGACGACAACGGCGGCCCGACCCATACCCACGCGCTGCTGCTCGGCAGCATGGCGCTCGACGAGGTGCCGCCCGGCGACTGCCCCCGCTCACCGCCGATCAGCGCGGCTACCCGCGTCCCTTCCCGAGCGGTGGCAACTGCGACATCGGCGCCTACGAGCTCTTCGTCTGCCCCGACGGATCGGCGCTCAACCAGCCGGGGGCGTTCCCGGGGGAGGCGGGTTGCCCGGCCATTCCGCAGCCTCCTCCGCCGGTGACGATGGCGCCGATCGTCGCGCCCGTGACCGCGCCGCCGCCGCAAGCCAAGAAGAAGTGCAAGAAGGGCCGCAAACTCGTGAAGGGCAAGTGCGTCAGGAAGAAGAAGAAGCGATGAGCACGCGTCACCAGGCGCGCGGGTTGCCCTCCGGGATCCTGTCGATGACAAGGGCGGCATCGACGCGCTCCACCGGGTAGGGGCCGGTCGTGGCGAGATAGCGGTCCAGCTCGCCGGGCCCGAGTGCGTCGAACCCCTGCTCGACCGCCTGGGCGTAGGTGGCGAGGATGATGGCGTCCTCGGGGGGCTCGGGCTTGAAGTGGAAGTCCTTCGCCTTGTAGGTGACGATCCGCTCGGGGAGGTCGTCGCCGTCGACCAGGTCGGTGACCTCGACCCGGTCGTAGCGGATCTCGCGGATGTCGAGGCGATCGAGCTCGGCCTCGGTCAGCTCGATCACCACGCCGTTGACCGGCCCGGCGCCGTCCTCGCCCTCCTCGACGTTGAGGCCGAGGATCCATTCCGGCCGGCGGCCGTCGGAGCACTCGAAGGTCTTCTCGCAGGTGAGGTTGTCGCGGCCCTGGGAGAAGCGGCGCTTCCAGCCGCTTAGCCGCGCGGGGCGCATCTCGCCGATCTCGCGGCCGAGCGTCATCGAGGCGCTCTCGGGAAGCACGAGCGAGCCATAGCCGAAGAGGCCGAGGCGGCCTCCCTCGGGGCTCATCCGCCCTCCAGCAGCGTCATCTGCGGCTCGTCCTCCCGCGGCTCGGGGTCATCCGCGTTCTTCCCGCGCGGCTCGACCGGCGGCTCGGGATCGTCGCGCATCCTGTCTCCCTTGGCGTGGCTGCACAGGCGCTCGGCCGCCGGGCAGTCGTAGCAGAGGGCGCGATGCGGATTCCGGGTGACCTCGAACTCACCTCGCGCAAGATCCTTCAGCAGCTCCTCGGTGCGGGAGCGCGCGGCGTCGAGCGCCCCGGCGTCGATCGTCTGGCGGACGGGTTCATCCGGTCGCTCGAGGAAGACGTAGGCGGTCTCCACCGGCGCCCGCCGGCTGGCGGCGGCAAGCGCATAGATGTCGCGTTGGGTCTCGTAGCGCTCGGCGGCCTCGCCCGGGTCCCGTCCCTCCAGCCGGTCGGTCTTGTAGTCCACCACCAGCGCGGAGCCATCGGGGCGCTCCACGAGCAGATCGATCGAGCCGCGGAGCAGCGTGCCGCTGACCGAGAGGACGAACGGGACCTCGGCGCTCACCCGGCTTCCCCCGATCTCCTCGCGCAGCGGTGATTCGAGCCAGGCTCGCACGAGGCCGAGTGCGGTCTCGACCAGCGCGTCATCGGCTTCCAGGCCCTGCTCTCGCAGCGCGTCGGCCGCCCGCTCTGCGCCCGGGTCACGCCAGCCGTTGCGGGCGCTCCACTCCAGCAGGTCGTGGACCGCGACCCCCGGCCCGAAGCGGCGGCGAGCCTCCACCGAAGAACCGCCGTCCTCCTCGGCGGACACGCCCGGCTCGTCGGGTTCGGCGATGCCCAGAACGCGCTTGACGTAGAAGCGATAGCCGCAGTTCTTGAAGTCCGAGAGGGCCGAGTAGGAGAGCCCGCCGATCAGCGCTGGAGGGATCTCGGGCCGCCCCAGGGGCGGGTCGGCCTCGGCGGCCGCGGCGGGCCCGGCGTGCGGCTCGCGCGCGGTCAGCAGCCGGGCGCCGATCCCCGGACCGGGTGAGCTGACACTGACCGTGAGTCGCCCGGTCGGAGCCCTCTGCACCTCGGCGGCGGGGATCGTGACCTCACGGTCGGCCACATCGCCGTCGAGCAGCCTCTGGATCAGCTGTTGGGAGATGGGCTGGCCGCTCAGCTTGTCCTCCGACAGCTTCGGGTTGAACGTCCCGCTGAGCAGCAGCCGCCGCTTGGCGCGGGTTGCGGCGACGTAGGCGAGCCGCGCCTCCTCCTCCGCCTCCCGGTCCCGGGCGAGCTCGGTCAGCTCCTCGTAGTCGTGGAGGCGCTCCCCGGGCCGGCCGAGACGACCGAGCTGGACGCCGACCCGGGTCGCCTCTCCGCCGTCCGGGCCGTCCTCTCCGGGCGCCACTCGCAGGGGAGTCCAACCGAGCTGGAGCCCGCGGCCGAGGTCGCCCACCGCGACGACGCCGAACTCGAGGCCCTTGGCCGCATGCACGGTCATCACCCGGACCCCGGCGTGTCCCTCCGCCCGAGAGGCGGCCTCGGCCTCGCGATCCCGGCTGGCGGCCCGGTCGTCCAGGTAGGAGAGGAAGCCGCCGAGGTCCGGGCCCTCGCGGGCCTCGAACTCCCTGGCGAGCCGCATCAGCTTCCGTACGTTCGCCCAGCGGGCGGGGCCGTCCTCGCGCACGAGTGTGGCCAGGTCATATCCGAAGCGCGTGGCGACGCGGTCCACGAGCGTCTCCAGTCCGCCCTCCGTCCCCACCCGACGCAGCTCGATCAGGGTCGCGTGGAACTCCCGCAGCCGCTCCAGCTCCTCCGCGGGAATCAGCTCGGCGGCCGCCGGATCGCCCGTGTGGGGCTCGCGGCCCTCGGCCAGGTCGCTCAGCAGCGGCCAGATATGGAAGAGCCTGTCCCGCCCGCCCTCGCCGGGCGCGGTGCCGGTCTTCCGCAGCAGCCAGAGGGTGTCGGGAAGCACCGCGCATGCCGGCGAGGCGAGTGCGCCGAAGAGGGCCTCGTCGTTGAGCGGGTTGGCGACGACCGCGAGCAGGCAGCGGAGGTCCTCGATCTGCTGCTGGGACCAGAAGCCGCGCCCGCCGACGACGTAGGGGTCGAGGCCGGCTTCGGAGAGGGCGCGCTCGAAGGCGGAGACGTGCGTGAAGGCGCGCAGCAGGACGACGATCTCGGAGGGGTCCTCGCCGTCTTCCACGAGCTCCCGCAGCCGCGCCGCCAGCCGCAGCGCCTCCGCCACCTTCGACCCGGAACTGGGATCGTCGTGCGGCCGCGGCAGCTCCGTCTCCTCGGCCTCCCAGTCCTTCTTCCTGTCCTCCGTCAGCAGGAACTCGACCTGCGGCTCGGTCCCCGGCGCGGGGATCTCCACCGACGCCGTCAGCGGCTCGAACCCGTCGAGCAGCCCGGCCCCGATCGCGTTGGTGGCCGCGACGAGCTCCGGTGCCGCCCTGAAGTTCCCGGTCAGCGGCAGCGCCTCACCGTTCGGCTCCTCGCCCTCCGCGAAGCGGCGATGCTCGCGCCGGTAGACCTCCACGTCCGCGTGCCGGAAGCCGTAGATCGACTGGAACTCGTCCCCGACGAGGAAGAGGCGGGTGTCCGGGCCGCGGAGCTGCTCGATCAGCCGGAGCTGGAGGGCGTTCGTGTCCTGGAACTCGTCCACCATCAGGTGGCGGAACTGCTCGCGGTAACGGTCCCGCACCCGCTCCGACCCCGAGAGGAGCTCGACCGTCTTCAGCTGCAGGTCCTCGAAGTCGAGCGCGGAGCGCTCGGTCTTCAGCTCCTCGTAGCGGCGGCCGAAGCCGCTGACCAGATCCCTCAGCTGCTCGTAAGCGGGCGCGAGCACGTAGGCGGCGACGGCTGACCGCGCGCCCTTCAGGGCGCGGGTGTAGCGCTCGCACGCATTCCCCTTGAAATGCTTGCCCGGGGAGACGATCACCAGCGAGCCCAGTCGCTCCAGCAGCTCCTCGCCGGGCTCGGCTCCAGGGTCGAGCCCGGCGGCCTCGCCGATCCGCCGGCGGCTGATCTCGCCCTTGGGACCGGTCGCCTCGGCGCACTCCGCGTGGGCTTCCCCGGCGGCCGCAACGAGCTCGCCGAGCGCCGCCGCGGTGTCGACCGGCGGGGGCTCGGGCAGCGCGGGGTCCGGATACCCGTGACTGCGCAGCTCGTCGTACGCGCCGCGGGTCATCTCCAGCAGCGTTCGCCGCCGGTTGGCCGCCGCGAACTCGAGGGCGTCAGCCTCGCCCTCGGCGACCAGCTGCTCCAGCGAGGAGTCGAAGGCGCGGGCCGCAAGGCGGTCGGCCTCCGCTTCGTCCACGACCCGGAAGCGCGGGTCGATCCCCGCGGCCGCCGGGTGGGAGGCGAGCAGCCTGCGGCAGAACCCGTGGATGGTCGAGATCCAGGCGCGGTCCGTGTCGACCTCGGGACCCAGCTCCTCCCGCACGCGGCGGCGGAGCTGGTCGGCGGCCCGCTCCGTGAAGGTGAACGCGAGGACCTTCTCTATCCCGATTTCCGGGTCGAGCGCCGCGGCGCAGAAGCGGTCCACCAGGACCGTGGTCTTGCCGGTGCCGGCACCCGCGCGCAGGAAGACGTCCCGGTCGCGGTCGCCGACAGCGGCTCGCTGCTGGTCGGTCCGCGGCGGCGGGCTCATTCCTCGTCCTCCTCCTCGGAGCGAGGCTCGTCCTCGGGCAGGCCGCGCTCGCGCCGGCAGATCGGCTGGAAGGTGCAGTAGTCGGGGCAGCGGCCGTTGATCGGCCGGCGGCCGATGTCGCCCTCGTGGATCCTGCCGATGATCTCCTCGGTCCGGGCCCTGGCCTCGGAGAGCACCTCCTCGAACGTGTCGTCGTCCACGTGGTCGCGGGGCCGGGGGTCGAGGCCGGCGAGGTCCTCTTCCAGCTCCTTTCGCAGGAGACCCTTGGGGCCGCGCTTGCTCGTCCCGCCGAGCGGGCGGTAGAGGCCGCCCGCCAGCTCGAGGTCCCACAGCTCTCGCGCGGCCAGCAGGTAGAGCTGGAGCTGCAGCTTGCCCCGCTCGAGCATCCCCTTCCCGCCGTCCACCGAGGCACCCGTCTTGTAGTCCTGCACCAGGGCCTCGCCCCCCGGACCGATGTCGATGCGGTCGATCTGGCCATGCAGGCCGCCGCCCGCCACCTTCAGCGGGGGCCTCTCGTCGTCGTCGCCGTCGCCGAAGCTCGCCTCCGTGTGAGCGGGCTTGAACGGCGTCGGCTGGCGCGCCTCGTCCGCGAGGAACGCCAGCACGAGCCCCTCGACCCGTCGCAGCGCCGCGGCGGTGTCGGGTCGCTCCTTCGGGAGCAGCTTCGGGCCGAGCTCGGCCACCAGCTCCCCGGCCCGCTCGTTCCACTGGCTCAGGACCGATGGGGTAGGCCGCGGCTCGGCGCCTGGCGGCCTCTCGTAGAGCGCCTCCAGGACCTGATGCGCGACCGAACCGACGTGGAGCGCCTCGTCCTGGGGGCCGATCCGCTGCGGCTGGAGCTCGTGGTCCACGAACCAGCGGTAGGGGCACTCGGCGTACCGCTCGAGGGTCGTGGAGCCGAAGAGCTCCATCGCGCGCATCCCCTCCAGCACTGGCTCCAGCCGGAGCGGTCCCGGTCGCAGGCGGTCCTTGGGCAGCCCGTCCGTGGCGAGGGCCGCCTCCGCGCGCGCCAGCTCGCGCTCGGTCGGCGCCGTCCCGGGACTGAACACAGAATCCGCCAGGCCGCGGCCGGCTGCCTCGGCGGCGAGGACCTCGTCGCGGGCCTCGAGGTCCTGAGGCAATGAAGGAGTGAGCAGCTCGCGCACCTCGTCCACGAAGGGCGAGCGGGCCGTCGCCCCGCCCTCGTCATCCGCGTTGCGCCAGGAGAGCCAGAGCCGCTCCTTGGGCCGGGAGAGGCAGACCGAGAACAGGTACCGGTCCTCGACCTCGGCCTTCTTGCGCGGCGGAAGAGCGAGTCCGGCGCGGGCCTCGTCGGAGAGGAGGGGGCCGCCCGTGTCGCGACGGGGGAAGTCTCCGTCCTGGAGGGAGGCGACGAACATATGGGCGACCCGCCGAGCGCGGGCCCGGTAGGGGCTGATCACGCGGACCCGTCCCTCGGTCGGGCCTCGCCACATCGGGACCTGCAGCTGGGCCACGGCGGCGATCAGCTCGGCCGGGGTGTGGAGGAGATCCAGGTCGGCGAGCTCCTCCAGCGAGCGCTCGATCTCCGCTCCGGCCCGCAGCTCGAGTGCGCGGTCCGCTCCCGCCACCTCGGCCCGGTGCCGGACCGTCGACTCCGCGATCCAGCGGGCCTGGCGGCCGGCCTCTCGCAACAGCTGTTCGCCAGACGCGGCGCGCAGGCGCTCGATCGCCACCAGCCCCGTCTTGCCCTCGCCGTTTCCATCGCCGTCACCCTCCCATGCGGCAAGCGCCTCCTCCGTCGTCCGCATCCGCCCGCGAAGAAGCCGCCGCTCGAACCAGTCCACCCGGCGGGGCGAGGCCATCCCCGGCGTCCGGAGGTAGGCCAGCAGATCCGAGGCCCGGCCACGCCCGACCGCGGCCTCGAGCAGGGCGAGCAGGCCGGTGCCGGTGACGGTCCTGGTGACGTCGAGATCGGCCTGGACCGCGACCGGGATCTCGAAGCGCGCGAGCAGGCGGCGGTAGAGCGGGCCGGCCGAGGAGGGATCGCGGAGGACGATCGCGATCTCCCTGGCGCGGACGCCGTCGTTCAGGAGGCGTGCCACCTCGGTGCCAATCGCCTCCGCCTCAGCGAGCTCCCCGGCGGAGGCGAGCAGCGCCAGGCCCCCGTCGTTGGCGATCTCAGTGCCATCCTCCGGCTCCGGCTCGCCGAAGCGGCGCTCCAGCTCGAACAGGGTGCCGCTCCTGGTGAACCGTGGCTCCGCATCCAGCCGGGCGATCTCCACACCATCCACGTCGCGAAGCTCGGCGAAGAGCGCCCCGCGGGCGGCGGTCAGCACCTCGCGGTCCTCGTAGGGGAGCGCGATCGTCACGTCGGCCGCCTCCCAGAGGGTCCGGACCAGCTCGAGCTGCTCCGCGGTCAGGTCGTCGAATCCGTATAGGAAGACCGGCCGGGCGCCCCAGGAATCCGGCTGTGCGCGAATGGCGGAGGTGGCCGCGACCGCAAGCGAATGGTCGTCGTGGCGCCCGAGCTCACCGCGGACCTGGCGATACGCCTGGTACAGGCCGGCGATCTCGCGTTCATACGGCCCCGCCTCGGCGGCGCGGTCGCTGAACGTGTCGGGGTCCACGTCCGCGGCCTGCAGCTCGGAGATCAGATCGTCGAGCGCGGTGGGGAAGCCGGGTCGGCGCGAGGAGGCGGCGAGCAGCTTCAGCTCCGTCCGCCCGACCGCCTCGGCGGCGATCCGCCTCCGCTGCGTTGCGCTCAGCGCAGGGCCCGTTGGTGCGCCCGCGGCGCGGGCGACCAGCCCGAAGAGGCGATCGAAGGTGCAGACCGACGCACCGATCACCGCCTCGCCACCGCCGGTCAGCTCCCGCTCGAAGCGCTCGACGTCGTCCACCGTCGGGACGACGAGGACGGGGTCCTGCGCGGCCGCGGCCTGAAAGGCCTCCAGGATCGCCCCGGTCCGGCCGGAGTTGGGAGGCCCCGCGATCAGGTTCAGCGACACGGCTCCCAGCCTAAATGGCTTGGTTCCGGGCATAACGCGCGGAAACCCGAACGTCCGTTTTGCCGTCGGGGGGCGACTCTATTTTTGCTGCCACTCACACCATCAAGGTCGAAAGGGAGAGCCCCGAAATGACACTTTGCTTCGTAGATCCTGCCGACGCGATCCGGGCGATCGCCGACTCAGTCGGCCGCGAGGCCCGCCGCCAGCTCCTCGGCGAGGCGGTCCGCGCCTGGGTCGATGAGATCCCCGACGACGAGCTTGACGACCACTACGCAAAGGCGATCGCGGAGCTCGACGAGCACGACATCTCGATGCTCGCGGCCTGGCACGGCTCGATCGAGGTCGGTCATGCGGTGCCGAATCGCGACTTCCTGATGGGCGCCTTCGACTCGCTCGGCGAGAACCGCCGGGAGGCGCTCAAGCTGGCCGCCGGCTTCCGCGGTGAGGAGGCCTTCGAGGAGGGCATCAGCGAGGAGCGCGCCCTCGACCTGGTGCTCGAGTGGCTCTCACCGGCCCGGCTGATAGAGCTCGCCCGCGAGGCGACTGAGCTCTACATCTGGGACCGCGCCGGCTCGGACAACTAGCGATCCTCGGGGGCGCCTTCCGTTGCCGCCGGCCCCTCGGCCGCGCGGTTAACGACTGACCCGGCGGCGCCGCCGCGGAGCTGGAGCACTCGCTCCAGGTGAACCTTGGAGCTGCCGCGGGCCGCACATCGCGGACAGGGCCCGGGCGGGACCAGGGGATTGCGGTCGAAGACTGTGATGCCGCAGTTCGGGCACCGGAGATAGGCCATCGAGCTCCTCCAAAGGACTGTTTTGAATCGGGACGACCGGCTTCTTCCCGGTCGCCTGCCCAGTCCCCCCTCGTGGCGCGCTGTGCAAGAGCTGCCGCCGACGGCTTTTACATACCCGCAAATCGCGGATTGAATCGCGAGAGGCCGCTCAGAGACCGAGCGCGGATCGGATCTCCCCGATCGCCTGGTCGTTGTGCCGGTAGTGGACGGCGGTCATGCCGAGCTCGCCGGCGGCGGCGCAGTTGACGTCATTGTCGTCGACGAACAGGCATTCCTCGGCCGAGACGCCGCCGAGGCGCTCGAGGGTGAGCTTGTAGATCGAGGCGTCGGGCTTGCGCATTCCGACGAAGCCCGAGTCGACCACCAGCTCGAAGATCTCGTCGACGGGCAGCATCGAGCGCCACAGCGGCTCCCACTCGCGGACGTTGTTGGTCAGCATCGCCATGCGGCGGCCGCCATCCCTGATCTCCCGCATCAGGTCGATCATCGGCTCGTTGGGGTGGAGCGCGTCGAAATAGATCTCGCGGAAGCGGTGAAGCTCAGGCCGGTGGCCCAGCGCCGGCTCGAGGTAGTCGCCCAGCTTGCGCAGGAAGTCCCGCTCGCTCAGCGTCCCCTTCTCGAGCTCGTACAGGGGGTGCTTCCCCTCGTCGGCCTCGATCCGCGACATCGCGTTGCCGAGCTCCTCGAAGGGGACGCCGGTGCGGTCCTGTACCGCGGCGAAGGACTGGATCAGCGGCGTGGTCAGCACGCCTCCGAAGTCGGAGATGACGGTGGTGATGCGCCCGTCCTCGCTGCCCCCGGGGCTCATCCTCGCTTGACCAGATAGCCGCCGAGGCCGTCGCTGCCCTCTGTCGAGCAGCGAAGCAGCGCGGCGGAGAGACCGCCGTTGCCGTTCGTTCCGCCGAGCCGGGTGCCCGCCGCCCGCATCGGCGGCATCTCGTCACCGCCGGGCCACAGCTCGAGGCCCGCGCGGGTGGGCTGGCCGTCCTTGTCGTACTGGGTGGAGAGGAGCACCTCGCCGAAATCGCTCACCATGCCCTCGCCGTCCAGCAGCCAGGCCGCCGTCTGCTCGGCGCCGTGCGGGCTGCCGCCCTCGCCCCGGGCGATCACCAGGAGCAGTGAGCCGTCCGAGCGCTCGATCGCGAGGTGCCGGAACGCGCCGGCACCCGCGGAGGGATCCTCGGCCCAGCTGCTCAGATGGCCGAAGCAGCGCAACGCCCTGCCCTTTCCCGCCGGCTTCACCTCGGCGGCGCAGACGGCCGCGTCCAGCCGGCCCCCCGGCGCGGACCCCTCGGCGGCCTGCAGCGCCAGGCGACCGGTCCGAGGGGAGAGCCTCGCCTCGGCCTCACCGGCGGACGAGCTCAGCCGCAGCTCGACGGCGTCCTTGTCGCCCGAGAGTTCGATCTGAGCCTCGTGCACGCCGTCGTCGCCGAGCATCAGGCCGCCTTCGGTGCCGAGCCGCCAGGCGATGCCTCCGATCCCGGAGGCGAGGTCCGAGAACCCGCAGACCAGGGCGCCCCCTGACTCCGCGGCGCTCATCGCTGTGGAGGCTCGTCGCCGCGCGGCGGCTTCTGCCCGGGCGACTCGGCCCCCGCGGGGGGCAGCTCATCGCCGTCGCGGATCTCATGGGCGGTCCCCTCGATGTCGCCGGGCCGGGCCCCCCGGTCCCGTGGGCGCCCGGCGGAGGGGGGGTCCTCCCACCCGAAGGGATCGCTCGCGGCCGCCGGCCCGCCGGCCGGGCCCGCTCCCTGCGCGGGGCGCCGCCGAGCCCGCCCGTCGCGGACGCGCCCGTAACCCCACATCCCCGCGCGCGGACCCATCGAGACGCGGCCGCGCACCAGGCGCGTGAGGAAGGCCCGCACGCCGGCGCGCGTCGGCGGGATCAGCAGGATCAGCCCCACGATGTCGGTGAGGAAGCCGGGCGTCAGCAGCAGGGCCCCACCGAAGATGATCAGGACCCCGTCGAGGACCTCCTTGTGCGGCATCCGGCCCTCGTTCAGCGCCCGGTTGAAGCGCACCCACGCCGCGCGCCCCTGGTGCCTGAGCAGGAACGACCCGAGCAGCGCGTCCCCGACCAGGATCGCGAGCGTGGGCACGACCCCGATCGCTCCGCCGACCTGGATGATCACGTACAGCTCGGCGATCGGGACGATGATGAAGAGAAGAACCAGCAGGAACACGAGGCGACAGGCTACCCAGGCCGCTCCGCTGGCCCGTTTGCCGGTCGGCCACGCTGGCTAGGCTTTAGGCATGGCAACAGGCACGGCAACCGAAGAGGACGTCTACGAGGCGCTCGAAGAGGTGATCGACCCCGAGCTGGGGCTCGACTTCGTCTCCCTCGGCCTCGTCTACGACGTGGTGATCGAGGACGAGGAGGCGCACATCACCTTCACGCTGACCACCCCCGCCTGCCCGATCGGCCCGCAGGTCTCCGAGCAGATGCGGGAGTTCGTGGGTCAGCTCCAGGGCATCAGCAAGGTGCACCCGAAGATGATCTTCGACCCGCCCTGGTCCCCGGAGATGATGTCCGAGGACGCCAAGTTCGCGCTCGGGTATTAGCCGTTCGGCGGGAGCGGGCTCGGGTGCCTTGGCTCATAAAGCCCCAGCTCGCTGCCGTCTGGAAGTCGCAGCGCGGTCATCAGGCCGAACCCCTCGTCGCTGATCTCCCTCGTGATCTCGACCCCCTTGGCCCGGAGCTCCTCGGTGGTGGCCCGTATGTCGTCGCACATCAAGTAGAGCTCGTGGCGACCCTCCCCCTCGGCCGGATGCGCGGCGAGCTCCGCCGGCGGCAGGGCGAAGATCAGCCAGCCGCCTCCGGCATCGACCGATGGAAGTCCGAGGACGTCGCCGAAGAATGCCCGGACGCCCTCCGCATTCTCGGAGAAGATGATGGCGTGCACGCCGTTGATCACCGCGCGGCCACCTCAGCCTCCGGCTCTGCCCGGTAGGGGCGGAAGGGCTCGACCAGCTGGTCGAGGTAAGCCGCGGGGAAATCCGGCTCCTTTGCGATCCCCAGGTCATCACTGGTGAACACCTTGTCGGGGTCATATGAGAAGGAGCGCAGGAGCAGGTGGTCGTGGATCAGGGTGAAGAGGCCGAAGTTGACGTCGCCGACGCCGGCCCACTTGAGGTGGTGAAAGCGATGGCCCTCGTTGAGTGAGAGGACGTATCGCAGCGGGCCGACGCGATAGTCGGCGTTCGAGTGCTGCATGAGGAGCTGGATCGCGACGGTAAAGGCGAGTGCCCAGGCGACCTGCTCGGGGATTCCGATCAGGAGCAGCGGAGCGATCCCGAAGGTGAGCTCCACCCCTTGGTGGAGCGGGTGCTTCATCAGCCCGTTGAAACCGTAGGAGCGCTTGATCGAGTGGTGTACGGCGTGAAGGCGCCAAAGCGGTCCCCAGCGGTGACTGAGCCAGTGCGCGACCGTGATCCCGAAGTCGAAGACGAGAATCGTCCCCAGCACCTGGACCACGAACGGCAGGTCGTGGGGCCAGGCGTCCGTGATCGTGAGCACGGTCGCGAGCGCTGGCAGCGCAAGTACGGAGAGCACGGCGAAGGTCTCGTTGACGAGGGCGTGAGCTACGTCGCGCTCGGCGTCGTCGTGAGACTCGTTCCACTCGCCTTCGTAGGGGATCAGCCGCTCGACCGCGAACGAGAGCCCGATCGCCAGCAGCAGCAGGGGGAACAGGAGCAGGTGGGAGGCATCGGCGGCGACCAGGGCGATCGCGACGCCGTTGAGGCCGATCAGCATCAGCGGGGGGTAGAGCCAGCGCAGCAGCGAGGTGGTCATTGGGGTCTCCGATCTCGTGTACGGCGGAGATGCACTGTAGCAACAGTAGTGTTGCGCTGTAGCTACATACGCGCTACACTCTTCGGGATGCCGAACCCCGCTTCCGCTCCAGAAATCCTCGAAGCGGCCCGGAGCGCGTTCGAGCGTCACGGCTACGTCGGGGCGACGCTGGAACGGATCGCCGCGGCGGCCGGCGTGTCCCGCGTCACCTTGCACCGTCGCGGCGTCACCAAGGACGGTCTGCTCACCGAGCTGGTCTCACGGGCGACCGAGGACTACCGCCGGCTCCTGTGGCCGGCGCTGACCGGTGAGGGGACCGGAGCCGAGCGCCTCGCCCAGGCGCTCGACGCTCTCTGCGAAGCGGCCGAGGCGCACATGTCGCTGTTGGTCGCGCTTCGCGCGCAGAGCGACGGCGTCTTTCACCGCCAGGGCGAGGACGAGGCGCTGACCCGGAGCGTGTTCGCCGAGCCCCTCGAGCGGCTGCTGCGGGACGGGATCGCGGACGGGTCGATCCGCGAGGTCGAACCGCTCGAGACGGCAACTGTGCTGTTCAACCTGGTCGGCTGGACCTACGTCCACATGCGCACCGGGCACGGCTGGAGCCCCGAGCACGCCCGCACGGCGGTTCTCGACCCGGTGCTGAACGGCCTCCTCGCATTGGGTCGGGAACGAGTCGCATGAGATATCTCGGTAGGGCTGCTGTGTGGGCCGACGCGCGGCCGTCAGTACGACAGGTCGCGGGCCCGGAGGACCGTCGGCTTCAGGGCGACGAATCGCGTCGTGGGATCGTCGAAGACGTCGCCTTGGAAGCGACGCCAGTGGTGCTCGTCGGGTCCGAGGTAGCGGCGCCCCCAGCGGCGCGCTCGGTCGGCCTCGAAGGGATGGAGCTCCGCCCTTCCCCGCGCGGTGACCTGCAGCACCTCGCCGCGATCGAGGTCGCAGGTGTCGATGACTAGAGCGACGCGGGGGTCGCGCTCGAGCAGCTCTCCGAGCCTTGACCATCCCCCGGTCAGCCACCAGAAGGCTCGCCCTTCCCACAGGTACCAGAGCGGTCGCACGCTCGGCCCGGTCCGTCCGACGGTCGCTACGCGCGCCACGAGGGGCTGGCCGAGGAACCCGTCGAGGTCAAAGCCGTCGTCGACGGTCCACGTGGTGCCAGCACCGCCCTCGGCCATGCGGCGATGATGCCAGGCCTGCTCAGCAGCTCACGGCGACGAGCTTCGCATCCGTCGCCGTGAAGCCGACGCTGAGGGTGGAGCTCGCCGCGTCGTAGGACCACGAGTCCGCCGGCAGCGCCTGCCCATCGAGTGCCACGGCGCACGGCTCGAAGGGGTGCTCCAGGGTCGCCAGGGCCGCCGAGAGCTGATAGCTGCGCTCGCGGGTGCCGTCGACCGTCAGGGTCCAGGTTTGCGCGCCGGAGCTGGAAGCTGAAGCGAACATGCGGTGGCCACCGCGCTTGTGCTTCTTGCGCTTCTTGCGCTTCCTCTTTTTCTTCTTGGGCTTGGGTTTCGCGGTCTGCCCGGGCGCCGGCGCCGCACTGGGTGGGCCAGGCTGCGCGGTCTCCTGGGCCGGCACGGCAGCCTCGGACGAGGAGATGCGCTCACCGCCCACGAGCTCCGTGCTGGAGGCACCGCGCGGGAAGGCGAGCAGGGTCAGGCGGTCGCGGCGCTCGCTGAGATGCACGAGCCCGTCCCCGCTGCCGTTGTCGGCGAGCGTGTCGACGTCCGGAGGAAGCATCGGCAGGATCGTCCCGGCGCGCGCCAGCAGCGGGAGCTGCTCGAGGGGTGCGGGGATCGTCACCTCGCTCCGCCCCGTCAGCAGCTCGGGACGGCGGGCGATCGGGAAGCCGCCGCTCGCCGAGTCGAAGTCCAGGGCCTGCCAGAGGTTCACCCAGGTCCCCTCGGGCAGGTAGACGCCGCGATCGGTGGCGCCCTCCTCCACCACCGGCGCGACCAGGAGGTCGGGGCCGAACATGTACTCGTCCTGCCGGGCGATCGCCGCCGGATCGTCCGGATGGACCAGGGCGAGGTGCCTGGAGAGCGGCATTCCCGACTCCTGGTAGTCCTCCGACGCGGCCTCGATGTAGGGCAGCAGCTGGGTGCGCAGCTTGGTGTAGCGGCGCCAGATCGGCATCACCGCGGGGCTCCAGACCTGGGAGCGCGCGGCGCGGTCATTCCGGAAGGTGAAGCCGTTCGCCTGGGTGCGCATCACCCCGCTGAACGCGCCGAACTCGAGCCAGCGGCTGTTGAGCTCGTCCGAGGTCCGCGGGTTGACGACCGCATGGAAGCCACCGATGTCGGAGCCCCAGTACGCGATTCCCGACAGGCCGGTCGAGAGCGCCTGGTGGACGGCGGCGCAGAGGCCGTCGGAGCAGCTCCAGTCCTCGGTCGGGTCGCCGCCCCAGACGACGCGGGCGCACGGCTGCACACCGTGCCAGCCGGAGCGCACGAAGACGGCCCCATCGCGGCCGAACGCGGGCCCGTGGCGCGCGTACGAGCCGCAGTGGTAGATCACGGGGTAGCGGTTGTGCATCTCGAGCCCGCGCCGCCCGTCCGCGAAGACCGAGTCCGTCGGCGTGTACTCGCCGAAGTCCTCCATCCAGCCGTCGTAGCCGTCGGCGATCGCCTCGTCCAGCAGGCGCCCGTAGAAGTCAGTGGCCCCGGGCGCGGTGAAGTCGACCTCGGAGGTGAGCTGGTCGGCCGTGAACGGGTTCGAGAGGAGGTAGGGCTGGCCGAGCTGGTTCTTGACCAGCCAGCCGTTGGCGGCGGCCTCGTCGTAGACCGGCTGGTAGTCGGTGCAGATGTGCGGGTTGAAGTAGGTCGTGATCTTGTAGCCGCGCGAGTGGTAGGCGGCGGTCTGCGCCCTCTGCGCCTCGCCGTTGCCGACGTGGGAGCCGCACGGCAGGTAGTGCGTGTAGGTCTGGGCGACCGTCACCGGGACGTCCTCGGCCCGGAAGCGGTCGGCGAGCTCGTACGGCTGGGACTCCAGCGTCGGCTGGTACCAGGGGCCGAAGATCCAGGGCGCGGGATCTGGCTGGCGTCCGGCGTAGTCGGAGTAGCGGCGCAGGACGTCAGCCGGACTGGGTCCGGCGAAGACGGTGAAGCGGAAGAAGGGCGCCTCCGCCTCAGCCTGCCAGGCGTCCCCGCGCTCGCTGGCGAGCCGGAAGGTGGAGCGCTGCGTCTGGTCGATCAGGAAGCCGAAGCCGCGAGTGGTGATCGTCCAGGGGATCGGGAAGTTGCTCGCGGTGGGGCCGGTCGGGAAGGTGAAGTCGGGGACCAGGGGCCGCATGAGCTCCTCGCCGTCACCCGACGAGAAGGGCCCCTCCTCGGCCCAGTTGAAGACCTCGTTGCCCGTCTGGTCGGCGGCGTTCGAGCGCTCGCCAAAGCCGAGGAAGCGCTCGCCCTGCTCGGCGCCGAAGGCCGCGCCCGACACGCTGGCCTGCCCGACCAGCGGACCGGACCCGGGCGCGAGCCGCGAGTCGACGGTGATCGCGCCCTCTCGCGTCGGCGAGAGCCGCACCGCGAGCCGGTGACCGAGGGGATCGTTGGTCGCGACGTCCAGGACGAGGTCGGTGCCGTCGTGATGGGAGCCGACGACCCTCGTGCCGTGGAACCAGAGCGTCTCGGCCTCCGCCGCGACGTAATAGCCGAGGAAGGCGTTGTTGACCACCGGCACGCGGAGGTCGAAGGAGTAGCCCAGCGGGCCGTATCGCGCGTGCGGATCGGTGGGCGAGGGAGCCCCGCCGCCGAGCGTGCTCAGGGTGCGGCCGCTGGCCGCGTCGCGGAACTCGAGCCGGAAGGGGTCGGCGTCCACCCTGGCTTCGAGGGAGCCCGACGAGAGGGTCTCAGCAGCGGCCCCGGCGGGCCAGGCGGCAGCAGCCGCCACGGCCACGGCCGCGACAACGCCACAACTGCGCGCTCCCCTACGGACGCCCATCCTCTGGCCACGGTAACGGCGGTCGAGCCGTTCCGCGCCGGTTCAGCCAGGCTCGGGCAGGGGAGGCTCCGGCAGCTGCGCCTCGACCTCCGGCTCGAGCGGGGGAGGGGTGAGCGCCGCGGCGCAGATCACCAGGGCGAAGGCGATGACCCTGACGATCACTCCGATGGTCTCGTCGGGCATGGGCTCCGAGAAGACGATCGGGCCGGCCGCGATCGTGGTGGCGTTGGCGGCGACGCTGGTCACCGCGATGACCGAGACGGCCGGGCCAATCTGAAGGCTGCGGGCGGAGACGAGCATCCCGGCGAGCGAGAGGATCAGGACCAGGAGTGCCATCGGGTTGATCAGGATCTCGGCGGCGCTCTCCCCGATGCTGTCGCTGAGAGCCTTGATCGTCGTGTCCGAGGCCGCCCAGAGCAGGCCGGCCGAGGCCCCGAACAGGACCCCAGCGCGGGCCGTGCTCCTGCCGAGCACTGCCGTGAGAACCCCGGCGACGATCACCACGGAGACGAAGGCGACCAGGGTGGCGTCCTCGTAGTCCGAATGGGCCGAGTCCGCTCCACCGTCGAGGGTCGCTGCAAGGAAGGCGAGGCCGACCGCGGCGAGGCCGACCCCGATCCATTCGCGGCGGGTGACCTGATGGCCGAAGAACCGGTCGGCGATCACGGTCAGCATCACCAGGCCCCCGGCGATCGTCGCCTGCACGAGCGAGATCGGCGCCAGCGCGAGGGCCCCGACATGGAATCCCCAGCCCGCCACAGCGATCACGACGCCGAGCGCGTACCAGCGGGAGCGGAACAGCATCAGCGAGCTCCAGACCGGCCGGTTCCAGTCGACATCCGGCCGCTCGACCGCTCCTCGGTGCTTGTAGAGGAAGCCGACGATCGAGGCGAGCGCCGTTGCGACCGCCAGCGCCAGCCCGAGTTGAACGCTGAACGGCACGGGCGGAGCAGGGTAGCGGGCGCCCCTCCCCGGGCAGGCGGCGCAGCCGCTCCCTTTCGAGCCTGATGTTGTTCCATGATCGAGATTCCATGAGGGAGATCGCATGCTGAAGATGAGGGCCGTGATCACGGCGGCCGCGATCGCGGCCCTGTCGCTCTGGGCGGCCGCGGCGACGGCCTCGGGGGACGCCCAGGCCGACGGCGCCGACGCGACGCCGATGACGACCGGCCGGGCGCTCATCGTCGTCCGCACTCCCGCGCTACCGGTCGCCGACGGGCGGGCGGCGGAGCCAAGGAGGGACGCTGCGCTGGAGAGCTCGCACGAGCTGCTCGATCGCGTCGCCGGGCGAAACGGGATCGAGGTCGACGCCCGCTCGGACGCCGCCGGGCTGCTGGCGACCGAACTCGATGGGACCGGCCTGGACGAGCTCCGCCGCCGCCTGGCCTCCGACCCGCTGGTCGAAGGCGTCAGGCTCGAGGGCCGGGCCGATTTCCGCTACACCCCGAACGAGCCCTTCTTCTCCGCCTCGGACTTCCACGCGCCCGGAGGGGACCTCTTCCAATGGCCGCTGGTGCACCAGGGCTTCCCGGGGGCGTGGGACCTCAGCAAGGGCAACGGGGTGGAGGTGGCGGTGATCGACTCGGGCGTCGACCTCTCCCATCCGGATCTCTCCAGCCGGGTGGCGGCGACGCTCAACTGCGCCGGGCCGATCTGCCTCGGGGCGGGTGTGAACGACACCATCGGCCACGGCACACACGTCTCCGGTCTCGCCTGCGCCGACTCCGACAACAGCTACGGGGTCGCCTCGGCCGGATTCGACTGCTCGCTATATGCCATCAAGACCGACCTGAGCTACACCTCGATCATCAACTCGATCTATGCGGCGGCCAACCACGGCGCGAGGGTGATCAACATGAGCTTTGGGGGCAGCGCGCCGGACACGGACCTGCGCGACGCGATCGACTATGCGTGGGGTCGCGGCGCGATTCCGGTCGCGGCCGCCGACAACAATCCCAACCCTCCGCTGAGCTACCCGGCCCAGTACGTGCAGCCCCAGGGGTCCGGGCCCGACCTCGACGCCGGCAAGGGCCTCGTCGTCACCTCGGTGAGCCACTCCGGCCTCCGCTCGGCCTTCGCGGAGCAGACCTCCGGCGTCTCCGTCGCGGCCGTCGGCTCGGCATATGACTTCAAGAGCTGCGAGGGGGGACAGCAGGGCATCCTCTCCACCTACCCCGGCAATCCGACGGAGATCGACGCGGGCTGTGAGGCGGCGGGGATCCCGGCCCGGACCAGCCTCAACGGCGACACGCGCTTCGCCTACCTGGTTGGGACCAGCATGGCCTCGCCCCAAGCCGCCGGGCTGGTGGCGCTGATGCGCTCGGCGGCCCCGGCGCTGTCCGCGCCCAAGACCGTGCGGCTGATCAAGCTGACAGCCAGCAACTGCGGCACCTACAAGGACGGAATCGGCTGGGGCACAATCAGGGCCGACCAGGCCGTGGGGGCGGCGATGAACCTGGACCGCGATCCGCCTTCCTCCCAGGTGACGAAGGCCAAGCGGGTGGGGGCCCGGGGCCGCCGAGCGGTCGCCGCCGGGAAGGGCCGGGGGCGCCGGATCAGGCTGGAGCTGAAGAGCTCCGATCCGACCTGCTCGATGGAGCTCAAGTCGTCCGGGGTAAAGGCGGTGAAGGTATTCGCCTCAGCCAACGGGGGGCGTTACCACAAGATCGCCGAGACGAAGGAGAACGAGATCTTCTTCCGCGGCAAGCGCGGCCGCCGCTACCGCTTCTATTCGATCGCCATCGACCAAGCCGGAAACACCGAGGTCGCCCCCGCCGGGCCGGACGCCAAGGCGAGGCTGAAGAAGCGGAAAAAGAAGAAGTAGTTACCCCGGCAGGTCCGCGCCGGCGGCGAGGTCGGCCTCGGTCCTCGTCTTCTTGCTGTTGGCCAGCTCGAGCAGTTGCTGGAGCGACTCGTTGATCGCCGTCGTGAGGATGTCGATGTCGTCCATCGAGTCGTAGTCCGCCAGGAGGCCGAAGTCGATGCCGCCGTTGTAGGACATGATCGCGATCGCGAGCGCGTGGTTCTCGGGCAGGAAGGCGACCGGGAAGACGTCCTCGAGCTCGCGGCCCAGCACATAGAGCGGAATCTGGGGACCGGGGACGTTGGTGACGATCAGGTTGAACAGGCGCGTCGAGAAGTTGATCCGGGAGGCCTGCGCCAGCAGGGTGGGGGGAGCGAAGTCGTTGAACCGCGAGATGACCTCGGCGCCGAGCGCCTGCTTCGACTCCTTCACCTCGCCCATCGCGGCCTTGACCACGTTCAGCCGCTTGATGGGGTCCTCGACGTAGACGGGGAGCGGGCCGCGCATCGCCACGATCCGGTTGCCGGTCTGCCCGCGCTCGTCCTCCGCCCGGATCGAGACGGGCACCAGCGCCCGCAGCTCCAGTCCCTCGGTCCTGATCCCGCGTCCCATCAGCCAGCTCCGCAGGGCGCCGCTGACCACAGCGAGGACCACGTCGTTGACGGTGCCGCCGAGCTGGTCCTTGATCCGCTTGAAGTCGTCCAGCTGGGCGCGCGTCCAGGTGAAGCGGCGGTGGGACCCGATGTCGACGTTGAGCGGTATGTCGGGAGCCGGGTTGGTGAAGTTCCAGGCGACCTCCGCCAGCGCCTCGCCGGCCTCGATCACCTTGCGCGTTGCCCGCATCGGGTGGAAGACCGCCCGCCCGGCGCGCCTCGCCAGCTTGAAGGGGCTCGCGATCAGCTCGGCGACCCCCTGCGCCGCCATCTCCGCCCCGGAGGGCGGCGGCCCGGCGACCCAGTTGTCCGGCTCGCTCGGCTCGGGAACCGGCTTCAGGTCGAAGAGGACCGTGGCGATGTCCACCCCTGCCACCCCGTCCACGAGCGCATGGTGGGTCTTGTTGATCAGCGCGAAGCGGTTCTTCTCGAGCCCCTGCACCAGCCAGATCTCCCACAGCGGCTTCGAGCGGTCCAGCGCCTGCGAGAAGAGCCTGCCGGTGATGTTCTGGAGCTGCTCCTCGGAGCCCGGGGCGGGCAGCGCGGAGTGGCGGACGTGGTAGGAGAGGTTGAAGTTCGGATCGTCCACCCAGAAGGGCCGACCGGTCTCGAGGGGCGGAAACGCCAGCTTCTGGCGGAATCGCGGGACGAGGTGCAGCCTGCTCTCGACATGGGCGAGAAAGTCGTCGTACGCGGGCGGCGGCCCCTCGAAGATGCAGACGGCGCCCGACGTGCATGTGCGCATCGGAGCTTTCGTTCGTGAGGAACGAGGCGTCGATCGCGGTTAGGCGGTCCATTTGCCGGGTGATCACTCGCGAAACCCTACCCGGCGGATGGGTACCCTTGTGAAGCACGTGTCGTCCTCCTCCATGGACACCACAAAGACCCCGAAGCGGGTCCTCCTCGCGGCGCCGCGCGGCTATTGCGCGGGCGTCGATCGAGCCGTGGAAACGGTCGAGCACGCGCTCGATCTCCATGGCGCGCCGATCTACGTGCGCAAGGAGATCGTCCACAACAAGCACGTCGTCGCACGAGCTGGAGAAGCGCGGCGCGATCTTCGTCGACCAGGAGACCGAGATCCCCGAGGGCGAGATGGTCGTCTTCTCGGCTCACGGCGTGGCCCCCAGCGTCCACGAGAACGCCGCCAAGCGGAACCTCCGCACCATCGACGCGACCTGTCCGCTCGTGACCAAGGTCCACGTCGAGGCGCGCAAGTTCGCCGAGGACGGCTACACGATCTTCCTGATCGGTCACGAGGGCCACGAGGAGGTCGAGGGAACGACGGGCGAGGCGCCGGACAACATCGTGCTGGTGCAGACCGAGGAGGAGGTCGACTCGCTGGAGGTGCCCGATCCCGACCGCACCGCCTACATCACCCAGACCACCCTCTCGGTGGACGAGACCACCGCGATCATCGAGGCGCTCAAGCGGAAGTTCCCGAACATGATCGGGCCCAAGACCGACGACATCTGTTACGCCACCACCAACCGCCAGCAGGCGGTCAAGGCCCTGGCGGGGCAGTGCGAGCTGGTCCTGGTGATCGGTTCGACGAACTCATCGAACTCGAATCGCCTGGTCGAGGTCGCGCGCGAGCACGGCGCGGACTCGTACCTGATCGACAACCACCTCCAGGTCGACGAGGCCTGGCTCGAGGGCGTCGAGACGGTGGGGATCACCTCCGGGGCCAGCGCTCCGGAGGAGCTCGTCGCCAGGCTCGTTCAGCTCTTCCGTGACCGTGGGGTCACCGACGTCTCCGAGCTGCGCACGGTGGACGAGGACGTCCGCTTCATGCTGCCGACGAAGATCCGCAGCGAGCTCGCCGCGGCCTCCTCCTGAGCGAAAGCCTTCCCTAAGCGCTGGTGCAGCTGGTGGTGTCCCGCGATAGGGACCGGTCCTGGTTGACCAGGGAGTACCCACCGCCGAGGAAGCCGAGGGTCCAGGTGGTGCGGGTCCCGACGACCTCACCAGGCGTGAAGGCGAGCGACGGATCGAAGATGATGATCGCGTCGAGATCACCGACCGCCCGGTTGTCGGCGTGGAGGACGCCGCTGCCGGAGTCCCCGCCGAACGCGCTCCCGAAGTATCCGTAGCCGTCCTGGTACCAGTGGGCAGCGACGCCGCCGCCGGGCTTGCCCTGCCCGACCGCGATCTCGTAGCCGTGCCCGTAGTACTTCAATGGCTGGCCCGGGTCACAGCCGTCGTAGATCCCCTGCGGGCCTCCCACCGGGCTGTCGGGGAAGACGTTGAGGCCGCTGGCGATCTTGATCGACGCGAAGTCCCGAACGACCCCATCGTCGCCGTACTTCTCGATGCGCTTCGAAACGGTCCCGATCCGAACGATGCTCTCTCCGACGCCGGGGGTGGAGGCGGCGCCGTAGACGGCCTGGCCGCCCTTGTCGACGCAATGCCCAGCGGTGCCCAGGTAGAGGCTGCCGTTCGCCACCGCCGGCGCGCTGGTCCCGCGACCGCTGTGGTAGACGAAGTTCGCGGTGCAGCCGGCGGGGAAGACGAGCAGGTGCCGGCACCCACGCCGCCCTCATGGAGGGCGGCTCCGGGGCACACGTCGAGCATGCCCGGCTCTTCAACCTTGACGCCCCGCGATCCCGAGGCGTCGACCCGCTGCTTGAAGTCGTCGGTGAACCAGGCCGGAGCCGGATTCGACGGCTGGTCCACGACCATTGCGGAAGCCGTTCCCGTGATGGCCAGCGAAGCCGCCAGACCCGTGATCAAGACTCCAAGCGCGCGCACCCGTAACCCCCTCGTTCGGCGTTGATCTGCGTTGATCCGTCTACCAAGTTTTCATGATGCTAAACCCGGGGCGAACTGGAGGGAGTGGACCCGGATCCCCGGCGAGGGGCGCAGCTCGAGCGTGCGGGTCCGGTGGCCGTCGTCGGCGACCAGCTCCTGCAGGCCGGGCACGGCGACCGCCACGCTCGCCGCCGGCTCGCCGTCGAGCACCACGGCGATCTCGCCCTCGCCGTCGGTCGCCGCGTACGCGGCGGCGGCCTCGTAGCCGAGCGACAGCGCCGGCTCGCCCGGGGTCGCCGCCCACGGCCGCTCGACCGCGCCCCCCGGGAACAGCTCGGGGGTGGGGGCGACCACCCTGGCGCCAGGGGCATCTTCAGGGCGCAGGGGGTCGAGGAGCGGCGGCCACGGCCCGCTCGCGCCGGCGTCGTCGAGCGCCTCGCGGATCGCCTCCTCGGTCGCCGCGTACTCCCCCTCACCGAGGTGGTGCCAGCGCAGCGCGCCGCCCTTTCCCCAGAGGAAGAGGGAGGGCCAGCCGCGCGGCTGATACCCCCGCCAGACCGTCATCTCGGGGTCCAGCGCCACCTGCCAGTCGACGCCGAGGCCGGGGAGGGCCCCGGCGACGGCCTCGCGGTCGCGGCTGAAGGCATAGCGGGGGGAGTGGACCCCGAGCATCGCCAGGCCGGCGCCGGCGTACCGCTGATGCCAGGCGCGCAGGTAGGGCAGCGCCCGCACGCTGTTCAGCTGGGCGAAGTCGAAGAAGTGGACCAGCGCGGGCCGCTCGGCGAGGAGACGGTCGATCGAGGACACGGGCTCACCGACCCATTCGATCCCGGGGGGAGCGGGGGTGCCGCGATGTCCGGACGGGACGGGCGCAAGTGGCCCGCAGGGTATGCTCCGCCCGTCCTTTTCATCAATCGCCACCTCCTCTGCTTCGCGTCCGGGGGTGGCTGCGTCGGCGAGAGGAGTGGCAAGGTGAGCGGATCGGTTTGGGAGCGGATCGAGGAGAGTCGGGCGCGGCACAACGTGCTCGAGCACCCCTTCTACGTGCGCTGGTCGGCGGGCGAGCTGAGCAGCGAGGAGCTCGCGCGCTACTCCGGCCAGTACCGGCATGCGGCTGAGGCGATCGCGAGGCTCTGTGCGACCGCCACGGAGGCCGCGCCGCCCGAGCACCGTGAGGAGCTCGCCGCCCACGCCGAGGACGAGGAGGCCCACGTCGAGCTCTGGGACGACTTCGTCGAGGCCGCCGGCGGTGAGATCGGCGCCGAGCCCACTCCCGAGACCACCGAGTGCGTGAGCGCCTGGACCGAGCCCCGCGGCTACCTGGCGGCGCTGGCGCGCCTCTACGCGATCGAGAGCGGACAGCCGGAGATCTCCCGGATCAAGCGGGAGGGCCTCTCCCGCTTCTACGGCATCGGCGACGGAGCGGGCAGCGAGTACTTCCGCCTCCACGAGAAGCTGGACGAGGCCCATGCCGAGGAGTCCAGGCGGCTGATCGCCGAGGCGATGGGCCCGGGCGACGAGGACGCCGTCGTCGAGGCGGCCGAGTCCGCCTTCCGCGCCAACTGGCGGCTGCTCGACGGAGTCAGCTGAGCCAAGCCTCTGATGCGCGGGGGGCGCGAGAGGGCGAGCGACCGCGTCATCGGGATCGGCCTTGGGATCCTGCTCGGGCTGGCGATCGTGATCGCCTTCGTCTTCCTCGGCAGCGAGAACACGATTGACGCGCCCTCGCTCTCCGGGGAGCAGCCTGATACGACCCAGACCACGCCGACCCAGACCGCGCCTTTAGCCCCCAATAACCCCGCCCCCTGACCCTCCGGGACGACCGAAAGGACTTCGATGCAATCCAACACAGCGAGGCTCGGCATCCTGGCGGCCGTGATCGCGGTCGCCGCGGTCCTCTTCATCGTGCTGAGCGGCGGTGACGACGAGGACTCAGGCGACACGCAAACGGACACCGCGACCCAGACCACGACCAAGGAGAAGACCACCGCCGAGGATGACTCCGAGGCCTCGATCGTGTTCAGGAACGGCAGGGTGGTCGGCGGCGTCGAGGAGATCAACGCGAGCGGCGGCGACAGCATCTTCATCGTCGTCGACTCGGACGAGAGCGCCGACATCCATGTGCATGGCTACGAGGTCGAGGCGCCGGTCGACGCCGGGGAGCCGTCGCAGGTGGCCTTCACCGCGGACCTCGAGGGAGTCTTCGAGGTGGAGCTCCATCTCCACAGCACCGGCGAGGAGGTCCAGATCGCCGAGCTCACCGTCAAGCCCTAGCCGCGGATGAGCGCGCGAGCCGGTCGGAGGGCGGTGGCCCTGGGGCTGGGGGGCTTGATCGCCGTCCTGGCTGTGCCGGACGCGGCGTTCGCCCACGGCCTCGCCTCGCGGGAGGACCTGCCGGTCCCCGCCTGGCTATTCGCCTGGGGCGCGTCGCTGGTCCTGATCGTCTCGTTCGCGCTGCTCTCGGTGGCGTGGACCTCGCCGCGGCTCGTCGAGGAGCGATGGCGCCCAATGGCGCGGTGGCTCTCCGCGGCGCTGGTCAACCCGGTCACCGAGGCCGTCTGCGGGCTGATCGGGGTGGGACTGCTCGTCCTCGTCATGTACTCGGGGCTCGAGGGGACCGATTCCCCGAGCAACAACTTCGCGGTCGTGTTCATCTTCGTCACCTTCTGGCTCGGCCTGGTCGTGCTCAGCGTGCTCTTCGGCGACGTCTTCAAGGCGTTCAACCCGTGGCGGGCGATCGGCCGCGCCTTCTCCGGCACCTTCAGCCTGATCGCCGGGCAGCGCGCGCCAGCGGCCCTCACCTATCCGGAGCGGCTCGGCTACTGGCCCGCGGCGATCGGGATCCTCGCCTTCGTCTGGCTCGAGCTGGTCTATGGGGCCAGCACCCTGACCCGCGGCCTCACCCCGCACGTCGCGGCGGCGGCCACCCTCGTCTACAGCGCCTACACCTTCACCGCGATGGGCCTGTTCGGGGTCGACCGCTGGATCGAGAAGGGGGAGGCCTTCTCCGTCTACTTCCGGATGTTCTCGAGGCTGTCGTTCTTCGAGGTGCGCGACGGCCGCCTGGGCCGGCGCAGAGCGCTGACCGGGGCCCCGGCCTGGGGGATGGCACCGGGGGCGGTGGCGCTGGTGCTGGTCGCGATCGGCGCGACCAGCTTCGACGGAGCGCAGGAGGGCCTGCTCAGCGGCGCGATCAAGGAGACCTACGGCTGGGTCACCGACCTCGGCTTCGGCCTGCTGGCCGGGTTCCGCATCAACAACACGATCTGGCTGCTGCTGGTGGTCGGGGGAATGGCGGGTCTATACCTGCTCGGCATCCGCGGCATGCACACCGTCTCGGGCGCGCCGCCGGTGAGGG
>CAVVYW010000003.1:0-43127 GCA_963752605.1 uncultured Solirubrobacterales bacterium
TCACCGAGCGCTTCGCCGCGATCTACGAGCGCCGGCCGGTGGAGAGCTCAGCCGCCAACCTCACCGGGGCTGAGGCGCTGGACGACGCCAGCTACGTGTGATGATTGGCAGCAGGTCGGACGAGGAGAGGAAGTGAGACCGGCTCGGCGACCGGGACTACCCATCCGTCGCCTGTCGGGTGTGATCATCGCGACGGCGATCGTCGCCTGTCTTCTGCCGGCCGCCGCCGCCGCCCGCAAGCCGATCATCGCCTACGTCGAGGGGGGCGCCTTCAAGCTCTACGACGTCGAACTCGGGACCGACGTGGCGGCCCCGCCGGTGCCAGTGCACGGAGGGGTGTTCAGATTCGGGATGTCGAGGAATGGGCGCTACGTTTTCTTCAACGACGCCGCGGCGGACCTCCATCTGCTCGACCGCCAAACCAATACCGAGGTTCCGTTGCCCGGCATCAACATCTACAACAACCCGGCTTTCCTGGCCGTGAGCAACAACGGGCTGCTCGCCTTCGACGACAACGTCAATCCCGAGGCGGTCGTCTACAACAGCAACGCTGGGACGTTCGTCTCGACCGGGTTCACGTCGCCGCATGGGCACCGTCAGCCGGCGCTCAGCGGCGGCGGCGGCACGCTCGCCACCACCTGCTTCATGAATTGCGTCTTCGATGACGGCAGCGGCGACGTGGATCCATACGTGCAGAATCTGAGCACGCAAATGAACGTACCCATGGCGGGTAGCGACGACAACGACAGCGACGAGGAGGATCCCTGCACCAGCGGTGATGGCAATCGTGTCGGATACCACAGGGGGAACCCGATGGCGGCGAACCAGAAGGACGTCGTCATCTACGACCGCGCCGCTGCCGCTCTGGTGAGCACGCCGGGTCTCAACAGCGCGACCAACGACGACACCCACTGCACCATCGACTCCTCGGGCGACTATGTGGCCTACATGCAAAACAACGGGGTAACCGACGTCTTCAAGCTCTACGAGATCTCCAGCAGCTCCCTGGTGCCGCTCCCTGCGAAGCCGTTCGAGGTTTCGAACAACATCAACGGGATTCTCAGCGACCCGTTCACCGCGGCGGTAACAACCCGCCCACGACACCGCTTGCGACGCCGGTGATGAACGAAGAAGAAGAAGAAGTGCAAGAAGAAGGGGAAGCGCAAGCGCAGGAGCGCGGCATCCGCCAAGAAGAAACGCTGCAAGAAGAAGCGGAAGCGCCGCTGATGGCCGAGCAGCTCCACATCACGCGCTCTCGCTCGAACCCCGGCGGCCACCAGGTCAGCACCGAGGGCAAGGTCGGCTTCCGCGAGCGCAAGCCGCCCTGGCTGAAGGTCCCGGCGCCCGGCGGGCCCACCTACAGGCGGCTGAAGAAGGCGATCGAGGAGGACAACCTCCACACCGTCTGCCAGGAGGCCAACTGCCCCAACGTCGGAGAGTGCTGGGAGAGGGGGACCGCGACCTTCATGATCCTGGGCGACGTCTGCACCAGGCGGTGCGGCTTCTGCAACGTGCAGACGGGCAAGCCGACCTGGAACGACCCGCTCGAGCCGCTGCGGGTCGCCAACCAGGTGAAGCGGATGGGCCTGCGTCATGCCGTGATCACCTCGGTGGACCGCGACGATCTGCCCGACTACGGCGCCGGCGCATTCGTCGGAGTGATCCGCTCGATCCGCAAGCTGGCGCCGGGCTGCAAGGTCGAAGTGCTGACTCCCGACTTCCGCGGCGAGGAGATGCCCCTCGCCAAGGTGATCGCCGAGCGACCCGATGTCTTCAACCACAACGTCGAGACCGTCCCGAGGCTGTACCCGATCGCCCGCCGGGGCTCGGACTTCATGCGCTCCGCCCGGGTGCTGCAGATGGCGAAGGAGATGGGTGGGGATGAGGTCGTGACCAAGTCGGGGCTGATGGTGGGTCTCGGTGAGGACTTCGACGAGATGGTCGAAGCGTTCTCGATCCTGCGCGAGCAAGAGGTGCAGGTCTTGACGGTCGGCCAGTACCTGCGCCCCACCGAGAACCACCTGCCGGTGGACCGCTACTGGCATCCCGACGAGTTCGAGGCGCTCGAGAAGGCCGCCTATGAGCTGGGCTTCGAATCGGTCGCCTCGGGCCCGCTGGTCCGCTCCTCGTACCACGCGGACGAGCAGGTGCCCGTGCGCGACACCGCCTGAGCGCTCATCTTTAAGTTCGCAGGAGTGCAGCTTCGGTTGCGGAAGCGTGTTTGGGCCTACGTAGCCTCGAACTTATGCGCCCCTCGAGGACCACACTCAGCGTCTGCCTGGCCGCAACGGCACTGACGCTCCCATTCGCCGCGGCGCCCGGCGGCGCCTCCGCGCAGACGCTGCCGCCGTCCGATCCGGCTCAGCCGCCAGCGACCACGGCTCCGGCGCCGGCGAACAATCCCCTCGCGGGCGACGGGATGTGGATCTGGTACGTGCGCAAGGCACAGGGCGGCAAGCCGGGACGGATCGCCTCGCGGGCGCGAAAGCGAGGGATCGAGGTGGTGCTGATCAAGTCCGGCGACGGCACCAAGTACTGGGGGCAGTTCACGAGCTCGCTGGTCGGCGCCCTCCACGCGCGCGGGATCAAGGTCTGCGCCTGGCAGTTCGTCTACGGGCGGAACCCCTCCGGGGAGGCGGCCGTCGCCGCCGGGGCCGTCGCCCGCGGCGCCGACTGTTTCGTGATCGACGCCGAGGGCCACTACGAGGGGAAGTACGTGCAGGCCCAGACCTACATCGAGGCCCTGCGGGCCAGGGTCGGACCCGACTACCCGATCGCGCTCGCCGCCTTCCCCTACGTGGACTACCACCCGGCGTTTCCCTTCTCGGTCTTCCTCGGCCCGGGCGGTGCTCAATTCAACGCGCCTCAGCTCTACTGGAAGACGATCGGCCACACCGTGGATACCGCCTTCACCCACACCTACGTCTTCAACCGGGCCTATGACCGCCCGATCCTGCCGCTCGGACAGGTCTATCTCAACCCGGCCGCCAAGCAGATCCGCCGCTTCCGCAGCCTCGCGTTCTCGCATGGGATGCAGGGGGTGAGCTGGTGGTCCTGGCAGCACGCCGGCAAGAAGCAGTGGAAGGCGGTCGGCGGCCGCTCCGGCCCGATCCCCGGCTACCAGCCGTACAACAGCTATCCCTTCCTGCGCCAGGGCTCGAAGGGCGATCTCGTCGCATGGGCGCAGCAGCTGCTCGCCGGGGGTGGGTACTCCACCCCGATCAACGGCTACTTCGAGTCGCCCACGCGCACCGCGGTGCTGCAGCTGCAGGTCGCCAAGGGAATCACGCAGAGCGGCAACATCGACGTCCCCACCTGGGACGTCCTGCTCCAGTTCGAGCCCCTGCCGGTGCGCTGGACCACGAGTGGCGCCTACCCGGCGCGGGCAGGTGGCAGGGCGGTCCTGCCCGAGCCCCGCTCGGCCGATCTCCCCGCCAAGGGGTACGAGATTCCGCCCGCAAGCAAGCGTCGACCTCGCTGAGCCTGACCCGTCTCGGGCGGCCACACCCTTAATCTCCGCCGCCCGTGATCCCGCTGAAGGACGACCTGCCGACCTCGCGGTTCCCCGTGATCACGGTGGCGTTCATCGCCATCAACGTCGCGGTCTTCATCTGGCAGTGGACGTTCCCCACCGACCCGCAGCTCAGCCAGCCGCCGCTCGACCTCGGCTCGATCGACCAGAGCTCGCTCGAGTACGGGGCGATGCCGTATCGCATCACCCACCCCGGCGAGAAGGGGGACTGTGCGATCGGCGCGGTCAACGAGTTCGGCGAGGCGGGGGTCGTGTGCCCGGGCACCCCTGAGTTCGCCGAGGCCGATGCGCGCGGCGAGCAGGACCCGGCTCAGAGACCGATCCCGATAGAGCAGGCGGCCTGGTTCGTGACCCTGTTCACCTCGATGTTCATGCACGGCGGGATCTTTCACATCGCGGGGAACATGCTCTTCCTCTGGGTCTTCGGAAACAACATCGAGGACTCGATGGGCCGGATCAAGTTCGTTGCTCTTCTACCTGCTCGCGGGGCTGGTCGCGGTCTATGCGCAGGCCGCACTCGACCCGGACTCGACGGCGCCCACAATCGGGGCGAGCGGCGCTGTGGCGGGGGTGCTGGGCGGCTACGCGCTGTTACACCCGGCGGCGAGGGTGCTGACGCTGATCTTCATCATCTTCTTCGTCACCCTGGTCGAGGTCCCGGCCCTGATCCTGCTCAGCATCTGGTTCATCCTGCAGTTCCTGCCCGCCCTCGGCGAGGTCGCGACGGACGTGAGTGGCGAGGGCGGGGTCGCCTACTTCGCCCACGTCGGCGGCTTCATCTTCGGCCTGGCGGCGATCAAGCTGTTCGCGAGACGGCGGCGCGAGCCGGAGCCGCCACTACCCGTGTACTAGCGGCTTGGATAAGGGTACGAGACAGGCGCTGCTGGGCTTCGGGATCGCCTTCTGCGGGCTCTTCGCGCTGATCACGATTCAGGTCGCGATCGAGTCCAGCTTCGACATCTTCACGGTGATCTCGCTGCTCATCGTGGGCATGATCGCCACGGGGCTGATCGGCGCCATCCGCAACCCCCCACCGGATGAGTAGCCGCTGGATCGCGGTCGCCGCGGTCGCGCTCTCCTTCCTGGTCACCGCGGCCGTGGCGGTGGCCCTCTGGCCCGACCGCGACGCGGCCGACGAGTCGCCGGACACCGCCGTCGCGCAGGTCAACACGGCGCCCGTCCCGGAGCCCGAGGCCACGGGCGCGACGAGCTCGGACACGCTCGATCCGGCCGCAGAACCCGACACGGTGGAATCGCCCGCTCCGGCCCAGGCGGACACGCAGTTCGCGCTGCAGCCCGATTCCCGAGGATCCCCCGGTTGACCTCCGGCTGAAGCGGCCGCCCGCGGCGGGCGTCCTCTTCGACGTCGACAGCGGCGAGGTGCTCTGGGAGCGGCTGGCGACCGAGCGGCGGGCGATCGCCAGCCTCACCAAGCTGATGACGGCGTTGCTCGTGGCCGAGCGCGAGAAGCCGGGCGAGCAGGTCCTGGTCAGCGTCAAGGCCGGCCATACTCCGGGCTCCGCCACCGGCCTGCTCCCGGAGGGCAGGGCGGTGCCGCTGGAGCCGCTGCTGCAGGCGCTGATCATGATCTCCGCCAACGACGCCGCCGTGGCTCTCGCGGAGCACTACTCCGGCAGCGTCCAGGCCTTCATCAAGGAGATGAACCGGCGCGCCGCCGCGATGGGGCTCACCTGCACTCACTTCTCGACGCCCAACGGGCTCCGCGACCGCGGGAACCAATCGTGCGCGCTCGACGTCGCGGCCCTCGCCCGTGCCGACCTCGAGGACAAGCGGGTCGCGCGAATCGCCCGCACCCGCTACGCCAAGCCGGCCTTCCCGATCAAGGGCGGGCGGCTCCACCTCGCCAACAACCACTACTTCCTCCAGCGTGGCCTGGCGGGCATCCCAGGCGCCAGGGTGACTGGGCTGAAGACCGGGCTGACCGACGCAGCCGGGCGCTGTTACGTGACCACCGCGCGGCTCGGCTCCACCCACCTCGGGGTGGTCCTGCTCGGCTCGCCCGATCCGCTGCGCCAGGTGCCGCTTCTGCTCCGGCTGGGGTTCGAGGAGGCCGGCGTGCTGGAGCCGCCCCCTCCAAAGCGGCCGCCTCGGGCGAAGCCCGACCACCTGCCGGCGGGCTGAGGCCCACGAGGGATGCCGCGGATCAGCCGCTTCACCCTCGCCTGCGTGGCGGTCTGTGCCGCGGTGCTCGGGAGCGCGGCCGCGGACTACGCCCACCTCGAGAGCCGGGTGCCACCGGTCCCCCCACCCGACTGCGGAAGCAGCGAAAGCTGCAACGAGGCGCGCAACGAGCAGATCCTCGCGCGCCTGACGCTGTCCACGAGCCTCGAGCAGCAGTTCCAATCGCGCGCCTGGCTCTACTCGTTCGTGATACTGGCGGCGATCGCGGTGGCCACCGCCGTGGCGATGCGGACCCGCCGGCGCCCCGGCTGGCAGCGGATCTTCACCAACCTGGGGATCGCCGGGGTGTGGAGTGGAATCGCCGCGACCGTCCTGCTGGCGCTCAACGACGGGGATCCGGTGGCGCTGCCCGCCGCGCCGCTCTACACGCCGGCGGCGCTGATGATCGCCGCGGCGGCGGCGGGAACCGTGATGGGCCGCCGGGAGGGATGGGCCGACACCGACGCGGTGGCGGACGCGCGGGCCGGGGCGACCACCGTGGGCAAGTGGGCGCTCGGCGGTCTCCTCGCCGGCTCGCGCAGGGACGCGGCCGCGCGCTTCTTCTCCAACTGGGCGTTCGCCTTCACCGGGGCGACGGTCTTCCTGGCGTTGGTGTTCATCCCGCCCCAGCCGCCGTGCGGGGGCGGCGGCGGAGAGCCGCCGGGCTGGACGGACACGATGCAGGCCGTTGCCGGGATCACGTCGATCGGAGCGATCGCCGCGGGAATCGGGGCGCTGCTGCTGAGGCGCTGGCTGCCCGCCCTCGTCAGCCTCGTCGCGAATCCCCTCGCGCTGCTCCTGATGGTGGCGAGTACCTGTGCGTTCTATTGATCCGCGCCCGATCGCAAGGCCCCTCTCAGGAGAAGGGGGTCAATCGGGGAATAACGGGGTATGTCGCCTGGAATAGGCACCGACCACGCACGCGCGAACTATCTGGAGGGCGATCCGGAGCAGCCCACGTCGATCGTGGGAGGGCGCCTCGACTGCGAGCCGGGTGGCCTGCGCTTCAGCAGCACGGAGCGTGAGCTGCTCTTCGGCTTCAACGAGCTGCTGGGGATCAGCATCACCGGGCGCACCGCCGCGCGCGAGGACGGAAACGAGATCCGTGGGACGATGCGCCTCGCAGGCCTCGAGGAGGGAGAGCCGGCCGAGTGGGTGTTCGCCGTCGATCGCGCGGATGCGTCCGAGATCCAGCGGCGGCTGAACCAGGAGCTCGCAGCCAGGGGACGGCCCGCGCTGCCTCATATCGAGGAGCTGGTCGGTTTCCCGATCAACGGCGGCAGCCCGCCGCCGCGGGAGGTCCTCGACCCGACGCCGCTCGACCTGGTGGCGGCCGAACTGGGACACAGGCTGGACGGCGTGCACCGCGCCCCCTCGAACCGGCGCCGCTGGATGCTGTGGATTGGCCTCGCGGCGATCGCGCTCGCCCTGGAGATCGCGATCCCGCTGATTCTGGTCCGCTAGGCACGGGGCCGCCCGGAGGGCGAGTGACCGGCGCACGCCTGGCAGCGGCGTTTTAGGATTCTGCGGTTGCGATGAAGGAACCCGCAGGGAGAAAGCTGTCCGTTGCGGCGCTGGTCGCGCTATCCGTGTGCGCCGTGACTGTCACCGCCATCTCGAGCGCGCCCGCCGATCCCGCGGGCCAGGCCGCAAAGAAGAAGAAGGGCAAAAAGAAGAAGAAGCGCCAGAAGGGCGCGGAGCAACCGAGCGAGACGCAGAAGGTCGTCTTCGTCGGCAACAACTGGGACGGGACGGCCGACGTGCTCACCTTCACCCCGCCTTCCGCCCCGGGCTCCGAGAGCGGCAAGCGCTGCAAGGGGAAGGGCAAGAAGCGCGCCGCCGAGTCGGGCAAGCGGCGGGGCTGCAAACGCAAGAAGGGAAAGGGGCACAGCGCAGCGACCAGCAAGCGGCGGGGCTGCAAGAAGGGGAAGCGCAAGAAGCGCGCCGCCGAGTCGCGCAAGCGGCGCGGCTGCAAGCGGCAGCAGGCGCAGCCCGCCACACAGGGCAGCTTCACGCGAATCGCCCGCCTCAACATCATCCCGGACATCGCGGAGCGGATGGCCGAGATCCAGCGGGATCCGCAGCGGCTCGGCTACTTCATCGGCATTCGGCTGCTGGTCGGCGAGGGCAACGACCAGTTCGTCGACGACATGTACAGCACCAAGGACGGTCGCCTGCTGATCGTCTCCAGGCCCAGCCTGAGGGACGTCGTGGGGATCAACCTCGAGACGCGCAAGATCGTCTGGCGCTTCGTGGTCGCGGGACAGCGCTCGGACCACATGGCGATCTCGCCCGACGGCAGGCACGTGGCGGTCTCGGCGTCGACCGGAAACGTGGTCCACATCCTGGATACCCAGACCGGGCAGCAGGTCGGGATCTTCCAGTCAGGCGACTCCCCGCACGAGAACACCTACTCGCAGGACGGCGCGCGCATCTTCCACGCCAGCATCGGCCTGGTCTACACGCCGGCCGACCAGCCGGTCGTGGACACGTCGAAGGGCGCGCGTTACTTCCAGATCGTCGACGCGAATACGGGCCAGATCCTGAGGCGGGTGGACATGGGTGAAAGGCTCGAGCAGGCGGGGTATCCGAACATGAGCTCGGCGGTGAGGCCGATGGCGATCTCGCCGGACGAGCGCTTCATCTACCTCCAGGTCTCCTTCTTCCACGGCGTCGTGGAGTACGACGTCGTGAACGACCGGGTGCTGCGCATCGGTCACCTGCCGAACCTGGTGCCGAACACGCCGCGGGAGCAGTACCTGCTCGACTCGGCGCACCATGGGATCGCGATCAACGAGGCTGGGACCAAGCTGTGCGTGGCCGGGACGATGTCCGACTACGCGGCGATGGTCTCACGCGCCAACTTCGCGGACCACTCGATCTTCAAGGGCGGGAGCAAGCCCTACTGGTCCACCACGGACGACAGCGGCGACTACTGCTTCGTCTCCTGGAGCGGCACCGACGCCGTCTCGGCGATCTCCTACGACACCGAGCAGGAGGTCGCGCGGATCCAGGTCGGCGACCACCCGCAGCGCGTGCGCACAGGGATCGTCCGCAGGGACTGGGCGGCCTCCCAGGCCGGCGGCTGACACCTCCGGTTTCGTCACACATTCGTCACTTTCACGTCTAGTTCGGTCACGCGCCTCGCCCTACGGTCCCTGCAGGACGTTAGGGATGGCTTCGCTGAAGACAAAGGGTGACCTGGCCGAGCTCAAGGTCGCTGCCGACCTCGTCGAGCGCGGTTACCGCATCGCGCTCCCATTCGGAGAGGACAACGACTTCGACCTGATCCTCATTCGCGACGACCATCTTGAGCGGGTGCAGGTCAAGTACACGCGCTCCGACGGCGCCGTGATCGCCGTCAAGTGCTATTCCCACTCATTGACCAACGGGCGTATCCGCCAAACAAAGCGCTACACGAGAGTCTCGATCGATTGGCTCGCTGTCTACGACGCGACAACCAACCGGTGCTACTACGTCCCGGCAGCAGAACTGGGCAGTGGTCGAAGCATTCTGCACCTGCGGCTCGCGGCAACCAAGAACTGCCAGCGAGCGGGCATCCATTGGGCAGATGACTATCGTTCCCTCGAGCCACGCACACCCAGGATCGAATAGGTGGAGCCAGCGGGACTCGAACCCGCGACCTTTCGGATGCAAACCGAACGCTCTCCCAACTGAGCTATGGCCCCACGGGCCTCCCAGTGTAGGTCCATCTGAGGCCCCCAAAGGCGCGCTGTGAGAGACTGGCGTCGCCTGTAGAAGGGCCCGAGGACATGGCGACCAAGCCGAAGACAGCAGAGCAGACCGGCGAGGACGGCACCGCCCACGGACCCGAGGCCGTGGGGCTCGCGAAGGAAGAAGCGGAGAAGGCAGGGGCGTCGAAGCCGGGCCAGCGAGCGGAGACGTCCAACCTGGACATCGTCCGCTTCTACTTCGATCGCGCGGTCGAGCGCCTCGAGCTGCCGGAGGACATCCGCGTCGTCTTCTGGGAGCCCTACCGCGAGGTCACCGTCCAGATCCCGATCAAGCGTGCCGACGGAAAGACTCACGTCTACTCGGGCTACCGGATCCAGCACAACGGCGCCCGGGGCCCGTACAAGGGCGGGGTCCGGTTCCACCCCGAGGTGGACATCGACGAGGTCCGCGCCCTCGCCTCCCTGATGACCTGGAAGACGGCCGTCGCCAACGTCCCCTTCGGCGGCGCCAAGGGCGGCGTCAACTGCCCCGCCGGCGAGATGGAGCTGTCAGAGCTGCAGAAGGTCGCCCGCTCCTTCATGGACAAGATCGAGAAGGTGCTGGGCCCGACTCGCGACATCCCCGCGCCCGACGTCAACACCAACGCCCAGGTGATGGCCTGGATGATGGACGAGTACGGGAAGCTCCACGGCCACACCCCGGCGATCTGCACCGGCAAGCCGATCGCCCTCGAGGGCTCCTACGGCCGCGAACAGGCGACCGGGCGGGGCTGCGTCTACATGTTCCGCGAGGCGGCCCCCCAGATCGGCCTGACGCCCTCCGAGACCACCTTCGTCGTCCAGGGCTTCGGCAACGTCGGCTCCTGGGCCGCGAGGATCATGCAGCAGCTCGGCTGCAGGATGGTCGGAGTCTCCGACGCGACGGGCGCCATCCGGAGCGACGCGGGCATCGACGCCGAGGCGCTCACCAAGCACATCTTCGAGGAGGAGGGCCAGCTCACCGAGTTCGCCGGCGCCGAGGTGATCAGCCCCGACGACCTGCTCGCGATCGAGTGCGACGTGCTGATCCCGGCGGCGCTCGGCGGCATGATCCACGAGGGCAACGCCGACCGGATCAACTGCCGCATGATCATCGAGGGCGCCAACAGCCCCACGACTCCGGCGGCGGACGAGGTCCTCATGGACAAGGACGTCTACGTGATCCCCGACGTGATGGCCAACGCCGGCGGAGTCGTCGCGTCCTACTTCGAGTGGGTCCAGAACCTCCAGCACTTCCGCTGGGCCGAACGCGAGGTGAACGACAAGCTCGGCGGCATCATGCGCAAGGCCTACCGCGACGTCTCAGGGCGCGCCAAGGAGGAGAAGATCGGCCTACGTGACGCCGCCTACCTGGTCGGGATCGAGCGCGTGGTCGAAGCCTCCCGCACCCGCGGGTACGTCTGAACCGCAGATCCCGGGAGGGCCTCTCTAGGACGAGAAGACGGTCTTGTTCCCGAAGGCGCCCTTGCAGACGTGCTTGTGGCGCGCATTCTTCGGCGGCAACCGCTTCTTCGCGATCTCGATCTGGAACGTGTCGAACATCAGCACGCTCGCGCCGCTCGCCTCGTAGGTGGCCTGCCACGCTCCGGTGGGCCCGGTGGTCACCGTCTTCACCAGCTGCGCCGGCGCCGCTCCACCGCCCTCCGGGGTGAGCGTGTGCTTGACGAGCACCTGCTGTCCCGCGAGGCAGTTACCCGCGCCCGCGGCTTGAGCGAGGAGGCCGGCGCCAAACACCTCCTCGGGAGCCCGCCCCAGGCTCACCTGCCCGGAGACGACGTCGTTGCCCGGCCCCGGCACGTCCTGGAACGTCACCGTGGTCTGTCGGTCGGTCTTCTCCTTGTGAGCACCGGCGCTGCCCACGCCCACCGTGAGCACCAGCACGACCGTCATGGCGACGGCAAGCGTCAGTCGAAACATCCCGCAGACCATCCCTTCCCCCCTAGTCGCTGAATCCGCCGGGAAGCTTAGCGCTCGTCCCTGCCCTCGTCCTCGAAGTCGAAGTCCTTCGGAGGGCCCTTCTCGAACCAGAGGTCCTCTTCCTCGGTCCCCTCGTCGGCGAACTCCGGTGACTCGGAGAGGATGTCCGGCTCGTCATCCGGCTCGCGGACGGCGGTGTCCTCGAAGGCCTGCTGCTCCTCGTCCTGCTCCTCGTACTCCTTGACTGGGGGGGCGGCGGCCTCCGGCTCAGGCTCCTCCGGGAGGGGCTCGTCCTCGAACTCCGCTTCCTCGGCGGGGCCGAGGGCCTCGAAGTCGTCCGCCGGCGCCTCAGCCGGCTCGTCGGCGTCGGCGAAGGAAGATTCGTCGGTCTCGAAGTCGAACAGCTCCGGCTTCGCTTCATCCTCAGGCGGCTCCTCGGCCGGGTCGACCGGAGCGGCGGGCTCGGGGTCGAACTCCGGCTCCTCGGTCAGGTCCTCCGGGCGGTGCTCCTCCGTCGGGATGTGGACCCGTCCGCGCGCGCGGCCTGGCGGCTCGGTCCCCGGCTCGGGCGGCGGGGGCGGCGGCTCCGGTACGCCGGATTCGGGGGTGAGCGGCTCCGCCGGGACATCTTCGGACGGTTCCAGCGGCGCGCCCGAGGGCTCTCCTGACTCCGGAGCGGGAGGCTCGGCCGGCGCCTCCAGGTCCGGCGGCGGCGTTGCGGCAGCCGGAGGCTCCTCCTCGGCCATCAGGTCCTCGAGGGACTCCGACTCGAGCGGCGGCTCGCTCGCCGGCTCGACGGGCGACGGTTGGAAGGTGGTGGGCTCGGCGGGAGGCGGCCCCGGCGTCGCGGGCTCGGCGGGCTCAGGCTCGCGCAGGCCCTCCGGGGGGCTCGGCGGCTCCAGTGGAGCCTCGGTCTCGGCCGGAGCAGCGGGAGGGGCGGTGGGCTCGACGAGCGCGGTCGGCTCCTCGGCCGATCTGGGCTCCCCCGCCGCGAACGGGTCGGGCCGATCCCCGCCGCCGAGGGCGTCCGACTCCATGTCCTTCAACTCGGTATCCCGGGCGCCGTGTTTGCGCTTCAGGTCGAGATGGTCGCGAATCGCGTCGTCGAGAATGCCCATCGTGTCCGTACCACCCGCTTCGGTTGCGTAGCTTAGGCGGTGTGGGCCCTATGTGATACCCGCTGCATAGGCGTGAAATGCACCGCCGCGACCATTTCCGAGTTGCCGTGCCCGCCCGTTCGAGCCTCGATCAGCCGCCGCCGGGTGCGCTGCGGACCTGATCCTTTCCGCTGCGCTTCGCCTCGAGCAGGGCCGTATCGGCGGCGTGGATGAGAGCCCCGACCTCCGCCGCCCCGTCGGGCACGGTGGCCGCACCCACGCTCACCGTGATGGTCAGGGTGCCCCCGCCCCTGATGGGAATCTCCGTCTCGCGCACCGTGGAGCGAAGCCGTTCGGCGAAGGTGGCAGCGCCGTCCGCATCCGTCTCGATCAGGATGATCGCGAACTCGTCGCCGCCGTAGCGGGCGACGAAGTCGATCGAGCGCGCGACCTCCCCCGCGACCCGGCCCATCGTGTTGATCACCTCGTCGCCGGTCAGATGCCCGTGCTCATCGTTGATCCGTTTGAAGTCATCGACGTCGAAGATGAGTAGTGAGAGTTGATGGTGGAAGCGAAGGGCGCGCTCCACCTCGCGCGAGAGCTGGTCCCAGAAGCGGCGGCGGTTGAAGACGCCCGTGAGCGGATCCGTCTCGGCCTGCTCCGCCACCTGACCATGCAGCCGGGCGAGGGCGCGGGTGAGCACATACCCGAGCGTCCCCGCGAGCAACAGGAAGCCGATGATGACGATGGCCGCCCTGCGGCCGATCGGCAGGAAGCCTCCCTCCTTGCTCGGGCCCAGCATGAGCAGGGTCTCCTCGTCCACGGGATCGAGCGTCTCGCGGTGCGCGCGGAACTCGCGGCCGTCGATCCGGATGTCCTGGGTCTCCCCCGGATCCAGGACGTCCACGGGCGCTTCGATGGTCGCGCCGACCACCCGTCCCTCGCGGCTCATGACGACCTCTCGCCTGGTCAGGCGGCCCACCTCCGCCACGTAGTCGCGTGCGGCCGTCTCGGAGATCCGGAGCGTCCCGCTCTGCTCACCGCCCTGCGCGAGCCGGATGGAGGCGAAGGCCACGGCGTCAGGCCCGCCGGCGGAGGCCAGCTCCTCGCCGTCCGGTCCCAGCACCTCGACCCCCTCCAGCCCCGAGGCCGCGACCGCCCCTTCGGCGAAGGAACGGACACCCGCCTGGTCCTGGCCCACGAGCGCCTCCGCCAGGGCCGGATCGAGCGCCAGCGCGCGCGCCTCCGGCTCCGCCGCCTCGGCTCGATCGGAGTAGAGGCCGGTGGCCGTGTCGAGGCCGGCCGCAAGCCGCGCGTCGGCCTTCCCGCTCCTCGACTCCTCGCTGACGAACAGGACCACGGCCAGCAGAGCCAGTGTCGGAACCAGCACGATCAGGAGGAAGAACAGGGCTAGCCGCCTGCCGAAGCTCACCTCCCGGACAGCGTATCCTTGCCCTCCCCACGGGGCTATAGCTCAGTTGGGAGAGCGCCTGGATCGCACCCAGGAGGTCGCCGGTTCGAGTCCGGCTAGCTCCATCAAATGTCTAGTGGAGACTCCCCCTCGGAGCTGATCGACGCGAGAATCAAGGAGCTGGGCGACTGGCGGGGCGAGACGCTCGCTCGGATCCGAGCTCTCATCAAGGAGGCAGACCCCGAAGTCATCGAGGAAGTGAAGTGGAGGAAGCCCTCGAGTCCGGCGGGAGTTCCCGTCTGGTCGCACGACGGAATGATCTGCACCGGTGAGACGTACAAGGACAAGATGAAGCTGACCTTCGCCAGGGGCGCCTCGCTGGAGGACCCGTCAGGCCTCTTCAACTCGAGCCTCGAAGGCAACACCAGGCGCGCCATCGATCTCCACGAGGGCGACGAGATCGACGAGGGGGCGTTGAAGGGGCTCGTCCGCGGCGCCGTGGCGCTGAACGCGTCGGCTTGAGCTAGTTGGACTGCTGGCCGCCCCGCGCGGCCGACTCGTCGGCGCTCTCACGCTCGGTGTCCCACGCGACCCGCTCCTCTGGCAGGGCGCGCAGGAGCGCTGGGCTCTCGGCTCGAAACGCGGCGGCCGTGGAGAGAATCCAGTAGCCGAGTGGATACAGGGGGCCGAGGACGAGCGCAAAGCCGCCTCGGCGGTCGGATGGGTGCTGGACAGCGACTGCGAACGCGAGCTGGATCAGGGCTATGAGCGCGCCCGCGACACCCCAAGCAAGGGCGACCGAGGCGACCGAGAACGTGTCGCCGACGAGCAGGTTGACCAGCGTCACGGGGACGGCGAGCGACAGCGCGATGGCCCAGGCGAGGGTGATTGAAGCCTCCGCCGCGATGGGCCACAGGCGCCGGTTGCGCCGATGCGCGACCGTTCTCAGGTGGTTGCGCAGGACCTCGCCCTGGCCGCGGGCCCACCGGCACCGCTGCGCCCACAGTGCCCGCATCGTCGAGGGAACCTCCATACCGATGAGGGCTTTGGGCTCGAACGCTGTGTGCCAGCCTGCCAGCAGCAGGGACCAGGTGAGGTCGATGTCCTCGGTCGCCATTCGCTCGTCGTAACCGCCGACGGACAGGACCGCTTCGCGACGAAAGAGCCCGAGAACACCCGCAACGACGCTGACCCGCCCGCCGAGCGCCCAGGTGCGCCTGATCTGGCCGATGATCGATGCGGCCTCGAGGGCCTGCAGATTGGCGAGCAGGCTGCCGCGGTTGGTGACGTGCGGGGAGCCGGCCACCGCGGCGATCACCGGCGAGCGCAGCATCCGCGAGACGAGGAACTTGACCGACTGGGGATGGAGATGTGTATCGGCGTCGCAAACCAGAACCAACTCATGGCTGGCACGGCGGAAGCCGATGTTGAGCCGCTCCGCCTTCCCGCGGTTGACGGGGTCCGGGATCACCTCGAGCCGCGGGTCGCCCTGAGCCGCATCCTCCGCCGCGGCGGCGGTCCCGTCGCTCGAGCCGTCGTCGAGGACCAGGACTTCGAGCGCCGGGTAGTCGACCTCGAGCGCCGCCCTTACGCAGTTGGCTATCACGGCCTCCTCGTTGAAGGCGGGGATCAGCACGCTCACCCCGGGCCAGCCGCCGGGCGGCTCGGCCGCTTCGTTGGCCTCGTCCAAGAGCCGGAAGAGAATCCCGCCGACGGTCCAGAAAGCGGAGGCAATGAGCGGAAAAAAGGCCAAGAAAGCGAGCAGGATCTGCGTCAAGGCACTCAGCACTAGGCGCTGTCCTCCTCGCGGACCCGGCGCTTCCGCATCGGGACGAGGAGGGCGATCGAAATGAGAACCGAGGCGAGGACGATCGCCAGTGCAATCTCCACGGCCCGCTGATTCCTGACCACGATGGCGACGGCGATCAGCATGATCGCCCACAAACACGGCCCGGCAACAAAGGCGACCGCCAGCAACCGCGGCGAGGCGCGGCGCTGCGGCTCGAAGGTGGGCTTCGCCTGCGCCGTAGCTCTCAGTCCCTCTGTTCGAACCGCGCGCGGGCCCTCTCGACGTCGTAGTGCCATTCGATCCTGAGGATCCGCCCATTCCGAATCGTGTAGACGCTGCCCGTCGGCGGCCCCACGGCCTCAGCGCCGCTGGACTCTCCCCGGACATGGAGGCGGCCGATGACGAACACCCGGTCACCGCTCTCCTCCAGCTCCTCGACCTCCCCCGTCACCCCGGTTCCGGCTCCCGCGATGAGGTTCTCCAGGACGAGGCGGATCCCGCCAAACCCCTTGCGCGTGCCGCGCTCGATCGCGTCCTCCGGGTTCACCCACTCGACCTCGGGGTCCATCAGGGGCTCGATGGCCGCCATCGCCTCGTCCACGGACCCGCTCGAGCTCATAACCTCGAACAGCTTCCGCACGACATCCTCGCCTGAGCCGGGCATCGCGCAAGTATCGCCGCCCCGCCGCCAGGCGTGCAGGCAGCCGGGCGTGCCTCTTTACCATGGGTCCCTGCAGGTGGGTTGACCGCGGAGCGGCGGCGGCGTAGGCTCATCCCGTGGCCAGGTCTGGCGGGGAGCGGACCGCTTCCCCAGCACAGCAGACAGCGCGTCGCGCTCGCCTTCGCCGCGAGCCTGGTCGCCACCGGTGCCATTGCGGCCGGCGCCCTCGGCGCCCCCGGGGACGGGATCCTCGACACGACGCTCGTCAGCCGCGCCAGCGGGGCCGGCGGCGCGGTAGGTGACGGGTCCTCCCGCGCCCCCTCGATCTCCGACGACGGGCGCCTCGTCGCCTTCCAGTCCGGCGCCGACAATCTCGACCCCGACTCGAACGACGCGGCGGACGATGTGTTCGTGCGAGACCTCCAGACCGGCGCGATCACGCTGGTCAGCCGCGCGACGGGGGCCGCCGGTGCAGTCGGGGACGGGTTTTCCAGCGACCCCTCGATCTCCGCCGATGGGAGCTTCGTCGCCTTCCAGTCGGACGCCGACAACCTGGACCCCGACTCGAACGACGCCGTCACCGACGTCTTCGTGCGCGACCTCCTGTCGAACACCACCACGCTCGTCAGCCGTGCGACGGGCGCCGCGGGGGCGGTGGGGGACCTGAGCTCCAATGTCCCCTCGATCTCCGGCAACGGGCGCCTTGTCGCCTTCCACTCGGCCGCCGGCAACCTCGATCTCGACTCGAACGACGCGGTCATCGACGTCTACGTGCGCGACGTCCAAGCCAACACCACCGTGCTCGTCAGCCGCGCGGCCGGTGCCGCCGGGGCAGTGGGGGACGGAAGCTCCTCCTTCCCCGGGATCTCCGACGATGGCCGACACGTGGCCTTCCAGTCCAGCGCCGACAATCTCGACTCCGACTCGAACGACGCCGTCACCGATGTCTTCGTGCGCGACACCGCCACCCTCGCCACCACCCTGGTCAGCCGCGCCACGGGGGCCGCCGGCGTGGCCGGGGACGGCAACTCCAGCACGCCCGCCAAGCTCTCCGCCGAGGGGCGGTTCATCACCTTCAGCTCCGACTCCGGAAACCTGGACGCCGACTCGGACGACACTGTCAGTGATGTGTTCGCGCGCGACACCCACGCCGCAGCGACCACGCTGTTGAGCCGGGCCACCGGCGCGGCGGGGCCTGTGGGCGACGGCGACTCCTTTGGCGCCACGCTCACTCCCGACGCGCGCCTCGTCGGCTTCATCTCCGAGGCCGACAATCTCGACCCCGACTCGAACGACGCGGTGGACGACGTGTTCGTGCGCGACCTCCAGGCCGCCGCGACCACGCTGGTCAGCCGCGCCACGGGGGCCGCCGGCGCGGCCGGAGACGGCATCTCCTTCAACCCCTCGGTCTCCGCCGACGGGCGCCTCGTCGCGTTCCAGTCCGGCTCCACCAATCTCGACCCCGAGTCGAACGATGGCTTCAACGACGTGTTCGTACGCGAGCTGGTGGACCCGCTGGTCGCGCCGCCGCAGCCATCGATCCAGCCGCCTGCTTCCACGCCTCCGCCAGCCAAGCAGGTCAAGAGGAAGTGCAAGAAGGCCAAGAAGCGCTCCGCCGCGGCGCCCAGGAAGCGCTGCAAAAAGCGGAAGCGCCGCTCCTAGCCCCGGATCAGGTGCGATGGGCTGAAGCGAGCGGGCCTCGCACGCGTCCCGTCGCGGCCGCCGCAGGTCCGGCTCTACCATGGCCGGTCATGCGAATCGACGAGATCCTGGAGACGACCCAGCCCTGCTTCTCGGTGGAGTTCTTCCCCCCGAAGACGGAGGAGGGCCGCCTCGGCCTGTTCGAGACGGTCGAGGTCCTGCGCGAGCTCGAGCCGGCCTTCTTCTCGGTCACCTATGGAGCGGGCGGCGCGACGCGTGACGGGACCCTCGAGACGACCCAGGCGATCAAGGATCGCTACGGCGTCGAGGCGATGGCCCACCTCAGCTGCGTCGGCGAAGCCGAGGGGAGCCTGAGGGAGATCCTCGACCGCATCGGCGACGCCGGGATCGAGAACGTCCTCGCCCTGCGCGGCGACCCGCCGCGCGGCGAGCCGAACTTCGTCCAGCCCGAGGACGGACTCGCCTGCGCCGCCGATCTGGCCGCTCTGATCTCCGAGACCCATCCCGAGATCGCCATCGGAGGCGCCTGCTTCCCGGAGGTGCATCCGGAGGCAGCGAGCCTCGAGGCCGATATCGCCTACCTGAAGACCAAGGTGGAGAACGGGTCCACCTTTCTGATCACGCAGCTCTTCTTCGACAACCGCGCCTACTTCGACTTCGTCCCCGCGGCGCGGGCGGCCGGGATCGAGGTGCCGATCATCCCGGGGATCATGCCCATGACCTCCTTCAAGCAGATCGCCCGCATCTGCGAGCTCTGCGAGGCGAAGATCCCGGCGCCCCTGGAGCAGGCGATGGAGGCCGCTGGCGGGGACGAGCGGGTGGAGTTCGAGCTGGGGGTCGCCTACGCCGCCCAGCAGTGCGCCGAGCTGCTCCGCGCGGGAGCGCCCGGCATCCACTTCTACGCCCTCAACCGGTGGCCGGCGACGCGGGCGATTCTGTCGGCGCTGCGCGCCGCGCGGCCGTGGGAGCGGAGCGACGGACAGGCGGCCGGAGTCGCCGCGGGGTCCGGGCCCGCCTGACCCGCCCATAAACTCCCTGCAGATGTCGGAATTCGACTACCACGGTGACCGAATCTCCTATGACGAGAGCGGGGAGGGAGAGCGCCCACTCGTGCTGATCCACGGGCTGCTGATGAACCGGCACATGTTCGACCGGCTCGCCCCGGAGATGGCGGCGCGAGGCAACCGGGTGATCACCGTCGACCTGCTCGGGCACGGGCAGTCGGACCGGCCCGCGGAGATGACCAACTACTCGATGGCCTTCTTCGGCCAGCAGGTGGTCGCGCTGCTCGACCACCTCGGGATCGACCAGGCGGTGATCGGCGGGACCTCGCTCGGGGCGAACGTGAGCCTCACCGTCGCCAAGGACGCGCCTGAGCGGGTGCGGGGAATGATGATCGAGATGCCGGTGCTGGACAACGCGCTGACCGCGGCAGCGGTGACCTTCACCCCGATCATGATCGGCCTGCGCTTCGGCGCACCCCTCCTGAAGGTCGTGGCCGCGATCACCAACCGGGTTCCTCGCGGGAACTTCTTCCTCGACATCGGGCTCGACTGGCTGCGGCAGGACCCTGAGCCCTCGCTGGCGGTGCTGGAGGGTCTCTTCCTGGGCGCCAGCGCCCCGCACCACGCAGAGCGGGTGAGGATGGCCATGCCCGCCCTCGTGATCGGACACCACGCCGACCCCCTGCATCCGTTCTCCGACTCCGGCATGCTGGCCGAGGAGCTGCCGAACTCGCGCCTGATCGAGGCGAACTCCATCTTCGAGTGGAGGATCTCTCCCGATCGCCTCGACGACGAGCTGGCCGGGTTCCTCGACGACGCCTGGAGCGGGCCGCCGCGGCGCGAACCCGCTGAGGTCGCCTCCGCAGGCTGAGCTGGCGTTGAGCGGCGCCTAAGCGGCGCTTGAGCCCCCTCCGCTAGATTCACGCCCTCGATGTCGAGCCGGAGAGAGGAAAAGGAGCGCCTTCGCGCCGAGCGGCTCGCCGCGCAGCAGCACGACCAGTCGGCCGCGCGCCGGCGGCTGATCGCCGGGTACTTCGTCGCGGGCCTCCTGGCTGTGGCCGTCCTTGCCGGCCTGGTGGTGGTGATCATGAACGCAGGAGGCGGCGATGGCGGCGGCGAGACCGGGGCCGGCTGCGGTGACGAGAACGCCCACGTCCAGCCGCTCAGCGGCGTGACCGAGGGCATCGAGTGCGACGACCGCGAGGGAACGGCGCCTCCCACGATCCAGATCGGCGACCTGAAGGAGTCTGCGAAGGCCGCGGGCTGTCAGCTCAGGCTCGATCTCGAGGACGAGGGCAACACCCACTTCACCGACGTGGCCAAGGGCGACCAGCCGGGCGCCTACAAGACCGTCCCTCCGACCTCGGGTGACCACTACGGGGCCAACGCGGAGGACGGCGCCGGTGCCTTCGCGGATGGCGCCTACGGGGAGCGGCCCCCAACCTCCCGCGTCGTCCACTCGATGGAGCACGGCCGCGTCGAGATCCACTACGACCCGAGCCTCTCCGAGGACGAGCAGCTCGCCATCAAGGGGGTCTTCGACGAGGATCCCGACGGCATGCTGCTCTTCCCCGACGGGGAGGCGCCGTATGCGCCCGACGACGACGCGCAGTACGCGGTCGCGGTGACTGCCTGGCGTCAGCTGGCGATCTGCCCGGCCTACAGCGAGGCCGTCCTCGACGTGATCCGGAACTTCCGCGACACCTACCGCGGCAACGCCCCGGAATCGGTTCCGATCAGCCTCTAGCGCTTCTGCTTGATGCGATGGGTGGCGGCGCTCCGGTTCCCGGCCGCGTCGCTGGCGCTGAGGTCGACCACCGCCCTCGCCTTCTCGCCGTTCCGCAGCTCTCTCAGCAGGCGCTTGGCCTCCTTGCGGGAGAGGTCGAGGTGGAGGACCCCGAGGACCCCACTCGCCAGCGCAAGCGTGTCGGTCCCCAACCCGAGGTTCTTGCCGGGCAGCACGATTTCGCCCCCGCCTTGGACCATGCAGCTCTCATCGCACCCGACGACAGCGGTGAGCTCGCCGCGGGCGCCGGCGCGCTTGCCCTTGCGAAAGGCGACGCTCAGGGCAGGGCCCTTCCCGTCGGTGGGAGCGGCTGCCGATGGCAGGGAGCGTTGCGGGGCGCAGGCGACCGCCCCCGGGGCGGCCTGGATCCGGCTCACGGCCCCGCTGAAGTGCGCGACGTAGACGTGCCCGCACGCATCCTCGCCGAACGACGAGGTCCCGCCGGTGAGGCCCGTGCTGGCGTTCCCGCTCGACCCGCCGGCGAAGAGGTTGATGGAGCGGATCTCCGGGAATGCCCCAACGCTGTCCGCGTAGAGGTAGCGGCCGAGCAGCGACGGCAGGGTGGTGTCGCGGACCACGTAGCCTCCGTTGATCGCGGCGTTGCCTGGGCCGGGCGGGTTCGCGTACTGGAACACGGGCGGGGTGTGAGCGCCCTGCATCGGTGTGCACTGAGCCTGGCCGCTGGAGGCGCCCGTCGCCGTCGCCTCGAAGCAGTCCCACCCGAAGTTCGCGCCGCGCCCGCCGTCCGCAGCGAGGAAGTCGATCTCCTCCCAGGCTCCCTGGCCGACGTCGCCGATCGTCAGGTCCCCGGTGAGGCGGTCGAAGGAGAACCGATACGGGTTGCGGAGCCCGTACGAATAGACCTCGTCGGCCCCGGGGGTGGCTCCGAAGAACGGGTTGTCGGCTGGGACTGAGTACTGCAGCGGCGCGGCGCCCCGCGGATCGATCCGGAGCAGCTTCCCGAGGAGGCTGCTCCGGTTCTGCGCGTTGTTCTGAGGATCGTTGGCCCCTCCACCGTCTCCCGTCGAGATGTAGAGCAGCCCGTCCGGGCCGAACTGGAGCTGGCCCCCGTTGTGGTTCGCGGCGTCGGGGTGGGGAATCACCAGGACGTCGCGGCCGGTGGCCTCGTCGACGTCGGTCGAGCCCAGCGGTGTGTTGCGGAACTCCCGGACCACGAGGTCGTGCTCCAGGGCGGCGTCGCGGGTGAAGAAGACGTAGAAGAGCCCGCTCGTCGCGTAGTCGGGCGCGAAAGCCATCGAGGTCAGCCCCGACTCGTCCCCACAGGTCTCGTCCGAGAAGCAAACGTCGGAGCTGATATCGAGGAAGCTCCCCGGCTGCGTCATGCCGTTCACGACCACCCGGATCGTGCCGGCACCCTCGACCACGTAGACCCGGCTCGGGTTGCCCGGCTCGCCCGTGACGTAGTACGGCGAGTCGTACGTCTGCCCGCCGAACGGGACCAGCTGCTGGGCGCTCGCCTGGGCGGTGAACGCGAGGGTGGCGGCGACTGTGAGCAGGGCGAGCCTAGGCATGCAGGTCACCGTTCAGGCATGGGTTTGGCGAGGGGATCGACAGGCACGGAGAGAAACACAAGTGTCCATGCTGTGTTCCGGTAAGGGCATGCGCGCGAAGCTGTTCGCAGGCATCACACTGGCAATGATCGCCGGATTCGCCCTGGTGGCGATCCCGGCCCTCTCCCTGCGCCCGTACATGCCCGGCGCGGTCGACTTCGAGCGCGGCGTGCCCGGGGTCAAGCGGATCTCCGCCCCGGCGCGCGCGGCGCTGGCCTTGGCCGCCGAGAAGGGCGAGAAGCCGGCCCGCTGGATCTCCCGGCCCGTCGAGGCGCCCCACGAGTTCGACCTGGTCGGCCTGGCGGGCGAGCGGCGCCGCGTTGAGATCCGCGTCCGCGACGAGGACGGCTGGACGGAGTGGGTCGAGCAGGCGGATGCGACGCCGATCTACGTCGACGGCGCCGAGGCGGCCCAGGTGCGCGCGCCGTTCCGCCCCACCGGGCGGCTCCACTTCGTGAACGTCTCCGGCACCGCCGGCGGCCTCGGCGATCGCCTGCTCCACTCCGCCCGCGGGGCGATCAACTCGGCCTTCATCACCATCGCCTCGGCACCCCCGGTGCACGCGGCGGCGACGAAGCCCGCGATCGTCACCAGGGCGACGTGGGGCGCGGATCTGCCCTCCGGCGGCTGCCAGCCGCGCGGCCCGGCCGAATACGGCTCGGTCAGCGCCGCCGTCGTCCACCACACCGTCAACGCCAACAACTACACCCCCGAGGAGGCGGCGGGGATCGTGCTTGGGATCTGCCGCTTCCACGTCAACGGGAACGGCTGGAACGACATCGGCTACAACGCCCTCGTCGACCGCTACGGCGTCCTCTACGAGGGTCGCGCCGGGGGGCTGGAGTACCCCGTGGTCGGGGCCCAGGCGCAGGGATACAACTCCCAGACGACCGCGATCTCCTCGATCGGCGACCACAGCAGTGAGGCGCCGACGCCTGAGGCAGTCAACTCGATCGTCCGCTACCTGGCCTGGAAGCTCAAGATCAGCGCGGCGACGCCCGCCAGCGGGACCACACAGCTCACCTCCGGCGGCGGCTCGGCCAACAAGTTCCCGGGGGGGACCGTGATCACCATGCCGCGGATCATCGGCCACCTCGACCTGGGCCTCACCGCTTGCCCCGGCCTCCTCGAGGCGCAGCTGCCGGCGATCAGGGCCTCGGTGGACAGCCTGCTCGGCTCTCCGGCGCCCTGCAGCAAGCCGTGCCGCCAGTGCAAGCGCTCCGGGAAGCGCAAGAGCTGCGAGCGCTGCAAGAAGTGCAAGCGCAAGCAGCGGGCGAAGCGCGAGAAGCAGAAGCGCCTTCAGGCCCGGTAGGCCGGGAAGAAGCCCTCCGGCGCGCGCCTGCCCGCGCTCAGCTCCTCGTAGGCGGGCGGATCGCAGATCACCTCGTGGGTCCGGAATGCCGCCTCCGCGTTGGCGAAGCCGCGCTTGAAGGAGTCGAGCGAGTCGCCCGGCGCCACTCCGCCGCCCAGGTTCAGCGGCAGTCCCAGCTCCTCGGCCAGCGAGATCATCGCCGCGAACAGGTTCTTCATCGGGGAGTCCTCGAGGGCGGCGTCGGCGGTGCCGCCGAGGTAGTAGTGCAGGTGATCGTCGCTGCGAACGGCGATGGCCCCGGCCTCCGGCCGGCCGTCGCCGCGGCGGGCCAGCAGGAGCCACGCCGACTCTGCGGCCAGGACCCGCTCGAAGTACTCGCTCGGATAGCTGTAGCGCTCGGCCGCCCCGGTCCGGCGCATCGTCTCCCCATAGGCTCGCTCGAAGGCCGAGCGTGCCTCCGGATCGGCCTCGGGGCCGGGCAGCGCGTCCACCGTCCAGCCCTCGCGCTCATTCCGGCGGATCTGCTCGCGGAGCCGCTTGCGCAGGCCGCTCTCGGCTCCTGGATCCGCGATCTGCACCTGGGACCGCACGGTGCCGCCGGCCAGTGCGGATCGATCCCCGATCCGGTCGCGGATGAACACGCTGACCAGCCCGGTGTCCGACCAGTCCACGTCCCCGGGGTCGCGGGGGGCGTGGCCGGCGTCCCCCACCGACAGCGAGGTCCCGCCCGGATATCCGTAGGGAGAGGTCGCGTCCACCATCCCGGTCCCTTCGATCGCGCGAACGATCACCGGCACCGCGACGACGGGGTCCTCACCGATGGCGAGCGTATGGGTCGCCCCCTCCGCAGCCAGGAACTCCGGCGAGCGGAAGAACTGGGTGGGATCCGCGGCCGCGGCACCCCCATCCTCGATCAGGCGGGCCGCGCTCAATCCTCGGGGACCTCGGGCAGGTCCTCGCGGAAGCCGCCCCAGAGCTCGACATCGATCAGCTCATCCCCATGGCGGACGTGGTTGCGCAGCACTCCCTCCTGCTTCCAGCCGTTGTAGATGACGGCCTTCTTCGCGGCCTCGTTGGTCGCGGGAATGCGCCCGTAGACCTTGTGGGCGCCGAACTCCTCGAAGGCCTTCAGGTTCGTGAGGCGCTCCGCCTCGCGGCCGACGCCCCTCCCGGCGGCGCGCTCGTCGCCGACGATCGCGCCGAGCTCGGGCGCGGTCTGGCGATTTAGCCCATACAGCGCCGTGTAGCCGACCGCCTCATCGACTCCCTCGAGCTGGATCGCCCACTTGCGGTCCTCGGAATCGGGATCGGCCGCCTGCGCGATCGCCCGCTCCACCCAGCCGCGGGCGTCCTCGGGGCTGAAGGAGTCGCGGTGCTCGAGGAGGTTGGCCGTCGCCGCCGGCGAGTTGAACCAGCGGTGGACGGCCTCCGCGTCCTCGATGCTGAAGTCCCTCAGCGAGATGCCTCGCGCCATCGGCTCAGTCCCGCTCCGCCCGCGGCTCGCGCGGCTCCAGCCGCTCCCGCAGCTCCAGCTCGCGCTCGCGCTCCGCCGCCTGCCGAAGCGGCGACTCAACAGGCGAGCCCGCGTAGGCGTCGGGAGAGCTGATTCCGGTGCCCTTGAGGAGCACCAGCGGGGTGAGGGCGAGGATCTTCAGGTCGAGGCCGAGGGAGCGGTTCTCGACGTACCAGACGTCCAGCTCGATCCTCTCCTCCCAAGGAATGCCGGCCCGCCCGTGCGTCTGCGCCCACCCGGTCACGCCGGGCTTCAGCTCGAGCCGCCGGCGCTGGCGCGGCGTATAGAGCTCCACCTGGGCCGCGAGCGTGGCGCGGGGACCCACCATCGCCATCTCGCCGGTGAGCACGTTGAACAGGTTGGGCAGCTCGTCGAGTGCGAAGCGGCGGAGCAGCCTGCCGACGCGGGTGACCCGCGGATCGTCGCCGGTGACTGCCGTGCCGACACCGACCGGGTCCGCCCCCTGGCGCATCGTTCGCAGCTTCAGCAGCTCGAAGATCTCACCGTCCTTCCCCACCCGGCGCTGCGTGTAGAACACCGGCCCGCGGGAGGTGAGCTTGATCGCGATCGCCGCCAGCCCCAGCAGCGGCGCTGCCAGGAAGAGCGCGGCGGTCGCGATGACGACGTCCGCCGCGCGCGACAGGCCCATGCGCTCGTTCACCGGGTGCCCTCGACCTTCTCCCACCCGATCGGGACCTCTCCGGCCCGTAGGCGGTCCCAGAGGCCCGCGGCGATGGAGGCGGTCACGGTCACGTAGTAGTAGGCGACCCGGAGCGGCCACAGCGGGATGAAGCGTCCGAGCGCTGCCGCGGCGAGCAGGCAGAGCTGCAGCCCCATGGTGAGCGAGTAGATCCCTCCCTCGGGCAGCAGGGCAGCGTTTGCGAGCACGGCGATCACGTGGAGGAACGGGGTGAGGTAGCGAAGCAGCCGGTGCGAGTAGATCTCCACGAGGTATCCCGGCGAATAGCCCCGCGGCTTCAGCATCCCGTACTTGAGCATCGCATCCCAGAGGCCCCACATCATCCGGCGCTTGCGCTGGAACTCGCCCTCGACGCTCGGCGCCATCCGCTCCTCCGCCAGGGCGCCGGGCTCGTACACCGCGCGCCAGCCGCGCTTGTTCAGCTCGAAGGGGAAGGAGAGGTCCTGTCCGCGATCCGGCTCGAGCTCGATGTAGGCCTCCGAGCGGACCGCGTAGATCGCGCCATTGCCGCCGGTGATGCCCGCCAGCCGCGACTCGCTGCGCCGGACGGCCATCTCGTAGCGCCAGTAAAGGCCCTCCTGGTTTCCCTCCTCGCCCCCCGTGAAGCGGACCTGGCCGCAGGCATATCCGACCTCCTCGTCCTCGAAGCGGACCACCAGGCGGCGGAGCGCGTCCGGCCGCCAGTAGGCGTTCGCGTCCGAGAAGGCGAAGATCGTCCCCTGGGCCTGGCGAGCGGCGGCGTTGAGCGCCGCGACCTTGCCGCCGCGGGGCAGGTCGAGCACGAGGTCCGCGCCGGCCTCGCGCGCCAGCTCGACGGTTCGGTCGCTGGAGCCGTCGGAGGCGACCATCACCTCGAAGCGGTCGCGGGGGTAGTCGAGCGCAAGCGCGTTCTCCACCCGGTGCGCGATCACCTCCGCCTCGTCGTGGGCGGGGATGATCAGGGTCACCGTGGGCAGGCCGTCGTGCGCCCTGCGGCTGCGGGCTGGCTCGCCGAAGAGGCCCCCGAGCAGCCAGAGCAGCAGCGGATAGCCGAGGTGCGCATAGAGGATCAACCCCAGCGCCGACCAGAAGCTGATCTCGATTAAAAGCACGGCCGGAATTATCGGCGGAGCGTCGGAGGCACGCTCTCAGCCAAGCAGGCGCCGATACAGGTCGACCGTGCGGCGCCCGATCTCGTCCCACGAGGAAGGCCCCTCGGCGAGGGCCAGGGCACCCCGACCGAGGCGCTCGCGCCCCTCGTCATCCGCCAACAGCTCGTTCAGGGCTCCGGCCAGCGCCGCGGCGTCCTCGGGCGGCACCACCCTGGCGGCACCCTGGGAGCCCACCTCGGTGAAGCCGCCGACGCCGCTCAGCACCAGGGGACGGCCGAAGGCGAGCGCCGTGTAGAGCACCCCGGACTGCTCGATGTTGCGATAGGGGAGCACGACCAGGTCAGCGCGGCGCATGTAGGCCGGAATCTCCGGGTCTCCGATGAACCGGTCCACGAACCGCACCGTGCCGGGCGCCCGCTCGGCGAGCGTGCGCAGCTCGTCCATCGGCATCCTCGGCATGCCGACTACCCAGAGCTCCGCTCCGCTCACCCGGCCGAAGGCCTCGAGCAGCACATCGGTGCCCTTGTAGGGCCGGATCAGCCCGAAGGACAGGATCACGGGCCCCTCCACCTCGCGCAGCTCCTCGGGCAGCGGCACCTCGTCGTCCTGCCTGGTCAGGTACTCGAAGGCGCCATGCGGGATCACCTCGAGTTTCTCCCCGGGTACCCCGAAGTCGGTCGTGAGCCGGCGAGCGCCGTGCTCGGAGTGGACGACCACCGCGTCCATCTCGGCGAGCAGCTTGGACAGCGTCCCCGCGATGCGCGTCCCGGCGTCGGGAAGCCGCCAGTGCATCGTGAACACCCGCGGGCGCCTGGGCGGGAGCAGCCGGCGGTCCAGCGACGGGATGGGCAGCCACTGGTAGTGGACGATGTCGGCCTCGTCCGCCAGCCGCCGGTAGCGCCGCATGTCCGGGACGTGCTCGAGCGCCCTCAGGATGCGCCTGCGCCGGGGCCCGATCCCCAGGCGGGAGGAGCCCCGGTAGAAGACCTCGCGAACCGAGTAGCCGTCCTCCTTCGGGACCGGCCCGTAGGGGAAGCGGCAGGTGATCAGCTCCACCTCGGCGCCGGCACGCGCAACGGCCCCGGCCAGGGCGTGGTCGTAGGGCGGCGTGTAGGCCGGCGGATCGACGACATGGACGCGCATGGGGGAGCATTCTCGCCGTGCTGCTCTCCTACTGCGTGGTCAACACCAACGGGCGCGAGCTCCTGCTCGCCTGCCTGCGGGCGATCGAGGCCAATTCGCCCGCCGGGATCGAGAGCGAGGTCCTGGTCCTCGACAACGCCTCCGAGGACGGCTCGGCGGCGGCCGTCGCGGCGCTCGACGGCGAGCGCCGGCTGATCGCGCTGGAGCGGCGGACGGGCAAGGCCGAGAACGACTCGCGCCTGTTGCAGGAGGCACGCGGGCGCTACTGCGTGCTGTTGAACGAGGATGCAGAGCTGCGGCCGGGCGCCGTGGTGGCGCTGCTCGACGCCCTGGACCGGGACCCGCAGGCGGCGGCGGCGGGCGCGCAGCTCCTCTCCCCCGGCGGCGAGCCCCAGCCCTGCGCGTGGCGGTTCCCCGGTCTCGGCACCGCGCTGGCAGGTGCGCTGTTCCTGCATCCCTGGCTCACCGTCCAGAGCCGCGGCGATCGGACGCGCGAGGTGGACTGGGTGCAATCGAGCGCGATGCTCGTCCGCCGGGAGGCCGCCGAGCAGGTCGGCTGGCTCGATCCCGACTTCTTCGTCTACTCCGACGAGACCGACTTCTGCAAGCGGCTGGGAGACGCCGGCTGGCGCATCCTCTTCGTGCCGGGGGCGGAGGCCGTCCACCACGACCAGATGGCGAGCGACGCGGCCGGGGTCGAGCGCCGCACGGTCGAGTTTCACCGCAACCGCGACCGCTACCTCCGCAAGCACAAGGGGCGGGCCGCCGCGTTCGGACTCCGCCCGCTGCTCGCCTTCCCGTACCTGGTGCGGGCGCTCGCCGCCCTGGTCCTCCCGGGGCACTCCGCCCGCCGCCAGTGGCTGCATGCCCGCCAGGCGCTGCTGCCGCGCCGCGGCGAGGGCATCCGCGAGGCGGCGGAGGATTACAACCGCCGATGAAAATCCTGCTCGTCACCCAGATGTGGCCCAGCGAGGAGAACCCCGACCTGGGGAGCTTCCTGGTGCCGCTCAGCCGCGAGCTCGAGGGGCTGGGGCATGAGGTCGAGGTCGCGTCCATCAGCAAGCGCGGGGGGCTTCCCACCAAGTACGCCAGGCTCATCCGCAGGTCAGTCCGTGCTGCGAAGCGCTTCGACCCGGACGTGGTCTTCGCGCACTTCCTCTTCCCCGCCGGCTTCGCGGGGGCCCGCGCGGCCCGTGCCGCGAACGCGCCGCTGGTGCTGATGGCGCATGGCCAGGACGTCGCCAACCTGGGCGGGATCCTGGGCGTGACCGCGATGACGCGCCGCGTGATCGATAGCGCCGCGACGGTGATCGCCAACTCGCGCTGGCTCGCCGACCGGCTGGTCGAGAGCGTCCCCGCGGCCGAGTCGAAGATCGAGATCGCCGACTGCGGGGTGGACCTCGAGGCCTTCTCGCCCCAGCCCGCCGAGCCGACTCGCCGCGAGCTGGGCTGGGACGGCGAGGGCACCGCATTTCTCTGCGTCGGCTCGCTGATCGAGCGCAAGAACGTGGTGCGGCTCGCCGACGCGTTCGCCTCCCTCGAGCGGGGGCGGCTCGCCTTCGTGGGGGACGGGCCGCTGCGCGGGGAGCTCGAGGGCCGGCCCAACGTCACCGTCACCGGCCGAATCCCCCAGTCGGAGGTGCCGCGCTGGGTCGCCGCCTGCGACGTCCTCTGCCAGCCCTCGCTGATCGAGCCGTTCGGCCAGGCGACGCTGGAGGGGATGGCGATGGAGCGCAGCGTCGTCGCGACCGAGGTCGGCGGCCCTCCGGAATTCGTCACCCCCGACGCCGGCGTCCTCGTCGACCCGGTCCAGACCGAGGAGATCGTCGCCGGCCTCGTGCAGGCGTCGAAGCTGCCGTCCCCAAACGCGGCGGCTCGAGAGGCCGCCGCCGAGCACGACGTGAAGCGTCAGGCAGCGAAGATGGCGGGCGTGCTCGAACGGGCCGCGGACGGGGGCTGAGCTCTAGGGGCGGGCGTCCTCGTCCCGCTGCTCGGCCTCGAGCGCCTCGCGGGTGAGGCGCGGGCCCCTTCCTTCCTCCTCGGGTGAGGCCTCCTCCGCGCGCGCCTCACGGAGGCGGCCCAGAGCCTCCCGGACCGCCCTTGGGTTGAGGTTCGCCGCGGCCGCCCGCCGCTCCTCGTCGCTGAGAAAGCCCGTGCCGTACAGGAGCAGCGGATAGGTCAGCCAGACGCCGGTGCGGGAAACGAGGCCGACGAATCCCTCCGTGGGAAGCAGCAGCTCGCCGGCCGTCACCAGGACAGCGGCGAGCCCGGCGACCTGAGCGAGCCGGAGCCACTCGTAGGGCACGGCGAAGAGCCGCTGGGTGAAGACATACATCAGCACCAGCACCACCGCGTAGGAGGCCACCAGGGAGACGCCCGCGCCCACGATTCCCCACGCGGGGATCAGGACCAGGTTGAGGCCGATGTTGGCGCCGGTCCCGGCCGCGGTCGCCGGGAAGTTGAACTCCGTCCGCCCTGTGCGGCCCAGCACCACGACGAGGACGAGATAGAGCGCGTAGAGCATCACACCCGTCGAGACCAACCCGATCGCCTCGTATGACTGGAAGAACTCCGGCGCGGCCAGCAGCCGCACGATCCAGCGCGACAGCAGCCACAGCCCGGCCACGAAGAAGGCGCAGACAGCGACGAACCAGGTGACGATCACGGCGTAGGCGCCGCGGGCCTCGTCGTCGTCCCGGATCGAGTAGGCCAGCGGCGGCCAGGCGAGCTGGAACCCCTTGACCAGCACGTTCACCGCCTGGGCGAACTTGACCGAGAGGCTGTACAGCCCCGCGTCGGCCAGCCCGGCCAGCCGGACGAGCATCACGCGGTCGATGAAGTTGAGCGAGTAGAGCGACAGCTCGGCGGGCATCGTCGGGAACCCGAACCTCGTCATCCGCCGCAGCAGCGGGAAATCCGGGATGAGCGAGAGGCGCCGCCGGTGCATGACGAGCAGGCCCGCCAGGAAGACGGCGCCCGTCGCGTACTGGCCCAAGAGCAGCCCGCGGGCCCCCTCCTCCTCGACCACCACGAGCCAAACCGTGACCGGGATCGTCACCAGGACGTTGGTGACCGTGAAGTAGAAGAAGGCGCGGGCCCTCTCGTCGAGCCGGAACAGCGCCAGGAGGAACTCGAACATCGTGAAGACCCACAGCCCGAAGGTCGCGATCCGCACCAGACCGGGGTCGGAGCGGTCGAGCAGCAGCTGGGAGATCGGCTCCGCCAGGGGGAGCGCCACCGCCAGGCCGATCGTCGTCGTCCAGAAGAGCGAGGCGAAACCCGGTCTTCACGATCTGGTCGGGGTCCTCGGCGCGCTCGTAGTAGAAGCGCAGCAGCGCCTCGATGATCCCCAGCCGGATCACGATGCTCGCCGCGATCACCGCAACGATCAGGACCTCCGCCGCCCCGTAGTCCTCCGGGGAGAGGTACTGCGTATAGAGCGGCAGCAGCGCGACCGCGATCAGCTTCGAGATCACGCTCGACGCGGTGTAGGCCGCGCCTGTGGTGGCGAGGCGGCGCAGGTAGCCGGTCATCGCCGTAGCCGGGCAGGCAGCTCGGGAGCGGCCTTGGTCTCAACGACGAGCGCCGTCCCCACCGCCAGGAGTGCCCAGGTGAGTGGATCCGTGAGATAGCCCGCGTAGCCGATCGTGTGAACCAGGAGCGCGCTGAAGGCCGCCGCGATCCCCACCCTGGAGATCTTCAGGAACGGAGGCTCGCTCTTCACCGAGTCGATGGGCCTGAAGCGAGCGCCCAGTCCGGGCGCGATACGCCTCATCCCGGCGAACAGGATCCAGAGCGACACGGCCAGCAGCGCCGCGTAGGCCAGGATCCCGACGATCCCCTGCTCCGCGGCGACCGTGACGGGCTCGTTGTGCGAGCTGGTGGTCTCGCCCTTCTTCACGTCCTCCGCCTCGGAGAAGGACTCCGAGAACGAGGCCGAGCCGTGGCCGATCAGAGGCCGCTCGGTGGCCAGGTCGATTCCGCCCTGGAGCAGCGTCGAATGGCCCTCCGTCACCTCCCGCGCCGAGCGGTCCTCCGTCTGGCCCGCGATGAGCACTCCGGCAACGGCGATCGCGGCCACCACCGGTGCGGCGATCAGCGTGCGGCGCAGGTCCCAGCGCAGCGCGCAGACGACCCCCAGGCCGCACAGGAGCGCCAGGAAGCTGGTCTGCGAGAAGGCCGTGAGCAGGCCGGCGAACGCCACCGCGATGGCGGCGATCAGGTAGCCGGCCACGCGCCGGTCGGCCAGCCAGACGAGGACCGCCGTCGCGAGCACGATGGACAGCGCCAGGTAGCGGCCGAAGATGTTCGGGTCCCAGAACAGCGAGTTCACCCGGAAGTAGAAATGGAAGTTGTTCGACATCTCCAGCTTCGGGTTCCAGAAGATCTCTCCCGCGATGTGCTGACCCAGGCCGATCACGGCGAACAGCAGAGCCTCCGCCAGGACGACGGTCAGGGCCAGGGTGAGCAGCCGGCGGTTCCAGCGCACGTCCACGAGCAGGCAGAACATCACCGCGAACGGGACGAGGAAGAAGCCGATGTTCCTGGTCGCGAAGTCCAGGTCGTTCGAATAGGCCGCTTGGATCGCGTAGAGGCCGAGCGCGGCGATCAGGACGGCCGTCAGCGGGGTGGGAAGCCGCCGCACGGGTCCGGGATCGCGCCACGCCGTGATCGCGGCGGTCAGAACCCCGGCGCCGATCACCACGTAGAGAGGCACGAGCAGGTTGGCGTCCTCCCCTCCCCCGACGTCGATCGGAATCCGGAACGGCAGCGCCGCCACCAGCAGCAGCGGCAGGAGCAAGGGCCATCGCTGCATCGCGAAGGCCAGCCCGACCAGCGCGATAACCCCCACCTCACCGACGCCCCAGAAGACGCCGGGCCGGTCTCGCAGCGACTCCAGCTCGTCCCAGCCCTGGCCGGCGACGAGGGCCAGGGCCAGGGTCATGGCGGCGAGCAGCGCGGCCGCCCGCGGCCGCCGGCTGTCGGCCAGGAGCGCAACGGCGACCAAGCCGGTCGCCGCGACGCAGCCGAGCACCTGAAGGACGTCGCTCACTGCTCCTGGCCGTTCGCAAGGACGCGCAGCCGCTCGCCGGAGGTGGCGACGCGGTCGGCCTCCTCCAGGGTGAGGCGTGCCCGGTAGATCCCCGGCGTTGCCTCCTGGCCGGCGTCCGTGCGCCCGTCCCAGTCGTAGCAGTGGGCCTCGTCGCCCCCGGCGAGACGCTCCTTCGCGAGGCTCCTGATCAGCTCACCGTCGGCGTTGACCAGATCGAGCTCGACGGTGTCCGATCGGGTCAGCCGGAAGCAGACCCGGTAGCGGCCCTCCGGCTTCGTCTTCAGCCGGATGTTGCTGGCGACCGCGCCGTCCTTCCTCACCTCCTGGGTGACGATCATCGCCGCCACCGTTCCCGCGACGAGCGCGCCAACCGTCAGAGCGGCGAGCAGCGCCGTCGTTGGCCTGCCTGGGGTCAGATCCCTTCGACCCCGGAGGTCGTGTCTGTCCCGTCGAGCGAGCTGCCGGATGCCTGGTCCTCGCCGAGCACGACCGCGACGGCAGCGCCCTCGGAGACGCCCCGTATCTCGGTGGTCATCGGCTCTATGGCCTGGATCCCGGAGACCTGCGCCACCTCCCGCGCCGTCTCCTCCGACCCCTGCGCGTTGGCGTCGAACATCACCACGCTGGCGTCGAAGGGCTCCTCGGTGTTCGTGACCGGCCCCGTCTGGAAGCCCGACTGCTTGAGCGGAGCGGCTGCCTCGGAGGCGAGCCCGGCCTCGGCGGTGCCGTTCAGCACGGCGATCTTTGTCGGCGGAGCCTTGGATCCCTTCTCGCCCGCTGCGTTGGCGCCCGTGCTTGCCTCGTCATCGCCGCCGATCAGGCGGGTGGCCCCGAAGATCAGACCAGCGACGAGCAACAGCGCCCCGATCGCGACCACCGCCGTGGAGGGTCCATCGGAGAGCCAGGCCGGCCGCTGGCCGCCGCCAAAGCCGGTGCGGCCGGGCTTGCGGCGCTGCTGGAAGCGCTGTCTTCGCTCGGCCGCCTGTCTGGCGAGCTCCGCGCGGCGGAATGCCTCGCGCTCGTCCGGCGCGGTGGCCGCAGCGGCAGCCGCCGCCTGCTCCGGCTCTTGGGCCGTGACGGCAGCGGCCGCGGCCGCGCGATCGGCGGGCTGCACGCCCGGACCACCGTCCTCCTCGCCCTCCACGAGGAAGCTGGCGCTTTCACGCAGCCGCCGGACATCGCGCGCCTGCGCGAAGTAAAGGAGTGCGAGCACGGCCAGCCCGAGGAATGCGGCCAAACCGGCGATCGCCCCGACTTGGCGGATCACCTCCATGGGATGCGGCGCGGGATGTTAAACGTCAAGCGTCGAGCGGGACGCGGGCCGCGTCAGAGGTCGACCCGCGCCGCGGCGGTGGCCCTCTCGGAGACGAGGTCCACCGTCTGCTCGGCGAGGTCCGACTCGTCGCCCTCCTTGACAAGGCGCTCCAGCCTGCTCACCGCGCCGCTCACCCACTCGGGATCGAGGGGCGCGCGGCGCACCGCTCGCACGATCTTGTCGGCGGCGGTCGGCTGGGGCCGCTCGTCGGAGTTGAACAGCTCCTCGTGCAGCTTCTCACCGGGTCGCCGGCCGGTGAACTCGATCGCGACGTCGGCGTCCGGCTCGTAGCCGGCCAGCCGGATCATGTTGTGCGCGAGATCCACGATCTTCACGGGCTCGCCCATCTCCAGCACGAAGACCGCGCCCGTCCCGGCGCCGAGATCGCCCGCCCGGATCACCAGCTGCACCGCCTCCGGGATCGTCATGAAATAGCGCGTCATCTCCGCGTCGGTGACGGTGACCGGGCCGCCGCGCTCGATCTGTGCCCGGAAGATCGGGACCACGCTGCCCGAGGAGGCGAGCACGTTTCCGAACCGGACGGTGATGAAGCGTGTGTGCGGGTATTTGTGGCGCGCGGCCTCGACGATCCACTCCGCCATCGCCTTCGAGGCGCCCATCACGGTGCGCGGGTTGACCGCCTTGTCGGTCGAGACCAGCACGAAGCGCTCGCAGCCGGAGGCGGCGGCCGTCTCGGCCGTGACGCGGGTGGCGATCGCGTTGTTGCGGATCGCCTCCAGCGGGTTCCCCTCCATCAGCGGCACGTGCTTGTAGGCGGCGGCGTGGAAGACGACGTCGGGGCTGAAGCGCTGCATCACCTCGAGCATCCGGTCGGGCTCCTTGCAGTCGGCGAGCACCGACTCCACCCGGGTGAAGTGCCGCTCCTCGATCATCTCCCGATCGATCCGGAACAGGTTGTCCTCCGCGTGATCGAGCATGACCAGCAGCTTCGGGCGGACTCGGGCGATCTGGCGCACGAGCTCGGAGCCGATCGAGCCGCCGGCGCCGGTGACGAACACGACCTTGTCCTGGAGGTAGGCGCCCACCCGATCGAGCTCCATCACGATGGGCTCCCGCCCGAGGACGTCCTCGACCTGAACCTCGCGCAGCTGCTTGGTGAGCTGGACCCCGCCACGCAGGAGCTCGAAGACGGTGGGCAGCGTGCGCACGTTGATGTCCCGCTCGCGGCAGGCCGCGACCACTCGCCCGCGCAGCTCGCCGGGGGCTGACGGGATCGCGATCACGACCTCGTCCGGGCTGCACTCGTCGAGGACCTGCTCCACCTCGGCGGTGGTCCCCAGGACCTTCACGCCGTGCAGGCGCATACCGCGCTTGCGCGGATCGTCGTCGAGGAAACCGATCGCCTGTGTCTGCAGGTTCGGGTTGAGCTGAAGCTCGCGGACGACCATCTGGCCGCCCGACCCGGCTCCCACCACCAGGGTCTGCCGGGCCTTGCCCGCGGAGACCCTGCGGCTCGGGCGCTCGACCAGCATCCGGACCAGCAGGCGAGCGCCGCCGACCATGAAGGTGGTCAGCAGGAAGTCGGTGACGAGAACCGACCGCGGGATCGCCTCGTTGAACGGCCGGAAGAGATAGAGGACGACCAGCAGGATCAGGGTCGAGACCGCCGAGGCGCGGACCAGTCCCGCGAAGTCGGGCAGCCGGAAGTAGCGCCACCACTTCTCGTAGAGCCCGAACGCCGCGAAGATCAGCAGCTTGCCGGCGACCACGAAGCCGATCGACGTCCACAGCATGTGCCTGTAGACGTCCGGGACTCCTCCCTCGGTCTCGAGGAAGCGCATCCTGAACGCCAGGTAGTAGGCGATCGCAAGGAGTCCCGCGTCCGCCACGATCTGCAGGAGCCGGTGCCTGTAGACGGGGTGCTTCAGTCGGTCCACGCCGCGCGAGTCTAGACGCCTCGCCCAGAGTGAGTGGGGACTCGCCTGTCCGGCACGGGGAGATTCATCCACCTACCATGCCCCGTCCGTGACCGACTTCATCGTTGACCCGCTGGTCGAGTTCTGCGTCGACGTGATCGGGGAGATCGGCTACCTCGGCATCTTCCTGCTGATGCTGGTCGAGAGCGCCAACGTCCCGATGCCGAGCGAGGCGACCATGCTCTTCGCCGGCTTCAAGGTCGACGATGGCGATCTGACGCTGTTCGGGATCGTCGCCGCAGGGGTCCTCGGCAACGTCGTCGGGTCCTGGGCCGGCTATGCGATCGGCTACTACGGCCGCGAGGAGCTGCTCGAGCGGCACAAGGTCTTCCACGTCAGCCCCAGGCAGATGGAGCGGGTCGAGGGCTGGTTCGAGCGCTACGGCGCCGTCACGGTCTTCTTCACCCGAATGCTTCCGATCGTCCGTACCTTCATCTCGACCCCGGCGGGGGCCGCCCACATGCCCTTCTGGCGCTTCACCCTCTACACGGCGGCGGGGTGCATCCCCTGGGTCCTGGCGCTCGGCATCATCGGTGTGGAGGTCGGCTCACGCTGGGAGGAGTGGCGCGACAAGCTCCACTACTTCGATTACGCCGTCATAGCCGCCATCATCGGACTGGTGATCTATCTCCTGATCAGACGCCGGCGAGGCGGAGCGGCGACCGAAACCCAGGCCGAGGAAGTTCGCGGCGAGGCCGAGCCGGCCACCGAGGCCTAGCGCCGCGTGGCCGGGAGCCTCGACGGGTCAGGCCCCGGACGACATGCGCGCGCGATCCCGCCCGCGCGCGCGATGGCGCTCGGGGCCGTCCAGGGACCCGCGGAGCTGCTGCCCGTATCCAGCTCCGCCCACCTGATCCTGATCCCCTGGCTGGCCCGCTGGGACTGGGACCGGCTCGATCCCGAGCTGCGAAACAGCTTCGCGGTGGCCCTGCACGCCGGGGCAGCTGCCGCCCTTCTGGTCGGTCAGCGGGACGTGATCGCCGGGGAGCTGCGCTCCTTCGATTCCCGCAAGGCCACCGTGCTCGCAATGTCATCGGTACCCGCCGCGGGGCTCGGCCTCGCCTTCGAGCGATCGATCGAGCGGCACCTGGGGGGCCCGCTGCCGACCGCGATCGGGCTCCTGGTGGGCGCCGCGGCAATGGCCCTCGCCGACCGCCGGCCCCAGAACCGCAAGCGCGACCGCGCCGACGCCGCCGATGGGCTCGCCCTCGGCCTGGCGCAGGCCGCCGCGCTGGTCCCCGGGATCTCGCGCAACGGCGCCACCCTCACCGCGGCGCGCTGGCGCGGCTTCACGCGGCAGCATGCCAACCTGCTCTCCCGGACCGTGGCGCTGCCAGTGATCGTCGCGGCGGCGGCGCTGAAGGGCGCTCGCCTGCGCAGGCGCGGACTGCCGCCGGAGCAGCGAAAAGCCTTCGTCGCCGGGACCGCCACCTCGTTCGCCTCCACCCTCGCCTCGCAGCACCTGATTCGCCTCGTCGAGCGGGACAGCGGCCTCTGGCCCTACGCGGCCTATCGCGCCGCGCTGGCGGCCGCGGTCCTCGGGGTCCTCGCACGACGAAGGCTGGCCGCAGGCCAGAAGGCGAGGGTGCCGGTCGAGTCCAACGGGAGGCCCATCGGTCTCGGCAGGAACGGGCATCGTCAGCCGTCACGCCCCACCGTCCCCGAGGAGCTCCCGTGAGCGGCGACGCCTATGCGCGGGCAGGGGTGAGCCAGGGAAGGGGCGACGACGCCGTCTCCGCCCTGGTGGCGGCCCTCGGCGCGGGCTCCGCCGAAAGCCGCCAGGTGCTCGCCAGCGGCCACTACGCGAACGTCGTCCGGATCGACGACCGCACCGGGATCGCCCTCACCACCGACGGCGTCGGCACCAAGCTGCTCGTCGCCGAGGAGCTCGGCAAGTGGGACACGGTCGGCATCGACTGCGTGGCGATGAACGTGAACGACGTGATCTGCGTGGGCGCTGAGCCTCTGGCGATGCTCGACTACCTCGCGGTGGACGAGGCCGACCCGGACATCTCCGCGGAGATCGGCCGCGGGCTCGCTCGGGGCGCCGCCGAGGCGGGCGTCGAGATAGTCGGCGGGGAGCTGGCGCAGCTCGGCGAGCTGATCCGCGGGCTCGACCTGGCGGGCGCCTGCTTCGGGACTGTCGCGCTGGACTCCCTGGTCACCGGAGCCGCGATCGAACCGGGGGATGCGGTGATCGGGCTGCCCTCCTCGGGGCTCCACTCAAATGGCTACACGCTGGCGCGCGCGGCGCTGGAGGACGTTCCCTTCGACGACGAGCGGCTCGGGCGGCCCCTCGGCGAGGTGCTGCTGGAGCCGACCAGGATCTACGTGAAGCCGGTGCTGGAGCTGCTGCGCTCCGAGGTCGGCGTACGCGGCCTGGCCCACATCACCTCCGGCGGGCTCGGCAACCTGCTCCGCCTAGAGGCCGAGGTCGGCTACGAGATCGGCGACCCCCTGCCGGTGCCGCCCGTGTTCGAGCTGATCCGGGAGCTCGGCTCCGTGAGCAACGAGGAGATGCACGAGGTCTTCAACATGGGCTGCGGCTTCTGCTGCGTGGTCGCCGCGGCGGACGAGGAGAGCGCTCTCGGGCTGCTGCGCGCCCACTATCCGGAGGCGAGACGGATCGGCCGCGCGAACGACGCAACGGGCCGGATCGAGCGCAGCGCCTAGAAGCGAATCCTGCAGGCATGATTCGGGTGGATGCTCGCAGCCGCGCTTGGCGCGGGCGGCGACAATAGCCAGTGACACCAGGGGCGCAGAGATCGAGAACGTGAACGTGACAGTCCTGTCGGGCCGCTACCGGCTCGGGTCGAAGCTGGGGTCGGGTGGCATGTCCACCGTCTACCTCGCGCACGACGAGGTCCTCGACCGCCCGGTCGCGGTCAAGCTGCTGCACCAGGAGATCTCCGAGGAGGCCGACCAGCTCGAGCGGTTCCGGCGCGAGGCCCGCGCCGCGGCGCGCCTCTCCCACCCCAACCTGGTCAGCGTGATCGACGCCGGCGAGGACGGGGGCCGCCCGTACATCGTCTTCGAGTACGTCGAGGGAGAGACCCTGAAGAGGCGGATCCAGCAGCAGGGAGAGCTTCCCTCGGACGAGGCGGTCGCCTACGCGATCGAGATCGGCCGCGGACTCATCGCCGCGCACGGCCGCAAGCTGGTCCACCGGGACGTCAAGCCGCAGAACGTCCTGATCGACCTCGACGGCAGGGCCAAGGTGACCGACTTCGGCATCGCGCGCTCGCTCGAGTCGAAGGGAATGACCGCAACCGGCAGGGTGCTCGGCACCACGGACTACGTCTCGCCCGAGCAGGCGATGGGTGAGGACGTCGACGAGCGCTCCGACGTCTATTCACTCGGCGTCGTCCTCTACGAGATGCTCGTCGGCGACGTTCCGTTCCAGGCCGAGACCCAGGTCGGCGTGGCGATGAAGCACGTTAACCAGCCGCTCCCGGACGTCAAGGCGCGCCGGCCCGAGATCTCAGCGGCGATCGCCGCCGTGGTGGAGAGGGCCACGGCGAAGGACTCGCGGGACCGCTACGGCTCGGTGGCCGAGATGGTGCGCGACCTGGAGCAGACGTTGGACATCGAGGCGGCTCGCCGGGGCGGCACCAGCGGCGAGGCGACCAGCGTGCTCGACTCGGTCCCGCGCGAGCGGCGAAAGCTGACCGGCGGCCGCTCGAGGGCGGGGATCGCGATGGGAATCGTCGGGGTGGCCCTGATCGTCGCCGCCCTGGTGCTGGGCGGGGACAGGCTGCGGGACATCGGCGACAACCCCGGCGGCGGCGGGACCGAGATCAGGCTGGGCGCCGACGCGGCCACGGACTTCGACCCGTTCGGCGGCGACGGCGAGCACCCTGAGGACGCCGCGCTGGCCATCGACAGCAACCCGACCGGGACCGCGTGGGCCACCGAGAGCTACGACGTAGGGCTGGAGAAGCCCGGCGTCGGGCTCTACGTGGATGCCGGCGACCAGGTCGAGGTGAGCGCGGTCGAGGTTCGCTTCGCAGAGCCCGGCGAGGACGTCGAGATCCGCTCGGCGCCAGGGCAGGACGAGGCGCCCGAGTCGCTCGACGAGTGGGAGGTGATCGGCCGGGCCGGCGACGCCGGTGAGGTGGCCAAGATCGAGACCCCCGACGCAGAGCCGTCCCGCTTCTATCTGGTGTGGCTCACCAAGCTTCCCGAGGGGGAGGGCGGCCAGGTGGCGGAGATCTCCGATATCCGGTTATTGGAATAGCTTCGCCATCAGCCCGCATCTCCTCGGGCTTCGCCCTGCGGGGATGCGGGGTTAGGGCGCCAACGTCGGGGCAAGTCCCGGCCGCTCTTAGAATTCGTACGAGTGAGCGCGCTCGTAGCGCTCGAGCGCGAGCTGCACCAGCCGGTCGCACAGCTCGGCGTAGGGAATCCCGTCGGCTTCGAGCAGCTTGCCGTAGACGCTGGTCTCGGTGAAGCCGGGGATCGTGTTGAGCTCGTTCACCAGCACGCGCTCTCCGTCGACGAAGAAGTCGCAGCGGGCGAGGCCGCTGCACCCGCAGAGGACGAAGACCCGCCGGGCGAGCTCCCTGACCCGCTCCGCCGCCGTCTCCGAGATCCGGGCCGGGACCACCAGCTCCATCCCCCCCTCGGCGTACTTCGCCTCGTAGTCGTACCAATCCGACCCCTTCGTGACGATCTCCCCCGGCGGCGAGGCGTGAGGGTCCTCGTTGCCGAGGAGGGAGCACTCCACCTCCTTGCCCGGGGCGGGCGCCTCGACGATCACCCGGGGATCGTGCCGCCGGGCCGCCTCGACCGCCCGCTCCACCTCCGGCGGTGCGCCGGCCGGCGCGATGCCGACGCTCGAACCCAGCCTGGCCGGCTTCACCCAGACGGGCTGCCCGAAGGTGGCGACGCGCTCCTTCCAGCCGTCGGTGCCCGCCTCGCAGAAGTCGACTTGGGGCACCTCCTCGCCGGCCAGCAGCTGCTTGAAGACGAGCTTGTCCATGCAGATCGCCGAGGCCTCCACATCAGAACCCACGTATGGGACTCCCAGCACCTCGAGCAGGCCCTGGATGCTGCCGTCCTCCCCGCCGGGGCCGTGCAGAACCGGGAAGGCGGCATCGCAGCCGAGCAGGCCCTCGGCCGGGGTAAGACCCAGGGACTCCCCCGCGGCGCGCCAGCGCCCGTCCCGCTCGATCGTCACCTCGACCACGTCGTGGCCGGCATCGCGGAGGCCCGCGGCCACCGACTCCGCCGAGCGCAGCGAGACCTCGTGCTCGCTGGAGATCCCGCCGCCGAGGACGGCGATCCTCATGGCGGCGTGGTGGCCGGCGCCGCGCCCACGACGATCGACACGGTGTCCCCGCGCTGGCCACGGGAGCCACCGGGCGGGAACTGGTTGATCACCTTGCCGACCTCCAGCGGGTCGTCGGTTGGCTCCTCCGAGACCGAGACGACGAAGCCCGCCCTCTTCAGAGCCGTCACGGCGGCTCGGCGCGTCTGCCCCAACTCGTCGGGGACGACGATCGAGCCGGTCGACACGAAGATCGTCACGGTCGATCCCACCTTGACCTCCTTGCCGGTGGTGGGGCTCTGGGCCACCACCTCGCCGGCCGGCGCGTCGTCCTCGCGCTGAACGATCGTGCCGCTCAACTCGGCGCTGTCGAGCGCGTCGAGCGCGGCCTGGTCGTCCAGGCCGACGACGCCGGGTACCTCCACCGTGTTCGAGCCCTTCGAGATGATCAGCGTCACCGCGGTGCCGGTCTGGATCTGGGTCCCCGCCACGGGTTCCGTGCCGACCACGCGCCCCTCGGGGATGTCCTCGGAGAAGCCGAGGCTGGTGGCCACCTCGAGCCCGGCGTCCTCGAGCGTCTCGGTGGCGTCCTTCTGGCTCTGCCCGGTCACGTCCGGGATCTCGACGACCGCCGGGCCGGAGCTGACGGTGAGGACCACGCTCGAGCCCTCCTCCACCTCCTCGTCGGGCGGCGGGTCCTGCTCGAGCACGGTGTCGCGTGGGGCCGCGTTGGGGACCGGCTTGATGTCCACCTCCAGGCCCTCCGCCTCCAGCCTCTCCCTGGCGACGTCCACGTTGCATCCAGGCGGCGAGCAGGCGGTGACCACGTCGGGCACGACGGTGCTGCCCGGCCTGGTCAGGGCGAATGCCACCAGGGCGGCAACCGCGGCAACGAGCAGCGCGATCGCGATCCACCGCCCGGCACCGCGGTCGCGGTCCTCCTCCTCCGGTTCGGGCTGGCGGGCCGCGGTGTCCTCCCCCTCCGGCGTGACGGCAGCGAAGGCGGCGGTGTCCTCCGGCCGCGGCTGGTCGGGCGCCCTCTCGGCCGCATCGAGCGCCTTGAGGAAGGCGTCGGCGTCCTTGAAGCGGGCCTCGGGGTTCTTGGCGAGCGCCCGCATCACGACGGCGTCGAGGGCCGGGGGCACGTTGGGGTTGATCGCGCTCGGTCGCCGTGGCGCCTCCGAGACCTGCTTCAGGGCGACCGCCACCGCGCTGTCCGCCTGGAATGGCACGCGGCCGGTCAGTGCCTCATACAGGATCACCCCGATCGAGTAGATGTCGGAGCGGGGCGTTGTCTCCTTGCCCTGGGCCTGCTCGGGCGAGAGGTACTGGGCGGTGCCCATCACCGAGCCGGTCCCGGTGATGTCGGAGCTCTCCCCGCGCGCGATGCCGAAGTCCGCGACCCTGGCGCGCCCCTCCCCGTCGATGAGGACGTTCTGAGGCTTCAGA
>CAVVYW010000004.1:0-25899 GCA_963752605.1 uncultured Solirubrobacterales bacterium
CGGCGGCGCCGGGGGTCTGATCGGCGGCGCTAGCCCGCCGTTCCGGCCTCGTCGTCCTCCACTTCGTCGAGCGGGACCACCTCCGCGGCGCATACCTTGCAGAGCACCGCGCCGCCCTTCATCCCCTCGTCGAGCACCGTCTGCTTCTCGGCATCGGTCAGGGTCGCGCCGCAGTTCTGGCAGCGATCGGGAAGCTGCTCAATGGTGCGTTCCTCGAGCTCCATCGATTGAATCCTAAGCCCCGAACCACTGCTTCTCGTCCAATCCAGCGGTTGAGAAAATCCATCTCCGGACCGATACTGCGGTCAGATGCTTGGGGATGTGATGACCGTCGTAATGATCGTGGGTGTGATCGCCTTGAGTGTGGCCTGCGTCGTCTTCGCCCGGTTCTACTGGCGAGAGCGAATGTCCGTCCTCGAACGGCAGCGAGCAGAGCGAGATAAGGAGCAGGTCTGACTCTGCGCGAGATCGGCAGACGATTTGGCCAGGGCGCCGTTCCCGGGCTAATTGCTGGCGAGGTCAAGACCCGCGACAAGCTCAGATGGGGAGCGGCCGGTGCGTTTCTCGGTATCGCCGGGACCAGGATCATTGGCTTTCCCGATGGCTTTCTGATCGGGGTCGCCGCCGCAGTCGCTCTTGGCGTGGTCCTAGGCTTTGCGCTTCGCGCCAAGAAGAGGGCAGCGGGCGTACCGGCCGACTCCCTCGACTACTAGTGGAAGATTCGAAGGACCGCCGCTTTCCATGCAAAGCAGTGGTTGGAAAATCACACCCCTAAGCGGCGAAGGGGGCCGCTAGTACGGCGGCAGCTGGTCGTACCAGTCCCCGAGCACCCTGAACGAGCCCCAGAAGCGCTGCTTGGCGCCCTCCTCGTCGAGGGACTCGTCGATGTCGGGGACGAAGAGGGCGTCGGTGGTCGGGGTGAGCCGCTGAACCTCGCCCTCGATGGGCGCGATCTCCTCGGCCAGCGGCAGGTCGAGCCCGTTGAGCACCTCGAGGGCGTCCTCACCCATCACGACGACGATCCGCGGCTGGACGATGGCGATCTCCTCGCCGATCCTGGCGATGCACGCCTCGGAGGCGTGGCCCGGGTCGGTGAGCGGGCACTTGACGCAGAGGGTGCCGAAGACGACGATCGGGTCGATCGCGAGGCGCTTGAAGCTCTTCATCAGGGCATTCCCCGCGCGACCGTAGAACGCCACCCCCTCCTCGATCTCCGCCGGGGTGGCGGCGTGCTTCAGCATCAGGATGTCGGCCTGCGGATGGCCGGAGCCCTGGATCGGCATCACGTTGCCGCGCGGGCAGTCCTGGCAGACGGAGAGGTCCCTGCCCAGGTCATTCAGCTCGCGGATCGCCCGCTCCAGGTACTTCTCGCGGATCTCGTCGTCGGTTGCGGAGGACACGCCGCCCTGCATCTTCTTCGGGCCCGCGCCCGCACCTTGCGAGTGCATCAACTCTTGCCCGCGCTGCGATTTCGGGTGCGCCGCGACTTCGGCCCCGGCGCCATCACGCGCCGCCAGCGAGGCCCCGCCGCGCCCGCCGCTGGTCTGCAGGAACTTGAGGGCCTGGACGTACACGAGGTTCTTGTGCTTGCGGACGATGTCCGCCTCCCGCATGGACTCGAGGAACTCCTGCGGCCCCTCGAAGTCGCGGAGCCGGATCTTGACGCTCCCCAGCCCCTGGGCGACATGGCTGTCCGAACCCGCCCCGGGGACGATCCGGTACTTCCGGGCGAAGCGCACCGCCTCCTCGTTGAAGGCGGAGAAGGCGATCCTCGGGTTGAACACCTCGAGGATGTCGATGTCCTGCACGACCTTCAGCAAGTGCTCGTAGTCCGGGACCGAGTGGAGCCGGTCGAACGGATGAGGCACGTAGACCAGGCCCCCCTGGCGCCGGATCTCGGCGATCGTCTCCGCCAACGACATCCCGCGCTCGATCTTCTCCTCCAGGAAGAGGCCAATCACCTCGCCCTCGTGAGCGGTCTTCACCTCCTCGGCGACGATCACCTTGATGCCCCCGATCCTCTCGGCGATCTCACGGGCCTCGAACGCCCCGGAGATCTCGTTGTGGTCCGTGATCGCGATCGCGCCGAGTCCGCGCTCCTTCGCGGTCTCCAGGAGAACCTCGGCGGGCGTCGCGCAGTCCGGGGAGTGATCGGTGTGCATGTGCAGGTCGCAGTGGATGTACTCCCGGTCCGCGAGCCGGCGGCGGATCTCGGGATTCCCGGCCGGGTCGTGCCGCCGTGCGGCCAGCCGTCGGTAGGTCGCCTCGAGCTCGTCGGCCACCTGATCCCAGCCGCGTCCTCCACCGTTTGCGCGCGCGCTGGCTCGCAGCTCATCGCGGAGCGGGCGCTCACTGGAGAGCCGTTCGATCTGAGCGGCCAGCGTCACTGCGTCGCCGATCGGGAACAGCAGCCCCTGCTCGCCGTCGGCGACCAGCTCGCGATAGAGCTCCAGGTCGGAGACCACCGGGACCGCGCCGCCCGCCAGCGCCTTGCGGATCAGGGCAGGCGCGATCCGGACCCCGCCGGACGCGAGACAGACGATGTCCGCCCCCGCGATGAACTCGATCGGCTCACCGTCGGAGGGGCGGACCACCCGGATCCGCTCGCGGAGGCGCTTGCTGACTCTCGCCAGGGGATCGGTGGGGCCGTCGAACCAGAGAACCGCTTCCCAGTCGAGGTCCTTCGGAAGCTTGCGCAGGCCGCGAAGCCAGAGACGCATCGCCCCGCGCTCCTCCTCCGCGACGTGGACGATCCGCACCCGCCCTTCGGATGGCGACGGCAGCGCGGGCTTGGCCACGTCCGCGCCCGGCGGGATCAGCTCGTACGCGCCGGGGAAGAAGCGCTCGAGAAGCTCGCCCGTCGCCTCGTTCGTGGCGGTGCGCTCATCGATCCGGCCGAAGAACACCTCGACCAGCTGCCGCGCCACCTGGGTGGAGATGACCCGTTCCACGGGCTCGTGGAAGGTGGCGACGTTGAGTGACTGCGAGTGCCGCAGAGCGGCCGAGCCCGGGCTGGGCGCGAACGGCTCGTGCACGTGGACGAGGTCGAGCGGCACCGACTCGAGCAGCTGCTCGAGCATGCGGCTGACGTCGAGCGGAATCGGGCCGGGTCTGCGCCGCGGGCCACTCGGCAGCCGAACGCTCTGCCCGATCGCGAGCACCCGCGGGTTCTCCCCCTGAAGCAGCGACTTCGGATCATCCCGTGCTGTGCGGATCGCCCGCCGCGTGTCACGGATCGCGGTGCGCGAGTCGGACGGCGCGCAGACGATCATCCGGTGCCCCCGCTTGGCCAGCTCCTCGGAGGTGCGCTTGACGAACTCGTCGATCTCGTGCCGCGATCCCCACGGGTACGGACTGACCTGGGCAACGGCGAGCGAGTCGGCGGCGGCCACGGGCTGAGGATAGATATGAGAAGCGCGCCCGGCGGGCGCGCTTCCACAGGCGAATCCTGTCCGTCAGCCCGCTACTTCGCGGCAGCGGTCTCAGTCTGCTCGGCTCCCGCAGGCACGCCCTTCCGGGCGTACTTGGCGATGAACTCCTCCGTCATCTCCCGCGCGGCCGAGTCGGGGCGCTGGGTGTGCGGCGACTTCATCAGGTAGCTGGAGGGTCCGTCGAGCTCGCCGGCGATGCCGTTGTTGAGCGCCAGCTTCACGATCCGGGCGGCGTCGATCACGATGCCGGCCGAGTTCGGAGAGTCCCAGACCTCGAGCTTCAGCTCGACGTTGAGCGGCACGTCGCCGAACGCCTTCCCCTCGACGCGGATATGCGCCCACTTGCGGTCGGTGAGCCACGGCACGTAATCCGAGGGCCCGATGTAGACGTCGTCGGCGGGCAGCTCGTGGTCCATGATCGAGGTGACCGCGTTCGTCTTGGAGATCTTCTTCGACTCCAGCCGCTCGCGCTCGAGCATGTTGTAGAAGTCCATGTTGCCCCCGACGTTCAGCTGGCTGGTGCGCTCCATCCGCACGCCGCGGTCGGCGAACAGCCTCGCGAGCTGCCGGTGCACGATCGTCGCGCCGACCTGGGACTTGATGTCGTCGCCGATGATCGGCATCCCGGCGTCCTTGAAGCGCTTGTTCCAGTAGTCCTCGCGGGCGATGAACACAGGGAGGCAGTTGACGAAGCCGACCCCGGCCGCGAGCGCCTGCTCGACGTACCACTTGGTCGCCTGCTCGGAGCCGACGGGGAGGTAACAGACGAGGACGTCGGTCTGCGTGTCCTGCAGGATGCCGACGATGTCGGCGGTCTGGCCCGGCGCCTTGGTGATCTTCTCCTTGAGGTACTTGCCGAGGCCGTCGTGGGTCATGCCGCGGTGCACCTTGACTCCGAGGTTCGGGACCTCCGAGAACTTGATCGTGTTGTTCTGACCGGCGAAGATCGCCTCGGAGAGGTCCTTGCCGACCTTCTCCGAGTCGATGTCGAAGGCGGCGGTGAACTCGATGTCGCGCACGTGGTAGCCGCCCAGGTCCACGTGCATGAGGCCCGGCACCTGCTCAGCCGGATCGGCGTCCTTGTAGTACTCGACGCCCTGTACGAAGGAGCTCGCGCAGTTCCCGACGCCGACTATCGCGACCCGGACCTTGTCCTCGCGGGCGCCGCTGCGACTGGCTCCATTCGATTGACCGTTGACGGTGCTCATGCCTGGAAATCCTCCTAGATGGTGTAGCTCAAAGCTGAAACGACACTTGCTGGGGTGGGCGGTTACACATCTTCGGCCGCGACCGGCTCGCTCGGCCCGCTCTCCCGCCCTTTCAGCGCATTGCGAACGTGCCAGACACGCTGCACCACGGTGAGGGCGGTGAGGGCGGCCATCACGTAGATCGCCGGGGCCAACAGCTCGAAGTCGAAGATGCCGGCTCCTTTCGCGAAGACTAGGCCCACCGACAGTATGACTACCCGCACGGGGCGTGTCGCCAATCCCACCTTGCATTCCACGCCCAGTGCCTCGGCCCGCGCACGCGTGTAGGAGACCATCAGCGAGCCCAGGACCACGACCACGCACATCGCGGCCGCAAATGAATCGCCCTGCTCGGCGAAGTGCGCGGCGACGGCCGTGAGCACGATCCCCTCCTCGATCCGGTCGAGCGTCGAGTCGAGGAACGCCCCGAACAGCGTCCCCTTGCCGGAGATGCGCGCGTAGCGCCCGTCGAGCGTGTCCATCACCGATCCGGCGATGAAGGCGACGCCCGCGAGGAAGAAGTAGTCCTGCCAGATCAGGACGGCAGCGGCGAGGTTTCCGGCCAGTCCCACCATCGAGATCGCGTTCGGGGTCAGCCGCGACTCGATCAGCCGGTCGCGGACCATCTCGCCGGCGGTCGGGGTCGGGGCCCCGTCGTTTTGGCCCGTCGCCGGGCGGCGCTCTTCCGTCACCTTCATGCCGGGGCGGCTTCGACCTCGGGCTCGGGCTCGGGGCCCGTGACCGGCCCACGGTCGCCATCGGCGCGGAACGACCAGTCCGGGTTGAGCCGCGCGGCGAGCAGCGCGACCCCGGCGGCCGCCGCCGCCACGACCCGCACCGAGCGCCGCGTCGAGCCAGAAGTGGTTGCCGCTCGCCACCACCACGTAGGTCATGAGCAGGGGATAGGCGAAGAGCAGCGCCTTCAGGGGCCGTGGCCGGACCAGCAGCGCCAGCGACCACGCGAAGATCATCGAGAAGGCCACGTGCATCGAGGGGACGGCGGCGAACGGGTTGAACAGCGGATCGCCCGGCGCCGAGATCACCGGGTCGTTCCCCGTTACGGCGCTGGATGGGTCGAGGCCGAGCTCGGGAATGAAGCGCGGCGGCGCCGTGGGAAACGCCGCGTAGCAGAGGATCGAGATCGCCATGGCCGCCAGGACCATGTTGCGTACGAACCCGAAGCTGCCGCGCCAGCCGAGAAAGATCGCGGCGAGCATCAGGCAGCTTCCCTTGAAGTGGAGGTTCGCGTAGCCCCATCGCACGAACTCGCCGAGCCAGGCGGAGTCCACGGTCCAGCGCTGCACATCGGGCTCGATCAGCGTCCCGAGGGATCTCTCGACGCTGATCAGATCGCGAGCGTGCGCGAACGACTCGGTCATCCCGCCGGCAACGGCCCCGCGCGCATACCGCCACGCCACGTAGGCGAGCGCCACGATCGCAAACTGGATGATCAGATCGCGCGGGCCGCGCGGGAGCAGCCTCTCCTTGAGCTGCGCCGCGGTCACCTGCCCACCCCGCGCGTCACGGCACGCTCCCAGCCGCCGGTCGCCGGAGGCCTGTTGGCGCAGCGCGGGCCGCCCGACAGGGCCCGCCACGGCGCAAAGTCAACGCCGACCCGGAAGCGGCCGGGCTCCTTCACCTGGAGGACGGTGTCGCCGCGAGGCGACTGCTCGACGCATCCCGTGCCCTCCTCGATCGACCAGTACGGGGTCCAGTTCACCTTCACCAGCACGCTGCCTCGGCTCTCGGCGTCCACCACGAACCCCTCCGGGGTCAGCTTGACGAGCTCGCCGGCTCCGAACGCGACCGGAGCGGGATTCCTCACCCGGTAGACGCTCCAGTCGGGACTGCTGAAGGCCAGCTTCAGATAGGGCGTGCCCTGTGCGATCAGGCGCGCCTCGTTATCGGCCGCGTAATCGAGCGGTGCGCCGGGCACTGCGATGAAGCCGACACCAGGTCATCGAGCCAGAGCCGGTACTCGGTCGCGGTCAGGGTGTCCTTGTAGAAGAGGGGGTTGAGCTTGCGGTCGAGCTGCCGCTCCCAGCCTCGGGCGATGTAGATCCCGCGCGGGACGTAGGCGGACTCCCAGTGATGCCCCGCCGGCAGCACCTCGACCCGGTAGCTCTGGTGCCGGGGCGTGCCGCGGATGAAGTCGACGACCGGCGCGTAGTAGCCGGCGTTCACGGAGGGTTGGGCGTGGACCTCCTCGAGGTCGCGGATTACCGGGGAGAACTGCCAGTAGACGAGCACCGGCGCAAGCAGGATCAGGGCGTAGCGCTGGCGCCGCCAGAGGCCGAGGGCGAGGACGGGGCCGAGCAGCAGGGCCCCCATCCGGGTCGCGTTGCCGCCCATCGGCGTGTCGATCAGGAACGCGCCGGCGAGGGCCGCCGTGTAGGCGGCGACCCCGTAGCGGAGCAGCCGCTCCTGACGGGGCAGCGCGAGGAACACGGCGATCGCGATCAGCAGCGCCGGCTGGAAGCTCGAGAAGACGAACGGCTCGGTGCCGCCCTCGGGGAAGGCGACGGCGAGCGCCACGACGAGCCCGACCGAGGCGACCGCCAGCTCCAGGCCACGGCGCGTCCGGTGCGCCGCGGCGTACGCGACCGCCCCGCAGCCGAGGAAGAGCGCCGCGACCGGGCTCGCGAGAGCCGAGGCGGCGGCCAGGAAGACGCCGACCGAGCGCCAGCCGCGTTGGCTCGCAAACACGGCGGCAAGCGCGATCGCCACCCCGAGCGCGAAGGTCAGCCTGCCCGTGTACAGGCTGATCGACGCTCCCGCGGCGAACCAGATCACCCCGAGGCGCGCCCGCTCGCCCCACTCCCGGTAGGCGATCGCCGTGAAGAGCAGGGAGGCGATCAGGACGGCGAGGACGCCGACCTCCCTGGGACCGATCGCCGAGCCGAGCACCGGGAACAGGAGGCTGTATGCGGGCAGGTGATGGCCGCCGAACCAGAGGTTGTTCCAGGCCGAGATGCCCTCCTGGTCGAAGAGGCCTGAGCGGAAGACCTGTGCGGCGTGGTCGGCGCTCGAAGGCTGCACCAGCAGGTACAGGCCGCCCAGCGCCAGGGCGAGCAATCCCGGCTCGGCGTAGCGAGCCAGCACCTCTCTGGCGCGATCCGGCCGGCTCGGGACGCCGACCAGGTGCGCGCCGGCGCCTGCGCTCAAGCCGTCGCCGGCCGGAAGGACCAGACCGCCGGCCGGAAGCGGGCCAGGACCTGCCGAGCGGTGAGCGCCGCGAGCGCGGCCACCAGGGCGCCCGCCGCGGCATCAACCCAGTAGTGGTTCGCCGTCACCACGACGACGAACATGACCACAAGCGGATACACGCACCAGAACGCGCGGGTGGCCTTGTGGCGCGAGATCATCGCTCCGCTGATGCCGATCATCAGGGCGAATGCGCAGTGCATGCTCGGGATCGCGGCGTAGGGGTTGACGAAGAGCTTCACGAGGCCGGAGTCGTGGTTCACCTGGGCGTAGGCCGTGATCGTGTCTACGAATCCATCCTCGGGAAAGAGGCGGGGTGGGGCGGTCGGCACCAGGGTGTAGCCCACCAGGGCGAGCCCCATCGCGACCAGGAACATGTTCCGGACGAAGTAGAAGCTCGGGTTACGAAACAGATAAAGCCAGACCAGGAAGGCCGTCGTGACCACGAAGTGGCTGTTCATATAGAGGAAGTTGGCCACGTCGATGATCCACTGGGAATTGAGCAGCGCGTGCTGGAGGTCGGGCTCGAAGAAGGTGTGCGTCGAGCGCTCGAAGTCCGTGATCGCGGCGGCGTTCGCGAACGCCTCGGCGCGCTGTCCCTCCGCGACACCGCGGACGGTCTCATACGAGAGCTCGGCCAGGACGAAGAGGCCGAGTTGCCGGCCGGCGTCTCCCCATCCCTGAGGCAGCCAACGACCGATCCTGTCTACTAGGACGCGCACGACCCGGGGATTCTAGTCACCGGTTGGTAACAAATCGTCAACTCTGCGGGTTATCCGCACCGCCCTGAAGGAATCGCAACACGGGCTCGATGCTCGAGGGGTCGTCGCGCCAGGGCCAGTGGCCGGCATCCGGGAGCTCCAGCAGCTCCGCCCGGGGCAGCGTCTCGGCCCAGGCGCGCCCGAACCGCGCCGGGAGGTAGCGGTCCCGCATGCCCCAGACGACCAAGGCGGGCGCATCGAGCGACCCGAGCTCACTCCCCGCGGCCGCGAGAGCTTCTTCCGGGGCCCCGCGATAGAGGGAGAGGATCGCCCGGACGGTGCCCGCATCGAGGTGCTCCCAGATCAGGTCGACGAAGGCGGGGTCGTGCCGGCTCCAGTCCCCGCGCGACTCGCGCAGCGCCAGGTCGAACGCACGCCGTGAGCGAATCCGGGTGGAGAGCTCGCCGAGGACCGGGGTCCGCCAGATCCGCGCGGTGCGGTGCCAGCGGTAGCCCGGCAGGAGCGGCAGGGCGTTGATCACCGCCAGGCGGCGGATCCGGTCGGGCCACCGCTGCGCCGCAATCAGCGCGATCGACCCCCAGTCGTGGACCGCGAGGGAATGCTCGGAGATGCCCATCCGCGCGAGGAACCGCGTAAAGAACCGCGCGTAGCCCTCCATCGTGTAGTCGAACTCCGCCGGTGGGCGGTCGGAGCGGCCGAAGCCGGGGAGGTCGAGCGCGATCGCCGGGCCGCGAAGCCGCTCCATGACCGGCATCCAGTCCTCGGAGTGGGTCGGGACGCCATGCACGAGGACGACCGGGGGGCCCTCCCCCGGCCGCCGCCGGAAGAAGGTCGCCACGCCGTCGACGACGACTGTCCCGGTCTCGATCCGATCGGCCATTGGGCCGCCGCAGAATATTCTCGGCCGGTGCCCCTGCCCGAGAAGATCAAGGTGCCCAAGCGCGACCCGTCGTGGAGGCGCCCGCCCCGCCGCCGCGTGATCGCGATCCGGGACCGGCTCCGCGAGCTCTACGGCCGGCCGGTTAACCACCCGCACGGACATCCGATCGCCGAGCTCGTGCGCACGGTCCTCTCCCAGAACACCAACGACCGCAACCGCGACGTCGCCTACGGCCGGCTGCGGGAGAGGTTCCCGACCTGGGAGGAGGTCCGCGACGCTCCCACCGAAGCGGTGGAGGAGGCCATCAAGCCCGGCGGGCTGAGCGCGACCAAGGCCCCGCGGATCCAGGAGATCCTCGGCCGCCTCGAGGAGCACCCGGACCTCGACTGGCTCGAGGATGCCCCGCGGGACGAGGCGATGGACGTTCCTGGTCTCACTGCCCGGCGTCGGCCGCAAGACCGCCGCGTGCGTCCTGATCTTCGCCTTCGGCCGGCCGGAGATCCCAGTCGACACCCACGTCCACCGGGTCGGTGGCCGGCTGGGCCTGTTTCGGCCCGGCGCCTCCTTCGAGGAGGCGCATGACGAGATGCGGGCCGTGGTCCCCCCGGAGGACGCCTACGAGCTCCACATCAACCTGATCCGCCACGGCCGGGAGATCTGCCGGCCGAGGCCGCGATGCAGGGAGTGCGCGCTGCGACGCATGTGCCCGTGGTACAGAAGCGGTGCTGCCCGCGGCTATATCCTCCCGCGCCAGTCATGAAGCGGAGCACCTTCGTCATCTTCGGTCTCGCAGTCCTCCTGTTCGCGGTCCTCGTACCGGCCTGGGCGATCAGCCGCGAGGGCGGCGAGGAGGCGTCGCCGGAGAGCGTCCCCTCCAGCCTCGACGAGGGCAAGGAGCTGTTCGTGACCAACTGCGGCGCCTGCCACACCCTCGCCAAGGCCGGAACCGACGGGGTCGTCGGGCCCAACCTCGACGACCTGCTCGCTCCACCGAGCCCGACTCCGCCCGATCCGGCCACGATCAAGCCGCGGGTACTGGCCGCGATCAACAACGGGGTCGGGGGACGGATGCCGGCGGGGATCCTCAGCGGCGAGCAGGCCGAGACCGTCGCCGACTTCGTCGCGCAGGTCGCCGGCCGATAGCTCCGGACGGCGAAGCCGCAAACTGGGTGAATCGGCCCATACCGAATAGTGCGGCTTTCTACGGTTTCCACCGCAACTCCCTGCGTAATAGCGTTATTAATCCAGTTAGAAGGAGAGGAGACTCGGGGGGCCGCTCTCGCGAACGGCGCCTCAAGAAAGGAGTTCACTTGAGTTACGTACGTTCCGGCGGCCGAGGACGGCTGCGCAAGGCGGGTTTGGTCGGGCTGGTTGCAGCCCTGAGCCTCTGCCTGACGCCCGGACTCGCCGACGCCGCCAAGAAGTCGAAGGCGCCGCCCCGGGTGGCGACATTCAACCTTTATCTGGGCACGGACCTGCCGTCTTTGGCGAACAAGCTGAATCCGGCGGCTCCTGGCAACTTCGCGTCGAAGCCCGACAGCATCGCGAACGCGATCGGGTACGGCCAGAAGGACGTCCAGGGCAACAATTTCAACACGAGGGCGGTCCACATCGCCGGCCTGATCAAGAAGAACAAGGTCGACCTGATCGGCCTCCAGGAAGCGGCACTGTGGAAGGTCCAGATTCCGACGGACGGCTCGCCGCTCAACCCGGCCGCCGAACGCGCCTCGACTGTTACGTACGACTACGTCGAGAAGCTCCTGAGCGAGCTCAACAAGGGGGCGAAGACGAAGAAGGAGTGCGGCCAGGCTGCCAAGAAGAAGGGCAAGGGCGCTTCCGCCGCCAAGAAGGGCAAGTCAAAGCCGTGTTACCGCGGCTATCGCCTCGGCATCTCGCAGAACAGGTTCGACTCCGAGTTCCTCGGCGATTTCGACAACGACCCCGGGCCGGACGGCAAGACGTTCGACCTTGCTGACTCGGCCACCCCGGGCTCGTGTGCCGGCACTCCTCCGGGAGCGCCCAATGGACCTGGTTGCTGGCTGCAGGGCAACGACGACACCGGACTCAAGCTCGGTGAGCCGACGGCCGCGCAGTGCGGCGACGGCATCGACAACGACGGCGACGGGCTGACCGACTATGGCCCGACGGCCGGCGTCAACGAGACGAGTGGTCCGACGTTCAACGCCGGCATGGGGGGAGGAGGCTCCCCGGCCCAAGGCACTGCCCCTCCGTGGGGCTGCGACAGCTACGCCGACAACAACGAGGTGGCAAATGCGCCGTTGGCTGACCCGAATGGGCTGCCGCCGGACACCAATTTCGACCACCACATCGGCTCAGGCAATCAAACATCGGCCGACAATGGCACCCCGTCATGCGGAGCCCCGGGGCCGACGTGTCCCACGACCATCATGGGCCCCGGCAGGGCCTGGGACGGGGGCGGAAACGGGAAGGACGCCGCGGGCATCTCTGATTGCGCCCCGGGTCTCGTGAACGACACCAGCCCCGACGCAGGACCGCCGCAAGGCGCGTTCCCGTTCGCTGGTTATAACGGGGACCAGGTCCCGAGCACGCCCGGATCACAGGTTCCCGTCTGCCTGTTCCATGGCATCGACGGTGACCTCAGCCTGACCCTGCGGGATGCGATCCTCGTCCGCGTCGGAGACGGCGTCAAGGCGACGAACCCGACGGGCGCGCTGTTCAACAACCAGGTGATCGCCAACCTGCCGGGCGGCCTCAAGGTCTCCCAGAACCGAGGTTGGGTCTCGGTCGACGCGCAGGTGCGTGGGAAGAAGTTCGATCTCGTGAACACGCACCTCGAGGCCACCGATGACGGAACGGTCCGCGAGGATCAGGCCACCGAGCTGATCAACGGCCCGCTGGCGACGAAGCCCGCGGTGCTCGTCGGTGACGTGAACTCGGATGAGCGGAGTGCGGATCCGCAGTCGCCGCCGGCGATGCAGCGGCTCCTCGCCGCCGGGTTCACCGATCTGGTCAGGCTGTTCTCGACCTCCGGTCACACGACGGGCTCTCGTGCGTTCCTGAGCCCAGCGGAGACCCAGGGGTTGATCACGAACGGTGGTGATCTCGCGGCGGAGTCGCGGATCGACCGCATCCTGACCAACGGCACGTTCAAGGCCGGCGCATCCGGCCCGCTGGACATGTTCGCCGGTGGTCTGTGGACCTCCGATCACGCCGGAGTGTTCGCAAGCCTGGGCGGCAAGAAGAAGGGCAAGAAGAAGGGCGGCAAGAAGAAGTAGGCCCTGCCGCCACCGCGAAGTTCGTGCGAAGCCCCCGCCTCGGCGGGGGCTTCGTCGTTCCGGGATCGTTGACATCTCGCAGCGATCTACTACACTCGCACTCAGATTTCTTAATCGAGAGCTTTGGAGGACAAACAGATGGGCAAGACGATCGGAATCGACCTCGGCACCACCAACTCCTGCGTCGCCGTGATGGAGGGCGGCGAGCCGACGGTGCTCGAGAACGCAGAGGGCGGCCGCACCACTCCCTCCGTGGTCGCCTTCACCGACTCAGGCGAGCGGCTGGTCGGCACCGTCGCCAAGCGTCAGGCGGTGATGAACCCCGAGCGGACGATCTTCTCGATCAAGCGCTTCATGGGGCGCAAGGAGGCCGAGGTCAAGGAGGAGGAGACGATCGTCCCCTACAAGGTGGTCGCCGGCCCCAACGACGACGTGCGCATCGAGGTCGACGGCAAGCAGTCCTCCCCGCCGGAGATCTCCGCGATGATCCTGCAGAAGCTGAAGGCCGACGCGGAGGCGAAGCTCGGCGGCGAGGTCGATTCGGTGGTGATCACCGTTCCCGCCTACTTCAATGACGACCAGCGCCAGGCGACCAAGGACGCCGGCAAGATCGCCGGCCTCGACGTCAAGCGCATCATCAACGAGCCGACCGCCGCGGCGCTCGCCTACGGCCTCGACAAGGAGGATTCGGACCAGAAGATCCTCGTCTTCGACCTGGGCGGCGGCACCTTCGACGTCTCGGTGCTCGAGCTCGGCGACGGCGTCTTCGAGGTGAAGGCGACCGCCGGCGACAACCACCTCGGCGGCGACAACTGGGACAAGGCGATCGTCGAGTGGATCGTCAGCGAGTTCCGCAAGGACCAGGGAGTGGACCTGTCCGCGGACAAGCGCGCCCTGCAGCGCCTCTACGAGGCCGCCGAGAAGGCAAAGATCGAGCTCTCCGCCACCCAGGAGACGCAGATCAGCCTTCCGTTCATCACGGCGGTGGAGGGTGAGCCGCGGCACCTCGAGATGAAGCTCACCCGCGCCAAGCTGAACGAGCTGACCTCGGACCTGCTCGATCGCGTGGTCGGGCCGGTCAAGCAGGCCCTCTCCGACGCAGGCGCCGACATCGACCACGTGATCCTCGTGGGCGGGATGACCCGCATGCCCGCCGTGCAGGAGAAGGTGAAGGAGCTGGTCGGCAAGGACCCGCACAAGGGCGTCAACCCCGACGAGGTCGTCGCGATCGGCGCCGCCATCCAGGCTGGCGTCCTCGCCGGCGACGTCAAGGACGTGCTGCTGCTCGACGTCACGCCGCTCACCCTCGGCATCGAGACCAAGGGGGGCGTGATGACCAAGCTGATCGAGCGCAACACCACGATCCCGACCAAGAAGTCGGAGATCTTCTCGACGGCGGACGACAACCAGCCCTCAGTGGAGGTGCACGTGCTCCAGGGTGAGCGCGAGATGGCGGCCGGCAACAAGAGCCTTGGCAAGTTCCAGCTCACCGGCATCCCGCCGGCGCCTCGAGGGACCCCGCAGATCGAGGTCACGTTCGACATCGACGCGAACGGGATCCTCAACGTCTCCGCCAAGGATCTCGGCACCGGCAAGGAGCAGAAGATCGAGATCAAGGGCGGCTCCGGCCTCGCGGAGGACGAGGTCGAGCAGATGATCAAGGACGCCGAGTCGCACGCCGACGAGGACCGCGCCCAGCGAGAGCTGGCGGAGGCCCGCAACGTCGGCGAGAACGCCGCCTACCAGGCGGAGAAGCAGCTCTCCGAGCTGGGCGACAAGGTCGAGTCCGCCGACAAGGAGCAGATCGAGGCCGCGATCAAGGACCTGCGCGAGTCCCTCGACTCGGATGACGCCGGCCAGATCCGCTCGAAGACGGACGCCCTCCAGGCGGCGTTCCAGAAGGTCTCCGAGCAGATCTACGCCGCGGCCGCCGAGGAGCAGCAGGCGGCAACCGGCGACGGCGGCTCGGCGAACGGCGCCCAGGGCGAGGGCGACGAGGAAGTCGTCGACGCCGAGGTCGTGGACGACGAGAAGACCTCGTAAGGAGGCCCGCATGGCGGACGAGGAGACCCAGGCCGCCCAGGACCAGGTCGAACACGACCTGGACGAGCTGACTGCCACGAAGCGCGAGCGCGACGAGTACCTCGAGCTGGCGCAGCGTACGCGTGCGGACTTCGAGAACTACCGGAAGCGGGTGGCGAAGCGAGTCCGCCGAGGCCACGGCGAGGGGCAAGGCGGAGCTGGCCAAGCAGCTGCTCCCCGTCGTGGACAACCTCGAGCGCGCGCTCGCGGCGGCCGAGGCGGAGCAGGGCTCACTGGTCAAGGGAGTTCAACTCGTTCTCGACGAGCTGCGGGACAAGCTCTCCGACGCCGGCGTCGAGTCGTATGACCCGCTCGGCGAGCGCTTCGATCCCGAGCTGCACGAGGCGCTCTCGACCCGCGCCGAGGAGGGCACCGATGCCGGGCATGTCCTCGAGACCATCGAGAAGGGCTACCGCCTGAACGGGCAGGTGCTCCGCCCCGCCCGAGTCGTGGTGAGCGCGTAGGGGACGGCCGATGGCGCGCGACTTCTACGAGGTGCTCGGCGTCTCCAAGTCGTCCTCTCAGGACGAGATCAAGAAGGCGTACCGGGAGCTGGCCCGCAAGTGGCATCCCGACCGAAATCCGGGCGACGACGAGGCGGAGGAGCGCTTCAAGGAGATCCAGCAGGCCTACGACGTGCTCTCCGACACCGAGAAGCGCAAGCAGTACGACGCCGGCGGCATGTTCGGCTTCGGCGGCGGCGGGCCCGGCGGGTTCCCGGGAGGCGCCGGCTTCCCCGGCGGCGGCGGCTTCGCCTCCGACCTCGGCGACATCTTCTCGACCCTCTTCAACCGCGGCGGGCGCGGGCAGGGCCCGCGTGCGCAGCGGGGCCGCGACCTCGAGTCCGAGGTCCGCCTCTCCTTCGAACAGGCGATGCACGGCGCGCAGATCAGCGTGGCCGTCCCCACCACCGGCCCGTGCGGGACCTGCAACGGGTCCGGCGCCAAGCCGGGGACCGCGCCGAAGACATGCCCCCGGTGCGAGGGCACGGGGATCGACAACCAGAGCCAGGGGGTCTTCTCCATCTCCCAGCCGTGCCCCGAATGCGGCGGGCAGGGCAGCGTGATCGAGGATCCCTGCCCCACCTGCAGGGGCAGCGGGGTGACGCAGGAGACCAAGCGATACCGGGTCAACATCCCGGCGGGCGTCCACGACGGCAGCCGGATCCGGCTCGCCGGCAAGGGCGAGGCCGGCTTCCGCGACGGCCCGCGCGGCGATCTCTACGTCACCACCCGGGTCACCCCCTCGCCGGTCTTCAAGCAGCGCGCGGACGGCAACCTCGAGGTGGATCTCCCGATCACCGTCACCGAGGCGATCCAGGGGGCGACGGTCGAGGTGCCAACCCTGAACGGCACCAAGCGAATCCGGATCCCCGCCGGCACCCAGCACGGCACCACCCAGCGCCTGCGCGGCGAGGGCCCGCCCCGCACCAAGGGCGGCGGCCACGGGGACATCTACTACCGCCTGAAGATCGACGTGCCCCGCGAGCTGGACGACGAGCAGCGTCAGGCGGTCGAGAAGCTGGCGGACGCCCTCAACGGCCGCAACCCGCGGGAGAGCCTCCTGACCGAGGCTCGGTCCGGCTCAGGCGAGAAAGTGAGTGAGTGATGCCCGCCCGTCGCAGGCAGCGCAAGGCGAAGACGGAGGACCGGGCCCGCCCGCCCGCCGAGGGCGAGCTCGACCAGGACCGAGGCGTGTTCATGATCTCGGTCGCGGCGGAGCTTGCTTCGATGCACCCGCAGACCCTGCGCATTTACGAGGCGCGCGGGCTCATCACCCCGAAGCGCTCCCCCAAGAACACGCGCCTCTACTCGCAGGCCGATGTGGAGCGGCTGCGCCGGATCCAGCGGATGACCAGCGAAGAGGGGCTGAACCTCGCCGGGGTCGAGACGGTGCTCGAGCTCGAGCGACGCGTCGAGCAGATGCGCGCCCAGATCGCGCGGATGCGCAAGCGCGCCGCCGAGATGGAGCGGGAGATGGGCAAGGAGATGGAGCGGCTGCGCAAGTCGCTCGGCGGCGAGCTCGTCCCCTACGGGGCCTACGAGCCCGATGCACTCGGCGGCAAGCCGACCAAGATCCGGATCCAGCGGCGCAAGTCCTAGCGGCTGTCCCCCCTTCCACGCATAGAGGTGTGTTCGTCACTCGCCTCGATCAAGCTGCCGAACAACAGGTCGAAAAGAGGGACGTAGACGTCGAGTGACACGGCATCGGGATCCACCAGGTGCTGGACGGCAAGGCCGACGTCTAGCGCGATCATCGCGGTCGCGAGCTGATCAGGAGGAAGCGGCGCCTTGCTCCCGATTTCCTTGAACGTCGCGCCGATCTGGCCGGTGACCAACGCTCGGTTCCCACTCCAGAAGGTCGCGGCGAGCTTTCGAAATTCCTCGTCCCGTGCTGCTTGGGTCAGGCACTCAAGCCAGAGGCGAAACAGCCAGCTTCCCTGCTCGTCCCTCTGCACGTCACGCAGCCGCTCGGCTCCCCAGCGCAGCTGCTCGCGAGGGGTACCGGGCTGCTCCTGGGACTCCTTTGCAAGCTCGGCGTAGCGGTCGTAGACCCGCGTGTGGAGCAGCTCAACGAAGAGCTCATCCTTGCCCTTGAAGTTGGAGTAAAAGGCGCCACGCGTGTAGCCCGCCTCGGCTGCGATCTCCTCGACACTCGAACCCTGTAGCCCCCGTCGAAGAAAGACTCGCTCTCCGGCGTCCAGCAACCGCCGCCGCGTCTCCGCCTGTTTCTCCTTGCGAGTAAGCCGCTTCGGGCGCTTCGGTCTCGGCACCGTCTTCGGAGCGGCCATCAGAGGGCTGGCTGGCTCGGCAGCGGGTCCCCGGCGAAGAAGAAAAACCAGATCTCGAAGGCGATGATCGCGAGCACAGCGACAACGATGAAGACCCGCTCAATCGGATCAATCCGCTGATCCTCCGGCCTCGGGGCATCGCTGAAACTGCGGTTCCAGGAGCGCCGTCTAACCCGGGCGTGCTCTTCGCCAGGGTCCACCGCTCTTCCCCGGATCCAGGAGCCCACGAGCAGCGCGAGCCAATACGAGACGATGATCCCGGTCGCGATGAAGACGGCGAGGGAGGGTGTCAGGTCCCGGTCCGTCCCGGCGAGCTTCGACGCGATCCAGATCCACGCCAGCGGGATTCCTGCTGCCGCCGCCATCGCGAGGGCCGTTCCCCAGAGCGAACCGACGCCGTTGATCAGTCGCCGGAACCGCCGGTGCTCTTGTCGGCGCGCCTCCACAGTCGTATTGATTGTCGCATACAGTGCCGTATGCGGATACGATGACGTATCTGAGATGGTCTTACGGAACCGGCCAGCCGCCCGCGCGCGGCGGTTCCGCCAACAGCCGGCTGGCCACCCCCTCTATCGCCGTGTAGCCGCCGCCCGTCCCGGGCGCCTCGTTGGTGAGCACGGCGAGCGCCAGGCGCTCGCCCCCGCGATGCACCATCAGGGCCCCCTGGTGGGTGACCGCCCCCGTCGTGCCCTCCTGTCCGGGCGGGCGCCAGCCGCCCTTGAACCAGACCCTCCACTCGTCGCCGGCGACGGCGGGGATGCCCCAGCGCTGCGTCTCCGTTATGTGGGACAGCAGCCTCATGCCGTACTTGCGATACCGCCCGGGGAAGTTGCGTTCTCCTCGCCAGTAGAAGCGGGCGAGGTCCGCCGCCGTGAGCTGGGCGCCGCCCCAGAACCCCGGGTCCAGCCCGAAGCTGCGCATGCCGGCGCGCTCAGCGACTCCCTCCAGCCCCGCGTCGCCGACCCGCGCGTAGACGCCGCTGGCGGCGTCGTTGTCCGAGTAGATGATCATCGGCTCGAGCAGGTCGCGGGTCCCAGCGTCGAGGGAAGCGCGCTCGTCATGGAGGCGATGCAGCTCGGCCGCCAGCAGCAGCACCTTCGAGGCGCTCGCCGAGCTGTACGGGGTATCGGCGTCGTAGCCGCGGAGCCCGCCGTCGGCATCGATCACGGCGAAGCTCACCTCCCCGCGGCCGGCGGCGAAGCCCGCGGCGTCGCGCAACGCGGCATCGCCGGGATAGGCGACCCGCGGCCAGGTCTTCTGCGGGCCGCCGCTCCCCTCCTTCGCGGGGGCGATGCCCGCGAGGGCGAGCGCCGCCACCAGAGCGACCACGCCGAGGCTGCTTTCACCGGCTACGCGCATTTGCTGAAAGGCTCCAGTCGATGGAGCCGGCAGATCCTCGCAGGCCGACCGCCGTCCCGGACGCGGTCGTTCGCGCTCTCTCGGCCGGGAACGGCGCGGGCCGGATCGCGATCGGGCTCGGGCTGATGCTGGCGCCGGCGCGGGCCCTGGAGGTCCTGGGGTTCCCCGATGCGGCACCCGGCGCCGTCGTGATCAGCCGCGTCGCCGGCGTCCGCGACATCGTCCTCGGGGTGAACACGATCCTGGCGCTGAACGACCCGGCGCGCCTGAGAGCCGCCAGCCTCGCCAACGCGGGCGCGGACGCGGGCGACGCGCTCACGTTCTCGCTCGCCCTCGGCGGGGAGAACGACTCGGCCGCGATCAGGGGCATCGCGGCCGCCGCGCCGGCCGCCCTGGCCAGCCTCTGGGCCGCACGGCGCCTGAGTCGGTAGCTGATCTAAGCCCTTTGGACTGAGATTTCTTTACATCCATTGCAATAGCGGCTACCATGGGCGCATGCAGCCCGATCGCTTCACGGTCAAGGCCCAGGAGGCGGTGGCCGCCGCGCAGCGACTTGCCTCCGAGGGCTCCAATCCCGAGGTCGCACCGGCGCACCTCCTCCTCGCCCTGCTCGAGCAGGACGACGGCGTGGTCGTGCCGGTCCTGCAGCGGCTCGGCGAGGACGCGGCCGGGCTCCGGGAGCGCGTCCGCGAGGCGATCGGGAACCTGCCGCGCCTGAGCGGCAACACCGTCCCGGACGTCCGCCCCTCGAAGGAGTTCGTCTGGGTGCTCCAGCAGGCGGAGAAGGAGTCCACCGGCCTCGCCGACGACTACATCTCCGCCGAGCACATCCTGCTGGCGCTGGCCGACCGCAAGTCCGGCGTCGCGGACCTCCTGCCCGACCGCAAGCAGCTGATCGAGGCGATCTCGCAGGTGCGCGGGCCGCACCGCGTCACCTCCCCGAATCCCGAGGAGACCTTCGGCGCCCTCGAGCGCTACGGGCGCGACCTGACCGCCGAGGCGGAGGCCGGCAAGCTCGACCCGGTGATCGGCCGCGATGAGGAGATCCGCCGCATCATCCAGGTCCTCTCGCGCCGCACCAAGAACAACCCGGTCCTGATCGGCGACCCCGGAGTCGGCAAGACCGCGATCGTCGAGGGCCTCGCCCAGCGGATCGTCTCCGGCGACGCGCCGGAGAGCCTCCGCGACCGGCGCGTGATCGGCCTCGACATCGGCGCGCTGCTGGCGGGATCCAAGTACCGCGGCGAGTTCGAGGAGCGGCTCAAGGCCGTGCTCAAGGAGATCGAGGCCGCGGCGGGCCAGGTCATCCTCTTCATGGACGAGCTGCACACCATCGTCGGCGCCGGCGCTGCCGAGGGAGCGGTGGATGCGTCCAACCTGCTGAAGCCGATGCTTGCCCGGGGGCAGCTGCGCGCCGTCGGCGCCACGACGCTCGACGAGTACCGCAAGCACATCGAGAAGGACGCGGCGCTCGAGCGGCGCTTCCAGCCCGTCTACGTCGGCGAGCCCAGTGTGGAGGACGCGATCGCGATCCTTCGCGGGCTGAAGGAGCGGTACGAGGTCCATCACGGCGTGCGCATCACAGACTCGGCGATCGTCGCGGCCGCCACGCTCTCGGCCCGTTACATCGCCGACCGCTTCCTCCCCGACAAGGCGATCGACCTGATCGACGAGGCGGCCTCGCGGTTGAAGATCGAGATCGACTCGATGCCGACCGAGATCGACGAGGTCGAGCGACGAATCCAGCAGCTCGAGATCGAACGCGAGGCCCTGAAGAAGGAGAGGGACCAGGCCTCGAAGGACCGCCTGGCGGCGATCGAATCCGAGCTCGCCGAGCTCCGCGAGCGCTCCTCGGAGATGAAGGCGCGCTGGCAGAACGAGAAGGCTGCGATCGAGGCGATCAAGGCCGCCAAGGCCGAGCTCGAGGAGGCGACTCGCGAGACTGAGCGGGCCGAGCGGGACGCCGATCTGGAGCGCGCTGCCGAGCTGCGCTACGGGCGGATCCCCGAACTCGAGCGCACCGTCAAGGAGCAGGAGGCCAAGCTGGCCGAGCTGCACAGCGAGGGTGGCTCGATGCTCACCGAGGAGGTGAGCGAGGAGGACGTCGCCCAGGTGGTCTCAAAGTGGACCGGGATCCCGGTGGCCCGCCTGATGGAGGGCGAGGTCGAGAAGCTGATCCAGATGGAGGACCGGCTGCACGAGCGGGTGATCGGCCAGGACGAAGCGGTCGAGGCCGTCGCCGGCGCGCTGCGGCGTTCACGAGCCGGGCTCTCCGACCCCGATCAGCCGATCGGCAGCTTCCTCTTCTGCGGGCCGACCGGCGTCGGCAAGACCGAGCTGGCGCGGGCGCTCTCGGAGTTCATGTTCGACTCCGAGCAGGCGATGGTCCGGATCGACATGTCGGAGTACATGGAGAAGCACGCGGTGGCGCGGCTGATCGGCGCGCCCCCCGGGTACGTCGGCTACGAGGAGGGCGGCCAGCTTACGGAGGCAGTTCGCAGGCGGCCCTACTCCGTGATCCTGCTCGACGAGATCGAGAAGGCCCACCACGACGTCTTCAACGTCCTGCTGCAGATCATGGACGACGGCCGCCTCACCGACGGGCAGGGCCGCACCGTCGACTTCAAGAACACCGTGCTGATCATGACCTCGAACGTCGGCTCCCAGCACATCGCGGCCGAGAAGGTCGAGGAGAAAGCGCGGGAGCAGATCGAGCAGGCGCTGAGCGAGACCTTCCCGCCGGAGTTCCTCAACCGGATCGACGACGTGGTGATCTTCCATCGCCTCTCCAAGGAGGACCTGGCGAGGATCGTCGACATCCAGGTCACCAAGCTCTCCGTCCGGGTGCTCGAGGAGCGCGGGATCGAGATCGAGCTCACCGACAAGGCGCGCGAGCTGCTCGGGGACCTGGGCTTCGACCCGACCTTCGGCGCCCGCCCGTTGAAGCGCGTGATCCAGAAGAAGCTCGTGGACGTGCTCGCCCTGCGCCTGCTCGAGGGCGAGTTCACCGAGGGCGACGCCGTCAGGGTGGACGCGAAGAAGGGCGGGCTCACCTTCGAGCAGGGCACTCGCCGGCCCAAGCCGGCGCCGGCCGAGCAGGAACAGGCGGGCGCCCCCGCCTAGCGGAGCCGTGCGTGGGCGTGCCTGCCCAGCGATTGGCCAACTACTGAGTAGCTTCGCGGCTAAAGCACCCGCGCCCAGCGGACGAATAGACGAGTGCGGAGAGCCACGGTAGGCCTTTAGGGGTTTGCCACAGGGGGGCTCTCCGCGAACTTCAGATGCCAACTCGCGAGGACAACCCCGAATGAACCTGAAGAGCTCGGAGGCCGGCTGGGCCATCCGCGAGGCCGCATGGGGCCTCGAGGAGCGCGTGCTGTGGCGCGGCTCCGACGCGGCCGAGCGGGCCCTCGAGGCGATCTCTCCCCTCCAGCGCCTGATCCAGACGAAGCTCACCTGGCCGCTGGCCGATGCGCTCAGGGAGCGAGGGATCGCCGCACGCGCCGGCATCGCAGCCACAGCGATCGCCGCCGCGATCGCGGCGGGAGTCGCCGGCGCCTCGATCGGCGCGCCGGACTCGACTGAGCCGGCGCCCACCGCCGCACTCGGCGCCCTGCCCACCGCCCCAGCCGCTCCCGCCGGCGAGGCGCTGCAGGGCACCCCGCCCACGATCGAGGTCGGGGAGCGCGGGGTGAAGCCTGCGCCGGCACCAGCCCCGGCGAAGCCGCCGGCCGCAGCGGCACCCACAGAAGCACCGGCCGAGGCGCCGGATGAGGTGGCCTGGAACTTCGCGAGCGCCTTCGTCCTCTTCGAGATCGGCAAGTCCAGCCCGCAGACGACGGAGGTCTTCCAGCAGACTGCGGCCCCACCGCTCGCCAAGTCGCTGGCTGCGAACCCGCCGCGGCTGCCCAACGGCACCAAGGTGCCGCAGGCCCGGGTCCTCAACGTCGTGCTCGCGGAGCGCAAGAAGGACGAGGTGACGGCCAGCGTCTCGCTCGCCCGACTGCGCGCCGTCAGCGAGGTCCGCCTCACCCTGACTCATACCGACAAGCACGGCTGGCGGGTCACGCAGGTGCTCGGCTGATGGGACGCGTTCGCTCCACGATCGCCGCGACCATGGTGGGCGCGGCACTCGCAGCACAGGGCGCGGGCGCCCAGGAGCCGCCTCTGCCGCCGCCCCCCGAGGTCACCGCGCCGCCGCCCGACACCTTCCAGGAGCAGCCCGTCGTGATCGGCCCGCCGAAGAAGGCTCCAAAGCCGCAGTCCAAGCCGAAGCCCCCCCAGGGCAAGCAGGACCCCAAGCCCGACAAGAAGAAGCCGGACCCCGACCAGGAGAAGGGCGCGAAGGATCCGGAGGAGGACGTGGCGGCCGCCCCCGTCGCACCCCTGCCGCAGTCCTGCGGCCTGACCGCGGTTCCCCCGACCCTGATCCCCATCTACCACGCGGCCTCGGAGAAGTACGAGCTGGGCGCCGCCGGGCCGTCCATCCTCGCGGCCATCAACGAGATCGAGAGCGGATTCGGCGCCAACCTGGGCCCCTCCTCGGCGGGCGCCCTCGGCTGGATGCAGTTCATGCCATCGACCTGGGACGCCTACGGGGTGGATGCGGACGGCGACGGCAAGGCCGACCCGAACGACCCCGAGGACGCGATCTTCGCCGCCGCGCGCTATTTGCGGGCGGCCGGCATGCCCGAGGACCCGGAGGGCGCAATCTTCGCCTACAACCACGCCGACTGGTACGTGGCCGACGTGATGGCGCGCGCCGCCTGCTTCGGCGGCATCGGCAACGGCGCGGTCGGATCGCTCTCCCTGATCCCGACGCATCAGCAGCTCACCTGCGATCCCGCTGAGGACGTCCAGGAGAGCATCCCGGAGGACTACCTGAACGCGATCCAGGAGGCGGCCGGGCGGTACGAGCTCGGCGATGACGGGGTCTGGGCGATGGCCGCGGTGGCGCGGCTCGAGTCCGACTTCGGGCGTGGCATGACCAAGGAGGAGCTTGAGCTGCTGGGCCCCTTCGGCATCACCGACGAGAACTGGGAGCAGTTCGCGGTCGATGGCGACGGCGACGGCAAGCCGACCCGGGAGAGCCCCGCGGACTCGGCCGCCACGCTGGCGCGGATGATCTGGGCGAACGGGACGATCAAGGCCGGGCTCTTCCAGCACAACCATGCCTCCTGGTACGTGGACGCCGTGCTCGAGGAGACCGAGGTCCTCGCGGGCAAGTGCAAGACGCGCACCACCGCCTACGCCGTCGCGCTGCCAGGCCCGATGTCCATCCCGGTCAACTGGGAGAACGTCGAGCTCTCGAACTCGCTCGAGATGTGGGACCTGCAGCGGGGCGCGGTCGATCCGCGCATCATCGGCGTGATCGGCGCGATCAGCCAGGAGCACGAGATCCTGATCTCCTCCCTGCGCTCGGATCACGACAAGAACACCGCCAGCGGGAACATCTCCAACCACTACTTCGGACGCGCCGTCGACATCGCCGCGATCGACGGAGTCCCCTGCACGATCACCGACCTCAACGGGCCCTGCGGCATCATCGCCCGCTCGCTGGGCGCCCTGCCCGCGGGTCAGAAGCCGACCGAGCTGATCTACTGCTTCGACCCCGATGGCCCGGCGCCCGAGGGGTTCGCCGCGGCCGACCACTGCGACCACATCCACGTCGGCTTCAACGAGTAGGGCGGCCGCTACCGCCCCGACTGGTGGCGAGGCGGTCCCGCGCATAGGCTGTGCCGATGGCCGGCACCCTCGAGACCGAGCGAGACGGTCGGGTCCTCACGGTGCTGGTCGACCATCCGCCTCACAACTTCATGACCGGCGAGATGGTCAAGGAGTTCGACGAGCTGACGAGAGCCCTGCGCCGTGACCGGACCGTCGGCGCGGTGGTGATCACGGGCCGGCCCGAGGACCTCTACATCACGCACTACGACGTCGCCGAGATCCTCGCCGGAGTCGAGCAGGTCGGGGTCACGGTCCCGCCGTGGCTCGCGGGCCCGATGCTGCGGTTCGCCGGCGCCCTTCGCCACATCCCGGGCGTGCGCTCGCTGGCGGAGCGCACTCCCCTGCGAGGGCTGATCGAGCTCCATCGCATCCACGACATCTTCAGGCGGATGAACCGCATGGACAAGGTCTTCATCGCCGCGATCAACGGCCCCGCCACGGGAGGCGGGTGCGAGTTGTCCCTCGCCTGCGACCTGCGCTACATGGCGGACAAGGACATTCCGATCGGCCTACCCGAGATGACGCTGGGCTTCAACCCCGGCGCCGGGGGCACGCAGCGGCTGCCGAGGGCGGTCGGCGCGGCGAGGGCTCTGGCGATGATGCTCGAGGGCCGGACGCTGCGACCTCGCGAGGCCGCCGAGGTGGGGCTCGTGGACGCGGTGGTGCCTCCGGACCGCCTCCGCGCGGAGGCGGCCGAGACGGCGGCGCGAATGGCGCGGCGGACGCCGGAGTCGATCCGATCGCTCAAGCGCGCGGTCTACGACGGCGCCACCTCGCCGCTGCACCGGGGCCTCGGCATCGAGCGGAAGTGGTTCCTGGCCTCCGGGGGGACTGAAGGCTCGAAGCGCGGCCTCGCCGCCTATGTGGACCAGATCGAGAAGGAGGGCCCGACCTGGGCCGACTCCGAGCGGATCCGCAGCTGGCAGGAGGGGACGGCGGCGGACCTGGTCGATCGCGACTAGGGAGTCCACTCCGGCTCGTCGGAGCCGACCGCCGAGGGGCGTCTCGCGGTACCCCGGATCATCGGGCGCACCCAGGGAGGGGCCTTCGGCAGCCGGTCGCGGTCGAGCTGCTCGACCCAGAAGCCCGCCTCCGCCAGCAGGTGCTCGGTGGGCCGGTTCGGGTGGCACCCGGCGGCGACCCATCCCCACGGCCGCTCGAGGCGGTCCTGCCACCAGGCGAGGCGGCCACGCTCGCTCCGG
>CAVVYW010000005.1:0-1627676 GCA_963752605.1 uncultured Solirubrobacterales bacterium
GACCAGACGGCCGAGTTCAGCGCAGCCAGCTTGTTGTCGTTGGGCGGGATGATCGTGGCCCAGTACTCGCGGACGAGGTCCTCGTGCTCGCGCAGGGCGGTGTCCATGTCGGTGAAGATCACGCCCTGCTCCTCGAGCTTCTCGTTCACCTGGTGGTAGACGACCTCCGACTCGTACTGGGCGCCGACCCCGGAGAGGAACTTCGCTCCGCCTCGGGGATGCCGAGGCGGTCGAACGTGTTCTTGATGTCCTCGGGGACCTCCGACCAGTCGCGGCTGTTCTTGTCGGACGCGCGGACGAAGTAGTGGATGTCGTTGAAGTCGATCTGAGCGAGGTTGCCGCCCAGGTCGGGGTCGGTCGGGACTCGAAGTGGTCGTAGGCCTTGAGGCGGAAGTCGCGCATCCACTGCGGCTCGTCCTTGTAATCGGAGATCGACTCGACCACCTCGCGGCTGAGTCCCTTGGGAGCCTTGTAGGCGTAGCCCGTCTCGGGATCGTGGAAGCCGAACTTCTCCTTGTAGTCGGCATTGATCCCGCCGAGGTCGCGCTCCTCGGCAGGGCGCTCGCGAGTCTTGGGGATGGTGGTGTCGGGTGTTGCCATCAGTCGGAAATCTCCAGCTTCACTTTGTCGTCGTCGATCGTGACCGGGAAGGTGCGGACGGGCTGGTAGGCGGGGAGGGTCCTCGGCTTGCCCGTGGTGAGGTCGAACAGTGACCCGTGCCGCGGACACTCCACGGTACAGGTCTCGACGTCGAACTCCCCCTCGGCGAGCGGGCCGTCGTCGTGGGAGCAGCGATCCTCGATCGCATAGAGCTCGCCGCCGCAGTTGAAGATGCCGATCTTCGCCCCGTCGGGAGCCTCGATCAGCTTCATCTCGCCGGCGGGAGCTCGCCCGCGGGGCAGACGTCGATCTGTTCCTTTGTGCCTTCAGTCACGTTATTCCTACTCGGGAGGTCGGATTTTAGCGGCTGTGGTGCGTCGAGCCGGGGCGCGGTCCAGCAAAGTGCGGGGTGCAATGGGAACACCGGAGCCAAGTCAAGCCCCCGCAGGCGGGGGGCGCGCTCGCCTGATCTTCGCGGCCGGCCTGGCGGCCCTCCTTGCGGTGGCGGCGATCGTGCTGGTGAGCCAGTCCGGCGGCTCGAAGCACACGTTCAGTGCCGCCCCGGAGCGCTGCCTCGACGGCTGGAACGAGGACGCGACCGCTCCCAGCCAGCTCGGCGTCCATCAGTACGACGCCCACGGATACAACTACGTGCAGGTGCTGACCCTGAGCTCGGATGGCTCCGCCCCCGTGCCGGAGAGCGAGCCGACCGCGGTCTGCGGGATCCTCTTCGCCTCGCCGAACCTCGACGCTGAGGTGAGCGCGGCGGGGCTGGTCCAGCTCCCGGGCGGCTGGCAGCCGCTCAGCAGGCTGCAGGAGACCTCGCGCCTCGCTGAGTACCAGGCGCAGGCCCAGGAGGACTACAACGCGAGGCTCCAGCAGGACGGCATGATCGAGCCGCTCTGACCGGGGTCGCAGTCGGGGCGCGTGGTCTAGATTCCACTGAGGGATGAGCCGAGAGTCCCGAAACGGAATCGCACTGCTTGCGCTCACCGCTGTTTGGGCGCTTGCGATCGCTCTGAGCGGCTCCACCGATGCGCTGCTGTACCTGGCGCCGGCGATGCTGCTGGCCGTACCTCTCTTCTTCGGACGCTTTCTCGGCGAGGACGTCCTCGAGCGTATCCGCGGAACAAGGATTGACCGACGACCGCGTCCGGTTCGGTCGTGGCGTCCGAGCCCGCGAGGGCCCAGTGTCCTCCTTCCGCGTGGCGGCGAGCTGATCGCCGGCGGGATGGCTGAGCGCGGGCCGCCCCTCCTGACTTCGGCCTAGAGCGCCCCCGGCCTCCTCGGTCGCGGGGCGCGGTCCCGCGACGAAAGGAGATCACCGTGCGCAAGGTCGCATCGGTGCTCGCGATCGCACTCATCATCGCGACCCTGCCGGCCGAGCGGTCGGCCGCCCACGAGGGCAACCCAAACTTCAGATCGGAGGTCAACGGCCTCACGCCGGAGACGGCGGGGGTGGCCGTGCGGATCCTCAACTACGACGACAGCCTGGAGCTCCAGAACGACTCGGGCAAGACGGTCACCGTGGAGGGCTACCAGGGGGAGCCGTATCTGCGGATCCTCGGTGACGGGACGGTCGAGGTGAACACCCTCTCGCCGTCCCACTACCTGAACGGGGATCGCTATGGCGAGGCCGACGTGCCGCCGGAGGCCGACCCTGACGCCCCGCCTGTCTGGGAGACGATCGACCGCAGCGGCCGTTATGGGTGGCACGACCATCGGGTCCATTACATGGGCCGCGGAACGCCGGAGCAGGTCACCGACGAGGGGGAACGGACCGAGGTCTTCGACTACTCCGTCCCGGTCGAGGTCGGCGGCGAGCCCGCCGCGATCACCGGGACCCTCGTGTGGGTCGGCGAGGATTCGGGCTTTCCGATCCTCCCGTTCGTCGTGCTCGCGGTCGTCGGTGCGGGCCTCGCGGCGCTCATCCTGATTCGGCGGCGTGGAGCCGGCGGCGGCGAGCCGCCCGGAGGAGAGGAGCGAGAGGCCTGGTGATTCGCCGCTGCGCCCTCCCGCTGGCCGCGCTGGCGGCCCTGGTGCTGCCCGCCTCGGCGAGCGCCCACGCTGTGCTGGAGCGGACCTCCCCGTCGCAGGGTGCGGAGGTCGAACAAGCGCCAGAGCTGGTCGCCTTCTATTTCAACGAACCGGTCGAGGCGAGCTTCGGGGCGGTGCGGGTCTTCGATCCCGAGGGCGACCAGGTGGAGACCGGCGAGCTGATCAGGCCCGATGACCGGTCCGACGCGATGGGCGCCGATCTGTCCGAGGGGCTCGCGGACGGGACCTACACCGCCACCTACCGGATCGTGTCCGCCGACGGGCATCCCGTCTCGGGCGGTTTCGTCTTCTCGATCGGAAACCCGGGGCGGGGCTCGGAGAAGACCGTGGCCGAGCTGCTCGACGAGGGTGACGCGGGGCCGGTCACCGACGTCGCCTTTTGGGCCGACCGGCTCCTAGGCTATCTGGCGCTCGGGGTGGGGGTCGGCGCCCTGATCTTCCTCGTCGCGGTGTGGATACCGGCGCTCGCACGTGCACCGGACGGGGACTCGGATTGGGCCGAGGCCGCTCGCCACTTCAGCGGGCGCTGGTGGGCTCTCGCCCTCGTTGCGGCTCTCACCGGGCTCGTCGCCAGCCTCCTGGCCCTGCCGCTGCAGGCGGCCACGGTGAGCGGATCCTCATTCTGGTCGGCCCTCGACCGATCGGTCCTGGAGGAGGTCCTGGACACCCGCTTCGGGACCGTGCTCGCTCTTCGGGCCGGCGCGTGGGCGGCTTTGGCCCTCGTGGTCGGGGTTGCCGCCGGGCGGCTCGGGGACCGCCCGCCTCGGGCCTGGGCGGCGGTCGCGGCCGCGCCGCTCTGCCTCTTCCTGATCATCTCACCGGCGCTGGCCGGCCACGCCAGCACCCAGGATCCGACCGCGGTTCTGTTCACCTCCGACGCGATCCACGTCACGGCCATGTCGCTCTGGCTGGGGGGCCTCGTGGCGTTGCTGGTCGCGCTTCCGGCGGCGACCCGCGCACTCGACCCGCCGAAGAGAACCGCGCTCCTGCTCGAATCGCTGAGGCGCTTCTCGCCGCTGGCGCTGGCCTCGGTTCTGGCGCTCGCTGCGACGGGCACGGTCCAGGCGGTGATCGAGGTGGCCAGCTTCGACGCGCTGGTCGAGACCGGGTTCGGCCGCGCGGTCCTGGCAAAGGCGGCTCTCCTGAGCGTGCTGGTCGTCCTCGGCTATCGCAACCGGGCCAGGCTGATCCCGGCACTTGCCCGGTTGGCCGGCTCCGGCGAGTCACCGGGTCGCCCAGGCCTCTTGCTCCGGGCAAACCTGCGAGCGGAGGTCACGTTGATCGCTGCCGTTCTCGGCGTCGCCTCGGTGCTGGTCAGCTACGCGCCCCCGAGCGACTCGAGGCCGGGGCCCGTCTCGGGTACGGCCGATCTTGGGTCGCGAGTGCTCGACTACACGGTGGACCCCGCGCGGGTCGGGCGCAACCAGCTCCACCTCTACCTGTTCAACGCGGACGACGGCTCCCAGTTCGACGCCGCGCGTGAGGTCACGGCCACGGCCACTCTGCCGTCGAAACAGATCGGCCCGTTGCCCGTCGAGCTGAGTAAGGCCGGCCCGGGGCACTTCGTGGCTCCCGATCTCCGGCTCGGGGTGCCGGGCGCCTGGGAGCTGTCGATCGCGGTGCGCCTCTCGCGCTTCGAGCAGGACGAGGCGCGCCTGGAGGTGCCCATTCGATGACTTGTCAACGCGGGCCGCGGCCCGCATGGAAAGGAGAAGCAATGAGGATCAAGTTGATGTTCGCGGTCGCGCTGGCGACCGCTCTGGCGCTACCGGCGGTGGGTCAGGCCCATGTGACCCTCCAGCCCGATGCGGTTCCCGCCGGCGGGTTCACCCGCTTCGACGTGCGGGTCCCCAACGAGCGGGATGACGCCGCGACCAACAAGGTCGAGGTGAAGTTCCCGGAGGGGTTCGTGTTCGTCTCCTATGAGCCCGTCGAGGGTTGGACGACGGAGGTGAAGAAGAGCAAGCTCGCCGAGCCCGTCGAGGCTGAAGGTGAGCAGATCACCGAGCAGGTGACGACGGTGACCTGGACCGCCGACGATCCCGCGGCGGCGATCCAGCCCGGTCAGTTCCGGGACTTCGGGCTCTCGGTCGGGCTTCCGGAGGAGGCCGCCGAGGGCGATGTCCTCACCTTCCCGGCCCTCCAGACCTATGACAGCGGCGAGGTCGTGCGCTGGATCGGCGAGCCCGAATCCGAGGAGCCGGCGGCTCAGGTGACGCTGACCGCCTCCGAGGAGGAGCACGGCGAGGCCGCCGAAGAAGAGGAGGAGGGCGAGTCCTCCGAGGATGATGACGACGAAGAATCGTCGGACACCCTCGCGATCATCGCGCTCGTGCTGGGCGCGGCCGGCCTGCTCGCGGGCGGGGCAGCGTTTCTGAGGAGCGGACGCAGCTCCTGATCCGACGATGGGGGCGGCGGCTCGGGCCGCCGCCCCCATCCACGCCAGCGAGCCTGGCGCGACGACCGAGATCCCGATAGGTTGCGGCGGCCTTGGCTCTGATCATCATCATCGGCGTCGTCGTCCTGGTCGCCCTCGCCGTCCTGCTGCTCTACAACCGGATGGTGTCCAGGCGCAACGCCGTCGAGAACAGCTGGGGGCAGATCGAGGCCGCGCTCCAACGCCGGCATGACCTGATCCCCAACCTGGTCGAGGCGGTCAAGGGCTACGCGAGTCACGAGCAGCGCACCTTCGAGAACGTGACCAAGGCGCGCAGCACCGCGGTGGCCGCGAAGGCGCCGCCCCAGCAGGCCGCCGCCGAGGACGCGCTCACGGCCGTGATCCAGCGCCTGATGGTGGTCGCCGAGCAGTACCCGGAGCTGCGGGCGACGGAGAACTTCCAGCAGCTCCAGGGTCAGCTGAGCGAGACCGAGAACCAGATCCAGATCACCCGCCGCGTCTACAACGACACGGTCCAGACCTACAACACGTTCATCCAGATCTTCCCCAACTCGGTCATCGCCGGGGCGTTCAACTTCGAGCCGCGGCAGTTCTTCGACGCCGAGGAGGAGGCCGAGGCGGCTCCCGAGGTGAGCTTCCCCGGAGGCGAGGGCGCACAGCCCGCCCAAGCGCCACCCGCCGAGAAGTAGCGTGCCGCGGCGCCTGGCCAGCTCCATCGCGGCGGCGGCCCTGTGCTGCCTCGCCTTCCCCGCCGCCGCCGCGGCCGACAGCGCCGACGTCACCGACGCCGACGTCACCCTGGGGCTCGCGCCGGACTCCAGCCTGCAGGTGGCCGAGACGCTGACGTTCGACTACGAGGGCAGCTATCACGCCTCCTACCGCGACATCCCGCTCGGCTCGAACGAGAAGATGGCCGACATCACCGTGTCGGAGGGCGGCCGCACCTTCAAGCAGGGCGGATGCACGGTGGAGGGCTGCACGGACGAGACCGGCAAGGTCGGCGTCACCAACTCCCCTGAGGGTGACGTCAGGATCGTCTGGCATCACAACGCCAGCAACCAGGAGCGCACCTTCGTCGTCTCCTACCGGGTGATCGCCAAGGACCACGTGATCGCCTACGACGACGTGATCGACGTCTACTGGCAGGTGTGGGGCGATCAGTGGGACTTCGACCTGGACCACCTGACCGCAAGCCTGAGAGATCCGGCCTTGAGGCCCCATCCGCCGGGCGAGGAGGCTTCTCCCGAGAACCCTTCGGCGGTGTGGGGTATCCCTCGCGACGTCGAGGGGCAGGACTTCCTCGAGCCCGGCGTGGCGCGTCTCGAGGCATCAGACATTCCCGACCATCAGTTCGTCGAATTGCGCGTCCTCGTCCCGCGGACGCCCGGCCAGGGAGTCAGCGCGGCCGGGCGGGGGGAAGGCAGCGGGCTGGGGGCTGTGACCGGCGACGAGCAGGCGCGGACCGAGGACTACAACTCGACGTTCAACAAGACGAAGCGGTGGATCGCCGACAACTCGGTCCTGCTGGCGGCGCTCGTGGCCGCTCTCGCACTCGGGCTGCTCGCGCTGTTCACCTTCCTCGCGCGCGAGCACCGGACCTCGACGCCCGAGCATCTTCCCGAGCCGCCGGACGACGCCAGCCCGGCTCTGGCCTACGGCCTCGCCCACGAGGGCGGCGACAGCACCGACACGGTTCTCGCGACCCTGCTCGACCTGGTCGAGCGCGGCTACTACGAGGACAAGCAGGCGACCACCGAGGACGAGAAGCTGGACCTCGCGATCGCGGTGGCGGCGAAGCGGCCCAGCACCGAGGGCCTCGAACCGCATGAGAAGGAGGTGCTCTCGTTCTTCGACGAATTACTTGAGGGGGAGGCAGTTCCGATGAGCGACATGAAGGACAGGATCCCCGAGCACGATTCGACCTGGCGCGGGCGCTGGGAGTCGATGACCTCGGCGCTCGATTCGGTGGAGGAGGACCAGCTCGAATGGGACCGGAGCTTCAACGGCGCCAAGTGGCTGCTGTGGCTCGGGCTGATCGTCGTCTTCGCCCTGATCTGCCTGGCGGACGCGGTCGTGAACGAGGACGCGCACTTCCTGTTGCCCGGGGCGATCGGCTTCGTCACTCTGATCGTGGTGATGGCGTGGCCGGGCCGGCGCCTGAAGCGACTCGCGGCTCAGCCCGGCGAGCGCGTCGCCAACTGGAGGGCCTTCGAGCGCTGGACCGAGGACTTCCCGCGGCTCAAGGACGACCCGCCGGCGACCCTCGAGCTGTGGAAGCGGATCCTGATCTTCGGCGTGGCCTTCGGCACCGCCAAGCGGATGATCGAGTCCGGTCGCATTCCCGCGCCCGTTGTGGCGAGCAGCGGAGCCGCCTGGAGCACCTATTACTTCTCCGGCAACGCCACGGACTTCGGCGGCTCGTTCAGCTCAGGCTTCTCGTCGCAGGTTGCCCCCGAGTCCTCGAGCGGGGGCGGAGGCGGCTTCAGCGGCGGCGGAGGGGGCGGGGGCGGCGGAGGCGGCGGCGGGTCCTGGTAGTGGCCCGGCTTCTCGCTACTCCGCTCTATCGATCAGATCCCGGCGCTCGCGCCGCCGGCTGATCTGGGGCGAGAGCCCGACGGCCATGCCCCCGGCCTTGAGGGCAAGCTCCCAGAGGGTGGATCCGCGCGTGGCGGTGTCCTCGCCGTCGACGTGAGCCCGGATCTCATCGGCCATTCGGATCAGCTCAGGGGCGGTCGCCTGGGAGACCTGCCACGAAAGGGCGTCGGCGAGCTCCGAGGCATAGGCCGCGAGCGTCGTCGACTCGTCCGGGCGGGCGGCCAGGGCGAGCGCCAGGGCGCATCCGATCAACGAGTGGCCCGCGGCGTTCATGTCGCCGGTGTCCAGCGACGCGGCCGCGACCTCGGCTCGGCTCGCACCGAGCTCGATCATCGCCGTCTTGTTCCGGGCGATCGGCTGATCGCCCTGGAGCAGCAGCTCGCCGGCGATGATCGCCCATATCGGCGAGTCCTCTCGCCAAATCGAAGCAGCCTCGTCGAACTGCGCGGACATCTGAACCATCCTTGGTTCTTCGACTAAACGTAGCCTTGAACCCGCAGATTTTCGTCCCCGCGGACGCTTGTTCTAGGCGTGGCGCAGGCGTGCCCAAGCGTGAATCGTGCCTGAGGCTCAGATCGCGGCGGCCTCGGCCGGGTCGCCCTGCTCGCCCTCGTCCTCCCAGTCGGCGGGCTTGCCCAAACTTGCGCCCTTCACCACCTTGAGGCCGAGGAGCGCGCACTTCATGCGCGTCGCGGAGATGTCGATTCCCAGCAGCTCGAGGACGAAGTCCTTCGGCAGCGCGAGGATCTCCTCACGGGTCTTGCCCTCCAGCTCCTCGGAGAGGAGCGACGTCGCGGCGGTGGAGATCGCGCAGCCCTGGCCCTCGAAGGAGACCTCCGAGACCCGACCCTCGTCGTCGAGCTTCAGGAAGACATGCTGCTCGTCTCCGCAGAACGGATTCGAGTCCTCGAAGTCGAGGTCGAAGGGGTCGAGCCGCCCGAAGTTCCGCGGGCGCTTGTAGTGATCCAGGATCTGGTCCCGGTAGAGCTCGTCCATCAAATCTTGAAGACGCGGCGGACGTCGAACAGAGCCTCGACCAGACGGTCGATCTCCTCGCGCGTGTTGAAGACGGCGAGGCTGGCGCGGGTGGTGGCGGGCACCCCGAGCCGCTCCATCAGCACCTGGCAGCAATGGTGGCCGGCGCGGACGGCGACGCCGTGGCGGTCGAGGATCTCGGAGATGTCATGGGCGTGGACGCCCTCCATCGCGAAGGAGAGGATGCCGCCCCGGTCATCGCCGCCGGGCGGGCCGAAGACCCTCAGCGCGTCGATCTCGGCCAGGCGGTCCAGCCCATAGCCGGCGAGCTCGACCTCGGCGGCATGTACGGCGTCCAGCCCGAGCTCGTCGAGCCAGCGGACCGCCGCCCCGAAGCCGATCGCCTCGCCGATCGCCGGGGTGCCCCCCTCGAACTTCGCCGGGAGCTCGGCCCAGCTGATCTCGTCGCGCTCGACCTTCCTGATCATCGAGCCGCCGCCGATGAAGGGAGGCATCTCCTCGAGCAGCTCACGCCGGCCGAACAGCGCCCCAATGCCGGTGGGCCCGTACATCTTGTGGCCCGTGAGGGCGTAGAAGTCGGCGCCGAGCCCGGCCATGTCGAGCTCGAGCTTGGGGCCGCCCTGGGCGCCGTCGACGACCAGCAGGGCTCCGGCGTCGTGCGCCATGCGGGCGATCTCGGAGATGGGATTGACCGTGCCCAGGACGTTCGAGACGTGGGTGACGCAGACGAGCTTTGGCCCCTGCTCGAGCAGCGAGCCGAGCGCCTCGAGGTCGAGCCTTCCCTCGTCGGTGATGGGGGCCCAGTCGAGCAGCGCTCCCTTCTCCCTGGCGAGCTGGTACCAGGGCACGATGTTCGAGTGGTGCTCCATCTCGGTGAGCACGATCCGGTCGCCCTCGCCGATGTTGGCGCGCCCCCAGGAGTAGGCGACGAGGTTGAGCGCCTCGGTCGCGTTGCGGACGAAGACCACCTCTCGCCGGTCGGCGCCCATATGGGCGGCCAGCGTGACCCGCGCCTCCTCGTAGAGGGCGGTCGCCTCCTCGGATAGCGTGTGCACGCCGCGATGGACGTTCGCGTTCTGGTCCCGCCAGTAACGGTCCAGGGCATCGATGACCGCGAGCGGCTTCTGCGCGGTGGCGCCGTTGTCGAGGTAGGCGAGGGGCTTGCCGTGAACCCGCCGCTCCAGGATCGGGAACTCGGCGCGGATCTCGTCCAGCGAGCGGGGGAGGGCTGGGGCCGTGGTAGCGGTTGGCTCCATCAGGCGGCCGCCTCGACCTCCTCGCGGATCCAGCCGTAGCCCTTCTCCTCGAGCTGCTCGACCAGCTCCGGGCCGCCGTCCTTGACGATGCGCCCGTCGAAGATGACGTGGACGGCGTCGGGCTTCACCAGGTGGAGGATGCGCTGGTAGTGGGTGATGATCAGGACGCCCATGTCGGGCCCCGCGAACTTGTTGACGCCCTCGGCGACGGTCCGCAGCGCGTCGATGTCCAGGCCCGAGTCGGTCTCGTCGAGGACGGCCATCTCCGGGCGAAGCATCGCGAGCTGGAGAATCTCCATCCGCTTCTTCTCGCCGCCCGAGAACCCGTCGTTCAGGTAGCGAGAGGAGAACTCCTTGGGGATGTTGGTCAGCTCCATCGCCTCCTCGGTCTCCTTGCGGAAGTCCTTCAGCTTCACGGGCTCCTCACCGCGCGCATCCCGGTGGGCGTTGATCGCCATGCGCAGGTACTTGGCGACGGTCACGCCCGGGATGGCGACGGGGTACTGGAAGGCCATGAAGAGCCCCATGCGCGAGCGCTCGTCGGGATCGGCCTCGGTGATGTCCTCGCCCTTGAAGGTGATCGTCCCCTCGGTGATCTCGAGGCCGGGGTGGCCCATGATCGCGTTCGCGAGGGTGGACTTGCCGGACCCGTTCGGCCCCATCAGGGCGTGGATGCGCCCCTTCTCGACTTCGAGATCGAGGCCCTTGAGGATCTCCTTGTCCTCGGCGCTCACGTGCAGGTTGCGGATCTCAAGCTCTGCCAATTCGGCTCCTTGATCGGGTTGCGGTTCGGACTTGCGCGGCCGCTAGCCGGCGGCGACGGGGGTTTTCGACCTCGGGCGCGAGTCTCTCTCCGAAAACTCGACAAGGTCGGCGACCGTCGTCCCCGAGAGGGCCTTGCTCACGCCGCCCTGTACCCGGGTCCAGAGGAACTTGGTGGCGCAGGCCTCGTCGTCGGTTTCGTGCGAACAGGAGACCTTGCCCTCCGGGTCGGCGTGGAAACACTCCATCGGGGCGATCGTGCCCTCGAGCGCCTGGACCACCTCGAGCATGTCGATCTCGTCGGCCTCACGGGCGAGGCGGTAGCCGCCATGAGCTCCCCGCTGGCTCTCGACCAGGCCCGCCCTGCGCAGCTTGGCGACCAGGTGCTCGAGATAGGAGAGGGGAAGGATCTCGGATTCGGCGACCGCGCTCAGCGCAACCGGTGCCCCGTCGTCCTGCCGGCCAAGCTCGACCATCAGGCGCACTCCATACTCGGCTCGGGTCGAAAACAGCATCGCCCCGAAATCCTAGCTCAACGGTCGGTTATGCGGTGGACTCTCGCGCCCGGGCCACGACGGCGCGGAGGATGTTGCGGAACTCCGCGTAGACCTTGGGGCCGGCGGCCGCGGCGTGGCGGGCCTCGATCTCGGCGACGATCTGGTCGCCGGCCACCAGCATCTCCAGGCCGCGGTTCGTCGGCACCACCAGCTTGGCCCGCCGGTCGCTCGGGTCCGGTCGCCGCCCGACGTAGCCGAGGTCCTCGAGCTCGTCGACCAGCCGGCCCACGACCTGCTTGTGCCGGCCACTCAGCCGGGCCAGCTCGGTAGCGCGGACCCCGTTCTCGTCGAGGAAGGCGAGGACCGCGGCATGCCGCGGCCGGAGATCGGGATGCCCCTGCTCGGCGAGGCGGGTAAGCAGCTCCTCGTGGATCGAGTGCTGGAGCTGGGTCGCGAGCACCCAGAGGTCCGGGTTCCGCTCCTGGCGCTCGCTTCTTCGCTTCGTGGTGGTCATGGTCTCGGCTCAAGACAGTAAACGATCGTGACCGTCTGGTTCGTTGACCAACGCTTTATGGCCGGTTGAGGGCCCTCGCTATGCTGGCCTTCAACTTCCAAAGGAGACTTCGCAGATGAGCACGACAAGGCGTTCCAACTTCGGTGCCGCATTCAGGACGGGGATCTTGCTCGCCGCCCTGCTGGGCCTGTTTGTCGTCATCGGCGCCCTGATCGGGGGCCCGGAGACGGCGCTGCTGTTCCTCTTCATCGGTGCAGGCTTCAACTTCTTCGCCTACTGGTTCAGCGACAAGATCGCGCTGCGGATGGCGGGAGCGAAGGAGATCTCCGAGCAGGAGGCGCCGCGCCTCTACCAGATCGTCCGGGAGCTGACGACGCGGGCCGGCCTGCCGATGCCGAAGCTGTACGTCATCCCGCAGGACCAGCCGAACGCCTTCGCGACCGGCCGCAACCCCGAGCGCTCCGCGGTCGCCGTGACCGCCGGGATCCTCAAGCTTCTCTCCGAGGACGAGCTGCGGGGCGTGCTCGCCCACGAGCTTGCGCACGTGCGGAACCGCGACATCCTGATCACCTCGATCGTGGCGACGATCGCCGGCGCGATCACCTACATCGCCTACATGCTGCTGTGGTTCGGCGGCGACAACGACTCGCCGCTGGGCCTGGTCGGCGCCCTGGCGCTGGTCCTGCTAGCGCCGATCGCTGCAGCGATCATCCAGCTGGCGATCTCCCGCCAGCGCGAGTACTCCGCCGACGCGACCGGCGCCGAGATCTCCGGCAACCCCGAGTCCCTGGCGAGCGCGCTGCTCCGCCTCGAGGAGGGCGCGCAGGCGATCCCGATGCAGGTGAACCAGGCCGCCGAGCCGCTCTACATCGTCAAGCCGTTCTCCGGCGGCGGCATGGCGGCCCTCTTCTCGACGCATCCGCCGATCGAGGAGCGTGTCCGCCGCCTCCGCCAGATGCGCCCGACGATCGCGTAGTTACTCGGGCTCGAGCACGAAGAGGCGGATGTCCCGCGTGGTTCGCGCGCGGTAGTTGTCGAATCCGGCGAACTGCTCGTTCATCCGCCTCCAGAGGGCCTCGCGCTCCTCGCCCTCGGCGATGCGAGCGCGCACCGGCCAGCGCTCACGGCGGACCTGGACCTCGGCCTCGGGGTTCTGCTCGAGGTTGAGCGCCCAGGCGGGCGGCCGCTCGTTCCCGGCGTTGGAGCCGATCACGATCATCCGCTCGCCGTCAGCGAGGTACACCACGGGCGCGGTCCGCTGCTTGCCGGACCGCCGGCCCACGGTGGTGAGGAGGAGGATCGGCGCTCGATCGAGTCGCCCTCCGACGCGGCCGCCGCTGAGCTTGTAGAGCGGGATGTTGAGGCGGCCGGTCAGCCTCAACCCCCGTTCCCCTAGTGCTTTCGAGAAGCGCGTCCATGCGCGATCGCTCGGCACGCCTGGAGCATGCCACCTCGGGCGGCGGCGCATGGCTGTCGCGTGGCTATACTTTCTGAAGTATTGAAATCCGATCAGGATTTGGGAATATGACTTGGATGACCGAGATGCCCCACAAGGAAGTGCCGCCGCCCTTGGAGCTGGTGAAGAGCCGGATCGAGGAGCTGCTGCCGCCCGACGCGCAGGAGCGGATCTCCTCCGGCGCCGTCGTGATCGACGTGCGGAACGCTGACCGCTTCGAGCAGGGCCACGTCCAAGGGGCCGTCAACGTCTCCTCGGGCGAGAGCGCCCGGGAGGCCAACGACTCGGCCTTCGCCGAGGCGATCGAGGAGGCCGCCAGCGGGCGCGACGCGCAGCTCGTCATCTTCTGCGGAGAGGGCAACCGCTCCGCGCGCACCGCCGACGCGCTGCGCAACGAGCACGGCTTCGAGCACGCCGCCTCGGTGATCGGCGGGTTGAAGCTTTGGAGCGAGCTCGGTCTCCCGGTCGAAGGTGAGATCCTGGTTGGCGCCGACGACGCAGAGCTCGGAGAGGGCATGGGAGCGGACGGAGACACCACCTGATGGCCAGCACGGAGACACTCGAGGAGATCAAGTCCCGCATCAAGCAGGTGACTCCGGAGGAGACCCGCGCCGCGCTCGAGTCCGGTGAGGCCACGGTGATCGACACGCGCGATGCGGTCAACCGGCAGGACGCGAGGATCGAGGGCGATCAGTATGCGCCCGCCGGCCAGGGCGCCGCCGAGGCCAACAGCGACGAGTTCGCGCAGCGAGTCGAGGAGGCCGCGGGCGGGCGTGACAGGCCGGTGATCCTCTACTGCGGCGCGGGCAACCGCTCGGCCGTCGCCGCCGACGTGCTCGAGAAGGAACACGGCTTCAAGGACGTCGCCTCCATGTCGGGCGGGCTGACGCTCTGGGAGATCCAGGGCATGCCGGTGGTGATCCCGGAGGGGATGTCCCCCGAGCAGCGCAACCGCTACTCGCGTCACACGCTGCTGCCGGAGTTCGGCGTCGAGGGGCAGCTCAAGCTCCTCAACTCGAAGGTGCTGCTGCTGGGGGCCGGCGGGCTGGGCTCGCCGGCGGCCCTCTATCTGGCCGCGGCCGGGGTCGGCACCATCGGGCTCGTGGACGACGATGAGGTGGACGAGTCGAACCTGCAGCGCCAGGTGATCCACAACACCAACCGCGTCGGCCAGCCGAAGACCGAGTCCGCCCGCAAGACGATCGAGGAGCTGAACCCGGATGTGAAGGTCGTCGAGCACCGGACCCGGCTCGACGCCGACAACGTGCTCGATCTCATCGGCGACTACGACGTGATCGTCGACGGGGCGGACAACTTCCCCACCCGCTACCTGCTGAACGACGCCTCGGTAAGGCTGCGCAAGCCGGTCGTCTCCGCCTCGATCCTCGCCTTCGACGGGCAGCTCTCGACCTTCGTCCCATACGAGGGCCCCTGCTACCGCTGCCTCTACCCGACGCCTCCGCCCGCCGAGCTCGCTCCGAGCTGCGGCGCCGCGGGTGTGCTCGGCGTGATGGCCGGCGTCATGGGCCTGCTACAGGCGAACGAGGTCATCAAGCTGGTCGCGGGGATCGGCGAGCCGCTGATCGGCCGCCTGCTCCTATACGACTCGCTCGGCACCCACTTCACCGAGCTCAAGGTCCGCCGTGACCCCGACTGCCCGATCTGCGGGGAGAACGCTCCCGAGATCCCGGAGTCGGAGATGGGGAAGTTCCCCGACTACGAGCTCTTCTGCGCCGCGCTAGCTTCCGCGCGATGCCGACGATCAAGGTTCCACCCGTGCTGCGCTCCCACACCGATGGTGAGTCCGAGGTGGCGGTCGAGGGAGGCACGGTCGGCGACGCGCTGCGCGCCCTGGCCGAGAAGCACCCGGCCACCAAGGAGCAGCTGTTCTCGCCGGAGGGCGACCTGAACCGCTACGTCAACGTCTATCTCAACGACGAGGACGTGCGGGTGCTGGACGGCCTCGACACCTCCGCCGGGGACTCGGACACCGTCGTGATCCTCCCGGCGATGGCGGGGGGCTGGGACGGGCGGCTGGCGTCTTTGAGTTGACGAAGTCCTCGTCGAGCAGTCGTTCGGCGAGGGAGCCCTCCTCGAGGTACTCGGCCTTGGTGTTGACGGACCAGACGTCGTGCGAGGTGCCGTCGAGGTGGTTGCGGGTGGCGAGCATCGCCGTCCACATCGAGTGGTCCTGGTTGTTGTAGCGATGCAGCCCGTTGCGCCCGAAGGTGCGCAGGTTCTGGAAATGCTCCAGATAGCCGCGGATCTCCGCGACCGCCTCCCGGTAGGCGGAGTCGTACATCGGATACGCGTCGGGCACTCGCACCTTCACCCCGTTCGTCACGTGGGAGGGATCGATCAGCCCGATCCGGTCCAGCTCGGCAGTGGCCAGCTCCACGGCCTCGTGGTCCGGCATCTCCCAGATTTCGTCTCCCTCGAAGCAGAAGTACTCGACCCCGAGGCAGGTCTTGCCGCGTTCCTCTCTCCTGGCGGTCTGGTGGCAAGGGAGGCCGGCGTGGCCATCGCCCTGTCGCCGGTGATGGCGACAGCTCCCGCGGTTGCAGTAGCGGTCCTGGCCAGGATCGCCCAGATCGGCGCCGAGTGCGTGCTTGCGGTGATCACCCCGCTCGTCGCTCGCGGAAGGAGGCGGGGCGGGCTGGGGTCTGCGCCAGCCGCCGCAGGGCGTTCGCCGACATTGACAGGGCCAGCTTGATGGCGATCCCCGGCGCTCGATACCGCTTCAGTGTTCCAGCACCGGCCCCGGGGAAGCGGGCGATCGCGGCGTATTGCCACTAGCCGCCGGAGAGGCGATCGGATCGACGAACTCCCGGAGCGATTGCCTTAGGAGGCGAACTTCGACTCGGTGCGTTCGCCGAGTCCCACCCTGTCCGCCTTGACCATCTCCTCAACCAGGTCCTCAAACGGAGTTGTTGGCTTCCACCCGAAGACGCTGGACGCTTTGGAGGCGTCCCCCTGAAGGACGTCCACCTCAGCGGGTCGGTAGAGCTGAGGATCGCCCACCACATGATCGCGATAGTCCAATCCCGCGTATGAACACGCCACCTCGCAGAAATCACGCACTGTATGGGTGTCTCCCGTAGCGATGACATAGTCGTCGGGTTCCGGCTGCTGAAGCATCTGCCACATCGCCTGGACGTAGTCCCGCGCATGGCCCCAGTCGCGTTTGGCCTCGAGATTGCCGAGCCGGATCTCGGTTTCTAGTCCCGCCGCTATTCGGGCTACCTGGCTCGTGATCTTCCGGGTCACGAACTCGAAGCCTCGCCTTGGCGACTCGTGGTTGTACAGAATTCCGCCGACGGCGAACAGGCCGTAGGCCTCGCGGTAGTTCCGGGTCAGGTCGAATCCGGCGACCTTTGAGATGCCATAGGCCGAACGCGGATGAAAGGGCGTCAGTTCGTTTTGAGGAGTCTCACGGGCGCTCCCAAACATCTCGCTGCTCCCTGCGAAGTAGAAGCGGCATTCGGGCACCGACTCCCGGATGGTCGAAATCACGTGGTGGGTGCCGTTGATGTTCGTATTGAGGGTTGAGAACTCATCCTCGAACGAGTAGCTCACGAAGCTCTGTGCGGCTAGGTGGTAGCACTCGTCTGGCTGCACCTTCTGAACTACTCGGAAGATGCTTGGGTAACTCTCCAGAGAGGCCGCGTGCAGGGTGAGATCGTCAAGGATCGGTCGAATACGTCCCATCCGCCGCTCTGGGTCTTCGAGCGCGACTCGGCGGACGATCCCGTGAACCTCGTAGCCCTTGCTCAACAGGGCCTCGGCGAGATATGACCCGTCTTGCCCGGTAATCCCGGTGATCAGAGCCCTAGGCATGGCAGACATCCTTCCAAACGCGGCACTATGGCCGTCGCTGCACCCTCTGAAGTATGCCTCCGGGCCCGGTGCACTTCGAACCCGTCAGACACGGATACTCGAATCATCCATTACTTGGATCGTTGCCGAGATCCAGGCGGCCAGGCTTACCCCTTTCGTTGCCCGCGGGGCCGGGGACAATGAGGCGGCGCAGGGGTCGCAGCAGCCGCACTGGCGCGCCTCCGGTCACCGATAGCGCCAGCTTCACCCAGATGCCGGCATAGACGCCCCCGTTGAACAGCGGGTTGTGCTCGGCCGCGTAGTGCTTGCGATAGAAGCGGTACATGCCGTAGTGGAAGGCGTAGTTGAGCCGCGGGCAGCGGATCGAGCCGCTGCTGCCGGCCTTGTGGTGTAGGGCGACCGCTGAGGGCTCGTACCAGGTGAGCCAGCCCGCCGCTCGCATCCGATAGCAGAGGTCGAGGTCCTCCATGTACATCCAGTAGCCCTCGTCGAAGACGCCGACCTGTTCGAGGGCGGCGCGGCGGATCAGCATGAAGGCGCCGTTGACGGCGTCGACCGGGCCCGATTCGATGTCCGGGGCGCGGTAAGCAGAGAGGGCCTTAGGCGCCCCAGGGCGGCGGCCGATGCCGGTGAAGTGTCCGAGCGCGCTGAGCGGGGTGGGAAAGGAGCGCCTGGCGGCATGGTCGAGGCTGCCATCCTCGCGCTCCAGGCGGGGGCCCGCGATGCCCACCTCGGGATGGGCCTTCATCGTCTCTAGCAGCCGGTCCAGTGCGCCTTCCGTAACCCGGGTGTCCGGATTGAGGGCGAGGACGAACGGCGCGTCGCCCGAGCGAATCCCGATGTTGGTGGCGGCGGCGAAGCCTCGGTTCGCATCGTTCAGGGTCAGCTCGACCTCGGGGAACTCCGCCCGTGCCATCTCCACGGCCCCGTCGCCCGATGCGTTGTCGATCACGTGGATGCCGGTCGGCACGGCGGGCGGGTGCTCCCGCAGCGACGCGAGGCAGTCGCGCAGGAGCGCCTTGGAGCGGTAGGAGACGATCACCACGTCGAGCGCGCCGGCCGACAACCCGCCTACCTTCTCAGTGCTCCAGCACCAGCCCGAGGAAGCGCCGGGTGCGCTCCTCCTTGGGCGCGTCGATCACGTCCTTCGACGGCCCCTCCTCGACGATCACCCCGCCGTCCATGAAGACCGCCCGGTCGCCGACGTCGCGGGCGAAGCCGATCTCGTGGGTGACGACGATCATCGTCATGCCCTCCTCGGCGAGCTCGCGCATCACGTCAAGGACCTCCTTGATCAGCTCCGGGTCGAGCGCGCTGGTCACCTCGTCGAAGAGCATGACCTTGGGGTCCATCGCCAGGGCGCGGGCGATCGCCACCCGCTGCTGCTGGCCGCCGGAGAGCCGGTCCGGGTACTCCTCCAGCTTGTCGGCGAGGCCGACCCGGTTGAGCAGTGCCGCTGCCTTGGTGCGGGCCTCACCCTCCCCGCGCCCCAACACCGTCCGCTGAGCCATCGAAACGTTCTGGATCGCCGTTTTGTGCGGAAACAGGTTGAACTGCTGGAACACCATGCCGACTCGCTGCCGCACGTAGTCCACGTCGTCCTGGGCCGGCGTCTCGCCGGTGATCTCCTTCCCCTCCAGGAAGATGCGGCCGCTCTCCGGTGGCTCGAGCAGGTTGATGCAGCGCAGCAGCGTGCTCTTTCCGGAGCCCGACGGGCCCAGCACGCAGACGACCTCGCCTCCCTTCACCTCGAGGTCGATGCCGCGCAGCACCTTGAGCTCGCCGAAGCTCTTAGTCAACCCCTCGAGCTTCACCATCTGCTCCGCCATCAGACGGGTCCCCCGGTCTGCCCGGTGCCGGCGGCACCCGCCGGCGCGGGCTCGGCGGGTGGTCCGGCGCCGGTACGCGTGTAGCGCTCCTGCTGGCGAGCGATCAGCATGTCGACGAGCCGCGCGAGCGGGATCGTCACCAGCAGGAACAGGATTGCGCCGAGCGTCAAGGCCGAGCTGTTGAACGTCTCCGACTGGATGTCGCGCCCGACCTGGACGACCTCGGTGAAGCCGATCACGCTGACCAGCGAGGTGTCCTTCATCAGGGCGATGAAGTCGTTGAGCAGCGGCGGGATCACCTTGCGCACCGCCTGCGGGACGATCACCTGCCTCATCGCCTGCCCGTGGCTCATTCCGAGCGAGCGTGCCGCCTCCATCTGGCCGTGGGGCACCGCCTCGATCCCGGCGCGGTAGACCTCGGCCATGTAGGCGCCATAGGTGACGGTGATCGCGATGATCCCGTACCAGAAGGGGTCCGGCTTCCCGAACCACCTCGGGATCCCGATGTCCTGCGGGAGGACATCCTCCGCCGCGAATGCGCCGAGGCTGCCCGAGACCAGCAGCAGCACGAGCAGCATCGGGATCCCACGGAACGCGTCGATGTAGGCGATCGTCACCCCTCGGACGGGCGCCATCGCCCGGCCGGGAAGCTGCCGGAGCAGCGCCAGGACCAAGCCCCATGTCAGCGCCAGGGCCCCGCCGATGATCGAGAGCTGGATCGTCTGCCAGAAGCCCTCGATGATGGCGTCGAAGTTGTCCGTCCAGATGCTGAAGTCGAAGTACTGCTCGAGGATTATGTCCATCTCGCCTCCTGTGGCTGATCTGCTCGGGGCCTTGTGGGCGGATGCAGGCTAAAAGAAGGGGCGCCCCGAGGGCGCCCCTTCCGCACATCCGTATGAGGCGAACGACTACTTGGGCTCGTTCGTCCCGCTGAGGACCTCGTCAGGCACCTCGGTCCCAGGGAAGTACATGTCGTACAGCTCCTGGATGGTGCCGTCGTCCTTGAGCTCCTTTAGCGCGCCGTTGACGGCTTCGCGGAGCGAGTCGTTGTCCGGCGCGAATGACAGCCCGTAGAGCTCGCTGGTGACGATCTCCTCGGCGATCTTGATGTCGCCCCCGGCGGTCGACTCCGTCGCGTCCACGGCGACCGGCTGGTCGATGATCACCGCGTCGACCTGACCGTTGCGGAGCGCTGTGATCGCGTCCGGCCCCTCGGGGAAGCCGCGGACCTGCGCCGCATCGGTCTCGTCGTTCGCGTAATCCTCGCCGGTCGTGCCGTCCTGGGCGCCGACGGTCTGGCCGCCGAGGTCGGCCTGGGTGGCGATGTCGGAATCGGTAGCCACCACCAGGGACTGGTTCGCCTGGTAGTACGGATCGGAGAAGTCGACGGTCTTCTCACGTTCCGGCGTGATCGTCGACGCGGCCACTGCCATGTCGAACTTGCCCTGGGCGGTGTCGCGGAAGATCGTGTCGAACGAGGTGTCCTGGTAGGTGACCTCCAGTCCGAGCTTCTCCGCGATGGCGTCCACGACGTCGATGTCGTAGCCGCTGAGGTCGGGCGGCTGGCCGATCTCGAACGGCGGGAACGGGCTGTCGGTGCCGACCAGGAGCTGTCCGTCCTGAATCAGTCCGAGATCCCCCGACGTGCCGGTGGTGCCGGTGTCGTCGCTGTCGTCGTCGTCATCCCCGCAGCCGACCGCGAAGCCGGCGGTGAGGGCGAGCGCGAGAGCGGCGAGAAGTACAAGCAAGCGCGATCTCATCTGTTGGTTCCTTCCCCTCTGTTTGGAAGATTCAGGCGGAACATACTCGTCTCGCGGGGTGCCCGTGCTCCGCGCCGGGTGGGTGGCCCAATACTTCACTTATTGAAGTAGAATCCCCGTGGGGCTATGACCGAACCGGTTTTGAACCGTCCCTGCGGCGGTCATTTCGAGAACGTGCTCGAGGCGATCGGCAACACGCCGCTCGTCGAGCTGCCGCGTCTCTCGCCGAAGCCGGGTGTCCGCATCTGGGCGAAGCTCGAGGGCCGCAACCCCACCGGCTCGGTCAAGGACCGCGTGGCCAAGTTCATGATCGACGACGCGGAGGAGCAGGGCGCGATCGAGCCGGGCCACACCATCCTCGAGCCGACCTCGGGCAACACCGGCATCTCCCTCGCGATGATCTGCCAGCGCAAGGGCTACCCGCTGAAGGTGGTCATGCCCGACAACGTCACCGAGGAGCGGACCCAGCTGCTGCGGATGTACGGGGCCGAGATCGTCTACTCGGAGGGAGCGAAGGGCTCGAACGGCGCGGTGGAGATGTCGCTGGAGATGGCCGAGCGCGATCCCTCCTACTACATGCCCTACCAGTATGGAAACGAGGCGAACCCGCGCGCCCACTACGAGGGAACGGCCCAGGAGATCCTCGACGAGGAGATCGGGCCGATCTCCGCCTTCGTCGGGGGCCTCGGCACCGGCGGCACCCTGATGGGCGTCGGCCGCAGGTTCAAGGAGGTCGATCCCGAGACGAAGGTCGTCGCCGCGGAGCCGATGCAGGGTGAGCTGGTCCAGGGCCTGCGCTCCCTCGATGACGGCTTCATCCCGCCGATCATCGATCTCTCCCTGCTGGACCGGAAGATCATGGTCTCCAACCGGGACGCGATCATCTGGACCCAAAAGCTGCTGAAGGAGGAGGGGATGTTCGCCGGGGTCTCATCGGGCGCCATCGCCTACGTCGCCGATCGGATCGCGAAGGAGCTGGACGAGGGCAACGTGGTCTTCCTCGTGCCGGACGACGGCTGGAAGTACCTCTCCTCGGGCGTCTACACGAAGTCCGTGGACGAGCTCGAGGACATCGACTCCACCGTCTGGTGGTAGAGCCGCCGGCCGAGGCGGTCGAGCGGGTCTCGAAGCGGGTCAAGCAGCTCGCGAAGGACTACGAGCCCCCGACCTTCGAAGGGATCCCCACCGCCGACGCTGCGCTCTTCCTCTCCGCGATCGATCACCAGACTGGCTTCAGGGAGAAGCACGAGGTGGATGGGAAGGGGCCGTACGAGGGGAGCGCCCTGCTGTGGGCGCTTGGACTGCGGGCGGAGAAGCGCGCTCCCGGCGCCCTCTCCGCTCAGTCGCTCCTGCGCGTGAACCCGGCGGCGATCTCGGCCGTCTTCCGCGTCGGCCAGGACCAGATTCAGGAGCCGGAGGCGCGGGCGGACCTCTGGGACGACCTCGCCCGCGGGCTGGTCGAGCGCTACGGCGGTGACGCCGGCCAGCTGATCGCGGCGACCGGCGGCCGTCTCGGTGGGGACGAGGGTCTCCTGAAGCACCTCGGTGGCTTCAAGGCCTTCTCGGACCCGCTCCAGAAGAAGAGCTTCCTGGTCGCGAAGATCTGGGAGCGACGCGGCTGGTTCGAGGTCCTGGATCCGGAGAACTGGCAGGTCTGCGCGGACAACGTGCTGATGCGGCTCGCCCTGCGCTCGGGGCTGGCCGAGCAGGGGAACGTCGAGGAGGTCCGCGCGGCGACCCGTGACGCCTTCAAGGAGGTGGCGGATTCGGCCGGGATTTCTCCCCCGGTGCTGGACGACCTGCTCTGGGAGAAGGGCCGCGACGATCCCGATCTGATCGGGGACGACGCCGGCGACCTGCAGGAGCCGCCGCGCAAGCCCGGCGGCTTCTTCTACTGAGACTCTTCTACTAGCCTCGCTGCGTGCGCATCCCCCGCCGGATTTACGACGAGATGGTCGAGCACGCCCATAAGGAGGCGCCGAACGAGTGCTGCGGGCTGATCGGCGGCAGGGACGGCGAGGCCGTGTCGCTCTACCGGGCGGTCAACTCCGAGGGCAGCCCCCTCCGCTACAACCTCGATCCGCAGGACCAGTTCCGGATCATGAGCCACATGGACGACAAGGGCGAGGAGCTGGCCGCGATCTACCACTCGCACACCGCGAGCCCGGCCTATCCCTCCCAGACCGACATCAACCTCGCCGCCTATCCGGACGCGATCTACCTGATCGTCTCGCTCGCCGAAGGCGAGGAGCCGCTCCGCGGATTCCACATCCGCGACGGAGAGGTGAGCGAGGCCGAGCTCGAGATCGCGTGAACGACTCCGAGCAGGCCGGCCCGCTCACCTGCCCCCGCTGCGCGCTGGCGCACTCGCTCGACGAGCGGTTCTGCCGCGACTGCGGCATGCCGCTCGTCTACGCCGGAACGAGGGAGGAGGAGCCGATCACAGACGCGCACGAGCGGGCGCGCAAGGTGCGCCCACAGCTGGCCCGAGGCGAGCTGGTCCGCGTCACGGGCGGCCGCAACCTGTCGGAGGCCGAGCTGATCCAGGGCATCCTCCTCGACCAGGGGATTCCCTCCATCCTGCGCCGGACACGGGGCTTCGACGTGCCCGACTTCCTCGCTGCCGGGCCGCGCGACGTGCTGGTCCCGGAGTCCGGCTACGAGGCGGCGCGTGACCTGCTCAGCGACGCCGACCTGCTCACGGTCGAGCCCGAGCCGGGGTCACTGCCGGGGATCGGCTCGCCGGCGCGTCTCGCGGCGTGGCTCCTCGCCGCGGTGATCGCCGCCTTCGCCCTCATCTGGGTCCTCTATCAGCTCGCGAGCTGACCTCGGCCGGGTGCGCCGGCCGCGGCCGTTCCGGTCGGTCGGGTCGAAGCTGAAGTCGGGCGGCTCACCGAGCTCGAGATCGAACGGCTGTGTCTCGTCGGCTCGGGCCGGGGCGGTCTGATCCAGCGCCTCTCCCAGCGACCCCTCGAGCGTCTCCGCCTGCGGGTAGAGGATCTCGTCCAGGTGCATGCGCCAGGCGCGTTCGATCTCGCGCATGGACGCCTCGAAGGCGAGCTCGAGGTTCCCCTGCGGGCCCTCGCGATGCAGCCGGCTGACCAGGATCTCGCAGGCGCCGGGGCCGGAGGTGCGCTCCAGCAGGTCGAAGACCGTGCCTCCCAGGATCACCGCGTCCCGCCGGGACGGGGGGAAGGGGGGGCGGTCGCCCTCCCGCAGGCGGGTGATCACGGCGGCGCGGAAGAGCGAGGTATGGCCCGTGAAGTACTGGGCGCCTCCCTCCACCAGCCAGGCCCAGCGCAGGTAGGTGAGCAGATGCTTGGGGGTCCACATCGGAGGGAGGGCTTCGTTGTTGGCGGCGAGCACGAGCTGGCAGTACATCCGCTCCGCCGTCCCCTTCAGGGCGTTCAGCGAGTCCTCGCCGGCTGCGCGGCGCTCCGTCCAGTAGTCGTTGAGCACGTGCATCTCGCCGAGCATGGGCCAGCCGGCGAGGTAACGGCGAGCGGCGGGCGCCGCCGCCCAGCGAACCGCCGGCAGCAGCGGGTGGGCGGCCGAGAGCCAGGCCGGGTTGTCGTGGATGACGACCGTGACGTCCCCCGGCACCTCGTCGAAGCGCTCCTCCAGCTTCAGGCGCATGTCCTCGAGGTGGTCCAGGGTGCGCTGAGCGCAGCCGATGTCGGAGTCGTCGTGGCGCGCCGTGAAGCTGAGCGAGTCGGTCTCGATCCAGGTCACGCGTTCAGGCTACTCGGGGGCCCCGGCGGCACTCTCGCCTCTCGCCCGGGCACGCTCGAGGTCGAGCTCCGTGCCCACGCCCAGTCTTTCCAGGGCCATGCGCGCCTCCTCGATCCCGTCCTCCTCGCGGACGGCGCGAGCCAGGGGCAGCACGGTCTCGGCCGCGAGGGCGGGATCGAAAAAGAGGGTGATCGCTCCTAGCGGGGTCAGCTCCACCGTCCGCCTGCCGCTTCGGATCGTCGCCGTGCCGCGCTCGCCGCGCGCGCACCGGACGGCCTGCAGGCTCGCCTCGGTGGGAACGACCTTCGCCGCGTCGGTGACCAGCTCGCACGCGGACGGCGTCAGGCTCCAGGCGCCCAGCAGCGCGCCGGACGCTCCGATCTCACCGGCCCGCTGGAGCACCTCCAGCGCCGTGAGCTCGCCGTCGCAGCCTGGGCCGTAGACGGCCGCGAGCGCGTTGCCCAGCTCGAGCGCGGCCGCGAGCATGATCGCGTCGCAGAGCGGGCTCGCCAGCCCGGGCTCTTCGCCAAGCGCGAGCACGTCGCCGCCGACGTCGACCATCACGATCCGGTCGCAGCCGAGTTCGGCGGCCGCGACGCGGATGCCCTCCGCGGTCGCCCGCGCGCCGCGGGTGATGTCGAGCAGCAGCACGGGCTGGCCGAGGTGCGCGGCCATCCGAGACTCCGAGAGGGCCACTCCGTCCTCGGTCACCGTCTCGCCCGAGGCGAGCACGGCCGCCGGCCCGCAGGGCGCGCCGCCGCGAAGCTCCTCCAGCGAGCGCGGCCCCGGCCTTGGATCGATCGGCGAGCGCTCCCAGGCGACCCCACCCAGCACCCACTCGACGCCCATCTCCTCGAGCGGCTCGGTCAGGGCCAGCGCCCCGACGACGTCGCCGCCGCCGCCCATGCCGAGCAGCAGCGCTTTCTTGGCGTCGGCTAGAGCCCTACGCAGGAACGGGTTCGCCCTGGCAGATCTCGCGGATCGCCTCGGCGGCGCGGTCGAATTCCTCGTCCGCCATCACCGGGGTGCCCTCGAAGGGCAGGTCGCGGTCGATCTCGACCCAGCTGCGGCAGCCATGGTGCTCGTCCTTGACGCGGACGGTGACCGGCCGCGGGATGCGATGCACCCGCAGCAGGAGCACGTGAAGCGGATGGCGCCGCTTCCAGGCGAGCCGCTTCTGCGCGTAGTCCGCGGTCCAGACGTGGAAGGGGGTGAGTGCCTCGACCACGCGGTGGTCGTCGGTCGTGAAGTGGTCGGTGACCTCGGCCCAGGCGCGGATCCGCACGCGATCGGGCTGCGGAATGCCGCCGTCCTGAAGCAGAGCGCGGGGTGGGGGCTCCTCGTCGGGCCAGACGCCCTCCTCGAGGGCCCGCCTCAGCTCGGGGTGGTGCGACTCGCGCACGAGGTCGTTGCGCTGGTGGTCAAAAGTGGGGTAGAGGAAGAACTGGTCGTGCTCGACCTCGAAGTGCTTCTCGTCCTCGCGGATTCCGCCCTTGCGCAGCGCGACGAGCTGCTCACCTTCGGCCAGCGCTCGCACGGTGACGGCCCATTCTTTGAAAGCGATCGGCATGTGATTCGTGTCTTGCTTGAGGTGCTCGCGGACCCGGAGGCAGGGGAACCGATTTGGGTGCCGGGAAGCCTCCTCGGGAGCGAGCAGTCTAGACGAGGGTCTCCGCGATATCAACCCTTGTGAGCAATTGTCACAAGCGTTCGTTATTAGCTGTAAGCGCGAAAAACCGCATGCGCATGCGGTCCCTGCGCTGGTTGCTCAGCCAATCCCGGAGCGGCCCAGGAACTCCGTCAACAGATCGCCGACCGCCTCCGGGAGCTCCATCTGGCACCAGTGGGCCCCGTCCGCCACGGTCGTGAACTCGCCGCGGGGGATCGCCGCGGCGACCTCCTTGGAGGCGTCAGGCGGGGTCACGGGGTCCTCCGACCCCGCGAAGGCGAGCGCGGGGCAGCGAATGGCGCCCGGCTCGAGCATCCGGCCCCGGGCGGTGCCGAGCGCCGACTCCGCATAGCCCTCGGAGTCGTTCGCGACGAAGAGCTCGGCGAACCGCTCGATCAGCTCGGGGCGCTCAGCGCGCGCCTTCTCGGTGAAGCCGGTCGTGGCCACGGCCTCGGCGATCTCCCGTATGCGGCCCGCCCGGGCGAGCTCGGCCCGTTCGCTGAGCACATCGTCGAAGCCCGGTCCCCACGCGACGGCGCCGCCCAGCATCGCGAGGGCGGGGACGCTTTCCCCCAGTGCGAGAGCTGCGTGCTCGACCACCATGCAGCCGACGGAGTGCCCGACCAGGGCCGCGCGCGTGATGCCCAGGCCCTCGAGAAGTGCGACCAGGTCCGCGGCCCATCCCTCGATCGAGTACGGGCCGGCGGGGTTGTCGCTTTCGCCCGCGCCCCGCATGTCGATCGCGATCGCCTCGTAGCCCGCGTCCGCGACGGCGGCCAGCACCGCGTCCCACGACTCCTTGCGGCCGCCGAGGCCGTGGACGAAGGCGACAGCGGGGCCCTCGCCGCGGCGCTCATAGGCCAGCTCGACCCCGCCGCCGACGTCGATCCGCTCAGCCATCCCGCTCACCGTACCCATCGTCACCGTAACCGCCTCCCCCGGGCGTCTCGATTCTGAGGCGATCGCCCCCGGAGAGCTCTCCCTCGGATTTGCCCTCGATGGGCTCCCCGTTGAGGGTGTCGCGGCCCGTCTGGGCGTCGTGGCCTCCATCGCGGCCCTTCGGAGCCCGCCGCCGGCGCTCGGCGATCAGCGAGTACCGCATCGGCGCCAGCGCCTCCAGCTCGCGCACGATGCCGTCGCCCCCAGCCAGGCGGCCGGCGCCTGCGCTGTCCCGGCGCACCGACAGCTCGCGGACGCGAACGGGAAACTCCGCTTCCAGCGCCTCGACCGGGGTGTTGAGGGTGTTGGACATCGCGACGTGGACGGCGCTGGGGCCCTCCGCGTCCGGGCACGCGCCCTGGCCACCGCCGATCGTCTCGTAGTAGGTCCATTCCTCACCGTCCTCCCTGCGCCCGGCGAGGGTGACGTTGTTCATCGTCCCCTGGCCGTCGGCGCCGACCGGAGCGAACTTGGCGAGGGCATCGAAGACCAGGTCCGCCACGCGGCTCGAGGTCTCGACGTTCCCGGCCACCACTGCGGCCGGGAATTCGGCGTTCAGCAGCGATCCCTCGGGCGCGCATATCGTGACCGGCCGCCAGGCGCCGGCCGAGGGCGGGGCGTCGGGATCGCACACCACGCGTACCGCGTAGAGGCTGGCGGCCTTGGTGACCGAGAGTGGGCAGTTGAGGTTGCCCTTGACCTGCGGCGCGGTGCCCTCGAAGTCGAGCTCCAGCTCCTCGCCGCTCACCGTCGCGCGGACGCGCAGCGGGATCTCGCCGTCGCGGCCCTCCACGAAGTCCTCTGCGGTGCTCTCGCCGTCGGGCATCGCCGCGAGCGCGTCACGGGTGCGCCGCTCGGCGTAGTCGAGCGCCTCACGCGTGGCGGCGCGCAGCAGGTCCACTCCGCGGCGCCGGGCGATCTCGCGCAGCCGCTTGATCCCGGTCAGGATCGACGCCCGCTGGGCCCGCAGGTCCGCCAGGCGCTGCGCCGGGTTGCGCATCTGCCCAGCGAGCTCCTCGAGGACCGCGTCGTCGGCCCGCGTCGGGGGGATGACCACGCCCTCCTCCCCGAGCGTCTCCGAGAGCGCCGGCATGCCGCCGGGCGTCGGTCCCCCGACGTCGGCGTGGTGCGCGCGGCTTGCGGCGAACCCGAGGAGCTTCTCTCCTTCGAACACGGGAGATATGAGCGTGATGTCCGGGAGGTGGGTGCCGCCGCGGTAGGGGTCGTTGAGGATCCAGAGGTCGCCCTCGCCGTGCGTCTCATCCACGATCGCGGCCACCGCGTCCGGCATCGAGCCGAGGTGCACCGGGATGTGCTCGGCCTGCATGATCAGCTCGCCCTGCGGGTCGAAGAGTGCGGTCGAGCAGTCGTGGCGCTCGGTGATGTTGGGCGAGTGCGCCGAGCGGATCAGCACCGCGCCCATCTCCTCGCAGGCGGCGTGGAGCGCACCCGCCATCACCTGCAGGCCCACCGGGTCGAGGCGCGGCTCCCCGCTCATCCTCTCTCACCCTCGCTGTCCGCCGTGATCGTCCCCGCGTCATCCACCGAGGCGGTCCAGTCCGGTGGCAGGACCAGGGTGGACTCCGGAAGCTCGAACACCACGGGGCCCTCGGCGCGGTAGCCGGCCGCAGGCTCGCCCCGGACGACTCGCGTCTCGAGCCACTCGCCCCCGAACCGCGCGCGGCGGGTCTCCTCTTCCAGTGCCCCATCCTGTGCCGCGCGCGGATGAGGCACCGGCCCGGGCACAACCGCCGCAACGCGAATCGTGACGAGCTCGAGCTCGCCCTCCGGATCGCGGTAGCCATAGCGGGACTCGTGCTCGCGGGCGAAGTCCTCGGCGAGTGAGTCCGGGTCAGGCGTCGCCGAGCCCGGGATCGGCAGCTCGAAGGCCTGCCCGCGATAGCGCAGCTCGTAGACCACCTCGAGCTCCGCGTCCTCCAACCCGCGCCGGGCGACCTCCGCCAGCTCTTCGACCAAGCCGGCCAGGCGCTCGGCGCTCATCTCCTCGCGGGGGAGCAGCACCGTGCGGGCCGTGTCGCGCCGCCGGCCGGCGGCGATCAGCCCCAGCGCCGAGAGGACCCCGCTGGCCCGCGGGCAGATCAGCCGCGAGATCTCGAGCTCCGCGGCCAGCGCCACGGCGTGCATGGGTCCGGCGCCGCCGAAGGGCAGCAGCGCGAATCCGCGCGGGTCGATGCCGCGCTCGACCGTGACGACGCGCAGCGCCCGGTTCATCTCCTGGTTCGTGACCCGCACGATCCCCTCGGCCGTCTCGAGCTCGTCCATCCCGAGCTCGGACGCGAGTGCGGCGACGCTGCGCTCCGCCGCCTCGCGATCGAGGGCGACTCCGCCCGCCAGCGGGGAGTCCGCAGACAGATACCCGAGCAGCAGGTTCGCGTCGGTGACGGTGGGCTCGGTCCCGCCGCGTCCGTAGCAGGCTGGCCCGGGCTCGGCTCCCGCGGAGCGCGGTCCGACCCGCAGGGCTCCGCCACGGTCGCTCCAGGCGATCGAGCCGCCGCCGGCGCCGACGGTGTGGACGTCCACCATCGGCAGCTGGATCGGGCGGCCGTCGATCTCGCGGTGGTCCGTCCGCCTCACCTCGCCGTCCTCCACGACGCAGACGTCGCAGGAGGTGCCGCCCATGTCGAACCCGATCGCATTCTGGGTTTCCGCTGCGCGCGCCAGCAGCGCCGATCCCACCGCGCCTCCGGCGGGGCCTGAGAGGACGCTCCAGGCGCCGGACCGCGCCGCCTCGGCGGCCGAGGCGGTCCCGCCGGACGAGCGCATCACCTCCGGCTCGGGGAGGCTCCGCTCACGGCAGGCCTCGGCGACGCGGGTCAGGTAGCGGCCGAGGAGGGGGGAGAGGTAGGCGTCGATCACCGTCGTCGAGCAGCGCTCGTACTCCCGGAACGCCGGCAGGACCTCGTGTGAGGCGGAGACATGGACCTCTGGGAGCGCGTCGCGCAGCGCGGTGGCGATCCGCCGCTCGTGGTCGGGCTCCCGGAAGGCGAACAGCAGGCAGACGGCGACCGACTCGACGCCCGCGTCGGAGATCGCGCGAACCAGCCGCTCGACCTCGTCGTCGGACAGGTCCTCGATCACCTCCCGGGGACCGATCCGTTCGGTGGCCTCGAACCGCGCCTCCGGCTCGACCAATGGCTGAGGTCGCGCCCGGCAGGGGTGGTAGAGGCTGGGCCGGTCCTGGCGCCCGATCTCGATCACGTCCGCGAAGCCGCGGGTGGCGACCAGGGCGGTGCGGGCGCCGCGCTCCTCCAAGAGGGCATTGGTGCCGACGGTCATCCCGTGGGTGAAGCTCTGGATCTGCTCGGAGCCCGCGCCGGCGCGGTCCAGCACCGCCTCGATCGACGCCATCACGGCCCGGGACTGGTCCTCCGGGGTGCTCGGCACCTTCGCCGTGTGCAGCCGCTCGCCGTCGAACAGGGCGGCGTCGGTGAAGGTCCCGCCCACGTCGACGCCCAGGAGCATGGGTCGAACTTATCGCGGGTGGGGCCGAGGCCCCGACGGAGCCGGGGCCCGCTCCCCCTAGACCCCAAACCCTGCGCTAAGCGGCGATGCCGGCCTCGAGGGTGCTCGTCTGCTCCTCGAGGTGCTTGTGGGACGGACAGTAGTCCCGGCTGGGCAGCGGCTCGCGCTGGCAGGGGGTGCCCTTGCGTGTGCTCGCGAGGCAACTCCGGGGCCTGCCGTCGAGGCATACGTCGTCGGGCAGACGCTCCAGGTGATCCACCGCCAGACCGACGTAGCGCTCGATGACCATGTACACCCGAACCTGCTCGGCGAGGGCGAAGTGCTCGCGGACCTCGTTGAAGAGGGTGCGCGTCGGGCGCGCGAAGTGGCGGCGGTCTGCCGCGAGGCGCCTCATCGTCGCCTCGGAGGCCTCCAGCAGCTTGTGCCGGGCCTGCGAGGTGGCGACGTCACCGCAATCCTCGACGCGCGGCGCCAACTCCCGGTAGATGCAGCGACTGAACCGATACATACAACTCCTCCTTGAGCCCCGTGACAACAAGCCCCGTATGTACAAGTCCTCCGGCGGTTCGTCCGACCCTGCGTCCGTTTCCGCTCCTCGGACCTATCTCAGGCGCGGGCATTGAACCATGTGCGGAAGGGCACACCGTTAAGCCTGGATTAACAAGTTTTAAGTACCCCCGTTACACCGATTTTGAGTACGCATAGGCGACGCCTGGAGCGGCCGCTGCGCTACGACCAGGTCTCCCAGCGCAGCTCCGCTTCGCCGGAGACCAGGTGCCCCTCGTCCAGCCGCGGGTCCGGCTCGGGGAACTCCACCCGCTGGTGGGAGCCCCGGGACTCCTCCCTGGCGAGGGCGAAGCGGGCGATCTGGCGCGCCAGCGGGTAGGGGTCCTCGAGCAGCTGCTCGAGCTGGTCCCGCCGGCGCAGCGGGCCGGCGAGCCGCCAGACCGCCGCCCGCGTCTCGACCGGTGGCGGCTCGAACCGAAACTGGGGCGGGTCGGGGAGAGCATCGGCGGGCGCGGGCTCCTCCGCCGCCGCCGCGGCGGCCTTGGCGCCGAGCACGAAGCACTCCGTGAGCGAGTTCGAGGCGAGTCGGTTCGCTCCGTGAAGGCCGGTGCACGCGCATTCGCCCACCGCGAACAGCCCCGGCAGCGAGCTGCGACCGTCGAGGTCCGTCGCCACCCCGCCCATCACGTAGTGCGAGGCCGGGGCGACCGGGATCGGCTGATCGGCCGGGTCGTATCCGGCCACCCGCAGGGCCTCGAAGACGTTGGGGAAGCGCTCCTCGCTGAGCTCACGCATGTCGAGCAGCACGTGGTCGGTCCCGTCCTGCTCCATCTGGTCGAGTACCGCCAGGGTCACCTCATCCCGGGGCGCCAACTCGTCGGTGAAGCGTTCGCCTCTGGCGCTCAGGAGCCGGGCGCCCTCCCCACGGACCGCCTCGGTCACCAGGGTGCCGTCGGCCCGTGAGCCCGAGGCCGCCAGAGCGGTCGGATGGAACTGGCAGAGCTCGAGGTCGGCGAGCTCGGCTCCAGCGAACGAGGCCATCACCATTCCCGCTCCGATCGCGCCCCAGGGATTCGTGGTCCGTGCCCATAGCGCGGCGGCGCCGCCGGTCGCGAGGATCGTCGCGCGCGCCGCCAGCGGCCCGGCCTCGGTGATCACGCCGTGGCAGTGGCCGTCGCCGCCCCAGAGGGCGACCGCCGAGGCCTCCTCCTCCACCTCGATGCCGGGCTGGTCCGCGGCGATCGCCGCGAGCCTCTCGGTGATCAGGCGGCCGGTGCCGGCGCCTCCGGCGTGGACGACGCGCCGGCGGGAATGGCCGCCCTCGAGGGCCAGCGCGAGCCTCCCGTCCGGGTCGCGGTCGAACGGGACGCCCCGTCGCTCCAGCTCGGCGACCACCCCGGGCGCCTCCCGCGCCAGCATCTCCGCTGCCGATGGGCGGCACGCGTTGCGGCCCGCCGCGAGCGTGTCGGCGACGTGCTGCTCGGGCGAGTCGTCCTCCCCGATCGCCGCCGCCAGACCGCCCTGGGCTCGGTAACTGGAGCTGTCGGAGAGCTCCTTCCGCGAGATCAGCCTGACGCGGGCGCCGGCCTCCGCCGCGGTCAGGGCGGCGTAGAGGCCGGCGGCCCCGCCGCCCACCACGGCGACGTCAACGGTGTTCTGCTGCATGGAGGCCGATTACGGTACCCGTGATATGGGCCTCTACGTCCGCCATCCGAGCTCCTTCCAGCACGAGACGGGCGGCCATCCCGAGAACCCGCGCCGCCTGACCGCGATCGAGGAGGCGCTCTCCGAGCGCGACTGGCTCGGGCTGGAGCGGATCGAGGCTCCGGCGGCGAATCGCGATCAGCTCCTGCGGGTCCACGCACCGGAGCACGTCGAGGCGATCGAGCGATTCTCGGGCGCGGGCGGCGGGATGATCGACATGGACACCGTCGCCAGCGCCGGGTCCTGGGAGGCGGCCCTGCACGCGGCCGGGGGCGCCGCCGCGGCGGCCGAGCGGCTGCTCGACGATGGCGGCTTCGCCTTCTGCGGCCTGCGCCCCCCCGGCCATCACGCCGAACGCGACCGGGCGATGGGCTTCTGCCTCTTCAACAACGTCGCCGTGGCAGCGGCTCACGTGCTGGCGGAGCGCGGCCTCGATCGCGTCCTGGTCCTCGACTGGGACGTCCACCACGGCAACGGGACCGAGGCGATCTTCTACGACTCGAGCGAGGTGCTCTACGCGAGCATCCACCAGAGCCCGCTCTATCCCGGGACGGGAGCGCCGGGCGACGTCGGCGCCGGAGAGGGGGAGGGGTTCAACGTGAACCTGCCGGTTCCGCCGGGCAGCGGCCCTGACGACTTCCTCTCACTGGTGCAGCACGTGGCCGCGCCGATCGCGCGGGAGTGGCAGCCGGAGCTGATCTGCCTCTCGGCCGGGTACGACGCCCATCGCGACGATCCGCTCGCCGAGTGCGAGCTGGACGAGGGGGCGTATGCCGACATGGCCGCGAGCATCAGGGAGCTGGCATCGGAGCTGTCGGTCCCGGTGCTGGCCTGCCTGGAGGGCGGCTACGCGCTCGGGGCCCTGGCGGCTTCGGTGGTGGCGACCCTCGAGGCGCTCGGCGACGGGGCGGAGCCGCGGCGGGCGCCGGAGGCCCCGGCGAGTCCGCACCGCGAGCGGATCGCTCGCCATTGGCCGGTGCTCGCCGAGGCCTAGCGGAACCTGGTCAGGCGCTCGCCTCCCGCTTCAGCTTGCGCCAACCGCCCGCGCGGTTGTTGGCGATGATCCGCTTCAGCATCTCCTGGAGGGCGGGGGCGTTGATCTCCTCGCCCTCGTGGATCCGGATGAAGCGGCCCGTCTCGTTGTCGTGACCCCCGGTGATGATGTTCTCCGGGTCGGGAACGATCGCGCCGTCATAGAGGAACACGTTGACGTGCCTCTTTGCTCCCAGCAGCGCGCAGACGTTGCCCTCCAGGACGAAGTAGGGGCGGTCCCGGTATTTGATCGTTTCGGCGACCTCTGGATCTGCCGCGTGGACGAGGTCGCGCACCTCGCGGCAGATGGGCTGCTGCCAGTCCGGCAGCGCATCGATGTAGGTGTCGACTCGCGGATCGCGGGATGCCATCGCTTCCACTCCGCCTCAGCTCGCGGCCTGCGCGTAGCGCAGCGAGCCGGGAGTCGTCAGCCGCTCTCCGGTCTCGAGCAGCGTCTTCAGGCCGGAGAGGATCATCGGCCAGCCGCCATAGAGCTCCGAGCTGGCGCCCTCGGGCAGCTGGTCGTGGATCACGGTCAGCCGGCACGAGTCGTCGCCGACGGGTTCGATCTCCCAGGTGATCCTGGTGGCGCCGTACGCCTTGACCTCGTCGCTCCACAGCGCGGTGAATGACTGCACCAGCCTCTTGGGCGGGTCGACCTCCAGGTTCTCGCCCTCGGCGATGTCGATCACACCGGGGACCGAGCCCTTGTAGCTCGAGCCCTCGGTCCATTCGGAGATCGTCTCGACCCCGAAGCTGTACTGGGCGCGCATCTTGGGATCGGTGATCGCCTCCCAGAGCCGCTCCGGGCTGGTCTTGATGTAGATCTCGAAAACGGCGGTGGTGTCGGTGGGCTCCAGGACGAGCCCGCCTTCGGGTTCACTCTTCATGCTTCCTCCTCTAGCTCTCGTTTCAGGCCGGTGAGCGTCTTTGTCATCGGCCTCGCGTATTTGCTGACCCAGCGGTCGTAGACGAGCTGGATCGGGACGGGGTTCAGGAAGTGGTGCTTCTCGCGCCCGTTGCGCCTGGTGCTCACCAGGCCGGCTTCCTCGAGCACCTTCAGGTGCTTCATGACGCCGAAGCGCGTCATCGGCAGTCGCTCCTCGAGCGCGGTCAGCGTCTGCCCGTCGTCTTCGAAGAGCTCGTCGAGCAGGCTTCGGCGCGTCGAATCGGCGAGGGCCTTGAACACCGCGTCCATTTCCATGCGGTGAAGTATAGGTGACCTTTTGGTCACCTGTCAAGGAAAAAGAGATGAGGCTCGCGGCTAGGCGCTCAGGCGCTGCTTCAGCTCGTCAAGGAAGGACTTCGGGAAGCCGGGGACGGTGTCCAGGTCGTCGATCGAGTCGAAGCCGTCCTGGCGCTGCCGGTACGCGATGACGCGCGTTGCCTGGGTGACCGAGAGGCCGAGCCGGCGCAGCTGCTCGAAGGTCGCCTCGTTGACGTCAACCATCGGCGCATCCGGCGCGGCCCGCTTGCGCTCAGCCCTGACCCTTGCCCGCTCGGCCTGTCGCCGTTCCTTCGCCGCCCTGCGCTTCGCCCGCTTCTCGTCCCTGCGCTTCTGCTCGACCGCGGGCTGCTCCTCCGTCTCCGGTTCCTCCGCCTCGGCGGGGGCCTCCTCCGAGGGCGCCTCCTCCTGGGGTTCCTCGGTCTGCCCCGCCTCCCTCATCTCTGGAAGCTCGATCCGGGCGGCCGCGGCGCGGGCCGGGGCCCGCGTCGCCATCTCGCGGACGGACCCGATCCGGTCGCGCAGCTCCTGATAGCGGGCCGCCTCCCCTTCGGGGTCGCCCTCCGCCAGCTCACGCTCCCGCTCGGCGAAGCGCCGTTCGGCCTCCGCCTCGATCTCTCGACGAGCGCGGGCGACCTCGCTCCGGGCGCGGGCCTCGGCGTCGAGCGTCGCCTTCTCCCTCTCCCGGGCGATTCGCTCGTCCGACTCGCGCGAGACCTTCTCGACGGCGTCGCGGCGGGCGGCCGAGACCTGCTCTCGCGCGGCGCGCTCCGCCTTCGCCTCGATCGCGCCGACCTGCCCACGGAGCCAGGCGGCGGCGCTGGAGCGTGCGTCCGCCTCGCGGTCGAGGCGTGCCTCCTCAGCTTTCGCGGCTCGCTGCTCCGCCGCCTTCGCCCGTTCCTCGGCCTGCTCGACCGCGGCGTCGAGCTTTGCCTCGGCCCGGGCCTCGATGCGGCGCGACTCCGCCTTCAGGTGCTCCGCGGCCTCCCTCTGCAGCCGCTCGGTCTTGGCGCCCAGCCGAGTCTCGGCCTCCTCGACCTGGCGGCGTGCCTCCTCGATCCCTCCGACCAGCGCGTCGAGCCGCCTCTGCGCGGCCTCGGCGGCCCTCGTGGCGGACTCGCTCTCGCGCCGCATGGCGCGTTCGCGGATCTGAAGCTCGGACTCGTGGCGCTGCTCGGCCGCCCGCCGGGCAACGTCGATCTCCTCGCCGGCTCTGCGCTCTACGCCCGACCGGATCTCCTCGATCCGCTCAGCAATCTCTCGCTCGATGTCCTGGCGGACCCGCTTCTGGACTTCCGATGCATCGGCGTCCTCAGCGGGTCGGTCGGCCGCCCCCTCGCGGAGCCGCTCTTGGACTTCCTGCCGGGCCTCCGCGACGGCGTCGTGCAGACGGGATTCCATCTGGGCCTCGAGCGCCTCGAGCTCCTGCTGGATCTCCTCGCTCTGCTGGACGAGACGGCGCTCGGTCTCCCCGCGGAGCCGCGGATCGGACCCGGCCCGCTTGAGCCTCCGCTGCACGTCCTCGAAGGTCCTGGAGGCGTCCTCCCGCTCCCGCTCCAACTCCTCCTCGAGGGCGAGGATGTCGCCCTTCGACTGCCGCTCGGCCATCGGCGCGGACTCTATGAAAGAAGGAGGCGGTAGCGGGATTCGGCACGGAGTCGATCGGCTTCGGCCACATCCCGGTCTGGATCGGTTTGCCCGGGCATCCGACGATCCTGGCCAAACGAGCCCAGGAGGTAACGAGATGCCAGAAGTCGTCGCCCGCGCCGGGAGGCGCCTTTCCTCGCTTCACGGCGAGCGCGGACAGGGAACGGTCGAGTACGTCGGCCTGATCCTGCTCGTCGCCCTGCTGATGGTCGGGATGGTCGCCGCGATGAAGGGGTTCCAAGGCGCCCAGGGCCTCGAGCTCGCCGAGACGATCGTCGACAAGATCCGCCAGGCCGTCAACAAGGTCAACTTCCACTAGCTAGCGACCGCCAGGCCGCTCCACCTCGGAGCGAAGGGCGAAGCCCGAAGCGACTTGTGTGGGGCGGCCGCTTGCGGTCGCGACCTGATGGCGAAGCCGTCGCGCCAGTGACACACTGGCGCCGATGCCCGCCGGCCGCAGCTACGACCGCGCCCCCGCCGACCCGAGGCCGACCTCGATCGAGGCCGGCTTCGTTCGCACGGCGACCGGGTCGGCGTTGATCGAGCAGGGAGAGACGCGGGTGATCTGCACCGCCTCGGCGACCGACTCCGTCCCGCGCTGGATGGAGGGCAAGGCGAGGGGCTGGGTGACGGCCGAGTACGCGATGTTGCCCGCATCCACCGGGGACCGGAAGGCCCGCGACATCAGCCGCGGCAAGCAGGACGGCCGGTCGGTCGAGATCCAGCGCCTGATCGGCCGGTCGCTCCGGGGAGTGGTGGACTTCGAGGCGATGGGGGAGCGCTCGATCTTCGTGGACTGCGACGTGCTGCAGGCCGACGGCGGCACGCGCTGCGCCGCGATCACCGGCGGCTTCGTCGCGCTGCAACTCGCCTTCAACGCCCTGGTGGAGGCCGGAGACCTCGAGCGGCTCCCCCTGAATCAGTCCGTGGCGGCGATCAGCGTCGGCATCGTCGACGGGGCGCCGCTCTGCGACCTCGACTATGAGGAGGACTCGGCCGCCGAGGTGGACGCGAACGTGGTCATGACCGGCGACGGTGGCCTGGTCGAGGTGCAGACGACCGCCGAGCGAACGCCGCTCTCCCGGGCCCACCTGGACGAGCTGCTCGCCCTGGCGGAGGAGGGCATCGCTCGGCTGCGCGAGACACAGGACAAGGCGGTCGGGGGGCTTCCCGGGTAGGCCGGGGAGCAATCGGGAAGAGCCTCCGCATGGGCCCCCTGGTGGTCGCGACCCGCAACGAGCACAAGCTTCGCGAGCTCCGCGAGGCCCTTCCCGGGATCGACCTGGAACCCCTTCCGCCGGAGGTCGAGCTGCCGCCGGAGGAGGGGACAACCTTCGCGGAGAACGCGCTCGGCAAAGCGAGGGCCGCCAACGCGGCGACGGGGAGGGCGGTGATCGCCGACGACTCGGGGATCGAGGCGCGCGCCCTGGACGGCCGCCCCGGGGTCCGCTCCGCCCGCTACGCCGGTGAGGGGGCGAGCGACGAGGCCAACCTCGCCCGGCTCCTCGCCGAGCTCGATGGCGCCGAGGACCGGCGGGTCGCCTACGTCGCCGCGATCGCGCTGGTTGCGGAGGACGGGGAGGAGAGACTGTTCGAGGGGCGCTGCGAGGGCACGCTGGCGAGCGAGCCCAGGGGAGGCGGCGGCTTCGGCTACGACCCCGCGTTCGTCCCGGACGACACCGGGCCCGGCGATGAGAGGACGATGGCCGAGCTCGCGCCCCACGAGAAGCACGCGATCAGCCATCGCGGCCGGGCGGCGCGGGCCCTGGCCGAGCATCTCGGGGTGGAGGTGCCGCGATGACCATCACCAAGCCCGCGGCCGCCGGGGTCTCGATCATCTCCAACTCGCTGTTGATCGCGCTCAAGCTTGCGGCCGCGGCGGTCACGGGCTCGATCGCGATCCTCAGCGAGGCGATCCATTCCTCGATCGACCTGATCGCCTCCGTGATCGCCTTCATCTCGGTGCGGCGGGCCGACGCGCCGGCCGACGCCGAGCATCCCTACGGGCACGAGAAGGCGGAGAGCGTCGCGGCGTCGATCGAGGGCATGCTGATCCTGGTCGGCGCCGGGATCATCATCTACGAGTCGGTCCGCCGCCTGGCGGGCGGCGCGGAGGTCGAGGATCTCGGGATCGGCATCGCGGTGATCGGGTTCTCCGCTCTGGCCAACGCCGGCGTGGCCACCTTCCTCCGCCGTCAGGCCCGCCGGCACGAGTCGCCGGCGCTGGCCGGTGACGCTGCACACCTCGGGCACCGACGCGCTCACCTCGCTTGGCGTGCTGGTCGGGCTGGTCCTGGTCGACGCCACCGGAGCGGTGGAGATCGACTCGATCGTCGCGATCCTGGTCGCGGGGGTGATCGTGGTCGCGGGGGTCCGGCTCCTCCGCCGCTCCGCCGGCGCGCTGATGGACGAGTCACCGCCGCCGGAGGAGATGGACCGGATCGAGGCGGCGATCGCACGGGCCCGTCCCGATGAGATGGTCGGCTACCACAAGCTCCGGGCCCGGATCGCGCCCCGGCGACGCTACATCGACATGCACGTCCAGTTCCGGGACGGCACGACCCTGGAGCGGGCCCACGAGCTCGCCCATGCGCTGCGCGACGCGATCGAGGCCGAGCTCGGCAACGCCGAGGTCCTGATCCACGTCGAGCCGGAGAGCTCCCGGCACGACCCCGAGGAGATGCCGAAGCCGTATCGGGCTGGTTAGCCGGATCCAGCTACAAGAGATTCACCGCCGCCGACGCCCCGACGGCGCCGACCACGATGCTGTAGCCGGTGTAACCGCCGACCGCGAGCAGGATCACCGCCAGCCCGCAGACGACGACCACAGTCAGCCAGGACCATTGCGCGAGGGACACGGCCGCTATTTTGACCCAGTGGCACTTGCTGACGCGTCCACCACCCCCGACGCCGCCGCGGCTCTGGCCGCGCTCGAGGAGGCCTCGCCGCAGTTGCGAGGCGCGGCGATCCTCGCCGGGGACGGCGAGGTCCTCGCCGCCAGCGGCGACCCGGTGGCCTGGGGCGGGGCGACCCGCGAGCTGCTCGAGGCGGCGGACGAGGCCGGTGGGGAGAAGGCGGCCCACGCTCACATCGCGACGGCCGACGGCGAGGTCTTCTGCGTGCGGGAGGGAGACCTGGTCGCCGTCGCGGTCACCGATCGATTCGTGCTCGCCTCGCTGATGGTCTTCGACCTGCGGGCTGCGCTCCGCGGACTCCCGGGCTGAGCGGATGGCGACGAAGCCCCATCGCCTGCTCGACCGGGTCTCCGGCTACGCCGACGAGGCGGCGGCTTACCTGCGGCGCCGGCGCCACCTGAGGAAGCCGTTCGCCCGCGTCTACTACCGCGGCGGGCGCGCCGTCGGCTTTCCCGCCGACACGGAGGAGGGGGAGGCGCTCTTCAAGGCCGCGGCCCGCGTGATCGAGCTCGCGGGGCCGCCGCGACGAGCCCGCCAGACACGTGCTGATTGACGCGGCGGTCGCCGAGAGGGTGCTCGAGCGGGCCCTCTCCCGGGGCGGCGACTTCGCCGAGCTCTTCTGCGAGGACCGCAGCGGCTTCTCGCTGACGATCGACGAGTCGCGCGTCGAGAGGCCCCTGGCCGGCAGCGAGCGCGGGGCGGGGATCCGCGTCGTCGAAGGCGAGTTCACGCGCTTCGCCCACGTGGACGGCCTGGCCGAGGAGGACCTGCTGCACGCCGCCGGCGACCTCAGCTCGGCCATCGGAGAGGCCGCGACGAAGCCCGAGCCGGTGCCGGCGCCCAAGCCGGCCGACCCGGCGGAGGTGGAGGTGGATCCGGAGTCGGTTCCGGCCGAGCGCAAGGCCGACCTGCTCCGGGAGCTAGACGCGCGCGCCCGCGAGGCCGGCTCGGAGGTCACCCAGGTCACCGTCAGCTACAGCGAGGGACGCCGGCGCGTCGACGTCGCCAACTCGGAGGGTCTGCGCGCGACCGACGATCGCACCCGAGTCCGACTCGGGGCGCAGGTCGTCGCCAGGAGGGACGGAGAGGTGGAGACGGGCTTCGAGACCCTGGGGGCGCTCCGCGGCTTCGAGCTGCTCACCGACGACCCGGGCCGGATCGCTGATCAGGCCGCGGAGAAGGCCATCACGCTGGTCGGCGCCGACCCGGCCCCGGCGGGGGAGACGACGGTCGTGGTGGGCGGCGGCTTCGGCGGCGTCCTCTTCCACGAGATGACCGGCCACGGCCTCGAGGCGGACGCCGTGCAGAAGGGCGCCAGCGTCTACGCGGGCCAGATGGGGGAGAGGGTGGCCGAGCCGCTGCTGACCGCCTATGACGACGGCAGCATGCCCGGCGAGTGGGGCTCCGGGGCGATCGACGACGAGGGGACGCCGTGCCGGCGCACGATGCTGATCGAGGAGGGGAAGCTCAGCTCCTATCTCTATGACCGCCTTCGCGCCCGCCGCGACGGGACCGATTCGACCGGCAACGGCCGTCGCGAGAGCTTCCGCCACCTCCCTATCCCCCGGATGACCAACACGTGCATCGAGCCGGGCGACGCCGATCCCGAGGCGATCATCGCCGAGGTGGACCGGGGCTTCTACGCGGTCTCGTTCGGAGGAGGCCAGGTGGAGCCCGCCACCGGCGACTTCGTCTTCGGGGTGGCGGAGGGCTATCTGATCGAGGACGGCAAGGTGACCCGGCCGTGCCGGGGCGCCACCCTGATCGGCAACTGCCTCCAGGCGCTGACCCGAATCGACGCGGTCGGGTCTGACTTCGAGATGAAGACGGGGTTCTGCGGCAAGGCCGGGCAGCGGGCGCCGGTCGGCACCGGACAGGGCCACGTGCGGATCCGCGGGATGACGGTCGGCGGAACGGCGGTCTGATGGCGGCGGACGGGCTCGAGGCTATCGGCCGCCGCGCCGTGGAGGCGGCGATCGGCGCGGGCGCCGAGGATGCCGAGGCCTGGGCAGAGGGCTCGCGGGGCCGTGAGATCAGGGTCCACAAGGGCGAAGTGGAGAGCCTGACCGAGGCGAGCGAGCGCGGCGTCGGGGTTCGCGCCTGGATCGGCCACCGCTCCGGCTACGCCTTCGGGACCGACCTCTCCGACCAGGGGCTGAGGGAGGTCGCCGAAGCGGCCGCCGCCGCGGCCCGCGTCGCCGACGCGGACGAGCACGCGGCGCCGCCCGACGCGGCCGGCGAGGCCGAGCAGATCGAGGGGCTTCGCGACGAGGCGGTCGCGACCACCGAGACGACTGAGGTGATCGAGCTCGCACAGTCCATCGAGCGGACGGCTCTCGCCGTGGACAAGGTCACCGGGGTCGAGGAGGTCGTCTACGTGGACTCGGACGGGGAGGCGGCGCTCGCCTCCTCGCGGGGGCCGTCCGGAACCTTCGCCGTCTCCCAGTGCTACGCGTACCTGCAGGCCCTCGCCGGTGACGACGGCGAGGTCCAGACGGGGCTCGGGTTCGGGGTCGGCCGCTCCCCACGCGATCTCGATCCGGAGGCGATCGGCGCCGAGGCGGCCGAGGAGGCGGCCTCGATGCTCGGGGCGGGCAAGCCCGAGTCCCGGACCTGTCCCGTCGTCCTCTCGGACCGCGTCGCCGCCAGCTTCGCCGGCTTCATCGGCGGGGCGCTCTGCGCGGACGAGGTGCAGCGAGGCCGCTCGCCCTTCGCCGACCGGCTCGGCCAGGAGCTCGCGTCTCCGGCGCTCGATCTCGTCGACGACGGGCTCGACCCCGGCGGGCTGGCCAGCTCGCCGTTCGACGGCGAGGGGATTCCCCGCGGGCGAACCCAGCTGATCTCCGAGCGCCGCCTGCTCGCCTACCTGCACGACAGCTACACGGCCCGCCGGGGCGGGGCCAGCTCGACCGGCAACGCATCGCGGGGCTCCTACCGCTCGCCGCCCGACGTCAGCCCCTCCAACCTGATGATCGAGCCCGGCGAGCCCTCGCTCGATCAGTTGCTCGCCGAGGCGTTGGACGGCGTCTACGTGACCGACGTCGCGGGGCTGCACTCGGGCGTGAATCCGGTCACCGGGCACTTCTCGGTCGGGGCGACGGGACGGGAGATCAAGGGCGGCGAGCTCGCCGACCCCGTTCGCGAGTTCACGATCGCGGGGGATCTGCTCGGGACCCTTGCCGGCATCATCGCCGTGGGCTCGGACTCGCGGTGGGTGCCCTTCGGAGGCTCCGTTCGCAGCAGCCCCCTGCTGGTCGGCGAGATGGCGATCAGCGGCGGCTAGCCGTCAGAAACCGCTGTTAGGCTGGCGCCACTCGAACTCGAGGAGGCACGACGTGACGAAGGCTGAGTTCCTGGACGTGCTCGCGCGCGACGGCAGGATCGGCAACAAGAAGGAGGCCGGTCAAGCCGTCGATGCGCTGTTGGACGCCATCACTCAGGTCCTCCAAGACGGCGGCGAGGTCAACTTCACCGGCTTCGGCAAGTTCTCCGTGGCGGAGCGCGGGCCGAGACAGGGCGTGAATCCGCGTACCGGCGAGCGGATCTTCATCCCCGGTGGCAAGGTGCCGCGCTTCTCGGCCGGATCGGGCCTGAAGAAGAAGGTGAAGGGGAGTGGCGGCGCCCCGGCTGCGGCCGAGGGCTGATCGTCTGAGCGGGCTGACGAGCTGAGCCCAACGCCGTTCGCCGACAGGTTGGAGGCGCTCACGGTCGAGCGCCGCAGCCAGGTCTGCCTCGGACTGGATCCCGATCCCTCCGCCCTCGGGCCGGACTCGGCTCCCGACGCCGACCGCGCCGGGACGGCGGAGCGAGCCGCCGTCGCGGTGACCGAGCACTGTCGCTCCCTGATCGAGCGGGCGGGCCCGGCCTGTGTGGCGGTGAAGCCGCAGCTCGCCTGCTTCGAGCGTCTCGGGGCTCCGGGCTGGGGCGCCCTGGCCGATGTGTGCCGGGCGGCACACGAGGCAGGCCTGCTGGTGGTCGCCGACGGCAAACGCGGCGACGTGCCGGTGACCGCCGAGGCATATGGCCAGGCGCTGGTCGGCGAGACCCAGACGCCCTGGGGACCCGTCGCGGGGCTCGGCGCCGACGCGTTCACCGCGAATCCCCTGCTGGGCGGCGATGCAATCGATCCCCTGGTCGACGCCGCCGCCGCGGCGGGCGCCGGCGTCTTCCTGCTCGTGCGGACCTCGAACCCGGGCGCCGCCTCCCTTCAGGACCGGGACTTGGAGGGGGCCCCGCTGCGCGAGCGCCTGGCGGAGCTGGTCGCCGAGCGGGCGCCCCGCCTCGCCGGCGAGAGCGGGCTGAGCGGAATGGGCGCGGTGGTCGGGGCGACCGCGCCCGAGCACCTGGCGCGGCTTCGCGAGCTGATGCCCGACTCGATCTTCCTGCTTCCCGGAGTCGGGGCGCAGGGCGGCAGGGTGGAGGAGCTCGGCCCTGCACTGGCCCCCGGCCGCCCCGCCTCCATCCTGGTCGCCGCGGCGCGCAGCATCGCGGGCGCAGACGATCCGGGCGCGGCGGCGGAGCGGCTTCGAGCCGCGCTCTGGGAGCTTGCTGATTAGCTGACTCGCACTACTATCGCGCCGCCCGATGCCGGACTACCGACCGAACCGAATCGCCCGGGTGGCCGCCGTCGCCGCCATCATCGCCGCCTTCTTCCTGATCGTGATCGTGATCGCGAGTAACGGCGGCAGCTCCGATGACGAGGACGACAGCCCGGCGACCGAGCAGTCCAGCGGGCCGACCCGCGAGGGCGAAAAGGCGGTCGACCGCGGGGTCTGGGTGGTCCGCGAGGGTGACACGCTGGCCCAGATCTCCGAGGAGACGGGCATCGACGTGGACGAGATCCTCGCGATGAATCCCGACCTCGACCCCCAGGTCCTGATCCAGGGCCAGCGGATAGCCTTGCGCTGATGCCGACGGGGGCGGGCGATTCCAGGGGGGCCGTGCGCGCGCGCGTCGCCGCCCTTTGCGTGACGTTGGCGGCGGCCGCCGCTGCGATCGCCCCGCAGGCGCCGGGCCAGGCGCCGCCCGCGGCGGCTCCGCCGCCCGCGCCGCAGTCAGGCTCACAGGCTGAGCCGAAGGCGGGCACGGCCCGGCCTCCGCAGATCGCCGCGAAGGCGTGGATCCTGATCGATGCCAGGGACGGCGCAGTGCTGGCGAGCAAGGGCGCCGAGCGCCGCCTGCCGATTGCGAGCGCGACCAAGTTGATGACCGCCTACCTGGCGCTGAAGAAGCTGAAGCCGAACGAGATGGTGACGGCGGTTCCGTATCAGCCGATCGCCGCGGCGGAGATCCTGCTCGGGCTTCGCCCCGGGGAGAAGATGACGGCGCGGGACCTCCTCTATGGGCTCCTGCTCCCGAGCGCCAACGACGCTGCGCAGACCCTGGCCGTCGGTGTGGCCGGCTCGGAGGGCGCGTTCGTCTCACAGATGAACCGGGCGGCCCGGGCGGTCGGCCTCAGCAACACGAGCTATGCGAACCCGATCGGGCTCGATGATCCCGCCAACTACTCCTCCGCGGCCGATCTGGCCACCCTCACCGACCGGCTCCTCGAGAACCCGCTCTTCGCCCGGATCGTCGACAGCCCGACCGCGGTGCTGCAGAGCGGGGATCATCCGCGCCGCGTCACGAGCCGCAACGGCCTGGTCCTCGACCAGCCCTTCATCAGCGGCGTCAAGACGGGCCACACGATCGGGGCCGGCTACGTGCTGGTCGGCGCCGGCACCCGCGACTCGACCACGCTCATCTCAGCTGTGCTCGGCGCTTCCAGCGAGCCGGCCCGCGACGCCGAGACGCTCGAGCTGATGGACTACGGCTTCTCGCTGTACCGGACGTCCGTGCCCGTTGAGCAGGGGGAGGAGCTGGCGGACCCCGAGCTGGATTACCGCGGCGACACCCTCCCTTTGATCGCCAAGGAAGCGGTCCGGGTCAAGACGCGTGAGGGTCAGGCGGTGGACACCTCCGTCGAGGCGCCGGACGAGGTGAGCGGAGCGGTCGAGAGGGGCGAGGAGCTCGGACGGGTCACCGTCACCGTGGACGGCGAGGCCGCGGCCAGCACCCCGCTGGTCGCCTCGCGCTCGGTCGAGGCCGCGAGCCTGGTGGACAAGGCGGTGGCGACCGCCCAGAACCCAATAACCCTCCTTCTCCTGGGGGCGATCGTGATACTTGTAGGCGTGCTGATTGCAGCCCGTGGGCACAGGCCCGCGAACGGTGAGAATCCCTCAACGAACAGCCGTCGGGTGCGGCGGGAGGCGAGGGAACGGACTCCGGACGAGAGACGCAAGATGCACGAGGAGAGAATGCAAAGGCGACGGGAGAGGCTGGAGAGAGGTAGGGGCCGATGATCCTGACCGTCACGCTCAACGCCGCGATCGACCGCACCGTCGCCGTTCCGAGCTTCCGCCAGGGACACCGCCACCGCGCGGTGGAGGCGAGCACGGTCGCCGGGGGAAAGGGCATCAACGTCGCCAGGGCGCTGAAGCTGCTCGGCCGCCCGGTGATCGCGACCGGGCTGGCCGGCGGGCCCACCGGCGCTCGGCTGATGGAGAGTCTGGCCGAGGAGTCCATCCTCACCGACTTCACCTGGATCGCCGGCGAGTCTCGGACCAACCTGGCGGTGATCGACCCGACCACCGGCGAGCAGACCGAGATCAACGAGCGCGGGCCCGAGGTGAGCAACGAGGAGCTCGAGCGGTTCGTGGAGAAGCTCCTCTACCTGGCGCACGGGGCGCGCATCTGCGTGATTGCGGGCAGCCTGCCGCCGTCGGTCCCCGCCTCCTTCGCGGCGCGCATGGTCACGGACCTGAAGGCGCTCGGAGTGGAGACGATCCTCGACACCGAGGGTGAGCCGCTGGTCGCGGGGCTCCGCGCCGAGCCTGCCGCGGTGACGCCCAACGTGAGCGAGGCCGAGGGCGCGGTCGGCCACGAGTTCAACGACCGCCAGGACCTGCTTGCCGCGCCCGGGAACCTGATCGAGCTCGGCGCCATGGAGGCCGTGATCACTCGCCCGCAGGGCTGCGTCGCCTCGCTGCTGGACGGGGAGGACCGCCGGCTCTACGAGGTGACCGCGCCGTCGCTCGAGCCGGTCGCCACTGTCGGGTCGGGCGACGCCTTCCTTGCCGGGTTCATCGCCAGCCGCTTCGAGGGCGAGTCGTCCGAGGACTGCCTGCGCCGCGCGGTCGCGTGCGGGGCCGAGTCCACCCAGCACTTCGGCGCCGGGACGATCGACCCCGCGGAGGTCGAGCGGCTCGCGCACCGCGTCGAGGTGAACGCCCTCGATGCACCCGCCGCGGTTCGCTGAGCCCTACCCACTCTTGGGGTTGACACGTTGCTGGCGGAGAGGAACATGGTCAGGGCATGCCTCGACGGGGAAGCCAGTACATCCGCTCGCATGTCTGGGGCCTGATCGCGGTATTCATCGCGCTGACCGGCACCGCGGTTGCCACTGGCGACGGCGATGAACGGGCGACCAAGAGCGCCAACCCAACGAAGCAGGTCAAGAAGCTGAAGGGAAGGCTTGCGAGCGTCGAGCAGAGGCTGGCCGCGCTCGAGGGGAAGCCGGCAACCACGAGCCTCCCCCGAGCGGCCCGGCGGGCGGGGAGCTGGCCGGGAGCTATCCGACCCCCACAATTGGGACTGTCAGCGGGCTCGATCTCGCTGCGACAACCGCGCCGACCGGGGGAATCAACTTCGGGGGAGACGCAGCCATCTACCGATTCGGTCCCGGCAACTTGGTGGCCGACGGCTTCTGGACAGCGGACAGCCTCTTCACTCAGGGTCCGCTCCAGAACTTCGGTGACGCGACGTTCGGGACCGACTTCAACGACGAGACTGAGGTTCTCGGCTGGTTCAACACGACGACGGTCGGCGGCGCTCCCGACCCAGTGGAGTGCAACAGTGCGGCCGAGGTGGGGCGGATGGTCTATGACGTCGCCGGCAACGTTCTCTATATCTGCGATTCCACCGGGACGTCCTGGGCATCGGTAACGCTCACCCCCTGACGCTGGCCCGGGCGCGCGATCGACCGCTGTTATCCTCGTGGGGGCGTTGAATCGAGTGATCAACAACGCCGGAAAGAGCGTCATCTCTTGGTTTGCGCCCCGGCCCGCCGGGGCTTTTTTGTCCGCGAACGAGCGTAGGGTGCGGTAATGGAAGTCGAGATTGGACGAGGCAAGAAGGGACGCAGGGCCTACGGCTTCGACGACATCGCGATCGTCCCGTCCCGCCGCACCCGCGACCCGGACGACATCGACATCACCTGGACGCTCGGCCCGTACCGCTTCGAGCTGCCGCTGGTCGCCTCCGCGATGGACGGGGTCGTCAGCCCCGAGACCGCGGGCATCATCGGCAAGCTCGGGGGCCTTGCGGTGCTCAACCTCGAGGGGATCTGGTCGCGCTACGAGGACGCCGACGCGAAGTTGGAGGAGATCTCCAAGGCGCCCAAGGAGGTCGCGACCAGGAAGCTGCAGGAGATCTACGCCGAGCCGGTCAAGCCGGAGCTGATCGCCCAGCGGATCGAGGAGATCAAGGAGATGGGCGTCCCCGCCGCGGGCTCGCTGACCCCCCAGCGGGTCGCCAAGCACCACGAGGCGGCGCTCGAGGCTGGTCTCGACATCCTCGTGATCCAGGGAACCGTGATCTCCGCCGAGCACGTCTCGACGCAGACGGAGCCGCTCAACCTGAAGGAGTTCATCGCCGAGCTTCCCGTTCCCGTCTTGGTCGGGGGGTGCGCCTCCTACAACACGGGGCTCCACCTGATGCGCACCGGCGCCGTCGGCGTCCTGGTCGGGGTCGGCCCCGGCGCCGCCTGCACCACGCGCGGAGTGCTCGGGATCGGCGTTCCCCAGGCCACCGCGATCGCCGACGTCGCCGCGGCGCGAGGCCAGCACATGATGGAGACGGGCCAGTACTGCAACGTGATCGCCGACGGCGGCATGCGGACCGGCGGGGACGTCTCGAAGGCGATCGCCGTCGGCGCCGACGCGGTGATGATCGGCTCGCCCCTGGCCCGCGCTAAGGAGGCACCCGGCCGCGGCTTCCACTGGGGCATGGCGACCTTCCATCCGTCCCTGCCGCGCGGCGCCCGCGTCGCGACGCCGCAGGACGGCACCGTCGAGGAGATCCTGCTCGGCCCGGCCCAGGAGAACGACGGCACCTTCAACCTGATGGGCGCGCTGCGCACCTCGATGGCGACCACCGGGTACGCCGACATCGCCGAGTTCCACCGCGCCGAGGTGATGGTCGCGCCCGCGCTGATCTCCGAGGGCAAGCAGCTGCAGCGCGAGCAGTCGGTCGGCATGGGCTCGAACGGCCGTGCCGCCGTCACCACGGGAGTTGCCGTCTCGGATGACTAGGGCCGTCGAACGGCCTCGAGTTCCTGAAAGGAGTACGTCCGACGCCGACCCGCGGGTCGAGGAGAGCGGCCGCGGCGGTCGACACAGAGGAGGTGCTCGTCCTCGACTTCGGGGGTCAGTACTCGCAGCTCATAGCGCGGCGAATCAGGGAGTGCGGAGTGTTCAGCGAGCTGCTCCCGCACGACATCCCCATCGAGCGGATCAGGGAGCGGAAACCCCGGGCGCTCGTGCTCTCGGGCGGGCCCGCCTCCGTGTACTCGGATGGCGCTCCCGCGCTTCGCACCGAGCTGCTGGAGCTCGGGGTCCCGGTGCTGGGCATCTGTTACGGGATGCAGCTGATGGTCCACGAGCTTGGCGGCCGGGTCGAGCAGGCGCCGGCGGGCGAGTTCGGCCGCGCCCAGCTCACGCTGCGCGACGGAGGCGGCACGCTGCTCAAGGACCTGCCGGCCGAGCAGCAGTGCTGGATGAGCCACCGCGACACCGTCTTCGAGCCGCCGCCCGGCTTCACCGCGCTGGCCTCCAGCCCGGAGTCCCCAGTGGCCGCCTTCGAGGACACCGGGCGCGGCCTCTACGGGATTCAGTTCCACCCGGAGGTCGTCCACACGCCGAATGGGACCGAGGTACTCACCCGCTTCCTGCGGGAGATCGCCGGCTGCCGCGAGAGCTGGTCGCCCGCCTCGGTGATCTCGGAGCAGGTCGAGGCGATCCGGACGCAGGTCGGCGATGCCAGGGCGATCTGCGGGCTCTCCGGCGGAGTGGACTCCGCCACCGCCGCTCTCCTGGTCCACCAGGCGATCGGCGATCGGCTCACCTGCGTCTTCGTGGACCACGGGATGATGCGCAAGGACGAGGCGGAGCAGGTGGTCGAGGCCTTCCGCGACCGCCTCGGGGTGCCGCTCGTCCACGTCAACGCCGCCGACCGCTTCCTGGAGAGGCTCGCCGGGGTGGACGATCCCGAGACGAAGCGGAAGATCATCGGCGAGGAGTTCATCCGCGTCTTCGAGGAGGAGGCCGCGAAGATCGACGACGCGCGCTTCCTGGTCCAGGGGACGCTCTACTCGGACGTGATCGAGTCGGGCGGCGACGGCCGCGCCGCGGCGACGATCAAGTCGCACCACAACGTCGGCGGCCTGCCCGAGGACCTCGACCTCGAGCTGGTCGAGCCGCTGCGGATGCTGTTCAAGGACGAGGTCCGCGCGGTCGCCGCCGAGCTGGGGCTGCCCGAGAAGTTCGTGTGGCGCCAGCCCTTCCCGGGCCCGGGCCTTGCGATCCGGGTCGTCGGCGGAGAGGCGACGCGCGAGCGGCTCGAGATCCTGCGCGAGGCCGACGCGATCCTCCAAGAGGAGATCCGCGCCGCAGGTCTCTACCGCGAGCTGTGGCAGTCCTTCTGCGTCCTGCCCGTCGTCCGCTCGGTCGGCGTCCAGGGCGACGAGCGCTCCTACGCCTACCCGATCGTAATCCGCGCGGTGACCTCCGACGACGCGATGACCGCCGACTGGGCCCGGCTTCCCTACGACCTGCTGGAGCGGGTGTCCAACCGCATCATCAACGAGGTCCGTGGCGTCAACCGGGTCACGCTCGACGTCACGTCGAAGCCCCCGGGCACGATCGAGTGGGAATAGGCGAGGACCCGGGCGCCGAAGGCCCTACACAGTCGTCCTGACCGGCTCGAAGTCGTAGCCGCAGTGCCTGCACACGCGCTGGTCGAGGCGCACCCGTTTGCCGCAGCGATGGCACTGCCGCGTCGGGTGCCGGTAGAGGACGCTGACGGCGATCAGCAGGGCGACCACCAGGATCACCGCGCCGCCGAACGTCTTGATGTTGAGGATGACCGCGAGGGCGGAAAAGTTAACCACTTGGTTCAGCTTAACGGCTAGTCGCCGGTGGCGCGAGGGCGCGCCCGCCGGCCTACGCTCGTGAGTACGGCGGCCTGGTGGCCGCTAGGAGTAGGAGTCCCAGAGCTGCAGGCTGGGGAGGGGGTCGACCGCGCTGCCGCCCCGGTACCACTTGCCCATCCAGATCTCGAAGTGGAGGTGGCAGCCGCGGGCGTTGCCGGTGTCGCCGACGGCACCGACGAACTGGCCCGTCGAGACGATCTGGCCCTTCGTCAGCGGCGCCGGGGACTGCAGGTGCATGTAGGCGAAGTCCTGGCCCAGCGCCTTGGAGCGAAGAACGACGTAGTTCCCGGCGGAGCGCTGGACGCCGCGGTAGATGACCCTGGCGTTGGTCACCGCGACCAGCATCGAGCCGCACGGGGCGAAGATGTCCTGCCCCTGGTGGCCGCGCGTGCCGCGGGAGGCGCCGAATCCGTCGCCGTACTTGTGGGCGACCGCCGACGAGATGGGGAAGACCTGGCCGTAGCCGCTCGGAGCCGTCGGGGTGGTCGGCGCGGGGGTGGTGGTCTCGCCGGGGGCCGCGCCGCCGGTCTGGGCCCAGGCGGCGCCGGTCCCGAACATCAGGGTCATCGCAGCGGCCAGTCCGGCCACGGCGTGCGCGGCGCGGTTCGCTCGGATGTCAGGTCGGTTCGCTCGCACTCTTTCGCTCGCCTACGGGGTTAGCTGGCGGGCTCGCGCCGAAAGAGCGGCGCTATGGACCTATGTGTCCAATTCGCCCCAGGGAACGGATTCGCTCCGTTCCCAGCGGTTCCCCCGTTCCCCTCCGAAGATCGGTGAGGATTGGGCTTTGCTGGCGCGGCAGTATAACCACAGGATTCGGCGGTACCGCCGTTACATCCTTCTCGCCTGCGGACGGCCCGTGCCTAGCTATCATCCCCCGGCTGCCGCGCCCAGGCGCGGCGCCTTTTTGTCATGAACGCCGCAACCAAGACCTACCAGGCGACCGCCCAGGACCGCGAAAGGGACTGGTACGTGGTCGATGCCGAGGGCAAGACGCTCGGGCGGCTCGCCACGCAGATCGCGAGCGTCCTCCGCGGCAAGCGCAAGCCGACGTACACGCCGCACGTGGACGTCGGGGACTTCGTGGTGGTCGTGAACGCCGAGAAGATCGCCGTCACCGGCAACAAGCGCGAGGACAAGCTCTACTGGAGGCACAGCGGCTACATCGGGAGCATCCGCTCGCAGTCGCTCGGGGACCTGCTCTCCAAGCGGCCCGAGGAGGTCATCCGCCGCGCCGTCAAGGGGATGCTCCCGCGCAACCGGCTCGGGCGCCAGCAGCTCCGGAAGCTGAAGGTGTATGCCGGGCCCGACCATCCCCATCAGGCGCAGAAGCCAGAGCAACTGGAGCTGGAGATTTGATGGCCGACGACGAGCAGCGCCAGGACGAGCAGCCGGAGGCGGAGGAGCCCCAGGCCGAAGAGCCCAAGGCCGAAGAGGCCGAGGAGCCGCAGGAGGACCCCAAGGCCGAGGAAACGCCCAAGGAGGATGCCCCGGCCGCTGCGGGCTCCGAGGAAAAGACCCCTGAGAAGAAGGAAAAGAAGCCCGAGGTCGTCCCCGGCGCCGAGCTCGATCCGATTGCGATCGAGCCGGAGCGCGAGCTCAGCGCCGAGGAGAAGGCCCGCCAGGAGGCCGAGGCGGAGGAGCGCGCCCGCCGCGAGCGGGAGCTGATCGGCGAGGCCGCCGAGGAGACCCCCGTTGCCGCCAAGCCGGCGAAGCTGTCCGGCGACGCCCGCTTCCTCGCGACCGGCAAGCGCAAGTCCTCGGTGGCGCGAGTGGTGCTCACCTCCGGCAGCGGCGACATCCAGGTCAACCGCCGGACCCTCGAGGAGTACTTCCCGCGGTCCTATCTCCAGTCGGTGGTTACACAGCCCCTGGTCCAGACAGGCTACGAGGGCAACGTCAACGTGCGGGTGCGCGTGCACGGCGGTGGCATCTCAGGTCAGGCCTCCGCGGTCCGTCACGGGATCGCACGCGCGCTGAGCGAAGCGGACCCTGAGCTGCGCCTGGAGCTGAAGAAGCGGGGGATGCTCACCCGCGACGCGCGCGTCAAGGAGCGCCGCAAGGCGGGGCTGAAGAAGGCGCGCAAGAAGCCGCAGTTCTCGAAGAGATAGCGCCGGCCCTTGGCGGAGCGCACACTCTTCGGCACCGACGGGGTCCGGGGGGCGGTCGGCGAATTCCTCACCCCCGACCTGGCCGTTCGCCTCGGCCGAGCGGCGGCGCTCGAATGCGAGGCGGACCGCCCCCAGGTCCTGATCATCCGCGACACCCGCGAGTCGGGCCCGATGCTGGAGGAGGCCCTCGCGGCCGGCATCGCCTCGGGCGGCGGTGACGCGCTGCTCGGAGGCGTTCTGCCGACCCCCGCGGCGTCCGTCCTGGTTCGCCGCCTGGGCCTCGATCTCGCCGGGGTCGTCTCCGCTTCCCACAACCCCTTCCAGGACAACGGGATCAAGTTCCTCGACGCTGGAGGGACCAAGCTCGGCGATGACGCGGAGGCGGCGATCGAGGGCCGCCTGGAGGAAGCGGCGGGATCGGAGGTCGGGCGGGTGCGAACGCTCGAGGGAGCGTTCGACGACTACCTGCGGGAGCTCCGCACCGCCTTCTCACTCGATCTCTCGGGAAGGAAGGTCGCGCTCGACTGCGCGAACGGCGCCACCTACCGGGCCGCCCCCGCGATCTTCGAGCGCTTCGGCGCCGAGGTAGACGCGATCGCGGCCGAGCCCGACGGCACCAACATCAACCTCGACTGCGGCGCGACCGCGCCGAAGGGCCTGGCGGAGCGCGTGGCCGGCTCCGACGCGGAGATCGGATTCGCCTTCGACGGGGACGGTGACCGCGTGATCGCGGTGGACGGGCGGGGCACGGTCCGCGACGGCGACGAGCTGATCGCGCTTGCCGCCCGCCATCTGAGCGATCGCGGTGAGCTGACGGGTGGCGTCGCGGTGACCGTGATGACCAACTACGGCTTCCATCAGGCGCTCGGCGCCGACGGCATCGAGATCGCCGAGACGAAGGTCGGCGACCGCTACGTGATGGAGGCGCTCCTGGAGCGGGAGTGGAACCTGGGGGGCGAGCAGTCCGGGCACATCATCTGGACCGACTTCACCCCGACCGGCGACGGGATCGCGGCGGCCCTGCTCGCGATGCGGGCGCTGGGCGACCGCCGGCTGGAGGACGTCGAGCCGTTCGAGCGGCTCCCGCAGCGGCTGGAGAACGTCACGGTCGCGGACCGGTCGGCGATTGACGGAGCGGAGGCGCTCTGGAGCGCCGTCGAGGAGGAGAACGGCAAGCTGGAGGGGCGCGGACGGGTGCTGGTGCGTGCCTCCGGAACCGAGCCGCTGCTCCGCGTGATGGTGGAGGCGCCCGACGAGGCCGAACGCGACGCGGTGCTCACTCGCCTGGTGGAGATCGCCCGCTCAGAGCTTGGCTAGAGGCCATCTGGGCACTACCCTGTACTGCCTCTTATGTGCGGCATCGTCGGATACGTCGGTAACCGACCGTGCCGGGAATTGCTGATCGCCGGACTCGAGAAGCTCGAATATCGAGGCTATGACTCGGCCGGCGTCTCGGTGATCTCGGACGGCGCGATCGACAGCGTGCGCGCTGTCGGCAACCTCGCAGAACCTCCGCTCGGCGGTCGACGAGCACTCCGAGAACGGCCAGGGCTCGGTCGCGGTCGCGGCGCCACCGGCGACGATCGGCGTGGCGCACACCCGCTGGGCCACACATGGCCGGGTCACCGAGGAGAACGCCCATCCCCACGGCGACTGCGACGACAAGGTCCATATCGTCCTCAACGGCATCGTCGAGAATCACGCCGAGCTCCGCCGCGAGCTTCAGGACGAGGGACACACGTTCAGCTCCGAGACCGACGCCGAGATCGTCTCCCACCTGATCGAGCGCCATTACGAGGGCAACCTGACCGAGGCGGTCCGGAAGGCGTTCAACGACCTGCGCGGCCACTACGCCTTCGTCGCCATGCACCTCGACCACCGCGACACCCTGGTGGCCGCCCGGCAGGAGTGCCCGCTGATCGTCGGCCTGGGCGAGGGCGAGAACTTCGTCGCCTCGGCGATCCCGGCCTTCCTTGCGCAGACCCGCAGGGTTCTCATGGTGGAGAACGGTGAGGTCGTGACGGTCAACGACGACGGCGCGAGCATCACCGACACCGAGGGAAACCCGATCGACCGCCAGGCGGACGAGGTCGACTGGGACGAGGATGCTGCCGAGAAGGGCGGCTACGAGACCTTCATGTTGAAGGAGATCCATGAGCAGGCCGACGCCGTCGCCGAGACGATCACCGACCGGTTGCCGGAGATCGACAGCGTCGACCTCTCCGACGTCGACCTCGACGACGACTATCTGCGGAACATCGAGAGGATCGTGATCGTGGCCTGCGGGACCTCCTACCACGCCGGCCTCATCGGCCGCTACGCGATCGAGCAGTGGGCGCGGATTCCTGTCGAGATGGACGTCGCGTCCGAGTACCGGTACCGCGACCCGGTGCTCCGCGAGAACGACCTGGTGATCGGCATCACCCAGTCGGGGGAGACGGCCGACACGCTCGCGGCGATGCGGCTCGCCCGGGAGGGCGGCTGCAAGGTGCTCGCCGTCACCAACATCATGGGCAGCCAGGCGACCCGGGATTCCGACGCCGTCCTCTTCACGCGCGCCGGCCTCGAGATCGGGGTCGCCGCCACCAAGACGTTCGTCAGCCAGGTGGCGGCGATGTACCTGCTGGGCCTCCGGCTCGCGGAGTTGCGAGGGACGATGGAGCCCGACCGCCTGGCGGAGCTGATCGCGGAGCTGAAGCACATCCCCTCGCGGATCGGCGAGACCCTGGAGATGGTGGACGACCCCGTGCGCAGGATCGCGGAGATCGAGCACAAACACAACTTCTTTCTCTATCTCGGTCGCCACATCGGCCTTCCCGTCGCCCTCGAGGGCGCCCTGAAGCTGAAGGAGATCTCCTACATCCCGACCGACGCCTACGCCGCGGGGGAGATGAAGCACGGCCCGATCGCGCTGCTCGACGAGTCGACCCCGGTGGTGGCTGTCGCCACCGACAGCCCGGTGCTCGAGAAGGTGCTCTCGAACGTCGAGGAGGTCCGGGCCCGCGGCGCTGACGTGGTCGCGATCGCGACCGAGGGCAGCGACCAGGTCGCCGAGGTCGCCGACCAGACCCTGTCCGTCCCCGCGACGGACTGGATCCTGCAGCCGATCCTGGCGATCGTGCCGCTGCAGCTGCTCGCGTATTACATCGCCCGCCTCAACGACCTGAACGTCGACCAGCCGCGCAACCTCGCGAAGACGGTGACCGTCGAGTGATTGGACTCTGATGGCGATGCCGGCGGGCGTTGGAATAGACCTGATCGAGATCGAGCGGGTCGAGCGTGCGCTCGAGCGCCGGCCGCGGCTGGCCGAGCGGCTCTTCACCCGGGCCGAGCTCTCCTACTCGCGCGAGCGCGCTCGTCCCGGCCGCCATCTCGCAGCCCGCTTCGCCGCCAAGGAGGCGGTGATCAAGGCGCTCGGCACCGGCCTGCCCCCGGCCCAGATAGAGATCGAGGCCGGCGAGCCCCCGGCGGTGCGCCTCACCGGCAGGGCCGCGGCGATGGCCGCCGGCCGCGACATCTCGATCTCGCTCACGCACTCGCGCGACACGGCAGCTGCGGTCGCCATCGCCCTCCCCACCGCCTAGTCAGGCGTAGTCTGGCGCCCGACATGGAGAGCTGGCTGGAGCCGTGCCTCGACGCGGATCAGATGCGCGCGATCGATCGCTGGGCGATCGAGCAGCAGGGCGTGCCATCGCTCGAGCTGATGGAGACGGCCGGCACGGCGGTCGCCGGAGCGGCCGCCGAGGTGGCGCGGCCGGGGCGGGTCGCGGTCGTCTGCGGCAAGGGCAACAACGGCGGCGACGGGTTGGTGGCCGCCCGCAAGCTGTCCGAGACGGGCTACGAGGTCGAGGCGCTGCTGCTCGCTCCGCCCGACGACCTCTCGGAGGACGCCCGCGCCAACCTGGAGCGTTATCCGGCCGCTCGCAGCGTGGAGGCCAGCGAGGTCGCGCCGGCGTTCAACGGGGCCGGCGCCATCGTGGATGCGATCTTCGGGACGGGCTTCGCCGGCGACCCGCGGGGCCCCGCCGCGGGGGCGATCGAGGCGATCAACGGGGCGGACGCGCCCGTGATCGCCACGGACATCGCCTCCGGGGTCAACGCCTCGACCGGCGAGGTGGAGGGAACCGCGGTGGAGGCCGACCTCACCATCACCTTCCACGCGCCGAAGCTCGGCCACTGGATCGCCCCCGGCAAGCGGCGCACCGGCGAGCTGCGGGTGGCGCCGATCGGGATTCCCGAGGGAGACCCCGTTGAAGCGTCCGCGGGGCTGATCGCTCCGTCGGTGCTCGGGCTCCTGCCCCATCGCGGGCCGGACTCGACCAAGTTCACCTCGGGGCAGGTCCTGGTGGTCGGCGGCTCGCGCGGCCTGACCGGCGCGGTCTGCCTGGCCGCCGAGGCGGCCATCCGCGCCGGCGCCGGCTACGCGACGGTGGCTGTGCCGTCCGACCTCGAGCGGATCTTCGAGGTGAAGCTGACCGAGGTCATGTCGCTCGGATGCGCGAGCCGGGACGGGGCGCTGCGGCCGGCCGCGCTCGAGCAGATCCTCGGCGCTTCCGAGCGCGCCGCGTGCGTCGTGCTCGGGTCCGGCATGGGCCGTGAGCATGGAACTCAGCGGCTGGCCCTGGACGTGGCGGAGCGGGTCGAGGTGCCCCTGGTGATCGATGCCGACGGGCTCAACGCCCACGCCGCCAAGTTGGACCGGCTGGCAGATCGCAATGAACCGACGATCCTCACGCCACACGCCGGCGAGCTTGCCCGCCTGCTGGACACAGACTCCGAGGCGATCGGCGCGAGGCGGCTCGAGAGCGCCCGCGAGGCAGCCAGGGCGAGCGGGGCCATCGTGGTGCTCAAGGGCGACGACACGATCGTCACGGACGGAGAGCGCGTTGCGGTCAACCGGATCTCCAGCCCGTCGCTGGCCACGGCGGGGACGGGGGACATGCTCTCCGGGCTGACCGCAGCGCTGGTCGCCCGCGGCCTCGATCCATTCGCCGGCGCCTGCGCCGCGGTCGTCGCGGGCGCCCGCGCCGGGAGGGCCGCCGCCGAGCGAATCGGAGCGGATTCGGTGATCGCAGGCGACGTGATCGACTCGATCCCCGCCGGGCTGGAGGTCTCATGAGCACGGAGACCACCGAGACCGGCAGGGCGCTGGCCCGGGTGGACGTCGGCGCGATCGAGCGCAACTGCCGCGTCCTGAAGCGGCATGCGAGGGACGCCGAACTCTGCGCCGTGGTCAAGGCAGACGGATACGGCCACGGCGCCGGGCCCACGGCGGCCGCGGCGATGCGCGGCGGCGCCTCCAGGCTCGCGGTCGCGGCGGCGGCCGAGGCCGAGGAGCTGCGGCTGCACTTCCCCGAAGCTCCCCTGTTCGTGATGGGCGCCCTGACCGAGTCCGAGCTCAGACAGGCGCTTGCCGCCGACGCCGACGTGGCCGTCTGGCGGGAGGGGTTTCGCGAGCTCTGCTCCCGTCTCGCCGGCGAGCTGGGGCTGACCGTCAGGGTCCACGTCAAGCACGACAGCGGCATGGGTCGGCTCGGTGAGCGCGATCCCGAGACCGTGGTCGAGCTGGCGCGGGCCTGTGCACAGGACGCAGGGCTGGAGCTCGCCGGCGTCTGGACCCACTTCGCGACCGCTGACGAGCAGGGCGACTCCTTCCTGGACGAGCAGCTCGACACCTTCCGCCCGGTCGCCGAGGAGGTGCGGGGGCTGGCGCCGGGCTGCATCGTCCATGCCGCCAACAGCGCCGCAACGCTGCGGGAGCCCGCGTCGCACTTCGACATGGTCCGCTGCGGGATCGCGATCTACGGGATGGATCCCTTCGGTGAGGATCCAGCCGCGAGGGAGCTCGAGCCCGCGATGGAGCTGCGCTCGCATGTCGCCGACGTGAAGCGCTTCGAGGCCGGGTCGAGCGCCGGCTACGGCAGGAGCTGGCGGGCGCCCGAGGACACCTGGATCGGGGTGCTGCCCGTCGGCTACGGCGACGGCGTTCGCCGCGGGCTCAGCAACAACGCCGAGGTGCTGGTCGGCGGGCACCGCTATCCGCTGGTCGGCACCGTCTCCATGGACAACGTCACCATCGACCTCGGCCCGGAGACCGAGGTCCGGCAGGGCGACGAGGCCGTGCTGATCGGCCCCCAGGGCTCGGATCGGATCCTCGCCGAGGAGGTGGCGGCCCGGCTGGACACGATCAACTACGAGGTGACCTGCGGGATCTCCTCGCGAGTGCCTCGCGACTTCCACCGATGAGCCGGCCCGCCTCGCTGTCAGACGCTCTATCTGAAGCGCACTCGATCGCGGCGGCGCGGACCGCCCTGGAGGAGGCCGAGGGGGACGCTTGGATCGTGGGCGGTGCCATTCGCGACGCCCTGCTGGGCGAGCCGGTGCGCGACGCGGACCTCGCGGTCGAGCCCGGGACCGAGGAGGCGGCGGCGAGGGCGATCGCAAAGGTCGCCGGGGGCTTCGCCTTTCCGCTCTCCGAGGAGCACGCGACTTGGCGAGCCGCGTCCAGCGCCGACGGCTGGCATGTGGACGTCGCGGCGCTTCGCGCGGCGACGATCGAGGCCGACCTCGCCGCCCGCGACTTCACGCTCAACGCCATCGCCGTTCCCCTCGCTGGTGGCGAGCTGATCGACCCCACCGGCGGCCTCCCGGATGCGGAGGCGCGAGTGCTACGGGCGGCCTCGAGCGAGGCGTTCGGCGAGGATCCGCTGCGCCTGATGCGGGCGGCCCGGCTCGGGGCGCGGCATGAGCTGAGCCTCGAGGCGGAGACCATCTCCCTGGCACGCGCGGCAGCTCCGCGGGCCGCGGAGCCGGCAGGGGAGCGTCAGTTCGCCGAGCTGCGAGGGATCGTCACCGGCCCCCGGCCTCCGCGTGGCCTGGAGCTGATGGACGAGCTCGAGATCACCGGAGTCGTGCTGCCGGAGCTGGAGGCACTCCGCGGGGTGGTTCAGAATCCGAACCACCACCTCGACGTGCTCGGTCATACGCTCGCGGTCCTGGAGGAGTGGCTCACGATCGAGCGCGATCTCGACGCTTTCGCGGGCGATCTCGCCGGGGAGCTGAGGGAGTTCCTCGCCGAGCCGCTCGCCGACGAGCTGACCCGGGCCGGGGCGCTCCGGTTCGGCGCCCTCTTCCACGACCTCGGTAAGCCGGAGACGCGCGAGGAGGGATCCGGCCACGTCACCTTCATCGGCCACGACGAGGTCGGCGCCCGGATCACCGCCGAGATCTGCCGGCGCTTTCGGACCAGCCGCCGGCTCAGCGCCCAGCTCCAGGGGCTGGCCCGGCACCATCTCCGGCTCGGGTTCCTGATTCACCAGCGCCCGCTATCGCGGCGTGACGTGTACGCCTATCTGGAGGCGACCGGTCCCGTTGGGGTGGATGTGACGCTGCTCAGCGTCGCCGACCGCCTGGCCGCCAGGGGTACCGGCCCGATCGCGGGGCCCGAGATGGTGGATGCCCACCTCGACCTCGCCCGGGAGATGCTGCCCGACGCGCTGGCCTGGCACCGTGAAGGTCCGCCGCGCCCGCCGATCAGCGGAGACGAGCTCGCCAAGGAGCTGGGCCCGCTGCCCGGCCCCGAGATCGGCCGCCTGCTGGAGGAGCTGCGCGCCGCCAGCTTCGCCGGCGAGATCTCGGATCGCGAGGATGCCCTGGCCCTCGCACGCGAGCTGCGCTAGCCATTCCGTCCAGCCCCCACGCACGGGCCGCGTAACCCCCCGCTCGGTTCGTGCCGCTTACTGGGTTACCAAAGCACTACCCACACACAGCTAGGGAAGGTGTAATTCGATGCGTAGGATCATCAGCGCCAGCGCAATGTGCGCACTGGCGATTGGTTTGGTCGTCGCCCCAGGCGCGATCGGGAAGGCCGGACCGAAGCAGGTGTCCGGCGGGGTGAGCGTGCTCGTCTCGCCGAACCCGGTCCCGTCCACCGCGACGAGCGTCACGGCCTCGGGCAACGTCGGGGCCAGCAGCAGCTGCCGCAAGGACCGCACCATCCGGTTCCAGTACGTGAACACGGCCACCGGCGCGGTTGAGCCTCTGGCCGTCACCACTGTGACCGGCCCGAACGGCGACTACAGCGCGACGCTGCCGAGGCCGGCTGCCCCGACGCCTCCGGCGACGCTCCCGCAGACGTATGTGGTGCAGGCGACGGTCGACCAGGCGGACGCGCAGGGTCGGAAGCAAGAAGAAGGGCAAGAAGAAGAAGAGGGGCCGGCAGTTCATCTGCATGCAGGTTAGCTGGGCAGAGCTCGCCGGTCACGTTCTCGGCACCCCCGCCCCCTCCGGGCCCATAGCCGAGAGCATCATCAACTGAACCATCAGCATCGAGCGGCCCGCCATCGGCGGGCCGTTCGTTTGTCATAGCCTCCGCCCGATGGCGGATTGCCTCTTCTGCGGGATCGTCGAGGGCTCGGTGCCGAGCCAGACGATCGACTCCGACGAGCGTACGGTCGCCTTCATGGACATCAACCCGGCGACCCCGGGGCACGCGCTGGTGGTCCCGCGCGCCCACTCCGCGGATCTCCTGGAGATCGAGCCCGATGACCTGTCCGCCTCGATCCTGGCGGCGCAGCGCCTCGCCAAGCGCATGAAGGAGAAGCTCGATGCGGACGGGATCAACGTCCTCAACGCGTGCGGCGCCGCCGCCTGGCAGACGGTGTTCCACTTCCACCTGCACGTGATCCCCCGCTACGAGGACGACCCGCTGAAGCTGCCGTGGGTGCCCGGCCCCGGGGACGAGGACGAGATCGCGGCGGCCGCCGAGAAGCTTCGAACTTAAAGGAGAACGAGATGGCTGAGGCAGAGACGAAGACGACACCGGTGAGGCTGGAGCGCGACGGCAACGTCGCGGTGATGGTGCTCGACAACCCGCCCCTGAACCTGTTCGGCATCGACGCCTGGCAGGCGCTGGTGGAGTGCATCGACGAGGTCGAGGGCTCGGACGCGAGGGCGCTCGTGTGGCGAGCGGAGGGCGACCTGTTCACTGGGGGCGCCGACGTCAACGGCTTCCAGCAGGTGGTCGACGAGGGCGGTGCAGACCGCTCCTTCGGCTCTCTGCTCACCGCCGCCCAGCGGCTGGAGGCGCTCGACATCCCGACGCTGGCGCTGGTCCACGGCCTGTGCCTCACGGCGGGGCTGGAGGTCTCCCTCGGCTGCGACATGCTCTGGGCGACGGAGGACGCGAGGTTCGGCCTGGTGGAGGCCGTGGTGGGACTGACGCCGGGTGCCGGCGGCACCCAACGCATGGCCGAGCGCGCCGGGCCCGCGCGGGCGGCCGAGTTCGTGATGAGCGGCGGCCTCTACGACGCGGCCACGCTGGAGCGGTGGAACGTGGTCAACCGCGTCGTGGCCGACAAGGACGCGCTGATGGAGAAGGGCATGAAGTTCGCCCATCGCCTGGCCGACGGCCCCACCCTGGCGCACGGCGCCACCAAGCGGATCATCCGCGCCTACCGCAAGGGCGGGGTGGAGGAGGCCGACGGCGTGACGGGCGACCAGTTCGCCGACCTCTTCGCCAGCGACGACCTGCAGAACGCCGTGAAGAGCTTCCTCGAGGAGGGGCCTGGCAAGGCCACCTTCGAGGGGCGCTGACTACTTCTTCGGGCCCTTCACCTTGGCCTTGGGAGCCGGCTTGGTCTTCGTCTGACCCGGCGCGGGAGCTCTTGCCGTGGGCTGAGCCGCCCTTCCCCTTGGAGCCGCCGCTGCTGCCGCCGCCGGCGTTGGAGGATCCGCCGCCGTTGCCCTTGCCCGTTCGCCTTGCCCGGAGGCGTGCCGCCCTTGGCCGGCGACTTCGCGTGGCCGCGCTTCTTGCCCGGAGGCGTGCCGCCCTTGGCGGGAGACTTCGCGTGGCCGAGCTTCTTGCCCTTGCCCTCGTCGGTGCCGGCGTCATCGGCGGGCGTGTCGGTGTCGCCGGGCTTGGTCACCGGGGTGGCGTCGTCATCGCTCTTCTCGCCCTGGTTCGGCAGTTCCACCCCGACGCCCTCGAACGCGTCCTGTGCCGGGGTCGGAACCTTGACGCCCGCGACGGCGAGGCCCGCCATCAGCACCGGAATCAGCGCGACCGCCACGGCCACCCTGGCCACCAGCGCGAACCGAGACCGCGGACGGCGCTCGGGGATCGGGCTGGGGGCGGGCGTTTCGGCGAGCGCCGTGGACGTGCGCGCCGCCTCGGCCAGGCGCGGAACGAGTGTCCGCTCCAGCCCCTCGGGGGGCGCCTCCGATACCTGCTCAGGCAGCGCACGCATGAACGCGGCCACCTCGTCGAATTCGACGTGTCCCTCGACGGGAGCGCCCGCGAGCAGGCGCTCCTGATCGGTGTCACTCAATCGCCTCGGAAATCCCATGCCATTACCTAAAGCGGTACCTCGCCTCATAGGGGTACTCCCTCGCCCTCGAGCTCACGCCTGACGGCGGACAATCCGCGCCTCTGCAGGGCCTTCACCGCGCCCGGCCGCTTTCCGATCGTCTTCGCGACCTCCTCGACCGTGAGATCGCCGATCACCCGCAGCATCAGCACGCTGCGCTGGTCCTCCGTGAGGCAGCCCAGCAGGCGGTGCACCTCGTCCGCCCCGATTCGCGCCAGGGCCTCGTCGGCCGCGTCGTCGGCGCCTACGTCGGGCTCCGGCGGCTCCTCGACCAGGTCCATCGGGCGGCGCGCCGCGTACCGGCGGGCGTCGATCAGCCGGTGGTGGGCAATGGTGAAGACCCAGGCTCGAAACCGGCGCTCGTCGCCCTCGAAGCCCTCGATGTCGCGGGCGACCTGCAGGAACACCTCTCCGACGATGTTCTCGGGATCGGGCGCGGAGTTCGACCGCAGATAGCCGAGCACGGCCGGCGCCAGCTCGCGGAAGATCTCGGCCCAGGCCCCTTCGTCGCCGCCCCTGGCTGCGGCGAGCAATTCCTTGAACCGCTCCAGCGTCATGCCTCGGGCGACGGTACCGCAGGAGATGCGGGACGGTACCCTGCCCTGCCGCGTGGGTAAAGAAGAAAAGATCGAGATGGAGGGCGAGATCACCGAGGCCCTCCCCAACACGATGTTCCGGGTGAAGCTCGACAACGGCCACGAGGTGCTCGGCCACATCTCGGGCAAGATGCGCCGCCACTACATCCGGATCCTGCCGGGCGACCGGGTGAAGATCGAGCTCTCCCCGTACGACCTCGACCGCGGCCGCATCACCTACCGCTACAAGTAGCGCGGTAACCTGCGTTCAGTCGAAGTAGGAGGGAACGGTATGCGCGCAGGAAGGATCTTCGTGGTACTGGCCGTGGCGGCACTCGGCCTCGGGTTGTTCATCGGCACCGCCGTCGCGGGGAAGAAGAAGAACACCACCGTCGTGTTCAACAGCGGCAGCCCGTCGGTGAGCGGGAAGAACGTCAAGGCAAGGGGCTCCCTGACGACGACGAGCGCCTGTCTTGTGGCTCGCGGGATCAAGCTCTTCCAGACGGATGCGTCGGGCAACGTGCTGGCGACTCTGGACAGCAAGAGCACGGACTCCAACGGCAACTGGAACGTCTCGGGCCGGATCCCGAGCTCCGTTCCGGCCAACACCACGTTCTATGTGCAGGTGAAGGCGACGAAGAGGACGGCCGGCAAGTTCGTCTGCAAGGCGGGCCTCTCGCCCGTGATCCAGCTCACCAGCAAGTGACGCTCAGGCCGATCGTCGCCCTCGAGGCAAGCTGACCGAGGCGCTCCGCGAACCGAAAACTGGGGATTGCCTCCGGCCGCCGCCCGGCATACGATCGGGGGCGTGGAAGCAGGTGCGCTGACCGGAAGGACTCTGGTCCGCCGGGGGATGCATGTGAGCCGGCGCGGAGTCGGCCTGATTGCGTTGACCGCGGCGGCCGTGCTGCTGCTGGCCTACCTGGTCACCGAGGTCCCGCTCACCGAGAACACTCTCTCTCGTGCCGAGGTGACCCGCCACTGGGTCGCCGCCATGATCGGGGCGCTCGTCGTCCTCGCCGGCGTGGCCCTCGTGGTCGCCGAGGTCCGGAGGGCGCGGCGCGCGGCGCCCGACCTATCGGGACCGGCGATCGCCGCCCGCCGCTCGGGCGAGCCGCTGGTGCCGCGCGCCCTGCTCTTCCAGCGCGTGCCGGGCCGCTTCGCCGCGCTCGCTGCCGCGTACTCGGCGCTCGGGCTCGCGGCGGCTTTCGCCCTGGGAGCTCCGATGTGGGTAGGCGGGTTGGCGTTCGCGCTGCCGTGGGTCCCGGTCATCGCGATCGAGGCGAGGTGGAAGTACGCGACCTACGGGATCTTCGCCGCGTTCCTCCTGCTGGTGGTGCTCCAGATCGCGCACATGGGGGAGCACTCGATGCAGGTCGGCCAGCTGTTCGTGCACCAGGGCGACCTCACCGTCTCCCACGGCGTCTTCGGGCAGCTCGACTTCGAGATGGTCCATTTCGTCACCGACACGATGCTCTGGATCGTGCTCGGGACGCTGCTCGTGATCTATCGAGGCCGGAACCCCTGGCTCTGGGTCGCCTTCATCGCCGCCAGCCTCCACCAGGTCGAGCACTTCTACCTCTTCTGGATGTACCAGACCCACGGGTCGTTCTACGCGGCCGGCGGCTTCGCCGGGATCATGGGGGAGTCCGGGGTCATCGGCTCGCCGCTGGACCGCCCCTACCTGCACTTCTCCTACAATTTCATCGTGGTGGTCCCGATGCTCATCGCCCTCTGGGATGAGGCACGCCGCCTCGACCGCTCCGGCCATGCGAACCGCTAACTGATGGGCTTGCGGCGCGCACCGATAGGGGGGGACCAAGTGCAGTCGCGAGTCGGGCCGGTCCATCTGCTCGCCGCCGCGGGAATTCTCGGCCTGCTCGTGATGCCGGTCGCGTTTGCAGGAGAGGCAGGGCCCCGCCCAACCAAGAGCGCCAGCGTCTCGAAGCGGATCAAGAAGCTGAAGCAGCGGCTTGCTGCGCTTGAGGCGAAACCCGACCAGGTCGGTCAGGCTCCACAGGTTCCAGCTTCGCTTCCGCCCAGTGGACCCGCCGGCGGTGACCTCACCGGCACCTATCCCAGTCCAGAAATAGGACCGGGGGCGGTGACGAATGCGGAAATCGGACCGGATGCGGTCACGAGTGCGGAAATCGACGACTTCGGGAGGCGTGTCTCCATCCCGGTCTCACAGCTCGGCTCCGTCGCCTTCCTGGGCGCCAACGACCCGGGCGTGGCGTTCACCGGCGAGACCCCGGCGCTGAGCTTCAGCGGAACGGTGTCGAACTCGATTCTTGCCAGCTTCCAGATACCGGCCGATGCCCCTATCAGCGGCTCGGGGCTGACGGTGGGTGTCCGATGGTCCGGCTCGGGCGCTGGCTCGGTCTCATGGTCGGCCTTTGGGAACAGCTACTCCGGTGCGGATGACACCACCGTCCCCCTGGCCTCAACCGGCAACCAGTCGGTGGTGCCAAGCGCGAACAACACGATCTTGTTCACGGGCTTGGGCACGGTCCCCGGAGGGGGATTCAACGGCGACCTCGTCGTGCTGCGCATCGAACGCAACGGCGCCGCTGACGCCAATGCCAATGCCGCCTTCCTGCACGCGATCCAGGTCGTCTACAACGCCGAACGCTGAGGCTCTGCGATCCGCTTTCGCCACGTGAAGGCTCTCTAGGCGAGGTAGGAACCCGCCGCGGCGGGGTCGGGGTCGACCAGCTCGGCGATCAGCGAGGACCAGCCGAAGTCCACCGCGCCCAGGCCCTCGCCGTCGTTCGGCTCGTAGAACTCGCGCAGCCGCTCACGGGCGACCGCCGAGGCAAGGGCCCTCGTCATCTCCATCGCCTCCGGCTGCATCCCGAGGCGCTTGAGGCCGATCCAGATCAGCCAGGCGGAGTTGATCCACGTCGGGCCGCGCCAGTACTTGCGCACCAGCCAGTCCTCCCAGTCGCGCGGCGTGAACGAGGGCTCCTGCGCGGAGACCGAGGGTGGCGGCAGAGGCAGCCAGTACCTGCGCTGGTCGAGCAGGTGTTCGGAGATCAGGCGGCGTGCGATCTCGTCGGGCAGGTCCGGCAGGGCGAGGGGCGCCAGCGCCGACCAGGTGGAGACCGTCACCCGGTGGTCGTCGCCCACGCCCTCCATTTCCTCCTCCCGCGCGACCTCGCCCCGGGCGACGTCGAGGAAAAGCCCGCGGCGCTCATCCCAGAGCCGGTCCACCAGGGTCGGGGTGATGGACGGCTCTCCCATCGCGAGGCGCGCCAGGCACCAGAGCACGTTCGTCACCACCTCGCAGACGACCGGGCCGCCGCCCTCGACGATTCGGCGCGCATCCCAGTCGAGCTTCCGGTTGCGGTTGATGAGGAGGGGAAAGAGCAGGCGAGCGTGCGCGCGCCGCCCCCAGATCGCGTCGAACTTCGGGGAGGAGTCGAGCCCGGACTCGTCCGGCTGGACGATCCAGAGCAGGCCGTCGCCGTCGAGGTCGCGGTTCTCGGTGAGCCAGCGGTGGTGGGCGGCAAGGCGCGGCTCCTCGCTCGGGTCTCCCACCGCGATGCGCCAGGCCCAGGCGAGGAGAGGGGGCTGGATCGTCGAGGTGCTCAGCGCGTCTCGCGAGATGACGTTGTAGGTCCAGCGCCTCCGCAGGTCCACGGGGCGGTCCCAGAAGATCGTGTGACCGATGAACCCGTCCGGCCCGCCGCCGTTAAGCAGGCTCTCGAGCTCGCTTCGGGCGCGGCCCCGGTCGAAGCGCCGCCAGACGATGGCGTGGAAGCACGAGTCCCAATACCACTGCCAGGGGTAGTGGCGGGGGCTGGGCCTCGCGTAGCCGAAGCGGACCCCGTCCCGCTCGCCCTCGATCCAGTTCCCCGCCAGCGTCTCGCGTGCGATCCCGAGAACCTCGTCGCGGACCTCTTCCCAGGACCCGTAGACGGCCGCCTCGGCCATCACCCCACCGCCATCAGTAGGTCATGCGCCGCATCCCGCGGAGCGCCAGCGCCGTGAAGAGCACGCCGAGGCCGAGCAGCGCGAGCAGCCCGGGCCAGGTCTCCGCCCAGGTCACCTCGCCGACGAAGCCCTGGCGGGCCGCCTCGACGACCTGGGTCACGGGGTTGATGGTCGCGACGGTCTGCAGCCAGTCCTGGAGGAGCTCCTTCGGCGCGTAGGCCGTCGTGAACAGGACCAGCACGAACATCCCCGCCTGCATCAGCGGGGCCGCCGACTGTGTCTTGAACTTGAGGGCGAGGGACGTCCCCCAGGTCGCCGCGACGATCCCCATTCCCATCACGATCACCAGTGCCACGGCGAGTCCGTCGAAGCCCGGCCAGTGGGTGCCGATCGCGAAGGCGAGGATCAGCAGGAAGATGGCCGGGATCAGCGCCCGGAGCCCGGCGGACAGCAACAAGGCCCGCCAGGATCACCGGCCTCGGCGCCGGCGAGGCGAGCAGGCGGTCGAACCAGCCCTGCTCGATGTCTCTGGCCAGGTTGACGCCGGTCGCCGCGCCGGTGAACGCCGCTCCCTGCATCAGGCTGACCGGCACGAGGAAGCTCTGGTAGCTCTCGGAGGTGAATCCCGGCAGCAGGGTGAGGTTCCCGAAGACCGAGGTCAGCCCGAGGAAGAAGATCGTCGGCGCCAGCACCCCGGGAATCGCCGCGCCCGGCACGCGCAGCAGCTCGTTCCGCGCGCGCTGGATCAGCGCCCGGATCGTCGCGAGGTCAGCAGAGGCGCCCATCAGCCCCTCCTCGCCCTCGACCGCACCGCGATGCCGCTGAGGACCAGCCCGACGATCAGGATGACGATTACTGAGAGCAACCCCTTCAGCTCGTCCCCGCCGTCGAAGCCCGAGACGATCGGCTGCCGCATCGCCTCGACGATGAAGCTCAGCGGGTTGTACTCCGCCAGCGACGCCGAGGGCTCGAGCATCAGGTTGGCCGGAAAGAAGGCGCTCGAGAGGAAGAGGACCACGAACAGGATCGGGAACAGCCCCTGGACGATGCTCGCACTCCCGGTCCGCAAAGCGATGGCCGCCACCAGCGAGCCGAAGGCGACCGCGGTGAGGGAGGTGAGGAACACGATCCAGATCGCACCGAGGACTCCCTCCTCGATGCTCGCGCCGAAGATCAGCCCGAGCGCGATGAACCAGACGGCGACGATCACCCCGAGCATCGCCGTCCCTGCGAGCCGGCCCAGGACGACCGCGAAGCGGGAGATGGGGGCGGCGAAGAGCCGGTCGGTGAAGCCCATCTCGATGTCGAGCGCGATCGCGATCGCACCGGAGTTGCCCGCGAGCAGGACGGCCTGCACGATCGCCCCGGCGAGCATGAATGCAAGAAAGCTCTCCACGGGCGGGAACTGGGGGAGGTCCACGGCGCGGCCGGCCCCGCCGGTCTGGATCGCCAGCAGCAGCGTCGGGAAGATGAAGAGCGGGGCCGCGAGCTGGGGCCGGCGAGCCGTCTGCTTCACGGATCGGGCTCCGAGGGCGGCCACGACACGGGCATTCGTGGTCAGGCGCTTCTGGAAGCCGTCGTTCAGGTGACGGCCTCCTGCTCGCCGGTCGTCTCGTCGTCGCCCTCGAGGTGCTGGCCGGTCTTGGCGACGAAGACGTCGTCGAGCGTGGGCTGGACCAGATCGAGCGACTCGACGGCGAGCCCGGCCTCGTCGAGCGCCCGGACGATCGGGCCGACCTCGGAAGCGCCGTGCTCCAGCTCGACCAGCAGCAGTCCATCGCGCGCCGGCAGGGGCTTGCCGAAGCGCGCCAGGATCTCTTCGCCCTTGCCGGCCTGCCCGTCCTGGTCGGCCAACGACAGCTCCAGGTGGGGCCTGCCGACCTGGGCCTTGAGCTCCGCCGGGGTTCCCTCCGCCACCAGCAAGCCGGCGCTGATGATCCCCACCCGGTCGGCGAGCTTGTCGGCCTCCTCGAGGTACTGGGTGGTGAGGAAGACGGTCGTGCCCTCATCGTTGAGCCGCTCGACCTCCTCCCAGATCGCCTGCCGGCTGACTGGGTCCAGGCCGGTGGTCGGCTCGTCGAGGAAGAGGACCTGCGGCGAGTGCACGAGCGCCGCGGCCAGGTCGAGCCTGCGGCGCATGCCGCCGGAGTAGGTGCCGACCCGTCGGTCGGCGGCCAGGGTGAGCCCGACCCGGTGGAGCAGCTTGTCGCCCAATTCCTTGCCCTGCTCGCGCGGCATGCCGTGAAGCGTGGCCTGGAGCTGAAGCAGCTCACGCCCGGTCATCAGGGGGTCGAGGGCGGCCTCCTGGAGGGCGACCCCGATCTTGCGCCGGACAGCGGAGGGATCCTCGACGACGTCGATGCCGGCGACGGCGGCTCGCCCCCCGGTCGGGAGCAGCAGGGTCGTGAGCACGCGGACCGTGGTGGTCTTGCCTGCCCCGTTCGGCCCCAGGAAGCCGTAGATCTCGCCGTCGGCCACCTCGAGGTCCACGCCGTCCACGGCCTTGATCCCGCCCTCGAACTCGCGCGCTAGCGCCTTTGTCTCGATCGCGGCCACGGCAGGCAAGATAGCCGCCGCCCGCCCCGGGTCCCCCGGAGGAGCGTCACACGACGTCGTGTCAGGTCCGGCACACCTGACCCCGGGCACCCTGGGCGCTACCCTGACGTCGTCGGCGGGTTGGGGAACCGAGGGAGCGAACGACCGTTGATGCCCGCGCCAAATGATTGTTGATGAGGGTTCCTCCGGGCGCCGCTGGTGCGAGCGGTGGCTCGTCGGGCCCGTGGCCTGCCTGGCGCTCGCGCTGCTCCTCGCCTGCGCGCCCACTGCCCGGGCGCAGACCCTTGAGCCACGGATCGTCGGTGGCTCATCTGCCTCGATCGCCGACTATCCCTGGCAGGGCGCCCTGGTGTACAGCCAGGCCCAGTACCCGGGCCTGAACGCGCATCAGCGCCAGTTCTGCGGCGGCTCGGTGATCACCGCCTCGATCGTGATCACCGCCGCCCACTGTGTGCAGGACACCGATCCCGACTGCAACTCCGGGGGCGGGTCCAACTGCAATCCCAGCGACCCGGGCGGGGACGGGACCAAGAGGATCGATCCGAACGACATCAGCGTCGTACTGGGCAGGACCACGCTCTCGAATACGAGCACCGGGACCGAGCATCTGGTCCGAGACGTCTCGTACCACCCCCAGTACAACCCGAACAGCCTGAAGAACGACGTCGGATATCTGGTCATGCAGAGCGCCACGAGCCAGGCGGCCATCGACATCGCGGGTGCCGACGAGGGAGCGGTTTGGGCGCCCGGCGTGCTGGTCGAGATCAGCGGCTGGGGCAGCACGTCCTCGGGCGGCAACACCGTCGACAGCCTGCGCGCCGCCAGCGTGCCGATCGTCGCAGACTCGACCTGCGGCTCCAACAGCGTCTACGGCACTGAATTCGACCCGCAGACGATGGTCTGCGCCGGCTATCTCGAAGGCGGGGTCGACACCTGCCAGGGCGACAGCGGCGGGCCGCTGGAGTCGCCACTACAGGGCGGCGGCTATCGGCTGGTCGGGATCACCAGCTGGGGCTTCGGGTGCGCCGAGCCCAACGCCCCGGGCGTCTACACGCGCATTGCCGCGCAGAACCTGCGGGACGCCGCCGTGGCGAAGGTCCAGGCGCTCGAGGACACCTACTCGCTCCCTCACGAGAACATCGTCGGCAGCGGCGGACAGCCCAAGAACGGCGACACCGATCCGCCCGAGACCACCATCACCTCCGGCCCCTCGGGGTCCACCAACGACCCGACGCCCACCTTCGCCTTCTCCTCGGACGAGGCCGGCTCGACCTTCGAGTGCCGGTTCGACGCCGCCGCGTTCGGAGCCTGCTCGGGTCCCGGCGACAGCCATACGCCTGCCGCCGCTCTCTCGGCGGGCCCCCACACGTTCGCGGTCCGGGCGACCGATGCCGCCACCAACACCGATCCGACCCCGGCGAGCCGCAGCTTCACCGTGGACACCCAGGCGCCGGCCGCACCGGCCATCACCGACACCGATCCCAACAGCCCCGCCAACGACAACAACCCCGAGGTGAAGGGAACGGCCGAGGCGGGCTCGACCGTGAAGCTGTACGAGTCCAACGGCTGCACGGGGTCGGTGGAGGCGCAGGGGTCGGCCGCCACGTTTAGCTCGCCGGGGCTGACGGCGAGCGTCGCGGCCAACGCCTCCACCCAGTTCACCGCCACCGCCACGGACGCGGCGGGCAATACCTCGTCCTGCTCGGCCGCCTTCGCCTACACCGAGGACTCGACGCCCCCGACCGACCCCGCACTCTCCAGCCCCTCGCACCAGCTGAACGTCCCCTCCAGCGACCCCACGGTCGAGGTGAGCTTCACGGGCGCCTCGGACCCGCTCTCCGGCGTGGACGGCTTCTCCTACCTCTGGGACACCTCGCCGAGCACCACCCCCGACATGAGCAAAGACGCCGAGGAGGCGGCTACCGACACCACCAGCCCCGCCCTCGCCGACGGCGGCTCGCACTACTTCCACCTCAGGACCCGCGACAACGCCGGCAACTGGACCTCGACCGTTCACCTGGGGCCGTTCGTGATCGATACCCAGGCGCCGGCCGCCCCGACGATCGACGCGACGGTGCCCACCTCGCCCTCCAACCAGAACGACCTCAAGGTGAAGGGCTCGGCCGAGGCGGGCTCGACCGTGAGGCTCTACAAGGCCCCGACGACCGCGGACTGCACCCCCGGCAACCTCACCGACACCGACAGCGCGGCCAACTTCGCCGCCTCCGGCCTGGACGCCTCGGTCTCACCCGACAGCACCACCAGGTTCCGGGTCACGGCGACCGATGCCGCCGGCCACACCTCGCCCTGCTCCCCCTCCTCGATCGACTACGTCGAGGACTCGACCCCACCTGCGGCCCCGACCTCGCTCGCCACCTTACCCGCCTCGCCTGCCAACGACGAGAACCCGAAGGTCAAGGGCACCGCCGAGGGGGGATCGACGGTCCATGTCTACAGGGCCGAGACCGGGGCCGACTGCACGGCGGGCAACCTCGCCGCCACCGGCAGTGCCGCCGACTTCGCCTCGCCGGGCTTGACCGTATCGGTCGTCGACGACACCACCACCACCTTCCGGGCCACCGCCACCGACGCCGCCCGGAACCCCTCTCCCTGCTCTTCGGACTCGGTCGTCTACGTCGAGGATTCGAGTATTCCCGTCGCGCCGACGATCGCCGATACAGACCCGGCCTCTCCGTCGAACGCCAGCACGGCGCCCCTGGTCAAGGGCACGTCCGGCGGCGACAGCGAGACCATCGAGGTGTTCACGCAGGCGAACTGCGCCGGCTCTCCCACGAGCGGCACGAAGGCCGCCTTCGAGGGCGCCGGCATCCAGGTCACGGTTGGAGCGAACCAGACCACCCAGCTCTCTGCCCGCGCCCTCAACGCAGCGAACACCCCATCCGCCTGCTCGTCCGGCTTCGCCTACACCCACGACTCGATCCCGCCCACCGACCCCACCCTGTCGAGCCCCTCGCACACCGTCAACGTCCCCTCGAGCGACACGACGGTGGATTTGAACTTCGGCGGGGCCGCCGATGCACCCTCCGGCGTGGACGGCTTCTCCTACCTCTGGGACACCTCGCCGAGCACCACCCCCGACATGAGCAAAGACGCAGAGGAGGCGGCTACCGGCACCACCAGCCCCGCGCTTGCCGACGGCGGCTCGCACTACTTCCACCTCAGGACGCGCGACAACGCCGGCAACTGGACCTCGACCGTTCACCTGGGGCCGTTCGTGATCGACACCGTCGCGGAGACACCGCCCCCGCCACCGCCCCCCCAGTCCCCGACCATCCAACCGGGTGCTCCGTCCTCCGGGGTGGCGGGGGCAGCGACCGGAACGAAGAAGTGCAAGAGGATCAGGAACCGTAGGAAGCGGAGGAAGTGCTTGGCGCGGTTCAGGAGCCGCGAGGGGAGCGCCGGCCGAATGTCCATCCTCCTCGAGGCGATCACCTCGGCGGGGGACCTCGGGTCCCGCGGAGGCGGGCTGAGGCTCCAACTGTGAGCTGACTCAGCCCTTCCGGGAGCCTCAGGCCAGCGCCGCGGGGCGGAGCGCGACGAACTCGCGGTCGGTCGCGCGCTCCAGCGCCTCGGCGCAGTCGAGCAGCAGGGCGTCGGAGCCCCAGGGGCCGAGCAGCTGGAGGCCGACCGGCATCCCGGCGGCGAGGCCGACGGGCATGCTGATCCCCGGGATGCCCGTCAGGTTCGCGAGCGTCCCCTGGCGGGCGTTGCTGGGGTCCGCGGAGGTGACGCCGGAGGGGAGCTCGACGGTCGGGTCGTCGAGCGGCGGCGCCACCGCCGGGGTCGCCGGCCAGGCCAGCAGGTCCACCCGCTCGAACAGATCGGCAAGCGTGCGGCGGGCCAGCGCGCGGACGAGCAGAGCGCGCGCCGTGAAGGTCGCGGGGAGCAGCGCCCGCAGCTTCAGCAGCCCGCGATTGATCACGCTCAGCTGCGGGTCGAGGGAGTTGAGGTTCTCGGGAGTGAGGACGGCGGCCTCCTCGGACTGAGCGATCAGCAGGGCGGCCGGCAGATAGAGCGGCTCGTGGGGCAGGTCGATCTCGGTGACCTCGCCTTGAATTTCCTGGCGGAGTGCCTCCAGCGCCGAGTCGCAGGCCTCCGCGACCCCCGTGGTGCAGTCCCAGAACGGATCGCGCACCACCCCGATCCTCAATCCGCGCGGCTCGCCGGCCGGCAGCTCCTCCCCGAACAGCACGGAGTCGAGCAGCCTGCAGTCGGCGGCATCGCGGCAGAGTCCACCGGAGACGATGGTCTGGGTGTACGGGATGTGGTGGCCCTCCATCGCCGAGCGGCCGAAGGTGGGCTTCAGGCCGGTCAGGCCGCAGTAGGAGGCGGGGTAGCGGATCGAGCCGAGTCCGTCGGCGCCGACCGCGCCCGCCACAAGGCCGCCGGCGACTGCGGCGGCCGGGCCGCTCGAGGAGCCGCCCGGGCAGCGCTCGGTGTCCCAGGGATTGCGGGCGGGACCGTAGACGGAGACCGCACCGGTGCTGCCGGAGCCGAGCTCGTGCATGTTGGCGACGCCCGCGATCACCGCTCCCGCGTCGCGCAGCGCCCGGTAGGGGCCGGACTCGCCGGGCCGGAGGTCCGCCAGCACCTGGGCCGCGCCCACCCGCTCCGCCCGCCAGGGCAGCGGCCACTCGTCCTTGATCAGGACCGGGACGCCGCGCAGGGGGCCCTCCGGCGCCTCGGCGAGCATCCGCCGCGACTCATCGGGGAAGGTGGCGACCACGGCGTTGAGCGCCGGGTTCCGCTCCTCGATCCGCTCGAGGCAGGCGTCCAGCAGCTCCTCCGGGTCCACCTCTCCGTCCGCGATCGCCCGGGCCTGTTCGCGCAGGCTGAGGTCGAGGGCCGTCATCGCTCCGGGGCTCGGGAGAGGTCCGGGTCGGCCTCGAGCTCGACCTCGCTCAGGTCCGCCTCGATCAGGCGGTCCATGCCCTCCTCATAGACGCCCCAGACCCCCTTCATCACCGCCCGCTCGACCTCGTCCGCCTCGATCCCGAAGGTCTCGAGCGCACCATCCAAATAGCTCTGGAATGCGGTTTCCGGATCCAAGCCCCGCCAACCCTAGTTGGTAGGAACCGCGCAACATGGGCCGAACAAGGGTGTTCAATGGGGTTCATGGGGCGAGACCTCCACGCATCCGCACGCCTGCACAGGCTCAGCCTCCGCGTCGCGGTGGTTGCTTTCGCCGCCACGCTCGTGGTTGCTCTCGGCACCGGCCGCGCGGGTGCCGCGCCGAAGGTCACCGTGCTCGGCGCGGCCGCTCCGGCGACCCCCGCCTGTCCCGAGGCCTGCCAGGCGATCGGGAAGGTCACCGGATTCCAGTCCCAGATCGGGCAGAACAAGAACCCCTTCGAGGTCCCGTACCCCGGCAGGGTGGTCGCCTGGTCGATCAAGCTCTCCACGCCGAACCAGACGCAGATGGACTTCTTCAAGAATTTCTACGGCGGGCCGCCGGAGGCCAGGGTCTCGATCCTGAAGCCGATCGCCAAGCAGGTCAAGGCGGGTAACCCGGTCTACAGGCTGAAGTCCCAGTCGCCGGTGGAGGATCTCACCGGGTACCTGGGGACCACCACCACCTTCACGCTGCAGGCCCCGCTCAAGGTGAACACCGGCCAGATCGTGGCGCTCACCTCGAAGACCTGGGTGCCGGCGTTCGCGGTCAACCTTCCGCAGGACAGCGTCTGGCGGGCTAGCCGCCAGCGCAACACGTGCATGAAGGCCGATGACATCCAGAACGGCAGCGCGCACGAGACCCTCGGCCAGGACCGTGGCTACTACTGCCAGTACAAGACCGCGCGCCTGCTCTACTCGGCCACGGTGGTCCGGGACCCGAACGCCCCGGCCCCGAAGCCGCCCGGCGACAAGCAGCCCGCCGACGAGAAGAACTAGGAGGAGCCGTCGAGGGCCGGCTGGCGAAGCCCGCAGTGCGGGCAGTCGCTGACGTCCAGGCCGATCAACTGGTCGCAGCGGCGGCAGGTTCGGAGGTTGAGCGGCGCCCGCACGAGGGCGGACTCCGACGGAGCGAGCGGCAGCGTGGCCGCGACGACCTCCATCTCCTCGCCGGTCTCACGGTCCACGTAGACGCCGTCGGGCTCGGCATCGGCGAAGGCCTCGCGCCCTGACGCCGGCGCCCTGAGCCGGTATCGCTGCTTCGGATTCTGCATCGCGCGCCGCACCTTAACGGGCCGATCCCCTCAATAGGTTGGTGTTGTGCGCGTCCTGATCTTCCACGGCTACCTGCTGCGCGGCACCGGCAGCAACGTCTACAACGCCAGCCTCGCCCAGGCCCTGAAGCGGATGGGCCACGAGGTCCACCTGTTCTGCCAGGACCGGCGGGCCGACGAGCTGGACTGGGTCGGGGAGGACCCGAGCGGAGGCTCGGTGACGGTCCACGTCCCGGACATCGGGGGCCTGCTGCCCGTGTTCGTACCCGACCGCTACGAGGGCTTCGAGGTGAAGACCTTCCCGGAGCTGACCGACGGAGGAGCTGGACCGCTACCTGGACGCCAACGTCTCCGCGGTCAGGCGGGTCGTGGAGGCCCACGGCGAGCCGGACGCCGCCCTCGCCAACCACCTGATCATGGGCCCGCTCATCCTGGCCCGGGCCGGGCTGCACTTCGCGCTGAAGGTGCACGGCTCGGACCTCTCGTACACGATCCGGCCGCACCCCGAGCGATTCGTGTCCTATGCGCGGGAGGGCGCGGACGCGGCCACTGGCATCCTGGTCGGCTCCTCGTTCACCGCCGAGGAGCTGTTCGAGACCGTCGACGACGCCGGCCTGCCGGCGCGCACCCGGCTCGGGCCGCCGGGCGTGGATGTCCATCATTTCCGGCCGCGCCCCGAGCGCGAGGCGGTCGCCGCGGTGGGACGGCTCGCGGACGACGTCGAGGGAGAGGCACCGGACGACTCGTTCGGGCGCGACGGCCCGGGCGCCGCGCGGGCGCTGCGCGACTGGATCGGCGGATCGCCGCGGGCCGTCTACGTCGGAAAGCTGCTGGTCAACAAGGGAGTGGACCTGCTGGTCGCGGCCTGGCCGCTCGTCCACCGCGAGGTGGGCCCCGACGCCCGGCTGCTCCTCGCCGGCTTCGGCGCCTACCGCGCCGGGCTGGAGGAGCTCGCGGCGGCGCTCGGCCGCGGAGACCTGGAGGCCGCCCGCGCGGTCGCCGCGAGGGGGCGTGCGTATGAAGGTGGGAACGAAGCGGCCCTTCCCATCCTCAGCTCGTTCCTCGCCGATCCGCCCGAGGGCTACGACGAGGCCGCACGCGCCTCGGCGGGCTCGATCCTGATCAGCGGCCGGCTCGAGCACGACGAGGTGGGCGAGGTGCTGCCGGCGGCCCAGGTGCTGGTGATGCCGAGCACCTTCCCGGAGGCGTTCGGGATGGTCGCCGCCGAGGCCGCCGCCTGCGGGGTGCCGCCGGTCTCAGCGGATCACTCCGGCATGCGCGAGGTCTCGCGGCAGCTCGGCGATGCCGTCGGCCCCGAGCTGGCGCCGCTGCTCTCCTTCGAGGTCGGGCCGGAGGCGGTGACGGAGATCGCCGAGCGCATGGTGCGCCTGCTCGGCCTGCCCGCCGATGAGCGCGAGCGGGCCGGCGGGCGCCCTGGCGGAGCGGGTGCGAGGAGCTGTGGAGCTGGGAGGGGGTCGCCCGCGGCGTGATCGCGGCCTCACGCGGGGACCTCGACGCCCTGCCCCGGGTCACGCGCTAGTGGACCAGGGTTACCACGCCAAATGCGCCCCAACCCGGCACCCCCGGAGGCCGAAGGCCGAGGAGGTGGCCGGTTTATGCCGCCTCAATAGAATGCCGCGCTGATGCAGGGCCTACCGATTCTCAAGCTGCTCGCGGCGACCCTCGTCCTCACCGTCATCACCTCGGTGATCATGCTGATCCCCGACTGGAACGGGACGCAGGGCTCGACCGCCGCGGACGACATCGACCGGCTGCTGGACATCTCGATCGTCCTCTCGTCCTTCGTCTTCTCGATCGTCATGGTCCTGCTGGGCTACTCGGTCTACAAGTGGCGGGCCAAGCCGGGCGACGAATCCGACGGCGCGCCGATCCACGGCAACACCAGGCTCGAGATCGCCTGGACGGTCATTCCCACCGTGATCGTCGTCTTCCTCGCTGCGATCTCCTGGATCGTGCTCGACGACATCGAGGCCAAGGAGGCGGACGCCATGCGGCTCGACGTCACCGGGCAGCAGTTCGAATGGACGTTCACCTATCCGGAGGCGGGGGTCCAGTCCAAGGAGCTCCACGTGCCGGTGGACCAGCAGCTCGACGTCCACCTGACCGCCCTCGACGTCCTGCACTCCTTCTGGGTGCCGGAGTGGCGGATCAAGCGGGACCTGGTGCCGGCCGGAGAGGGGGGCGACGAGGTCGACGACCAGTTCGTCGTGGAGCCCGACCGCGAGGGGACCTTCAGCCTGATCTGCACCGAGCTCTGCGGCGTCGGCCATTCGACGATGCGAGCCACGGTCGTCGTCGAGTCCGAGGCCGAGTTCCAGCAGTGGCTGAGCGAGCAGGACCCGATCCCGGCCGAGGGCGAGGAGTCGGGCGGCCAGCCCGAGGAGGTCGAGACACAGTGAGTCGAGAGCTGCCGCTTGGGATAATCAACGCGATGCGAGGTGCGGGACAGTGACCGAGGTGCTCTTCAAGCGCCCGGGGTGGTGGCGAGCGCTCACCTACACCCTGATCGCCGGCGGGTTCGGCTTCGGCCTGGTGATCGCGCTGCGCGCGATCTCGGACCTGCCGCTCTACAACACCGAGGCGACCGGCTACCCGCACGTGATCGTGCCGGCGATCACCATGCCGCTCGGCTTCCTGATCGGGATCGGCTGCTTCGACTACTGGTTCCGCTGGGCCGTCGGGGCCCCGACCTTCCCCGCCGAGCGGGAGCACGAGGACCACGGCGCCACCAAGCTGAGCGACTACTTCAAGGTCAACACGGACCACAAGGTCATCGGCATCCAGTACATCGTCACCACGTTCCTCTTCTTCTTCATTGGAGGCGCGCTCGCGATGATGATGCGGGCCGAGCTCGCCCAGCCCGGCACCCAGATCGTCGACCCCGGCGTCTTCAACGGGCTCTTCTCGACCCACGCCGCCCTGATGATCTTCGTCTTCGTCATCCCGGTCTTCGCCGGGATCGCGAACTACGTGCTGCCGCTGATGATCGGGGCGCCGGACATGGCGTTCCCGCGCCTCAACGCGCTCAGCTACTGGATGCTGCCGCTGGCGGGGATCCTCTTCCTGGCCAGCTACGCCGCTCCCGGCGGCGCCTTCGACGCCGGCTGGACCGGCTACGCGCCGCTCTCGACGGGGGCCCCCTTAGGCCAGTCGTTCTTCAACTTAGGCGTGCAGTTCGCGGGCGCGTCGTCGATCGCGACCGCGCTCAACTTCCTGGTCACGATCGTCACCATGCGCGCGCCGGGGATGAACTTCTGGCGCATGCCGCTGCTGGTCTGGGCGAACCTCTCCACCTCGATCTTGGTCGTCGCCGCGACGCCCTTCATCGCAGGCGTGCAGTTCATGGTCCTGTTCGACCGGATCCTGCACACCAACTTCTTCCAGGCGGCCTTCGGCGGCGACGTGATCAGCTACCAGCACATCTTCTGGTTCTACTCCCACCCGGCCGTCTACATCATGATGCTGCCGGGCTTCGGGATCGTCAGCGAGGTGATCTCCGCCCACTCGCGGAAGCCGATCTTCGGCTACCGGCTGATGGCGCTGGCGCTGATCGGGATCGTGGTTCTCAGCTACACGGTCTGGGCCCACCACATGTTCGTCGCCGGCATGTTCAGCTGGCTCCGCGTGCCGATGATGATCACGACGCTGCTGATCGCGGTGCCGACCGGGATCAAGATCTTCTCCTGGCTGGGGACCCTGTTCAACGGGGTGATCCACCTGAGATCGACGGCGATGCTGTTCGCGCTCGCCTTCATCGTCACCTTCACGATCGGCGGCATCTCCGGCGTGATGCTCGGGATGATCCCGATCGACATCCACGTCTCCGACACCTACTTCGTCGTCGCCCACATCCACTTCGTGCTGTTCGGCGGCTCGGTGTTCACGATCTTCGCCGGGATCTACCACTGGTTCCCGAAGATGACCGGCCGGATGTACGACGAGAAGCTGGGGCGGATCCACTTCTGGGGCACGCTGGTCGGGACCTGGGGGACCTTCGTGCCGATGCACTGGATCGGCATGGAGGGGATGCCGCGCCGCGTCGCGGACTACTCGGCCCAGTTCGGGGACTGGAACCTGCTGATCTCCTGCTTCGCGTTCATCCTCGGGGCCGTCCAGCTGGTCTTCCTCTACAACATGATCGTCAGCTGGCGCTACGGGCCGAAGGCCGGGCCGAACCCGTGGCGGGCGAAGACCATCGAGTGGCAGGTCTCCTCGCCGCCGCCGATCTTCAACTTCGACGAGATCCCGCGGGTGGTCGGCGGCCCGTATGAGTACGGGGTGCCCGGCGCCCGCCACGCGATCATGGCCGGCGAGAAGGCCGAGGTGAAGCAGCCCGAGAGGGCGGAGGCGGGGGCGCCGACATGACCGAGGGGGAGGAGCGCGTCCGCGAGCAGCCCGGCGTCGACCCCGAGGAGGGGGAGACCCCGATCACCGACATCGGGACCCCCAGCGAGCACGCCTCCGAGGTCGTCGCCGCCCCAGAGCCCGGCAGCAGCGGCGATCCCGACCCGCAGGTCCGCCGCGAGGACGTCAAGCGGGTGCTGATCTTCCTCAACGAGGTCGCCGGCGGGCGGAAGCTGCTGACCGCCTGCCGCGAGCTGGCCGACGCCGGCGCGACCTACTTCGGCGTGGTCGCGCCCCAGAACCTGCCGGCGGTGGGCCAGCTCGTGGACGTCGAGGAGCGCCGCGCGGCCGCCCAGAGCCGGGTCGACGTCACCCAGCAGGTCCTCTCGCTGAGTTCGGGATCGAGGCCGAGGGGGCCGTGATGGACCCGGATCCGGCGCTCGCCCTCGACGACGCGGTTCGCGCCACACAGCCCGACCACATCCTGCTCTCCTGCCTTTATGAGACCCGCTTCGGGCTGACACGCAAGGACCTGGTCGAGTGGGCGAAGGCCCAGTTCGAGGCGAGCGTCGAGCACATCCCCGTTCGCGTCGACGACGACGCCGTCCGCTGGGACCTGACCCACACACTGGTGGTGGCGACGAAGACGGTCAACAGCCCCGACCTCGTCAACCGCCTGAAAGAGCGGGCACGTGAGCGGCCCCATCGCTACACGTTCATCAGCCCGAAGTCGGGCGAGGTCAGCCGCGAGGAGGTCTGCGCCAACCTGGCGGCGACGCTCGCGGAGATGTACCGCGGAGAGATCGACGCCACCGGCCAGCCGATGAGCCCTGAGCCCTTCAGCGCGATCAAGAACGCGATCGAGCACTACCGGATCGACGAAATCCTGATCTCGACCCTGAAGGGCGAGCAGTCCGTCTGGCTGCAGGAGGGGCTGATCGAGAAGGTCCAGGCGATCACCGACAAGCCGATCGAGCATGTCGAGGCCGGCGCCGGTACGTCCCAGCCGCAGCCCGCGGTGACGGCCGGGGGAGGAGCCTGATGGAGAGCGCCTCCGTCGCCGCCGACCACGCGGAGGGCGAGCATCACCACGGGCCCCCGGAGGCGAACCAGAGCTCGCGGATCGACCGCCAGACCCTCGGCATCCTCCTCTTCATCGTCTCCGAGGTCATGCTGTTCGGGGCGTTCTTCGCCTCGTACTTCTTCCTGCGGGTGGTCGCCAACGACGGGCCCTGGCCCCCTGACCCCTACGAGCTGCCGGTGGCGGTCGCTGGGGTCAACACCGCGATCCTCGTCTCCTCGAGCTTCACCATGCACTGGGCGCTGGAGGCCATCAGGGCAGGGAACCGCCGCGGACTCCAGATGGGGCTGATCACGACCTTCCTGCTCGGGGCGACCTTCCTCTTCATCCAGATCAACGAGTACATCTTCATCGGCTTCAGCGCGCGCGACACCGCCTTCGGCTCGATCTTCTACGGCCTCACCGGCCTGCACGGCGCCCACGTCACGGTCGGCTTGCTGCTGTTGGCGATCGCGACCACCCGCGCCTTACGCGGGCACTACGGGCCCGAGGCGAAGGACCACCTCGGCGTCGAGGTGCCCGGGATCTACTGGCACTTCGTCGACGTGATGTGGATCGTCGTGTTCACGACCGTCTACATCATCTAGCGAGGGAGCGCGCACGTGCCTTCGATTCGCCGTCCTGGCTCGAAGGAGTTCGCCGACAGGCTTACGTCCACGCCCCTGACCGCCCGGAGGGCGGGGCGGATCATCGCCGCATTCACCCTGGTCCTCGCGGTTATCGGAGGCGTCTTGGTCTGGGCGGTCGACCGCGAGGAGTTCCCGAATCTCGGGCTGGCCCTCTGGTGGTCCGTGCAGACGGTGACGACCGTCGGCTACGGGGACTACGTCCCGAGCAACACCGAGGGCCGGATCATCGGCGGCCTCGTCATGCTCATCGGCATCGGCTTCCTGGCGGTGGTCACCGCCTCCATCGCCGCGATCTTCGTGGAAAGCAGGCGACGCGAGGTCGAAGCCGACGCGGATGAGCACCCGCTCGCGCCCAGGATCGAGGAGATCGTCGCCCGCCTCGACCGCCTGGAGGAGGCTGTGAACCGCGCGGCGAGGACGGGGCCGGGCGAGAAGGGCTGACGCCCGGGCCGAGGCAGTAGGTTTCCTCGCATGGCCAAGTGGGGAGTGCTCGCGGTCCTCGGCGCCGCCCAGTTCCTGATGGTGCTTGACCAGGCGGTGATGAACGTCGCGATCTCCCAGCTGGTCGACGACTTCGACACCACCGTCACGACGATCCAGGCAGTGATCGCGATCTACGCGCTGACCATGGCGGCGCTGATGCTCACGGGCGGCAAGCTCGGCGACATCTTCGGGCGGAAGCGCATCTTCGTGATCGGGCTGTGCGTCTACGCCTCGGGCTCGGCTCTTACGGCGATCTCCTGGAGTGTGCCGTCGCTGCTTTTCGGCTGGTCGATCCTGGAGGGGATCGGAGCGGCGATGGTGATGCCGGCGCTTGTCGCGCTGGTCGCCGGCAACTTCAAGGGCCGCGACAGGGCGCTCGCCTACGGCGTGATCGGCGGCGTCGCCGGCGCCGGGATCGCCGTGGGTCCCATCCTCGGCGGATGGCTCACCACCGACCTCACCTGGCGGCTGGTGTTCGCCGGCGAGGTCGTGGTGGCGGCGGGGATCCTGATCGGCAGCCGGCTGATCCGCGAGCCCGCTCGCCGCGGGCGCGTGCCGCAGCTCGACTGGGTCGGCGGGGTGCTCTCGGCCTCGGGGCTGGCACTGGTGGTGCTGGGAGTGCTCGTGTCGAGCACGTGGGGCTGGTTCCTGCCGCGCAACTCGCCGATCGAGCCCTTCGGGCTCTCGCTGACCCCGTTCATGATCGCGGCCGGCGGAGTGGTGCTGGCGGGGTTCCGCGCCTGGGAGCGCCGCCGCGAGGAGCGGAAGCTGGACCCGCTGGTCCATTTCCGCCTCTTTGACATCGAGACCCTTCGGGGCGGGGTGGTGATGCTGGTCGCGCAGAACATGATCCTGATGGGGATCTTCTTCACGATCCCCCTCTACCTGCAGGTGGTCCTCGGCTTCAACGCACTCGAGACGGGTGTGCGGATGCTGCCCACGTCGGTGGGGCTGTTCGTGAGCGCCCTGGCGGGCTCGGCGCTCGCCTCGCGCTTTGCGGCCAAGGGTCTCGTACGGGTGGGCCTTGGGATCACCTTCGCCTCGACGCTGTTGCTGCTCGGGACGATCGACACGGAGTTGAACGACGCGGCTTTCCTCACCGCGATGGCGGTGCTGGGGGTGGGCATGGGCCTGGTCATCTCTCAGCTCGGGAACGTGGTCCAGTCCTCGGTGGGGGACAAGGACCGCAGCGAGGCCGGTGGGGTGCAGAACACCGCCATGCAGCTCGGCTCGTCGCTCGGCACGGCGGTGCTCGGCGCGGTCGTGATCACCGCCCTGATCACCGCCTTCTCGGCCAACGTCGGGGACGATGAGCGGATCTCCGCAGAGGTGAACGAGGAGGTTCAGGTGAGAATCAGCTCCGGCGGCAGCTTCGTCGCCTCCGACGAGGTGCAGGCGGCGGCCGAGGAGGCCGGGCTGGATGAGGAGACGACCGACGCGCTGGTGCAGAACTACGAGGAAGCGCAGCTGGACTCGCTCAAGATCGCGTTCCTGCTCGCGGCCATCATCGTTCTCGCTTCATTCTGGGCCACGCGTCGGCTGCCGACGCGCCGCTTCGACGAGCTGGCAAGCAAGAGGGCGACGACTTCGACCTAGTCAAGTTCCTGCCGATTATCGAAAGCCTCGTCTGAGTCACCCGGCGCGGGCTCAAGCGTAGGATTCGCGGGTGGCCGGATTGAGCCCCAGTGAGCGGGCTGCGGCGGGCAAGGCTGCCCGGAAGAAAACGCCTCGCTTCTCGCACGCCGCCTTCGAGCCAGGCCTCAACCGCCCAGATGCCGTGGAGCTGCTCCAGGAGCAGGCGGAGTCCCGCGTTCCCGATCTTGTTCCCATCCGCTACGGCCGGATGCTCTCTTCCCCCTTCGCATTCTTTCGTGGCGCCGCGTACGTGATGGCGTCCGACCTCGCCGGGACGCCGACCTCCGGCCTGGACGTGCAGTTGTGCGGGGACGCTCACCTCTCCAACTTCGGAGGCTTCGCCTCCCCCGAGCGCTCGCTGCTGTTCGATTTGAACGACTTCGACGAGACGCTGGCCGGCCCCTGGGAGTGGGACCTGAAGCGGCTGGCCGCCAGCCTGTCCGTGGCGGGGCGCGAGCTCGGCTTCAGCGATCGCCAGCGTGGCAGAGTCGTGAGAGGCGCCTGCCGTTCCTACCGGGAGGCGATGCGCGGCTTCGCGGAGATGGGGGATCTGGAGGTCTGGTATGCGCGCGTCGACGCCGCCAAGACGCTCGAGCGCTCCCAACAGAAGGTCGGCAAGGAGGAGAGGCGGCGCGCCCGACGCAACCTTGAGAAGGCTCAGGCAAAGGACAGAATGCGCGCATTCCGCAAGCTGACCGAGCGAGCCGACGGCTCCCTGCGGTTCCGCAGCGATCCGCCGCTTCTGGTCCGGGTTGACGACATGCTCACGGGCGACCTCCGGGAGCGGGCCGATAAATACATCAGGAATACCGTCCGGTCCTACGCGGAATCACTCCAGCCGGACCGCCGACATCTGCTGGACCGCTACCGCATCGTTGACATTGCCCACAAGGTGGTCGGCGTAGGCAGCGTCGGCACTCGCGCCTGGGTCGTGCTGATGGTTGGCCGCGACGAAGGCGACCCCCTCTTCCTCCAGTGCAAGGAGGCGCAGCGGTCGGTGCTCGAGCCCTTCGTCAAGAAGAGCCGCTTCCACCACCAGGGCCGGCGGGTGGTGGAGGGGCAGAGGCTGATGCAGGCAGCGAGCGACATGCTGCTCGGCTGGTACAAGGGGAGCGGCCTCGACGACACGCCGCGGGACTACTACGTTCGCCAGCTCTGGGATTGGAAGGCCTCGGCGGAGATCGAACTGATGACGCCGGAGGCGATGGCGATCTACGCGCGGCTGTGCGGCTGGACCCTGGCCCGGGCCCACGCCCGCTCGGGCGACCGGGTCGCCATCGCCGCCTACCTCGGCAAGGGGGATGCTTTCGACCGGGCGCTGGTGGCCTTCTCGGAGGCCTACGCGGACCAGAGCGAGGCGGACCACCGCGCGCTGGCCGAGGCCGTGAAGTCAGGACGCGTCAAGGCCGAGGAGGCTTGAAGGCTCACCTCGGTCGCCGGGTTACGATCCACCCAGAAATCCGATCGACGGTTCGGATCCAGGGTTGTTAGGTTCCCGGCAAGGAGCGGTATGCGCAAACGCAACTACACGATTGCGGCTCTGCTCAGCGTGATCGGAGCACTGGCCATGTCCGGCGCAGCCTGGGCGGCACCGACATCGCCCCATGGGTTCACCGCCAAGGCCTCCCCGACCACGCAGGGCACGAAGAAGTTCGGTGGCATCAACGTGACCCTCGGGGTCGACGAGATCTACACGGGAGGATCGATTTTCCCGAGCCCGGGTTGTCTCTCTCCTGGGCCCGGCTGCACGTTCTTCCCGCCGGCGACCCGGTGGCAGTTCTTCCTCCCCGAAGAGTGGAGGTTCAGCACGGGCAGACTCCCTAAGACCCCGTGCCAGCCCTCGCAGCTCGATACCCAGAGCTCCACCGCGGCGCGACAGGTCTGCTCCCGCTCGCTGATCGGCACCGGCAGCGCGATTATCACGCTGCTTAACGGTCAATCCTTCCCCGGACAGGTCTCCGCGTTCGTCGGGGGATCCAGGCTGATCCTGATTCAGATCGACGTCTCGCAGGAGCCGAAAAAGAGGGTTCTGGTCGGGAACCTGGTCGGCAGATCGACCCTGGACGTCACGATCGAGCCGATTGCGGGAACAGTCATCGATGACTTCAACCTGGAGATCCCGAAGAAGAAGGTCTCGGGGAAGCGGGCGAAAAAGAAGAGGTTCTTCACCTCGGCCAGGTGCACCGACGGCTCCTGGACAATCACCCAGCTGACCACGTTCCAGGGCGGAATGACGAGCTCGGGGACGCCGGTTGAGCAGACGTGCGCGAAGGCCGGCAAGTAGCCGGCCGCCCGCGCAATCCCTTCCGGAACGAGGCCGACGCCTTCCGGGTTCTGCTGATCTGCGTCGTCGCGGCCGCGGTCGTGATCGCGGTCGCCCTGCTGGTCAGCTCCCTCGCCGGGGCGCTGCTGGGGCTCGTGCTGGTCGGGGTGGGCCTCTGGCGGACCTGGAGTCTGCTGCAGCAGTGGCGCCGCGAGGGGTCCGAGCCGAGCTGATTCAGCCCGTGCGCGTGAAGTACTCGAGCGCCGTCCTGGTCTTGGTCTGCTGCTCGCCGGAGATGTTGACTCCGCGCTCGCCGAGGTAGGCGCGGGCCTCGGCGGCGACGTCGAACGCGCGGTCAGGCTCGCACTTGGCCGACAGCTCGAGGATGCGGGAGCCGTCCGGATAGAACCAGAGCTCCGTCACCAGCTTGCCGTCGAAGTCCTCCGGATACTCCTTCAGCTTCAGCAGGTTGATCGGTCCGAGGACCATGAGGTCGTCGAGCTCGATGCCGTCGGGCGCATGCTCCGCGTAGAACGCCCGCTGCTTCTTGGAGAAGAGTTCGCCCAGCGCCCGCTTCCCGGCCATTGCGTCCTTCACCTCGCCCGCCGCGAGCTCCCCCTTGAAGGAGCCCGAGCAGACGAAGCCGCCCGGCATCGCGTCCACCTCGACGCCGAAGCGCTTCGAGTCCCGGATCTGGTCGGGAAGCTCGGCCGGCACCACCGGGCGCAGCTTCACCACCGAGTCGTCCGGCTTCCCCTGGGTGCGGCGAGCGCGGACCACCACGCCGGCCTCGTTCAGCGCCAGCTCGGGAGTGTCGAGGAAGAACACCTGGCGGAGATGGGCTTCGAGCGGATCCAGTCCGAGGGCCTGGACCGTCGAGTACTGGTCCTCTTCCGGCACCGTCAGCTTCAGCTCGACAGTGTCGGCCCCCTTGATCAGGCGGAGCAGCTCGGTGAGCTGCTCATCGTCGAGCGTGGGAGCCACGACCGCCATGTGGCCCAGGCTACTACTGCTTCGGAGCGCCGCCGCCCCCGCCGCTGCTCTGCACCAGGTACTGGACCAGCTGCTGGAGCTGCTGCGGGGTGAGCGTGTCGCCGTAGTTCTGCGGCATCACGCCGGCGGGGAAGCCCGGCGCGAGCGCCGAGTCCGGGTCGGTGATGTCCATGCCGATCTGCTGGGGCGACTTGCCGGCCAGGGTCTCGTCCAGGTTCGGGCCGATCGTGCCCGTCGTCCCAGCCTGGCTCAGCGCGTGGCAGCCGCCGCAGTTGGTCGCGAAGAACTCGGGCGCGATGAACTCCGGCGGCTCGATCCCCGGCACTCCCGCCACGCTGGCCACATAGGCGGCCACGTCAACCGCATCGTCGCCCTCGACGAGGTTGGCGGGCATGTAGACGTCGGTCTGGTCGGGGTCGGCCGGACGCGGGTTGGCGATCTGGGATTCGATCACACCCTCGAACGTGTCCTGGTCCATGCCGCTTGCGCGAGACGCCTGGAACGCGTCGTCGAGGTCGGGGCCGACCTCCGCGTTGGCGCCGGCGGCGGTGAGCGCATGGCAGCTGCCGCACTTCTGGGTGAAGAGCTGTTCCCCGTTATCCAGGTCGGCGTTCTCCTGCGCGTCGCAGCCGGTCATCCCCGCCAGGGAGGCCACGGCGAGCGCCGCGCCGACCAGCCACGCGGGCCTCGAACGGAGATGATTCCTGAGGCGCTGCATGGCGGAGCGGAATCCTATCTGCCGGGCAGTCGTTCACCCGTGCCCGAGGCGTGGGTTAAGCTTGCGCCGAACGGCACTAAATCGAGGAGGAAGGGCCGTGGAGGTTCGCGAGGGGATGTCGAGCGTTGTCTTGGCCGTGGGGCCCAGCCACACACTCCGCGAGGCCGCGGTCAAGATGACCGAGAAGGGGACCGGCGCGGCGCTGGTCTTCGACGAGGAGTCTCCGGCGCCGCGGATCATCACCGAGCGGGACGTCCTGACGGCGATCGGCGAGGGCAAGGACCCCGACGCCGAGAAGGTCGCCGATCACATGAGCGACAGCGTCATCTCCGCCGGTACTGATTGGAGCCTCGAGCGGGCCGCCGAGGAGATGGTGAAGCTCGGCATCAGGCACCTGGTGGTCGTCGATCGCGGCGAGCTGGTCGGCGTCCTCTCGATGCGCGACATCGTCCGCTGCTGGACGACGGCGGGCGCGACCTCCTCGATGTCGCCTCCATAGCTACGCTGGGTGCACTCAAGCGGACGTCGACGAAAGGAATCGGAGATGGACACCGGAGTGTGGATCGGTTTCGGAATTCTCTACGTGGTCCTCCTGGTGACACTGGGGATCATGGCCATCAGGAAGGGGCACTGGGTGATGTTCATCCTCGGGATCTTCCTCCCGCTCTTCTGGATCATCGGTGCGCTGATGCCGCCCACCAGCGGGGAGGCTGCCGCGGTCGAATAGAGGGCCGAGGCCCGGGGCGAACTACTCGGGCGTTCGCGAGACCGACAGCGGGATCGGCGCGGTGTCCGTCCGCTGCCTGCGCGGCATGCGCGCGATCTCGTCGCGGTTGGTCCGCAGCCAGGCGACGAGCGTGAAGAGCGCGAGTAGCCCGCCAATGATCGAGTAGGGGAACCAGGTGTAGAGGCCGACCACGATGGCGGCGATCCCGATCGCCAGCAGCGCCGGCAGGACGGACGCCCTCGGCAGGTGAATCAGCTCGGTGGACTTCGGCGGCTGGCTCACGCGATGTAGAGGATCGTCACGTAGAAGGCCAGGCCGAACACGAACAGCGCCAGGCCGCTGTAGACCATCCCCGCCCTGATGTTGGCCCTCGCTCGCTCGCGGTCCACGGCCGGAACCCTAGGCGTCTACAGCGCCCGGTCGAGCGCCATCGCCACGAAGAGCAGCGCCAGGTAGGAGAGCGAGCTGAGGTAGAGCCGCCGTGCCGCGGCCCTCGACGGCCGCGCCCAGAGCGCGAACGCGAGCGCGATGAAGCCGGCGCCGAGCGCCAGCGCGGACGCCAGGTAGAGCCCGCCGAACAGACCCGTGAGGACCGGCGCGACGGTCGCGGCGACGAGCAGCACGGAGTAGCCGAGGATCTGGCGCCGGGTGGTGGCCTCGCCGCGGACCACCGGCAGCATCGGCACGCCGGTGCGCGCGTAGTCCTCCGAGATCAGCAGCGACAGCGCCCAGAAGTGCGGGGGCGTCCAGAGGAAGACGATCGCGAACGGCCACAGCGCCTGCGCGCTGAGCGCACCGGTGGCGGCGGCCCAGCCGACCAGCGGGGGGACGGCGCCCGCGGCGCCGCCGAGGACGATGTTCTGGGGGGTGCGGGGCTTCAGCCAGAGCGTGTAGACGAAGACGTAGCCGAGCAGCCCGCCCACCGCGAGCGCGGCCGAGAGCGGGTTGACGGTGATGGCGAGCTGAACCGCCGCCGCGACCCCAAGCGCGAGCCCGAAGACGAGCCCGTGCACGGGGCTGATCCGGCCGCTGGCGAGCGGCCTGCGGCTGGTCCGCGCCATGCGCGCGTCCGACTCACGCTCGAGGTAGTGGTTGATCGCCCCCGCGCCGCCGGCGGCGAGATACCCGCCGAGCATGGTCCAGAGCACGATCGCGAGCGGCGGGCCCGGAGGGGTCGGCGACGAACATCGTCGCCACCGTGGTCAGCAGCAGCAGCGAGATGATCCGCGGCTTGGTCAGCGTCAGGTAGTCGCGCGCGATCTCGAGCGCCGCGCGCGAGGGGCGGGAGCGCCGAACCGGGGCCGCGCCGATCCGTCCCCGCTGGAGTGTGCCGGTCTTCGCCTCCATCAGGCCCTCGCCACCGCCGTGGCCGGCTTCGTCCTGGGCGCGACCGGCGCCAGGGCGGGAGCGGGCGACCAGGCCAGCCGGTAGGCGATCAGCAGCACGGTGCTCCAGAGCAGGGTCGCCACGAAGAGGTGCGCCACGATCAGCGTCGCGTGCTCGCCGAGCCAGACGTTGAGCGCTCCGAGGGCGAGCTGCACCAGCGAGGAGGAGGGCGGCCAGCGTGAGCAGGCGCGATCTGGCGCCGCGGGCGAGCGCCACGCCGAGCAGGGCCACGATGGCGATGGTCGCGGCGTAGACCAGGAAGCGGTGGGTGAGGTGGATGTCGGAGAGGCGGCTCTCGCCGAAGGGCGCGACCCGCCCGTCGAGGCAGGTGGGGAAGCTCTCGCCGCAGGCCATGTGGGCGCCGTTGACGTTCCGCTCGCTGCCGCCGACGCCCTCCTTCTCGGTGCCGGCGACGTAGCCGCCCGCCACGATCGCGCAGAGCAGGAGCACCGCGGCGCCGGCCGCGAAGGGCTTCAGGCCCGGGACCGGACGGGTGGGCGGCCGGCCTCCCGGCGGTCGGCTCCGAGGCCGCCGCCAGCTCGGCCCGCGCCCGCACCGCCATCCAGAGCAGCATCCCCAGCAGGATCATCGCCAGGCAGAGGTGCGCGGCGACCAGCTCCTCGGCGAGGTTCTTCTCGACGGTGAGGCCGCCGAGCCCGGCCTGGGCCAGCACCAGAACCCCGGTGGCGACGGAGAGCCGCAGCGGCCAGGTGAGGTGCCGCAGGTGGCGGTACGCGGTCCACGCGAGCAGCACGATCAGGGCGGCGACGACGGCCGCCAGCAGGCGGTGGGAGAACTCGATGATCACCTCGCTGTGGGAGAGGAGCGGGATCGCCTCGCCGCCGCACAGCGGCCAGCCCTCGGTGCCGCTTCCGCCGGGCCCGCAGCCGAGCCCGGAGTCGCTGACGCGGACCACCCCGCCGAGGATGATCAGCGCCACCGTCGTCAGCGCGGTCAGGTCTACGAGGCGGCGAAACCGGCGGAGCTCATCACCGGCTCCGCCCCCGCCGGGAGGGCCGTCCATGCGCGTCAGGCTACCGGCTCGCTGCGCTCGGCCGGCTCGGCCTCAGCGCCACGCTCGCGGCGCCGCACCGCCTCGCGGATGTCGCGGAGCGGCTCGTCGCTGCGGACGTCGGGGACGACGTCGAAGTTGTGCGGCGGCGGTGGGGAGGGTGCGAACCACTCGAGCGTCTCGCCGGCCCAGGGGTCGTGCCCGGCGCGGGCTCCCGCCCTTGATGCTGAAGATCGCGTTGACCAGCGAGACGACGATCCCGGCGGCGAGCACGAAGGAGCCGATCGTGGCCAGCAGGTTGTAGAGGTCGAGGTTGTCGGTGTCGAAGTACTTGTAGACGTCCACCGGCTGCCCCTCGATCCCGGCCAGCGACATCGAGTGGAAGGTGAGCTGGGCGCCGACGATGATCAGGATCAGCGAGAGCCGCGCCAAGCGTCTCGCCCATCGTGCGCCCCGTCATCTTCGGGAACCAGTAGTAGAGCGCCGCGAGGCCGCCGAGTACCGGCCCACCCACCAGCACGAAGCCGGTCATCGCGGTCGCGTCGCCGGTGTCGGCGAGCAGCCAGTTGACGGGGATGACGCTGTGGGCGAGCTCGCCCGCGAGGCCGAAGGAGAGGGTGGAGATCGCGCCCAGTGCGAACAGCATCGGGGCGCGCAGCCGGATCGCCCCGCCGATCAGCGTGGCGATCCAGTTGACGAAGATCACCCCCAGCGGCACCGCGAGCAGCAGCGGCGGCGGCCATCGCCATGTAGAGCCAGCCCACCGGGATCGCGGCGGTGAACATGTTCTGCATCCAGGCGAGCAGCCCGAGCACTGCGATCGCCGCCATGGACGCGGCCACGGCCGCCCGCGAGAGCAGCGGCTTGCCGGAGAAGGTGGGGAGAATCTCCGAGATCGCGCCGATCGCCGGCAGCAGGAAGATCACGTAGCAGCCGCTGAAGAAGATCCAGCTCAGGTGCTGGTAGTAGACCGGCGCGCCGCCCTCGCCCGAGTTGAAGAAGACGCCGTTGAAGTTGCGATCGATCATCAGCATGACCAAGCGCGGCGAGCATCGCCGCGCCCGCCACCAGCAGCACCCAGCTCGAGACGGCCGCGGAGAAGCTGAACGGGGGCAGGCGCCGCCAGGCCAGTCCCGGCGCCCGCAGCCGCGAGACGGTGACCGCGAGGTTGACCGCCTGCAGGACCAGGCCGAGCACGGTGAGGCCGACCGCGGTGATCCAGACGTCCGGCCCGTTGTTCGAGGTGAAGATGTCGTCGGAGAGCGGCGGCCAGTTGTTAAAGCCGGTCTCCGGGGGCGTGTAGACGAAGCTCACGTAGAGGATCGCCCCGCCGGCGACGTAGAGCCAGAGCGCCAGCGAAGCCATGCGGGGAAAGGCGATCTGGCGCGCGCCGATCTGGAGGGGGACGACATAGGTGTAGAGGCCGATCGCGAACGGCACGGCGAAGAGGGCGACCAGGCTCGCGCTGCTGACGGAGAGGAGCCGGTTGAAGGTGACCGGCTCGATCAGCGTGTTCTCCGGGACGACGAGCTGAAGCCGCATCAGCAGGAAGCCGACCAGCCCCAGCACCAGGAAGGAGAGGGAGGCGCCGATGAACATCCGCCCGATGTCCTTGTGGTCGGTGCTGGCGACCATCTCCAGCCAGCGCGGGCCGGGCCTCGGCACGCCGTCGGTGACCAGCTCCGGCCTCTGCGGGGCGAGTGTCCTGCCGTCGCTCACTCGCCCTCCGCCACCTGCTCCTGGACGAAAGCCTGCGCCTCCTGGATCCCGGCGGCCTGCTCGGCGAGCCACGCCTCGTACTCGGTGGCGCTCACGGCCCTGACGCGGGTTCGCATCGCCGCGTAGGCGGCGCCGGAGAACGCGTAGGAGGCGCCGTCGAAGGTGGCCTCGCCGTCCTCGCCGAGCTCGTCTGCGTCCACCTTGAACCACGTCTGGTTGCTCTGGCCCGGGACGGCGTCGAACTTGCCCCCGAGGCCCGGAACCCACCAGCGGTGGACCACGTCGGTCGAGGCGAGCTTGACGACGACCGCGGTGTCGACCGGGACGACCAGCTCGTAGTAGGAGAACGTCCCGTCGGGATACTCGTAGCGCCAGATCCACTGCTGGCCGGTCGCCTCGACCTCCAGCGGCTCGGTGACGTCCCCGCTGGGGAGGTCGAGCGATCGCTGTGCCGTGAGCTGCGAGGCGGACTGGAGGCCCTCGGGGCCGGACGCCCCGACCTCGCTCGCGTTCTCGGTCGTGATCACCCCGGCCACGAAGACCGCCGCGGCGAGCAGGGCGAAGGCGCCCGCCGCCCCGAGCTGGACGACCCCCCGGCTCTTCAGCCGGCGCGGCTCGCGCCCGCGACCGGAGCGGAAGCGGATCGCGAGAGCGATCAGCGCGGCGTTGATCGCCACCACCAGGACGATGGCGATCACGACCATCACCGTGTAGAGCGCGTTCAGGTCGTCCGCGTTGGGCGAGTGAGCGGTCTCGGGGCCAGGCAAGGCGCGCGGATTCTATGCGCCGCGCAAGCGCCGGTGCCGATCAGGACGAGGACTGGCCAGCCGGCCAGTTATCTGGCAGACTCAGGACTCCGATGGCACGGAACAGCCGCGGTATGGAGGGCACCACGACGCAGGCTCTGCGGAGGATGGCGGACGCGGAGCCGGAGCTCGCCGCGCGCCTCGTGCTCCAATCGCTTCCGGCCGCCGCGGCGGATCTCCCCGACGGCTTGAGCTACCGCCTCGAGCTGGCGGACCTGGGCGCCTGGCGGATCCAGGCCAACGGCTCCCACGCCGACGTGACCGAGGCGGAGGCCGGGGCGGACCTGGACGGCGACGCCTTCGCGGTCTCGACCGACGCCCGCACCCTGGCGCAGCTCGCGGCCGGCGCCAGCCCGATCCCCGCGATGGCCCGCGGCAGGCTGAAGCTGCGCGGCAAGCGCCGCAAGGCCATCGCCCTGCGACGCCTCTCCCAGGACGCCGGGCCACGCGACCTCGCCAGGCTGGGGCTCCCGGTCGATCCAGACCTCCTCTACCGCTCGCTGCCCTACGCGATCGATCCCGAGTGGACTCGGGGCCAGCGCTTTTCGATCGGCTACGAGCTGGTGGGGGAGGGCGGCGGCGCCTGGACGCTCGCCGTGGACGACGGCACCGTGCGCTGCGAGCCCGGGTTGACCGAAGGGGCCGATGCGGTGGTGCGCCTCCGCGTCGCCGACTGGATCAAGCTGCTCTCGGGCGAGCTCACGCCCTCCGACGCGATGCGGCTCGGGCTGACCGAGATCGACGGCCGGGTGTCGCCGGTGACGCTGATGGGTCGCTGGATGGACCGCGCCGAGGGGCTCGACGGGCCGGAGCTGGAGCGCGAGGAGCGCCAGCGGGCGATCCAGCAGAAGCGCGCCGGCGCCTGGGGCTCCAAGGTGACGACCAACGGGGCCGGTTCCGATCCAGGGGACCCCGGCGAGGACAGGCGCAGAAGCGGCGGCCTGCTCAGCTACCAGGAGCTCTACGCCCTCTGGGAGCGGCAGAACTGGCGGGCGCACGAGTTGGATTTCTCCGTGGACCGGGAGCAGTGGCTGATCGTCCCGGCCGAGGCGCAGCGCCACACGGCCTTCAGCCTGGGCAGCTTCTACGTCGGCGAGGAGCGCGTCACCGCCGAGCTCGCCCCCTTCGTCACGGCCGCCCCGAGCGGCGAGGTCGAGGCCTTCCTCTGCACCCAGCTCGTGGACGAGATGCGCCACGCCGTCTTCTTCGACCGCTGGATGGCCGAGGTGATGGGCCTCGAGTCGGACGACCTGCGCTCGCGCCTGAAGGAGATTGAGCAGAACCTCCTCACCCTGGCGCCGTGGCACTACCTCTTTGACGACAAGCTCCATGGGATCGCCCAGCAGATCCAGGCCAAGCCCGACGACCTCGAGCTGTTCGTCCGCGGGATCGTCACGTACCACATCGTCACCGAGGGGGTCCTGGCGATGCCGGGGCAGCGGATCATCATCCAGTACACCGGCGAGCACAGCGTCTACCCGGGCTTCAACCAGGGCTTCCGGCTGGTCGAGCAGGACGAGCACCGCCACATCGCCTTCGGCGTCCGCTTCCTCAAGGACGTCTGCGACGAGCGGCCGGAGATGCGGAAGGTGGTCGTCGACACGCTCGAGGACCTGCTCCCCGAGGCGGCCAAGGTCTTCGTCCCGCCGGAGGCCGACGACCCGGCCGACTTCTTCTCCTACGGCCACCACTCCTCGCAGATCTACGGGTTCTCGTACCAGGCGCTGAAGCGGCGCATGGCCGCGATCGGCATCGAGATCCCCGGCCCCGAGCGCCTGATGCCGGGCCCGGTGGACTACAGCGGCCTGGACGAGGTCGGGTGCTCTCCTCAAGCGCCTCCTAAGCGCGCTTTCGAAACACCTTGCGGCCGTGGACGGGCGGCGGTACGGTGTCCCCGAGAGGAGGAGGACAGCAATCGCGCGCAAAGCACGGATGCTTGTAGCGATGGGGCTGAGCATCGGCCTGCTCGGGGCGTTCGCGTCGCCCGCTATGGCGGGCACCGTGACGCTCGAAACCGACACCCTCATGTTCCCGCAGCCCGGGGAGCTGCGCTACGAGATCGGTGACGCGGACCCAGGGGAGACGGTGGAGATCGCCCCCGGCGTCGACCCGGTCCTCCACGGCATGGCCGGCGACATCCTGATCGCTAAAAACCTCACGGTTGAGGGGCAGGGCGCGGACGCGACGAGTATCCAGGTGAGCCCGGCCTTTAGCCGCATCTTCGAGATCCCCTCGACGTTCCCGTCCCATGTGGTCACGATCCGCGACCTGACGATGCGAGACGGGCACGCCCCCGATGGCGCCGCGGGGACGGGTGCGACCGGGGCGAGCGGCGGCGCGATCTTCAACAGTGGCGACCTGACCCTCAGTCGCGTGGACCTGGTCGGCAACAGCGCCGGTAACGGAGGCTCGGGGATCCCCGGCATGGATGGCACTTCCCCGGGCGGGACCGGGGGGACGGGCGGGCCGGGTGGCTCCGGCGGAGCGGTGTTCAACACGGTGGGCGGAGATCTGACGGTGATGGACTCCACTCTCAGGTTCAACGACGCCGGTGACGGCGGCGAGGGGGGACAGGGAGGCGACGGCGGCGGAATGTTCGCGATCGCGGGGAGCGGGGGGGCGGGCGGAATCGGCCGGGATGGCGGCGCGATCCAGAACACCGGGGACCTCACCGTGACCAACTCGACCTTCGTCGAGAACGACGCCGGCCAGGGCGGGGGTGGCGGTGACAAGGGCTCCGGGGGGTTCGGGACTGGGGGTGACGGTGGAGCGAGTGGCAAGGGCGGCGCCATCCACCAGGGCGGGGCCGGATCGGTGACGATCTCCAGCTCGACGATCTCGCTCAACACGGCCCCCGCCGGTGGCATGCCCGGAGTGGGCGGCGGCATGCCTCCCAACCCTCCTCCAGGTGATCCCGGCGCGGACGGCGAGGGAGGCGGCACCTACTTCCACGTGATGGGCCCGACCGCGACCGTGGCAAACACGATTATCTCTACGAACCCGGCGCTCATCGCCTCGAACTGCGGCGGCGGGGCCGCGATCACGAGTGCAGGCCCGAACATCGCCTTCCCGGTTGCCGGTGGCTGCCCCGGGTCATTCACCGTCAGCAACCCCCAGCTCGGCAATCTCGGCGACAACGGAGGCCCGACGAGGACGATGGCGCTCGGCGCCGGCAGCGCCGCGATCAACACAGGGGGGCTGACGAGCGGCCCGGCGACCGACCAGCGCGGCGTCTCCCGCCCGCAGGGGCCGCGCTGCGACATCGGCGCCTTCGAGGTCCAGCAGGCGACGACCCCGGGGACGACCTGCGCCGGGCCTCCCGCTTCGCCGCTGATCCCGCCTACGACTACGACGCCGCTTGCGACCGGCCCGGCGAAGAGGAAGTGCAAGAAGGGCCGGAAGCTGAAGAAGGGCCGTTGCGTCAAGAAGAAGCGGAGGAAGCGGCCGCATAGGGTCCGGGCCGTGACCACGGTCCGCGAGGCGTCGTTCGAGCTCTTCCGGGAGCACGGAATGACCACGATGTTCGGCAACCCGGGCTCGACCGAGCTGCCGATGCTGGCCGAGTTCCCCGACGACTTCCGGTACATCCTGGGCCTCCAGGAGGCGACGGTGGTCGGGATGGCCGACGGCTACGCCCAGGCGTCCGGGCTCACGACCCACGTCAACCTTCATACCGCGCCCGGGGTCGGCAACGCAATGGGCGCGATCTTCAACGCGCAGGCCAACAAGTCGCCGCTGCTGGTTACGGCCGGGCAGCAGGTCCGCGCGCAGATGACGATCCAGGCGAACCTGACCAACCGGGATGCGATCCGGGTGGTGGACCCCTTCGTCAAGTGGAGCTACGAGCCGCCCCGCGCCCAGGACGTGCCGCTCGCGCTCGCCCGCGGCATCCACACCGCCTCGCTGCCGCCCAAGGGCCCGGCCTTCGTCTCGTTGCCGATGGACGACTGGACCGAGGAGGTAGAGGGCGACGACTACAGGCACGCCGTCGGCCGGGAGGTGAAGGCACGCGCCGGAGCCGACCCGGAGATCGTTGCCGACCTCGCCAAGCGGCTGGAGGATGCGACCAACCCGGTGCTGGTCGCCGGCCCCGACATCGAGGCGAGCGGCGCCTGGGATACGGCGGTGGCGCTGGCCGAGCGCCAGAAGCTGCCGGTGTTCGCCTCACCCGCGACCGGCGGCGGGCGGCTCGGGTTCCCGGAGGGCCATCCCCTCTTCCAGGGCGTGTTGCCTCCCGCGATCGGGCCCATCACCGAGACGCTCAAGGGGCGCGACCTGATCATGGTGGTCGGCTCCTCAGTCTTCCCCTACTACCCCTACATACCCGGGCCCTACCTGCCCGAGGGCGCCTCCCTCGTCGCGATCACCGGCGACCCCGACGAGGCGGCCCGCGCCCCGATGGGGGAGGCGATCGTCGCCGACGTCGCGCTGACGCTCCAAGCGCTGCTCGACGCCCTGCCCGAGGCCAACCGCGCCGAGCCGGAGCCGCTGCCCGATCCGGTCCCGGGCGAGGAGACCGACCCGATGACGCCGACGATGGTCAATCACACGCTCGGCGAGGTCTTCCCGGACGACGGCATCCTGGTCCTCGAGGCGCCTTCGGCGACCCTGTCCGTCAGGAACCAGCTGCGCATCTCCCGCCCCGGCAGCTACTACTTCGGTGCCGGTGGCGGCCTCGGCTTCGGCCTCTCCGCCGCCGTCGGGGTGCAGATCGCCCAGCCCGACCGACCGGTCGTCTGCGTGCTGGGGGAGGGCTCGGCCCAGTACGCGATCAGCGGGCTATGGACCGCGGTGGCCTACGAGGTCCCGGTCACGTTCCTGGTGCTGCGGAACGAGGAGTACGCGATCCTCAAGTGGTTCGCGGAGAACGAGGAGGTGAAGGGCGCCCCCGGCCTCGACCTGCCCGCGGTGGACACCGCCGAGATCGCCGACGGCTACGGGGTCTCCGCCAAGCGCGTCTCGGGCCGGGAGGAGCTGCGCGAGGCACTGAAATCGGGGCTCGAGTCGAAGCGGCCGGAGCTGATCGAGGTTCCGGTCGCCCCCGGGATGGCCCTCTTCTGAGCCACCCCGAAACCGAAGTTCTCCATTAGTGAGGTTGTTCGAATAATGGGGATGGTCATGGGGGGAGAGCCGGGATAGGGTCACTCGTTGATGCAGCGGAAAGGATTCACGACTGCAAGGGGGAGACGGTCGGCGCTCGCAATGGCGTTGGCGCTGGCGGCGCTCTGCCTGCCCGCGTCGGCCTCCGCGGCGACCACCACCTTCACCAACGCGAACGGGATCGACATCTTCCCCGGCGCAGGCGAATCCCTATCCCTCGACCATCTCGGTGGGCGGCCTGAACTCGCCGGTCCTGGACGTGAACGCGACGCTCACCGACCTCGAGCACCCCTGCTTCCCGCAGCTCGACATCCTCCTCGAGGGGCCGGGCGGGCAGAGCACCCTCCTGCTCTCCGACACCGGTGGATGCATCGACTCGGACAGGGGGTTCCGAGACCGGCAGGGACCGACCGCGACGATCACACTGGACGACGAGGCCGCTGCGGACTACCCGTGCGGCAGCAGCCCGTCCGGGAGCTTCAAGCCCACCGACGACGAGTGCTTCGAGGTGAGAACGCTCAACGACTCCTTCCCGGAACCCGCTCCGGCAGGGCCCTGGCCGGTCTCCCTCTCGGTCTTCGACGGGACCAACCCGAACGGCACCTGGAACCTCTACGTCGTCAGTCAGGGCATCCCCTTCCGCGGGAACCCCCTACTTCAGGGGACGATCGCGAGTTGGAGCGTGACGATCACCACCCCGGATACCCCGGCGGCCACCCCCGCGGCGGCCACCCCGCCTGCCCACACCTGCAAGGGGCAGGCCGCCACCAAGGAGGGGACCACCGGCGATGACGTGATCGAGGGAACCGCGGGCCCGGACGTGATCGCCGCCCACGCGGGTGACGACCGGATCAGCGGCCTCGAGGAGAACGACCTCGTCTGCGCCGGGCGCGGTGACGACAACGTCTTCGGCGGCCCCGGAGACGACGTACTGATCGGCGGCGAGGGAGACGACAACCTCAACGGCGGCACCGGCAACGACAAGCTCTTCGGGGGCACGCCGGGCAACACGCTTAAGCCGACCGGCGACGACAACTGCAAGGGTCAGTCGGGCAAGGACAAGATCAAGAACTGCGAGTCAGGCTCGCCCTAAGTCCGCTTCCTGCACTTCCGCCGCTTCCTCTTCTTCTTGCACCGCTTCGGCTTCGCCGTCACCGGCGATGCGACCGTCGCCTGGACCAGGTTGGATACCGTCCCGCCGGTTGGTGCGCAGTGGGAGCCCGTGCGGGTCGCGGAGCTCCCGGCGAGGGAGACGCCCATGAGCTCCTCGTTGTTCGACTCGTCGCTCTCGTGCACAATGTTGCTCGGGTCACCCGCGACCGCAAGGCAGTAGGCGCCATCCGGGACGCCCTGGATGTCGATCGACTGGCCGGGCAGTGATGCGGCGTAGGTGTCGCTCCATCCCACCGAGAGGCCCTCGGTCGCGTCCTCGCTGCAGTCGTCGTAGTAACTGGACGAGTCATAGCCGGGCAGCCCAGGGTCGAACGGTGAGGTGTCGACGAGGCAGAAGCTCACCTTCGTGGTGGCGGCCACCACCGCGCCATCGTCCGGGCGCCGCAGCTCGTACCGGGCGAAGTCCTCGAAGTGCCAGTGGGCATGGGCCGGGTGGAAGATCATGCAGCCGACCTTGTAGCTGACCGAGTCGGTGTCGGCGAGCCGCGTGAAGAACAGGTTCCCGTCCCCGTCCCGGTAGACCCGCTGGAAGGCGGTCCTGTCGTTCGCGGCGTTCCCGTCGCCGTCGCAGTTGTCGCCGGCGACCGGGTAGATCTCCAGGACGCCGGCCCCCGTGTTGGCGACAGTGGTGCTCAGCCTGAGCTCACGGGTACCGCCCCCGCTCACCACCGTCAGCTGCTGTGCCTCCAGCCCCTGCAGGTCCGGGAGCAGCTCCGGGCCCGGCGCCTGCGCGGCGGCCGATCCCCCCATCGGGAGGATCATGATCGCTCCTGCGATCGCGGCAATGGCGACGTCCCGTCGCCTGCGCAGTCTCACGACGATGAAGGTACCAGCCAACTTCGCGCCCGCCCTGCGTACTTTCCCGCAGGAAATAGGCTGCGCTGCGTGGAGTTATTCGCTCCGGACGTGAGCCGGATCGCTCCGGACGGTGAGCCGGCGCCGGACCGGGCGCCCGACGAGCTGGCCAGCGGCAGCCCCGAGCCGCTGCGCCGCGACCTCGAGAGGCTGCTCGGCGCAGACCGGGTGCTGAGCCGGGCGATCGACCTGGTCCGCTACGCCTCGGACGCCAGCCCCTACCGGCTCCTGCCGAAGGCGGTGGTGATGGCGAAGGAGCCGGCCGACGTCGCCAGGGTGCTGGCCTACGGCAGGGAGAACGGGGTCCCGGTCACGCTGCGGGCCGGCGGCACCAGCCTGAACGGGCAGGCTCAGAGCGACGGCATCCTGGTTGACGTCCGCCGCCACTGGACCGGGGTGGAGGTCCTCGACGGCGGCACGCGGGCTCGGGTCAAACCCGGCACCGTGCTCGGCCACGCCAACCGGGTGCTCGCTCCGCATGGCCGGAAGCTCGGCCCCGACCCGGCCAGCACCGACATCGCCTGCGTCGGCGGCGTGATCGCCAACAACTCGGGTGGTATGCGCTGCGGGGTGGTCGCGGACTCCTACAGCACGGTGCGCTCGCTGACCTTCGTGCTGCCGTCGGGCACCGTGATCGACACCGCGGCGCCCGATGCGGAGGAGCGGTTCGCGGCGGCCGAGCCGGAGCTGGCGAAGGGCCTGATGGAGATCCGCGACGAGATCCGCGGCGACGCGGACCTGACGGCGCGGATCCGCAAGAAGTTCGAGATCAAGAACACCACCGGCTACCGGCTCTGCGCGTTCTTGGACGCCGAGGAGCCGGCCGAGATCTTCCGCCGGCTGCTGGTCGGCAGCGAGGGAACACTCGCCTTCATCGCCGAGGCGGTGTTCGAGACCGTCCCGCTGCCGCCCCGCACGACGATCTCCTGGCTCCACTTCGACGGGATTCCATCGGCCACCGAGCCGGTGCCGGAGTTCGTCGCCGCGGGCGCCACCGCGGTGGAGCTGATGGTGGCGCCGGCGCTGATGGTCGCCGCCCAGAACATTCGCGGCGCACCGCAGGATTGGATGGAGCTGCCGCCGGAATCCGCCGCGCTCCTGGTGGAGTTCGGCGCCGAGACCGACGAGGAGCTGGACAGCCTGGTCGCGAAGGCGGAGGAGATCGTCTCGGCTCGCGAGCCGATCCGCCCGCCCGACTTCACCCGGGACCCGGCGGAGATCGAGGTCGCCTGGACCGTTCGGGAGGGGCTGCACGGCCTGATCGGCAAGCTGCGCCCGCCGGGCACTTCGCTGATCATCGAGGACGTCTGCGTCCCGCCGGCACGCATCGCGGAGTCCGCCGAGGACATCCGCGCGCTGCTCGGCGAGCACGGGTTCCTCACGGGGGTCGCGGGCCACACCTCGGCGGGGAACCTCCACTTCATGCTCACCCCGGACTTCTCCAAGCAGGAGGACCTCGACCGCTACGAGGCCTTCATGGGGAAGCTGGTGGAGCTGATCCTCGACAAGTACGACGGGTCCCTGAAGGCCGAGCACGGCACCGGCCTCAACATGGCTCCCTACGTCGAGCGCGAGTGGGGCCCGAAGGCGACCGAGCTGATGTGGCGGGTGAAGCGGCTCGCCGACCCGGACGGGGTGCTCGCCCCGGGCGTCCAGCTCAACCGCGACCCGGAGGGCCACCTTCGTAACTTGAAGACGACCCCCGAGATCGAGGAGGTGGCCACCACCTGCGTCGAGTGCGGGTTCTGCGAGCCGGTCTGCCCCAGCCGCAACCTGACCACGACGCCGCGGCAGCGGATCGTCGTCCGGCGGGAGATGGCCCGGCAACCGAAGGGATCGCCGGTTCAGAAGGCGCTCCTCGAGCAGTACGAGTACGACGGGATCGAGACCTGCGCCGCCGACGGCGCCTGCGCGATGGCCTGCCCGCTGGCGATCGACACCGGCGCCCTGATCAAGGAGTTCCGCTCGCGCGAGCACACCGAGCGAGCGGAGCGGGCGGCACTCCGGCTCGCCCAGCGCTACGCCGGGGCGGAGCGCCTGGCGCGCGCGGGGCTCCGCGCGGGCCGCCTCGCCGGCCCCCTGATGAGAGCGGGGGCAGGGGCCGGGCGCGCGATCCTGAGCGACGAGTTGCTTCCGGCCTGGCCACCCGGCATGCCATCGCCGGCGCCCGCGAGCCTTCCGGAGACCTCACGCGAGGGTGCCGCCGCCGTCTACCTCCCCGCCTGCGTCAACCGGATCTTCGGGCCCTCATCGAACGGGGGCGGCCCGTCGCTCCCGGAGGCGATGGTGTCGGTGTCGGACCGCGCCGGCCGGCCGGTCTGGATTCCGGAGGACGCGCCGGGTCACTGCTGCGCGGTCCCCTGGAACTCGAAGGGGTACCGCCGGGGCGCCGAGTGGATGGCGAACCACACGGTCGAGGCGCTCTGGGGCTGGAGCGGGGAGGGGAAGCTGCCGGTGGTGATCGACGCTTCGTCGTGTGCGCTCGGGCTCGCCCGGGAGGTGGCGCCGCGCCTCACGGAGGAGAACCGCGAGCGACACGGGAAGCTCGAGGTGCTCGACTCCGTGGCCTGGGCCCGGCGCCTGATGCCCGACCTGAGGGTCAGCGGGAAGCTCGGCTCCGTGACGCTCCATCCGACCTGTTCGACCAGGAACCTCGAGCTGGCCGACGAGCTCCGCGCCCTGGCCGGCGAGATCGCGAACGAGGTGGAGGTTCCGGTAAGCGCGACCTGCTGCGGCATGGCCGGCGACAGGGGACTGCTTCACCCGGAGCTGACCCGGTCGGCGACGGCCGAGGAGGCCGCCGAGATCTCCGGGCGCAGCCACGACGCTTACCTCTGCGGCAACCGCACCTGCGAGATCGCCCTGGAGCAGGCGACCGGCCGGCCTTACGAGTCCCCGCTCGTCCCGTTGGAGAGGCTTACTCGGTAGGCGCCTGGAGCTCGGCGATCGGCGCGGGCCTGCCGAGGTAGAAGCCCTGCGCGTAGTCCACGCCGAGGCGCTTGAGGGCGTCGAGGGTGTCCTTGTCCTCGACGAACTCGGCGACCGTCTGGATCCTGCGCCCCTTGCAGACGTCCACCAGCGACTTGACGATCAGCTGGTCGATCGGGGCGCGGGCGAGCTCCTTGACGAACTCGCCGTCGATCTTCAGATAGCTGAAGGGCAGATGCTTCAGATAGAAGAAGGACGCGAAGCCGGCGCCGAAGTCGTCCAGCGCGACCTTGCAGCCGAGGCCGAGCAGCGTCTCCGCGAATGAGCGGGCCCGGTCGATGTTGTTGACCGCCGTGGTCTCGGTGATCTCGAAGATCAGGTTGCCGGGGTCGATGCCCGTCGTGCGCAGGTCCTTCTCGATCCGCTCCAGGAAGTCGGCGTCATCCGTGGTCTTGCCGGAGACATTCACGCCGAGCACGAGGTCGTGACCCTTCTGCTTATGGGCGGCGATCAGGCGCATCGCCTGCTGAGCGACCCAGCGGTCCACGCCCTGGATCAGCCCGAACCGCTCGGCGGTCGCGAGGAAGGCACCGGGCGGGACCAGGCCGCCGTCCTCACCGCGCATCCGCAGCAGCAGCTCGTAGTGGGAAACCTGGTCCGTCCTGAGGTCAATGATGGGCTGGCAGACGAGGACGAAGAGCCCGCGCTCGGTCGCCTGGCGGATGCGCTCAGACCAGATCCGCTTGGTCTCGATCCCCTCCCGGCCGTCCTGCTCGAAGACGACGACCTTGTTGCGGCCCTCCTCCTTGGCCTGGTACATCGCGATGTCGGCCTCGGCGAGCAGCTCCGCCCCGGTCACGGGCCGCTCCTGAAGCGCGGTAAGCCCGGCGCTCATCGTCACCCGCACACCCTCGCCGTTCAGGGCGAAGGTGTGGCTCTGAATCAGCTGGACCACTCCCTCGGCCACCTCCTGCGCCTTCGAGGCCCCGGCGCCGTGCAGGAGCGCCGCGAAGACGTCGCCGCTCAGGCGGCCGAGGATGTCGGTGTTCCGTAGGCGCCCCTTGATCAGCCCGGCGATCTCCTTGAGCAGCTGGTCGCCCGCCTCGTGCCCGAGGGTGTCGTTGACGTACTTGAAGTTGTCGATTCCCATCGTGACCACGGAGCCCGAGTTGCCGTAACGCGCGGCGTACTCGACGTGGCGCGTGAGGATCTGCTCGAAGCTCGTCCGGTTGGGCAGGCCGGTCAGCGCGTCGTGCTCGGCCTGGTGGCGAAGCTGGGCCTCCGACTTCTTCTGCGCGCGCATGTCGCGGGCGACGGCGACCAGCAGGCGGCTCTCCCCGTCCCGCATCTCGTTGAGCGTCAGCTCCAGCGCGATCGTCTCGCCCTCCTGGCCTCGCTGTCCCACGACCTCGCCGTGCGTGGCGAGGAGCTCCGGCTCGTCGCCACCGGCCCATTGCTGGATCGCCTCCGCGTACCTGGCCTGGAACGGCTCGGCGAGCAGGGAGGAGAAGGGCCCGCCGGGCATCTGCGAGGCGGGCCGGTCGAAGATCAGCTCGGCGGCCGCGTTCGCGAAGGTGATGTTGCCGCCACCGTCGACGATCACCACGGCGTCCCGGAGGGCGTCGATGACGTGGGTCGGCTTTTCAGCGGCCTTTGGGGGGCTCAGGGTCGTTGGTTCCATTGGAACCCTGCTCGTATCGGCATTTCCGCCCCCCTTCCTTAGAACATCTGGTGAATCCGGCTCGGATCGCTTGTGGCCGTCGTTCCCCCGCCGTGAAGCCATTCGCCGCTCCGGCTGTCTCCGGCTTGCCGTCGCCCATGGAAGCCGACTTATACTCGCCCGCCCCGTGGCCCACGCGCTGAACCACCTGCTCAGAGGCCCCGTAAGGGAGGAGGCCCGGCCGAGCTCATCATGGCGCCCGGTGGTCGCGGGCGCGGCGGCAGCGGCCCTGGCGGCTGCGGTCGCCCTGCCGATCGCCCGCAAGAAGCTGCGTCTGCCCAAGGGGGTGACCGTCGGCGCGCTGGCCGCCGGGCCGCCAGCGCTGGCCGTCCTGCGCCGGCGCACGCGGACCCGGGACGCCGCGCTGTACGCGTTGCAGATGTGGGGCTTCCTCAACGCCAAGGACATGCCCCACGACGATCCCGAGGCGCTGCGGCGCCGGCTGCGGATCACCTACCCGGCGAAGGCCGACCGCGTAATCGGCGGGGGACAACTCCCCACCGTGAGGCTGCAGAAGGCACTTGCCCCCCTCGGCAAGGGCAACCCACTCGACCGCACCCTTTCCTGGGTCCACTGGCTCTGGTTCTTCGAGCCCCACGGCTCACTGGTCTGGATCCTGTCGCGCCACCCCGAGCGGTTCGCGCGCTCGGCGCGGCAGATGTCAGGCGTCTATGACCTCGGCTGCGCCGCCTACTGGACCGTGCCGACCGCGCCGCCGTGGTGGGCGTCGGAGGAGGGCCACATCGACGAGAGGGTGAGGCGGATCATGGTCGAGGTGGGGGAGGAGCAGTGGGGGCGCAGCTGGGACCACCTCTACTCCTTCCTCGGCGGCAATCCGTGGGCCGCGATGCCCTCGCTCCACTTCGCGGCCTCCCTGATGGCGGCGCTCCTGCTCACGGAGGCGGGCCCCGTCGAGGGAGCGGTCGGGTGGGCGTACCTGGGCGCCCTCGGGTTCGCGCTCGTTTATCTGGGCGAGCACTATCTGATCGACCTGGTCGCGGGCGCAGCCCTGGTCTGGATAGTGCGCAAGGGGGAGCCCTACGCGGAACCCCTCGCCCTGGCCGTCAGTCGGGGCTTGCAGCGGTTGGAGAGGATCGCTGCCGGGTAGTCGAGTTTGCGAGGATCTCCATTGTGGAGGAGCGCCCGAGAAGCGCTCAGCGAGCGCTAGAGGAAAGGGCTGCTGAAGAGCAGCGAGCGCTCGATCAGGACGAGCCCAGCTTCTTCGCCTCGCCGAAGCGCATCATCCAGACGCTGGTCGCCGTCGTGCTGCTGACGGTGGCGATCTACGTGCTCGTGCCAAAGATTGTCGGGCTCGAGGACGCGCTCGGGAAGATCGAGGAGGGCGAGCCGATCTGGATCGCACTCGGGGTCGCCTTCTGCACCGTCGCCTTCGCCGCCTACGTTGCGCTGTTCCGCGGGGTGGTCGGCGAGAAGGTGATCCACCTCGAGTGGAACGAGAGCTACCAGATCACGATGGCGGGCCTGGCGGCCACGCGCCTCTTCTCCGCGGGCGGCGCCGGCGGGATCCTGCTCACCTACTGGGCGCTCCGCAAGGCGGGGATGGAGCGGCGCCAGTCGGTCTGCCGCATGGTCGCCTTCCTGGTGCTGCTCTATTCGATCTACATGCTGGCGCTGGTGGTCTTCGGGGTGCTGTTGCGGACCGGCGTCCTCTCCGGCGAGGCTCCGCTCTCCGGCACGGTGATTCCCGCCGCCCTGGCGGGCGCCGTGATCGTCATCTGCCTGCTGATCGCACTCCTGCCCGAAGACACCGAGCATCGGATCGCGCGTCACACCTCCGGCCGTTTCGGCGCGATCGCTACCCGGCTCGCCACGGCGCCCGCGACGCTCGCCCAGGGCACCCGCACCGCCATCTCTTTCCTCCGCCACCCGAGCAGCGGCGCGCTCGCGATCGGCGGCGCGATCGGTTTCTGGGCCGCGAACATCGCCATCCTCTGGGCGAGCTTCCACGCATTCGACGTCGCGGTGCCGCTCGGCGTCGTCGTCCAGGGATTCTTCCTCGGGATGATCGCCAACCTCTTCCCGCTGGCGCCGGGGGGAGTGGGGGCGGTGGACGCCGGCATGATCGGCGCCTTCGTCCTCTTCGGCCTTCCGAGCGAGGAGGTGTTCGCCGCCGTGCTCACCTATCGCGTGATCGCCTTCTGGCTGCCGATCCCGCCGGGGATCATCGCCTTCTTCCAGCTGCGCAAGACGGTCCGGCGCTGGCAGGCGGAGGGGCGAGAGAAGAACGGGCGGATCGGGGTGCGGCAGCCCGAGGCCGCAACGGCGGGTTCCTGAGCCCGCCTCTGCGGCCGGCGAGCTACTATACAAAGTGAAGTATTGAACGAGGTCAGGTCAGCGAGGTAGCCTCCGGCCTCCGGAAAGGAGCCCAAGGTGAACGACCAGCGCGAGCGCCAGGAAAACCTCATCATCATCGGCGGCGGGCCCGCCGGCTACACCGCCGCGCTGTACGCCGCTCGCGCCGAGCTGGAGCCGCTGGTGATCGAGGGCTTCCAGTGGGGCGGGCAGCTCCAGAACACCACCGACGTCGAGAACTACCCGGGCTACCCGGAAGGGATCATGGGCCCGGAGATGATGAACGAGTTCCGCGCCCAGGCTGAGCGCTTCGGGACGCGGTTCGTCACCGACGACGTCACCGAGCTGAAGCTGACCGATGGCGATGTCCACGAGATCACCGTCGGCAAGGACACCTACCGGGCCAAGGCGGTGATCCTGTCGATGGGCGCCGAGCCGAAGCGGCTCGGCATCCCGGGCGAGATGGAGCTGCAGGGCAAGGGCGTCTCCACTTGCGGCGTCTGCGACGGCGCCTTCTTCAAGGGCGAGGACGTCGCCGTGATCGGCGGCGGCGACTCGGCGATGGAGGATTCGATCTTCGTCTCCAAGTTCGCCGAGAAGCTCACCTCCGTCCACCGGCGCGACGAGTACCGCGCCTCCCAGATCATGGAGGACCGGGCGCGCAGCAAGGAGAACATCGAGTTCCTGACCCCCTACGTTCCCAAGGAGTTCGTCGCCGGCGACGACGGGAAGATCACCAAGATTGCGCTCGAGCACGCCGAGTCCGGCGAGTCGAAGGAGCTCGAGGTCGGCGCGGCCTTCGTCGCCATCGGGCACACGCCCCGCTCCGAGCTGGTCTCCGGCCAGGTGGACGTCGACACCGACGGCTATGTGAAGGTGGACGAGCCCTCGACGAAGACCAACCTGGAGGGCGTTTTCGCCGTCGGCGACCTCGTCGACAGCACCTACCGCCAGGCGGTCACCGCCGCCGGCACCGGCTGTAAGGGCGCGCTGGACGCCGAGTGGTATCTGCGCGACCTGCCCGGCCCCGCCGCCGAGGAGCACTGGGGCACCCACACCGGGGAGATCATCTCGGCGGTCGACGCCGCTTAACGCGCTCCTTCAAGCGCGCGCACCCGGCGGTACCCTTCGCGCATCAGCACGGTCAGGAAGACCAGGGTGGTGCCGATCGCGGTTCTCGCGTGCGCGTTGATCGGGCTGCTGCCGGCGGCCAGCGCCTCGGCCGCGATCTACCAGGTCGCGGCGGGCACCCCCGACGCGCCTGACGCCGACCCCACCGACGCCTTCAACTGCGACGCGGTCGGCCCGCCCGGCTGCACACTGCGTGCCGCCGTGCAGACCGCCAACGGCCCCGGGTCGCCCGGCCCCGACAAGGTCCAGATCCTCAGCGGGGGCTACACGCTGGACATCGACAACGTGGCGGGGGACGAGAATGCCGCCGCGACGGGCGACCTTGACCTCACCAGCGACGTCGAGATCGAGGGGTTCGGGGGCCCGGTGACGATCAGCGGCCAGGGCCCGCCATCCGACGACCGGATCTTCCACATCCCCAGCGGCCTCATCCCCGCCCCCACCGTCACCATGTCGGGCCTGACGATCACGAAGGGCGAAGCGCCTGCCGGCGGCTGGGGCGGCGGGATCAAGCACGAGAGCGGCGCGCTGGCGATCCTGAACAGTTCGATCACCCAAAACAACGCGGTTGGGGACGGCGCCCGGGGCGGCGGGATCTACAGCTCCGGGGGCTCCTCGTTGACCCTGACCGACGTCAACGTGAACGGCAACCAGGCCCCGATGGACTCATCCGGCATCAACGGCGGACAGGGAGGCGGCATCTGGTCATCGACCGCGGTCACCTTCACTCGGGTTGCGATCTTCAGCAACAACGCTGCCTTCGGCTGCGGGGCGACCTGCGGTGCGTACGGCGGCGGCCTCCACGTCGCCGGCGGCACGCTCACCAACGTGACGGTCGGCAGCAACATCGCGGGGGGCCCGTCGAGCAACAGTGCCGGCGGTGGGATCGCGCACGCTGGCAGCCCACTGACGCTGGTCAACTCGACGGTCGAGCAGAACCACGCGCTCGGATCCAGCGGGTTGGGCGGCGGCAACCTGCTCGACTTCGGCGGGGGCGTGAGCCTGCAGAGCACGATCGTGTCCAACGGCGACACGATGGGCCATCCGGCAGGGACGGAGAACTGCTTCGCGGACACCGGCAGCCTTGGCAGCCTCACCAGCCTCGGCCACAACCTCGAGGCCCGCACCGGCCAGGGCGCGAGCAGCCAATGTGGCCTCACCCCCGGGAGCAACGGCGACCTCACAGCCACAAGCGCCGGGTTAGGGACCTTCGATCTACACGGCGGAACGACTTACAACTACGAATTGCTGCCCGGGAGCCCGGCAATCGACGCCGGGGCGCTGTCCGGACCCACTACCGACCAGCGCGGCGTCTCCCGCCCGCAGGGATCGCGCTGTGACATCGGCGCCTTCGAGCTGGCGCAGGGAGGGACGATCCCGGGATCGACCTGCGCCGGCCCGCCCTCACCGCCGGTTTCCACCCCGCCGGTTTCCACCCCGCTGCTGCCGACGACGACCGCGGCGCCTCCCCCGCCGAAGAAGAAGTGCAAGAAGGGGCGAAAGCTGAAGAAGGGCAAGTGCGTCAGGAAGAAGAAGCCCCGGAAGGGCTAGGGTCTCTCGTGTGCCCACGCGACGGATCGCCTGGGCCGCGCTGGTTGCCTCGATCGCGACTCTCTCGGCCCCGACCTCGGGCTCCGGAGTTACTCCTCCCGAGGCCGAGCCGCAGACGCTGGTAACCCTCGGGAAGGGCCGGGCCTGGGGATCGCCCTGGCGCCTGGTCGCCTATCGCACCGGGAACGAGCTCTGGTGCGAGGCGGTGGTTCGCGACCAGATCACCTCCGCGTGCCTGGGCAGGCGGCCGGAGCCCGACCCGCTGCTGGTCACCGCCGCGTTCCACAAGGAGGGGCCGAGGCCGACCACCTTCGCCGTGATCTCAACGGACCGAGAGGTCGCTCACATCCGCCTCAAGCTCGTACCGGGAGACGAGACCATTGCTCGTCGGGTGCATCCACTGCCCGAGGGAGCCCGGCGCCGCGCCGGCCTCCCGCACGGGTATCGCTACCTGGTCATCGCGCTCGAGAAGGTGCGAGGCCTGCGCTCAATCGACGCCTTCGACGAGGGTGGGGACCTGATCGCGCACAACGACGGGGTCAGGGCGCCGAAGTCGGCTCCATCGCGGTAATTTGTCTGCGATGGCCGCGATCGAGAGCCCCGAGAAGCTCGGGCTGAGGCCCTTCAGCGAGTTCGACGAGGCGAACGAGACCTGGCCGCGCGGAGATCGCCCTGCCGCGATCCGTGAGGCAGCCGCGGAGTTCCGCGCCCGGTTCGCCACCCCGGACAACCGGGTTCGCGGCGTCCGCACGGTTGACATCGCCTCAGCGGCGTACCCGGTCAAGTTCGCCTTCGGAGGCGCCGCCAAGGCGGCGAACCCCTACATCAACATCCTCAACCGCCTGGTGGTGATCCAGTACGAGGACTTCGACGGCGACCTGCGCACGCTGGTCTACGAGCCGACGGTCACCGAAGGGCCCGCCGAGGCTCCCTTCTACGAGCAGATGCTCTCCAAGTACGGCGAGTTTCTCTCCTACAAGGTCTTCGCAACCTTCTACAACGACGTTCCGGAGGCGCTCGCCAAGGCGGGGGTCCGCCCCGAGGAGGTCGACTTCATCAGCTTCGACCACCTCCACGTCCAGGACGTCCGCTTCGTGCTGGGGACCACGGACCCGCCGCCGGGGCACGAGGCGCCGCTCGCGCCCATCTTCCCGAACGCGAAGCTGATCACCCAGCGCAAGGAGTGGGACACCTTCGCCTCGCTCCACCCGATGCAGTGGGCCTGGTACGTCGAGGACGGGATCAAAGGGATCCCCGAGGACAACGTGCTGCTGATCGAGGGTGACATCGAGCTGGGGAATGGCACCGCTCTCGTCTGGACCCCGGGGCACACCGATGGCAACCACTCGCTCTGCGTCAACACCGAGGAGGGCGTCTGGGTCTCGTCCGAGAACGGCGTGGCCGCCGACAACTGGCACCCACACCTCTCGAAGATTCCCGGCGTCCGGAAGTTCGCCGAGTTCTTCAACCGCGAGGTCGTGCTGAACTCGAACACACTCGAGGACTCGATCGATCAGTACGACTCGATGTTGAAGGAGAAGGCCCTCGCGGACGCGAACGCGCACGACTCGCGCTTCAAGAACGTCTTCCCCTCGTCCGAGATGACCGACTGGCGCCGGCAGTGGCCGGTGGTGCCGACCTTCAGCTTCGGCGGGATCAACTCCGGGGTGGTTAGCTCGGGCGCCTCTGGGAACGGCGCCGGTTAGCGCTTCCGCCTCTTCTTCCGCTTCTTCTTGCAGCGCTTCTTCTTGGCCGAGGCGCGGCCCTTCTTCTTCCGCTTCTTGCACTTCTTCGTCGTGCCCTGAGTCGGTCCAGCGGAGGGCGGTCCGATCGTGGCGATGTCCTGGCCGCGCCCGCGATGCCCCTGGATCTCCACCGCCTGCTGCCAGGTCGGCCGGTTGATCCAGTGGATGTCGTCTACACCGACCGCCCCCACGGTGCGGAAGTCAACGGCGTCGAAGCACATCTGATCGCTGGCCTGTGCGGGAAGCGTGCACTCGCTGCCTCGAGCCGGGTAGAGATCGCCGCCATCGAGAGCCGCCGCGGTGGTGAGCGAGGCGACCAGGGTTGCGCGGCACGTGGCGAGGGTGCCCTCGACGTGCGTTCCCGGGGGACTCTCGGCGCCGCCGCAGTAACGGCGGGAGTGGGCACCCTGCACGGGCTGACCGAGTATTGAGCGGAGGTCCTTCTCGAGCTGGCCCCACCAGCCGTCCTGGTAGGCGCTGCCGAGATGCGCGCCGTGGTTGTTCGGCGGATTGTCGTAGGTCAGCTGGGCGCGGATCTTCCCGAACAGGTCATCCCCGAGCGAGTCGCGGAACGCGGCTTCCAGGACTCCCTCGGGAGCCGACGGGGTCATCGGGTCGAGCGGGTCGCCCGGTGGATCCCACCAGGCGTCCATCAGCGTCACCGCCTCGCTGTGGTCGTAGGAGCCACTCTGGTCGCGGTCGCGACGATGAGCGCCGCTTGCGACCCAGGCCTTGAGTCTCGCCACCTCGTCCGCCAGGGCGGGCGGCACCCCGCCGGGTCCGCTCTCGATCACCTCGAGCATGAGAGGAAGCACCTTGTCGCCGCGGAGGTCGACGGTCCCCGCATCCTCCATCGCGTCGATCAGCTCGGCCAGGTTCATCGTGTTGCCCCCGAGGATGCCGGCCTCGATCCGGTCGTCGAGCGGCTCGGAGCGGTAGATGGAGGAGTAGCCGTACTGGGCCTCGGCGGCGCGATAGCCGGGGGCCTGTTTGTTGTTCCAACTCGTCAGGTATTCCTGGTTGACCACCTGCGGATGCTCTGAGGAGGGCGTGTAGTCGGCGGTGTTGATCCCCCCGGTGGTGCCCGGGGCAGTCGGATCGAGCACCGGGTCGAAGTTCTGCCAGTCCCACTGACCGGTGCCCCACGTGGGGAACTCGGGATCGGTGCCGGGAGCGCGGACCGGGTTGTTGCCCGAGTTGAAGTAGGCGACGTCCCGGTCGTCCGCGTAGAACCAGTTGAAGGTGAAGTTGATCTTGCTCATCACCTGCTGGAAGTCCTGCGCGCTGTTCACCTGGGAGGGCTGGTTGACGCCGGCGAAGGCCCGCGCCGAATCGGCCTCGTGGAAGTAGGTGGAGCGGAGCTTCGCGAAGGCGACCGGCACGCCGCCGACCGTTCCGCGCTCGCTGATCACGCCGTGGACCGTCCGCTGCGCCTGGAGGTTGAACGTCGGCGGGAACCCGGGCGGGTCGCCGGGGTCGCCGGGGTTCGGGTTGGTCGTCTGGTTGTTCTGGAGCACCTCGATCGGGCGGCACGTTTCCGGCGCCGGGCCCGGCGGGTCATAGAGGTAGTGCATCTCAGTCTCGACCTCCACGGTGCCGCCGCCGGGATCGCAGAGCTTCTCGGCGAAGGTGTCGATGATGTCCTGCCCTGCCGAGGTCGCCGACCAGGCGTAGTCCTGGCCGCGCCCGAGGAGGACGTAGAGGTTGATGCCGGTGAAGGTCGCGCCGCGGGCGTCGATGTCGGGTCCGTGCATGTCCTGCTCCATCAGGATCTGAGGAGCGAAGTAGGCGACCTGCGGTCCGAACACGGCGAGCGGGCGGCCGGAGGCCGACTCCCGCCCCGAGACGAGCAGGGCATTGGAGCCGCCCGGCAGGTTGCCGAGCCCGCCCAGGATGCCGCCCGGATCGAGGCCGCCGCTGGTGGCGTCGTCTGGGCTGCCCGGGACGAGTGAGCCCGGGTCCGGGATCGCGACCGAGGGATTCGTCGTCGGGTCCGTGCCCGGACGCTCCTGGTAGGGGAAGGTGGTGCCCTGCACCGTGGTCGGAGCCTCGGGGTCGTTGGCCTGGCGGAAGTCGGTCCAGACCGCCTCGCCCTCGCCGGGAGCGGTGAAGCGCGCCTTGGCGGCGCTGTAGACCTCGGCGTTGCCGACCTCCTTGCCGCCGCCCTTGCCGAAGATGCCGCCGACCAGCGAGGCCGTCGCGATTACGTCCGTGACGCTCCAGGCGTCGCCGATCCTTCCCTGGGGCAGTGGTTCGGGTCCCTGCGGTTTGAGGATCGCGGCGTACTCGACCGGCATCTTCTCCGGATCCATCCTCGCCTCGGAGATGTACTGGTTGATGCCCGCGACGTAGGCATTCACGTCCTGCTGGAGCTTCGCGCCCTCGGCGCCATAGACCTCGTCGGCGAGGTCGTACTGCCGCTGCAGGTCCACCTCGGTGTAGGGGGCGACGTCCCACTGCTCGGCGTCCATCGCGCGGTTGGACGGCCCGGCGAAGCTGGAGAGCTTGGCGCGGCCGGCGTGGCGCAGCACGTCCATGAAGAAGAGCCGGTCCTCGGCGCCGACGTAACCGGCGCCGAACATCACGTCCTCCCGCGTCGCGCCGTAGATGTGGGGGACCCCGAAGCTCGCGTCCCGGACGACCGTGAGTCCCGGACGCTCGCCGGGGCTGTAGGTGACGTCGACGTCGGCTGGCTTCACCCCGAAGCTGCCGTCCTTGAAGAACTGGTCGATCTGGGACATGCTCAGCCCGGGTGTGGCGAAGACGAGGCTCTCGTACATGCCGCGCTGGTCGTCGTAGTGCTCAGGGAGCATTCCCCCGCCGAACTCCAGGGCCTCGGTGGCGCCCACGGTCTGCCCCTGTCCGGGCGGCAGGATGTTGCGGAAGCCGCCGTAGTCGTTGGTCCCGTACGGCTGCTCGTTCTGCGCCAGGGCATCCGATGCCGGCGCGCCGAACGCCGCCAGTGCCACCGCGAGAATTGTCGCCTTGACTCGCCTCCGCATCGGCCTCAGGCCCCCCTGGGCCCGGTGATGTGAAGCTAGTCAATTGGCCCACGCCCTGCGCCGGTCGGGCGCGATCAGCAGCGCTTATCGGCCCGATCAGGGATTCGCAAGGGGCCGGTGGACCGACCCTCCTAACCTGGGTAGATGGACCGACGCTCCTGGACGCTGCTGCTGATCCTCGGGGCGATCTGGGGCGCCTCCTACATGTTCATCGCGATCGGGCTGCGCGATCTCTCACCGTCGATGGTCGCCTTCATCCGGGTCGCGCTCGCCGCGCTGGTGCTGCTGCCGCTCGCCTGGATGCAGGGAGCGCTGGGCGGCGTGCGTGGGATCGTCGGCTGGCTGGCGCTGGTCGGGGCGGTTCAGGTCGCTGGGCCGTTCGTGCTGATCGGCGCGGGGGAGGAGGAGATCTCCTCGGGCCTGGCCGGCATCCTGGTCGCCGCTGCACCGCTCTTCACCGCGCTCCTCGCGATCTGGGTGGACCACGAGGAGCGCTCGAGCGGACTGCGCCTCGTCGGAATCGGTGTGGGGCTGAGCGGGGTGGCGTTGCTGCTCGGAGTCGACCTCGGGGGCGGCGGCGCGGAGCTGGTCGGCGGCCTGCTGGTGGTGCTCGCCGCGCTCGGCTACGCCATCGGGGGCTTCCTCGTCAAGCACCGGCTCTCCGGGGTCGCGCCGCTTGGGATGTCCGCCGCGGTGATGCTGGCCAGCGCGCTCTTCCTGCTGCCGGCCGCGCTGCTCACTGCGCCGGAGGAAACGCCCGGCCTCGGGCCGCTGGCGGCGGTGGCCGTGCTCGGGGTGCTCGGGACTGGCATCGCGTTCGTCATCTTCTACGGCCTGATCGCCTCGATCGGCCCGGCTCGCGCCTTCCTGGTCACATACATAGCCCCGGGCTTCGCGGTCGTCTACGGCGCCACGCTGCTCTCGGAGGAGGTCACCGTGGCGACGATCGCCGGGCTTGCCCTGATCCTCGCTGGGTCATGGCTCGCGGCTGAGGGCAGACTTCCAGGGGCTGCAAGGCCGCTGTATTCAGGAGCGAAGGGCGAAGCCCGTAGCGACTTGCCCGGGGCGGCCGTCAGCAGCCCCGACTGACGGCGAAGCCGTGTTCAGCCCGCCGCCGGCTTTCTCCCGCAGCAGCGGAGCCGGCCGGTAGGCCTCGCCGTGGAGCTCCCGCAGCTGCTCCAGGCGTCCCAGCGCCCGCGCCCAGCCGATCCGGTTACCCCATTCGAGCGGGCCGAGCGGCCAGTTGAACCCGAGCTGCATCGCGGTGTTGATGTCGTCGGCTGAGGCGACCCCCTCTCCGAGGGCGAAGCAAGCCTCGTTGGCGATCCCGGCCGCGATCCGACCCAGAACCTCCGGACCGAGTGGCCCGGCGACCCGCTCGAGCAGATCGTCATCGTCGAGGATCGGGCGATCCGCCTCGACGTCAGGGTCCTGCTCGCGGTGCGGCTTGCCCTTCGAGTAGGCGTAGAAGCCGCGCCCGGACTTCCGGCCGAGCCGGCCGGAATCGACCAGCTTCGCCTGGATCGGATGGGGCCGCCAGCGAGGCTCGCCGAAGGACTGGTCGTAGAAGGAGCGCGCCACGCCGAAGTTGACGTCGACCCCGATCAGATCCATCAATTCGAAGGGCCCCATTCGAAAGCCGCCGCCGAGGCGGCAGATGCGGTCGATCTCCTCGTGCGAGGCGACTCCCTCACCGAGCATGCGCAGCGCTTCGAGGGTGAAGGGCCGCGCGCACCGGTTCGCGACGAAGCCGACCGCATCGCGCGCCCGGATCGGCTGGCGGCCCATCCTCCGCGCCACCTCCGTCGCGTGGGCGAGCGACTCGTCGTCGCTCTCATCCCCGGAGACGATCTCGACCAGCCTCATCAGGGCGGGGGGGTTGAAGAAGTGCATGCCGACCACGCGGTTGGGCCTCGAAACCTCGGCCGCGATGGCGGTGACGGAGAGGGAGGACGTGTTGGTCGCGAGCACCGCCTCCGGACGGCAGACCCTCGCCATGCGGTCAAACAGGTCGCGCTTGAGCCCCAGGTCCTCCGGCGCAGCCTCGATCACCAGGTCGCAGCGGGCCAGCACCTCGATGATCGTGTCGCTGTGAACCCGGCCCAGCGCCTGCTCGACCTCCGCCTCGCTCCAGCGCTTCCGCTCCACGCCCCGCTCGAGCGCGGCCCGGAGTCGCTCCATCCCGCGCGCCAGGGCCCTGGTGTCGAGCTCGTAGAGAAATGTCTCGTAGCCGGACGTGCAGGCGAGCTGCGCGATGCCGGCGCCCATCGTTCCGGCGCCGACGACGCCGACCCTGTTGATCTCGGTCGGGCTCACTCAGCGTGGAGGGTCGCCATCGCTACCTGCCCTGGAAGTCCGGCTTTCGCTTCTCGAGGAAGGCCTGCATCGCCTCCACCCGGTCCTCGGTCGCCATCGCAACCCCGAACAGCCGCCGCTCGGCCTCGACGCCCGCCGTCAATCCGGTCTCCTCGGCGGTGAGAACCGCCTCCTTCGCCAGACGCGCGGCGAGCGGTGGCCGTCGCGCGACCACCTGCGCGAGCTCCATCGCCTGCTCGAGCCAGTCCCGTTTCTTGGTCACTTTGTTGACCAGCCCCATCTCGCGGGCCTCCTCGGCACCGAACCGCCGTCCCGTGAGGACCAGCTCCATCGCGCGCGCCTTCCCGACCGTCCTGGCGAGCCGCTGGGTGCCGCCCCCGCCGGGGATGATCGCCAGGGTGATCTCCGGCTGCCCGAACTCGGCGGTCTCCGAGGCGACGATCATGTCGCAGAGCATCGCCAGCTCGCAGCCGCCGCCCAGCGCCCAGCCGGAGACCGCCGCGATCATCGGGGTCCGGACCGAGGCCATCCGGCGCCAGAACGACTCCGTCGGGCTGAGCTCCTCGTTGATGCTGCGCTCGGCCAGGGCCTTCACGTCCGCGCCCGCCGCGAACGCCTCGTCGCTGCCGGCGATCACGATGCAGTGGATTTCCTCGTCGGCGTCGAAGGATGCGACCGCCTCGATCAGCTCCTCGCGGAGCGCGGGGGAGAGGGCGTTGCGGGCCTCCGGCCGGTTGAGCCGGCAGAGGGCGACGTGGCCGTCCACCGAGGTCTGGACCAGCTCAGGCATCTCGAGCTGGAGGAACCATGGCGTTGATGCCGGTGGCATCCCGCCCGATGATCAGCTTGTGGATCTGGGAGGTCCCCTCGTACAGGGTGGTGACCCGCGCGTCCCGCAGGTATCGCTCGACCGGGTAGTCGTCCACGTAGCCCGATCCGCCATGGACCTGGATCGCCGCGTTGGCGCAGTCCACCGCGGCCTCGGTCGCGTAGAGCTTCGCCATCGAGGTCTCGACGGTGTTGGGCTCGCCGCGGTCCTTGAGCTCGCCGGCCCGCCACACCAGCATTCGGGCGGCGTCGCGCTTCACGATCATGTCGGCGATCAGCTCCTGGACGAGCTGGAAGCTTGCGATCGGCACCCCGAACTGCTGGCGCTCGGTCGCGTAGGAGACCGAGGCATCCACACACCCGTCGCAGATCCCGACGCAGCCGGCGGCGACGCTGTAGCGGCCGTTGTCGAGGGCCGACATCGCGACCTTGAAGCCGTCGCCGACCTCGCCGAGCAGGGCCTCCTCGGGCACCTCGATGTCGTCCAGCGAGATCTCGGCGGTGTCGGACGCGCGGAGCCCGAGCTTGCCGTGGATCTCCTGTGAGTCATACCCCTCGCTGGCAGTCTGGACCAGGAAGCAGGCGAGGCCCCGGTGCTTCTGGGCCGGGTCGGTCTGGGCGAAGACGAGCGCCACGTCGGCGACGTTGCCCATCGAGATCCACATCTTGCTGCCGGTGATCCTCCAGCCGCCATCCTCGGTTCGTTCGGCCCGGGTGCGGAGGTTGGCCGCGTCCGAGCCGGTGTCGGGCTCGGTCAGGGCGAAGCAGCCGAGCGCCTCCCCGGAGCAGAGCCGGGGCAGCCACTCGCGCTTCTGCTCCTCGGTCCCCCAGCGCTCGATCGAGCCGGCGACCAGCGAGGTCTGGACCGAGACCACCGTGCGGGCCGAGGAGTCGGCCCTCCCGACCTGCTCGACGATCAGCCCGTAGCCGATGTAGTCGAGTCCGCGCCCGCCGTACTCCTCCGCGACCGGAGCGCCGAGATAGCCGACCTGCCCGAGCTTGCTTGCGAGCTCGCGGTCGAAGCGGCCGGCCCGGTCGTTCTCGCGGACCCTGGGAAGGATCTCGCGGTCGCAGAACTCGCGGGCGCTCTCGGAGATCAGCCGCTGCTCGTCGCTCAGGTGGAAGTCCATGCCGCTCAGGTTCGACCGGGCGTAGAGCCTTCGGCCAGCTCTCGATCCAGGACCGAGGTGAAGGTCTCAACGGCAGCTCCGGTCCGCTCGCCGGGACAGCTCGCCATCTCCTTGCCGTCCACCGCGGAGACCGGCTGGACCTCGCGAGTGGTCGAGGCGAGGAAGGCCTCGCTCGCTCCGAGCAACTCGCCCACCTCGAACTCGCCCTCCTCGACCTCCAGATCAGCCACGAGTCTCGCGCGCGTAATCGACTCGAGGATCCCTGCCCCGATTGCAGGCGTCTTCAGCGTGCCATCGGCGTCCGCCCAGAAGAGCGAGGAGGTGGGAGCCTCCAGGATCACGTCATCCGGGCGGACGAGAACGGCCTCGTCGGCCCCTTTTGCTTGGGCCAACCGCGTGGCCTGCATGTTCGCCGCGTAGGACAGCGACTTGACCCCGGTGAGGATGATCGAGGGCGAGTACACGACGGTCGCGAGGCTGACCGTGTCGCCGCGCGGCGGCAGGTTCTCGGTGAAGGCGAGCCGGCGGCCGCCGCGCGTGACCACCAGCCTGAGCTGCCCGTCGTGGTCCCCGAACTCCTCGAGCAGCGCCCCGATCTCGGCCTCCAGCGGCTCGCGATCGACCGGCAGCTCTATGACGGAGGCGGAGCGCTCCAGCCGGTCGAGATGCTCTCCCAGCGCGAAGGGGGTGCCTCGGTAGAGCCTGATCACCTCGAAGACGCCATCCCCCCGCAGGAGCCCGTCGTCCGCGGCGGGTATCCGCGCATCGGGCGTGGGCGAGATCGCTCCGTCGACGCTGGCCAGCTCCGGCGATGGCATGGCCGCGAGGCTATCGAGCGCGACGCTCGGCCGACCCTAGACGGCCTCGACGATCGTCGCGACGCCCTGGCCCACCCCGACGCAGAGAGTGGCCATCCCGTAGCGGGCGCCGCGGCGGCGCATCTCCCAGACCAGGGTCGTCATCAGGCGGGCGCCCGAGCAGCCCAGAGGGTGGCCGAGCGCGATCGCTCCCCCGTTGACATTGAGCCTCTCCTCGTCGATCCCCAGCTCGCCGGCGCATGCCAGCACCTGTGAGGCGAACGCCTCGTTCAGCTCGATCAGCTCGATCTGGTCGAGCGCGAGCCCGGCGGCGTCCAGGGCTCGCCGGGCGGCCGGGATCGGGCCGACGCCCATGTACGCCGGATCCACCCCGGCGACCCCGATCGAGACGATCCTGGCGAGCGGCTCGCGGCCGAGCTCGCGAGCGGCCTCCTCGGTGGCGAGGACGAGACAGGCGGCGCCGTCGTTGAGGGTCGAAGCGTTGCCGGCGGTGACGCTGCCGCCCTCCCGGAAGATCGGCTTGAGCTTCGCCAGCTTCTCGAGTGAGGTGTCCGCTCGCGGCCCCTCGTCCTCGGAGAGGGTCACGGGTTCCTCGCCGCGCTTGCCGGAGGGGACGTCGATCGGCACGATCTGCTCGTCGAAGCGCCGGTCCTTCCCGGCCGCCACCGCCCGCTGGTGGCTCTGCAGGGCGAAGCGGTCCTGCTCATCACGGTCCACCCCGTAGCGCTCGGCGACGTTCTCGGCCGTCTCGCCCATCGCCTCGGTCGAGTACCGCTCGGCCATCCTCGGGTTGATCATGCGCCAGCCGAGGGTCGTGTCGTAGAGCGTCTGCTCGCCGCGCGGCAGCCCGGACTCGGGCTTCGGCATGACCCAGGGCGCCCTGCTCATCGACTCGACGCCGCCCGCCAGGTAGACGTCGCCCTCGCCGAGCCGCAGCGCCCTGGATGCCTGGTTCACGGCCTCGAGGCCGGACGCGCAGAGTCTGTTCACCGTGACCCCGGGAATCTCGACCGGCAGGCCCGCCAGCAGGACGGCCATCCTCGCCACGTCGCGGTTGTCCTCGCCGGCCTGGTTGGCGGCTCCCATGTAGACGTCGTCGATGCGGGCCGGATCGAGGCCGTTTCGCTCGACCGCGGCGGCGACCACGTGGGCGGCCAGGTCGTCCGGCCGGACCCCGGAGAGCGCTCCGCGATAGGCCCCCATCGGGGTCCGGAGCGCGTCGACAATCACCGCCTCAGGCACGGCAGGACTGTACCCTCAGCCGCGGGGTATGGATTTCATCCTGATCACACTCGGACTGCTGGTGGTCCTGTTCCTGCTGATGCTGGCGACGGCGCGCATGTTCAAGGACTACAAGGCCGCCGACCTTCTCGACTGGAAGCCCACGCGCTCGCCGGAGGTCGAGGCCCAGAACGAGCTCGACGACGTGCAGCAGATGATCGACGCGCAGAACGCGCTCCGCCGCAGGCGCGGGGCGGAGGAGATCACCGAGGCTGACGTTCAGCGCCAGGCGCAGGAGGACCAGGCGGTGCGGGCGCGCGGGCGTGGCCCGTTCGCGCAGGGCGCGAGCGTCGACGACGACGACGACGAGTAGTGCCGCGTGCCCTGATCGTCGGCTGCGGGTGCCACGGCCGGGCGCTCGGGGAGCGGCTCGCGTCGGACGGCTGGCAGGTGCGGGGGACGAGCCGCAGTCCGGATAGGCTGGCGGCGATCGAGACGGCCGGATTGGAGGCGGCTGCGGCCGACCCCGACCGGCCGGGGACGATTCTGGAGCTATGCGGCGACGTCAGCGTGGTCGCCTGGCTGCTCGGCTCGGCGGCGGGTGATCCGGATCAGCTCGATGCGATCCACGGCCCGCGGCTCGAGCGCCTCCTCGAGAAGCTCGTGGACAGCCCGGTCCGCGGTTTCGCCTACGAGGCGGCGGGATCGGTGCCGCGCGGGACCCTCGGGCAGGGCCGGAAGATCGTCGAGACGGCCGCCGAGACCTGGCGCATTCCGATCGCGATGATCGAGGGCGCTCGCTCGGAGGCCGGCTGGGCGGACCGGGCGGTCCGCTCGGTGTCGGAGACGCTGGGCGCCTAGGTGCCGACTAGCTCTGGCCGCCGGACTCGGACTCGCTGCCGCCGCCGAGCGACCCACCGGGGCCCTCCTCCTGCCGGGGCTCGGTAGTGCCGGAGACTGGGGGCGCCTCGTCGGTCGAGCTGGGCCCGGTGACGCACGGGCTGTCAGCCGGGGGCGGAAAGGCGTTGCCGGGCTCTCCGCAGGGGCCGGCCGGATCCCTGGCCGGAACCTGAGGAGCGTCCGCAGCGGACCAGGGCGCCTTGTCCGGGTTGGAGTCGGGCGGCTGGTCGAAGGCGGCCACTGCCAGGGTCCAGCCGCCGATGATCACGACGAGGATGACCCCCACCGCGACGAAGAACATGATCTGGCTGCGGCGGGAGGGGCCGTACGAGTGCCCCACCACCTCCCGGCGCTTCTCCTGGCCCATCGCGTCGACCTGGGACGGCCCCTCGTCCGCGTGGTGCTCGCCCAAGCCCGAGCCGCGATGTACCTCCTCCTTGCTCTCGGGACCCCCCGGCCCCGTCTGCTCCGCCATCGCCGCCAACCATACGCCGGACGGAGCGATGGCGCCACCGACAACCGTCAATCCCCGCGGCACCGAGGGGGGACCGGGTCGGCGGCGGTAATTAGGTAAAATCCGATCAGGATTGGCGAATTGGAAAGGTAGATGAGATGAAGATTGGCGACGAGGCCCCCGACTTCGAGGCGGAGACCACGGAGGGCAAGATCAAGTTCCACGACTGGCTCGGCGACGGCTGGGGAGTGCTCTTCTCGCACCCCAAGGACTTCACCCCGGTTTGCACCACCGAGCTGGGCTACATGGCGAACGCGAAGCCGGAGTTCGAGAAGCGCGGCGTCAAGATCATCGGTCTCTCGGTGGACCCCATGGACAAGCACGAGGATTGGGCCAAGGACATCGAGGAGACCCAGGGCGCGGCTCCGAACTACCCGATCATCGCGGACTCCGATTACAAGGTTTCGAAGCTCTACGACATGCTCCCGGCGGAGGTCGAGGGTGACCCGGGCGACCGCACCCCCGTCGACAACCAGACAGTGCGGAACGTGGTCGTGATCGGCCCGGACAAGAAGGTGAAGCTGATCCTGGTCTATCCGATGACCACCGGCCGCAACTTCGACGAGGTGCTGCGCGTGATCGACTCGCTGCAGCTGACCGCAGACCACAAGGTCTCGACGCCGGTCAACTGGAAACAGGGCGACGACGTGATCATCTCCGGGTCGGTCTCCGATGACGAGGCGAAGGAGCTGTTCGGCGAGTGGGAGTCGCCGAAGCCGTACATCAGGATCGTCCCGCAGCCGAAGTAAGGGACCTGTAAGGGTCTCCGCCTGATGGCGGAGCCATCCGATACCGGTCGTTTCGAGGGCGCCGGCGGCACCGAGATCCACTGGCAGTGCTGGCTGCCCGAGGGGAAGCCCCGGGCGGTCGTCGTCATCGCTCACGGCGTCTCGGAGCACAGCGACCGCTACAGGCACGTCGCCGGCCGGCTGGTCAAGGAGGGCTATGCGGTCTACGCGCTGGACCACCGGGGGCACGGCGACTCCGGCGGCCCGCGCGCCGTGGTGGACCGGCTCTCAAACGCGGTCGAGGACGTCGACACGCTCGTCGGGGTCGCGCGCGAGGAGAGCCCCGGGATCCCGGTCGTCCTGCTCGGTCACAGCATGGGTGGGGCGATCGCCGTCGAGTACGCGATCGACCGGCAGGATCACATCGATGCGCTGGTGCTCTCGGCGCCTGCGACCGACCTCGACGCCGCCAGCGGCTTCGAGCTCGCGGCGGCGCGCGTCCTTTCGACCGTGCTCCCGAGGGCCGGTGTCTTCCAGGTGGATGCGGACGGGGTCAGCCGGGACCCCGAGGTGGTGCGCCGCTACGTCGAGGATCCGCGCGTCTTCCACGGGAAGCTGCCGGCGCGGACCGTGTCCGAGATAGCCGGCGCCGTCCGGACCATGCCGGAGCGGATCCCCAGGATCAAGTTGCCCCTGCTTGTGATGGGCGGCGGCGCGGACCCCATCGTGCCTCCGAGCGCCGGACGCATGGTCCACGAGCACGCCGGCTCACCCGACAAGAAGCTGATCTCCTACCCGGGCCTCTACCACGAGATCCTCAACGAGCCCGAGCAGAACGAGGTCATGGACGACCTGGTCGCCTGGCTCGACCAGCACCTGTAGCGCGGGCTACTTCACGACGCGGTACTTGAGGTGGGTGACGCCGGGCGCCTCGATCGCCTCCAGCTGCTCCAGCGCGAGTTCGGTCCCGACACCGTCCAAGGGGCGCTCTCCGTCGCCCAGCAGCCGGGGGGCGACACTGAGTAGGAACTCGTCCACCAGCCCCGCGGCCAGAGCCTGCTGAATCGTGTTCGCACCGCCCGCGATCAGGACGTCCTCGTCCCCGGCCGCCGCTCGAGCCTGCTCGAAGGCCGACTCGATGCCGTCCGTGACGAAGTGGAAGGTGGTGTCACCCTCCATCTCCACCGGCTCGCGGGCGTGATGGGTGAGCACGAAGACCGGCGTGTGGTACGGAGGGTTGTCTCCCCACCAACCCCTCCAGGACCCGTCGCCCCAGTCGCCGCCGCCGATCGGACCGAACATGTTCCGGCCCATGACGATCGCGCCATAGCCTGACTCCAGCTGCTCGACGACCGGGGTGCTGGCGTTCACTTCGCCGCCCTCATCGCCGTGCGCCTTGCGCCAGGCCTCGAGGCCGAACATCCATTCGTGCAGCTCCTCTCCACCCGTCCCGAGGGGCTCCTCCTCACGCTGGTCCGGGCCGGCGGAGTAGCCGTCCAGGGAGATCGTTTGCTGGAATCTGATCTTGCTCATTGGGCCTCCTCTTCGCGTTCATTGATTAGACCGGCGATGCCGCGGGAAGTCATCGGCCCGTCTCCAGGCGCTCGAGCAGGTCGCCGAGGATGCGCGCCGTCGCGCCCCAGATCAGGGAGTCGCCGACGGCGTAGGTGTCCGTCTTGATCGGGATGCCGCGAGGCATCAGCCGCCGCTTGCCGTAGCCGGCCACCAGGTCGTCGAGGGAGGCGACCAGGACGCTCTCTACCTCCGCCGGGTTGGGCTCGAACCGCAGGCCCTGCTCGATCAGCCCGACGAACGGGTGGACCTTGTAGCTGGTGACGAAGGTGCCGACGGGAGGGAGGGCGCCGGCGACCTCGACTCGGTCCCGGGACAGGCCGATCTCCTCCTCGGCCTCCCGGAGCGCCGTCTCGAGCAGGCTCTCGCCGGGGTCCCGGCGACCGCCCGGGAACGAGACCTCGCCGGCGTGACGCCGCAGGTCGCCGCGACGCTCGGTGAAGACGAGGCCGGGGTTCTCGGGCCAGCCGTGCATCGGGATCAGGACGGCGGCGTCGGTGCGGCCGTGGGCGTCGAGCTCGGTCGCCTCCTCGGGATCGAGCAGAAGGTCGCGGATCTCCGTCAGATGATCACCTGGACGGTGCCGCCGTCCACGCTCCAGGCCGCGCCGGCGACGTATGAAGCGTGCTCGGAGCAGAGGAAGACGATCGCCGCCGCGATCTCGTCCACCTCGGCGAGGCGGCCGATCGGGCGCTTCGAGCCGGCCGCGTCCAGCGCCTCTTCGCGGGTGTCGTGGCCGGCGAGCTCCTTCGACTGGTCGAGGAGGCCGCCATCCTCCATCCAGAGCTCCGACTTGACCGGGCCCGGGCAGATCGCGTTGATCAGGACGCCGTCGGAAGCGAAGCGGTCCGCATAGAGCCGGGAGAGGGACAGCTCGGCCGCCTTGGCCACCGAGTACTCGGACATGTTGGCCGAGGGCCGCTTGCCGGCGGTACTGGAGACGTTCACGATCCGGCCCCAGCCGCGCTCCCGCATCCGCGGCGCGGCCGCCCGCATCAGGCGCATCGGCGCCATCACGTTCAGCTCCCATGCCTCGTACCAGTCCTCGTCGGGCACGGCGTCGAGGTCTCGCCACCTCGCGGTGCCTGCGTTGTTGACCAGGACGTCGAGGCCGCCGTAGCGCTCGCTCGCCTCGCTGACGATCCGCTCGGCCGCCTCGGGCTCGCTCACGTCGCATGCGAGGGACTCCGCCTGGCCGCCCTTGTCCTGGCCGGCGGCGGCGCAATCGTTGGCCGCCTCCAGCAGCTGTTCCTCGTTGCGCGCGACGAGCAGCGTGCTCGCTCCCTCCTCGCAGAGCATGCGGGCGGTAGCCCGGCCGATGCCGCGGCTCGCCCCGGTGACGATGCACGCGCGGTCCCTGAGGCCGAGGTCCATGGGGCCTCAGGCCTCGATCGTCTCGAGGCTGTCCTCGATCTCGACGTCCTGTGCCCTGAGCGTCTTGTGGACGGGGCACTTGCCCGCGATCACCACGATGCGCTCGCGCTGCTCGTCGGTGAGCTCGGCCGGGATTGCGATCCTCAGCTCGAATCTGGGGGAGCCGGTCGGGGTGGGCTCGCCGAAGTCAACCGCGACCTCGACCTGGCCCAGGTCCCAGCCCTTGCGGTCGGCGTACATCTCGATGGTGATCGCGGTGCAGGAGGCGAGGGATGCCGCCAGGAGCTCGGTCGGCCGCGGCCCCGCGTTGGTCCCACCGTGGTCCTCGGGCTCGTCCACCGTCAGGCGGTGGTCGCGAATCTCGATCTCGTGCTCGAAGCCCTTGACCCGCCGGGCGACGGCGCTACGCATCCTTCGACTTCCTCCTGCCCTCGAAGAGCTCCGGATCGTCAACGTCGGTGGCGCGGGACATGGCGTAGACGAGGTCGGAGGCCCGGTTGACGAAGCGAAGGACGGCGTCGGAGGCGAGCTCCTCCGAGTCGCGGAGCGCGACGATGCGGCGCTCGGCGCGACGGAGCACGGCGCGCGCGAGGTCCAGGGCGGCCGAGAGTTGGGTGCCTCCCGGGATCACGAACTGCGGCGGCAGGTCCACCTCCGCCATGTAACGGTCGATCGCCTCCTCAGCCCACTCGACGATCTCGTCGCTGATCTGGCTCACGCCCTCCTCGAGCCGCTCCGAGGCTTCCGGGGCGGTCGCGAGCTCGGCGCCGGCCACGAAGAGGTCCTCCTGAAGCTGGAGCAGGTCCTTGGCGAGGTCGCCGTGCTCGGAACCGCACAGGGAGCGCGCCACGCCGAGCGCGGAGTTGGCCTCGTCCACCGCGCCGTAGGCCTCGGTGCGCGGGTCGTTCTTGGCGACGCGCCCCCCGTACCAGAGCGAGGTGCTGCCGTCGTCCCCCTTGCGGGTGTAGATCTTGGCCACGACCGCATCCTACGGCGGCGCTCCGGGCGGCTGCTACTCGAGGGGGTTGAACACGATCCCGGTGAGCAGCTTTGGGAAGAAGTAGGTGGACTTGGGCGGCATCGTCTCTCCGGCGGCTGCGGCTGCGCGGACCTGCTGGACCGGGGTGGCGCGGAGGAAGAAGGCCGCGTCGTACTCGCTCGCCCTCAGCTTGGAGACGGCATCCTCCGCGTTGGGGGTGTACCCGAGCTGCTTCTTCGCGGCGATCTCCTCGTCGCTCAGGCCGACGGCTCGCTTCAGGAAGAGGGCCTCGAGGATCGCGGAGTCGAGCTCGCGGTAGGCCTGCGATCCCTTGAGCCCGATCTCGTCGAGGGCGCCGGGCCTCGGGCGCAGCCGCCAGGGCTTCAGGTGGTGGGAATCCATGTAGCCGAAGCTGCCCGGGGGGTCGTCGGGCCCCGGGACCAGTTCGTCCTCCGGCACCTCCTCCAGCTCGTAGTGCTCCTTGGCAACCTCGCGGATCCGCTCCTGCTGTTCTGAGGTCAGATCCTTGAGCAGGCGGTGGGTGGCGAAGACGGTGAGGCCGGGGTCCTCAAGGGAGACCAGCGCCATCAGGACGTGGTCGGCGCCCTTCCCCTCGCCGACCTCCCGCTGGTAGGCGAGGGCGGTCTCGTAGCGGTGGTGTCCGTCGGCGATCAGCAGCTCGGCGGGTTCAAGCTCCCGGGCGACGGCCTCGTGGACGGCGGGATCCGCGACCCGCCAGACGCGATGGGTGGTGCCCTCGTCGTCTGTGACCTCGCCCCAGGGCTCATGCCAGCGCCGGGCCGATGTGCTGCCACGCGTCGCCGGGATGGAGGGAGAAGATGGGGGAGAGGTTGTGGCGGGTGGCGCGGGTGAGGCGGAGGCGATCCTCCTTGGGGCCCGGCTGTGTTCGCTCATGGGGCCGGACGCCCTCGCCGTAGGGAGCGAGGCCGATGCGGGCGAGGAAGCCGCGGCGGGTGTGGCTTTGCCCATCGGGCGCGGCGTAGTCCTGCTCGAGCGCCCAGATCGCGGGCGCGTCGTCTCGGGTCAGGGCCCCCTCCTCGGTCCAGGCCTCCAGCAGCTTCGCCGCGTGCTCGTAGGGGTCGCCGCCCGCCGGGGTCCCGCGGCAGGTCGAGCTCCACGACGTTGTACGGGGAGCGCGCCGCCAGCTCGGCCCGCTGCGCGTCGTCGATCACGTCGTAGGGGGGTGCGACCACGTTGGCCAGCGACCCGACCTTGGCGAGGTCATAGTTCAGTGCATTCAGCGGGAGGACCTCTGCCACGAACGCGAAACCCTATTCGACGTGCCCTCCCGACTCGGGGGCTCAGTTCAGTTTCAGGGCTAGACTCCGCTTGCTATTGCGGTTTTCGGGGCGTGGCGCAGCCTGGTAGCGCGCAGCCTTTGGGTCGGCGAGGTCCCCGGTTCGAATCCGGGCGCCCCGACTTCTAATGACTAGGTACGGCGGTTCGGAAACCCGTCGAAGGATCGACTGGCGGCGACTCCGCTAGGCCGCCGGCCCCAGCGTCCGCGCGGTCTCGGACTTCGGCACCTCGCGCTGCTCCGGGTTCGTACCGAGCACGCGGTCGCTGAGGTTGTTGGTGACCCCGTGCCAGAAGTGCTCGTTCTTGAAGTGATGCAGCCGGTGGTTGCGGTGGATCGCCTTGTAGATCGGGGATCTGGGCCGGTAGGCGGTGTGGATCAGGAAGTGGGTCCACTCGTACATGAAGACCAGGACCCAGCCGGTGAGGACGCCGGTGAGGAAGACCCCCAGCGCAAGCGGCCCGGCGATCAGGCTGACGATTCCACCGACCGCGCCCACCACCAGCGGCACCGCGAACAGCAGCAGGAACGACGCCTGCCACCAGTAGAGCAGGATCATGTCGAGGTCGTTCGGCTCGCGGTGATGCGCCCGGTGCGCGCGCGCCGCGATCGTGTCCACCTCGCGCTGCCCGACCCGCACCGGCCTCATGTGGAGCAGGTAGACGTGGATCGCCCACTCGCCGAACGGATAGATCACGAGCATCGCCGAGACCGCGACGGCGTCCTCCCAGCCGAAGTCCCCGATCGCGAGCCTCACCGCGGCCAGGACCACCACAAAGCCGCCGATCACCCACGGCGACGAGCGGCGCAGGAACTGCCGGGCCGCCCCAGGCAGCGTCGTCACCTCCCGGCCCCATCGGGCCCTCGCCCGGTCTCCGCTGATCGAGGGTGCCGACATCCCGGCGGAGCCTACTCCGGGCGGCGACCGCCGATCAGGCGGGAACTGCGACATCCACGCACGGCGTGTGCTTTCATCGCGCCCGAATCGTGTTGCAGGGGCAGAACGAGAAAAGACGCGTGGGGAGTCGCCACGTCGCTGCGGCCATCGGGGCGATCGTCGGAGGCGCCACCATCGCGCTCGTTCCCGGTCTCGCGTCGGCCCACGTCGAGCGCGCGTCCTACGCGCCGAACCCCGATGCCCAACTTGTCGACGGGCAGCCAACCGGCGGACAGGTGCCGACGACCCGCAACCTCTTCAACGCGCTGGACGCGGCCGCGGTTGGGGAGACGCGCGTCGTCTGCATGCCCGAGCCCAGCTCCACGCCGTCCACGGGTGGCCCGGCGGCGCCGACCGGTGCTTCCCCCAAGACGACCACGAAGTCGAAGAAGAAGAAGAAGCGAAAGAAGAAGCGAAAGAAGAAGAGGAAGAAGAAGCGGAAGGGGGGCACGGGCACAGGTACGGCCCCGCCCCCGCCGTCGCCGACCGGGGCTCAGACGCAAGCCCTCCAGAACCACCCCTCGATGCAGGTCCTCGACCAGTCGATCGCCCAGGCCCGCACGAACGGCATCGTGGTCCGTCCCTCCGAGGGCCCGGTCTTCGAGAGGGTGAACGGGGACACGGTCGGCCCTGGCGCCGCATGGAACGCCTACCTCGATGCCCTCCGCGCGTTCAACCTCGAGCTCCTCGCCCAGTGCAACTACAACTCGATCCAAGATGCGGTCAACGACTCGGGCAACAACGACCGGGTGGTGGTGCTGCCCGGCACCTACACCGAGCCGGAGTCCCGCGCCGTCCCGGACTACAAGAGCCAGAGCGCCCCCGAATGGCAGAACAACCCGTGCAAGGACCTGGTCGAAGAGAACGACACCGGCAGCACGGGCGCCCTCTCCTACCGCTACCAGTTCCGCTGCCCCAACCACCAGAACCTGATCGCAGTGATGGGCCGCGCGCCCGACAAGGACGCGACCAATGGCGACGCGAATGGCGAGGAGGTGCCGCCCTTCCCCGCGGCCAGTGACCCACGCCGGGACGGCATCCCCGACGCCGATGGACTTCCCGACGGCGGCGGGAACTGCATCCGCTGCAACCTGCAGCTCGAGGGCTCCGGCATCAGCCCCGACGACGTGGTGGTCGACTCCGGCCGCGTCGAGTCCGGCAACGGCGCGCCGATGGAGTCAGACAAGGACGTCGGCATCCGCATCGACCGCGCCGACGGCTTCGTGCTGCGCAACATGACCGTCCGGCACTCTGAGGAGCACGACATCTACTCCCCGGAAACCGACGGGCTGCGGCTGGAGCGCTTCAAGACCTACTTCAACGGCCACTACGGCGTCCTCACCTTCGTGGCCGACAACCACCTGATCCAGGACTGCGACGCGGCCGGCAGCGGTGACGCCGCGATCTATCCGGGTTCATCGGCCGAGAAGGGCGAGCAGAGAAATGACCATCCGCCGAATCCCCAGTTTGACGCGGATGATCCTGCTGTGAACCACACAACGAACGACCCGTCTGATCCAGACGCTTACAGCACCGAGATCCGCCGCTGCGACATGCGCCACAGCAACACCGGCTACTCCGGAACCGCGGGGAACTCGGTCTGGATTCACCACAACGACTTCTACGACAACGCGATGGGCCTCGTCACGGACGTCTTCACGGCCTCGGGGCATCCCGGGCTTCCCGCAGGACTCCGACCTGATCGAGGACAACGAGTTCTACTCGAACAACTTCAGCCTTTACGTCGAGGACGAGAACGGCAACCTCAACGTCTGCGACAGCGCCAACGGCGAGGACCCCGGACCCCACGGCCCGAACCAGGGCTGCACCGACGTCATCCCCAGGATCCCGGCGCCGGTTGGCACCGCGATGTTCCTGCCGGGAGTCAACAACAACACGATCCGCAACAACCACATGTGGGACAACTGGCGCCGCGGCACGATGCTGTTCGCCGTCCCCGACAGCTTCGTCTGCGGGAACGTCAACCCGCTCGCCGGCGGAAACATGCAGTACGGCTGCGACGAGACCGAGTTCAATACCTCCCACCGCAACGAGCACCACGGCAACACGATGGGTCGCAGCGCGGACCACGCGCCCGATCCCACCTGGCCCTCCGGCCAGGACGAGGAGGACCCGAACGGGCTCGACTTCTGGTGGGACCAGGGCGGCACGCCTGGGGCCGCCAACCACAAGAACTGCTGGTACGACAACACGGGCCCGGAGGGTGACGAGGCGAGCATCACCTCGCTCCCGGACGCGCCACTGCTCCCCGGTGAGAGCGGGTCGCTTCAAAGCTGCGCGACCAGCATGGGCGCCGGCAGCACCTTCGGCCAGTTCGGGGAGCTGCTCAACTGTCTCGGCGATTACGAGTTCGACACCGACACCTGCGACTGGTTCGTCACCCCGCCCGAGCCGCAGCCGACGCCCTAGCGGCGCGCCTCGCCGAGCTCAGCTGATGCGACGCCTCGCAGCGATCCCGCTGGTCGCGGTGACCCTGGCCGGTTGCGGCGGCTCCGATGACGGCGACTCGTCCGGAGGTGGGCCGGCGCAGCTGGACCAGCCGATCGAGCTCGCCGACTGCACGGACTGGGAGGAGGGAACGGTGCAGGAGCGGCTGGGGACGATTCGCCAGATCCGAATCTTCATCGGGGGCCCCGTGCCAGGCACCGGCGGCACGGGAATCACGCTCGACGACGAGAAGGCCTACGACCTGTTCGAGGAGGCCTGCTCGCACAGCGTCGCCCAGGGGTTCACCCTCTACAAGATCTATGTGCGCGCCGCCGCCTTCAACCCCGAGCTCCGGTCCGAACAGCCCGAAAACTGACGGTGTAAGCGGCTGGCGCCGCGGCTAGCCTGCCGCGGGATGCAGGCCTTCCGGTTCTCGAAGTGGTTCGGGATCGTCGGGGTGATCGTGGTGATGATCACGGTGGCGGTGATCGGGCTCACGACAGATCCCACCGACCCGAATCCCAAGGGCACCTACGCGCTCATCTTCGGGATCGTCGGGGGCTTCATCGCGCTGATGCTCTTCTTCCAGGGGCGGGACCTGGGCCGGGCGGAGGGCGAGACCAGGACGAGCACCGACCGGGCGGCGGCGAGCGGAGCCCACGACGTCGAGGACCCGACGACGATGGACGACGCGGACCTCTGGGCCGCGATGGCGGTGAAGCCGCTCGACCGCGAGGCGACCGAGGCGCGGAAGGCGATGTGGGGCAGCGCCCGCAGCAGCCACCGGCTCGCGATCGTCATCTGCGCGCTGATCTTCCTCACGGTCCCGCCCGTCTATCTCTTCGAGACGTTCACGCCCCTCTATATAGGGGTGCCGCTGATCGTCCTCGCCGCGCTCTACGGCGGCGCCCGCGCGATTCGCAGCGGCGGCCAGATCGATCAGGGCTTCGACGCGGCCGCGGCGATGATGAAGCCGCTCGGTCTCGGGCTGGTGCAGCGGCCGGAGCTTCAGTTCGAGCCCCGGATGCCGCCGATGTGGGGGGCCAACGCCCGCCTGCGCGGGCCGATGGTCCTCGAGGGCAAGCGGCACGGTCGCTCCGTCTCTGTGAGCCAGGAGGACAGCGGCAGCGTCACCACGGTCAAGGGCTCGGCCCCGAGCTTCGAGGCCAAGGTCAGGGACGGCCGGCTGAGCGCGGGGAGGGAGGCTCCCGAGGAGATCACCGCGGCCCTGGGGGAGATCCCCGGCTCGGACAGCTGGAAGGGGGTCGAGGTCCGCGGCGGCCGCGGCGGGATCGTGGTCGAGCGCAAGCGCGGCCGCGAGCTGTGGCTGTGCGACCTGTGGCTGGCCGAGCGGCTTGCGAGCCAGCTCTGAGCCCCGCTTGAGAGCGCCCCCGGGAGGACTCGAACCTCCGGCCTAAGGGTTAGAAACCCTTCGCTCTATCCACTGAGCTACGGGGGCCGATCTGCAGATCTAACGGTACGCGGTCAGTCCGGCAGATCGGGCGCAACGAAGTCACGCCGCCTCATCGTCCTCCTGGTGCGCCCGGGTCACGGAGCGCACCGCGTGGCAGTTCGCGCATACGAGTTCGCACTTCTTGACCTCTTCGAGGATGAGCCTCCGGCTTCCGTGCCGGACGAGGTGTCCGAGACTGTTGACCTTCACCGATCCGGGCAGGTGATCCCAGTGCATGGCTGCTGGATGAAAGACCTGACCACAGTCAGCGCAAGGGCGGCCTGCTTTGAGGCTGGTATACCAGTCCCGAAACTCGCGCTGGCGACGTTGGTTGTGCGCATATCGACGTTCCTTATTGGCCTGATAATGCGCCGCCGCATAGGCCGCCCTGCAGGGCTTGCACCACGACTGATACCCGTCCCGCCAGTGGCGATGGAAGTCCGCGACTGGCTTCGCCTCCCCACATCGCCTTGGCGTTTTGCGGCCACGCCGCGTCGCCGTGCACGAGACCTCCATCTAGACCGCTAGATTTGAAGCAGTCCTGGTGGGCGTAGCTCAGTTGGTAGAGCTCCTGGTTGTGGTCCAGGTGGTCGCCGGTTCGAGTCCGGTCGCTCACCCTCCGGTTGCTTGCTTGGACTGTGCGCCCCTGGGGCGCTTGACACGTTCCCCACCAGAGGAATAGGGTTGGCCCCCTGGCGCGATGGCGCCGTTTGCTTCGACTCCGTCTGCGCCCCGCAATCGAGCGCGGGCCTTCACCGGCCCCCGCAGTCGCAAGTCAGGAGCCGCAGATGGACGCCTCAGCCTCGACCCCAAGGGCCGCCGCCGATCAGGCGAGGGCCGAAAACGGCGCAATCCGCCCCTTTCAAGTAGATATTCCGCAAGAGGACCTGGACGAGCTCCGCCGCCGCATCACCGCGACGCGGTGGCCCAGCAAGGAGCTGGTCGACGACCGCTCGCAGGGCGTGCAGCTGGCGACGATGCAGGAACTCGCGCGCTACTGGACGATGGACTACGACTGGCGCAGGTGCGAGGAGAGACTGAACGCGCTCCCGCAGTTCACAACCGAGATCGACGGGGCAGAGATCCACTTCATCCACGTGCGCTCCGAGCACGAGGACGCGATGCCGCTGATCATGACGCACGGCTGGCCCGGCTCGGTCGTCGAGCTGCTGGAGACCGTCGGCCCGCTCACCGACCCGACCGCTCACGGCGGCGCTCCCGAGGACGCATTCCACCTGGTGCTGCCGTCCATGCCCGGCTACGGCTTCTCGGCCGAGCCCGCCGAGCTCGGCTGGAACGCCGGCCGCATCGCGCAGGCCTGGGCGGAGCTGATGCGCCGCCTCGGCTACACGCGCTACGTCGCCCAGGGGGGCGACGTGGGCGCCGCCGTCACGGACCTGATGGGCCGCCAGGCCCCGGAGGGGCTCGTCGGCATTCACACGAACATACTCGTGGCGGCGCTGGCCATCGCCGATCAGCTGCCGGCGGAATCAGAGGAGGAACGCGCAGCGGGCGATGCGTTCGCCACATTCAAGGAGGATGGCTTCGGCTACTTCCTGGAGATGGCCACGCGGCCGCAGACGATCGGTTACGCCCTGCAGGACTCACCCGTCGCCATGGCCGCCTGGATGCTCGACCACGACACGGACAGCTACTACAAGTTCTCCGGCGCCTTCGTCGACGACGAGCCCACGGGCAATCTCACCCGGGACCACGTCCTCGACAACATCACGACGTACTGGCTGACGGGCACCGGCACCACGACGGCGCGGTCGTACTGGGAGGACGGACGAGCCCAAGCTGAAGCGGCTGCGTCCGGCCAGCCTCCTCCGGAGCTCTCGATCCCGGTCGCCTTCACCACGTTCCCCGGCGAGATCTTCGCGTCTCCGCGGAGCTGGGTCGAGGCGGTGTATCCCACTCTCGCCTACTTCAACGAGGTGGAGAAGGGCGGCCACTTCGCCGCCTTTGAGGAGCCCCAGCTGTTCTCGGAGGAGCTCCGGGCCGCCTTCAGCTCGGTGCGTTGAATCGCGCCACCATCAAAGGAGGGCGTCATGACTAGCACGACCGTCAAGGCCGCAACCGAGATCCGCCCCTTCCACATCGACATTCCGGACGAAGCTCTGGACGGCCTCCGTCGACGCATCAAGGCTACGAACTGGCCCGAACGAGAGACCGTCGGCGATTCGTCACAGGGGGTGCAGCTCGAGACGATCCAGGAGCTGGCGCGCTACTGGGCGACGGACTACGACTGGCGCACGTGCGAGGCGAAGCTGGACGCCCTCCCGCAGTTCATGACCGAGATCGACGGCCTCGACATCCACTTCATCCACGTCGAGTCGCGTCACGAGGACGCGTTGCCTCTCATCGTCACGCATGGATGGCCCGGCTCCATCATCGAACAGCTGAAGATCATCGATCGGCTGACCGATCCAACGGCCCACGGCGGCCACGCCGAGGACGCTTTCGACATCGTTATCCCATCCATGCCCGGCTACGGGTTCTCCGGCAAGCCGACGAGCACTGGCTGGGGTCCCGAGCGCATCGGCCAAGCCTGGGCAGAACTGATGAAGCGGCTCGGCTACAGCCACTACGTTGCCCAGGGCGGCGACTGGGGTGCGTTCGTTGTCGACCAGATGGGCTTGCAGGAACCCGCGGGATTGCTGGCCATCCACACCAACATGCCTGCCACCGTTCCTGCTGACGTCGACAAGGCTGTTCAGGCCGGCGACCCGCCGCCATCCGGTCTCTCAGCCGAGGAACGACGCGCCTATGAGCAGCTGGACAGAACGTTCAAGCAGGTCGAGTACGCCGTGATGATGGCGGCACGCCCACAGACCTTGTACGGCATCGTGGATTCACCCGTCGGCCTGGCCGCCTGGCTTCTCGACCACAACGATGCCGGCGGCCAGCCAGCCGCGGCGGTCGCCTCGGCTTTGAACCGGACGACGAGTGCGAACGGCGAACTGACGCGTGACGAGATCCTCGACAACATCACCCTGTATTGGCTGACGAACACGGGAGTCTCTGCGTCTCGTCTCTATTGGGAATACAAGGGAGGCTTTTTCAACGCCAAGGGCGTCTCACTTCCGGTGGCCGTAAGCGTCTTTCCGGGCGAGCAGTATCAGGCGCCGCGGAGTTGGGCGGAGCAGGCGTACCCCAACCTCATCTACTTCAACGAGGTCGACAAGGGCGGCCACTTCGCCGCCTGGGAGGAGCCCGAGCTGTTCTCGGAGGAGCTCCGGGCCGCGTTCAGCTCGGTGCGCTGAGAACGTCGCGCTGCGAGCCAAGTTGCTCTCAGCGCAGCGTATGGTGCTGGCGTGCACCCGATAGAGGGCCTCGCGACCGCCGACCTCGTCGACGCCATAGGGCGGCTCCATCGGCATCGCTGCCACATCCTCGACCTCGTCAGCCCGACTCCTGGGCGCGTTCTGTTCGGCCCGGCAGTGACCATCTCCTACTTTCCAAGCTGCTCCGTTGCCCTCGATCCGGAGCGCTACAACCTTGCGAACCTCTTCTATGAGGCCGTCGGCGACGAGCCGGAGGGCAAGGTGGTGGTCCTGGCGAGCAACGGCTACACCGACTCGTCCATGGGCGGCGGTACGAAGCTCTCGCGGTTGCAGGTCCACGGGTGCGCGGGCGTGATCACCGACGGCCGCCTGCGTGACTTCGACGAGCTCGCCCGCTATGACTTCGCCGCGTACTGCTCTGGCGAAGCGACCAAGTGGGGCGGAGGGGAAGTGACGGCATTCCAGGCGAACGTGCCGGTAGTCCTCTCGGGGGTCGGGGTGTTTCCCGGGTTTTACGTGTTCGCCGACAGCTCCGGGGCCGTGGTGATCCCTGACACGCAGATCGACGATGTTCTGGCTGGGGCTCGGGCGGTCAACGACGAGGACGCGGGCTTCCGCGAGCAGATTGCCACCGAGCGTTTGGGAGCGCCGCCGGGGAAGCGGAGGCAGGGGGAGCGATGACGATCGAAGGGAGGCCGAAATGAGCGACGAGGTCGAGATCACCAACCACCGCGCCGATGCCGCGCAGAACGAGTCCCTGATCGGCATGGCGCGCATGGGCGCGGACGCGTTTGGGTACACGGCGGAGCTGCGCATCGACCGCGGTCTCGCGCAGCTCCTTCGACTGCGGGTCTCACAACTCAACAACTGCAGCTACTGCCTCAACCTCCACTACGAGGCCGCCCGCGACGCTGGGATCCCGCGCGCGAAGATCGACACGCTGACCGCGTGGTGGGAGACCGATCTGCACTCCGAGGCAGAGCAGGCCGCCCTCCGCTACACCGAAGCGCTTACTCGGGCCCCCGATACGGATGCTGATCAGGCCTTCCAGCGCTTCCACGACGGGCTGGCGAAGCACTTCGACGCCGAGAAGATCCTCGAGATCATCGGTGTCGTCGTGAACATGAACGTGTGGACCCGGCTGAAGCTTGCCGAGGGGGCGAAGCCGGGGCTGGGCTGAGCCGAGTCAGTATTTTTCCCCGGGGTTGCAGGGGACCCGATCCTTGCCTACTATCGGTCCGTGCGCAGAAGTTGGGAGGTTCTTGTTCTCGTCGTGATCGTCTCCGCCGTCGCCGCCGCGGCGGCTCAGGCGCGGCCGGTCGCTCACGACAACAAGCAGTCGCGAGATGAAGTCGTTCGCTACTGGACGGCCGAGCGCATGAAGAACGCGAAGCCGGCGGAGCGCGTCGCGGGGCAGTCGCCGAAGGCGAGGCCGGGCGGCGGCACGGCTGCCGGCACCGCTACCGAGGTCCCGCTGCCGTACCCGAGCGCCGCGGGCAAGGTCTTCTTCACGGACAGCGGGGTCAACTACGTCTGCTCGGGGAGCGCGATCCTGAGCACCAACGAGAGCGTCGTCTGGACCGCCGGTCATTGCGTGAACGAGGGGCCCGGCGCCTACTACACGAACTTCATGTTCGTTCCGGCCTACCGGGACGGCGCGGCGCCGTACGGCAAGTTCGTCGCGCCGACGCTGCTCACCACCTCCGGCTGGCAGACGAGTGGTGAGTTCGGGGTCGACCTCGGCGCCGCCGTCGTGGGCACCAACGAGTCGGGCCAGTCGCTGACCGACGCGGTCGCGGAGCTCCCGCTCGCCTTCAACTCCGTCCGCAACCAGAGCTACAGCCTCTATGGCTATCCCGCCGCCAAGAAGTTCAGCGGGCAGCGGATGTACGTCTGCAACACCGCTTGGTCGAGGGACGACACCTCCACCACACCCGACACGATGGGTGTTCCCTGCAACATGACGGGCGGCTCCAGCGGCGGCGGCTGGGTCACCGCGGGGGGATCGGTCGCGTCGGTTGTCAGCTACGGCTACTCGAGCCTGAAGAACGTGCTCTTCGGTCCGCATCAGGAGACCGAGGCGCTGCAGCTCTACACGGCTGCGCAGACTCAGTAGGGACGCCCCGGGCTCAGGTCCCGGGTTGCCCCGCCGAGTTCAGGAATCTGAGCTCGATCGCGACCTGGTTGCCGGCCGGGCCCGCCCAGTTGTGGACCTCGAGCCGGTAGTGGCCGGGGGTGAGGGGCGAAATGCCGATCTCCTCACCATCCAGGGCACCATCGTTGGTGCCGCTGCCCGCCTGCGACCAGGTCCCGTCGTCGTTGCGACGCTGCAGGTAGAGGTCAAGGTCCGCGGGCAGGGTCGGCGTCACCCGACCCCGCATCGCGGCGTTGTCGTGGACGGCATCGACGTCGAACTCGAAGTACTCGCTCGTCACGCCCCCGACTCTCGCGCCGACGCCCGGTGCCTTGGTCGTGACCGTGCCCGTGATGGGCGGCTGGGCCGGCGGCGCCGTGACCGGGGCGCTGTCCTTGTCGCCCTTCATCTTCGGGGGCAGCACGAACGAGTCGGACGTCGAACCCTCGAGCGTGTCCGGCGGCACCTCCACGGTCTCGGACAGGACGCTCTGGAGCTGTGTGCCCGGATCCCCCTGGATGGTCCCCGTGCGCTCGGTGCGCAGGAAGGGCAGCGTGACCTGCCCGCCGTGGACGGTGACGTCCTGCATGGTCGGCACGTGGAGGAGCCAGTGGTCCGTGTTGGCGTCGGTCACCTTGATGCCGATGCGGTGCCCGGCGGGGATCTTCCAGTCCGCCGACCAGAGGTCGAGCGGGATCTGGCCGTTGCCGTAGATCATGTGCGCCTGGCGGCTGATCAGCGGACCGATCCCGCTGGGGTTGAGGTCGTACACGTCGACGACGAGGTTCGACCTCGGCAGGGCCGTGGACACGTCCACGGTGACCTGGCCGGAGCCCGACAGGTGCGCGTCATAGGGCAGGGGCGGGGAGATCGTCCACACGCCGTTGGGGTCGGTGACACCGCCGTTGCCGTCGTCATGGTAGGTGCCCGGCAGCAGCTGGCTCGTGTAGCCGATCGAGTCCGCGGGCGGCCACACCTGCTCACCGCGCCACACCCCGTCGTTGGTCTGCACCGCGATCATCGGGTCCTTGACCCTCGGCTTGACGCCCTTCAGGAACCGGTCGTAGAAGCGGATCACCTCGTCGAACCAGCCGGCGCGACCCATCTTGAGCCTGCCATCGTCCTCGGTCTCGTTGCCGCGCACGTGATCCCAGGGACCGAGCCAGGCGCGCTCGTATCCGGTGTGGTTCTGGAGGTACTGGGCGGTGCCGTCCGCAACGGTGTTGTTCTCAGTCAGCCCCTGGGTCAGGAACAGCGGAACGGGCGAGTTCGCCCCTGGGATCAGGTTGCGCTCGCGCCAGTAGGGCGAGAAGTGATCGTCGTTCCCGGCCTGCTCGGCATAGTTGACGGCCTTGCAGCCCGGACGCTGGGTGTCGTTGGCGCCGTTGACGCTGTAGGTGGGGTCGTCGAGCGCCGGTCCAGGGGACGCGTCGATCGCGTCGTAGAGCGCGGGGGTCAGCACCGAGTTCGAGCGGCGGATGCCATCCCCGTACAGGTAGCGGTAGAGGTCGTAGACCGGCTCCTGCGAGACGACCGCGGCCAGTCCCCGCGGCTGCCGGTTGACACCGATCAGGCCCGTGACCCCGTCATAGGACTTGCCGTACATGCCGACCTTGCCGGTCGACCACGGCTGCGAGGCGGCCCACTCGACCGCCTTGACGACGTCGGCAGATTCGCCCGGGCCGGCCCAGTCCAGGCAGCCGGTCGAGCCGCCGAAGCCGCGCAGGTCGACCATCACAAACGTGTAGCCGCGCTGCATCAGCTGGGCGCCCTCGATGAGGTCGAGGAAGCGGTCCGAAGGCCCGGTCGAGGGGCCGACCGGGTCATAGGGAGGTGGGTCGCTCTGCGTGGGCGCTGCCGGGCCGAGCTGGCCCGAGTGGTTGAAGTAGGGGCCGATCGAGAGGATGACCGGCGTCTTCGCGTCAGCCGGCAGGTTCGAGGGCCGCAGGATGTCTGTGTGCAGCTTCACCCCGTCGGTCGAGTCGATCGTGGCCTCCGACCAGGTGGCCCCTTCGGGCACGTCGGCGGCGATCGCGGCGGCCGGCAGCGCGCAGAGCGCGGCAACGACGACAAATACTGCTGCCCCCCGACGGCGAAGCGAAGACACTCAAACCCCCGTTCCGGTGCTTTCCAAGACGATGCCTACCTAGTTTTAACGACCCTGCGGCCGGCAAGTCAAACGACAACCGTCGCGCCTGTTTGGCCCCGGTGAACCGGCGAAGCGCCCCGGATCTCTTGCTAGTTTGCTCCGGTTCAGTTACTCAGTAATGGGGAGATGAGGAGGACGAGAGATGAAGAGGTACCCGGGGCACGGGAAGGCAATCCTTGCGGCGCTGATCGGCACCCTGTTCCTGCTGTGCTTGGTCCCAGCGGCTCAGGCGGCGCCGGGGAGCTGCACTCACACCCCGATCCTCTTCGTCCACGGAATCGAGGGCTCGGGCGCTCAGTTCGAGTCCCAGAAGATGCGGTTCATGAGCAACGGCTACGAGGCCGGCTGCTTCGACGAGGTCGACTACAACTCAAGTCGAGCGGTGGGCGACAAGAGCGAGGTCCATCAGCAGATCGACGACGCGATCGCCGGCCTCAAGACGGCGACGGGCAGTCCCCAGGTCGATGTGGCAGCGCACTCCCTCGGCACCACGGTCATGCATGACTACCTGACCGACGATGCCGCGGGCGCCGCCCGCCGCGCCAACGTCGCGCACTACATCAACATCGACGGCCAGGCCCAGAACCCCGGCGTACCGACCCTCGCCGTGTGGGCCGGCAGAGGGACACCCGACCGCCACATGGACGGGGCCGAGAACGTCACGATCCCGAACCAGACCCATGTGCAGGCGTGCACGTCGGCTGAGTCGTTCGTGGAGTACTACAAGTTCCTGACCGGGTCAGCACCCGCGAACGACATCGTGCCGGAGCATGGGGCGATCGAGCTCGCCGGCAAGGCGCTCGACTTCCCCGTGAACAGGGGGCTGGTGGGCGCGACCGTTGAGATCTGGAACGTCGATGGCGCCGGGCAGCGGACCGGTGCCTCCCCCCACGCGTCTCTGCCGGTTACGGATGGGTCGCAGGGAGGCGGCTCGTGGGGCCCGGTTACCGTCGAGGCCGGCACCCGCTACGAATTCGCACTCGTGCGGCCTGGCCTCCCGACGCTCCATCTCTACTACGAGCCGTTCGTGAGAAGCGACTACACGGTCCGCCTGCTCTCGTCGAATGCCGTCGAGACCTACTCGGGTTACCGGCCGGGCGCCGTCAGCTCCGTGAACATCCGGTACAAGGAGATCTGGGGCGACCAGGGCGCTGAGAGCGATGAGCTCACGATCGACGGCCTGAACGTGTGCACCCCCGGGCTGTGTCCCATCTCCAAGCAGGTCAACGCCTTCTTCGCCTTCGACCGGAACCGCGATGGGGAGACCGACCTCAGCTCGCCCGACCCCGTGCTGGGCAGGCTGCCGTTCCTGCAGGGAGCGGATGTCTTCGTCCCCGCCGACTCGGATGCCTCCGGCACCGTTTCGTTCCAGCTGCGGTCGAGGGGCGCTGGCCCGGTTAGAACGCTCAACACCCCGAACTGGGACTCGATGAGCGATGGAGTCATCGTCCAGTGGAACGACTTCGAACGGCCGCTCGCCAAGAAGGGGAAGCGGCGCCGCTAGCGCGCCGCCCTACTTCTCCTTGAGCACGGCGAGGATGTTCCCCGCCGGGTCCTTGAACCAGGCGATGTCGGGGCCCTCGTTCCGATCGAGGCCGCGGAACACGCCCTTCTCGTCCTGCTCGAACCCGTCGTAGCGCTCGAATGCCACGCCCTTGCCGGAGAGCTCGTCGACGACCGCGTCGATGTCATCCACCGGGAAGTTGAGGATCGTGTAGTTGCCGGGCTCGAGGTCCGGCTTCAGGTAGGCGAGGGTCGACTTGCCACCCGCGTGGTCGAGCTGCAGCAGGCCGTTCTCCTCATCCAGCACCTTCACGTTCAGCCCGAGCGTCTCGCCGTAGAACTCGCGGGCCTTGTCCAGGTCGTTGACGGCGAAGCCGCTGTATGCCTCGCTCTTATCCAACATCGACTGCTCCTTTCATCGGGATCGTGAGAAGTGACCGGCGAGCGGTCCCGAACTCATCGCCCGGGATCAGTCCAGGCGCGCCGGCAGCCCGAAGCGGTCGTAGATGTCCGCCAGCTTCGTTAAGTCGGCCGGCTGGTACGGCATCTGCGCCTGAACCTGCGGATCGGGGTCCTGGCTGGAGCGCACGATGAACGCCGTGACGTCCTTGATCTCTCCGTCCTCGTCGAAGCTGAGCACGTTGAGGGCGAACGGGACGAACGCTTCCTCCTCCGGGTCCCAGCTGTAGTAGGCGAGCGTCGGCTGTCCGTTCGCTTGGGTGAGAACGGGCTTCCACTTGAAGTCGCCCGAGAGCGGTGAGCGCCGCATCCAGGTCGCGATGCCCTCTCGGCCCCGGTACCAGGTGGACATCGGCGGCATCGAGAAGGAAGCGTCCTCCGACAGAAGCGAGACCACCTCGTCCACGTCGCCCTTCTGCCAGGCCTCGACGTAGTCCTCGACCGCCTTCTTGACGCCGTCCTCTCCGAGCTGGCGCAGGGTCGCCTGCTGGGTCTGGTCCGGCGTCTTCTCCTCGACGGTCTTGCGGGCGCGTTGCAGGGCACTGTTGACCGAGGCGACGCTCGTGTCCAGCGACGTGGCCACCTCCTTCGCCGAGTAGCCGAGCACCTCTCGGAGGATCAGCACCGCTCGCTGGTTGGCCGGCAGGGTTTGGAGGGCCGCGATGAATGCGAGCTCCACCGCCTCGCGCTGCTCATAGCTCGCCTCGGGTCCCGCGGGCCCGTCCTCGACCCCCAGCTTCTCGTCGGGGTAGGGCTCGATCCAGACCTCCTCGACCAAGGGGTTGCCGGGGCCGTCGTGGGGGTCGGTGGCCGGGCCGTAGTCCACCGGGAGCACCCGCTTCGGCCGGCGCTCGATCGCGTTCAGGCAGGTGTTGGTGGCGATGGTGTAGAGCCAGGAGCGCAGCGAGCTTCGGCCCTCGAACCTCGCCAGGCCCTTCCATGCCCTCAGCATCGTCTCCTGGAGCGCGTCCTCGGCGTCCTGTACCGAGCCGAGCATCCGGTAGCAGTGGGCGTGGAGCTCGCCGCGCCTGGGCTCGACCAGGCTCTGGAACGCGCCCTCGTCGCCGCCGCGGGCCGCTTCGAGCGACCGCTGCTCATCGCTCGTCGCCGGGCTGGGGGAGACGGTGCTCACGACTCGCAACATAGCTGCTCGCCCGACCGATGAGTTCGGCCCGCGCCGCGGGTCTCAGTGACCAGGAGTGAAGCCAGGACACTCAAACTCAATCGTCCACCTGGAGCTGCACACCCGGGACCTGCCCGGGGCGCGCGCCCTCTACGAGCGGCTGCTGGATTGGCGCTCCGAGCTGGTCGAGTGCGAGCGCGGGTGCTACACGGCGCTCGAGCTCGGCGGCGGGCTGGGGGGTGGCATCGTCGAGTGTGAGACACCTCATCCGGTCTGGCTGCCCTATGTGCAAGTCTCCGACGTCCGCGCGGCGACGGAGCGGGCCCGCGCGCTTGGCGCCGCAGTCCTGCTCGAGCCGCGCGAGGGCCCGTCGGGCTGGCGGAGCGTCGTCTCCGCCCCGGCAGGGGCGCAGATCGCTTTCTGGCAGTCGAAATAAACGTCGAAACAGGGGCGATGAGTTCGTCGTCGTTACATGGTCAACACACACATGAGTGAACAGGCAGACAAGAACCGCTGGATCGCCCTCTACGTGCTGTGCGCGGGCATGCTGATGATCGTTCTCGACATCACGATCGTGAACGTCGCCCTGCCCTCGATCCAGGACGACCTCGGCTTCTCGCAGTCCAATCTCGCCTGGGTGGTCAACGGATACCTGATCGCGTTCGGCGGCCTGCTGCTGCTCTCCGGCCGCTTCGGGGACATCCTCGGCCACAAGACCGTCTTCATGGCGGGCCTCGCCGTCTTCACCCTCGCCTCGCTCCTGTGCGGTCTGGCCCAGAGCCAGGAGATGCTGGTCGGCGCCCGGTTCATCCAGGGAATCGGCGGCGCGATGACCTCCGCGGTCATCCTCGGGATGATCGTGACGATGTTCCCCGAGCCGCGCGAGCAGGCGAAGGCGATGGGCGTCTATGCCTTCGTCGCCTCCGGCGGCGGCTCGGTGGGCCTCCTGCTCGGCGGGGTGCTCACCGAATCGATCAACTGGCACTGGATCTTCTTCGTCAACGTCCCGATCGCCATCGTCACGGCCCTGCTGGCCGCGCGCCTGCTCGAGCGCGACGAGGGCATCGGCTTCGGCGGCGGGGCCGACGTCGCCGGTGCGGTCCTGGTCACGAGCTCGCTGATGCTCGGCGTCTACACGATCGTCTCGCCGGCGGCGGAGTACGGCTGGGGCGCGACCCAGACCCTGGCGCTCGGCGCGGTCTCACTCGCCCTGCTCGCCGCCTTCATCGTGCGGGAATCGAGGATCGCCAACCCGCTGATCCCGCTGCGGATCTTCCGCTCCCCGAACGTCTCGGGAGCCAACGTGATCCAGGCGCTGTCGGTCGCCGGGATGTTCGGGATGTTCTTCCTCGGCTCCCTGTACATGGAGCGGGTCCTTGGCTACAGCGCCCTGGAGATCGGCCTCGCCTTCGTCCCGGTGACCATCGTCATGGGGACCCTCTCCGTCCGCTACACCGAGCCGCTCGTCATGCGCTTCGGAGCGAAGCCGATGGTGATCGTCGGCATGTCGCTGATCGCGGCCGGCCTGCTCCTCTTCACGCGGACGCCGGTGGACGGCAGCTACGTCCAGCACATGCTGGCGCCGATGATCCTGTTCGGCGCCGGGGCGGGCCTCTCGTTCCCGGCGCTGATGACAGTCGCGATGTCCGGCGCGACCGACGAGGACGCCGGGCTCGCCTCGGGCCTCGTCAACACCTCCGCGCAGGTCGGCGGCGCGCTTGGCCTGGCAGTCCTCGCGACCCTGTCGGCCTCGCGCAGCGACGGACTGATCGCCGACGGCGAGTCCACGGCCTCGGCGCTGACCAGCGGTTATCACCTCGCCTATCTCATCGGCGCGGCGCTGGTCATCGCAGCGATCGTGGTCGCGGTCAAGGTCGTCGAGGCTGTGGAGCCGGAGCTCGAGGTCGGCGAGGAGCCCGGGCCGGGCGAGCAGCCCGCATACAGCGAAGCCGCGTAGGCACTCCCTGCACGACGCCTGGCAGGAAGGGGCACCGGCGGCGGGAAGCAAGCAGCCGGAGCCCCACGATGATCGTCGACTGCGCCCACTACAAGGACGGCGTTCGCCAGAACGAGGAGCCCCTGCCCCTCGAGCAGGCGGCCGAATGCATGCGCAAGCGCGATCCGGAAGCCGGGGAGTTCGTCTGGATCGGGCTCCACGAGCCCGAACCCGGGCCACATCGGGCGCGGGTGGTGGAGCTGGAGGACATCGCGAAGCTCTTCGGGCTCCACGAGCTCGCCGTCGAGGACGCGGAGAACGCCCACCAGCGGCCGAAGATCGAGGACTACGAGGACTCCTACTTCATCGTCCTCCGCACCGCCCACTACCACGAGGACACCGAGGTGGTCCACTTCGGCGAGATCCATATCTTCATCGGGCCCGGCTACGTGATCTCCGTCCGCCATGGCGTCGGCAGCGAGCTCGCCTCGGCGCGCAAGCGGCTCGAGGCCCGACCCGACCTGCTGAAGCTCGGTCCGGCCTCGGCGCTGTGGGCGATCCTCGACAAGGTGGTCGATGACTACCTGCCGGTCGTGGACGGGATCGAGGACGACATCGAGGAGGTCGAGGGCGACGTGTTCGACGACGACCGCGCCGCGCCCACCCAGCGCATCTATCACCTGAAGCGCGAGGTGATCGAGTTCCACCGGGCGGTGTATCCGCTGCTGACCCCCCTTGGCGCGCTCGAGGCGGGCGCCTTCGCGAGGGTCCCCGAGGAGCTGCGGCGCTTCTTCCGCGACGTGGCCGATCATGCCCGCCGCGTCGACGAGCAGGTGAGCTCCCAGCGGGAGCTGCTGACCAGCGTGCTCGAGGCGAATCTCGCCCTGGTCAGCGTCACCCAGAACGAGGTCGTCAAGAAGATCTCCGCGGTGGCGGGGATCATCGCGGTGCCCACCCTGATCGCCAGCAACTACGGGATGAACTTCGAGCACATGCCCGAGCTCGATCAGCCCTGGGGATACTGGGCCGCGCTCGGGGCGATGGCCCTCTGCGTGATCGGGCTCAGCTTCTTCTTCAAGCGCATCAACTGGATCTAGCTTTCGAAGCCGCCCTACGATCAGTTTCATGATCGTGCTCGCGCACGTCGGCGGCGGCACCTGGGAGCCGCTGCAGCTCGCCGGCCTCACCGTCGTCGCGGCGGCCTATGCCTTCAGGTCTATGTCGCTCGCCCGCGAGGGCCGGCCCGTGCCGACCTGGAGGATCGCGTGCTTCGCGCTGGGCATCGCGCTGATCGCCGGAGCCTTCGCCTCGCCGCTCGCCCACCTCGGCGAGGAGCTGCTGCTCGCCCACATGGCCCAGCACCTGGTGATGGGGGACATCGGCGCGCTGCTGATCGTCCTCGGCCTGACCGGGCCCGTACTCCAGCCCCTGCTGGCGATCCGGTTGGTCGGCTGGCTGCGCACGCTGACCCATCCGCTGATCGCCCTTCCCCTCTGGATCGCCAGCCTCTACGTCTGGCACCTGCCCTTCCTCTACCAGGCGGCGCTGACCAGCGAGCCGCTGCACGCCCTTCAGCATGCCTGCTTCATCGGCTTCGGCGTGCTGATGTGGATGCCGCTGGTCGGGCCGCTGCCCAAGCCCGCCTGGTTCGGCATCGGGGGCAAGCTGGGCTACGTGCTCGCGGTGCGCTTCGCCGGCACGGTCCTCGGCAACGTCTTCATGTGGTCGGGAGACGTCATCTACCCCGACTACGCGAGCGGGGAGGACTTCTGGGACGTCTCGCCGCTCACGGACCAGGGGATCGCGGGGGTGATCATGACCGCGGAGGGCGGGCTGGTCACCCTCGGGGTTCTGGCCTGGCTCTTGCTCACCTGGGCGCAGCAGGACACCGAGCGCCAGAGGCTGCTCGACCTGGCCGAGTCGCAGGGCGTCCCGCTCTCTGAGGCTCGGGCGGGACGCGCCGCCGCGGCCGGCGAGGGCCCGCGGCTCGAGGAGCGGATCAAGGGTTCCGCAAGGTGAGCGGCAACCGCTTCCTCTACGTCCTCGTCTTCGTCGTCGGGACCGCCAGCCTCGGCGCCGAGATCGCCGCCGCCCGCCTGATGGCCCCCTTCTTCGGCGCGTCCACGATCGTCTGGGCCAACACGATCGGCGTGGTCCTGGTGGCGCTCTCCATCGGCTACTGGCTCGGAGGGAGGCTCGGGGACCGCTACCCCCGCCCGCGCGAGCTCTGCCTGGTGGTCCTCGCCGCGGCCGCGCTGCTGGCGGTGGTTCCCTTCGCCGCGCGGCCCTTCTTTGACATCTCGACCGACGCCCTCGACGAGATCTCCGCGGGCGCCTTCGTCGGGTCCCTGGTCGGGGTGCTCTTCCTGATCGCGATCCCGGTGATCCTGCTCGGCACCTGCTCGCCGTGGGCGATCCGCCTCGCTGTCCCGGACGTCGAGCACTCCGGGCGTACCGCCGGCCGCCTCTATGCAATCTCGACCGTCGGCTCGCTGATGGGGACGATGCTGGCGGCGCTCGTGCTGATCCCGTTCATCGGGACTCAGCGCACCTTTCTCGCGTTCGCGCTCGCGCTGGCCCTGGTCGCCGCAGCCGGGCTCGGGTGGCGCTACCTCGCCGTCCCGGCGGCGCTCGCCGGCGTGATCGCGATCCCGGTCGGCACGGTCAAGGCGACGGATGACGAGAAGGTCCTGTTCGAAGGAGAGACCGAGGAGCAGTACGTGCGGGTGGTGGAGGAGGAGGACGACGACGTGGTCCTCGAGCTCAACGAGGGGCAGGCCATCCACTCGATGCTGCGTCCCGGCAGCTATCTCACCCAGAACGTCTGGGACGGCTACCTCGTGCTCCCCTTCGCCGCGCAAGTCCAGCCGCCCGAGCGGATCGCGATCCTCGGCAACGCCGCCGGGACCACGGCCCGCGGTTACGGTCACTTCTTCCCGGAGACCGAGGTCGACGGGGTCGAGATCGACGCCAAGCTGACGGAGCTGGGGGAGGACTACTTCGACCTGCGCAATCCGAACCTCGAGGTCTCCCACGAGGACGCGCGCCCCTGGCTGCGGGCCTCCGACGGCGACTACGACGTGATCATGGTCGACGCCTACCGGCAGCCCTATATCCCCTTCTATCTGGCGACCAAGGAGTTCTTCGAGCTGGCTCGAGACCGCCTGGCGCCGGGCGGCGTGGTGATCGTCAACTCAGGGCACCCGGAGGGGAACGACGATCTCGAGAAGGCGCTCGGCCGCACCCTCGCCGACGTCTTCCCGACCGTCGTCCGCGATCCGATCGAGGACACCAACACGCTGCTGCTGGCGAGCGAGGGCCCCGCGTCTGGGGAACGCCTCGCCGCCGCGGTCCGCAGGCTGCCCGATGACCTCCGCGTCGTCGCCGCGCGGGAGTCGCAGCAGATCGAGCCGCGCCTCGAGGGCGGCGAGATCTGGACCGACGACCTGGCGCCCGTCGAGTGGCTGATCGACCGCTCGATCCTGGGTTACGCGGCCGACGACTGATCGCCGCCGGCGCGGCCGGCCACCCGGCGCCACACCCGGCGCGCGTTGTAGGCGACCAGCATCGGGACCGCCAGCGCCAGATCCGCCGAGAAGGACAGGACGCGGCCCGGCGGGCCGGTGAACACCCAGCTCTCGACACGCTCTAAGGTCCGCTGCGCCATGGAGACGACGGTAAAGGAGCTTCCGAACTCGCGCGCCCGCGTCGAGGTCCAGGTGGACCCGACGGACGTCGACTCGACCATCCAGCGCACGGCCCAGCAGCTGGGCCAGAACATGAAGATGCCGGGCTTCCGCGAGGGCAAGGTGCCGCCGGAGATGGTGGTGCAGCGCCTCGGCCGCGAGGCGGTGCTCACCGAGGCGCTCGAGACCTCGCTCGCCGACTGGTACGAGCGGGCGATGCTCGACTCCGGCGTGAGCCCGGTGGGCGATCCCCAGCTCGACCTGAAGGAACTGCCCGCCGAGGGCGAGCCGCTCAAGTTCGCGATCGAGGTAGCCGTCAGGCCCGAGGCCAAGCTCGGCGACTACAAGGGGCTCGAGGTGGGCCGGCCCGAGCAGGAGGTCCCGAAGGAGGCGGTGGACGCCGAGCTCGACCGGCTCCGGGAGGCCTTTGCCTCGCTCAACACGGTCGACCGCGCGGCCAAGGAGGGCGACGTCCTGCAGATCGACTACGTGGGGAGGATCGACGGCGAGGAGTTCGAGGGGGGCTCCGCCAAGGACTATCTGCTCGAGCTGGGTGCCGGCAGGGTCCTCCCGGAGTTCGAGGAGCCGCTCACGGGCGCCAAGGGGGGAGATACCAAGCAGGCGGACGTGACGTTCCCCGACGACTATCCGGGCGAGGAGGTCGCGGGCAGGAAGGCCGAGTTCGAGATCGACGTGCGGGAGGTGCGCGAGAAGGAGCTACCGGAGCTCAACGACGACTTCGCCGCCGAGGCCTCCGAGTTCGACACGATCGACGAGCTGCGAAGCCACATCGAGGAGCGCATACGCGAGGTGCTCGACGGGCAGATCGCGGAGGCGTTTCGCGAGAACGCGCTGGACGCTGCCGTCGACAAGGCGAAGGTCGACCTGCCCGCCGAGGTCGTGGACGCTCGCGCCGAGGAGATGTGGCGGCGGGCCGAGCGCTCGATGCGCCAGCGCGGCATGGAGCCGGAGACCTTCCTCCAGGTCCAGGGCAAGAGCCGCGAGGAGATGATCGAGACGGCCAAGCCGGATGCCGAGCGGGCCCTGAAGCGGGAGGCGGTGCTCGAGGCTGTCGCCGACGCGGAGAAGATCGAGATCACCGAGGACGACCTGCTCGAGGCGCTGGCGCCGCCGCCCGGGCACGAGGACCATGGCCATCCCGAGCCGAAGGAGGCACTCGAGGAGTTCCGCAAGACCGGCCGCGAGGGACTGCTGAAGGAGGATCTCCGGATGAGGAGGGCGCTCGAGCTGCTGGCGGAGGAGGCGAAGCCGATCCCACTCGAGCAGGCCCAGGCGCGAGAGGAGATCTGGACGCCGGAGAAGGAACGGGAGCAGAAGGGCGCCCTCTGGACGCCAGGGTCTGACTAGGGCCCGTAACGGCTAGACGTCCAGCGAGGTCTGCGGTTCCGGGTAGGTGATCGGTCGCCGTCTCGACCAGGGCGAAGTCGGTCAGCTGGTGCTCTGAGAGCGAGCCACCGGGGCCGAGGTGGAGGACGCGCCAGCCTCGGCTGAGCAGGGCGTCAGAGATCAGGCGCCGGTGGCAGTTTCGCCAGTCGGCCTCCGCGCACATCACCGCCACCCGGCGCTCGGTGGCGAGCTTCTCGAGGCGGGCGATCCCGTCGGCGAAGACCTCGCCCTGCATGTGATCGGCGTAGCCGCGGAAAGGGCGCCCCTCCCAGGCCAGGTTGCGGGAGTCGGGCGTCGGCTCGCGCCGGCCGCCGAGCTGCGCGCCCAGCTGGACGTAGCGGATTCCCGCCTCCTTCAGCGAGGCCGAGAGCCTGGAGCCGTTGAACTGGGGGTATCGCGAGCGCGGGTTGGCGCGGACGTCCGCCAGCACCTCGATCTCCGCACGGCGGAGCAGGTCGAGGAACTCGGCCTCGTCGTGATTGGAGTGCCCGATGGTCAGGATCTCAGCCCGTGAGGCCACCTCGCTAGTATCACGCGCCAATGAGTCCTCTGGTCCCGATGGTGGTCGAGCAGACGTCCCGCGGCGAGCGGGCGTTCGACATCTACTCGCGGCTGCTCAACGAGCGGATCGTCTTCCTGGGCACTCCGGTGACCGAGGACATCGCCAACCTGATCGTCGCGCAGCTGATCCACCTCGAGTCAGAGGACCCGGACAAGGACATCAGCATCTACATCAACTCCCCCGGTGGCTCGGTCTACGCGGGGCTCGCGATCTACGACGCGATGCAGTTCATCAAGCCGGACGTCTCGACCATCTGCGTCGGCGTCGCGATGTCGATGGGAGCCCTGCTGCTGGGCGGCGGCGCCGAGGGCAAGCGGATGGCCCTGCCCAACTCGAAGATCCTGATCCACCAGGTCTCGGGCGGCTTCCAGGGCCCGGCGGCGGACATCGAGATCCACGCCAAGGAGATCATCGACGTCCGCCAGCGGCTGGACGAGATCATCGCCAAGCACACGGGCCAGGACATCGAGAAGGTCGCGAAGGACACCGAGCGGGACTACTTCATGAGCGCGGAGGAGGCCAAGGAGTACAAGCTGGTCGACCGCGTGATCGAGCACCGCTGATTTCCTGAGACGCGCGGGCAATTCCTCGCCGGCCTCGCTGTGGGCTCGTCGCCCTCGCCGCCGGCGCCGCCAACTTCGGCGTCTCCCGCGCGTCGGTGACCCCGTTGAGGGCTTCACCGCCGCCGCGGGCGGCGTCCGCATCGAATTCCGGATCGCGGCCCCTGCGCCCGCCGATGTCACGATCACGGTCGTGGGTGGGGGCCGCGAGGTGCGGCGATCGTGCTCGCCGGCGTGCAGCCTGGAGCCGACCGCGTCCAGGTCTGGGATGGCCTGAACGAGGGCGGTTTGCCGGTCGCCCGACGGCACCTACCGGGTCCTGATCGGCGACGGCACCGGCGCCGACAAGGACGTGGGGTCTGTGAACCTTCGCGGCCACTTCTTCCCGGTCCGGGGACCGCACGGGACGCGCGGGCCCGTGGGGGAGTTCGGTGCACTGCGAAACGGCGGGCGGACCCACATCGGCTTCGACGTCACCGGTCGCTGTGGCACGCCCCTGGCCGCGGTCCGGACCGGGACAGTCATCAAGCGGGCCTTCGACCCCCGCCTCGACGGCAACTTCGTCGTGATCAGGGGACTGGGCGAGCGGCGCAAGTACCAGTACTCGCACCTGGTGCGCCCGTCCCCCCTCGAGCAGGGGGAGACCGTCCACATCGGCGAGATGGTCGGCCACATCGGCCGCACCGGCAACGCGGGCAGTACCCCCTGCCACCTCCACTTCGAGCTCTACCGTCGGGGCCGGCCGATCGATCCGGAGTCCGAGCTGCGGGCCTGGGATCGCTATAGCTAGCACGTCATGAGCGGCTTCCTCGAGCGCCTCGGAGTCGAGCTTCCGATCGTCCAGGCGGGGATGGGCGGAGGCATCTCCCGTCACGAGCTGGCGGCCGCCGTCTCCGAGGCCGGCGCGCTCGGCACCATCGGGATCCTCCCGCCGGCCCAGCTGGAGGCGGAGACGGACGCGGCCCGGCGGCTCACCGATCGGCCCATCGCGGTCAACCTGCTGCTGCCGTTCGCGCGGGCGGCCCACCGCCGGGCGGCGGCACGGGCGGATGCGGTGGTGACCTTCTGGGGACGGCCGCACCGGCCCTGCGAGGGCGTCTGGATCCATCAGTGCGGGTCCGTCGCCGAAGCGACCGCGGCGCGCGAGGCCGGCGCCGACGCTGTGATCGCGCAGGGGGTGGAGGCCGGCGGCCACGTGCGGGGAACGACGCCGGCGCTGGATTTGCTCGAGCGTGTGCGCGAAGCGCTTCCGGCCGACTACCCGGTGCTGCTCGCGGGCGGCATCGCGGAGGGTGACGATCTCCGGAGGGCTCTGGACGCGGGGGCCGAGGCGGCCGTCGCGGGGACGGCGTTCGTTCTCAGCGAGGAGTCGCGTGCCCATCTCGGGTACAAGCGCCGGCTGATCGAGGCCGACTCGACCCGGCTCACCGAGCTGTTCGGCCTCGCCTGGCCTGCGGCGCCCCATCGAGTGGTCCCGAACGCCGCGACCGAGCGCTGGACTGCGGCCGACCCGCGAGGCCCCGGCTGGGTCCGGGGCGTGAACCGGGTCCTTTCGCCGCTCGCCAGTCGAAGCCCCGCGAGGCTGCAGGGTCGCCTCGCTGCACGACAGGCGCCCGGGGTGCCCCTGTTCTCTCCACAGCCGCCGACGGACGATGGACCGGAGAACCTGATCGAGTCCGGACCGCTCTACGCGGGCGAGTCAGTGCTCAGGCTCGCGGCGATCCGTCCCGCCGCCGAGATCGTCAGGTCACTCGCCGGCTAAGGGCGGAAAACGCCGATGAGCGTTTGATAAGTGCCCTGTGCGACCTTCAACCAGCCGACGACACCGAACGGAAGGGAAACTTGACCGCCGCTCGCCATTTCAAGCTCGCAAGCACCTTGGCCGTCATCGCCACAGCGATGATGGTCCTCGCCGCCAACGCCTCGGCCCTGGGGCCGGGGGCTGGGACAACCTCGGTGAGCGGCCTCCGGCCGGGTCCGGCTTATCCTCGCTGTCCGGACGGGTGGACTCGATGAACACCGACAGCGGCAACCTGATCGTCGGCGGCATCTTCGACAGCGTCAACCAGGCTCCCGGAGTGACCCCGACGACGATCACATCGCGATCTACGACGGGCTCAACTGGAGCACCCTCGGCCCGGGCTCAGGCGACATCGGCTCGCCCGCCTCGTCGATCCACGACCTCGAGTACGCGAATGGGAAGATCTACGCCGCCGGCACCTTCCTCGATGCCGGTCCCACCAACGCTGACTTCCTCGCCGTCTGGGACACCAACAACCCCGGGCTCGGCTGGCAGGCGCCCTGTGGTGGCCCGACGGCGTTCACTGGGAACACTCAGGCCCTGCTGATCGTCGGCAACACGCTCTACATCGGCGGCCCGTTCGACGACGCCGGCGGCAATTCCGTCGCCGACAGCGTCACCTCCTGCGACCTGACACGGGCGCGCTAACCGCGATCACCAATACCACCGATGACATTGGCGGCAGCGTGGCCTCGATCGTGCAAGCCCCAACGGGATCATCTACTTCGGCGGCCAGTTCATCAACGCCGACGGGATCGCAGAGGCCGACTACGTCGTCCGGTACAACGGAGGCACGAGCTGGAGCGCACTTGGCTCGAATGGGGCCGGGAATGGAGTTATTGACACGATCAACGTGGACTCGCTCGCGGTCGACGCCTCGAGCAACCTCTACGTCGGCACCGACGACGTCGAACATCGCGGGGATAGCCGAGGCTGATCGCATCGCGATGTGGAATGGGGCTTCCTGGAGCGCGCTCGGGTCGAACGGGATGGGCGACGGATACTTGCCGAACATCGGTGCGAACGGCGACGTCCAGGGCCTCGCGGTCAACGGCTCCGACGTCTACGTGTGGGGCAACTACGAGAACGCGGGGCGGACCGACCAGGCTGATATGAACACCGGCGACCCGCTCGCCGACCGGATGACACGCTTCAACACGACGAGCGGCACCTGGCACACGGTCGGCTCCGGCAATCCCGGCAACGGGGCGTTCCAGGCCTCCGCCGGTTCCGGCTGCAACATCTGCGCGGGGATCGCGATCTTCCACAGCAAGCTCCATGTCGGTGGCAACTTCTCCAACGCCGGCGCGGACCCGCTCGCGGATTCGATCGCCTGCTTCGCCCTCGGCGCGACGCCGTGCCGCGAGTCGGCGCCGGTGGTGACCCCGCCGGTGGTGACCCCGCCTCCGCCAGCCCTGCTCACGCCTGTGCCCACGCCCACTTCGCCGAAATGCAAGAAGGGCCAGAAGCTCCAGAAGGGCAAGTGCGTGAAGAAGAAGCGGAGGAAGAAGAAGTAGCGCTCAGCAGTTGCTGAGTCATGCGCGGCCCATCCGTACTCGCGCCGATGTAACCGTGGCAGGAAACCGGCTGTAAACGGCGTAACCGAACGCATCAGGCCGACGTCGGCAGCCGTCTAAGCTTCAGACGAGGAAGCGGCCGGCTGGGCCAACCGAGCCGAAGGAGAGATTCCACTGGCACGTCCCACCGAATCCAACGAGCAGCTCCTCTGCAGCTTCTGCGGCAAGTCGCAGCGACAGGTAAAGAAGCTGATCGCCGGCCCCGGCGTCTATATCTGCGACGAGTGCATCGACCTCTGTAACGAGATCATCGACGAGGAGCTGACCGCTCCCCCGACCTTCGAGCTCGAGAACCTGCCGAAGCCGAAGGAGATCTGGGAGGTCCTGAACGAATACGTGGTGGGACAGGAGGGCGCCAAGCGCGCCCTTTCTGTTGCGGTCTACAACCACTACAAGCGCGTGCAGATGGCCTCCAACGGCGACGACGAGGAGATCGAGCTGCAGAAGTCCAACATCCTGCTGCTCGGCCCCACCGGCTGCGGAAAGACGCTCCTCGCCCAGACCCTGGCCAAGATCCTCAACGTCCCCTTCGCGATCGCCGATGCGACCGCGCTGACGGAGGCCGGCTACGTCGGCGAGGACGTCGAGAACATCCTCTTGAAGCTGATCCAGGCCGCCGACTTCGACGTGAAGCGGGCGGAGACCGGGATCATCTACATCGACGAGATCGACAAGATCGCCCGCAAGGCCGACAACCCGTCGATCACGCGCGACGTCTCCGGCGAGGGGGTCCAGCAGGCGCTGCTGAAGATCCTCGAGGGGACCACCGCGTCGGTCCCGCCGCAGGGCGGCCGCAAGCACCCGCACCAGGAGTTCCTCACGATCGACACCTCGAACGTGCTCTTCGTCTGCGGCGGCTCATTCGGCCAGCTCGACGACGTGATCGAGAAGCGGATCGGCAATCACGGCGTCGGCTTCGGCGCCGAGGTCACCTCGGCCGCCGACAAGGACACCGGCGAGTACTTCGAGAAGGTGCTGCCTGAGGACCTGATGGAGTACGGCCTGATACCGGAGTTCATCGGGCGCCTGCCGGTCGTCGCGGCGATCCACCAGCTCACCCGCGACGACCTGATCACGATTCTGACCGAGCCGCGGAACGCGCTCACGCGCCAGTTCCACCGGTTCTTCCAGTTCGACGACATCGACCTCGTCTTCGCGCCGGACTCGCTCGGTGCGATCGCGGACCGGGCGCTGGAGCGCGAGACCGGCGCACGCGGCCTCCGCTCGATCCTCGAGGAGACGCTGCTCGACGTCCAGTTCGAGCTGCCCTCAAGGGGCGACGTCACCAAGTGCCTGGTGACCAAGGAGACGATCGAGAAGGGCCAGCGCCCGATGCTGGTCACCGACGCCACCGGCGAGCACGAGATCGAGCTCGAGGACCCGGCGGTCGGCGAGCAGACCGCCTAGCCCTCAAACACCGACCGCCCGATGCCTGGACGCCCAGCCGAGCGGGGCCGAGGCTCGTACTTCCCAGGCCGCGACCGCGATCAACAGGACGGTGACGATCACGGTCAGCATGAGACCCGAGACGTGAGTCGCAAGCGGTGTGAGCCCGATGATCAGTGCGGCAGCCGCAAGGCGCTTGGCGTTCGCCTTGCCGGTCGTCCTCCAATCAAACAGGCTCACGCCGATCAAGTAGAGGGCGGGCCCGCCGAGGACAATCGCCAGGCCTACGCCATGTAAGGAATCGTGGGGCTCGGCGATCAGCAAATTCACCCCTGCCGCCGTCGCGATGATTCCCGCGATGATCGGCAGATGGACGTACGTGTAGGCGTCGCGCGCCAGTCGGCCCGGATCGTCACTCGCGGTGACTGCGGCGCGTGAGCTTTCCGCCGGAGCGCCGAAGTACAGCCACCACAGCGCCACGGCCTCCAGGAACGCGACCACGAGGCAAGCTACGACGGTCGACGTCAGGCCGGCCTCGGTCGCGGTCGCGCCGGTGACGACGATCGACTCGCCGAGCGCGATGATGATGAAGAGCTGACAGCGCTCGGCGAAGTGGCGTCCCTCGATGTCGTAGTCGGTGGTCGTGGCGGATCCGCGACGCGGGAGCCAGTAGCCGGCCACGGGGGCGGCCAGGTCCAGAGCAAGCGCAGGGATCCAGAGGAGCAACCGCTGGTCGGCGTCGAGGGTCGCCCCGGCCAACCACAGCGCCCCGGAGACGATGCTCCACGCGAACAGCCGCTCGAATACGTCGCGGAGGCGGTGGTCGCGGCCAAGCAGCGTCATGGCCGCGGCATTGCGGCCCACCTGCAGGGCGACGTAGCTCCCCGCGAAGAGAAAGCCGTGCTCGCCGAGCGCCTGGGGCAGCGCCGCGGCCATGAGCAGGCTGGCGAGCATCACCCCGGTGAGGACGGCGCGGACAGCGGGGGAGTCGGGGTCGAACCAGTTCGCCATCCAGGTTGTGTTGATCCACGCCCACCAGACCACGACCAGCAGGAAGGCCGCGCTTGCCACCCCGCCCACCGAGAGGTCGTCCAGGATGAGGTGGGAGAGCTGGGTGATCGCGAAGACATAGACGAGGTCGAAGAAGAGCTCGACCGTGGTGATCCGGTCAGACCCCGCCTCGCCGCGCACGCGCAGGTGACGGAGCGGCGAGGGCGAGGTCAAAACGGCACCGGGGGGGTCGCTACTGCGTTAGGAGAGCACTCGTTCGACCTCGGCGAGGGCGTCCTTCAGGCTGCGCACGCCGATCACCACCGGGGAGCCGTCCTGGCGGGGCGGGAACCGCAGCGTCAACTCGCCCTCGTCCTCGTCCAGGACGGTGTAGGCGATCTGCTCGTCGCCCGCCCAGAGCTCGGCCACGCCATGCTCGACCTCTTCCGCGCTGATCGAAATGACCTTGATCTCGTGCATGCTGGCCTCCCTTAAGCCGGCCGCGGCGGGACGAACCGCTTGACGAAGTCGAGCGCCGTCTGGGCGACCTCGCGCCAGCCGTTGTCGATCGTCAGAGCGTGGCCACGGTTGGGGATCGTTTTCAGCTCGGTCACGCCCTCGTTGCGCTTCTGCCGCTTGTAGGCGGCCTTGGCGATCGCCGGGTGGACGGTGTGGTCGTCATCGCCTTCGATGATCAACAGCGGCCCCCGCTCCGGGTTCTTCGTATCGACCTTGGCCTCCGTGAACGGGTTCAGGTTCGCGTTCGCCATCTGTGCCAGGGCCACCGCGGGCGCCGCCACGTGGTAGGTCTCGTACAGCCGCCGCGCCTCCTCCTCGTCCAGCGCGTTCGCCCAGCCGTACTTGAACTGGTCGAAGGTAAGGGTGATTGCGCGTCCCCGGTTGAGGGGGTTCCTCAGGATTGGGAGGGAGACCTTCAGGGTGGAGTACGGAAGCGGTAGCACGCCGCGGAACGGACCTGGATCGATCGCCACGGTCGCGGCGGAGTGTCCACGGCCGGCGACAATCTGGGCCAGCAGCCCACCGGTGGAATGGCCCATCACGACGGGCTTCTTCTCCAGCGCATCGATCACCTCGATGGTGTGGTCGGCGACCTGCCCGAGGTTCTTTTTGGCGAGCACCTCGGGGTTTTTCCTCGCCTGCTCGACGGTCTCGGGATCGTCGGGCCAGTCGGGCGTCAGCGGTGCGTAGCCCGCCTCCTTGAAGAAGTCGGCCCATCGATCCCAGCTGCTCGCCAAGACCCAGAGCCCGTGGATGAAGACAATGGGCGTGTTGCCGGAGGCGTTGGCCGCCTCGATCTCCCGGTTCTCACGCGTGGAAATTGACGCCATGGGTCGCGTCCTTTCGTAGGGACACGACCCTACAGACCCGGTCGCGCCTGGGCTTAGACCGGTCCGCCCACCTGGAGGTTGGCCCACTCATCGGGCTTGACGCCGTACTCCCACTGCGCGTGGTAGATCGCCGCGTCCACGCTGGGGTGCCAGGTCTCGCTGAGCTCGTAGTTCATCCCGTCGATGTAGATCAGGTGGCAGGCGTCGGCCTCCGGCAGCTTCACCACCTCGAGCACCTTGGGCTGGGGCATGGGCTTCCCCTCCACGAAGAGGTGGACGTGGCCCTTGGCCCGGTGATGCGGCTTCAGCGTCACCCGACGCACTACTGGGCGCTCCCGTGGCATGTACGCAAATTAACATCGCGCGGGTGGACCGTGCCGCAATGAAGCGCCTCGAAAGCACCACCCGCTGGGATCCAGGCGAGGTTGAGCAACAGGTGTTCGACCGCTGGATGGAGGGAGGCTGGTTCCACCCGCCGGCTGAGGGGACGCCAAAGGAGAGCTACTCGATCGCGATCCCGCCGCCGAACGTGACCGGCGCGCTCCACATGGGCCACGCGCTGAACGGGGCGATCCAGGATGCGCTGATCCGCATCAACCGGATGCGGGGCCGGAACACCATGTGGATCCTCGGCACCGACCACGCCGGGATCGCCACGCAGGCCGTCGTGGAGAAGGAGCTGGAAGCTCAGGGAAGCTCGCGGCAGGAGCTCGGGCGCGAGAAGTTCATCGAGACGGTCTGGGAATGGCGGGAGAAGTACGGCTCGACGATCATCGAGCAGTACAAGCGGCTCGGCGCCTCCTGCGACTACGAGCGCGAGCGCTTCACGCTCGACGAGGGATACGTGCGGGCTGTCTACAGGGTCTTCGCGGAGCTCTACCGCAAGGGCTACATCTATCGCGACAACTACATGGTCAACTGGGACCCGGGCACCCAGTCCGCCATCTCGGACCTCGAGCTCGAGAGCCGCGAGATCACCGACACCCTCTACGAGATCGCCTATCCGCTCGAGGACGGCGGCGAGCTGGTGGTCGCGACGGTCCGGCCGGAGACGATGCTGGCGGACACGGCCGTCGCGGTGAACCCGAACGACGAGCGCTACCGGGACGTGGTGGGCCAGCACGCGATCCTCCCGCTGGTCGGCCGGCGGCTCCCCGTGCTCGCCGACGAGCACGTGGATCCGGAGTTCGGGACCGGCGCCCTCAAGATCACCCCCGGTCACGACCCGAACGACTTCGAGATCGGGCGCCAGCACACCCTGGAGGAGATCTCGGTGATCGGCGAGGACGGACTGATCACCGACGCAGCGCCCGAGCGGTTCCGCGGGATGACCGCGGCCGAGGCGCAGCAGGCGGTCGTGAAGGAGCTGCGCGACGGGGATCTGATCCGCGGCGAGGAGCCCTACACGCACTCGGTGCCGTTCTCGCATCGCTCCGGCGAGCGCATCGAGCCGCTCATCTCGCTGCAGTGGTTCTGCCGGATGAACGAGATGGCGAAGCCCGCAATCGACGTCGTCCAGGAGGGAAGGGTCCGGTTCATTCCCGCGGATCCGCACACCCGGGTCTACCTCGACTGGATGGAGCGGATCCGGCCCTGGTGCATCTCGCGCCAGCTCTGGTGGGGGCACCGACTGCCGGTCTGGTACCGCGGCGACGAGACCTACGTCGGCGAGGAGGCGCCGGAGGGCGAGGGCTGGGAGCAGGAGGAGGACGTCCTCGACACCTGGTTCAGCTCCGCCCTGTGGCCGTTCGCGACGCTGGGCTGGCCGGAGACCGACGCTCCCGAGTTCCAGGCGTTCTTCCCGACCGACGCAATGATCACCGCGCGGGACATCATCTTCCTCTGGGTCGCGCGGATGATCATGACCTCGCTCGAGTTCACCGGCGAGGTCCCGTTCACCGACGTCTACGTCCACTCCGTGATCCAGGCGCCCGACGGCCGGCGGATGTCGAAGAGCCTCGGCACGGGGATCGACCCGCTCGACGAGATCGAAGAGCACGGAGCGGATGCGCTGCGCTTCGGGCTGCTGGCGATGTCCTCAGCCCAGGACGTCCGCTTCTCGCAGGCACGTGTCCAGCAGGGCCGGGACCTCGCCAACAAGATGTGGAACGCGTCGCGGCTGATCCTGCTGAATGCGCGCGACGACGTCGAGGCGAAGCCGGCGACGGGCCAGGTGGAGGACCGCTGGATCGCCTCGCGCCTCCAGCGGGCGATCGAGTCGGTCTCGAACAGCGTCGAGGCGTACGACTTCTCGCATGCCGCGCTCGACCTCTACGAGTTCTTCTGGTCGGAGCTCTGCGACTGGTATCTGGAGATCGTCAAGGAGCGGCTCTACGAGGGGGACGAGGACGCTTCGGCGACCCTCTTGTGGGCGCTGGAGCAGGTGCTGGCGCTGGCGCACCCCTTCATGCCCTTCGTCACCGAGGCGGTCTACTCGTACCTCCCCTCGGGCGAGACCGAGGCCCTGGTGATCCATCCCTTCCCGGAGGCCGACGACTCGCTGCTCGACGAGACTGCCGAGCGCGAGATCGGCGAGGCGATCAAGCTCACCCGCGCCCTGCGGCGCTGGCGAGACCTCGCCGGCGTGCCGGCGAAGCAGGTGCTGTCGGCGCGCGCCGACGGCGACGAGCCGCACGCGTTGGTCACTCGGTTGGCGCGGGTCGAGTTCGGCAAGAACGGCGGCGATCCGATCGCCACCGTCGCGGGGGTGGAGCTCCTTGAGACGGAGGGCGTGGACCCCCAGGCCGTGCGCGCCCGCATCGACGAGCGCCGGGAGAAGCTGCGCTCCGAGGTCGAGCGCGGCGAGTCCAAGCTGGCCAACGAGGGGTTCGTCGCCAAGGCGCCGGCGGACGTGGTGGACGCCGAGCGCGAGAAGCTCGCCGCCTACAGGGCCGAGCTGGAAGAACTCGGCTGAGCTTGCCAGAGCGAGCCGAAGAGATCCTCCGGCGCCGGGAGGTGCTGGGCTGGCGCCTGGGCCTGGAGCGGATGCAGCGCCTCTGCTCGCTGCTCGGCATGCCTCAGAACCGCTTCGCCTCGATCCACGTGGTCGGGACCAACGGCAAGACCTCGGTCGCGCTCATGACCGCCGCGCTGCTCGAGGCCCATGGCAAGTCGGCCGGGGCCTACATCTCTCCCCACATCACGGACTGGCGCGAGCGGATCCGGATTCGCGGCGAGCCCATCTCCCAGGAGGCATTCGACGCGGCGGTGGGGCGGGCCGAGGAGTCGGCCCAGGTCGCCGACCGCGCCGCCGGGGACGAGGGCCCGGTCACCCAGTTCGAGCTGCTCACGGCGGCCGCCTTCGTCGCCTTCGCCGAGGCGCGGGTCTCCTACGCGGTGATCGAGGCCGGCCTCGGCGGCCGCCTCGACGCGACCAACGTGATCCCCTCGAAGCTCACGGTCCTGACCTCCGTAGGACTCGACCACACGGAGTACCTGGGTGACACCCTGGAGGAGATCGCCGCCGAGAAGCTGGCGGTACTGCGCGACCACACTCCGCTGGTAGCCGGCGACCTTCCCGCGCAGGTCGAGGCGGTCGTCGATGGGGAGGCGGAGCGACACCATGCGAAGCTGCTCGAGGCGCGGGCCGAGGGTGAACGGCTGACCTACATGGATCGCAACTTCGCCGTCGCCTGGGCGACGGCCCAGACCGTCCTCGGTGGTCTCAGCCGCGACGCATTGGAGCTGCGCAAGACGCTGTCGATTCCGGGCCGGGCGCACCGCGTCGATGGCGACCCCCCGCTGATCTTCGACGCCGCCCACAACCCCGATGGGGCCCGGGCGCTCGCCGAGACTCTCCCGGGCCTGGCCGGGGAGCGGGAGGTCGTCTGCTGCCTCGCCGTCCTGGAGGGCAAGGACGCGGGCGGGATCGTCGAGGCCCTGGCGCCCGCCTGCTCGCATTTCGTCTGCGCGGAGGTCCCGCCTGAGGCCATCGAGGGCTCGGGGCGGCCCGGCGGGCGGTCGGTGCCCGCGGCGGAGCTGGCGGACATCTGCCGAGAGGCGGGGGCCGAGGCGGAACCGATCCCGGACCCGGATCAGGCGTGGACGCGAGCACGAGAGCTTGCGCGCGAGCGGCATGCTGTCGCGCTCGCCGCCGGTTCCCACTACCTTCTAGCGTCGATATGGACAGAGAGGCCCGATCGGAGCTTCTGACGATGATGGGCCTGGTGGCCATCGTCGTCGCGGTGGTGATCCTGGTCTTTTTCGCCATCGGCTACGTTTTCGGGCTGCTCTTCCTCTAGGTCTCGTCCCCATCCCCAAACCGGCAGGACTTTCATGCTCATTGCACTCTTCGGAATAGACGGCGGCGCGGTCGGCCTGGTCATCAACCTGCTGGTCCTCTTCCTGATCGTCGTCTACCTCGCGCTGATCTACTGGACCTATCTCGACGCGCGCCGGCGCCTCGAGGACCCGGTCCTGATCGCCTGCGCGACGGCGGCGTCTGTCTTTCCGTTCATCGGGACCGTCATCTACACGATCGTGCGCCCGCCGGAGTTCCTCGAGGACCGGGAGGAGCGCGAGCTGGAGCTTCGTGCCGCCGAGCTTCGCCTGCGCCAGCTGATCGACCAGTCCTGCCCCTACTGCGAGTACCCGATCGCGGCCAACTACCTTCGCTGTCCCAACTGCGAGCGGCGGCTCCGCAACCCCTGCCGCAAGTGCGGCAAGCCACTTGACCCCAAGTGGGGCGTCTGTCCCTTCTGCGAGACCGAGGTCCGCAAGGAGCGCCGGGAGACCCGGCGAACCGAGCGGCCCACCAGGCGTGCCGCGAGGGCCGGATCCGGGCAGCGATCCGGCAGTTCGGCGACCCGCTCCGATGGGCCAAGCTCCGCGCCCCGTTCCGGCGGGTCGGACCGGAAGTCGCCGCGTTCCCCAGTCTCCGCCCAGGGACGCTCGTCCTCCCAGGAACGCCCGCCGCGGCCGAGCGGCGGCCGGAGCTCGCGGCCCAATCGCTGACCCTCCGTGCAGCGCACCCTGATCCTCGTCAAGCCCGACGCGTTCGAGCGCGGCCTCACCGGAGAGGTGATCGCCCGCTTCGAGCGCAAGGGACTGAAGCTGGTCGCCCTGAAGCTGATGCAGGCCGACGAGGAGATCGCCAACGTCCACTACGCCGAGCACAAGGACAAGCCCTTCTTCGGCGAGCTGGTCGAGTTCATCACCGGTGGGCCGCTGGTGGCGATCGTGATGGAGGGGCCGAATGCCGTCGCCGCCGCCAGGCAGGTGATCGGCGCCACCGACCCCGTCGAGGCCGACGCCGGCTCGATCCGCGGTGAGTTCGCCACCGAGGTCACCTTCAACCTGGTTCATGGATCGGATTCGCCGGAGTCCGCCGAGCGCGAGATCGGCATCTGGTTCCCGGAGCTCTAGGGGCCGCTACCGGCCCCGACCTGATGAAAGTCGTACTGGCTTCTAAGTCGCCGCAGCGCCGCGCGCTGCTCGAGGCGCTCGGGATCGAGTTCGAGGTGGAGCCGGTGGAGGTCGAGGAGCTGACCGAGGGAGAGCCTGAGGAGATCGTGCTGGAGAACGCCAGATGGAAGGCGGCGGCCGCGTCGGCCAACGCGAAGCCCGGGGACGCTGGTGATCGGCGGCGACACGGAGGTGTTCCTGGACGGCAGGTCGCTCGGCCAGCCGAAGGACGACGGACGTGGCGCGGGAGCATCTCGGGCGGCTCTCGGGCCGTGAGCATGAGGTGCTCGGCGGCCTGGCCCTGCTCGGCCCCGACGAGGAGAACGGCCGCCCCAGGAGCCGCGAGGGCGTGGCCAGCTCAACCGTCCGCTTCCGCGAGCTCGAGCCGGCGGTCCTCGACGCCTACCTGGCCTCGGGCGAATGGGAGGGCCGCGCGGGCTCCTACGCGATCCAGGGGCTGGGCTCGGCGCTGGTCGAATCCGTGCGCGGCGACATCTCCAACGTGATCGGGCTGCCCGTGCCTCTGCTCATGCGGCTCGCGCCCGAACTCTTTCAGTCCGCTTGAGGGCTTAGGTCAGGATCTAGGCATGTATCGCAAGCAGGTGCGCCGCCGCAGGGCGGTGCTGTTGTTGCTCGTCGCCGCCTCACTGACGCTTCTGAGCCTCTACTTCCGGGAGGGATCCGGTGGACCCCTCCACGGCTTTGAGCGCGGTGTCTCCACCGTCCTCGGGCCGTTCGAGGAGGGAGCCGACCGGGCGCTGAAGCCGGTGCGCGACCTCGTCAACTGGTTCCAGGACACCTTCGAGGCGCGCGGGGAGAACGACGAGCTCAGGGACGAGGTCGCGAGCCTTCGCGACCAGCTCGCCGAGCAGCAGACCACGGCGCACCAGAGGCAGGAGCTGGCGAAGCTCGACGAGCTCACCGGGGGCGGCCTGGTCCCGGAGGGACAGGAGACGGTGACGGCCCGCGTGGTGGGCCGCTCCCCGAGCGTCTGGTACTCGACGGTGACGATCGACAAGGGCTCGAGCGCCGGAGTGTCCGTGGACGACCCGGTGGTGGCCGCGGACGGGCTCGCCGGGAAGGTGACGGCCGTGACGAGCGGGACCGCACAGGTCACCCTGATCACCGACGCCGAGAGCTCGGTGACGGCGAGGGTGTTGCCGACCGGTGCGACGGGGATCGTGGAGCCGAACGTGGGCGATCCGGAGGACCTGCAGCTCAACTTCGTCCAGGAAGGCGAGAACGTCGCCGAGGGCGAGATGGTGGTGACCGCGGGGTTCTCGACCGGCGATCTCAACTCGGTCTTCCCGCCGGGGATCCCCATCGGGAAGGTGACCGAGTCCAGCCTGGAGGAGCAGCAGGCCTACCAGCGCCTGCACCTGAGCGCGTTCGCAGACCTCAGGGACATGGACTTCGTTCGGGTCCTGGTCGACTCGGGCGGCTCCGGGGGAGGCGGGGGCAGGTGATCCTCACTCCCTGGATCATCGTGCGGCTCACCCTGCTGGGCCTGATCACGGCGCTCGCGCAGGTCACCTGCTTCTCGAAGATGGTCATCTTCGGGACGAGCCCCGATGTGGCGCTGCTCGTCGTCGCCTCAATCGGGCTGCTCGGCGGCAGCGTCACGGGCTCGGTGGCGGGGTTCTCGATCGGCCTGCTGACCGACTCCCTGCTCCTGCAGACCCTCGGCGCCTTCGCGCTGGCGCTCCTCGTGGTCGGCTACGTGGCCGGGCGCTACCGCGAGAACGTCGGGCGGCCGACGCGCGGCGCCGTGCCCGTGCTCGGCGCAGCCTTCACGCTGCTGGGCGTGATCGCCTTCGCGGCGATCCAGGTTGGCACCGGGGTGGATGCCGACGTGAGCACGATCGTGATCCGCGACGCGTTCCTGAAGACCCTGATCGGGGCGGCAATGGCGATTCCCGTCTTCTACACCGTCAGACTTGTGGTGAGGCCGGCGCTGATCGAGGACCGCCCGAGCAGCCGGCGACCCGTGACGGCGCGCCCGGCCGAATCAACCAGGAGCTGATCGCCCCGTGTATCTGAAGCGACCCGAGTCTGAACCGCCGCAGCGGACCTCGCCGCTGGCACAGCGCATCGCGATTCTCGGTGGGCTCGCGATAGCGATCTTCTCTGTGATCTTCCTGCGGCTCTGGTACCTGCAGGTCCTCTCCGAGGACGACTTCCGCCAGCAGGCCAACGACAACCGGGTGCGGGACGTCCGGGTCCAGGCCCCGCGCGGCAACATCCTGGACGCCGACGGCAAGGTGCTGGTCGCGAACCGGACCGAGCTCGGCCTCCAGGTCGAGCCGCGCGAGCTCCCCAAGGCCGGCGCCGAGCGCAAGGCGGTGATGAAGCGCCTCGCGGATGTGACGGGGACGACCCCCGCGCAGATCGAGAACGAGATCGCGGCCGTCCGGAAGGAGTCGAAGAACAGCCCGGTGATCCTGGAGAAGGGCCTCGGGATGGACAAGGTCTTCTACCTCCGGGAGAACCAGCAGCACTTCCCGGGGGCCACCGTGGAGCGGGTCTTCACCCGCGAGTACAGGCAGGGGAACGCCGCCGCCCACCTGTTCGGGAATGTGGGGGAGGTGACGGCCGAGCAGCTGGGCCTGCCGCGCTACAACGGCTTGGAGCAGGGAGACCTGGTCGGCCAGTCGGGAATCGAGTACGAGTACGACCGCTTCCTGCGCGGCAAGCCGGGGACCGACAGGGTCCAGGTGGACGCGCTCGGCCGCCCGACCCGCCAGCTCGCCAGCAAGCCCGCGGAGGCCGGGCAGAACGTGCGGCTCACGATCGACTCCGACCTGCAGGGCTACGCGGAGGGGGCGCTCGGCTCCTTCGGGCTGCCCGGCGCCTTCGTTGCTATGGACGTGAGCGACGGCGACATCCTCGCGATGGGATCGGCGCCGACCTTCGATCCGTCCATCTTCACCAGGCGCATCACCCAACGGCAGTACAAGGAGCTGACCTCGGAGGACACGGACGCCCCGCTCGCAAATCGCGCGATCCAGGGTCTCTATCCGACCGGCTCGTCCTTCAAGCCGATTTCGGCGATCGCCGCGCTCGACGACAAGCTGATCACTCCCGAGGAGATCTACAACGACGACGGCGAGATCAAGCTGGACGTCCTGACCCTCCGCAACGCCCAGGACGCGGTTTACGGGCCGATCAACATGAGCGACGCCTTCAAGGTCTCGTCGGACCTCTACTTCTACCAACTGGGAATCGACACGAACGTGGACAAGGGCCAGGGCGGCTCGATCCAGTCCTGGGCCCGCGACCTGGGCCTCGGAGAGCCGACCGGAGTGGACCTGCCGGCCGAGGTCGAGGGGCTGGTGCCTTCCCCGGCGTGGCGCAACCGTCTCTACCGGCAGAAGCTGACCGACCGCCCGTGGACCGTGGGCGACAACGTCAACCTCGCCGTGGGACAGGGCGATCTCCAGGCGGACCCGCTCCAAATGGCGGCGGCCTACGCGGCGATCGCCAACGGCGGCCAGGTGCTGCGCCCGCACCTCGCGCAGCAGGTCGAGAGCGTGACCGGGGAGGTCCTGGAAGAGATGCGGCCCTCGCCGCGCCGAACCGTCGAGATCCCCCCGCAGACGCACGACACGATCATGCAGGGCCTGACCAGGGCGGCCATGGAGCCGGGGGGCACCTCCTATCCGGTCTTCGGCAAGTTCCCGATCCAGGTTGCCGGCAAGACCGGAACGGCCGAGCGGGGCGCCACCCAGGCCGACCAGTCCTGGTACATCGTCCTGGCGCCGGCCGACGACCCGGAGATCGTGGTTGCGGTGACGATCGAGCGCGGTGGCTTCGGCGCGGACGCCGCGGCGCCGGTGGCCGCTCGCATCCTCGAGAAGTACTTCAAGCTGCCGATCACGCCTGAGACGTCATCCGGGCAGCAGGCGGGTGTGGCGCGGGAATGACCGTGAAGCCAACCCCACTACCCTGGTGGAATGCACCGCAGGGGCAACACGTCTAGCCATGGAGGCAGCGAGACCACTGATCAGCACGCGCCGCGCCGCGATCGGCGAGCGCTTCAGCCTGCCGTACATCGATGGGGTGCTGCTCGCGTCGGCGGTCGGCCTGATCGCCTTCAGCGTGTTCACGCTGGCGACCGCGACCAGCGACGACATCCCGGGCCAGCCCCTCTACTTCGTGATTCGCCAGGCGGCCTACGGGCTGATCGGGATCGCGCTGATGTTCGCCGTCGTCCGCGTCGACTATTCGCGCTTCCGCGAGATCCGCGTGGGCCTCTACTCGCTGATGATCGGGGCGATCAGCCTCGTCCTCGTCTTCGGAGCCGCAGCGCGCGGCTCGCGCCGCTGGATCGAGCTCCCCTACTTCCGCTTCCAGCCCTCGGAGCTCGCCAAGGTGCTGCTGGTCGTCTCCCTCGCCGCGTTCGTGATCGAGCGGCACCGCCGCGGCTCGGACCTGCGCCAGACCATCCGCATGCTCGCCCTCGGCCTGGCGCCGGCGGGACTCATCTTCCTACAACCAGACCTCGGCACGGGTGCCGTGCTCGTGGTCATCACACTCACGATTCTTTTCCTCGCCGGGGTGCCCTGGAGGCATTTCGCGGTGATGGGCGGGATCGCGGCTGCGGCCGTGACCTTCGCGCTCGTCGTCGCCCCGGCAGCCGGGGTGCCGCTTCTGCGCGACTATCAGCAGGAGCGGCTCACGAGCTTTCTAAACCCAAGCGATGACCCCGGCGACGCGAGCTACCAGATCAACCAGAGCAAGATCGCCGTCGGCTCCGGCGGAAAGTCCGGGCGTGGCGATCAATCGACTCAGACAGAGCTCGAGTTCCTCCCCGAGCGGCACACCGACTTCATCTTCGCCGTGATCGGGGAGCGCTTTGGATTCCTGGGAGCCGCGTTCGTCCTGTCCCTCTACGCCCTGCTCTTGTGGAGAACGCTGCGCATCGCGTCGCTCTCCAAGAACTTGTACGGGACCCTGATCGCGGGCGGCTTAGCCGCCATGTTGCTGTTCCAGATCCTGGTGAACGTGGGGATGAACCTGGGCATCATGCCCGTCACAGGCATCACCCTTCCCCTGATGAGTTACGGGGGTTCCTCGGTTCTGGTCACCTTCCTCGCGATCGGGCTCCTGCAGAGCATCCACGTGCAGGCGCTGCTCACTTCACGCGACAGCAGGGCGCCAACACCACTGTTGCGCTGAGCCACCGAGAGCAAACCCACCTGACATCAACTGACCCGAGTCCCGCCACATGCGGCGGACCGGCGGTGGTTGCTGCGCAGAAAGGAAACACATGAAGAAGGAAATCCTCGTAAGCGTCGACCGGGGCGAGACCCGGGTCGCCGTACTCGAGGGCAAGGGGAACCCGGCCCGCGGCCGGCGCCGAAAGAAGGCGTCGCCGGGTTCCGACCTGAAGGTCGCGGAGCTGTACGTCGAGCGCCGTGGAAAGCGCTCGATCGTCGGCAACATCTACAAGGGGAAGGTCGACAACGTGCTCCCCGGCATGGAGGCCGCTTTCGTGGACTTCGGCCTGGAGCGCAACGGCTTTCTCCACGTCGACGAGATCGTCATGCCGGACGGCAAGGCCGTCCCCAAGCGCGGCCGTGGCCGCGGGCGGCGCATCGACGAGCTCATCAAGTCCGGCCAGGAGATCCTGGTCCAGGTGGTCAAGGACCCCCTGAAGACGAAGGGAGCCCGCCTTTCGATGCAGCTCTCGATCGCCGGTCGCTACCTCGTCTACATGCCGCAGGGCGGCGGGGTGGGCGTCTCCAAGCGCCTCCCCGACCAGGAGCGCGATCGCCTGCGGAAGCTGATCGAGAAGGTGGACATCGGCAACGGCGGGGTGATCGTCCGCACGGCGGCCCAGGGCGCCAAGAAGGAGGACTTCGAGCGCGAGATCAAGTACCTCCACCGGCTCAACGAGGTCGTCGAGGAGCGCGCCAAGAAGGCCGAGGTCGGCCAGATGGTCTTCCAGGAGGCCGACCTCTCGATCCGGGTCGTGCGCGACGTGCTGGTCGAGGAGTTCGAGGGCGCCGTCATCGACGACCCCAAGCAGCATGACCGCGTCACCAAGTTCCTGCAGCGCACCGCCCCGGAGCTTGCTGACAGCGTCGAGCTCTACAAGGACAAGGAGCCGCTGCTCGAGAAGTGGGGCGTCGACGAGGCCTTCGATTCGGTGCTCTCGCGCCGCGTCGACCTGCCCTCGGGCGGTTACCTCATGATCGACTACGCGGAAGCCCTCACCGTGATCGACATCAACACCGGCTCTTTCACCGGCCGCGGCAAGGGCCGGCTCGAGGACACGATCACCAAGGTCAACGTCGAGGCGGCCGAGGAGGTGGTCCGCCAGCTCCGCATGCGGGACATCGGCGGGATCATCGTCATCGACTTCATCGACATGGCGCGGTCCCGGAACCGCGACCAGGTGCTGAAGACGCTGCGCGAGGCGCTCGACGAGGACCGCACCAAGACCTACGTGGTCGAGGTCTCACCGCTCGGCCTGGTGGAGATGACGCGCCAGAACGTCACCGACGGAGTCCGCGAGATCCTCACCAAGCGCTGCCCCACCTGCGACGGGGAGGGCGTAGTCGCGTCGGAGGAGACGGTCGCGATCACGATCGTCCGCAAGCTCCAGGACGTCGTGGCCGGCGACGCCAAGGCGGAGGCCTATCTGGTCCGGGCGAACCCCCGGGTCGCCGAGGAGCTCCTGAAGCCCGACTCGGGCCTGCTCGAGCTGGAGGAGGAGACCGGCAAGCAGTTCCACTTCGAGGGCGGCGAGGCCCTGCCTCTCGACACCTTCGAGGTTGTCGAGACTGGAGGGAGCGAGGAGATCGAGCAGCGCGCCCTGCCGTTCCAGATCGGCGACGAGGTGCTCGTTTCGATCGAGGAGCCGCACATGTACAGCGTCGACGACGCGATCGCTCGGGTGGACTCCTACATCGTGAGCGTGACCGGTGGCGGCTCGCACGTCGGAGAGCGGCGCATGGTGCGGATCGAGACGGTCGGCCGCTCATCGGCCACCGCCGCCCTGCTGGACGACGGCGCCCCGTCCACGAATGGGGGCGAGGACGAGAAGCTAGAATCCGCCTCCTCCGGAGGCCGACGGCGGCGCGGAAGCAGGGGCGGCAGGCGCCGCTCTCCCGCGGGCGGGTCCCCCAAGTCCCAATAGAAAGAGACATGTACGCAGTCGTGGAGACAGGTGGCAAGCAGTACAGAGTCGAGAAGGGCACGACCCTGCTCGTCGATCGCCTGCCCGACGACGAGGGCGCCAAGGTCGACCTGCGCCCCGTCGCCTTCCTCGACAAGAAGCTCGTGGTCGGCAAGGACCTCGAGAAGGTGAAGGTCGAGGCCAAGGTGGCCGGCCACGAGCGCGGTCCGAAGATCCGGGTCTTCAAGTACAAGGCGAAGAAGGGCTACCGCAAGCGCCAGGGCCATCGCTCCGAGCTGACCAGGCTCGAGGTGACCGACATCAAGATGCTCGCGCGCAAGCCGGCGGCCTCCGCTACAAAGAAGCCGGCCGCGAAGAAGCCCGCAGCGAAGAAGGAGACGGCAAGTGGCTCATAAGAAGGGACTCGGATCCAGCCGGAACGGCCGTGACTCGAACCCGAAGATGCTCGGGGTCAAGATCTATGCCGGCCAGATGGTCAACGGCGGCGAGATCATCGTCCGCCAGCGCGGCACGCGCTTTCGCCCCGGCGACGGGGTGGGCCTCGGCCGCGACCACACGATCTTCGCCAAGCGTCCAGGCGTAGTCCAGTTCACGAGCGGCCGGCGCGGCCGCACCATCTCGGTCGTCGAAGCCGAATAGCCGGCTAAGCGCGGGAGCCGGCGAGGTTTGATCCTCGCCGAGGCGGGTATGTGGCCGAGGCACTCGCGGGAGGAGCCGGACGCTCGACGCCAAGATCGATGGGCTGCCCATTCGTTCAAGGGGGACGCCCGTGGGGACGGACCGGGGCCCAGACATAGGAGGTAGAGAGTGCACAGGCTCAGCCTGTTGGTCGGTGCCTTTTTGGCGACCTTCCTGCTCGCCGGTGGGACCGCAATCGCCGCCGGCCCGAGTGGGTCGTCGGAGTGCGCGCTCGCGGACGACGACTGCGACGCGCTGATCGACGAGGATCCGGCCGGCGACGCGAATGGAGACGGCAATGCCGACGACGATGGCGATGGAGCCATCGACGAGGATGCGGCCGGCGACGCCGCGGACGATCCCGGCGAGAACCAGGCCGACTGCAACGAGGGCGCCTCGCAGAATGTCGGCGGCGTCTATTACCTCTACGCCGGTGGCAACGGCGTGGAGGCGTGCGCCGACGACGGCTCGGCGTTGCCAATCGATGGTCGCGCGATAGCGACGACCGATCAGGGCGGCTACGCCACCATCGACGGCGACAACACCAACCCGGCGCCGAGCAACGGCTACGCGCGGGTGGATGGGACCGGCGTCCACTGCGGCAACACGACGAACCAGGACTCGACCGCAGCGGACCAGAGCGCGAACACCTCGGCCGACTGCGGCTGAGCTCAGCGAAGGGCACGCCCCGGCTAACGTCGGGGCGTGCTTTTCGATCGGGCCAAGATCCAGGTTGAGGGCGGTCGCGGCGGCGACGGCTCGGTGAGCTTCCGCCGCGAGGCGCACGTGCCGCGCGGTGGCCCGGACGGCGGCGACGGCGGTCGCGGTGGCGACGTCGTGGTGGTCTGCGACGAGGGCCGACGGGACCTCTCCTCGCTCGGCCGCAGCAGGCACTTCCGGGCAGGCCGCGGAGAGCACGGCAAGGGGAAGCGACAGCACGGCCAGCGCGGCGAGGATCGGGAGCTGGTTGTCCCGCCGGGGACGGTCGTCACCGGCCTCGATGGCTCCGAGACCGAGCTGCTCGCGGACGGCCAGCGGGTGGTCATCGCCCGTGGCGGCGGCGGTGGCCACGGCAACAAGCGCTTCGCGACGTCCACCCGGCAGTCCCCTCGCTTCGCCGAGCGCGGCCTCGAGGGCGAGTCGGGAGAGATCGAGCTGCGGCTGAAGCTGCTGGCCGACGTCGGACTGGTCGGGCTTCCCAACGCCGGCAAGTCATCGCTGCTGGCGCGGCTGACCCGAGCCGACCCCAAGGTCGCCGGCTATCCCTTCACGACGGTCGAGCCGAATCTCGGGACCGTGGAGCTCGATGACCGCCAGCTCGTGATCGCCGACATCCCCGGGCTGATCGAGGGGGCAGCGGAGGGCGCGGGGCTCGGCCATGAGTTCCTCGCGCACGTCGAGCGCTGCCGCCTCCTTGTCCATCTCGTCGAGATCGATCCGGCGGAGGGCTACCCGGCGTCCAACTACGAGGCCGTCCGCTCCGAGCTCGGCAGCTACGGGGCAGGCCTGGATCGGCTGCCGGAGATCGTCGCCCTCTCCAAGCGCGACCTCGTCCCGGAGGAGCGGGTCGGGGAGCTGCTCCCAGAGTGGCGCGGGCGCGCCGGTGAGGTGCTGGCGATCTCCTCGGCGACGGGGGAGGGGCTCGACGACCTTGTCCGGGCGATGTTCGCCCAGCTTCCAGAGGGCGGTCAGGGCGGGGGTGCCGACGGTGGGGCTGGGCGGGGGGCGGCCACCGGCGGCACCCCCGGCCTGGCCGCCCCTGCGGAGCACCGCGTCTACCGCCCGGGCGAGGAGGAGGGCTTCGACGTCGTCGCGGAGGGCGATGGCAGGTTCCGGATCGAGGGGCGAGGGATCGAGATGCTGGTCGCGCGGCACGACCTCGCCAACGAGGAGGCGCTCGACTACCTGGAGAGCCGCCTGCGGGAGATCGGCGTGATCGCGGAGCTCCAGCGGGCGGGATTCCGGCCGGGCGACGAGGTCGTCGTCGGCGAGGTCGAGTTCGAGTTGGACCCGTCGAGCTGACGGCGATCTGAACTGGCGCATCGCGCTCGGCCGATGGCTACGGTCATCTGGTCATGGGACGGGTCTGGGGAGGCATCGTCGGCGCCGGCCTCACGGTTGCCTGCGGCATCGTGCTCAGCGCGCCGGCGGCAGCCCCTGCCCAGGGCGGCGAGCTCATGGTCGGCGTCGGGGTCGAGGACGCCTCCTGGCACGTCGGGGCGTCGGCCGGGCAGTACGCGGGCGCCCCTGAGGATCCACAGCCCTCCCCGGACGATCCCGCCGGGAACGCCCCCGAGTTCGTCGACCACGAGTCCCAGACCTTCGATCCCACCGGCCACTCCACCCGCCGCTACCCCTCCTACGGCATCCAGTCGCGGCTCTCCGTCCGGGCGATCGTGGTCGACGGCCCGGCGGCCGGGGCGGGCGACCGCCTGGCGATCCTCAAGAACGACTTCTACATCCCTCAGGACCTGGTGATCCGCCGGGCCGGGCAGATCCTCGAGGAGGACTGTCCCGAGTGCGGGATTCGCTTCGGCGACTCCACGTCCACGCCCGGCGCGTATGCGCCGGGCAACCTGACGATGGCGGTTACCCACAACCATTCCTCGCCGATGTACTCCTCGACCTCCTGGGGGGTCTGGGCCTTCCAGGACGTGTTCGACATCCGCTTCTACGAGTACATGGCCCGGAAGATGGCGACTGCCGTCGAGGAGGCGGTCAACGGCCCGAGCCAGCCGGACGACGACCAGAGTCAGGCCCTGACTGCGGCGAAGGTGGGCGCACGCTCGACCTACTACGACAAGAGCCATCGCCACTCATTCGGCCCGCCAAAGAGCCGACGACGGCACCCCGGCTGGCTATCCGCAGTCGGATCAGGACCACGACATGACGGTGATCCGGTTCGACGACGCGAGCTCCGACGAGCCGATCGTCAACCTGATCAACTTCAGCCAGCACCCCGAGTTCCTCGAGGGCAACGACCTGATCTCCGCCGACTACGTCGGACCGTTCGAGCGGATGATGGACAGGGAGACCGGGGCGGTGACGGTCTACACCCAGGGATCGGTGGGAACGTCAGAGCCCGAGCGCTCCAGCTTCCACTCGATCCATGAGCGGCTCGAGTTCTCACATCGGGACTACGCGCAGGCGGAGTGGGGCGCCAGGCTGATGGCCGATGCGGCAAGGGGCGCCTGGGAGCGAATCGGGAGCGACGCTCCGCCGGGCCAGGACAAGTACCTGCCGTTCGCGGCGTTCGGCAGCGGCCCCGAGGTGGAGATGGCGGACCGCTGGTTCCCCGGGCCCTTCTCGCATCCGTATCCGGGCGTCTCCAACTGCCGGGTCGACAATCCCGGAGTCCCGATCGCCGGGCTGCCCGACTGCCAGCGCCCGCCATTTTCTCCGGAGGATGCCCCGGTCGCGCTCGGCGTGCCGCCCCCGGTCCAGGACGCGATCAACCAGTTCGACCCCGGCGTGCCGATCGACACGCCCGAGAACTACTCCGCCTTCTCCTATTCGGGCCTGCAGGAGGACCTGAACGTCCACCTCCAGGCGGTCCGGATCGGCCCGCTCTTCCTGCCGATGTGCTCCTGCGAGCAGTGGTGGGACCAGAGCCGCAACATCGAGCTGCGGACGGACAAGATCGAGGGCAATGAGACGACACCGGCCACCCCGGGTAATCCCGCCGGTGCACTCGGCTACGACTGGGGCGCTCAGTGCACCCCGAACAACAACGGCACCTATCCGCCGAACGACGACGGGCAGGGGGCGGACGCGGGGACCGGCACCTGGAACTGCCCGAACAGCACCCCGCCCGTGACGAACCACGAGTACCAGGTGATGCGGGCTCAGGTCAACAACCCCGCCAACGGCTGGAACAACCTCGAGAACGCGGCACAGGCGGAAGGTGAGCCCGAGTTCCCGGACGAGATCAAGGGCAACTACACCCACGACGACGACGCGACGTCCGCCGACCTGGGATACGACCTCACCGTCCCGCTCGGGATGACGAACGACTACAACGGCTACATCGCCTCCTACCGCGAGTACCAGCGGGGCGACCACTACCGCAAGGCGCTCACGGGTTGGGGCCCGCACTCGAGCGACTACATGGCGTCGCGTCTGGTGACCATGGGCCGGCAGTTCAACGATCCCGCCTACGTTCCCCACCTCGATCAGACCCAGGAGGAGCTCGCCCAGCCCAAGGTCCTGGTGGACCTCGCGCTGAACGAGCAGCGGGCGACGGCGCTGGGGGAGGCCGCGACCGCGACCCTCAACGCCCATGAGGCGGGCCTCCCAGACGACGGCGGGGACGCGGAGGCGGTCGAGCAGCCCCAGGACATCGAGCGCTTCGACGCTTCCTTCTTCACCTGGAACGGCGGTTCGAATTACACCGACGATCCGGTGGTGACCGTCGAGCGCCAGGTGGGGTCGAATTGGGAGCCGTACAACGATCAGTCCGGTGAGCTGCCGGTCACCCTCAAGTTCCCGAACGCGGCCGCGGGTGATGTTCCCGTCTACGCACAGGGGAGCTTCGAGTGGAAATGGACCGCTCGCTTCGAGGCCTTCGTCGCGGGCGCCGAGGACCAGCCGATCAACACCGGGGACCGGGCCGCGCCCACGCCGCCAGGTGTGTATCGCTTCGTCGTGGAGGGCCAGCGCCGCGAGGGCGGCGTTCCGACCGACTACTCGCTGACCTCGGAGGAGTTCGAGGTGATCCCATGGCACGGCATCATCGCTCCTGACTTCAAGCTCGAGGACGACGGCACGATGAGCTTCCTGGTCGGGCCGACGAGCAGCTTCACCAACCCCGTCGCCGGCTGCTCCCAGGACACGATCGGACCCGTCGACTACCCCGACACGCACGCCGACCCGGCGCGCTTCATCCGCAACCAGCGCACCGCCTTCGGCGACGGCACCTGCGACGTCGAGTGGTTCTGCTTCACCTGCACCTGGCGGCCGTGGCTGGACTTCGGGGACGCCGAGACCGCCAAGGTCACGGTGACCCTCGGCAACGGGACGACCGAAGTGGTGGACGCGACCAGGCAGGGCAATCGCTGGGTCACCTCGCGGGTGCTCCGGCAGAACGAGACCGCCCAGGTCAAGACCGGGAACGTGCTCGATCCCTACGGGAACACGAACGAGGACTCGATAGTCCTCAGCAATGGAACCGGCCCAGCGGATGCCGACGGGGACGGTGACCTCGACGGGGCCGACAACTGCAGGTTCATTCCGAACCCGGGGCAGGAGGATGCGGACGCCGACGGCATCGGCGACGCCTGCGACGGCTTCCCCGATCTCGACGGCGACGGTGTCGAGGACTCGGTCGACCAGTGCCCGAGCGAGCAAGGGCCTCCCTCCAACAACGGCTGCCCGATTCCGCCGCCCGTCGACACCGACCGGGACGGCGTGCTCGATCCGGACGACCAGTGCCCCAACCAGCCCGGTCCGCCGTCGAACGATGGATGCCCCGAGGATCCGACCCCGATCGATGGGGATGGGGACGGCGTTCCCGACAACGCGGACCAGTGCCCGAACCAGCCGGGCGGCATCAACAACTTCGGCTGTCCCATCCCGGCCGAGGCGCCCGCACAGTCACCGCCGCCGGCGCAGGGCCCGATCGCACCACAGGGGGACTGTCAGGTCCGCCGCGCCGGAACGGCGGGGAAGGACTCTCTGCTCGGCACCGCCGGTGGGGACCTCCTGCTGGGCCTCGGCGCCGGGGATCAGATCCGGGGCGGCGAGGGTCCGGACTGCGTGTTCGGCGGCCGGGGCAACGATGGCCTCGACGGTGAGGGCGGCGAGGATCTCGTGCGCGGCGGCGACGGTGTCGATCGGACCGGCGGGGGCGCCGGCAACGACGTCGTCAGCGGCGGGCGCGGTCACGACCTCATCTCCGGCGGCGACGGCGACGACTCCCTGCGCGCGGTGGACGGCGACCCCGACCGCGTCGATTGCGGACCGGGGAGCGACCGCGCGCGGATCGGGCCCGGGGACAGGACTCGCGCCTGCGAGCGTGTCCGCCGCGTGAAGCCTCGGGGCTAGCCGCCCCACGGGTAACAGCCGCCTTGCAGGGGAAGGTGCCGCGCCGGGCGCGGCGTAAAGGGGGGCATGCCTGGCGTGGGGAAATGCCGTCTACGCACGGCCGTGGTGCTCGGCGCGTTCGCGGCGTGTGCGCTCGCGCCCACCCTGGCGCCCGCGCTCGCGAAGGACGAGGGCAGGGAGAAGGCTCAGGGCGCGATCGGCGTGAAGGGGGTCTCACAGGCTTCACCGGGCTTCGCTGAGGCCCGGCCCGCCAAGCCCGCCCCGCTTGTGAGCGACTCGCCGGCCGGGCTCGAGGCGCGGGTCGGATCCCTGCCCTTCACCGGCTGGGACCTGATCATCCTCGGCGGCGTCGCGTTCGTGCTCACCGGCACGGGCTTCACGCTGCATCGTCTCTCGATGCCGCGCACCCCCCACCTCTAGCCACGGGGCGCTCCTAGACTTGGCCGCGCCATGACCGTGGTCGTGAAATTGGGCTCCTCGATCGTCGCCTCGGACGAGGGCGAGCTGCGCGGCGACGTCCTCGACCTGGTCTGCCGCCAGGTCACCGAGCTCCACGCCGGCGGCGAGGATGTCGTGATGGTCACCTCCGGCGCCATCGCACGGGGCATGCGGCTCCTCGAGCTGGAACTGAGGCCGAGCGAGATCGACGAGCTCCAGGCCGCCTCCGCGGTCGGCCAGGGGAGCCTGTTCCGTGCCTACGAGGAGCGGCTTGCACAGGGGGGAGTTCGAAGTGCCCAGGTCCTGCTCACCGCCGCCGACCTGCAGATGCGAACCCACTACCTGAACGCGCGTCAGACCCTGAGCCGGCTGCTCGAGTGGCGGGTGGTGCCCGTGGTGAACGAGAACGACACCACCGCCACCGACGAGATCACCTTCGGCGACAACGACTTCCTCGCCGCCCAGACGGCGATCATGCTCGAGGCGAGGCTGCTGGTGCTCCTGACCAACACCGACGGGCTTCACACGGCCGATCCGCGCACCGACCCGGACGCCTCGCTGATCGGCCGGGTGGAGAATCCGGCGGAGCTCGAGCGCTACGAGATCGGCGAGCACACCTCGCCGCTTGGGCTCGGGGGGATGCGGAGCAAGGTGCGCGCCGCCGAGATGGCTGGGGCCGCCGGAATCCCCGCCGTAATCTGCAACGGGCTGGTCGAGTCCTGCCTGCGCGAGGCCGCCGCGGGCGGCGAGGTGGGGACCAGCTTCACTCCGCACCGGGAGCGCACCTCGAGCTTCAAGCTCTGGCTGCGCTACGCCAAGCCCAGCCACGGGACTCTGCGCGTGGACGAGGGGGCCGCGCGGGTGCTCCGCGAGCGCGGCAGCAGCCTGCTGCCGGTCGGCATCACGGAGGTCGAGGGCGAGTTCGACGCGGGCGACGCGGTGGAGGTCTCGGCCGACGGCGAGGCGATCGGCAAGGGCATCGTCAACTACTCGGCCGGCGAGCTGCGCCAGATCAAGGGAATGCGCTCCGACCAGGTGCGCGAGCTGCTCCCGCACGCCTCCGAGGAGGCCGTTCACCGCGACTACTTCGTCCTCACCTGATCGGAGACGGCTCCGAGGGCCGCTCCCAACGCTGCTGCTTTCACGCGAAGGGAGGAGCGCCGAGATCGCTCGGCGGTGTGCGAAGTCAGCCGGCGTTCCTCAGTTCGAAATGATTCGACCGGATGCGGCGGTCACAAGCCCAACAACGAGCAGTCCGACCGCGAGGATCCACAAGAAGGTGGTGCCGTTTGAGAGCGCGGCGAAAAGCACAAACACCCCCATGCCCATGAGCGGCAAGCCGAACGCCACGGCAACGCCGACGCGCCTGTGACGAAAGCCGTCCCCCTGGCTCCTCATCCAGCTTTGCTTGCGCCTGCGGGGCGCATTCGCCATACCGTCATCCCCCATCTCAGGGATGACCGTACACCAAGCCCCCACAGTTGCCCGCACCTTCCGGGCGGTGGAGTTGTGACTCCCTTGCGCGAAACCCAGGAAGCTCCAGCCTGGTTAGGCTTCGACGATCACGCTGGTTTCGGACGGCCGAGGTTAGAGCACGCTCTAGGCGCGAGGCACGCGGAAGCGGAGCATGGTGACGGCGCCCGACTGGGTGTTGCTGAATGGTTCGAGGTCAATCCTGTGGAGGGTCGGGGTCGAAAAGCGGACCCCGTCGCCCAAGAGCACCGGTAGGACATAGACCAGGATCTCGTCGACGAGCCCTCGCTGCAGGCACTGGCTGGCCAGGTCGGCGCCGAGGATCTCCAGGTTCTTACCGCCCGCGGCGCCTAGCGCCGTGGCGACGGCTTCCGCGATGTCACAGGTGAGGAAGGTGACGTTCGGGTCCGGCTTGTCGGGAGGCTCGTGGGTGAGGACAAACTCGGCTCCGCCCTCGTAGTTGCGCTCCTCGTCGGGCATCTGCTTGGCAGCCTCGTAGGTACCCCGGCCGATAAGCATCGCACCGGTGGCGGCCATGACTTCAGGGAATGCGTCCGCTGTCAAGAAATCGAAGATCCAGTCCATCGTGTGGCCGGGACCGGCGATGAAGCCGTCAAGCGACATCGCCCTGTTCACGACCACCTTGCCAGTGTCGGTGCTCATAACACGCGCTCCTTTCCAGAAGCATGGGGCCCCGGGCTGAACCATAAGTTCATACGAAGTAGACCGGCCGAAGTGCCCCGATTCATCGCCGGGGCCGAGAGGTGGCGCTTCTCCTTCGCGCGAAAACCAGTAGCGGGCGGGTACAGTCCAGGGTCGTGCCCGAGGAGAGGCCAGCAGAGGTTCTCAGCGAGACCGACCGCGCGGTCCTGAAGGGCGTCTGCGACACGGTCGTGCCCTCGATCGAGCGGGACCGCGATCCCGATGGCCTCTGGGCGCGAAAGGCGAGCGACCTCGGCGTGGACGTCGGCGCCGCCCAGCTGATCGAGGAGATCCCGGACCCGGAGTTGCGCGGGGGGCTCGTGCAGCTCCTGCAGGCCATCGGCGGACAGGGCCTGCTGCGTGCGTCGCAGGAGTCGCGCGAGCAGATCCTCCGCAACATCGCGCTTTCCAGCCCGGACGCGGCCGCGGGCGTGCAGGCGCTGATCGGGATGACGCTCTTCCTCCACTACGGGGCGCCGGACCCCGAGACCGGCCAGAACCCGAACTGGAAGACCTTCGGCTATCCCGGGCCAGCGTCGCCGCCGCCAGATGTTCCCAAGACTCTCGAGGTCCACACGCCCAGCGCCAAGGAGGAGACGCTGGAGGCGGACGTCTGCATCGTCGGCTCCGGATCCGGCGGTGCGGTGATCGCGGCCGAGCTGGCGCAGCGCGGACTCGACGTCGTCGTCCTCGAGGCCGCCGGCTACTTCAACGAGTCCGACTTCGCCCAGCTCGAGCTGAAGGCCTACCAGGAGATGTACTGGCGCGGTGGGCCCAACCCGACCGCGGAGGGGAACGTCAGCCTGGTTGCGGGCACCACCCTGGGCGGCGGCACGACGATCAACTGGACCAACTGCCTGCGCACGCGGCCGTGGGTGCGCGAGCAGTGGGCGCGAGAGCACGGACTCGAGGGCGTGGACGGGCCGGACTTCGATCGCCACCTGGACGCGGTGCTGGGGCGGATCGGCGCCAACGACCGATGCAGCGATCTGAACGGTTCGCAGCAGCGGCTGAAGGAGGGCGCCGAGGCGCTCGGCTGGAGCTTCGAGACGATCGTCCGCAACACCGACCGGGAGCGATACAGCCCGGAGACGGCGGGGTACCTGGGCTTCGGCGACCAGTCGGGCAGCAAGCAGAGCGCCGACCGCACCTGGCTGGCCGACGCACAGGAGCACGGCGCTCGCTTCCTGACCTACACCAGGGCCCTGAAGGTGCTGGTCGAGGACGGCCGAGCCGCCGGGGTGCAGGCGGTCTGGCAGCCGCTCGGCCCGGAGGCGCAGCCGACGGGGGAGAGCGCCCGCGTGACGGTGCGGGCGCCGCGGGTGGTCGTGGCCTGCGGCTCGCTCGAGTCGCCGGCGCTGCTCCGGCGCTCGGAGCTGGGCGGCCCCGCCGCGGGCCAGTTCCTGAGGCTGCACCCGACGTCCGTGGTCGGCGCCCTCTATGGAAGCGACCAGCAGGCGTGGTGGGGCGCTCCGCAGGCGGGGCTCGTGGACGAGCTCGCGGACACCGGGGAGGGCTACGGAGTGCTGATCGAGACGGCGCAGTACGCGCCGGGGCTGATCGGCTCCGCGTCGCCCTGGACGTCCGGTGCCCAGCACAAGCAGAACATGGCGGACTTCCGGCTTGCCGGGACCTTCGTCGGCCTCACCCGCGACCGCGGCCACGGCCAGGTCGACGTGGACGCCGCCGGCGAGGCGGTTCCCTCCTATCCCGTGAACGATCCGCTCGACCAGGAGAACCTGAGCAAGGGCGTCGACGCCATGGTCCGCCTGCACGAGGCGGCGGGTGCCGCCCAGATCTTCCCGCTCGCGGCGGGGGCGCCACGGTGGGTGCGCGGGGACGACCTGGACGACTTCATCGCCGCCGTCAACCGGATCCCCTATCGGGCCGACGGGCACAAGCTGTTCAGCGCGCACCAGATGGGCACCTGCCGGATGGGCGAGGACCCGTCCAGCTCGGTGGCCGGCCCGTATGGCGAGCTGCACGACGTCAAGGGCGTCTGGATCGGCGACGGCAGCGCCTTCCCGACCTCGTCGGGGACGAACCCGATGGTCTCGATCATGGCGCTCGCCCACCGAACCGCGGAGGCGATCGCGGACGACGCCGGCGCGGCGGAGAAGACTTCGCAGGCAGAGGCCGCACAGCCGGCCTGACCCCACACCAGCTTCGAAAGGAGACATCCGTGGCAACCGAGGCACCAGCGGCAACACAGACCGGTCACCCACAAGAGCCGATCGTTCGCGACAAGCTCTACGTCGGAGGCGAGTGGGTCGATCCCGCCGGCTCCGGCACTATCGACGTGATCGACTCGACCACCGAGGAGGTCATCGGGACCGTTCCCCAGGGCACCCCGGAGGACGTGGACCGCGCGGTCGAGGCCGCCAGAGCGGGCTTCGAGACCTGGTCGCAGGTGCCCCTCGCCGAGCGCCTCGACGCCTGCTCGGCGATCTCGGGCGGGCTGGCGGCGCGCTCGGAGGAGCTCGGAGCCCTGATCGCCTCCGAGGTCGGGATGCCGATCGGCCAGTCCACCCAGATTCAGGCCGGCCTTCCGACGATGCAGTTCGGCGCGATGGCCCAGGTCGCCAACGAGATCGAGTGGGAGCAGGAGATCGGGAACTCGCTCGTGGTGCGCGAGCCGATCGGAGTGGTCGGGGCGATCACTCCCTGGAACTTCCCCCTCAACCAGCTCGGCGCCAAGGCGGCTCCGGCGATCGCGGCCGGCTGCTCGATGGTCGCCAAGCCGAGCGAGGTGACACCGCTCAGCGCCTTCGTACTCGTCGAGATCTTCGACGAGGTCGGGTTGCCGGCCGGCGTCTTCAACCTGGTCACCGGCTACGGCCCCGAGGTCGGCGGCGCGATCGCCGGCCATCCCGACGTGGACATGGTCTCGTTCACCGGCTCGACGCGGGCGGGACGTTCCGTGTCGCGAGGCGGCGGCCGAGAACGTCAAGCGGGTCTCCCTCGAGCTGGGAGGCAAGTCGGCCAGCGTGATCCTCGACGACGCCGACCTGAAGGCGGCCGTCTCGTACGGCATCGGCAACGTCTGCCTCAACGCGGGGCAGGTCTGCAGCGCCCACACCCGGATGCTGGTCCCGCGCGAGAAGCTGGCCGAGGCCGAGGAGATCGCGAAGGCGGCGGCCGAGAAGGCCCAGCCCGGCGATCCCTTCGATCCGGGCTCGCGGCTCGGGCCGCTCGTCTCCGACGTCCAGCGCAAGCGCGTGCGCGAGTACATCGAGAAGGGCGAGAAGGAGGGCGCGAAGCTCGTCACGGGCGGGGCGGAGGCTCCGGAGGGCCTCGACAAGGGCTACTTCGTCCGGCCGACCGTCTTCTCGGACGTGAAGCCGGACATGACGATCGCCCAGGAGGAGATCTTCGGACCCGTGCTGTCGATCATCCCCTACGACGACGAGGACGAGGCGGCCGAGATCGCCAACGGCACGATCTACGGGCTCGACGGCGGCGTCTGGTCCTCCGACCCGGAGCGCGCCAAGGCGTTCGCGCGGCGGATGCGCACCGGCCAGGTCCAGATCAACGGCGCGACGTTCAACCCGCTCGCTCCCTTCGGCGGCTTCAAGCAGTCGGGGCACGGGCGTGAGCTGGGTCGCTTCGGGCTCGAGGAGTTCCTCGAGGTCAAGTCCATCCAGTTGTAGGCCGGGTTTCCAGCCGTTTCGCTGCCCGCTGGCCGGGTACCTCACCCGGGCGGGGTTTCCTGCCACGGGAGGCGGGAGCCCCGCATTTCCGTGAGCACGCCTTCGCGGCTCCTCGGTGCCCGTGGGTACCCTTAGCCCGTGGCCACCGCTACGAGAAGCGTCGAGGAGATCTGCCGCGCCGCGAAGGCCGCGTCGCACCAGCTTGCGCGCGTCGATCGCGCGACCAAGGACGCCTGCCTGCGGGATCTGGCCGAGCGGCTCGAGCAGCGGACGGCTGACCTGATCGAGGCGAATCGCGCGGACGTGGAGGCGGGCCGGGAGGAGGGCCTGAACGAGGCCTTGATCGACCGGCTGACGCTCACCGAGGAGCGGGTCGCCGAGATGGCGGCGGGTGTGCGCGAGATCGTGGAGCTCGAGGACCCGGTCGGCGAGGTGGTCGAGAGCTGGACGCTCAGGAACGGGCTGGAGGCCAGCAAGCGGCGCGTGCCCATCGGGGTGATCGGGATCGTCTACGAGGCGCGGCCGAACGTGACGATCGACGCGGCCGCGCTCTGCCTGAAGAGCGGCAACGCGGTGGTGCTGCGCGGCTCCAGCAGCGCCGAGACCTCGAATTCGGCGCTGGCCGGGATCGTGGCGGAGTCGCTTGCCGCGGTGGGCCTGCCGGAGGCGGCGGTCTCGCTACTCGCGGGCGGGGGCCACGAGCAGCTTCGCGAGCTGGCGGAGCAGGAGGACCTGGTGGACCTGATCATTCCCCGCGGCGGTGAGGGGCTGAAGCACGCACTGAAGGAGGTCGCGAAGGTGCCCGTGATGTACGCGGCCGCCGGGAACTGCCACGTCTACGTGCACGAGGACGCGGACCTGGGGATGGCTCAGCGGATCGCCTACAACGCGAAGGTGCAGCGGCCCGGCGTCTGCAACGCGGCTGAGACTTTGCTGGTGCACGAGAGCGTCGCCCGGGAGCTGCTGCCGCAGCTGCTCGATCAGCTTGCGGAGGCCGGCGTGGAGCTGGTGGGCGACGAGCGCGCGCAGGATGCGGCGAAGCCGGTGTTGGTGGACGAGGCGACGCCGGAGGACTGGGACACCGAGTACCTCGGGATGAAGATGGCCGTCGGCGTGATTGATTCGCTCGCCGGCGCGATCGATCACGTCAACGCGCACGGCACCGGTCACTCCGAGGCGATCGTCACCGCCTCACCCGCGGCGGCGGAGGAGTTCACCGGCGCGGTGGATGCGGCTGCGGTCTATGTCAATGCCTCGACGCGCTTCACGGACGGATACGAGTTCGGGATGGGTGCCGAGATCGGCAACTCCACCCAGAAGCTGCACGCCCGCGGGCCCATCGGCCTGCGGGAGCTGACGACCACCAAGTACGTCGTCCACGGCAGCGGGCAGATCAGGGAGTAGGGCGGTTCACGTCAGTCGGGCAAGGCGCTGATGGCGGGTCGGCTGGGAGTGCTGGGCGGGGCGTTCAACCCGCCTCACGTCGGGCACCTGCTGCTCGCCCAGGAGGCGCGGTGGCAGCTGAAGCTCGAGAGGGTGCTGCTGATGGTCACCGGCGAGGCGCCGCACAAGGAGATAGAGAGCGATCCGGGCGGGGAGGTGCGACTGGAGATGGCCACCCGGGCTGCGGGTGATGAAGAGGCCGTGGAGGCCTCGCCGCTCGAGGTCGAGCGGGAGGGTCCCTCCTACGCCCACCGGACGCTGGAGCTGCTGGCGGAGGAGGAGCCGGGGCGCGAGTTGTTCTTCCTGCTCGGCGCGGACATGGCGGCCTCGCTGGAGAGCTGGGAGAAGCCGGAGCGGGTGCTCGAGCTGGCGAAGCTGGCGGTGGTCCCACGACAGGACATCGAGATGGAGGCGGTCGACTCGACGCTGGAGCGGCTTGGTGCCGCCGATCGGGCAGAGATAATCCAGATGCCACTGTGCGGAGTGTCCTCCACCATGATCAGGGAGCGGGTGCGGCGGGGCCGGCCGTTGCGCCATCTGGTTCCCGAGAAGGTGGAGGAGCTGATCGCGGAGCGGGAGCTGTACCGGTGATGGCGGCGGCCGAGGCGGAGCGGGACTCGGAGGGGCTGGTGCGGCGGATCGCCGGGATCGCCGACGACAAGAAGGCGGGCGACCTGGTGGCGCTCGACGTCCGCTCGCTGGTCGGGTACACCGACTACCTGGTGATCTGCACGGCCCGCAACGAGCGGCAGGCGAAGGCGATTCACGACGAGGTCTACCACCAGCTGAAGCGGGAGGGCCTGCTGCCGGCGCGGGTGGAGGGAGAGCGGGAGGCGGAGTGGATCCTGATGGACTACCTCGACGCCATCCTGCACGTGTTCACGCCTGAGATGCGCGAGCGCTACCGGCTCGAGGTCCTCTGGGGGGAGGCCAAGCGGCTCGAGGTCCCCTCGGCCGCCGCGTAGCGCCGCGTCGCGCTTAGCCGTCCGGGGCCGGGCATACGCTGCGGGTCGTGGCGGATCGCTTCAGGCGCGCGCTGGGCGGCTACGACCGAGCACAGGTGGATGACGCCATCGATGCGCGAGACGCGCGGCTGACCCGGCTGGAGGCGGAGGCGCAGCGGCTCGCGGAGAGGGTGGTCGAGCGGGAGAAGAAGCTGCAGGAGGCGCTGGGGCGGCTCGGGGAGGACGCGGAGAACATGTTCACGTCGGGCACGGTCTCGGCGCTGACCAAGGGGCTCGAGGAGATCTATGCGACCGCGCGGCGGCAGGCGACGCGGATCCGGATGAAGGCGCTCGATGACGCGGTGCAGATGGCGGAGCGGGTGACCGAGCTGACGCGGCTTCGGGACGACCTGACGGCGCGGGTGGGGGAGCTGGCGGACAAGGCGGGAATCAAGCTGGGTGGGGAGGACCGGGCGCCCGTCGGGACGGAGCCCGTGCAGCCGTTCGCCGGCGTCTACGAGGGCGAGGTGGAGGTCGAGGTCGGCCCGATCGCCGACTTCGGGCAGCTGGCCGGGTTCGAGGACGCCGCGTCGGGCATCGACGGGGCGTCGAAGATCCGCGTCCGGCGGTTCGCCGACCGGCGCGCCACGGTCTCGATGAACCTCGACTCGCCGGTGGAGCTGCTGCGGGAGCTGGAGGAGCGGGCGCCCTTCGAGTTCAAGGTGCGCGACACGCGCTCGGACCAGCTCATCCTCGACGTCGACGACGACGGCGAGCACCGCGCCGCTTAGCCCTTCCGCGGCTTTACAGAATTGACTCGGTTTTGTGTGCGCCTCGCGCGCCTGCTGTGAGCCGTGCGTGCGCTTCCTCCCTAGCGGTATCCGGCGATGCTCGGATCATCTGTTGCGATGAACTCGAACCAGAAGGGCGATATCGCTGAAGCTGAGATCGCCGCGGCTGCGATCCGTGCCGGATGCATCGTGCTCCGACCGTTGACCGATCATCCGCCTTACGATCTCGCGCTGGAGGCGGGCGGCGTCATGCTGAGGGTCCAGTGCAAATGGGCGCCGCTCAAGAACGACGTGATTGAGATCCGCCTTCGTCGGTGCAGCCATAGCCCGACCCGAGGGTATGTCCGGTCCGGGTACACCCCGGAAGAGATCGATGCGATCGCTGTCTACTGCGACGGCCTTGACCAGTGCTTCTTGGTCCCGATCGGAGCCCTGCGCGGTCAGGAATGGCTGTCGTTGCGGGTTGCATCGCCGAGGAATGGCCAAAGGGCGGCGATACACTTTGCGGCCGAGTACGAACTCCCTGGGGCCATAGCTCAGTTGGGAGAGCGCGTGCATGGCATGCACGAGGTCGCCGGTTCGAGCCCGGCTGGCTCCACTGCTTCTCCTCCTTCTATGGGTGTTCAGGTGGGGGCGAACCGCTTCCGCGAACACTTCGGCTACTGGATGGAACGTGCCGCCGCCGGCGAGGAGATCCTGATCACCCGCCGAGGCCGCCGGTACGCGCGGCTCGGACCCGCGGATCCGGTCCTCGCCGTCGAGGGCTAGCCGCGGGCCAGCTCGCGCGCCCGGTCGAACGCCGGTCGGGCGCTCTCGGGCAAGCGGCGGCGCACCCGGCGGGCGCCGCCAGAGAAGTTGATGTTGGCCACCGTGCCGAAGCCTTCCTCGTCCTCTCGCAGCGCCAACAGCAGGTGCGCCACCCGGTCGCCCGCGGGCAGGTCGCCGACCTCCGAGACCCGCACGCAGTGGCAGTAGACCCGGCGCCCGCCGGGCCGCACCAGGATCGCCCCCTCCTCGCCGACCAGCCAAACGCCCAGCAGCCCGCGCTGGAGCGCCAGCCCGGTCTCGCGCAGCAGGTCCCGCTCCTCGTGGCCGACCAGGTCGCCGAGCAGCCCAAGCGCGACGTCCTGCGCGTGCCCATCCACGTCCTCCGAGTTGGCCGCGCTCCGCTCGCTGCCGATCGGCACCACCGACCTAGCCCCCCGCCGCGCCTGCATGTGGATCACCGCCGCCCCGTGCCCGAACCAGAACGCGGCCGCCGGGAACGCCAGCGGCTCGAGCCAGATCAGCAGGGCGGCCGGCCCCGCAAAGGTGAGCACCACGCCGCTCGTCCACAGCGTCCAGCGCCGGCCGTCCCGGCGAAGCCTCTGCTCATTGGTCCGCCGCCGCCACGGGATCGCAGCGGCCTCGGCCAACCCGCCGGCTTCCATCTCTAGCCGCCGGAAATGGGGCGGCGCATCACGACCAGCTCGGCGTCGAGCGGCAGCTCGCGCACCACCTCGGCCGTCCCGTCATCGCCGCTGGCGCTCGCCAGCATCCCCTCGTCCAGCTCGCGCCGGAAGGCCTCGATCGCGGCCTGCTCGGAGGCGGCGTCGCCGGAGGTCCAGCTCGCCAGCTCCGTGTGACCGGTGCGGTCCAACCTGATCAGCCTCGACATCCTGCTTCCTCCTTCCCTCTCCTCCGCGACATTGACTATACGCGCCGGCTGAATGGGAATATCCTGCTCGGGCAAGGGAAAAGGGGCCAAGGATGGTTTCGCCGACAGCTTGGGACGTGGGAATTCGCCGCATCCTCATCGCAGGCTTGGCCGTGCTGACGGGGCTCGCATGCGGGCTCGCCACGGACGCGGCCGACGCAAAGAAGAAAAAGAAGAGGACGCGCGCGGCGGGGATCTACGTCGGGACAACGAACCTCGTCGGATTCAAGACCGTGCGATTCCGCCTGACCCCCCAGGGCGGCATCGTCGACTTCGCGGTCCCTGACCTTCAGCTGAGCTGCTCAGTCGAGAACCCAGACGGATCCACCACGTTCTCACGGAAGCCCGACGCGCTCACGGCCCCCCCGATGTCGACCGGCGTCCCGGTCCCGGGCCGAAGGCTGCCGCTGGGCATGAGATTCCGTTACGAGGACCCGCTGCCGCCCCCGCCACCGACCTTCGGACCGCGGCCATCGCCGGGCTCGTCGCCGTATCGCGGGGTCTTCGTCACCGCCGAATCGACCGTGCTCAGGCCGAAGCCCTTCGCCGAGCCGCCGTTCGGCCCGGGCTTCAGCGGCAGGGCGAATCTGGCCACCTTCAGCAACACGCGGGGCGCATTCGGCACCGAGGAGTGCCACGCCTCCTCCACCCTCTGGGATCCGGGCGAGTTCCAGCCGGGGTTCGAGTGGAAGGCGGTGAGGCAGGGCCGGCGCAAGAAATAGGCGCTTCCTGCCGCGAACGAACATACGCCGCCCCAGCCGCCAGACTGCGGCACCGTGGACCCTGACGAGCAGCGCACTGCGCGCGGCCCGATCTTGGTTGGCGGCACGGGCCGTTGCGGGACCCACGCCGTGGCCTCCCTCGTCGGCCGGAGCGGCCGGTACGCGCTCATCCCCGCCGAGCTGCGGCTGCACGCCTCCCGGGAGGCCCTGCCGGGGTTCGCCGACGGCGCGATCAGCCGCCCCCGCCTCGTCCACGCCCTGCTCACCCACTGGTGGCGGCACCGGCCGCCCTGGGATCCCTCCTCGGTGCGAGGGACCCATCGCATCGCGCCGCGCCACCGCTACGTCCGTGCGGTCGCCCGGCTGGCCGCGAGCCCTCCCGGCGCTGACCGCTTCGCCATCTCCCGCCGCCTCGTCAGCGGCCTGCTCGACCCACCGGCGCCGGGCCCGGGCGCCTGGGTCGAGAAGTCGCCGGACAACTGCGCCTCCGCCGGCTTCCTCCAGCGGCTCTTTCCCGGGTTGCGCCTGATCCATGTCATCCGCGACGGCCGTGACGTCGCGTGCTCGTTCATGCGGGTCCCGTGGGCGCCTGACGACTTCCAATCCGCCCTGGCCCTCTGGGAGCGGCGCCTGCTCCGGGCCCACCGGGGCACGCTCCACCTGCCAGAGGCGCAGGTCCATCGGATGCTGCTGGAGGACCTCGTCGCGCGGGACCGCGAGCGTAGCTACGCGTCCCTGCTCGAGTTCCTCGAGCTCCCGGACGCGCCCGCCCAGCGGTCCTTCTTCGACCGCGAGCTGACCGCGCCCCGCGCCGGTATCGGCCGCTGGCGCTCCGACCTCGACTCCGCCGAACAGGCCCGAGCGCAATCGCTCTACCTGGACGCGCTGGAGCGCCTCGATGTCGCGGGCGTCCACCCGCTTCCCCCCGCGGATCAGCCGGCCACCGAGCTCTCCCCAGCGGTGACCGACCGACCCGTCTCGACGATCGATCCCTGGGCGGCGACCACCGGCAAGGGCCGAGGCCGGCCGGTGCCTTCTTTCTAGACTCAGCCACGCAATGAGCTACGACCCGAAGGCGATCGAAGCGCGCTGGCAGAAGGTCTGGGACGAGGAGGGAACGTGGGAGGTCTCCAATCCCGGCGAGCCCGGCTTCGACATGGACCGGCCGAAGAACTACGTGCTGGAGATGCTGCCCTATCCCTCGGGCGAGCCCCACGTCGGGCACCTCAAGACCTACTCGGTCGGCGACGCGATCGCCCACTTCCGCCGCCGCCACGGCTTCAACGTGGTGCACCCGATGGGCTACGACGCCTTCGGGCTCCCCGCCGAGAACAACGCGATCCAGACGGGCGAGCATCCACGCGAGGCCACTGAGAAGTCGATCGTCGCATTCCGCGAGCAGTTCAAGCGCTGGGGCATCTCGATCGACTGGACCCGCGAGCTGGGCACCCACGAGCCCTCGTACTACCGCTGGACCCAGTGGATCTTCCTGAAGCTGTACGAGCGCGGCCTCGCATACCGCGAGGAGGCACCCGTTCAGTGGTGCCCCAAGGACCAGACCGTCCTCGCCCACGAGCAGGTGATCGACGGCCACTGCGAGCGCTGCGGAACCCTGGTCGAGCAGCGCCGGCTGGAGCAGTGGTTCTTCAGGATCACCGACTACGCGCAGGAGCTCCTCGACGACTTCGGCCTGCTCGAGTCGTGGCCCGAGAACGTGGTCACCATGCAGCGCAACTGGATCGGCCGCTCCGAGGGCGCGGAGGTCGTCTTCCACTGCGACGAGCCCGAGATCGACTTCCCGGTCTTCACCACCCGCCCCGACACGCTCTTCGGCGCCACCTTCTTCGCCCTCGCCCCCGAGCACCCGGAGGTCGAGCGCCTCGCGGCCGGAACCGAGCACGAGGCAGGAGGTGCGCGACTACGTCAACGAGGCCGCGCGCATCTCGACCGAGGATCGCGCCGCCGAGGAGCGGCGAGAAGACCGGCGTGCCACTCGGCCGTGAGGTGATCAACCCGGTCAACGGGGAGCGCATCCCGATGTTCGTCGCCGACTACGTGCTGATGGAGTACGGGACGGGCGCCCTGATGGCCGTGCCCGGCCCACGACGAGCGCGACCACGAGTTCGCGGTCAAGTTCGATCTCCCGATCCGCTACGTCGTCGTCCCCGAGGAGATCTACGAGCAGGCGGGCGGCGATGCCGAGAAGGCCGCGGAGCTCGCCCGGGAGGCGGCCGGAGGGCGCGTTCGTCGAGCACTCCGAGAACGAGCGCCTGATCAACTCCGGGCGAGTTCGACGGCCTCACCGCGGAGGAGGGGATGAGGGCGATCACCGAGTGGCTGGAGGAGCAGGGCAAGGGGAAGGCCACCGTCAACTACCGCCTTCGGGACTGGCTGGTCAGCCGCCAGCGCTACTGGGGCGCTCCGATCCCGTTCGTCTACTGCGATCAGGACGGCATGGTGCCGGTGCCGGAGGACCAGCTCCCGGTCCTCCTGCCCGACATCGAGGACTACGCGCCGAAGGGGAAGAGCCCCCTCGCCGCGGCGGAGGACTGGGTGAACACGGAGTGCCCTAAGTGCGGTGGCCCGGCCCGGCGCGAGACGGACACCATGGACACCTTCGTCGACTCCTCCTGGTACTTCATCCGCTACCTCGACCCGAAGAGGGAGGACGCCCCCTGGGCGCGCGAGTGCGCCGACTACTGGATGCCGGTGGACCAGTACATCGGCGGGGTCGAGCACGCGATCCTCCATCTCATGTACGCCCGCTTCTTCGTCAAGGCGTTCCATGACATGGATCTGCTCGAGGCGAGGGAGCCCTTCGCCAACCTCTTCACCCAGGGCATGATCACCCGCGACGGGGCCAAGATGTCCAAGTCGCGGGGGAACACCGTCAGCCCGGCCGAGTTCGTCGAGCGCTTCGGGGCGGACGCCACCCGCGCCTACATCTGCTTCATGGGTCCGCCGATCAAGGGCGGCGACTGGACCGACGAGGGGGTCGAGGGCGTCTTCCGCTTCCTCTCGCGCGTCTGGCGCCTCGGGCAGGAGGTGAAGGAGCGCACGGAGCCGGGCGGGTCAACGGATGGCGCGGCCGGTGCAGCGCGAGCGCTCCTCGCCAAGACCCATTGGGCGATCGACAAGGTGACGCGCGACATCGACCCCCGCTTCCAGCTCAACACCGCGATCGCGGCCGTGATGGAGCTGGTCAACGAGATCTACCGGCTGAAGGACGAGCTCTACGACGACGCGACCGGCGCCGCAGCGGTCCGCTTCGCCACCTCCATGGCCGCCTCGCTGCTCTTCCCGTTCGCGCCGCACCTCTGCTCCGAGGTCTACGAGTGGCTGGAGGACGCGCGCGTCTGGGAGCAGCCCTGGCCGAAGGCCGATCCCGCCCTGCTCGAGCGGGAGACCTTCATGCTGGTCGTGCAGGTGAACGGCAAGCTGCGCGACCGGATCGAGGTCGAGGCGGACGCTCCGGAGGAGCAGCTGCTCGAATTGGCCCGGGCCAGCGAGAACGTCAAGCGCCAACTGGACGGAAAGGCGATCGTCAAGGAGATCGTCGTTCCCGGCAAGCTCGTCAATCTCGTCGTCAAATAGCCATTTACATCGTGTGACACCGCCCATCGCCCCGGTTTGGTAGAAAGGCGGCGTGCTGGTCAGGCGGCTCGCGGAGGCTCACGTTGAGGAGTGGCACAAGCTCCGCACTCACGTGCTCATGGACGCCGGGGAGCTCGGCTCCCGGAACATGTCGGTCACCTGGATCGAGGTGCCACCCGGCATCGAGCAGGAGCTCCACTCCCACGAGGAGTCGGAGCAGATCTACGTCATCTCGAGCGGCGCCGGCTCGATGATGGTGGCCGGCGACAAGCAGGCGATCACCGAGGGCGACCTGGTGATGGTCCCGCCCGCCACCGACCACTCGATCGCGAACGACGGCAACGTCGATCTCTGCTGCGTCTCGGTCCAGTCCCCGCCGGTGACCGTGTCGGAGGTGTACGCCCCGACCGCGGCGGCCGGCGCCTCCTCCGAGTACGAGGACGAAGAGGGCTACTGACCCCGGTCCGGAGGCGTGTCGTCGCCCGCGGCCGCGTCCAGGGCGTCTTCTTCCGTGACACCACCCGCCGCCGGGCGGACTCGCTCGGCATCTCCGGCTGGATCACCAACCGCGACGACGGCGCCGTCGAGGCGGTGTTCGAGGGGGAGCCCGATGCGGTCCGATCGATGGTCGAATTTGTCCGCGATGGTCCCGGCCGGGCCGAGGTCACGGAACTCGATGTTGACCATGAGAAGCCCGAGGGCCTGGCCGGGTTCGCCATCCGCTGACTCCGCGTATCGCCTTCGACTCAGACTCGTAACCCTCCGCGAGCAGCTCGCGAACCGCGTTGCACGAGGGTCGCCGGGTGCCCGAGCTCAGCCGCTCCCAGCTCCTCGTCTACGGCGCGATCGCCGTCGCCGTCCTGCTGGTGGGCGCCCGCTGGATCCGCTCCGGCGATCCTGAGCCGGAGACCGGGGCGGGACTGAGCTTCGCCGCCGACGCCGCTCCGGGCGGGGAGCGGGGAAGCGAGGACGTCGTGGTCCACGTGGCCGGCGCCGTCCGCCGACCCGGCGTCTACCGGTTGCCGACGGGCGCCCGGGTGACCGATGCGGTCCGGCGAGCCGGCGGCTTGGCGGGTGGCGCGCAGGAGGACTCGATCAACCTGGCCGCGCAGCTGACCGATGGTCAGCAGGTGGTGGTCCCCGGGCGCGGGGCGATGGCCGCCACGGGCACCGGCGAGGCCGCCGGGCCGATCAGCCTGGGGTCGGCGACCGTCGAGCAGCTGGACGAGATCGAGGGGATCGGCCCGGTCACCGCGCAGAACATCATCGAGTTCCGCGAGCAGCATGGCGGCCTCTCCTCGATCGACGAGCTCGATCAGATCAGCGGCATCGGCCCCTCGACGATGGAGGCGCTCAGGGCTGCGCTGCAGCCCTGAGCGCCATCGGAAGCTTCAGTCAGTGGCCGAGGACCCGCTCGTACTCCTCGCTGCGGGGCCGAACCTTGTCCTCCTCGGCCTCGGGATTGCCGCGAGGGCTCACGCCCTTGTGTTGACCCGCCTCGACTCGCCGGCGCCGATCCCCGGCCGCAATTCGCCGCCGTTGGTCGTTCCATTTCGAAGCGGAGGGCCAGCGCTCATTGAAGCGTTCGTCGGCAAACGGGTGTCGAGTCTCGCTCATTGATCGCTCCTCCTCTTTCTGTGCCTTTATCGGCATTCGGGTTCGCGTACCACGTGACCAATGGCTGAAACCGGGCCGGGACCCGATTCGGGTCCAAATTCGGCCACGCGTGACTGGCGCCTGACGGCCCTCACGGGCGCGACCGCGGGCCTCTGTCTGGCGCCCGCGGTGGTGGGCGCTCCCTCGCAGGCGGCCCTCGGGGCAGCACCGCTTGCGCTCGCCGCCCTCGTCGCCCTGCGGCCGCGAGGGGGACGTCTCACACCGGTGATCTGGCTGGGGCTGGTGGGCCTCGCCTGCGCCTTGGGCGGCTTGCTTGCGGGTGCGGCTCGTCTCCGGGCGATCGACGCAGGCGCGCTGCGCGCCGATCCCGGCACCCCGGCGAGGGTGACGGGAACCGTCGCCGCGACGCCGCGGCGGTACGGCGGCGATGTGAGCGTCCGCGCGAACACGCCGGCCGGCCGGCTGCTGATCACGGCGCCGGAGCCGGTCCCGGACCTGAGTGTCGGCGGCAGGGTGCGCGCGGAGGGCGTCCTCTCGGAGCCCGAGCCCTGGCGCGCCGCGGAGCTCCGCCGCCGCGGGGTGGCGATGCTTCTGCGCGCCGAGGGAATCGAGCCGGTCCCGGGCGGGCGCGGCGGCATCGCCGGGCGAGTCGACGTCATTCGCCGGCGAGCCGAGGACGCGCTCGACCGGGGGATGCCGGACGACGAGGCGGCCCTGGCGCGTGGCTTCGTGCTCGGCGAAGACGACCGCATCGATGCGGACACCCGCGAGGACTTTCGCCGCTCCGGACTCGCCCACCTCCTGGCGGTCAGTGGTCAGAACGTCCTCCTGCTCGCGCTTCTGGCCTGGCCGCTGCTGGCGCTCTGCGGGCTGACCCTGCGGGCCCGGCTGCTCGCGGTGCTCTTCCTGGTCGCGATCTACGTGCCGGTGACAGGGGCGGGACCGTCCATCCAGCGCGCGGCGGTGATGGGCGGGGCCGGCCTGGTTGCGGCGCTCGCCGACCGCCCGCGGTCACGCTGGTACGCGCTGCTGCTCGCCGCCGCCGTGACCCTGGCGGCCAACCCCCGCGCCGCGGGGGACATCGGCTGGCAGCTGAGCTTTGCCGCGGTCATCGGCATCCTGCTCTGGTCCTCCCGGATGGCGAGCGCCCTGGCGGGCGGCGTGCAGCGGGCCTCACCCCGCCGGGCGGTGGCGGAGGGGATCGCCATCACCGTGGCAGCAACGGCGGCCACGGCCCCGCTGATGGCGCATCACTTCGATGCGTTCTCGCTGGCCGCCCTGCCCGCCAACCTGCTGGCCCTCCCTGCGGTGGCGCCGGCGATGTGGCTGGGCATGCTGAGCGGGATCGCGGGACAGCTCCCCGCGCTCCCGGTCGAGCCGCTCAACTGGCTCAACTCGCTCTGTCTCGCCTACATCGCCCAGGTCGCAGACTGGCTCGCATCTCCGAGCTGGGCCCTCCTCGAAGTCAAGCTCGCGACCCCCTGGGCGGTCGGCGCGGCCTACCTGGTCCTGCTGGGCGCGATGGAGGGCCTGCTCGCCTACCTGAAGCGCCGGCGCGGCCTTGGCTGGCATCGCTCCTCGGGCGGGGTCCGGCCCCGCGCCCTCATCGCCGTGGCCACGGCGGCGTTGCTTTTGGCGTCACTCGCTCTCCTTCACGGCACCCAGGATCGGGAGGGCGCGCCGCCAGACCACCTGGTGGTTCGTGTGCTCGATGTCGGGCAGGGCGATTCGATTCTCCTTGACCCTCCCGGCGGGGATCCCGTATTGGTGGATGCCGGCCCACCGGGATCTGGCGTCGCTGACAGGCTGCACGAGCTGGGGGTGGAGTCGCTGGCGGCCGTTGTGGTCACGCATGACGCCTCCGATCATGCGGGTGGCCTGGCCGAGGTGCTCGACTCGATCCGGGTCGGTCGGGTGGTCACCGGCCCGGACGGGCCTCGAATGACGACCGCCGAGGGCGTCGCGTCCCTGCCGCTGGTCGAGGGAGGGGAAATCGACTCGGGCCGGCTGCGCCTGACCGCGCTCTGGCCACCCGCCGACTTGAGTCCGCAGTCCGTCGACGATCCGAACCGCGTCAGCCTGGTGGTCCTCGCGGAGTGGCATCATTTCTCCATGCTCCTCACGGGCGACGCGGAGGCGGAGATGGCGCCGGTGGCGCTCGAGCCGGTCGACGTACTGAAAGTCGCTCACCACGGCAGCGAGGACGCCGGACTCGACTCGTTCCTCGACCGCGCGCTCCCCAAGCTGGCGGTGATCTCGGTGGGCGAGAACTCCTACGGCCACCCGACGCCGGAGGCCCTCGCCGAGCTGCAAGAGCACGGGGTCACGACGGTCAGGACGGACGAGTCCGGGGAGGTCGAGATCGCGGTGGACCCCCGTGGCTGGCGAATCGAGTCCTGAGCCCGCGCCTCACCGCTTAGACGTGCATTTCAGACCGCCGCTTCTCGTCCGAAGCGACTATCGAGCGAGTTACGGAAAAGTACGGATGTACAGACGTAGCGCGTGTGCGAGCGTTGGTCCGTCCATCGTCCTCGACGAGAGGCCCTGAGCAGGTGGCTCGGTTCCTGCGGTTGTTCTCAGCGCTCGCCCTCGCGGCGGGCCTGGCTGCGCTTTTCGGAGGCCATGCGGGAGCTGCTGAGCCGAATGCGCTGTCTCCCAAGGCCCAGGCGATCGCGCCTGACCCGCCCCTGAGCGGATTGGCAGCGAAGACCGCGCAGGCGCGGGAGCCAGTAGCCGAATCCGCGAGGAAGAAAAGGAAGAAGAAGCGGAGGCGGCGACCAGCTCCCACGGCCCCGACCCGACCAGCTCCCACGGCCCCGACCCCGACCCACGCGACTATCTCGGGCCACTCGAACTGGAATGGCGCACAAGTGAACGTCCAGCACGTGGTCGGGAGCAGTTGGGTGAACACACCGGGTGGGCAGACTCTTTCCAACGCCTCCGGCAACTACTCCCACACGGTGCTTGCCGGGTACACCTATCGGTACTACGTCTCGGCGTGGTTCTACATGCCATTTAACTTCGGGGGGGTCATCATTCAATGCCACCAGTTGTGGGCCGATACCTCCGCTTCTGTAGCGGCCGTGGGTGGCCAGAACTACCCCAATCTGGACACGTTCCTGCAGCCCACGGGCCCGATCGGCTGCTAGCCAGCGTGCTTCTAACTGCCGCGCTCGCCAGCTCCGGGTAGGGGTCCACCGTCGCGCTTAATACCCTGGGCGAAAGCCGCTGCTTTCCATGCAAAGCGGTGGTTTGGCGTCACGCCTCTAAGCGAGGGAGGGGATGGCGCCGGCCGAGCCCGGCCGGAACCGCCAATACACTCGACCGGTGACCGAGATCAAGCCCGCCTACCTGATCGCCGGCACCGACGAGGCGAAGATCGCCCGGACCCGGGCGCGCCTGCGCGAGCGCGCGGAGCGCGAGGGGGGGCCGGGCGCACTCGAGCTGTTCGAGGCGGGGGAGGGGCGGCGTGCCCCGGACGCCGAGGCCCTGCTCTCCTCGCTGGCGGCGATCGCCCTGATCTCTTCCCGTCGCTACCTGCTCGTCAACGGCGTCGACGCTTGGGGAAAGAAGGACACCGAGCAGGTCGCGAAGGCCCTCGCCGACCTTCCCCCCGACACCACCGTCGCCCTCATCGCCCGCGGAAAGCCGCCGGCTGCGCTCAAGAAGGCCGTGGAAGGTGCGGGAGGTGAGCTCCTGCTCTTCGATTCCCCGAAGGAGCGAGAGCTGCCGAAGCACCTGGTCGGTGAGGCCAAGGAGCTTGGCTTCGATCTGGCTCCGGACGCGGCGCGGCTGCTCGTGGACCGGCTCGGCGCGCGCCCCATGCGCCTGCGCACCGAGCTCGAGCGGCTCGCCCTCTGGGCGGGTGACGGCGGGCGCGTCGGCACCGGCGAGCTTGACGCGATGATCGCCGATACCTCCGAGGAGGCGATCTGGTCACTGGCCGACGCGCTGGTGGAGGGGGACGAGGCGGAGGTGCTGACCACCGCCGAGAGGCTCGTCGCTCAGGGGGAGGCGCTGCCGCGGATCATCTACTCGCTCGCCCCCCGGTTGCGCCAGGCGCTCAGCGCCTCACGCCAGCTCGAGGCGGGTCGCGCGCCCGGCGAGGTCGCCAAAGGGCTCGCGATGCATCCCTACGCCGCCAAGATGCTCGTCTCCAAGGTCAAGGGCCGCTCGCCCGCCGACCTCGACGCCGCCATCCGCTCGCTCGCCGATCTGGAGCTGTGGTCCCGCGGGGGCTCCGACTACGAGGACGGGGTCGCGCTCACAATGGCGCTGCGCAGGGCGGTCGGGACCGCACCCGCCGCGGAAGAGATCCCCACCTACTCGGTGACCTAACTGGCGGGCGCTACTTGCCGCCGGCCCGGAGCTTGGCGGCGCGGGCCTTCTTGCGCGCGCCCTGTGTTCCGGTGGAGCGCGCCCCTCTGGACGGCCTTGTCCACCCGTGAGATCAGCGCCTTGTGCTCGGCATCGGCCGCGGCGTCGTCGCCGGAGGAGACGGCAGTCTCCAGGCGCTTCATCTGGGTCTTGACGGCACTGGCAAAGCGCAGGTTCTCGGACCGCTCGCGGCTGGAGCGGGCGATGCGCTTCTTCTGTGAGGCGATGTTGGCCATTGCAAGGTCGGGTACCCATGCCCAGGCCCCGATTTCGTGAAAAGACCCGCGGGGCGGGCGGCGAATGAGAATAGGGGAATGAACGTGCGTGCGCGGCGCGAACCGCGTGCCTGAGCGATGCCCGACGACCCACGCAAAGACGACGACTCACCCGAAGGCGCTCCCCCGACGCCGGAGGAGCCGTTCGATCCCAGCACCCGCGAGCGGCGGGCTGTCTCGATGGACACCGACACCTTCATGGCGGTCCCGGCGCCGGTGCCGGACCGCCCGTTCGAGCCGCCCGAGTTGGAGGAGAAGGAGGGACGCCTGGGGATCTCCACGGCCTTCTTCTCGATCGCGACGGCCTTCTCGCGGGTCGCCGGCCTGGTCCGCGAGATCGTCGCCGCCAGCTACTTCGGCATCACCGGGCCGATGTCGGCCTTCACGATCGCCTTCCAGATTCCCAACCTGGTTCGCAGCCTGTTCGCGGACGCCGCCATCCAGGCTGCGTTCGTCCCGGTGTTCCTGGAGAAGCTGGAGCAGGGGGATCGGCGCGAGGCCTTCCGGCTCGCATCACAGATGATCTTCTTCGTCACGCTGATCCTCGGGGCGATCACGGCGGTCTTCGTGCTCGCGGCCCCGGTCCTGGTCCCGATCTTCGCGCCGGGTTTCGAGGGGGAGCTGCTGGACCTCACCGTCACCCTCTCGCAGATCCTCTTCCCGATCCTGATCCTGCTCGGGATCACGGGCATCGTGGTCGGTGTCCTCAACAGCAACGATCGCTTCGCCGCGTTCGCGATCTCGCCGTTCTTCTGGAACGTGGCGATCATCACCGTGCTGGTCCTGCTCGCCCCGGCCTTCTCCGAGGAGGACGAGATCTACGCGTATGCGATCGGCGTCCTGGTCGGGACGGTCATCCAGCTCGCGATCCCCGCCTGGGACCTGCGCCACACCAACTTCAAGGGGGAGCGCTTTCGGATCGACTGGAACTTCAAGGCGCGGCTGACGCCGGAGGTGCGCCAGGTGCTGCTCCTGATGCTGCCGGTGACGATCAGCCTCGGGCTGATCAACTTCAACCTGGTGATCAACAGCTTCTTCGGGACGCTCGTCTCCGACGAAGCGCCGGCGGCGATCGACAAGGCGTTCCGCATCTACATGCTCCCGCAGGGAATCTTCTCCGTCGCGATCGCGACCGTGGTCTTCCCGACCCTGGCCCGCTTCGCCGCACGCGAGGAGTACGACCACCTCCGCTCGACGATGGCGAATGGGATGCGCCAGATCCTCCTCATGCTCGTCCCGGCGGCCGCCGCGATCCTGGTTCTCTCCGAGCCGATGACCCGGCTCGTCTACCAGCGCGGCGAGTTCGACGCGGCCCAGACCGACCTCGTCGCGACGGCGCTCTTCTGGTTCGCCTTCTCGCTACCGCTCAACGGGCTCTTCCTGATGCTCACCCGGACCTTCTTCAGCCTGCAGCGGCCCTGGGTGCCGAGCGCGATCTCCGGCATCAACCTGGCGATCACGGCGCTGGCCGCGCTGGCCCTCTACGAGCCGTTCGGGGTGGGCGGGATCGTCGCCGCCACCGCGATCGCGACCGCGGCCAGCGTCATCGCGCAGTCGGTCATCCTCCGCCGCGACCTCGGCGGGATCGAGCTTCGCCGGCTGGTCGAGAGCACCATCCGGATCACGATCGCCGCGGCCCTGCTCGCGGGGGTGAGCTACGGGGTCTGGTCCGTCCTCGACGACGCGCTCGGGCGCGACACGATCTCTCAGATCATCTCGCTGGGCACGGCGCTGCTCGCGGGAGCCGCGGTCTACTTCGCCGCGATCCTGGCGATGCGGGTGCCGGAGGGCGAGCAGATCCTGCGCCTCGTGCGCCGGGTGTAGGTCAAACGAGGGCGGCCTACTTGATGTGGAGGTCCACGCCGAGCAGCTCGAGCGGCCAGAGCAGCACCGCGAGGATCGCTGAGATCAGCGGCTTCCACGGGAAGTGGAAATCGAAGTAGTCGGCGCTGATGGCGACGATCACCCCGATCACCAGGTAGGCGAACCAGAGAAACTGACTGCGGATGAACCGCTGCATGCGACAGCCCTACCCTTGATCGCCGCAGATGAACCGCATCCGGAACTTTTCGATCATCGCCCACATCGACCACGGCAAGTCGACCCTTGCCGACCGCGTCCTCGAGCTGACCGGGGCGGTCGACGCGCGCTCGCACATGCCGCAGCTGCTCGACTCGATGGAGCTCGAGCGCGAGCGCGGGATCACGATCAAGGCGCAGGCGGTCCGCGTTCCCTACACGCCGCCGGGCGGTGAGACCCACCACCTGCATCTGATCGACACCCCCGGCCATGTGGACTTCTCCTACGAGGTCTCGCGCAGCCTCGCGGCCTGCGAGGGAGCCCTCCTGGTCGTTGACGCGGCCCAGGGGGTCGAGGCCCAGACCGTGGCCAACGCCTATGCGGCGATCGATGCCGGGCTCGAGCTGGTCCCGGTGCTGAACAAGGTTGATCTGCCAGGCGCCGATCCGGACGCGGTCGCCGGCGAGGTCGCGGACCTGCTCGGGGTTGACCCGGACACGGCGCTGCGCATCTCCGCGAAGACCGGGGAGGGAGTGCCCGAGGTGCTGGAGGCGATCGTCGAGCGGATCCCGCCGCCCGAAGGGAACCCGGACGCTCCTCCGAGGGCGCTGATCTTCGACTCGGAGTTCGACCAGTACCGGGGCGTGGTCGCCTTCGTGCGGATGATGGACGGCCGCTTTACGAAGCAAGAGCCGATCACGGCGATGCAGGCCGGGACGCAGGCGGAGATCGACGACATCGGCTACTTCACGCCCAAGATGACCCCCGGCGCGGGCATGGACGCGGGCGAGGTCGGCTACGTGATCACCGGGATCAAGGACGTGACCAGGCTGCGCGTCGGCGACACGCTGACCAGCCGGGAGACCCCGGCGGCCCAGGCGCTGCCCGGCTACCGCGAGGTGCGGCCGATGGTCTTCTGCGGGCTCTTTCCGCTGGACGCCGACCGCTACGCGGACCTCCGCGACGCGCTTGACCGGCTCGCCCTGAACGACGCGGCGCTCTCATACGAGCCCGAGACCTCCGATGCGCTCGGCTTCGGCTTCCGCTGCGGCTTCCTCGGCCTCCTGCACATGGACATCGTGCGCGAGCGGCTGGAGCGCGAGTACGACATGGAACTCCTCGCCACCACGCCGAACGTCCGCTACGAGGTGAAGATGTTGTTCGGTGATGCTGGCGGGGGAGAGGTGGTCGAGGTCAGAAGCCCGACCGAGATGCCCGACCCCGCATCGATCGAGCAGATCCGCGAGCCTTTCATCCGCGCCACGATCATCACCCCCGACGACCACGTCGGCGCGGTGATGGAGCTGTGCCAGTCGCGGCGGGGCTCCCACGTGGACATGCACTACCTGTCCCCGACCCGGGTGCAGATCCGCTACGACCTGCCGCTGGCCGAGATCGTGCTCGACTTCTTCGACCAGCTCAAGTCGAAGAGCAAGGGCTACGCCTCGCTCGACTACGAGCCGATCGGCAACAAGCCATCCGATTTGGTCAAGCTCGACGTGCTCCTCGCCGGCGACAAGGTCGACGCCCTGTCACTGATCGTGCACAAGGAGGCTTCCTACGACCAGGGCCGCATCCTCGTCGAGCGCCTTCGCAAGACGATCCCCCGCCAGCAGTTCGACGTCCCGGTGCAGGCCGCGATCGGCGCCAACGTGATCGCCCGCGAGACCGTCAAGGCGCTGCGCAAGGACGTGACCGCCAAGCTCTACGGCGGCGACGTCACGCGCAAGCGCAAGCTGCTCGAGAAGCAGAAGAAGGGTAAGAAGCGCATGAAGCAGGTCGGGGCCGTGGAGGTCCCGCAGGAGGCCTTCCTGGCCGTGCTGGAGGTCGACGAGTCCTAGAAGTTCATCCTGATGCTGAGGTACTTGAGGCACCTGACGGCGAAATCATCCCGCCCCCTCAACTTGCGGTCGCCAATCAGGATCTGATACTCGCCGGCCAGTGCGGCCGGGACCATGATCTGCCAGGCGCCGTTCCGGCTCGCCTTGTCGGTGCCGAGCTTGTCGCCCGTCGTGTCGGCGGCGTTGTCGAAACGCAAAAGGTTCACCCGGGCTCCGTTCTTGCACGCGGGTTCCTTCGAGTTGACACGGCCGTGGAAGTCGGACGGCGTCGTGAACTGGAGCGTCCCGCTGACCTTGACGTTGTCGAGTGCGCCGGCGGGCGCGGCCGGTAAGAGAGCGCACGCGGCGGCGACGGCGAGTGCAAGCCCCGAAAACCTCTTTAGTGACATCTCCTACCTCCTGGTCGGCCGAACGCGCGCAGCTTATCGGTGCTATGAGGGCACGGTGAGAGCTGATGGCGACCCCTGATCAGGAGCGCAACGTCGAGCTGGCGCGCGGCGGCCTCGAGTCGTGGGTGGCGGGTGACGCCGAGGCGACCCTGGCCACGTTCAGCGATGACGTCGAGACCTACGTGCCGCAGGAGCTCGGCAACGCGGGGACATATCACGGCAAGGATCAGTTCCTCCAGTGGACGAGGCAATGGGACGACGCCTGGGACGAGTTCCGCACCGAGATACGCGAGGTGATGCCCGTGGGGGAGCGTCACGTGGTCGTCACCGTCCACAACTGGGGGCGCGGCCGCGGCAGCGGCATCGAGGTCGAGAACGAACAGGGCTGGGTCCTCGGGGTCCGAAAGGACACGCTCTGCGACTTCATCTCGCTCCAGGCGACGCCCGAGGACGCGCTCAAGCTCGCCCGGGAGCGCGAGGCCTCCGGCTCAGCCTGAGCTGACCCGCCGCAGGGGCAGCCTCAGCCGGTCCTCAACCTCGGCGAGCGGATCGGCCGCGCTCTCGTCCCGCCCTGCGAGCAAGACCACCTCGTCCGCCGCGTAGCCGCGCAGCTCGTCCTCGAGCGCCTGGGCCGGGTCGCTGTCGCCGAGGGAACCGCTGACCGGCAGGCCCGCCGCGGTCAGCGCACCGGCGGAGTGGGCGAGCCGGCGCTCCGCCTCGGCGCGGGCCGGGTCCTCAGCGGAGAGCCAGCGATCGAGTCGCTTGCTGGGAACCGGGACCACGAGGCGGACGTCCTCAGCGCTCCCCGCGATCTCGGCGATCCGCTCCGCCGCCGCCGGCGTGGCCTCGCCGATCGCAATGACGAGCACCCGGTGCCCTGCATCTCCCTCCGCGACCTCGATGCGCTCCCAGGGCTTCGCCCGCGCGGCGAAGACAAGCAGCGCCGCGGCCGCGAGAGCACCGACCGCCATACCGACGCCCGCGCCGGCGCTCCCGGAAAGCGCCATCGCGGCTGCGACGGAGGCCGCGATGACGAAGATGATCGCGGGGATCGCCCAGGGGCGAAAGCGCATCCCGCCCTGCGGATCGCGGTTCGGTCAGCCGCAGAGGCATGCCAATAGGATCCCGCAACGATGGCCCTGAAAACCGATGCTGTGGGCAAGGAGTTCCCCTCGGCCGAGTACGAGGTCGGCCGGGAGAAGATCCGCGAGTTCGCGAATGCGGTCGGGGAGACGAGCCCCGTCCACCAGGACCGCGACGCGGCGACGGAGGCGGGGTTCCGCGACGTGGTCGCGCCGCCGATGTTCTGCGTGGTCTACAGCGCCCCGGCGATGGGGCCGGCGATCCTCGATCCCGAGGTCGGCATCAACCTGGCGACGATGCTCCACGGCAGCCAGGAGTTCGAGTGGGACGAGCCCGTCTGCTCCGGCGACATGATCACCACCACCCCGACCGTGAAGGAGATCTACGAGAAGGACGGCAAGGGCTTCTACGTCTTCGAGTCCATCTCCACCAATCAGGAAGGCGAGCAGGTGGTCAAGGGCACCTGGACCAACATCGTGAGGGGGGTTTGATGAAGCAGGGCGACTCGATCCCCGAGCTGAAGGTGACGCCGGACAAGTACCTGCCGCACCGCTACGCCGGCGCCTCCGGCGACTTCAACCCGATCCACATCGACCCCGAGTTCGCCAAGCAGGTCGGCCTCCCCGGCAACATCCTGCACGGCCTCTGGATGATGGCCCAGGTCGCGCGGGCTCACACCGAGGCGGCGGGCGGCGATCCGCGCTCACTGAGGCGACTCTCGGTGCAGTTCCGCGGCATGGGCTTCCCCGAGCAGGAGCTGGCCGTGACGGCCACGGTCAAGGAGGCCTCGAACGGCAGGGTCGTCACCGACACCGTCGCCGCGCAGGGCGACAACCAGGTCATCCGCAACGCCGAGGCCGAGCTGCAGCGATCGGCTCGGATCGCGCTAAGCGCGCGGGTCACCGCGCGCGAGCAACGTTTCCGTCGACCCTAGAATCTGCCTCGTGTTGAGCGAACGACAGAGGGTCGTCCTCGGGGCCGTCGTCGACGGATACGTCAAGGACGGCAGTCCCATCGGGTCCCGGGTGATCGCCGAGAGATCGGGGATCGACTGGAGCCCCTCCACGATCCGTGCCGAGCTCGCCTCGCTCGAGGACGGGGGCTTCCTCACCCATCCGCACACCTCGGCCGGCCGCGTCCCGACCGAGTCGGGCTACCGCTTCTATGTGGAGCAGCTGCTCGCTTCCGACACACCCCCGGCGGCTACGACCCAGGCGCTGAGCCTCTCGCGCATACGCAGGGAGGTGGATGAGGCGATTCGGGAGACCACAGCAACGCTCTCGAAGATCACGGACCTGGTGGCGATGGTGACTGCGCCGCCGCTCCACACCGCGACCATCCATCGGGTCGAGGTCCTGCGCCTCCAGCCGCGGGTGGTCACGGTGGTGGTGATCGCCTCCAACGGCGGCGTCACGAAGCGAGTCTTCACCTTCGACAACGAGGTGGACCCCGGCTTGGTCGAGTGGGCGGGCAGCTTCCTCAACGAGCGCCTCCGCGGGCTCGGCCTCGGGGCCCGCAGCGCCGCCGACCGGATCACCGCCGAGGAGCTGGGGCCGAAGGAGCGCAGCTTCCTGGAGGAGATCGCCTCGGCCTTCACCGGCCTGGAGGAGTCGGAGGAGAGCACTCTCTACGTGGATGGCGCTGCCCGGCTGCTCTCCGAGGAGCACTCGGAGGACCTGCCGCACGCCGACGAGGTGATGCGCGCGCTGGAGCGGCGCGTCAACCTGTTGCGGACTCTGCGCTCGGCGCTCGACCAGCGCTCGGTCTTCGTCTGGATCGGCGAGGAGAACCCGCAGCCGGAGCTGCGCTCGGCCAGCGTGGTCGGTGCCAACTACGGGCTCGGCTACCGCAACCTGGGGGCGGTCGGGATCATGGGGCCGCTCCGCATGGACTACGCGACAGCGATCGCCTCGGTTCGCGGCGCCGCCGGCGAGCTCTCGCGCTTCTTCGAGACCGTCTACGACGAGTAGCCGCCCCGGAGGCCGGCGATGGCGAAGCGCGACTACTACGAGGTGCTCGACGTGGAGAAGAACGCCTCCGACGACACCATCAAGAAGTCCTTCCGCAGGCTCGCCCGCGAGCTTCACCCCGACGTCAACGCCCACGATCCCGAGGCGGAGGAGAAGTTCAAGGAGGCCGCCGAGGCCTACGAGGTGCTCTCCGACCCGGAGAGGCGCCGGACCTACGACGCCTTCGGCCACGACGGTCTGCTGCGCTCCGGCGGGTTCACCCCGGGGCAGGGCTTCGGCAGCTTCCAGGACATCTTCGAGGCGATGTTCGGCGGCGATCCGTTCGGGGCGGGATTCGGCGGAGGGCCGGGCGGCCGGCGCGGATATCGCCGCGGTGGTCGAGATCGAGCTAGCGGATGTGCTGACGGGCACCAAGCGCGAGATCAACTTCGAGGCGGTGGGCCTCTGCGAGCGGTGCAGGGGCAACGGCGCGGAGCCGGGCACGCCGATCGTGACCTGCGAGACGTGCGATGGGACTGGTCAGATCCGCCAGGTGACGAGGAGCTTCTTCGGCCAGGTGATCCGGGCGACGCCCTGTGACCGCTGCGGCGGCGACGGCAAGATCCCGGAGAAGCCGTGCGAGGAGTGCGGCGGCTCCGGGCGGGTCGCTGCCGAGCGGACCTGGGAGGTCGACATCCCGGCGGGGATCGACGACGGCCAGCGGGTGCGAATCGCCGGGGCCGGACACGCCGGCGAGGCAGGCGGCCCTCAGGGCGACCTCTACGTCCAGGTCCGGGTCGTCCCGGACGAGCGCTTCGAGCGCCAGGGGACCGAGCTCGTCAGCAGGGTCGAGCTGCCGATCACCACCGCCATGCTGGGTGGTGAGCTCGAGGTTCCCACGCTGAACGGGAACGAGCGCGTCGAGGTGCCGGCCGGCAGCCAGCACGGCGATGTGGTGCCGCTCCGTGGCCATGGACTGCCCGACCTTCGGGGAGGGACGCGTGGGGACCAGCACGTCGTCTTCGAGCTCGCGGTCCCGGCCAAGCTCACCAAGGAGCAGCGCGAGGCAGCGCGTCGCCTGGACGAGACGCTCAATTGATCCGCCTCGCCGTCCGCTGCGCTCCCGAGTACGCCGAGCCGGTCCTCTCCAACCTGCTCGAGCTGGCCCCGAACGGGGTCGAGGAGGAGCGCGGCCCCGGCTGGGTGGAGTTCGCGATCTACGGGCCGCCGGGCGAGGTGCCTGACGTGGGCGAGCTCCAGGCCGCTGCCGGCGACGGTCTGGTCGAGGTGACCACCACCGCGGTGCCCGACGACTGGGCGGATCGCTGGACCGACTTCCACCACCCGATCGAGGTCGGCGGTCGGATCGGGGTGCGGCCCTCCTGGTGGGACGCCAGACCCGGGCTGATCGACGTCGTCGTGGATCCCGGCCGCGCCTTCGGCACCGGCGGCCATCCGACCACCCGGCTTTCGCTGGAGCTGCTGCTCGCGCTCGAGGAGGCGGGGGAGGCGTCCGGACCGCTCGCGGACTGGGGGACCGGGTCCGGCGTGCTCGCGATCGCGGCCGGAAAGCTCGGCTGGGGACCGATCATCGCATGTGACCGCGAGCCGGCCTCCCTGGAGGCGGCGGCCGCAAACGCCAAGGCCAATGGGATCGAGCTGGCCGTCGAGCAGCTGGATGTCCGCGTGGCCCCGCCGCCGGTCGCCCCGACCGTTATGGCCAACCTCACCGCCCAGCTGCTGGTCGATTGCGCTCGCCATCTCAACGAGGCTGACGAGCTTCCCCACCACCTGGCGTGCTCGGGGCTGCTGGTCGAGCAGGTCGCCGAGGTCGCCGAGGCCTTCATGCCCTGCGGCCTCGATGTGATCGGGCGCCGAACCGAGGGAGACTGGGCCGCACTGCTGCTTCGGTCGCGATCCCCCGCCTGACCGGGCGATATGTTCCCCCCGTGCTCGCGGACGTCACCGCCTACAACGTCGGCCTCTTCGTCCACGTCCTGGCCGTGGTCGTCGGCATCGGGCCCACCTACGCGTACCCGATCGTGCTCGCGTGGGTGGAGCGCTTCGCTCCGGAGAGCGTCCCGCCCGTCTACGCGGCCCTCCGCCGCTGCGATCGCCTCCTCGTCACCCCGGGCCTGATCATCGTCCTGCTGGCCGGCTTCTATGTGGTCTCGGAGGGCAAGATCGAGGTCGCGGAGTCCTGGGTCAGCCTCGGGATCGTCACCGTCCTGGTCCTGCTCGGGATGACTCACGCCTATTTCAGGCCGCGCTGGGACCGGGGGATCGAGCTCGCGGAGCGCGACCTGAAGGCCGGGGGCGAGTTGAGCGAGGAGTTCACGGCGAACTCCAGGCAGATGGCGATCGCCGGCATGCTGATGTCGCTGCTTGTGATCGTGACCCTCTTCTTCATGGTCGCGAAGCCCTAGCTTCTCCGGGCGGATGGCCGCCGCCGATCCCACTGCTGAGCTGCCCATCGCCGTCTTCGACTCCGGGGTCGGGGGGCTCACCGTGCTCCACGAGTGCCTCGTCTCGCTGCCCGAGGAGGACTTCGTCTACCTCGGCGACGATGCCCGCTTCCCCTACGGGGCGCGAAGCGAGGAGGAGCTGCGCGGGCATGTCCAGCAGGTCAGCCGGTTCCTGCTGGAGCGCGGGGCGAAGCTGCTGGTGATCGCCTGCAACTCGGCCGCCTCCGCCGGCTTCGAGGTCGCCACGGAGGTCGCGGCCGAGAGCGGGGTGGCGGTGGTCGGGGTGATCGCCCCCGAGGCCGAGATCGCGGCGAGCGTGACGGACAGTGGACGCGTGGGGGTCCTCGCGACCCCGGCGACCGTCCGCAGCGGCTCCTACCTGAAGGCGCTCGCGAGACAGCACCGCGCCCTGACCATCACCGAGGTCGAGGCGCCGGACCTGGCGGCGGTGATCCAGCGCGGCTACCCGTTCCACGAGAGCGTGGTCGAGATGGTCCGCACCTACTGCGCGCCGCTGAAGCGGGCCGGGGTCGACACGGTGATCCTGGGGTGCACCCACTACCCGCTGGTCGCGCCGATGCTCCAGCGCACGCTCGGCCGGGACGTCCGCCTGGTCACCGCCGGCCACGCGATCGCCGCCTCCGTCCAGCGCGTGCTCGCCGCCTCCGGCCTCGCCGCGGACGGCTCGCGAGAGGGTCGAGTACCGCTTCCTCTGCACCGGCGACGCCGTGGCCTTCCGCGAGCTCGGCACGCGCTTCCTGCAGATGCCGCTCGGCGACGTGGAGCTGGTCGAACTGCCTTGATCGCCGTGTGGCTCGCTGTCTCCACGGACGAGGTCCACGTTCCCCTCTGGCCCTGGGGGGTCCTGCTGATCCTGCTCGCTGTCTACGTCGTGACGGTGGCGGCGGTCCTCGCGGCCGGCCGTCGCGAGGACGCCCGGGCGCTCGCGGGATTCATCCCCGACTGCATCGTGCTGGTCGGCAGGTTGGCCCGCGACTCGCGCATCTCCCGGCCGCGGCGGGCGCTGCTCTTCGTCGTCCTCGCCTACCTCGCCTTCCCGATCGACCTCGTTCCGGACTTCCTCCCCGTGGCCGGTCAACTCGACGACGCCGTCCTGCTCGCACTCGCTCTGCGGGTGCTCGCACGGGGGGCCGACGCCGAGATGATCCGGAGCGCGTGGCCCGGCCCCGAGGCATCGCTGAACGTCGTGCTGAGGGCCGCCGGGCTACATGGCAACGGCGCGGGCGCACCCGGTTCTCCCTCTACGCTTTAGGCGATGAGCATCCTCGAGCAGGTCCAGGAGGACGTGAAGGCAGCGATGAAGGCCGGCGAGAAGGACCGGGTCGGCGCGCTGCGCATGATCGTCAACGCCCTCCAGGCCGAGGAGAAGGAGGGCAAGGGCGACGAGGTCGCGGCGCTCCAGCGCGAGCGCAAGCGGCGCCTGGACGCGGCCGAGGAGCTGCGGAAGGGGGACCGCACCGACCAGGCGAAGGCCGAGGAGATGGAGGCGGAGCTGATCGATGGCTATCTCCCGGAACAGCTCTCCGACGAGGAGCTCTCGGAGCTGGTCGCCGGCGCGATCGACGAGTCCGGGGCCAGCGAGCCGAAGGACATGGGCGGCGTGATGAAGGTGCTGATGCCGAAGGTGGGCGGACGGGCCGACGGCAAGCGGGTCAGCCAGGCGGTGCGCGAGAAGCTTGGCGCGTAGCCAGCTCACCATCGACAACGCGGTCGCCGCGGAGCTTGCGGGATCGGAGGATGCGGTCCTGCGGGCGCTCGAGGGCCACCTGGACGTGGAACTCTTCCTGCGCGGCAACGTGATCACCCTCGACGGCGAGGCGCGTGAGGTGAAGACCGCAGAGACCGTGGTCGGTGAGCTGGTGGACCTGATCGAGCAGGGTCACGAGATCGCCCCGGGGACGATCGAGGCGGTCACCGGCGCCCTCGACCAGGACGAGAGCCCGGCGGAGATCCTCGAGGACGTCATCTGGCAGCACCGCAACACGCGAGTCGCTCCGAAGACCGTCAACCAGAAGCGCTATGTCGACTCGATCCGCGACCACACGATCACCTTCGGGATCGGTCCGGCCGGCACCGGCAAGACCTTCCTCGCGGTGGCGATGGCCGCCGCGGCGCTCTCCAACGGCGACGTCAGCAGGATCATCCTCACCAGGCCCGCGGTCGAGGCCGGCGAGCGGCTCGGCTTCCTGCCCGGGGACATCCAGGCGAAGGTGGACCCGTACCTGCGCCCGCTCTTCGACGCGCTCTACGACATGCTCGACCCGGAGAAGGTGAACCAGCACTTCGAGCGGGGAACGATCGAGGTGGCGCCGCTGGCATTCATGCGGGGTAGGTCGTTAAACGACAGCTTCGTCATCCTCGACGAGGCCCAGAACACGAGCCCGGAGCAGATGAAGATGTTCCTCACCCGGCTCGGCTTCGGCTCAAGGTTCGTCGTCACCGGCGACATCACGCAGATCGACCTCGAGCGTGGATCCACCTCGGGTCTGATCCAGGTCGGGGACATCCTCACGGGGGTCGAGGACATCAGCTTCATCAACTTCGGCGGCGAGGACGTCGTCCGCCACAAGCTCGTGCAGCGGATCGTCGCCGCCTACGGCGAGCACTCCGAACGTCGCCGCGACGCCGGCGATGACGAAGGCGGTTGAGCACGGACCTCTCGGACGTACCGTCTGAGCTGCGCCCGGCCGTCGGGCAGGCCCTGCATGCCGCCGGGGTCCGGAACGGCCACCTCGGCGTCGAGTTGGTCGGCGAGGGCAAGATGCGGACGCTCAACTACGCCCACCGCGGGGTGGACGAGGCGACCGACGTGATCGCCTTCCCGATCGACGAGCAGCCTCCCGAGACGGGCCCGCGGGAGCTGGGCGACGTCTTCATCTGCCCCGAGCAGGCCTCCGACGTGGTCGAGGCCGCCGTGCATGGCACCCTGCACCTCTGCGGCTACGACCACGAGACCGACGACGGCGAGATGCTCGAGCTGCAGGCCAAGGTCATGAAGTCGTTGTGAGCCGCGCGGGGTTCGTCGGACTCGCCGGCCGCCCCAATGTCGGCAAGTCCACCTTGGTCAACACGATCGTCGGGGCCCACGTCGCGATCGTCTCCGAGCGCCCTCAGACCACCCGCCGCGCGATCCGCGGTGTCGCCACCGACGCCGAGGCGGACTGGCAGCTGGTGATGGTCGACCTGCCCGGGGTGCAGAGGCCGCGCGACGCCCTCACCGAGCGCATGCAGCGGCGGGTCGAGCGCGAGATCGCCGACTCGGACGTGCTGGTCTTCGTCGTCAACGGCGAGCAGGGAATCGGGCCGGGAGACCGCTTCATCTCCAAGGCGCTGCTGACCGCGAACTCCGATACCCCGGTGGTCTGCGCCGTCAACAAGACCGACCGGCTCAATAACGCCGAGACCGCCGCTGTCTTGGCGGCAGCCGCCGAGCTGGAGGGCGTGGACGAGTTGTTCCCGGTCAGCGCCAAGACCGGCGACGGGTTGGATGCGCTGGTGCAGAAGCTGGTCGAGCTGGTCCCGGAGGGTCCGTTCATGTACGAGCCGGAGCAACGGTCGGACCTGCCGAGCGAGGTGCTGCTCGCCGAGCTGATCCGCGAGCAGGTCCTGAGCCGCACCCGCGAGGAGCTGCCCCACGCCGTCGAGGTCCATGTGGATGAGGTCCGGCAGCGCGACGACGGCCTCACCGAGATCGAGGCGCAGGTCTGGGCCGAGACCGAGTCCCAGAAGGGGATCCTGGTCGGCAAGGACGGTTCGAAGATCAAGGAGATCGGGACCGCCGCGCGCACCGAGCTGGAGCGCGAGCTTGGCGGCAAGGTCTTTCTCGACCTCAAGGTCCGCGTCCGCGCCCGCTGGCGCCGCGACGAGGCGCTGCTCGACCGCCTGGGTATCGAGTAGCTGAACCCGCGCCTTCAGGTGCGTGAGCAGGTGGTTCGTACACTTGCTCGATGGTCGTTCAAGCTGAGCGCGACGCGGCGAAGGTGCGCTTCGACGAGCGCGGGCTCGTCCCGTGCGTGATGCAGGACGCCCGCTCCGGCGAGGTCCTGACCCTCGCCTACATGAACGAGGAGGCGCTGCTCCTGACCCTGGAGACCAGGGAGATGCACCTCTACAGCCGCAGCCGCAGGGAGATCTGGCACAAGGGCAAGACCTCCGGGAACGTCCAGCGGCTGCGCCAGCTCCGCTACGACTGCGACGCCGACGCCCTCGTCGCGCTGGTTGACCCTGCCGGCCCCGCCTGCCACACCGGGGAGCGCTCCTGCTTCTACCGGGACCTGGAGGGAACGGCCGACCCCGCGGTTGACGGGCCGCCCGCTCCCGGCGAGCCGGCCCCGACGCCGTACGAGGCGCTGCCCCGGCTCGAGAGCAGCCTGGTGGACCGCAAGCGGCGGCGACCGGGTGGCAGCTACACGGTCGAGCTGCTCGACGACCCGAAGCTGGCCGCCTCGAAGGTGAAGGAGGAGGCCGGCGAGGTCGTCAAGGCCGTCAACTCCGAGTCGCGAGGAGCGGGTGGCCGAGGAGGGCGCCGATCTCGTCTACCACCTCGCCGTGGTGCTGCTCTCCCGCGGCGTCTCCATGGCCGAGGTCCTTCAGATCCTCAACGGCCGCAGGGCCGCCCGATGAGCGCCCCGGCGACGGCGAGCCTGCCCGGCATCGAGCCCAGCCTCGATCGCGCCCGCGAGCTCGCCGCCGACGCGAACATCGTCCCGGTCCGCTTCCGCTTCATGGACGACGTCGAGACGCCCGTCAGTGCGTTCCTCAAGCTGCGCGGCGTCGGCCCCTCGTTCCTGCTCGAGTCGGCGGAGCAGGGCCGGCTCGGCCGCTGGTCCTTCCTCGGCTTCCGGCCGCGCGCCATCCTTCGCTGGGGCGACGGCGAGCTGAGCGAATGGGAGGGCGAGTCGGTGCTGGCCGGCGGCAAGCCCGACCGCGTGACGAAGACGGACGATCCCTACGGGGCGGTGGACGAGTACCTCTCCCGGTGCACGATCGCCGAGCCGGAGACCCTGCCCCCGTTCACGGGTGGAGCGGTCGGCTACTTCGGCTACGACCTGGTGCGGACCGTCGAGACGACGCTGCCCGAGCCGAACCCAGACCCGATCGGGCTGCCCGACATGGCGCTGATGATCAGCGACGTCCTGATCGCGTTCGACCACCAGCGCCACGAGATGACGGTGATCGCGAACGCCTTCGTCGAGGACGGCGGGATCGAGGCCGCGTACGAGCGGGCCGTCGAAACGATCGCCTACGTGCGCGACAAGCTCCGGGAGCCCGTGCCTGTCCCGGAGGTGGAGCCGCGCAATCCGGAGGTCGAGTTCAAGTCGAACATGACCAGGGAAGAGTTCGAGGCGACCGTGGCGCGGATCATCGAGTACGTCCATGCCGGCGACGCCTTCCAGGTGGTGCCCTCACAGCGCTTCAGCGCCGAGTCGCCGGTCGGCGGTTTCTCGATCTACCGCGGCCTCCGCACGGTCAACCCCTCGCCCTACATGTACTTCCTCGACTTCGGGGACTTCGAGATCGCCGGCGCGTCGCCCGAGCCGCTGGTGAAGGTCGTCGGCCGGCGAGTCGAGACCAGGCCGATCGCCGGCACCTATCCGCGCGGCGCCGACGAGGAGGACGACCGGAAGCAGGCCGATGCATTGCTCAACGACCCGAAGGAGCGCGCCGAGCACGTGATGCTGGTGGACCTCGGCCGCAACGACCTCGGCCGGGTGAGCGAGTACGGCTCGGTCAAGGTCGACGAGTTCATGATCGTTGAGACCTACTCGCACGTCTTCCACATCGTCAGCCAGGTCTCGGGCCGTCTTCGCGACGGGATCAGCGCGATGGACGTGCTCCGCGCCACCCTGCCGGCGGGGACCCTCTCCGGCGCGCCGAAGGTCCGCGCGATGGAGATCATCGACGAGCTCGAGCCCCACAAGCGCGGCGGCTACGGCGGGGCGATCGGCTACCTCTCCTACAACGGGGACCTCGACACCGCGATCCACATCCGCACTGTGGTCGTCAAGGACGGGATAGCCCACGTCCAGGCCGGAGGCGGGACGGTCGCCGACGCCAAGCCCGCCTACGAGTACAACGAGTCCGTCAACAAGGCGAAGGCCGTCTTCCAGGCCATCGAGCTGGCGGCGGAGCAGCCTGATTGGCCATGACCAGCGTTCTCGTCATCGACAACTACGACTCCTTCACCTACAACCTCGTCCAGTACCTGGGCGAGCTGGGGGCGGAGGTCGACGTGATCCGCAACGACAAGGCCACGGTGGACGAGCTGCTCGACCGCGGGTTCGACCGGGTCGTGGTCTCGCCAGGTCCCTGCACCCCCGCCGACGCGGGAATCTCGATCGAGGTCACCCGGCGCTTCCCCGAGGTGGGGACGCCGGTGCTCGGGGTCTGCCTCGGACACCAGTCCCTGGTCGAGGCCTTCGGCGGAAAGGTGGTCCGAGGTGACCCGATCCACGGCAAGGACGCCGAGGTCGAGCACGACGGCAGCGGGATCTACGAGGGCCTCTCCAACCCGCTCGTCGCGGGCCGCTATCACTCGCTGGTCGCCGACCCCTACCTGCCTGACGAGCTCGAGCTGACCTCGACGCACGGGTCCGTGGTGATGGGCGTTCGCCACAAGGAGCTACCGGCTGAGGGCGTCCAGTTCCACCCCGAGTCGGTGTTGACGCCCCAGGGCAAGCACCTGCTGGAGAACTTTCTCCGCGACTGAGCCTCGCCGCTAGGCTCGCCCGAGATGCCGAACGACATCCTCACGCGCGCCATCGACGAGCTGGCCGGCGGCACGCACCTGACCGCCGACCACACCTCAGCCGCGCTGACCGAGGTGATGGAGGGACGGGTCAGCGAGGTGCAGACCGCGGCCTTCCTGATCGCACTCCGCGCCAAGGGGGAGACGGTGGCCGAGCTGACCGGGCTGGCCCGCACCATGCGCGGCCTCGCGGCACCGGTGGAGGTCGCCACCGAGGACCTCGTGGACACCGCCGGGACCGGGGGTGGCCCGACCACCTTCAACATCTCGACCACCGCGGCGCTGATCGCCGCCGGTGCGGGGTGCGCCGTCGCCAAGCACGGCAACCGCTCTGCCACCAGCAAGTCCGGTTCGGCCGACGTGCTCGAGGCCCTCGGGGTCGGAATCGAGCTGAGCCCGGACCAGGTCGCCTCCTGCATCGAGGAGATCGGCTTCGGCTTCATGTTCGCGCCCGCGCATCACAAGGCGATGGCCCACGTGGTGCCGGTTCGCAAGGAGCTCGCCGTACGCACCATCTTCAACTTCCTCGGGCCGCTCACCAATCCGGCCGGCGCGAAACGGCAGCTCCTCGGCGTCTCGGAACGCGCCGTCCAGGAGACGATCGCCGAGGCGCTGGTCGCCCTCGGATGCGAGCACGCGATGGTCGTCTCCGCGGACGACGGCATGGACGAGCTCAGCATCGCCTCGCGGACCCGCGTGGTGGAGGTGGCCGACGGGGGAACCGAGGAGTGGTTCGTCGAGGCCGAGGACGTCGACCTACAGCCCGCGCCGCTCGATGGGATCGCGGGAGGTGAGCCGGAGGAGAACGCAGCCGTGATCGGCGGGATCCTGGAGGGCAAGGAGGGCCCGGCGCGCGAGGTCGCCCTGCTCAACGCGGGAGCAGCCATCTACGTCGGCGGCGGCGCGGTCAATCTCGGCGACGGTGTGAAGCAGGCCCGGGAGTCGATCGACTCAGGCAAGGCCCGCGACGTGCTCGAGCAGCTGGTCGCTCGCACCCGCGAGCTGGCGAAGGCAGGCTAAGGTCGGCTGAGCGGATGAGCATGATCGAACAGCTGGTGGACTCGGCGCGCGCGGGCGTGGAGCAGCGCAAGGCCGCGAAGCCGGAGGCCGAGCTCGCGCAGGAGCTCGGCTCGCGCCCCGAGCAGCGGCCCTTCAACGAGGCGCTGGTCCGCCCGGGGCTCTCGCTGATCGCTGAGTTCAAGCGCCGCTCGCCGAGCGCGGGTGAGATCCGCGAGGGCGCCACGGTGACCGAGATCGTGGGGGCCTACGAACAGGGCGGCGCGGCGGCACTCTCGGTGCTCACCGACGAGGCCCACTTCGGCGGCAGCTACGACGACCTGCGTCAGGCGCGCGAGGCCTGCGACCTCCCGATCCTCCAGAAGGACTTCATCGTCGACCGCTACCAGCTCTACGAGGCGGCGGTGAACGGCGCCGACGCCGTCCTCCTGATCGTCGCCGCGCTCTCAGCAGAGGACTTGGCCGCGCTGCACGACGCCGCGCGCGGCCTGGACCTCGACTGCATGGTCGAGATTCACGACGAGGAGGAGCTGGAGCGAGCGCTTGCGGTCGAGGCCGAGGTCCTGGGGATCAACAACCGCAACCTCGATGACTTCAGCGTCAACCTGGAGACGACGTTCGAGCTCATGCCGGATGTCCCGGCCGGCAAGACGGTCGTCTCGGAGAGCGGCATCGCCGAGCGCGCGACCCTGGAGGAGCTCGAGGAGAGGGGGGTGGACGCGGTCCTGGTCGGCGAGGCCCTGATGCGCGCCGAGGACCCGGAGGCGAAGGTGCGCGAGCTGACGGCGGATGAGGAAACCACCCGCGAGCACTTCCTTTAAGGAACTTCGTAGGCGGGGCTTACTGACGATTAAGCGGCGCAGTGAACACTGCTCCGCATGCAGAGGGCAAGGCACCTCCTCTCCACTCCTTTCGGCTCGGCGGTCGGCGGCGGCCTGGTCGTCGCGATCGCCGGGCTGATCCTGATCGAGGCCGGGGTCATCGACACCGCCGACGAGTCCGTGGCGCTGGCCCCGGCCCCCCTCACCCAGCCGGCGAGCGAGACCAGCTCCACTGGCCTCACCGTGAACGAGATCTACGACCGCAACGCCGACGGCGTCGCCTTCATCAAGGCGGAGATCACCCAGGCCACCCAGGACCCGCTGGGGCTGCTCCCCGAGCAGCAACGGGGCACCGCCAGCGGATCGGGCTTCCTGATCGACACCGAAGGCCACGTCCTCACCAACGCGCACGTTGTCGAGGGCGCCGAGCAGGTCGAGGTCCAGCTCGGTGAGGACGGCGAGCCCCAGGGCGCCGAGGTGGTGGGGACCGACCCGTCGTCGGACCTCGCACTGCTGAAGATCGACGACACGAAGGGCGCCACCCCGTTGCCGCTCGGCGACTCCTCCAGGGCCGACGTCGGCGACCCGGTCGTGGCGATCGGCAACCCGTTCGGGCTCGATCGCACCGTGACCACGGGCATCGTCTCGGCCCTCCAGCGCCAGATCCAGGCGCCCAATGGCTTCTCGATCAGCGACGTGATCCAGACCGACGCCGCCATCAACCCCGGCAACTCCGGTGGCCCCCTGCTCGACGGCTCGGGGCGAGTGATCGGCATCAACTCCCAGATCGCCAGCCAGAGCGGCGGCAACGAGGGGGTCGGCTTCGCGGTGCCGATCTCCACCGCTCAGGACGTCGTCAGCCAGCTACTTTCGAGCGGCGAGGTGAAGCGCGCCTACATCGGAATCACCGGAGGCGACATCAGCTCCGAGATAGCGGAGGCGCTCAACCTTCCGGTGGATCAGGGCGTCATCGTCGAACGCGTCTTCGACGGCGGCCCGGCTGACTCCGCCGGGATCAACGGAGCCACGGGCCAAGCCACGGTCGGCGGCGAGACCTTCCCCGTCGGCGGGGACATCATCACCGAGGTCGACGGCAAGACGGTCACCGGAATGGAGGACGTGATCTCGATCGTCAACGACCACAAACCCGGCGACGAGCTCACGCTCACCGTCCTCAGCGAGGGTGACGAGAAGGAGGTCGCCGTCAAGCTCGGCGAGCGTCCCGCCACGATCCAGGACGCACCAGCGGCGCAGCAGCCGTAGCCGACTCAGTCGCGCGGGTCGCTGCCGACAACTGGCTCCGGAACGGAGCCATGTTCGATCAGGGCCTCCGCCGTGTCCGCGATCGAGTCCTCGATCGGCATCGGCGACCAGCCCAGCTTCGAGCGCGCCTTCTCGGAGGAGACCTCCATGCGCTTGCCGAGGTCTCCGACGATCGACTTCAGGCCCCCGTCGAAGAGGGCCATGACGCGGACCAGGAAGTTTGGGACGGTCCGGGTGGGTGCCCTGGCCGCCCGTTCCCCGAGGCGCTCCCGGAGGATCTCGGCGACCTCCCCCATCCAGAGGTAGCGATCGGCCGCGATGAAGCGCTCGCCCCCGGCCTCGGGAGAGGTCATCGCCAGGAGCTCCAGGTCGGCGACATCGCGGACGTCGACGAAGCTGAACCCGAGGTTCGGCACCCCGGGCATCCCCTTCAGCATCCGCTCGATCACCTCGAGCGAGTAGGAGAGGTCGTCGGCCAGCACCGGGCCAAGGATCGCGCCCGGGTTGACCACCGCCAGCCGGTCCTCCTCGGCGCGTTCGCGGACGAGCTCCCAGGCGGCCATCTCCGCGATCGTCTTCGAGCGCGCGTAGGGGGTGAGCTCCTCGTTGTGGAGATCGGTCCAGTACTCCTCGTTGATCGGGCCGTCCGGCAGCTTCTTCGGGTTTCGCAGGGCGGCCACCGACGAGGTCACGACCATCCGCTTGGCGCCCGCGTCAAGAGCCGCCGAAAGCACTCGCAGGGTTCCCTTCTTGGCCGGGACGATCAGCTCGTCGGCGTCCTTGGGCTGAGAGGGTGGGAAGGGGGAGGCGACGTGGAGCACGTAGTCGGCGCCAGCCACCGCGTCCGCCCAGCCTTCCTCCTCGGTCAGGTCGGCGGCCAGCACGGTGAGCCGGTCGCCGGCGTCGACGTGCGGCTCGAAACGCGAGCGCAGCTCAGGCTCCTTCGCCAGGTCGCGGACCGTGGTGCGGACGGCGTAGCCGCCCTCCAGCGCCTTGATCACGCACCAGCCGCCGAGAAAGCCCGAGCCGCCGGTGACGAGGACGGTCTGCCCACTGCCATTCGACATGCCGAGGCCACCCTAGCTCGCGATTACCCTTGATGCGATGACCAAGGTGAAGGTCTGCGGCATGACGAACCTCGCCGACGCCACGCAGGCGGCGGACCTCGGCGCCTGGGCGATCGGCCTGATCCATCACCCCGAGAGCCCGCGCTTCGTCGAGCCGGCTGTTGCCGAGGAGATCGGCGCTGCCCTCAAGCGCCGCTGCGAGATCGCGGGCGTGTTCGTCAACTCGCCTCTCGAGGAGGTCGTCGATGCGGCCGATCGGGAGAACCTGACGCTGCTCCAGTTCCATGGCGAGGAGGGCCCATCCTTCTGCAAAGAGGCCGCGCGACGCACGGGCGCCAAGGTGATGAAAGCGATGCGGGTCACGAGCGCCGCCGACGTGCAGGCGGCCGAGGCCTTCCGCACCGACCTCCACCTCTTCGACGCCTACTGGCACGGGCTTCACGGTGGCACCGGCACGAGCTTCGACTGGGACCTGGTGGAGAGCCGGCGATCAAAGGTGCCGATGGTGCTGGCTGGCGGGCTGACGCCCGAGAACGTCTCCGATGCGATCGAGCGGGTTCGCCCCTTCGCGGTCGACGTGGTCAGCGGCGTCGAGGCCGAGCCTGGGCGCAAGGACCCGGCCAAGGTCGAGGCCTTCCTGGAGGCCGTGAACGCGACGGTGCCCACCGGAGCCTGACCGTGGCCGCCAATCCGAAAATAGAGGACCGCTTCGGCCCCTACGGCGGCCGCTTCGTCCCGGAGACGCTGATCGCCGCGCTCGACGAGCTGAGCGCCGCCTGGGCGGAGGCACGCGAGGACGAGGGCTTTCAGGCGGAGCTGGGCGGGCTCCTGCGGGACTTCGTCGGCCGCCCGACCCCGCTCTATCTCGCCGAGCGCCTCTCCGAGCGGGTCGGCCGCCGCGTCTATCTGAAGCGCGAGGATCTCGCCCACACCGGCGCACACAAGATCAACAACGCCGTCGGCCAGGCGCTCCTGGCCCGAAAGATGGGGAAGAAGCGGGTGATCGCGGAGACCGGCGCGGGACAGCACGGCGTGGCCACCGCCACGGCCTGCGCTCTGCTCGGCCTCGAGTGCGAGGTCTACATGGGCACCGAGGACATCCGCCGGCAGGCGCCCAACGTCGCCCGGATGAAGCTGCTCGGCGCCGAGGTCCTCCCGGTGGAGGCCGGCGCCCAGACGCTGAAGGAGGCCGTGAGCGCAGCGATCCGCGACTGGGTCGCCTCGGTCGGGAGCACGCACTACGTGATCGGCTCGGTGGTCGGGCCCGCGCCCTACCCGGCGCTGGTCCGGGACCTCCAGCGCGTGATCGGGGACGAGGCCCGCTCCCAGGCCATCGACGTTGAGGGCGACCTGCCCGCGCGCGTGATCGCCTGCGTCGGCGGAGGCTCCAACTCGATCGGATCCTTCTACGCCTTCCTCGACGACCCGGTGGAGCTGATCGGAGTCGAGGCGGCGGGGGAGGGGCTGGACAGCGGGCGCCACGGAGCCTCGCTCGTCGCCGGCTCGACCGGCGTCCTCCACGGCGCCCTCTCGTCAGTGCTCGCCGACGAGCAGGGCCAGATCCTCGAGGCTCACTCGGTCTCGGCCGGCCTCGACTATCCCGGGGTCGGGCCGGAGCACGCCCAGCTTCGCGACAGCGGACGGGCCAGCTACTTCGCGGTCACCGACGACGACGCGATCGGCGCCTTCCGCGAGCTGAGCCGGCTGGAGGGGATCATCCCGGCGCTGGAGCCCGCCCATGCCATCGCTTGGCTGATGGAGAACGGTGGGGGGACGGCTACGACGTCCTCACCCTCTCGGGTCGCGGCGACAAGGACATGGACGAGGTGACCGGCAAGCTCGCCGCTTCTAATGCCTGAGACGGCCACCTCAGACCGGATCGCCTCCGCCTTCGCGTCCGCGCGCGAGCAGGGCCGGGCCGCCCTGATGCCGTACATGATGGGCGGCTTCCCGGATCACGCGGCTTCGCTCTCTGTCGCTGAGGCCTATGTGGACGCCGGTGCCGACCTGATCGAGCTGGGCGTGCCGTTCTCGGATCCGCTCGCGGACGGCCCGGTGATCCATGCCGCCGATACCGCCGCTCTGAACGCCGGCGCGACCCTCGAGTCGGTCCTGGAGATCTGCGGTGCGGTCGCCGACCGCGTCCCGGTCGCGCTGATGTGTTACGCGAACATGGTCCTCGCCAAGGAGGTGGACGAGTTCTCGGGGCTCGTGGCGGAGGCCGGAGCCGCCGCGGTGATCATCCCCGACCTGCCGCTGGAGGAGCAGGGCGCGATCGGAGAGGCGCTGTCCGCCAAGGGCCTGGCGGTGGTGCCGATGGTCGCTCCGACGACGCCCCCGGAGCGGCGCGCCGCGATCTGCCGCGCGGCCCGCGGATTCGTCTACGTCGTCTCCACCACAGGAGTCACCGGCGAGCGCGATCAGCTCCCCACCGAGCTGACCGAGCTGGTCTCGGCGGTGAGGGAGGAGGCGGGCGTGCCGGCTGCGGTGGGGTTCGGCATCTCGACCCCGGAGCAGGCGGGCAAGGTCGGTGAGGTCGCCGACGGGGTCATCATCGGCACGCGCCTCGTCCGTGAGGTCGCCGAGAACGACGTCGATGCGGCTGTGGCCGCCGTCGGCGAGTTCCTGCGCGAGACCCGCGCCGCACTGGAGCGGTAGATTCCGCGCCGATGCAGCTCCTGGTCTTCACCGTACTCGGCGCCTGCGTGATGGTGATCGCGTACACGTTCAACGTGTCCGGGCCGCTCTGCGCGCTCCTCTTCCTCGGGGGCGTCTTCACCGGAGCGCTGCTCGGCTACGCCCGCCCGATCATCGACTGGCTGACCAGACCGTAGGCTCCACATATGCGGATCGGGGTCCTGACCGGTGGGGGCGACTGCCCCGGCCTGAACGCCGTCATCCGGGCGATCGTCCGGAAGGGCGTCGCCGAGTATGGACACGAGTTCCTCGGCTATCGCGACGGCTGGAGGGGCCCGCTGGAAAACGACAGCAGTCCGCTCGGGATCCCGGAGGTGCGCGGGATCCTGCCCCGCGGCGGGACGATCCTCGGCTCCTCGCGCACCAACCCGATGCAGGAGGACGACGGCCCCCCGAGGATCGTGCAGAACCTGAAGGAGGCGGGGGTGGACGGTCTGATCGCGATCGGCGGGGAGGACACGCTCGGCGCCGCCACCAAGCTCGCCGATGAGGGAGTCAAGCTCGTTGGAGTCCCGAAGACGATCGACAACGACCTCGGCGCCACCGACTACACCTTCGGCTTCGACACCGCGGTCAATATCGCGATGGCGGCGATCGACCGCCTCCACACGACGGCCGAGAGCCACAAGCGGGCGCTGATCGTCGAGGTGATGGGCCGCCACGCGGGCTGGATCGCCTTCCACTCCGGCGTCGCTGGCGGTGCCAACGTGATCCTGATCCCGGAGATCGAGTTCGAGATCGAGCGAGTCTGCGACTACATCGAGCGCCGCTACGAGAGCCAGTACTCTCCGATCATCGTCGTCGCGGAGGGGGCGAGGCCGAAGGGCGGCATGACCCACGCGGACGGAGCTCCGGTGGACTCCTTCGGGCACGTCCGGCTCGGCGGCATCGCCCACTGGCTGGAGGGTGAGATCGAGGACCGCACCGGGCATGAGGCCCGCGCGACGGTCCTTGGCCACGTCCAGCGCGGGGGGACGCCGACCGCGTTCGACCGGGTTCTCGCCACTCGCTTCGGCCTGCACGCGATCGACGCCGCCAACGACGGCGAGTGGGGATCGATGACTGCGCTACGCAGCACCGAGATCGAGTTGGTGCCTCTCGAGGAGGCGACCAGGGAGCTGAAGCTCGTCCCCGAGTCCCTCTACCGGGAGGCGGAGGTGTTCTTCGGTTAGGCGCCTCACCGTCGCCCTAGCCGCCTCGCTCGCCCTGGCCGGCTGCTCGACCTCGAACAGCGGCACGGTCGAGGGCCCGGTCAGCGTCTACGTCAGCCTGCCCTTGACGGGCCCTCGCTCCGCGGACGGACGCGCCGCGGCAGACGGGGCGCGCCTGGCGCTGGAGCAGGCCGGAGACCGTGCGGGCGATCTCGAGGTCCGGGCGGAGTTCCTCGACGACGCCGAGGGGAAGCCGTGGGACCCGGTTGCGGTCGCCGCCAACGCCCGCACCGCGACCGAGGACTCGAGCGCCGCCGCCTACATCGGCGAGCTGGACTCCCAGCCGACCCGTGCCTCCGCTTCGATCACGAATGACGCCGGGCTCGTCCAGGTCTCACCCGGCGCCGGCGGGGTGGACCTCACCCGCCCCGCCGAGGGCTACCCGGACTCCCCCGACCGCTACCGGCCCTCGGGTGAGGCGAGCTTTGCGCGCATCGTCCCCGCGGATGACGAGCAGGTGCGGGCCCTCGCCGACTGGGCCTCGGAGCTCGACGCCCGTACGCTTTCCGCCGTCTCGGACGGCTCTCCCTACGGGGACCTGATGGTCGCCGAGTTCACGGCGGCCGCCGAGGAGGCCGGGCTGCAGGTTCCGCCTGAGGCCGCCGCCGTGGATCTCGCCTTCAGCGCCGGCCAAAAGGCCGACGGCCTGGAACTGCGCGGGCCGGGCGTCCTCTACGAGACGTCGGCGGCGCTCGATCCGGCCAAGCTCCCTGACAAGGAGTTCATCTCAGAGTTCCAGGACCGCTTCGACCGGCCGCCCGGCCCGTACGCGGCGTACGGCTACGAGGCGATGCAGATCGTGCTTGACGCGATCGCGGACGGCTCCGACAGCGGGGACCAGTTCCGGGACTCGGTGCGCGACGGGGTGCTCGGCGTGCAGCGGTCGGAATCGGCGCTGGGCCCGTACTCGATCACCGACGAGGGCGACTCGACCGTCTGCATGATCCAGCGCTACCGCGTGGAGGGCGACCGCCGCGCCCCGCTCGACGCCCCCTGCCCGCCCTAACTGCGCTCGTCGCCGCTGGCGACGACTTCCGAGATCCACGTGCGGATCTCGGGGATGAGCCGTGGGTCGATCGAGTGCTGGACGCGGGGCTCGCGATAGATCACCTGGATGCCGGCGGCCTCCATCAGGTCCTTGGTCCGGCGGCCGAAGCCGACCGGGATCACCGGGTCGAAGGCGCCGTGGGTCACGTAGGCGGGCATCCCTCGCTTGGCGCGCATGTCTATTCGCCAGCCGCGCACCGTCGGGACGAAGCCGCTCATGCCGAGCACCCCGGCGGGCTGCGGGCGCCCGTCGCCGAAGGCGACCGCGTACGAGACCGCGGCGCCCTGGCTGAAGCCGCCGAGCACCGTTCGATTCCAGGGCACGCCGGCGGCGCGGAGCTGGTCGTCGATGAAGCGGGATGTGAGCTTGAGGCTGGCGACGAAGCTCGCTTCGTCCGGCTGGCCGACCTGCTCGATCACGTACCAGTGCCGGCCCCCCGGCGGGATGTGGGTGTACGGCGCGCCGGGAGCAAATCCCACGAGCTTGCGATCGGGATCGAGCTCGTCGAGCAGGGGATGGAGGTCGCGCTCGTCCACTGCTCGGCCGTGCAGGAGGACCAGCGCCCCCTCCGGCTCGCCAGCGGCCTCGCGTACGAGGACGGGCAGCTCCTCGGGCAGAGGGGGCGCCGTGGCGGGGTCGAAGCTCAGGCCGGGACCCGCGGGTTCGTGATCGGGCGCAGGTTCGGCTCGACCTTGTCGCGAAGGTGCTCGAAGTCGGGCGGCAGCGAGAGCTTCTCCCCAAGCGACTCGAGGGGCTCGTCCACCGTGAAGCCCGGGCCCAGGGTGGCGATCTCGAACAGCACCCCGCTCGGCTCGCGGAAGTAGATCGACTTGAAGTAGAAGCGGTCGATCACCGGCGTCGGCTGGGCGCCCGCCTTGACCACCCGGTCGCGCCAGGCCTCGTGGTCGGAGATCTGCGACGCCCACGCGATGTGGTGGACCGTGCCTGCGGCCTGCAGGCCGCGCTCCGGAGGCGGCGGTTCGTCGAGGAAATAGAAGCCGCCCCTGCTGTCGCCGCGCACCTCCCAGCCCTCGCCCTGCGGCTGGAAGCCCAGTGCCTCTTCGAACAACTGGCGGCCGGCGTCGGACTTGGACGTGTAGGCGCGGGCGGCGTCGAAGCCGCGAAGCGCGTGCTCGGAGGGGATCTCCGGATGCTCGGCCATCAGCGGCTCGTCGCCGCTCAGGTCCACCTTCAGCTCGTGGCCGAGTCCCTCCGGGTCCTTGAAGCGCAGCCGGTGTTCGTCCGGCCGCTCGGCCTCGATGCCCTCGCCGCCGAGCCGCTTCTCCCAGAAGTCGATGGTCTCCTCGGACCCGACCCGCCATACGATCGTGTGGATCATCCCCTCGCCCGCGCGTCCCTTCGGCGCGCCCGGATACTCGAAGAAGGTGAGGTCGGAGCCGGGATCTCCCTTCTCGTCAGCGAAGAAGAGGTGGTAGACGGTCGGGTCGTCCTGGTTGACGGTCTTCTTCACGAGCCGAAGGCCCATCACCCCGACGTAGAAGTCGACGTTCTTCTGACCGTCGGCCGTGATCGCGGTGATGTGATGGATGCCCTCGAGCTTCACGGCATCAGCGTAGTGCGCTCTCGAGGGCCTCGTCCACCTCGGAGTGCTGGAAGTCGTAGCCGAGGTCGAGCGCGCGCCTGGGGAGGACGCGGGCGCCGCCGGCGACCGTGTCGGCGAGCTCGCGACCGCGCAGCAGCGTCACGGCGAACTTGGGGACCGGGAATGCGGCGGGGCGGTTGAGCGCGCGGCCCAGCGCCTTCGAGAGCTCGCGGTTCGTGACCGGCTCGGGGGCGGTCGCGTTGACGACCCCGCTCACGCTCTCGTTTTCCAGCGCCCAGAGGATCAGCCCGACCTCGTCGTCGATGTGGATCCAGGACATGAACTGCTCTCCGCCCGCGATCGGGCCGCCGAGGCCGAGCTTGAACGGGAGCAGCAGCTGCTTGACGAGGCCGCCGTGCTTGGTCAGCACCAGCCCGGTTCGCAGGATCACGACCCGCCCGAAGCGGCCCTCCGCCTCGCGCTCGGCACGCTCCCACTCGATCGGGATCTCGGCCGCGAAGCCCTCTCCCGGCGGCGACTCCTCGTCGACGATCGCGGCCCCCCGATCGCCGTAGTAGCCGATCGCCGACTGGCCCACGAAGACCCCGGGCTTGGCCCCGGCCGCCTCGACACCCTGGAGCAGGTTGCGGGTGGAGGTCACGCGGCTCTCGAGGATGCGGCGCTTGGCCTCCTCGGTCAGTCGCTGGTTGATCTCCTCGCCGATCAGGTTGACGACCCCGTCTACTTCGGCGAACGCCCCGGGGGGCGGCCGCTCGGTGGCGGCCTGCCAGGGGTGCCACTTGACCGTGGGGTTCTTGGACCTGGCCTTCTCCGGGTCGCGCGTGAGCCCGACGACCTCGTCGCCACGCGCCAAGAGCGCGTCGCAGAGGGCGGTCCCGATCAGCCCGGTCGCACCTGTGACCAGCACGCGCATGGCGGCCGATGCTAGCGGCCGTCAGGCCGCTCTCTTTGGGAGCGAAGGCCGAAGGCCGAAGCGACTTGTGATGGGCGGCCGCTACGGCCGCGACCGAATGGCGCAGCGGGCCACCCGCCATGAGCGCCGCGTCGACGGGTCGTTAGGGTGCCGTCCGACCAACTCAGGAGGGACGCATGTATGCACGGATGACCCGGTACGAGGGTGGTTCACCCGAAACCGTCGACGAAGAGCTGAAGACCAAGAAGAAGGTCCTGCCCACCGAGCCTGGCCAGACGGAGGGGATGACCGGGGCGATCTTCCTGGTCGAGCGCAGCAGCGGGACGATCACAGTGATCTCGCTCTGGGAGAGCGAGGAGGCGATGAACGCCGGAGAGGAGATCGCCAAGCAGCTGCGTGAGGAGGCCACGGGAGAGGGAGAGACCGCCTCGGTCGAGCACTACGAGGTCGCGCTCTTCGGAGTGCAGCAGGCGTAGCGATCGCGGCTAGGTGCCGGCTATGTCCCGCGCCTCGGCAGGGGAGTCGCCGTCGCCGACGATCTCATAGGTGCCGGTCTCCGTCGAGAACCGGGCGATCCCCTCTTCCTTCGCCTCCTTGACCACGGCCTTCGCCACCGTCGGCGCGACGTCGCGGTTGAAGACTGAGGGGATTATGTAGTCCTCGGAGAGGTCGTCGTCGGTGACCACCTCCGCGATGCCCCGGGCCGCGGCCAACTTCATCTCCTCGGTGATCTTGGGGGCACCGGCGTCGAGCGCGCCGCGGAAGATTCCCGGGAAGCAGAGGACGTTGTTGATCTGGTTCGGGTAGTCGGATCGGCCCGTGGCCATGATCCGCACGAAGGGCTCCGCGTCCTCGGGCATGACCTCAGGAGTGGGGTTGGCCATCGCGAAGACGATCGCGTCCTTGTTCATCTTCTCGAGCGACTTGGCCTCGACCAGGCCCGGGGCCGGAGAGGCCGATGAAGAGGTCGCAGCCCTCGATCACCTCGTTCGGGCCACCCTCGAGCTTGTCGGGGTTCGTGTGCTCGGCGAACCAGCGCTTGATCGGGGTCATGCCGCCGTCCACGTAGTCGAAGCGCTCGGTCGAGATCGCGCCCTGGCGGTCGCAGCCGATGATCTGCTTGATCCCGCTCGCCTGCATCATCTTGGTGCAGGCGACTCCGGCCGCACCGATGCCCAGGACGAGGACGCGCAGGCTCTCGATCGGCTTGCCGACGATCTTCAGGGAGTTGAACAGCGATGCCATCACCACCACCGCGGTGCCGTGCTGGTCGTCGTGGAAGACGGGGATGTCGAGCTCTTCCTTGAGCCGGTCCTCGATCTCGAAGCAGCGCGGGGCGGAGATGTCCTCGAGGTTGATCCCGCCGAAGGTCGGCGCCAGGAGCTTCACGGTGGCGATGATCTCCTCCGGGTCGTTGGTCGCCAGGCAGATCGGGAAGGCGTCCACCTGCGCGAACTCCTTGAACAGCATCGCCTTGCCCTCCATCACCGGCATCGCCGCCTCCGGGCCGATGTCGCCGAGGCCGAGCACGGCTGAGCCGTCGGAGACCACCGCGACGGTGTTCGCCTTGATCGTGAACTCGAAGGCCTTGCTCCGGTCCTCGGCGATGTACTCGCAGACCCTCGCGACGCCCGGCGTGTAGGCCATCGAGAGGTCGTCGCGGGTCTTCAGCGGATACTTGTTGTGCTGCTCGATCTTTCCCTGCTTGTGCATCTCGAAGGTGCGGTCGGTGTAGCCGAGCACCTTCGCCCCGCGGGTCGAGCCGATCGAGCGCAGGATCTGCTCCCAGTGCTCGGGGCTGTTGGCGTCCACCGTGAACTCGCGAACGCGCTTGCCTTCCGAGCCCGCACCGGGCACCAGGTCCACCGAGACCAGGGCGCCCCCGGCCTCCGCGATCTGCGCGGTCAGCTTGCCCAGGGGCTCCTGTCGAGCGTCGAGCTCGACCCGGACGGTGACGCTGTATTGAGCTGAAGCCGCCATGGGCTGCGGATATTAGGCGGGCCGAGTGCGCTCCTATGATGAGCCGGTGCCAGCAACCAAGGCAAAGGAGGCCTCAGGGAAGGGCAAGCAGAGCAAGAAGGCCGGCGAGCTCTTCCTGATCGACGGCAATTCGCTCGCCTACCGGGCCTTCTTCGCGCTGCCGGAGTCGATCGCGACCCACGACGGCCGGCCCACCAACGCCATCTACGGGCTGGCGTCGATGTTCGCCAAGATGCTCACCGACCATAGCCCGGCGGCCGTGGTGGTCGCCTGGGACGCGGGCTGGTCGGGCCGGGAGGTCACCTACGAGCCCTACAAGTCCCAGCGGAAGCCACGGCCGGACCTGCTGAAGGAGCAGTGGCCTCACCTGATGCCGCTCGCCGAGGCGTTCGGGTTCACCAACGTCAGGGTCGAGGGCTACGAGGCCGACGACGTGATCGCCTCGATGACCAAGCGGGCCCGCGAGCAGGGCGCCGAGGTGATGGTCGTCTCGGGCGATCGCGACGTCTACCAGCTGGTCACCGAAGGGGTGCGGGTGATGACCACCTCGCGCGGCGTCACCGACACCAAGGTCTACGACGCCGAGGGCGTCAAGGAGCGCTACGGCGTCCCGCCGGAGCTGGTCACCGACCTGATCGGGCTCAAGGGCGACACCTCGGACAACATCCCCGGCGTCCCCGGGAATCGGGGACAAGACCGCAGCGCAGCTGCTTCAGGAGTACGGCTCGCTCGAGGGGGTCCTCGAGAACGTGGACAAGATCTCCGGCGCCAAGCGGAAGGAGAACCTGACCAAGCACGCCGAGGACGCGAGGATCTCGAAGCAGCTCGCGACCGCCATCACCGACATCGACTTCGAGCTGGACCTCGAGGAGCTGATGTCGCAGCAGATGGACCGGAGCCGGCTGCGCGAGGTCGCGCGCGAGCACGAGCTGCGGATCATCCTGGAGCGGCTCGAGGAGGACCTCGGGGCCGACTTCGTGCCGGAGGCCGTCGTGGACGAGCAGCTCGACGCGAGCGCCGAGGAGGGGACCCCCGACGATCTCGCCAAGGGGGAGGTCGCCGTCGCGATCGCCGGGGGCACCTGGGCGGCGGCGGACGCGAAGCGGATCGTCACCGGCGAGGCCGAGGACCTGAGCGGGCTGGTCGCCGCGCTGCGGGATCGGCCGCTGATCGGCCACGACATCAAGAGCTTGGGGGGCGCGCTCCACGGTCTTCTCGCCGCCGCGGGGGACGAGGGCCTAGACCTGCGCCACGACACACAGGTGGGGGCGTACCTGCTCGACCCGGCGCGGCGCACCTACGACCTGATCGACATCGCCGCCCAGCGCGGGCTCGCGGCCGAGTCCAAGGTCGAGGAGGCCGCCGAGAAGAGCGCTGGCGACGACCAGCTGGAGCTCGGGGAAGAGGAGGAGGTGGCCGATCCCGCCGCCGAGGCGCGGCTCGTCTGGGAGATCGCCAAGCGCCAGCGCAAGTCCATGAAGGAGCAGGGCCTCGAGAAGCTGATGGACGAGGTCGAGATGCCCCTCGTCGAGGTGCTGGCCGAGATGGAGCGGGTCGGGGTGATGCTCGACGCGAAGCGGCTCGCCGACATCGGCGAGGGCTTCGAGCAGCGGATCGAGACGCTCCAGGCCGAGATCTTCGACCTGGCCGGCGGCGAGTTCACGATCGGCTCGCCGCAGCAGCTCGGCGAGGTGCTCTTCGACAAGCTGGGCCTGACCAAGAAGCGCCGCGGCAAGACCGGCTTCTCGACCGACGCCAGGGTGCTCGCGCAGATCCGCGAAGAGCACGAGATCATCCCCAAGATCGAGCAGTGGCGGGAGCTGACCAAGCTGAAGAGCACCTACCTCGACGCCCTGCCCGAGCTGATCGACCCGGACAGCGGCCGCATCCACACGACCTTCAACCAGACCGCGACGGCGACCGGGCGGCTCTCGAGCACCAACCCGAACCTGCAGAACATCCCGATCCGCAGCGAGGAGGGGCGCCCGATCCGCTCCGCCTTCGTCGCCCCGCGCGGCCAGCGGCTGCTCTCGGCCGACTACAACCAGATCGAGCTGCGGATCCTCGCCCAGATCGCCGGGGAGGACGCGCTGAAGGAGATCTTCGCCCGAGGCGAGGACATCCACGCGGCGACCGCCGCCGAGGTGCTGGGCGCCGACGTCGACAAGGTCAGCCCGGGGGAGCGCTCGAAGGCGAAGATGGTCAACTACGGCATCGCCTACGGGCTCTCGGCCTACGGGCTCGCCGACCGGCTCAACATCGAGCAGGACGAGGCGGCCGCCTACATCGAGCGCTACTTCGAGCGCTTCCCGGCGGTCAAGCGCTACATCGAGGAGACGGTCGCCTTCGCGAAGGAGAACGGCTACGTGACGACGCTGCTCGGCCGGCGTCGTCCCATCCCCGAGCTTCGCTCGGGCCGCCCGCAGGTCCGCGGCCAGGGCGAGCGGAACGCGGTGAACATGCCGATCCAGGGCACCTCGGCGGACATCATCAAGATTGCGATGGTCCGGGCTCACCGAGCATTGGCCGAGTCGGACCTCACCACCCGGCTGGTGCTGCAGATCCACGACGAGCTGCTCTTCGAGGGACCGACCGACGAGATGGAAGAGGCCGCGAAGCTGATCGAGCCCGCGATGTGCGAGGCCATCGATCTCGACCCACCGCTCGCGGTGGACGTCGGCGTCGGCAAGGACTGGCTGGCGGCGAAGTAGACGGGCGCGGTTAGAGTCCGCCGCCATGGACAAGGGCCTCGCCGTTCTCTTCATGGCCGTGGTGGGCGGCCTGATCGCCCTGCAGGCGCCGGTCAACGCGGGCCTCGGCAAGGCGACGGGCACGTTCGCCGCGGCTCTCGTCTCCTTCATGGTGGGGACGGCGGTGCTGGCGGCGATCGTGGTCGTCAGCGGCAAGGCGGGCGGCGTGGCTGAGGCCACGAACGTCGAGTGGTACTACCTGATCGGGGGGATCCTGGGTGCTGCCTACGTGTTCACGGCCCTGGTCACGGTGGACACGATCGGCGCGGGCGGCGTCGCCGCCGCGACGATCACCGGCCAGCTGACCGCCTCGGTCCTGCTCGACCGGCTGGGCGTGCTGGGGCTGCAGGAGACCCCGCTGACCTTCGAGCGCATGGTGGGAGTGGCGTTGCTGCTGGCTGGGACCTACCTGGTCGTTCGTTGAGCGGCCGCCTGCGGCCGCGCCTGAAGTCTGCGGTTTTCCCCGGATACGGAGTCCTCTGCCGGGAGTAATCTCCATCTAGATCGATTCCCGAGGTCACTGGAGGTGGCCGATGTTGAGCAAGATGCTCGGACCGATTTGGGTGGTTCTCCTGGGAGTCGTCGTGCTGTTCGGGTTCTTCGCCGCGCTCGGCTTGTTCTCGCCGGACGAGGTGATGTGGCTGACCGCCGCGGTCGCCGCGCTCGCGGTCCTGATCGGGATCCGCTCGCTGCTGATGCGGCGCCAGCTCGGAACGCACGGCAACCAGGACCTCTTCCGGTCCCTGAACGTGCTCAGAGAGCGCCGCGGGTTCTAGCTAGCGGCCACCAGGCCGCTGTATTTCGGAGCGAAGGGCGAAGCCCGGAGCGACTTATTCGGGGCGGCCGCTTGTGGCCGCGATCTGATGGCGAAGCGGTGTCTCCCGAACGACCGCGTGCTCGTACGCGTAGCTGGGCGGCGCGATCTCGAGGTAGTGGTTGAACGCCCAGTCGACGAACCGCTTGCGGCCGGCCGCGGAGATGACCGCGCGCTGCATCCGGGCGGGCAGGCGCGGCAGCAGGCGCTGGGCCCGCAGCATCCAGCGGAACTTCCACTCGTGTGAGTCCGAGAACTCGGCGTAGTTCCGGAGCGCCGCGGCGCGGTCCTGGCGGCCCTCGACGGCGGCGCGAAGCTCGTCGCCGAGCTTGATCCCGAAGTAGAAGGCGGTCCGGATTCCCTCCGCGGTCAGCGGCAGGCAGTGGCCGGCGGAGTCGCCGACGAAGAACACCTCGCCCTCGACGGCCGGCCGGAGCTTGTGCGGGATCCAATTTCCCTGATAGCGGACCGGCGGCCGCTCCAGGTCGTCGGCGAGCAGCACCGTGGTGTCCTTGACGCGGAAGCGGGGATCGAAGGAGCCGACTCCGATCCGCTGCTCGTCGCGCGCGGGGAAGCTCCACCCGTAGCCCGCGGGGACGTAGCGTCGGTCGACCCAGATCTCCAGATCGCTCGAGCCGCCGTCCGGATGGACCTCGAGCCCGCGCGAGAGCGGAGCGTCGGGCGGCTGGTAGCCGCCGTCCGACGCGAGGATGCGGCGCCACCCCAGCGCGTCCACGATCAGCGGCGCCGAGACGTCGCCGCGGTCGGTGTGAACCGTTTCACCGCTGCGCCCATCCACCTTCGCCGTCTGGAACTCGGCCTCGCAGCCGTCCGAGAGGATGCGGCAGAGCTCGCGGTAGTCGAACGTGGAGAAGGTCCACGGCAGCTCGTAGCGGGACGTGCCATGCGGCGTGTGCACGACCAGCTCCCCGAACTCCTGCCGCGCCGAGGCCTCCAGCCCCATTGCGCGGAGCCACTCCGTCGGGATCCCGCATGCGGAGGTCTGCCGCTCGCCGATCTCGTAGCGGTCCAGCAGCAGCACCCCTGCCCCCGAGCCGGCCAGCTGCCGGGCAACGGTCAGGCCCGCGAAGCTCGCGCCGCAGACGATGACGTCGTATGCCCCCGTCAGGGGGGTGCGCTCGGCGCCTCGCTTGGTCACGCGGCTGGGCATGGGCGGAGGGTAACGACCGTATTTACGCACGGCGGGTCCTGACGGATGTCTGCCAAACTGTTTCGGCTTTGGAAGCGACCGACACAGTCACCGAGAATCCACCGGATTCCGCAGCCGGGGCCGCCCCCGCGGCCCCGGACGACCTCCTGATCGAGGTCGACGGCAAGCTCGTCCCCAACTACGACGCGACGATTCACCCCTTCGGCGAGGGTGACGTCGTCAGCGGCAAGGTCGTGCGCATCGACAAGGACGAGGTCCTCGTCGACATCGGCTACAAGTCGGAGGGGGTCATCCCCTCCCACGAGCTTTCGATCCGCAAGTCGGTCGACCCCTCCGACGAGGTCCAGATCGGAGAGGACGTTGACGCCCTCGTCCTCACCAAGGAGGACCAGGAGGGACGCCTCATCCTCTCCAAGAAGCGGGCCCGCTTCGAGAAGGCGTGGCGCCGGATCGAGGGAGCGGCCGAGTCCGGTGAGCCCGTCGAGGGCACCGTGATCGAGGTCGTCAAGGGCGGCCTGATCCTCGACCTCGGCGTCCGCGGCTTCCTGCCCGCTTCCCTCGTCGACATCCGCCGCGTGCAGAACCTCGACGAGTTCATGGGCCAGAAGCTCGAGTGCAAGGTGATCGAGCTCAATCGCTCCCGCAACAACGTCGTGCTCTCCCGCCGCGCGGTTCTGGAGGAGGAGCGCAAGGAGGTGCGCGAGCAGATCCTCGGGCGCCTGGAGTCCGGTCAGGTGGTCGAGGGCAAGATCTCCAACATCGTCGACTTCGGCGCCTTCGTCGACCTCGAGGGCATCGACGGGCTGATTCACATCTCGGAGCTCTCCTGGAGCCATGTCAACCATCCCTCCGAGGTCGTCTCGATCGGCGACACGGTTCGCGTCAAGGTGCTCGACATCGACAAGGACCGGCAGCGGATCTCGCTCGGGCTCAAGCAGACGCAGGAGGATCCCTGGCAGCGTGTGCTCAACGAGTACAAGGAGGGCGACGTGGTCGAGGGCAAGGTGACCAAGATCGTCGCCTTCGGCGCCTTCGTTCAGATCCTGCCCGGCGTAGAGGGGCTGGTCCACATCAGCGAGCTCGCCCAGCACCATGTCGAGAGCCCCGCCGAGGTCGTCCGGCCCGGCGACGAGATCCAGGTGCAGATCCTCGAGGTGGACGACTCCCGTCGCCGCCTGTCGCTGAGCGCCAAGCGCGTCGAGGGTCAGGAGCTTGAGGTCCGGGAGCTGTCCGAGGGCGAGGCCGCGGCGGTCGAGGCGGAAGCCCCCGAGGCGCCCGACGCAGAAGCTCCCGAGGCGGCCGAGGCTGAGACTGGGGGCGAGCCGGAGGCGGAGGTTGCGCCGCCCGAGGAGGCGCCGCCCGAGGAGGTCCCCGCCGAGGAGACCCCCGAGGAAGTCCCGCCGGAAGAGCCTCAGCCCGAGGCTTGACCCGGTTCGTCGGCCTCACCGGGGGTATCGGGGCCGGAAAGTCGGAGGCGCTGGCGGCATTCGCGCGGCTCGGCGCGGAGACCCTCTCGACCGACCTCGTCACCCATGAGCTGCTCGCCGACGGCGAGGTCCGAAGCGCGCTGATCGAGCGCTGGGGGGAGGAGGTCGCCCCGTCCGGCGAGGTGGATCGCGAACGGGTGGGCGCGATCGTCTTCGAGGACCCCGAGGAGCTCGCCTGGCTCGAGAGCCAGCTTCACCCGCGCGTCGGCGGGCACGTGGCCGAGTGGCGGCAGCGACTTGCCGCCGAGGTCGAGGTCGGCGTGGTCGAGGTGCCGCTCCTGTTCGAGGCGGCGATGGAGGACGCTTTCGACGCCACCGTGGCGGTGGTCGCTGATGACGAGGTGAGGGATCACCGTCTCCGCGAGCGCGGCCAGGGCGGGCTGAGCGGACGTGAGGGGCGCCAGCTCAGCCAGGCGGAGAAGGAGAAGCGGGCCGACCACGTGATCCGCAACAACGGGACGCTCGAGGAGTTGGAGTCTGAGGTGCGGCGGGTCATGGAACAGCTTGGCGCGACCAAGGTGGGGCCATGACCCCGGGCGTGTCGCTGCGCTCGGCGCGCTCGCGCTCGCGGCGGAGCCGTGGCCGCTCGACCGGCCGCCGAGCCCGGGCCACCAGCCGCCAGCGAGTTCGCCGCCGTCGCAAGCGCACCCTCGTCGTCGCCGCGACGCTGGCGGTCGGCATCGTGGCGGGCGTCCTGATCGCCAACAGCGATCGCTTTCAGGACACCCTGCGGGAGGTGACCCTGCCGCTGCGCCACGACGACATCATCCGGCAGCAGGCGCGGGAGAAGGGGGTGGAGGCCAGCCTGATCGCAGCCGTGATCTGGCAGGAGTCGAAGTTCCGAGACCAGACGAGCTCCGCGGGGGCGCGGGGCCTGATGCAGATCACCCCGGGCACCGCGGCCGAGATCGAGAAGCTGAGCGGCGGGCAGAGCTTCGAATCCGAGGACCTCGCGGATCCCGACATCAACATCCGCTACGGCACCTTCTACCTCGACTACCTGCTCGATCGCTTCGAGGGCAACGAGGTGGCCGCCCTTGCCGCCTACAACGCCGGCCCGGCCCAGGTGGATGCCTGGGGCGGGGCGGGGATCGGGCTCGATCAGATCGGCTTCCCGGAGACGGAGGACTACGTCGAGGGGGTTCTCGACAAGAAGGCCGAGTACGCGGACCACTATTCGAAGGAACTGGCGATCGAATAGCGATGATGGGTCAGCTGACGAACTCTGCGAAGCTTCCGGAAATGAGCAGCCGACGGGCCGTCGCGGGACTGGGGAGCCTCGTCATCGCGATTTCGCTCGCGGTGACGGCGTCGCCCGCTGCCGCGGGCACGACACCCAAGGGACCCCGGGCGCACGCGTCGATCGTGGGAGGCGGGCCTGCCAACCCGACCGACTGGCCCTTCGTGGTCACGCTCTATCGCAAGAACCGCCTGCACTGCGGCGGCTCGCTGATCGCCCCGACCAAGGTGCTGACCGCGGCCCATTGCGTTGAGGGCTTCAACCTCTCGAACTTCACGGTGGTCGTCGGGCGCCCCGACCTGCAGAACACCTCGGCCGGCGCTTCGATCGCGATCGCCGCCGGGGCCACGCATCCCGACTTCGCGACCACGGGGATGCACGACATGGCCGTTCTCACCCTGGCTCAGCCGACCAGCACGACACCCATCACGCTTGCGAGCCAGACCGAGAACGACATCTTCACGGCGGTGGGATCGCAGCTGAGCGTGGCCGGCTGGGGCGCGCAGAATCCCCTCGGCTTCAAGCTCTCCACGGTCCTCAAGACGACGACCGAGCAGGTCCGCAACACGAAGAAATGCATCCGCGCCTACACGAAGGACATCTTCAACCCGGTGACGATGATCTGCGCCCTCGGCCAGCGAATTCCCAAGTACAAGCGGCCGCCGATCAACTCGAGCGCCTGCTCAGGCGACAGCGGCGGGCCGCTGGTCGCGAGCACCTCGGCCGGCGTGAGGCAGGTGGGCATCGTCTCCTTCGGCGGGGCTTTCTGCGGACTCCCGCCCGCGCCCACCGTCTACACGAGAGTCACCTCGGGCCTCGACTTCATCGCCGCGAACGGCTAGGCGGCCCCGACTTTGGGGTCGCAGACCGCTCACCCACCTTCATAGGCGTGGGCCGGCTCCGTCGCTCCGTGTTCTGGTGGGTTCAAGCCTGCCTGCGTGTTCTCGACGGCCCCTTTGACGCGGGAGCGCCCGGGGGTGAGTAGCGCCAGCACCGCCCCGACGGCTAGTACGACGACGGCAACCGGCAGCGCGGCGACGAGGCCATCGGTGAACGCCTGCGGGGACTCGTAGCCCCCATTGGCGGCGAATACCGAGGCGAGCACGGCCACGCCCAGGACGGCACCGACCTCGCGGATCGCGTTGGTCGCCCCCGAGGCCTTCCCGGCGTCCTGCCGGCGCACGGCGGCAAGCACCGCTTCCGGGGCCATCGAGAAGACGAATGCCATTCCTATCCCGGTGATAGCGAAGGGCGCGATTAGCTCGACGAACGGAGTCGAGGGCTCGAGGATGAGGGTCATCCAGGCCAAGCCGATCGCCTGTAGGGCCAAACCCACCACCAGCACCGGCCGCGTGCCAATTCGGGTTGCGATGAGACCCCCGACGGGAGCGAAGATCATCGGCATTCCCGTCCACGGAAGCGTCCGAGCCCCCGCTTCGAACGGACCGTAGCCCTGAGCGGTCTGGAAGTACTGGCTGATCAGGAAGATCGCTCCGAACGCGCCGAAGAACATCGCGAACGAGAGTCCGTTCGCTGCGGTGAAAGCGCGCGAACCGAAGAATTGCATCGGGAGCATTGGGGCCGGGGTCCTGAGCTCCCACCGCACGAACACCGCCAGGAACGCCAACCCGGTGCCAAGCGAGCCGAGCACCACGGCACTGGTCCAGCCGAGTCCTTCGCCGCGGATCAGGGCGAAGGTGAGCGCGAACAGCCCCGCGCTCGCGAGGGCGAGGCCGCCCAGATCCAGCTCCCGGTCGGGGCCGTGCGATTCGCGCAAGATCCGGCCGGCGAGTGGGATCAGGGCCAGGCCGATCGGCACGTTGGCCCAGAAGATCCACTGCCAGGCGATCCCCTCGACGACCGCCCCGCCCACGAACGGGCCAGCCGCCACTCCGAGGCCGGTGATCCCGCCCCAGATCCCGAGTGCGGCCGCCCGGCGCTGAGGTGGGAATGCCTCGCTGATCAGGGTCAGAGTGAGCGGGGTGACGATCGCGGCGCCGAGACCCTGTAGGGCGCGGGCAGCGACGAGGGCGTCGGTCGACGGCGAGAGGGCCGCAAGCGCACTGGCGGCGGTGAAGACGGCTACGCCGACGATGAACATTCGCTTGCGACCGAAGCGGTCGCCGAGCGCGGCGCCGGTGATCAGGAGGACGGCGAACGCCAGCGTGTATGCATTGACCGTCCACTCGAGCCCCTCGATTGAGCCGCCGAGGTCGAGGCGGATCGAGTGCAGTGCGACGCCGACGACCAGCTGGTCGAGGGCGGTCATGAATAGCGCGGCTCCGGCGATCGCTAGCGTCCACCGGGCGTGAGAGCTGTTTGACTGTGTCATGAGTCCAGTATCGAGGCGGATGAAGGGCCTGTCTATGACCTCAGCCCCATAATCCATGCTCGATCGTCCAGAGATATGGACGGGTGCGTCAGAGGCGCGCGATACTGGAGGCATGCCCGCGCCCGACCCATGGGCACCTTCCGACCCGCTCGGGGAGGCGCTCCACATTCTGCGGATGAACGGGGCCTATTACTGCCGCTCCGAGTTCAGCGCTCCGTGGGGGCTTACGCAGCCTCCGATGCCGGGACACCTCTGGTTCCATGCGGTCATCTCGGGCCGGGCCTTGCTGGAGACCCAAGAATCGGGTGCCAGGTGGCTCCAACCCGGGGACCTTGCGCTCGTGCCTCATGGGGCGGGACACCAGCTGCGAAGCGAACCGGGCGTGCCCGCACCCGACGTCCTCGAGCTCAATCTCGAGCCCGTAAGCGACCGCTACGACTTCCTTCGTCACGGCGGAGGTGGCGCCCCGACGAGCATGATCTGCGCGGCCGTCCGCTTCGACCATCCCGCCGCGGAGCACCTCGTTGAGATTCTGCCGGACACGATCCATATCGAGGCCTCCAATCCGCTCCGGGGAGACTGGATCCAGAGCACGCTCGGCCTGATAGCCGCAGAAGCCAAGGAGCTGCGCCCGGGTGGCGAGGCCGTGATGACGCGCCTTGCGGACGTTCTCGTGATCCAGGCGATCCGCTCGTGGATCGACGCCGACCCCGCGGGTCAGACGGGTTGGTTCGGCGCGCTGAGGGATCGCTACATCGGCCGTGCGATCGCAGTCGTTCATCGGGACCCGGCGCGGGCCTGGACGGTCGGATCGCTCGCGGACGAGGCCGCGATGTCGCGCTCGGCTTTTGCAGCCCGCTTCAATGAGCTCGTCGGCGAGCCTCCGGTGCAGTACGTCACTCGGTGGCGAATGCAAGTCGCGCACGCTGCGCTCAGAGACGATGGCGCCACGGTCGCCGAGCTCGCGGACCGGCTCGGTTATCGCTCCGAGGCCGCTTTCGCACGGGCGTTCAAGCGGCTGATCGGTGTATCGCCGGGTGCGGTCAAACGAACCCCAACTCGGCCACGGGGACCAGGCGGGCTGGTTGACCTCGGGGACTGATGCGCGGCTGTTCGGGGGCCAGCTGTCAGCGGACCCTGGAGGGCGCGTGCGAAATGGCCGTTTTGGTCATCGCGCTCATTGAGACACCCGGGGAGGCCGGAAGTCACGGTGAGGCCGGCCGCTAGGCTGGGATCGTGGCCAAGTTCAAGCTCAATCCCGCCTACAAGGCGACCGCCGATCAGCCGAAGGCGATCGAGGGACTCGCCGAGGGGCTGGGGGCCGGCGAGGCGCGTCAGACGCTGCTCGGGGCGACCGGCACGGGCAAGACCTTCACGATGGCCGGGGTGATCGAGGCCGTCCAGCGGCCCTCGCTGGTGATCGCCCACAACAAGACGCTGGCGGCTCAGCTCTGCAACGAGTTCCGCGAGTTCTTCCCCGACAACGCGGTCGAGTACTTCGTCAGCTACTACGACTACTACCAGCCCGAGGCCTACGTCCCGGCGCAGGACCTCTACATCGAGAAGGACTCCTCGATCAACGACGAGATCGATCGCCTGCGCCACGCGGCGACGGCGTCGCTCTTCGCCCGCAAGGACGTGATCATCGTCGCCTCGGTGTCCTGCATTTACGGGATCGGCTCGCCGAAGCTCTATCGCGACCAGATGCAGCTCTTCAAGGTCGGCGAGTGGATCGACCGCCAGGACGTCTTCCGCAAGCTGGTCGCGATGCAGTACCGCCGCAACGACACCAACCTGGTGCGCGGCAGCTTCAGCGCCCGCGGCGAGATCCTCGAGATCTACCCCGCCTACGCGGAGTCCGCCTACCGGATTCAGCTCTTCGGCGACGAGATCGAGGGCATCCAGCACTTCGACCCCCTCACCGGCGAGATCCTCGACGCGATCGACCACGTGTCGGTCTGGCCCGCAAGCCACTACGTGGTCGAGGAGCAGACCATGGCCAAGGCGGTCGACGAGATCGAGCGCGAGCTGCGGAACCAGGTTGCGTACTTCGAGGGGGAGGGGAAGCAGCTCGAGGCCCACCGCCTGCAGCAGCGCACCCGCTACGACCTGGAGATGCTGCGCGAGCTCGGCTTCTGCCCGGGCATCGAGAACTACTCGCGGATCCTCGATGGCCGGCCGCAGGGCAGCCCGCCCTACACGCTGATCGACTACTTCCCCGACGACTTCGTCGTCTTCATCGACGAGTCGCACCAGACGATCCCGCAGCTCGGCGGGATGTACGAGGGCGACTACTCGCGCAAGTCCACCCTGGTGGACTTCGGCTTCCGCCTGCCCTCCGCGGTGGACAACCGCCCGCTCAAGTTCGACGAGTTCCTCGACCGGGTCGACCAGATGGTGCTCGTCTCGGCGACCCCGGGGCCGTGGGAGCACGCGGAGTCCTCGCGGGTGGTCGAGCAGATCGTCCGGCCGACCGGGATCGTCGACCCCGAGGTCGAGGTGCGCGAGACCAGGAACCAGATCGACAACCTGATGAACGAGGTCCGCCAGCGCGCCGAGCGCGACGAGCGGGTCCTGGTCACCACCTTGACCAAGAAGATGGCGGAGGACCTCACCGAGTACCTCCTGGAGCATGGCTTCCGGGTGCGCTACCTGCACTCGGAGGTGGACACGCTCGAGCGCATCCAGATCGTGCGGGAGCTCCGGCTGGGCGAATACGACGTGCTGGTCGGCGTCAATCTCCTGCGCGAGGGGCTCGACCTGCCGGAGGTGTCGCTGGTCGCGATCCTCGACGCCGACAAGGAGGGCTTCCTCCGCGGAGAGACCTCCCTGATCCAGACGATCGGCCGGGCCGCCCGGAACGTCGAGGGAACGGTTCTGATGTACGCGGACAAGGAGACCGAGGCGATGCGAAAGGCGATCTCCGAGACCGATCGCCGCCGCGCGATCCAGGTCGCCTACAACGAGGAGCACGGGATCACGCCGGAGACCGTCCGCAAGGGCATCTCAGAGATGACCGAGTTCCTGGCGATGGAGTCGCAGGCGCCGAGGCGCCGGCGTGCGCGGCGCGAGGAGACCGCAGCCAAGACCCCGGAGGAGCTGGAGAAGATCGTGGTCGAGCTCGAGGAGGAGATGCTCGCCGCCGCGGAGGACCTGCGCTTCGAGGAGGCCGCTCGCATCCGCGACGAGCTGAAGGAGCTGCGCGCCGACCTGGACGCGATCCGCGCCTAGCAGGCCCTTCTCGTCCTAATATCTCCTTCATGAGCGCCGAGGAGCTTGCACAGCAGGCCGCGGAGCGGGTCCGCGAGGTTGTCGCCGAGGCGGAGCGACGAGCGGAGGAGATCGTCCGCGACGCGGAGGAGGAGGCCGCCCAGATCAGGCAGCGCGCCGAAGTGGACGCCCGCGAGACTCGGGAGAAGCTCGAGCGGGCGCGCCAGGCCCTCAGCGAGCTCACCGCCGAGACGCCCGAGCCCCCTGCGCCCGGACCGGATCCGACCCCACCGGGGCCGGACCCGATGCCGCCCACCCCGAGCCCGGACCCGGGCCCTCCCGGGCCGCCGGACCCCGGCCCTCAGATCAGCGTGAACAACTCGGGCGGGAGCGACGCCGCGGCGCGCCTCGTGGCGATGAAGCTCGCGGTGGACGGCAAGAGCCGCGACGAGATCGAGTCGGAGCTCGCCGAGAAGTTCGGCGACGCCGACCGCTCGGCGCTGCTCGACGACGTCCTCGCCCGCGCGGGGAAATAGGCACGAGGCCCGCCCAGGCTCCCGCCGCAACTAAGTCTCCCGGGCGCTGTTAGCATCCTGACGCTAAGTTGACGATAGGGGAGGGAACCTTGGAGGCAAGTATGCGTGTGGCAACTGTGCTGGCCGTGTCTGGCGCTCTGTTCGTGGGCGGTGTCGCCACCCAGGCGGCCGTGGCCGCCCCCGGCGAGGGCGCCCAGGCCGTCGCGGCCAAGAAGAAGTGCAAGAAGAAGGGCAGCGCGGCTGCGGCCAAGAAGAAGTGCAAGAAGGCCGGACCGCCCCCGTTCCAGATGGCCGGCAAGTTCCTCAGCCGGGTCCAGCCCAATCCTGGCACCCAAACCACCATTCAGGAGCAGTGGAACTTCTGCACGGGCGGCATCTTCAAGCACGTGACCATCGAGACCGACAATTTCGGGAACTTTGAGACGATCACCGAGAGGGGCACGTGGACCCAGCTCGGGCCCAACCCGAACGGATTCTCGGTCGGGTTCACGTATGTCTCGAGGGTCCGCACCACCTCGGACGGGTTCACGGAGAACCTGCTGGCGGGGGGCCCGCCGGTGCGTGCCGTCACCTTCGTGGGAAGCGTGCTCTACCTCGACAGCGACGCGTTCGCTTACGGGGCCGGCGCGCTCTGCGGCTAGAGGCGACGATTCCAGGAATCTGTGGAGAGGGCCCCGCAACGGGGCCCTCTCTCGTCAGTGGGTGTCGGCGCCCTTGAAGGTGCCGGGCTCGCCACCCGCCCGCGCCTCGGCCGTGTAGTCGGCCATGTCCTGGCTCCAGAACTCGACCACGTTGCCGTCGGGGTCGGTGATGTAGACGGCGCGGCCGGGGCCGAGCTTGATCGGCCCCTCGACCTCTGTCCCCGCGGCCTCGATCCTCTCCTTGATCCGGTCCACCTCAGAGTCGGGCACCTGGAAGGCGAAGTGGACGTGCGCACCGCCGCGCCCGCCGGCCAGACCGACCTGCTCGGTCCAGAGGCCCAACCGGGCGGTCTCCCCGACCAGGTACCAGTAGCGCCCTTCACGGCCCTCGCCGTAGAGCGTCTCCTCGAAGCCCAGGATGTCTCGGTAGAAGGCCCTCGCTTGCTCGAGGTCGGAGACCTCGAGCACCAGCTCCGATATCCCGCTGACGGGGGGCGGATCGGCCATCGTCTTCAGCCTATCCGCGGGCCAACGGCGCTAGCGGCGGCCCTTCTTCCGCTTCACGCACTTGCCCCGCCGGAGCTTCCTTCCCTTGCGGCACTTCCCCTGGGGCGCGGTCACGCCCGGGGCCGCCGCCGAGGCCGGGCCGGGGGTGGTCGCGGGGTCCTGGCCCGACAGAGGCTGGACCGGACCCGGGCAGCGGTCGCTGCCGTCAGGGCGCGGGATCTCTTCCGCGCAGAGGAACGCATGCAGGCGACCCGGCTGCGAGCTCATGTAGCCGTCGATCCCGAGCTCGATCAGGCGCGCGTAGCTCTCCTCGCCGTCCGGCTCCGCGCCGTTCGGCCAGACGTGCACGGCGTAGCCGTCGGCGTGAGCGTCGCGGCCTGTCGGCCCCTGCAGCAGCATCTCGGGCACCGCGAGCCCGTTCTGGTCTGGCGGGACCTGGAAGGCGGCGACGTCGGGAACCGGCGGCGCGCCGGTGGCGGCGTAGCTGGCGACACCGGCGACCCCGGCGGCCAGGGCGACCTTGGGGGCCGCGTCCATCTGGTTGAAGGCCCCGGTCAGCAGGTCGGAGAACGAGACCACGATGATGTCCGTCCGGCTCGAGTGCGCGGGCTCGTCGAGGAGCTCCGCGAGCGCCTCGGCGGTGGGGATCCCGAGGGCCGGGCTGTCGCACTCGACGCTCCCCTCGCAGACCTTCGGCTGCTTGATCTCGATGTTGATCGGCGTGTTCGGGAAGGTGTCAAGCACCTCCCGCAGCGTCGGGATCCGGAAGTCGTCAGCAGCATAGCCGGGCGGCGGCGGCTTCTCGCCCGTGCGGATTCCCCGGTAGATGAACTCCTCCGCGGGGATGTCCGCGTCGTGGCTGTAGCTGCCGGGCCGGAACCAGTGCGCGGCGTCGAGCGCCTGGACCTCGTCCAGGGTCATGTCGCGCACCTGCGAGTCCGGCCGCTCGGCCGGCCCGTTGGTCGTCCGGGTGACCGTGTCGTCGTGGATCACGACCAGGTGACCGTCGCTCGTCAGCTGGACATCGAGCTCGAGCATGTCCGCGCCGCGCTCGGCGACCGCGGACTTGAAGGCGAACATGGTGCTGGAGGGCGCCTCGTCCTCGCCCCCCTGGTGGGCGATGTTGAGGAAGCGCTTGGTCAGCCAGGGATTGGGGTCGGGGGCGACCGCGCCCGCGCCTGCGGCTCCGACCGCAAGCGAGACGGCCAAGACGAACAAGATCGGTGCGATCCGGCGCCCCACGAGCGAAAAAGCTAAAGACACGAGCACGCCCGCGCGCCGGTTCGCTCAGGCGGGCAGGTCTGGGGGCACTCGTACACTTGTTCGCATGGCGCCATCGGAGCGCATAGTCATCCGCGGGGCGCGCGAGCACAACCTCAAGGGCATCGACCTCGAGCTGCCGCGCAACGCCCTGATCGTTATCACCGGGCTCTCAGGATCCGGGAAGTCGAGCCTTGCCTTCGACACGATCTACGCCGAGGGCCAGCGCCGCTACGTCGAGTCGCTCTCCGCCTACGCGCGCCAGTTCCTGGGCCTGATGGAGAAGCCCGACGTGGACTCGATCGAGGGGCTCTCGCCCGCGATCTCGATCGACCAGAAGACGACCTCGCGCAACCCGCGCTCCACCGTCGGCACCGTCACCGAGGTCTACGACTACCTGCGGCTGCTCTGGGCGCGGGTCGGCAAGCCGCACTGCCCTGAGTGCGGCGAGCCGATCGAGGGTCAGTCGATCGAGCAGATCACCGACCGGGTGATGACCCTGCCCGAGGGGACCCGGTTCATCGTCAGCGCGCCGGTGGTGCGCGGCCGCAAGGGCGAGTTCGAGAAGCTGCTCGAGCAGTTCCGCCTCGAGGGCTATAGCCGCGTCCGCGTCGACGGCGAGATCCGCCGGCTCGACGAGGAGATCAAGCTCGACAAGAAGTTCAACCACGACATCTCGGTGGTGGTTGACCGGCTGGTGATGAAGAAGGAGCTTCGCCGCCGGCTGTCCGAGTCGATCGAGGCGGCCGCGGGTCTGGCTGGGGGGGTGGTCGAGATCGACGTGCTTCGCGGCACCGGACGCGAAGCGGAGGAGCCGCGAAAGGATGGCGAAGCCGAGTCGAAGGGGGTCAAAGGTGCAACCGGAGCTGGAAAGCTGCCACCTGACGTCGCCGAGCGCCTCACCTTCAGCGAGCGCTTCGCCTGCCTCAACTGCGGCACCTCGATCCCCGAGCTCGAGCCGAGGATCTTCAGCTTCAACTCGCCGCACGGCGCCTGCGAGCGCTGCCATGGACTGGGCTTCCAGCGGATCGTCGACCCTGAGCTGGTGGTCCCCGATCCGACGCTTTCGCTGTCCGAGGGTGCGCTGCAGCCGTGGCGGCTCGGCCACTCCCGCTACTGGAAGCGGCTGGTCGAGGCCGTCGCGGCCGACTACGACGTGGACGCCGACAAGCCGTGGCAGAAGCTGAAGGAGAAGGAGAAGGAGATCTTCCTGTTCGGGACCAACGGCGAGCGCCACAAGGTCACCTACACCAACCGGTTCGGCCGGCGCCGCTCCTACAGCGTCCGGTTCGAGGGGATCGTCAACAACCTCGAGCGGCGCTACCAGGAGACCGACTCGGACGCGGTGCGGGAGCGGGTCGAGGGCTACATGGCCGAGCAGGACTGCCCGGACTGCAAGGGCGCGCGGCTCCGGCCCGAGAGTCTCGCGGTCAAGGTCGGCGGGATCAGCATCAGCGAGTACACGGAGCTCTCGGCGCGGGCCGCGCTCAAGTGGATCGAGGAGCTGGAGCTGACCGAGACCGAGCAGGCGATCGCGCGGCTGCTGATCCGCGAGATCACCGAGCGGCTCGCCTTCCTCGACAACGTGGGGGTCGGTTACCTCAACCTCGCCCGCTCGGCGCGAACGCTCTCGGGGGGCGAGGCCCAGCGGATCCGGCTGGCGACCCAGATCGGCTCCAGCCTGGTCGGGGTGCTCTACATCCTCGACGAGCCCTCGATCGGCCTCCATCAGCGGGACAACGCCAAGCTGTTGGACACGCTCGCGCGCCTGCGCGACCTCGGCAACACGGTGATCGTGGTCGAGCACGACGAGGGGACGATGCGCGCGGCCGATCACATCCTCGATCTCGGTCCGGGCGCCGGCGAGCACGGCGGCCACCTCGTCGCCGAGGGCGAGCCCAAGGCTGTCGAGGCCGACCCCGCCTCGCTCACCGGCCAGTTTCTGGCCGGGGAGCGGGAGATCCCCCTGCCCGAGAAGCGGCGCGAGCCGCGCGGCGAGCTGGTCGTTCGCGGGGCCCGGCAGCACAATCTGAAGAGCATCGATGTCGAGATCCCACTCGGCGTCTTCTGCTGCGTGACCGGGGTCTCGGGGTCGGGCAAGTCCACGCTGGTCAACGAGACGCTCTACCCGTCGGTGGCGAACCGCCTGCACCAGGCGAAGCTCCGGCCTGGGTCGCATGACCGCATCGACGGGATCAACCAGATCGACAAGATCATCAACATCGACCAGTCCCCGATCGGGCGCACGCCGCGCTCGAACCCGGCGACCTACACCAACGTCTTCGACCACATCCGCCAGCTCTACGCCCAGACGCGCGAGGCGCGGGCGCGGGGCTACAAGCCGGGGCGTTTCAGCTTCAACGTCAAGGGTGGCCGCTGCGAGGTCTGCCGGGGTGATGGGCAGATCAAGATCGAGATGCACTTCCTCCCTGACGTCTACGTGCCATGCGAGCAGTGCCACGGCAAGCGCTACAACCGCGAGACGCTCGAGGTCCGCTTCAAGGGCAAGTCGATCGCCGACGTGCTCGAGATGTCCGTGGCCGATGCCTGCGAGTTCTTCCGCGACATCCCGAAGATCGCCAGGCGCCTCAACACGTTGAACGACGTCGGGCTCGACTACATCCGGCTCGGCCAGCCCGCGACCCAGCTCTCGGGCGGCGAGGCGCAGCGCGTGAAGCTCGCGACGGAGCTCTCCAAGGTGGCGACCGGCGACACGCTCTACATCCTCGACGAGCCCACCACCGGGCTCCACTTCGCCGACGTCCAGCGGCTGCTCGACGTGCTCGACCGGCTGGTGGAGGCCGGCAACACGGTGATCGTGATCGAGCACAACCTCGACGTGATCAAGACGGCCGACCGGATCATCGACCTCGGCCCTGACGGCGGTGAGGAGGGAGGAGAGGTGCTGGCGACGGGAACCCCGGAGCAGGTCGCTGCTTCGCCCAAGTCCTACACGGGCGAGTTCCTCGCCGACCTGGTCGAGCCCGAGGTCAAGGTCAGCCGCACTCGCAAGCGCAAGGCGCCGGTCCCGGTCTAGGCCGCTCAGTGCCGCTCGCCGACATCAGCTTCGAGCTCGAGGGCGGCGCCGCGCTTGACTCGGCGGGACAGCGGGCCGGGCTGGTCCTGCTGGCCGCGATGCTCCTGTCCTTCGGCTTCATCCGCTTCAGCACCCGGATGATCCGGGCCGAGGTCTCCTGGTGGCCCGGAAACGTGACGCCGGGTGGCCTTCACATCCACCACCTGGTGTTCGGGATCGTGCTGATGATGCTGGCGGGCTTTCTGGGCTTTGTCACCGAGCCGCCCAGTCCGTGGCTGGAGATCCTCGCCGGCCTCTTCGGCATCGGTATGGGCTTGACGCTCGACGAGTTCGCGCTCTGGCTCTACCTGGAGGACGTCTACTGGTCCGAGGAGGGCCGCAGCTCGGTGGACGCGATCATCATCGCCGTCATCATCGCCGGCGGCTTCGTGGTGGGCCTCGTTCCGCTCGACCCCGGTGGCGGTTCGCTCGCGGTCATCATCCTGACCGTGGCGGTGAACCTGACCGCCTGCATTGTCGCCGCGAGCAAGCGGAAGATCGCCTCGGCGCTGGCGGGGATGTTCATCCCACCGGTCGCCTACGTGGCGGCGATTCGCCTCGCCCGGCCCCACTCCCTCTGGGCAAAGCGCCGCTATCGACCGCGCAGCGAGAAGCTCGCCAAGGCGAAGCAGAGGGAGAAGCGCCACGATCGGCGGGTCCGCCGGGTCCAGGACCTCATCGGCGGCGCGCCGTCCAAGCCGAGCCCGCGCGCAAGGAAGAAAGGGGCCAGCCGCTAGGCTGGCCCCCATGTGCAGAGCGGAGCTCGACGTGACGGCGCCAGCGGCTTCTAGGAGGTAGCGAGCAACGCCGCGCCGATCGCGCCGCCCAGGTCGCCGAGCTCGGCAAGCTTGAGATCCGGGGGGCGGTCGTCCACGAACAGGTGCTTGTCCATCTCCTTCTGGAGCTGCTTCGCGTGCGTCTTCCCGAAGCGCTGGCCCAGTCCGCCCCCGATGATCACCGCCTCGGGGTCGATCAGGTTGACCGCCGACGCGATCCCGGCGCCGAGGGCCACGATCGCGCGGTCGATCAGGTGGGTTGCGAGCTTGTCCTCGTGCTCGATCGCCCGCTCCCAAATGCCGCTGGTGAGCCTGTCCCGCCCGCGCTCCTCCATGATCTCGAACAGCTTGGTCTTGGTCCCCTTCTCGGCCTTGCGCCGGGCCTTCAGCTCCATCGCGGCGCGACCGGCATAGGCCTCCATGCATCCGCGGCGCCCGCAGGTGCACCTGGCGCCGTCGATCTTGACGACCATGTGGCCGATCTCCGCCGCGGCGCCCCGGCCCAGCCACGGCTTCCCGTCGAGGATCAGGCCGCCGCCCACCCCGGTGCCCCACCAGACGCCTAGGATCGTCCTGTAGTCGCGGCCCGCTCCGAGGTCGAACTCTCCCTGCACGGCCACCTGCACGTCGTTGCCGAGTGAGATCTTCGTCCCGAGATCCTTCCCGAGAACTTCTGCGAGCGGGAACCTGCCCTCCCAGCCGGGCAGGTTCCTCGCCGCCGAGACGATCCCGGTCTTCTCGTCGGCGTCGCCGGGCGACCCGACGCCGACCCCCGCGAGCTCCGACGCCTGGACTCCCGCCTGCTCGGCCGCCTCGCGGAGGGCCGCCGCGATCTCGTTGGCCACGTCCTGCGGTCCGCCCTCGGTCGGGGTGGGGTGCCGGGCCTCGCCTCGAACCTGGTTACCCCCGTCGACCACCACCGTCTGGACCTTGGTGCCCCCCAGGTCGACTCCGCCGCGGAGGGGTCCGTCGGGCGTGCTCATGGCTGGAAGATACGCCGCTCCCCGGCGGGGCCGGGCGTCCCGCCTATGCTGCCGCCGATGAGCGAGCTCGCCACCTGGCGCGCCTGGTGGAGGAAGCGGCGCCACTATGAGCGCAACCGCCGCCTGCGCCGGCGCTGGCGGCTCAACCGCCATGCGGCGAGGGGCGGCTTCTTCATCCGCTATCCGGTCGAGGGGGAGCTGCTGGAAGCGCTCGACTCCGGTCGCCTCGAGATCGGGGAGGGGACCCTGCTCGAGCCGGGGTGCTGGCTCACCCTCTCGCCCGAGGCGCGGATCCGGATCGGGCAGGGCTGCTTCCTCAACCGCAACACGATGCTCGCCGCACTGGAGCTGATCGAGATCGGCGACCACGTGATGTTCGCGAACGGCTGCTTCGTCGGAGACGCCGACCACCGTTACGACGACCCTGACGTGCCGGTGACCTGGCAGGGGTTCGAGCCGCAGGGGCCCGTGCGGATCGGGTCGAACTGCTGGTTCGGCGTCAACTGCGTGGTGACGGGCGGGGTGGAGATCGGCGAGCGGGCGGTGATTGGCTCGAACTCCGTGGTCACGCGCGACATCCCGGCCGGGGTGATCGCGGCCGGCGTCCCGGCCAAGGTGATCCGCGAAATCGAGTTCAGGAGCTCCGGCTAGCCGACCACCACGACGACCGTGCGTTGCCGCGGGCGGTCGTCGAAATCGATCAGCACGAGCTGCTGCCAGGTGCCCAGGGCGAGATCGCCGTCCAGCACCGGGATCTGCTCCGATGGACCGATCAGGGAAGCGCGCTGGTGGGCGTGGGAGTTGGTGTCGTGGTTCAGCCTGTTGTGCTCGTAGTCGCCCTCCACCGGGATGAGGCGATCGAGCAGGGCCCGGAGATCCGCGACACCCCCCGGCTCGAACTCCATCGTGGTGACCGCCGCGGTTGAGCCGCGAACGAAGGCGGTCGCGAGGCCCTCGGTCACCGGCGCCTCGGACACCACCGCCTGAACCTGCTGGGTGATGTCGATGATGTCGGCGTCGCCCTGGGTGGAGAGCTCAAACTCGGAGACGTGCTCGGCCACGGCGAGCACGCTAACGAAGCGGGTGATAGAACCCGCTCTACCACCGAGGGGAGAGAGCATGGAGAGCTCAGAGAAAGGCGGCACCAGCAGCGTCCGGTCCCGGCGCGGCGTCGTCTACGCGCTGATCGTCTTCGGGACGCTGCTCCTCTTCCTCTCGATGTTCGCGATCTGGGCGAACCGCCAGCTGCTCGAGACCGACACCTGGGTGGAGACCAGCACCGAGCTGCTCGAGGACGACGAGATTCGCCCGGTGGTCGCCGACTTCATGGTCGACGAGCTGTTCACAGCCGTGGACGTCGAAGCGCAGCTCCAGGCCGCGCTGCCTCCGCGGGCGCAGCCGGCGGCCGGCGTGCTCGCAGGCGGCGCGCGGAACCTGGCGAACGATCTCGCCAACGAGGCGCTCCAGCGGCCGAGGGTTCAGAAGCTCTGGGAGGAGACGAACAGGACCGCCCACGAGCGGCTGGTCGAGATCGTCGAGGAGGACCAGGACGAGCCCGTCACGCTCAACCTGGGAGAGATCGTCGGGCAGCTCGGGGACCAGCTCGGCGTGGATGCTTCATCGAAGATCCCGCCGGACGCGGCGCAGATCACGGTCCTGGAGGCCGACCAGCTCTCCGGCGCGCGGAAGGGGGTCAAGCTGCTGAAGGGCCTCGCGGTCGTGCTTCTGCTTCTGGCCCTGATCGTCTACGGGATCGCGATCTACCTGGCGGCCGGCTGGCGGCGCGAGGCGCTGCGGAACATCGGCTTCGCCTTCATCCTGGTCGGCCTCCTGGGTCTCGTCGTCCGCAGCTTCGCCGGAAACGCGCTGACGGAGTCGCTCGCCTCGACCGCCTCGATCGAGCCGGCGGTGCGGAACGCCTGGACGATCGCGACCTCGCTGCTGGCCGCCCAGGCCGGCGCGGCGATCTTCTACGGACTCTTCATCATTGTCGGGGCCTGGCTCGCCGGCCCGAAGGGCCTGGCCTATGAGGCCAGGGGCGCGATCGCGCCGGTGCTCGCCCGCAGGGGGACGGCTTATGCGGCGCTGGCCGTGCTCCTCCTCCTGCTCTTCTGGTGGTCCCCGACGCCCGGCTTCCAGCGGCTGCCGACCGCGCTGCTCCTGATCGCTCTCGCGATCGTCGGGCTGGAGTTCCTGCGCCGGGTCGCCATCCACGATTTCCCGGACGCGACGCTCGAGGGCGCGAGCGAGCGCTGGAGCGAGGCGGTCCGCCGCCGCGTCGGCCGGGACCGGTCCTGAAAAAGGACCCGGGCCGGGCGCTTGGCCCGACCCGGTCTTCTCTCCTCCTTTGCTTCGCCAGAGGAGCGTCGCTGCCCCGCTAACTAGTGAGTCGCGCGCGGGTGAGGTCCCGCGCCGATGTGCAGGGCCTCAAACAGCCTCGGCAGGTAGACCAGACCGGCGACGCCGATCACCGCGTAGACGACGTCGGTGAAGGTCCCCGTGCCGAAGATCTCGCTGAGCACGTTCGTCTCGCCTCCCGTGATTCCCAGGATGCCCCAGTTGAGGGCTCCGACGACCATCAGGAACAGGAACAGCGGGTCGAACCTCTTGAGCATTTCCATCGCTCACCTCCTGTGAACGACTCGACGTCACATTTGGAACGCATGTGACGATTGCAACTTATTTACACCGCTGCTGGCGCCCGGTTACTGAAGGTAAGCGACGAATCCTGGGCGGCTACCAGTCCCAGGGGGTGTTCGTCCCGGCGAGGCTCTCCTCCTCGAGGTAGCGCGCCAGCTCCTCCAGCTCCTCCTGTGGAATCGAGTAGCTGTGCTCCGGGTCCGCCGGGAACTTCCCGGCACGAACCTCGTCCGCGTACGTGCGGAGGCCCTTCAGCATCTCCCCGCGGACGTCGGCGTACTGCTTGACGAACTTCGCCTTGCGGCCCTGATAGACGCCCAGCAGATCGTGCAGCACGAGCACCTGACCGTCCGTCGCCGGGCCGGCGCCGATCCCGATCACCGGCGCCTCGAGCTTCGGCATCAGGGCCTCGGTGACGGCCGCCGGAATCGCCTCGAAGACGATCGCGAAACAGCCGACCGACTGCAGGGCGAGCGCATCCTCGGCAAGCTTGGCCGCCGCCTCCGCGGTCTTGCCCTGCGCCTTGAAGCCACCGAGGGCGTTCGCGGTCTGCGGGGTGAGCCCGACGTGGCCCATCACCGGGATGCCGGAGCGGATGATGGCCCTGGCTCGGTCGACCGAGGGGCCGCCGCGCTCCAGCTTGACCGCGTCGCAGCCGGCCTCCTTGACGAACCGCTGCGCGTTCTCGATCGCGAGCTCGTTCGAGGCCTCATACGAGCCGAAGGGGAGGTCGCCGATCAGAAGCGGTGTCTTCAGCCCGCGCCTCACGGCGCTCGCCATCATCAGCATCTCCTCCATGCCGACCGGGGTGGTCGCGTCGTGGCCGAGCACCACCATCGCCGCTGTGTCGCCGACCAGGACGACGTCGACGCCGGCCTCGTCCGCGATCTGGGCGGAGGGGAAGTCGTAGGCCGTGACCATCACGATCCGCTCGTCGGCGTCCTTCATCTCGGCCAAGTGGGGCACCGTCACGGGCTGTCGCTCGGCGGCGCTCACAGCAGGCCCTCCCCGGCGCCGTACGGAGCGTCCATCGGGAACGTCTCCTGCTCCGGATGGGCGGCCAGCAGGACCGACGGGTCGCTGTCCACGGCCACCACCTTGTTCTCGTCATCGACGTGGACGACGATCGGGGAGTAGGCATCGAGGTCGCCCTGGTCGAACGACCCGAAGGAGGCGACGATGACCTTGTCGCCCGGATTGACCAGCCGTGCCGCGGCTCCGTTGACCTGCACCGTGCCGGAGCCCTCCTCGCCTTCGATCACGTAGGTGATGAAGCGCGCCGCGTTGTCGATGTCCCAGACGTGCACCTGCTCGTTGGGCAGCAGGTCGGCCTGGCGCATCAGCTCGGGATCGAGCGTGAGGCTGCCGACGTAGTCCACGTCGCAATCGGTGATCGTGGCCCGGTGAATCTTCGACTTCAGCATCTGACGCTGCATCGAACCTCTCTTTCGAATGTCTCGGTCATCCCTGATCGATGACCACGTTGTCGATAAGCCTTGCCTCGCCGACCTGGGCGGCGACCGCGAGCAGCACAGGCCTGCCGTTGAGCTCGGCAACGGGAGTCAGGTCCTCCGCGTCGCGCGCCTCCACGTACTCCGGGTCGATGCCCGCGTCACGCAGCTCGCCCTCGACGGCGGCGACCAGCGAGGCGGTGGAGCGCTCGCCGTCACGCGCGGCTCGCTCGGCGGACTCGAGCGCCCGCGACAGCACCCGCGCGCGCTCGCGCTGTTCTCCGTTCAGGTACGCGTTGCGCGAGCTCAGCGCCAGCCCGTCCTCGTCCCTCACCGTGGGAAGCACCTTCACCTCGATGGGGAAGTCGAGATCGCGGACCATGCGCTCGATCACAACCGCCTGCTGGGCGTCCTTGCGCCCGAAGTAGGCGATCTGGGGCTGGACGCTGTTGAAGAGCTTGGCGACGACGGTGGTGACGCCGCGGAAGTGGGAGGGCCCGCGCCGCTCCGGTGCGCCGTCGAGCACGCCAGTGAGCGCCGCATCCACCTCGACCGTGGTGGAGAAGTCCTCGGGATAGACCTCCTCGGCGTCTGGCATCCAGAGAAGGTCCACGCCCTCGAGCGCGGCGAGCTCGGCGTCGCGGTCCTCGTCCCGCGGATAGGAGTCGAGATCCTCGCCGGGGCCGAACTGCGTCGGATTGACGAAGAGGCTGACCACGACCACGTCGCACTCCTCGCGCGCCGAGCGCATCAGTGACAGGTGGCCGTCGTGGAAGTAGCCCATGGTCGGGACGAGGCCGATCCGCTGCCCCTGCCGCCGCGGCTCGGCGAGCGCCTCACGCAGCTCCGCCTTGGTTCGCACCCTGTTCACGCGGGCACCCGCTCCGCTCTTGCCGCCAGGGCCTCGTACATCGGCAGGAGCTCGGGCGCGAGCTGGCCGAGCGCGGCGCGGTGGCGCTCGATCGTCTCGCGGTCCCCTCGCGCGATCGGGCCGGTCAGCGCCTCAGGTCCACGCTCTGCCCAGTTGGCTGCAGTGCGCAGCACCAGCGGTGCCAGCAGGTCCCGGGCGTCGTCGACGCCGGCCCTCTGGAGCAGCTCGGCCGCGGACTCCTCGAGCGCGACCAGGAGATTCGACGCCATCGAGGCGGCCGCGTGGTAGGCGGCACGGTTCTCCTCGGCGACTTCGAAGGGCCGCATGCCCAGGGCCTCTGCGAGGGCCTTCGCATATGCCAGGGCGCCCTCACTCGAACCGGCGACAGCGGCGGGCGTCCCGTCAACGGGGGTCGCGCCATCGGCGAAGGTCTGCAGGGGATGGACGGAGAAGGCCTCGGCGCCGCCGCGGGTGGCGGGCGCGAGCGCCTCGAGCGTGGTCGCGCCGCTGACATGGCCGACGAGACGGAGCCCGGCGGGTGCGATGGCGGCGTAGGCCTCCGGGATGGCGGCGTCCGGGACGCAGAGCAGAGCCGCGCCGGCGCCCCGGGCGCCCTCCAGCGAGTCATCGCGGCCCGCCAGGCGGACCTCGATGCCGGCGCGCTCAGCGGCCCGCGCCAGCGAGCGGCCGGCGCGGCCGCGCCCGACGATCGCGAGCGGCGCAGCGCTCGGTGGGTTAGGGACGGTTTCCCGTTCCAGTTCTCGCATGGGAGATACCGGTCGGCTCTAGTGGTTGAGGACGAGTGGTTGGGTGAGTCTCCGGGTCCGCGCCATTCGGTCACGGCCCGAAGCGGATTATAGGGCGGCGCCTGACGCGGCCGCCCGGTTCGAGGGACGGCGGAGCCGGCGCCGAAAAGTCCCGGAATTTGCGGAAAACCGGCGGCTCCACGAGGTCGTGCCGCCGAACTACTATCGGAGGCATGCCGGTCTACGAGTTCCTCTGCGTCAAGTGCGGTCACCACTTCGAGGAGCTGGTCGGCCCGCAGGTCGAGAAGAAGATTGGCGACGTCACCTGCCCGGAGTGCGGGGCCGAGAAGCCCAACCGGCTGGCTCCCTCTTCCATCGCGACCACGAAGGGACTGACGGCCGGGCAGAAACGCCGGCTCGAGGCGGAGCGCGACATCCACGGGGGCGGGGCCAAGCAGCGCTTCCAGGAGCAGCGCTCGAGGGAGAAGAAGGCGGCGGAGCGCCGGTCAGGGCGGAGGGGGAACCGCTGATGGAGGCCGCGACTCGCCGCGAGGCGCTGGTCGAGATCTACAACCAGGCATCCGTCTGCGAGAAGTGCCCACTCTCGGAGACGCGCAACCGCGTCGTCTTCGGCTCGGGCAACTCCGACGCCGACCTGATGTTCGTCGGGGAGGCGCCGGGCGCCGAGGAGGATCGCCAAGGCCTGCCCTTCGTCGGGCGCGCGGGCGGATTCCTCACCGAGCTGCTGGAGGGGATCGGCCTGAAGCGGGAGGACGTGTTCATCGCGAACGTCCTCAAGTGCCGTCCCCCCGGCAACCGCGATCCCCAGCCCGAGGAGATCGACTCCTGCCGGCCCTACCTGGAGAAGCAGGTGGAGCTGATCCAGCCGCGCATCATCGGGACGCTCGGGAACTTCGCCACCAAGCTGCTGACGGGCAAGCCGACCGGGATCACCAAGGTCCGCGGCACCGCGCAGGAGCAGACGCTCGGAGGACGGCAGGTCTTTCTTCTGCCCCTTTTCCACCCGGCGGCGGGGCTGCGGACGCCGAGGGTGGCGGAGCAGCTGCGCGAGGACTTCCAGCTGATACCGGGGCTCCTCGACCAGCCGCTGCCGGAGCCTCCGCCTCCGCTGGTCGAGGCGACCGCCAAGGCCGAGGCGGACCAGATGGGCCTCTTCGGCTGAGCCCGCCGCGCCGGTAGGCTCGGCCGGTGTTCCGAGCCGCGCGGCATCTGGCGGAGCTGGCGCAAGCCGCCGCGACGAAGCGGTCTCGCCTGCGCGACGACGGGCAGGCGCTCGGCGAGCTCGAGGCCAGGCAGCTCGAGCTGCCCGCGGGGCTCGGGATCGAGTGGCTGGGCGTGTCCGGGCTACCGGATCACGTACGAGGGGAAGACGCTCTACGTCGACCCGTACTTCTCCCGGGTCCCGCTCAGCAGCCTGATCAGGCGGCGGGCGGCGCTGCCGGACCCGGCGGCGCTCGACCGGTTCCTGCCGACCGAGGACGGGGTGGTGGGGGTTCTCGTCGGCCACACCCACTTCGATCACGCTGTGGACGCGCCGGCGGTGGCGCGGCGATACGGCTGCAGGGCCTACGGGTCGAAGTCGCTCGGCGCACTGATGCGCCTGCACGGGCTCGGCGAGCTGGCCGTGGAGGTGGAGCCGTACCGGACCTACGAGCTCGGCCCCTTCGAGGTCAGCTTCACGCCCAGCGCGCACTCGAAGCTGCTGCTCGGGCTGGCCGTCCCGTACTCCGGCGAGCTGACCTGCGAGCACCTCGACGGACTGGCGCCGAGCGCCTACCGCTGCGGCCAGGTCTGGGGCATCCGCATCGCGGTCGCAGGCATCACGCTCTACCACCAGGGCAGCGCCGAGCTCGTCGACGACGCGATCCGCGATCGTGGCGTCGACGTGTTCCTGGCCGGGATCGCCGGCCGCAACTTCACTGAGCGCTACTGGGAGCGGGTCCTGCCGCGGCTCGATCCCGCCGTGGTGGTCCCGACGCACTACGACAACTTCTTCGTGCCGCTCGGCGCCGAGATGGAGCTGATGGGGGCGGCGCGGATCAACGAGCTGCCGGATGAACTCTCGGCGGTGAGCCGGGACGTCCGTCTTGCGGCGCTGCCGAGGTTCGAGGGTGCTCCGCGTCATGACCACTGAGCGCACCGCGAGCGCCGAGGAGACGGAGGCACTCGGTGAGGCTATGGCCGCGGACCTGCGGGCCGGAGACGTCGTGCTGGTCGGCGGGGATCTCGGGGCCGGGAAGACCACCTTCATCCGCGGGGCCTGCCGCGGGTTGGGGGTGACCGCGCCGGTCACCTCGCCCACCTTCACGATCGGGCACCTCTATCCCGGACGCGTCCCCGTCGCCCACCTCGACCTCTACCGGCTCGCCGACCTGGGCCAGGAGGACCCGGCCCTGCTCGAGGACTACGTCGACCGACCGGAACGTCGCCCTGATCGAGTGGCCGGCGGCGGCCGAGCCGGAGCTCGAGCGGGTCACCCGTCGCGTCGCGATCCGCCACCTGGGCGGCGACGAGCGCGAGATCGAGTTCGACTGAGCGGCTAGTAGCCGCCGTTCGACTGCTCGTCGAGCTTCTTCTGCGCCTCGTCGATTTGCCCCTGCGCCTGCTCCTTGGAGTCCTGGATCTGCTGCTTGGCCTCGGGAGCCTGCTTCTGGGCCTTGTCCAGGGCGGTGTCGATCTGCTCCTGCGCGGTCGAGAGGCCCTCCTTCGCCTGGTCGACGGCGTTCTCGGTCTCTTCGTCGCTACACCCGCCGGCGCCCGCTCCGAGCGCGGCGACGGCGAGCACGGCGGCGACCTTGCCGGTCCTCCGGGCGCCCGGTGCGATCCTGCTGGACTGGTTCCTCATGAGCCCTCTCCTTGTCCCCGATTACATGAGCGCCCCTCGGCGCGGGTCCCGACTGTAACCGTGGGAGCCGTGCTCGGCATCGACGCCGCCACCGCGGATGCTGCCGTCGCACTTGCCCGCGGCGGCGAGGTGCTCCACGAGGCGGCCATCCCGCCCGGACCGGACGGCCGGCCCCAGCACTCGCGGGTGCTGCTGGCGGAGGTGGAGCGGGCGGTCGAGGCTGGGGGCGGCTGGGGTGAGGTGGAGCGGATCGCCGTTGGGATCGGGCCCGGCTCCTTCACCGGTCTGCGGATCGGGATCGCGACAGCGCGGGCACTGGCGCAGGCGCGGGGGCTGCCGATCGCCGGGGTCAGTTCGCTGGAGGTGCTGGCGCGTGGGATCTCGGAGCACCGGGACGCGGCCGGGAGCGCTCTCCCGGTGCTGGACGCGCGCCGCGGCCAGGTCTTCGCCGCCTTGTATGGACGCGATGGCGCCGAGGTCTGGCCGCCGCTCGTCGCCGAGCCGGAGGTGTTCGCGGACCGGCTTCGGGAGGTGGATTCGGCCTTGCTGGCGGGCGGAGACGGGGCGGTACGATTCGCCGCGGAACTCGAGGCCGCCGGAGTCGCGGTTGCTTCACCCGACGATCCGGTCCACCGAATTGCGGCACGCCACCTGTGCGCGCTTGGGGAGACCGCCGCCGGGGAGGCGCCGGAGCGGATCGAGCCCATCTATTTGAGAGAGCCCGACGCGAAGAGATGGCAACAACGAGATCGGAAATGACCGAGAGGGGGGATCTCACCCTGCGGCGGCTCACCTATGGCGACCTGCCCGCGGTGATCTCGATCGAGCGCCAGTCGTTCTCGACGCCCTGGTCGCTCGCGATGTTCGTACTCGAGCTCTCCAAGCCGTCGGGGATCTGCCTCGCAGCCGAGGACGAGACCGGTCTGATCGGCTACCTGGTCTGCTCGCGCTACGACGAGGTCTGGCACCTGATGAACGTGGCGATCCACGCCGACAGGCGCCGGGCCGGCATCGCGACGGACCTGATCGAGCGCCTCTTCGAGGAGGCGGGGCCCGGGGCGAGGTACACGCTCGAGGTTCGCGTCTCCAACGGGCCCGCCATCGCCATGTACCAGCGCTTCGGCTTCAAGTCCGCGGGTCGCCGGCGCCGCTACTACCACGACAACGGCGAGGACGCTCTGATCATGTGGTTCGAGGCGACCGAGCCCGCCGGCGTCGCCTGATCTCGTCCGGAGGCGCGGCGTGAAGCTCCTCGCGATCGAGACCTCCTGCGACGACACCTGTGCGGCCGTGGTCGAGGACGCGCGGGTCCTCTCCAACCTCGTCTCCTCGCAGGCCGCCTTCCACGAGGCCTATGGCGGTGTGGTGCCGGAGGTCGCCTCCCGCCATCACCTCGAGCTGGTGAACGCGGTGATCGCCGCCGCGCTCGACGCGTCCGGGACGGAGCTCGAGGACGTGGACGCGGTCGCCGTCACGCAGGGTCCTGGCCTGATCGGCGCGCTGCTGGTCGGGTTGAGCACCGCCAAGGCGCTTGCCGCCGCCCGGCGCAAGCCGCTGATCCCCGTCGACCACCTCCACGGGCATGTCGCCGCCAACCTCCTCGAGCCCGACCCCCTCGAGCCGCCGTTCCTCTGCCTGATCGCGAGCGGCGGCCACACCCTGCTGGCGGACGTTCGCGAGCCGTCTTCTTTCCAGACCCTTGGGCAGACCCTCGACGACGCCGCCGGCGAGGCCTTCGACAAGGGGGCTCGCCTGCTCGGCCTCGGGTATCCGGGCGGCCCGGCGATCGAGAGGGTCGCGCGCGGCGGCGACCCCGAGGCGTTCGACTTCCCGGTGGCGATGGAGGGGCCCGGCCTCGACTTCAGCTTCAGCGGGCTGAAGACCGCGCTGGTCTACAAGGTTCGCGAGCTGGATCCCGAGCGGGTGGAGGAGATGAAGGCCGACCTCGCCGCCTCCTACCAGCGTGCGATCGTCGAGCAGCTCGCAGGGAAGCTCGAGCGCGCGGCGAGGGACGGCCGCTGGCCGGCGGTCGTGCTCGGCGGCGGGGTGGCGGCCAACTCCGAGCTGCGCGCGCGGGCGGAGGCGATCTGCGAAGAGCTGGGGCTGCGGTTGAAGCTGGTCCCGATGGACCTCTGCACCGACAACGCCGCGATGATCGCCTCGGCCGCCAGATTCGTGGAGCCGATTCCGTACCCCGACTATCTGGACTTTGATGCCTTCGCCACGGGTGAGGCTGTACAGCCGGCCTGACTGCCACCTCTGCGACGAGGCACGGGCCGGCCTCGAGTCGCTGCTCGCCGAGGGGGCCGAATTCGAGCTCGAGGAGGTGGACATCGACTCGGACGATCGCCTGCTGGCGCGCTTCCTGGAGCGGATCCCCGTGGTCGAGCTCGAGGGCGAGATCGTCAGCGAGCTGGTGATGGACCCGGAGAGCGTGAAAGCCAAGCTCGCTACGGTGTCCCCATGATCCAGGACGGCGTGGCGGGCACCGCGGAGCAAGGGACCCCCGAGATCAGCGAAGGCGATCGCCTCTCACTCGGGGTGGCGGCGCGCCTGTCGCGGTACCTGCAGGTGCTCACCCAGGCCCGGAAGATGGGCAAGGACACGATCTCCTCGCAGGAGCTCTCCGACTACACGCACATCAACTCGACCCAGATCCGGCGTGACCTGTCCGGGTTCGGCAAGTTCGGGAAGCGCGGCGTCGGCTACAACGTCGACTCGCTGGTCCGCGAGATCCGGAAGATCCTGCGCACCGCCGGCCAGCACAACATCGCCCTGTTCGGAGCCGGCAATCTCGGCCAGGCGATCGCCAGCTCGGAGATCTTCGCCGACCACGGCTTCCGGATCGTCGCGATGTTCGATGTCGATCCCTCGGTGATCGGTCGAAGCGTCGGCAGCCTCGCCGTGCAGCACTTCGACGAGCTCGAATCGACGGTCGCCGAGGAAAACGTGGTGGTGGGCGTGATCGCCGTGCCGGCCGACAACGCACAGGAGGTCGCCGACCGGTTGGTGGCCACCGGCGTCAAGATCATCTTCAACTACTCGGAGCAGCTGCTTCAGGTCCCGCCCGAGGTGACCGTCCACACCTCGAGCCCCGCCGTGGACCTGCTGTACGCGCTCTACTTCTACCTGACCTGAGAACCCATCCCGCCCCGGCGCTGTGGCCGACCTAAACACCGATCCCGAGCCGCAGCACGACAGCCTCGACCTGGACCGCGTCCGCGAGGTCTTCGAGTCCTCGACCGACTTCACGATCGGGATCGAGGAGGAGTTCCAGATCGTCGACCCCGCCATGCTCGACCTCGAGCACCGCTTCGAGGACCTCTACGAGGCCTGCCTCCGCGACGAGCATCTCTCCAAGTCGGTTCGCGGCGAGCTGATCGACACGGAGATAGAGATCCGCTCGGGTCGCGGCGAGACCTTCTCCGAGGCGGTGGAGCGGCAGCGGGAGCGCCGCGGGCGGCTCTTCTCAATCACCGAGGAGCTTGGCCTGGCCCTGGCGGTCATGGGGACTCACCCCTGGGCCAGCTACCTCGACCAGCACATCATCAAGACGCAGCACTACCAGCGGCTTGGGCAGGACCTCCGCTGGGTGGCCCAGCGGAACAACACCTGGAGCCTCCACGTCCACGTCGGGGTCCAGGGAGCGGACCGGGCCATCGCGGTGACCGACCGGATGCGCGAGGTGCTGCCCGTCCTGCTCGCAGTCTCGGCCAACTCGCCCTTCCTCGACCACAGGGACACCGGGCTCCACTCGGTCAGGACGGAGATCTTCACCCGGACCTTCCCGCGCTGCGGGATCCACGAGCCCTTCGGCGACTGGGCCACCTACGCGGACTTCGTCCGGCTCCTCCACGAGACAGACTCGGTCGTCGAGGCCACCCAGCTGTGGTGGTCAGTCCGCCCGCACCACATGTTCGGCACGGTCGAGGTCCGGATCTGCGACGCGCAGACCCGCGGCGACGAGTCGTTCAACCTCGGGGCGCTGATCGCCGCCTGCGTGGCGCAGGCGGCCCTGGATTTCGACGAGCGGGGACCTGGTTCGCTGCCCAGGCAGCGTGAGATCGAGGAGAACCTCTGGCGGGCGATCCGCCACGGCCTGGACGGCGAGATGATCGACTTCGAGCGCCGCCGCACGGTTCCCACCCGCACGGTCGCTGAGGAGCTGCTCGAGTGGTGCGCGCCGGCGCGCGAGCGGCTGGGGGTCGAGGTGGAGATCCCGGACGAGAACGGCGCCCAGCGGGCCCGGCGCCGGGTCGCGGAGGGTGCCCCGATAGAGGAGATCTTCAGGGCCGCGGTCCAGGAGACCAGGCGGACCTATGCGCCCGCGCAGGTTTCGGTCCCGGATGATTGACTTCACAAATGGCTGAGCCCGGCGAGGAGACCCCCAAGGACGCAGGCGACGCAGGCGACGCAGGCGACGCAGGCGAGGGAGCCGAGGCGCCGAGCGACGAGGAGCTCCGCGCCCAGCTCGAGGAGGAGATCAAGAAGGTCCGCGTCGAGGACGTCGTCCTCCAGAGCGTGGTCAGCATCCTCAACCTCGCGGCGAGGAGGCTCGCGAAGGACGACGAGCGCGACCTCGAGCAGGCCAAGGTCGGGATCGACGCCGCCCGTGCCCTCGTGGACCTGGTGAAGCCCGAGGCGCAGCCGCAGCTCCGCCAGGCGGTCTCGGAGCTGCAGCTGCTCTACAGCAAGCACGCGGGCGAGGGGGACGCGGAGGGCAGCGAGGCCGAGCCAGGGGAGACCAAGCCCGAGGGTGGCGAGGGGGAAAAGCCCGGCGGGGAAGGCGAATCGAAGCTGTGGACTCCGGGCTCATAAGCTCGGGGCCGAGTCGGCGGCCTGTGGAATAGACTGCCGCGCCGCTTCCCCGGATTTACATGACTGAATTCCTCACTGACTACGGAGTCCTAGTCGCGCTCGGCTGCGGCGCCGCCGCGGTCGTGTATGGCCTGCTGGTCACTCAGCGGCTGCTCGCCAAGCCCGCCGGGAACGAGCTCATGGTCGAGATCTCCGGCGCGATCCAGGAGGGCGCGACCGCCTACCTGAGGCGCCAGTACACGATCATCGCCGGCGTCGGAGTGGTCGTCGCGCTCCTGCTGATCCCGCTCCAGAACATCGAGACGGCGATCGGGTTCGTCGTCGGCGGGGTCCTCTCCGGTGCGGCGGGCTTCATCGGAATGAACCTCTCCGTTCGGGCGAACTCCCGTGTCGCGGAGGCCGCCCGCGGCGGCATTCCGCCGGCCCTGGATATCGCGTTCAAGGGCGGTTCGGTCACCGGGCTGCTCGTGGTGGGCATGGCGCTGCTCGGGGTCGCTGGCTACTTCGGCGTGTTGATCCTGCTCGACTACTCCGACAAGGAGGCAATCGACGCCCTGATCGGCCTCGGCTTCGGCGGCTCGCTGATCTCGGTCTTCGCGCGTCTCGGCGGCGGCATCTTCACCAAGGCGGCCGACGTGGGCGCGGACCTGGTCGGGAAGATCGAGGCCGGGATTCCCGAGGACGATCCCCGCAACCCCGCTGTCATCGCGGACAACGTCGGCGACAACGTCGGCGACTGCGCGGGCATGGCGGCTGACCTCTTCGAGACCTACGCCGTCACGGCCGTCGCGGTGATGCTGCTCGGCGTGCTCACCTTCACGGGTGAGTTCGCCCGCGAGGTCGCGATCTACCCGCTCGTCATGGGTGCGGCCGCGATCCTCGCCTCGATCGTCGGCGCTCTCGCCGTGCGCACCCGCACCGGCAACGTGGAGCGCGCCCTCTACCAGGGCCTGGTCGTCTCGGCGGTCCTCTCGGCGGCGGCCTTCTACCCGATCACCGACTGGCTGATGGACGAGCCGCTCCGGCTCGGCTTCGCCGAGGCCGGCTCCGGCGCCGACGTCACGGTGACCGACCTCTGGCTCTGCGGCCTGATCGGGGTCGGGGTGACGGCGCTGCTCTTCGTGATCACGGACTTCTACACCTCGACCCGCTTCCGGCCGGTGAAGACCATCGCGCGCGCCTCGGAGACCGGGCACGCGACCAACATCATCCAGGGCCTCGCGCAGGGCTTCCAATCGACCGCCCTGCCGGTCCTGGTCCTCCTCCTCGCGATCCTCGGCGCGAACGAGCTCGCCGGGATCTACGGAATCGCCATTGCGGTGATGGCGCAGCTCTCGCTCTGCGGCCTGATCGTCGCCCTGGACGCCTTCGGACCGATCACGGACAACGCCGGCGGCATCGCGGAGATGGCCGATCTGCCCCAGGAAGTGCGCGATGTCACCGACCCGCTCGACGCGGTCGGCAACACCACCAAGGCCGTCACGAAGGGATACGCGATCGGTTCCGCCGCTCTGGCGGCGCTGGTGCTCTTCAACGCCTTCCTCTCCGAGCTGAAGGAGGAGGACCCGAACAAGGCGTTCAGCTTCGACATCGGGCAGCCCGAGGTCCTGATCGGCCTGCTGATCGGCGGGATGATGGTCTACCTGTTCTCGGCACTTGCGATCGAGTCGGTCGGGCGAGCCGGGGGTCAGGTGGTGGAGGAGGTACGCCGCCAGTTCCGCGAGAAGCCCGGGATCATGAAGGGCACGGAGAAGCCCGAGTACGGGCACGCGGTTCGCCTGGTCACCGCCGCGGCGCAGAAGGAGATGATCCTTCCCTCGCTGATCCCGATCGTGATCCCGCTGGTGGTCGGGTTGCTCTCCTACCAGGCGCTCGGCGGCCTGCTGATCGGGGTGATCGTGGTCGGCATCTTCGCGGCGATCTCGATGACCGCCGGCGGCGGCGCCTGGGACAACGCCAAGAAGCTGATCGAGGACGGCGCCTTCGGCGGCAAGGGATCGGACGCCCACGCAGCGGCGGTCACCGGCGACACGGTCGGCGATCCCTACAAGGACACCGCCGGGCCGGCGATCAACCCGATGATCAAGGTCGCCAACATCGTCGCGATCTTGATCATTCCCATCATCGCCCTGTAGCCACGCCTGAGCCATAGTCGAGCCTAGGCCAGGCGTATCTTTCGGGGCGCCTTGGCTAGGAGGATCCCTCGGGACGAATCGCTGTCGCGCGTGCACGGCACCGGCGCGCTGTTCTCGGCCGCCTACGGCAACGTGGGCTCGTCGATCTACTACGCGCTTGGCGTCACCGCCGCCTTCGCGCTGGGCCTGACGCCGGTCGCGTTCCTCATCGCCGGGTTGATCTTCATGTTCACGGCAGCCACCTACTCAGAGGCGACGGTGATGTACCCGGAGGCAGGTGGCTCCTCGAGCTTCGCGCGGCACGCCTTCAACGAACTGGTCAGCTTCTTCGCGGCGTGGGCGCAGATGCTCAACTACGTGATCACGGTCGCGATCTCGGCCTTCTTCGTGCCGCACTACCTGGCCGTCTTCTGGGAGCCGCTCGGAAGCTCGCCCGGCGACATCTTCTTCGGGATCGCCGTGGTCGCCGCCCTTGCCGCGCTCAACATCAAGGGCACCCAGGAGTCCTCGCGGCTCAACCTCATCCTCGCGATCGCCGACCTGGCCACCCAGGTTGTGCTGGTCGTGATCGGGATCTTCCTGGTGCTGAGCCCGGAGATCCTGGTCGACAACGTCCACTTCGGCGTCGCGCCCACCTGGGGCGACTTTCTGCTCGGGATCGCGGTCGGCATGATCGCCTACACCGGGATCGAGACGATCTCGAACATGGCCGAGGAGGCAAAGGACGCGCCGCGGACGATTCCGCGGGGCGTCGGCCTCACGGTCCTGGCGGTGCTCGGGCTGTACGCGCTGCTGCCGATGATCGCCCTGTCCGCGATGCCGGTGACCGAGTCCGGCGGGGAGTTCACCACCGCGCTGGGGACCACCTTCGCCGACGATCCGGTGCTCGGCATCGTCGAGAACCTGGGCGTGAGCGTCGGCCTGACCGAGGTGCTGCGCTACTACGTCGGCGTGCTCGCCGCCGTGATCCTGCTGATCGCGACCAACGCGGGGCTGATCGGCGTCTCCCGGCTGACCTACTCCATGGGCCAGCATCGCCAGCTCCCCGAGCGCCTCCGCGCCGTCCACCCAACCTTCCGGACCCCGTGGATCGCGATCCTGGTCTTCTCCACCGTCGCGGCGGTGACCCTGATTCCGGGCGAGACCGACCTGCTGGCGACGATGTACTCGTTCGGAGCGATGCTCTCGTTCACCGTCGCGCATGTGGCGGTGATCCGCCTCCGCCAGACCGAGCCCGGGAAGGAGCGTCCCTGGAAGCCGCCCGGCAGCGTGCGCGCCTTCGGGTTCTCCGTGCCGATGACGGCTGTGCTCGGCGGCTTCGGGACCGGCGCGGCGTGGGTGGTCGTGATGGTTCTCAACCCCCGCACGGCCGTGATCGGGGCCGGCTGGATGCTCTTCGGCCTCGCGGTCTACCTCCTCTACCGGAGCCGGATGGGGCTGCCGCTCACCGAGACCGTGAAGGTGGTGCTGCCCGAGCCGCTCGGCGTGGCGGAGGTGGAGTATCAGAGCGTCCTGGTTGCCTTCGACGACGGCGAGCCGTTCTCCGAGGAGACGATGGCCACCGCCGTCAAGCTGGCGGCCAAGCGGCGGCGCGCGATCCACGTGGCGGCGCTCGTCACCGTTCCGACCAACCTGCCCCTGGACGCCCCGCTGGCCGAGCAGGAGAGCGAGGCGCAGTCGAAGATCGAGCAGGCCAAGCTCGTCGGGGGCGGCCTGCGCGTCGATGGACACGTGCACCGGGTCCGGCCGAACCAGGCGGGCCGCTCGATCTCCGAGGAGGCCCGCGAGATCAAGGCGAGTGCGATCGTGATGGGCCTGCGCTACCGAAACGGCCAGCCGCTCTACGGCAAGACCCTGCAGAGCGTGCTCGCCCAGCGACCCTGCCGGGTGATCGTGGTCGGGGAGCCGGGCCGAGCTCGCGGAGACGACGGCCGGCCGCGGGGGCTCGAGGTGCCCGTGTGAGCCCTCGAGCCGGCGGGGGTCCCCCACCCGGGGAGGGCTACCAGCTCGCCGTCCGCATCTTCTCGGTGACCATCATCGGCTTCGGGCTCGCGATCCTGATCGTCACCTTCGCGCGTGGCGGCGGCCCGCTCGCCACCGGGACCCTGTTCGGGCTCATCTTCGTCGCGCTCGGCTCGGCGCGGCTCTACCTCTCGCTCCGGGGATGAGCGCACGATGAGGCTGCGACGACTGCTCGGGGTCCCGTTTCTCTTCACCGCAGCCTCCTCTGCGATCGGCTTCTCGATCTACTTCGCGATCGGGGTCGTCGCCGAGCGGGGACTGGGGCTGACGCCGCTGATCTTCCTCGCCGCGGGCGTGATGTTCGCCCTGACCTCGCTCACCTACGTCGAGGGCGGGGCGATGTTCCGCGAGCGCGGCGGCTCGTCCATGTTCGCGCGCCACGCGTTCAACGAGCTGGTCAGCTTCATCGCCGGCTGGGCCATCCTGATCGACTACGTGATCGTGATCGCCGCGGCGGCGATCACGATTCCCCACTACCTCACCCCGATCTCCGAGAGCTTCGACGGCGGGGGGGAGGAGCTGGCGCTTGCCGTGCTGGTGATCGTCGCCGCGGCCCTGCTCAACGTGTTCAACGTGACCGGCCGAAGCCGCCAGGGGCGCCTGGTCCTGATCGCCCTCGCTGACCTCGGCCTCCAGCTGGTGGTGATCGTCGTGGGAGCGATCGTCGTCTTCGATCCCTCGCTCCTTACGCAGGAGCTGAACCCCTTCACCACACCCACATTGGAGGACATCGTCTACGCGGCGGTGGTGGCCACGATCGCCTACGCCGGGATCGAGGCGGCGAGCGACCTCGCCCCCGACCTCGAGTTCGAGCCGGAGGATCTGAGGCGCGTGCTCGCGACCGGCGCCGTGGTCGTTCCGCTGCTCTACGCGGGCGTGGCGGCGATCGCGCTGACGGCCGTGCCCGTCGTGCCCGGGCCGGACGGGCCGGAGACGGCGCTCGCCGGGCCGCTGATAGAGGAGCCCGTGCTGGGCGTGGTACAGACGTTCGAGCCCACCTGGCTCGCCGACGTGATGCAGTGGGCGGTGGTCCTGATCGCGGTGCCCGTTCTCTTCTGGGCCGCGACCACCTCGATGCTGGGCGTCTCGCGGCACGTCTACGTGCTCGCCACCAATCGGCAGATCCCTTCCTGGGCCGGAAAGCTGGAGCGGACCCATTCGACCCCCTATGTCGCGATCGGGATCGCGTCGGCGCTCGCCATCGGCCTGGCGCTGCCGGGAGACATCCTCTTCCTCGCGCAGGTGTACGCGTTCGGCGCGCTGCTGGCGGTCACCATCGCCCACCTCTCGGTCATCCGTCTGCGGGTCACCGATCCCGGCCGGGAACGCCCGTTCCGCATCCCCCTCAACATCTCGATCGGCTCTCACTCGATTCCGCTGCCGGCCGTCTTCGCATGCCTGATCAGCGCCCTCGCCTGGGTCAGCGTCCTCCTGTTACACCCGAAGGCGGTCGCAGTCGGGGGCGGCTGGATGGCGTTCGGCCTGCTCTTCTACGTCTTCTACCGCGTGGTGGTGGAGGGGACCTCTCTGACGAAGCGGGTCACGGTGCCGGAGACCTCGCTGAAGAAGCAGGCGCCCGAGATCGAGTACTCGACGATCCTGGTCCCGGTCTTCGGCACCGAGCTGGACGATGACATCGTCGGCACAGCCGGCAGGCTCGCCGACGCGGAGGTCGAGGAGGACGAGCAGCCCCCGCACCTGAAGGTGGTCTACGTCGCCCAGCTCCCGCTGACGGTGCCACTCGACTCGCCGCTGCCGAAGGCGGAGAAGGAGAAGGCGGAACGGGCCCTGGAGCGCGCAAGGGAGGTGGGGGACGAGTACGAGAACGTCGAGGTGACGACCGAGCTCGTGGCCGCCCGCTCGGCGGGCGCCGGCATCGTCCGCGAGGCGCGCGAGCTGGGCGCGGAGGTGATCGTGATGGGCGGAGAGCCTCCGACCAAGATCCGCGGGGGAGCCATCCTCGGCGGGATCGGCGCCGCACGGCCGGACGAGATCGGCCCCGTCACCGAGTACGTGCTGCAGAAGGCGCCTTGCAGGGTGCTCATCACGGCGCCACCCGAGTAAACGCCCGCTCTAGTATCCGACGCGATGTTCGTCCTGATCGTGGGATGTGGGCGCGTGGGGTCCTCGGTGGCCCGCACGATGCTGAAGGAGGGGCACGAGGTCTCCTGCCTCGACGAGGACCCCGAGGCTCACGCGCGCCTCGAGGTCAACCTCGACAAGTCCTGGGAGGACACGGGAGGCCGCTTCACCGTCGGCACCGCGCTCGAGGTGGAGGCTCTCCTCGAGGCCGGGATCGAGCAGGCGGATGCGTTCATCGCCTCCACCGACGGCGACAACACGAACATCATCATCTCCCAGATAGCCCAGCGGCGGTTCAACGTGCCGAAGGTGGTGGCGCGGATCCTCGACCCGCTGCGGGCTGAGTGGTACGAGCAGCAGGGCGTCCACACGATCTGCCCGACGAGGGTGGCGATCGAGATGCTGGAGGCGGAGGTGCTCGAAGCCGCAGGCGCCAGCTCGGCGGAGACGGGCTGATGGGCGAGGGCAAGTACATCATGGTGGCCGGGGCCGGCAAGGTCGGCTGGAACCTGGCGCGTGAGCTGATCGAAAAGGGCCACGAGGTGACCCTGATCGAGAACGACCGCAACCGATACATGACCGTGGAGCAGGAGCTCGAGCACAGCGTCCAGTACGGCGACGCCTCCGAGCTCTGGGTGCTGGAGCGGGCGGGGATCTCCCGGGCCGACATGGTGATCGCCGTGACCGGTGACGACGAGGACAACATGCTGATCTGCCAGGTGGCGAGGCAGAAGTACCTGGTCGAGCGCATCATCGCCCGCGTCAACAATCCACGGAACCGCGAGCACTTCGAGCTGCTCGACATCAAGCCCTACGTCTCCGCGACCGACCTGATCCTGCGGCTCCTCGAGCACGAGGTGCCCGACTACGGGCTCGTGCATCTGCTCGACCTGCCGGAGGAGCGGCTGGAGATCATCGAGATGCTGCTGCCCGAGGACAGCCAGGTGGGCGGCAAGCGTGTCGGGGACCTCGACATGCCCGAGGGCAGCCTCCTGATCTCGGTTCTGCGAGGGGGTCAGGGATTCGTGCCCGGCCCGGACACGGTGCTCGAGCCCGGCGACGAGGTGCTCGCCGTGCTCGACCCGGGCCTCGAGGAGGAGCTGAAGCAGTTCTTCGGATCGCCGGACGGTGCCGGAGCGGATTGACTACCTGCTGATCGGCGGAGGCATGGCCTCGGCCAACTGCGCCGCCGAGCTGCGCAAGCGGGATGCGGACGGCAGCATCATGCTCGTCGGCCGAGAGCCGGAGCCGCCGTACGAGCGCCCGCCGCTCTCCAAGGAATACCTCCGGGACGAGGCGAGCCGTGCCGATGCCCACGTCCACCCGCAGGACTGGTATCGGGAAAGCAGGGTGGAGCTGCGGAGCGGCACGAACGTGATGTCCCTGGACGCGGAGGGCCGCACGGCGAAGCTGCAGGGCGGGGAGGAGGTCTCCTTCGAGAAGGCGCTGATCGCCACCGGGGCCAACGTGAACATCCTCCGGGTGGACGGGGCCAACCTGGACCGGATCCACTATCTGCGTGCATTCGGCAACTCGGACAACATCCGGGCCGACGCCGAGAAGGCCGACCGGGTCGTGCTGGTGGGAGGCAGCTACATCGGCTGCGAGGTCGCGGCGTCGCTGAAGGCCAAGGGGACGGACTGCGCGATCGTGATGATGGAGGGCGTGGCCCTCTCCCGGACCTTCGGCGAGGACGCCGGGCGCTACTTCCAGGGGGTCCTGGAGTCGCATGGGATCGAGTTCCACGGTGGGGAGACCCTGGCGGCGTTCGAGGGCGACGATCACGCGACGGCGGTCGTCACCGAGAGCGGCAAGACCGTCGAGGGCGACTGCGTGGTGGTGGGCGCCGGGGTGAAGCCCGATGTGATGCTCGCGCAGCGCGCCGGGCTCGAGCTCGACGAGGAGATGGGAGGCGTCCGCTGCGACGAGACCCTCCAGACCTCGGTCGAGGGGATCTATGCCGCGGGCGACGTCTGCTCGTACGACAGCAAGGTTCACGGCCGGCGGCTCCGAGTCGAGCACTGGGACGTGGCGATGCAGCAGGGGATGCACGCGGGCCGGGTGATGGCCGGGGACGCGGCTCCCTACGAGGTGGTGCCGTACTTCTTCAGCGACCTCGCCGACTGGGCCAGCCTCGAGTACGTCGGACCGGCGTTCGAGTGGGACGAGGAGGTCTGGCGCGGCGACGCGGACTCGGGCGAGTTCGCGGTCTTCTATCTCAAGGACGGCAAGGTGGCGGGCTGCCTCAGCGTGGAGCGCTCCGAGGACCTGCAGGTGGGGCGCGAGCTGCTCGAGAAGGGGGTCGACGTGTCGGGGAAGAAGGAGGAGCTGGCCGACCCCGGCAGCGACCTCGGCGAGCTCGTATCGAGCTAGGCTTTACGCCCCGAGGGGTCGAATTGGGTACAGATTCGAACCCCCTTTCGATGGGCCTTGGTGTAGAGGAAGCACGCCTGGTTCTGGTCCAGGAAGCCCGGGTTCGACCCCTGGAGGCCCAGTACGCCCGCACCTCCGGCATGCGTTCGAAGTACTCCTGCGCTTACGTGCAGGTATTTCCCGTCCGGTTCGCCTGCGAACATATGTTCGTATGGGACGGAGGAACCCAGGGCCAAGACTTCCGGTCGGGGTGATGAAGGCGCGCGTTCGGGCCCTGCTCGACGAGGGCCTGACGCAGCGCGAGATCGCCGAGCGGCTCGGTGTGAGCAAGACAACGGTCGTCTATCACGTGCGCACACTCGACATCGATCCCGATCCCAAGTTCGGTCGCCGCTATGACTGGAAGGTGATCCGGCGGGCATACGAGTCCGGGCTGTCCAGGATCGAGTGCATGAGGCGGTTCGGGTTCTCTCGCCGATGCGTGGGGAAAGGCGGTAAGCGCGGTGCAATCGTGCCCCGGCCAACGGCGAAGCCAATCGAGGAGCTGCTGGTCGCCGGCAGGAGCAGGACGAACGGCATCACCTCAAACGCCGGCTTCTGAGCGAGGGGATCAAGGAAAACCGATGCGAGCGCTGCGGAATCACCGACTGGCAGGGAGAGCCGCTGAGCATGCAGCTTCACCACATCAACGGAGACGGAGGCGACAACCGCCTCCAGAACATCGTGTTTTTGTGCGCGAACTGCCACTCGCAAACCGACACGTACGGCGGGCGGAACGGGCACCGGCGGGCTCAGCCCGAGCTGGAGGTGATCGAGGGCGGGAAGGGCGAGGCCGCGTAGGCCCGGGCTGCACGCGCGGCACACCTGTAAATCCTTGCTACCGTGCCCCGGTCGATGAGGCGCGTGCGGCTTGTCACAACCTGTGGGGTGGGGCTCCTGATGGCGCTCGTCCTTGCCGCCTGCGGAGGCGACAGCTCGCCGGAGGTGCCGATCGTGCTGCCCACGGAGACCACCACCAGCGCCTCGTCCGCGTCCAAGGACGACTTCATCCAGGAGGCCGACGCCGTCTGTGAAGAGGTGAACTCGCAGATCCAGCAGTTCGCGTCTGCCGGGCAGGGCCTCACCGAGGCCGACCAGATCGCCGACCTGCGGCAGTCCGTGATCGACGAGCTGAATGCCCTCGGGCCGCCCGACGAGGACCGCACGACCCTCGACGAGTACCTGACCGCCCTCGAGCAGCAGGTCGAGGCGGGCAAGAAGATCGCTCTCGCCCAGGCCCGCGGGGAGGACACCGCGCAGTTCGAGACAGAGCTCTCCACCGCCAGGGACGAGGGGGAGACCGCAGCCGCGGCCTATGGATTCCAGGAGTGCGGCCAGCCGATCAGCTCCTCGAGCACCAGCGCCACTGACGACACCGGCGGCGCCGTCGCGCCCTCGGAGCCCGCCCCCGTCGCCCCGGCCCCGCCCGACACGGGCGGCAGCACGGACAGCGGCACCGGCGGTGGCACCGATGACAGCGGCGGCGGCGGCGCCGGCGGCATCGGCCCCGGCTAGGCTGCGCTCGCCAGCTCGGCCCAGCTCCCGTACAGCTCGGCGTAGCGCCCGGCCGCGTCGATCAGCTCGTCGTGGGTCCCGATCTCGGCGATCCGCCCGTTCTCCAGCACCGCGATCCGGTCGGCGCCCCTGATCGTGGAGAGCCGGTGCGCGATCACGATCGCGGTTCGGTCGGCCAGGAGCCGCTCCAGGCCGCTCTCGACGGCTCTCTCCGTGCGGACGTCGATGTTCGAGGTCGCCTCGTCGAGGATCAGGATGCGAGGCTCGGCCAGCAGGGCTCGCGCGAACGCGATCAGCTGTCGCTGGCCGGCCGAGAGCGCGACGCCGCGCTCCCCGACCTCCGTGTCGTAGCCGTCCGGCAGGCGCTCGATGAACGCACCTGCGCCGATCGCGTCCGCGGCCGCCTCGACCTCCTCGGGTGACGCGCTGGGCCGCCCGAAGGAGATGTTGTCCCGGACGGTGCCGGAGAAGAGGAATCCCTCCTGGGGCACGATCCCGAGCTGGCTGCGCAGGCACTGCGCCTTCAGGTCGCGCAGGTCGTGCCCGTCCACGAGCACGCGGCCCCGCTGAGGGTCATAGAAGCGGGAGACGAGCTTGGCGAAGGTGGACTTCCCGGCGCCGGTCTCCCCGACCAGCGCGACGGTCTCGCCGGCGGGAATTTCGATCGAGACATCCTTGAGCGCCCAGCCGTCGTCCTCGCCGGTCCCATATGAGAACCAGACATCCTCCATCGCGATCTCGCCGCGCAGCGGCCGAGGGTCGATCGCGCCCTCCTTGTCGGTCAGGTCGGGCTCCGTGTCGAGCAGGAGGAAGATCTTGTCCAGGGCCGCCATCCCCTGCTGGTAGGTGGTGTACAGGTTGGAGAGCTGCTGGATCGGGTCGAAGAAGGTGTTCAGGTAGCCGACGAACGCGACCAAAACGCCGATCTGCTCAGCACGCGCGTCGCCGGTCAGATCGAGCGCCTGGTAGCCGCCGTAGATCAGGATCACCGCCGTCCCGATCGCCGAGAGCAGCTCGACCGCCGGGAAGTAGGAGGCGTTGAGATAGACGGTCTTCATGTTGGCCTCGCGGTTCAGCTCGTTGAGCTCGCCCATCCGCTTCACGTGCCGCTCCTCCTGGGCGAAGGTCCGGACCACCCGGATCCCGCTCAGACTCTCCTGCAGGTAGGCGGTCACCTCCGCGATCCGCTCGCGCGTGATCCGGTACGCGCTCGCAGCCACGATCCGGAAGGCGATGCTCGCGATGGCGAGCAGCGGGAAGGTGAGGAACACGAGCAGGGCAAGCCCGGCGTCGAGGAACAGCAGGATCACCACCACCCCGAGCAGGGTCAGGGTGCTCTGCAGAAGCGTCACCACGCCGGTGCTGATCAACTGATCCAGTGCGTCGACGTCGTTGGTGATCCGCGAGATCAGCACCCCCGGGCGGTTCCGGGTGAAGAAGCCGATCGACATCTTCTGGAGGTGGGCGAAGATGCGGGTCCGCAGGTCCTGGAGCGCCCGCTGGCCGACCCAGCCCACGAGGTACGTCTGCACGTAGCTCGCACCCCACAGCAGCAGCCCGGTGACGACGAACCCGGCGACGATCATCTGCAGGTCACCGAAGGAAGCGTTGTCGGAGGCGACCTCCGCGGTGGCGAGGCCGACGAGGGCGGGCGGGACCAGAGCGGCTCCCGTGGCAACCAGGAGCGCCCCGAACATCAGCGCCACCTGCTTGCGATACGGGCGCAGCAGGCCGAACAGCCAGCGCACCTTGCGCCCGCGCTCCTCCTCGCCGCGGATCAGCCGCCAGAGAGACCCCAGCAGCAGCAGTGTGCCGCGAAGCCGGTTGTCCTCGTGCTCGTAGGTGACCTCCTCTTCCTCGACGGCCTCGACCGCGCGGTCGCGCCGCTCCTCGTCTCGGTTTCCGTTCCCGCTCACAGCCGCGCCAGCTCCTCGCGCTCCTCGAGATCGCGCTGCAGGAAGACCGAGTCCTCGAGGCCCTTCTCGGCGATCTCCTCGTACAGCGGGCAGCGCTCCAGCAGCTCCTCGTGGGTCCCGCGGTCGACGATCCGGCCGTGGTCCAGCACGACGATCTCGTCAGCGAGGGAGATCGTCGAGAGCCGGTGGGCGACGATGAACGTGGTGCGTCCCTCCATCGCCTCGCGCAGCCCGCGCTTGATCTCGCCCTCGGTCCGCGCGTCCACCGAGGAGGTCGCGTCGTCCAGGATCAGGATTCGCGGCTCGGCCAGCAGTGCCCGGGCGATCGCCACGCGCTGGCGCTGGCCCCCGGAGAGGGTGAGACCGCGCTCGCCGACGATCGTCTCGTAGCCGTCCGGCAGCCGGGTGATGAAGTCGTGGGCCTGCGCGCGGCGCGCGGCCGCCTCGATCTGCTCGCGCGGCGCGTCCGGCTTTGCGTAGGCGATGTTCCCGGCCACCGTGTCGGAGAAGAGGAAGCTGTCGTCGGCGACGAAGGCGATCTCGTGCCGCAGCGAGGCGAGGTCGACATCGCGGATGTCCGCGCCGTCGATCACCACCCGGCCCTCGCTGGGGTCGTACAGCCGCGCGAGCAGGCCCACCAGGCTGGTCTTGCCCGAGGCCGTCGGCCCGACCAGCGCCACGATGCGTCCCGGCGGCACCTCGAGGTCGATCCCGGTCAGGGCCGGCTCGGCGCTGTCATAGCGCAGGGTCACGCGCTGCATCGAGACCCGGCCGCCGCCATCGGGCAACGACGGCGCATCCGGCGGGCTGACCATCTCGGGTTCACGGTCGAGGATCTCGAACATCCGGTTCCCCGAGGCGACGGCGCGCTGAGCCATGCTCAGCGACATGCCGAGCCAGCGCACTGGGCCGGAGAGCATCACCAGGTAGATGTAGAAGGCGGTGAAGTCGCCGAGGCTGAGGTGGCCGTTGATCACCTGGTTGCCGCCGACCAGCAGCACGACCGCCAGCCCGATGTTCGGGAGGAAGCCCATCAGCGGCGTGTAGAAGGCCTGGAGCCGGGTCGAGACCATGCTCTGGTCGAAGACGCGGTCGACCGCGCGCCGGAACCGATCCATCATGTGCCGCTCGCGCGCAAACGCCTTCACGATCCGGATCCCCGAGACGCTCTCCTCAGCCCCGGCGGTCAGCTCGCCGACCCGCTGCTGGACCTCCTGCTCCGCCGGCCGGTTGCGCCGGCTGTAGCGGGTGGCGGTCGCGACCAGGAAGGGGACGGGCGCCAGCGCGAGGACGGCCAGGAGCGGGTCGATGATGAACATCACTGCGGCTGCGAAGAGGATCGTCAGTGCGCTCTGGCTGACCCAGATCAGGCCATAGCCGAGGAAGAAGCGGATCGACTGCAGGTCGACGGTTGCACGGGACATGAGCTGCCCGGTCTGTTGCCCGTCGAAGAACGTCAGTTCGAGCCTCTGCAGGTGCTCGTAGAAGCGCTGGCGCAGGTCGTACTCGACGGCCAGCGAGACCTTGCCGGCGATCAGCCGCCGGCCGACGGTCAGGAGCAGGCGCAGCACTCCCGCCCCGAGAAGCGCCAGGGCCAGCGGCAGGATGTCGTCCCGGTTGGCGCTCTCGATCGCGTCGACGGCCTTGCCGACCAACAGCGGGATGACGACCGTCATCCCCATCGCGAGCCAGGCCAGCAGCAGCGAGACGGTCAGCGGACGCCGGTACGGGCGCAGAAAGCCGAGCAGGCGACGGAAGGTCCTCACGCCATGACTATACAAAGTGAAGTACGAGGCCCCGGGGGGCGCCGAGCTACTACTCTGGGCGCGTGCTGACGCAGTTGGTCACGAAGCCGATCCGGGCAGTCGTCGCCCTGGTCGAGCTGCCGCTCACCGCGCGCCGCAGCCTCGATGAGGTGACCCAGCTGATGGAGGTCTCTCGGAGGCAGCTCGAGGCGATGCAGCGCCAGACCGACACTGCCCTGAACCAGGCGGAGCGGATGAACGCTCTGCTGACGCGGGTCGTGAAGCTGACGGAGCCGTTGGAGCGAGCCCAGCGCGGCGGCGAGTACGCGGCCGACCGGATCAAGCGGGTGATCTTCGGCGAGGAGGCGGGTGGAGAGAGCGAGGTGGCGCGCGCCGAGGACGCCGCGACGCTGGCGGAGGCCGCCGCCGAGGAGGCAGAGGACGCAGCGGCGGACGCCGAGTCCGCAACCGACCAGGCAGCGGACACGATTCGCGTCATCCCTAATCAGCCGAAGCCCGAGGGGGACGAGCAGGAGCGGTGAGCGAGCCGGATGCGGGCCTCTGCGACCGGTGCCGGCACCAGCGTCTGATCCGGAACACACGGGGGTCCACCTTCTCGATGTGCCAGCTCTCGCGGATAGACCCGCGCTACCCGCGCTATCCCAGGCTTCCGATCCGAGCGTGCGGCGGCTTCAGCCGCCGAGAGAAGGACGCATCGCCTGAGCAGCCCGGGTAGCTCGTTTCTGGCCCGCGCTGGTGGGTAAGGCATGCCTAGAGGTCCGGTGTGTGTGGTGGGGAAACTGAAAGTCCTGGGGTTGGCGATCCCGCTGGTTGCGGCGACGGCCGCCCTGGGAGGCTGTAGATCCGACGGGGAGGACACGGCGGCCGCAGCCGGCATCTCCTCGGAGACGGCGGATCGGCTCGCCGAGATGAGCGATGAGATCGCGGCGGCCCTCGAGGCGGGAGACGTCTGCGGAGCCGCGGAGCGAGCGGACGACCTTCGGGCGGCGGTCTCTGAGGCCGACATCCCCACCGAGCTTCGCCCGGAGGTCGAGGCCGGCGCGGATCAGCTCGTGAACGTGGTCAACTGCGACTCCGAGCAGGACACCACCACGACGGAGGACGAGGGTGACGAGGAGAAGAAGGAGAAGGACAAGGACAAGGACAAGGAGCAGGGTGAAGGGGAGGGGAACTCCGGCTCCAGCGGCGAGGGCGAATCCTCCGGCCCACCGGGACAGGAGTCGGACTTCGTCCCGCCCGGACACGCCAAGATAAAGGGCGGCAGATGAGTCCCGACCGAATCGGAAAACGCTACGAGGTCAGGGAGCGGCTGGGCCACGGCGGAATGGCCACCGTGTACCTGGCCGAGGACCACGAGCTGGGCCGGAAGGTGGCCGTGAAGATCCTGGCCGACAACCTCGCCGGGGACGACAACCTGCGTGAGCGCTTCAAGCGGGAGGCCCGGCTGGCGGCGAAGCTCGATCACCCGAACGTCGTCCAGGTCTACGACGTCGGCGAGGAGGGGGATCGCCCCTTCATCGTCATGGAGTGGATCGACGGCGGCACCCTCGCCGACCGAATCGATCGGCCCAGAGGGCTGCCTGCTGGCGAGCGCCTTCCGATCCTGCAGCAGCTGTGTGAAGGACTGGGACACGCCCATGAGAGGGGACTCGTCCATCGCGACATCAAGCCGCAGAACCTGCTGATCCGAAAGGCCGATGGCTGCCTGAAGATCGCCGACTTCGGCATCGCCAGGGCGGTCGAGGAGACCCGCCTCACCAAGACCGGCCTGGTGGTGGGCACCGACCGCTACATGGCGCCGGAGCAGCTCAGCGACGGCAAGATCACGCCGGCGACCGACGTCTACGCCTGCGGCGTGGTCGCGGACGAGACGCTGCCCGCGGGGCGACGCCCGCCGGAGCTCACCGAGATCGTCGAGCGCTGTCTCCGCGAGGATCCGCGCGACCGCTTCGAGGACGCGACCGCGCTGGGAGAGGCGCTCCTCACCGTGAACGGAACGGCCGCACCGACGCGACCCCTGACGAGGCGCACCGCGAGTCGGACGCCGGCCACCAGCCCCACCCGGGCGATGGACTCCGCGCCGCAGCGAACCCGCCGGCGGACACGGCGCGGCCTCCCCGCCAGGGGCAGGGCCAGGCTCGCGGCGGCGGCTGCGGTCGCGGTCCTGTTCGTGGTGGGCATTGCGGTCGCGATCAGCTCGGGCGGCTCGGACGACGCGACCAAGGCTGCGGGGAAGGCACAGGGGGCGGGTAATGGGTCCACGGTGGACCCGGCCCCGCGGCAGTCGGATCCGAGCCAGCAGGCACAGGCCTTCTCGCAGTGGCTGCGCGAGCAGGCCCGCTGACTACGGCGTAGGTTTCTTCGGGGTCGCCGGCGCCGTGGTCGTCGGCGTCGGGGTGGTCGGGCCCGTGGGCACGCTCGTCGTGGGCGTCGTCACCGCCGGCTCGTCCTTCTCGCCGCAGCCCGACCCACCGACCGCTGCTGTTACCGCGATCGCGGCCGCGGCCAGCCGCCTGCATGTTCGGGCGCCCCACACGGGCGTGACCCTAGTCGAGCGTCAGGAGGTCTTCTTCCCGCCCCTCGCGGCCCGCGGATAGCATGCGCCGGCATGCGCGCCGCCACCATCGTGGGGAGCCTGTCGCTCGTCCTGCTCGCGGGCTGCGGGGACGGCGACTCGGGTACCGAGGAGGACGCCCAGTACTTCCGGGACGGGGTCGCGCGGGCCTGCGTGGACAGCGGGCAAGGCGACCTCGCCGACTGTCACGAGATCGTCGACACCGTGATTGCCCCGAACAGCCTGCCCATCGACGCCGACTCGGCGGAGCTGTTCAGCATCGGCTATTCCCAGGCCTGCACCTATATCTACTCCGCGTGCGACCCCGCTGAGTTGGAGGAGCAGACGAAAGAGGCTCTGACCGCGTACGAGGATTAGCGCGGAGCTGGCGGCCCGAGGTGCCGGCAGCCCCTCTCACGCACGGGCAGATCACCTACGTTCGGGAGAAAGTCGCGAGTTGGGTGCCCGCTCTCTTTTCCGAATCCCCCGCTGGGCGATGAATTCAAGCGAGGGGGCGGGTCTCTACCTCCATGAGCGATAGAAGAGTGATTCTCAAAATGATCATGTCCCTCGACGGTTTTGTCACCAGCCCCGACGGGACCCATGAATGGATGTTCGAGTGGTTCAGCGACGACGGGAGGGAGTGGACCCTGCGCGCGCTCGAGGAGGCCGGCGTTCACGCGATGGGCCGCCGCAGCTACGAGATCATGGGCCCGCACTGGGCCGCGTCCGAGGGGCCGATCGCGACCGCGATGAACGAGAAGCCGAAGGCTGTCTTCTCACACACCCTGGAGAAGGCGGAGTGGGGACCGGCGGAGATCTTCGGCGGGGACCTGGGCGCGGCGATTGCGGACCTGAAGGCTCGGGACGACGAAGGGACGGTCCTGGTCCACGGAGGCCCCGACTTCGCCAAGTCGCTGACCCGCCTGGGCCTCGTCGACGAATACCAGCTGACGACGGTCCCGATTGCGATCGGCGCGGGGCACAGCCCGTTCGCCGAGCTGGGAGAGCACCTGAAGCTGGACGTCGTCGAAGAGGAACGCTTCCAGAGCGGAGCCCTCGCGCAGATCCTGGTGCCGAAGCAATGATCAGGGCGCTGAGTCGTCGCCTTCAAGGTCTTCGGCTGCTGGCCAAATCCCCTCGGATGGCATGTCGAGCCCGTCGGCGAGCGAGCCCCTCCAGTCGGGCGCTTCGAATGGCTCGCCCCAGTAGTCGGTCACTCGGATCGCCTGCCCGTTTCGCAGGTCCGCGACGGTGACGTTGCGGTAGACGCGACCGTCGCCGTAGTCCGTGCTCCACTCCACAACAAGCGTGTCGCCGCAGGCATGGCGCCGACCGACCGCAAGTCGCAGGCCTTTGAAGTGCGACTCCACTTCGCCAATGCGTTCCCGGCCGTTTATCACCTCGCCGCTCTGCGGCCACTGACGCATTGCATCGACGGCCAGAGGGACACCGAGGATTCGTTCGAGTCGTGTGTCGTGGGCGGGTGGCGTTGTCATCTCATTCCCTCCATCGGTAGCCACGGGCGGTCGACCGTGGTGCTCGCTTATGTTCGCGGAGGAAGCGGGGAGCTTCGTGGCCGCTGACCCGGCGGCTGCGTTGTGCTTGCAGCCGCCGGGCCGGGGCCTCGGGGAGGGGAGAGCTATGCCGCGAGCGCGTCCTCATGCGGGTCGACCCGCGGGAAGTCGACATCGACATCAAACGTCTTGTTGAAGTAGTTCGTGAAGACGTTCACGGCAACCAGCCCGACGATGTCGGCCAGCTGTTCGTCCGTGAGTCCGGCTCCACGAGCTGCCTCGATGTCGGCGTTTGAGCCACCTCGGGTGCCGACCACCGCCCGCGCGAACCTCAGCACCGCCGCGGCGTGATCGTCAGCGGACTCGAACTGGCGCGCCCGCTCGATCTCTGTCTCGTCGAGCTTGGCGACGTTCTCGGCCAGGTAGGAGTGCGCCGACAGGCAGTACGAGCACTCGTTGATCTCGGCCACGCCGAGGGCGATCCGCTCGGCGGTCGCGGCATCGATGCTGCCTGCTCCCAGCGCGCCGGACAGCCCCAGGTAACCCTCCAGGGTCGCCGGCGAGGCTGCCATCGCCTTGGTCATGTTCGGGGTCAAACCGAGCTTGGCCTTGACGGCGTCAAGCAAGTCCCGGGCCTTGCCGGTCGCCTGATCGGGCTCGACGGATTGAATGCGGGGCATTTGGGCTCCTTCGTAGGAATCGTCTCTAACGTTTGGGCTGCGTAACAGCCGTTAGGACGACAGTAGCAGATCCCTAACGGCAGCACCGATCAGCTACCGTTAGGAATATGAGAGCGTCATATCCCGGCCCGCTTCGCCATGAGCCGCTGGCCGTCGAGCTACACAACACCCTCTATGCCGTTGCCCGCGATCCGTTCGATGGGCTCGAGACGGTCGATGGGTTGAAGGCATGGCTCGTGGGCATCCGCGACCGCCTGCCAGCGGCGGCGCGCGACGCCGACCCGTCGCGACGGGCGGCCTTCCTCGATCTCCGCGCGGCCGTCCGCGACGCCCTACATGCGGTGGTCGACGGCGCCCCGGTTCCCAGTGACGCTCTCGAGATGCTGAATGCCGCGGCCGCCGCTGCTCCCGCCTCGGTTCGCGCCGTTGGCGACAAGCGGGGGCGACCCCGCGCCGAGCTCGACTACCACGGCGCCGATTCCACCGAGATCGCACTTGCCACCCTGGCTGCAGATGCGATTGAGCTGATCACGGGGCCCGCTGCGGAACAGCTGCGCGCCTGCGAGGCGCCGGGATGCGTGCTGATGTTCGCCAAGGACCATCCGCGGCGCACCTGGTGCTCAGCCGCATGCGGCAATCGCGCTCGGCAGGCTCGCCATTACGAGCAGACCCGTCATGCGCGTTGAGCCGCCCCGAAGAAACCGCCGACGCGGAAACGGCCGGTTTGCAGGGAAACGAGGATGCCGGGGGAGGGATTTGAACCCCCGACACGCGGATTATGATTCCGCTGCTCTAACCACTGAGCTACCCCGGCGGGGACGGTGAATCGTAGCGACGGGTTCTAGGGTTCCCGCGGTGAGCGATCTCGATCAAGCGGTGCGAGCGGTCGTCCGGGACTGCCTCGGCGTTCGCGAGGGCGAGGAGGTGCTGGTCGTCTGCAACCCGGCGACCCAGGGCATGGGCGACCGGATGCGATCGGAGGCCGCGGAGGTCGGCGCCGACGCGACCCTCGCCGTGATGGCCGAGCGGGCGTCCCACGCCGCCGAGCCGCCCGGGCCGATCGCCGAGGCGATGGCTGCGGCGGACGTGGTGCTGGCGCCGACCGTGCAGTCGCTCTCGCACACAGCGGCGCGCAAGCGGGCGAGCGAGGCCGGGGCGCGCATCGCGACCCTTCCCGGCGTGACCGAGGAGATGCTGGCGCGGGTGATGAGCGCCGACATGGAGGGGCTCCGCCGCAAGGGCGACGCGGTCGCGGAGGCGCTCGAGGCGGCCTCAGAGGCGCGCCTCACCTGCCCGAACGGCAGCGAGCTCGTCCTGTCCCTGGAGGGCCGAAGCGCTATCCCGGACGCCGGCGAGCTGACCGAGCCGGGCGCCTTCGGCAACCTGCCCTGCGGCGAGGGGTTCGTCGCGCCCGCGGACGGCTACGGCACCCTGGTGGTCGACGGGTCGATGGCGGGCATCGGACGGGCGTCGGAGCCGGTGGAGCTCGTGGTCGAGGGCGGGCACCTCACCTCGGCCCGCGGCGGTCAGGGGATGGCCTTCATGGAGCTGCTCACCGAGCACGGTGAGGACGGGACGAACGTGGCCGAGCTCGGGGTCGGCACGAACGAGAAGGCGATGATGACCGGCAACATCCTTGAGGACGAGAAGATCCTCGGTACCGCCCACGTCGCCTTCGGCGCGTCGGCGGCGATCGGGGGAAACGTGCAGGTGCCGGTCCACCTGGACGTCGTGGTCCTGAAGCCGACGGTGGAGCTCGACGGCGAGCCGCTGGTCCGCGACGGCGAGCTGCTGGTCTGAAGTGGCCGGGGACCCCCTCCTGGTCGGCGTCCCGAACTTCTCCGACGGGAGGAGCGAGCGGGTGATCGATGCGCTCCAGGCGACGCTCGGGGGCCACTGCACGGTGCTGAACGTCCATGCGGACCCGCAGCACAACCGAAGCGTCTTCACCATCGCAGCGGAGGGCGACCGCCTGGCAGAGGCCATGCTCGCGGGCGCCCAGCACGCGATGGACCTGATCGACATGCGGGGCCACCAGGGAGCACATCCGCACATCGGCGCACTCGACGTCTGCCCCGCGGTCTGGGTCCATGACGACGACCACGAGGCCGCGGTCGCGGTGGCGCAGAAGGTGGCGGAGGGGATCGCCGAGCTCGGGATCCCGGTGTTCCTCTACGGCGAGCTGGCCTCGTCGCCGGAGCGACGAGAGCGTGCCTTCTTCCGGCGCGGCGGGCCGGCCGAGCTCGCCAGGCGCATGGATTCCGGTGAGCTGGTGCCGGACCTGGGGCCCCCGGCCCCGCACCCGAGCGCCGGAGCCACCCTGGTCACCGCCCGCCCGCCGCTGGTCGCCTTCAACGTCGAGCTCGACACCCCGAACCCGGAAGTGGCTCGCGAGATCGCCGCCGAGATCCGCGAGGACGGCGGGGGACTGCCGGGGGTCCGGGCCCTGGGCATGCCGCGGGAGGGTGAGCGCACCCAGGTCTCGGTGAACATCCACGACCCGGGCGCGGTCCCACTCGCCAGGGTGGTCGATGAGATCGGCCGTCGCGCGGCCGAGCACGGAGCCCGGCCCATCGAGGCGGAGTTGGTTGGCCTTGCCCCAGAGGTCGCCCTCGAGGGCTATCCCGGGGAGCCGCCCATCCGGAACTTCGACGCCGACGAGCACGTGCTGGAGCGGGCCCTGGAGCGGTGCGGGGGCTGAGCGGCCGATGACGCCGGGCCGGTAAATTCCGGGGACGTGGCTCAGACGAAGAAGAAGCGCCGCCGCAAGCACCGCGGCACCCAGACTGGCCGGATCGACAGCCGCCCGGCCCGGGGGCGCCCGCGCAGCCGGGCGGAGGCTCAGGCCCGCGCCCGTAACCGGAAAGGCAAGGGAAGGGGCAGGGGCCAGCAGCAGACCGGCCCGAAGCCGCCGAGCTGGGGCAGCGCGTTCCAGAAGGGCGCCCTCGCCGCCGGTCTCTTCTTCGCGGGGCTCGTCTTCCTGTTCAAGGAGCCCGCCGGGACGACGGCGGCGCTCTCCGCGGCGATGGTCGGGTTCTACGTGCCGATGGCCTACTACGTGGACCGCTTCTTCTACAACCGCCAGCTGCGCAAGGAGGAGCAGGAGCGCCTCGCCCGCTCGCAGGGCGGGGGTCAGTGATGGACGTCCGGATGTTCACCGTCGGCCAGGTGGCGGAGAACTGCTTCCTGTTCCGCGCCGACGGCTCCGACCGCGCCGTGATCGTCGATCCGGGGGACGAGGCGGAGCGGATCCTCGCGCCCGTGGACGAGCTCGGCCTCACCGTCGAGGCGATCCTCCTCACCCACACCCACTTCGATCACATCGGAGCGGTGGCGCCGGTGGCGAAGGCGACCGGGGCGCCGGTCTGGTGCCCCGAGATCGAGGTGCCGGTGCTGGCCGACATCAACTCGTTCGTCCCCTGGCCCGGCTTCGGGCCCTTTGAGGACTACGACGCGGACCACACGGTGAGCGGAGGCGAGGTGCTCGAGCTGGCGGGATTCGAGATCGACGTCATCTCCACGCCCGGCCACAGCCCGGGCCACGTCACCTACTCGGTACGGGGCGAGGACGCGATCTTCTCGGGGGACGTGCTCTTCCAGGGCTCCGTGGGCCGCACCGACCTCCCCGGCGGGGACTGGGAGACCCTGCTCGAGTCGATCCGCACCCTGGTCGACGGACATCCTCCCGAGACGACGGTCTATCCCGGACACATGGGCATCACCACGTTGGGCGCCGAGCGGGCGTCGAATCCGTTCCTCGCCGAGTTGGCTCGATAGCCGGACCCCCACGTAGGCTGCGCACATGGCGTCGAAGTTCAAAGCCCCGCGGGGGACCTTTGACGTACTTCCGGAGCAGCAGCCGGTGCGCCGCCGGATCGAGGAGTCCGCCAGGCGGCTCGTCGAGATCGCCGGCTACGGGCGGATCGACACCCCAGCCTTCGAGGAGACCGAGCTCTTCGCCCGCGGCGTCGGGGAGTCCACCGACATCGTCCAGAAGCAGATGTTCACCTTCACCGACCAGGGCGGGCGGAGCCTGACGCTGCGCCCGGAGGCGACCGCGTCGGTCTGCCGCGCCTACCTCGAGCACGGCATGCACAAGCTGGCTCAGCCGGTGAAGCTCTGGACCTCCGGCCCCTTCTTCCGCCACGAGCGGCCCCAGGCCGGGCGATACCGGCAGTTCAGCCAGGTGAACGTCGAGGCGATCGGCTCCGACTCTCCGCTCGTGGACGCCGAGCTGATTCTGCTGTTGAGCGACCTGCTGGCGGAGCTGGGGGTGGAGGGGGTGCGCCTGCGGCTGGGGAGCCTCGGCTCCCAGGGCGCGCGCGCAGGCCTACCTCGAGGAGCTGCGCGGACTACCTCCGCTCCCACGAGAAGGAGCTCTCGGAGGAAGGTCCGGGCGCGCATCGACACCAATCCGCTGCGCGCCTTCGACGCCGACCACGAGGGGACGCAGAAGGTGATGGAGGAGGCGCCGAAGCTGCTCGACCGCCTCGACCCAGAGGACGCGGAGCACTTCCAGGCCGTTCGCGCGCACCTGGACCGCGAGGGCGTGGCCTACGACCTCGACCCGACCCTGGTCCGCGGGCTCGACTACTACACCCGCACCGTGTTCGAGTTCGAGTGCGAGCGGCTCGGCGCACAGTCGGGCGTCGGCGGAGGCGGCCGCTACGACGGGCTGGTCGAGCAGCTCGGCGGACCGCCGACGCCGGCCATCGGCTGGGCGATCGGGATCGAGCGCGTCGCGCTGGCGCTCGGCGAGGAGGCGGAGGAGCCCTCCACGCTCGTCTTCATCGTCGCCGAGGGGGACGGGCGGGAGCGCGCCATGTCCATCGCGACCGAGCTGCGCCGCGCCGGCCTCGCGGCCGACCTCGACCTCGCCGATCGCGCGGTGAAGGGCCAGATGAAGCAGGCTGACCGGCTCGGCGCCCGCTACGCGCTGATCCTGGGCGACGACGGCGCGACGCTGAGGGACATGGGCTCGGGCGAGGAGCGGGAGATCGACCCCGCCAAGGTCGCCGAGCAGCTCGCGAGTAGGTAGGGACTGGCAGACTGCCGTCGCCATGGGCGACGAATTCCCCGCTCTGAAGGCCAATGCGTACCGGGACGCCTGGTGCGGCCAGGTGCTGCCGGACCGTGTGGACAGCGAGGCCCGCGTCGCCGGCTGGGTGCACCGCCGCCGCGATCACGGCGGCCTGATCTTCATCGACCTGCGGGACCGGACCGGGCTGGTCCAGCTCGTGCTGAACCCGGATGAGGCGGGCGACGCATTCAAGCTGGGCCATGACCTCCGAGCGGAGGACGTGCTCAGCGCCAGGGGGACGGTCGTCCGCCGTGACCCCGAGACGGTCAACAAGGACCTGCCGACCGGAGAGGTCGAGATCAAGGTGACCGACGTGGAGCTGCTTTCGGACGCCGACACCCCGCCCTTCGAGATCGAGTCGTTCGCGGGGGACGTGAGCGAGGAGACCAGGCTCCGCTACCGCTATCTCGACCTGCGCCGCGACCGGATGCGCGAGGCGATGATGCTTCGCCACCGTGTCGCCAACTCAATGCGCGAGTTCCTCTCCGGCGAGGGCTTCCTCGAGATCGAGACGCCCATCCTGACCCGGTCGACCCCGGAGGGGGCGCGCGACTTCCTGGTTCCCAGCCGGCGCCAGCACGGCTCCTTCTACGCCCTTCCCCAATCGCCCCAGCTGTTCAAGCAGCTGCTGATGATCGGCGGCCTCGAGCGCTACTTCCAGATCGCCCGCTGCTTCCGCGACGAGGATCAGCGGGCCGACCGGCAGCTCGACTTCACTCAGCTCGACATCGAGATGGCGTTCGTCGATACCGACGACGTGATCGAGCTGAACGAGCACCTGATCGCCCACGTGCTCGGCGAGGCGGGCATCGAGGTCTCGCTGCCGATGCGGCGCCTCTCCTACGACGAGGCGATCGCCCGTTACGGGACGGACAAGCCGGACCTCAGGTTCGGCCTGGAGCTCACCGAGCTCACCGACGTGTTCCGGGAGAGCGAGTTCAAGGCCTTCCGCGGCGCGATCGAGGGCGGCGCGGTGGTCCGCGGCCTTAACGCCGGCGCCCAGGAGTTCTCGCGCGCCGACCTGGACTCGTTCGTGGACCAGGCGACCGAGCTGGGCGCCAAGGGCCTGGTCTGGGCCGTCGTGGAGGCCGATGGCTGGCGCTCGCCGGTGGCGAAATTCCTCTCAGAGGGCGAGATTTCCGCAGCCAACCAGGCGCTCGGCGCCTCCGAGGGCGACGTGCTGCTGCTCGTGGCTGACGCCCCGCCCATCTCGGCGGCCGTCCTGGGCACGCTCCGGGCGCGCCTGGGCGAGAAGCTCGGCCTGATCGACCCGGGCGCGCACGAGCTCACCTGGATCGTCGACTGGCCACTGGTCGAGTGGAACGAGGACGAGCAGCGCTGGGATCCCCTCAATCATCCGTTCACCTCGCCAGCCGGCGACTTTGACGCGGACCGCCCAGGCGACGCCCGCGCCAAGGCCTACGATGTTGTCTGGAACGGCTGGGAGATCGGCGGTGGGTCGATCCGTATTTCGGACCCAGCCGTGCAGCGAAACGTGTTCGCGGCGATCGGCATCGACGAAGAACAGGCCGAGGAGCGATTCGGGTTTTTGCTCGATGCGCTCCGCTTTGGCGCGCCGCCGCATGGCGGGATCGCGTACGGGGTCGACCGGATGGTTGCGCTGCTGCATGGCGCGGACTCGATCCGGGAGGTGATCGCCTTCCCGAAGACCGCTTCGGGCGCCGACCCGCTCACCGGCGCGCCGGCGTCCGTGGACGAGAAGCAGCTCCGTGAGCTGGGGCTTTCGCTTCGTGGAGGAAGGGGGAAGTGATGGAGGATCGGCCGCCTCCGGACCAGGACGACCCGTTCGAGTGGGAGGACGCGCCTGCCCGGCCGCGGCGCCGTCGCGACCGCGAGGACGACGACACGTTCAACACCCGCGAGCGCGATTCGTTCAGCCGGGAGCGTGACTTCGGATTCCCCGAAGAGGAGGAGGAGAAGGAGTTGCCGCGCCCCGGCGACCCCTACGAGCCCAGCCGGTCGTGGCTGCCGACCCCGAGCGAGACGGAGGAGCGCGACCTCGATACCGGCGAGCGGGAGATCGACGCCGGCGAGCGGGAGATCGACCCCGGCGAGCGCGAGGTCGGCACGGGCGAGCGCGAGCTCGATGCCGGTGACAGGGAGAAGTGGGTGCCCCCGAAGCCGCCGCCGCGGCCGGGCGATCCCTACCAGCCCCCGGCAGAGGCCTACGAGGCCGTGGAGTCCGACCCCTACGACACGGGTGAGCGCCGATATCCCACCGGTGAGGAGGATCTGCTCGACACCGGCGAGCGGCGGCGCCCGCGGGATCGCACCAGGCAACGGCGCCCCCGCCGGGCCCGCGCCGCCGCCGCCGGCAGCCTCGGCGGTCTCCGCAGCCTGCTCGAGCGCCACCGCGAGCTCCCGGCCAAGGTGCGGCGGCGGCAGGCGATCGGCGCAGGCGCGATCGTCGTCGCGCTGATCATCGGGGTCATCGCGCTTGCCTCCGGTGGGGATGACGAGGGTGGGGCCGAGGCGACCCCGCTGAAGAGGCTCGCGGGCCAGTCGATCATCGCGCCGGTCGGCGAGCGCGGGGTTGACAAGCGCATCACCAAGCAGGCCCGGAAGGGCCAGATCGGCGGCGTGATCCTGATCGGGGACCTGCAGCCGGACGACGTCCAGAGGGACCTGCAGAAGCTGCGCAAGGCGGCACGGGAGGGCGACAACCCGCCGCTGCTGGTGATGGTCGACCAGGAGGGCGGTTTCGTGAAGCGGCTTCCGGGGCCGCCGGACCTAGATCCCAGCGAGCTCGGCGAGTCAGGCGACCCGACCGCGGCCAAGGCCGAGGGTCAGAAGACTGCGCAATTCCTGAAGCCGCTGGGCATCAACGTGAACCTGGCGCCGCTCATGGACGTCAACATCCCGCAGACCGCCGACACCATCAAGACGCGGACCTTTGGCGACGATCCGGCACTCGTCTCGGAGCTCGGGGTCGCGTTCATCCAGGGCCTCCAGGAGGGTGGCGTCTCGGCGACGGCCAAGCACTTCCCGGGCCTCGGGCTCTCGACGGTCAACACCGACTTCCGCAGGGTCGACATCGCCGCCAGCGCTATCGACCAGGAGGCGGCGCTCGAGCCGTTCCAGGCCGCCGTGGACGCGGGCGTGGACCTGGTGATGATGTCCAGCGCCATCTATCCGGACATCGACGCGGAGAACCCGGCCTCGCTCTCACCCACGGCCATCCAGCAGCTGCGCGACCAGCTCGGTTTCGAGGGCCTGATCATCACCGACGACCTGGAGGCCCGCGCGATCCAGGACGTGACCTCGCCTGAGGAGGCGGGCATCGCCGCGCTCAACGCTGGTGGCGACCTGATCCTGTACGGGACCAGCTCGGCGGCCTCGAGGGCGGCCCTGCGCGGGATCGTGAAGGCCGAGAAGAAGGGCGCCATCGATCGAGCCGCGATCCAGCGCGCGTATGACCAGATCACCCGCTTCAAGGCCACCCTCGAAGGCGGCTGAGACCCGGCCAGCGATAGGGTCTCGCCCGACCTCTTGACCACCCTCGTCGAAGGGATGAAATGAACGAGCTTCTGAGGCCTGACGACACGCGCGACGCCCTCCGGAAGATCGGGGGCCTGCTGTTCGGCATCGGGATGCTGATGCTGCTGCTGCGCAAGGCGGCCGTCGGCGACGATTTCGGCGACGGCATCGTGCTGATCCTGCTGGCGATTCCCGCCGTGCTGCTCTACGGCGGCTCGATCCTGCCCCCGAGCGACACCGGCGGGCGGCTCCGGCCGTGGCAGACGGTGTACTCGGTCTTCGGGCTGATCTTCGTCGCCCTGACCCTGGTCCAGTTCGTCTCGACGATCGACGACACGCCCGATGCCGCGCTCAACCTGACCTGGATCTTCCTGGTGGTCGCCGCGCTCGGCTTCTACGCAGGCGCGGTTCGGGGCATCCGGTTCCAGATCCTGCTGGGCGGACTCGCGCTGATCGTCGCGTGGTCGGAGCTGTGGGACAAGATCCTCGGCGACGAGGGGATCGGCGGCCACATCGGTGTCTACCGAGGCCTGCTGGGCATCCTCTCGATCGGCCTGCTCGCGGGGGCTCTGTACCTATGGCGGACCAACCCCGGCGGAGACAACCGTGCCGACACCGCGGTGGAGCCCGCCGGCGATATGGCGCTCTGGAAGGCATCCGAGCTGTTCACCGCCGCCGGGATCAGCGCGGTGCTGGCGTGCTCCCTCGGGATCGCCTCGATCGCGAGCCTGAACCCACTCGCGACCAGCCCCGTCGCTCCCATCGACACCTCATGGTTCTGGGACATCCTGCTGCTGGTGATCTCGCTCGGGTTGGTCGGGCTCGGAGCCCAGATCGGCCTGCGCGGACCCGTCTACGTGGGCGCAATAGGGCTGTTCCTGTTCCTGCTGATCGCCGGTTTCGACCTCGACGAGGGCGACAAGGCGGACCCATCCAAGCTCGGGGTCTGGCCGATCGTGCTGCTCGTGCTGGGAGGCCTGGGCATCCTGCTCAGCGGGGTCAAGGAGGCGAGCCTCGGCGACAAGCCGCGGCAGTTGATCCAGAACCTGCGCAGGGGGTAGGAGCGCGGGGAAGTCCACGACCCATCAAAGGAGTACTCAAAGGGAGACAGATATGAGAGATCTCGTCACACCCGACGACAGCCGCGACCTGTTTCGCGCCCTCGGCGCGTTGCTGCTCGGTGTCGGCGTGCTGGTGCTGTCGGTGCGAAAGGACAATCCCTCGGGATTCGTCGAGAACGAAGGCTGGGGGGCCTGGGCCCTCTTCGCCGTCTACCTGGCCGCGGCGGTGGTGCTCTATGGGGGCGCCGTGGCGACCCTCCGGGACACCGGCGGCCTGCGCAAGTGGCAGGCGATCGCCTCGGTGTTCGGACTGGTGTTCGTGCCGTTCGCTTTGGGAAACTTCGTGGACGCCGTCGGGGGCGACCCCTCGGCGCCCATGAACGTCTGCTGGATCGCGCTGGTGACCGCGGCGTTCGCCGGCTACGCCGGGATCGTCGCGGGCGTGCGGTTCCAGCTGCTGGCCGGAGCGCTCGCTCTGCTGGTCGGCTACCTCGCGTTCTTCGACGAGGTGCTGACCGACGGCGTGTTCGCGGACAACGACGTGCTGCGAGGGCTGCTGCTCGCCTACGCGATCGCGATGGTGGCCGTCGGCATCGTCCTGTGGCGGCGCGATCGGGAGGGCCTATGGCAGGCCTCCGAGCTGCTGACCGCCGCCGGCATCGCGGCCGTGATCGCGACGCTCGTGCTCAGCATCAGCGGCTCGATCGGCAACACGATCCAGGATGCGTTGACGTTCGGCGGCGGCGAGGGTGCGGGCGAGAGCCCCTCCGGGCTCTGGGACGTGGCCGGCCTGCTGGTCTGCCTGTTCCTGATCGTCTCCGCGGCGCTGATCGGGACCCGGGGACCCGTCTACATCGGTGCGATCGGCCTCATCCTGTTCGCGATCGTGGCCGGCCAGGACCTGGATACCGACCGTAGCGACCGCGAGAACGGCTTCTTCTGGTGGCCGTTCATCCTGCTGGTGCTCGGCGCCGGGGCCATCGGGGCGAGCCTCATCGGAGGAGCGAGCCTCGACAGGCGCCCGAGGCGCTGGGTCCGAAAGGTGAGCGGCAGATAGCTGGCTGACCCTCGCGACGACCTCGCCCGCCGCTTCCTGGCCGCCCTCAGCACGGGCGACCGGGCGGCGGTGGGCGAGCTCGTCCATCCCGAGGTCGAGATCCGCACAGAGCGGACCGTCCACCGTGGCCGCCTGGAGGCGATGGAGTGGGCGGGCAAGGTCTTCGACCACCTGATCCGCCGCTACGTCCCGGTCGAGATCGAGAACCGGGATTCGGGGGTCCTGGTGCACGCGGAGCTCCAGTACGTGTGGCGGGACTCGGAGGAGGTCGGCGACACCTCCCCGGTCGCGATCGAGCTCGGCATCCGCGACGGGCTCATCTCATCCTGGTTCCTCCTCGAGGAGCCCGAGTAAGATTCCTGGTGGGCCCTGGCCTGTACGCCACCGCTCCCAAGAGTTACCCAACATAAATTGGCTTGGGGGTCGAATTCCGGCGGCCCCGTGGGGTCGCCGGTTAGACCACCACCTGTGCAACACGGGTTTCCAAGCCGGAGCGGAACGGCAGGTTGGAGCCTCCTAACAACGGCGCCGTTTCGGCGCCGTTTGTTCGTACCCTTGGCGTGATGAGCGCGGAGGCAATTGAGCACTACCTGAGCGACGGCTCCCGCCGTGGGCCCGCGCCCGGCGGCTCGCACAGCGGCTCGGCCGGAGGCGCCCCCTGTGGCGACCTCGTGCGACTATCGCTGCTGGCGGAGGACGGCCGCATCACGCGGGTCAGTTTCGACAGCGATGGTTGCGCCGCCACCACGGCCGCGGCGGCCGCCGCGGCCGAGCTCGTCGAGGGCGCAGGCGTCCTGGAGGCTGCCTCGATCGGGCCTGAGGACCTCGCGGGGGAGCTCGGCGGCCTCGCCCCGACACACCGGCACGCCGCCGACCTCGCGGCCGACGCGCTGCACCGGGCGCTCTCCTCACTGGCCGGGAGCGGGGAGTCCCTCGCGGCGCAGGCGGGGGACCGGGTGCTCGTGGCGCTCAGCGGGGGCGTGGACTCCGCGGTCGCCGCTCTCAGGGAGCGCACCGCGGGTGCCCAGGTGGTCGCCGTCACCCTGAAGCTCTGGGCGGACGCCCGAACCGACGGCGAGCAGAGCTGCTGCTCGCCGGAGGCGGTCCTGAGGGCTCGCCGCGTGGCCCATTCGCTTGACATCCCGCACCTCACCCTGGACCTGGAGCCGGAGTTCCGCGCCGGCGTGGTCCAGCCGTTCCTCGACGGCTACGCCTCCGGACGGACGCCCAACCCATGCGTCCTGTGCAACGGCGAGGTCCGGATCGACGCGATGATCGCTCTCGCGGATCGGGTTGGGGCGGTGGGGCTCGCGACGGGTCACTACGCGCGGATCGCAGACGACGGCGACGGCCCCCTGCTCGCCCGTCCCGCCGACGCCGCCAAGGACCAGACCTACATGCTCTCCGCGCTGAGGCCGTCCTCCCTCGCTCGGCTGCGGTTCCCGCTGGCGGACCTGACCAAGCCCGAGGTCCGGGCGATCGCCGAGCAGGCCGGCCTCGAGGTCGCGGGCCGCGCGGAGAGCCAGGATCTCTGCTTCCTGGCGGGCCAGGGCAAGCGCCGCTTCCTCCGGCGCCACGCGGGACTCGGCGACCGGCGTGGAGAGGTGGTCGACCGGGCCGGACACCGGCTCGGCACGCATCGCGGCCAGCACAACTTCACGGTGGGCCAGCGCCGGGGGCTCGGCGTCGCGTCGGAGTCGCCGCTCTACGTGTTGGAGACGGACGCCGCGGCGAACCGGGTGGTGGTGGGCGCGCGCGGCGAGCTCGCGAGCGACACGGTCCGGATCCGGGACGCCAGGCTGCACCGCGGGGCCGAGCGGGTGAACGCCGTGCGTCTGCGCTACCGCTCCCAGGCACGGAGCTGCCGGCTCGAGCGTCCACCGGCACGGGACGGCACGGCCACGATTGCGCTCGACGAGCCCGCGGACGGGGTCGCGCCGGGCCAGATCGCCTGCCTGATGGACGACGATCTGGTCGTCGGGCACGGCACCATCACGTAGCCGCGAGTTGCGGTAGGTTCAGTGCGCAAGATGCCAAGGGAGACCCGCGGTCGCAAATAGGGCGGCCGGTGGTGCTCTTCTCGACACAGGGAGAATGAATGAACGGACTACTCAAGAGGCTGGCGGTGGCCTCGACTCTCGCCGCACTGGGGGCGCTCACAGTGGGCAGCGCCAGCGCGAGCGCGGGAACCATCCCGAACTGCGTCCCGAAGACGAACATCGAGGGGATCATCGACGACTCCGGCTCGATGTCGGGCAACGACCCGTCCAACTATCGGGCGGACCTGATGGAGGCCATTGCCTTCTTCAACCCGGACAAGACGATGGGCTCGGTGGTCTTCGGAACGGGCGCGAGCAACCTGTTCGGGCCGTTCCTGGCCGGACCCAATTTCGCCGCGATCCAGTCGGCACTCAACCTGGTGGCTTCGGGAAGTGGCGGCACCAACTACGACGCCGCCTTCACACAGGCCAACGGCCACAATCCGAGCGCCAACGCGCGGATCTTCCTGAGCGACGGGCAGCCGAACTCGCCGCCGAACTCGAACCTGTGGAAGAGCCCGCTGATCCCGGCATACGTGGTCGGGTTCGGGACAGCGGATTTCGCGGTCCTGAACCAGATCGCGACCGAGACCGGCGGTCCAGCGCCGTTCTCGATCATCAACAGCAGCCAGCTGCGCACGGTCGGGCAGATCATCAACGCGCGGATCAACTGCCAGACCGACCCGATCCTGGTCGAGCGCCAGTTCGGACAGCAGGGTCAGCAGAAGACCATTGCGTTCAAGCCCGACGGGCCTACGTCGGAGATCCTGCTGAGCTGGCCGACGGTCGGCAACGTGTTCAAGACCCTCTTTGGTGGTGGCGGGAAGAAGGCCAGCGCCGCTAAGAAGAAGCAGAGGGCGCCCAGGGTGACCAGCGTGCGCGGCACGAGCTACGTCGCCCTGAACCTGAGCCGGACCGGCAAGAAGGTCAAGTTCAAGGTCAAGGCCACGAGGCTGCTCGGGGCGGAGACGGTGACCGCCGCGATCATCCCGTAGCCAAGAGCGAGTGATGCACCACGAGCGGCCGGCGCCTCAGGCGCCGGCCGCTCTCATTTCCGGTCTCGTTCCTAGACTGAGAGCGTGACCTCGGACGAGATCCGCAAGACATACCTCGACTTCTTCGCCGAGCGGGGGCACAGGATCGTGCCCTCCGCTTCGCTGGTGCCCTCCGTGCATGACCCGTCGGTGCTGCTCACCACGGCCGGGATGCAGCCGTTCAAGCCCTACTTCCTCGGCCGCGAGCAGCCGCCGGCCCCGCGGGTGGCCGACGTTCAGCGCTGCTTCCGCACCACCGACATCGAGGAGGTCGGCAACACCGCCCGCCACCTCACCTTCTTCGAGATGCTCGGCAACTGGAGCTTCGGCGACTACTTCAAGGAGGAGTCGATCCCGTGGGGGTGGGAGCTCTCGGTCGAGGGCTTCGGCTTCGACCCCGAACTGATCTGGGTATCCGTGTTCGAAGGGGACGAGGAGCTGGGCCTCGGGCCCGACGAGGAGGCCATCGAGATCTGGAAGTCGATCGGGGTGCCGGAGGAGCGGATCGTGCAGCTGCCGCGCTCGGAGAACTTCTGGCAGGCGGGGCCGACCGGCCCCTGCGGCCCGTCTTCGGAGATGCATCTCGACCGAGGCGAGGAGTTCGGTTCACCGGGTGAGAAGCTCGGCGACGACTCGGATCGATTCCTCGAGTACTGGAACCACGTCTTCATGACCTACGACCTCGCCGAGGACGGCACCCTCACCGAGCTGCCGCAGAAGAACATCGACACCGGCATGGGCCTGGAGCGGATGGCGGCGATCCTCCAGGGCGTCGACTCGGTGTTCGAGACCGACGTCCTTCGCCCGCTGATCGACCTGGCTGAGGAACAGTCGGGGCGGTCCTACGAGGAGGGCGGCGGCGCGACGCGGGCGATGCGCATCCTCGCGGACCACTCGCGCGGCACCGCTGCCCTGATCGCCGAGGGGGTCGTGCCCTCGAACGAGGACCGCGGCTACGTCCTGCGCAGGATCATGCGGCGCGCGATCCAGCAGGGGCGCGCGATCGGCCTCGAGATGCCGTTCATGGAGCGCTTCACCGACCTCTCGCTGGATCTGCTCGGCCAGGCCTATCCGGAGCTGGCCGCCGAGCGCGAGACGGTGACGCGCTGGGTGCGCGACGAGGAGGAGAGCTTCGGCAAGACGCTGGAACGCGGCACGCAGATGCTCGCCGAGCTGATCGAGAGCTCGAAGGACCAGGGGACCTCGTGGGTGGACGCGGCCGACGCCTTCCGCCTGCACGACACCTACGGGTTCCCGTACGACCTGACCAAGGAGCTGCTCGCCGAGGAGGGCCTCTCGGTGGACGACCAGGGCTTCGAGGAGTTGATGGAGGAGCAGCGCGAGCGGGCGCGGACGGGAACCGCGACCGCGCACGGCTCCGAGGATCATCACGGCGCCGTCCAGTCATTCGCCTCCGAGGCGCCGCCGAGCCGGTTCGTGGGCTACGAGAAGCTGCGGGCGGACACCAGCGTGCTGGCGGCCCAGCGGTCGGACGGGAACTTCCTCGCGAAGCTCGAGGAGAGCCCCTTCTACGCCGAGGGCGGGGGCCAGGTCGCCGACTCGGGGGTGGTGCGAGCGAACGGCGCCGAGCTCCCCGTGCTCGACGTGTACCGGGTGGGAGAGGACCAGGCGCTCCTGCTCGATGGCGAGGTCGAGCCGGGAGCCCGGGTCGAGGCCGAGGTGGACCATGTCGCGCGCTTCGCGACGATGCGCAACCACACCGCCACTCACCTGCTCCACGCGGCGTTGCGCGAGCGGCTCGGCACGCACGTGCGCCAAGCCGGCTCGGCGGTCCAGCCGGACAAGCTTCGCTTCGACTTCACCCACGGCGCCGCGCTCGACCCGGAGGACCGGCGCGAGATCGAGGACCGCGTCAACCACTGGATCAAGGAGAGCCACCCGGTTCGCGCCCTGCAGATGTCCCGGGAGGAGGCGGAGCGGCTGGGAGCGATGGCGCTGTTCGGGGAGAAGTACGGCGACTGGGTCCGCGTGGTCGAGGTCGAGGACGTCTCGCGCGAGCTCTGCGGCGGCACCCACCTGACCAACACCGCCGCCATCGGCATCTTCAGGATCGTCTCAGAGGGCTCAAGCGCCGCCAACGTCCGCAGGATCGAAGCGCTCACAGGCCCGGCCGCGATCGACTGGTTCCGCGAGCGAGCGCAGGAGCTGGAGGATGCCGGGAGGGCCCTGGGCTCCGCGCAGGATCCGGTCGGGGCCGCAACGCGCGCCGCGGAGCGCATCAAGAAGCTCGAGAAGGCCGGTGGCGAAGCCGGGGACCTCTCCAAGCAGGCCGAGGACCTCGCCACAGCGGGGCGGGAGATCGACGGGATCACAGTCCTGGCGGCGCGCGGACCCACGGCTGACCAGCGCGAGCTGCTCGACCTCGCCGATCGCATCAAGTCGAAGGCGGGGGATGCCGCGGTGGTGCTGGGCGGGACCGAGGACGGCAAGGTCGCCCTGGTCGCCAGCTTCAGCGAGCGCGTGGTGAAGCGAGGGGTCTCGGCCGTCGAGGTGATTCGGGAGGCGGCCGAGGTGGTCGGCGGCGGCGGGGGCGGCCGCGAGAACGTGGCGCAGGCGGGCGGGCGAGACCCCGGCAAGCTCGACGAGGCCCTGGCGGCCGCGCGCGGGGCGATAGAGCGGAAGCTCTCCGGTTAGCCTCTTGCGGGTGCTTGCGCTCGATTACGGGACCGCGCGCTGCGGCTGCGCGGTCTCCGATCCCACCGGGGCTCTCGTGACGCCGCTCTCCGCGGTCGAACCCCCGGACCCAGCGCGCATCGCGGAGCTGGCCGCCGAGCACGACGTGGAGCGCGTTGTCGTTGGTTTGCCGATCACGCCCGCGGGGCAAGAGGGAGCCCAGGCCAGTCTCAGCCGCGCATTTGCGGCAGAGCTGGGGGATCTGCTCGAAGTGCCAGTTGAGACCTATGACGAGCGACTGACCACGAAGATGGCCGACCGCACCGCACGCGAGGGGGCGCGGGCCGACCGCGACTCGCTCGCAGCCGCCCACCTGCTCGAGAGCTACCTTGCCGCCCAGGCCGCCCCCGGACACGGAGCGGAGGAGGCGGCGCCTGACGATGGCTGACCGCCCGGGCGACGAATGGTTCGCCGACGAGGAGGGGAACCTCAGCCCCCCTGACGATCCCAATCCGACGACCGATGAGTTCGGGCGGGACGATCCCGCCGCGGTCGAGCGTGAGCGCCGTCGCCTCGAGCGCGAGCAGCGCCGGAGGGCGAAGGGCAAGCGAACGGATGACCTTCAGGCTGAGGCGCCGCCCGCGGCTGAGCCGCCCGCGGCCGAGACCGGCGGCGAAGCCCCGTGCTCCACGCCGGAAGGCGGCCGAGCGCGCCACGGCGGGCCGCAAGGCGCTGCGCCGGCGATTCAGCCGCGGCGGCCGCGACCCCAGCAGGCCCGGCGGCGGGGAGCCTCCGCGCCGTCCCACCAGCTACCGCCGTCGCCGGCTCATCGCACTCGTCGGCGCCCTCGCCGGGATCTTGCTGCTCTGGTTCCTGGTGGCGCTCTTCCAGCCGTTCATGGGGGACGCGGACGGCCAGGGCGAGGTCATCGTGAGCGTCCCCGAGGGCGCCTCGGCAGGCGAGGTCGCGGACGTCCTCACCGAGAACGACGTGGTGTCCAACGGCACCCTCTTCCAGCTCAGACTCAGGTTGGCCGGCAAGACCGAGTCGGTCGGCGCCGGCCGCTTCGTCCTCGCCCGGGACATGAGCTATGCGGAGGCGATCGAGAGGCTGACCAACACCGGCGGCAAGGTGACGCTCACGCTGCCGGAGGGACTGCCCAGGGACCAGATGTCCCCGATCGTCACCGAGGCCGGGCTCGAGGGCGACTACCTGGCCGCGACGAAGTCGCCTCCGAAGGGGTTCGACCCGGCGCAGTACGGAGCGACCAGCCAGAACCTCGAGGGGTTTCTCTTCCCGGCCACGTATGAGCTCGATCCGAATGCGCCGGTCGAGGAGCTGGTCAGCCAGCAGCTCGACGCCTTCGAGCAGAACTTCGCCCAGGTTGATTTGTCGTACGCCAAGAAGAAGAACCTGACGCCCTACGACGTCCTGATCATCGCCTCGATGGTTGACCGCGAGGTGCAGGTCGCGAAGGAGCGGCCGCTGGTCGCCGCCGTGATCTACAACCGGCTCAGCAAGGGCCAGCCGCTCGGGATCGATGCCACGACGCGCTACGAGACCAAGAACTACACCGAGCCCCTCACCAACGAGGTGCTGCAGACGGATACGCCGTACAACACCCGAACGCATGCGGGTCTTCCTCCGACTCCAATCGGCAACCCCGGACTCGATGCGATCAAGGCGGCGGCGAACCCCGCCAAGGTCGACTATCTGTTCTACGTGGTCAAGCCGGGGAGCTGCGGCGAGCACAACTTCACCGCCAGCGAGGCCGAATTCGAGAAGCTCGCGGCGGAGTACCAGCAGGCCCTCGAGTCTGCGGGCGGCTCCCCGACCGAGTGCTGAGCGGCCCGCGCTGACTACGCTGCGGCGATGAAGCGCCTCGCCGTGCTCGGCCAGCCGATCTCGCACTCGCGGTCGCCCGCGATGCAGAACGCGGCCCTGGAGGCCCTCGGGCTCGCGGACGAGTGGAGCTACGAGGCGATCGAGATGCCTCCCGCCGACTTCGCCGAGCTGACCCGTGCTCTGCGGTCGGAGGGGTTCGTCGGCGCCAACGTGACGATCCCGCACAAGGAGGCGGCGCTCGAGATCGCCGAGGACGCCTCCCCGGCGGCCGCCGAGATCGGCGCGGCCAACACGCTCAGCTTCCTCGATGACCGGATCCGGGCCGACAACACCGATGCGCCGGGACTGATCGCCGCGCTCCCAGCCCCTCCCACGGGTAAGCGGGCGTTGGTGCTGGGGGCCGGCGGCTCCGCCCGCGCTGCGGTGTGGGCGCTCTCCCGCCAGGGGGCCGGCGTGGAAGTCTGGAACCGCACCGCTGAGCGCGCCGACGAGGTCGTTCGTGACCTCGCGCGATCCGGTGACGGAACGGAGGCCGAGGGTCGACTCGCGCCGGTCAGCGCCGACCAGGTGCGCTCCACCGCGTACGACCTGGTGGTCAACTGCACCGCGGTCGGGCTGCCCGAGGCCACCGATGACCCGTTCGAGCAGCTTCCACTCGACCCCGAGCGGCTCGGCTCCGAGACGACGCTGGTGGATCTCGTCTACGGCGGTGCCGAGACCCGGCTGATCGGCGAAGCGAGGAGCCGGGGCGCGGTGACCGTGGACGGGCTGGAGGTGCTGGTCCGGCAGGGGGCCGAGTCGCTGCGCCTCTGGACCGGCCTCGAGCCGCCGCTCGACGTGATGCGCGATGCGGCAAGATCCGTGTAGATGGCGACCACGCCGGCGGTCGCGGCTCGGAGCCCTGGGACGCGCCCGGGGCCGCCGGTGAGCCGATGCTAACTTTTAGTTAGTGGCTCGGCTCAGGCTGATCTCCGATCGGGACGGGGCCGCGGGAGCATCCGCGGCGCCGGAGGCCCTGCCCGATGCGGACGCATTCGACGCCTACTCGCGGACCGTCGCCGGGGCCGCGGAGCAGCTCGGCCCCTCGGTGGCGCATCTGGCCGTCTCGCGGCGCACGCGCCGTGGGCGCCGCCAGGGAGGCGGCAGCGCAGTCGCGATTTCATCCGATGGCTACCTGCTCACCTCCGCCCACGTCGTCGACGGCCAGGGCGGCGTCAGCGCCTCCTTCTCCGACGGGCGAGAGCTCGGTGCGGAGGTCATCGGTGCCGACCCGCTCTCCGACCTCGCCCTGGTGCGAGCCCAGGCGAACGACCTGACACCGGCCGAGCTCGGTGATGCCGACTCGCTGCGGGTGGGCCAGCTCGTGGTGGCGATCGGCAGCCCGATGGGGCTGGCAGGATCAGTCACCGCGGGCGTCGTCTCGGGACTCGGCCGCTCTCTTCCGACCAGCTCGGGATCGGCCGGCCGGCTGGTGGAGAACGTGATCCAGACCGACGCGGCGCTCAACCCGGGCAACTCCGGCGGGGCGCTCGCGGACGGGCTGGCGCGGGTGGTCGGGATCAACACCGCCGTGGCGGGCGTCGGGCTGGGCCTCGCGGTGCCGATCAACGAGGCGACCCGAAAGATCGTGTCCGCCCTGATGAGCGAGGGCCGGGTGCGCCGGGCGTACATCGGCATCGTCGGCGGCTCCCGGCCGCTGCCGCCCCGGGTCGCCAAACAGCTCGGGCGCGGCGACGGGATCGAAGTGGTAGAGGTGGTCGCGGGAAGCCCGGCCGACCGGGCCGGCCTGCGCTCTGAGGATCTGATCGTCGCCGCCGCGGGTGAGCCGATGGCTGACGTCGGCGACCTTCAGCGCCTCATGGTCGCCGAGCGGATCGGACAGGGGATCGAGGTCGAGGTGGTCCGCAACGGCCGCTTCCTCGAGGTCGATCTGGTCCCCCGCGAGCTCGAGACCTAATGACCTAGAGGAACCCGGCGACCTGAGCGCATCGCCTCTCGGCGCCCGTGAGCCGATCCGGGTCGACCGTCCCCAGCTCGTCCGCCGGCCGACGCGGCCCGACCTTGATGCGCGCCACCACGCGATCGGCGTTCACCAGCTTGACGCCGTAGGTCCCCGGCTCCTCGAAGAGCAGGTCGAACCGCGCCGGCTTGGCCGGCGCCACCGGATCGACGAAGCCGAAGCTCGGGACCTCCACCTGGTCCGGCTTGGACCAGCAGACGGCGAGCTGGACCTGATCCCCAGCGCTGACGGAAAGAAGCGAGATGCCCTTCGGCTCTATCGCGACCACCCCCGGGACGAAGGCGCCCCTGGGCACCTTCTCGGTCGCCACCGATTCCGTCTCCTCGGTCGTCCCCGTGGTGGTGCCCGCGTCCTGCGTCGTCCTCGGGGGTATCAGCGCGGCGGCCAGGGTGGAGAGCCCGAGCAGGACGAGCATCACGATCAGCAGGCGGCGAGCCGCCATCAGATTCGCTCCGAGGGGAAGAGCTCGCGCGCCACGGCACTCGAAACGATATGGCCGCCGCGATCATGGACGTCAGCCTCCTCGCCCTGCTGGCGACGGTCACGGTCACCGACCTGCGCACGCGGCTGGTGCCGGACCGGGCCCTGCTCGCCGCGACGGCGATCGGTCTGGCGCTTCTGATCTTCGATCAGCCCGGCGAGCTGCCGGAGCGCCTGACCTGCGCGCTCGGCGCCGGTGGCTTCCTGCTGAGCGCCGCGCTGATTCGTCCGGACGGGATGGGCCTCGGCGACGTGAAGCTGGCGGCGGTGCTCGGCCTCTATCTCGGCACCTCGGTGGCCACCGCGCTGCTGGTGGCCTTCGCCGCGGGGGCTCTGGCGGGACTCGCGATGGTGGTCGTTGGAGGCTGGGAGGCACGGTCGAGGGCGATCCCGTTCGCACCGTTCCTCGCGCTGGGCGCGCTCCTGGCTCTCTAGGCTGGCAGGCATGACGCTCAGATTCACCACAGCCGGCGAGTCGCACGGCCCGGGGCTCGTGGCGATCGTCGAGGGCCTGCCCGCCGGACTCGAGCTCGATCGTGGGGCGCTCGACCGCGACATGGCCAGGCGGCAACTTGGCCACGGCCGCGGCGGGCGGATGAAGATCGAGAGCGACTCGGTCGACATCCGCTCCGGGGTCCGCCACGGGCGCACGCTCGGCAGCCCGATCGCCGTCCTGGTCGAGAACCGCGACTACCCCAACTGGGAGGAGCGGATGAACCCATGGCCTGTCGACGCCGAGGTGGAGGAGTCCCACCTGCCGCGGCCCGGGCACGCGGATCTCGCCGGCCTGCTCAAGTTCGGCCACACCGACGTGCGCAACGTCCTCGAGCGCGCCAGCGCCCGGGAGACGGCTGCGCGCGTGGCCGCGGGCACCCTCGCCAAGGCCTTTCTCGGTGCGATCGGCGTCAGCATCCACAGCCACGTCACCCGGATCGGCTCGGTGAGCGCCCCCCCGGCGGCGGACCTGAGCCCGGAGGACTTCGAGGGAGTGGACGACTCGCCGGTTCGCGCCCTCGACGCGGACGTCGAGGGGATGATGGTCGAGGAGATCGACCGGCTCCGCAAGGAGAACGAGTCGCTCGGGGGCATGTTCGAGGTGGTCGCCTTCGGCCTGCTCCCGGGCATCGGCTCGATGGCCTCCTGGAGCGAGAAGCTGGACGGCCGCCTCGCGCAGGCCGTCTGCTCGATCCAGTCGGTCAAGGGCGTCTCACTCGGCGAGGCCTGGGAGGTCGCCGGAAAGCCCGGCTCCGAAGCGCACGACGAGATCTTCTTCTCGGAGGAGAGGGGCTGGTATCGCGAGACGAATCGCGCGGGCGGCCTCGAGGGCGGCATGACCAACGGCGAGCCGCTGCTGGTGCACGCGGCGATCAAGCCGATCTCGACCCTCACCAAGCCGCTCCGCTCGGTGGACACCGAGACCAAGGAGCCGGCCGAGGCGATGCGGGAGCGCACCGACTCGACCGTCGTGCCCGCCGCCGCGGTGGTCGGCGAGGCGATGGTGGCGCTGGTGCTCGCCGGCGCGTACCGGGAGAAGTTCGGCGGCGACCACATCGACGACGTGCTCGCCGCGCTTGCCGCGTACAAGGAGCGGATCGGATGGAGGCGCTGAACCCCGCAACGCCCCCGCGGCCGGCGATCGTCTTCATCGGGTTCATGGCGGCGGGCAAGACTCGCGCGGCGGAGGCCGCGGCCGGGCGTCTCGGGACGACGGCGCTCGACGCCGACCGCCTGATCGAGGCGGAGCTCGGGCAGCCGATCGCCGACTTCTTCGAGCGCGAGGGCGAGGCGGAGTTCCGCCGCCGCGAGGAGGAGCTGGTCCTGCGCCTGCTCGGCGGCGGGGAGCCCGGGCCCGGCGGTGATGGTCCGGCGGTGCTGGCCCTCGGGGGCGGCGCGGTCGAGAGCGAGCGGGTGCGCGAGGCCCTGCGTCAGCATCTCGTCGTCTGGTGTGACGTGGACGAGCAAATGGCCTGGGGGCGGGCCCAGGGGTCGGGGCGGCCCCTGGCAGCGGACCGCGAGGAGTTCTCGCGCCGGTTCGCCGAGCGCCGCGAGCTGTACGAGTCGGTCGCGCGCGCGATCCTGCCGAGCGAGGCCCGCGACGCGGCGGGTCCCGCGGCACCGTGGCTGGCCGCGATGCTCGACCGCCCCGGGGTCCGCATGGTCTGGGCGTCCTCGCCGGGCGGCTCCTACCCGGCCATCGTCGGCGGCGGAGCTGTTTCGCTGCTCAAGCTCGCGCACGGCGTCGCTCCCGAGGAGCTTCCGGAGCGGATCTTCTGCGTGGCCGACTCGGCGGCGGTCCGCGAGCACGAGGGGCTGCTGCCGGACCGCGAGGGCACCATCGAGGTGGAGGGAGCCGAGTCGTCGAAGACGATCTCGGAGGCCGAGCGGGTGCTCGGCGAGCTGGCGCGCGCGGGCGTCCGGCGCGACGACTCCCTGCTGGCCTTCGGCGGCGGGGTGGTCGGAGACCTCGCGGGCTTCTGCGCGGCCACCTACCAGCGCGGCATCCCGCTGATCCAGGCGCCGACCACACTCGTCGCGCAGGTGGACTCCGCCTACGGCGGCAAGACCGGGGTGGACCTGCCCGAGGGCAAGAACTACATCGGCGCCTACCACCAGCCTCTGGCGGTCCTCGCCGATCCCGCCACCCTGGGAAGCCTGCCCCCGGAGGAGCTCGCCGCCGGCTTCGTCGAGGTGATCAAGACCGGGCTGATTGCGGGCGGGACGCTCTGGGAGCGCGTGCGCGGGATCAAGACATTGGATCCGGCCGAGCTGGAGGACGTGATCTTCGCCTGCGCCCGCACCAAGATCGGGATCGTCGCCGAGGACGAGGGCGACGTCGGGCGGCGCGCGGTCCTCAACCTGGGCCACACGGTCGGCCATGCGATCGAGGCGGACACCGGGTACGAGCGCTACCGCCACGGTGAGGCGGTCGGGCTCGGCCTGCTGGCGGCCCTGCGGCTTTCGGGTGCGGACCAGCTGCGCGACGAGGTCTCGGGCCTGCTGGAGACGCACGGCCTGCCCACCTCGCTCGACGCCGGAGTGGACACCGACGGCGTGATGGACGCGATCGGCCGCGACAAGAAGCGCACCCGCGAGGGCGTCGGCTTCGTCCTCCTCGAGCGTCCCGGCGAGCTCCGCTGGGGGGAGAGGGTCGAGCCGGATAGGGTCCGCGACGCGGTGGAGGAACTCCGATGAGAGTCGAGGTCATGCACGGGGTGAACCTCGACATGCTCGGGGGGCGGGACCCGCTCCACTACGGCGAGTTCACGCTGCGCGAGCTCGAGCAGCGGATCGAGTCGGTCGCCGAGGAGCTCGGCCTCGAGATCCACAACTTCCAGAGCAACGACGAGGGCGAGTTCGTCGAGCGCATCCACAAGCTGCCAGGGACCGCCGACGCGGTGATCGTGAACGCCGGCGCCTGGAGCCACTACTCGTATGCGATCCGCGACGCGCTCGAGTTCGCCAACCTCCCGGTCGTCGAGGTCCACATCTCCGACATCACGAAACGTGAGGAGTGGCGCCGCCACACGGTGTTCGAGGATCTGAAGCCGGTGATCGGCCGGATCCACGGCAAGGGAGCGGACGGCTACCGCGAGGCGCTCGAGCTGATCGCCGACGAGCTGAAGAAGTGAGCAGGGCCGAGCGGCTCGCGGAGCTGGTCTCCGAGAGGGAGCTGGATCAGCTCTTCGTCTCCGACCTGACCAACGTCAGGTATCTGACCGGCTTTGGGGGGACCAACGGTGCGGGCCTGGTGGGCCCCGAGCTCCGGGTCTTCTTCACCGACTTCCGCTACACCGAGCGGGCCGAGCGCGAGATCGGCGGCGAGTGGGAGCGGCCGGGAGCGGAGCGCGAGCTGGTGCCCCAGATCGCGGCCCGGATGTCGGGCCGCGTGGGCTTCGAGGACGCCAAGCTCAGCGTGCGCCAGCTCGGGAAGCTGAAGGAGGCGGTGGGGGACGGGGTGGAGCTGGTCCCCGCCGGAGACCTGGTGGAGGCGCTGCGTGCCCGCAAGGAGCCCGAGGAGATCGGGCGGGTCGCCGCCGCCGCCGAGCTGGCAGACGACGTCTACCGCTGGGCGCTCGAGCGCGGGCTCGCCGGCAAGACGGAGCGAAACGTCGCCAGGGAATGCGAGGCACGGATCCGCGAGCTGGGGGCCGAGCCCTCGTTTCCCCCGATCATCGCCGGAGCCGCCAACGGTGCTCTGCCCCATGCCGAACCCGAGGAGCGGGAGATCGGCACGGGTGAGCTGGTGGTCTTCGACATGGGGGCGATCCTCGACGGCTACTGCTCGGACTGCACCCGGACCTTCGCCACCGGCGAGCCGGGCGACGAGGCGCGGGAGGTCTACGAGCTGGTCCGGGAGGCGCAGGCGGCGGCGCTGGAGGCGGTCCGCCCGGGCGTCGCGGCGAGGGAGGTCGACGCGGTGCCGCGGCAGCGGATCTCCGACGCGGGCCACGGCGAGCACTTCGGGCACGGGACGGGCCACGGCGTCGGGCTGGAGGTGCACGAGGCGCCCCGGGTGGCCGCGAGCTCAGACGAGGAGCTCGCCGAGGGAAACGTCGTCACCATCGAGCCCGGCGTGTATGTGCCCGGCGAGTTCGGCGTACGCATCGAGGACCTCGTCGTGGTGACCGCCGACGGCCATCGCAACCTGAGCGGGCTCCCCAAGGAGCTACAGGTCGTCAGCTAGAGATCGCTGACGATCCGCTGCGCCTCGACGAAGCTGACGCCGGTGCGCTCGGAGTGGAGCTTCGCGGCGTCCATCTCCTTGCCGGCGCGCGCCAGGCGGGCGACCTCCTCGTCCACTCCCTCGCCGGGGTCCTCGATCTCCACGCCGGCTTGATCGGCGATCGCGTTCACCGCGCGCTCGAGCCTCTCGATCCTCTCGACGATCTGCGCCTGCGTCAATCCTCTCGCCACGCCCGAACCCTAGCCACCCCGGCCGAACCGGCGCGACCCGGATGCGGCCTTCCTAGACTCGGCCACGTGACCGGAGGATGGCGAGGGGAAGGCGTGTGAGGCCGCGAGCGGCGCTGCTCGCGTCGGCGGTCGCTCTCTGGGTTGCTGTCCTCACGCCGGGTTCGGCCGAGGCGGTGACGCCGGCGAGCTGCGGCGGCGCGGCGGACGCCTCGCTCGTCCCGCACCGCGTGATCACGGGCACCTTCTCGACCTCGCAGGAGGGCGGATTCGTCTACGTGCCCGTCGACGTCCCGGCGGGGATGACCGCCGTTCGCGTCCGCTACTGCCACGACCAGCCGGAGAACTCGCTTCCCAGCCAGCTGCCCAACGCTCCCAAGCACGTCCTCGATCTCGGCCTCTACGAGGCGCGGCCCGGCGCGGCTCTCTGGGCGCCTTCTGAGTTTCGCGGGTGGGCGGGCTCCAGCATCCGCGACGTCACCGTCTCGCCCAACGGCTTCTCGGACGAGGCCACCTACTCCGCGAACAGGAAGGCGCACGTCCATGGCAGGACGACGCGCGGGTACGAGCCCGGCCCGATCCCGGCGGGCCAGTGGGCGGTCGAGCTGGGAGTCGCCGCTGTCGCCTCCCAGCAGGAGGGGGACGCCACCGGCGAGGTCGCGTGGCGAGTCGAGGTCGACCTGAGCACGAGTACGGACTTCACGAACGACCTCTACCTGCCGACGCCATACGCCTCCACCCCGGCGGACGCCGATCCCGGCTGGTACGCGGGCGACTTTCACGTCCACGGCGAGCATGAGCCGGGCAACGCGCTGATGCGCGAGACCTTCCGCTACGCGTTCTCCCCGATCGCCCCGGGCTCGGCCGGCGGGGCGGCGCTCGATTTCGTGACGCTCGTGGACCACAACAACATCAGCGCCTTCGATGAGATCGGGCGCTTCCAGCCGCTCCACCCCGGCAAGCTGATCGTCCGCTCCACCGAGGTCACCACCTACCGCGGCCATCTCCAGAGTCACGCCAGCGGCCAGTTCACCGATTACCGCACCGGCTCGCTGTTCGAGGCGTCCCTGAACGACGCCGGCGGGATCAACCGGACCCTCGGGGCCCTCACCGCCTCCGGTGGCCCGCGGCCCGCCTCGGCCCTCTTCGACGAGATCCACGCGGACGGCGGCTTCAGCCAGATCAACCACCCGACGATCTTCCCCTCGGCCGTGCCGACCTTCGACGACTTCTGCCGCGGCTGCTCGTGGGAGTACTCCGGCGCGGAAACCGACTACTCCAAGGTGGATGCCATCGAGGTGGCGACCGGGCCCGCCGGCATCCGGCAGTCGCCGCATCCGGGGCCGAACCCGTTCACCCCCCTGGCTATCCAGTTCTACGAGGACGCCCTGGCGACCGGAGCCAAGATCGCGGCCGTCGGCTCCAGTGACTCACACCAGGCGGGTGCCGCCGCGGACGACCCCTCGGACGTCACTGCCGCGCCGATCGGCCAGGCCACCACCGTCGTGCTCGCGGATCAGCTCTCCGAACAAGGTGTCTCGGATGCCGTAACGGCGGGCCACACGTACGTCAAGGTGTTCGGCAACGACGGGCCGGACCTCCGCTTCTGCGCAGGCCCGCTCGGCCCAGACGGGGTCTGCAGCATGGATCCAGACCCGGCCGAGACGATCATCGGCGACACGCTCGCAGCGGACTCGACCACGTTCACCGCCCGGGTGCTCGACGCCGGCCCGGGCGCCACCCGGCCGGGTGTCTACACGCTCGTTCTGTTCAAAGACGGTGCGCCGACCCTCGAGGTCCCGATACCTGACGACGACGAGGCGTTCCAGTTCCCGAGCTTCGGTCTCGGCCGCTACCGGCTGCAGGTGATGCGTCTGGCGACGGGGGTGGCATCGGTCGAGGACGTCTCCAGCCCGATCTACCTGGAGGCGGCGGGCCCGCCGCCCGATGACGACATCGACGACGACGGCGTCCTCGACGCGGACGACAACTGCCCCCAGACGGCCAACCCGGTTCAGGAGGACGCCGACGGCGATGGGCTCGGAGATGCGTGCGACGCTGACCGTGACGGCGACGGGGTCGCGAACGTGGAAGACGACTGCCCCGCCCTGGCGGGAATCCCTGACGGTGGCTGTCCCGCACAGGCCCCGCAGGAGGAGGGGAAGACCCTGGACATGATCAGCCGAGTTGAGCAAATCGAGTCCATTACCGCCTCCCGCAAGTGCAAGCGGAGGCAGGCGGCGCGCCCGTCGGCCCGACGCCGGTGCGGGCGCAGGAAGGGCCGCTAGCTCCCGAGCGCAGACTCGGAGCGGCGATTAGTTCCCATGCCCGCGGCGGTCTAAATCCGAAAGCAAACCGAAAGGAGAAGGAGATGGGAAAGCTGGTTGTCACCGAATTCGTCTCACTTGACGGCGTCATGCAGGCGCCGGGAGGCGAGGACTTCAAGTACCCGGGATGGACCTTTGAGATCGATCGCGGCGAGGATGGCAACCAGTTCAAGCTCGACGAGACCCTCGAGGCGGACGCGCACCTGCTGGGCAAGAAGACCTACGAGAGCTTCGCGGGCGCCTGGCCCCAGCGGGAGGGCGAGTTCGCCGACAAGATCAACAAGGATCCCAAGTACGTCGTCTCGACCACGCTCGGAGATCCCGGGTGGGAGAACGTCACCGTTCTCGACAGCGGGGACGCCACCGAGCAGGTGAAGAAGCTGAAGGATGAGGTCGACGGCACCATCCTCCTGGCGGGCAGCCGCAGGCTCGCCCAGGAGCTGATCGAGAACGACCTGGTGGACCAGATCAACCTGATGGTCTTCCCGGTCGTGCTGGGAACCGGCGACAGGCTCTTCGGGGAATTCAGCGACAAGAAGGACCTGAAGCTGGTGGAGTCCAGGACCGTCGGCGACGACGGGGTGCTGGTGCAGATCTACCAGCCCGCCTGAGGATGGCGAAGACGCAGTACTACTGCGCGGCGACCCTGGACGGCTACATCGCCGACGAGGACGACGGGATCGACTGGCTCACCGGCTACGAGGGGAGCTTCGACGGTGAGGGGGCGGAGCCCGGGCCTATGAGCGACGGCGGCTCCTACGGGTCCTTCTACGAGGACGTTGGATCGCTGATCAGCGGCTCGACCACCTATGAGTTCGTGCTCGACCACATGGGCGGGGGCGGCCGGTGGCCGTACGCGGGCAAGCCCTACTGGGTCCTGAGCTCGCGCGACCTCGACGTACCCAAGGGAGAGGACGTCCGGATCCTCAAGGCAGACGTGCAGGACATCCACGACGATCTGGTCGCCGCCGCGGGCGGCAAGAACGTCTGGGTTGTCGGCGGCGGCAACGTGGCCTCGCAGTTCGCGGACGAGGGCCTGCTGGACGAGTTGCTGCTGACCGTGGTCCCGGTCGTCCTCGGCTCGGGCAAGCCGCTCTTCGACCGCGCCCCGCCCGGCGGCCCGATGCAGTTGCTGGGCACGCGCACCTACGAGACCGGGATGGTGGAGCTGCGCTACGGGATCGGGCGCTAGCGGGCGGCCTCCGGTCCTCGGTACCGAGAATCGCGGTTGTGATCCGGTGGGGGTCGGGATAGGCTCGGGGTCGTAATGCAGGACCCAGGCGTGCATCACTCGACAGGAGTTGGATGAAGTACGGGGCGTCCGCGAGGTGCGGATGCGTACTGGTTGTGGTTGGGGTCAGCTGGCTCCTACTGGCCGGTACGGCGGGGGCGGTGCAGACGGAGCGGGTCGCGAACGGAGGCTTCGAATCGGGGACCGCGCAGTGGAGCTTCACCAACGCCAATCACTGCACGCTGGGAACCTGCGCGCGGGCACCGGCGAACGGTGTCGGGTTTGCAAGCAGCAGCGTGGGGTTCGAGATGATCCTGGCGATGACCCCGAACCAGCCGCTTGGCAGCATCACGCAATCGGTCTTGGTGCCGGAGGCGCCGGCGTCTTTGACCTTCAATCTCCGTTTTGTTGACAGCATGGACCCCACGATCGTGAGTTCCCTGGACGTGTCCCTGGACGGGACCCTCCTGACATCTCAGTCTCCGGCCCCGGGGGCGTTTCAACTGGTCACGGTGCCGATTCCGGCCGGACTAATTGGCGGCGCGTCGCCGCGCTTGCTGGAGTTCGAAGGGTTCTGCAACAGCTCGTCATCTTCCACCAGCTCATGCGATTCGATCGACTTGGACGATGTCTCCCTGCTCACTGGAACACCCGTGGCGCCAGGCGGCGGCACGGGTGTGGCGCCAGTCGGCACCTCAGTGCCGGTCGAGACCGGCCAGCGCGCCGCGGCGCTCGCGAAGTGCAAGAAGAAGAAAAGCAAGACGGCCCGCAAGAGGTGCAAGAAGAAGGCGAACCGGCTCCCCCGGTAGATCCTCCTCGCACGAAGCAGAGGCTGGCGAGATCACACGGCCGCGAAGACCGCCGCATAACCGCGGCGGCTAGCCTTCCCGGTTCTGATTTCGACGAACCAATTGAGTAGCGGGCTAACTGGCACATAGCCCCGCAGGTCGCGCACCTCCCCGCGCCTCAAGCGGTACCTGGGCAGTGCCGATGCTTCTGGAGGGCGCCTGGAGGGTTGCGCCAAAGGCATGCCGACACGTACGAAACATCTCGAACTGTGGGGTTCCGTCCGGGCGAGGGCGTCGGCTTTCCTGGCCCTGCTCGCGCTGGTGGCGGCGGCCGCGTTGGCGAGCGCCTCGAATGCGCTGGCCTACACCGCCTACGTCAGCAACTCCGGCTCCAACAACGTCACCCCGATTGACACCGCCACCAACATGCCGGGCGCGACGATCGCGGTCGGCAGCTCCCCGCAGGCCGTCGCGATCACCCCCGACGGCGCCACCGCCTACGTCGCCAACTTCATCTCCGGCAACGTGACGCCGATCGCCACCACCACGAACACGGCGGGTACGCCGATCTCGGTGGGCAGTGGGCCCGGGCCCGCGGGGATCGCGATCACCCCCAACGGCGCCACCGCCTACGTCGCCAGGGGCGACGACATCGTGGTCCCGATTGAGACCGCCACCAACACGACGGGCCCGACGATCGCGGTCGGCGACGGCCCCATTGGGATCGCGGTCACCCCCAACGGCAGCACCGCCTATGTCACCAACAACAACTCCAACGACGTCACCGCGATCGCAATCGCCACCAACACCGTGGCTGCGACGATCCAGGTTGGCCTCAACCCCAGCGGAGTCGCGGTCACGCCTGACGGCGCCACTGCCTACGTCACCAACCGCACCTCCGACACCGTCAGCGCGATCGACACTGCCACCAACACCGTGGTCGCGACGACCGCGGTCGGCGACGGCCCATTCGGGATCGCAGTCACCCCCGACGGCGCGACCGCCTACGTCGCCAACGGCAGCGACGACAGCGCCTCCGCGATCGACACCGCCACAAACACCGTGGTCGACACAATCACGGTCGGCACCGAACCATTCGGCATCGCGGTCACCCCCGACGGCGCCACCGCCTACGTCGCCAACGGCAGCTCCAACGACGTCACCCCGATAGTCACCGCCACCAACACCGCCGGCCCACCGATCGGAGTCGGGAACCGGCCCGTCGGGATCGCGATCGCCCTCGTCCCGAGGCGGCCGACTCCGCCGACTCCCACAACGCCCAAAGCGGCGACGCCGTCACCGCGGTTGGACGCCAAGTGCAAGCGCCTCCGCAAGAAGCTGAATCGTCAGAAGCGAAACCTGGCGGCGGCCGCCACCGAGGAGAAGCGCTCGATGATCGAGGCGAACATCGAGGACACGAAAAGGCGCCTGAAGAAGCTCGGCTGCTGAGGACGCGCGGCGGCTAGCCTTCCCGGTTCGTGATCTCGACGAACCAGTTTAAGAACGGCACCCACATCGAGGTGGACGGGACGATCTTCAAGATCGTCGAGTTCCAGCACGTGAAGCCCGGCAAGGGCGGCGCCTTCGTGCGCTCGAAGCTGAAGCGGGTCGGCGACGGGGCCGTGATCGACAAGACTTTCAAGGCCGGCGAGAAGTTCCGGCCGGTCCGCACCGAGACCAAGAAGATGCAGTACCTCTACGAGTCCGGCGACAACGTCGTCTTCATGGACAACACGGAGCTACGACCAGGTCGAGATCCCCAAGGACGTGGCCGGCGAGGCGCTGCAGTGGGTCCCGCCCAACTCCGACGTCGAACTGCTGCTCGTTGACGAGCGCCCATCGGGCGTGCAGGTGCCGAGCGCGGTCGAGCTGGCGGTGACCGAGACCGACCCGGGCCTCAAGGGCGACACCGCCTCCGGTGGCGGCTCCAAGCCCGCGAAGCTGGAGACCGGGGTGACGGTCCAGGTGCCCCTCTTCATCAACGAAGGGGAGAGGGTCCGGGTCGACACCCGCAGCGGCGAGTACGTCTCCCGCGCCTAGCGTCAGTCGCGCGGGATCGGCCGCGCGGCTCCGAGGTAGGTGAGCAGGCTGCCGCGGACGAAGGCGCCGAAGAGGACCCCCGGCGGCGTCCCGGGGGCGAGCTCGAGCTCCGCGCGGGCGACGTGGACGCCGACCACATCCTGGGTGCTGATCGAGGCCTCGGCGATCTCCCTCGCCACCGGCTCCCCGGTGATCTCGTCGGTCGCACCCGGCGCGAGGGCTCGCCCCAGCGCCTTGGCCTGCCGGTCCGCCACCGGCTCCGAGTCGTCGACGGCGCAGAGGATCTCCCGACGCGGCCCAGCCACGCCCATCGCGATCAGCTCCGGGCTGGCGATCGGTTGTGGGTGAAGGCCCCCGGAACGGGTCGCGCGGCGACGACCTCGCCGAGGCATTCCGTCGCCGCCTTGACCGTCGGCGCCTCGAGCGCCTCCGCCGAGCCCTCCTCGTCGATCAGGCTCGAGCGTGCGTCATCGAAGCGCGCCAGTACGACGCCGGCCGGGCCGATCGCGACCCGCGAGACGAGCGCGCCGAGAGGGAGGAGCGGTCCCTCGGTGACGCCCTCGGCCTGATCTCCCAGGTCGTACAGGGTCCAGTCGCCACTCTCCAGCGTCTTCGCCCCGGCGCCTTCAAGCAACTCGGGGAGCCGCCCGGCGTCGGTCCCGTCGAAGCGGACACCGTAGGCGTAGGATCCCCCGATCGAGATCGCCTCGCTCGCCTGCCTGGGGTCGAACCCAGTCCCGCGCGAGATCGCGGCGGCCTCGTCGAGCAGGTCGTCGGCGGCGGGCCCAGGGCGTCCGCCTGCCACTCGGCGCCGGTGCCGTCGCTCCAGCCGAAGCCGACGCCGGTCGGCGCGACGCCGTCGCCGAGGCCCTCGAGGGCCGTCTGAAACCCGGTATCGGGACTCCCGCCGCCGCATCCGGCACCCGCCAGCGCCAGCATCGTGACCGCAACGATCGCCGTCAGCCGCATGCCGCGACTCTGCCACAAGCCCGCCGGCTTGCGAGGATTCAGGGATGCGCCGCTCCGACCAGAGAAGGGACGCCGTCTTCGCCGGCTACCAGCACGCGGTCACGGGCCGCCCGCTGGAGGACCTCCTCGCGGACGCGAAGCCCTTCACGCGCGAGCTGGCGGAAGGGGTGGAGGCGAACCGCAAGGAGCTCGACGAGCTGATCTCACGCCACTCGAAGGGCTGGTCGATCGACCGGATCGCGCCGCTCGAGCGCAACATCATGCGGGTCGCCCTGTACGAGGCGCTGCACCGCGAAGACGTGCCGGTCGAGGTGGCGATCGACGAGGCGGTGGAGCTGACCAAGCAGTACTGCGGCAGCGACGCCCCCGGGTTCGTCAACGGCATCCTGGGCGCGGCCGTGGGCGAGCCCGCCTGAGCTGGGGACATAACCCGGTCGCTGAACCCCGTCGCCCACCTCCAGGCACGAATTGGACGAACGTATCAGTAGTTAGAGGTGGCCGGATGGGAGCACCTACGAAACGATCGCCAGATGAGCAGGAGCCCGAGCTGATCGAGCTGAGGTGGGGGGCGGCCAACCAGTCAGCGCGCCCGATCGAATACCTTGGCGGCGATGGAGAGCGGAGCGCCGAATCTGGAATCGATAACCGCCGAGCTGGAGCGGATAGCGACCGAGCTCAGCGGCGATCCGGACGAGGAGCGCGCCGCCGAGCTGGTTCGCGAGGCCTCCCGCCTCGCCGCCGAAGCGGGACGGGCAGTGGAGTCCGCCCAGCAGGCCGCGACGGATACGTCGCCGCGCTGAGGAAGGGGATGAGCGAGTACCCGGACGACCTGCGTCAGCTGGTCGACTCCTACCTCAAGGACCTGCGCTTCTCGGCCCCGCCTGACACCGAGGGGCTCGAGGAGGCGATGCGCTACTCCCTGCTGGCAGGGGGCAAGCGGATCAGGCCGGTCCTCGCGCTCGCGACCGCGCGCTCGATCGGCCTCGACCCCGAGGAGATGCTCCCGGCCGCGGCCGCGATCGAGCTGATCCACACCTACTCCCTGATCCACGACGACCTGCCGGCGATGGACGACGACGAGCTCCGCCGGGGCATGCCGACCTCCCACGTCAAGTACGGGGAGAACGTGGCGATCCTGGCGGGCGACGCGCTGTTCGCCGAGGCGATGCGGCTGTTCAGCGAGCGGCAGGAGGGCCCGCCCGAGCGGGTGCTGCCGGCGATGAGCGAGCTGATCGGGGCGACCGGCCTGGGAGGGATGGTCGGCGGCCAGTACGTGGACGTGACGGTGTTCGACGCCGCCGCCGGCGACGAGGGGCCGACGCCGGACGCCGACCAGCTCCGGGCGATGGAGGCGCTGAAGACGGGGCGCCTGATCGCGGCAAGCGTGATCGTCGTACTGATACTTGGAGGATTGCCCGAAACTGCCACAATTCCATACCGCCGGTTCGCCGATGAGCTCGGCGCGCTGTTCCAGATCGTCGACGACATCCTCGACGTGACGGGCAGCGACGAGGAGCTCGGCAAGCCGAGCGGAAGCGACGAGAGGCACGGCAAGCTCACATACGTGAGCGCGTTCGGGCTCGAGAAGGCCCGCGAGCTGGCCTCTGAGTCGCACCGCAAGGCTCGCGAGGCACTCGCCGAAACCCAACCGAAGACAGACGATTTGGCCCGCATAACCGACTTCATCCACACCCGGCACACCTGATGGGAATCCTCCGCAAGTCAAAGGATCCGCAGCGCCTGCTCGACACGATCGACGGGCCGCCGGATCTCCACAAGCTGTCCGACGAAGAGCTCCAGCAGGTCGCCCAGGAGATCCGGACCCTGGTGATCGACACGATCGGGGAGATCGGTGGCCATTTCGGCGCGAACCTCGGGACCTGCGAGCTGACCGTCGCGCTGCACAGCCTCCTCGACTCCCCCCGGGACAAGATCCTCTGGGACGTCGGCCACCAGGCCTATCCCCACAAGATCGTGACGGGGCGCCGCGACCAGCTGGGCACGATCCGCCAGTACCAGGGCCTCGCACCCTTCTGCTCGATCTTCGAGTCCGACCACGACATCATGGGCGCCGGCCACGCCTCCACCTCGGTCGGCTACGGGGTCGGCCTCAAGGAGGCGATGCGGAAGGGGATCGGCACCGACGGCAAGGTCGTCGCCGTGATCGGCGACGGCGCGCTGACCGGCGGCGTCGCCTACGAGGCGCTCCACCACGCCGGCGGGCTCCAGACCCCGATGGTGATCGTCCTGAACGACAACGGCATGTCCATCTCGCCGAACGTCGGTGCGATCTCCCGGTACTTCAGCCGCGTCCGCCTCAACCCCCGCTGGTACCAGGCGCGCTCGACCGCTGAGGAGCGGCTCACCCAGCTGCCGCTGGGCCTCGGACGCCGGATCGAGCGGCTCGGCCCCGAGGTGAAGGCGGCGATCAAGGCCTACTGGGCCCCGGGTCTCTTCTTCGAGGAGCTCGACCTCGCCTATATGGGCGTGATCGACGGGCACGACGTCGGCTCCCTGCGCAGCGCGTTGAGCGAGGCGCTTGAGGCCGACCGCCCCGTGGTCGTCCACATCCACACCGTCAAGGGCAAGGGCTTCGAGCCCGCAGAGGAGGGCGGCCTCGAGGGGATGGAGAAGTGGCACGCCGCCAAGCCCGGCTCCATCGTCGACGGAGCTCCGGCACCGAAGAAGGAGAAGAAGCCGGTCGCGGTCCGCGAGTCCAACGCCCCCGCGACGATCGCGCCGGAGAAGCTCGAGAAGCCTCCGCCCAAGGCGCCGCCCCAGTACACGGCTGTTTTCGCCGATGCCCTGGTCGAGGAGGCCAAGCGCGACCCGCGGGTGGTGGGGATCACCGCCGCGATGGCGGGAGGCACGGGGCTCAACAAGCTCTGCGAGGCGCTTCCCGAGCAGTATCACGACGTCGGCATCGCCGAGCAGGACGCGGTCCTGTTCGCCGCCGGGCTGGCCATCCAGGGCGCGAAGCCGGTCTGCGCGATCTACTCCACCTTCCTGCAGCGCGCCTTCGACCAGCTCGTCCACGACGTCTGCCTGCAGAAGCTGAACGTCGTCTTCGCGATGGACCGCGCCGGCCTCGTCGGCGACGACGGCCCGACCCATCACGGATTCATCGACGTCTCCTACCTCAGGCCCCTGCCGAACGTCGTGGTGATGGCACCCCGCGACGAGGCGATGCTCGTCCACATGCTGCGCACCTCCCTGGCCTACGACGATGGCCCGATCGCCTTCCGCTATCCGCGCGGCGCCGCTGAGGGGGCGCCGATGCCGGACGAGCCGAAGGAGATCCAGATCGGCGAGGGTGAGTTCCTGCTGCCGGGCGAGCGCGTGGCGCTGCTCGGCTACGGCTACGGCGTCCAGGTGGCGCTGAAGGCCGCCGAGATCCTCCGCGACCGTGGGCTCGAGCCGACGGTCGCCGACGCCCGCTTCGCGAAGCCCCTCGACGGCGAGCTGGCGGAGAGGCTCGCGGCAGATCACGAGTTGCTGGTCACGGTCGAGGAGAACGTGCTCGCGGGCGGCTTCGGCTCAGCGGTGCTCGAGCACGTCGAGGACGCCTTCGCCGAGCGCGGCGAGGAGCGAGCCCGGGTGCTGCGGGTCGGGCTACCCGACCGCTACGTGACGCACGGCAAGCCTGCGCTGCTGCGCGAGGAGGTCGGCTTCACCGGCGAGGGCGTCGCCGAGCGAGTGCTCACCGCCCTCGGCACCCGCGAGAGCGTCTTCGGCTAGGGGCGCTTCTTCTTCCGCTTCTTCTTCTTGCCGCAGCGTTTCTTCTTCTTTTTCTTCTTGGCTGCGTCGGCGGTCTTCTTGCCCTTGCGCTTCTTCTTTTTCTTCTTGCACTTGGGCTTGCTCGTCTGGAGGGCACCGAGCTCCCCCGAAGCCGGCTTGGGCGGCGGCGGCAGGGTCACCTTCCAGATGTCCACGGCGCTGCGCCCGGCGGTGCCCAGGTTGAAGTCGCCGGTGGCCCCCCAGTAGGTGAAGGTCCCGTCCGGGTTCGCCGTGTAGTCGAAGACGGCCGAGATCCAGGTGTTCGCGTTCTCGGGGATGAAGTAGCCGGCCTCCTGGAACGACACCCTCCCGTTCGGGTGCTCGATGAAGTCGACCACCTGCGTCCCCTGCGAGTACCAGCCCATGAAGATCCGGTTCTGGCCCGGGATCTGGTGGAAGACGTGGGCGGTGCATAGATCCGCCTGAGGCTGGGTGCGGATCGGGGCGCGGTAGATCGCCTTGTCGCCCTTCGGCGTCCGGGCGTAGGCTTGGAACGCCTCCTGCGCGGTCTCGGGATGGTCCGCGCTGAGAGCTTCGGAGCGATAGGCGTGGATCCCGCCGTTCCCGTTCACGTGGTCGACGGCGGGGCTGCATGAGGCCCCGGGAGGCAGGACGCCCCCGCCGCGCTCATCAGTCGCCAGCAGCAGGTTGCCCGACTCGCTCAGCTCGGCCTCGTGGTTGAAGTCGATGTCCTGGGTCGAGTCCTGCGGCGGCAGTGCACCCGTGCCCGAGCGACCCTGGTGATAGATGCTGCCGAGGTAGTTGACGCCCTCCAGCGAGGGAGCCCCGTCGGCGGTGATCCAGTTTGGAATCGTCAGGTCGTCGGTCCCGTTTGCGTCGCGGTCGACGCAGTCGGTGATCATCGCCCCCGTCGTGAAGCCGGCAAGCGATGAGCTGGTTCGAACCCCGCAGGGAAGCGGGGCCCCGTTGGGCCGGTCGTCGCTGAAGTTGTTCGGCGTCCCCATCGCATCGAACGCGCCCCTCATGTCGAGCGCGATCAGTGTGTCCCCGCTGCCGCAGGTGAGCAGATCGCTCGGGTAGACCTCGAGCTCGTGGCAGCCGTGCACGTGGTCCTTGATCGTGTGCCCGAGCGCCATGTCGACGGTGGGGTAGCGATAGCGGAAGACCTCCGGCCGGCAGGCCATGCGCTTCGCGACCACGGTGGCCGCTCCCAAACCCATGCACGAGGAGATGTCGATCACCTCGAAGCCGTCGAGTCTGAACCGGTCGGCGTCTGCCGGGTCCTCGTTTTGCCGCGACCCGTCGGGGTTGAGCGGGATGCGGTCGGAGGTGACGGCGTAGACGATGTGCGGGCGCTTCGGGTCCACGTTGACGGTGTGGGCCTCGCCGATGTTGCTGACCAGCCCGATCTCGACCGGGTCGGCCGGGTTGGTGATGTCGATGATCTCGATGCCGCCCTGCTTGGTGCCCACCAGCCCCGCCAGGCCCTGGTCGTGGCAGCGGCCGTTGGCGTCGCTCGCGTCGATCAGCAGCTCGGCGTCTCCGGTCGCCGCGTAAGGGTTCGTCGCGTTCAGGATCGTCCCGCCCTTGGGAGTGGCCTCGACGTCGTGCTGGAGACCCAGCGCCGCGCTCGGGTTGCTGGGGCAGGCGGCCGAGGGATGGCTCGCCACGAAGCTGGGGGCGAGGGAGCCGTCATCCATCAGCTTGAAGATGGTCTGGCCGGCGCCGTTGGGGCCGGCCGCCAGGGTTCCGGCCGAAACGAATAGGTCGCCGTCCTGGCTGAAGAAGTCGATGTCGGTGTGAGGGTTCCCCGTCGGGAAGCTGGTGATCAGCTCCCAGCTCGCCCCCGGGCCGCCGGAGTTGACTGCGCTCGAGAGGGGCGCGTTGGCGGTGAAGGCCGGCGGGGCGTGGTCCAGGAGAAAGTGGCCCCCCTCAGCGCTCGCGGGGAGCGCTAGGCAGAGGGCCCCCGCGGCAACCAGAGCGCGAATCCTCATTTCCCGTTTCTCCCACGCACAACTGACCGATTACCGTACCCAAAAGTAGGTAATGCCGCGGCAGTTGGGGAGGCTAGCCAACGTTCGCGAAGCGGGCCAGCGGCGGGAGTCGCCGCAGCCCCTCGATCGCCGCGAGGAGGCGCGGCGCGCCCGCGATCGCCGCGACGTCGAAGAGCACGTAGATCCCGGCGATCCCGCTCGGCGGGTTCCCGGCGGGCATCTCAGTGCCGGGGACCGTCGACGCCCAGCTCCAGGCGCCGACCGAGGTGCCGTAGATCTCGAGGAAGCCGACCATCAGGAAGACGCCGGCGTAGATCGGCGCCGAGCGCCCCCTGAGCAGGACGACGATCAGGAGCGCCCCGGCCATCGCGCCGAGCAGGTCGGGGCGGCCGAGGACGAGCAGCCCGGCGGCGCCCCAGGCCGCGACCATCCCGATCACCAGGTTCAGGAACGCCTGGCGGTGCTCTCGGACAAGCGCGGACTGGCTGATCCGCAGTCCCGCGAGATAGACGAGGCCATGGCCCGGCGGGACGAAGGCTGGGAGGTTCTCCAGCCGGTAGGTGTAGGCGCCCAGCACGATCGAGCCGAGGACCTCGGCGCAGGTCGCGACCAGGACGACCAGCAGGACGCGCGCCCGGCCCTGCGGGCTGAGCGAAATACAGGATGCGAAGAGGATCGCCCAGGTCGCCGCGCCGAGCAGGAGCTGCTGGTCGGCGCTCGCGAATTGGTCGAGCCCGAGGAAGGCCGTGATGACCGCCAGCACCATGCCCGCGAAGAGGAGCGGCCTCTGGATCACGCGGGCACTCGGCCGCGCGCAGCCGAGTGCTGCAAGCCGATCGGGCTGGACGAGGAAGGCTCGGTGAGAGGGGAGCTGCAGAGCAGCTGATAGACGGCGTCGTGGCCGGTCTCGAAGCCGTTGCGGGCGGCGCGCAGGTAGAGCCGCCAGACCCTGGTCCGCTCGGGCCCTGCGAGCCGCTCGGCCTCGTCCAGGCGCTGCTCAAAGCGCTGGAGCCAGTGGCGCAGCGTCTCCGCGTAGTCGGAGTGGAGATCCTCGACGTGGAGCGTCTCGAAACCGGCGCGCTCGAAGGCTTGGACCATGCGTGAGAGATTGAGCAGCTCCCCATCCGGAAACACGTAGCGCAGGGAGAACTCGCCGCCGCGGTGCGAGCCCGTGCTGGTCGCCGCGATGTGCACGATGCCGTGGTTGAGGACGCGGCCGCCGGGGGCCAGCACCTCCGCGATCTGCCGCGCGTACTCGTCGATCTGGGATTCGCCGACGTGCTCGACCATGCCGATGCTCGCGACGGCGTCGAACTTCTCGTCGCCGAGGTCCCGGTAGTCCATCACCTGGAACTCGACCCGGTCGCCGATGCCGGCCTCGCGGGCGCGCTCGGTCGCGAGCTCGGCCTGGGGAGGGGAGAGGGTGATTCCCAGCACCGAGGCCCCGTGCTCGCGGGCGGCGTGGATGCCGAGGCTGCCCCAGCCGCAGCCGATGTCGAGCATCCGCTGGCCCTCCTTGAGCTCGAGCTTCTGGCAGATCAGCTCCAGCTTCGCCGCCTGCGCCTCCTCCAGGGTCTCGGTCCCCTCCTCGAACAGTGCGCAGGAATAGGTCATCGACTCGTCGAGGAAGAGGGCGAAGAACTCGTTGGAGACGTCGTAGTGGTGACGGACGGCGCGGGCGTCGCTTCGCTTGCTGTGTTTGGCGCGGCTCGGCTTCAGCTCGGCCGCGGGGGGCTTCGGCGGCCGCTGAAGCCCGGCCGCGCGAATCGCCGCGAGGCCGAGGCCGGCGCGCGCTCTCGGTCCCAGCTTGGGGGCGTCCCAGCGGCCGAGCAGGGCGACGATCGCGTCGAGGTCGTCCACGTCCATCTCGCCGGTTACGTAGGCGCGCCCGAGCCCCAGCTCGCCGGGGGAGCGGAGGATGTGGCCGAGCGCCCGTGGAGAGCGGAAGGTCAGCGTCGCGCCGGGTCGAGTCGCGGGCACCTCGCCTCCGTCCCAGAAGCGGAGGGCGAAGGGGCGTTCCGGGAAGGCCCTCTCGATGCGCTTGCGCAGCTGCTCAGAGGAGGTTTCGGCCATGGCTTCGAGCCTATAGGTTGCCGCACGAATGGCCGCGGCGCAGAAACCCGTTGATCGGGGGACCTGGCTGGCCCTGATCGCGATGGGGATCGCGGTCTTCGTGCTCGCCAACGACTTCTCCGCGATCAACGTCGCGATCCCGCAGATCGAGGAGGACTTCGAGACCGACGTCTCCACGACGCAGTGGGTGGTCAACGCCTACGCGCTCACCTTCGGCGTCCTGATCGTCACCGGGGGGCGGCTGGCCGACCTGTTCGGGCGCCGCCGGGCCTTCTTCGTCGGCTCGGCGATCTTCGCCGCCATGTCGCTGGTGGGCGGCGCGGCGCAGACCGAGGCGTGGCTGATCGTCGCGCGCGTGCTGATGGGGATCGGCGGCGCGCTGATGTGGCCGGCGATCCTCGGGATGACCTACGCCGCCCTGCCGGCGAGGCGGGCGGGCCTGGCGGGCGGACTGATCCTCGGCGCCGCCGGGCTGGGCAACGCGGCCGGGCCGTTGATCGGCGGTGCCCTCACGGACTTCCTCAGCTGGCGCTGGATCTTCTTCTTCAACCTCCCGGTCACCGCCTTCGCTGTCCTGGTCACCTGGCGCGAGGTGCATCAGCCGAAGCCGAGGGTCGCCGAGAGGAAGATCGACTACGGCGGGATCGTCACCCTCTCGGTCGGGCTGGTCGCGCTACTGCTGGCGTTCGACGAGGTGATCAAGCTGGGCTGGGGAGACGCGAGGATCATCGGCCTGCTGGTCCTGTTCGCGGCCCTGATCGTCGCCTTCGGGTTCATCGAGCGGCGGGAGGGGAAGGCCGCCCTGATCCCGCCGGACGTGATGCGAAACCGCGACTTCACCTACTCCTGCGCCGCGATCCTGCTGATGTCGGCGGTCTTCTTCGCGTCCGTGATGTACCTGCCGCAGTTCATGCTGAAGGTGCTCGACTTCTCGCCGGTCGAGGCCGGCCTGGGGATGCTGCCGATGATGGCCTGCTTCGCGGGGGTCTCGTTCGTGGCGGGACCGCTGTACGACCGCTTCGGGCCGAAGCCCCTTGCCACGGTCGGGTCGCTCTGCATCACGCTGGGTCCTGGGTGGATTGCTGCGCTCGTCTCGGAGGAGAAGTACGAGGCGATCGTCCCGGGCCTGGTCCTGATGGGCCTGGGGATCGGGCTCTTCTACCCGACCGCCACCACCGCCGGGGTCACGGCGGTGAAGGAGGCCCGGCGGAGCCTCGCCGGCGCGATCGTCTACATGTTCCAGATCGCCGGCGGCTCGGTGGGGCTGGGCCTGACCACCACGGTCCTGACCGAATCCGGCGATGGCAACTTCGTCGAGGGACTGGAGGCCGCGTTCCGCCTCGACGCCTTCCTGGCGCTGGGCGGTTTCCTGATCTCGCTGTTTTTGATCGGGGGCCGTCCGCAGCTCTCGTTTCTGCAGCGCCACCACCACCGCACGGCCGGACCGACGCCGCGCGGGCACGGCCCCTAGACGCTCGATCCGTCGGGCCCCGCCACCATCATTCGTCTCGGTGAATACCGGGCGAACTCCGGGACCACTGCCCTGGCCGGTGCTTTCGGCCATGACCACCGCGGTCGGGGCCAAGTGTCGCTATTGCGGCTCGCGTGACGACCTCGTCGCGCACCACAAGATCCCTCGCCGGCTCGGGGGCCTCGACGTGCTGGAGAACCTCGAGGCCGTCTGCCGCAGCTGCCACCCACGGGTGGAGCGCAGGGCGGCGGCCGCGGCGAACCTCGTCTGGCAGAGCCCGGTCCCGGAGGGCCCGCGCGAGGCGCGGCGCGCCCGCCGGCTCACACGTCCCTACTAATCGCGGCTGTCCGGCAGCCCGGCGGCTTCGAGGGCGGCCGCTCGATCGTCACCGAAGTACTTGAGCTCGACCACCTTCCCTTCGCGGAACGTCCACAGATTCCAGATGTGCGCCTCGACCTCGGCTCCGCTCCCCTTCCCCCGAGCGCTCGTGCGGATGAAGGCGACCACCTTGTCGTCCGCGTCGATCAGTTCCTGCGGCTCCCACGCGGGCCAGTCGTCCCACGCTTCGCGCCCCTGGCTCAAGAAAGAAGCAAGCGCCTCGTCGCGACCCCGCAAGACGACCGGCTCGACGAGTCGGCGCGAGAAGTCAACCACCAACTCCGGGGCGGCCAGGCTGTGGAGCGTGTCTTCGTCCCCTCGCGTGAGCGCCGCGTAGACCCGCCGCACGAGCTGGACGTTCTCCTCCGACATCGCCCACGCAGTATCCCGCGGAGGAGCGATCGGGGGCAATCCCTACAAAGGGAAAGCCCCGCCGGAGCGGGGCTTTCCTGGGGTACTACAGGGAGGAGAGATATGTATGTGTGTGCTGCTTGCTTATCTGTGGGAGGTAGCCGTCTCAGGCACCGAGTGGGCGAGTGAATCGCGTGGAAGCGATCAACGCCAGGTGCGCGGTGCCGAATCCGACCAAGAAGACTGTTGCGACGAGGTCGCCGGCGAGTCCGACCCCAAGCCCGGCCGCGATGGTGACCACGGCGAGGACGAGGTCCAGACCGGCGTGAGCGCCCGGGGACAGATTGCCCCGGTCACCCTGGCCGCCATAGACGGAGGCGGCCAGCCCGATCAGCAGCACGGCGAGCGCGATGCTGACGGTGCCCGCGGCGTAGCTGAAGCCGAACACGAACGGTGCGACCAGCAGCGCGGGCGCGGCCACGAACTCGAGGGCCGCGTGAACGTGGATGGGTATCGCTCTGAACAGACTCATCGCGCAATTCAGAGTACGAACGTATGTGCGATTTGTCTGTGAGCGGCGTCACACGGCTTCGCCATTAGTCGCGGCCCCTGGCGCCGCAAACACCAGTCGCAGCGGCAAGCCGCTGCTCCGAAGTAGAGCGGCTTGGGGCCGCTCAGCGGTTACGGTTTCGACCCCGTGCCCCGCCGCCGCGCCGACAGCCTGCTCGCCGAGAGAGGACTGGCCCCCTCGCGGACGGCCGCCGCCGCGACCGTCCGGGCCGGGCGCGTGCGCCTCGGAGCCGACGGTCCCTCCGTGGCCAAGCCGAGCGACCTCGTCCCCGAGGACGCCGACCTGATCGTCGAGGAGACGGAGGAGTTCGTCTCCCGGGGCGGCACCAAGCTGAAGAACGCGCTCGAGGCCCTGCCGGTGGAGGTGGAGCAGAAGCTCTGCCTGGACGTCGGGGCCTCCACCGGCGGCTTCACCGACTGCCTGCTCCAGCGCGGCGCCGCGATGGTGATCGCGCTCGACGTCGGCTATGGACAGCTCGACTGGCGGTTGCGGGAGGACTCCCGCGTGCTGCCGATCGAGCGGGTCAACGCGCGCCACCTGGGCGGGTCGCAGCTGCCGTTCCAGCCCGAGCTGATCACGGTCGATGTCGCCTTCATCTCCCTCGCCAAGCTGCTCGCCCCGATCGCAGCGGTGGCGGCCAAGGGCTTCGACCTGTTGGCGCTGGTCAAGCCGCAGTTCGAGCTCGGGCCCGAGAAGGTCGGCAAGGGAGGCGTGGTCCGCGATGCCGAGGACCGGCGGGAGGCGATCCGCAACGTCGCCGAGGTCGCAATGGATCAAGGGCTCGTCGTGAGGGGCCTCGCCTCGTCCGGCCTCCCGGGGCCGAAGGGAAACCGCGAGACGTTCATCTGGCTCGCACAGGAGGGAGACGCCATCGATCTCGAGAAGGAGCTGGAGGAGGTGGAGCCCTGAAGACCGCGGCGCTGATCACCCAGCCCCATGGCGACGTCAGCGACGCGGTCGCCAAGGCGACCGAGATCGCCCGCGAGGACGGGTTCGAGCTGATCGCCACGCCGGACAAGCTTCCCGAGCGGCCCGACCTGTGCATCGTGCTCGGCGGAGACGGCAGCATCCTCTTCGCCCTGCGGCGCTACGCGGACACCGGCGTCCCGGTCTTCGGCGTCAACTTCGGCACCATCGGGTTCCTGGCTGCCGTGGAGCCGGACGAGCTCGAGGAGGGCCTGCACCGGGCGTTCGCCGGCGACTTCGAGCGGATGCCGCTGCCGGGGCTGGAGCCGAGCCTCTCGATCGCCCAGCCGGTCGCGCTCAACGACGTCTCCTTCATCCGCCGCCCGCAGGGCCGGGTCGCCGAGCTCTCGTACCGCGTCGGCGACGAGGAGATCGGCAACGTCCGCTGTGACGGGCTGGTCGCGGCGACCCCGGCCGGGTCCACCGGCTACAACCTCGCCAACGCGGGCCCGATCCTGGCCTGGGGGGTGAAGGGCTACGTGGTCAGCTTCATCGCCCCGCACACGCTGACCGCCCGGGCGCTGGTGGTCGCCCCGGGCGATGTCCTCCACGTCGGCAACGCCGCCGGCCGCGAGCCGGTCGAGATCCACCTCGACGGCGACATCAGCGGCGAGCTCGCACCGGGCGAGGAGGTCGAGATCCGCTTCCGGGAGGAGGTGGGCACCCTCGCCCAGCTGCCGGGCGCGAACTTCTACAACCGGATCCGCGAGAAGTTCGGCCGGCTCGCCCGTTAGCGGGGCGAATCCGTCGGGACCCGGCGTTAGAACGAGGGGCGATGCTCCTCGAGCTCCGAATCGAGAACCTGCTCCTGATCGAGCGCGCCGAGCTGCGGCTCGGCGAGGGCCTGAACGCGATCACCGGCGAGACCGGGGCGGGGAAGACGATCCTGGCCCACTCCCTGGATCTGATCATGGGCGGGAAGGCCCGTCCGCAGATCGTCAGGCCGGGCGCGCCGGAGGCCTACGTCGAGGGAGTGTTCGAGCTGCCGGAGGGGATGCTGGAGGAGCCGGAGCTGGCCGAGATCGGCGAGCGCCTGCCCGATGGCGCGACCGAGCTGGTCCTCGGCCGTCGCGTCTCCGCGTCCGGCCGGACCAGCGCCTTCGTCCAGGGCCGGATGGCCTCGGCCTCGGATCTGCAGGCGCTCGCGGGGCGCCTCCTCGCCTTCTACGGCCAGCACGAGCACCGGAAGCTCACGCTCTCGAGCGCCCAGCTCGAGACGCTCGACGGCTTCGCCGGGGAGGAGCACCTGGAGCGCCACCGGCTCTATCGCGACGCGCACAACGAGGTGGTCCGGATCGAGCGGGAGCTGGCCGAGGTCAGGGAGCGCGAGGGCGCCCGCGAGCGGGACCTCGACATCCTCCGCTTCGAGCTGGAGGAGATCGAGACGGCGGAGCCTGACCCGGCCGAGGAGGCCGAGCTCGCCTCCGAGCGCGAACGGCTGCGCCATGCGGAGGGACTGCGCGCCGCGGCCTCCGAGGCGACCGCAGGCGTCGCGGGGTCCGGGGACGATGGCGGTGGCGCCTCGGAGGCGATGGGGGTCGCGGAGGCCGCGCTGACAGCGCAGGAGGGCGTCGACCCCGAGCTCGACAAGCTCGCCGAACGGACGGGGGCACTCACCCTGGAGCTGCGCGAGCTCGGCGCGGAGCTGCGCGGTTACGCCGAGGGCATCGAGGGAGAGCCGGGGCGGCTGCAGGAGGTGGAGGAGCGCCTCGACGTCCTCGACCGCCTCAAGCGCAAGCACGGCGGCTCGATTGAGGCGGTGCTGGCGCACGCGCAACGGTGCCGCACCGAGATCGAGCGGATCGAGGGTGCGGAGGAGCGCACCGAGGAGCTCGAGTGGGAGCTGGCGGAAGCGACCAAGGCCCGGACCGACCTCGCCGGCAAGCTGGGCGAGGTGCGGGCGAAGTCCGCAAGGAAGCTCGAGAAGCGGGTGGCCGAGGAGCTCGAGCAGCTTGCGATGAGCGGCGCGTCGCTGGAGGTCCTGCTCGAGCCCCATCCGGACGGATTCGGGCCCAACGGTCAGGAGCGGGTCACCTTCCGGGTCGCGACGAATCCCGGCATGCCGGTCTCGCCGCTACGTGAGGCGGCCTCGGGCGGCGAGCTCTCGCGGGTGATGCTGGCGCTGGCGGGCCAGGGGGCACGCGGTGGCGCCGCCACCTATGCGTTCGACGAGATCGACGCGGGGATAGGCGGCAACACGGCGCGCGCCGTGGGCGAGCGGCTGAACGCGCTCGGCGAGGAGCGTCAGGTGCTCTGCATCACGCACCTACCGCAGGTTGCGTCGCTCGCCGGAACGCACTTCCGGATCGAGAAGGCGGTCAAGGACGGCCAGGCGACAGCGACGGTCGAGCGGGTGGATGGCGAGGAGCTGGTCGCCGAGATCGTCCGCATGCTGGGCGGCGAGCGCGGCGACGAGACCGCCAGCCGCCACGCCCGCGAGCTACTCGAAGCGGCGTAGTCCGGTCTATTCTCCGCGCGTGGCGACGACCAGCCGGCGCAGCCTGTCGCGCGCCTTTCGCCCCGCGCGGAACGGCCGACGGGATGGGACCCCGATCTACGGCACCGCTCGCCTCGGGCGGCGCACCAAGGACCTGGTGAAGCGGCTCCGCTCCGCCGACGTCGCCGTCATCGACCACCGGAACCTCGACCGCATCGCCGCCGAGGAGCTCGCCCTGTGCGGCGTGCGCGCGGTGGTCAACGTCTCGCCCTCCTCCGACGGGAGCTATCCGAACGCGGGGCCACTGACGCTCGTGCGGGCCGGGATCCCCCTGATCGACGTCACGGACCCGGCGCTATTCGAGCAGCTCTCGGACGGAGACGCGGTGATGATCGACGGCAACCGGGTCTTCGCCAACGGAACGGTGATCGCGGAGGGACGGCTGCTCGAGGTGGACGAGCTCGCCCGCGACCTGGACGAGCAGCGCCGGCGCATAGACCGCGCCCTTCACGACTTCACCGAGAACACCATGTCCCACATCCGCGAGGAGGCGGAGCTCCTCTCGGGGACGATCGACTTCCCGGATGCGCGCACCCGCTTCCGGGACCGGCACGTGCTGATCGTGGTCCGGGGGATCGATCACATCAAGGACCTCCGTGCGCTGCGGGCCTATATCCAGGACGTGAAGCCGATCCTGGTCGGCGTGGACGGGGGGGCCGACGCGATCCTGCGCGAGGGCCTGAAGCCCGACGTAATCCTCGGGGACATGGACTCGGCGGGGGAGGAGGCGCTTCGCTCCGGCGCCGAGCTGATCGTCCACGCCTATCCCGACGGCAGCGCGCCGGGTGTGGACCGCCTCGAGGAGTTGGGGCTCGACCACCTGGTCGTGCCGGCGGCCGGGACCAGCGAGGACGTGGCGATGCTGCTCGCCTCGGAGAAGGGGGCCTCCCTGATCGTCACCGTCGGCGCCCACTTCAACCTGACGGAGTTCCTCGACAAGCAGCGGGGCGGGATGTCGTCGACCTTCCTCACCCGGCTTCGGATCGGCGAGACCCTGGTGGACGCCAAGGGCGTGAGCCGGCTCTACAGCCCGGGGCTCAGCCCGCGGCACATGGCCCTCTTCCTCGGCGCCTTCGCCGTGCTGCTGACGATCGTGGTGATCAGTGCCCCGCCCCTGGAGAACCTGGTGGAACTGCTCTGGCTGAAGCTCAAGGTGGTCCTTGGGCTATAGCGCCCGGTACCACGCCGCCTCGCTCGCGGCGGTGTTTCTCGCGCTGGCCGTCGGCATCCTGATCGGGGTCGGCCTGGGCGACAGCGTGGTCTCGGGGACCGAGGAGAACCTGCGGGACAGCCTGGAGGGGGACATCGAGGACGCGCGGGCCGACGCCGACGAGGTCCGCACCCAGCTAGAGCGGGAGCGGGCCTTCGCGGCCAGCGCGTACCCCGCGCTGGTCGGCGACAGGCTGGCCGGCCAGAAGATCGGGCTACTCGCCTTCGGGGACCTGCCCGCCGACGTGGCCGGGGACGTCGCAGGCGGCCCTCGAGCCGACCGGTGGGGAGCTGGTCGAGGTCGCGGTGGCGCGAATGCCTCCCGACGTCGGCGGGCTCACGTCGGGCCTCGAGCCGAAGAAGGCCGCCGAGATCGAGGACGACCCCGGCAAGCTCGATGAGCTGGGCCAGGACCTCGGCACCCAGTTCGCGCTCGGCACCGGCAGGCTCCTCGACGACCTGCGGAACACCCTGTTCCTCCGCTCCAGCGGCGAGGGGGGCAGGCTCGACGGCGTGATCCTCTACCGGGCGGCCCCGGGAGAGATGGAACCCGAGGACAGGGCCGCCACCGATGCGCTCCAGTCGGGCCTGACCACTGGAGTCGTCGACAGCGGGATCTCCACGGTCTCGGTGGAGCGGAGCGGCGCGGACGAGTCCTCGGTGGGCTTCTTCGCGCCGCTTGGGGTGACCACGGTGGACAGCGTAGATCTCACCTCGGGGCGCGTCGCCCTGGTCTTCGGCCTGCTCGGCGCCAAGGGGAGCTTCGGCATCAAGTCCACTGCGAACAGCCTGCTGCCGGAGCTCCTCGAGCCGAGCGAGTGATGCACTGGGTCGCGCTGGCGGTATCGCTGGGAGTGGCGCTGGTCGTGGTGCCGGCCGGGGTGCGGACCATGGACGCCGCGGGCCTCGTCCGGGAGAACTATCGCGGGCGCCGGGTCGCCTTCCCACTGGGGGCGGTGCTCCTCGCGGCCTCGCTGCTGGCGCTTGCGCCGCTGGCTCCGCTCGACGACCGCGCGGACCTCGACTTCCTCGATCCCGAGCTGCGGCGCTGGTTCCTCTACGTGGTCGGGGTCGCGTTCCTCGGGCTGATGGACGACGCCCTCGGCCGCGGCGCCGAGGCCGAGACCCCGCGGGGATGGCGTGGGCACCTGCGCGCGGCGGCGTCGGGCGAGCTCTCCACGGGCATGGTCAAGGCGATCGGCGCCTTCGCCCTCGCCGCCTACGCCGTCTCCGGCCTCGGCCGGGAGGCGCTCGACTACCTGGTCGACCTGGCGCTGCTCCTGCTCGCCACGAACATGGCCAACCTCCTCGACCTTCGCCCGGGACGGGCGGAGAAGGCGCTCGCGCTGACCGGGCTCGGGCTCTGCCTCGGCTACTGGACGGTGGAGCCCATCGAGCTGCTCGGACTGTTCATCGGGCCGGCGGCTGTGGGGGCCTGGTTCACGCTGCGTGAGCGCGCGATGCTCGGCGATACCGGCTCCAACATGATCGGGGCGCTGATCGGGATCTGGCTGGTGACCACCCTGTCGGACCCCGGGCGCTACGTGGCTTTGGGCGTGCTCGTCGCTTTGACGGTGTATGGGGAATTTCGTTCCATCTCCGCCGCGATCGAGCGGGTTCCGCTTCTCAGGCGATTAGACTCGCTCGGCAGAGTCCGTTGACGGAACCGAAGCCAGCTGAAACACGATTCCTCTTCGTAACCGGGGGCGTCGTCTCCTCCCTCGGCAAGGGCATCGCCTCCGCCTCCCTCGGCCGCCTCCTCGTCAGCCGCGGCTTCCGGGTCCAGCTCCAGAAGCTCGATCCCTACATCAACGTGGACCCGGGGACGATGAGCCCCTTCCAGCACGGCGAGGTGTTCGTGACCGAGGACGGGGCCGAGACGGACCTCGACCTCGGCCACTACGAGCGCTTCACCGACGAGAACACCTCCCGGGCCTCCAACTTCACCGCCGGCGGCGTCTACAACTCGGTGATCCGGCGCGAGCGGCGCGGCGACTACCTCGGGGCGACCGTCCAGGTGATCCCGCACATCACCGACGAGATCAAGAACCGGATCATGATCGTCGCCGAGTCGCAGGCCGTGGACTTCGTGATCACGGAGATCGGCGGCACCGTCGGCGACATCGAGTCGCTCCCGTTCCTCGAGGCGATCCGCCAGCTGTACACCGACATGGGGGCGAAGCGCTGCATGTTCGTCCACCTGACGCTGGTGCCCTACGTCGGGCACGCCGGCGAGATGAAGACCAAGCCGACGCAGCACTCGGTCAACGAGCTGCGCCGGATCGGGATCCAGCCCCACGCGTTGCTGTGCCGCGCCGAGGAGGGGCTGGACCGCGAAATCCGCCGCAAGATCGCGCTCTTCGCGTCACTGCCCGAGGACGCCGTGATCTCCGCCCGCGACGTGGACAACGTCTACAAGGTGCCGCTCGTCCTCCGCGCAGAGGGGATGGACGACCTGATCCTCGACCACTTCGGGATGGAGGCTCCTGCGCCTGACCTCTCCGAGTGGGAGGAGCTGATCAAGCGCGCCGACGCCTCCCGCGAGCGCAAGGTGAAGATCGCGCTGGTCGGCAAGTACGTCCAGCTCGAGGACGCCTACAAGTCGGTGATCGAGGCGCTCACCCATGGCGGGTGGGCGCACGATGTTGACGTCGAGACCGTGCTCGTCTCCTCCGAGGAGCTGAGCGAGGAGAGCCTCGAGGGAGCGGACGGGATCCTCATCCCCGGCGGCTTCGGCGAGCGGGGGATCGAGGGCAAGGTCGAGGCGGCGAGAATCGCCCGGGTGAAGGACATTCCCTTCCTGGGCATCTGCCTCGGGATGCAGATCGCGGTGGTCGAGTTCGCGCGGCACGTCGCCGGGATGGAAGGCGCGAACTCCGCAGAGTTCGATCCCGAGACGCCCTACCCGGTCGTCGACCTGCTGCCCGAGCAGAAGGAGGTCTCGGACCTCGGCGGGACGATGCGCCTCGGCGCCGACCCCGTGAAGCTCCACGAGGGGACTCGGGCGCGCGAGATCTTCGGCGAGGCCGTCATCTACAAGCGGCACCGCCACCGCTATGAGGTGAACAACATGCTCCGCAAGCGGCTGGAGGAGGAGGGCCTGGTGGCCGGCGGCACCTCGCCCGACGACCGCCTCGTCGAGATCATCGAGCTGGCGGATCACCCGTTCTTCGTGGCCTCGCAGTTCCACCCCGAGTTCAACTCGCGCCCGACCGACCCGGAGCCGCTCTTCCGCGAGTTCGTGGGCGCGGCCGCCAAGCGCGCGGCGGAGCGTCCCGCCGCCGAGCCCGCCGAGGCCGAGCCGAAGCCCGCGGACGAGGACGTCCGCATCCGCCGCACCTAGCGACTGCCGGCCTCGCTAAATAGCCTGTCCGCCGTGACCGCGGAGGACCAGCGCATGCTCGATCGTTTCGTGCGCCTCTGCGAGATCGCGAGCCCGACGGGCGAGGAGCGCGAGGTCGCCGACGCAGTGCTGGAGGAGCTCCGCGAGGCCGGCGTGGACGTCGCCGAGGACGACTCCGCGACGCCGGCCAGGGCCGGCGCGGGCAACCTGATCGCGCGGGTGCCCGGCGGCGCGGACGAGTGGGTCTCCTTCTTCGCCCACCTCGACACCGTTCCCCACGACGGACCGGTCGAGGTCGCCGAGGAGAACGGCGTCTATCGCAGCCGGGGGGACACGATCCTCGGCGCCGACAACAAGGCCGCCGTGACCGTGCTGATGGAGCTGGCCGCCCGTCACGTGAGGGAGCCGGCCGCGCTCGGCCTGGAGCTGGTCTTCACGGTCGCCGAGGAGGACGGGCTGCGGGGGGCCAAGGAGCTCGACATCTCCTCGCTGCGCGCGCCCTTCGGCTTCGTGCTGGACCATGCGACGCCGATCGGCGAGGTGATCGTCGCGGCGCCCACCTACAAGCGGCTCGAGGCGACCTTCACCGGACAGGAGGCGCATGCGGGGATCAACCCGGAGGACGGCCACAACGCGATCGCCGCCGCCGCGGCGGCTGTCAACGGCATGAACCTCGGGCGCCTGGACGAGGAGACGACCGCCAACGTCGGGATCATCGAGGGCGGGACGGCGTCGAACGTCGTGGCCGGAAGCTGCCGGATCCTCGGCGAGGCCCGCGGCGTGGACGGGGAGCGGGCGGCGGCGATCGTCGGCGAGATGGTCGATGCGTGCACCTGGGCCGCGGGCGAGCACCATGTCAACGTGGACGCGCAGGTCAGCGAGATGTTCCGCGGCTACCGGATCGACGAGAAGTCGCGGCCGGTGGCGATCGCCTCCGAGGCGCTCCGCCGCCGCGGCCACGAGCCCTCGCTGGTGGCGACCGGCGGCGGCAGCGACGCCAATGCTTTGGTCGCCTCGGGCTACGAGGCGGTGCTGCTGGCCAACGGCACCGAGGCGAACCACACCCCGGAGGAGCTGGTCAGCGCGGCGGCGATCACCGAGATGCTCGGCGTCTGCGAGGAGATCGTCAGGGCATGCTCAAGCTGAGGCGCGGAACCGTCACCGCCACTGATCCGCTCACGGTCAGGGTCGGGGACGAGGAGCGGCGCGCCTGGGCCGACGAGGGGATGGTCGGCGAGGTCCGGGAGGGAGACGAGGTGATCGTGAACGTCGAGGCGCAGGACATCGGGCTCGGCTCCGGCGGCTTCGACTTGGTGCATGTGAACCTGACCAGGGGGCTCGACGCGCCGGGCGCGGAGGGCGAGCACGTGATGAAGCTCAACTACACCTCGCTCCAGCATCCCGTGGAGCCGGTCGAGGTCCCGTATGGCGAGGGCGGGGAGGGGGATGCCGTGGCGCCGGCTCCGTCGAGGCGGATCCCGGTGCTGGTGCTGTCCCTGCACGGGCAGCTCGCGCCGGCCGCCTGGGCCGCGGGGCAGGCCGCCCCGGGGCTTCGGCTCGGCTACGTGCAGACCCCCGGCGGGGCGCTGCCGGGAAGGCTCTCACGAGACGTGGCCGAGCTCCGCCGCCGCGATCTGCTCTGCGGGCACGTCACCGCCGGACCCGCCCACGGCGGCGAGGGGGAGGCGATCACGACGGTCGGGGCGTTGCATGCCGCGGCCGACTCGCTCGGCTGGGACGCGGTGGTGGCGGGGCCGGGGCCGGGCATCCTCGGCTCCGCGACGCCGTACGGGCATGGCGGAATGGCGGCGCTCGACACGGCGCACGCCTCGCTCTCCCTCGGGCTCGAGACCCTGCTCGCGCCGCGGTTCTCGGCGGGGGACGAGAGGCCGAGGCACCGCGGCCTCAGCCATCACACCGAGGCCGTGCTGCGGCTGCTGCTCGATGGCGTGAGGGTGCCCGTACCGGAGATCGACGACGCACTCTGGCCGACCGGCGGGCAGGCGGGTGAGACGCCGCTCGATCGCCTCCGGGAGGCCTGCGCGGATCGCCACGACGTCTGGGTGCGCGAGGTGTCGCTCGACGGCTACGCGGCCAGTGGCCTGCCGACGACCACGATGGGGAGAACGCTGGAGGAGGACCGGCTGTTTTTCGCCGCCGCGCTCGCCGCGGGTGACGCATTGGCGGCCTCGTACTGCGGTAGAAGGGGAAGGGTGAACCAGAACCGGAGGCTGAAGCGGATCGGCCAGCGGCTTGTCTACAAGGGGCCGATCGCGTCCGTTCGCATGGACACGTTCGAGTACGCCGACGGCAGCCGCGACACGCGCCAGATCGTCATCCATCCGGGGGCGGTCGGCATCGTCGCCCACGACGGCAAGGTCGTCTACATGGTCCGGCAGCCCCGTGAGGCGGTGGAGGAGGAGGCGCTGCTCGAGATCCCCGCGGGCAAGCTGGACGTCCCCGAGGAGTCGCCTCTCGAGGCGGCGCAGCGCGAGCTGGCCGAGGAGATCGACAAGGCGGCGGGGGATTGGCGCGAGCTCCGCACCTTCTACGCGAGCCCGGGCTTCTGCACCGAGCGGATCCATCTCTTCCTGGCGACCGAGCTCTACGACGTGGACGATCCGAGGCTGGAGGAGGAGCGACTCGAGGTGGTGCGGGTGCCGCTCGGCGAGCTGGACGAGACGATCGCTCAGTGCCGCGACGCGAAGTCGCTGGTCGGGCTGCTGATGCTGAAGGACCTGCTCCGCTAGTCCCTGACGCGCTCGAACTTGTGGGTGAGGACGCCGTCCCCGACGGCCTTGGACTCGATCAGCTTGAAGTCCTTTCGGTCGTCCATCTCGCCGAACATCCGGTCGCCGGTGCCGAGCGCGACGGGGAAGACCATCAGGTTGACCTGATCCACGAGGTCGCTGTCGAGCAGCTCCTGGACCAGCCGGCGGCTACCGTGGACGTAGATGTCGCCGTCGACCTCGTCCTTGAGCTTCCTGGCCGCCTCGGTCGCATCGCCACCGACGACGGTCGTGTTGTTCCAGTCGGGGTCCTTGAGAGTCGAGGAGACGACGTACTTGGGCATGCCGTTGAACTTGTCGGCGAACTCGTCGTTCCGCTGCGGCCAAGCACTGGCGAAGCCCTCGTAGGTCACACGGCCAAGTAGCAGGGCCTCGGAGTCCAGGACCTCGTCCAGCTTGAACTGGTTGCCGTCGTCCCCTCGGTCGAACTCGAAGGTCCAACCCTTGTATTTGAAATCCTCGCCGCCCGGGGCCTGCATCACCCCGTCGAGAGAAATGAACTCGGTCACCACGATCTTTCCCATCGTTTCCTCCTCGCTTGATCCGTTCCGAACCTGCCGCTAGTATGCAACCTATCAGTTGAGCAACCAACTGGGTTAATACCATGAGCACACGCACACTCGACAAGACGTTCGCCGCGCTCGCCGATCCGACGCGGAGAAAGATCCTGGAACGGTTGACGAAGGGCGAGGCCAGCGTCAACGAGCTGGCGAAGCCCCTCCCGATCAGCACCCAGGCCGTTTCCAAGCATCTGCACGTGCTTGAGGAGGCTGGGTTGATCTCGCGGGGGCGCAACGCCCAGCTGCGGCCATCGCGGCTGCGGGGTGAGCGGTTGAAGGAGGCGGTCGAATGGCTGGGCGACTACCGTGGCTTCTGGGAAGCAGGCTTCGACCGCATGGAGGAGCGACTTCGCAATGACTGAGCGGACGCGTCCCGACGGCGAGGGATTCCGGACCACACGCGTGCTCGACGCACCGCGTGAAGCGGTCTGGAGGGAGTGGACCGAGCCGGAGGCCTTCGCGGATTGGTACGGGACGGCCGCGGCCGAGATTCCGCTCGAAACGGTCTCGATGGATGTGCGGCCGGGAGGGGAGTGGCGCGCGACGATGTTTGCTCCACCCGACCGCCGCGAGATCAACTGGCGCGGCAGCTACCACGAGGTGAACGAGCCCGAACGGCTTGTCTTCACAGTTACGGATGACCCCGACGACGATCGATTCGACCTGGTGACCGTCGAGCTCAAGGATCTCGGCGACGGGCGAACCGAGATGACCGTCGAGCAGCGAGGGTGGATGACCCCCGAGCAGTACGAACGCGCCAAGCAGGGCTGGGGCGGCTTCTTCGACCGGATGGAGGAGCGCCTCACGCAGTCCTGAGGAGGGACTCGGCTCCGGCCGCGGAAGTAGTGGGGGTTATGGCAACTGCCGCGCCCCCGCGCGAGCAGGCCGAGGCCAAGCCCTCGGCCCGGTTCGAGGCGCTCGTCCTCGACTTCCTCGCCTACCTCGAGTTCGAGCGGGGCCTCTCCCGGAACACGCTCGCCGCTTACCGGACCGACCTCCTGCAGCTCGGTGGCTTCCTCGCCGAGCGAGGCCGCGAGGCGACCAGCGCGACGCCGGGGGACCTCTCCGACTTTCTTGCGGACCTGGCACAGGGCGATGGCAACGGGCGCGAGCCCTGCTCGACCTCGACCATCCACCGCAAGGCCGCCTGCCTGCGCTCCTTCTACCGCCATCTGCGCCGCGAGGCCGTGGTTGAGGAGGATCCGGCGGCTCGGCTCGAGACGCCACGGCGGGGAAAGAAGCTGCCGGAGGTCCTCAGCTACTCGGAGGTCCAGAAGCTGCTCGCGCAGCCGCGCGGCGGCGAGCCCACCGACCTGCGCGATCGCGCGCTGCTCGAGGTGATGTACGCGTCCGGGCTGCGCGCCTCCGAGGTGATCGGGCTCGAGGTGGGCGACGTCGATCTCGACCGGGGCGTGCTGCGGGCGCGCGGCAAGGGCTCGAAGGAGCGGCTCGTGCCGGTGGGCGGCAAGGCGGTCGCGGCCGTGCGCGCCTACCTGCGCTCAGGACGGCCGAAGCTGGCCCGCTCAAACGAGGAGCGGAAGCTCTTCCTCAATTTCCGGGGTGGCGGCCTCACCCGGCAGGGCCTCTACAAGATCGTCCTGGGCTACGCGAAGTCCGCCGGGCTGAAGGGGCGAATGAGCCCGCACACGCTGCGGCACTCCTTCGCCACGCACCTCCTGGCCGGCGGCTGCGACCTGCGCTCGGTGCAGGAGATGCTCGGGCACGCCGACCTCTCGACCACCCAGCTCTACACGCACCTCTCCGGCGAGGAGCTGAAGGAGGCCTACTTCAAGGCCCACCCCAGGGCGCACGCGAGGAACGGGGGCGGTACGTAGCTAGCCTCTGGGCGATGCCCGAGTTGCCCGAGGTCGAGACGGTCCGCCGCCAGCTCGAGCCCGAGGTGGTCGGCCGGCGAATTGAGAGGGCTGAGATCCTCGACGCGCGCCTGACCCGGCCGGAGGAGCCCGGACCGGTCGGGCACCGGATCGAGGGACGGGAGATCACCTCGGTCCGGCGGCGCGGGAAGTACCTGCTGATGGGTCTGGAGGGCGGGCTGACCCTGGCGCTGCACCTGCGAATGACCGGCAACCTCTTTCTCCGGGGTCCCGAGGACGATCTGCGACACCTTCGGGCCCGCTTCGAGCTCGATGACGGGAGGGAGCTGCTCTTCACCGACGTGCGGCGCTTCGGCCAGGCTGTGCTGCTGGAGGGGGAGGAGACCGATGCCTACCTCGCCGCGCGGCTCGGGATGGAGCCACTCTCGGACGAGCTGACTCCGGAGACGCTTCATCAGCTGGCGTCGGGGCGGAGGGCGCCGCTGAAGTCCTTCCTGCTGACGCAGTCGGGGATCGCAGGGATCGGGAACATCTACGCGGACGAGGCGCTCTGGCGGGCGGAGCTGCACCCGCTCTCGCCGGCGGGGTCCATGAAGCCGGAGCACTGCGAGCGGCTGGTGGACGGGATCGTCGACGCGCTCGAGTTCGCGCTGATTCACCGCGGATCGAGCATCGACGACTACCGGGATGCCTGGGGCGAGAGGGGTGGGATGCAGGACGAGTTCCTGGTCCACACCAGGGAGGGCGAGTCGTGCCGGCGGTGTGATGGAGAAATCCAGCGGATCGTGGTGGGCGGCCGCTCGACCTACTTCTGCCCGGGGTGCCAGCGGCGGCTGCGGCGGAGACCGCGGCGGCGCAAGAAGGCGGTCGCGTGACGGAGATCCCGCTGCCGGACGGCTTCTCGGTCGGCCACTGGTCTGACCCGAAGGCAAGGACAGGATGCACCGTCGTGATCCCTCCGCCCGGGACGCGGGGCGGCATCTGCGTCGTCGGAGGCGGACCGGGGACCCGGGAAGCCGACACGCTGCGCCCGCTGTCACGTTCGGAGGAGGCGAGCGCGGTTCTCCTGACGGGTGGCAGCGCCTTTGGGCTGGCCGCGGCCGACGGAGTGGCGCGCTGGCTCGAGGAGCACGAACGGGGTTACTGGACGCCCGCCGGCCGGGTTCCGCTGGTGCCCACCGCGGTGATCTACGACCTGGCGGCGGGCGACCCAAAGGTCCGTCCGGGCCCTGACGACGGGTACGCGGCCTGCGAGGCGGCCGAGGGCGGCGTGCCCGAACGCGGAGCGGTGGGGGTCGGGACGGGTGCGATGGTTGCCAAGACTCTCGGACGCGATCGCGCCTGCCCGGGCGGGTTCGGCTTTGCGGCGGTGCGCACCGGAGCGGGGGAGACGGTCGCAGCGGTCGCGGCGGCGAACGGGATCGGGGACGTGATCGACGAGGACGGCTCGGTCCTGGCGGGCCCGCGAGACGAGCAGGGTGAGATGGTCCGTACGGTCCACGGGATGATCGCGATGGAGGAGCCACCCGAGTTCAGGGTGCCGGAGGGGAACACGACGCTCGTCTGCATCTGCACCGACGCGGCGCTCGACAAGAGGGGCTGCGGGATGGTCGCCCGCGCGGCGACCGCCGGCATCGCGCGGGCCGTGGATCCCACCTTCACGCCGGTGGACGGAGACCTGGCCTTCTGCCTCGCGTTCGGCGAGGGCGAGCTGCGGGACTTCGGGGCCGTGCAGGTCGGTGCTGCCGCCGCGACGGTCGCCGCCGCCGCGATCCGCGACGCGGTGCGCCAGGCGGCCTGAGCCGTCCGGTCGCCCGGGCAGGGTTCAGGTCATGCCCGGAACGTTCAAGACCGAGGCGGTGGTGCTGCGCAGCATCCGCTACGGCGAGGCGGACCGCATCGTCCACCTCTACTCCGCGACGCGGGGGCGGATCGGCGCGATCGCGAAGGGGTCGCGGCGGCCGAAGTCGCGGTTCGGGGGGCGGCTGGAGCCGTTCTTCCGGTTGGACCTTCTCCTATATGAGGGGCGGGGGGATCTGTTCACGGTGACCGGCGCCTCGACTGTGGACGGGCACGGCCGCCTGCGGGCGGACGGGAAGGCGCTGCTGGCGGCGGGCCGCGCCTGCGACGCGGTGCTGCGGCTGCTCGACACAGAGGAGGCGAACGGTGCCGCCTACAACCTGCTCTGCAGCTACCTGGCGCTGCTCGACGACGATCCGGCGACCGCCGGCGTCGGGCCGGCGCTCGCCTTCCGGCTCAAGCTGGCGCTCGCCGCGGGGTTCTCGCCGGAGTTGGCGAGCTGCGCGCGCTGCGGGGAGGCCGACCACCTGACCGCCTTCTCGGGAGCGGCAGGCGGTGTTGTCTGCGCGAGCTGCGAGGGAGACGGCTTTCCGCTCTCGGCCGAGTCGCATCGGTTCATGGTCGATGCACTGGCAAAGCCGCTGGCGGAGGCGCCGCTCGCCGAGTCGGCGGTGGCGGCCCAGGCCGATCGCGCGGTCACCGAGACGCTCGAGCACCACGCTCATGTGCAGCTGCGCGCCGCGGCCTAGTCCGCCGCGTACTCGTCGGCGCCGAGGAAGTGGAGCGACACGTAGGGCTCGTCGCCCACGACCCAGCTGTCGTGGCCCGGCGGCACATGGAAGATGTCGCCCGGCTTCATCACGATCTCCGTGCCGTCGTCCATCAGGACCGCGGCCTGGCCGGAGACCACCATGCCGACGTGCTCTACCTGGCAGGTGTCGGTCCCGGCGATGGGACTGACGTGCTCCGACCATTTCCAGCCCGGCTCATAGGTCGCCCGCCCGATCGTCATGCCGCCGATCTCAATCACGTCCAGGCGGCCCTTCTCGAACGTCCGGGTCTCGGTCGGCGACTCGAATCGCTCGATCGCGAGGCCGGCCATCTCAGTTCTTCGGGCGGTACATGCGCTCGGAGACGCGCAGCTTGAGCGCGTGGGGGGTGACGCCGTTCACCCGCATGAAGTTGCGGAAGAAGCGGCCGGGGATCATCGAGCGCCTGCCCTTGTCGTAGGAGCGGAGCGCCTCCCTCACCACCTGGTCCGCCTCTATCTGCCCGGGCATCATCTCGGCACCTGACTCCTCGTAGCCGGCGACCTGCTGCCACTCGGTCGGCACCGGGCCGGGGTTGACCGCGAGCATCTTGACGCCGGTGCCCTTCAGCTCGGCGTGGAGCGCCTCGGTGAAGTTGAGGGCGAAGGCCTTGCTGGCGCCGTAGACGGCCTCGTAGGGGAGGGGCTGCATGCCGGCGGTGGAGGCGACGGTGATGACGCCGCCGCGGCCGCGCTCGACCATCGGGCGCAGGAAGGCGTGGGTGAGGGTGACGACGGCCTCGCAGTTGACCTTGACGATGTCCGCCTGCCGCTCGGCGGGGATGCTGAGGAAGCGGTCCCGGACGCCGAAGCCGGCGTTGTTGACGAGCAGGTCGACGCCGACGCCGAGCTTGTCGACCTTGCCCTTGAGGTCGTCCGCGTCCTTGCTCAGGTCGCAGGCGATGACGTGCGCCTTGGTCGGGAGCTCCTCGGCGAGCTTCTCCAGGCGATCCTTTCGGCGAGCGACCAGGACCAGCTCGTAGCCCCGCCCGGAGAGCTGGCGGGCGAACTGCTCGCCGATGCCCGAGGAGGCACCGGTGATCAGGGCCGTCTCTGCCACGAAACGGAGCCTATTTCGAATCCGGGCCTCACGGCGTCTCCGAAAGGACCGTCTGGGGTGCGAAGATCGGCCCATGACGACGGAGACGGCGACCCTCGAGGACCGCGTGCGGGCGTGGGAGGCCGAGTACCTGTGGGAGCGCGCGACGCCCTCCTACCCCGCTCAGCGCCGGGAGCCGGAGGCGGACAGTCCGGTGCGGACCCCGTTCCAGCGGGACCGGGACCGGATCGTGCACTCCAAGGCGTTCCGGCGGCTGAAGCACAAGACGCAGGTGTTCGTGGCGCCGGAGGGCGACCACTACCGGACCCGGCTCACCCACACGCTCGAGGCGTGCTTCATCTCGCGGACCGTGGCACGGGCGCTGGGGCTGAACGAGGACCTGACGGAGGCGATCGGGCTGGGACACGATTTGGGGCATCCGCCTTTCGGACATATCGGGGAGGAGGTGCTGGATGACGCGCTTGGGGAACAGGGCCGCGGCTTCCGGCACAACGAGCACTCGCTGCGGGTGGTTGACGTGCTGGAGCGGGACGGCAGGGGGCTGAACCTGACCGAGCAGGTGCGCGACGGGATCCTCCGCCACACCGGGCCCGAGAAGCCGGCGACGCTGGAGGGGGCCGTGGTGCGGATCGTGGACCGCGTGGCGTACATCAACCACGACATCGATGACGCGGTGAGGGCGGGGATCATCTCGGACGGGGATCTGCCCGCCGAGGAGATCGGACTGCTGGGGGCGAGCGGTTCCGAGCGGGTGGACACGTTGGTGCGGGACATGGTGGAGCGGTCTCGGGAGGCCGAGGAGATCGTCCAGTCGGAGGAGGTTGGCGGGGCGATGCTGCGGCTGCGGAAGTTCATGTTCGAGCGGGTGTATCTGGGGGACGAGGCGCGAGGTGACCAGGAGCGGGCGCGGGAGGCGCTGCGGGCGCTGTTCGACCACTACCTGGAGCATCCGGATGAGGTGCCGTCCGCGGATGCGGATGCGGTGCAGCGGGTGACGGACTATCTGGCCGGAATGACCGATCGTTTCTGCCTCACGGCGTACGAGAAGCTCCGCTCGACCTGACAGGGTTCAGGGGTGGCCAGGTTCAGCAGAGATTCCGTTGACCGCGTGAAGGATGCGGCGAGCATCGTCGAGATCGTCTCGGCGTACACGGACCTGGGGCAGCGGGGGAAGGACTACTGGGGGCTGTGTCCGTTCCACGATGAGCGGACTCCCTCGTTCAAGGTGAATCCCACCGACAACCTCTACTACTGCTTCGGCTGCGAGGCGAGCGGGGACGTGTTCCGGTTCGTGGAGGAGAAGGAGGGGCTGGACTTTCCGCAGGCCGTGGAGTCCCTGGCTGAGCGTTATGGGGTGGAGCTGGAGCGGGATGACGAGGATCCGCGCGCGGAGGAGGCGCGGCGGCGAAAGGCGCGGCTGTGGGAGGTGCTGGAACGGACCGCCGCCTTCTACGTGACCTATCTGTGGAAGGGGACAAAGAAGGAGTGCGAGAAGGCGCGGGCGTACCTGGCCGGGAGGGGCCTCTCGGAAGAGGTGCTGCGGGACTTCGGGGTGGGGCTGGCGCCGAGTGCGTGGGACCAGGTGCTGACGCGCGGCCAGCAGGCGGGGTTCAAGGTGGAGGAGCTGCTGGGCGCGGGGCTGGTCCAGAAGGGCCGGCAGGGCGGGCACTACGACCGGTTCCGGTCCCGGATCACGTTCCCGATTCGCGATCAGAGGGGGCGGGTGCTGGGATTCGGAGCCCGGGCGCTGAGTGCGGACTCGAAGCCGAAGTACCTCAACTCGCCCGAGGGGGAGCTGTATCGGAAGAGCGACACGCTGTACGGGATCGATCGGGCTCGGGGGCCGATTGCGAAGGCGCGGCGGGCGATCGTCGTCGAGGGGTATACGGACGTGCTGGCGTTGCACCAGGCGGGGGTGACCGAATCGGTGGCGGTGATGGGGACGGCGATCACGCCCGAGCAGCTGGCGATGCTCTCGGCGGTGACGGACTCCGTGGTGCTGGCGATGGACGCCGATCGGGCCGGGGCGGACGCGATGATCCGCGCGCAGCGGGTGGCAGGGGGTCGCGGGCTCGAGCTGCAGGTGGCGGCGATGCCGGAGGGGGAGGACCCGGCGGACATGCTTCAGGAGCGGGCGCTGGAGCGGTTCAACCAGCTTGTCGAGGGGGCGATCGACCTGGTGCGGTTCCAGGTGGAGACGATTCTCAAGCGGGCCGACCTCGGGGATCCGACGGGCCGCGACAAGGCGCTGACGGAGATCGCGCCGCACGTGAAGGCGATGGGGGAGACGTCGGTCGGATTTGGGGAGTTGGTGCGCGAGGTCGCGGACCGACTGGACACGGACCCGAGTTTGGTCAGTGAGCGGGTGCGGACCGCTCCGGACACGGTTGAGGGGGATGGTGCCGTCGATGGAGGTGCGCGCGCCGGATCGGCCAATGAGCCGCCGGCCCCGCGGCCGACGCTAACGCCGCGGGAGACCCGGGAGCGCGCGCTGCTGGCGATGTGCATCACCGATCCGAAGCGGGGGGCGAAGGTGATCGAGCGGTTGCGCGAGGAGCACATGTCCGCGTCGGGGGCGCCGGCGCTGGCGTGGCTCCGGGACCACCTCGAGGACCCGATGTCCGGGCTGCCGCGCGATGACGAGGGGCTCGTGAGGCTGATCACCGAGCTGAAGATGCGGGCCGAGCGGGATCCCAGCTCGCAGGGGGCGATGGAGCTGAACTTCATGCTGCTGGAGCAGCAGCGGCTGGAGGACGGGATCTCGGCTGCGCAGGAGTCAGGGGACCAGGAGGGGCGCGCTCGCCTCCTCCGCGAGCGGGCCCAGCTCACCGACCGGATCGCGCACGCAGAGCCGCTGGGCGCGTAGCTCGGGCAGCCCTGCCGGGCCGCCTGGCGGCCCAGGCCTTCACACATCCGTTCCACTTCCGCGCGCCTCCCGCGCGGAATCCACCCCTGATCGGTCCGCCCCGTCCGGGAAAATGCCTGGAAATGACGAAAGAATTTCTAGAGGAATATTTGGCCGAGGGACTGTCGCTGGAGAGGATCGGTGCCCTGGTCGGGCGAGACCCGTCGACGGTCAGTTACCACCTGAAGAAACATGGCCTCAAGCCTGTGGGCCACGAGATTCACTCGCCGAACGGCAAGGTGGATCCCGGTCGGCTTCGCCGAATGGTCGAGGACGGCACATCCGTCCATGGCGCGGCCGAGGAGCTGGGGGTGTCCTATTCCACCGTGCGGCACTGGGTGCGGCGGTTGGGCCTCGAGACCCAACGCATGGCTCGGCTCAAGGAATCCAGGGAGGCGCGGGTCAACGGAGACAAGAGAGCTCTGCTGACGTGCCGGAAGCACGGCAAGACGCACTTCTACAAACACCCGAGCGGAGGCTTCCGGTGCGGCAAGTGTCGATCGGAGGCCGTGTCTCGCTACAGACGGCGCGTTAAGCAGCGCCTGATCGACCGGGCGGGAGGTGCGTGCCAGCTTTGTGGCTACGACAGCTACTCGCAGGCCCTCCACTTCCACCATGTTGCGCCTGAGGGCAAGACCTTCACGATTAGCCGGCATGGCGTTACCCGTTCATATTCGGAGGTGGAGGCCGAGGCAGACAAGTGTCTGCTGCTTTGCGCAAACTGCCACGCCGAGGTCGAGGCGGGAGTGGCAGAGATTCCGCCGAAGCTTCTGACGACGCTAAAGTTGGCTGAGCGACGAGCCTCCTAGGTCGCACAAGTGGATTACAGTCCGGGGTAGCTCAATCAGGTAGAGCATCGCGCTGTTAACGCGAGGGTTGTCGGTTCGAGTCCGACCCCCGGAGCTCCAATCGACTTAGTCCCGAGCCGGCGTGAGCCGGCTCGTCTGCTTTAGGGCCGCCCCCTCCACGAGCTCTGCCGCGCGCGCGGCCCCATCGTTCTCAGCGGACCAAGCCGAGATCTCCCGGGCGCGCTTCCTGTAGCGCTGGTCATCCGACCAAGCCGCCTCACCGCCGACCGAATCCCCCGCCGCGACAGCAACCGCCGGGGCAGCGACACGCCCGCCCCGGACCACGCCACCCGCGCCGCGTTCTCCGCCATGTCCCCGACGGCGGGACACACCAGCAGCGGCGCACCCGCCGCCAGCGACCTCGCGACCGTCCCATGCCCCCCGTGGCAGATCACCGCGTCCGCAATCGGCATCGCCTGCGAGTACGACAACCACGGCGCCAGCACCGCGTTCGCCGGCGCCTCGATCGGCACCTCCGGTCGGTGCCGATTCGTCGTCGCAAGCACCCGCACCGGCTCATCCGCCAGCGCGTCCAGCGCCGTCCGCAGCAGCTCGCACTCCGGATCCTGCGAGGTGCTCGGCGCGATCACCACCAGCGGCCCGTCACCCTCCGGAATCTCGACCTCCTCCGCCGGCAGCTCGAAGAACAGCGGCCCGGTCACCCGCACGTGCTCCGGCCACTCCCTCGGGTACTCCAGCTGAGGGAACGTCCCCACGATCGCCAGCAGCTCGCTGATCCCACCGTGGAACCGGTCCAGCGGCGCCAGCCCCAGCCGCTCCCTCGTCTCGTTCATCTCATCCCGCCCGCGGCGCAGCCCCGACTCCATCACCGGCATCGTGGCCCGCCACCCGATCCGGCCCAGCGGCGTCCGCGGCGGCCGAAACCCCAGCGAGTACAGCGGCATCCCCGGCTCCTGCACCGGATACACGTGCGGGACCAGGGTCGCGTGCGGAACCCCCGCCACCTCCGCCGCGAGCGTCGGCGCCAGCGTGAGGATGTCGCTCACCACCAGATCCGGCCGGAAGTCATCCATCAGCCGCGCCAGCGCCCGCGCCGCCGCCGCCGCCGTCTGCCCGTCCGGCGTGTCCGGCCCCGGCGGCGGGTACACCGTGTACTCCTGCGCCGCGGTGAACCCCAGCCCCTCGGCCTCCACGTCCTCGCGCCACCGATCCCACGTCTCGACCAGCACCTCGTGCCCTCGCGCGCGCAGCGCGCGCGCCAGCGCGATCGCCGGAAATGCATGGCCGGGATCGCCAAAGGCGGCAACCACCAGCTTCAGCGATTTGGATGGGCGAGCCATTGCGCGGACGGTAAGCGCAAACCGCTATTCCTTGTCCTATCGCCAAGCGGAAAAACAACGCCGAGCGGCTCCGACGATCCGTCTACGCGATGCCGCGCCGGACCGTCGAGGCCATGCTCCGCGGCATCCGCTCCAACCGCATCATCGTCGGGGGATACGTGGACAAGCGCGGCGGCGTCTGCCCGATGCTCGCGGCGCACCGCAACGGCGGCCGCACCAACTTCGGCACCTTCGCCAGAGCCTGGGACGCGTTCACCGGCGCCGGCAAGAAGCCGCGCCGCGCCGCCCGCCGCGACGTCCGCACCCTCGAGGGCTATCTCGAGATGGCGCTCACCCACGATCCGGCCGCCCCCGCCGAGACCGAACGCCCCCTGTCCGAGGCGGTCCGCGAGATCAAGGCATCCCGCCGCCGCGAGGCGGAGGTCGAGGCGAAGGAGGACGCCGGCCGGCCCGTCGTGGACGTGCTGGCCGCCACCTACGCCGCGGCCGAGGAGCGCCGCGCCCTGGCGGAGGAGGAGGCCGGCGCGCTCATCGACACCGACGACCTCGATGGGATGGACGAGGCCGAGCTCTACGAGCTCGACTCCGCTCAGGCCTGGGCCGAGGCGCTCGAGCGCGCCGACGCGGACCGCTCCTGAGCTGCAGCGGACGATCTAACGTCCGCGCGGTGAAGTCCCCCTTCATCTCGGTCGTCGTGCCTGTCCGCAACGGCGAGCGCTCCCTCGACTCCTGCCTCAGCTCCCTCGTCGCCCAGGACTACCCGGCCGACCGCCACGAGATCCTCGTCGTCGACAACGGCTCCACGGACCGCACCCCCGAGATCATCGGCTCCTACCCCGTCACCCGCCTCCACGAGCCCAAGCGCGGCGTCTCCCACGCCCGCAACCGGGGCATCGAGGAGGCCCGCGGCGACGTCGTCGCCTTCCTCGACGGCGACTGCACCGCCGACCCGACCTGGCTTCGCGGCATCGCCGAGCCCTTCTCAGACCCGGAGGTCGGCTGCGTCGCGGGCGAGCTCCGCCACATCGATCCCACCACCCCCGCCGAACGCCAGGCCAAGCGTCTCCTCGGCCGGTGGCAGCAATTCGCGTTCAGCTCGAACCCTCCGTACGCGATCACGGCCAACGCCGCCTACCGCCGCGAGGTCTTCGACCAGATCGGCCGCTTCGATCCAAAGCTCCCGCGCGCCCAGGACGTCGAGATCGGCCTCCGCTTCCACTCGCGCAGTCCCCTGACGATGGCCTACGGCGGGAAGGCCATCGCCCGCCACCACCACCGCCCGACCCAGCTCGGCTTCTTCCGCCAGCAGGTCGGCTGGGCCTACGGCGCGGGACTGGTCGGCGCCAAGCACCGGAAGCTGCTCGGCCACCGCGGCGCCCCCAAGCTCCGCGAGGTCGGCAACGGCATCCGCGGCCTCTGGCTGGTCCTCGCGGCGCGCGCCCGCGGGCGCGCCCGCCCCGAGCACCTCGAGGACGCCTGGTTCAACCTGATGCGCCAGGCCGGCTGGTTCATGGGCGGCTGGGCCGGCATCGCGCGCGGCTCGCTGCACTGGCGCTAGCGGCCACCAGGCCGCTGAGCTACGGGCTGCCCTCGGCGTCGCCCGGCCGCATGAACACGATCTCGGGCACCACGCAGTTCGGCGAGGTGCGCAGCAGGAACCGCACGGACTCCGCGATGTCCTCCGGCGTGATCATCTCCTCGGCCGCCACGTTGTCCTTCACGAACTCGGTCATCGGCGTGTCCACGAACCCCGGGGCCAGCGCCGTCACCTGGATGCCGTCACCCGAGACCTCCTTCTGCGTCGACTGGGAGAACCCGATCACCGCCGCCTTGGTGGCCGAGTACACCGAGAGCCACGCCTGACCCGACTTCCCGGCGATCGAGGCCGTGTTGGCGATCAGCGCCTTGCCGTGCTCCTTCCCCGCATCGCGCAGCATCGGCAGGCACTCCCTGGTCATCAGGATCACGGCCCGCAGGTTCACGGCCAGCTGCATGTCCACGTACTTGCTCGTGAGCTCGTGCATCGCCTCACCGATCCCGACCCCCGCGTTGTTGCCGAGCACGTCGAGCCGCCCGAACCGCTCGCGGTGCGCCTCGACCAGCGCTTTCATCTCCTCCTCATCGGCCATGTTGGCGGGGTGGTGGAGCACGTCATGGCCGGCCGAGCGGAGCTCCTCCGCCGCCGCCTCGAGCTTGTCGGGGCGCCGCGCGGAGATGGTCACCCCGTAGCCGTCCTCGGCGAGCGCCCGCGCGATCGCCAGCCCGATGCCGCTGGAGCCTCCGGTGATCAGTGCCGCCCGGTCCGCCAATTCATCCTCCTTCGAATGCGCTTTAGACCGTCCTAATCGCGAGCGCCACCCTATATGCGCCGTGGCTAGGATGGCTCGATGCGCCCTCTGATCGCAGCGCTGCTCGCCGGCGCTCTCCTCATCGCCGGATGTGGCGGATCCGAGGACGAGGGCACCGACAGCCGCGATCGGTCCGCGCCCTCCAAGTCCGATTTCCCCGCCGCGAACGGCCGGCCGCTCGAGCAGGTCCTCTCGGCCGCCAGCGGCGAGGGCCCCGTGATCTCACCGGCGGCCCAGGTTCTGAAGCCGGGCGAGAACCGGTTCCCCTTCGGCGTCTTCACGGTCGAGAGGGAGCAGATCACCGACGCCCAGGTCGCGATCTACGCCGCGCCCGGCGCCGGCCTCAAGGGCCCCGCGATCGGCCCCTTCACCGCGCGGATCGAGGATCTCACCACCGAGCCCGCCTTCCGAGCCAAGACGACCGCCGACGACCCCGACGCCGCCCAGGTCGCCTACGTGACGGAGATCCCCCTCGACAAGCCGGGCCCCTGGACCTTCGGGGCACTCACCAAGGAGGGCGACTCCTACGAGGGCAGTCTCCTTCCGACCCCGAGCAAGGTCGGCCAGTTCGATCCGGTCGGCGTGGGGGAGAAGGCCCCGAGGATCTCGACCCCCACCGCCGACGAGGTCCCGGACATCAGCGAGATCGACACCCGGGAGCCGCCCGATTCCATGCACGACACCGATCTCGCCGAGGTCCTCGGCAAGCAGCCCGTGGTCCTCCTCTTCGCGACCCCGGCCCTTTGCCAGAGCCGCGTCTGCGGCCCCGTCGTCGACGCCGCGGAGCAGGTGAAGCGCGACTTCGGGGACGAGGTGGCCTTCATCCACCAGGAGGTCTACGTCGACAACGACATCAACAAGGGCCCCCTCCCGCAGATGAAGGCGTACCGGCTGACGAGCGAGCCCTGGCTCTTCGTGGTCGACCGCCAGGGCGAGGTCACGACCGCGATCGAGGGCGCCTTCAGCGTTTCGGAGCTCGAGCAGGCGGTGCGCGAGGTTGCCGGATAGCGGCATGCACCCCGCCGCGTGAGTCGGGTACAACTTGCCGCAGTGGGGGACGACCTACTTGACATGCTGGCGTCGGAAACCAGCCGGCGCAGCGAGACGCTGATCGCGGGAGTCCAGGAGCTCTCCGCATCCGGGCCCGACCCAGCGAAGGTCGAGCAGCTCAGGGTCGACGCGCACGGCATCAAGGGGGCCGCGATGGTCGTCGGCCAGGAGCGGCTCGCCGAGCTCGCCCGGCTGATCGAGGATGCGCTGGCCGCGCGCGCTGAATCGGGTGAGATCGAGAGCGCCCTTGCCACCGACATCGTCGGGGCCGTGAACGCTCTGCACGAAGGCACCACGGCGGCCGCCTCCGGCGCGGAGGAGCCCCCCGCCGTCGCGGAGTCCCTCAAAGTCCTCGGCGGCTGAGCGCCGGGCGCTAGTCGAGCTGCCCGAGCGCGTAGGCGATCCCGCCGAGCACCAGCCCGGTGATCACCGCCCACGCCGGGATCATCCACGCCGCCAGCTCGACCACCCGCATCGTCTGCCGCCGGTACGCGGGGGCCACCAGCGCCACCAGCCCGCCGGTGAACACGATCAGCGCCAGGATCACCAGCGGCGCCGCGATCATCGTCCGGGCAGGCGCCTCCAGCTTGTCCTCGATGTCCCGGCCGATGTCGGTCCGCAGCACGAAGATCACCGCGATCACAACCACCGACCCGTAGAGGTTCGCCAGCAGCGGCATCGTGAACGTCTGCGGCTCGCGCTCCGGGGTGGGGTCCTGCCCCGCCATCCCACGAATCTATCCGGGCTGGCGCTAGGCTCGCTCGTGGGGCCGGTAGCTCAGGTGGTCAGAGCAGCGGACTCATAATCCGTAGGTCGGAGGTTCGAGTCCTCCCCGGCCCATGAAAGCCCCGCAAGGCCGAGCTTTCTGTTGCTTGCAGCGTCTCCCGAACCCGTCTCCCACGAGAATCCGTAGGTCTGTATTCGTGCGTGAGGGGTGCCGTGAGGTCGTGAAAGCCGCCGCGCTATGCGGCAGGTAGTTGCACCGTGGCGCAGAGCCCCCCAGCGGCCCGGGGGGTGAGGGTGAGGGTTCCGTCGTGTGCTTGGGTGATGCTCTTGACGATTGCCAGGCCGAGGCCGACACCGTGGTCGGTGCGTATGCGTCCGGTGCCGCGCTGAAACGGCTCGACAAGCGTGGAAACCAATTGTGGCGTGAGCTTCTCGCCGGTGTTCTCGACAGTGAGCACCACAGCCTTGGGGTGAACGCTGGTCGTGACCCACACGGTGCCCTGTTCAGGCAGGTTGTGGACGATCGCGTTGTGCACGAGGTTCGCAGTCAACTGCAGCAGGAGCGCGTGCGAGCCGATGGCGGGGGTGATCTCGCCGGAGGTCTCGATGGTGAGGCCGCGTTCTTCTGCGAGGGGGAGGAGCGTTTCGGTGGCTTCTTCCGCTACGAGGGACAGGTCGACGTGTTCTCGGGCGAAGGACCGCTGGTCGGCGCGGCTGAGCAGGAGCAATGCTTCAGTGAGGTCGATCGCTCGGGCGTTGACGACGCGGAGGCGTTCGACGAGCTCGCCGTTGTCGCGGTTCGGATCGTTGTGGGCGACGTCGAGAAGTGTCTGCGTGACCGCCAGCGGGGTGCGCAGTTCATGGGAGGCGTTGGCTGCGAATCTCTGCTGTTCGGCGACCTGTGCTTCGACCCGTGCGAGCATGGCATCGAAGCTGTCGGCGAGTTCGCGGAACTCGTCTTTGCGGCCTTCCAACTGGATCCGGTGGGAGAGCGACCCGTTCGCAGCCGTGCGTGTGGCGTCCGTGATGCGGGTCAGCGGGGCGAGCATGCGGCCGGCGAGAATCCACCCTCCCGCGAGACCGAACACCAGCAGGAAGACCAGTGCCGCGCCCGCGGCCGGCGCGAAGTTGCGCACGAGGACGGAGCGTTGCACCCCCCCGCCGGGGCCCACCGCCACCTCGGGCACATCACGCAGCAGGAACACCCACACCGCCGCGAGTAGCACGGCACCTGCGACCATGAGGAACCCGGCATAGCTGAGGGTGAGTTTGAGGCGAACGCTCAAACCAGGGGCCCTATCCACGGTCCCCGCCCTCACGCCCGGTGTCTGGTTGGGTGTCGATGCGGTAGCCGGCGCCGGCCACTGTGGCGATGATCCAGGGCTCGCCGAGCCGTTTGCGCAGGCCCGAGACCGTGATGCGCACGGCGTTGGTGAACGGGTCCGCGTTCTCATCCCACGCCTGCTCCAGGAGCGACTCGGCGCTGACGACGCCGCCTTCGGCGGCGACGAGAACCTCGAGCACCGCAAACTGCTTCCGGGTGAGCGCGACGTAGCGGCCGTCGCGGTAGACCTCGCGGCGGAACGGATCCAGCCGCAGGCCTGCGATCTCTCGCACGGGCGGCCTGTGGTGGGCGCGCCTGCGGTCGAGCGCTCTGAGCCTGAGCACGAGCTCTTGGAGTTCGAACGGCTTCGTCAGGTAGTCGTCGGCGCCGAGCTCGAACCCGGTGGCCTTGTCGTCGAGGCGGTCGGCGGCGGTGAGCATGAGGATCGGCATGCCGCTGCCGGAGGCGACGATGCGGTTGGCGATCTCGTCACCGCTTGGCCCGGGAATGTCCCGATCGAGGACGGCGATGTCGTAGGCATTGACGGTCAGCAGCTCCAGGGCGGTGTCGCCGTCGCCTGCGATGTCTGCCGCGATCGCTTCCAGGCGTAGGCCATCGCGGATGGCTTCCGCCATATAGGGCTCGTCCTCGATGATCAACACACGCATGCTCCGATGCTAGAGCCGGCGTATATCGCTGGCATATCGAAAACCGCATACGTGCTGGCAACACCACGCTGCCTTGAATGGCGGCATGACCTACAGCCAACCAGCACGAACAACGATCCGTCGGATTCGGACCCGCAGGAGACGTGCCGCCGGCCTGCTGGTCCTTATCGCGATCGCCGCAGCCTTCGGCTACCTGTTGCCGGCGTCCTCGTCCTGGATTGCGCCGCCCGTCCGTCCCCTTCCGAGTGAGCGCCCCGATGCGCAGGGCGAAGCCTTCGGCGAGTCCGGCGGTGACGTCCCAGACGGGGCAACGGTCTTCGATGACGAGACTCCGGGCGTAGTCAACCTCGATCCAGCCCTCCTCGGTGCCCTGCGGCAGGCTGCGACTGATGCCGCGGACGACGGCGTCGAGTTCTCCGTCACCAGCGGCTGGCGTTCCCCGGCGTACCAGGAACGCCTGCTCCACGAGGCGGTCTCGAAGTACGGCTCAGAAGAGGAAGCCGCCCGGTGGGTGGCCACCGCGGAGACGTCTCCTCACGTGTCGGGGGACGGGGTCGACGTTGGGTCCGATGCCGCGACGTGGCTCTCCGAACACGGAGCCGTGTTCGGGTTGTGCCAGATCTACGGCAACGAACCCTGGCACTACGAACTGCGCCTCGAAGCCGTCTCTCGTGGATGCCCTGCCATGTACGCCGACCCGAGGAGCGATCCGAGGATGCAGCCGTGACTCAGCACGGTCTTCTCAGAACCGAGGTCAACGCAATCACCACAGGAGGTGAGAAGGCATGAGTACGAGAACAACGTCCCTGGCCGCCCTCGCCATGGTTGCCCTGATCGGGGTGATCAGCGCGGGCTGTGGCTCGAACGCACCTTCCGAGACCGGCACCGCCAGCAGCTCCGACACCGCCCGTAACTCCGGCACCGCCAGTAGCTCCGGCAGCGCCCGCAACTCCAGCACCGGCCCCGTCAGCAACACCGGCGCCGGGGGTAACAAGAACGCCACCGATCAGGACGAGATCGGGGCCCCGCCCTCGCCGGGGTCCCCGCCCTCGCCGGGGTCGCCGGGATCGCCGGGGTTGCCGCCCTCGCCGGGGTCCCCTACGCAGGAGCCAAGGATGCAGCAGTGACCAGTACGCCCGTCAGAGAGCTCGCGTCAACGCAGAAGACCACACATGGAAGGAAGGAAACATGATCAGAAAAACAGTGCCGCTGGCCGCCCTCGCCATCGTCGCCCTGATCGGCGTGGGCTGTTCGAACGAACCTGCCGAGAACGGCAACGCCGGCAACACGGACGCCGCCAATCGCGAGAAGGCGGTGAAGTTCGCGGAGTGCATGCGCGAAAACGGAGTCACGCAGTTCCCGGACCCGACCGGGTCGGGCGAGTTGACAATCGATGGGGTAGTGAATGGCTCGGGGCTGGACCCGAACGCCCCGGTATGGAATGGGGCCATCAACGCCTGCAAGGACCTGCAGCCGCCGGGGTTCACAGGTCCTGGAGAAAGGAGCACCGAGCAGCAGTCGGAGGGCCTCAGGTTCGCCCAGTGCATACGCGAACACGGCGTGCCGGACTTTCCGGACCCCGCCAACGGTGAGCCCCTCGTCGACACGAATCGAATCCCATCCACCGCAACGAACCGTGGTATGAGCATTCTCAACGCCGCGATGCAGAAGTGCGGCGATGACTTGACTGGGGTATCGGCGGGCCCGTGAAGCAGCAACCTCAGCGCCTGATCGAACTGGCGCGCGACGCCGACCGCCGGGTGGTGGTCGGCGTCGGCGTCCTGGCTGCCGTGATCGCCATCGGTGTCGTCGCGGTCGTGTCCGGTGGGGGGCAAGCAGTCTCGGATCCACAGGAGCCGTCGGCGAACACGGCCGAGGTGGAGAAGGGCAAGCTCTCCGACATGGTCTCCCAGCCCGGGACCCTGACCTTTCGGGCGGGATACGCCGTGATCAACCAGGCCGACGGTACCTACACAGAGTTGCCTCATCCGGGCGAGAGGGTCGACTGCGGCGATGTGTTCTACCGCGTGAACAAGAAGGCGGTGCTGCTGCTGTGCGGCGAGGTCCCCGCCTACCGCGATGTGCACCGCGGCCAAGCGGGCAACGATGTCCGTCAGCTCAACCGCAATCTGCACCGGCTCGGCTACGACGCCGAGGCCGGCGTCGAGATCGATCCCGACGACAGCGATTTCACCGCGCAGACGCAGGTGGCTCTCAAGGTGCTCCAGGACGACAAACGCCCCGGAGAGCTTGGCGTTGCTGATGCGGTCTTCCTGCCCGAGTCGGCAAGGATCGCCGAGGTGTCCGCCGAGCTCGGTGTTTCCGCCCAACCGGGTACGGAGGTCATGCGAGCCACGTCCGACACGCCGGAGGTGCAGGTGGACCTCGAGCCATCCCAGCAGGACGCGGTGAAGAAGGGCGACCGTGCGCGGGTCACCCTGCCAGACAACAGGTCCGTGAAGGGAAAGGTCGACCGGCTAGGTAGAGTCGCCACGGCCCCTGCTGAGCAAGGCACCGAGCCTGCACAGGATGCCGGCGCCGCAGACGCGACCATCCGGGCCTACATCACCCTCGACCACCCTGACAAGGCTCGCGGGCTCGACGAGGCGCCGGTCCAGGTGGAGATCACCACGAAGGGAGTCGCGAATGTACTGAGCGTCCCGGTTACCGCGATCGTCGGCAGGTCGGGCGACGGGTTCGCGGTCGAGGTGGTGCGCGACGACGGACAGCACGAGCTGGTCACTGTCAAGCCGGGCCTGTTCGACACCGCGGGCGGACGCGTCCAGGTCGAGGGCGACCTTCGCGCGGGCGATGACGTGGTGGTGCCTTCGTTGTGAGTCCCAAATCGGTTCTGGAGCTCGACGGGGTGACCAAGGTCTACGGCGAGCAGCCGCCGGTGTCGGCCCTCCGGGGTGTGTCCTTTCGCGTCCGGCGAGGCGAACTGGTGGCGATCGTCGGGCCCTCCGGGTCGGGCAAATCCACGCTCTTGCACGTCGTGGGGACGTTGGAGCGGCCCAGCAGTGGCGTGGTCCGGATCGATGGGGTCGATGCGGCGCTGCTTGACGACCGCGAGCTGTCGCTGCTGCGGGCCCGGGAGATCGGGTTCGTCTTCCAGCAGTTCTTCCTGGCCGAACATGCCACGGTGCGGGAGAACGTCGCCGACGGGTTGCTCTACGCCGGCGTCCCGGCCGCCGAGCGATTCAGCCGCGCTGATGAAGCGCTCGAACGGGTCGGCCTCTCCGAACGCGCGAGCTTCAAGCCCACCAAGCTCTCCGGAGGGGAGCGGCAGCGGGTTGCGATCGCCCGGGCCCTCGTCGGGCGTCCGGCGATCGTTCTCGCCGACGAACCGACCGGGAACCTCGATAGCACCACCGGCGCATCGATCATGGAGCTCATCCACGAGCTGGGCGCCGCCGGCGCGACCATCCTCATGATCACGCACGACGCCGGCCTCGCCGATCAGCTGCCTCGCCAGATTCGGATGCTGGACGGCCAGGTGGTCTCCGATACATGAGCGCCGAAGGCGGACGTTTGCCGCTGAATGACTGGCTACGGGTGGCGAGTGTCGGGCTGCGCGCTCGGCCTATGCGCGCCGCGCTGTCCGCGCTCGGGATCGCGATCGGGACGGCGGCGATCGTTGCGATCCTCGGCCTGTCCGCCTCCTCGCAGGCCGGGCTGCTCGCGGAGATCGACCGTCTTGGCACGAACCTGCTGACGGTCGAGACCGGACAGAGCCTCACCGGGGAGCCGGCGGAGCTGCCCTCTGAGGCGCCGGCGCGTATCACTCTGTTGGACAACCTCCAATCGGTGGCAGATACCGCCAAGGTGGAGGGCGAGAAGGTCTACCGGAGCCCGCTGATCCCGGCGGCCAACAGCGGCGGCCTCCAGGTGCGGGCCGCCAGCCTGAACCTGCCGTCCGTGCTGGGCACCGGGGTCGCGCGTGGCGCCTGGCTCAATGAGGGCACTGCCCACCTACCGGTCGCGGTGCTCGGCTCCGTGGCCGCGCAACGTCTGGGCATCGATCGAGTGTTTCCTGACCAGCGGATCTGGCTCGGTGGCCAGTGGTTCAATGTCGCGGGCGTTCTCGAAGCCTCGCCACTGGCTCCCGACGTCGACAACAGCGCCTTGGTCGGCTACCCGGCCGCCCAGAAGTACCTCGGCTACGTCAGCGTGATCGCCGGAGCGCAGAAGGCCGGTCCGCCGAGCTCGATCTACGTACGCGCGGCTACCGGGCATGAGGCAGCGGTGCAGTCGCTGCTCGCCAATACCACCAACCCCGAGGCACCGAACGAGGTCAACGTCAGTCAGCCGTCCGACGTGCTCACGGCTCGGGCCGCTGCCGCGGGAGCGTTTGACAGCCTCTTTCTCGGACTCGGAGTGGTGGCGTTGATCGTGGGTGCCGTCGGTGTCGCCAACATCATGGTCATCTCGGTTCTTGAACGCCGGTCGGAGATCGGCCTCCGTCGCGCCCTCGGTGCGACGGAGGGTCAGATCCGGACGCAGTTCCTCAGTGAGTCGATCCTGCTCGCCGTCATCGGCGGCGTCGTCGGCGTGCTTGCCGGCGCCGTGGCGACGGTCGTGTACGCCAGCACCAAGAGCTGGTCCGTCGTGATCCCCGTCGAGGCATGGTCGGGCGGTATCGCCTCGGCCATTCTGATCGGCGCGTTCGCGGGCCTGATGCCAGCCGTTCGAGCGTCTCGGATGTCGCCTACCGCGGCATTGCGGACCGCATGAGCGGGCGCGAACGGCGCTCAGACGTCCGCGGGGACCGAGGGTGACAGGCGTGGGCGAGCGCGCTTGATGCCGCGCAGCTCGCGATCGCCCTCGGCCAGCAACCTGTTGACCGTGTCCCCGTCCTCGGGGAACACGGCGCATCCCGTCGTCGCGGTGAGCGAGTCACCGTCCACCGCCACCCGGGAGATCGCATCCCGCAGCCGGTCAGCGAGGGCCTCGGCCTGCTCGCGGTCCGTCTCCGGCGCGATCACGGCGAACTCGTCCCCGCCGTGGCGCACCACCACGTCGTGGGCGCGAACCGATCCCATCAGTGCCCCCGCGACCTCCTGGAGCACGCGGTCACCGTCCTGGTGGCCGTGCTCGTCGTTCACCCGCTTGAAGTTGTCCAGGTCGAGCACCACCAGAGCGAGCTCGCGCTCGTGCCGGCGATGGCGGTCGACTTCGGCGGGCAGACGCTCCGTGAGGACCCGGTAGTTGGCGACCCCAGTGAGCGGGTCGCGCTCCGAGAGCCGCCGGTAGCGCATCTCGCTCGCCTCGAGCTGCTCGCGCAGATAGGTGATCGCCCCCGCCGTCAGCAGCAGGGTGGGGATCAGAACGAGCGCCCGCTCAAAAGTCTCGCGGGCCGTGTCCGGCTCGTACACCGCTGGCGCGAGCGCCGCGAGCGAGGCAAGGGCGAACTGGAAGGCGATCGCCCACCGATTCTGGAACACGTAGGCCGCGTAGAAGGCGACCAGGATGTAGTAGGTCGCGAAGCCATCGGAGGCGAGCCACACCGTGATCGCGATCTCGACGGTCGCGATAGTCGTCATCAGGTGCAGCCAGCGCCGCGAGGCGCGATTCGCCAGCGCGCCGCAGGCCAGCCCCGAGACGATCGCCAGCAGCGGCAGCAGGTAGATCTCGGAGTGGTGCGTGGGCCGATGGATGGCATCGGCGGCGACCGCCCCGATGCCGCCGCCGATGAAGAGCACGGCCGCGAGCAACCAGTAGCGTCGCTGCAGTCGCTGCTCGGTCACGGGGCAGTCGACGTCCATCAGGTCCCCCTGATCCTCTCACCTCTGGGCGCACCCTGAGCCAGCATCTCGAACGCACGGGAGCCTCCCTGAATCCGGTTCGGGCGAGCGAAGGGCGCATGGGCTGCGCCCACGGGCAGCGTGGCGCCTGTGGTACCCACGCTCGTAAGGTCGGCCGCAGGCACGCACGGCTTGAGCGACGCCCATGGACACCCGTTGAGCGTGCGTAAAGAGAGAGAGGGCGGGGCCGTCGGCCCCACCCTCTCTTCAAAAACGCGGTCTGGAATCAGGCTCGGGATTTGCCGGGCCGCTCCGCAAGGAGCAACCCATTTGGTGGGGCGGGACAGCACCCACCTCCGTCGCCCACCGGTGCCCGGGTTGGATTCCGCCGGGTGGCCGCGTGCCACCCACCGGCCCTTTGGGCACTCACCAAAAACGAATGCCCGGGCCTAGCGGCCCTGCACCTCCGGCGTCCCGATAAGCATTGAATTCAAGTTAGGACCACCTCCTTTCTCCGGTACCGGCATTCAAGCATGCGGGGCAGCCGGGATCAGCGCGATTCGCTCGTAGGATGGGCCAATGGCATCGCGGGGAATCGCAGCCGGGGCGGCGCTGGTGCTGGCGACTCCGCTCCTCGCCGCCGGCTGCGGTGACGGACCGGAGCAGGTGAGCGCCGCGGAGCTCGTCGCAAAGGGCGACGAGATCTGCCGGACCGGCCAGCAACGGTTCGGCGAGATCCAGGGGAACCCCCCGGCCAACTCCTCAGAGGCTGTGGACCAAACGGAGCTCCTGATCCAGGAGTCGGAGGAGGAGCTGACCGCGCTCCGCGAGCTCGAGCCGCCGGACGAGCTGCTCGCAGCATATGACCGCTATCTGGAGGCGCGCGGGCGCGTGCTGGAGTTCCTGAGGAGGGGGAGGGACGCCGCCGAGGCGCAGGACTCCCAGGCCTACCTCGAGGCTCAGGCCGGAGTCGTCAAGCGCGCGGCACAGCGTCAGCAACTGGCACGGGCCGTCGGCTTCCAGGTCTGCAGCAAGTCGCCGACGAGCTAGCGATCGGTTCCGCCGCCGCGGGCCAGGTGGGCGAAGCCCAGCGTCATCGCCAGGTTGGAGACTCCCGCGAAGATCATTCCCGCTCGCCCGCGCGCCGAGAAGGATCCGGACCGGGACCAGACCACGTCCGTCAGCAGCTCGGTCGCGCGCAGCCACGACAGCGCCCACCAGTCCCGCGAGCCGCCGCTTCGGTCGGCGATCAGATGCGCCGCCGCGAACGTGAGCCAGATCGGCCCGCAGCGCCGGAACAGGTGCTCCGCGTCCTCGCTCGGCTCCGCGTGTCCGAGCACCTGAAGCGTCTGGGTCGGGGCGAACAGGGCGCCGGTCCCCAGCAACAGGTCGAAGACGACCATGTTCCGGTTCAGTCGGCGGAGCTCTCCCTCCAAGGTCATCGCGGAGCGATAAAACCACATCCATGGCGACGCTGACCCGGCCGGATGGGGTGGGGATTCACTGGCAGAGCACCGGTGAGGGACCCCTGGTGGTCATCTGCGACAACCTGTTCTCGATCCCGGAGGCCTTTCAGCCGCTCGTCGACGACCTGAAGCGGGACCACACGGTCCTCCAGTACCACCCCCGCGGAACGGGCAGCTCGACGCGCACCGGTCCCTATGACCTCGAAACGGACGCTGGCGACCTCGAGGCGCTCGCGGAGGAGGCGGGCGGCGACGCGGTGGCGGTCGGCCCGTCCAACGGCGCGTCGATCGCGACCCTCTGTGCGGCTCGCCGCCCCGAGCTCATCGGAGCGGTGATCGCGCCGATCGGCCCCCCAGTGAGCATGTCGCGGAAGTTCACGGACGAGCAGGCCATGGGCGCCTCGCGTTCGGTGAATCTGGCCATCGAGACCCAGCTCGAGAGCGACTACCGGGGCATAGTCAGGACGATGACCGCGACTGGCAACCCGCAGGCCACCGAGGAACAGCATCGCGACCGTGTCGAGATCCAGGTCGAGTACTGCCCCCAGGAGGCGGCGGTCGGCCGATGGCGGGCGTGGTCGCGGGGGGACCAGACCAACGAGGCCCGGGAGCTGGGAGGGAGGCTCTGGGTGCTGCTCCACCCCCACATGCCGTGGTTCCCGCCGGAGCTGGCCGACCCGCTGCGAGAGCTGCTTCCGAGGGCCCACGTCGAGGTCGTGGAGGACGGGCCCGTGTCCCGTCCCGACATCACCTCCGCGATCGTGAGGCGGATAACCGCTGACAACTCGAGTGCGGGCTAGAAGGGAATGCGTCGGCGGGCGCGAAAAAAGCCGCCGTGGCCCGGACCGCGACCAAGACCCAGTCCGCTCGTAAGAGCCTGTCCGATTACATCACCGAGCGCTTCGACGACTTTTCGCGGTCTCAGAAGGACGTGGCGCGCTACATCGTCGACCACCTCGACGAGGCGGCATTCCAGACGGCCGAGGAGCTGGCGCGCCGCGCCAACACCTCGTCCTCGACCGTGGTGCGGTTCTCTCAGGCCCTCGGCTTCGACGGCTACCCCGAGCTTCAGCAGGCGGCGATAGAGGAGTACCGCCACAAGGTTGCCGAGGGCGAGGGCAACGGCAATGGAGGCGGCGCCGCCGCGCTGTTCAACTTCGACCACTCGGAGTTCGAGGCCTCGCTCGGCGCCGACTACTCCAACATCGAGGAGACCGCCCGGTCGCTGACGCGGGAGCAGGTCGAGGCCTCGGTCTCAGCTCTGGCGACCTCCCGGCGGGTGCTGATCGTCGGGGTCGAGCAGATGGCCTTCTTCGCGAGCTATCTGCGGCACCTGCTCGGACTGCTCGACATCCGCGCCGAGATCGTCGCGTCCCCGAGCCAGGACAACATCCAGAAGCTTTCGCGGATGGACGAGGAGACTCTCCTGGTCGCCCTCACCGCAGGGCGGGCTCATCCGCTCATCCTTCGCGCACTGAAGCTCGCCCGACACCGGCGGGCCCGGACGATGTCGATCACCGATGCCACGCTCTCCGACGTCGCCGAGCACTCCGAGCTGATGCTCTACTACTCGTCGAACGGACCCTCCTATATCCGCTCCAATGCGGCGCTGATGGGGCTGGTCCAGGCTCTGGCGCACGGGGTCTACTCGCGGGATGAGGCTGCGCACCGCGACCGGATCCGCGCCTTCAAGCTGAAGTAGCGGGCATCGGGAGTAAGGCCCGTCGTGCCCTCCCGAACGGCGACAGACCCGGGGGGCGATCCGGGCCTGCTGCCTGTATCAGGGTCGGGGGGAATCGACCCCTTGAACTCTGTGCCTCAACCACCGACCTCCCAACTTGGCGGATGAGGTTGTAAATCTCGCTTGCCCAACCTCCACTGAGGCAAACACCAGAGTGGGAAAATTCATCGTTCGGGCGCGAATTGGTTGACGGCTGGGCGCCTAGTATTGAAGGGCCATGGCTGAACGCGCGACATTCCGCGTCAAGACCGGTCTCGCCGAGATGCTCAAGGGCGGGGTGATCATGGACGTCACCACGGCCGACCAGGCGAAGATCGCCGAGGACTCCGGCGCCTGTGCGGTGATGGCCCTCGAGCGCGTGCCGGCCGACATCCGCGCCGAGGGGGGAGTCGCGCGAATGGCGAACCCGGCCAAGATCCGCGAGATCCAGGAGGCGGTGACCATCCCGGTGATGGCCAAGGCGCGGATCGGGCACTTCGCCGAGGCGCAGGTGCTGCAGTCGCTCGAGGTCGACTACATCGACGAGTCGGAGGTGCTGACCCCCGCGGACGAGGCGAACCACATCGACAAGTTCGCCTTCGAGATCCCGTTCGTCTGCGGCGCGACCAACCTCGGCGAGGCGCTGCGCCGAATCGGCGAGGGCGCCGCGATGATCCGCTCGAAGGGAGAGGCGGGGACCGGCAACGTCGTCGAGGCGGTCCGTCACCTGCGCTCCGTCACCGAGGGCATCACGCGCCTCTCCTCGATCCGGCGCGAAACGCTTGCCGATGCGGCGAAGGAGTTGAGGGCGCCGCTGGACGTGATCCAGGACGTCGCCGCGCGCGGCTGGCTTCCCGTGCCGCTCTTCTGCGCGGGCGGCATCGCCACCCCCGCCGACGCCGCGCTGATGATGCAGCTCGGCGCCGAGGGGAACTTCGTCGGCTCGGGCATCTTCAAGAGCGAGGATCCCGAGCGCCGGGCGCGCGCGATCGTCGAGGCGACCACCCACTTCGAGGACGCCGACCGCGTGGCCAAGGCCTCGATGGAGCTCGGCGACCCCATGCCCGGCCTCGAGATCGAGGCGCTCGCCGCGGACGGCGGCCTGCTGCAGGGCCGCGGAAGTTGACGAGCGGCGAGGGGCCCCTGCGCATTGGCGTCCTGGCCATCCAGGGCGACTTCGAGGCGCACCGGCGGATGCTGGAGGCGCTCGGCGCCGAGGTCCGCGAGGTCCGCACCCCAGAGCAACTCGAGGGCCTGGACGGGCTGGTCGTGCCCGGCGGGGAGTCGACCACCATCAGCAAGGGGATGGAGCGCGACGGGCTGGACTCCGCCGTCCGCTCGCACGCCGAGGCCGGCAGGCCGATCCTCGGGTGCTGCGCCGGGATGATCGTCTGCGACCGCTCGCATCTCGGCCTCGCCGACTACGCCTGCCGACGCAACGCATTCGGCCGTCAGCTTCAGAGCTTCGAGCAGGATCTCCGCGTCGAGGGGCTGGGCGAGGAGCCTCTGCGCGCCGTCTTCATCCGGGCGCCCTGGGTGGAGGAGCATGGCGTGGTCGTCGAGGTGCTTGCCGAGGTGGACGGGCACCCGGTCGCGGTTCGCGACGGCGCCGTGCTCGCGGTCGCCTTCCATCCGGAGCTGACTGACGACAGCCGCCTCCACGCGCTCTTCATGGCGATGTGCACTTCATCTGCCCGCATGTCCTCCGGCACTCCCGCACCTCCTCCGCTTCGCGTCCGGGGGTGCGGGGCGACGGCGCCGACGACGTGGGAACCTTGGGCGACGGCTGATGAGGGATCCCCGGGTCACGAACCTGGCGCGCATCCTGGTCGAGCACTCGGCCGCGGTCGGCAAGGGCGACGTCTGCACGATCGAGGGGGAGTCCGCGGCGGAGCCGCTGCTCCAGGCGGTCTACGAGGAGGTGCTCAGGGCCGGTGGCAACCCCATCGTGCACATGGCGATGGAGGGGCAGTCCGCTGCCTACTTCGACCTCGCCTCCGACCGCCAGCTCGAATGGGTCTCGCCGGTCGCGGAGTGGGCCGTCGAGAACGCCGACGTCCGGATCGCGGTGATGGCGACCCAGAACACTCGCGCTCTCTCCAAGGTCCCGCCGGAGCGACAGGCGAAGCGACAGGCGGCCACCCAGGGCCTGATGAAGCGCGCGATGGAGCGAAGCGCCGAGGGCACCTACCGGTGGGCCCTCACCCTCTTTCCGACGCACGCCTACGCCTCAGAGGCCGGCCTCAGCCTCGCAGCCTTCGAGGACTTCTACTACGGCGCCTGCCTCGCCACCGAGGACGACCCGGTGGAGGCATGGAAGCGCCAATCCGAGGAGACCGAGCGGCTGAGGGACTGGATCCAGGGACGCTCGGTCGTGCATCTCACCGGAGAGGGGACCGATCTCCGCATCGGGATCGAGGACCGGAAGTTCATCGCCGCAACCGGGAAGCACAACATGCCCGACGGTGAGTTCTTCACCGGTCCGATCGAGGACTCCGCCGAGGGCGAGATCACGTTCCACCTGCCTGCGACGTATGCGGGCCGCGAGGTGTCGGGCGTGCGCTTCCGCTTCGAGGAGGGCAGGGTCGTCGACGCCTCGGCGGAGAAGGGAGAGGAGTTCCTGATCGAGATGCTCGACACCGACGAGGGGGCGCGGCGCCTCGGCGAGCTCGGCATCGGCACCAACTACGGGATCACCGAGGGGACAGGTGAGATCCTGCTCGACGAGAAGATCGGCGGGACCGTGCACCTCGCGGTCGGCCGCTCGTATCCCGAGACAGGCGGCGCCAACGAATCGGCGATTCACTGGGACATGATCTGCGACCTGCGCCGCGGCGGGAAGATCGAGGTGGACGGTGAGGCGCTCCAGGAGGACGGCAGCTTCGTCGTTTAGCCCGCCCGAGTCCGGGCAGAACCAGTCCGCAACGACCGAAGGGGCGGGACCATGACAATGGACAGGGGCACGGTGAGGATTCGGCGCGTCGCGATCATGGCGGTGGCGACGGCGCTGCTGGGCGGCGGGACGATCGGGGCTTCCGTCGCTCCCGCGATGCTCCTGAGCAAGACCTACACCAAGGGGGTGGGCGGAAGCCAGGGTGGCGTCGCGATCGCCATCCCGGACGGGGCCGGTCCGGCCACCCAGATCGTCCGCTCGGGAATCGCCGTGAAGAAGCTCAATCCGCGCGGCAAGATCATCGACGTGAACGTCGGCGTCAGGGCCACCCACCCGTTCGCGGCCGACCTCGAGTTCTACCTCGCCTCTCCTCGCGGGGTGATCGGGCTCTCATCCGACAACGGCGGCAACGGCAACAACTACGGCGGGCTGTTCATGAGCTGCGCCGGGCAATTCACCCTCTTCGACAGCGACGTGCCGACCTCGATCGCCACGGCCGGCCTTCAGGCGCCGTTCGCCGGCAGCTTCGCGCCCGAGGAGAGCCTCAACTCCCTCGACGGCCTGGGCGGCAAGAAGGCGACCAACGCAACCTGGTCCCTGCTGGTGGAGGACGACGATCCCGGCCACCCGGTGGGAACGCTCGACTGCTGGAAGTTGACGATCCGGGAGACCAACCCGAAGTAGCGAGGCGCTCCTAGAATCGAGTGCATGTCCGGTCACTCGAAGTGGTCATCGATCAAGCACAAGAAGGGCGCGGCCGACGCCAAGCGCGGCAAGCTCTTCACCAAGCTGGCGCGAGCGATCACCGTCGCCGCCCGCGATGGCGGGGGCAATCCCGACGCGAACCCGGCGCTCGGCCTCGCGGTCCAGAAGGCGCGCGACGCCTCGATGCCGAAGGACAACATCCAGCGCGCGATCGACCGGGGCACCGGCGAGGGCGAGGACGCCGCAGCGATCGAGAGCGTGGTCTACGAGGGCTATGGACCCGGCGGCGCCGCGATCCTCGTCGAGGCCCTGAGCGACAACCGCAACCGCACCGGGGCTGAAGTCCGTCACGCCTTCGAGAAGCACGGCGGCAGCCTGGGCGAGCCGGGCTCCGTGTCCTGGCAGTTCGAGAAGCGCGGGGTGATCCTGCTCGACGGCGAGCGGTACTCCGAGGACGATCTCATGCCGGCGATCGACGCCGGCGCCGAGGACGTCTCCGAGGACGGCGATCTGATCAAGGTGCTGACCTCCGTCGCGAACCTGGCGGAGGTGCGCTCCGCGCTCGACGATGCCGGCGTGGAGGTCCAGTCGGCGGAGCTGGCGATGGAGCCCAAGAGCGTGGTGGAGGTGGAGGAGGGCGACGCTCCGCAACTGCTGCGCCTGATGGACGCGCTCGAGGAGCACGACGACGTCGACTCGGTCCACGCCAACTTCGACGTCCCGGAGGCTGTGATCGAGAGGGTCGCCGCCGCCGGTTGACAGCCGGTTGTCAACCGCGGAACCGAGTCTGCGGGAAACCCGAAAAATCGGATAAATTTGCCGCAACTCTGCGTGTATGCGGAGTTTCTACCCGGGTAGGCAGTACCCCATGTCATTAGGGGGAATGGGGAAACCCCAGAAATGATCACGAAATGATCAAGGGAGGTACCACCCAGATGCGAAACAAGCGATCCCGTATCGCGCTTGTCGGCGTGCTCGCGCTCGCCTTCAGTGTGACCGCGGGGCTCACCCTCGGCGGAGTTGCCGAGGGTAAGAAGGGTAAGAGCAAGAAGTCCAAGACCGTCAGCGCCACCGGTAGTGCGGGCGCGGTCCCGAACGGGCCCACGTCCAATCTCGTCAACCCCGTCCCACTCAAGTCGACGGCGACGATCGGCGGCAAGGCGAAGGGCAAGGTCATCAAGGACATCGACGTGACGCTGTCGGCGAGCGCCGTGGCGTCGCCGCCTCCGGGCGGTTCGACGTCCACGAACGCCCTGGCCGACCTGACGGTCAGGATCACGGCCCCGAACGGCGCAACGTCCGGCATCGTCGTCGGTGGCGCTGGTACGGGTTCGGTCGGCGGGTCGCTGATCAGCGGACTCACGCTGAGCGACGACACCCCGACCCTGACCTGCGGCGCTGCGACGCCGGAGACCGGGGCTGGCGGTCCGCCGCCTCCGCCTCCGCCTCCGTGCGGTGATCCGGATGCGACGCTGCTCAGCCCGTTCACGGGCACGGCGCAGCCGACTGGTGCTCTGGATGTCCTCGATGGCAGCAACGCCAAGGGGACCTACACGCTGACCGCGTTCGATAACTGCGGCGCTCCCGCTACACCGGGATCGTTCTGCTTCGACAGCGGTACCAGCACGATCACCAGCTGGAGCGTCAGGGTTGCGACCCAGACCGCGCCGCAATAGTCGCGACGTCGAGAGGGTTACGGAGAGGGGCCGCCATCAGGCGGCCCCTCTTCATTTGGGCTACTTCTTTTTCTTCCCGGACAGGCGGTCGTTCTTGCAGTAGCCGTAGGCGGCCAGCGAGCTGCCGGCCGGCAGGTTGAAGCCCGGGTACTCGTAGAGCCCGACCTGCCACGCCTTCGATCCGACCGGCTGCATCTGATCGATCCCGATGGCCGGACCGGTGAGAGGCGAGAGGAGAAAGCCGCCACCGACCACGTGCTTCCTTCCCGTGCAGGTCGCGGTCGCGCTGGTCCGGCCGTTGTTGGCGACCGGGACGATCGCCGAGGCCTCGGTGACGCTGACCCCCTTCGCGTTCCTCTCGCAGACGACGTTGGCGAACAGCGACGCGACGCTCGCGGCCCCCTGCGGGTTGATCACGTGGATCTGCCAGGTGTCGACGTCGAGCCGGCGCGACTCGACCACGATCGGCCGGAAATCGTTGAACACCGCGAGGTTGCCGGCCGGGGAGAGGGAGAAGCCCCCGGTGAGCACGTGAGTGCCCGGCGAGCAGTTGAGGGTGACCGTGCTTCCCTGGCTGATCGGAATCGTGGCGATGCCGGAGACACCGCCGACGGTCCTGCCCAGCGAATTGCTCTCGCAGCGGGCGATCGCGGTGAAGGAGCCGGCAGTGGCCGGGGTCGCGAATGCGGCGGCACCGGCGGTCCAGCTCGTGTTGCCGCTCGACTGCGATTGCAGGTGGGTGATCCGGGTGCCCGAGCCGCCGGGCGCGGTGTCGAGACCGTTGGGCGTGAACGTTGGGGACACTGACCAGCCCCCGCCGGAGACATGTGTCTTGCCGGGGCAGTTCGCGGTCGCCGCTTGCTGGGAGCCAGGCGAGAGCGGGACCGCCGCCATCGTGGTTGCCACGGTGGCCTTGCCCTTGCCCTTCTTCTTTGCAGCCACCGCATACGCCGACCCAGCGGTCACGGTGCGGCTCTTGGCCACGGTCACGTTCTGCATGCTCGCGCCGGCAGGAATCGCTGTCACCAGCAGAGCGGCGGTTGTCAGGACCGCCGTCGCGAGGCATGGTCCGGATCCCTTTCCTCTTCTCCCCGGCATCCGCGCCGCATCGTAACGGGCGCCTAATCGGGTCCTCGTCGCGTTCCCTTCTTCCCGGAAGGGCCGGGAACTTGTAACGGGGCCGTTAAAGGACATCCGGGTGGCGAGCGAGAATGGGACTGCGTGATCGTCATCGGCCTCGACCCCGGTACTGCGAACACCGGATTCGGTGTGGTCCGGGCGGTCGGGGAGCGCATGGTCGCTCTCGACGGCGGGGTGATCGAGACGTCGCCCGACCTGGCGGTCGAGGAGCGGCTGGCCCGGGTCCACGAGGCCCTGTGCGAGCTGATCGACTGGCATGAGCCGAGGGCGCTGGCGCTGGAGGACCTCTTCTTCGGGCGGAACGTCGGCTCGGCGCTGAGCGTCGGACAGGCCCGTGGGGTCGCGATGCTGGCTGCGGCGCAGCGCAGCGTGCCCTGCTTCGACTACACCCCGCAGGCGGTGAAGAAGGCCGTCTGCGGCTCGGGCTCGGCTGACAAGGTCCAGGTCCAACGCATGGTCGGGACGCTGCTCGGGCTGCCCGAGCCCCCGACGCCGGACCACGCCGCCGACGCCTTCGCGGTTGCGATCTGCCACGCCGGCGTCTCCTCATCGCGGGCACCGGTCGCCAGCTTCGGACGCCCGACCGTCGGCACCACGCCGGCGCTCGCGGCGCGCCAGCGCCTCGCAGGGTAGAAGGCATCCGGGCGCAGCCCCAGAATCAGGGGACATGATCGCCTCGATCAGCGGCGAGGTTCTCGTCCGCAGGGCCGACCACGTGGTGATCGACGCCGGCGGCGTCGGCTACCGGCTCGCGGTCTCGGCCGAGACCCTGAAGGCGGTGCCCGCGCGCGGCAAGCAGGCAATGCTGCACGCCGAGCTCGTCGCCCGTGACGATGCGCTGAGCCTCTACGGCTTCGCAAGCGAGGAGGAGCGCGACCTCTTCGGACACCTGACTTCGGTGGGCGGGGTGGGGCCCAAGGTCGCGATGGCCGCCCTCTCTGGCGGCCCGGTGCGCGAGCTGCTCCGCGCCATCGCCGCCGGCGACGCGAAGCGCTTCCAGGCGGTGCCGGGGATCGGGAAGCGGACCGCGGAGCGGATCATCGTCGAGCTGCGCGAGAAGGTGGCCGGGGAGATCGAGGGCGATGCCGGTGGCGCTGCGGCGGCGGGCGAGGGGGAGGAGGACCCGCGCTCTCTCGCCCGCGAGGGTCTTCTCAACCTCGGATACTCGCCGGCGGAGGCCGAGAAGCTGCTCGGCAAGGCCGAGGGGGAGAGCCCCGAGGAGATCGTCCAATCCGCGCTGCGCAGCGCGGCGGGGGCGAAGGCGGCATGAGGCGGGGTCCGTGATGGTGGAGCCGGGCAAGGGGATCCGCACGCCGGGTGTCGACGATGACACGATCAAGGTTGCCAAGGCGACGGCGCCCTCACCGGCCGGCCCCGGAAGCGAAGCTGAGGAGCCGGCCGTTGATGTTCGGCAGGAGCTGGCGGGTGATGAGGATTTCGATCGCTCCCTTCGGCCGCCCACGCTGGCGGACTTCGTCAACCAGGCGCAGGTCACCGACCAGCTCGCGATCTTCATCGAGGCCGCGCGGCGGCGCGGCGAGGCGCTCGACCATGTCCTGCTCGCCGGACCGCCGGGGCTCGGCAAGACCTCCCTCGCGCACATCATCGCCGCGGAGCTCGAGAAGCCGATGGTGCAGACCGCCGGGCCGGCCCTCGAGCGCAAGGCCGACATCGCCGCCTTCCTGACCGCCCTGGAGCCCGGCAGCGTCTTCTTCATCGACGAGGTCCACCGGCTGGGTCGCGCAGTCGAGGAGACGCTCTATCCGGCGATGGAGGACCGTCGCCTCCCGGTGGTCCTCGGCCAGGGGGCGGGGGCGCGCACCGTGACCCTCGACCTGCCGCCCTTCACCCTGATCGGCGCGACCACGCGCACCGGACTGCTCACCACGCCGCTTCGAGACCGCTTCGGCGTCTGCCACCGCCTCGAGCACTACGACCCGGGCGACCTGAAGAGCATCGTGATGCGCTCGGCCGACATCCTCGGCGTCGAGGTCACCGACGAAGGCGCCGAGGCGATCGCCGGCCGGGCCAGGGGGACCCCGCGCGTCGCCAACCGCCTGCTGCGCAGGGTCCGTGACTTCACCGAGGTGAAGGGGCGCGGCGCGATCGACGGCGAGGTGGCCACTGAGGCGCTCGAGATGCTCGAGGTGGACGGCGCCGGCCTCGACCGCCACGACCGCCAGTTCCTGCAGACGATCGCCTCGAAGTTCAGCGGTGGGCCGGTGGGCCTCTCAACCCTCGCGGTGTCGATCGGGGAGGAGGCCGACACGATCGAGGACGTCTTCGAGCCCTACCTGCTCCAGCAGGGGCTCGTGAAGCGCACGCCGCGCGGCCGGGTCCTCACCGAACGGGCCTACGAGCATCTCGGCCTTCCGGTTCCGGAGGGCATGGCGAGCCTGTTCTAGCCTCACCGCCTCTTTAGGCGGTTGGCTAGCCTTGGGCACGCATGCCTTACTTCATCTGTCCCAATTGCGGGAACCGGGAGCTGAGCGGGGAGAGGACGGCCGGATTCTCGTCGCGGCCCAAGGGCTGCTCCAAGTGCGGCTTCGGCTTTCTCTTCGAGCTGCTCGACGACTACATGCCCGCCCCCGGCGCCGCCTTCTTCACCTGCGATCAGGAGGGACGCGTACTCGACCTGGGCAAGGGAGCGTTCGAGCTCACGGGCCTCAAGGACGACGACGTGATCGGCCGTCCCGTCCGGGATGTGCTGGGACTCAAGTGGATCGACCCGGGCGATGGCGGCAAGGCTGCGGACACCGACAAGAACGGGACGACGGATCCGATCGAGACGACGCTCGAGTGGGGGGTGCGCTCGCTCGGCAAGCGCGTCGCGGTCCAAGCCGAGGGGGACCTCCCCACGGAAGCCGTCGCGGACCTCTTCCCCGCCTATGACGACGACGGCGGGCTGCTGCTCGTCCTGACCCCGGAGTAGGCGCTCCTCTTGAGCAACCGCCGCCGCAATCTCTTCGTCCTGCTCTTCGTCGTGGGACTGGTCGCCGCCTCACTGGCGGTGATCCAGGCCAAGGACACGAAGCTCGGCCTCGACCTCAGCGGCGGCACGGAGCTGATCTATCAGGGGCGGCCGACCCCACAGAACCCGGAGGTCGAGGGCGAGGACATCGATCGGTCCATCGAGATCATCCGCGACCGAACTGACTCCCTCGGAGTCGCCGAGCCGGAGATCTCGCGGATCGGCACGGACTCCGTCCGGGTGGGACTGCCCGACGTCCAGAACGCCGAGCGCGCGATCGCCCAGGTTGGCGACACCGCCCAGCTCTTCTTCTACGACTGGGAGGCGAATGTCCTGGACAACCCGAACTCCTCGGCGGCGCACGGCGACGCGCCGTTCTCGCGCTATTACGACGCGGTCAAGTTCGCCTCGGAGCAGCCGCAGGAGTGCGATGGCTGCACCACGTCCGGCCCGACGTACTACCTCTTCGACGCCCAGAGCCACCTCTACCTCTCGGGGCCGGCCACCGCCAAGGAGGATCTCTTCGTGGACCAGCCCGGCGAGGTGCAGCCGCCGGGGTCCGAGATCATCGTCGTCCCGCAGGGAATCCGGGTGGTCAAGGCGCCGCCGGACGAGGGAGAGCAGCCCGAGGAGGATCCCAACAAGGCCCAGTGGTTCGTGCTGCGAGATCGCCCGGCCCTCTCGGGAGACGAGATCACGGACCCGGAGGCGAACCAGGATCCCACCACGCAGTCGCCGATCGTCACCTTCAACTTCACTGGTGACGGAAAGGACAGTTTCCACGAGGTCACCAGGACGATCGCGGAGCGCGGGCTGCAGAGCGCACCGCCCGGCGTGTCCGGCAACTCGCAGGCCGCCGCGCAGTACTCCGACAGCTTCTCGATCGTGCTCGACGATGAGGTGGTCTCCCGGGCGATCATCAACTTCGTCGACAACCCGGACGGGATCCCGGGGGACACCGGCGCCCAGATCGAGGGCGTCGGCAGCACGCAGGATGCCCAGGACCTCGCCGAGTTCATCAAGATCGGCGCGCTCCCGATCGAGCTGAAGCTGATCTCGCAGTCCACCGTCTCGGCCTCCCTCGGCGAGCAGGCGCTCGACCAGGGCCTGAAGGCGGGGATCGTGGGATTGATCCTGGTGATCCTCTTCCTGATCGCGTACTACCGCTTCCTCGGCGTGGTCGCGACGCTGGGGCTGCTCCTCTACGGGGCCTTCTTCTACGCGCTGGTCGAGCTGATCCCGGTCACTCTGACCCTGCCGGGTATCGCGGGGCTGATCCTCACGATCGGGGTGGCCGCCGACTCGAACGTCGTCATCTTCGAACGCGTGAAGGAGGAGGCGAGAGCGGGCAAATCCATGCCCTCCGCGATCGCCAGCGGATACCGAAAGGGCATCGCGACGATCATCGACGCGAACGTGATCATCCTGATCACGGCGTTCATCCTCTTCGTGCTCTCGACGGCGGGCGTGAAGGGCTTCGCCTTCACCCTCGGCGTGGGGACGATCGCCTCGTTGTTCACCGCGGTCGTCTTCACGCAGGCCTTCCTCGGCCTCTTCGGCCGCAGCTTCCTCACCTCGCCGAGGTTGATGGGCGCGGGCGAACAGCGCGTCCGCTGGCACTTCGACTTCACCGGCCTCAGCCGCTGGTTCTTCTCGATGTCTGGAGTGATCCTGCTGATCGGGGCGATCGCCTTCGCGACCCTCGGCCTCAACCTCGGCCTCGACTTCGAGTCGGGCAGCCGCATCACCGCCGGCCTGGACCGGGACGCGAGCGTGGACGAGGTCCGGACCGCTCTCGAGGGGGCGGGGGTCGAGCGACGCCGAGATCACCGAGGCCACCAGCGAGGAGCTCGGCTCGAACGTCGTCCAGATCGAGGCCGACATCGAGCCCGAGCAGGTGCGGGAGGTCCAGCCCGCGCTCGAGAATCAGTTCGGCCTGGTCGAGAACGGCTTCGACTCGACCACGGTTGGCCCCACCTTCGGCGAGCAGGTCGCCCGCAGCGCCGTCTACGCGATCATCTTCTCGCTGCTCGTCATCTGCGCGTACGTGGCGTTCCGGTTCGAGCCGAAATACGCGGTGCCGGTGATGATCGCCGTCATCCACGACATCCTGATCACCGGCGGCGTCTACTCCCTGAGCGAGCGGGAGGTGACCTCGGGCACCGTCGCGGCCTTCCTCACCATTCTCGGCTACTCGCTCTACGACACCGTGATCGTCTTCGACCGAATACGCGAGAACGTGCCCCGGCTGCCGCGAGCGACCTTCTCCCAGGTCGTCAACCGCTCCATGAGCGAGGTCCTCACCCGGTCCTTGATCACCGGCCTTTCGAGCGTCTTCCTGATTGCGGTGCTGTTCATCTTCGGTGGGACCACCCTCCAGGACTTCGCCTTCGCGATGATGGTCGGGATCGCCTCGGGTACGTATTCGTCGATCTTCATCGCGTCACCCGTGCTGACCCACTGGAAGGAGCGCGAGCCCGCCTACCGGCGCCGCAGGGAGCGGATCGAGGAGCAGATGGGTTACGTGCCGCCCTTCCCTGAGGACAACGTGATCGCACGCGTCGAGGGTGCTCCGGAGCCCGAGGAACCCGAGGAGAAGGAGCCCGAGTCCGAGCCGGCGCCGAAGGCGCCCGAGCCCGCCCGCTCGGCAGCCCCGGGCGTCCTGCCCGAGGCGACCGGGCCGGTCGCGGCTCCGCCGCGCGAGCCCGTGGGCGATGGCAAGGGGGACGGCGCACCGCCGGCCGACGAGGGAGCCCCTGACGGAGGGGACGGAGCGGACCGGGCGGAGGATCGCCCCGAGCTGAGCGAGGCGAGCGCGGCCGCGCTGCGCCGGGTCAAGGAGCAGCAGGGCAAGAGCAAGCGCGGGCGCCGCAAGCGCAAGCACGGGAGGCCGAGATGAGGAGGAGAGGCTGATGGCCGCCTTGGTCTGGTTCACGATGGGCGTGGCGCTCTGGCACTTCACGGTGTTCGTGCCCGACCGGTTCCGCGGCGGCATCGTTGGGGCGTTCCTGGGGGCGGCCACCGGGGCGTTGGTCTCCGGGGCCATCGCCCAGGTCGCGCTGGGGCAGGGGATCGGCGAGACCGACGTCGCCACCGCCCTCTACGCGGTGCCGGGCACGCTGCTCGGGCTCGGAGTGGTCTATCTCTCCGGCCTGCGCACCGGCGTCGAGCCCGAGCGCCTCTAGCGGCCACCAGGCCGCTCTACTTCGAAGGCCGAAGGCCGTAGCGACTTGTGATGGGCGGCCGCTTGTGGCCGCGATCTGATGGCGAAGCCCAGCGCAGCCTGAGGCCCGGCACACGCGCGGAATCGCGTAGGCCCCAATTCCGTCGGGGGCCGAACCTAGTCTCGCTGGGATGGCTGGCTCAGCGCAGACCGCTCGGGATCGCGAGTTCGAGGCGGTCCCCTACGACTACGGCGAGGTGAGGCGCCTGGCCGCGGGGCTGGGACTGGCCGAGCCGGTCGCCATCACGCTGGTGCGACGGGGCTACCGGACGGTGGAGGCGGCTCGCGAGTTCCTCGCCGCCGAGGAGGCGCACGACCCCTTCGAGTTCGATGGGATGGAGGCTGCGTGCGAACTGATCCTCTCGAGGGGACGTGACTCCCGGATCGCGGTCCATGGGGACTACGACGTCGATGGGGTCTGCTCGACCGCGATTCTCGTCTCCACCCTTCGTGCGCTCGGCGCGAGCTGCGACTGGCTGATCCCGGACCGGATGGCGGACGGCTACGGGCTCTCGATGGGGACCGTCGAGCAGCTCAGGCGGCGCGGGACCGAGCTGGTGATCACGGTCGACTGCGGGATCGGCTCGTCCGAGGAGGTGGCCGCGGCCCGGGCGGCCGGGATGGACGTGCTGGTCACCGATCATCACGAGCCGCCCGCTCAGCTCCCCGACTGCCCCGTCCTGCACCCGGTCGTCTCGGGGTATCCGTTCAAGGCGCTCTGCGCCGCCGGGGTCGCCCACAAGCTCGCATCTGCCCTGCGCGATGCCGCCGGGGTCCGCCACGTCGAGACGGTCGGAGGCCGGCGCGACGAGGCGGACCGCGACCTCGACCTGGTGGCGCTCGCCACGGTGGCCGACATGGTCCCGCTCATCGGCGAGAACAGGCGTCTGGTGCGGGAGGGTCTCCTGATGATGCGCCGAGGCGCTCGGCCCGGCCTGCGGGCGCTGATCTCGGCGGCTCGCCTCGATCCGACGACCCTCGACGAGGGGGGTCTCAGCTTCGGGTTGGCGCCCAGGATCAACGCCGCCGGGCGGCTCTACCGGGCCGATGCCGGGGTGGAGCTGATGCTGACCGGCGAGCCCGAGCGGGCCGAACAGATCGCGGCGGAGCTCGACCGGGCCAACTCGGAGCGGCGTGCCGCCGAGCGCGAGGTGGTCGATGCCGCGGAGCGGGCTCGCGCCGCGCTCGGCGACGAGCAGAGAGAGGCGGCGGCCCTGGTCCTGGCGGGGGAGGGGTGGCATCCGGGGGTGGTGGGCATCGCCGCCTCTCGTCTGGCCGACCGCCACTGGCGCCCGACCGTGCTGATCTCGCTCGATGGCGGCCATGGCCGCGGCTCGGCGCGGAGCATCCCCGGCTTCGACCTGATCGCGGCGCTCGAGCAATGCTCCTCGCACCTGACGCGGTTCGGCGGCCATCGGGCGGCGGCGGGGCTCGAGCTCGAGGCCGGTCGACTGGACGAGTTTCGCGATGCTTTCCTCGAACAGGCCGCGAGCGCCATCGATTCCGCCGATCTGGTTCGGACCGAGAGCCTGGATGCGCTGGTGGGGGTCGGGCGCGAGGGGATCGGGATGGAGCTCGCCGAGCAGCTCGAGACCCTGGGCCCGTTCGGCATCGGCAATCCGGGCCCCCGCCTGCTCGTTCCATCCGGCCGGCTTCGCGGGGTCAGGCCGCTGGGAGAGGGAAAGCGGCACTCGCGCTTCGACCTCGAGAGCGGGGCCGGCCGCGCCGCGGGCGTCGCCTTCGGCATGAACGGCGAGGTCACGCGCCGCGAGGACGAGGCGGTGGACCTCTCGATCAAGCTCGAGGTCGATCGCTGGAACGGCGCGGTGCAGCCCCGCGTGGTCCTGCGCGAGGTCTATCCGCTCGGCTCCGCCGGCCACGCCGAGGAGGAGCCGGAGGAGGAGGGCACCGGTTGCGGGGCCGCGGCGTGCCCCGCCCCCGACCGGGAGTGGTGGGCCCGCCTCGCCGATGAGCTGGATCGGGTCGGAAGCGGCGACCTCGGCCTTCCCGCCGGCGCGGATCGGGACGGCGGACGCGAGCCGATCGATCGCCGCGGCGGTGCGTCCGTCGCGGCGCTCGCCGAGCTGATCTCGAGCGGCGAGTCGGTGCTCGCCCTCTGCGCCGATGCCGCCCGCCGCCGCGCGCTCGCCAAGTCCGCCGCCGATCCGAGGCGCTTCGGCGCCGGCGATCCGGTCATCGTCTGCGTGCGCTGCGGCGAGGAGGGGCTCGACGTCGCCCTCGGCGCAGCGGGCGCCGAGCGGCAAGCCCCCGGCGGGTTGTCCCTGGCGGACTGGGGCGCGCTGGCGAGGCGGCCGGCTGCACCCGGTCGCTTCCGCCACGTGGTCCTGATCGATCCGCCGCCGTCGGAATCGCTTGAGGGGTTGGCGGGCGGCGGCGCCGGTTATCTCCACCTCGCCTGGGGCGGCTCCGAGCTCGAGCTGGCGGAGCGGCTGCACGGCGCAGACTGGCAGCTGCGGGGCGCGATCGGGCAGATCTGGCGCGGTCTGGAGCGGGCCGGGGGCGTGGCCTCCGGCGGAGGGCTCCGCGAGCTGCTTGCCGGTCCCGGCCGGCATCCGCGAACGGCCGAGGTGGCGGGGCGATGCATCGCCGTCCTGCGCGAGCTGGAGCTGTGCGAGTGGACGCCTGATGGCGCCGCCCCGTGCCTGCGGGTTCTATCCTCGGAGAGGACCGAGTTGGAGCGCTCGCGAGTCTTCGCGAGCTGCGAGACCAGGCATCAGGAGGCCATCCGATTCCTCCGGAGCAGAGCACAAGCCAGCTAGAGGACGGCCAGGCGGCCCCGCGCGACCGCCGGGGTCACCTGCGGGTCGGGGAGCCCCCCAGCGGCTCGCCCACGCCGCAGGCCGATGAGATCACCCGCGAGCTCACCGACGAGCAGCGCGCGCTCCTGGGCGACCTCTTCGCCGTGATCGAGGAGCACAAGTCGGAGCTGGCCGAACCGGTCGACCGCGAGGAGATCGAGAGGGCGTTCGCGTTCGCCTGCGAGAGCCACGAGGGCCAGGAGAGGAAGTCGGGTGAGGACTTCATCACGCACCCGCTCGGGGTCGCACGGATCTGCGCGGGACTGCGCCTGGACACGGCAACCCTCGCCGCGGCCCTGCTTCACGACACCGTCGAGGACACGAGCGCCAGCCTCGAGGAGGTCCGGGAGAGGTTCGGCGACGAGATCGCCCAGCTCGTGGATGGCGTCACCAAGCTCACCGAGATCACCTTCAAGAGCCGCGACGAGCGGCAGGCCGAGAACTACCGGAAGATGATGGTCGCGATGGCCACCGACGTCAGGGTGATCCTGATCAAGCTGGCCGACCGTCTCCACAACATGCGGACGCTTGACGCGCTGCCGAAGCAGAAGCAGCAGGAGAAGGCGCGCGAGACGCTCGAGATCTTCGCCCCGCTCGCCCACCGGCTCGGGATCCACGCGATCAAGTGGGAGCTCGAGGATCTCGCCTTCGCGGCGCTTCACCCCCGGAAGTACGACGAGATCAAGGAGCTGGTCGCGCAGCAGCGGGCGGAGCGCGAGCGCTACGTGACGGAGGCGGGGAAGTTTCTCCAGAAGGAGCTGAAGGCGGTCGGCGTCGAGTCGGAGATCTCGGGCCGCGCCAAGCACTTCTATTCGATCTACACCAAGATGACCCGCAAGGGCAAGGAGTTCAACGAGATCTTCGACCTGACGGCGATGCGCGTGCTGGTCGGCTCGGTCAAGGACTGCTACGGCGCCATCGGGATCGTGCACTCGCTCTGGAAGCCGCTGCCGGGCCGCTTCAAGGACTTCGTCGCGATGCCCAAGGCGAACATGTACCAGGCCCTCCACACCACGGTGATCGGGCCTGAGGGCCGGCCGCTCGAGATCCAGATCCGGACGCCGGACATGCACGATCTCGCCGAGTACGGGATCGCGGCGCACGTGATCTACAAGGAGGGCGCCGCCTCCCGGGATCCGGACAAGGAGAAGATGACCTGGCTGCGCCAGCTCCTGGAGGCGGAGGGGGAGGCGGATCCGAAGCAGTTCCTCGAGGCGCTGAAGGTCGACCTGTTCGAGGACGAGGTCTTCGTCTTCACGCCCAAGGGCGAGGTCATGAACCTCTCGGCGGGCTCGACCCCGCTCGACTTCGCCTACTCGATCCACACCGACGTCGGCCACCAGTGCGTCGGCGCGAAGGTGAATGGGAAGATCGTGCCGCTCCACTACCAGCTGCGAAGCGGCGACATCGTCGAGGCTCTGACCGCCAAGCAGGGGCGCGGCCCGTCCCGCGACTGGCTGAAGCTGGTCCGCACGTCCCGCGCCCGCAACAAGATCCGCGCCTGGTTCCAGAAGGAGGGCCGCGAGGACGCCGAACGGCGCGGGCGCGAGCAGCTTGCCGAGGCGCTCAAGAAGCGCGGCCTGCCGCACTCCAAGGTCGCGGGATCGCCGCTGTTCGCGGAGGTGATCCGCGAGATGGGCTTCCGCAAGGCGGACGACTTCTACATCGCCCTCGGCCAGTCCAAGGTCTCGACGAAAACGGTCGCCAACAAGGTGATGCAGCGGCTGAAGCGCGGGGAGGCCGTCGAGGAGGAGCCACCGCCTGCCCTGCAGAAGGGAATCGACGACTCCGAGCGGCGGACCCGTGACGCTCCCGCCTTCGGAATCAAGGTGAAGGGGGTGGATGACGTCGCCGTCCGGCTGGCCAAGTGCTGCCGCCCGGTGCCGGGCGACGAGATCGTCGGATACGTCTCGCTGGGGCGTGGCATCACGGTGCACCGTGAGGACTGCCGCAACGTCGGCGCCCTGAAGAAGGCTCCGGAGCGGTTCACGGAGGTGACCTGGGACGGCGACAACGAGGCCGGCTACCGGGTGGAGCTCCAGGTGGACGCCTGGGACAGGACCCGCCTGCTCGAGGACCTGTCGCGCACCTTCGCGGAGGCAGGGATCAACATCCTCGAGGCGCGCTGCAACACCAAGCATCCGATGGTCAAGAACCGCTTCGTGGTCGAGGTGGGGGACACCGAGCAGCTGAAGCAGGCCATCTCGCGCATTCGCAACATCGAGTCCGTCTTCGACGCCTACCGGGTCACGCCCACCGGTTAGAGTGGGCGCGGGATGAAGCCGGGGGCACGCGGGACGACGCTCCTCTGCTTCGCGGTGGCGGCCGCCCTGTTCGCGGCCGGAAGCGCCTTCGCGGCCGCGCAGACCATCGTGGCGAACGACGACTTCTTCGGTTCAGCGGGTGGGTCCACCACCTTCACAATGGACCAAGGCGGGCTGGCCCCGTTCCAAAACCAGGGGGCCAATCAGCACAACGTCACCGCGACTGCGAACGGCCCCGACGGGACGCCCCTGTTCAGCTCGCCGACCATCGGGACGGGCTCGACTGTCGTCAATGGGACGCAGTTCCTGACCCCTGGCGCCTACACGTTCATCTGCACCGTCCATCCCCAGATGGTCGGCACGCTCGCCGTCTCGCCCAGCGGGACGCCGGTGCCTCGTCCGGCGTTGACCCTGAAGCTGCTGAGCCGGAGCATCGAGAAGGTCCTCAAGAACGGCCTCCTGGTCCAGATCGACAGCACCGCCAAGAGCGATGAGATCAACGTAGTGGCAAAGCTCGGCAAGATGACGATCAGCAAGGCCCTGGACATCTCGGAGGCTCAGGGCCGGACGTTCGTGAAGCTGAAGCTGAACAAGACCGGCAAGAGCCGGCTCGCCGAGCGCGACAACGCCACGATCACCCTGAGCGGGACGATCACCTCCGGTTCTCCCACCAGCACCAAGGGGAAGCTCAAGTAGCTGCGTCAGCCGAGCGTCTCGACCGCCGTCCGGACGGTCGAGGCCACCTCGGCCATCTCTTCCTCGGAGGCGTACTTCGTCCGGGGCCAGAAGAACCCCCGGAGTCCATCCTTGGGCTTGCGGGGGACGACGTGAACGTGGAGGTGGAGCACGCTCTGGCTGACCACGTTGTTGAGGGCGACGAACGAGCCCGGCTTCCCCATCGCCTGGGGGACGGCCACCGAGAGGAGCCGGGCGTTGGCGAACAGCGACCCGACCAGCTCGTCCGGGAGATCGGCGAGCGTCTCGTGATGCTCGCGCGGCACGAGCAGGCTGTGCCCGGGGAAGAGCGGCCGGTTGTCGAGGAAGGCGAGCGAGACCTTGTCCTCGAAGACAACGTGCGCCGCCTCGTCGCCGGCGACGATCTGACAGAAAGGGCAGCCCGCCATGGCCAGGAAACTATGATGACTGCAGGAGGAACGATGAGGGGACGTCCAGGGAGATGGCTTCGAGGGCTGGGGCTGGTCGCAGGTGTGCTCGCCTTCGCCGCGGCACCGGTGCAGGGAGCCCCCAAGGGCAAGCTTCCCAAACTGCCGGAGGTGACCGTCACCGCGAGCGCGACCGGCGCCTTCAACGTCGCCACGGCGACGGCAACGTGCCCGAAGGGCAGGAAAGCGATTTCTGGGGGCTACACGACCTCGGCCCCAAGCATCCCGAACCACTGGCTGAACGTGTACGAGTCGCAGCGCGTCGGGCAGAACGCATGGCGGGTTTCCGGGGTCCAATACTTTCCGGCCCCAGCTACCGACACGCTGGCCGCTCATGTCTACTGCGACACCCTGAGGGGAAAGATCGCGACCTCCTCGGCCGCCGTTCCGCTGACGGCCACCCTCCATGGCACGACCAGCGTGCTCGCCCTCTGTCCCGCCGGGACCAAGATGCTCTCGGGCGGCTTCGCCACGCCGGCCGCGAACGCGATGGATGCCAGCTATGTCTCCCGATCGGCCCCTGCTGGCGCCAGCGGATGGGTGGTCGACGCTACGAACCTGAGCGGAACGGCGGCGAGAAACGTGACCGGCTTGGCCAACTGCCTCAAGCTCGCCAAGGCGAAGCAGATCTCTGAGGAGGTAGCGGTGCTGGGACCGGCCAACACGACCCGCTCGGTGAGGACTCCCGCCTGTCCGAAGAACACCATCGTGCGGGGAGGGGGCTTCGCGACCAGCACGCCAGTGAGCGGTCTGCAGGCGACCGCGCTCGTCTACGAGAGCAGGCGGGTGGGCGCCACCTGGGTCTCGTCGGCATCGGCGAGCGGCAACTCGACCTCCAGCACCCTCGTCAGCACCGCCCTCTGCCGTTGAGGCGGTAGTGTCGGGCTGACTGCTCATGGAGAGAGCGACGGCCACCGAAGGGATCGAGGGGAGAGGACGGAGGCGCCTGCTAGTCGCAGCTTGGTGTCTGGCGCTGGCGCTCGCCTGTGTGCCGGCCGCGACGGCCGCCAAGCAAAAGTCGACCCCGCCCGATTCCTTCAACACCGGAAGCTACTTGGGGAAGACGAAGCAGGAGACCGTCGCGATCGACTTTCGGAGTTTCGAGTTCAGCCTGAACAAGAAGGGCAGGGTCACCCTGCTCACCGAGCCCGTCGTCAGGAAGGAATTCTGCACGTCCGTCCCGGTGTTCACCCTCGACGGGGCGACCCCGACCAAGCCGCTCAGCAAGCGCGGCGCCTTCAAGTTCACCAGCACCTTCGAGGGGACCAGGATCGACTCGATCAAGGGCCAGTTCGTGAGTGAAACGGAGGTCGAGGGATTCGCGGTCTACAACTTCCAGGGCCAGTCCGACCTGTGCACCCCGGGCAGCGTGAAGGTGGCCTTCAGGGCCACCCGGCAGAAGAAGAAGAAGAGCTAGGCGACGACGGTGAGGGCGCGGGGCGCGACCGAGAAGGTCATCTCGGCGTGCTCCCCGAGGTAGTCACCATCGACCTGCACGGGCAGCGGGCGGACCTGCCCGGACTCGTCCTTCGAGATCGACCGAATGGTCGCCTCTGAGACGTCGGGGAACACCTCGATCTGGCGGTGCTTTCCCGTGTGCAGCCGCCGGCTGAGGACGCGGGCGGCAATCGTCGGCATGTCGCGCTGGGCAGCGCGGCCGAGCACGGCCATCGCGAGCCGCCCGTCATCCAGCCCGACGCCCTCGACGATCCGGATCGGGATGTCGGCGAAGTAGGTGAACGGATCGGAGTTCTGGGCGATCACCGTGACGCCCTCCACGCGCTGACCTCCGAGCTCGACCTCCAGTCGAATCGGGTTGCGCAGGTAGTCGCGGTAGAAGCCGGAGACCGCGGCCCAGGTGTAGTACCACTGCCGTGCGCGTGCCTTGAGCCGCGGGTGCGCGTCGACCCGCTTCACCACCGTCGCGTCGAGCCCGACCCCGCAGGCGAAGACGAAGTGGCGGCCGTTGCAGCGCCCGAGGTCGATCTTGCGCGGGTGGAAGTCGTCGGCAAGCCCGATCAGGTGCTCGGTGGCGTCCACGACGTCGTTCGGGATGCCGAGCGTGCGGCACACGACGTTGGTCGAGCCACCGGGCAGCACCGACACGGGCACGTCGGTCCCGGCCAGTCCGTTTGCGACCTCGTTGAGGGTGCCGTCCCCGCCGAAGGCGACGACGATGTCGTAGCCGCCGTCGCGGGCCTCGCGGCCGATCTCGATGGCGTGCTCGGCGGCCTCGGTGTCGACCGCCTCCACCTCATAGCGGGCCTGGAGCGCGTAGACGACCAGGTTCTTGAGCCGGTCGGACACCGTGGTGGCGTAGGGGTTGACGATGATCAGCATCCGCTTCTTCGCTGCGCCGGGGGTTAGCGGCTTGGCCGCGGCGGCGGGTGAGGGCCCACTCTGAGCGGGCCCTCGCTGGGGGGGAGCGATCGTCGACGACACGGTGGTCTCTTTCCTAAACCTCGCCGGATGCCGGGTTACCACCCGGGATCAGGTCCCCCAGGTCGTCCACCGGAGCCTTCGAGGTGGCCTCGTAGCGCACGATATCCCCATCGAGCACCTCGCGTGCATGGCCGGCGTTCACCAGCAGGTCGACGTGACCGATCACCTCGGAAAGCGTGAGGAAGGCCTGGGTCACCGCGACGTTCCCCCAGAGGGCCTGCGCCAGCTCGTGCCCGGTGCGGGGCTTCTCGGCGATCCGGCGATAGAGCTTCTCGGCGCGGCGCTGGTGCATCGCGAACCGCTCGTCGATCAGCGAGACGTGGTCGGTGATCGGCTCTCCGTGGCCGGAGAGGACGATCTCGGCCGGCAGCTCGCGGGTCTTCTGGAGGGAGGTGAGGTACTCGACCAGCGCCTGGCGCCGTTCTCCAGACCCGTCGAGCGACCGCGAGATGAGCGGGTTGGAGGAGATGTGCTTGATCAGGTGGTCCGCGGCGATCAGGATCCGCCGCTTGGAGTCCCAGAAGACCGTGTCGGAGGGGCTGTGGCCCGGCCGGAACTGGACCTCGAGGCCCCGATCGTGAAAATCAAGGCGCTCGCCGTCCCGCAATGGCCGGGTGACGTTGACCTTCGAGCCCCAGGCGCGAAAGCTGGCCGACACGGTCTGCAGTGCGCGCACCACATCCTCTGAGATGCCGTGCCGGAGCATCAGCGCCGCCGCCTCCTGGTCATCGCGCTCCGCATCGCCGCCGAAGTCCTCGACGAAGGGGACCACCACGTCGATGGCCGCCACCTCCGCACCTGAGCGGCGCGCGACGATGTCGACGAGGCCGAGATGGTCGATGTGCTGGTGGGTGAGGATGACCAGCTCGATGTCCTCGATCCGGTGCCCGAGGGCACCGAGCTGGTGCTCGAGCTCATCGAGCGCCTTGCCGGAGTTCGGCCCGGCGTCGACCAGGGTGAGCGGTTCGTCCTCGATCAGGTAGCAGTTGACCCGACCGACCTGGAACGGCGTGGGGATGCGCAGGGTCTGAATGCCCGCCTCGGTGACGCGCTGCCAGACCTGGTCGTCGTTCACGAGCGGATCAGCTCTAGGACCTCGTCGCGCTTCTCCTCCATGTGCTCTCGGGAGAGGAGCGACTCGAGGTTGAGGCGAAGCAGCGGCTCGGTGTTGGAGGGGCGAACGTTGAAGTGCCAGTCGGGGTAGTCGATCGAGACGCCGTCGAGCCGAGTGATCTCGGCGTCGGAGTGGCGTTCGGCGATCTCGCGCATCTTCCCGTCCTGGTCGGCCACTTCGGAGTTGATCTCTCCGGAGATGAAGTACTTCGAGCGGAACTCGGCCATCTGGTCGGCGAGCGAGCGCCCCTCCTGTGAGATCAGCTCCAGCATCAGCAGCGCCGGGATCGTTCCCGAGTCCGCGCAGAAGAAGTCCCGGAAGTAGTAGTGGCCGGAGACCTCGCCGCCGAACACGGCCCCGGTTTCCCGCATCCGGACCTTGAAGAAGGCGTGCCCGACGCGGCTCAGGTCTGACCTGCCGCCGCAGGCGGCGACCATGTCGGGCACCGCTCGGCTGGAGCGGGGGTCGTAGAGGATTGTGGCCCCCGGCTCCTTCCTGAGGGCCGCGCGCGCGAGCAGGGCGCAGACGAAGTCCCCGTCGCAGAAGACGCCCTCTGAGTCGACGAAGAAGCAGCGGTCGGCATCTCCGTCCCAGGCGATCGCCAGGTCGACCTTCTCCCCCTGCACCTTGTCCACGATGAAGCGGCGGTTCTGCTCCAGGAGCGGGTTCGGCTCGCGGTCCGGGAAGTTGCCGTCAGGCTCCCAGTAGGTGGTCGTCACCTCGAGGTCGAGCCGTTCCAGCAGCGGCCCGACCATCGGGCCGGCCATTCCGTTGCCGCCGTCAGCGAGGACCTTCAGCGGCCCGATGGAGCCGGAATCGACCACTCCGCGCATGTGCTCGTGGAACTCGGGGTAGATGTCGACCTCCTCGACAGAGCCGCCCCCGGGTGGATCGGGGAGGCCGGCCTCGATCCCCGCCCGCACGTCGGGGATGCCGGCGTCGCCGGAGAGAGCCAACGCCCCCTCGCGGATCAGCTTCACCCCGGTGTACGGCTTGGGGTTGTGCGAGGCGGTCACCATCGCTCCTCCATCCAGGTCGCGCGAGCCGACCAGGAAGTAGCTCATCTCGGTGGCGATCTGCCCCGCGTCGAGGACGCTCACACCCTCGTCGACCAGGCCGTCGCAAACCCGACCGGCCATCTCCGGCGCGGTGAGGCGCATGTCCCGCCCGAGCCCGACGCGCAGGTCAGAGGGCGTCTTGTCCCTGAGACGGGCGAGGACCCGTGCGAAGGCGCGGCCGATCAGATAGCCGGTTTCCTCATCCATCTCCTCCCCGTAGAGGCCGCGGATGTCGTAGGCCTTGAAGATCCCCGGCGGGGGAGCGGTGACCGCCATCCTCAGTCGAACGCCCCGCGTCGCAGCGCCTCGTAGCTCTGTTCGAGGCTCTGCGGCATCACCCTGGTGTCCGCGAGCACCGGCATGAAGTTGGTGTCGCCGCCCCAGCGGGGGACCACGTGCAGGTGGATGTGATGCTCGACGCCGGCCCCCGCCACGCGCCCCTGGTTGACGCCGACGTTGTATCCGTGCGGCGAGTAGGCCTCCTCGAGGATTCCCATCCCCCGTTGGGCCAGGCGCATCATCTCGGCGGCCGTCGTCTCGTCGAGCTCCTGGAGGGTCGCCCGGTGTTCGAAAGGCGCCACCATCAGGTGCCCGTTGGTGTAGGGGAACTTGTTGAGGATCACGAAGCAGCGATCGCCGCGGTGGACGATCAGCTGCGCCTCGTCGTCGCCGGCCTCGAGGGCGGCGCAGAAGATGCACTCCTCCTCGGAGTCCTTGGACGCGTCCTTCACGTACTTCATCCGCCAGGGCGCCCAGATCCGCTGGTTGGCCACACCGCCCATCGTAGGAGAGACTCGCCAGGCTACGACGCCGCGCTTTCCACACCTGATCGCACACGCGATCACGCCCAGGCTGCGTTCATCCTCTTCGAGATAATCCACGGGTGGCCTATGACGAGGACCTCGCCAACCGCATCCGTGAGCTCGTCGGCGCCGAGGAGGGCGCCACCGAGATGCAGATGTTCGGCGGGTTGGCGTTCCTGATCGCCGGTCACATGGCCGTGGCCGCGAGCGGCCAGGGCGGACTGCTGTTGAGGGTCGACCCGGATCAGACCGAAGAGCTGGCCAGCAAGCCCCACGCGGAGCCGTTCGAGATGCGCGGGCGAGAGATGAAAGGCTGGCTCCGCGTCGACACCGACGGGATTCGAACCAAGCGACAGCTCGAGCGATGGGTCTCGCGCGGGGTGGCCTACGCGCGGTCCCTCCCGCCCAAGCGATAGACGGCTAGAGCCAACCGCGCCGGCGGAAGAAGGCGATCATCCCGAGCATGATCACGACCATCACCCCGACGATCGCGTAGAAGGCCGTCTCACTGCCCTCGCCGGGGACGCCGACGTTCATCCCCCAGAGGCTGGCGAGGAAGGTCAGCGGCAGGACGATGACGCTGATCGCGGTGAGCACGCGGAGGATGTCGTTGACGCGGTGCGAGATCACGGACTCGTTGGACTCCTCGAGCGCCTCGACGACCTCCTTGTAGTTCTCGAGCATGTCCCAGATACGCTCGTGGGCGTCGACGATGTCGTCGAAGTAGATCTCGAGGTCGAGCTCCGGGGCCAGGTAGCGGCCCTTCACCTTCTCCAGGTCGCGCAGCACCGGGCGCTGCGGGCGGATCACCTTGCGGAAGTTGATGATCTCCTGCTTGGCGTTGGAGATGTCCCGCACGATCTCCTCCGAGCGCCCCTCGAAGATCTCCTCCTCCAGCGCATCGAGCTTGTTCCCGATCTTCCGCAGCATCGGGAAGCAGTAGTCGAAGCAGTCGTCGACGAGGCGGTAGAGCAGGTATCCGGAGCCGCGAGAGAAGAGCTGGTCGCGCATCTCCTCCTTCTGGCGGCACCGCTCGAACAGGTACTCGACCGGCTGCAGGGGCTGGTTGGGAATCGTCACCAGGTAGCCCGGGCCGACGAAGAGGTCCAGCTCTCCGGCGCCCAGCCGGCCGGCCGAGCTGTCGAAGACCGGGAAGTGCAGCACGATGAACAGGTATTCGTCGTACTGGTCGATCTTCGGGCGCTGGTTGCGCGAGAGCACGTCCTCGAGGTCGAGGGCGTGGAAGTCGAAGTTCTCCTCGAGCCAGGCCTGCTCTTCCGCGCCCGGCCGGTCGATCTTCACCCAGCGCAGCCCCTCGGCCGCGATCTCCTCGACCTTGGGGGCCTGTGGCTCAGGCGGAAGCGGCGCGACGAGCTCGCCGGCGCGCGCCCTGCGGAGTCTGGGGCGAGGGAGGTTCGGCATCGGCCTGACTTGTCGCTTCCGTCTCCATCCCTGCCCACTTTACGCGACCACACGCATGTAAAACGGGTGGCCCGGCCCGGACCCGCTGCTATATTCCGCGCCACATAACCGCCACATCAAGAGGGGTGGAGGGACTGGCCCGATGAAGCCCCGGCAACCACTCGGACTTTGTTCGAGGAAGGTGCCAACTCCAGCAGGTGACTACGGACCTGGAAGATGTGGGAAGAGCGTTCCTTCCGGGACCTCCGCCCACAAAACCGGCGGAGGTTTTTTCTTAGGAGGAACGACATGGCACTCGAATCGCTCAAATGCAAAGAATGCGGCGCCAGCTATCCGCTGGAGGCCAGTTTCGTCTGCGAGAACTGCTTCGGCCCGCTCGAGGCGGCCTACGACCATTCGTCGCTGGATGCCGAGGAGGCCCGTCGCAAGATCCAGGCGGGGTCCAACGGGATCTGGCGCTACTCGGACTTCCTTCCCTTCGATGGGCGGCCGACTGACCCACTGGAGCCCGGCCTCACACCGTTGATCAGGGCGGACCGCCTCGCCGAGCGCCTCGGCCTCGGGGAGCTGTGGATCAAGAACGACGCGGCGAACCCGACCCATTCCTTCAAGGACCGGGTGGTCGCGGTGGCCATCGCCAAGGCGAAGGAGCTCGGGTTCGAGACCGTCGCCTGCGCCTCCACCGGGAACCTCGCCAACGCAGTGGCGGCTCACGCCGCGGCGGCAGGGCTGGACTCGTACGTGTTCGTCCCCGCCGACCTCGAGGAGCAGAAGCTGCTCGCGACGGGGATCTACGGGACGAAGCTGGTCGGCGTCAAGGGCACCTATGACGACGTCAACCGCCTCTGTACCGAACTCGCCCAGGCGCGCCCCTGGGCGTTCTTGAACGTCAATCTCCGCCCCTACTACGCCGAGGGTTCGAAAACCCTCGCCTACGAGACGATCGAGCAGCTCGGCTGGAAGCTGCCGGACCGGATCGTCTGCCCGATCGCCTCAGGATCCCTGTTCACCAAGATCGGCCGGGGCATCACCGAATGGCTCGAGCTCGGCCTGGTGAAGGGCGAGCTGCCTGCATTCAGCGGCGCGCAGGCCGAGGGGTGCTCGCCGGTCGCGACCGCATTCGCCGATGGCAAGGATGTCTGCAAGCCGCAGCGGCCCGACACGATCGCCAAGAGCCTCGCGATCGGCGATCCGGCCGACGGTCCCTACGCGCTCGAGCTGGCGCGGCAGACCGGGGGGCAGATCGAGTCCGTCACCGACGACGAGATCCGCGTGGCCATCAGGCTGCTGGCGGAGACGACCGGCGTCTTCACCGAGACCGCCGGCGGGGTGACGATCGGGGTCCTGGCGAAGCTCGCTGAGAGCGGAGCGATCGGCTCGGACGAACGGGTTGTCGCCATCATCACCGGCGAGGGCCTCAAGACCCTCGACGCCGCGCGAGAGGCCTTCCGCATGCACGAGATCGAGCCCTCGCTCGAGGACTTCGAGCGCGAGTTCGAGCCGACGGGCGCCACCGTCGGGTAATTAGGATTCGCGCCGCATGGCCGTCACCGTGAAGATCCCGGCGCAGCTGAGGGCCGCCACCGGAGGGGAGGCGGAGCTCGAGGTGGATGGCTCGACGGTAGGCGAGGCGCTCGACGCCGTGTTCGACCAGCACGATGGGCTGCGCGAGCGGATCACCCAGGACGGCGATCTGCGCCGGTTCGTGAACGTCTACGTCTCCGGCGAGGACATCCGCTTCCAGGACGGCCTCGAGACCCCCGTTTCCGAGGGCGACGAGGTGACCATCCTGCCCGCCGTCGCGGGCGGCTAGAACAAGCCCGCCCCTCCTCGGCTTCGGGGGTGCGGTGCCAGCGGCGCCGGATATCGGGGCTGCAAGCCGGTTCGCAGGCCGGGAGGGGAGAAATGCCGACCCTGCGGGTTATGGGTGGCGTCAGGCGCTTGGGACTGGCGGCGCTGGCCGTGAGTGCGCTCGCGGCCGGGCCTGCTGAACCCGCGGAAGCGGGCAGCGCCGACGTGGCCGCGGCGCAGGTGGCGATGGGCGCGCTCGGCCTCTATCCCCATCCCGTGGACGGCGTCTCGGGACCCTGGACCGTGAGCGCGGTGCAGAGCTTCCAGCGAAGCCACGGCCTGACGGTGGATGGCATCGCCGGGTCCCAGACGCGGAAGGCCCTGGGCTGGCGAGGCCGCCCGGACCTGGGGGACCGGCCGCTGCGGACCGGACAGCGCGGCTGGGACGTCGCGTCGCTCCAGTTCCTGCTCAGCAGCCGAGGCTTCGGCCCGGGCGGGTTCGACGGAGGGTTCGGCCCGAACACCGCGGCGGCGGTCCGCAAGTTCCAGGCCGCGGCGGGCCTGGACGTGGACGGCGTCGCCGGCACGGCGACCATCGCGGCGCTCCAGCAGGAGCGGGTCCCCGAGCCTCCGGGCGACCCGGTCCGCTTCCTGCCGCCGCTCGCCGTGGCGAGCACCGACGGCTTCGGCTGGGTCGGGGGGCGCCGGCACACCGGGATCGACTTTCCGGCCGGGGCGGGCACCCCGGTCGGGGCGGCCGGGCGCGGGGTGGTCGCCTTCGCCGGCTGGAACAGCGGCGGCTACGGGAACCTGGTCGTGGTCAGCCACCGGCTCGGCTTCGAGAGCTGGTACGCGCACCTGGAGAGCATCGCCGTCGCTGCGGGCCAGCCGGTGGTGGGCGGCACCGTGATCGGCGGCGTGGGATCGACCGGCCGCTCCACCGGGCCCCATCTCCACTTCGAGGCTCGCCTGAACGGGACGCCGATCGACCCCGCGCCGCGACTGCTCGCCGCGCGGTCAGCCAGGTCGGCAGGCGCGTCGGCTGGGCCGGCCCGGAGAGCCGGGGGCCGGGGGCGCTGCCGCCCGAACGGCGACGCGCGCGCCAGGCGGGCTGACCCGCTGACCGCAGAGCTCGACCGCTGTCCCTGAGAACGCGCCCGGCAGGATTCGAACCTGCGGCTTCCTGCTCCGGAGGCAGGCGCTCTATCCACTGAGCTACGGGCGCTAGGCGGCCAAGTCTAGGCCCGCAACCGGGCAGCCGCCACGGCCCGTCCCCCGCTTCTAGGCTTGCCTGCCCATGGATCTCTCGGTCGCCTTCCTCGGAACCGGCGGCTCCGTGCCCTCGGCGCGGAGGGCCACCGCCTGCGTGCTGATCCGGGCCGGCGGGGAGCGCATCCTGGTGGACGCGGGGGAGGGGGCCCAGCGCCAGATGATGCTCTCGACCGGCCTCGTCCAGCTGGACGAGATCTACGTCACCCACTATCACGCCGACCACTACCTCGGCCTGCCCGGCCTGCTCAAGACCTACGACCTACAGGAGCGGCAGCGGCCGCTTCGGATCGTCGGGCCGAAGGGCCTCCACGGCATGTTCGATGCGCTGCGGCGGATCTTCGGGAAGATCCGCTACGAGCTCGACCTGGTCGAGCTGGGTGGGGGAGAGGCGATCGAGCATGAGGGGTTCGAGATGCGCGCCTTCGAGGTCGAGCACCGGATGCCGGCCCAGGGCTACGCCTTCGTCGAGGCCGAGCGGCCGGGCCGCTTCGACGTCGAGGGCGCGAAGAAGCTGGGAGTGACCGACGAGCGCGACTTCGGCCGGCTCCAGCGCGGCGAGACGGTCTCAGGCGAGAAGGGCGACGTGACCCCCGACCAGGTGATGGGCGACGCGCGCCCGGGCCGGAAGATCGTCGTCACCGGCGACACGGCGCCCTGCGAGATGACCAGGGTCGCCGCCCACGCCGCCGAGCTTGTCGTCCACGACGGCACCTTCGCCCAAGAGGAGCTCGAGCGCGCCCGCGAGACCGGACACTCCACCGCCCGCCAGGCCGCCGAGCTCGCTGCCGAGGCGGAGGCCAGGATGCTCGCCCTCGTCCACATCTCGACCCGCTACAACGTCTCGACCGTGCTCGACGAAGCGAAGGAGGCCTTTCCCAACTCGTTTGCGCCACGCGACTTCGACCTGGTCGAGATCCCCTTCCCCGAGCGGGGAGAGCCCTCCTTGATCGAGGGCGGGGCGAAGGAGATCCGCGAGGCTACGAGCGAGCCAGTTCGGCAATCGCAGTAGCGACCGCGGGGGCCTGGTCCTCCTGGAGGAAGTGCTTGGCCGGCAGGGTGGTCGGCTCGACGCCGAGGGCGTCGGCGATCGCGTCCCGCTGGTCGAAGCCGAGCGCCGGGTCGTCCCTGCCCCAGAGGACGCGACTCGGCCAGCCAGCCTGGCGCAGCCCGCCCATGTAGAGGCGCTCCTTCTCCGCCGTCGGCTCGAAGCTCCGGGCGATCCGGCGGAAGGCCCGGCCGCCGTCATCTCCTCGGAGCAGAGCCAGGTGGGCGTCCACCTCGTGCGGCGGGGTAGCGGAGCGATCCGCGATGCCGTTTGCGTAGAAGAGCTGCCGCGCCAGCGGCCCCCGGTTGGTCATCAACAGAAGCCACCCGAGCCCCGGAGTGCTGAGGCTCGCCATCGTCCAGTGGCGGCGGAAACCTTCCACGGCCAGCAGCGTGTCGAGCACGGTCAGGGTCTTCACCCGATCCGTGTTGCGGAGCGCCCATTCGAGCGCGATCGGCCCACCGATGTCGTGCAGCACCAGGTGGCAGCCGTCTATTCCCAGCGCGTCGATCGCTTGCCCGGTCCAGCGGCCCAGCCCAGTCCAGCTGTAGTCGAAGTCGCGTGGCCGCTCCGCGAGGCCCAGGCCGGGGAGGTCGAACGCGACCCCGCGCAGGCCGCTCTCGGCGAGCAGCGGCAGGACCTTGCGGTAGAGGTAGGAGCTGACGGGGATCCCGTGGATCAGCACGACCGGATCGCCCTTGCCCTCCTCGCGAACGAAGCTGCGCACGCCGCCGGCCTCGAACTCGCGCCCCTCCCCCCGGTGGCGCTCGATCTCCTCCGCAACCTGCGCGTTCACGACCCGATCCTCCCAGGCTGCCGCCAGTCGCGCTGCTAGGCTGGCGCGGCACCTTTAACCAGGTCCAGAGAGGCCAGGAAGGAGCAAGATGAGCGACAAAGTCGTGCTCGATCACGACGATCTCCGGCGGACGCTGGTCCGTATCGCCCATGAGATCGTCGAGAAGAACGGTGATGGTGACGGGATCGCACTCGTCGGCATCCACACCCGGGGGGCCGTCCTCTGCAAGCGCCTGCATGCGCTCGTCGGCGAGCTCGGCGGCGGCGAGGTGCCGCTCGGCGACCTCGACATTTCCTTCTACCGCGACGACCTCGAGCGCCAGCCGCAGGGCGCTCCTGTCGTCCACGACTCCCACCTGGACTTCGAGCTCGAGGGCCGCACCGTGATCCTCGTGGACGACGTGCTCTACACGGGACGCACGGTGCGCGCCGCGATCGACGCCCTCTTCGACTACGGCCGGCCGGCCCGAGTCCAGCTGGCGGTCTTGGTGGACCGCGGCCATCGCGAGCTTCCGATCCGCCCCGACTACGTCGGCAAGAACCTCCCGACCGCGCCGGGAGAGCGCGTGAACGTCCGGCTCGAGGAAACGGACGGAAGCGACGAGGTCGCGATCGCGCCGGCAAAGGCAGCCGTTGGAGAGGAGGACGCATGAAGCACCTGCTCGGCATCCAGGGCCTGAGGCGTGGCGAGGTCGAGCGAATCCTCGACCGCGCCGAAAGCTTCGCCGAGGTCGGCAAGCGGGACATCAAGAAGGTCCCGACGCTGCGCGGCCGGACGATCGTCAACCTCTTCTACGAGTCGAGCACCCGGACGCTCTCCTCGTTCGAGCTGGCCGCGAAGCGGCTCTCGGCCGACGTGGTCAGTGTCAAGGCGGCCGGCTCCTCCGTGGACAAGGGCGAGTCGCTCAAGGACACGGTCTCGACGCTCTCCGCGTACGACCCGGCGGCGATCGTGATCCGGTCCCCCCACGCGGGGGCGGCCGACCTGGTCTCCGGCTGGACCGACGCCTCGGTGATCAACGCCGGCGACGGCAAGCACGAGCACCCGACCCAGGCGCTGCTCGACGTCTACACGCTCCGGCGCCAGGTCGGAGAGCTGGACGGGAAGCGGATCTGGATCGTCGGCGACGTTCTGCACAGCCGGGTCGCGCGATCTTGCCTGCTTGCCTTCCGGCTGATGGGCGCCCAGGTGACCCTCGCCGGGCCGCCCACTCTCATCCCCCGCGGGGCGGAAGCGTTCGGCTGCGAGATCGCCCATGACCTGGGTGGCCTCGGCGACGCCGACGTGATCTACGCGCTGCGAATGCAGCGCGAGCGGATGAGCGAGAGCTTCGTGCCGTCGCTCCGCGAGTACGCCGCCCGCTACCAGATCGACTCGCGGCGGCTCGGGCCCCGGCAGCTGCTGATGCACCCCGGCCCCGTCAACCGAGGCGTCGAGCTGGCGCCGGAGGTGATCGACTCGCCGCAGTCGCTGATCGCGACCCAGGTGGAGAGTGGCCTGGTCGTGCGCATGGCGATCATCTACGAACTGCTCGCGGGCACCGACCGGGAGCGGGCCGACCGGGGCCCGGCTCCCGCCGAACCGCCGACGATCGGACAGCCGGCGTGACGGAGCCGAGGAACGATCTGGTCCGCCGGCCGGGCGAGCCCGCGGACCTGGTTATTCGAGGCGCGCGGCTGCTCGATCCGCGGCGTGGCCTCGACGCGGTCCGCGACCTGGTCGTCCGCGGTGGGGAGATCGCCGAGCTCGCCGAGCCAGGAAAGGCGCCGAAGGTCGAGGACGCTGAGGTCGTCGAGGCGGATGACCTGCTTGCCCTCCCGGCCTTCGTCGACCCGCATGTCCACATGCGGACACCGGGCGACGAGCACGAGGAGGACCTCGAGACCGGCACCCGCGCCGCCGCCGCGGGGGGCTACGGCGCGATCGTGGCGATGGCCAACACGAAGCCTCCGGTGGACTCCGCCGCCGTCCTCGGCTCGCTGCGCGAGCGCGCCGAGCGGGACGCCTCCATACCGGTCGGCTTCGTCGCCAACGTGACGCGAGGGATGGCCGGCGAGGAGCTGACGGAGATGGCGGAGCTGCGCGACGCGGGAGCGGTCGGCTTCTCCGATGACGGGCTGCCGATCGCCAGCGCCAGGGTCCTGCGGCGGGCGCTCCAGTACCAGCTGCTGGCGGGTGGGGTGATCGCCCTCCACGAGGAGGACCTCGAGCTCTCCGGCCAGGGAGTCATGCACGAGGGCGAGGTCTCGGCCGTCCTCGGTCTGGCGGGCATCCCGGCGGTCTCCGAGTCCACCACGATCGCCCGCGATTGCTCCCTGGCCCTGTATGAGGGGGCGCGGGTGCACGTCCAGCACCTCTCGGCGCGAGCCTCGGTGGAGGCGATCGCCCGCGCCAAGCAGGCCGGCGTCCAGGTCACCTGCGAGGCCACTCCGCATCACCTGACGCTCACCGACGAGGAGGTGCGAAGCCTCGACGCCCGCTTCAAGATGAACCCGCCGCTCCGCACCGAGGACGACCGCCAGGCGCTGATCGAGGGGCTCCGCGACGGGACGATCGACTGCGTCGCCACCGACCACGCCCCTCACTCGCTCGAGGAGAAGGAGGTTCCCTTCGAGCAGGCGGCGATGGGGGTGACGGGCCTCGAGACCGCCTTCGCGGTGCTCCACACCGACCTTGTCATCCCCGGGACCATCGGGCTGGAGCTGCTGACCGAGCGGATGACCTCGGGAGGCGAGCCCTTCGGCATCGCGCCGCCCACCATCGAGACCGGAGCCACGGCGAACGTGACGCTGATCGATCCCGAGCTCGAGTGGGTGGTCGGCGAGGAGGGCTACGAGAGCCGCTCGGATAACAGCTGCTTCGCCGGGCGGACGCTGACCGGACGGGTGCTGATGACGGTGGCCGGCGGCCAGGTCGCGTTCAGGCAGCGCTCCTTCGCCATGGGGGTGGCGGGGTGACCGCGAAGCTCGATCCGAAGCGGGCGGCCCTGGTCGTGGTCGACGTCCAGGAGGGCTTTCGGAAGGCGATCCCGGAATTCGAGGACGTCACCCGCGCCACCGCGACCCTGATCAGGGGAGCCGAGGCGATCGGCGTGCCGGTGGTGATCACCGAGCAGTACCCGAAGGGACTGGGGGAGACAGCGCCGGAGATCTCCGAGCAGCTTCCCGAGGGCACCGCGCCGCTGGAGAAGACGGTCTTCTCAGCCGCCGGGGCCGACGGCTTCGACCTGGACGGCCGCGACCAGGCGCTCGTCTGCGGGATCGAGACGCACGTCTGCGTCAATCAGACGGTGCTCGATCTCCTGGGCTCAGGGAACGAGGTCCATGTGGCGGAGGACGCGGTCGCCTCGCGGAGCGACGAGAACAAGCGCATTGGACTCCAGAAGATGGAGCGGGCGGGTGCCGTCGTCACCAGCGTGGAAACGGCGTTATTCGAGCTGCTCGGGCGGGCCGGCACCGACGAGTTCAAGCAGGTGCAGAAGCTGATCCTGGAGTACGCCCCGAATGAGTGACGGGTTCCTATTACTCGAGGACGGGGCACGGTTCGACGGCGAGCTGGCCGGGGACCCGCGGGCGGTCACCGGCGAGGTCGTCTTCAACACCTCCATGACCGGCTACCAGGAGTCGGTCACCGATCCCTCCTACGCCGGCCAGGTCATCACCTACACCTATCCGCTGATCGGCAACTACGGGGTCTCCGCCGAGGCGATGGAGTCCGGGCGAGCCCAGGCCAGGGGCGTCGTGATGAGAGAGGGGAAGAACGGTGAGGACGCCGCCAGCGCCGAGGGCGGCTGGCTCGACTGGCTCCGCGACAGCGGCGTGCCCGCTATCTCCGGGATCGATACCCGCACCCTCGTTCGCCATATCCGCGACCGCGGCGCGATGCGCGGCGGCATCTTTCCGGCAGAGCTCTCCGAGGACGAGGCAAGGCAGATGATCGAAGCGGAGCCCTCGATGGAGGGGGCGGACTTCGCGAAGGAGGTGACCCCGGGTGAGGCGGTGGAGATCGACGGCGAGGGGCCCCACGTGGTCGGAATCGATACCGGGATCAAGCTGAACATCGTGCGGCAATTCCGCGAGAGGAATTGCCGGCTGACGCTTCTCCCCTGCGATGCGACCTCCGCTGAGATCCTGGACCGCGATCCCGACCTGGTCTTCCTCGCCAACGGCCCAGGTGATCCGGCAGCCCTCGACTACATCGTCGAGAACGTCCGAGGGGTGATCGGGAAGAAGCCCGTGGTCGGCATCTGCCTCGGCCACCAGCTGCTCTGCCGGGCGGTGGGCCTCGAGACCTTCAAGCTGCCGTTCGGCCACCGCGGGGCGAACCATCCGGTCAAGGACCTCGAGACCGGGAAGATCGAGATCACCTCGCAGAACCATGGGTTTGCGGTCGCCGGCCCCGGCGGAGAGCAGAAGCTCGAGGCGGACGAGCCGGTCCGCTGGAGCACCGACTTCGGCGAGGCCGAGCTCTCCCATCTCAACCTGTATGACCGGACCGTCGAGGGCCTCGTCCTGAAGGACGTCCCCGGCTGCACCGTCCAGTACCACCCCGAGGCCGGCCCGGGACCCCACGACGCGCGCCACCTCTTCGACCGCTTCCTGGAGCTGGCGCGAGGTGGAACGAAGTGAAACCGCGAGGTGGAACGAAGTGGAACCGAGCAAAGGTGTGGCGAAGCCGAAGTGCCTAGACGTCAGGACATCAGCAAGATCCTGCTGATCGGGTCGGGGCCGATCGTGATCGGGCAGGCCGCCGAGTTCGACTACTCCGGCGTGCAGGCCTGCAAGGTGCTGCTGGAGGAGGGCTACGAGGTGGTCCTCGTCAACTCGAATCCGGCGACGATCATGACCGACCCGGAGTTCGCCGACCGCACCTACATCGAGCCGCTGCTGCCCGGGCCGGTCGCCAAGGTGATCGAGCGCGAGCGCCCCGACGCGCTGCTGCCCACCCTCGGCGGTCAGACGGCACTCAACCTCGCGAAGGCGCTTCACGACGACGGCACCCTGGAGCGGTTCGGCGTGGAGCTGATCGGCGCGAACTACGAGGCGATCCATCGCGCCGAGGACCGGGAGGCCTTCCGGACCACGATGGAGGAGGCGGGGCTGCGGGTGCCCTTCTCGATGATCGTCGAGTCGATCCAGCAGGGCGAGCACGCCCTCGCGTCGGGTGAGCTGACCCTCCCGATCATCGTCCGCCCGGCCTTCACCCTCGGCGGGCACGGCGGTGGCGTGGCCAACGACGAGACCGAGTTCGCGCAGGTGGTCTCCGAGGGACTGGCCGCCAGCCCGATCAACCAGGTGCTGGTCGAGGAGTCGGTGCTCGGCTGGGGCGAGTTCGAGCTGGAGGTGATGCGCGACCGCAACGACAACGTGGTGATCATCTGCTCGATCGAGAACGTCGATCCCATGGGCGTCCACACCGGCGATTCGGTGACGATCGCTCCGGCGCAGACCCTGACCGACGTGCTCTACCAGGAGCTTCGCGACCAGGCGATCCGCGTGATCCGCGCGGTCGGGGTGGAAACCGGGGGGTCGAACATCCAGTTCGCGGTCAACCCGGAGACGAGCGAGATCGTCGTGATCGAGATGAACCCGCGCGTCTCTCGCTCCTCGGCCCTCGCCTCGAAGGCGACCGGCTTCCCGATCGCCAAGATCGCGGCGCGGCTCGCCGTGGGGTACGCCCTCGAGGAGATCCCGAACGACATCACCGAGGCGACGCCGGCCTCGTTCGAGCCCACGATCGACTACGTCGTCACCAAGGTGCCGCGCTTCGCCTTCGAGAAGTTCCCCGGCGCCGAGGGCAAGCTCTCGACCCACATGAAGTCGGTGGGGGAGGCGATGGCGATCGGGCGGACCTTCCGGGAGTCCTTCGCCAAGGCGATGCGTTCGCGGGAGCTGGACGCTGAGCCCGAGCTGCCGGCCTCCACCGGCGAGATGCTGGAACGGCTGGCAACGCCCTCGTCCGACCGCTTCGATCTGGTCCTGGAGGGCTTCCGCCGTGGGGTGGAGCTGGAGCGGATCGCCGACGCGACGATGATCGACCCCTGGTTCCTTCGGGAGCTGCGGGCCCTCGCCACGGACGGCGACGGGACCGAGGGGCTGGAGCGCACCTACAGGGCGGTGGACACCTGCGCGGCCGAGTTCGAGGCTCGCACCCCCTACTTCTACAGCGCGCATGAACGGCGGACCAGGGTTGCCACGCCGTCTGCGTCGCCACCGCATATCTCCGCAGGCGATGCCGAGGAGATGGGCGTTGATGGCGAAGCCGCACCGAGCGATCGGCCCGGAGTCATGATCCTGGGGTCCGGTCCGAACCGGATCGGCCAGGGCATCGAGTTCGACTACTGCTGCGTGCATGCGGCGATGACCGCTCGCGACCTGGGGCGCGACGCGGTGATGATCAACTGCAACCCGGAGACGGTCTCGACCGACTACGACACCTCGGACCGCCTCTACTTCGAGCCACTCACCGCCGAGGACGTCCTGGCGGTTGCTTCCGTCGAGCGGCCCGAGGGCGTGATCGTCCAGTTCGGAGGCCAGACGCCCCTGAGGCTCGCCAGGTCGCTGGAGGAGGCGGGGGTGCGGATGCTCGGGACCCCGGTGGACGCGATCGATCTCGCCGAGGACCGGGGCCGGTTCGGAGCGCTGCTGAAGCGACTGGAGATCAAGCACCCTCCGTATGGCACGGCGCTGTCGGCCGAGGAGGCGGTGGCGATCGCCGACGACGTCGGCTTCCCGCTGCTGGTGCGGCCCTCCTACGTGCTCGGCGGCCGCGCGATGGAGATCTGTTACTCGGCCGAGGCCCTGGAGGCATACCTGGAGGCGAACGTCAAGGCCGATCAGGAGCACCCCCTGCTGCTGGACCGCTTCCTCGAGAACGCGATCGAGGTCGACGTGGACGCGCTCGCCGACGGGAAGGACTGCTTCGTCGCGGGGATCATGCAGCACGTCGAGGAGGCCGGCGTGCATTCCGGCGACTCGGCCTGCGTCATCCCGCCCATGAGCCTCGGGGAGGAGATGCTCGATGAGATCCGCGGCACGACCCGGCGGATCGCACTGGAGCTCGGCGTGATCGGCCTGATCAACGTCCAGTACGCGGTGGCGGACGGCGAGCTGTTCGTGATCGAGGCCAACCCGCGGGCATCCAGGACGGTTCCCTTCGTCAGCAAGGCGATCGGCGCGCCGCTGGCAAAGATCGCCTGCCGGCTGATGCTGGGTGAGTCGATGGGCGCCCAGGAGCTGCCGCGGGAGGTGCCCGAGCATGTCAGCGTCAAGGAGGCCGTGCTGCCATTCGCCCGCTTCGCCGGCGCCGATGCGGTGCTGGGCCCGGAGATGCGGAGCACCGGCGAGGTGATGGGGATCGCCGCCGACTTCCCGACCGCCTTCGGCAAGGCACAGGCCGCCGCCGGCGTCTCGCTGCCGCGGGAGGGGACCATCTTCATCAGCGTCACCGACACCGACAAGCCGGCCGCATGCCAGATGGCGACCCGGTTCCACGACCTCGGCTTCAAGGTGATCGCGACCTCGGGCACCGCCCAGGCCATCTCGGCCATGGGCGTCCCGGTCCGGAAGATCAAGAAGATCGGGGAGGGCTCTCCCAACGTGGTCGACTGCATCGACAGCGGCGAGGTCGACCTGGTCATCAACACCCCGACCGGCACCGCGGCGCGAGCCGATGGCTACGAAATCCGTACGGCCGCCGTGCGCCACGGGCTTCCCTGTCTGACGACGATGACCGGCGCCTCCGCCGCGGCGCGCGCGATCTTCGCCCAGCAGCAGGGGGAGGCGGACGTCCGCGCCCTGCAGGAGCTCCATGCATCAGGCGCCGCCTCCTCCGCTCCGGCGAAGTCCGGTCAGCGCACACGATGATGGACCGGACTTCGCCTGCACGTCCGGGGGCGGCGGAGCTGGGAACGAGGGTCGAGGCTCCGTTCGGGCGCCGGGCTTGTGAGGTGACCCGGAACGTCGAGTCCGGCGGCTACCGGATCTTCTCCGCCCTGGACGCGACTGGCCCCGAGCCGGCCGCGGGCCAGTTCTACATGCTGGCCGCCGAATCGGGCTGGGGCTCCGAGGACGGCCGGCCCTACCTCGCCCGGGCCTTCTCCTTTGCGGATTGCGAGCCTGAGGCCGGCGGGCTGCGATTGGACTTCCTGGTTGAGGCGGTCGGTCCCGGCACGCGCCGGCTGGCGGCATTGGAGGCGGGCACGCGGCTCTGGATCACCGGCCCTCTGGGCCGCCCCTTCTCCCCGCCGGCGGACCTGAGGGAGGGTGCGTCGGGGGCCATCCTGGTCGGCGGCGGGATCGGCATCGCACCACTTGCGATCTGGCGCCGCCGGCTCTCGGGCGCGGGGATTCCGGCCCGGGTGCTGCTGGGGTTCCGCGACAGGGAGCACTCCGGCGGCCTCGAGCTCTTCGACTGCAGCGAGATCCGGCTGGCGAGCGAGGACGGGCACACCGGCCATCGCGGCTACGTCACCGACCTCCTCTCCGTGCTGCTGGAGGGCGACGACGCGGCGAGCGCCGCCGTTTACGCCTGCGGGCCGCCGGCGATGCTGGAGGCGGTCAGGGCACTCTGCACGGACGCCGGCGTAGCGTGCGAGCTGGCGATGGAGGCGCCGATGGCGTGCGGATTCGGCGCCTGCTTCGGCTGCGCGGTGCCCCTGGCGGGAGGCGGGTACATCCGTCTATGTGTCGATGGGCCGGTCGTCCGCGGAAAGGAGATCGAGACGGCGCTGATCCCGGGGTCGGGCCACTGATGGCAGGAAAAGCCCCTGCAATGACGGATGGAAACGGCGCCAGACCAGGCGTGCGCGTTGCGCCCGTCGAGTTCTGCGGGCTCGAGCTGCGCCACCCGATCATCAACGGCTCCGGAACCTTCGACGCGATCGCGGCCCGGCGCGCCTTCGGCGAGGCCCTCTGGCGAGAGTTCCCATTCTCGGCCTTCGTCTCCAAGACGATCACCCCCGAGCCCCGGGTCGGGAACCCGCCCCCACGGCTCTGGGAGACCCCGTCGGGGCTGATCAACTCGATCGGACTGCCGAACAAGGGGCTCGGGGGCTTCCTCGCGGACGACCTCCCGCGGCTCTCCGAGCTTCCGGTTCCCCTGATCGTCTCCGTGATGGGGACGAGCCAGGAGGAGTTCACCCGGCTCGTGGAGGGAATCGGCGCTCGCGAGGAGGTCGCGGCGATCGAGCTGAACGTCTCCTGTCCCAACGTCAAGTCGGGGTTGATCGTTGGGGAATCGCCGGATGAAGCCGGCTCCCTGCTCTCGAGACTCCGGCCCCTGACCGGGAAGACCCTCATCGTCAAGCTCACCCCGAACGTGCCCGATCCGGCCCCGATCGCGGTCGCGGCGGAGCAGGGGGGAGCCGACGCGGTCTCCCTGATCAACACGCTGCGGGCTGCAGCGGTCGATCCGGCCACGGGCGCCCCCTGGCTGGGGGCGGAGCGGGGCGGACTCTCCGGATCGGGGGTCAGGGCGGTCGCGATCGAGCAGATCCGGTCGGTTTCGGCCGCCATCTCCATCCCTATTGTCGGGATGGGGGGCGTTTCGAATGGCCGGGACGCCCTCGATCTGCTCTCGGCGGGGGCGAAGTTGGTTGCAGTTGGTACGGAGAGCTTCCGCGATCCCGCCGCCGGGTCCCGGATCGCCGAAGAGCTGATCGCTTAGCCCGAACTTTTTTTCGCAAAGTTCGAAATCCCCTTTTCGTCCCGCGGAAGCGGGGATATACTGCCGCCCCGTGCACGCCCCGGTCCAGTCCTCCAACGCCGCCCCCGAGAGATCACTGGACCAGCGGATGGAGGCCCTGAAGAGGGCCAACGACATCCGGTCGAAGCGGGCACAGCTGAAGCGCGACCTCAAGGCGGGGAAGGTGAAGATCCAGACGCTGCTCCTGGATCCTCCGGAGTACGTCCAGACCGCCAAGGTGCTCGACATGCTGATGGCGGTCCCGAAGTACGGCCGGGTGAAGACGAATCGGATCCTCAACCAGTGCCGGATCTCCCCGTCGAAGACGATCGGCGGGCTCTCCGAGCGGCAGCGGACCGAGCTGGTCACACAGCTGCGCAAGTAGCGGCACCTTCCCGCTGCTTTTCGTAGCCGTTCCGCCCTTCATGATCCGGGCGTGGCGAAGGTCTTCGTCATCACGGGTCCATCCGGGGTCGGCAAGGGAACGCTGATCGAGCAGCTGCTCGCCGCGGTTCCCGAGCTCGAGCTCTCGGTCTCGGCGACGACCAGGGAGCCGAGGCCCGGCGAGGTGGATGGCCGGGACTACCACTTCCTCTCACCGGAGGAGTTCGAGCGCCGGGTTGAGGCGGGGGACTTCCTCGAGCAAGCCGACTACAGCGGGAACCGCTACGGCACGTTGCGTGACGAGGTGGAGCGCCGGCTGGACGCAGGGCGCTCGGTGGTGCTCGAGATCGAGGTGCAGGGCGCCCGCCAGGTCCGGGACGCGATGCCGGAGGCGGTGCAGATCTTCATCGCCCCTCCGAGCCCGGAGGCTCTGCGCGAGCGCCTCGAGGGGCGCGGAACCGACTCCGCCGAGGCGATCGCGAGACGGCTCCGCACGGCGGAGACGGAGCTCGAGGCGCAGGGCGAATTTCCGCACGTCGTGGTGAATGACGAGGTGCAGACGGCGGCCTCGGAGCTGGAGGGGCTCGTCCGCGAGCAGCTCTCCCTACAATGATCCGTCCATGATCAAGCCTCGCGTCGACAAGCTTCTCGATAGGACGGACTCCCACTACGCAGCGGTGATCATCGCCGCGAAGCGGGCCCGCCAGATCAACGCCTACTACCACTCGCTCTCCGAGGGGGCCTACGGCGAGTACACACCGCCGATGGTCGATACCGCCGATCGCAATTACCTGACGATCTCCCTCGAGGAGCTGGCGGCGGGCAAGCTGAAGTACGAGTACAAGGATTAGCGCTTCCAAGGAGGGCTGATGGCCCGCATCCTGCTCGGAGTGAGCGGCGGCATCGCGGCCTACAAGGCCCTCGAGCTGGCACGTCTCGCGACGAAGGAGGGGCACGCCGTCCGGGTGCTGATGACCCCCGCGGCGAAGCGCTTCGTCGGCCCCGCCTCGTTCGAGGGCATCGTCGGGGCCCCGGTCCTCAGCGACGAGTTCGAGCGCGATCCGATGCGGGGAGCGTTTCCCGGGGACCCGGCCCCCGCGCACGACCCGATCGGCCACCTCGAGGTGGTCGCGAACGCGGACGCCTATCTGATTGCTCCGGCGTCGGCGAACACCATCGCCAAGCTCGCGGCCGGGCTCGCCGACTCGATGGTCACCACTGCCTTCCTGGCCTGCACCGCCCCGCGGCTCGTCGCCCCGGCGATGAACGACCGCATGTATCGCGACCCGGCGACCCAGGCGAACCTCGAGACCCTTCGGAAGAGGGGAATCACGGTCCTCGACCCGGGCGAGGGCGAGCTTGCCTCTCGCGGCGAGCACGGGGTCGGACGCCTTCCCGAGCCCGCGGAGCTGCTCGCCGCGATCCAAGCCGTCCTGCCGGGGCCCAGCGGCCCTTGGGACGGCCTGCGGGTGCTGGTCTCCGCCGGGGGCACGCGCGAGCCGATCGATCCCGTCCGCTTCATCGGCAACCGCTCGAGCGGGCGGATGGGGCTGGCGCTCGCCGAGCGCGCCGCGCGAAGAGGGGCGGACGTGACGCTGGTCGCCGCCAATGTCTCCCTGCCGGCGCCCCCGGGGGTGCGGCGGGTGGATGTCGAGACCGCCGCGCAGCTCGCCGAGGCGCTGGCCGGTGAGTTCGAGGCCGCAGATGTCCTGCTGATGGCCGCCGCCCCCGCCGACTTCCGTCCGCGCGAGCTCCGCTCCGGAGAAGATCCATCGCGAGGGAACCGGCGAGCTGGAGCTCGACCTCGAGCCGACCGAGGACATCCTCGCCGCACTCGGCGGTCGCCGGCGGGAGGACCAGACAATCGTGGGATTCGCGGCCGAGACCGGGAGTGGCCCAGAGCGGGCACGGGAGAAGCTGGAGCGGAAGGGCGCCGACGCGATCGTCTTCAACGACGTCTCGCGTCCGGAGATCGGCTTCGAGAGCTCGGAGAACGAGGTGGTGATCGTCGAGCGGGGCGGAGAGCATCACGTGCCGCTGGCCTCCAAGGAGGAGATCGCCGACGCCGTCCTCGACCGCGTCGAGGCGCTCCGAAAAGGCGACGCCATGCGCCGTTCTACACTGGGTTCATGACCCAGAACGACTCGGGCGAGTCCCTCTACAACCTCTACCGGCGTGGCATCGAGCTGCTCGAGGAGGGTGACTTCGAGCATGCCAAGGCTCCCCTGGAGGAGGCGGCGCGCCAGGCGCCCGAGAAGAGCTCGGTCCGTGAGGCCCTCGGCCGCGTCTACTTCCGCACTCGGAACTACGAGGGCGCCGCCCACGAGTTCGAGGCGGTGGTCGAGACCCATCCGGTCAACGACTACGCGCACTTCTGCCTCGGCCGGGCGCTGACGAAGACCGGCGAGACGAAGCGGGCGCGCCATCACCTGGCGCTCGCGTCGAACCTGCGCCCGGATCGCCGGGACTACAGGATCTACAGAGAGCGACTGGCTGCGACCGGTTGAGGGCCCTCGTCCAGCGGGTCAGCCAGGCGGCGGTCGACGTCGAGGGTGACCGCGTCGCCCAGATCGGACCAGGACTGCTCGTCCTCCTCGGCGTGAAGCGCGACGACACCGAGGTCGATGCCGACAAGCTCGCGGACAAGGTCCGCGCCCTCCGGATCTTCGACGACGCCGAGGGACGGATGAACGAGCCGCTCGGCGACCGGCAGGTCCTCTGCGTCAGCCAGTTCACCCTCTACGGCGACACCCGCAAGGGCAACCGGCCCTCCTACATGGAGTCGGCGCCGGGCGAGGTGGCCGAGCCCCTGTACGAGCGCTTCTGCGATCGCCTCGACGCCAAGCGGGGCGTCTTCGGGGCGTGCATGGGCGTCGCGCTGGTCAACGACGGGCCGGTGACCCTCTTGATCGAGAGCTGAGCTCAGGGCTATACTCGGCTGCGAAGGAACCTTTTTTCGCACCGGATATTCCCGTTGTCGAAAGGTGGGCGAGCGCCCGCCTTTTTTTGGGCGATGATCCGGTCGAGGAGCGGAGAGGAACCAGAATGAGCGACGCGGAACTGCAGCAGCTACAGCAGACGATCGAGTCCCGGCTCCGTGCTTCGGAGCCGGAGGTCGAGCTGCTCGCGCTCGAGCGCCCGGCCTCCGAGCGCCTTCGCCTGGTGATCGACCGCTCCGACGGGGTGGTGGACATCGCCCTCTGCGAGAGGGTCACCGGGCTGCTGCGCGACCTGCTCGTCGACTGGTCGCTGGAGGTCACCTCTCCGGGGCCGGAGCGGCCGCTCACCAAGCCGGAGCACTTCCGGCGCTTCGTCGGGAGCCGCGTCCGGGTCAAGACCCGGGAGGACATCGCCGGGCACAGGAGCTTCACCGGGCGCCTCACCGACGCCGGCGAGGATTCGGTGAGCGTCGACTCGGGTGACGGTCCCGTGTCGATCCCGTTGGCGGCCGTGCGCCGCTCGAATCTGCTTGATGCCGGGGGCAAAGACGCCCCAACCCAAAGCGTGAACGGAGAGGTGAGGTCATGACGCAGGAGATCGTCGATGCCGTCAAGGCTCTCGAGCAGGAGAAGGGGATCGATGCCGACACCCTCATGGACGCCCTCTCTGACGCGCTGCTCTCCGCCTACAAGAAGACCCCCGGCGCGGCCAAGTACGCCAAGGTCGAGCTCGACCACTCGACCGCCGACTTCCGCGTCTTCGAGCTGATCGTTCCCGAGGACCTCGAGCAGAAGCTGCTGGACGAGCAGTTCGAGGACCAGATCCAGGCCGCCGAGGCGGCTGAAGCGGCCGGTGAGGAGATCCCCGAGATCGAGATCACCAAGTCGACCGTCGACCCGGAGACCGGCGAGCGCAGAGAGCCCGAGGAGCCCGAGATCGAGCCCGAGCGGCTCGAGCCCTACCTCGAGCAGATCGAGAGCCGTGACGTAACCCCAGACGACTTCGGCCGGATCGCCGCCCAGACGGCCAAGCAGGTGATCCTTCAGCGGATCCGCGAGGCCGAGCGGCACATGATGTACGAGGACTACAAGGACCGCGTCGGCGAGCTCGTCACCGGGATCATCCAGCAGTCCGACAACCGCTACACGCTCGTTCAGCTGCGCGAGCGGGTCGAGGCACTGCTCCCGCGTTCCGAGCAGGTCTACAACGAGCGCTACGACCACGGCATGCGGGTCAAGGCGGTGATCACCGACGTCTCGGCCGACACCAAGGGCCCGAGCATCGTCGTCTCCCGGCGGAACTCCGAGCTGATCAAGAAGCTCTTCGAGCTCGAGGTCCCCGAGATCGCCGACAAGCTGGTCGAGATCACCGGCGTCGCCCGGGAGCCGGGCTGGCGCTCCAAGATTGCTGTGATCTCCCACGCCGACGGCGTCGATCCGGTGGGCGCCTGCGTCGGCCCTCGCGGCTCGCGGGTCCGCATGGTCGTCTCCGAGCTGCGCGGCGAGAAGATCGACATCATTCCCTACAACGACGAGCCCGCGCGCTTCGTCGCCAAGGCACTGTCCCCGGCCCGCGTCCGCGAGGTCCTCGTGGACGACGAGACCAAGGAGGCGACCGTCATCGTCCCCGACGATCAGCTCTCGCTGGCGATTGGCCGTGACGGCCAGAACGCCCGTCTCGCGGCGCGCCTCACCGGCTGGAAGGTCGACATCAAGTCGGAGACCGAGTTCGCCTCCGAGGAGGAGGACATCGAGTACGAAGGCGAGGAGGCCGCTGACGGCCGCTGCCTCGCCGTGCTGACCACGGGACGGCGCTGCCCGAACGCCTCGCTCGAGGGCAGCCACTACTGCGGGATCCCGCAGCATCAGGCGCTGGCCCACTTCCGCACCAACCACGTGGCGGTGCTGAGCGACGTGAGCGAGGAGGAGGTCACCCAGCTCGCCAGCGCGGACGCCGGCGGCGACTCCGTCAAGGCCATCGTCGAGCGCGCCGAGAGCGGGTTCGACGAGGCCGCCGTGGAGGCCGAGCAGGCCGAGGAGGCTGCCGAGCCCGTCGCCGAGGTTGAGGAGGCCGAAGAGGCTGAGGAGGAGGCCGAAGGCGAGGGCGAGGGCGATGAGGAGGCCGAGCCCGCAGCCGAGGTTGAGGAGGCCGAGGCGGACGAGGACGAAGCCGAGGGCGACCAGGACGAAGCGGAGGGCGACGAGGAGCCGGAGGAGGAATCCGGCGAGCCCGCCGCGGAGGCTGAGGGGACTGAGGAAACCGAGGAAGAGGCAGAGGGGCCCGCCGCGGAGGAGCCATCAAAGGACGGAGAGCCCGGGCTGGTATCCGAGAAGGAGGGCATCGTTGACGAGGACGAGGCTGCCGTGAAGGCGGCCGAGGAGAAGGGCGAGTAACCGGGACGGAATGGCGAAGAAGCGCGTTCACGAGATAGCCAAGGCGAAGGGCCTGACGAGCAAGGAGCTCCTGGCCGCCCTTAAGGCCGCCGGGATCGAGGCCAAGGCCGCCCAGTCGAGCGTCGAGGAGTCCGATGCGCTCGCCGCCCTGAAGAAGGCCGGCGATGGCGGCTCTGCGACCGCAACCAAGACCAAGAAAGCCCCGGCGAAGACAGCGACAGCAAAGAAGGCGCCGGCGAAGAATGCCGCGGCCAAGGCCGCTGACGGTGCGGCTCCCGCCGGCAAAAAGGGGCCGACGAAGAAGCGCCGCCGCGTGGTGATCGACTCCCAGGCGGCCCGCCGCGAGCACATCTCGAAGACCCAGCCGCCGCCGCGGCCCCCGCGCCGGCGTGGAGGCCGGCGCCGCCGGCCGATGCTGGAGGAGCCCGAGGACAAGGAGCTGAAGCAGCCCGAGGAGGCGCCGGCCATCAAGGTCAACTCGGGCGCGACCGTGCGCGAGGTGGCCGAGAGCCTCGGCCTCTCCGCAGCCGAGGTGATCAAGGCCCTGATGACGGGCGGCGAGATGGCGACGCTGACCCAGACCCTCACCGACGAGTCCATCCGCGCCATCGCCAAGCAGTTCGAACGGAAGATCGAGATCGTCACCGCGGCGGAAGAGGAGGTCGAGCTGCCCGCCGAGGAGGACCAGGCGGGAGACCTCGAGCCGCGCCCGCCGGTCGTGACGGTGATGGGCCATGTCGATCACGGGAAGACCTCCCTACTGGATGCGATCCGCCAGACCGAGGTCGCGGCCGGTGAGGCCGGCGGGATCACCCAGCACATAGGCGCGTACCAGGTCCATCACGACGGCAAGACGATCACCTTCCTCGACACCCCGGGCCATCAGGCGTTCACCGCGATGAGGGCCCGCGGGGCCAAGGTCACCGACATCGCTGTTCTCGTGGTCGCAGCGGATGACGGCGTGATGCCGCAGACCGTCGAGGCGATCGACCACGCCCGCGCCGCCAACGTGCCCGTGCTGGTGGCCGTCAACAAGATCGACAGGGAGGGGGCGGACCCGAACCGCGTCCGTGGCGACCTGGCCGAACGCGGCCTCAATCCCGAGGATTGGGGCGGGGATACCGTCTACGCCGACGTCTCCGCGAAGACGAAGGAGGGCCTCGACAACCTGCTCGAGATGATCGTGCTGGTCACGGATCTCGAGGAGCTCGGGGCCAACCCGGACGCCGCGGCGTCGGGCACGGTGATCGAATCAGAGCTCGATCCCGGACGCGGACCCGTGACCGGCGTCCTCGTCCAGCGAGGCACGCTGAAGGTCGGCGACGCCGTCGTGGCGGGCGCCCAGTGGGGCAAGGTCCGGGCGATGCTCGATCACCGGGGCGAGCGGGTCGAGACCGCGACTCCGGGAATGCCGGTCGAGGTGCTGGGCTTCGACGGGGTCTGCGAGGCCGGGGAGCACGTCCAGGTCGTCGAGAACGAGCGCCAGGCCCGCCAGCTGGCGCAGGAGCGGGAGACGAGGCTGAAGAGCGAGCAGCTCGCGAGGCGCCAGGCGCGCAAGGTGACCCTGGAGGAGGTCTTCGCCAAGGCGCAGGAGGGCGAGCTCAAGGAGCTCAACATCGTGCTCAAGGCCGATGTCGCCGGCTCGCTGGAGGCGCTCGAGGACGAGATCGCCAAGCTGCCGCAGGAGCAGGTGCCGGTCAACGTGATCCACGCGCAGACCGGGGGAATCAACGAGTCCGACGTGATGCTGGCCGTCGCCTCCGACGCGGTGATCATCGGCTTCAACGTCCGCCCGCTCGCCGAGGCCCGCCGTGCCGCGGAGACCGAGGGAATCGATATCCGGACCTACACGGTCATCTACAAGGTGACCGAGGAGCTCCGCGCCGCGATGGAGGGACATGCTGGAGCCCGAGGAGGTCGAGGAGTCGCTCGGCCAGGCCGAGGTCCTGGAGACGTTCAAGGCGTCGCGCGTCGGCATGATCGCGGGCTGCCGAGTCACGGACGGCAAGGTGACCCGCACCGCCGGCGTCCGCCTGATCCGCGACGGCACCATCGTCTGGACCGGACGGATCGGCTCGCTGCGCCGCTTCAAGGACGACGTCCAGGAGGTCGAGGAGGGCCTCGAGTGCGGCATCGTGCTCGAGGGCTTCGCCGACATCAAGGTCGGCGACCAGCTCGAGTTCTTCGAGACCAAGCAGATCGAGAAGACGCTCGAGGAGTAGGCAGCCCGTCCGAGGGCTCGCAGGTACCTGGGTTTACATCGCCGATTAGCGGGCAGGGTGGGGAAGTAGCCCCAGTCAGGGGAACGCAAGGGACTTGTAAGCGCCTGGGGTCGGCACCGCGGAGCGGTGCTTTCTGCAAGCGACTCGGGAGGTATTCGAGATGAAGCGACGCTACGCACTGACCGGCCTTGCGCTGGTCGCCGCGATGGCACTGGTTGCGACGGCGATCGGCGGACCGAGGCTCGGCAGCTCAGACCAGAGTGGTGCCACCAAGGCCGCGAAGAAGCGTGGCCCTCGCGGGCCCGCTGGGCCTGCCGGCCCTGCCGGCACTGCCGGCTCGCAGGGCCCTCAGGGCCCGGCAGGTGTCGCTGGAGCGAACGGGTTCGGCACCATGCAATACATCGCCACGGATCATCCGGTGAATCTCGGCGACGGAGCGAACAGCAACGTGGAGGACTCCGCCCCGTGTCCAGTGGGCCTACGTCCCACCGGCGGTGGGGTCGAGACGAGCCCCGCCACCGTCCGGGTCAACACCACCCGACCCGCCGGTGGGCCGCCACCGACCAAGTGGGAGGCGGCGATCAACGTCGTCTCAGGCGGTCCAGTGACGAACATCAGAGTCTGGGTGATCTGCGCCAACGCGGTGAACGTCAGCGGTCCGTAGCAAGGCGCGGAGTAAGCAGCGATGACAAGCAGGGAGCGGCCCCGGTCAACTCGGCTGGGGTCGCTCCCGGATTTCTCGTCGCTCCCGCCGGGCTGCCAGAATGAGCGGGTGAGCGCCTTCGTCAGCCTGGTGGAGGTCCGACTTCACTTCGGCGAGAGCCAGGACCTAAAGGGGAAGCGCAAGCTGGTCAAGTCGCTCAAGGAGCAGCTCCGCCAGCGGTTCGGCGCCTCGGTGGCGGAGATCGACGGGCACGACACCTGGCAGCGGACGACTCTGCTCTGCGCCCTGGTCGGCGATGGTGAGCGTGGGCGACCGCGCCGACGGGATGGAGCGCTTCATCGAGAGCCGCTGCCCGGACGGCTGCTCATTCGAGCGCGATGTGCTCAGTCTTGCAGGACCTCCGCGGCTAGCTACGGGGCCTGGTCGGATCTGAACTGGCTCTGAATGGGGCCTGTTATGGTCGCCCGCGAGATGCCGTCCGCCCGTATGCGGCGCGTCAACGAGGCGATTCGCGAGGTCCTTGGGGACGCAATAGCGACGGAGCTGAAGGACCCTCGCATCGGATTCGTGACCGTGACCGAAGTAGACACCTCTCCCGACCTGCGCGCAGCGCGCGTCTACGTCAGCGTGCTCGGCGACGAGGCCGAGCGCGATCGGACGCTCGACGGGCTGCGCTCCTCGCATGGCTTCCTACAGGGGAAGATCGCCGGCGCGATGCGACTCAAGCGAACGCCGACCCTGACCTTCCACTATGACGAGAGCGTGGACCGCGGCGACCGCATCTCTCGTCTGCTCGACCAGTGAGCTCGGTCTACTCAGCTGCTGGGCAACGATCTCGACCAGGTCGCGGATGAGATCCGCGAGGGCGACCGCTTCCTCCTCACCACCCACGAGAACCCGGACGGCGACGCCCTCGGCTCCCTGCTCGCCCTGCACAAGATGCTCCTCGCGCTGGGCAAGGACTCGGTGATGTTCCTGGCGGCGAAGGAGTTCCCGCTGCCGGTCGAGTACCGCTTCCTCCAGCTCGAGGAGGTCTTCCACGAGCCCCCGGCCGACATCGCCAGCCGGGTCGTCGTCTTCCTGGACTGCGGGAACATCGATCGGATGCCCGTGGACTTTCTCCAGAACCACAGCAGCACGGTGCTCAACATCGACCACCATCACGACAACACCCGGTTCGGGACCACGAACCTGGTGGACGTGGCGGCGTCCTGCACCGCCGAGATCCTCTACGACCTCGCCGGGCGGCTCGGCGTGGACCTCACCCTGGAGATGGCCAACGCGCTCTATGTCGGGCTCGTCACCGATACCGGCAAGTTCATGTACGAGAACACCGATGCGCGCGCCCACCGGATGGCCGCGGGGCTGATCGACGTCGGCGTGAACGTCAACGACATCTACCGCCGTCTCTACGAGCACGTTCCGGTCGAGAAGCTCCAGCTCGTCGCGCGGGCGCTCGAGAAGATCGAGGTGCGAGACGACGGCAAGCTTGCGACGACCTACATCTCCGTCGACGACTACGCCGCCACCGGCTCGGGGGAGGCGCTGACGGAGGGGGTCATCGACTACCTCCGCGCCATCGACGGCACCGCGCTGGTTGCCGTGGTCCGGGACCAGCCTGAGAAGGGCCGGGCCGCGCGCAAGGTGAGCCTTCGCGGAGCGGACAGCCGCGTGGACGTCTCCGCGATCGCCCGCAAGCACGGGGGAGGGGGGCACCGCCGGGCGGCCGGCTTCGGGACGGACCTCGGCTATGAAGAGGTGGTGGAGTTCCTGAGCGAGGAGCTCCGCGCCCAGCTTTAGTGGCGGGCGCCCTGCTCGTCGACAAGCCGGCGGGGGTCACCTCTCACGACGTGGTCGCGCGGATCCGCAGGGAGCGCGGTGGGAAGGTGGGACACGCCGGCACTCTCGACCCGTTCGCCACGGGGCTGCTGCTGGTCCTGCTGGGTCGGGCGACGCGGCTCCAGCGCTACCTGCTCCCACTCGCGAAGAAATACCGTGCCACCGCAAGGCTGGGGTGGCGCTCGACCACCGGCGACCCCGACGGCGAGCTCACCGAGACGGGCCGCATCCCCGACCGCCTCGAGCTTCCCACCGGCGAGATCAAGCAGCGCGTGCCGATGACCTCGGCGGTCAAGGTCGAGGGCGAGCGCCTCTACAAGCGGGCACATCGCGGCGAGGAGATCGAGACTCCGACCCGCACGGTCACCGTCCACCGCGCCGATCTGATCGAGAGCGACTCGGAGCGGGCGACCTTCGAGATCGAGTGCTCGTCCGGCACCTACGTCCGCACGCTGATCGAGACGCTGGAGGACGCCTACTGCGAGTCGCTCCGGCGAATAGCGATCGGCCCGTTCGAGGTCGCGGACGGAGAGGAACGCGAGATCAGCGTCGAGGATCTCATGGCCTTCTTGCCCGAGCGAGTGCTCGACAAGGAAGAGGCGGAGGCCGTGGGGCACGGACGGCCTGTCGCGGGTGACGTGAACGGACACGTTCGGCTGACTCACGACGACAGGCTGATCGCAATCGCGCGCGCCGATGGTGAGAATCTGCGGCCCGAGGTGGTCCTGACTTGACGATCAAGGTGACCAAGCTGCCCGACGCCGAGCCGCGCGAGCGGCACGTCGCGATCGGGGTGTTCGACGGGGTCCACCTCGGCCACCAGGCCGTGATCGACGACGCCGACACAGTGCTGACCTTCGATCCCCACCCGCTCGAGGTGATCCATCCCGAGGCGGCGCCGAAGCTGATCATGCCGTTCGAGGTGAAGCGCGACGTGATCGACGGACTTGGCGTAGACGAGCTGGTGGTGGTCCCGTTCGACAAGGAGTTCTCGAAGATCTCCGCCGAGGACTTCATCGATCAGGTCCTGGTCGAGCGGCTGGGGGCGAAGACCGTCTCGGTCGGCGAGAACTTCCGCTTCGGCGCCAAGGCCAAGGGCGATCCGGAGATGCTCGCCTCGCGGAGTGAGTTCGAGACCCGCGTGGTGCCCCTGGTGGAGGTGGACGGCGAGACGGTCTCGTCGTCCCGCGTCCGTGCGCTGGTCGCCGCCGGTGACGTGGAGCAGGCGATGCACTGCCTCGGCGCCCCGTTCATGGTCGAGGGGCCGGTTGTGGAGGGGGACCGCCGGGGGCGGGAGCTCGGCTTCCCCACCGCGAACCTCGTCCCCGACGACCGGCGCGTCGTGCCCGGCCACGGCGTCTACGCCGCATTCGCCAACGGCAACCCGGCGGCGGTCAACGTCGGGGTCCGGCCCACCTTCGAGACTGGCCGCGGCCTGCTGATCGAGGCGTACCTGATCGATTTCGAGGGAGACCTCTATGGCCAGAACCTGCGGGTCGCCTTCGTCAAGCGGCTTCGAGGCGAGCGCCGCTTCCCCGGCACCGAGGAGCTGATCGCCGCGATGCACAAGGACGTCCAGGACGCCCGGGAGATCCTGGCCGAGTACGAGGACCGGGCGGCAACCTGAGCGCCTGCCGCTACTCTTCGGCCCTAGATGCCCTTGACCAAGGACAAGAAGGCCGAGCTGATCGACAAGTACGGGCGCGCCGGCGGCGACACCGGCTCGGCCGAGGTGCAGGTGGCGCTGCTCACCGCCCGGATCAACGAGCTGACCGAGCACCTGCGCTCGCACGTGAAGGACCATCACTCGCGCCGCGGCCTGCTGAAGATGGTCGGCAAGCGGCGCCGCCTCCTCAAGTACCTGGAGAGCAGCGACCTCGAGCGCTACCGCGCACTGGTCGCTGATCTCGGCCTGCGCCGCTGATTCGGGCGCGGGCGTGATCGAGCCGGGCACGGACGCTCCCGACTTCACTCTCCGGGACCAGGAGGGGAATGAGGTCTCGCTGGCGGACTTCGCGGGCCGCAAACTCGTCCTCGCCTTCTACCCGGCGGACTTCAGCCCGGTGTGCACCGACCAGCTCAGCATCTACCAGGAGGTCCTGGGCGAGATCGAGGCGAAGGGGGCGACGCTAGTCGGCGTGAGTGTCGACTCCGCCTACTGCCACCGCGCCTTCCGCGAGCAGCTCGGGCTGACGATGCCGCTGCTCGCCGACTTCCACCCGAAGGGAGAGATGTCGAGTGCCTACGGCGCCTACCGCGAGGACCGCGGCGCGAACAACCGCTCCCTGGTGCTGGTGGACACCGAAGGCGTGGTCCGCTGGTCCTATGCCTCGCCGAGCACGAGGGAGATACCCGGCGCCAACCTGATCTTCGACGCCCTGGCGGCCTGAGCGGTGCCCACCGAGTCCTTCAAGAACCTGGAGCGGGGGTTCGCCGCGTGGAATCAGCTCGACGTCGACGGGGTGATGGAGGTTCTGGCCGAGGACATCGTCTGGAGGACCGGCGGAGCGCTCCCGGGCATCGGGCTGGTGTACGAGGGCCATGAGGGTGTCCGGCGCTTCTTCGAGGAGTTCGCCGAACCCTGGAAGGAGATCTCGGTCGAGATCCTGGATGTGATCGAGGACAGGGAGGATCAGATCGTGCTCCTCACCCGCTTCCATGCCCGCGGGCGCGAGGGCATAGAGGTGGACGGGCGCTTCTTCCACATCTACCGCTACGACGAGCGGCACCGATGCCGCGAGTTCCGGGCCTACGTCGAGGAGGAAAAGGAGGGGGCGCTGCGCGAGGCCGGCCTCGGATGAGCGAGAACCAGGCGAGTGACCTGACCAGCGCCGAAGTTCCTCCGGTAGGCGGCGACGACCACGTGGCGGGGGAGGGCGCCGATGCGATCGTCTACGCCGACCTGGGCTGTCCCGCGTGCGCAGCGATCTGGCCCCGGATCAGGGAACTGCCCCTGCGCCTCTGCTTCCGTCACTTCCCGATGGCATCGAAGCACCCGCGGGCGCCGGCCCTTCACGCCGCCGCTGAGGCGGCGGGCGTGCAGGGTGCTTTCTGGGAGATGTGCGACTCGCTCTACGCCGACCGCGGCCGGGTCGACGACCCCCACCTGTGGGAGCGGGCCGAGTCGCTGGGGCTCGAGCTGGACCGCTTCAACGAGGATCGTCGCTCCGAGTCAGTGGAGGACCGGGTGAGGCGGGACTTCGAGAGCGGCGTCAGGGCGGGGGTCACGGGTACCCCGGCGGCCTTCGCGCAGGGCCGGGCGCTCGGAGGAGACGTGGTGAGGGCTTTGGCGGAGCTCGCCGGCCGCTAGCGGCGGCGCTTCGCCCGCTTCTTGCAGCGGCGGGCCTTCTTGACCGTGCCTTTGCGCTTGCCGCGCTTCTTGCACTTCTTTCCGGGCACTGAGGTCGGCGTCTGGCTCGACCCGGTGCCCACTGCCGGCGGATTGGCTCCCGCGGACTGGGGACAGCCGCCGTTGGCCGCAGGTCCGGACAGGTTCGGGCACTGGTCCTGGGAGTTGGGGATGCCGTCGTTGTCGGTATCGGCACCGATTACCGGGCAGCCGTTGTTCGCGGGCGGTCCGGGCGCCGTGTCGCAGTCGTCCTGAGCGTCGGGGACGCCATCACCGTCCGCGTCGCCGCCGCCGCTGAGATAGTCAGCGGCGAGCTCGTAGTCCGCCGGGACGACCTTGGTCGCGGGTGACTGGATCAAGCCGCCGTTCGGCGATTCGAGCACTGGCAGGCGCAGCTCCAGGTTGGAAACCGTGATCGGGCCCTGCCCGTTCGAATTGCGGCCGTAGGGCTGGTCGGCGGGGAGAAGCTCGAGCTTCGCGACGTGACCCGCCTCGAACTTCCAGCCGTTCGGGTGGAGCTGGAAGACCTGGCGTGTCGGATCGGCGCCGACGTTCACCTCCGGCCGGTACAAGCCGCGGGCGACCAACGTCTGCTGTCCGTCAGGGCCGACATCGGTCAGCCGCGCCGCGATCTGCGAGGTCGGGCTGGGGGAGTTGATGTCGGCGATGATCGTCGGCGATCCCATCAGCGTGAAGCCGCCGGCCGGCGCCGGGTCGAGCCGGTAATTCGCCGTGTCGAGCTGATCGGTGCCGGATGTCGTGGCGCAGGCGCCCCCGCCCGAGATGGGATCGAAGGCCTGGCCGACCGTGGGGTTGCCGCCGTTGGGCAGGATCGGCTTCGCGGTCGTGTCCTCGTGCCGGATCTCCCCCGGCGCGAGCGCTGCCCAGGTCGCCGCCTGGAACGGGACGTCGGTGCCCGGATCGTAGGGGTCGTCGAATGGCCCGCTGAATCCCTGCGAGGGACCGCCGCACGTCTGCGTCAGGGTCTGTACGCCCTGGAACGGGGCCGGACCGGTTCCCTTCAAATAGTGGTCGAACCAGGCGTGGCGCTGCGCGCTGCGGAACGCCCCATCGGGAACCTTGTTCTGGCCTCGCTGGTGACCGTGGTCGCTGAAGATCAGGGAGATCGGGGTGCCGGGATGCGTCGGTACGAGTCCGGTTGTAGAAGCGAATCGCCTCGTCGGGCGGGAACAGATCGTCGGTCCAGCCGTTCGAGATCAGCATCGGCGCCGGGGCCACGGAGTCGTCGATGTAGTACGAAGAGTGATGGGTCGTGATCTCCGCGACGATGTCGCTCGAGAGCGGGTTCTGGTCGTAGGGCTCGCCGGAGTTGATCTCGGCGTACCAGGAGTGCAGATCGGCATCGGGATCGGTGCCGGGTGGCGCGTAGTTGCTGGTGGCCGCGCCAAGCGCGTAGAGCCCCGCGACGAATGACTGCTTCATCACCCCGATCCGTCCGCGCTGGAGATAGGGGGCGTCGGCCACGTAGTCGAGCGTGTGGCCGTTCGGCTGGAGCGAGTATGCGAGATCGGTCCAGGGGATGTCGGGCTGTGCGGCGGCGATCTGCATCGACTTGCCGCCGTCACTCACCCATGGAATGAGCGTCCCCTCGGGATCCGGGCTGTTGACCATCTTGCGGTTCTTGAGGGCCCCCAGCGCCATCGAGATACCGCCGCCATAGGAGCCGCCGGTAGAGCCGATCCCCTGTGCGTCGATGAGGCCCTCGTCGGCGGTGGCCCCGGTCGCCGTTCGGTCCGCGAGCGCCTCGAATACCTCCTGCGCGTCGCGGACCTCGAAGCGGGTGTCCATCAGGTGGTTGTAGCCCTCCGCGCACACCGGCTGGAGGCGCTTCGGGTCCGTGCCCCCGCAGGACATGCCCCAGCCGCGATCGCTCATCGAGAAGACCGCATAGCCCGCGTCCAGCCACTCCTGCATTCCACCGCTGCCAAGGCCGAGCTTCGCGCCTCCCCAGCCGTGGAAGACACCGATGATCGGGAAGTCGCCGTCCGGTCCCATTGCGGGCGCGGCTGGGAAGCCGACGTTGATGTCGATCGGCGCCCCGTCGAAGGTGGTGAAGATGCCCGAGCAGTGGCGCTCGCCGAGGTTGGGGGCGGGCTGGTCCGTGCAGGCGATGTCGCCCGCCGTGCCGTCGTCGGGACCAGCGTCCTCCGGAATGCCGGGAATTGCGCCCTGCGCTGCGGGCGCGAACGCCAGCACAGCGATTACCCCGCCCAGGGCAACGATCGAGCGTGCACTTATATCCCGTACTCCCACCCCGCTGAACACCGTAGGTAACGGAGTTCGGCGGCGCGCCAGTTCGCCCGAAGTGCAGCGGCCTCACGGTCGCTAGTCGCTAACATCGCGCCCTGAAAGGGAACGAGAGTTCTTAAGCGAAAGGCCGTCAACCGGGCGGCTGAAGGGAAAAACTTTATGAGCATGTTTGACGTGAGCCGTGTCTCGGTGGAGGTAGGCGGCAACGAGATCTCCTTCGAGACCGGAAAGCTCGCCAGGCAGGCGAGCGGGGCAGTCGTGGTGCGCGCCGGCGACACGATGGTCCTCTGCACAGCCACAGCCGGCGATGACCGCGACGTCGACTTCCTGCCACTCACCGTTGACGTCGAGGAGCGCCACTACGCCGCGGGCAAGATCCCCGGCTCGTTCTTCCGCCGCGAGGCGAGGGCGGGGGAGAAGGCGACGCTGACCGCGCGGATGATCGACCGGCCGGTCCGGCCCCTGTTCCCCAAGGGCTGGCACCAGGAGACGCAGCTCGTCTGCCAGCCGATGTCGGTTGACCACGTCAACCCCTACGACATCCTGGCGATGAACGGCGCCTCCGCGGCCCTGGCGATCTCAGAGATCCCGGTGGCCCAGCGGGTCGGCTCGGTCCGAGTCGGGAAGCTCGACGGCGAGTTCGTCGTCAACCCCGAGGAGGAGCGGCTCGAGGAGCTCGAGCTGGACCTGATCGTCGCCGGAACCGACGAAGCGATCCTAATGGTCGAGGCGGGCTCCAACGGCGTCAGCGAGGCCGAGATCCTCGACGCCCTCGACATCGCCCACGGCGAGATCAAGAAGCTGTGCGCGGCGATGGACGAGCTGGCGGAGAAGGCCGGCAAGGAGAAGCTGGCCATCGAGGCACCGGTAGTGGACGAGGAGCTGCTCGCCTCGATCCAGAAGTCGCACGGTGACAAGCTCGACGACGCGACCCAGATCGAGGGCAAGCTCGAGCGCCAGGACGCGATCGACGCCGTCGAGGCCGAGGTGCTCGAGGTCTACGCGCCTCCGACCGAGGACGAGGAGCCCGACCGCGAGAAGCTCGCCGACGTCAGGGCCGCCTTCGCCAAGCTGGAGAAGGACACCATCCGCAAGCGGATCGCCGTCGACAAGAAGCGCCCCGACGGGCGCGCGCAGGATGAGATCCGCCCGATCGAGACCGAGATCGAGATCGCGCCCCGCGTCCACGGCTCAGCCCTGTTCACGCGAGGGGAGACGCAGATCTTCTCGAGCGTGGCGCTCGGCACCAGCCGGATGGACATGCGGGTCGACAACCTCGGCCTGCAGGACACGAAGCGGTTCTGGCACCACTACAACTTCCCGCCGTTCTCGGTGGGGGAGGCCGGCTTCATGCGAGGCCCGAAGCGCCGCGACATCGGTCACGGCGCGCTCGCCGAGCGGGCGCTGGCCTCCACGATCCCGGGCGAGGAGGACTTCCCATATGTGATCCGGGTCGTCTCCGAGACGCTGGAGTCGAACGGGTCCTCGTCGATGGGCTCGGTCTGCGCCTCCTCGATGGCCCTGATGGCCGCCGGCGTCCCAGTGTCGGCTCCCGTTGCGGGGGTCGCCATGGGCCTGATCAAGGAGGGCGACGACTACGTCGTGCTCTCCGACATCGCCGGCGTCGAGGACCATCTCGGCGACATGGACTTCAAGGTCGCCGGCACCGCGGATGGGATCACCGCCCTGCAGATGGACATCAAGATCACAGGCGTCACCTTCGAGATCCTCAAGGACGCACTGGAGCAGGCGCACGCCGGCCGTCAGTTCATCCTCGGCAAGATGGCCGAGACGATCGACAAGCCGCGCGAGGAGCTCTCCGAGTTCGCCCCGCGGATCACCTCGATCAAGATCGACCCCGAGAAGATCGGCGCCGTCATCGGCAAGGGCGGCGAGACGATCCGCGGGATGTCGGAGGAGTTCGAGGCCGATATCGACGTCGAAGACGACGGCACGGTCAAGGTCTACGCGCCCACCGGCGCGCTGGTCGAGGCCTGCATCGAGCGCATCGTCTCGATGACCAAGGACGTCGAGGTCGGCGACAAGTTCAAGGGCAAGGTCGTGAAGACGACCAACTTCGGCGCCTTCGTCGAGCTGACGAAGGGCACCGACGGCCTGCTGCACATCTCCAACGTCAAGCCGGGCGAGCGTGTCGGCGTGGTCGAGGACGTCCTCAACCAGGGCGACGAGATCGACGTCACCGCTGTCGAGGTCGATAAGGAGCGCGGCCGGATCGGCCTGCGTCTCTCCGACGACCCCGACGTCGAGGGCAAGTCCGCGGAGGAGCTGGCCGGTGTCGGCACCGGCGACCCCGGGCCGCCCAGCCGCCGGCGAGACGGAGGCGGCGGCGGGCGCGAGCGCGGTGGCCGCGGGCGTGAGCGCGGCGGACGCGACGGCGGTGGCGGGCGCCGCCGCTGACGCGTGGTTGACCAAGCCCAGCTAACCGAGCTCGAGTCCGGCGCCAAAGTCGTCACCGAGACCGTTCCCTCGGTCCGCTCGGTGACGCTCGGGCTCTGGGTGCGGACGGGATCGCGCGACGAGACAACGGACCAGGCGGGTGTCTCGCACTTCCTGGAGCACCTCCTGTTCAAGGGCACCGAGCGCCACTCGGCCATCGAGATCGCCGAGATCTTCGACGGCCTCGGCGCCTCGGTGAACGCCGCGACCGGCAAGGAGTCGACCCACCTCCATGCGCGCTTTCTCGACACACACACCGAGCGTGCCTTCGACCTGCTGGGCGAGATGCTGCTCGGGCCCACCTATCCCGAGGTCGACTCCGAGCGGCAGGTGGTGCTCGAGGAGATCGCGATGTACGAGGACGAGCCCCAGGACAAGGTGCACGACGTCCTGGACGAGGCCGTGTTCGGCGGCCATCCGCTCGGGCGCCGGGTGCTCGGGCGCGCGGACGTGATCAGCTCGATTCCCATCCCGGAGATCGACGCCTACCACCGGCAGCAATACACGGCGGCGAACATCGTCGTTGCCGCCGCCGGCAACGTCGAGCACGAGGAGGTCGTCGAGCTGGCCCACCAGCACGTCGAGCCTCGGGCAGCCGGGGGCGAGGCGGCGTCGCTGGAGGCGCCGGAGGTGGACGGCGCCAAGTTCGGCTTTCAGCGCAAGGACACCGAGCAGTTCCACATCTGCCTGGGCGGTCGCGGGATCAACCGCGCCGACGAGCGCCGGTTCGCCCTGGCGATTCTCGACTCCGTCTTCGGCGGCTCGATGTCCTCACGGCTCTTCCTCGAGGTTCGCGAGAAGCGGGGGCTCGCCTACGCGGTCGGCTCCTACACCCAGCAGTACGTGGACGGGGGGCTGATCGGCCTCTACGTCGGGACCCGCGAGGACAACGTCGAGCCGGCCTGCGAGATCATCGCGACGGAGCTGCGGCGCCTGCACACCGACGGAATCACCGCGGAGGAGCTTGAGCGCGCCCGCGAGCACGTCAAGGGCCGCATGGTCCTCTCGAGCGAGTCCACCGCGGCGCGCATGGCGCGCATCGGCAAGGCCGTCCTCTTCGACACCCCGCTGTTCACCCTGGACGAGTTGCTCGCCAAGGTGGACGGCGTGACGCTCGATCAAGTGGCGGAGCTGGCCGACGAGTTGTACGCGCCGGAGTCCCTCTCCGCCGCGGCGATCGCTCCCAGCGAGGAGCGCTTCCGCAGCGCCCTCGCGCCGGTCAACGAAGCCCTGGCCGCTGCTGCATAAGATCGTCGGATGGCAGAGCCGATCCGGGTAGTCGTCTCCGGCGCCGCCGGGCGCATGGGCGAGACCGTCTGCGGCGCCGTCGAGGCGGCGGACGACCTGGAGCTGGCCGCGCGCGCCGATCCGGCCCTGGATGCCCAGTTGGACGAGGCGCTCGCCGGCGGGGACGTGATGGTGGACTTCAGCACGCCCGGAGGCCGCGCCCGAGAACGTGAAGCAGGCCGTCAACGCCGGCGTCCACGCGGTCGTCGGCACCACTGGCTTCGATCTGGAGGAGCTGCGCTCCGGCGTCGAGTCGGCCGACGGCGAGGCGAAGTGCCTCGTGGCCCCGAACTTCGCGATCGGGGCGGTGCTGATGATGGACTTCTCCCGCCGGGCCGCCGAGCACATGCCCGAGGTCGAGATCATCGAGCTGCACCACGACCAGAAGAAGGACGCCCCCTCGGGCACCGCCAAGCGCACCGCGGAGTTGATCCGCGAGGCTGGGGGGAACGTCCACGAGCCGATCCACTCCGTGCGGCTCCCGGGATTCGTGGCGCACCAGGAGGTGATCTTCGGCGGCGAGGGCCAGACGCTCTCGATCCGACACGACACCACCGACCGCAGCAGCTTCATGCCCGGGGTCGTGCTGGCGGTGCGCAGGGTGGGCGAGATGCCCGACCGCTTCGTGGTCGGCCTCGAGAACCTCCTCTAGGCCTCTGTGCCTACGCGGGGTGGGCTTGCGATACTGAGGCGCGATGACTGAGATCGCAGGCGTGCTCACCGCGATGGTGACCCCGTTTACCGAGGACGGCTCGCTCGACGAGGCGGCCGCGCGGAAGCTGGCACGTCACCTGATCGAGAACGGCTCCCACGGAGTGGTCGTCGCCGGCACCACCGGCGAATCCCCCACGCTCTCCGACGAGGAGGACATGGTCCTGCTCCGCGCCGTCCGGGACGAGCTCGGCGACGGGCCGCTGGTGGTCTGCGGCACCGGGACCAACGACACCCGCCACTCCGAGCGTCTCTCGGCGGCCGCCGCGGACAACGGGGCGGACGCCGTCCTCGTGGTGACGCCCTACTACAACAAGCCGAACCGGGCCGGGATCCTGGCTCACTACGAGGCGGTCTGCAGGGCCGCCGGCATCCCGGTGATCGCCTACAACATCCCCTCGCGTGTGGTGGTCAACATCCCGCCGGACCTGCTGGCGGAGCTCGGCGAGATCGAGAACCTGGTCGCGGTCAAGCAGGCGAACAACGAGGAGATCGATCAGGTGAAGGGCCTCGAGGTGCTGGCCGGGAACGACGACATCTTCCTGCGCTGCCTGGAGACCGGTGGCGTCGGCGGCATCCTCGTGGCCTCGCACGTCGTCGGCAACGAGATGCGGGAGATCTACGACGCGATGCAGTCGGGTGACGAGGTGCGCGCCGCGGAGACCGACCGGCGCATCCGCCCGGTCTACGAGGCGATGGCGCTCGACACCAACCCGATCCCGGTGAAGGCGGCGGCCGAGATGCTGGGGCTGATCCCCTCAGCGCGCATGCGGCTGCCGATGGTCGAGGCGGACGAGTCCACCCGCGGCGAGCTCCGCAAGGCGCTCGAGGCGCAGGGGCTCCTGACCGCGAGCGCCGCGTAGCTTGGCCTCGGGCGTGCGGATCCTCCCCCTGGGCGGCCTGGGGGAGATAGGCAAGAACATGACGGTCGTCGAGACCGACGGCCGGATCGTCGTCGTCGACACCGGCCTGATGTTCCCGACCGCGGAGATGCTGGGGATCGACCTCGTCCTGCCCGACTTCTCCATGCTGCGCGACCGCGCCGACGACATCGAGGCGATCGTGCTGACCCACGGCCACGAGGACCACGTCGGTGCGCTGCCCTACGTCCTCCGAGAGGTGGGCATCCCGCCGGCGATCTACGGCGGCCTGCTGACGATCGGCATGGTCCGCTCCAAGCTCGATGAGCACAAGCTGCGCGACGTCCCGCTCCAGGAGCTTCCCGCCGGTGAGCGGGTGAAGGCGGGGCCGTTCGAGCTCGAGCTGGTCCACATGGCGCACTCGATCCCTGACGCCCGTGCTGTCGTCCTGCGCACCGACGCGGGCAGCGTCCTGATCACCGGCGACTACAAGTTCGACCAGACGCCGGTGGACGGCAACCCGGCGGACGTCTCGCGGCTGGCAGAGCTCGGCAGGGAGGGGGTGCTCTGCCTCTGCGGCGACTCGACCAACTCGGATCGGCCGGGGGTGGCGCCGTCGGAGTCGAGCGTCGGCCCGGCGCTCCTCGAGGTCTTCTCGCGATGCAGGGGCCGGATCATCGTCACTTCGTTCGCCTCCAACGTGCACCGGGTGCAACAGGCGATCGATGCCGCCGCGAAGCTCAATCGGAAGGTGGCCCTGGTGGGGCGCTCGATGCGTAAGAACTTCAACATCGCCGACAACCTCGGCATCGCCTCGGCCCCCGAGGGCATCTTCATCCAGCCCAAGGAGGTGGAGGACTTCCCCGACGAGGAGGTCGTGGTGATCTCGACCGGCAGCCAGGGCGAGCCCCTCTCCGCGCTGCGGCGCATGGCGCACCGCGACCACCCCGATGTCGAGCTGCATTCGGGGGACACGGTGATCTTCTCCGCGACTCCGATCCCCGGCAACGAGCGCTCGGTGAACGAGACCATCGATCGCATCTTCCAGATCGGAGCGCAGGTGATCACCGCCGCCGACCAGCCGATCCATGCCTCAGGCCACGGGTGGCAGGAGGAGCTGAAGCTGATGCTGAATCTGACGAAGCCGCGGTACGTGTTCCCGTTCCACGGCGATCACAAGCGGTTGCGGCTGCACGCCGACCTGGCCGCCTCGGTCGGGATCGATCGCGATGACATCTTCATCGGGCGCAACGGCCTGGCCCTCGAGCTCGACGAGTCGGGCGCCCGGTTCGGCGAGGACGTCCACGCAAGCATGATCTTCGTGGATGGCGTGTCGATCGGCGAGCCCGACGAGTTCGCGCTGCGCGACCGCCGCAAGCTCTCGGACGACGGCCTCTTCATCGTCGTCGCCACGATCTCGACGGACGACGGCTCCCAGGTCGCGGAGCCGGAGGTGATCTTCCGCGGCGTGCCCTTCGCCGATGAGGCCGATGGCCTGCGGGAGGAGCTGAGCGACGTCGTGTCGGCCACCCTCAAGGAGGCGGCGGAGGAGGAGATCCGAGAGGTCGCGCTGCTGCAGCAGGACCTCCACGACGACATCGCGGAGTTCGTCTACGAGAAGCTGCGCCGCCGGCCACTGGTCCTCCCGGTCGTCGTCGAGGTCTGATCAGCGGAGCTCCTCGACCAGCCCGATGATGATGCCGTCGGGGCCGCGGACGTAGCAGTACCGGTAGATGTCCCCGTACTGCGCCACCTTGCCCACGAGTTCGGCGCCGTGGGCGCGCAGGCGGTCGAGGGCGTCGTCGACGGCGTCGACGACGAACGTGAGGCGAGGGATGCCCGGGGTGTTCATCGGCGCCCTCGGCGCAATGCTGGTGGCCACCGGCGTGTGGAACGTCGACAGCTCGACCCGGCCGTGGCCGTCCGGGGTCCGCACGACGGCGATGTCCGCTCGGACGCCGTCCAGCCCGACGAGCTGGTCCACCCATTCACCCTCGACTGCTGCCTCGCCCTCCAGTTCCAGGCCCAGTTCGACGAAGAACGCGATAGCAGCCGCGAGATCCTCGACCACAACGCCGACGTGATCCATCCGGCGGACCGTCATGCCACGGAGTATTTCTCACAAGACCGCCGCTTCCATGCGAAGCGGCACGAAGGGGAGGAAAGGCAAGGCCCCCGAGGGCCGAGGGAGGGCGGCCCCCGGGGGCGACGCTGGGGTTGATCCTCAGCGCATGCCCGCCGCGCGTGTGGGGTGGTGCACGGGCGGGCGGTGTGTCTCGTCCAGGGTCAAGCTAAGGGGCGTTTGTGAACGTTTGCTAAAGCGCTGCCGACTCGCGGTCGGGCTCGGGGATGGCCTCCAGCGGGAGCCGGACCGTGAACCGGGCGCCGCCCGAGGGCGATGAGCCCGCGGTGACCGAGCCGCCGTGCGACTCGGCGACTGCCCGGACGATCGCGAGCCCCAGCCCGCTGCCGCCCCCGGCCGCGGTGTCGGCGGGGCCCTGACCGCGGACGAAGCGGTCGAAGACCTGGTCCTCCATGCCCTCGGGGAGGCCCGGTCCGTCGTCGGAGACCTCCAGGACCGCCTCGTCACCGGCCCGGTGGGCGCGCAGCTTGATCCGCGTGTTCTCCGAGGTATGCCGCACCGCGTTCTCCAGCAGGTTGAGGACGAGGCGGTGGAGCTCGTCCGGGTTTCCGCTCAGCGGCAGCCTCTCGTCGAGATCGGTGTCGATCCGGCGCTCGCCCGCGATTGCTCGCATCTCCTCCAGCGCCTCCGCCGCGACCGAGGAGAGGTTGAGCTCCGTGCGCGCGGCGCGCCGGCCGGTATCCGCGCGCGCCAGCAGCAGCAGGTCGGAGACGAGCCGCGACATGCGCCTGGTGGAGGAGAGCGCGGAGTCCACCGCGTGGGGCCCCTCCGGCACGTCGGCCTGCTCGGCCTGGAGCAGCTCGAGGTTCGCCTGCACGCTGGTCAGCGGCGTGCGCAGCTCGTGGGAGGCGTCGGCGACGAACTCGCGCTGGCGCTCGAGTGCCTGCTCGCGCTCCGAGCGGGCCTCGTCCAGCGCCTCGAGCATGCCGTCCATCGTCCTCGCGAGCTCGCCGACCTCGTCCTCGGCGACGGGAATCGGCATGCGCTTGGAGGGGTCGCGGGTGCTGGCGATTTCACGGGCCTGGGCAGTGAGGGAGGCGATCGGACGCATCGCGCGCCGCGCCACGGCGAACCCGGCGAGCAGCGCAAGCGCCGTCCCGCCGAGCACGCCCGCCGCGAGGAACAGCCAAACGCGTGCCACCGACTCGTCTACGTCCTGGTCGGGCCGTGCGTACTGCACGAAGGTGGGGAGGGGCCCGGAGCTCTCGATCTGGCGGCTGGCGACGAGCAGGCCCTCGCTCTCGCTGATGGCTCCCGAGGGCGGACCCAGCGAAACCTCTGGATCGGTGGAGGCGAGCGGCCGGCCCGTCTGGTCGACGATTCGCACGATGCCGTCCATCGGCATCGCGAAGTCGTGCAGCGGCGGGCTGTCGATGACGGCCTGGCCCGAGACGGGGTCGGCACCGACGCGGGTCTCGGCCGCGAGCCTTCCAGCCGCCCCGGTCAGCTCGTCGTTGAAGTCGTCACGGATCCGGTCGCCGACCACCTGGCCGAGCACCACGGCGAAGCCGATCAGGATCGCAAGCGTCAGCCCGGCGGTGGTGCCCGCGATGCGCCAGCGGACCGGGATCCGGTCGTACCAGTTGGGGCGCTTCAGGCGGACGCGCTTCACGCGGCCGCCTTGAGCACGTACCCGGCGCCCCGCTTCGTGTGAAGCAGGCGCGGCTCGCCGCCCTCCTCGAGCTTGCGTCGCAGGTTCGAGATGAAGACGTCGATGGTGTTCGTCTGCTCGAATGGGTCATAGCCCCAGACGTCCTCGAGCAGCCGCTCGCGCGAGACCACCAGCTTCTTGTTGCGGGCGAGGTACTCGAGCAGCTCGAACTCTCGGTTGGTCAGCTCGATCTCGCGGTCGCCGCGCTTCACCTCGCGCGTGTCGGGGTTGAGCTGGAGGTCGCCGATCACGATCGAGGCGCTGCCGCGCGGTGGCCGGCGGCGCAGAAGGGCCCGAATTCGCGCGAGCAGCTCGGCCCGCTCGAAGGGCTTGGGAAGGTAATCGTCGGCGCCGGTATCGAGGCCCTCCACGCGATTCTCGGTCTCCGTGCGGGCGGTGAGGATGAGCACCGGGACGTCGCTGCCGTCGGCGCGCAGGCGCCGCAGCACCTCGATTCCGTCGAGACGCGGCAGGCCGAGGTCGAGCACGACGAGGTCCGGCGTGAACTGCTCCGCTGCGGTCAGCGCCTCGGCGCCGTCGCCGGCGCTCTTCACCTCGTGGCCCTCGGCGCGGAGGGAGCGCCGCAGAACATCGGCGATCGCCTCGTCGTCCTCGACCACGAGGACGCGCGCTGATGGCGTCTCGTTCACAGGCGCTTCCGTGGGCATGCGTCAAGGGTAGATGCCGTATTCGGGATTCCAAGCCCCTTTGAGGCAACCTTTAGGCGCTCGAAGCGCGCCTGAAATTCGTGCCTGGCCACGCAGGGGAGGCGGACCCCGCGTCGAAATGGGTCAGCGGATGCTTGCCGACCGCATTTTCGGCGCGCCTGAGCGCGACCCTCCACGCCGTCGTAGGCGGAAGCCCGTTCGGGGACGGGGCCGCTCGCGTGGCCGAGCGGCTGCGCGGGGCCGCAGGCGTGGACGCGCGCGGCGTCGCGGCCGGTCTCGCACGCCGGAGGCAGTCCAGAGGCGGCTCGATCTGCTCGGCCTCGCGTGCCTGGGCCTGGCCGTGTACCTCGGCTACATCGTCTATTTGGGCTGGAACGGAGGGACCGTCGGCGACGGCGCCTCGACGGCCCTTGCCTACGCGGTCGGCGGCGGTGCCGCGGTCGTGCCAGGCGCGCTCGTGGTCGTGGGGCTGGGCCTGGTGATGCGACCGATGCTGCCCGCGCCCGGCGCCGTCGCCGCGGGATTGGTGGCGATCGCGGCGGGTCTCCTGCTCGCCCTCGCGGCGCAGACGGCGGGGCTCGGCCCAGGCGGGTCCCACGAGAAGCTCTTCGACCCCGCGTTCTTCCCCCATCACGGAGGCGCGCTCGGCGAGGTCCTCTACTGGGCTTCGACCACGCTCTTTCAGCGGATCGGCGCGCACATCATCGCGGTCGTGCTCGTCCTCTCGGGCCTGCTGCTGGTCGCCGGCCGCTCGATCTCCGACGTGATCGAGGCCGTCCGGCGCGGCTTCGACCACGCCAAGCGCGGCACGCTCACCTTCGCCACGGCCGTCCGGGACAGCAAGCAGCGCACCGACCCCGATTTGGTCAACACCGACCCCGTCGACACGGATCCCGTCTTCGGCCCGCCGGAGCCGATCGACGAGTCGCCGGTCGTGAGCCGAACCGAGGCCGCCGCGGTGGACCTCCCCGGCGTCGCCAACTTCGACGAGGCGGTCAGCGTCGCCGACGAGGACGACGAAGAAACACCCACACAGGAAACGCTCAAGGAGCCCAACACGAAGGCGCCCCAACCGGATATCCCCGCAAGCGAAGCTGAGGAGATGGCCGCTGATGGCGAAGCCGGGCCCCCGGGCCCTGATGGCGAAGCCGTCAAGCAGGACGCAAAAAACGAGGGGGTCGAGCTGACCCCCATGGGCAACAAGCGAACCGACATCACCGAATCCGAGGAGATCGACTACGAGCTCCCGAACGCCGAGCAGGTGCTGGAGCGGGGCAAGGAGGAGAAGGGACCCACCACCCGCGACCGCGAGGCGGTCGGCAAGGCGCTCCTGGAGGCGCTGGGCCATTTCGGCGTGGAGGCGAAGATCGTCGGCACGGTGGTCGGGCCGCACGTCAGCCGCTACGAGCTGAAGCTGGCGCCGGGGACGAAGGTCGCGAAGATCACCCAGCTCAAGGACGACCTCGCCTACGCGCTGGCCTCGACCGACATCCGCATCCTGGCGCCGATCCCGGGCAAGCAGGCGGTGGGGGTGGAGGTCCCGAACCAGCGGCGCCGTCTGGTCCGCCTCGGCGACATCTACGGCGGCCGTCCCAGCGGCTCCACCCCGCTGGTCGCCTGGCTCGGCAAGGACATCAGCGGATCAGCCGTCTGGACCGACCTGCAGAAGATGCCGCACGCTCTGATCGCCGGCACCACCGGCTCGGGTAAGTCCGGCAGCGTCAACGCGATCCTCAGCTCGATCCTGCTCCACGCGTCCCCGAACGAGGTGAGGCTGGTGCTGGTCGACCCGAAGCGGGTCGAGCTCAATCACTACGAGAGGATTCCCCACCTGCTGACGCCGGTGGTCACCTCGCCGCGGCTCGCGGCCAACGTGCTCAACAACCTGATCGCCGAGATGGAGAGCCGCTACGGGGTGATGGGGGAAGCCCGTGCGCGCAACCTCGGCGAGCTGAACCAGGCTCGGGCCCGCGCCGGGGAGCCCGCGCTGCCCCACATCCTCTGCGTGATCGACGAGCTCGCCGACCTGATGATGGTCGCCCCGACCGAGGTCGAGGACGCGATCATCCGCCTCGCACAGAAGTCGCGCGCGGTGGGGATCCACCTGCTGCTCGCGACCCAGCGGCCGTCGACCGACATCATCACCGGGACGATCAAGGTGAACATCCCGGCCCGGATCGCGTTCGCGGTCAGCTCCCAGGTGGACTCGCGGGTGATCCTCGACCAGGGCGGGGCGGAGGCCCTGCTCGGGCAGGGCGACATGCTCTTCCGGCCGGCCGGCACCTCGAAGCTCCAGCGGATTCAGGGCGCCTTCGTCACCGAGCAGGAGATCGCCCGGATCACCCAGCACTGGTCCTCGCAGGGCGAGCCGGAGTTCGCGGAGGAGCTGCTGGAGGCCGCCGAGCCGCCGCCGCTGGACGGAGCCGAGGCGGACGACGACTTCGACCCGGACCAGGACGACCTGCTCGATCAGGCCGCACATCTGGTCGTGGAGAGCGGAAGCGCATCGGTCTCGATGATCCAGCGGCGGCTCCGGGTGGGCTACACGCGCGCCGGCCGCCTGATCGACATGCTCGAGCGCCGCGGCATCATCTCCGGCTACGAGGGCTCGAAGCCTCGCCAGGTGCTGGTGGGGGTGGCGGACCTGCCGCGGGTGCTCGGCGGCGGTGAGTCGGCGCCGGGGGGGCCGGCGGACGACGCCGAGCCCGAGACCGGCGAGCTGGTCAGCGGCGGCGCTTAGGCGGCTTGACGCGGACCTTGGTCCGCGCGCTGTTGGTGGCGGGGTCGGCGTCGGCGACCAAGCTGGTCACCGAGACGCTGCTGACGACCTTGCCCTTCCCGCGGGGCCGGATCTTGATTTGAACGGTCCTCGAGGCGGCGGCGCCGAGGTTTCCGAGGGAGCAGATCAGCGCCCCCTTGCCGCGCTTGCGTTTGCGCTTGAGATCGCTCTTCTTCCCCTTGCCTTTCCCCTTCTTCCCCTTTTGCTTGGCGACGCTGTCGCAGCCGCTGAGCTTCACCTTGCTCTTCTTGGGCGGTTTCACCCTGAGCTCCGTTCCAGGGGCACCCTGCTCGCCCTTGTTGGTGACCGTGGCCACGAACACGACCCGCTTGCCTCCCTTCGCGGCCACCGTGGCGAGGCCGCGCTTCTTCTTTTTCTTCCCCTTCCCGGCCACGCGCTGCTCGACGACGAGATCCGGGGCCTTCGCCTCGAAGGCGCCGATGTCGCACGTCGTGGCCTGAGGCCGCAAGGTGCCGCGCTGATCGGCAGTCGCACAGCCGCTGTTGGTGCCGGTGTTCAGCGCGGGGCTGCCGTCGCCGATGGCCAGCGTGTTGGTCATGCCGCCGTTGTTCGCGAGGGGGCCGAGCTGCGGGTTCGTGCTCTGCTTGCTGCCGGCGTCGGTGAAAGCGCAGCTGAAGTCACCGGTGAGATTGTTGGTGGTGCCGACCACGTTCACCAGCCCGCAGTTCTGGCTCGATCCGCCGGTGTTGCCGGCGATGATCGTGTTCTTCGCGTTCAGCCGGCTTGCCGTCGGGGGGCCAGCGATCGGGGCGAGCGGCGCGACTAAGTTGTCGCCCGAAAGGCCGGCGCCGAAGCTGCTGCCGCCTGCGCCCGCGAGGGTGTTCCCGGCGACGGTCGTGTTCAGCAGCGTCAGGCTGTTCGGACCGGGCGGCCCCAGGTTGAACTGCGTGCCCCCCGTCAGGCCCCCGCCCTGGTTGTCGCCGGGGTTGGAGGTGCGGTTCCCGGTGATCGTCGAGTTGGCGACCGTCGCGTTGCCGAAGAGGTTGAGGCCGCCGCCCGAGCCTGCACCCACGCCGCCGGTGACGGTGTTGCCGGCGATCAGGCTGTCCTCGATCCTGGTCCCCGGCGAGTCGCCCTTGAACGGCGCGCTGATCCCGCCGCCGGTAAAGGTCGCGGCGTTGCCAACCACGGCGGACCTCAGCAGGTGAAGCCCGCCGTCGGTGAGGATCCCCCCGCCTTCCCCTGCGAATCCGGGCGCCGCGGGGCCGGCTATGCCGCCGGTGATGGTCAGGTCGCGGATGGTCGCCGAAAAGCCCGAGCCCACACTGAAGACCCGGCTCGTTCCCCCGGCGGTGACCGTCGTGGTCCTGGCGCTCGCGCCGGCCACGGTCATGGTCTGGCTGATCGGGAGCTGGCCGAGGTTGATCGTGTAGGTGCCCGCTGGGACGGAGACCTCGTTGCCCGGCCCCGCGTTGGCGGCGATGATGGCGTCGCGAAGGGTGCACGCGGCGCCGCAGCTCCCGTTGTTGCCGTCCGCGGTGGTGTTCGGCGTAAACGTTGCGGCCGTGGCGCGCCCGGGAAGGAGGGCCACGGTCAGCACGACTGCAAGCACCACCGCCCCAGTTGCAAGTGAACGGCGGAATGATCCAGATTGCGACCCCCCAAGCGCAGCATCAGTGCTGATCTTATGCGCGATTCGGGCGCCCGCGAAACCCCCAACCGTTGCCTGGCGCGAGAATGGGCCGCGTGAGCGAGCGCGACAACGGGGTAAGGGCAGGGATTCTGGTCACCGGCACCGAGGTGCTGAGCGGCTTCGTCACCGACCGCAACGGGCCATGGATCTCCGAGCAGCTTGCCGGCCTGGGGGTGGAGGTCGCCCAGATGATTGTCGTGGGCGACCGTCCCGAGGACCTGGAGGGCGCGCTGCGGCACATGCGCGAGGACGGGATCGACCTGATCGTGACCAGCGGAGGGCTCGGGCCCACCGCCGACGACCTGACCGCGGAGGTGGTGGGGAGGTTCGCCGGCCGAAAGCTCGTTCTCGACGAGGAGATGGAGGAGAAGATCGCCGAGATCATCCGCGGCTTCGCGCGGCGCCTCCGCTTCGACGCCGAGGCGATCGGCGAGGCGAACCGCAAGCAGGCGATGGTCCCCGAGGGTGCGACGGCGATCGATCCGGCCGGGACCGCCCCCGGACTGGTCGTGCCCGCCGACGGGCAGGTGGTGATCGTGCTGCCCGGTCCTCCACGTGAGCTCCAGGCCATGTGGCCGAAGGCGATCGAGACCGAGGCGGCGCGGGAGGTCCTGGACCGCGCCGAGCCCTTCAGGACGCGTGAGGTGCGAATGTTCGGGATCCCCGAGTCCGAGCTGGCCAAGGCGCTGCGGGAGGTGGAGGACGAGGCTGACCTGAGCGAACTGGAGGTCACCACCTGCCTGCGCGGAGGGGAGCTGGTGATCGACATCCGGAGCCGCGCCGGTGCGGAGGCGGCCGCCGAGACCCTGGTCAAGGGACTCGACGAGCGCCTGGGGCAGTTCACCTACACCCACGAGGGAGAGGCGATCGAGGAGGTGATCGCGCGGCTCCTGGACGGTCGCAGGATCGCGGTGGCGGAGTCGTGCACGGCGGGACTGTTGGCGGCACGGCTCACCGAGCGGCCAGGGTCGTCGGCGTTCTTCAACGGAGGCGTGGTCGCGTACTCGGACGAGGCGAAGTCCGAGCTGCTCGGGGTGGACCCGGCCCTGATCGAGCAGCATGGCGCCGTCTCCCCGGAGGTCGCCGAGGCGATGGCGGACGGTGCGCTCGAGCGCTTCGAGGCGGACGTGGCGTGCTCGGTGACGGGCATCGCGGGCCCGGACGGCGGCACCGAGGAGAAGCCGGTCGGCTACGTCTGCTTCTGCGCCAAGAAAGCTTCAGGGGAGCAGCTGCCCCGCGACATCGTGCTGCCCGGCGACAGGGCGGAAATCCGCCAGCGCTCCACGATGGTGGCGCTTCACCTCGTCCGTTACCTGCTCGAGGGACGCGAGCCGCCGCGATGAGCACCAGGGCGAGCGCGGTCGGGACCTACGCCATCGAGGTCCCGGAGGAGGTGGTCGCCGACCTGCGTGAGCGGCTCGAGCGGACGCGGTGGCCGAATCAGCCCGGCGAGGGCTGGGAGCTAGGGACCGACCTGGGCTACGCGCGCGAGCTCTGCGACCACTGGGCCGGGTCCTACGACTTCGAGCGCCTCGAGCGGCTCAACCTGCTCGGCAGCAGCCGCTGGGACGGGCTCCACTTCCTCCGCCTGAAGCCGGAGGGCGCGACGAACGAACCGCCGCTCGTCCTCCTGCACGGCTGGCCGAGCGGCCCGATCGAGTACGAGCCGGCCGCGCGGCTGCTGGCGGAGGGCGGGCGGGAGGTGATCGTCCCGTCCCTGCCGGGCTACGCCTGGTCGGCGGATCCCGGGGAGGCGCTCGATGTCACGGGCATGGCCGACCGGCTGCGGGCCCTGCTCTCCGACGGGCTGGGCCTGGACCGCTATGTGCTGGCAGGCGGCGATTGGGGCGGGATCATCGCCGCGCGGATGGCCTTCGACGCTCCGGACCGGGTCGCAGGCCTCTACGTCAGCACCCCGGGCGTGCTCCCCAGGTCCGGGAACCTCGCAGAGCCGCCGATGAGCGAGGACGAGCAGGCCTACGCGGAGCGGGCGATGCGCTGGCTGCGGCGCGAGGGCCACCACATGGCGATCCAGTCCTCGGCGCCCGACGCCCTCTCGCCGGCTCTGGCCGACTCGCCGGCGGGCCTCGCCGCCTACCTGCTCGAGAAGTACCGGCGCTGGAGCGATTCGGGCGGCGACGTCGAGCGGCGCTTCTCCAAAGACGATCTCTGTGACTTCCTGACGATGTTCTGGGTGGCCGACGCGATCGCGCCCTCGATACGCCTCTACTGGGCGGAGCGCCACAACCGCTGGCGGCTGGGCCCGGGGGAGACCATCGGGGTGCCTGCGGCCATCGGCGTATATCCCGGAGACAGCGAGGGAGGCACCGACTCGAACACGCTGGCGACGCTCAATCCGCCTCGGGAGTGGTCCGAGCGGGTCCTCTCCGACCTGCGCCGCTGGCACCGGCACTCCAGTGGCGGCCACTTCGCGGCCTTCGAGGAGCCGCAGCTCTACGTCGACGATTTGACCGCGTTCCTGGACGAGATTGCCGCCTGACCATCAGTGGGGAGCGAACAGCGCCCGGGCGCGCTCGAGGACCAGCTCGGGCCGCTCCTCGACGATGAAATGCCTGGCGCCTGGGACGACCTCGATCTCCAGGTTCGGGGCGTTCGTCTCGTAGCCGCCCAGGGCGATCGTCTTCTGCACCGCGTCCTCGGCGGGGAAGAGCAGCAGTGCGCGATGGTCCATGTGCATGCGCCGGTACTCGCGGAGCTTGGTCGGAAGCCTGACCGCCGAGTAGCGGTAGAGCAGGGTGCTGGCGTTGGCCCGGGCCGGCTCGCGGAACTGCTCTGTGAAAATCCGCCGCTCCTCGTCGCTCCAGATCTCCGGGCGAGCACCTAAATAGAAGAGGGTCGGTCTGCGACCGCTCGCCGAGCGGATCATGCGGGGGCCGAAGCCCGGCAGCGCCAGCGCCCACTGGTACCAGAACCGCCAGAGCCCGCGAAGCGATGACAGGGAGGGGCGGACGAAGGGGTGGACGATGCCCGCGGCGAGGATGCGATTCACCAGCTCGGGGCGCATCAGAGCCAGCATGAACGCGGTCCAGCCTCCCCAATCGTGACCCATCACGTCAACGGGCCCGTCGATGTCGAGCGCCCAGAGCAGCGCGGCGACGTCTCCGGCGAAGACCTCCGGGTCATAGCCGCCCGGCGGCGCGTCGGTCCAGCCGAAGCCGCGCAGGTCCGGGCAGATCACGCGATGGGTCTCCGCCAGGGGCCCGATCAGCCGCCGCCACATCCACCAGTGCTGGGGCCAGCCATGGAGGAGCAGGAGCGGCGGCCCCTCGCCGGCCTCGGCGACGTGCGTCCGCAGCCCCCCCGCGCTGACGAAGCGGTGGGAGACCCCCTCCACCTCCGGCATCGGGCGATCCACGGGGGCGAGTCTATGAAGGGCGGAGCTAATAGCTTTGTGATGTGGCCAAGGAGCGCCTCAAGAGTCCCCGTGCCCGCCTGTTCGTCGCGCTCGACCTGCCCGACGAGGTGCGGGAGGGAATCGTCGCCTGGCAGCGCGGCCTCGACGACCCGGCGCTGCGCCTCACCAAGCGGGAGTCGCTGCACATGACGCTGGTCTTCCTCGGGTACCACCCCGAGAAGGAGATCGATCGGATCGCCGAGGCGGTGGTCGGGGTGGACGCCCCGGCGCCCGAGATCCGGCTCGAGCCCGACCCCGTCGAGATGCCCCGCGGCAAGCAACGCCCGCGCCTGTTCGCCCTCGATGCCCCCTCCGAGGGGGCGGTCGAGCTCCAGCGCCAGGTCTCCGAGAGGCTGGTCGAGGCGGGCTTCTACGAGCCCGAGAAGCGGCCCTTCTGGCCCCATCTGACCATCGCGCGAGTGAAGCCCGAGAAGCGCGGCAAGCGCAGGCCCGCACTGGTGGAGAGCCCGCCGGGACCGCTCCCCGAACGGCTGTTCCGTCCGTTCGTCGCCTTACGTTTGACGCTCTATCGCTCCCACCTGAGGCCGCAGGGTGCGGAGTACGTCCCACTCGCGGAAATGGACTTGAAGCCGGCCACGACAGAGAGGTGATCCGATGGCAGAGACGAAGGGCAAGGCCGATCTGAAGGAGGCCGGTGACAAGGACGCGAAGGCGCGCGACCAGGCCCTGCAGAGCGCCGTCACCCACATCAAGAAGGAGTACGGGGAGGGCGCGGTGATGCGGCTCGGCGATCGGGACGCGATCGAGGTGGAGGCGGTCCCGACCGGGGCGCTCTCGCTCGACATAGCCCTGGGCGTCGGCGGCGTGCCTCGCGGCAGGATCGTCGAGATCTTCGGCCCGGAGTCCTCGGGCAAGACCACGCTCGTCTACCACATCATCGCCGAGGCCCAGGCGCTGGGCGGAGTCTGCGCCTTCATCGACACCGAGCACGCGCTGGACCCGAACTACGCGCGCCGGATCGGCGTCAACACCGACGAGCTGCTCGTCTCCCAGCCGGACCATGGGGAGCAGGCCCTGGAGATCTCCGACGTCCTGGTGCGCTCCGGTGCCGTGGACATCGTCGCGGTCGACTCGGTGGCGGCGCTGACGCCAAAGGTCGAGCTGGAGGGCCAGATGGGTGATCAGCACATGGGCCTGCAGGCGCGACTGATGTCGCAGGCCCTGCGGAAGCTGGCCGGCAACCTGAACCGCGCCAACACCATCTGCCTGTTCACCAACCAGATCCGGGAGAAGATCGGCGTGATGTTCGGCAGCCCGGAGACCCAGCCCGGCGGGCGGGCGCTGAAGTTCTATTCCTCGCAGCGCCTCGACATCCGCAGGATCGAGACGCTGAAGGAGGGCACCGAGGCGGTCGGCAACCGGGTGCGGGTGAAGGTCGTCAAGAACAAGGTCGCCTCTCCGTTCCGCCAGGCCGAGTTCGACATCGAGTACGGGGTCGGAATCTCGAAGGAGGGCTGCCTGCTCGACGTCGCGCTGGAGCACGACCTGATCCAGAAGTCGGGCTCGTTCTTCTCCTACGGCGAGACGCGGCTCGGCCAGGGCCGCAACAACACCAAGGAGTTCCTGCGCGACAACCCGGAGCTGGCCGCCGAGCTCGAGCGGAAGATCTCCGAGAAGCTCGGAGCGGAGGTCGAGGCCGAGGCGCCGCCGCAGCCGGAGCCTGTGCCCGAGCCGGAGGAGCCCCCTCAGCCCGCGAAGGCCAAGGCGACTCGGAAACCGGCCAAGAAGGCTGCTTAGCGACTTGTGCTGGGCGGCCGCTACAGCCGCGACCTGATGGCGAAGCCGGTTGACAAGGCCTACGAGTACGCCCTGAAGGCGCTGGGGCGGCAGGAGCTGACCGAGGCGCAGCTCGCTGAGCGGCTGGAACGTCGAGGGGTGGAGGAGGACGAGCGGGTCGAGGTGATCGACCGGCTGCTCGCCGATGGCCTGCTCGACGACGCACGCTTCGCCCGCCGCTACGCCGAGGACAAGCGCGAGCTGGCCGGCTGGGGGTCCGAGCGGATCCGAGAGGCGCTGCTGGCGCGCGGCGTGGCGCTCGACCTGGTCGAGGCCGCCCTCGAAGGGGAGGACGAGACCGAGCAGCTGCGCCGCGCCGTGGCGCTGCTCGGAGAGCGCGGGCTGCGGTGCGACTCGGATCCCGAGCGCGAGCGCGCCCTGCGGCTGCTGGTCAGGCGCGGCTACGCGCTGGAGCTCGCCTACGAGGCCGTGCGGGCCGCCGAGAGGGCCTCGGCCGAGGCCGCCTAGGGGCGGCCAGGCCGCTGTATCTGGAGCGGCTGCTTGCAGCCGCGACTGATGTTGCGGCCGCTAGCCGCCCCGCCTGATGAGTAGGATCAGCGCCGAATGGACGGCAGCGTCTTCTTCCCGCTGGGCATCGGGCTGGTTGCGGTGGCCCTTGTCGTGTCCGCGATCGGGATTCGCGGCAGGGACAAGTTCCCGCCCTCGCGTCCGGTGTTGGTGCTGGGTTCGGTGCTCTTCTTCGCGGTCGTGGCCTGTACCGCCACGCTCGCGGTGGTGAACGCGAAGGAAGAGAAGGACCACCGCGATGAGGAGCTGGCGGAGGAGCAGGAGGAGGCGGAGGCCGAGCAGCCCGCAGAGGAGGCGCCGTCGGCCGGGGGCGCCCCGGCCGATGGGGCCGAGACGGCGCTCGACGTCACCTCGCCGGAGGACGGGTCGCTGTCGTTCGAGCCGAACGCCCTCGACGCGCCGGCGGGCCCGCTCACGATCTCCTACGACAACCCCTCACCCGTCGCCCACAACATCAACGTCGAGGGTGACGGCGGGGTCGTCGCCGAGAGCGAGGACGTCACCGGCGGTGCCGTCGAGGTCACCGCCCAGCTCCAGCCCGGCGAGTACGTCTTCTTCTGCTCGATTCCCGGCCACCGCGAGGGCGGGATGGAGGGGGACCTGCTGGTCCAGTAGCTGTACGGCTGAGCGTCTACATTGAGCCCATGACCCGCAGCTACCACGTCACCACGTTCGGCTGTCAGATGAACGAGCACGACTCCGAGCGGATGAAGGGGATGCTCGACTCGCTGGGATACGTCGAGGCGCCCACTCGGGATGACGCGGAGCTGATCCTCTTCAACACCTGCTCGATCCGCGAGTCGGCCGACAACCGCTTCATCGCCCACCTCGGCGAGGCCAAGCGCCTGAAGAGCGAGAACCCGGAGCGCGTGGTCGGCGTCGGCGGCTGCTGGGCGCAGTCGGTCAAGGATGAGGTCTTCCGCCGGTTCCCGTTCGTGGATGTCGCCTTCGGCCCCGGCCAGATCCACCGCCTGGCCGAGTTCCTGACCTCGGACTCGCTCACCGCGCAGGGCTACTTCGAGTTCGAGGACGTCTCCGGGCATCTGCCGATGAAGCGGGCGCGCGAGTTCCAGGGCTGGCTGCAGATCTCGCAGGGCTGCAACTGCGTCTGTGCGTACTGCATCGTCCCCTCGACCCGCGGCCGGGAGGTCAGCCGCGACCCGGACGAGATCGTCTCGGAGGCGGAGCGGCTGGCTGGGGATGGGGTGCGGGAGGTGACGCTGCTGGGCCAGAACGTGAACAGCTATGGCCGCGACCTCCCGAAGGAGTGCCGCATCACCTTCGCGGAGCTGCTCGCCAGGGTGGATGCCGTCGACGGCGTCGAGCGGCTGCGCTACACGAGCCCGCATCCGAAGGACATGCGCGAGGAGGTGGTCCGCGCCCACGCCGAGCTCCCGTCGCTGTGCGAGCACATCCACCTGCCCCTGCAGTCGGGATCCACGCCGGTCCTGAAGCGGATGCGCCGCACCTACTCGCGCGAGCGGTACCTGGACCGGGTGGCGCTGATCCGCGAGCACGTGCCCGATTGCGCGCTGACAACCGACATCATCGTCGGCTTCCCAGGCGAGACGGAGGCGGACTTCGAGCAGACCCTCGCGGTCGTGGACGAGGTGGGCTACGACGGGGCCTTCACGTTCATCTTCTCCCCGCGCCGCGGGACCGAGGCGGCGGGCTTCGAGGACCAGCTGTCGCACGCGGTGAAGCGCGAGCGGATGGAGCGCCTGGTCGAGCTCGTCCAGAGGCGCGCCCGGGAGCGGGCGGAGCGCTTCGTCGGCCGCACGATGGAGGTCCTGGTGGAGGGCCCCAGCCGCACCGATCACAGCCGGCTTCGGGGGCGCACGCGCCACAACAAGACGGTCAACTTCGACGGCACCTCCGAGCCCGGCGAGCTGGTCGAGGTGGAGGTTGACGGCGCGACCTCGACCACGCTCAGCGGCCAGGAGCGGCTGCTCAGCCGCGCCGCCTGACGCCCGCCGAGACGATGCAGGTCCTGGCGCTGTTCGGCCCGACGGCCGTCGGCAAGACGGGCGTGGCGCTCGCCGTCGCCGAGCGGCTGAGGAAGCGCGGGGAGGACCCCGTTGCGGTCAACTGCGATGCGATCCAGGTCTACCGGGGCATGGAGACGCTGAGCGGCGCGGCCACCGCATCAGAGCGCGCCCAGCTCGACCACAGGCTTCTCGCGTTCGTGGACCCCGGCGAGGAGTTCAGCGCCGGCCGCTTCGCCGAACTCGCCCACGGGGAGATCGACGCCCTGCTGGGGGAAGGCCGCAGGCCGATCGTGGTCGGTGGGACCGGCCTGTATCTGCGTGCCGCGCTCGCGGAGCTCGAGCTGCGCCCGCCGGTGCCGGCCAGCGTCAGGGACGAGGTCGAGCGCGAGATCGCCGAGCGGGGTCCCGAGGCCCTGCATGCCGAGCTCGATCCGGAAGTGGCCGATGGGGTCCATCGCAACGACCGCAAGCGGATCGCCCGGCTCACGGAGCTCACCCGGACCGGGATCGAGGCGCACCATGGTGCCGAGGGCATGTGGACGGCGGAGTTGCGGCACCCGACCCTCCTGGTCGGCTTGACGATGGATCGCGAGGAGCTCGCCGAGCGGATCGACGCCAGGGTCGACGCCATGGTCGCGGAGGGCGCCTCCGAGGAGGCGCGGGCGGCCCACGAGGCGGGGGCGTCGCGAACCGCACGGGCCGCTCTCGGCTTCGAGCAGCTCCTCGAGGGGCACGACGGCCCCCCGCCACCCGAGGCGCTGGAGGCGATGAAGGCGGCGCACCGCTCCTACGCCCGCCGCCAGATCACCTGGATGCGCCGGATGGAGGGCGTAACCCTGATCGACCGCAGCGGTCGCGACGACGCGGATGTCGCCGGCGAGATCGTGGACCTGCTCGGCTGAGATACTCGCCGCGTGTCAGAGCAGGAGACAGTGCTGCGGCGCTCGCTGGAGGCGTGGAACGAGAACGACTGGGACGCCCTGGAGAAGCTCTGGGACCCCGAGGGAGAGATCGTTGCTCCGGAGGGGTGGCCCGAGTCGGGGCCGAGGTCGGGCTGGCCCGCGATCCGCGAGCAGTTCGAGGTGATCAAGGATTCATGGTCGGCCGAGCGCGCCGAGCTGCTCGATGCCGATGAGGCGGGGGACAGGCTGCTGGCGCACGTCAAGTGGGCCGTCCGCGGCGAGGCCAGCGGGGCGCCGCTCGAGACGGAGATGTGGATGCTCTGCGAGTTCAGCGGCGAGCGCTTCTCCAGGATCCAGTACTTCCTCGACGGAACGGCGGCGCGCGAATCGGCGAAGGCGGACCGGGCGGAATGAGATTCGAGAAGTGGACCGCGCTCGGCAACGACTACCTGATCGTCGAGGCGGAGCAGCTGCCCTGGGAGCTGAGCGAGGAGCGGATCAGGCGCCTCTGCGACCCCCATTTCGGGGTCGGGTCCGACGGGATGCTGCTGCTGGCCGCTCCAGAGAGCACTCACCATGTCGCCGAGCTTCGGATCTTCAACCCGGACGGCTCCGAGGCGGAGCTGTCGGGCAATGGCGCCCGGCAGGCTGCGCTGTATTTGCGAAACCGCGGCTGGACCGACGCGGACGACTTCACCATGCTCACCAAGGCCGGGGAGATCAGACCGGTGATCCGCTCGGGCCGGGAGGCCACGCTTGACATGGGCCGGGCCCGCACCACCTCCGACGATTTCCCGAGCGGGGCCGCGGACGGGAAGGGGGAGCTCGAGGCAAGCGGGCGGGCCTGGGCCTTCCGCCACATCTCGATCGGAAACCCGCAGTGCGCGATCGCGGCCGGCGCTGAACTTGAGGAGCTCAACCTCGCGACGGTCGGGCCGGAGATCGAGAACCACAAGCTGTTCCCGAACCGGACCAACGTCAGCTTCTACCGGGTGGACGGCGACCGGGTCCGCGCGCGCATCTTCGAGCGCGGGGTGGGGGAGACGCTCTCGTCCGGGACCGGTGCTTCGGGCGCCGCGGTGGCGGCCCACCTCGGTGGGGCCGGGCGGGTGCTCACCGTCGAGCTGGACGGGGGAGAGCTGGGGGTCGAGATCGACGGCGGGCTCGGCGTGCGACTCACGGGCTGGGCGGAGCCCGTGTATGCCGGGGTGCTGGCGCCGGAGCAGACGGCGGCTCTCGCCGACCTCGACTGAGCCTCCTATTTCCTCTTCTTCCTTGCTGTTGGTCACGCGTCAACGCCCGCCGCCGCTCAGGGCCTATCTTCCATTTGATGATTGGACTGAAGGAAGCAATCGGATTGATCGCGGGGGTGGCCATTTGGCTCGGCGCCGTGGCTCCTGCGTTCGCCGCCGACTTCTACGTCGACCCCGACACCGGCCCCTTCCCGATGAATGTCTGCACGATGGCGGAACCGTGCCAGACGATTCAGCAAGGAGTCGACCGCGCCGACGACGACCCCACCCCCGACACCGTCCACGTTGCGCCCGACACCTACGCGGAGAGTGTGAGCATCACGAACTCGCCGATGACCCTGCTCGGGGGCGGGGGGACGACCACGGTGGTCGACCCCGTTGTCGGCGCGGGCTTCAGCATCGACGGCGGTACCAGCGCGAGGACGGTCCAGGGCTTCAGGATATTTGGCGCGCCGAATTCGCTGAGCGCCACCGCTGTGAGCGGAGTCAGCGTGATCGACAACGTCTTCAACGACCTGGACGAGGCCGTCAGTCGTCACATCGACGGCGTCGGCTCGCCGTTGATCATGGGCAACGTGATCGACGCCAGCGACGGGGTTTCCGGCACCGACTCTACGATCGGGATCAGCGTCTCCGCCACGAGCGGGACCAAGTCGCCCCAGATCATCGACAACGAGATAGCGGGTGCCGGCACCTCGATCTCGATCACGGGGGACGACGCAACCACGATCCTGGTCGCCGAGAACACGCTCGAGGTGGCGGACACTCAGAGTGCCACAACCCAGGGCGGGATCGCGCTCAATGACGCCAGCGGCGTCATCCGCGACAACCGGATCGTTCCCGATAGCTCCAGTCCCCCGATGGGCACTACCAAGGGCATCTTCAACGCCTCGGCGGCCGACTCGACTGGCACGATCCAGATGGCTCGCAACCAGATCTACGGCCTCAGCATCGGCGTCGATCCGCTGGCCGACGATCCGCTGACCATGAACGGCGACATCATCGCCCAGAACGGCGTCTCGGGGGTGGACGACTCGACCACGCCGAATTCGCTGATGATCTTCAACGCGACCCTGTTCAACGAGGCGGGACCCGATGTCAGGCTGGACGGCGCCGGCAGCGTCACGATCGACTCGACGATCATCATGAGCTCAAACGGTGTCCAGGCGGATGGGGATCCGGGCACCCCGACTTGCACCTCCAACTTCAACCGGGGTCCGGGGCCTGCCGATCTCTGTGCGGATGCGACTACGGCGTTCGCCCAGTTCAGCAGCCAGACCTCCGATGGCACTGGGTTCCACCTGACCGCAAACAACCCGACCCTGATCGACATGGGCAACCCGGCGACGACGACCGGGACCGACCGCGACGGCGACCCGTTCGCGCTCGACGGGATCACCGACAGCGTCTGCAACGCGCGCCGCGACATCGGCGCCGACGAGGTTGTAGCCGCGCCCTCGAGCTGCCCGGTGCCGCCGCCGACGCCGCCGACGACGCCGGCGGCGACGCCGCCGACGCCGCCGCCGGCCGCAACCGGCCTCCGCGCCGCCGCGCTGAAGAAGTGCAAGAAGAAGAAGACCAGCAGCGCCCGCAAGAAGTGCAAGAAGAAGGCGAATCTGCTGCCGGTCTAGGTCACGGCCGACGCGACCGCGGCGTAGTGGACGGCCGTTTCCCCGTCAACGCAGGCGCGGGCATCTAGTCTTCCGCGCCCGTGGCACGGACCGATCCATCCAAGCGCCTCGAGGCGATTCCGCCCTACGCCTTCGCGGAGATCGAGCGCAAGGTCGAGGAGAAGCGCGAGCACGGAGCGGATGTGATCAGCCTCGGGATCGGCGATCCCGACCTGCCGACCTTCCGCTACGTGGTCGAGGCGATGCGCGAGGCCGTCGGCGATCCCGGCGCCCAGAAGTACCCGACGAACCGCGGGCGCCCCGAGTTCCGCGAGGCCTTCGCCGACTTCTACCGCCTCCGCTTCGGGGTCGAGATAGACGCGGTCAACGAGGTGATTCCCGCGATCGGCGCCAAGGAGTGCATCTACCACCTCTGTTTCGCATTCCTCGACCCCGGCGACGTGGCGCTGGCCTCGGACCCGGGCTATCCCGTCTACACCGGCGGGCCTCTCCTCGCCGGCGCCGAGGCTCACCTGCTGCCGCTGGTGCCCTCGCTCGGGTTCGCCCCGGACCTCGAAGCGATCCCGGCCGACCGCCTGGACGCGGCGCGGCTGATGTTCATCAACTACCCGAACAACCCCACCGGCGCCGTCGTGCCGGACGGCTTCTTCGAGCAGGTCGTCGAGCTCGCCAGGGAGCATGAGTTCCTCGTGGTGCACGACAACGCCTACTCGGAGACGACCTTCGACGGCTACGTCGCGCCGAGCTTCCTGGCGACCCCGGGGGCCAAGGAGGTGGGGGTGGAGGTCTTCTCCCTGTCGAAGGGCTTCAACATGACCGGCTGGCGATGCGCGGCGATCCTCGGCAACGCCGACGCGATCAAGACCTACTGGCGGCTGAAGTCGAACGTCGACTCGGGACTCTTCGAGGCAATCCAGCTCGCTGGGGCCGCGGCCCTGCGCGGCCCGAGGAGCAACGTTCACGAGATGTGCTCGATCTACCAGCGCCGCCGGGACCTGGTCGTGGAATCGCTTGGCGCGATCGGCGTGGAGGTCGAGCCCCCGAAGGGCACGATCTACATCTGGGCGCCGGTCCCGGACGGCCACACCTCAACCTCGTTCGCCGAGCTGGTGCTGGAGGAGGCGTCGGTGGTCGTCTCGCCGGGCTCGATGTACGGACCGAGCGGCGAGGGGTTCTTCCGCATCTCGCTCACCACTCCCGAGCCTCTGCTCGAGGAGGCGGTGGAGCGGATGCGCACCCATCTCACGCCCTGACGGGCCTCCGCACGTGAGCGAGCGCAAACGGATCTCCAGCGGCTCGCCCTTCGAGGGCGAGATCGGCTTCAGCCGCGCGATCCGGGTGGGGGACCGGGTGATCGTCTCCGGGACGGCGCCGGTCTGGCCCGACGGCTCCTGCGATCCCAGCGTCGGGGTGCAGGCCGCCCGCTGCCTGGAGATCATCGCGGAGGCCTTGTCTGAGGCCGGCGCGACCCTGAATGACGTGGTGCGCACCCGGCAGTTCATCGTCGATGCGGCCGACGCCGAGGCGGTCGGCCAGGCGCATTCCGCGGCCTTCTCCGACGTCCGGCCCGCCTCGACCATGGTCCTGGTCGCCGGGCTGCTCGACCCCCGCTGGAAGGTCGAGATCGAGGCCGAGGCGATTCTCCGCTCTTAGCGGCAAAAACGGGGGGCGAAGCCGGGTACGCCGGTGCCTAAGAGAAGGGAACCGGCGCCTTCTTTAGAACGGATTGGAATACTCGCAACCGGGTAGGCGGACCCTCGAACGGGAACGGGGCGGCCAGTTATCAGACTGGCGCTAAAGCTCGCTGTCGGGTACGTCGAACCGAATCAAGATGATCGAACTTGGACTGATACTGGCATTGGGGTGCGCTCTGCTCACCAACGTCGCGATGCTCTGCAAGCACCGCGGCGCCTGCCGCGCCCCCGACGTTCGCTTCAGCCAGCCCCTGCGCAGCGCCGCTGCGCTGTTCCGGTCGAAGTGGTGGACCATCGGATTCGCGGTCGCCACCGGCGCCTGGCTCCTGCACGTGGCAGCCCTCGCACTGGCGCCGCTCTCGCTGGTCCAGGCCGTGATTGCCGGCGGGCTGGTGCTGCTGGTGGTTCCCGCCAGGAGATGGTTCGGGATCACGTTGGGCCCGCGGGAGCTGACCGGGCTCGGGCTGAGCGCCGCCGGCCTCGCGTTCCTCGCCCTGTCCGCCACTGAGGGGGCGGCGGAATCCGGGTACTCGCAGTCGGCGATGATCAGCTTCGAGGCCGGAGCCATCGGAATTGGCCTGGCCCTTCTCCTCTCGCACCGGCACGAGGCCGTGGGGCGCCACGGCGGCTTGCTGCTGGCGCTGGCCGGAGGCCTGTTGATCGGCGTCTGCGACGTCGCGATCAAGGCCCTCGCCGACACCGTCCCTGCATCGCCACTCAGCATCATCAGCCCGTGGACCGCGGTCGCCGCGATCGCCGGGTTCGGCGCCTTCTACGCGTTTGCGCGTGCGCTCCAGCTCGGAGGCGCGATCGACGTGATCGTGGTCTCCTCGGTCGCGGTCAACATCGCCGCGATCACCGGCGGCGTGCTCGTCTTCGGCGATCCTGTCGGCTCCAACGCCCTCGCCGTGGTCGCGCGCGCCAGCGCCTTCGCCGCGGTCATCGTCGCCGCCTGCCTGCTTCCGGCCGCTCCGCGCACGCCCGCGCCGCAGCCGGCCTAGCCTGACCAGGCTGCCCACGGGACCGCTCCAGTGCGCGCCCTAACATCTGGGTAGTGGAGCAACCCCACAACGGAGAGCCACGTCGCCGCAATGGCGCCGGTGTCTCCAACCCGCGCGCGGCACAACGTGCGCTGGTGGTCGGGGTGGTCCGCGACGGCGATCACACCGAGGACCCACTCGCCGAGCTCAAGGAGCTGCTGCGGACCGCCGGAGTCGCCACGGCCGGCGAGCTGATCCAGCGGCGCTCGGAGCCGGATCCGAACCTCTACCTGGGCAAGGGGAAGCTGGCGGAGCTGAACCGCGAGGTCAGCGCCGCCAACGCCAACGTGGTCGCGACCGATGACGAGCTCGCCCCGCGGCAGGAGCGAAACCTCGAGGGGGCGCTCGGGGTCGCGGTGATCGACCGCACCGCGGTCATCCTCGACATCTTCGCCGACCACGCCCACTCCGCCGAGGGCAAGCTCCAGGTCGAGCTCGCGCAGCTCGAATACAACCTCGCGCGGATGCGAGGCCTGTGGACGCACCTCGAGCGCCTTGGCGCGGGACGGATCGACGGCGGCATCGGCACGAGGGGACCCGGCGAGTCCCAGATCGAGACCGACCGCCGCCTCGCCCGAGACCGGATCACCGCGCTGCGTCGCCGGTTGGAGCGGGTCGACCGAAACCGGACCGTGATGAGGGCCAGGCGGGAGCGCGCAGCCCTGCCCTCGGTGGCGCTCGCCGGGTACACGAACGCGGGCAAGTCAACCCTTCTGAACGCCTTGACCGGGGCCGGGGTCGGCGTGGGGGAGAGGCTGTTCGAGACGCTCGACCCGACCACGCGCGCCTTCACGGAAGACGGGCGCCGCTACCTCCTCACCGACACCGTCGGCTTCATCCGCAAGCTCCCACACCAGTTGGTGGAGGCCTTCAAGGCGACGCTCGAGGAGACGGTGCTCGCCGACCTCATCGTGCACGTCGTGGACGGCTCGGAGCCCGAGCGGGCCCGGCTCGCCTCGATCGCGGCGGCGGACTCGGTTCTTGACGAGATCGGCGCCGGCTCCAAGCCCCGGCTGCTGGTGATGAACAAGATCGACCTGCTTGACGAGGCCGAGCGCCGCGAGCTCGCGCTGCGCCACCGCGACGCCGTGCTCGTCTCCGCCGAGACCGGCGAGGGACTCGGCAGCTTGCGCGAGAAGATCGCGGTCCAGATCCGCACGAGTCTCACCGAGGTTGAGTTGCTCGTACCCTTTGCCCATGGTGAGTGGCTTAGCGAGCTTCACGAGGTCGCTGGTGATCTCGAGCGCGAAGATCGCGCGGACGGCGTTCTCGTTCGCGCTCTCCTTCCTGCCCCCGTCGCCGAGCGATTCTCCGAGCTCGACGTCAATGGAGGGCGAGGAGCCCACCGAGCCACGGAGGCCGGTCGGGACTGAAGCGGCCGGGAACGGCGCCTGGGACCCGGTGGATGACCTCGCTCCCGGCGAGGAGCTCCGCTTCATCAAGCTGAGCGGGGCGGCGATCCTGCCGACCCGTGCCCACGACTCCGACGCGGGCCTGGATCTTTACGCCGCCGAGAGCGCCCGGATCTCCCCAGGGGGCCGCGTCAGCGTCGGCACCGGCCTCGCCGTGCAGGTCCCGGAGGGACTCGCCGGACTGGTACTGCCGCGCTCCGGCCTCGCCATCAAGCACGGCATCGCCCTGGTCAACTCCCCGGGCCTGATCGACCCGGGCTACCGCGGCGAGCTGCGGGTATTGCTGCTCAACACCGACAGGACCACGGACGTCCCGATCGCGGTCGGCGACCGGATCGCGCAGCTGCTCCTCGTCCCCGTGGCTCACGCGCGCCCGCTAGAGGCCGAGGCGCTGGACACCTCGGAGCGGGGCAGGGCCGGCTTTGGGAGCAGCGGCTCCTAGCTCGCGGCCGGCGGGGCCTGGCCCGTGGCGGGCGGCGTCGGGCTGAAGGAGACCTCGGGTACCTCGCGGTCCGCCGCGTCCTCGATCTCGAAGAACTCGCGGTCCTCGAACCCGCCCTGGTTGGCGACGATCGACACCGGGAACTGCTGGATCTTCGTGTTGTAGGACTGGACGTTCGAGTTGTAGATCCGCCTCGAGGCCTGGATCTCGTCCTCCAGCTCAGAGAGCTGGCGCTGAAGCTGCTGGAAGTTCTCGGTGGCGCGGAGGTCGGGGTACTGCTCGGCGACCACGCGGAGCTGTCCGAGCGCGGCGCCCAGGGCGGACTCCGCCTTGGCGGTGCTCTCCACGCCCTCGGCCTGCATCGCCTGGCTGCGGGCCTTGGTCACGTTCTCGAACGTCTTCTGCTCGTGGGTCGCGTAGCCCTTGACCGACTCGACCAGGTTGGGGATCAGATCGTGCCGCCGCTTGAGCTGGACGTCGATCCCGCTCCACGCCTCGTCCACGCGGTTCCGCGAGGCGATGATGCTGTTCCTCATCAGGATGTAGATCACCCCGACGAGGACCACCAGGCCGATGAGGATGAGAACGATCGTCACGCTTCGATGATCCTATCGGGCATCGCTCACGGGCCCTAACCGCGCTGAGCCACACGCAGGGCGGTGGCGTGGGCGGCCGCCTCCAGCTCGTCCTCGAGCGGCTCGAGTTCGGGGAGGGTCCCCGTGCGGCGCTCGAGCGCGAGCGCGATCAGCCGGTCCGCCAGGGAGGCGTTCTTGGGCAGCAGTGGGCCGTGCATGTAGGTGCCGACCAGGTTCAGGCGCCGCACCCCCTCGTGGCCGTCGCTCCCGTTGTTCCCGTGCCCATGGAGGACCTTCCCGAGCGGCTCGGCGTCCGCGCCGAGGTAGGTGCGGCCGCCGTGGTTCTCGAACCCGGCCAGGACCTGGGTCTCGCCAGCGAGTTCAGCCTCGATCGCGATGTTGCCGATGAGCCTGGGTCCGGGCTCGCGCACGGTCTCCAGATCGGCGATGCGAAGCCCAGGAATGGAGTCGTCCCCGAGCTGGTAGCGGTGCCCGAGTAGCTGATAGCCGCCGCAGACCGCGAGCAGCACGGCGCCGTCCTCGACGGCCGCGGCGATCGCATCGCGCTTGCTGCGCAGCATGTCCTCCGCCACCAGGACCTGGTCACGGTCCTGGCCGCCGCCGATGTAGATCAGGTCGTGGTCGGCCGGATCGAACCCCTCTCCGGGACCGGACGCCGTGTAGCGGAAGCCGATGCCGCGCCACTCACAGCGGCGCTGGAGCAGCAGGATGTTGCCGCGGTCGGCGTAGATGTTCATCTGCTCCGGATAGAGCGCGACCAGGCGCAGCTCCGTCCCGTTCGTCGCCGCCGGTGGGCTCAAACCGCCTCCATCAGGACGGCGACCGAATCGGCCTCGTGGGCGCCGGAACGGACCGCGCGCACCCCCGCGGAAGAGAAGCCGGCGTCCTCGGCCTCGAGCTGGAGGCGATCGGGGCTGATCCGGTGCAGCACCTCGTCGTGGACCACGCGCTCCCGCTCGCCCTCGGGGGAGACCCGCTCGCGAATGCGCCGGACCTTGAGCCTCTCGGTGCCGACCTGGACCCAGAGCGGCTCGCTCGAGTAGACCCAGCCCTCCACCTCACGCATGTCGGGGAGGATCTGGGTGGCAGCGGCCCCGGCGCTCAGCAAGGTCGACTCGTCCACCAGCGCGGCGGCGAGGACGGCGCCCGGCGAGACCAGGTTCCGCAGGCCGCCGAGCAGGGCCAAGCGCGCGCCGGGTTCGAGCGTCTGGAGCACGTGGAGCGGGGCGATCGTCAGCCCGGGCTCCTCCGGAAGGCGAATTTGGGCGAATTGGGCAAGGTCGGCGGCCACGACCCGCATGGTCTTGAGAGCAGCGGCGCGCCGCTCGAGCTCGGCGATCAGCTCGGGTTCCCGCTCCAGCGCCGTCACACGGATACCCTGCTCGGCGAGGTGGACGGCAACCCGGCCCGCGCCGGCGCCCAGCTCGAGCACCGGCCCGTCCGCGGATCGCGCCAGCTCGAGCCAGAGCGGCAGGTCCGCCTCATAGGAGCCGAACTCGACCTCCTGCCAGATCGTCTGCTCGTTCGACTCCGCTGCGGCTGCGTGGCGGGAGCTCATTCCCAGTACTCCGGCGCCAGGCCGCGGTCCGCGAGGAGGTTGCGCAGCTCCAGCAGTGCGGTGTAGGTGGGCAGCGCGTACAGATGCCCGTTTGCGGCGGAGACCGCCCGGTCGAGCGAGGCCCTGATTGGCTCGCTCACCTCGAGCGCAGACTCCGGCCAGCCGGCGTACTTCAGGCGCAGCGCCATCTCGGGGGCGCGGGTGCCCGCGCAGACGACCTGCCGGACGTCGTCGGCGAGCAGCTCGAAGTCGGCGTCCCAGATCCAGGAGACGTCACGGCCATCGGCGATCCGGTCGTTGAGCGCGACCCAGAGGTCGAGCCCGCCGTCGGTGGCCTCTAGCCTCAGCGTTCGGAGGACCTCGTTGGCCCCCGCGGGGTTCTTGATCAAAAGGATGGAGACGGACTTGCCGCCCACCTCGATCGTCTCGACGCGGCCGAACACGGCTCGCATTCCCTCGAGCCCCGAGCGGATCTGCTCGAGCCCGATCCCGGATCGCAGTCCGGCCGTGACCGCCGCGAGCGCGTTGTAGACGTTGTAGAGGCCGGGGAGGGGGAGATCCAGCTCCAGCTCGCCCTCCGGTGTCCGCACACTGACGTGCGACCCGGAGAGGCCAAGGAGCTTGATCGAGGTGGCCGCGATCTCGGGCTCCGGCCGATCCGCGTCGCACTTGGGGCAGGTGTAGTGGCCGAGGTGGCCGACGAAGGCGAGGTCGTAGGCGTAGGGCGCCCCGCAGCGGCGGCAGTGCTTCGCGTCGTGGGCGTGCTGGAGCTCTGGGAGCGCCTGGCTCGTGTCCTCGATCCCGAAGTAGGTGACGCCCGGGCGGCGCTTCAGCTCGCGATCCCGCCCGAGGTCGGCGATCAGCGGGTCATCTGCATTGAGTGCGAGTTGTGCGGTTCCGGCGAGGCCTTCCACCAGTTCTGCCCACTCGTCGGCGAGCCGCTCCAGCTCGCCGTAGCGGTCGAGCTGGTCGCGGAAGAGGTTGCCGAGCACCAGCAGCCGAGGCCGCAGCTTCGGCGCGACGCGCGGCAGCCAGGCCTCGTCGAGCTCGAACAGCCCCTCGGTGCCCTCCTGCTCGAGCAGCGCTGTGGCCACGCCCCAGTGCATGTTCGAGCCGGCGCGGTTGTGGACGGGCTCCCGGCCCGCCGCCCGGAGGATGCTCGCGATCATTCCAGCGGTCGTGGTCTTGCCGTTGGTGGAGCTGACCACGATCGAGCCTCCCTCAAGCCGCGCCGCGAGGCGCTCGATCGCGTCGCGATCCATTCGCACCAGCATGCGGCCAGGCAGGGTGGTGCCACCGCCGCGCCCACTCGAGCGGCTGAGTCTGCCGACCGCACGAGCGAGGCCGCGCTTTGCGCTGAACACGATGCCCATGGCGCTGGGCAGGTTAGCCCGGCCAACCAGCGCGCCCCGAGAGCGGTCTACCTACGATCGGCGCATGAGACTCCGGCCGGTGTGCCGCATGTGGGTGTCACTGCTGGTCGCAACAGGAGCGTGGCTCCTCGTGGGTACCGGTCTGGCAGGGGCCGCGGCGGCGAAGCCGAAGCTGTCGATTCGATCGGTCGAGACCGCCCCCTCGACCCCCTCGCCGGGTCAGGCCTTTGCGGTGGCGGGGACGATCAAGAACTCCGCGCGATCGAGGGTTAACGCTCTGGTCCGTGTGCTGCTGGGGGCCGGCGGCCCGGTCCTCGGCGAGCGGAGGGTGAAGCTGCCGGGCAGGGGCCGTGGAGCGTTCGCGCTTCAGGCGACGCTGCTGGAGGGCATCAGCCCGGGGGCGTACTCGATCCACGTCTGCGTCGTGCGCCGCGGTGGCGGCCATGGGCCCTGCCGCGCGGCGAGGGCCGCGCTTACCGTCCCGGGGGCGACGGGGGGAGGGAGCACCCCGTCCGGAGGGGGCGGTCCGCCGGGAGGGGCCACGCCCGGACCAGATCCGACCCCGGGTGCGCGCACGCTTGGCGATCCGCTCTTCCCAGAGGTTGGAAACGGTGGATACGACGTGCAGAGCTACGACGTCGAGCTCCGTTGGACCAACGCGGGAGGGGACATGTTCCTGCCGGGCACGGCCACGACGGTGACCGCCCAGGCCACGCAGGCGCTCTCGGAGCTCAGCCTCGACCTCGAGGGGCTGACGGTGAGCGCCGTGGAGGTGGACGGGGCGCCCGCGACCTTCGCCCGGGTCGCCCCGGTGGCGTGCTCGTCCGCGACGCCGCCCGCTCCGTGCCCGCCGACGAAGCTGGTCATCACTCCGGCGAGCCCGATCGCCGACGGGGCGACCTTCACGATCGAGGTCGCCTACACGGGCGACCCGCAACGGCACACGGACCCGGACGGGACCGACGAAGGCTGGGCCGACACCTCCGACGGGGCCTTCGTCGTGAACGAGCCCATCGGGGCGATGACCTGGATGCCCTGCAACAACCACCCTGCGGACAAGGCGAGCTACGACTTCGAGCTGACCGTTCCGACGGGCAAGACGGCCCTCGGGAACGGCGAGCTGGCCTCGCCGCCAGAGGACAACGGCGACGGCACGACGACCTGGCGCTGGAGCAGCGCGGACCCGCTCTCCACATACCTCTCGACGGCCACCGTGGGCGATTTCGATTTCACTCAGTCGGCGACCCCGCAGGGGCTGCCGATCTACAACTTCATCCACAGCGCCTTCTCTCCGGCGCAGAAGACGGCCGCGGGGTTGATCACCGGGATGCAGCCGGAGATGGTCGAGTACTTCTCGGTCCTCTACGGGACTTATCCGTTTGACTCGACTGGCACCGTCGTCGACAGCTCCGACGTCGGCTACGCCCTCGAGGTGCAGACCAAGGCGCACTTTCCCTCTGCCACGGTGGCCCCGACCACGCTCGCCCATGAGATCGCGCACCAGTGGTTCGGGGACAGCGTCACGCTCGTGACCTGGAAGGACATCTGGCTGAACGAGGGCTGGGCCACCTGGTCGGAGTGGATCTGGGACAACGAGGAGAACGGCAACCCGCTGACCCCGGCACAGCAATTCGACACCGAGTACGCCAATCCGGCGAACGACTACTCCGACCCCCCGGCGGACCCCAGCGCCGCGGGCCTCTTCTCGACCTTCCCGAGCTACACCCGGCCGGCGATGATGCTGCAGGCACTGCGAGAGATCATCGGCGATGGCCGCTTCTTCAGCCTCGCCCGGACCTGGCATGCGCAGCACCGGCACTCGAACGGGAACACCGCGCAGTTCATCGCCCTCGCCAAGGAGGAGAGCGGCTTCTCGGGTGCCAACCTGGCGAAGCTCGACACGTTCTTCCAGCAGTGGCTGTTCGGGACCACCAAGCCGACGATCACCGGCGACAACTTCTTCTAGCCCGGCTCGGGCGCGATCACGCGCAGGGCGCTCGGCAGGATCCGTAGCTTGGCCGGCAGGTCCGAGAGATGCTCCCCGTCGGCGTACACGGCGAACTCGCGGTCGGCGCTCACCTCGACCTCGGCGGCTCGCTCGACCGTCACCGCCGGCTCCTCTACGTGGGTCCCCTTGAAGACCTTGGGCAGGTTGACGAGGAAGCGGAACTTGCTGGTGGAGGCGCTCATCACCACATCGAAGAGTCCGTCGTCGAGCTCGGCGTCGGGGGCGATGAACATGCCGCCGCCGAAAGCCTTGCTGTTGGCGACCGAGACCGAGTAGCCGGTGCAACCGACGGTTCGTTCCCCATCGAGCGTCACGTTGAATGTGGCCGGCTTCCAGGTAGCCAGCGTGCGAAGGCCCGCGTAGGCGTACACCAGGTTTCCCTTGATCAGGCGCGTCTTATTGGCGCGTTCGTTGGCCACGGAGTCGAAGCCGCAGGAGGCCACGCAGAGGAAGCGCCTGCCGTTCACGTCGCCCACGTCGACCCGGCGCTCCTCGCCCGCGGCGAGCACAGCGACCGCGCCCTTCGGTTCGGTGGGGATTCCCAGCACCCGGGCGAAGTCGTTGCCCCGCCCTCCTGGGACGATCCCGAGCGGGGTGTCCGACTCTGCGAGGGCGCCCCCGACCTGCCCGATCAGCCCATCGCCGCTCATCACCACCGGGATCTCACCGGCCTCTCCGGCGCGGAGGGCCTCGTCGATCCCCTGCTCGAGGCTCCGGGTCATGACCGTTCGAGAGGTGACGCCATGCGCTGTGAGCTGGCGCTCGACCTCGGGCAGCAGTTTGGCCGAGCGGCCTCCGCCGGAGGACGGATTGCAGAGGAGCAGGTGACGGCGCTCGGAGCTCATCCGGCGAATCTAGCCGGGCCGCCTGGCGACGAAGTAGGTGCCATCGGCCGCACCGCCGGCTGTGACCTTCTCGAGCCCGACGCGCTCGAAGCCGCGTCGCAGCACGGCCTCGGGCGTGTAGAACGGCGTGGCCGGCCCCCAGCTCGCGGCGATCACGAAGTGCCCACCGGGCCGCAGCACCCTGGCGGTCTCCCGGTAGAAGGGCGGCATGTTGAGCTGGGCCACCAGATCGAAGGAGGCTTCCTCGTAGGGCAGGTGAGAGGCGTCGGCGACGCGGAAGGCCACCCGCCCCTCGGGATCGAGACCGATCCGCTTCTGTGCGCGCCGGACCATCTCGGGGGAGAGGTCGATGCCGCGCACACGGGCGTGGGGGTACTCGCGGGCGAGCAGCAGGGCGGCATCCCCGGTGCCGGTGCCGAGATCGAGCACTCGCTCGGGATCGGGTGGCAGGTGGAGCAGGCCGGCCGCGAGGGGCGCCAGATACGAGGCGGACGAGCGGTCGATCCGGTCGCCCCAGGTGGGCGCCTCCCGGTCGAAGAAGCGGCGCGTCAGCCCCCTGATCAGAGGCCACGAGCCGGGGAATCGGGCGACCAGGGAGTTCAGCGCCCTGCCCATCACCCGCACCCGGCGGGACGGCCTGTCAGAGGGCTCGCTCAGGGGGCTCTCCGGCACGGCGCGATCATCGCAGGCGGGGGCAGATAGCCTCTCGCCCCCGTGAGGTCGCGGCGAAAAGCACTCATCGGCCTGATCGCCGCCGTGGCGCTGGCCGGATGCGGGGGAGGGAACGACGATGAGCAATCAGCCGACCTGCCCGAGGGCTGCGCCGAGGTCGAGGCCCCCTCCTCCAGGGAGGTCTCGGCGAGCCGCTCGACGGAGCGTCTGACCGCGCCGACCACCGCGGTGGTGACGACGAGCTGCGGGGTCTTCGAGATCACGCTCGACGTCGACAGAGCGCCGAAGACGACCGCGTCGTTCGCGGGTCTCGTCGAGCAGGGCTTCTACGACGGGCTGGCGATCCCGAGGATCGAGCGGGGTTACGTGATCCAGACCGGCGACCCGAAGGGCGATCAGACCGGCGGGCCGGGCTACTTCGTGGACGAGCCCCCGCCGCCGAATCTCTCCTACACCCGTGGGACCGTCGCGATGGCGAAGACCGCCGCGGAGCCACCGGGGCGGTCCGGCAGCCAGTTCTTCGTGGTCACGGCTGCCGACGCGGGGCTCAGCCCCGACTACGCTCTGCTGGGCAAGGTCACGAAAGGATTCGAGGTCGTGCAGCGGATCGAGGAGCTCGGAGGACCCGAGGGAAAGCCGACCGCGCCTGTCGCGGTCGAGAGCATCACTCTGAAGGAGGGCTGATGGCGAAGCTCAGGGTGGGCCAGTCGGCGCCGGCCTTCCAGCTGGAGGGAACGGGCGGGCGCACGTACAGCCTCTCCGACTACGCGGGCAAGCGGCTGATCCTCGCCTTCTATCCGGGCGACTTCACGCCGGTCTGCACCAAGCAGTTCTGCTCCTATCGCGAGGACGGCGACCGCATTGAGTCCCTCGGGGTGGAGATGGTCGGGATCTCGCCGCAGTCGGTCGAATCGCACGAGCGGTTCAGCGCCGAGCACAGGCTGACCGTGCCGCTCCTCTCCGACCCCGGCAAGCGGGTGGCGAAGGCGTACGGGGTTGTCGGGCCGGGAGGGTTCATCCGCCGGTCGATCTTCCTGGTCGACGACGGCGTCGTCCGCTACCGGCACGTAGCGCTCTTCGGCCTCCGCTACCAGGACGTCGGTGACCTCGAGCGGGCGATCGAGGCCCTCTAGCGCTTGGCGGCCGAGAGCTTCGAGTCAGAGACGTTCGACATCGAGTCCTCCGAGATCGAGCTGACGGGCGAGAGCGTGGGGGAGGGGCAGCCGATCGTCCTCCTGCACGGGGTCACCGCAACCCGGCGATACGTCGTCCATGGGTCCAACGCGCTGGCCCGCCGGGGGTACGAGCAGATCTCCTATGACGCGCGCGGGCACGGAGATTCCGATGCGCCGCCCGCCGGGGGCGGCTACGACTATCAGGAGCTCGCGCGGGACCTCGCCCGCGTGCTCGAGGCACGCTCGGTCGAGCGACCCGTGCTGGCGGGGCACTCGATGGGGTGCCACACGGCGGCCACCTACGCACTCGAGCATGCGGACGAGCTGGCCGGTGCCGTCTTCATCGGCCCCGTTCAGCTCGGGTTGCCCGCGCCGGACGAGATCCTCGAGAGCTGGGGCCGGCTCGCCGACGGCCTCGAGGGGGATGGGGTCGACGGCTTCATGGCGGTCTATGAAGACCAGCTTGGCGCCGACCCGAGCTGGCGCGACACGGTGCTTCGCTTCACCCGCGAGCGGATGGAGCTCCACGAGCATCCGGAGGCCGTGGCGCGGGCGCTCCGCGAGGTGCCGCGCTCGGTGCCCTTCGACGGCATGGCGGAGCTGGAGTCCCTCGACATCCCCGCCCTGGTGGTGGCCAGCCGCGACGATGCCGATCCCGGCCATCCCTATGCGGTGGCCGAGGCGTGGGCCGAGAGCCTTTCGAACGCGTCCTTCGTCAGCGAGGAGGCCGGGAAGGCCCCGCTCGCCTGGCAGGGCGGCAAGCTGGCCCGTGAGATCGCGGAGTTCGCGCGAGCGGGCCGGTTGAGCCGGCCTCGTATGCTTCTCCGCATGACGAGCGACGACGGCCCCGGGATCCATTACGCCGCGGTGAAGCGCGGCACCCCTGTCTACTCCTCCGACGGGGAGCAGGTCGGGAAGGTGGACCAGGTGGTCGACAACTACCGCGAGCACATCCTCGACGGGTTCGTGATCGAGACCAGCGACGGGAAGCTGCGCTTCGTGGATGCGCCCGAGGTCGCCCGCACGGCGGAGCGCGCGGTGCGCCTCAACATCGAGACGACAGCCGTCGCCCAGCTACCGCCGCCCGAGAAGGCGCCCCCGAGCTTCAAGCCGGCCCGCGGCGGTCGCCTGAGCCGCATGCTCGGGCGCAACTGGCGCAAGCACTAGCCGAGGCTTTTCTTCAGCTTCAGCGCGTTCTCCGGCGCGTAGCCGCTCCAGTCGTTGTTGAAGTAGGCGTAGATCTCAGTGGAGCGCCGCCACTGACCGAGGCGGCGCGCCCAGGTCTCGAGCTCGGGATAGGAGTAGTTGCCCTTCCGCCCGCGCCGGCCGTGGTGGAAGCGGATGAAGGTCCAGCCGGCCGTTCGCTCGTGGGTCTGGAACGGCCACTTCGGGTGGTCGCCGATCACCAGCGCGGCATCGTGTGCGCCCAGCAGCTCGTAGACGTCCTTGACGAACCAGCTCGGGTGGCGGAACTCGAAGGCGTGCCGCCCGTCCGGAAGCTGCTCGAGGGCCTTGCTCAGCCGCTGGTCGTCGCGGTGGAAGTTCTCGGGGAATTGCCAGAGCACCGGCCCGAGCTTTCCGGACTCGATCAGCGGCTTCAGGGGGTCGTAGAAGCGCTTCAGGTAGGGCCCGAGCCCCTTCAGGCGCTTGACGTGGGTGAGGTAGCGGCTCGCCTTGACGGCGAAGACGAAGTCGTCGGGGGTCTCCCTCACCCAGGTCTCGACGGCGGACTTGGAGGGCAGCCGATAGAAGGTGTTGTTCACCTCGACAGTGTCGAAGTGCTCGGCGTAGGTGGCGAGCCAGCGTTTCTCCGGGAGCTTCTCCGGATAGAGGCGCCCGCGCCAGTCGGTGTAGGACCAGCCCGAGCAGCCGATGTGCACCGGCCGCCGGCCGCTAGCCCTCGCCACTGCGATACAGGACGAGTACGGCGATGTCGTCTCGGGGCTCGCCGCCCTGGCGCTCGATCGCCGCGGCCGCGAGTCGCTCCGCGACCTGCTCCGCACTTTCGCCGGAGGCCCCCGCGAGCTGCCGTTCCAGCCAGTCGGGGCTCTCCCCGTTGGCGCGATCGCGCGGCTCGATCATCCCGTCGGTGTAGAGCACCAGCGCGTCCCCGGGGCAGAGCTTCGCGTCGACGTCCGCGAGCGCGGGGGAGGGGAGGGCGCCGAGCAGGGTCCCAGGCTCACCGACCCGCTCCACGGTCCCGTCGCGCCGCAGGATCAGCGGAAGCGGATGACCGCCGAGGGAGACTGTCAGCCGCGCGTCGTCGGCCCCGTTCGACGGCGCGGCGATGCGCGCCAGCGCAGCCGTGCAGTAGCGCAGGTCGGATCTCTCGGCGTTGATCGAGTCGTGCAGGGTCCTGAGGACCTCGCTCGGATCGGTTTCCGGCGAGGACGCGGTGCGAATCGTGTAGCGGGCGAGCGAAGTCAGCGCCGCCGCCTCGGGGCCCTTCCCGCAGACATCGCCGATCACGGCGTTCCAGGTCCCGCCGCCGCTGGGGAAGACGTCGTAGAAGTCGCCGCCCACCTCGTAGGCTGCCTCGCCGGCCGCGAGGAACCGCGAGGCGACCTCGAAGCCACTCATCCGCGGCAGGGAGCGGGGGAGGAGGCTGTGCTGGAGGACGCCGGCGATGTGCGCCTGCTGCTCGTGCAGCCGGGCGTTGTCGAGGGCGAGCGCGGCCCTGTCCGCAAGCCGCTTCGCGGTGCGGCGCGCCGTATCGTCGAAGCCCCGGTTCGCGCTCATGATCCAGAGCGTCAGCGCGCCGAGCACCGATCCGCGCGCGCCGAGCGGGAGCACCATGCAGGAGTTGAACCGGTGACGGCGCAGCAAGGCCCGCTCGTTGCTGCGCGAGGTGATCGCCTCGACCTGGTCGTCCGAGAGCTGGTCGAGCACCTGCGGGCGCCCGGTGCGGATCACCTCGGCGGCGGGATGGGCGCCGCTCGGATCGATCGGGCCCTCCTCCCGCAGTCGAACGAAGGCCTCGGCGAGCTCGGGATCGAGGCCCTCGGCGGCGAACCGGACGATCTCGCCACTGGGATCGATCATGTCGACCATCGCGACGTCGCCGAGAGCGGGGACTGCGAGGCGGACGAGCTCGTCCGCCCGCTGCTTTTGGTCGAGGGCCCCCTCCATGAGGACGCTGGCGTCGGCGAGCAGCTCGGACGCGTCCTGCTCGCGCCTCAAATTCGTCCTCAGAGTCGCGATCCAGAGCCCCAGCAGCGCTCCAGCGCCTGCGGTGAGGAGCGTGGTGAGGTACTGAAGGAGTTGGTCCTCGCCGAGGTTCCAGGTCGCCGAGATCGCCGCGAGCGTCACGCAGAGGGCCCCGACCACGGCGGTCTCGGGCCTCGAGGACCTCATCGCGGCGATGACCGGCGGGATCGCGAGCAGGCCGATCAGCAGCACGCTTTGTCCAGCGAGTCCATCAACAATGGCAATAAGGCTCGCCGCGAACATGGCCACGAGCGCCGGGGCCGAGATCTCCCGGAGGCCGGCGAGGGTCGGAGGCGGCTTGACGAGGACTCGCTCGCTGATGCACTCATCGTAAGTAGGTAGGAGCCGCTTGGGGCCGGGAACCGCGAAAAACGGGCGAATCTACGAGAGATTGAGCGTGCTTGGATACCGCGAATGGCCAGCACGCCGGGCGAACAGATCGATTTCGCGCAGTTCGAGGCCGTGGACATGCGCGTCGGGCGGATCGTCGCCGTCGAGGACTTCCCGGAGGCGCGAAAACCCGCCTGGAAGCTGGAGATCGACTTCGGCCCGGAGATCGGCCGAAAGCGCTCCTCGGCGCGGATAACGAACTATTCGCGCGAGGAGCTCACCGGACGGCTCGTCGTGGGGGTCGTGAACTTCCCGCCGCGGCAAGTAGGGCCGATTTCGTCGGAGGTGCTCGTCCTGGGGGCTCTGGACGACGAGAAGGGCGTGATCCTGCTGCATCCCGGCGAGGACGTGGCCCTGGGGTCGCGGATCGCCTGACTCCGGGCTCGTGGCCAGGTTTACGTAACTGTTCTTATCGAGCGTTGCCTCCGGCACGCCTACGGACCCCATCCGGGTGCGGGAAATCCGGCCCACGGTGTTGTGGGAATTACGGATGTGGGTATAGAAAAGACGTACGACGATGCTCGTGGTGGATCAAGAGCTAGATATGACTCTGCCCCCCCGGCCGGAATCGGTGGGGGAAGCTCGCCATGCCCTCCGGCGGGTGCTCGAGGGCTTGGATGAGCGAACCCGGGACGGCGTCACCGTGATCGTCTCCGAGCTTGTGACGAACGCAATCAAGCACGGCCCGGATCGGCCGATCGCGCTCCGCATCTGGCGGGATGGCGAGGCCATTCGCGGCGAGATCGAGGACGAGGGCCGCGGCAAGGTCGAGATCTGGCGTGAGAGCGAACGCGGCGCCCGGGGCGGCTACGGCCTGCCCATAGTGGAGGCGATGAGCGACCGCTGGGGCGTCAAAGACGGCAACACGAGCGTCTGGTTCGAGCTCGTCGGCAACTAGCCGAAGCGGCTCACCCCAGGCAGGCGGACACCGCCTCTCGCTCCGCGCGCGACGGGGAGTCGGCGAACACCGCGACGGCATTCTGCTTCGCGACGACGCGCTGATCCGCGTCCGAGATCCCGAGCGGCAGCATCGCTCCCTGCACGTCCGCGGCGGTTCGCTCCGCCTTCGCCTCGGTTCCCTGGACCACGACGTCGACCCTCGTCCCGCTTCGTGAGTAGGCGCTGAAGTCCGGCGCGGTGCTCAGGTAGAGCGGCGGGCCCGACGCCTCCGCACCGTGCGCCTTCGCGCCCAGTTCATGATCGGCGAGGCACTCGCGCACCGAATCCTCGGTGAGCTGTTCGGTCTCGTCTCCGCCACAGGAGGCGAGGAGGCTCGCCAGTGCGGCGGCGGCGATCAGGCTGAGGGCGCGGCTCACGGCCCGAACGCTAGAGAAAGACCCGCAAAAACTGACGCGCCGACCCCAGGGGGATGAAGGTCGGCGCGCAGATGAGCCAATCACGGTCGTTTGGATACGCCACGTTGGCTCAGTCCGGAAACGCTAGCCCCGGGTGGAAGGCCCCACATCCGTAGAAAACACGGTCTCCGATCAGGGCTTTCCTCCACACTTCCAGGCATGGAGAGCGATCCCGCGGCAGGCGTAGGCATCCCCCTGGCATTCGCGGCCGGGCTGGTGTCGTTCCTCTCGCCGTGCGTGCTGCCCCTCGTGCCGGGCTACCTCTCGGCCGTGACCGGCGTGGCGGTCACCGATCTAGGGAAGGCCGACTGGCGGCGGGTGATCCCTCCCAGCCTCGCGTTCGTCGCCAGCTTCTCGGCGATCTTCATCCTGCTCGGCCTCACCGCCACCGGGCTCGGCAGCACCCTGCAGGACAACCGGGAGCTGCTCAACAAGATCGCCGGCGGGCTGATCATCGCGATGGGGGTCTACTTCATCGCGGCGGCGCTGGTCCCCCGGTTGAACCGTGAGTGGCACGTTGACTCCCTGCTCGAGCGCGCGGGAAACGGAGGGCCGATCGTCGCGGGGGCGGCCTTCGCGATCGCCTGGACCCCGTGTGTGGGCCCGGCGCTCGCCTCCATCCTGAGCGCTGCCGGCACCTCGGAGCATCTCGAGCACGGCGCCTTCCTCCTTGCCGTGTATTCGGCCGGGCTCGCGATCCCGTTCCTGCTGACCGCGATCGCCTTCACGCGGATGACGACCGCCTTCGCCTTCGTCAAGCGGCACTACGGGGCGATCATGGCGATCGGCGGCGCCATCCTGGTCGTGATGGGCGTGCTGATCTGGACCGACGAGCTGTTCCGCCTGAACGCCGAGGCGCAGGAGTTCCTCGACCAGTTCGGCCTCAACTTCTTCCAGGAGATCTGACTCGGACTGGCCGCCTGGCCAGTCGCCTCTAGACTCCTCGCGGATGGCCGCGAAGCCGACCAGCTGCATCATCGGCGCCGGGATCAGCGGCCTAACGGCCGGCAAGGCGCTGAGCGACTGGGGCCTCCCCTACACGTGCTTCGAGTCGAGCAACGACGTCGGCGGCAACTGGTACTTCGGGAACCCGAACGGGCTCTCCTCGGCGTACCAGTCGCTCCACATCGACACCTCCCGCGACGGCGTCTCCTTCCGGGACATGCCGATGGGGCCGCACGAGTACCCCGACTACCCCCACCACTCCCAGATCCGCGGGTACATCGGCCGCTACACGGACGCCTTCCGCCTGCGCGACCAAATCCACTTCGAGACCGCGGTCAAGCATGCGAAGCGGCTGGACGGAGGCGGCTGGCGGATCACCCTCTCCGACGGCTCCTCCGAGGGATTCGACTTCCTGATCGTCGGCAACGGCCACCACTGGGATCCCCGCTTCCCCGACTTCCCCGGATCCTTTGACGGCGAGACGATCCACTCCCACCACTACCTCGACCCGACCACCCCGCTCGACCTCCACGGCAAGCGCGTGCTGGTCGTCGGGATCGGCAACAGCGCTGTTGACATAACGTCGGAGCTCTCGAGGAAGGGCGTCGCCGACAAGGTCTTCATCTCCACACGCAGCGGCGCCTGGGTGATGCCCAAGTATCTGTTCGGGCGCCCCACGGACACCGTGGTCCGGACCAACCCGCGCATCCCGCCGCGGCTCCAGCGCTGGCTCGCCAGGCCCCTCCCCTACATCGCGTCGGGACGGATGGAGAACTTCGGGCTCCCTCACCCCAACCACAACTTCCTCGAGGCGCACCCCACCGTCTCGAACGAGCTCCTGCTGCGGCTTGGGTCGGGCGACGCTGTCGCGAAGCCGAACGTCTCAGAGCTCCAGGGCGACAGCGTCCGCTTCGAGGACGGAACCACCGAGCGGATCGACGCAATCGTCTATGCGACGGGCTACAGGATCACGTTCCCCTTCTTCGACGAGGAGTTCCTCTCGGCGCCGGACAACCGCTTCCCGCTCTACAAGCGGATCTGGAGGCCCGGGATCGACGATCTGGCCTTCGTGGGGTTCGCGCAGGCGATCCCCACCCTGTTCCCGTTCGTCGAGATGCAGAGCAAGCTCGTGGCCCGCTACGCGGGCGGCGACTACGCCCTGCCCCGCGAGGCGGAGATGGAGGAGACGATCCGCCGGGACCAGGAGATCCAGGCGGGCCATTTCGCCGACAGGCCGCGGCACACGATGCAGATCGACCTCTATCGCTACGAGCACGACCTCAAGTCCGAGATCCCGGCCGGCCGGGAGCGGGCACGCAGCGGGATGGCGGCACAGCTCGCGGGCCGCGCGGCTTCTCGGGAGGCGGCCGTTGCCTGAGCGCCAGGAGTTGGGCTTCCCGAGCGAGGGAGAGCTCTGCTCGGCGTGGCACCTGAAGGGCGAGGGGGACGCGCTGAGCGGGGAGTCCGGGCGACCCTGCGTGGTCATGGCCCACGGCATCGGCGGAACCAAGGACTCGGGCCTGCTTCCTTTCGCAGAGGCGTTTGCCGAGGCCGGCCTGGACGTCCTCCTCTTCGACTATCGCTGCTTCGGGGAGTCGAGCGGCGAGCCGCGCCAGCTCGCGCTTCCCCCCCGCCACCGCGAGGACTACCGCGCCGCCGTGGACTTCGCGCGCCAGCTCGAGGGCGTGGACCCGGCGCGAATCGTGCTCTGGGGCACGTCCTGGTCAGGAGGCCACGTCATCTACGTCGCCGCGGAGGATCGCGGGGTCGCCGCGGTCATCTCCCAGACGCCCGACGTGGACGGGCTGGCGACTCTGCGCGAGATGATCAAACAGGTGGGGCTGGGTCATGTGATGCGTCTCACCCGCGAGGGGCTGAAGGACCAGATCGGCTCGCTTCGCGGCGAGGAGCCGCAGATGGTCCCGATCGTGGCGCCCCCGGGCCAGACCGCCGCCATGCCCAGTGAGGGAGCGGAAGCGGGCTACAGGGCGATCGCCGGGCCGACCTGGCGGAACGAGATCACCGCCCGCGCGGCTCTCGTCGAGGGCATGAATCGCGCGACGAGCGTGATGGACCGCATCACCTGCCCGATCCTGGTCCAGAATTCCGATCAGGATCTTGTGATCCCGCCAGCCTCAGTGCGAGCCGCCGCGTGGAAGGCCAAGGGCCGGGTCGAGGTGCGCGAGTACCCCTGCGCCCACTTCGACGTCTACGTCGGCGAGTGGCGCGAGCGCGCGATCGACGACCAGCTCCACTTCCTGCGCCGGCATCTCGACGAGAGGAGGTTCGATGGAGATCACTCGCACGCGTCCGGAGACCCAGCGCGGGCCGGCTGAGCGGTTCATGACCCACATCGCGCTGCAGGAGTCGGACGAGGGCGGAAACCCCGCCCACTGGGGCGAGCACGTCACCGACGACGAGTATTTGGCGGGCGAGGAGTAGGCCGCCGTTCTAGGCGGGCGGGTCCGACGGCGGGGCGCCACCAGGCACGGCCACCTCGACCGGGATGCCGAGCGCCTCGGCCTCCTCGATCCCCTCTCCCTCGATGTCGCGGGAGCAGACGATCTTGAAGCGGCCGGTGCCCATCTCATCGTCTGGGACCAACGGCAGTCCGCGAATCTCCTCCCAGCCGAGACGGTCGATCTCGAACGGGTTCATGCGGACCTCCGCGGCGGGAAACGGGCAGTTCGAGTTGTGCTGGTCGATCGCCCGGGAGATCGCTTCGAGGTTCTTCGGCGCTGATTTGCCCACCGCGGTCAATGTAGCGAGCGGCGTCGTGTCGCGGGCGTAAAGTCGGTGAGACGCAGGTGATCGCCCACGTCGACATGGACGCTTTCTACGTCTCGATCGAGATGCTGCGCCATCCCGAGCTTCGCGGCAAGGCGGTGGTGGTCGCCTACGACGGCCCGCGGGGAGTCGTCACGACGGCGTCCTACGAGGCGCGCAAGTACGGGGTCCACTCGGCCCTGCCGATGGTGACGGCGCGCCGCCGCTGCCCGAAGCTCACGGTGCTGCCGGTGGACATGCAGCTCTACCGGCGCGGCTCGGTGAAGGTGATGGAGACTCTTCGCGAGTTCAGCGATCAGGTCGAGGTCGTGGGCATGGACGAGGCGTACGTGGACCTCTCGGACTCGCCGGTGCCGCAGTCGCGGGCGCGCGAGATCAAGCGGCGGATCAAGGAGGAGACGCGCCTGGTCTGCTCGATCGGCCTGGCGCCGAACAAGCTGATGGCGAAGATCGCCTCCGACCTCGACAAGCCGGACGGTTTCTACGTCCTGGAGCAGGATGGCTGGCTGCCGGCGGTGGGCCAGAAGCAGGCGACGCTGCTGCCCGGGGTCGGTCCGCGCACGTTCGAGAAGCTTCAGGCGATCGGGATCGAGACGGTCTCGGACCTCGCCAAGGCCGAGCCCGGCACGCTCGAGCGCGCCTTCGGCCCCAACCACGGCAGGGACCTGCGGGAGCGCGCGAACGGGAGCGGCAGCTCCACCCTGACCCTCGAACGCCGGCGAAAGTCAGAGAGCCGCGAGACCACGTTCAACGCCGATGTCACCGATCGCGCGAAGCTCGTCGAGACAGTCGAGACGCTGGCCGGCTCCGTCTGCGAGAGCCTCGATCAGCACGGAAGCACAGGCCGCACGGTGACGCTGAAGATCCGGCTGCAGCCCTTCAAGACCTACACGCGGTCGCGGACCCTCCCCTCCCCCACCAACGACCCGGAGCTGGTCACGCGCACGGCGCGCGAGCTGCTCGAGCGATTCGACCCGAGCGACCCGGTGCGCTTGATCGGCGTCGGGGTCGCGGGATTGGATCGGGGCGAGGCCGAGAACGCGAACGGCCCGGCCACCCCGGCCTCCGAGCAGGAGACCGAAGCGGCCGGGCCGCTCACACTCGAGCTCGGCTCGAGCTAGCGGGTGCTCAGAACCGTCCCGGTGGACGGGAACCCGAGCCGCGCCTTGGTGGCCGCGGTCAGGTCGAACTCCCGGTTGCCGGAGAACGGCCCGCGGTCGATCACCTGAACGCTCACGGAGCGCTTCCCGTAGCGGAGGGTGAGCCGCGTGCCGCAGGGCAGCGAACGGTTGGCGACGCCCAGCGTTCCGGGGCGAAGCGTCCCGCCGCAGGCCAGGGAGCCTCCGTAGAGGCCCGGGCCGTAGTAGGACGCGGCCGCGGAGCGATAGACGTTGATCCGCACGCGGCTCGAAGCGCCCTGCTCGGCCTCGGAGCCGCGGACGACCGCCCTCGCCGTGAAGACGCCGGCGTGCGGCGCGCGCCAGCGCGCGCGGAAGCCGCCGTCGTCCCGGGTGTGGACGGTCTTGACCTTGCGGTCGCCGACCTTGACGACCACTGTCCGGCTACCGGCCGGAGTGACGCGCCCTCGAATCAGAGCCGTCTCCCCCGCCCTGACGTGGCGCTTGGCATCGAGCTTCACGCTCGGCTCGGGCGGCATCGAGTTGACGCCGACCGCGGCGGCCGTGAAGCCCATCATGGTCATCGTCGCTGCTGCGGGCAGCAGCGCAAGCGCGGCCCGCCTTCGCTTCCAGCGGAAGCGACGCAAGTGAATCCACCTGCCTTCCTCTCTCGCCTACGGGGTTAGCTGTCGGGCTCGCGGCCCCGGCACGTCGTGTGCCATGCCGCTAAGGGCGGAACACCGCCCCATTCGCCCCCATCAATGCTGCGAGTGGGTCCCCCGCGCGCCCGATGTCCGTCAGGGTGCCTCGGCGAATCGTTTGATCCGTCGAACGCGGCAGGCTAGGTGCGCAAAAAAAGTGGGTGTGTGACGCGCGTCACTATGGGAAGATCGGTGCGTGAGCGACCGCCTGACCGGACTCGATTCCTCGTTCCTGCACCTGGAGAAGGACGGCGCGCACATGCACGTCGCCTCCACCACCCTGTTCGAGGGTCCCCCGCCCGACTACGTCGAGTTTCGGGACCACATCGGCTCGCGCCTTGACCGGGTCCCGCGCTTTCGCCAGAGGCTCCGCTTCGTCCCGTTCGGCCAGGGCCGCCCGATCTGGGTGGACGACCCCCACCTGAACCTCAACTACCACGTCCGCCACACCTCGTTGCCGGCGCCGGGAAGCGAGGACCAGCTGAAGAAGCTGGCGTCGCGGATCTTCGCCCAGCAGCTAGACCGGTCCAAGCCGCTCTGGGAGCTCTGGCTGGTCGAGGGGCTCGAGGGAGGGCGCTTCGCGATCGTCGGCAAGACCCACCACTGCCTGGTGGACGGCGTCTCGGGGGTCGACATCACAACCGTCCTCTTCGACGTGGAGAAGGACCAGGTAAGCCCATCGAGCCCCGCTGAGCCATGGGTCCCCGAGCCCGAGCCGACGGACTCACAGGTGCTCGCAGAGGCGCTGGTGGAGCGCGCCATCAGCCCGGGCGAGATCGTCCGCAGCGCCAGGCGGGTCCTGCGCGCGCCGAGGCGGGTCCTGCACAACGTCACGGAGGCGCTCGCCGCCGCCGGCTCGTTCGCGTGGGCGGGCATCCACGCCCCGGACACGCCGTTCAACGCCGAGATCGGGCCTCACCGGCGCTTCGCCTGGGTGCACGCTCCCCTCGCCGGCTTCAAGCAGGTCAAGGACGAGCTCGGCGGGACGGTGAACGACGTGGTCCTCGCGGCAGTGACCGGCGCCCTGCGGCGCCACATGCGGGTCCGCGGGCACCCCACCGACGGCGTCGAGATCAAGGCGATGGTGCCGGTCAGCGTCCGCACCGCCGAGCAGAAGGGTGCGCTCGGAAATCAGGTCTCGGCGATGATGGCCCCGCTGCCGGTGTGGTGCGGGGATCCGGTCCGGCGGCTCCGTCTGATCACGCAGGCGATGGGCGACCTGAAGGACTCCAAGCAGGCCATGGGCGCGTCGCTGATGACCCGGATGGCGGACTTCGCCCCTCCGACGATCACCGGCCAGGCGGCGCGCCTCCAGGCCCGCCAGCGCTTCTTCAACCTGGTGGTCACCAACGTTCCCGGGCCCCAGTTCCCGCTCTACCTGATGGGGCGCCGGATGGAACGGATCTTCCCGATGGTGCCGCTGGCCAAGAACCAGGCGGTCTGCGTCGGCATCTTCAGCTACGACGGGCAGGTCAACTTCGGGCTGATCGGCGACTACGACTCGATGTCCGAGCTCGACGATCTCGCCGAGGACCTCGAGGCCTCGATCGAGGAGCTGTTCGAGGCCGCCGGAGGCGGTGGCCTGCTGCGGCGATTCGTCCCGGGGACCGGCGACCGCGACGAGGTCGCCGCCCGCCAGAACGGCTCCGACTAGGCCTCCTCGAGCGCTTCGAGCACGTCGGGCGCGAACGCGGCGGTGTGGTTGAGCCGCACGGCGTCTCCCCAGACCGGCTCGTCGAAGCGGGCTCGGACCATGCAGCGGGTCAGCGTCGCGAGGTCCTCCTTCCGCGCGAGGTCGTACTCGGAGCCCGAGTCCGGGTCGGGAAAGCCCGGATGGACCACCCACTCGGTGACCCCGGGCGCCAGGCCCCGCAGCTCGGCGGGCTCGGCGGGCTCCGTGCCCCGCAGGCGGCCGATCACCGTGTCGGGCGTCGGGATGTTTCGCTCGCGCAGCCACTGGCGGTGGTCGGGGCTCACGGAGCGCACCGGGACCCCGATCTGCTGAGCGGCCACCAGCACGGGGGTCGCCAGCTCCGGCCGCGCGTGGCAGTGGTGGTGGCCGTCGATGAACGCCGGCCAGCGGCCGAAGACATCGACGAAGCGGTCGAGCTGAACGCGTAGCGCGGTGCGCGCGGGCCCTGCGCTCCGAGCCCCCCACCGCCCCACGAACTCGATGTGGAGACCGATCTCCACCCCGGTCTCGAGCAGCGGCTCGGGAACGCAGTATTCGCGCTCGACCATCGCACTCACCGAGTCCACGGCTCCGGCCGCCACCGCATCGAGGATGCCGCGGTTGTAGGTGGGCCAGTAGCCGTAGTCGTCGGCGGTGATCACGAGGATCTTGCGCCCATTTCCCTGCTGGGGGGCCATTTCTTCTCCACATCATGGCCGACCGGGCTTTGTACAGATGTACAAGGGCCCTGCTCGAATCCTGTACGGCCGTCCATTGCCCTCACTCCCCGGCGTCCGTTGAATCCCGCCGCAGTCACGTCCGCGGGTTCGTCCACCGCATTCCCGAGGGAGAGGAGAGGCTTTGAAGCTCGTGATCGGCATCGTGCGGCCTGAAAAGGCCAACGACGTACTGGAGGCGCTCTACCGCGCCGAGGTGCGCGGCGTCTCGATCAGCAGGGTCGAGGGCCACGGAGGCGAGCTCAACCGGGTGGAGACCTATCGAGGCACGACCGTCGAGGTCGGGCTCGAGGACAAGGTCCGCTTCGAGATCGGCGTCACGGACCCGTTCGTGGAGCCGACGGTGAAGGCCATCGCGGACGGCGCGCGGACCGGAGAGGTCGGCGACGGGAAGATCTTCGTGGTGCCGGTCGAGAAGGTGGTTCGCATCAGGAGCGGCGAGACCGATGACGCCGCCGTGACCCCTGTTGACGGCTCGAAGGCGGGTGCATGATGGACCTCACGCTCACCCCCATCCTCGCCCAGGCGACCGAGGTGGACACCGGCGACACCGCCTGGATGCTCGCCGCTACCGCGCTGGTCCTCTTCATGACGATTGGCCTCGGGCTCTTCTACGCGGGCCTGGTGCGCGCCAAGAACGCGCTCAACACCTTCATGATGTGCATCGCCTCGATCGCCATCGGCGGGCTCGTCTGGGCGGTGGTCGGCTACTCGCTCGCCTTCGACGGCACCGGCGACCTGATCGGCGGCCTCAACTACGCGTTCCTGCACGACGTCACGTTCACGCCGTTCGGGGAGACGACGATCCCGCACCTGGTCTTCTTCGCGTTCCAGGGGACCTTCGCGATCATCACGCTGGCCCTCGTCTCGGGCGCCGTCGTCGAGCGGATGCGGTTCTCCGCCTTCTGCGTGTTCGGCGTGCTGTGGTCGATCTGCGTCTACGCAGTGCTCGCGCACTGGGGCTTCGGCGGCGGCTGGCTGTTCGAGGGCGGCACGCTGGACTTCGCGGGCGGTATCGCGGTCGAGATGTGCTCGGGCTTCTCCGCCCTGGCGGCCGCGCTCGTCGTCGGCGCGCGCAAGGACTACGGGCGTCAGGCGCTGCTTCCGCACAACTCGGTCCTGATCCTGCTCGGTGCGGGAATCCTCTGGTTCGGGTGGTTCGGCTTCAACGGCGGTAGCGGCTTCGGCACCGGCGACGCCAGCGTCCTCGCCTTCACCAACACGCTGCTCTGCCCGGCGGCCGCCCTCGGCACCTGGATGCTGCTCGACGCGGTATTCGGACGCAAGGTGACGGCCGTCGGCGCCGCCACCTCGATCATCGTCGGCTGCGTCCTGATCACCCCCGCCGGCGGCTTCATCAGCCCGGGCTGGGCGATCGCGCTCGGGATCGCCGGGGCGCTCCCGTGCTACGCCGTGATCCAGTTGCGGCCGCGCACGCGGGTCGACGAGACCCTCGACGTGCTCGCGGCCCACGGGGTCGCCGGATTCGTCGGCATCCTGTTCATCGGCTTCTTCGCGGAGGCCAATTGGAACGGGATCTCCGACGGCTGGGTCTACGGGAACTTCGACCAGTTCGTGGACCAGGCGAAGGCCGCTGTTGCTGCGCCCATCTACGCCTTCGTGGTGACATTCGTCTTGCTGAAGGTGATCAGTGTGGTCATGCCACTGCGCGCCAGCGAGTACGAGGAGGCGAAGGGCATGGACACGATCTACCACGGCGAGGAGGCCTACCCGACGGGCGAGGGCGCGATCCTCGTCTCGACGGAGGCAGGCGTCGAGGAGCGGGTACCGGTCAAGGACCCCGGCTAGCTGCTACGGCGCTGAGACCGCTACTTGGGGGCTCCTGACGCGTTTTCAGGGCAGCGATGAAGAAGGCTTGGTTGGCAGGACTGCTCGGGCTCACGGCGGCGCTACTTGCGGCGCCCCGGTGCGCTCGCCTCCAACGCGACGATCAGCGGCAACAACACGGTTCGCGTCACGGCGAGCGGCAGCCAGACGAATACCTTCTTCATCTCCTACGCATCCGGGACCGACACCTACCGGGTCTTCGACGCGACCTCCGATATCACCGCCAGCGGCACCTGCGTCGTGGTCGATTCCCGCAACGTGAACTGCCCCGGCGCGGGCATCAGGACCATCTCGGTGAACGCCGGCAACGGCAACGACACGATCACGATCGACCGGGCGACCGTCCGGGCCAGCATCGAGGGCGATCTGGAGGGAGATGACGGCAACGACCTGATCAACGGCGGCACGGGGCTGGACGACATCAGCGGCGGCTCGAACCAGGACACGATCGATGGCCACGAGGGAGCCGACGACGTGAACGGGAACGGCAGCACCGACACCCTGCTCTACAGCCTCCGCTCCACTCCCGTCATCGTCACGATCGGCAGCGTCAACGCCAATGACGGCAACGAGCTGGACATGACCGGCGGTGCCCGCGACACGGTCCACGGCGACGTCGAGGTCGTCCTTGGCGGCACCGCCGGGGACACGCTGATCGGCGACTCCACCGGCGAGACCCTGAACGGCGGCGAGGGCAACGACTCGTTGATCGGCAACAACGGCGGCGACACGCTGAACGGCTTCGGTGGCGCCGACTCGATCTTCGGAGGAAACGGTGACGACCTCGGCCTCGGCGGTGTCGGCAGCGACACCATCCTCGGGGGGCCGGACGAGGACCGGCTCAAGGGCGGCCCGGACAACGACTTCATCTGGGGCAAGAAGGGGTTCGACGTGCTGAAGGGCAAGGAAGGCAACGATCGCCTCAACGCCAAGGACGGTGCGCGCGACGGCGCGATCAACTGCGGCCCGGGCCCCAATGGTCTCGAGGGCGCCACGCGCGACAAGAAGCAGGACCGGAAGCCGAAGAGCTGCTGAGTCAGGCGGCGTCCGCGAGCAGCACCCAGAACGGGTGCTCGCGTGGCGGGATCCGGGGCGGGACCCGCCGGTACTGGCGGCTCTCGGCCCAGCGCAGGTAGCCGCCGAGGCGGTTGGAGATCGACCGCCGGGTCGCGGGAGTGGGCTCGACGATGGCGTGCTCGAGCGCCCACAGCCAGGCGTTCGCCTCCGCCTCCAGCCGCGGCGCCGAGCGCCCGCGCCCGACCAGGTGCCCGATCTCGTGCAGGGCGACGAAGTAGGAGACCTGGCCGCGGATCGGCGGGATCGCGATCTCCCGCCTGCCGCCTCGCCAGCGGATCGCCCGCCCGCGAGAGGAGGAGCCGATCAGCTCGATCCCGTGCTCGCGGCAGAGCTGGGCGACGTGCGCCTCCATCACCTCCACCCCTCGCCGCCTGCGTGGCGGCGGCTCCTCGCGCCTGCTGCGGAACATCGCGTGCGGAGGCTAACCACGCTCCCGGCCATACTTGGGTCATGGCGGAGTCCACTCACATGCGCCTCGCGCTCGCCCAGATCGACCCCACCGTGGGCGACGTCGAGGGGAACGCAAATCTGATCTCCGAGCAGGTGGAGCGCGCCCGCGACGCCGGGGCCCAGCTCGTCGTGCTGCCCGAGCTGTGCCTCTCCGGCTATCCGCCCGAGGACCTGCTCTTCCGCCACGACTTCCTGGAGGAGGCCCGCGAGGCCCTGGACTCGCTCGCAGGCGAGATCGAGAGCATCGTCGCCCTGGTGGGCTATCCGGAGCGGATCGAGCAGCCGACGCCCGAGGAGCCCGACCCGGTGATCGACCCCCTCCCCCCTCCGGCCCACAACTCGCTCGCGGTGCTCGCCGACGGCGAGGTGATCGGGACCTACCGCAAGATCCACCTGCCCAACTACGGCGTCTTCGACGAGCGGCGCTATTTCGAGCCGGGCGCGGGCCCGGCGGTGCTCGAGCTCGACGGGGCGCCGATCGGCCTCAGCGTCTGCGAGGACCTCTGGATCCCCGGGACGCCCGAGCGCGAGGAGGCCGCGGCCGGTGCGCGCCTGATCGTCAACGCCTCCGCCTCCCCCTACGCGCGCCGCAAGGGCGACGCCCGCGAGCGGATGCTCACCGAGCGCGCCCGCTCGACCGGCGCGATCGTCGCCCTTTGCAACACCGTCGGGGGCCAGGACGAGCTGATCTTCGACGGGCGCAGCGTGGTCGTCTCGCCGAGGGGCGAGACGCTGGCGCGGGCGGCGGAGTTCGAGCCCGAGCTGCTGCTCTGCGACCTGCTGCTGCGGGCCGCCGAGCCCGCTGCCGAGGCCGCCGGTGTCGCGCTGATCGGTCCCGTCGAGACCGGGGCCCACGCCGAGGGAGAGGTGGAGCGGCGGCTCGCGGAGCCGCTCGAGCCCGAGGAGCGCGAGGTCTACGAGGCGCTCGTCACCGGAGTCCGCGACTACGTCGAGAAGAACGGCTTCGAGTCGCGTCGTGCTGGGGATCTCGGGCGGGATCGACTCCGCGCTGGTGGCCCTGGTCGCCGTCGACGCGCTCGGCCCGGAGCGGGTCAAGCTCGTGGTCATGCCCTCGCCGCACTCCGCGGACGAGACCCAGGCCGACGCGCGCGCGATCGCCGGGAACCTCGGGGCCGAGGTGATCGAGTTGCCGATCGCCGACCTGATGGACGACTACGAGCGGGCGCTCGCCGAGCGCTTCGAGGGAACGCGAGCCGGGCATCGCCGAGGAGAACCTGCAGGCCCGGATCCGCGGCAACCTGGTGATGGCGCTCTCCAACAAGTTCGGCTGGCTGGTCCTGACCACCGGGAACAAGAGCGAGATGTCGGTCGGCTACGCGACGCTCTACGGCGACATGGCGGGCGGCTTCGCGGTGCTGAAGGACGTCTGGAAGAACCTCGTCTATCGCCTGGTGCGCCATCGCAACGAGCGCGAGGGCCACGAGCTGGTGCCCGGCTCGGTGCTCGAGCGGGCGCCCTCGGCGGAGCTGCGGGCGGACCAGCTCGACGAGGACTCGCTCCCGCCCTACGACCTGCTCGACCGCATCCTCGAGGGCTACGTCGAGCGCGACGAGAGCCCCGACGAGCTGGTCGGCGCAGGGAATGCGCTCAGACGTGGTCGAGGACGTGGTCGCGCTGGTCGATCGGGCCGAGTACAAGCGCCGCCAGGCCCCGCCCGGCATCCGCATCTCCACCAAGGCGTTCGGGCGTGACCGCCGGATGCCGATCACGAACCGCTTCGCGGCCCGCCGCCCGCTGCCGCGCTAAGGGCCAGTTCGCTTCGGGTGTTCACGCCCGGGCGAGTTTGAAGTTCGCGGCGGGGGGGAAACGCAGTGACATGAGGCTGGGGAGGCGTCCACGAGCTACCTACGCGAACATCACGGCGACGCTGGCGCTGGTCGTTGCCCTGTGCGGGACGTCCTACGCCGCCCTGACGATCACAGGCGAGAACGTCAAGGATGGCTCCCTGACCGGCGCCGATCTGAGGGACGGCTCGGTCGGCCCGGCCGACCTCGCCTCGCAGTTGAGGAAGCCGGCGCCGCAAAGAAGAAGAAGAAGGCCAAGCGCGGGCCCCCGGGGCCGGCGGGTCCCCAGGGCCCACCGGGAGCCAGGGCCCGCAGGGCGCCCAGGGCCCCGCCGGCAGCGCCCCCGCCTGCCAGGGCAACGGCTCCGGCGACGTCATGGTCGCCGCTGGCGCCGTTTGCATCGACAAGTACGAGGTCGGCGTCTGGTCGTCGCCCACCGGGGCAACGCAGATACGGAGCCGGCAGCGACAACTACCCGGCCGCCTGCACCGCCACCGGCCAGGGCTGCAAGGCCGGCACCTCTGGCGAGATCTACGCCCGCTCAGTCCCCGGCGTCGCCCCCTCGCGCTACATCACCTACTTCCAGGCCCAGCAGGCGCTCGCCAACGTCGGCAAGCGCCTGCCCTCGAACGCCGAGTGGCAGCAGGCGGTCGCCGGCACGCCGGATCCAGGAGCTGACAACGGCACTACGGGCTGCAGGACTGCACCACCAACTCGGCTGGACCGTCGGCACCGGCTCCCGCGCGAACTGCGTCTCGAACTGCGGCGCCATGCGACATGGTCGGCAACCTCGTTCGAGTGGGTCGCCGACTGGGTTCCGGACTCGACCGCCTGCCCGAGTTGGAGCACGTTAGCGACGACCTCATGTGCCTCTCGGGGCCTTCGACCACCGCTACCGCCCCCGGCGCCCTGACTCGTGCGGCAACTTCAGCAATGGCACGGATGCCGGTCCGTTCGCGGTCTTCGTCACCAGCCGATCGAGTCGGGAGCCCCAACTTCGGGTTCCGCGGCGCCCGCTAGTCGTCTCGGCCTAAGCGGGCAGGTCGCGGACCGCGACCGTCATCCGGCTGAGGGCGCAGAGGCGGCCCTCGTCGTCGCTCATCTCGACGTCCCAGATCATCGTCGAGCGTCCCCCGTGGCGCAGGCGGGCGACGGCGTTGATGTGGCCCTCGGTGATCGGGCGGATGAAGGTGGTGTTGTTCGACATTCCCAGCGCGGCCTTGCCCTCCCCCAGCTCCGCGGTGGCGCCGGGAGGCGACGCTCTCCGCGAGGGTCGCGTAGACGCCGCCGTGGACGAAGCCGTAGGGCTGCTTGTGGTGCTCGGAGACCGCGAGACGCGCGGCTGGCCTCCTCCGGCCCGAGTCTCGAGCCATTCGACCCCGGCGAACCCGGCAAAACCCTCGGGAGCGGGACTTTCCTGAGTCACCGCTTAGACGATATCCCTAGGCTGTTGCGGCCTTGGCTCTGACGGACGAACAGCGCGCCATGCTCCAGCTCCTGCTCGAGGGCGGGCAGGGCTATGAGGACATCGGCTCCCTGCTCGGGACCTCGCCCGACGAGGTGCGCTCGCGCGCTCGCGAGGCGCTCACCGAGATGGGCGGCGCCGATCCCGACGCCCAGGTCGGGCTGACGACTACCTGCTCGGGCAGGCGGACCCGATCGGCCGCGCCGACGCCGTCCGCCATCTCCAGAACGATCCCGATGCGAATGCCCTCGCCGAGCGGCTGCTCACCCAGCTCCGGCTGCTGGCGCCCGAAGGCGGAGCTGCCCGAGATTCCCGCCGCGCGCGGCGGACGCAGGGCCGCTGCGCCCCCTCCCCCGCCGCCCGCGGCAGCGCCGCCTGCGGCGGCTCCCCGACCGCAGCGCTCCGCCTCCTCCGAGTGCCCCCGCCGCGCCCAAGGGTCCCGGCCTCGCGTCGCGGGTGGCGGGCTTCTTCAGCGGTCTTGGCGGGTGGCGGCAAGCGCCGCACCCAGCTGATCGTCGCCGGCGTCTGCCGCACTCGTCCTGGTGGTGGCAGTCGTGGTCGTCGCCTCGGGGTCGGACGACGGCGAGCAATCGGCCGAGGACTGTCCGACCGTTGACACGTCTCAGGCCGAGCAGGCGGGCCTGCCGACGATCCCGCTGGAGGCGCCGGACCCGCCGGAGGGGGAATGCGCACCGTCGGGTCAGCTGACCCTGGTGGCGAGCAAGAAGCAGCTCGGCATCCAAGTCAATGCGGTCAGTCTCGACCCGACCGCGCAGGACGAGGCCTACATCGTCTGGCTCTACCAGACCGACGAGCAATCGATCCCGGTCGCCGCCCAGCCCGCTCCCGACGGAAACCTGACCGCCACCGCCCCCGTGGCCCAGGAGCTGGCCACGCTGATCGCAAGCGGCGCCTTCAGCTCGGTGAGGATCTCCAGGGCATCCCAGAGCGAGGCCCAGACCGCCGCCCAGGCCGTCGGCCAGGGGAAGCAGCAGTCTCCCGTGATCGCGTTCTTCGGCACGACGGTTCTGGAGGGCGCACTCCCGCAGCCGCAACCGGGCCAGGCGGGCGGCGGCCAAGCGCCCCAGGGGCAGGCGCCGCAGGGCGGCCAGGGAGCGCCGCAGGGCGGCCAGGGCGGCGGCAACGGCGCCCAGTAGACCGTCGGCTCCGATGGCGCTCAGCGAGGACCAGCGCGCGCTGCTGCGATTGCTGGTCGGTGGCGACACCGAGGAGCACGTGGCGGACCTGCTCGGAACGAGCCCCTCCGACGTTCGCGACCGGGCCGGCCAGGCAGTCGCCGAGCTGGAGCGCTCGGGCGAGGACCCGGAGCTCGCGAACGCGGCCCGGCAGCGGCTTCACGAGCTCGAGCGGGGCCCGGTCGCCGAAGCGGCGTCGTCACCTGACCAAGCACCGGCCACTCGGGAGAGGCGGCTCCCCCGTCTGGCCTGGATCACGATCGGCGGCGCCCTCGCCGTCCTGGTCGTCGCCTTCCTGGTGGTTCAGCTCGGCGGGGACTCGAACGACTCCAGTCCCGCGCCACCGCGCGATCAGGAGGACGTGATCGAGGTCCAGCTCGAGCCGGTGGCCGGCTCGGGAGCCAGCGGCACCGCCAGGATCGTCCGCGTGGAGGACCTGCCCGCCCTGGACGTCGCCATCTCAGGGCTGGAGCCCAACCGCCCGAACGAGACCTACGTGCTCTGGCTGCTCGGCTCCGGGGACGAAGGACTGCCGATCGCCTTCCGCGACGTCGGTCCCGACGGCCAGTTCGTCGGCCGAACCAGGGTTCCGGCGGCCGCGTCCGGACTGCTCCCCAGCATCGACTTCATCGACCTCTCGCTTGCCCGCGACGAGGAGGCCACCGCCGCGGTCAGGGTCGCCACGCAGAACAGCACGCTCCCGGCTCACGTCGGGAAGACCGTCGTGCGTGGCCGCCTCCCCGGCTGACTAGCCCGTCAGCAGCTTGCCGGGATTCATGATCCCAGCGGGGTCGAGCCGCTCCTTGACGGCGCGTAGCGCCTCGAGCCCGATCTCCCCCACCTCCGCGGGCATGTAGGGGGCGTGGTCACGGCCGATCGCGTGGTGGTGGGTGATCGTCCCCTCGGCGGCGAGGATCGCCTCGCAGGCGGCCCGCTTGGCCTCGCGCCACTGCTCGATCTCCTCGCCGCGCCGGGCTTTGGCGAGGAACGTGAAGTAGAGCGAGGCGCCGTCGGGGTAGGCGTGCGAGAGGTGGCAGTAGACCAGCGAGCGCTCCCCCAGCGCTCCCTTCAGGGCGTCGCGGACGCCCCCGTACAGCTCGCCGAGCCGGCTCCAGGTGTGGGCCGTCTCGAGCGTCTCCACCATCACGCCGAGGTCGAGCAGCCCGTCACGCAGGTACGGCCCGTCGTAGCGGGTCCGGGCCCAGGCGTTTCCGGCGGTGGACCCGAGCGCCGCCGCGCCCCCGGCCCGCAGGCGCCGCCCCGCCAGGGAGCGCCGCCGGCGGACCGCCTCGCGCTCCCCCTCCCAGCCGAGGATGATCAGGCAGCCGCCGCGCCGCCGGCGCAGTGCGAGGTAGGCGTCGAGCGCCCGCTTCTGGACCCCCTGTCTGCCGGAGAGGTCCATCGCGACCCGGGTCTCCTCCTCGTCGGAGAGCCGGACGACATCCGGAAGCTCATGGTGCTGAGCGAGCTCGCGGACGATCTCCCGCCCCGACTCGAAGTCGGAGGCCACCCAGCCCTCGTAGGAACGCAGCGCCGGCGCCGGTCGGACCCTGCACGCGACCTCCGTGATCACCCCCAGCGTCCCCTCGGACCCGAGCACCAGCTCGCGCAGGGACGGCCCCGCCGCCGTATGGGGCACGTCGCGGGTTCGCAACGCGCCGGCCGGAGCGGCCAGCTCGATCCCGGTCACCAGCTCGTCGAAGCGCCCGTAGCCGCTCGAGGCCTGGCCCGCGGAGCGGGTCGCCGCGTAGCCGCCGATCGTCGCCTCCTCGTAGGACTGCGGGAAGTGGCCGAGGGTCACGCCGAGCTCGCCCAGCGCGGCCTCCGCCTCGGGCCCGCGCAGCCCGGGTCCAAGCCGGGCGGTCAGCGAGGTCCGGTCGAGGTCCACGTCCCGAAGGCGCTGGAGATCGAGGGAGACGACCGCGGCATGGCCCCCCGCCACGGCGTCGAGCCCGCCGACGACGCTGGTGCCCCCGCCGTAGGGGACCACGGCGACGCCGGCGCGGGCGCAGGCGTCGAGCACCGCCGCGACCCCGGCGGCGTCCGGTGGGCTGACCACGGCATCCGGCGCCGACTCGAGGGTGCCCGAGCGGAGCCGGATCAGATCGGGATAGCTGCGGCCCGCGGAGCGGCGCAGGCGGTCCTCCACCCCGGTCGCCACCTCCCCCGCCGCGCGCCGCACCTCCTCCGGGATCGGACGCGGCTCGGGCAGCGACACCCGCTCGAGCGCGGCGTGCTCGCGCGCGTCGCCGGGCTCGACGCCCAGCTCCTCGCGCAGCGCCGCCACGGCCGTCTCGGGAAGCTCGAGCCGGCGGTCCGGGTCCCCCCAGCCCCACCACTTCATCTGGGCGCTCAGCTCGCCGCTCCCTCGAGGCTGCGATCGGTGCCGACCGCGCCCTCGAGCCCGTTGAGGGCCTCGCTCAGGATGCGGCCGGTGGCACGCCTGAACATGAAGCCGCCGAGGCGGTTGAGGCCACGGAGCTGCAGCTCTCGGGCGAGCGTGACCTCGGTTTCGGGCCCCTGCGGATCGAGGTAGATCTCGGTCGAGGAGCCCTTGAGCGTCTTCGCGTACGGGGTCCCCTCGACCAGCTGCTCGAACAGATAGCGCTCCTCCTGGGCGGCGCTGGTGCAGCGGTAGTCGGTCCGCACGCCGCGACCGTCCTTGGTCTCGAGGACCTGGGTCCACTTGCGCCCGGTCGGGTCGCCGCTGGTCACGTTCTCCACCCGGCTCGTCCCCGGCCACCAGCGGGGCAGGTGGTAGGGATCGGAGATGACGGACCAGATTGCGCCGGCCGAGGCGGGGATGCGGCGCCGACGAACCACGCGCGGCACGGCGGCCTTACTCCTCGCCGGTCAGCTTGCGCAGGTCGCGGACCAGCAGCAGATTGGTGAGGTTGCTGCAGGTCGCCGCCAGCGTCTCCAGATTGTCGATCGCCTCCCGCCGGCGCGCGTGATTGGAGGACCGCAGGGCCGGGCGGACGACGGCCTCGATCAGTGCCGCCTCGCGATCCGCCGAGGTCCGCAGCACCTTGAGGTTGCGGCCGCCGACGCCGAATCGCGCGAGCTCGGCGGCCGACTTGATGATCTCGCGGTCGGTCTCGTCGTAGAGCTTGTGGCCGTCGACGTTCTGGGGCTGCACCAGGCGCCACTCCTCCAGCTCCTTGATCAGCTCCGGGCCGACGCCCGTCTGCTCGACCAGCTCCTCGAGCTCGAGCAGCGAGCCCTTCCCCGAATCCACGCTGACGGCCCGCCGCATGGAGGCGGCGCTGCCCTTACCGCCCTTGCGGCTCCCAGCGGCCAGTTCCTGGCGGATCACTCTCAGCGGCAGGAACTCATCGCGCTGCATCCGGAGGATCTCGCGCAGGCGCTCGACGTCGGCCTGGCTGTAGAGGCGGTAGCCGCCGGGGGTGCGGCGCGGGGAGAGCAGCTTCTGGTCCTCGAGGTAGCGGATCTTCGAGATCGAGATGTCGTCGAACTCGCGGCCGAGGATCTTGGCGACCGCGCCGATCGTCAGCGCCTTGCGCGTGGAGGCGCCGTCGGCGCCCTCCAGTCGCTCCGCTTTTGTCTGCGAGCTCTCCACTACTTCTCCAGGTAGCTCAGCTTGTACTTGCCGATCTGGATCTCGTCGCCGTCCTCGAGCTGGTGGGACTCGATGCGCTGGCGGTTCACGTAGGTCCCGTTCAGCGACCCCAGGTCGTCGATATAGAGGCCGTCCTGGCGCCGGACCAGCAGGGCGTGGTTGCGGGAGACGGTGACGTCGTCGAGGAAGACGCCCGCGTCGGGCGTACGCCCGATCGAGACGCGCTCATCCTCCAAGGTGAAGCTCTCCCCCGCCCTGCCGCCGCCCGACCTGATGACGAGCGCCGCACCATGTCTGTCCACCACCTCGTCGATGTCGACTGGTTGCATCTCGCCCGACTCGTCGACCGTGTAGGTCATCGTGGTCGGCTCGTCGCCCCCCTCGGGTCGGGACAGGTACGCGCCGCACTTCTGGCAGTAGTTCGCCCCCTCGGCGTTGACGAACCCGCACTCGGGACAGTGGACGGCCACCGCTCGCCCGCGGTCTAGGTCGGAGGGTTGGACGGGGGCTTGGACGGCGCTTCGTGTCTGCCCGCCAGAATCTCGCTGAGGCGCTCGACGTCGTCGCCCTTGATCAGGCTCTCGCCCTCGGGACGGCTCTCGCGCAGCCTGTTGACCAGCTCGGCGCGCAGGATGTCGATCTGGCCGTGCAGGATGCGACGGCGGTAGGAGACCTCATGCTCCTCCGTCGTCAGCTTCTCGATCAGCTCCTTGAGCTCCTCGTCGTTCATGGAGCCGATATCCGGGAATGTCTCCTCTCCCTCCAAGGGTTCCTCCGCGTTAGGGACTGGGGCCGGGATTATAGGTGTGGGCACGCTACCTCAACCGCGGCTTGAAGGTTCGGCACCTATGTTGCAGCCAGCCGGTTGAGGCCCGTGCGCACGTAGACCACCGTCGCGAAGACCGCCAGGACGACACCGACGACGAACATCACATCCCAGACGACGCTCTCGACGACCATCGCGAAGAAGATCGCCCCCATGATCGGGAAGACCGAGATCCGGCCGAACCAGTTGATCTCGATGCTCTCCCCCCGGCGCAGGTAGTACTGGCCCATCGCGAGCATGAGCAGCTCCCGCGCCGCCAGCACGGCGATCGCCCAGCGCGGCAGCAGCTCGAAGTGCCAGCAAACGACGGCGCCCGAGAGGATCGTGATCCGGTCGACGATCGGGTCAAGCAGGGCGCCGAGCCGGCTGTACTGGCCCGTCGCGCGGGCGACGAACCCGTCCACATAGTCCCCCGCCGCGATCAGCCAGAAGATCGTCGCGGCCACGGCGTCGTGGCCATCGCCCGAGTCCAGGGCGATCACCAGGAATACCGGGATAGCCGCGAGCCGGATGTAGCCGATCAAATTCGGGATCGTCCACGGGCGCAGCGGCTGGCCAGGGCGCGTCTCGCGCGGCGGCGGGCCCGATCGGTCGAGACCGAGTCGCTGGCGAATGGTGGGCCGGCTCCGCCCGCGCACCCGTTTGCGTAAGGATTGCCCGCGGCGACTGGCCATCGGACGAGCATATGGAAGGCAAGCAAAAAGCCGGAATCTCACCCACTCGCGAGGAGGACTTCCCGCAGTGGTTCCAGAGCGTGGTGCGCGACGCCGAGGTCGCGGAGCTCGACCACGTTCGCGGCTGCATGGTCATCCGTCCCTGGGGCTACGGGATCTGGGAGCTGTTGCAGCGGGCGCTCGACGACCGGATCAGGGAGTCCGGCTGCTCCAACGCGTACTTCCCCCTCTTCATCCCCCTCAACTACTTCGAGGAGGAGGCCAAGCACGTCGAGGGCTTCGCCAAGGAGATGGCGGTGGTCACCCACCACCGCCTCGAGCAGGACGATGACGGGTCGCTGCGGCCGGCGGCCGAGCTCCCGGAGCCCCTGATCGTCCGCCCCACCTCCGAGACGATCATCGGCCGCTCGTTCGCCAAGTGGATCAACTCCTACCGCGACCTGCCCCTGCTGATCAACCAGTGGGCGAACGTCGTCCGCTGGGAGCTCCGCCCGCGCGTGCTGCTGCGCACGACCGAGTTCCTCTGGCAGGAGGGGCACACCGCCCACACGAGCGAGCAGGAGGCACGGGAACGGATGGACCAGATGCTCGAGGTCTACCGTGACCTTGCGGAGGGCGTGCTCGCGGTGCCGGTCGTCCCCGGGGAGAAACCGGAGTCCGAGCGCTTCCCGGGCGCCGTCACCAGCCTCACCATCGAGGCGATGATGCAGGACGGCAAGGCGCTCCAGTCGGGGACCTCCCACTACCTGGGGACCAACTTCTCGGAGGCGATGGGCATCGAGTTCACCGACACCGAAGGGCAGAGCAAGAACGCCCACACCACCTCGTGGGGCCTCTCCACCAGGATGATGGGTGCCGTCGTGATGACCCACGGGGACGACAACGGGCTGCGGCTGCCGCCCAGCATCGCCCCGAGCCAGGTGGTGATCGTGCCGATCACGCGGGACGACCCCGAGAAGGTGCTGGAAGCCGCGCGAGAGCTCCAGGCGGAGCTGGGCAAGGCCAAGTGGTCGAAGGCGCCGGTCCGCGTCCACGTCGACGACCGCGACCGGAAGCCCGCCGAAAAGCGCTGGGAGTGGATCCGGAAGGGCGTCCCCGTCGTGGTGGAGCTCGGTGAGCGGGACATCGACCAGGGCGTGGTGACCGTGACCAGGCGCGATGACCCCGAGCTCGGTCGCGACCCCCTCCCGCGCGACGAGGCGCGCAAGGCGATCCCGAAGATGCTGGGCGAGATGCAGAGGGGCTACTTCAAGGAGGCGAGGGAGCGCCTCAAGACGCGGACCACCAAGAAGATCAAGGACGTAGACGGGTTCCGGGCCTGGTTCTCGGGCGAGGAGACGAGCGAGGGGGGCTTCGTCCGGGCGCCTTGGAGCGAGGACCCCGGGACCGAGAAGCTGATGGGCGAGCTCGGGGTCACGGTGCGCTGCATCCCCTTCGACCAGAAGCTGCCGAAGGACGCGAAATGCGTGATCACCGGCGGGCCGGCGAAGGTCGAGGCGATCTTCGCCAAGGCCTACTAGCGGTGTCCGCCGAGAACGTCGAGAAGGCCCGCGGGTTCTACCCGGCTTCGAGACCGTCGACGCGAGCGGCGGCACCATCACGGGCACCAGGGAGCTCCGCGGCATGCAGGGGTTCGTGGAGGGGTTCCGCGAGTGGTTCAGCTCCTGGGAGAGCTGGGCCCGGAGGCCGCCCGGAGATCGGCCGGCGTCGAGCTCTAGGTCGCGGCCTCGCCGCCGTTCTCAAGTCGGTCGAGGAGGGCGAGAAACCCCTGCCGCTGGGCCCGAATGTCGTCTCGGAGCTCTCTCGTCACTTCGACCAGCCCCGCGAGTGTTCGCATTCCCTCTTGAAACGCAAGCTCGTTGCGTCGGATCACCTCGCGCGTGAGCTGGAGCTGCTCCTGGTAGCGCGTCTCGGACTCACTCCAGAGTCGGGCAACGCGCTCGTCCGAACGTTCCAAGGCGCGTTCATATCTTCGCGACCCGAACACCCCGACATTTTCTCACGAGTCATACCTCCGTGAGACCCGCGCTTCGTGACGATCCGGGATCGTCCTACGTACGCGTGAAGCGGCGCCCGGAGACGGGCGAGGCCTCCTCGTCCAGCTCCACCTGTTTGGACTTCACGGGCTTCAGGTAGGGCTCACCGTCCTCGAGCTGAGGGCCGTCGCCGTCGGTCAGGACCCGCTCGGACTCGGTCGGCGTCTCGGCCCTCTCCATCTGCGCGATCCGCTCCGGCGTCAGCTCGTCGGCGTTCTCCTCCTCGATCTTCTCCAGCCAATCCCGACCCTCCCGCGACTTCGCCTCGTCCACCTCGAGCTTGCCGCGGTCGAGCGACTTGTCGATCTCGGCGAACAGCTCGTCGACCAGCTCCTCGGTCTTCACCTTCCGCAGCGGCTTGCCGTGGGCGAAGATCAGGCCCTCGTCCTTCGCGCCGGTGATGCCGAAGTCCGCGTGGGAGGCCTCGCCGATGCCGTTGACGGCGCAGCCGAGCACCGCCACCTCGATCGGCTCCTCATAGGCCTCCAGGCGCTGCTCGATCTCGGCGACCACCGTGTCCATGTCGAACTGGAGTCGCCCGCAGGTCGGGCAGGCGATCAGGACCGGCCCGCGCTCGCGGAGGTGAAGCGCCTTGAGGATCTCCCAGGCGACCTTCACCTCCTCCTCCGCGTGAAAGGTGGAGAGGCTGATCCTGATCGTGTCGCCGATGCCGTCGGCGAGCAGGGTTCCCAGGCCGACTGAGGACTTCAGCGAGCCCGACCACTTGGTGCCGGCCTCGGTGATCCCGAGGTGGATCGGGTACGGGATCTTCTCGGCCAGCAGGCGGTTGGACGCGATCGTGTTGGGGACGTTGGTGGACTTGATCGAGACCTTGAAGTCCTCGAAGTCCAGCCGCTCCATCAGCTCGACGAACTCGACCGCGGCCTGGACCAGCGCCTCGACGGGATTGCCCCGCTCCAGCTCGTGCAGGTGCTTGGGGAGTGAGCCGGAGTTGACCCCGATCCGCATCGGCACGCCGGCCTTGGTGGCCCGCTCGGCGACCTCGGCGACCTTCTCGGGCCCGCCGATGTTGCCGGGGTTGAGGCGGATGCAGTGCGCGCCCGCGTCGATCGCCTTCAGCGCGAGGGTGTGGTTGAAGTGGATGTCGGCGATCACGGGGATCGGCGAGTCCTTGACGATCTTCTTCAGGGCCTCGACGTCCTTGTCACGGGGCACGGCGACCCGGACCAGGTCGGCGCCCGCGTCGGCGACCGTGCGGATCTGCTCCATGGTCGCCTCGAGGTTCGCCGTCTCGGTCTTGCACATCGTCTGCACGGCGACGGGTGCCCCGCCCCCGATCGGGACCTTGCCCACGAATATCTGGCGCTGCGAGGCCATGCCAGGTACAGCGTACCCGTGCGCCTAAGCGGGATTTCAGCGCTACCCGAAAGCAGGGAATTTGCTTGCGGCCCCCGGACCCATCTGGGAAGATCGGTGGGTCCAGGAGGGAAACCAGGAGGGAATATGACTCGCCGTCCTCGTCTGACAGGAATCGCGCTCAGCGCAGCGCTCGCTGCCACCGGGCTGGCCACCTTGGCGCCAACAGCGAACGCCACCTATCACGAGAACCTGATCAGGGAGGTCCACGACGCTGGCGCCGACGGCGATTACATGGTCCTGCAGGCCTACTCCGCCGGCCAGAACTTCCTCGCCACCAAACGGGTGAACACCTATGACGGCGCTGGCAACTTCTTCTCCAGCGTCGTCCTTTCGAATGTACCCAACGGAGCCAATCAGGCCACCGTCCTGGTCGGAAAGGATGGAGTCCCGGGCGCCGACGCAACCGACCCAGCTTTCAACGTGATCAGCACTGGGGGCACTGTCTGCTTCTCGGAGGGCGGAGCGGCGCCACCGTTCACCGGCCTGGATTGCGTCGCATATGACGGAGCGGGTGGAATCGCCGTCACCGGCCCACCTGTCCCGCCTGCGTCCGCGTATGGCACCCCATTGGCCCTGCCCGGACCAGACCTGACTGGCCAGTCCATTGTGCGCAGGATCACTCCGAACTGCGCGACGCTGCTCGAGAAGCCGGACGACACGGACAACAGCGCGGCGGATTTCGCGATCGGTGCACCGCTCGCCCGCAACAACGCGTCGGCGATCACGGAGACACCGTGCCCGCCGCCCGCTGCTCCGGTGACGCCGACGGCGACGCCGACGAAGAAACAGAAGAAATGCAAGAAGAAGAAAAAGAAGAAGCGCGGCGCCTCAGCGGCCAAGAAGAAGCGCTGTAAGAAGAAGAAGAAGCGTTAGGAGTGGAAACAACGAGCCTTCGAATCAGGCTCTCGCACATTGTCATCGCAAGCGCGGCCGCGCTTGCGCTGCTCGCGGCGGAGATGATCGCCCTAGCCCCGCGCGCGGACGCCGCGCACCATCTGGTCCGGATCCGTCAGGTCTTCCCGGGCTCATCGCTTGCATCCACCTCGGAGTTCGTGGTGCTGCAGTTGACCGCCGCCGGCGAGAACCAGCTCGCGGCGGGTCCGCTCGGGACAGCGACGGTGAGGTTCTTCAACAGCACAACGCAAACACACTTCGGGACGTTCGCGATGAACCCGCCGAACGGTGAGAACCAGCGGACGGTGTTGGTCGCCACCGCCGATGCGGAGGCCACCTTCACGGTGGACGCGGACCTGCAGCTCTCGAATGTCAATGCGCTGAACGAATTCAACGGCGCCGTCTGCCTTGACTCAACCGGAGGTGGCGGAATCGATTGCGTCGAGTGGGGCGCCATCGGAACCGCCGCAATGCTGCCCTCCAACACGGGCACTCTGGAGCCGGCTTTCGTCGACGGCGAAATGCTCGTGCGCTCGATTGCCAGCGGGTGTCCCACCCTCCACGAGTTCGGCGATGACACCGACCAGAGCGCGGCCGACTTCGCTCCGGAGGTCGTGCCCATGGGGTTCGTGCCTCGCAACAACGCAGCGGCGATCACCGAGACAACATGCACTCCCCCGGCTGGGCCGCTTACCCCAGCGACGCCACCGCTGACGAGCAACCCTTCGAGCACCCCGAAGAAGTGCAAGAAGGGCTTCGTGAAGCGGAAGGGCAAGTGCAAGAAGAAGAGGAAGAAGAAGTGACGCGGCTGATCGCCACGGGGCTGGTGTCCCTTGCGTTCCTCGTGGCCGGCCTGGTCGTTGCGCCGGTGGCAGGGGCCGCTCACCACCTGGTCCGGATCAACGAGGTCTTCCCGGGCCTCGCTGCCGCCGACGCGGATGCCGAGTACATCGAGTTGAAGCTGACCTCCGCCGGCGAGAACCTGGTCACCGGAACGTCGGTGCGCATCTTCGGCGCCGCCGGCGCGGAGTCCACGCCCGCCCCCACCTTCTCGAGCAATCCGGGGATGGGGCAGAACCAGCAAACCATCCTCGTCGGGACCCCCGATGCCGAGGTCCTCTTCTTAGACAAACAGATGGACCTCGAGTACGCCAACGCCGACCGGATCGATCCATCCGGCGGTGCTGTGTGCTTCGACTCGCCCAGCTTTGCGGGAGTCGATTGCGTCTCCTGGGGGTCGTTCCCGCCAGCCATAATCTTGCCGGATGGCTCGGGCTCAACTCCCCACGGGACCCCCGAACCGGGGCCGGTTCCCGCTGGGTCGTCGCTCCAGCGATCCATGGACCCAAACTGTCCGACCCTGCTCGAGCTCGGGGACGACACCAACGACAGCGCCACGGACTTCAGCTATGTCGATCCGCAGACTCCCCGCAACAGCGCCGACGCGCCTGAGGGGGCGGCCTGCACCACGCTCACGCTGAACCGGACTGGCACCGGGACAGGCGACCTAACGGGCAACGTCGGAACGACATCGATCATCTGCCCGCCGACCTGCACGTACTCGAACATCCCGGCCACTGACACGGCCGACTTCATTGCGACCCCGGCAGCGGGTTCGACCTTCGGTGGCTACACGGGCTGTCCCATGATGTCCGGCATGAACGGCTGCACGGCGCTGATGAATGTGAACCGGACGATCACGGCGAACTTCGTGGGGCCCCCGGGCGGCGGTGGCGGGTCGATGACGCCGGCCACGCCGATCCTGCCGCCGTCGACTCCCGCACCGCCCAAGAAGTGCAAGAAGGGCTTCGTGAAGCGGAAGGGCAAGTGCAAGAAGAAGACGAAGAAGAAGGGTAAGTAGCAGCGGGGAATGGGGGCACCGGCCGCCAGCTCGAGGATCGCCCGGTGGATCGCGGCGGGCGCGGCGGCGCTTGGGTTCTTGGCGGCTGACCTGATCGCCCTCGCGCCGCGCGCCGACGCCGCGCATCACCTGGTGCGCATCCGCCAGGTGTTCGCCGGCTTCTCCACTAGCGGCAACGCATCGGCGGAGTTCGCAGTGCTGCAGCTCACCTCGGCTGGCGAGAATCAGCTCACGGGCGCCACGGTCAAGTTCTATGGCCCCGCCCTGTTGGAGAACAGCGGCACGTTCACCGGCGCCGTGGGCAGCGGAGCGAATCAGCAGGCGATCCTCGTGGCCACGACGGCCACGGAAAGCTCCTTCGGTGTGCAGGCGGACCTCGAGCTCCCCACTGCTGACACGCTCACGAACGGCGCTGGTGCCGTCTGCATTTACAGCGGCCTCTTCCCGGACGTCGACTGCGTTGAATGGGGGACCGGAGAGGTGGACACCCTCCCCTCGGCCACGGAACCGCTCGAGCCCGTGATCCCGGGCAACAACATGATCGAGCGCACGATCGTCCGCGGCTGTCAGACCGCGCTGGACGCGGCGGACGACACGAACGACAGCGCCGCCGACTTCTTCCCGGTGGGGCCGATCGACAACATGACGTTCAATCCGCGCAACAGCGGCAACGCGATCCCGGAGACGGAATGCGCGGCGACCTCGCCACCGGGCGGCGGTGGCGGAGGGTCCATGACGCCGGCCACGCCGGTGGTCACGCCGACCCCGACGACGCCGCCCAAGAAGTGCAAGAAGGGTCAGAAGCTGAAGAAGGGGAAGTGCGTCAAGAAGAAGCGGAAGAAGCCGTAGCGGCGAGCCGCTAGTAGAGCGCCTCGATCTCCTCGCCGTACTTCTCGTCGATCGGCTTGCGCTTCAGCTTCATGGTCGGCGTCAGCTCATCGCCGCCGGGCTCCCACTCCGTGGGCAGGATCTTGAACTTCTTGATCTGCTCGACCCGGGCCATCTTGGAATTCGCCTCCTCGACGGCGGCCTCGATCGCCTTCTGGCAGGCCTCCTCGGACGCAAGCTCCTCGATCGCCTTGCCCTCCAGGCCGTTCTGCTTCGCCCACACCGGCGCGTAGTCGGGATCGAGCACGATCAGGGCGACGTTGTACTTACGGCCGTCGCCGATCGCCGCGGCCTGGCCGATCAGGGGGCTGGCGGTCTTCAGGTGCGACTCGATGTTGGCCGGTGACATGTTCTTGCCGGCCGCGTTGATGATCAGCTCCTTCTTGCGGTCGACGATCTTCAGGTAGCCGTCCTCGTCCAGCTCGCCGATGTCGCCGGTGAGGAGCCAGCCGTCGTCGTCGAAGGTCTCGTCGTTCTTCTCGGGCAGGTTCCGGTAGCCCGGCATCACCGACACGGCCTTGACGAGAACCTCGCCGTCGTCGGCGAGCTTGATCTCGACGCCAGGCACCGGCGGCCCGACGGTCCCGAGCTTGACGCGGCCCGGCGGGTTGCAGGTTGCGACGCCGCAGGTCTCCGACATCCCCCACAGCTCGCCGATGGGCAGCCCGATCGCGTGGAAGAACTCGAGCACCTCGACCGGCGTCGGGGCGGCGCCGACGTTGACGGCGACGACCTGATCGAGGCCGAGCTGCTGGCGCAGCTTGGAGAACATCTGCTCCTCCGCCTGCGCGACGCCCGCCTCGAGCTCGTCGGGGACCTCCTCCCCGGCCTGCTCGAGCCGGACCTTCTGGATTCCGGCCTGCGATGCCCTGCTGTGCGGCCTGGCGCTGTTCGTCCGGCAGCTTGCCGAAGCTCGCCTCGATCCCGGCCTTGAGCTTCTCCCAGACGCGTGGCACCGCGAAGAACCAGGTGGGGCGCACGGACGCCAGCGAGTCGGCGATCTTCCGCGGGTCGGGGCAGATCGACACCGAGAGCCCGCGGACCATCGGCAGGTAGTAGTGGGCGCCCCGCTCGGCGATGTGGGCGGCGGGGAGCCAGGAGATCACCTTCGCTCCCCGCTCCGGCAGGTCGAGGATGTCGTCCACGCCGCAGGTGAGGCCCATCAGGTTGCGGTGGGTGAGCTGGACGCCCTTCGGCGGGCCGGTGGTGCCGGAGGTGTAGATCAGGGTCAGCAGGTCGTCCGGGCCGAGGTCCTCGACGCTGTCCGCCGGGTCGAAGTCGGGATCCATCGCCTCGAGCTCCTCGAGGGTGTGGTCTCCCCCGTCCCCGTCGACCACGATCACCTTCTCCAGGTCGGGAAGGTCCTTTCGGGCCTCGTTGAACTGATCGAGGAAGATCGTCTCGACGATCGCCACCTTGCTCTCGGCGTCGGAGCAGACGTACTGGATCTGCTCCGGCGAGGAGGTCTGGTAGATCGAGAAGGGGACTCCGCCGAGCGAGACGGCCGCCAGGTCGCAGGGGATGAACTCGGGGCGGTTGTTGAGCATCAGCGCGACCGTGTCGCCCTTCTTCATGCCGAGCTTGGCCAGGCCGCCCGCGATCCTGTGGACACGTGCGCGCAGGTCGTTCCAGCTGATCTCGTAGGAGCCGTCCTCCGTGCGGATCGCGACGTCGTCGCCGAGCCTGTCCGCCGACTTGTAGAAGGCCTTGACCAGGTTGGGCGCCGGCAGTTCTCCCAGCGCTCCGCCGCTCGCATACCGCTCAGAAGTCGTGACTTCCACGGGTGCCTCTCCTCTCCTCGTGACCCTCGGTGGAAAACTACCGCAGTAGCGTGAAAGCCCTCGAAATCGACACTCCGCACGGCCCGGCGAGGGCGCACCTGTACCCCGCCAAGGACCCGGTGGGCGCGCTGGTGCTCGGTCACGGCGTGGGCGGCGGGGTCGAGGCCCCCGACCTGGTCGCCGCAACGGAGGCGGCCACTGCGGAGGGATTCACCGTCGCCCTCGTCGAGCAGCCCTACAAGGTGGCCGGCAAGCGATCTCAGCCCGTTGCGGCCAAGCTCGACGAGGCGTGGATTGCCGTCATGGAGGCCCTGCGGGATGGTGAGCTGAAGGACCTGCCGCTGGTCGTCGGCGGTCGCTCGGCCGGCGCGCGTGTCGCGTGCCGCACCGCCTCCGAGACGGGTGCCGCCGCGGTGCTCTGTCTCGCCTTCCCGCTGCACCCGCCCGGCAAGCCCGAGAAGAGCCGCCAGGACGAGCTGGACGCCGTGAAGCTGCCGACGCTGATCGTCCAGGGCGAGAGCGACCCCTTCGGCATGCCCGCGGCGGGCTCGAACCACACGCTGGTCAAGGTGGAAGGCAACCACGGCCTCAAGGCCGACCTCGAGGCGGTCGGGGAGGCCGTCCGGGAGTGGCTCCCCGGGACGCGCTAGCGGACGTTGAAGCCCTCGCCGGTGAGCCGGTCTATGTCGTTCGAGAGGCCGATGAAGAAGAGGATCAGGACGAAGAGGAACCCGACGGCGCTGGCGCGCTCGATCACGCTGAACGGCACACGGCTGCCACGTACCTTCTCGACCAGGCTCCAGAAGATGTGGCCGCCGTCGAGGGGCAGGAACGGGAACAGGTTGATAATGGCCAGCGAGAGGCTGACCAGGGCGAGCAGGGCGAAGGCCTCCCAGGCCCCGACGTCGATCGCCTCGTTTCCGACGGCGCTCACCCCCACCACCCCCGAGAGCTGCTCGCGCTGCTCCTTCTGGAAGATCCGGGCGAAGATCGAAGCTGTGGTGCTCGTCACCAGCCACATCCTGTCGACGGCCCACTCAGCCGCCTCGGACGCTGAGTAATCCGCGTTCACCGGGTCCCCAGCGTTGAAGGCGAATCCGAGGCGGTAGCGCCCCGGATCGTCACCCTGCTCGATCGGAGGCGCGTCGGCATCATAGGTCGGGGTGGCTGCCACCTCCATCTGGCGCCCATCGCGCTCGATCAGGAGCGTGACCGGGGTCGCCGCCTTGCAACCATCGGTGGGCTCCCCCGGACATTTGTGCGTGTTGAGCTGCGTCGCGAACGTCTCCGCCCGATCCCTGAGATCCCCGTCGGAGGGCCTCGACCCTCCCTGGTTCACCGGCATTCCGTCGATCGCCAGCAGCTCGTCGTCTTCGTCAAGGACACCCTGTGCCGGCTCACCGGACTGGATCTCGGTCACCTCGAGCGACGTCGCCTGCTTGACGCTGAAGCCGAGCACGAACAGAATTAGGAACGCGATCAGGATGTTCATCGCCGGGCCGGCGCCGATCACCACGATCCGCTTCCAGACCGGCTGGTTGTAGTAGGCGCGCTCGAGCAGCTCCGGGGGCAGCTGCTCACCGGGTCGGCTCACCCCGGGCCCCTCCTCCTGGTCCACGGACTCGACCCTCTCGAGCAGCCCCACCGGCTTGGGCTTCTCACTCGGATCCCGAGGCTCGAGCTCCTCGGGATTCATGCCGGTGATCTTCACGAACCCCCCGAGGGGGATCATCCCGATCCCGTACTCCGTCTCGCCGCGCCTGACGCTGACCAGCTTCGGCGGGAAGAAGAGGAAGAAGCGCTCGACCCGCATCCCCGTCCACTTCGCCACGATGAAGTGGCCGAACTCGTGAAGGATGATCAGCGCCGAGAACCCGGCGAAGACGAGCAGCCAGTTCACGCGACCGCCGAGCCCTCGATCAGCCCCCGGGCCTGCTCACGCGCCGCGGCGTCGGCCTCGAACAGGTCCTCGAAGTGGCTGACCGGCCCGGTTGGGACTGCCTCGAGGCAGCTCTCGATCACCTCGGGGATGCCGGTGAAGGGGATGCGGCCGTCGAGGAAGGCCGCGACGGCGACCTCGTCTGCCGCGTTCAGCACGCATGGCGCGGTTCCCCCCGCCTCGCCGGCCTCCCGCGCGAGCCGCAGGCAGGCGAAGGTCTCGGTGTCGGGCGGCTCGAAGGTGAGCTCCCCGACACTCCCCAGATCGAGGGTCGGCACGTCCACGTCGGCGCGCTCGGGGCGGTTGAGCGCGTAGGAGATCGGGACCTTCATGTCCGGATAGCCGAGGTGGGCGAGCGAGGCGCCGTCGTTCAGGTGCACCAGTGCGTGGATGATCGACTGCGGGTGGACCACGACTTCGATGCGCTCGTACGGCGTCCCGAAGAGGTGGTGCGCCTCGATCATCTCGAAGCCCTTGTTGATCAGGGTGGCGGAGTCCACCGTGATCCTCCCGCCCATCTCCCAGGTGGGGTGGGCGAGGGCGTCCTCGGGCTTCACTCCGGAGAGGTCGGTTCGGCCCCGGAACGGCCCCCCCGAGGCGGTCAGCACCAGCCGATCCACTGTTCCGGGCGGCTCGGCGTGGACGAGCTGGTAGAGGGCCGAGTGCTCTGAGTCCACCGGGATGATCTGTGCCTCCGCCGCCTCGGCGAGGGCGGTGACCAGCTCCCCACCGATCACGAGGCTCTCCTTGTTGGCGAGCGCGAGGTCCATTCCCTCGGTCAGCGCCACGATGGTCGGGCCGAGCCCGGCCGCGCCGACGATTCCGTTCAGGACGAGATCGGCCCCGGAGCCGGCGACCAGCTCGCGGATCCCCTCGTCGCCCGCGAGGACCCTCCCTCCCCACTCCTGCTTGGCCTGCTCGGCCGCGCCCTCGTCCGCAAGCGCAACCGCGGGCACGCCGTGGTCCCTGGCCTGGCCGAGGAGCTCCTTCCAGCTCGAGTCGGCCGACAGGCCGACCACCTGGAGGTCCTCGTTTTGGGCGACCACCTCGAGGGCCTGCGTGCCGATCGAGCCGGTCGCGCCGAGTATCAGCAGCTTCTTCACGGCGCACCCAGTCTAGGCCGGTGCGCCGCACCGGCCTTTAAGGCCGTCGCTTCTCGTAGAGGCGCCCGTCGTCGAAGCAGAGCTCGTAGGGGTCGAAGACGTCGAAGAGGTCCCCGTCCTCCTGCGTGTAGGAGATACAGAGGACCTCGCCCTGCGGAGGATCCTTCTCGTGGAAGCGGTCGAGCGGTTCGCCGAGCCGGTTCTCCACTTGCTCCCGCGTCGATCCGAGCTGGATCGAGTCGAACTGTGCTTCGGAGATTGCGTCGTGATCGGCCACCTCGTTCGTGACGGCGACGAAGAGCACCGCGCAGCCGCCCGAGGAGGAGGATGAACAGCCACGCATGCGGCGACGATCGCAGCGATTGCAACGCCGCTCGTGCGGGCGTAGCCCTGGCCGCAGTTGGGGCAGTTGCATCGAAGGTCTCCGACTGCGCCCCGCAATGGCGGCAGACCTTCGTCGGCGGGGGCACGGCCTTCCCCTTGGCGGCGCCCTCCTCGACCAGCGGGCCGAGCTGGTGGGTCCAGTTCGCTCCGTCCCAGTACCTCGCGCGGCCGCCGCCCAGCGGGTCGGGGTAGTGGCCGGCCTTGGCTCCCCTCTTGCGCGGCGGCGGCAGCTCGCTGAGCAGCGTCATGGCGAGCGAGGCTAGCGCCCACGAACGCGAACGGGAGGCCCGTGGGCCTCCCGTTCAACGCTCGTCTACAGCTGCCCCTGCCTACCGGACGGTCAGCGCAGACAGCTGGAACTGATGGACCTTCAGGTCGCCCGCCGACTCGTTGCAGGCCACCGAGAAGGTGTGCTTGCCGCCGAGCGGCGTGGTGATGATGTTGATCCCGGCGCCTTCACCGAAATCGTTGGCTGTAGCGGGTGCCGTCGGCTGGTGTGGGCCAGCCTGGACCTTGATGGTCGTGCCACTGATCGGGTTGTTGTCGGCCTCGAGCCGGCACTCGCCCCTTGCAGGCGGCACCGGCGTCTGGGGCGGCGTCGTCTGCACGGCATCGAAGATGCCGTCGAACACGAGGTGAACCCGGCGCGGGAACGCCGTGGAGACGTTGGTCGAGACCGACGTCAGGTCAGTGAACGTCGTCGGTGCGTTCGGGTTCGCGTTGGTGCCCGCGTTGGTGGCGCCGATCGGCAGCACCTTCAGGCGGGCGTCCTTGTCAAGGCCCTTGTAGATGACCTTCTTGCTTCTTGGCCGCGTAGGCGCCGCCACCGAGGGCGACGGCCAGGGCCAGGAATCCGATGATCACGCCTGCCGAGGGCCGGCGCTTCGGAATGAACCTCCTCATCTTGGGAACCACTCCCTTTCTGCATCGTTAGCGTTCTCAAACACAACAACCGCTTACCCAGAAGTTGCGGCTGAAGTCCCCTTTTGCGCAAGGATGCGCCCAGTGGCGCGGCGCAGACGCAGGAAGAAGGGCGAGGTCAGGCTCGACCAGGAGAGCCTGCGGGAGGCGGCCAAGCGCACCGACGCGAACCCGCAGCTGGTCGCGGCGGCGAGGTTCATCCGCGGCCTCCTTCCCGGCGAGCCGAAGCCATCGGAGTTACATCCCCAGGTGCAGAAGCTGGTGACCGAGATGGACCCCGGCGGCCCGAGCGCCATCCGCGAGGTGGGCATGGGCGCCCTGCAGACCTGGCAGGCGCTCTCGGAGGCGCAGCGGCGCAGGCGCGGGAACGTCGACGTGGCGATCCTGTTCACCGACCTGGTCGGGTTCTCGGACTGGGCGCTCGAGGCCGGGGACGAGGCGGCGCTCGACCTGCTGAGGCAGGTCGGTGACGTTGAGCAGCGGGCGATCTCGGATCACGGCGGTGCCGTGGTGAAGCGGCTCGGAGACGGCGCGATGGCCGTGTTCAGCGAGGCCGAGCACGCCGTCGGAGCCGCCCTCCAGGCGCAGAAGGGGATCGGGCAAGGTCAAGGTCGAAGGGACACAACCCGAAGCTGCGTGCTGGCGTGCATCAGGGCCAGCCGCGAAAGGTCAAGGGCGACTTCCTCGGCGTGGACGTGAACATCGCCGCCCGGGTCGGCGACGCCGCCAAGGCGAATCAGGTGCTCGTCTCGGAGACGGTGCGGGACAGCCTCGACTCGTCGAGCTTCCGGTTCGGCCCGAGGCGCGAGCTGACGGCCCCGGGGGCGCCCGAGGACCTCACCGTCTGCACCGTGAAGGCGAAGTAGACACGGTTCCCATCCTCGCTGACCGCCCGTAGGACTAGCGCGCGGTCTGGGAGATGTCCGGTTCCTGCGGCAACAGCCGGTGGCCGTCGACCACGGCGGCCGCGACGTCGGCGAGCTTGGTGTTTGCCCGACGCGATTGGTCGCGCAGCATCTCGAAGGCGTCACCCTCGTCGACCGAATGCCGCTCCATCAGGATGCCCTTCGCTCGCTCGGTGACCGCTCGGCGCCCGAACGCGCCTTCGAGGTCGTGGTACTCGGCGAACCTGCGGAGAACGATGTCAATCGCGCTCTGCCACTCGTCGACGTCGGAGTCGCTGATATAGGCGAAAATTCCGCGCTTCGAGGCCTCCTTGACGAAGCTGGGATCGGGCGCGTGGATCAGGAGGATTACCGGGCACGCGGCCTCTTTCACGATCTTGTCGATCAGGGAGAGGGCGTGCTCGGAGCTCTTGCCGAGCCCGACCAGCGCGACATCGGGTTGCTCGTTGGCGGTCACACCTCCCACGTCTTGAACGGCGACCTCGCGGGCGATGATCTCGTGGCCGAGGTCCGCGACTATCGGCGCGACAAGCGCAAGCCGGTCCTTGCGCTCATTGGCGATCAGGACTCGGAGATGCTCGGTGTCGCGATTCTCCATCGCTTCAGTTGACTCGAGTCTGGTCAGGGTATAGGGTGGGGAAGCCGCTTCGCCTCGACCTTCGGCGAGCGAGATTTTCCGGCTCCGACACTCGGCCGGTGTTTAGGCGTACAGACCTCAATCGGTCCGCGCCATAACCGCCGACAGTCAGGAGCCACATGCCTGTTACGACCGAAAAGGCAGCGGACGCCACAGCGATCCGCCCGTTCACGATCGAGACTCCCGAGGCGGATCTCGACGACCTGCGTGCGCGCATCGCGGCCACGCGCTGGCCCGAAGCGGAGACCGTCGAAGATGATTCGCAGGGCCCGCGGCTGGAGACGATGCAGGCGCTCGCGCGCTACTGGGCGGAAGAGTACGACTGGCGCGAGTGCGAGGAGAAGCTGAAGGCCCTACCGCACTTCATCACCGAGATCGATGGGCTGGACATTCATTTCGTTCACGTTCGCTCGGACGATGACAATGCGTTGCCGCTCCTCGTCTGCCACGGATGGCCCGGATCGATCATCGAGCAGCTGAAGATCATCGATCCACTGACCAATCCGACGGCACATGGGGCGAGCGCAGTCGACGCGTTTCATCTGGTGATCCCGTCGATGCCGGGCTACGGGTTCTCAGGCAAGCCGGCCGAGACCGGCTGGGGCCCTGAGCACATCGCGCGCGCCTGGGCGAAGCTGATGAAGCGTCTGGGATACGACCGCTACGTCGCCTCGGGCGGCGATTGGGGCGGGCAAATCGTTGATCTGATGGGTGCGCAGGCGCCTCCGGGGTTGCTCGGCATCCACACCAACTTCCCTGGTGCTGTTCCGGCCGACATCGCAACGGCGGTCCAATCCGGCGGCCCGCCGCCGTCCGGTCTCGATGACGAGGAAACAGCCATCTACGAGAAGCTGAAGGACTTCTTTGCGACAGACGTGGCCTATGCACTCGAGATGGGGACCCACCCGCAGACGCTGTACGGAATTGCGGATTCACCCATCGGCCTGGCCGCCTGGATGATCGACCACGACGCGACCAGTTTGGCGCTGATCGCACGTGTCTTCGACGGAAAGGCCGAGGGCCTTACCCGAGATGACGTGCTCGACAACATCACCCATTACTGGTTGACGAACACGGGGGTCTCCTCGGGACGTCTCTATCGGGAAAACGAGCTCGGCTTCTTCGACCCGAAGGGCGTCTCCGTCCCGGTAGCCGTGAGCGACTTTCCGGACGACCTCTATCGGGTCCCGCGGAGATGGGCGGAGGACGCCTATCCCAAGCTGATCCATCACAACCAGCTCGACAAGGGCGGGCACTTCGCCGCTTGGGAGCAGCCGGAGCTCTTCTCAGAAGAGGTCCGCACGGGGTTGCGCAAGCTCCGCTAGGTGACCGTGCTCAAACGGTCCGCGCCATAACCACCAACAGTCAGGAGCCACATGTCTGTTACGACCGAAACAGCGGACGCCACAGCGGTCCGTCCGTTCACGATCGAGACTCCCGAGGCGGATCTCGACGACCTGCGTGCGCGCATCGCGGCCACGCGCTGGCCCGAAAAGGAGACCGTCGACGATCAGTCGCAGGGCCCGAGCCTCGCGATGATGCAAGCGGTCGCGCGCTACTGGGCTGAGGAGTACGACTGGCGCGAATGCGAGGAGAAGCTGAAGGCCCTACCGCACTTCATCACCGAGATCGATGGGCTGGACATTCATTTCGTTCACGTTCGCTCGGACGATGACGATGCGTTGCCGCTCCTCGTCTGCCACGGATGGCCGGGATCGGTCATCGAGCAGCTGAAGATCATCGATCCACTGACCAATCCAACGGCACATGGGGCGAGCGCAGTCGACGCGTTTCATCTGGTGATCCCGTCGATGCCGGGATATGGGTTCTCAGGCAAGCCGGCCGAGACCGGCTGGGGCCCTGAACGCATCGTACGTGCCTGGGACGAGCTGATGAAGCGCCTGGGATACGACCACTACGTCGCCTCGGGCGGCGATTGGGGCGCGGAAATCGTTGATGCGATGGGTGCGCAGGCGCCTCCGGGGTTGCTCGGCATCCACACCAACTTCGCTGGTGCTGTTCGACCCGACGTCGCAGCGGGGGTCCAGTCCGGCGCCCCGCCGTCCGGTCTCGATGAGGAGGAAGCAGCCAACTACGAGAAGCTGAAGTTGTTTTTCGCGACGGACGCGGCCTATGCGATCGAGAGCGCGACCCACCCGCAGGCGCTCTATGGAGTTGCGGATTCACCCGTCGGCCTGGCCGCCTGGATGATCGACCACGACGCGACCAGTATGGCGCTGATCTCTCGCGTCTTTGTCGACGGGGCCCAGGAAGGCCTGAGCCGAGACGACGTGCTCGACAACATCACCCACTACTGGTTGACGAACACGGGGGTCTCTGCGGCACGCCTCTATTGGGAAGACCGGGTCAACTTCTTCGACCCGACGACCTGGCCGACCGCTAACCCCCAGGCGATCGTGAACATCCCGGCGGCCGTGAGCGTCTTCCCCGACGAGATCTACACGCCGTCGCGGAGTTGGGCGGAGGAGGCCTACCCCAAGCTGATCCATTACAACCAGCTCGACAAGGGCGGGCACTTCGCCGCCTGGGAGCAGCCGGAACTCTTCTCAGAGGAGGTCCGCGTGGGGTTCCGGACGCTCCGCTAGCCACAGACAGGAGCGGCGCGCACAGGTGCGCGCCGCTCCCCTGCATCTTCCGTGAAGCGGCCACCCGGCTGAGATACGCGGCATAGATGTTCGATTTCCTGCTCGACTCGATCAGCGACAGCCCGGGCACCTACCTGGCACTCGTCGGGATCATTTTCGTCGACGACTTCGTTCCCTTCGCCCCGGGCGACACGGCGATGATCACTGCGGGGATCCTGGCGGCAAACGGAGGGCTGATGCTGGGGCTCGTGATCGCTGCCGGGGCCGTGGGTGGAATCCTGGGCGACAACTTCTTCTATTTCCTTGGGCGCAGATTCGGCCCCGGCGTCGCCGGCCGGCTGTTGCGCAGCGACCGCGCCAAGGACGGCTACCGGTGGGCCGAGCGCCACATCATGGCCCGCGGGCCGACGATCGTGATCGTCGGCCGCTTCATCCCCGGCGGCCGGACCGTGACGACCTTCGCCTGCGGAACGGTCGGCTATCCGTATCGGCGCTTTCTGCCCGCCGACACGGTGGCGGCGGTCTCTTGGGCCGGTTACACGGCCCTGCTCGGCTACATCGGCGGCAACACCTTCCGCGACGCCCTCTGGCAACCGCTGCTGATCGGGCTGGCCCTCGCCTTCCTCCTCGGGGCTGGAGCCGAGGTGCTGCGACGCCACAATGAGGACCCGTAGGCGACTGCGGACATCGGCTCACGCTCGACGCAGCAGCGGGCGCGACCGGGTCGGAGATGCTTCTGGGTTAGCGCTAGTAGACGAAGGCGACCGAGAGGTAGTAGCCCGCCACCACGGTGAAGATCACGGCGTCGAGGCGGTCGATCAGCCCGCCGTGCGGCCCGAACAGGCCGCCGGTGTCCTTGACGCCCAGGTCCCGCTTGATCAGGGACGCGAACAGGTCGCCGAGGGGCGCCACGACCGCAATGGACATGCCCATCAGCAGGGCGTCGATCCCGGGCAGCCAGTCCTGGTAGAGGCCCGCGAACCAGAAGCCCATGGTCGCTCCGAGGAAGCCGCCGATCGCGCCCTCCAGCGTCTTGTTGGGCGAGATCCGCGGGGTGATCTTGCGCGAGCCGAACAGGCGCCCCGCGCCGTAAGCGGCGGTGTCCCCGAGGAAGGTCGCGACCAGCACGTCGATCAGCAGCGCGCCGCCGTGGTCGGGGAGGTCTCGCAGCAGGACCGCGTGCGAGAAGCCGAACCCGAGCCAGGTGATCCCCAGGAGGGTGATCGCGATCGAGACCGTGATGCCCACGGTGGACTGCCGCGCCGCCGCGAACGCGAACATCGCGGGGAACGCGGCGGCCAAGAACAGCACGATCTGGAAGGCACTGCCATAGTGGGCGGCGAGGATCATCGCCGCCACGGTCAGATAGGCGGGCAGCATCAGCGGGCGGGCGGCGGCGGTCATGCGGAAGAACTCGCGGAGCCCAAGGATCGCGAGGCCGATAATCGCGAAGGCGAAGACCGCGCCCCCGATCGCGACGATCGTGACCGCGAAGACGATCCACGGGATCGCGACCAGGACACGGGACGAGGTCTCCGACAGCTGGATCGGGAAGCGGAACCGGCTCCTCGGCTCCTCGGACTCCGCCTCGGCGCCCTCCATCACGACGGGCTCGGGCAGATCGCGACCCGCCTCCTCGGCCGGAGACGGCTCCTCATCCGGGTCGAACTGCTCCTCCGGCGGCTCCTCCGGCGCCTTGTCCCTGCGCCCGCGGCCGAACTGGAAGCTGGGCGGATCGAGGTCGTCGAGGGGCGTCATTCCCGGGCTCCGAAGCGCCGCTTCCGCTCCTCGTACTCCTCGAGGCAGGCCTCGAAGGCCTCGCGGGTGAAGTCCGGCCACAGCTCGTCGCGAAAGACGAACTCGGAGTACGCGCACTGCCAGAGCAGGTAGTTGGAGATTCTCTGCTCGCCGCTGGTTCGGATCAGCAGGTCGGGGTCGTGCATCTCGGGCGCATAGAGGCCGCGCGCGAACTCATCCTCCCCGCCCCCGCCGTAGCGCTCCGCCGCGTCCAGGATCTCCGCCCGTCCGCCGTAGTTGAACGCGACGAACAGGGTGATGCGGTCGTTTTCCGCGGTCTCGGCCTCCGCCCAGTCCATGCGGTCGGTGAGCTTCCCATCGACCCCCTCGCGGCGGCCGATGAAGCGCATCCGAACGCCCTCCTCGTCGAGTTCGGGTGTCTCCCGGTCGATTCGCTCGGCGAACATCTCCATCAGCCCCTCCACCTCATCACGCGGGCGCGTCCAGTTCTCGGTCGAGAACGAGTACACGGTCAGCTCGCGGACCCCGAGGTCCACGGCGTCCTTGAGGCGCTCCTTGACGGTATCCGCGCCGGCTCGGTGCCCCTCCAGAACCGAAAGCTTGCGCTGCTGCGCCCAGCGTCCGTTCCCGTCGGTGATGATCGCGACGTACTGCGGTGGCATGGGAGGAGCTCCAGGTCAAGGGCGCGGCCCGCCTAGACCTCGAGGATCTCCTCCTCCTTGCCCTTGAGGAGCGCATCGATCTCGCCGATCGCCTTGTCGGTGTGCTTCTGGAGATCCGTCTCGGCGCGATGCTCTTCGTCGGATCCCGCCTCGCCCTCCTTCTTCATGTCGCGCAGGTCGTGCATCACGTCGCGTCTCACGTTGCGCACGCCGACCCGGCCCTCCTCCGCGACGTTGTGGACGACCTTGACCAGCTCCTTGCGGCGCTCCTCGGTCAGCTCGGGGATCTGCAGCCTGATCACGTTGCCGTCGTTCGACGGCGTCAGGCCCACGTCGGACTCCATCACCGCCTTCTCGATCGCGCCGATCGAGGTCTTGTCGTATGGGGTGACGGTCAGCAGCCGCGCGTCGGTCGCGGCCACCTGGGCGAGCTGCTGGATGGGCGTCTCGGCGCCGTAGTAGTCCACCACCACGCGGTCGAGCAGATGCGCGGAGGCACGGCCGGTGCGCACGGTCGCCAGCTGGTTGCGGGTCGCCTCGACGGACTTCGCCATCCGCTCCTTGGCGTCGGCCACTAGCTCGTCGGTCAGCTCGCTCATGACGTGACAGGGTCGGTCGCCGGCTTGCTCGAGACAAGCGTGCCTACCCGCTCTCCGCAGACGATCCTATCTATGTTCCGCTCGTCCGCCATGTTGAAGACGTAGATCGGGAGGTCGTTGTCCATGCACAGCGAAAGGGCGGTCGAGTCCATCACCCGGAGTCCCTTCTCGATCGCCTGGCGGTGGCTGATCTCCGGCAGGAACCCGGCGTCGGGGTGCTCGTTGGGGTCGGCGTCGTAGACCCCCTCGACGCCGTTCTTGGCCATCAGGATCGCCTCCGCGTGGATCTCAAGGGCCCGCAGGGCCGCCGCCGTGTCGGTGGTGAAGAACGGATTGCCGGTGCCCGCCGCGAAGATCACGACGCGGTCCTTCTCGAGGTGCCGGATCGCCCGGCGGCGCAGGTAGGGCTCGGCGACCTCGGTCACGGCCATCGCGGAGAGGACGCGCGTGTCGATTCCCACCTTCTCGAGCGCGTCCTGGAGCGTGAGGGCGTTGAGGACGGTGGCGAGCATCCCCATGTAGTCCGCGGTCGCCCGGTCCATCCCCTCGGCCGCGCCCTCGAGGCCTCGGTAGATGTTGCCGGCGCCGACGACCAGCGCCACCTCGACTCCCCGCTCGCGGACGGTCTGGACCTGGCTCGCGATGCGCTCGATCTGCGCCGGATCGGTCCCGAACTCGAGGTCGCCCATCAGCGCTTCCCCGGAGAGCTTCAGCAGGATGCGCTTGAAGGCGGCGTCCGGCGCCACGGGAGGCCTACCCCTCCCCGACCTCGTAACGCGCGAAGCGCGCGATCTGGACGTTCTCCCCCGTCTTCGCCGCGATCTCGGAGCGCAGGTCCTCGATCGTCTTGCCCTCGTATTTCTCCTCGTTGAAGTGCTTCTGGTCCAGCAGGACGATCTCCGAGGCCCACTTCTTGAGCTGTCCATCGACGATCTTCTGGACCACGTCGTCGGGCTTGCCGTCCGCCTTGGCCTTCTCCTCGAGGATCTGGCGCTCCTTCTCCCGCTCCTCCTCCGGGACCTCCTCGAGCGAGACGTGCTGGGGGTTCATCGCTGCGATGTGGACCGCGACCTCGCGCGCGAACTCCTTGAAGTCCTCGTTTATCGCCACGAAGTCGGTCTCGCACTGGACCTCGACCAGGACGCCGACCTTCTGCTGCTTTCGCTCGCCGGTACCGGTCTGGTGGGTGTAGGCGGCGACCACGCCCTCGCTCGTCCCGCGCCCGGCCCGCTTCGCGGCCGACGCGGCGCCCTTCTTGCGGAGGATCTTGATCGCCTCCTCCATGTCGCCGTTCGCCTCGGCGAGCGCCTCCTTGCAGGCCATCATCGGGGCGCCGGTGCGCTCGCGGAGGGCCTTGACGTCGGCGGCGCTGACCTTCGTGCTCATGATTTCTCGCCGGCCTCCGCCGGCTGCGGCTCCTTGGTCGCCTGTTCCTTGGGCTTCTCCTCGGGCTTCTGGTCGGGGGTCTCACCCTTGGCTGCCGCCTGCGCCTTGGCGTCCGCCTCGGCCTTCGCCTTGGCCTCAGCTTCGGCCTTGGCCTTCTCCTCGGCCTCGGCCTTGGCGCGCTCTTCCTCCTCGCGGCGCTTGCGCTCCTCCTCTTCCTTCCGCTTGCGCTCCTCTTCCTCCGCGCGGCGCCGGGCCTCCTCCTCACGCCACCGGGCCGCCGCGGGCTCGATCGCCCGGCCGAGCGTCCCGATGAAGAGCTCGCAGGAGCGGATCGCGTCGTCGTTGCCGGGAACGACGTAGGTGACGGGACCCGGGTCGCAGTTGGTGTCCACCAGGCCGACGATCGGGATCTCGAGGCGCTCCGCCTCCCGCAGGGCGATCTCCTCGGTCTTCAGGTCCACGATCACGACCGCGTCGGGCAGGCGCTGCATGTCTGCGACGCCCCCGAGGTTGTACTCGAGCTTGCGTAGCTCGGCCTCCATCGACATGCGCTCCTTGGTCGGGAGCAGGTCGAGGCGGCCGCCCTCCTTCAGCTCGCGCAGCTCGTGCAGGCGCTTGATGCGCTGCCTGATCGTGTTGTAGTTGGTGAGGAGCCCGCCCAGCCAGCGCCGGTTCACGAACGGCATGCCGCACTTGGTGGCCCACTCCTCGATCGAGTCGCGGGCCTGCTTCTTCGTTCCCACGAAGAGGATCACGCCGCCCTTCTGGGCGATCTCGGTGACGAAGTCGGTCGCCTGCTTCAGCAGCTTCTCGGTCTGCAGGAGGTCGATGACGTGAATCCCCTCCCGCTCGCCGTGGATGAAGCGCCGCATGCCTGGGTTCCAGCGACGCGTCTGGTGGCCGAAGTGAACTCCGGCCTCCAGCAGCTCCTTGATGCCTACCTCGGCCATCTTGCCTCTCTAACGCTTTGTGATCGAGCCTCGCCGGGGCGGTGGGAACCCGGGGAATTGCCCGGGCAGCGTCCCATCGCCGGTCGACGAGGGTTGGGGTCCTTACCGGCGGGGCATTGTAAAGCGATCACTGAGCAGTGAGCGGGCGGCGGGTCTAGCCAGCCCTTGCGCGGTCCAGCGCGCCCGCGAGGTCGTCCGGCAGCTCCGATGTGAAGCTCAGCTCCTCACCCGTCTCCGGATGACGGAAGCTGAGCCGCGCCGCGTGCAGGAACTGCCGGTCGAGCCCGTGGCGCCCGGCGGTGCCGTACTCGGGGTCGCCCGCGACCGGGTGGTCAATCGCCGCGAAGTGGACACGGATCTGATGGGTGCGACCGGTCTCGAGCTGCGCCCGGACGAATGTGTCGGCCGGCAGGTATTCGACGACCTCGAAGTGGGTGCGGGCCTCGCGTTCGCCCGATCCGCGCACCGCCATCTGGGTCCGGCGGCGGCGATGGCGTCCCAGCGGGGCGTCTATTGTGCCGCTGCGCGTCTCGAGAGCGCCCTCCACCAGCGCGAGGTACTCGCGGGTGGCCTCACGCGCCTTGATCTGTGCGGAGAGGTCGCGGTGCGCCCGCTCGGTGCGCGCGATCACCATCAGCCCCGAGGTGTCCTTGTCGAGGCGGTGGACGATGCCCGGCCGCTCGCTCGGGCCTCCCCCGGCCATGCCCTCGAGCAGGTCCACGAGCGTCTCACCCTCGTGCGAGGGTGCCGGGTGGACGACCAGCCCCGCCGGCTTGTCGATGACGACGAGGGAGTCGTCCCGGTGGACGATCAGGTCCTCGGCCCTCACGGCGGCCGCTCGTCCCGGTCCTCTTGCCGGACCATGAGCAGGAGCAGGGCCACGCCGAGAACGATCGCGGTGTCGGCCAGGTTGAAGGTCGGCCAAAAGGAGAAGTCGATGAAGTCAATTACCGCCCCCTCCCGCAAGCGGTCCACGAGGTTCCCGAGCGCCCCGCCGACCAGGAGGCCGGTTGGAAGCCAGACCCAGCTCGAGCTCGTGTCCCAGACCGAGAGCGAGACCATCAGGAACACCAGGAAGCACAGCTCCAGGGCGACGAACAGGGTCGAGACGTCCCCGCCGAGCCCGAAGGCGACGCCCTCGTTCCGGGTGTTCTCGATCGAGAGGAACGGCAGCACCTCCACGCTTTCGCCGCGCTCCAGGAGCGAGTTGACGAGCGCCTTGGTTCCCTGGTCGATCGCGAGCACCGCGACGCATGCCGCCAGTGCCTTGGGCAGAACGGCGAGGGCGCGGGAGCGGGCGGAGCTCAACCGGGGTCGATCGCTCCGACGATCAGCGCCTGGGCGATGAACAGGACGATGACCGCCAGGATCGGGCTGATGTCGACGGCGAATCCGCCACCGCCGAGCGGCGGCAGGAAGCGCCGGAAGATGTTCAGGTACGGGTCGGTGACCTGATGGACGAAGTCCACCACGGTGGAAAGCCAGCGGTTGTAGGGCATGCGCGGGATCCACGACAGCAGCACCCGGATGAAGATCAGGATGATGTAGACGAGGAAGATGGCGTTGACGTACTCGGCGATGTCGCTGCGGTCCATCAGCTCATCCTCGCACGCGGTCGAGTGACGCTTCCACCGCGGCCAGGAACGTCTCGCGGATCATGCGCTTCTCCAGCGCCTCGATGCCCGCCTCGGTCATCCCGCCCGGCGAGGCCACCGAGTTCTTCAAGTCAGTCGGCGCGTGGTGCTCGAGCAGCCCGCCCGTGGCGCTCATCGCGCGGGAGATCATGCGCCTCGCGTCCTCCTCCGAGAGGCCCTCCTTGACACCCCCCTCGACCATCGCCTCGGCCACCAGGGCGAGATAGCCCGGCGAGCAGCCCATCACCGCGGTGGCGGCGTCCATCAGCCTCTCCTCGAGCTCGATCACCTCGCCGAGCAGCCCGAGCAGCTGATCCAGCTCCTCCCGCCGCCCCTTTGAGAGGTCCTCGGGGTAGACGACGCAGATGACCGCCAGGCGCAGTTGGGCGCCGAGGTTGGGCATCACCCGGGTGACCTCAACCCCGGGCAGGGCGCTCTGCAGCTTCTCCAGCGGCGTGCCGGCGAGGATCGAGATCACCGGCTTGCCCGCCTCCGCCAGCTCCCCCGCGACCTCGTCCAGGACGTTGGGCTTCACCGCAAGCAGGACCAGGTCGGAGGCCTCAGCTACCTGATGATTGCTCGGTACTGCCTCTCCCCCAACCTCGGCCGCGAGCTCCTCTGCCTTGGAAGGGTCGGCGTCCGCGAACAGCATCGCGTCCGGTGCGCCCTTCTCATCGCGCGCTGCCGCCCAGCCGCGGGCAATGCCCGTCGCCATGTTGCCCGAGCCGACGAATCCAACCTTCATGCGCTCAACTCTAGTGAGCGGCCTGCATGCGCTCCGCGCGCGACCGGATGCCCGATACTCACAGGTGTGTCTCTCCCGCTAATCGAGTTCCCGGCCGATGATCCTGAACGTGCCCGGCGGTTTTGGAGCGGCGTCCTTGGCGCGGTGCTCGCGCCAAGGACCAGCGAAGCTGGGGCGGGCTGGGAGACGAGCGGTTCTGACCTTCGTCTAGGCGTGCACCAGCGTGGATCGGGTCCCGGCGACAACGCTTCGCTGGCCTATTTCACGGTGCCCGATCTTCCCGCCGCCCTTCAGCGCGTCCAGGACCTCGGCGGAGCCGTGATCCACCCTGGCGAGCGCTGGGCCGTTTGCCGGGACTCTGAGGGCAGTCCGTTCGCGCTCGCGACGGATACCTAGCGGCTAGCTCTGGTTGAAGAAGCCGCCCTCGAGGATCCGGGCCTTCTCCTCGGCCGAGACCTCGACGTTGGCGGGAGTCAGCAGGAAGATGCCGTTCGCGATCCGCTGCATGCCGCCGCCGAGCGCGTAGGTCATCCCCGAGCAGAAGTCGATCAGGCGCTTTGAGAGTTCCCGGTCGGTGGACTGGAGGTTGATGATCACCGGCTTGGAGCGCTTGAACTCGTCGGCCACCTGCTGGGCGTCGTTGAAGCTCCGCGGCGTGACCACGTGCATCGAGGCCATGGAGCCGCCGTTCCCCCTCGGCATCGGCTCCGGCGCCGGTTCGGCCGCCCGGCCTCGGCGGCGTCGCGGCGCCGGGGCGGACTCGTCCTCGACCGCCCGCATGCGACGCCTGGGCGCTGGCTCCTCGTCGCCGAAGATGTCGTCGATGTCCTCCTCACGCTCGCCGCGCGGCGGCAGGGAGCGGACGGCCCCGCGCTCACGTGCGGGAGCGACCTGCGTCTCGGGGTCGAGCGCCAGCTCGCTGCCTGTGTCCTCCTCGTCGTATTCGCCCTCCTCGACGTAGTCGCCCTCGACGAGGCCGAAGTACTCGAGTGAGCGTCGCCATGTGTCCCTAAGGGCCATTAAGCGTCAGATTCGGCTTTCCAGCGGTTATTCCTGCCCGATTATGCCTGGTAGAGGGTCGTGCCGAGGCGCACGAGAGTGGCTCCCTCCTCGACAGCGACCTCCCAGTCCTGGCTGGTGCCCATCGAGAGCCGCTCCAGCCCGTGCTCGGCGCCCAGCTCCGCCAGCCGGGCGAAATGGGGCCGGGATTCCTCCGGGTCGTTGGTGAAGGGCGGCATCGCCATCAGCCCGGCCACCGCGACCGGACAGCGGGAGATGAACTCGCCGAGGTCCCCGGGGGCGATCCCGCCCTTTCCCCCCTCCCCCGCAACGTTCACCTCGACCAGGACCTGGGTCTCGGGGGTCCCGTGCTTCGCGAGCTGGTCCAGCGCCGAGTCCGAGGCGACCGAGTGGATCAAGCGGACCAGGGGGACGATTCCCTTCACCTTGCGGCTCTGGAGGTTGCCAATGAAGTCCCATTGGAAGGAGTCGGCCCAGCGCTCCCGCTTCGCCTCGAGGTCCTGCAGCCGGTTCTCGCCGACCAACTCGATCCCCCCCTCGGCGAGAGTGCCCATCTCCTCGGTAGGGACGTACTTGGTGGCCGCGAGGATCTCCACCCCGGGCCCCGCCTTCTCGCGGACCCGTTCCAGGTTGGCGCGGACCCGGTCGGCATCCAGGCCGGTCACGGGTTCGACCATCACCGATCCCTCCAGACCAGGCCGGCCTGCCGGCCGGTGATCTCGCCGTCGCGGCGGTGCGAGAAGAGGAGGTCGGCGTTGCAGCTGGTGCACAGCTCCGAGACCGCGACCGAGCCGACGCCGGCGTGCTCGAGCAGCTTGCGCGCGACCGCCGGCAGATCGAGCATGCGGCCGTCCGCCACGCCGTCGAGATCATCGAACTCAGCCAGCACTTCCTCCCCCACCTCGTAGCAGCAGGGCCCGATCCCCGGGCCGATCGCCGCGGTCTCGGCCTCGACCCGGCCAGCAGCCTCCGCGACGATGCCGCCGGCGAGTCCCCGCCAGCCGCCGTGGACCATCGCCACCCCGCTCGGCCCGCTGAGGGCGATCGGCAGGCAGTCAGCGACCATCACCAGGGGCGCCAGCGAAGGCTCCGCGGTGGCCTGTGCGTCCACCTCGTCGGGGCTGCGCACCGCATCGGCGTAGACGCGTGGGGTCTGCCGGGCCTCGTGCCAGCGCAGCTCGGCCCCGTGCACCTGGCGGCCCATCACCACGTCCGCGGGGTCAAGGCCCAGCGCGGCCGCGAGGCGACCGCGGTTCTCGCGCACGCGCTCTGGCTCGTCCTCGGTCTTGATCGCGACGTTGAGGCTCTCGTAGGGGCCCTCACTGACGCCCCCGAGCCGGGTCGAGAACGCCGCCCGCGCCCCCGGCAGCTCGGCCTCGAGCCAGCGCACGCCGTCTCGCTCGCGCCACTCCATGCGAGAAGAGGCTAGTCCTCCGGGATCTCGCCCCTGGCCGCAGCGAGCGCGATCCGCAGTTCCTCGTCGCGCCCGGAGAGCTCGCCGTCGAGCTTCGCCGAGAGGGCCGCCTCGAGTCCCTTGCCGACCTCAGGTCCCTCGGAAACGCCCGCGGCCATCAGCTCCCGGCCGTCGATCTCCAGGGCCACGTTCCGCCATTCGCTTACGTACCGGTCGAGCCACTCGGCGCCCATCGCCCTGCCCAGGACGAGCTCCACGGGCGGGCGCCCGGAGGCGGCCTGGACCGCCTGCGAGGGCCGCTCGGGGGTGGCCTCCGCGAGCCCGGCGGCCGCCGCGCGGACCTGTTCTCCGGCCGGGCCGCGTCCAAGTGCAGCCAGGAGCGCCTCGGCGCGGTCCGCGATCCCCTCCCAGGGCGGGCTCCCCAGCAGCCGGATTCCCTCCCCGGCCAGGGGAATCGCGTCGGCCGGCATCCCGAGCACTCCCCACTCCCGCAGCAGCACCAGGGCACGGGCCGGATCCCTTTCCGCGGCGAGCCGCCGAAGCTCGGCATCGATCCGGTCGTCCGAGATAGTCCTCAGGTCCGCGCCGCGCAAGAGCGTCGCGGTCTCGGGCTCCAGCTCGAACCGGAAGCGGGCGGCGTAACGGGCCGCGCGGAGCGCCCGGGTCGGATCGTCACGAAACGAGTCCTTGTGCAGGACACGGAGGCGTCCCGCGGCCAGGTCGCCCGCCCCGCCGTGCGGATCGATCAGCTCGGGTTCGCGCCCGAGCGGCACCGCCATGGCGTTGATCGTGAAGTCCCGGCGGGAGAGGTCGTCCCCGAGCTTCGCCGGAGCCACCTCCGGCAGGGCGCCCGGGTGGGCGTAGGTCTCGGACCGGGCCCGCGCCAGGTCCACCGTCAGCTCGCCGAGACGCACCTTCGCCGTCTGAAATCGCTCGTGCTCGGTCAGCTCCCCGCCGAGCGCCAGCGCCACCGGTGCGACGTCACCCTCGATAACGACGTCCACGTCGGGATGCGTCTCGCCCAGCAGCAGGTCGCGCACCGCGCCGCCGACCAGGTATGCGGGGAAGCCGGCGATCGCGGTTTGCAGCCGCTCGAGGCCGGGTAGCGCCCGCAGACGCCCGGGGAGATCTGCGGTGTCTATGGTGGGTTTATCGGCCATTAGGCGGGGACTTCCTACCATGTGCCGCTTCCTCGGTGGCGACCCCCGAGGACGACTCGATGCTTGAGACGATCAGAAACGTATGGGCAAACCACCGCACCGCCATACTCGCGGCGGCCCTGGTGCTCGGAATCGCCCTGGTGGCCGCAGGGTATGCGCTGCTGAAGCGCCCCGGGGACGTCTCCAATCCGAGCGCGACCTTCACCGAGGAGGGGCCGAAGCCACCGATCGGGCTCACGAACTGGCAGTACTACGGTCTCGACGAGGAACGTACGCGGTACCTCAACGTTCCCCAGGTGAAGCCGCCCTACATGGTGAAGTGGAGGTTCAAGGGCAACAGACTGCTCGAGTACTCGCCGATCCTGATCGCCGGCTCCCTGTACGCGGTCAACAACAACGGCCTCGCCTTCTCGGTCAAGACCAGGAGCGGCAAGGCGCGCTGGAAGCGTGAGATCGCCTCGCTCAACGCCTCCGCGCCCGGCTTCAGCGACGGCTACCTCTATGTCTCGTCCCTCGAGCCCGGCAAGGTCCAGGCTCTAGACGCCCGGGGTGGAGAGCGGGTCTGGAGCCGGGACCTGCCCGGCCGCACCGAGTCCTCGCCGGTGGTTGTCAAGGACCTGGTGATCGCCGGCTGCGAGTGCGGCACTCTCTATGCCTTCGACAGGCTCACGGGCAAGACCGTCTGGGAGAGGGATCTGGGGGGCGAGATCAAGGCGGCGCCCGCGGTCAGCGAGGGGGTGGTCTACATCGGCACCTACGGCGGCCACTTCTACGCGATCCGGGCCAACGACGGCTCGGTCAAGTGGGACGCGAGCGCCCAGGGCGGAAGCTTCGGCCGCGCCGGCAACTTCTACGCGACGGCCGCCGTCGGGTACGGCCGGGTCTACGTGGGCAACATCGACGGCCGCATGTACAGCTTCGAGAAGGAGACCGGCGAGCTGGCCTGGAGCCAATCGACCGGGGGCTACGTCTACGCCGCCGCGGCGCTCGCGGACACCGACAACACGGAGCCAACCGTGTACTTCGGCTCCTACGACGGGACCTTCTACGCGCTGGACGCGAAGAGCGGCGACGAGCGCTGGTCCGAGGACGTCGGCGGCTCGATCTCCGGGGCGGCCAGCGTGATCGGGGAGACGGTCTACGTCGCCGATCTCAACGACACCCAAACCCATGGCTACAACGCAGCCAACGGCGAGAAGGTCTTCGAGTTCCGCGACGGCGCCTACAACCCGGTGATCTCGGACGGCAACCGGCTGTATTTGACCGGCTACAAGACGATCTACGCGCTGAAGCCGGTCCCGGGCTCGGCGCCGAACGGCGTGGTCGCCAAGCCCGCCAAGGGCGGCAAGAAGGGCAAGGGCAAGAAGGGCGCCGCCAAGAAGCGCAAGGCCAAGAAGGGCGCAGGAAGAAGAGGGCAAGAAGAAGGGCTAGCCGGTCACGCGGACCGGGATCCCCGCTTCGCGCAGCCGCCGCTTCGCCTCCGCGACGCTGTAGGTGCCGTAGTGGAAGATGGACGCGCAGAGCACCGCGTCCGCGTGACCCTCGCTGATGGCGTCCACCAGGTGATCAAGCTCGCCTGCCCCGCCCGAGGCGATCACCGGGACGTGAACGGCGTCAGCGACCGCGCGGGTCAGCTCCAGCTCGTAGCCGTCCGTGGTGCCGTCGCGATCCATGCTGGTCAGCAGCACCTCCCCCGCCCCGCGCTCGGTCGCCTCGCTGGCCCACGCGACGGCCTCGCGGCCCTCGACCTTGGTGCGGCCGCCGTTGACATAGACGTCGTATGAGCCGTCCCGGCCTTTCGCGTCAATGGCGATCACGACGCACTGCGAGCCGAACACGGCGGCCAGCTCCTCGATCAGCTCGGGACGCGCCAGCGCCGATGAGTTGACCGACACCTTGTCCGCGCCCGCGTCGAGCACCGCCTGCGCGTCCTCGACCGAGCGGATGCCGCCGCCGATCGTGAACGGGATGAAGACGTTGTCGGCCGTGCGCCGGGCCAGCTCGACGATGGTGTCGCGGTCCTCATGCGAGGCGGTGATGTCGAGGAAGACCAGCTCGTCCGCGCCCTCGGCGTCATAGCGCTCGGCGAGCTCGACCGGGTCACCGGCGTCGCGGATGTCGACGAAGTTCGTGCCCTTGACGACCCGCCCGGCATCCACATCCAAGCAGGGAATGACTCGCTTCAGCACCATGCTCCGAGGGTAACGCCGCGGTCTCTCAGTCCCAGTCGCCGGCGGCGTACGCCCAGACGATGAACAGCAGCTGCACCGGGAGGCGCGCGTAGAGCGCGTTGCGCCCCCCGGGCACGCCCTTCTCGAACCGCTCGGCCTCGATCGCCATGTGGACGTTGGCCGGGAAGACGGCGAGCAGCGTCGCGATGCTCCAGAGGCTTCCCGCGCGCCGGGTGGCCGGATGCATGGTCGCCAGACCACCGGCGATCTCTGCGACGCCGCTGGCGTAGACGAGCTCGCGGTGGGCGGGCAGATACGGCGGCATGATCCGCTCGTACCAGCGGGGCCTGACGAAGTGCATCAGCCCGGCGAAGACGAAGAACGGGCCGAAGAGCCGCCGCACGACGGCCAATCTAGCCGCCGTCCAACGCCGCGCGGCCCTCGGCGACGGTGAACCGGCCCTCGTAGAGGGCCCGGCCGACGATGACGCCGCCGAGGTTCTCGAGCTCGAGATCCGCCAGCGCGCGGAGGTCGTCGAGGCTGCCGACCCCTCCCGAGTAGATCAGCTCGGCATCGGTGGCGGACGCGACCTCGCGCAGGGACTCGAGGTCGGGCCCCTCCATCAGGCCGTCCACGTCCACCGGCGTGTAGACGAAGCGCTCCACGCCCCGGTCCGAGAGGACGGCGATCACGTCGCCCGGGGTGAGGTTTGACGACTCGGTCCATCCCTCCGCGGCGACCCGGCCGGCGCGGGCGTCCACCGAGACCACGACCTGGTCGCCGTGAGCCGACGCGATCGCCTCGGTCAGGTCGGGGTCGCGCACGGCGGCGGTTCCGAGGACCACTCGCTCGGCGCCCGAGGAGATCGCCTCCTCGACCTTGGCCGAGTCGCGGAGCCCGCCCCCGAGCTGGATCGGGACGCCGACGGCGGCCACGATCCGGCGCACGTGCTCGAGGTTGACGGGTGCCCCCTCGCGGGCGCCGTCCAGATCGACGACATGCAGCCAGCGCGCTCCCTCGTCGGCCCAGCGGCGCGCGGCGGCGACCGGATCGTCCTCGTAGGCCGTCTCCCGCTCGTAGTCGCCCTGGGCGAGGCGGACGGCGCGGCCGTCGCGGATGTCGATCGCCGGGTAGAGGATCAAGCCGGCGTTTCGCAGATCCGCACGAAGTTCGGCCAGCAGCCCCAGCCCCGCCGCGCTCGACTTCTCGGGGTGGAACTGGACGCCGTAGAGCGGCGGGCGCTCCACCGCACACGCGAATCGCTCGCCGTAGGCCGCGGTGCCCAGCACGTCGTCGTCACGCTCCGGCCGTGGCGTGAACGAGTGCACGAAGTAGAAGGGCGGCTCGGGACCGAGGCCCTCGGTGAGGCGGGACTCGTGAGCCCAGCGCACCGGCGACCAGCCGATGTGCGGGACCTTGTAGCCGTTCGCTTCGATCGGGCCGACGGTGCCGTCGATCAGCCCCAATCCCTCGGCGCCCTCGTTCTCGACCGAGCGCTGGAACAGGAGCTGGAGCCCGAGGCAGATCCCGAGCACGGGCACCCCCGCCTCGGCTCGCTCGGAGACGATCGCGTCCAGGCCGGACTCGCGGACCCGCTCCATCGCCTTCGGGAAGGCGCCGACGCCGGGGAGGATGACGCCGTCCGCGGCCTCGATCCGGCCGCTGTCGGCCGTGATCTCGGCCTCCGCACCGATCCGCTCGAGCGCCTTCTCGACCGAGCGCAGGTTGCCCATTCCGTAGTCGAGGATCGCGATCCGCGTCATTCGGTCAGCGTCCCCTTGGTCGAGGGCACGCCGGTCTCGTCGGGATCGATGGAGACGGCCTCGCGCAGCGCGCGGGCGAACGCCTTGAAGGCGGCCTCGATCATGTGGTGGGCGTTGGTGCCGGAGCGCACCCAGATGTGGAGGGTGAGCTTGGCATTCGTGGCGACGGCCCGGAAGAACTCCTCGGTCAGCTCCGCCTCGAACCCGGCGATCGTCACGTCGGGCAGGTCGGCGTCGAAGGCGGTGAACGGGCGACCGGAGATGTCGATGGCGCACTCGCCCAGCGCCTCGTCCATCGGGATCAGGGCAGAGCCGTAGCGGCGAATGCCGGCGCGGTCTCCCAGCGCCTGGTCGATCGCCTGCCCGAGCACGATCCCGACGTCCTCGGTGGTGTGGTGCGACCCGGTCTCGAGGTCGCCCTTGGCCTTGAGCTGCATGCCGATCCGCCCGTGGCGGCTCAGCAGCTCGAGCATGTGGTCGAGGAAGCCGACGCCGGTGTCGATCTTCGCCTCGCCGCCGTCCAGGTCCAGGGCGAGGTCGATCTGCGTCTCCTTGGTCTTGCGCTCGATCTTCGCTTGGCGGCTCATGACCCTTCCTTTGCCCGCACCTCGGCCGACTCGGCGTGCACCGGGAACCCCTCGGCGCGGGCCAGAGTAGCGACCGTCGGGGCCAGCGCCCGGGCGCCGTCCTCCGAGATACGGACCGTCGGCGTGCGCCGCCTGAAGACATCGGGGCCGAGCGGTCCCTGGAACCGGCCCGCACCACCGGTCGGGAGCACGTGGTTCGTCCCCGCCGCGTAGTCGCCGAAGGCCGTGCCGCCTCCCGCGCCGAGGAAGACGCAGCCCGCGTAGCGCACCATCTGCGCCAGCACCTCTGCCCCGTCGCAGGCGAGCTCGAGATGCTCCGGCGCGATCGCGTTGGCGAGCTCGACCGCGGCGTCCGCAGCGGGCACCGTCACCGCCGCCAGGGCCGCCTCCTGCACGGAGTCACGGTCCTCGGCCACGCGCTGGACCTCCTCCTCGAGCTCAGCGAGCACGGCGGCATCGGCCGAGCATGCGATCAGCAGGCCATCGTCGGCGTGCTCGGCCTGGGCGCAGAGGTCGAGCGCGATAGCGCTCAGCTCCGCCGAGCCGTCCACGAGGACCATCAGCTCGCTGGGGCCGGCGATCCCGTCGATCCCCACCCGCCCGACCAGCTGCCGCTTCGCCTCCTGCACGTACCGGTTGCCCGGACCGACGACGACGTCGACCGGGGCGACGGTCTCGGTCCCGAGCCCGAGCGCCGCGATCGCCTGCGCCCCGCCCATCGCGTAGACCTCGGTGGCGCCGGCGAGGACCGCCGCGGCGAGGACAAGCGGACTGACGTTCCCGTCGGCGTCCGGCGGTGTCGCGACAGCGATCCGCTCCACCCCGGCGATCTGGGCGGGGACGCAGCACATGATCGCCGTGGACGGGTAGGCGGCCTCCCCGCCCGGCACGTATGCGCCCGCGGCAGCGACGCTCACCTCCCGGTAGGCGATCGCCGTCCCGCCTCTCTCGATGGCTCGGGGCTCGGAGCGCTCGCCCCCGGCGACGGCGCGAACATTCGCGATTGCGGTCCCCAGCGCCTCCCTGACGTCGTCAGGGATCTCCTCCGGCGCGGAGCGAAGCTCGTCGTCGGGTACCCGCAGCGGCTTGGCGACCACCCCCCCGAAGGACTGCTCGAAGCGCTCCACCGCCGGGTCGCCCTCGGCCTCCACCGCCGCGACGATCTCGGCGACGTCGCCGGTCGCCTCATCCAGCGCCGGCTGCAGCGCACGGATCTCCGCCGCGAGCGTGCGGGGTTCGCCGCCGTCCCAGTCGAAGCGCTGGATCTTCATCCGCTCGTCGCTCTCCGCAGCCGCTCCACCAGGTCATCGATCTCCTTGGCGCGCAGCTTGTGGGACACGCGGTTGGCGACGAGCCGCGCAGTCGAAGCCGCGATCTCCTCCCGGACCTCGAGCCCGTTCTCCTCGAGCGTCCGTCCCGTCGCGACGAGGTCGACGATGCCGTCGGCCAGCCCCACCAGCGGAGCGAGCTCGACCGACCCCTTCACCTCGATCACCTCGGCCTGGCGGCCGGTCTCGTCGAAGAAGCGCTCGGCGATCCTCGGGTACTTGGTCGCGATCCGCATCGCCCCGAGGCGGCGCTCGGACTCCCCCAGGCTCTGATCGCCCTTGCGGCCCGCCAGGACCATGCGGCAGACGCCGTAGCCGAGGTCGAGGATCTCGTAGGTGACACGTTCCTGCTGCTCGAGCAGGACGTCCTTCCCGGTGATTCCGAGGTCGGCCGCCCCGGCCTCCACATAGGTGGGAATGTCGGATGGCCGCATCGTCACCAGGGTCAGCCCGTCCGCGGAGAAGACGAGGGACCGTGAGTCCGAGCGAAGCTCGGAGGTGTCCACGCCCACCGCGTCCAGGGCGTCGAGCGTCTCCTCCCAGAGCGCGCCGCGCGGGATCGCGAGCTTCAACGAGCCGCTCATTCGAGTGCGGATCGGCCCTTCGACCGTGGGCGGGGTCATTTCTCGCCCTCCTTGCCGATTCGCTCCTCCTCGGCCTGGGCGAGGTGCACCCTCTCCAGGTAGAGGCTGAACCCCGCCGCCGGCAGGTCCCGCCCGAAACGAGCCGCCAGGCCGTCGTAGCGGCCGCCGCCGCCGAGGATGTGCCCCAGCGCCGGGTCATAGACCTCGAGGATCGCGCCCGTGTAGTAGCCGAGGTCCCGCAGCAGACTGAGGTCGAGCTGGACTCGCTCCGCGACCCCTCGCTTGTCGAGAGCCTCATAGGTCGCCTGAAGGCGCTGGGTCGCCCGCTCCACCGCCTCGCCGCCGAGCTCCCTCGCCCGGTCTAGAACGCCGGCGTCCCCGCGCAGACCCGGCAGCCGGAGCAGCGTCTCGCGTCCCTCTGCCGGCAGCCCGTCCACCTGGTCAACCTCCTCCTCCAGGCCGACCAGGTCGTGCGCGGCGAGCTTGTCGAGGATCCGCTCGCGCGGCTCCCCCTCCACCCCGAGCTCGGTGAGGAGCTGACGGTAGAGGTCGGCGTCTCCGAGGCCGACGATCGCCCGGCCGAGCCCGACGGCGTCGAGGGCCGCGCTCAGGACCTCGATCACCTCGGCGGTCCCCTCGGGGGCCTCGGCCCCGAGCAGCTCGATTCCGCCGTGCATGAACTGGCGCATCTGCGCGCGCTGCGGCGTCACCGCGCGATAGGCGTTGCCGAGATAGGAGAAGCGCAGGGGCAGCTCCGCGTCGTCGAAGCGGCTGGCGGCCAGCCGGGCGATCGGGATCGTCATGTCGGAGCGCAGGGCGAGCAGCTCTCCGCGCTCGTCGAAGAAGCGGTACGCGCCGACCGCCCCCCGCTCGTCGCCCTGCTTCAGGACCTCGTCGTACTCGAGGGTCGGCGTCGCCACCTGGCCGTAGCCGTAGCCCTCGAACACCTCGCTCAGGGTTCGCTGGAGAGCGCGAAGCTCGCGCATCTCGTCGGGGAGGATGTCCCGGGTGCCCGGCGGGATCGGGTGGATCGTCATCGCCGCCACCTTAAAGGCGGGGTCCCGGTCAGCCCGGCAGTGCGCTTGCTATGCGGGGACGCGCTCGGCGGCGACCCGGTCGATCCGGGCGCCGAGCTCGCGCAGGCGCAGCTCGATCCGCTCGTAGCCGCGGTCGATCTGCATGACGTTGCCGATCTCCGAGGTGCCGTCCGCCGCCAGCGCGGCGATGAGCATCGCCATCCCGGCCCGGATGTCGGGGCTCTCGAGGCGCGCGCCGTGAAGCCGGCTCGGACCGCTGACGATCGCCCTGTGGGGGTCGCACAGCGTGATCCGAGCGCCCATCGCGACGAGCTTGTCGACGAAGAACAGCCGGTTCTCGAACATCTTCTCGAAGATCAGGATCGTCCCGTTCGCCTGGGTCGCCAGCGCCAGGGCGATCGAGGTGAGGTCCGCCGGGAATGCGGGCCAGGGCCCGTCGTCGATCTTCGGGATCGCGTCGCCCTGATCGTCCTTGATCGTGAGCTTCTGCTCCGGCGGCACCAGCAGATCACGGTCCTCCACCATCGACTGGAGGCCCAGGCGGCGGAAGTGCCTCCGGATTCCCTCGAGATCGTCGGGGACGGTGTCGCGGATGCGGAGCTCGCCGCCGGTCGCCGCGGCGAGCGCCATGAAGCTTGCGATCTCGATGTGGTCGGGGCAGACGGAGTGCTCCGCGCCGCCCAGCTTGTCGCGGCCGTGGACCGTCATCACGTTCGAGCCGATCCCGTCCACCTCGGCGCCCATCTTGCTGAGCAGGCGAGCGAGGTCCTGCACGTGGGGTTCGCTGGCGGCGTTGGCGATCGTGGTCGGACCCGGAGTCAGCGCCGCGGCGAGCAGTGCGTTCTCCGTGCCCATCACCGAGGGCTCGTCCATGAAGATCCTCGTCGCGCGAAGCCCCTCGCGCGGCGTCTCCAGCTCGATCCAGACCTCGCCGCCCACGTGCGCGCCGAGGTCACGGAACGCGTCGAGATGTGGGTCGAGCCGCCGTCGGCCGATCGTGTCGCCCCCGGGAGGGGGCATGCGGACCTTGCCGAGTCGCGCCAGCAGCGGGCCGGCGATCAGGAAGGATGCCCGGATCCGGTTCGCCAGCTCCTGGTCCATCTCCGGTTCGCCGATCGAGTCCGCCTGCAGCCGGACCTCGTGGTCCCCGCTCCAGGCCACCTGCACGCCGGCTCCCTCGAGCATGCCGAGCATGGATTCCACGTCGCGGATCCGCGGCACGTTGCGGATCACGACCTCCTCCTCTGTCAGCAGCGAGGCGGCGAGGATCGGAAGCGCGGCGTTCTTGTTCCCCGCCGGGATGATCTCTCCCGACAGCGGGGCGCCGCCTTGAATCACGAACTTCTCCATCGCGACTAGGGTAAACGGCGCTGTGGCCGAGACCTCAAGAGACGATGCATGGCACCTCGTGACCGAGTGGGTGGAGAGCGACTCCCTGCGGAAGCACCTGCTGGGCGTTGAGGCGGCGATGCGCGCCTACGCTCGCAAGTGGGACGAGGACGAGGAGCTCTACGCCGTCACCGGGCTGGTCCACGACCTCGACTACGAGCGATATCCCGATCTCGACACCGGCCATCCGCGCTACGCGCTGAAGGAGCTGGAGGAGAAGGGCTACCCGCGGGAGGTGATCGACGCGGTCGCCGGGCACGCCGAGTTCCTGAATGTCCCGCGGGAGACCCGGATGGCGAAGACGCTGTACGCGGTCGATGAGCTCTCCGGGTTCATCGCGGCCTGCGCACTCGTTCGGCCGACCGGGATCGAGGGGATGAAGCCTAAGTCGGTGAAGAAGAAGCTGAAGCAGCCCTCCTTCGCCGCCGCGGTCGACCGCGATCAGGTGTGGCGCGGCATCGAGGAGCTCGAGGTCGACCCCGACGAGCACATGACGCTGGTCATCGAGGCGATGGCGGAGCGCGCCGATGAGCTCGGCATCGGCCCCCGCGAGGGAGAGCCGGCCGGGGACGAAAGCGCCGCGTGAGCCGCTGGCTGAAGATCACCCTGGGGGTGCTGGTCGGCCTGGTGCTGCTCCTGCTGCTCAATGCCGTCGCGGTCTCGAATGAGACGAAGGACGCGGAGGCGAACGTGGAGGGCGCAGAGCTGGTGGAAACCAACTACGGCACGCTCCAGACACTGGACCAGGGAAACCCGCAGGGCTCCCCCATCGTGCTCATCCACGGCTATGCGGCCTCGATGCACTGGTTTGAAGAGCTGGCGCCGCTGCTCGAGCAGGATCACCGGGTGATCCGAGTGGAGCTCCTCGGTCACGGCGGCTCCGAGAAGCCGGGCTCGGGGGAGCGCTATTCCATCGAGAGCCAGGCGAGCGCCATCGCGGAGGCGCTCTCAGGCAAGGGCGTTCAGGGGGCCACCGTGGTCGGTCACTCCCTGGGCGGCACGGTGGCGGCGGAGCTTGCCGCCCGGAGCCCGGCGCTCGCCACCCGAGTCGTTGACATCGACCAGGCGCCGGACAACAGCTTCGGTTCGCTCGACTTCGTGGCGAAGCTCGCCTACGTCCCGGTGATCGGCCAGGCGATGTCTCGGGTCACCCAGGTCGCACCCGACTCGGTCGTCACCGATCAGTTCCAGCAGGCCTTCGCCCCCGACTTCAGCATCTCCAGCGGCTTCGAGGACCCGGACCAGCCGGCGGAGGATCTGAAGGAGATGACCTATACGGCATTCGACGAGGTGAGCAACGCCGAGGACGACTACGTCGAGGAGAAGCAGCTCGACGACCGCCTTCAGGAGATCGGCGCCCCGCTCCTAGTCATCTTCGGTGATGAGGAGCAGATCTACACCGACTGGGAGGAGGCGGTCGAGGAGTTCAAGCAGGTCCCGGGCGCCCAGGTCGAGGTGGTCGAGGGCGCGGGCCACTCCCCCCAGGTCGAGAAGCCCGAGGAGGTCGCGCAGCTGATCCTCGCCTTCGCGGCGGGCAAGCCCGCGAAAAAGAACCCCTGACAAAGCGAAAGGGCTCGGTTGCCCGAGCCCTTTCTAGTGGAACAACATTTCTGCTGTTCCGTTGAAAGGCACCCTACTCCGATCCCGGCGCGAGTCAAGAGGGTGTGGAGGAGAGAGTCCGCAAGCTGCGGACATTTGAACCGCTAGCCGTATCTCCCGCCGGCCTTCGCCCACTGCTCCATGTGCTCCACCGAGCAGAACGCGTCCGCGACCCGGTGCTCGCCGCGATGGCGGACCAGCAGGACGTGGACGTCACCGAGCTCGGCGTCGCAGTGTGAGCAGCGGGTCGCGCCCTCTTCCAGCGAAGGGGGCTCGTCGAACGCCCCCGCCTCCCAGTGGGCGTCCTGCATGGCCCACGGGATCACGTGCTCGAGCCGGCAGAACACCGCGCGCCTCTCCCCCGCCGGTTCGTACGCGCGGAAGCCGTCGTCATCCTCCACCTCGGTCCCGCACCAGGTACAAACCTCAGCCATGGCCGGGCTGAGCATAGTCGTGCTGGAAGGAGACCAGACGGGGCAGGAGCTGCTCGAGCACGGGCTCAGGGTCCTCGATCCCGAGGTCATCGGCCTGGATCTGGAGCTGAACCGCTTCGACCTCTCCCTGGAGAACCGCAGGAAGACGAAGAACGAGGTCGGCGTCGAGGCTGCGAAGGCGATGCTCGAGTCGGGCTTCGGGATCAAGGCGGCCACGATCACCCCCGAGGGCGCGGATGACGTCGGCAGCCCCAACCGGCTGATCCGCGAGGCGATCGACGGCAAGGTGATAGTCCGCACCGGCCGGCGGATCCCGGGCGTCAGCCCCGTGGCCGGGATCCATCACCCGATCTCCGTGGTGAGGATGGCCGTCGAGGATGCCTACGGCGCCGAGGAGTCGCGGCAGGCGGAGGACGGGGACGAGATCGCTCAGCGGCGAGAGGTGATCCATCGGTCCAACTGCCGGGCGGTCGCGGAGTACGCGTTCCGGACCGCGAGGAAGATCGAGGGGCGCGTCTACGGCGGGCCGAAGTGGACCGTCAGCCCCGTCTACGAGGGGATGCTGAAGGAGGAGATGGATGCCGCGGCCGAGCGCCACTCCGACACCGAGTACGAGCCCCTCCTGATCGACGCCACCTACGCCGGCCTGCTCACGGGCCGCGCCACCGAGCCGCTGGTGATCCCCTGCCTCAACCGGGACGGCGACCTGCTCTCGGACCTGGTCCTGCCGCTGTTCGGCTCGATCGCGGGCGCCGAATCGGTCCTGCTGGCCTTCGACGAGGATCTGAACACCAGCGTCGCGATGGCGGAGGCCCCGCATGGCACAGCGCCGACGCTCGAGGGCAAGGACATCGCCAACCCGATGGCGATGATCCTCGCCGGCGCCGCCGTGCTCCACTACGCGTCCGAGAAGGGAGTCAAAGGAGCGGAGCCCGTCTCCGCCGGGATCTACGAGGCGGTGATGGAGGCGGCGCGCGAGGGCATCCGCACGCCGGACCTGAAGGGCCACGCGACCACGACCGAGTTCACCGATGCGGTGATCGAGCGGGTGCGCGCGAAGCTCGCCGGCTGAGAGCCGGCGAGCTCCATCGCGCACCGAGTTGTTTCAGGGACAGCTGTTGCCGGGGGACTCCGGACTGTCGTTGTTGCCGAGGTCGACTTCACCATCGGGCCATACGAACATGATCTGCGGGACGCCCCCGAGACAGCTGACCACCAGCAGCACGGTGTCCGTCGGTGGTGGGGTGGGCGTGGTCGGATCCGTGTGCAGGACCAGCCCGGTTTCGCTGGTCACCCTCCCCGCGGCGCTGAGTGCGTCGTCTGTCGCCAGCGTGTTGGCGGCAGTCCGATACAGGTTGGTGTCGCCCCCCATCACCAGCGCGTCGGCGGCTGCGGTCGCGTTCGGGAGGTTGACGGGGCCCGCGTTGATCGTGGCTGTATCCGTCGCGGCGTTGCCAAGAGCTGCGTCGCCATTCAACGTCGCGGAGCCGTCAACCGTTGCACCGCCGTCGACATCGAAGGAGTCGTCGGTGTGCAGGGTGTCGGCCGCGCTCCGATAGAGGTTGGCCGGGTTGCTGGCGCCGAACTGCAGGGCATTCGCGGCCGAGGTCCCGTTGGGGAGGGTGACGTCCTCGGTCAGATTGGCGACACCGAACACCGAGAGACCCCCTGGGGCCTCCATGGCCAAGGAACCGTTGCCCAGGACGTTGTACATCTCGGCCCCGCCCGGGCCGAAGGTGATCCCGGGCGCCGCACCACTCGACGCTGCTAGGTCGAGCCCCGTGACGGTCCCGATCGTCGGGTTCGGGTAGGTGCCCGCGAGCTCACCGCCGGCGGTGCCGGTCGCCCCGCCCGGTGCCCCGGCGGGTCCTGGCGCACCGGCCAGCCCGGCGGGTCCGGCGGGTCCTGCGGGTCCTGCGGGCCCCCTCGGGCCACGCTTCTTCGCAGTGGTGACAGCGACGCGCTTGGCGCTCGCCTTCTTCTCAGCGGCATTGGTTGCGACCTGGGTGGCGACCGCTGTGCCGTTCAAGGCGATGAAGATCGCAACCAGCCCGAGGATGTTGTTTCGTATCCAGGCATGTGCGGGTGTGCGTTCCATGAGCTTCCTCTCGTAGGTGTTCAAATCCGTTCGAACGACTGATCCTTCGCGGCGCGGCTTCCCCCCAGCGTCGCTCGATGCGCGAGGGCCGAGCCTATCCGACGCGGTGCCGGCGGGATCGGGATTGAGGTCTAGACGACCGGACCCTCGGCCGGCGGCTCCAGCGGCGCCTCGTCCGCCGCCCGGAGCCACTCGACGATCTTCCCGTCCTCGATCACGAAGGCCGTCCTCGCGGTCTCGCCGGTCCCGGGCCCGCACTTCCCCGGCCCCGGCCGCTCGGTGAGCTCGAAGGTCGCGACCGTGAACTTTCCCTGGCGCTCGGCGCGAATCAGCTCGGCGCCGCACGGAAGCGACTCGTTGAACGCGATCACGTCGTCCCGGCTGGTCAGCTCCAGCGGGGGCGTCCCGTTCTGGGCGACGCTCGGGACCCCCCAGCGGTCCGCTGCGGCGTCGATCTCCCCGGCCCGGAGGTCGTCGGCCCACCCCTCGATCACCTCGACGGCCTCGGGGTCCGCGCCGCCGGGAACCCTGTCGGCGGTCTCGTCTGTATCGCCGCCGCCGCATCCGGCCAGGCCACCGATCAGGAGGATGAGTGCCAGCGGCGCTGCTCTGCCCATGCGCGAATGATCCCAGGGACCGGTCGTCTGCCAGGCTTGGCAGGTGACGATCGACGTCTGGATGCAGCATCCGACGCTTCGGTTCGCGCGCCACGAGATGCTGGAGACGCTCTGGCGCTGGATCGGGCAAGAGCCGCCTCAGGACGAGCTGCCGATCGAGATCACGGTCGAGGTGATGGATGCGGCCGATGTGGGCTTCGGCCTGATCAGCGCCTGGAGCTCACCCGAGGGGATGCTGATCGACAACGACGAGGTGGCGGGCTGGGTCGGCGCCCATCCCGACAGGCTCGCGGGCCTGGCCGCGGTCGACCTGCGCAGGCCGGTGGAGGCGGTGCGGGAGCTGCGACGCTGCGTCACCGAGCTCGGCTTCAAGGGTCTGCGCCTGGTCCCCTGGCTCTGGGAGGCGCCGCCGACCGACCGCCGTTACTACCCGCTGCTCGCGGAGTGCGTCGAGCTCGGGGTTCCCTTCTGCACCCAGGTCGGCCACACCGGGCCGATGCGGCCGTCCGAGACGGGGCGGCCGATCCCCTACATCGACCAGGTCGCGCTGGACTTCCCCGAGCTGGTCATCGTCGGCGGCCACATCGGCTATCCGTGGACCGAGGAGATGGTCGCGGTCGCGCGGAAGCATCCCAACGTCTACATCGATACCTCGGCGTACACGGCGAAGCGCTACCCACCGGAGTTGGTGAGCTACATGCGAAGCGGGGGCGGGCGCAGGAAGGTCCTGTTCGGCACCAACTACCCGATGATTGCTCCCGCCCAGGCGCTCGAGGACCTGGACCGCCTGGAGCTGGATGAGGAGACGCGCGAGCTGTTCCTCTCGGGCAACGCCCGGCGCGTCTTCGACCTCCCGGCGGCCTAAGCTCGCGGCAACTTGTCGATTCGGGCGATCCAGGCCGCCAGCCGGGGGTGGTCGTCACCGAGCTGCTGGTAGTCGTCGCAGACGCGGTGAAAGAGCTCGTCGTCGGCTGGGTCGCGGCGATCGGCGTACTTGAGGAACGGGAAGGCGGCGAAGTCCGCCGCGCTGACCTCGTCCCCGAACAGGTAGTCGCGCCCCTCGAGCATCCTCTCGAACAGGTCGAGCCACCCCGCCATCCGGGCCGCCTCGCGGGCGATCAGCTCCTGATCCGGGCTGCCGCCGGCGAGCTCGTCCGCGATCGAGTTGGAGGCGGTCTTCCAGACCTCGTTGAACCAGTCCAGGAAGATGTCCATCTCGGCCGCCCGCGCCGCATCGGATGGGAATAGGGACGGGTCCGGGTAGCGCTCCTCGAGGTGATGGAGGATCCGGGTGGAGTCGGCGACAACCTGTCCGTCGTCCTCGATCACGGGCACCAGGCCCTGCCCGCTGACCTCCTCCACCCTGCTCCGGTCCGAGTAGTCGATCTCCACCGACTCGGCCTCGAGGCCCTTGTGGGCGAGCGCGAGGGCGACGCGCTCGCAGTTGGTCGAGTACGGGGCCCTGTAGAGGCGGATCACCGCGTTCAGCTCTGCTCGCGCGCTCGCCGCTCGGAGCGCTCGCGCTCCTCGAGCTTGCGCTCGAGGTACGCGGCCTTCGATGCTCTCCGCCGGTGCTGCCTCTCCTCGTCGGGCGTGACTGAATCGGGGATCGCCTGGTGCTCCTGGGTGGTCCGCTCATGCTGCTTGCGCCGCAGCTCCCGGGTTGTCGGCTCCTTCTTGGCCATGGCTTCGAGACTAATACCCGCTGCGCGCGAATTTCTCGCACGTTTCCTTGACCTTTTTCAGCGAGTGTACGAACATATGTTCGATGCCGGTCATCTGCGTCATCCTCCCCCGCTTTCCGCTGGTCATCGCCGCGGCTGCGCAACGGAAGCTGCTGACGCGGCCGTCGGCCCTCGCCCCCGAGCCGGGTGCCGCCCAGCTCATCGGCGAAGTCTCCGAACCGGCGGCGGGGATGGGGCTGCGCTCCGGGATGCGCCTCGGCGAGGCCCTCTCCCGTTGCCCGGAGCTGGCGCTGGTGCCGCCGGACCCCGAGCGGGCCGATCGCTACTGGGAGGAGGCGATGCGGCGGCTCGAGGCGATCGGCGCCGAGGTCGAGTCCGAGCGCGCCGGCGAGGCCTTCTTCGAGGCGGCGGGGTTGTTGCGGCTATGGGGCGGCACTCGCGGAGTCCTTGCGCGCGTGCGACGCGAGCTCGGCTCATGGGAGGGCGCTCCGAGCGAAGCGAGGGTCGCGGCGGCACCAGGGCGCTTCTGCGCCCATGTCGCGGCCTCCCGGATGGAGAGCGAAGGGCGCTCCACGATCGTGCGCGCCGGAGCGGCCCGCTCGTTTCTGGCGCCGCTTCCGGTCTCGCTGCTGCATGGTCGCCTCCGGGACCCCCGGGGGGACCGCCGGGAGGCACCCGACGCCGATGCGGAGGCCGACGACCTCCCCAACGAGCTGGAGCGCCTCGGCATCGACACCCTGGGGCGCCTCGCGGGGCTGCCGCGCGATGCGGTCGCGGATCGCTTCGGCCGGCTCGGGCTGCGCGCGCTGCGCCTGGCACTCGGCGAGGACGAGCCGCTGCGGCCGCGACGGCTGGGTGAAGCGCTGGCGGTCGAGCTGGAGCTGCCGGAGGCGGTCTCCGGACAGCAGCTGGAACGAGCGCTGGAGATGCTGATCGCGCGCCTGCTCGCCCACCGCGAGCGGCGCGGAAGGGCGATCCGAGCCCTGCGCCTCTCGGCCCGTCTCGCCGCCGGCGGGGGCTGGCGCCGTCGGGTGGCGCTGCGCAGCGCGGCGACGGAGCGGGACCGATTGTGTGCCCTCCTTCTCCCCCAGCTGGCCCTGCTGCCGGGCCCAGCCGCGACCCTGAGGCTCGAGGCGGTGGCGCTCGGCCCGGCGGGCGGCGAGCAGCTGACGCTGGCGAGCCCCGAGCAGGAGCGGCGGCAGCGCATCTCCGAGGCGGTGCGGCAGACGCGGGCGGCGGCGGGCCCCGATGCGGTGCTGCGCGTGCTGGAGGTGGATCCCGGCTCGCGGGTGCCGGAGCGGCGGGATGCGCTGATGCCGTTTACGGAGGAGGCATGAAGGGTCGGCTGAACAGGCCCTGGCCGGTGCCCGTCCAGGTCGGCGCCGACGGAGCCCCACGCGCGGTGGGCCGCCTCGCCGTGGAGTCGGTGCGGGAGGAATGGCTGGTGGAGGACGGATGGTGGACTCGCAGGCCGCTGCAGCGCCGCTACTACGAGCTGGTGCTCGAGGACGGCAGCGACGTCGTCGTCTTCTGCGAGCCAGGGAGCGGCCGTTGGTACCGCCAGCGTGATTGATGGTTGAGCTGCACACCCACTCCGCCTACTCCTTCCTGGACGGCGCCTCGGAGCCCGCCGAGCTGGCGGCCGCCGCGGCGGATCTCGGCTATGACGCCCTGGCCCTCACCGACCACGACAACGTCTGCGGCGCGATGGAGTTCGCGCACGCCTGCGCCGGGGTCGGGGTTCGCTCGATCGTCGGGGCGGAACTGACCGTAGAGGTGCCCGCCGGAGAGGCCCACGTGACGCTCTTGGTCGAAAGCACAGAGGGTTGGAGAAACCTCTGCCGGCTCCTGACGGAGGCGCACCGTGGTACTCGCCCTCGGCCCGATCGCGATCCGCTGCAGCCATCCGTGTCCCTGGAGGTGCTCGAGCGGCACACCGACGGCCTGGTCTGCCTCTCCGGCTGCGCCCGCAACGGGCTGGTGGCCAGTGGCTGGGAGCGCGGCGACCCCCGTGGCGCGGCGACGATGGCGCGGCGGCTCCTGGCGGCGTTCGGCCGGGACCGCTTCCGGGTCGAGTTGCAGCGACCGCTGTGGCGCCACGACCGCGCCCGCAACCGCTGGCTCGCCGCGCTGGCGGGGCGGCTCGGCGTCCCCTGCGTCGCCACGGGGGACGCGCACGCGCATCACGCCTCGCGTCTTCCCCTCCAGGACGCCCTGGTGGCGGTGCGGCTCGGCGCGACCCTGGACGAGACCGAGGGGCTGCGGCGGGGGAACCTGGGCTCCGCCCTGCTGGGGCCCGAGGAGGCCGCCACGCGCTTCAGCGACCATCCCGAGGCGGTGGCGGAGGCCGGCAGGCTGGCCGAGCGCCTCCGCTTCGACCTGACCAGCGAGCTCGGCTACAGCTATCCCGGCGCCGAGGACTCAAGCGCCGACGGAGAGCTCGCCGCTCTCTGCCGGGAACGGCTGGAGAAGCGCTATTCGCGCTCGAGCGCCCCGACGCGGAGCGAGGCGGAGCGGCGGCTCGACGAGGAGCTCGACTTGATCCGGCGTCTGAAGCTCTCCGGCTTCTTCCTTCTCCACCACGACATGCTCGAGCTCGCGCGGGAGGTCGCCGCCGAGGTGAGGGGACCCGACTCCGCCCGCCGGCTCCTCCCCCCCGGTCGCGGCCGCGGATCCAGTGTCAGCTCCATCGTCTGCTACCTGACCGGCCTCTCCCACATCGACCCGGTGGAGAACGATCTCTTCCTCGGCCGCTTCCTGAACGAGGGGCTGACCGACGTCCCGGACATCGACCTCGACTTCCCCCGCGACATCCGGGAGAAGCTGATCCCCCGCGTGCACGAGCGCTACGGAGCGGAGCGCTCGGCGCTGGTCGCGTCCTTCGCGACCTACCGGGCCCGTGGCTCGATCCGGGATCTCGGCAAGGCGCTGGGACTGCCGCCGGGCGAGGTCGAGCGGCTCGCGCGCTCCGTGGACGTCTACGAGGCGGGCCGGGAGGCCCGGGCTCGGATGGAGGAGGCGCTGGGGCCGCGGGCGCGCTCACCCCGCTGGCGGGCTCTGGCGGAGCTGCTGCCGGAGATCGCCGGCCTGCCGCGGCACATCTCACAGCACCCGGGGGGAATGGTGATCTCCACCCAGCCCCTGATCGATCTCTGCCCCGTGCAGCCCGCCGCGATGGAGGGACGGCAGATCGTCCAGTGGGACAAGGACTCCTGCGCCGACGCCGGCTTCCTCAAGATCGACCTGCTGGGACTCGGGATGCTCTCGGCGGTCGAGCGCTGCGTGGACGAGATCGCGCGGACGCGGGGCGAGCGGATCGATCTCTCCCGGGTGCCGCTGGACGACGACGAGGTGTGGAGTGCGATCCAGCGGGCGGAGACCACCGGCGTCTTCCAGATCGAGAGCCGGGCGCAGATGCAGATGCTCCCTCGAACACTGCCCGAGAGCCTCGACGACCTGACGGTGCAGGTGGCGCTGGTGCGGCCGGGGCCGATCCAGGGCGGCGCCGTCCATCCCTACATCGAGCGGCGCAAGCGGCTGCGCGAGGACCCCTCCTACGAGGTGCCCTATGAGCATCCCTCGCTGGAGCCCTGCCTGAAGGACACACTGGGGGCGATCGTCTTCCAGGATCAGGTGCTGGAGGTGGCGATCGCGCTCGCCGGCTTCTCGGTGAGCGAGGCGGAGGGACTGCGCCGCGCGATGAGCCGCAAGCGCTCGGAGGCGGCGCTGCGCCGCTATCGCCAGCGCTTCATCTCCGGCGCGGTGGCCCGAGGCGTCTCCCGGGAGGTGGCCGAGCGGGTCTACGGGCAGGTCGAGGGGTTCTCGGGGTTCGGGTTCCCCAAGTCGCACTCCGCCGCCTTCGGACTGCTCGCCTACCAGTCGACCTGGCTGCGGGTCCACTATGGCCCGGAGCTGCTCTGCGCCCTTCTGAACGAGCAGCCGATGGGCTTCTATCCCCCCGACGCGCTGGTGCACGAGGCGCAGCGGCGCGGCCTCGAGGTCCTGCCGCCGGACGTCAACTCGAGCGAGCTCGACTGCCGCGTGGAGACGGTCGGCGCGGCGCCGGGCGGTGCCGGTCAGCCCCCGGTCCGGATCGGCCTCGGATACGTGGCCGAGGTTGCGGAGCTGGATGGCCGGGCAGTCGTCGACGAGCGCCGAAGAGGCGGCTCCTATCGCGACGTCGCCGACCTCGCGGCGCGATCGGGGGCGAGCCGCGCGGCCCTGGTCAGGCTCGCCTGGGCCGGGGCCTGCGACGCGCTGGCGCGGCCCGACCACACCTCAGCCTCCCCCCAACCCGCCATCGCGTCGCAGCCAACCGCCGCCGCGCCGCAGCCGATCGATCCGGACGAGGAGCGCCGCCGGGCCGCGCTGTGGCGGGCGGGCGGAGCCTCCGCGGCGTCGCGAACCGAGGACGGCGCGCAGCTGGCGCTGCCGCTCGACGCCTCGCCGTCCCCCCCGCTGCCCCCGCTCGGCCCCTGGGAGCGGGCTCTCGCCGACTACAGGACCACCGGAATGACCCTCGGAGAGCACCCGATGGCGCTGATGCGCGAACAGCTGGGCTCCGGGCTCGCGACGAGCACCGACCTGAAGCGAATCGGGCACGGCAGGCGGATCCGGCTGGCCGGGATGGTTGTCGCCCGCCAGCGACCGGCCACCGCGAACGGGGTCGTCTTCATGCTGCTGGAAGACGAGTCCGGAACGATCAACCTGATCGTGCCTCCACCGGTGGTGGAGCGCTGCAGGCCGGCGATCCGGGGCGCTGGATTCGTGCTCGCCACGGGCCGCCTCGAGCACCGGGAGGGGACCACCAACCTGGTGGTCTCGGCGATCGAGCGCCTCGAGCGAGGAGAGTTGCCCGAGACCGCGCCGAGGGACGTCGCCCCGCCGGTGGACCGCGAGACGGGACGCGGCCGCCCAGCACCGGCGGACCCGGACAAGCCGTGGCGCGGCACAGACGTCGTCACCGAGATCCACCGGCCAAGCCGGGAGCGGATCGTGGCCGAGATGGCCGCGGCCCTCCCCGCGCCGCACAGCTTCGGCCGACGTGGGCGCTGAACCCACCCCTGGCCAGGCACGACTGCAACTTGCCCTGCAAACGGGTCCATTCCGTCCGGGCCCGAGCCTAGCTTGCACCTCATGACAGCCAAGATCATTTACCTGAGAGAGCGGCTGCTGGACGCAGCCGACCTGATGGTGGATTTCGCCACCCTGGGCGAGTACGGGATCGAGCCGGAGCCGGTTCGCGACTGCGAGAGGCGGCCCTCCGGCCTCGCTTCCGGCGCCCCGCATTCGCTGCACGATCGGGCCGGCGAGCCCGAGCGAATCGCGGCCTAGCCCGCTTCCCCTCGGTCTATCCGGGCGACCATCTCCCGCCCGGCCTCCAGGGCCCGCCGCAGTGCGTCCGGGTCGACGTTGTCCGTGGTGTCTGTCGGCCAGTGGTAGTTGGGGATGACGCCGCCATCGCCGGCGACGAAGGTGATTGCCCGCCCCCCGCGCGCCAGCACGGGCGAGGCGTCATAGGTGAGGCCGATCGGCGCGTCGCTCGGCTCGAGTCCCAGCTCGGGGCGTTGCTCGGCGATCCGTCCGGCCAGCGCCACCAGGAGCGGGTCCGCATCCCAGCGTGTGCCCACCCCCTCGCGGGTCACGTAGCGGAGCGTCGCGTCCCCGCCGACGCTGTCGAAGTTGACGAAGAGCCAGCTGCTGGTGTCGCGAGAGCGCAGGAAGGCCTGTGACCCGAGCAGCCCGGACTCCTCACAGCCCGTCGCGAGGAACACAAGCCGGGTGTGCTTGAGGGGATCGTCGGCACGCTCGAGGGCGAGCTGGGCAGCGACCGCGACACCGGACGCGTTGTCGTTGGCCCCCGGGACGTCCTCCCCCCTCAGCTCCCGCTCGACAAGGAGGCCGGCGCCCAGCGCGAGGAACGCCCGCGCCGCCACCAGCGCCCGGCGTCCCATGCGGCTGCCTCCCAGGAGCGGCTCGGCTGCCTGGGCGGCATCCGCGGCGCCGAGGAATCGCAGGAACGGGTTGAGGAAGCGGACGGTCCGGGGATGGAAGAGAAGCCCGCTCCTCGACGTGTCGAGGTGGCACATGAGGCAGAGGGTTCGCTTCGCCTCGCCCTCGGGCTCGATCTGAGCCACGACGTTCTGGCTCGGGCGGCGTGCGAGGAAATCGGAGACGGGCGTGTGCACCAGGCTGCCCTCGCCGGCCAGAGCCGCTGCCGAGCCGATCGCGAGCAGGGAGCGAAGGGCGCGGCGCTCGGGCGGGAGGAGCACGGGCGCCAGCGCCAGCGCGAGCCCGATGCCGATCGGCGCCGCAAAGGTCGAATACCCCCGGAACGCCTCGAGCCGCGCATCCATCCCGGCGGCGGCCAGGCGCTCCCGGACAAGCTCCGCCGCCGCGCGCTCGGCCTCGCTGGTGGGCCGTCGGGGGCCGATCTCGTCGGCGAGCATGCCGACCCACTCCAGCGCGGAGTCACGCCCAACGGCCGTCTCGGTCGCCACGCGTTCCATCGCGGCGAGCATATCCGCGTCGCGACCGGGCGGCGAACAGCTGCCCTCGTGGGCGCAATGACATTTGATGAGCCCGACCTTTACGGTCCATCGAATGGAGAGGAGACTTCGATGCGAATCACGATGACGCGGGCGACAGCAAGACTGAGGAGGACCACAATCGGCGCACTCGTTGTCCTCATGGCCGGCGTTGGCGCGACGGCTACCGCCAGCGGCTCGACCGGTGGCTCGACCGCTGTCGCCTCGAAGAAGGGGAAGTGCAAGGGACCGATTTGGAAGTGCGCCCCGAGGCGCTACCACCTCTCGGCGACCGACTCCGTCGGGCCCGGACCTCAGAGCGCGGGGTTCGTGGAGAACTGGACAGCGGAGGTCGATCTCGTGCGCATCGCGAGGAGCATCGGCACGGTGGTTTACGGCTCGGTGGGCGGGACGGTGAGGGTGAGCGGTTCCTTCGCCACCCAGTGTGCGGACGGCAGCCCGGGCACGGTTCGGATAGAGCCCCAGACGATTGCGGTGCCGGCCGGCCCTGGCTACCCGTTCCTCGGCGACTTCGGTGTCGAATTCAGCCTGATCGGGTCGGACAAGAACACGTACGGCGGCCCTCTCGGGACCCAGGGCTCGGGCCACTCGACGCTCTTCGTGACGGCCATCAGCCCGTGCCCGGAGGTGGGGACCTATCAGACGGAGCTGACTACGCCGTTGGCGGGTATGGAGGGCCGGGGCAAGGTCGGTAGGGCTCTCAGCGGGAGTGGCACGGACAACAGGCTTTTCCAACGGCACTCCTTCAGCTGGAAGCTGACGCCCAAGAGGTGAGGTCCTAAGCAAAGTCGAGAGCACCTCACCGGGCGCGATCCCTGAACGACGAAGGCCGCCCGAGGGCGGCCTTCGCAACTAAGGACCGGCGGCGACCTACTCTCCCAGGAGGTTGCCCTCCAAGTACCATCGGCGCTGAGAGGCTTAACGGCTCTGTTCGGAATGGGAAGAGGTGTTTCCCTCTCGCTATCTCGCCACCGAAACACTGCGAGACGGCCTCTGTGGACCTTGAAAACCGCACTAGGCCGGGTAGAAGCAAAAAATCCGTCAAGCCCTCGACCCATTAGTACCGGTCTGCTGGCCGCATTGCTGCGGTTGCACAGCCGGCCTATCGACCTGGTGGTCTACCAGGGGTCTTACTCCCTCGAGGGGATGGGAGAGCTCATCTCGAGGCAGGCTTCCCGCTTAGATGCTTTCAGCGGTTATCCATGCCGCGCGTAGCTAACCAGCAGTGCCCTTGGCAGGACAACTGGTACACCAGTGGCGCGTTCGTCCCGGTCCTCTCGTACTAGGGACGACTCCTCTCAACTCTCCAACGCCCACAGAAGATAGGGACCGAACTGTCTCACGACGTTCTGAACCCAGCTCGCGTGCCGCTTTAATGGGCGAACAGCCCAACCCTTGGGACCTGCTCCAGCCCCAGGATGCGACGAGCCGACATCGAGGTGCCAAACCGCGCCGTCGATATGGACTCTTGGGCGCGATAAGCCTGTTATCCCCGGAGTACCTTTTATCCGTTGAGCGGCCGCAATTCCACTTTCCACGGCCGGATCACTAAGCCCAACTTTCGTTCCTGCTTGACCCGTCGGTCTCGCAGTCAAGCTCCCTTGCTGCCTTTACACTCTGCGCACGATTTCCAACCGTGCTGAGGGAACCTTTGGGCGCCTCCGTTACGCTTTAGGAGGCGACCGCCCCAGTCAAACTGCCCACCTGACACTGTTCAGATCCCGGGTAACGGCGATCTGTTAGAAGCCCAGAGCACCAAGGGTGGTATCTCAAGGTTGGCTCCCCAACGGCCGAAGCCGAAGGTTCACAGCCTCCCACCTATCCTGAGCGAGATACTCCGAACTCCAATATCAAGTTGCAGTAAAGGTTCACGGGGTCTTTCCGTCTTTCTGTGGGTACTCGGCATCTTCACCGAGACTTTAATTTCACCGAGCCTATCGTTGAGACAGCGTCCAACTCGTTGCGCCATTCGTGCAGGTCGGAACTTACCCGACAAGGAATTTCGCTACCTTAGGACCGTTATAGTTACGGCCGCCGTTTACCGGGGCTTGGCTTCAGTGCTTTGCGGCCGAAGCCGCTAACACCTCCGCGTAACCTTCCGGCACCGGGCAGGCGTCAGCCCCTATACGTCGTCTTGCGACTTAGCAGAGGCCTGTGTTTTTGGTAAACAGTCGGTTGGACCTTTTCACTGCGGCCCCCTCGGGCTCCACCCGTATGGGTTTCACCCTACCGGGGCGCCCCTTCTCGCGAACTTACGGGGCGAATTTGCCGAGTTCCTTAACGATAGTTAGCTCGCTCACCTCAGTATTCTCTACCTGTCCACCTGTGTCGGTTGTAGGTACGGGCACGCATCTCCTGCCTAGAGGTTTTTCTCGGGGGCATGGCTTCAGGGACTGGCCGGCGGTCAAGCCAGCTGGCATCGCACCTCGCGTCAAAACGCCGCGGCGGATTTGCCTACCGCGACTGGCTACGTGCTTGCCCCAGGACGACCATCGCCTGGGTTCCCTTAGCCGTCCCCGTCACCCCATCGGTCATAGCGGAAATGACGTGGTACGGGAATATCAACCCGTTGGCCATCGGCTACGCCTTTCGGCCTCGCCTTAGGTCCCGACTAACCCTGAGCAGACGAACTTTACTCAGGAAACCTTGGACAATCGGTGGAGTGGATTCTCACCACTCTCTCGTTACTCATGCCGGCATTCTCACTTCCAGCACCTCCACGGCGGCTTACGCCACGGCTTCACGGGTACAGGAACGCTCTCCTACCGCGCTTGCGCGCTCACAGCTTCGGAGGGTGGCTTGAGCCCCGTTGAATTCTCCGCGCCCGAACACTTGACCAGTGAGCTGTTACGCACTCTTTCAAGGAATGGCTGCTTCTAAGCCAACCTCTTGGTTGTCTCGGCATTCGGACATCGTTCTCCACTTAGCCACCACTTAGGGTCCTTAGCTGGTGATCTGGGTTGTTCCCCTCTCGCGTACGAAGTTTATCCCCCGCACGCTGACTCCCGGGTTTAACGAAACGGTCTTCGGAGTTTGCCTGAAGTCGGTAACCTGGTAGGGCCCCTAGTCCAAGCAGTGCTCTACGGCCGTAACGCATATAGCCCGAGGCTATACCTAAATATATTTCGGAGAGAACCAGATATCTCCTGGCTTGATTAGCCTTTCACTCCGATCCACAGGTCATCCGCCCAGTTTTCAACCTAGGTCGGTTCGGTCCTCCACGAGGTCTTACCCCCGCTTCAACCTGCCCATGGATAGCTCGCCAGGTTTCGGGTCTACCGTTCGTGACTGAGTCGCCCTATTCAGACTCGCTTTCGCTGCGGCTCCGCTCATCGCTTAACCTTGCCACAAACGCGTAACTCGCCGGCCCGTTATGCAAAAAGTACGCCGTCACAGCCGAAGCTGCTCCGACCACTTGTAGGCACGCGGTTTCAGGTACTATTTCACTCCCCTTCAGGGGTGCTTTTCACCTTTCCCTCACGGTACTAGTTCGCTATCGGTCACCAGGGAGTACTTAGCCTTGGAGGGTGGTCCCCCCGGATTCGGACCGCGTTTCACGGGAGCGGTCCTACTCAGGAACTCGAGCGGCAGGCCAGCGCGTTTTCGTCTACGGGACGATTGCCCTCTGTGGTGCGAGGTTCCACTCGCTTCGACTAACGCCTGGTTTGGTAACTGCCGTCGGGTCGGGCACGACCCGAATACGAGCCCTACGACCCCGGACAGGCAACGCGTGCCCGCTTACACCTGTCCGGTTTAGGCTGGTCCCCGTTCGCTCGCCACTACTAGGGGAGTCTCGGTTGATTTCTTTTCGCCGGGCTACTGAGATGTGTCAGTTCGCCCGCTTCCCTCCCAGGACCTATGTATTGAGTCCTGGGTGACGCCGCATTACCGGCGCCGGGTTTCCCCATTCGGAGATCCACGGGTCAATGGCTGTTCAGCGCCTAACCGTGGCTTATCGCAGCCGTCCACGTCCTTCTTCGTCTCCTGGTGCCAAGGCATCCACCGTGTGCCCTTACTATCTTGACGGTGAGCAGCTCGAGCGATTAACGCTCGAGCCGGCTTCTACCTTTACTTCGAGCGCTCCCGATGTCAAAGGAGCGCTCGGCCTAGTGCAGTTTTCAAGGTCCACGGAGGCGACCGCACGGGGGTCTCCCGCCGGCTGTCTCTGAGAACTGAGCAGCGCATCCCGGGCACGAATGCCCAGGATCAAGCCCGGTCGACGTGTCTAGGTCTCCCTAGAAAGGAGGTGATCCAGCCGCAGCTTCCGCTACGGCTACCTTGTTACGACTTCACCCCAATCACGAGCCCCACCTTCGACGGCTCCCTCCCAAAAGGGTTGGGTCACCGGCTTCGGGTGTTGCCCGCTTTCGTGGTGTGACGGGCGGTGTGTACAAGGCCCGGGAACGTATTCACCGCGGCGTTGCTGATCCGCGATTACTAGCAACTCCACCTTCATGGAGGCGAGTTTCAGCCTCCAATCCGAACCGAGACCGGCTTTTTGGGATTCGCTCCGCCTCGCGGCATCGCAACCCTCTGTACCGGCCAATGTAGCACGTGTGTAGCCCTGGACATAAGGGGCATGATGACTTGACGTCATCCCCACCTTCCTCCGGTTTGTCACCGGCAGTCTCCCATGAGTCCCCAACTTAATGCTGGCAACATGGAACGGGGGTTGCGCTCGTTGCGGGACTTAACCCAACATCTCACGACACGAGCTGACGACAGCCATGCACCACCTGTGAAAGTGTCCCGAAGGAAGACCGTGTTTCCACGGCTGTCACTTACATGTCAAGCCCAGGTAAGGTTCTTCGCGTTGCATCGAATTAAACCACATGCTCCGCTGCTTGTGCGGGCCCCCGTCAATTCCTTTGAGTTTTAGCCTTGCGGCCGTACTCCCCAGGCGGGGCATTTAATGCGTTAGCGCCGGCACGGGAGGAGTCGACACCTCCCACACCTAATGCCCATCGTTTACGGCGTGGACTACCAGGGTATCTAATCCTGTTCGCTCCCCACGCTTTCGCGCCTCAGCGTCAGTACCGTCCTAGCGAGCTGCCTTCGCCGTTGGTGTTCTTCCTGATATCTGCGCATTCCACCGCTACACCAGGAGTTCCACTCGCCTCTTCCGGACTCTAGCCCGGCAGTATCCACTGACATTCAAAGGTTGAGCCTTTGACTTTTACAGCGGACTTACCGGGCCGCCTACGCGCTCTTTACGCCCAATGATTCCGGACAACGCTAGCCCCCTACGTATTACCGCGGCTGCTGGCACGTAGTTAGCCGGGGCTTCTTCTGGAGGTACCGTCAGTCCAGGACGCTATTCGCGCCTGAACCTTCGTCCCTCCTGAAAGAGGTTTACAACCCGAAGGCCTTCTTCCCTCACGCGGCGTTGCTGCGTCACGCTTTCGCGCATTGCGCAAGATTCCCCACTGCTGCCTCCCGTAGGAGTCTGGGCCGTGTCTCAGTCCCAGTGTGGCTGATCGTCCTCTCAGACCAGCTACCCATCGCAGCCTTGGTGAGCCGTTACCTCACCAACAAGCTAATGGGCCGCGGGCCGCTCCCGATGCGGAGGCCGAAGCTTCCTTTCCTGTTCAGCCTTGAGGCTGAACAGCACATCCGGTATTAGCCCGAGTTTCCTCGGGTTGTCCCGGTCATCGGGGCACGTTACCCACGTGATACTCACCCGTTCGCGGCTTTGCCCCAGGCCGAAGCCTGGTTCGTCGCTCCACTTGCATGTGTTAAGCACGCCGCCAGCGTTCGTCCTGAGCCAGGATCAAACTCTCCGTGAAAAATGTGACGTGACCTGACTTGATCAAGTCACAAGAGAGTTGTCATGTAGCTGACTACCCGCCGCGTACACATAGCGGCGGTGACATGACGGAGTATTCGGCCCCGCCCAGGTGCATGATCGGGCGGGGTCGGGCTCGAGTATCGAAGGGCCGAAGCCCTTCGTACGCGCTGCTCAGTTTTCAAAGACCTTGCCGGCCAAACGACGGGTCTCGCCGCCTCGCCGTCCCGCTTGGAACACGAAAAAAGCCCCTCGCTTGAGGGGCCCGGTATGGGAGCGGCCGGGTCCCGGCCGTTCGTGGGCTCCTCGTTACGAGGCTGCTCTCTTCGTGATCCGAAGCAAGAGCGACCCAGAAGTATAGCCAGGAAACGGTCGTCCGACGCGCTCGCGGCGTGCTCAGCCAGGCGTGGCCGGAATCGCTGCAAACCGGCGCTTTCCCGCCTGGAGGACCTTGCCGGCCAGGTTCCGGAGCGGGACGTCCAGGGGCTCGGCCGGCACTGGCTCCCCATCGAGCCTCACCCCGCCCTGTCGGAGCAGCCTGCGCGCCTCGCTGGCGCTGATCCCGAAAGCTCCCGAGAGCAGGTGTGGCAGGTGGATCTCGGTGTCCAGGCCGTTCTTCACCTGGATGCCCTCGATCGCGTCGAGGTCGAGCTCCTCGACGTCGTCGGGGATCCCGCGGCTCACGTGCACACGGTTGAAGTGCGATTCGGCCTCCTGTGCCGCGCCGCCGTCGTGAAAGCGCTCGACGATGCGGCGCGCCAGCGCCCGCTTTGCCTCCACCGGTGCGATCTCGGAGGGAGCCCCCTCCCCCAGGACGAGTTCATAGTAGGTGCCCATCACCTCGTCGGGGATGCTCATCACCTTCCCGAACATCTCCTCCGGCGGATCGGTGACGCCCACGTAGTTACCCGCCGACTTGCTCATCCTCTCCCTGCCGTCGGTGCCGGGCAGGATGGGCATGGTGAGGATGGACTGCTCGGGCACCTCGTACGCGCGCTGGATGTCCCGGGCGAAGAGCAGGTTGAACATCTGGTCGGTCCCCCCCAGCTCCACGTCGGACCGGACGTGCACCGAATCGAACCCCTGAAGGATGGGATAGAGAAGCTCGAGCGCTGAGATCGGCTGGTCCTCCTTCATCCGCCTGGTGAAGTCCTCCCGCTCCAGCAACCGGGCCACGGTCACCTTGCCCACCAGCTCAAAGAGCTCCTGGGCCGGCATGTCGAGCCATTCGCTGTTGAAGCGCACCTCGGTCCGGTCCCGGTCCAGGACCTTGAACGCCTGCTCCTGGAAGGTGGCGGCGTTGGCGTCGATCTCGGCGGGAGTGAGAACGGGGCGCCGGGTGTCCCGGCCGCTCGGGTCTCCCACCCGCGCGGTGTAGTCGCCGATGATCAGCACCACGGTGTGCCCGCCGGCCTGGAACTGGGCGAGCTTGTTGAGCAGGACGACGTGGCCGAGGTGAATGTCGGGCGCCGTCGGGTCGATGCCGAACTTGACCCGCAGTGGATCCCCCTTGGCGAGCTGTTTTTCGAGCTCCCCCTCCGGCAGGACCTCCTCGGCGGAGGCCGTTAGATCCGCTTTATCAAGCGGCGTTTCCGTCATAGGGCCAATGCTAGACTGGCGCCCTCCGCCTGGCCGGGCGCGTATCGCCGTGCGCGCCGGAAAACCATCCTCAGATGCCGCGTGAACCGTGCACTTTGGCCGGGTGATCGGGGCGCACCACGATATGAAAGACGACTTCGAGTTCGATTTCGATCTAGAGAGGGGCCGATCGGGCGCCGGATCCGACGAGGCCGACGACGCCTCCGATCCGGGCCTCGACGACGATGCCGAGCTGACCGAGCTCGAGTTCTCCTTCGAGGACGCGGCCGCGCCGGGCCCCGGCGCACGTGACCACGAGGGCGGGAACGGCGAGGGCAACGGGGCCGACCCATTCAGGCTCGCCCGGGGCTTCCGCTCCGCCGGGGATGCCAACGGAGCCGGCGAAAACGGCTCCGCCACCGGCGAGCGAGAGGACCACCATCCCGGCACGAACGGCTCCAACGGGGGCAACGGCTCGCAGACGGGCGCCGGCAGCTTCGTCCGCGAGTACCTGGAGCGCGCCAAGGGACTCCTCAACCGCCGCCCGCCCGCGGTGTTCGGCGAGCTGGAGCAGGTGGAGGACCCGCCCGAGCCGCGACTTCGACGAGCCCCCCGAGCCGGACTTCGGCGACTTCGACGAGCCCGGGCCCATGCCGGAGCTGCGCCGGGCGTCCGAGGCGCCGCCCGATGCGCCCGAGCCGCCGGCCCCGGGTGGGCCCGAGTCCGACGAGGACTGGCTCGAGATCGGCGACGGCGAGCCAAGCGGAAACGGAGGCAACGGCGCACCTGACCTGAGTGAGGTCGAGCAGCTGCCGCCCAGGCCCCGCGAGGGCAGGAACCTCGCCCACGAGGCGCGCCAGCGCGCCTCTCGCCGTGCCTCGGACTTCGACGAGGACGCCTTCAAGGAGGGCCCGGAGGAGGCCAGGCTGCGGGCGCTGCGCGAGGACCGCGTGGACTTCGAGTCGCTGCTCCAGAGCCAGCCCCAGAGGAGCATGCCGGCGAGGCTGGGATCGGCGATCGCGTACGGGTTCCGCGACCGGCTCACCGCGCTGCGTGAGTCAGGTCGCGAGCGGATAGACGTCGGGCGAGACCGGGTGGACGCGCTGCGCGCCAGGGTGCCCCACCGCGGTACGGCCGAAGGCGGTGCCGGCGCACCGCCGAGGCTTCCTCGCCGAATCAGCTCTCGGCGCCCGCGCCGTCCCGAGCCGGGCCAGATCAAGAGGCTTCGCGCGGCGATCGTCGTCCTGGGGCTCGGCGCCCTGGCGATGGCCTCGTCGATCTTCGGGATGATGATGGCGGTCGCCGGCGACCTGCCGAACCTCGAGTCCAAGGTCCAGTACGCGGAAGCCAAGAACTCCGAGGTCTTCGACGCGGAGGGACGCAAGATCGGGACGCTGCTCAGCAACAACCAGCGCATCCTGATCGAGTCGGAGGACATCTCCCCGTACATGAAGCAGGCGGCCGTCGCGATCGAGGATCAGCGCTTCTACGAGCACCGCGGCGTCGACTTCGTGGGCATCGGCCGAGCCTTCTTCGCCGACGTCATGCCTGGTGGATCGACCCAGGGCGCCTCGACGATCACCATGCAGTTCGTCAAGAACGCGCTCGAGGCACAGGGCAGCCGGACCGTCTTCCAGAAGCTGCGCGAGGCGGCGCTCGCTTACCAGCTCGAGCGCCAGTGGGACAAGGACAAGATCCTCACCGAGTACCTGAACACCATCTACTTCGGCGAGGGCGCCTACGGAATCGAGGCGGCGGCGCGCACCTACTTCGGCGCGAACCACGTCGGCTGCGGCGAGGCGGGCGCCGACGCATGCGCGTCCGAGCTCACCTCCACCGAGGCCGCGATGCTGGCCGGACTCATCACCTCACCCGCCGCGTTCTCGCCGCGCGCCAACCCGAAGGACTCGGTGTCGAGGCGAAACCTCGTTCTTCAGAAGATGCTCGAGCAGGGCGTGATCACCCAGGAGGAGTACGAGGAGGGGATCGCTACGGCCCCGCCCGCGCCCTCCCTGATTGACAAGCCCGACGACGACTCGCTCTCCCCCTACTTCACCTCCTGGCTCCGGCAATCCATCGTGGACCGCTACGGCGCCGGCAAGGCCTTCGGCGGCGGGCTCGACATCCACACCACGCTCGATCTCGACATGCAGGAGACGGCCGAGCAGATCGCCTACGACTCCCTGGCCGGGATCGAGCCAACCGCGTCGGTCGTCGTGCTGGACAAGGAGACCGGCGCCCTCAAGGCGCTGGTCGGCGGCAACAACTACAACGAGGAGCCTTTCAACCTGGCCACCAACGGGCAACGGCAGCCGGGCTCATCTATGAAGGCCTTCGTGCTCGCGGCCTACCTGAAGGCGGGCGGCTCCTCGGGCGATACCTACACGTCAGGCCCGCAGGAGTTCATCGTCCCGAACTCCGCCGGCAAGGAGGTCTTCCGGGTCGAGAACTACGAGGACAACTACCTCGGCTCGGCGGACGTCGCAACGGCCACCAAGTACTCGGACAACTCGGTCTTCGCACAGATGGGGCTCAGCCCGAGCAGCCCGCTCGGCAAGAACCGCCAGGGACCGAGGAAGGTGGCCGAGCTGGCTGAGGACATGGGCATCGAGACCGAAGTTGACGAGATCCCGGCGATCATGCTCGGCGCCCCGTCGGTCGGCTTCAGCCCGATGGAGTTCACGTACGCCTTCAACACGATCAACCACGAGGGCGAGCGCGTGGGAGGCACGCTCGACTCCTGCGCCGGCAACAAGAAGATGGAGGATCTCTGCCCGGTCGGGGTCGAGAAGATCGTCGGCCCCGACGGCGACGTCGAGGAGAAGAACGAGGTGAAGACGATTCGCGTACTCGACGAGACGGATGCCGGCACGACCAAGGACCTGCTCACCGGGCCGGTGAGCTCGGGCGGTACCGGTCAGGAAGCGCAGACGCCAGGCGACGAGTGGGGCAAGACTGGAACGACCGAGAACCACGGCGACGCCTGGTTCTGCGGCGGCACCGACCACCTCACGGCCTGCGTCTGGGTCGGCCACGCGCAGAGCAACGAGCCGATGGAGACCGAGTACGCCGGCCAGCCCGTGGCGGGCGGTACCTACCCGGCCCAGATCTGGGGATCGATCATGACCGCCCTCGAGGACATCTACGCGGAGCGCCAGGCCGAGCGCGAGGCGGAGAGGGAAGAGGGCGAAGATGACGACGAGGACGACACTGAGACGAGCGACTACACCGGTGAGGTCCCGTACAGCAGCGGCGGGGGTGGAGGCAGCTCAGGCAGCAGCGGTGGCGGCGGATCCGGCGGCGGCGGAGGCGGCGAGACACAGTCCGCCCCCTCCGGTGGCGGCGGTGGCGGCGGCGCCCCGGCCAGCGGCACCGGCGGCACGGGTCTCTAGGGCCCGCACCGGCTAGGCAGCCTGGGAGCGCACCCGCGGCCAAGGGCGGGAGACGAACCGGTTCCCGGCCACGCAGTAGCGCCAGGGAAGCTCGGCCGCCTTGGTGATCCCGATCCTGGTCGAGGTGACCACCTCGATCCGGTCCCAATCCTCGGCGGGCGGGAGGACCCCGAAGGGATCGGCCGTGAGGTCTGCGCCGTTCAGGCCGAGACCCACCCCCAGGGCCTGGGTGAGCTTGCCCGGGCCGGAGCAGAGCTGCGAGACCTCCTCCACCCCCCTCCGCTCACGCATGAGCCCGATGCCCTCGGTCGGCTCGAGCGCACGGATCAGGACCGCCGCCGCCTGACCCTCCGGCTGGGCGACGGCGTTGAGCAGGCTGTGGATGCCATATGACAGATACACGTAGGCCCGCCCCGGCGGGCCGAAGAGGACCTCGTTGCGCGGGGTGCGCCCCACGTAGGCGTGGCAGGCCGGGTCGCCGGCGTCGTAGGCCTCGGTCTCGACGATGACGCCGGCGGCGCCGTTCACAGCGAGCGTGCACCCGATCAGGTCCCGCGCCACCTCGTGGACGGAGCGGGCGTAGAAGTCGGTGTCCAGCGGGCCGGCGCTCAACCCCGCAGCCCCGCCAGCGACTCGCGGGCCTGGTCGAGCTGCTCGCTCAGCCTCTGGGGCGAGGTGCCCCCCGCCGAGACCTTCGACTCGATCGATCCTCCCTCGCGCAGCGCATCCCGCAGCGCATCGCGGGCCTCCTCGGGGATGCCGTCGAGCTGGGCGTCGTCGAGCTCGGAGAGCCGCTTGCCGGCGTCGAGGGCCGTGCGCACCAGTCCCCCCGACCAGGCCGTGGGCCTCCCTGAAGGGCACGCCCTCGCGCACCAGTAAGTCGGCGAGATCCGTCGCAGCCAGCATCTCGTCGCCGGCCGCGGCCGCAAGGCGATCCCGGTTGAAGGTGAGCCCGCCGAGCATTCGCGTCGCCGCCTCGAGGCAGAGCTCGATGGTGTCGGCGGCGTCGAAGACCGGCTCCTTGTCCTCCTGGAGGTCCTTGCTGTAGGCGAGCGGCAGGGCGTGCATCGTCCCCAGCAGTGCGGCTAGATCGGCCGCCACCCGGGGTGCCTTCGCCCGCAGGAGCTCCGCCGCGTCGGGGTTCTTCTTCTGGGGCATGATGCTCGAGCCGGACGAGAAGGAGTCCGCCGGCTCGCAGAACCCGAACTCCTGACTCGACCAGAGCACGATCTCGGCGCCGAGGCGCGAGAGGTGCATCGCGCAGGCCGAGGCCGCGTAGAGATAGTCGAGCGCGAAGTCCCGGTTCGAGACGGCGTCGAGCGAGTTCGGGTGGGGCCGCTCGAAGCCCAGTTCGGCGGCGAGCGTGTCGCGATCGAGGTCCCAGTTGAGCCCGGCCAGGGCCCCCGACCCGGCGGCCATGTCACTGGTCGCGTCCGCGACCAGGTGGAAGCGGCGCACGTCCCGGAAGAACATCCAGAAGTAGGCGAGCAGGTGGTGGCCGAGGTAGACAGGCTGGGCCCGCTGCAGGTGCGTGTAGGCAGGAGCCGGCCAGTCGCGGTGGGTCTCGGCGAGACCGAGCACCGTCTCCATCAGCTCCTCGAGCAGGGCGATCGCGCGGGCAGAGTGCGCGCGCACCAGCAGGGCGAGATCGGTCGCCACCTGGTCGTTTCGCGACCTGGCCGTGTGAAGCTTCCCTCCCACCGGCCCGGCGATCTCGGTCACCCGGCGCTCGATCGCCATGTGGATGTCCTCGTCGTCCTCGGCGACCTCGAAGGTCCCGGAGGTCACCTCCTCGGCCACGGTGTCCAGCGCCCGCTGGAGCTGCTCCAGCTCGTCGGAGGCGAGCACCCCGAGTGAGGCGAGCGCGCGGGCGTGCGCCTTCGACTGCGCGACGTCGTACGGCGCGAGTCGCTTGTCGAAGGAGATCGACGCGTTGATCCGCCTGAACAGCGGGTCCTGTTCCTGGCCGAACCGTGACATCGCGGCCAGTCTAGGTGGGGATTCCGAGGGCGTGGCCAAGCACCGTGCAGACGCGGTCGACCTCGTCTTCGGTCATCGCACCGAAGAAGGGCAGCGCCAGTGACCGCTCTGCCGCCCGCTCGGCGACCGGGAACTGCCCTTCGCTGAAGCCGAAGCGCTCCCGGTAGGGCGGCAGGAGGTGGATGCACGGCAGATATGCCTTGGAGGCGACCCCGCGGCGGTCGAGCTCCTCGATCACCGCCTCGCGATTGGTGCCGGCCGGAAGCTGAACGCAGAAGATGAACCAGCTTCGCCGCTCCGATCCCCGGTCCTCGCAAGGAAGCAGGAGGGCGTCATCGTTCCCGATGCCCGGCGGCACCGCCCCAAGCTCGGTCAGGCGAGCACGGTAGCTGAGGGCGATCCGCTCACGGCCCCGCAGGATCCCCTCGAGCCGCTCCAGCTGGGCGATCCCGATCGCGGCCTGCAGGTCGGTGAGCCGGTAGTTGAAGCCGATCCGGTCATGCTCCAGCACGTCCATGTCGGCGGCCCGTCCCTGGTTGCGCTCGCTGCGGATCCGCTCGGCCATCTCCTCGTCCGGCGTGATGAGCATCCCCCCCTCGCCGGTGGTCAGCTGCTTGTTGGCGTAGAACGCGAAGGCGGCCGGGTTGCCGCTCGCGCCGATCCGGCGGCCACGGGCATCGACCGCGCCAAGGGCCTGGCAGGCGTCCTCGAGCACGCCGAGGCCGCGATCGGCAGCCAGCTTCTCGAGGGCCTCGAGGTCCGCCGGATAGCCGAAGATGTGGACAGGCAGGATCCCCACGGTCCTCTCGTCCACCGCGGCCGTGGCCGCCTCCGGATCGAGATCGAGCGTGATCGGGTCCACGTCGCAGAAGACCGGGGTCACGTCCTCGTAGAGGAGACAGTTTGCGGAGGCGACGAAGCTGAGCGGCGTGGTGACGACCTGGTCCCCCTCGCCCCACCCCAGAGCCCTGACGCCGAGGTGCAACGCGGCAGTGCCGCTCGAGGTCGCGACGGCCCCATCCGCCCCCACCCACCGGGCGAAGCCGTGCTCGAACTCCTCGAGCTTCGGGCCCAGCGAGAGCCGCCCCGAGCGGAGCACTTCCACCACCAGCTCCTCCTCGCGTTCGCCCAGCTCGGGACGCGCGAGCGGGATCGGCTCGTCGGGCACCGGCTACTCGCGGGCGGCCGTGCGCTCGCCTGCCCCCTCGCCGGCGGGACGCTCGGCCTGCGGCTGGAACGCGTACTCGAGCGAGTCGACCAGGGCCTGCCAGGAGGCCTCGATGATGTTCTCTGAGACGCCGATCGAGCCCCACTCGCGCTCTCCGTCCGAGGAGTCAAGCAGCACCCTGGTGACTGCGCCGGTGCCGTGGTGCTCGTCGAGTATCCGGACCTTGTAGTTGGTGAGCTCGATGTCGGCCAGGTGTGGGTGGCGGTCGGTGATCGCCTCGCGGAGCGCCTTGTCGAGCGCGTTCACGGGGCCGTTTCCCTCGGCGGTCGTGACGTAGCGATCACCCTCGACCCAGACCTTGATCGTCGCCTCGGTCTTGACTTTGCCGTCCTCGCGCTTCTCGGTGATCACTCGGAAGCCCTCCAGGCGGAAGAGCGGCTCGTAGGTTTCGGCCTCGCGCCGGAGCAGCAGCTCGAACGAGGCCGGCGCCGCCTCGTAGTGATACCCACGGTGCTCGCGCTCCTTGAGGGTGCGGAGCGCCCGGGACGCCTGCTCGTCGTCGAGATCGACCCCTGCCTGCTGCGCTCGGCTGAGGACGCTGCCCTTCCCCGACAGCTCCGAGACCAGCAGCTCCCGCTCGTTCCCGACCGTGCTCGGGTCGAGGTGCTCGAAGGTGCGCGCGTCGGTGGTGACGCCCGCGACATGCATCCCTCCTCCGTGGGCGAAGGCGTTGCGCCCGACGTAGGGCTGTTCCGGATCGGGAGTCCGGTTGAGCAGCTCGTCGACGAAGTGCGCGGTCTCCGTGAGCCTCCCGAGTTGCTCCGCGGTCACGCACTCGTACCCCAGCTTCAGCTGCAGGGCGGGAAGGATGGAGACCAGATTGGCGTTGCCGGTCCGCTCGCCGATCCCGTTGACGGTGCCCTGGACCAGATTCGCTCCCTCCTCGACCGCGGCGAGCGAGTTCGCGACAGCGCACTCGGCGTCGTTGTGGGTGTGGATGCCGACGTCCACCGACAGCTCCTTGACGACATCGCGCGTCGCCTCGCCCACCTGGTTCGGCAGCGACGAGCCATTGGTGTCGCAGAGGGTCACGTTCTCCGTCCCGGCCTCGGCCGCGGCGCGGAGGCATTCGAGCGCGTAGCCGCGGTCGTCGCGGTAGCCGTCAAAAAAATGCTCCGCGTCGTAGATGACCCGCTTGCCGGCCCCCCGCAGGAAGGCGACTGAGTCCCTGATCATCTCCAGGTTCTCCTCCCGGCCCACCTTGGTCACCTTCTCCAGGTGGAGAGCCCAGGTCTTGCCGACCAGCGTGACCACCGGAGCGAACCCGGCGGCGAGCATCCTGAGCGCGTCGTCGTCCTCCGGCGCAACGCCCTTGCGTCTGGTCATCCCGAACGCGCAGACCTGCGCCTGCTCCAACTCAACCTCGGCGAGCGCGTCGAACAGCTCCAGCTCCTTCGGATTGGAGCCCGGGAAGCCGGCCTCGATCAGGTGGATCCCGAGCAGGTCGAGAGCGCGGACCACCCTCACCTTCTCCTGCGCGGACAGGGACATGCCCTGGCCCTGCATGCCGTCGCGGAGAGTCGTGTCGTAGAGGAGTACCTGTCGCATCGATGCCTTCCTAGCTTCGTGGGTGGGCGAGGGCCCCGCGGTCGGGGCCGTGCAGGAGCCGCGGCCGCTACGCGGCAGCGGTGCCCGTAATTCGCCCCTCGAAGCGGTGAAGCATCATGAGCCCAATGTACCGGAGGCGGGTTCCCCGACCTCCTCGGCGGAGACCTCGCCCGGCGCCGGCTCCGGGGGCTCGGGGGCGGTGGGCTCCCCGACAGGGTCGAGCCACTCCAGGTACTCCTCGGCGCGGCCGTGGAGGGCGTCCTCGAACTTGGCCTGGATCACGCGCGTGATCTCGCCCGGCGGTCCCAGCTCCTGGTGGTCGACCTCGCGGATCGGCACGAGCTCGGCTGCGGTTCCGGTCAGGAAGGCCTCCTCGGCGAGGTAGAGCTCGGCGCGAGCGACGTCGCGCTCGACCACCGTGTAGCCGAGGTCGCGGGCGATCTGAATCACGGACTTGCGGGTGATCCCGTCGAGGATCGAGGAGTTGTGTCCCGGGGTGACGATCTGATCGTCGCGGATGACGAAGATGTTCTCCCCCGAGCCCTCGCAGACCATGCCGCGCTGGTCGAGCAGGATCGCCTCGTCGTAGCCGGCATTGGCAGTCTCCGTCTTGGCGAGGATGGAGTTCAGGTACTGCCCGGACGCCTTGGCGTGTGGGATCAGGCTGTCCGGCGAGATCCGGCGGACCGATGCGACCTTCGCGCTGATGCCCTCGCGCTTGCCCTCATCCCCCAGGTACGCGCCCCAGGGCCAGACCGCGACGATCACCTCGATGGGGGCGGAGGGAGCATAGAGACCCATCTCCCCCGCTCCCCGGAAGGCGAGCGGCCGGATGTAGCAGCTCCGGAAGCCGTTGCGGCGGATCAGCTCCTTGGTCGCCTCGCGAACCTCCTCGACCGAGAACGGGAGGTCGAGGTAGTAGAGCTCCGCCGACTTGCGCAGGCGATCGAGGTGCTCGAGATGCCGGAAGATCGCTGGGCCGCGCGACTCCGTGTCGTAGCAGCGGATCCCCTCGAAGACGCCGCTGCCGTAGTGCAGGCCGTGGCTGAGCACGTGCACGTTCGCCTCGTCCCAGGCGACGAACTCGCCGTTCATCCAGATGAGCTCTGCCTTCTCCACGGCGGGAAAGTATGCCCGATCAGGCTTCCTGAGCCTGGGCGAGCAACTGCTCGTCTGTGACCTTTTCCTTCATGTCGGGGTGCGTCTCATCGATGTGCTTGTGCGCCTGTGCCAGCAGCTCCTCGTCGTTCTCGCCGCGGACTGTGTAGCCGCAGTCGCAGTTGATCACCTTCGCCATCGTTCTCCTCCTTGTCGGTTGCCGCGATTCTCCGTGGCATCCGGGCGGGTGTCAACCACCTGGCCGTTCTCAAAGGGCGGCCAGGACAGCGTCGGTCATCTCCTTCGTCCCGACCTCGCGCGTCCCCTCGCCGGCCGCCAGGTCCGGGGTTCGAAGGCCCCGCGAGAGCGCCGAGTCCACCGCCGCTTCGAGTCGCTGTGCGTCATCCGGCCGGTCAAGCCCGTGGCGAAGCATCATCGCCACCGAGAGGAAGGTCGCGAGCGGGTTCGCGGTCCCCTCTCCCGCGATGTCAGGAGCGGAGCCGTGCACCGGCTCGAACAGGCCGGGGCCGTCCGCCCCGAGGCTGGCCGAGGGGAGCATCCCGAGCGAGCCCGTCAGCATCGCCGCCTCGTCGCTGAGGATGTCCCCGAACAGGTTCTCGGTCAGGATCACGTCGAAGTCGGCCGGCCTGGAGACGAGCTGCATGGCGGCGTTGTCCACCAGCATGTGCTCCAGCGCGATGTCCGGCCACTCGTCCCCGGCGACCCCCTCGACGGTCTCGCGCCAGAGCCGCGAGGTCTCGAGCACGTTCGCCTTGTCGACGGAGGTCACCTTGGCGGTCCCCTCCGCCCCTGACCTGGAGGCGGCCGCATCGAAGGCGACCCGGGTGATCCTCTCGATCTCCTCGACCGTGTAGGCGCAGTCGTCGTGGGCCCGATCGCCGTCGCGGCCGCTGTCGCCGAAGTAGATGCCGCCGGTCAGCTCGCGGACCACGAGCAGGTCGGTTCCCTCGATCCGCTCGCGTTTCAGCGGGCTCGCGTCGAGCAGCGCCTCACTGGGCCGGACGGGCCGCAGGTTCGCGTAGAGCCCGAGTCCCTTGCGGAGGCCGAGCAGCCCCTGCTCCGGCCGCGGGGCGTCCGGGTCCGTCGTATCCCACTTCGGCCCGCCGACCGCGCAGAGGAGCACCGCGTCCGAGGAGCGGCACGCTTCCAGCACCTCATCGGTGAGCGCAGTGCCGTGTGCGTCGATCGAGGCGCCGCCGATTAGATAGTCGGCAAGCTCGAAGTCGCCCAGCCTCTCCAGGACGGTGCGTGCGGCGGCGCCGATCTCCGGCCCGATCCCGTCGCCGGGCAGCAGGACGATGCTCTGGCGCTGGTCCGCCGCGGTCACGCGCCGGGGCCTCCCGAGCTGGACCTCGACCGGGTAGGCATCGCCGTACTCCTCACCCTGGTCAGCACCCCTTCTCTCGCGTTTGCTCCGCTCACGCTCGGGCATCGATGTTGAGGCGGACGTAGTCGAGCGTCACCGGCTCATCGAGCCGGCTCATGACCGAGTCGATGAACCGGTCTCGCAGGTCGTCGGGCAGGTGGGACAGGTGCGGGCCGAGACCGGAGGCAGCGACGTACTCCCGCGGGCGCTCGGGCTGGACGGGCTTCGGGGCGAGCTCACAATGGATCTCGTCGAAGCCGGCCCGTTCCAGCCTGGCCTCGGTCTCCTCGGGGCCGGCGAAATTCCACATCGCCGACATGCCCTGGAAATGGGGCGCGATCTCCGGATCGGCCGCCGCCTCGGCGATCGCCTCTGCCAGCCCGGCGACGTTGCCTGCCCCGCCGCACTGAGCCACCAGCCGCCCGCCGGGCCGCAGGGCGTCGTGGATGCGGCGGAAGAGGTTGTCGTGATCGAGGACCCAGTGGAAGGTGGCGGTGGAGAACACCAGGTCGACGGGCTCGGGCAGCTCCAGCTCCGCCAGGTCCATCACGAGGTAGTCGACCCGATCCGCCAGCCGCTCGCGCGCCTTCTCGATCATGTCCTTCGACCCGTCGAGGGCGATCACCCTGCCCCTGGGTAGGCGATCCACGAGTCGTTCCGTCACCCGGCCGGAGCCGGCGCCGGCGTCGAGCACGGTCTCGTCGCCCGCCAGCTTGAGCCGCTCGAGCACCTCCACCCCCCATTCGAACTGCGGATCGGCGATCGCGTCGTAGGTCTCGGCATCCCATTCGCGGGGACCGGTGTTCATGGATCGTGCGCCGGAGTCGGTCACAGCGCGGTGGTGATGGGCCCTCGGTCGGCCCCGCCCGAGGCCTCGAAGCGGTCGATCGCGTCCCCACGCTCGAGGGTCATGGCGACGTCGTCCAGCCCATTGACCAGGCGGTGCTTGATCTGCTCGTCGATCTCGAACTGGAAGACGCCCGCCGCGCAGTTGACGGTCTGGTCGTCGAGGTCGATCCGCGCCTCCCCCGACCCGGCGACCGCGCGGCAGTGCTCCTCGTCCAAAACGATCGGGAGCAGCCCGTTCTTGGTGCAGTTGGAATAGAAGATGTCCGAGAACGACGGCGCGATGACCGCGTCGAAGCCGTAGTCCTTGAGCGCCCAGACCGCGTGCTCGCGGGAGGATCCCGAGCCGAAGTTGCGGCCGGTCACCAGGATCGGATGTGGCTCGAGTTCGATCTCGCCGGAGCGGAACCAGTCGTAGAAGAGGAACTCGCCGAAGCCGGTCCGCTCGATCCGCTTCAGGAACTGCTTGGGGATGATCTGGTCGGTGTCGACGTCGGCGCGGTCCAGGACCGCGACCTGCCCCTCGACGATCTCGACGGGATCCATCGGCATCAGCGCCCACTCCCTGATATCCACGAAGTGCCCCTCGATCGCGGCGGCTGCCGCCATCCTCGGGCTGACCAGGTGCGTGCGACCTCCGGCGCCCTGACGGCCCTCGAAGTTCCGGTTCGAGGTGGACGCGCAGCGCTCGCCGGGCTGGAGGATGTCGGGGTTCATCCCGAGGCACATCGAGCAGCCGGCCCCGCGCCACTCGAAGCCGGCGCTCTCGAAGACCTCGTTCAGGCCCTCCTCCTCGGCCTGCGACTTCACCTGGGCCGATCCAGGGACGACCATCGCTCGGACCGAGTCGGCGACCCTCCGCCCCTCGACCATCGAGGCGGCCTCGCGCAGGTCGGAGATCCTCGAGTTGGTGCAGGAGCCGATGAAGACCCGCTCGGGCCGGACCTCCTGCATCGGCGTACCGGGCCTCAGGTCCATGTAGGCGAGCGCACGCTCGGCCGCTTCCCGATCAGCGGGGGCGTCCAGCGCGGCGGGATCGGGGACCTCGCCCGTCACCTCGACGACCATGCCGGGGTTGGTTCCCCAGGTGACCATCGGGGAGAGCTCACCCGCGTCGATCTCGATCTCGCGGTCGAAGCTCGCGCCCTCGTCGCTCGGCAGCTCCCGCCAGCGCTGGACCGCTGCCTCGAAATCCTTCGGGACACCGGGCCGGCCGCGCATGTACTCGTAGGTGGTCTCGTCGGGGGCGATCATGCCCGCCTTGCCCCCGCCCTCAATGGTCATGTTGCAGACGGTCAGGCGGTTCTCCATGGTCATCGCTTCGATTGGTGCGCCGGCGTACTCCACGGCATGCCCCTGCATGCCACCGACGCCCAGCCGGCCGATCGTGGCCAGGATCAGGTCCTTGGCGGTGACCCCCTCCCCGAGCTCCCCGCCGTAGAGGACTCGCATGCTCCTCGGCTTGCGCTGAACCAGGCACTGCGTGGCGAGCACGTGCTCGACCTCCGAGGTGCCGATCCCCATCGCGAAGGCGCCAAAGGCGCCGTGGGTCGCCGTATGCGAGTCGCCGCAGACGATCGTCATCCCGGGCTGGGTGGCGCCGAGCTCGGGGCCGATCACGTGGACGATGCCTTGGCGCTCGGAACCGAGCGAGTAGATCGGGATTCCGAACTCCTCGCAGTTCGCCTCCAGCGCCTCGACCTGCTTGCGCGAGAGCTCGTCTGCGATCAGCTTCGCCGCCGGGGTGCCGTCGGTGGGCACGTTGTGGTCGGCGGTGGCCAGCGTCTTGTCGGGGCGCCGTACGCCGCGGTCGGCGAGCCGCAGCCCGTCGAAGGCCTGGGGCGAGGTGACCTCGTGGACCAGGTGCAGGTCGATGTAGATGAGATCGTCGTCGACCTCGTGCGCGTCCCAGATCTTCTCGAAGAGGCTCTTGCGCCATTCAGCTCCTCCTGAGCCCAGCGGAGACGACGGCGATCAGCCGTCCCTCGGAGTCCCCATTGTTCTCGAAGTGGTGCGGGAGGTCGGCGTCGAAGGTGACGCTGTCGCCTGCGCGCAGCCGGTGGCGCACGCCGTCGATGAAGAGCTCGATCTCGCCGCCGAGGACCACGGCCGTCTCCCGGCTGCCGGGCTCGTGCATCGGGGGATCGTCGGGCCCGCCGGTCGCCGCGCCCGGAGCGAGGGTGTGCTCGGAGACGTCGGCGCGCTGACCGGGCAGCGGCGGGGTCAGCTCCTCGACGGCGTGCCCGCGCCGGCGACGACGACGACGGTCGGTCCTCCGAACGACGACCACGTGGCGGTCCTCGTCGAGGCGGAGCAGTTGCGAGAGGCTCAGCTCCAGGCCGGCCGCGATCTTCTCGGCGACCGCGAGGGTCGGGCTGGTCTCCCCCCGCTCGACCTGGGAGAGCATCGGAGCGCTGACTCCGCTGCGGTCGGCCAGCTCGCGCAGCGAGAGGTCCAGCGACTCGCGGAGACTGCGGATGCGTCCGCTGATCGCGCCGTTCGCTCTGGCGTTGCCCGGAGGCCTCTTGGTCGTGGCCGCCACGGAGCGTAAGTTATCACGTACGCGTGTATGCAGCTAGCGGCGCTGGCCGAGCGGGCGGATCATGATCTCGTTGACGGCCACGCGGTCGGGCTCGCTCACGGCGAAGACGATCGCTCGCGCGATGTCGTCCGCCTCGAGGATCTCGCCGGTTTCCTTGCGGTACTTCTCCGTCGCTTCGACCACGGCGGGGTTCGTGTTGTGGCCTTGGAGTTCCGTGTCGACGAAGCCGGGCTCCACACAGGTGACGCGGATGTTCGAATGGAGCGCCTCCTGGCGCAGCGCCTCGGAGAAGCCGACCACTCCCCACTTGGTCATGTTGTAGACGCCGGTCCCGAGGTTTGCGATGCGCCCCGCGACTGAAGCGACGTTGACGATGTGCCCCCCGCCCGAGTCGCGCATGATGGGAATGGACTCGCGGGTGCAGTAGAGGAGCCCGAGGAGGTTCACGTCGATCATCCTGCGCCACTCCTCCACGTCGGCTCCGTCGACGGGGCCGAGCAGCATCACGCCGGCGTTGTTGACGAGGATGTGCAGGCCGCCGAACTGGGCCGCGGTCTGCGCGACGATCGCCTCGACCTTGCCGTGGTCGGTGACGTCTGCCTCGATCGGCAGCGCCTCTCCCCCGTCCTTCTCGATTTCGCCGGCGAGCTTGACGAGGCGGTCATGACGCCTCGCGACGAGCGCCAGCTTCGCGCCCTCTGCCGCCATCAGGCGGGCGGTCGCCTCCCCGATGCCCGAGGAGGCGCCGGTGATCAGGGCGACCTTGCCGTCGAGCGATCCCATCGCAATCCACTCTATTCCCCGACCGCTGGTAGCCTCGCTCGCGTCCACCCTCGAAGGGAGCCGTCATGGAGCAAGCCACCGTTGAACGCACGACCGACTCGCAGGCGGGCGAGGCACCGGGCGTCGAGGAGCGGCTGGAGTCGCTGCGCAAGCTCGCCAAGAAGAGCGCCGAGGCGGCCCAGGAGGAGACCTGGGACTGGTTCAAGGAACTCGGCAAGGAGCGCGACGAGGCGGCGCTCGACGCTCTCTTCGCCAAAGGGAAGGCCCCGAAGAGCCTGGACGGGCCCACCACCGGGATCCTGGTGGTCCCCCTGATCCAGGGGATCCTCGATCAGGGCCTCAGCCTGATCACCTCGGTGTGGATGCCCTGGAGCGGGAAGCGGTTCGACTCCAAGGCCAACAGGGGTGACAACCTGCTCGCCGGAAGCGCCCACTGGCCGGCCAAGCTGCTCTGGCCGCGCTACTCGACCAAGGAGGTCGAGGGCGGACGCGCGGCGTTCGACTTCGAGACCCGGATCGAGCCCGGCAAGCACGATCCCGATACCGACGTGCTGGTGATCGACTACGCGCCGGTCACCGACAACCCCGACCTGCTGATCCGGAAGATCCGCGACGAGCTGGTCGAGATCGCCGGCAGCGCCCACCTGGGCAAGATCCTCTACCGGACCGGCGACGACAGCTATACGAACCTGGGCTTCTTCGCCCTGCGCCCGGCCCGCTAGGCGCGAGGCTCCAGCACGATCACCGGAATCTGGCGCTCGGTGCGGCGCTGGTAGCCGTTGTAGGTGGGATAGATCTCGGTCATCTTCTCCCAGAGGCGCTCCCGCTCCTTGCCGCTGGCCTCTCGCGCCCGGACCTGCCGCACGTCTCCGTACCAGTTGGCCCTCGTATCGGGGTTCGCCATCAGGTTGTGGTACCAGGCCGGGTGTCGGTCGATCCCGCCCTTGGAGGCGATGATCACCAAGTTGTCCCCGTCCTCGGTGGCAAGCAGCGGGTGGGTGCGCCGCTTACCGCTCTTGCGCCCCACCGAGTCGACAAGCGCCACCGGTACCCCTTGGAAGGTGCCACCGATCTTTCCCTTGGTGAGCTTGTAGAGCGCGGCGTGTCCGCTCGTCCCCACCTCCCAAATACGCCAGAAGGGGGAGTCGGCTTGGGGTGCTTCGCGCGCCATCCCATCAAGCGTATGCGCTCAGGGACCGGGGGTCTTCTCGACCGCCGCCTCCGCGGTGGCGCCCTCGGCCTCACGGATCGCCGCCCCCTCGAGCGCGTTCGAGAGCGCCCGCACATAGGCGCGCGCGGATGCCTCGAGGATGTCGGTCGCCACGCCCTGGCCCGTCGCGAGCCGCTCGTTGGCGCGAAGGACGACGGTCACCTCGCCGAGCGCATCGGTCCCCTCGGTGACCGCCTCGACGCTGTAGCGCCGCAGCTCGGCGTCTGAGCCGACCGCCTCGCGGATCGCGCCGAAGATCGCGTCCACCGGGCCATCGCCGGAGGACGTCGCGATCGACTCCTCGCCCGAGGGCAGCGTGACCGATACGGTGGCCGACGGCTCGCGTCTCGAGCCCGCCTCGACCTCGAACCAGGCGAGGTTGTAGGACTCGGAGCGCTCGCGCATCTCGTCGGAGACGATCGCCTCCAGATCGAGCGCGGTCACCTGCTTCTTCTTGTCCGCGATCTCCTTGAAGCGCTTGAAGGCGTGGTTGAGGGCGTTCCCCTCGACCCGGAAGCCGAGCTGCTCCAGGGCGTCCTTGAGAGCGTGGCGGCCGGAGTGCTTGCCGAGCACGATCGAGTTCGACTCGAGCCCGACCTCGGTCGCGTCCATGATCTCGTAGGTCGTGCGCTCCTTGAGCACGCCGTCCTGGTGGATGCCGGACTCGTGCGCGAAGGCGTTGCGGCCCACGACCGCCTTGTTCGGCGGCACCGAGTAGCCGGTGAGGCGGGAGACCAGCCGGCTTGTCCGCGCCAGCTCGCGGCTGTCGAGGCCGGTGTCGAAGCCGTGCACGTCGCGCCGGGTCCGCAGGAGCATCACGATCTCCTCCAGCGAGCAGTTGCCGGCGCGCTCGCCGATCCCGTTGACGGCGCACTCGACCTGTCGCGCGCCGGCCAGCAGACCGGCGTAGGAGTTGGAGACGGCCAGGCCCAGGTCGTCGTGGCAGTGAACTGAGGTGACCACGTCCTCGAGGCCGGGAACGAGCTCGTAGAGTCGCTTGAAGTAGGCGATGTACTCCTCGGGCGTCGTGTAACCGACCGTGTCGGGGATGTTGATCACGCTTGCGCCCTCCTCCACCGCGATCGCGCAGACCTCGGCGGTGAACTCGACGTCGGCCCGGGTCGCGTCCATGGGCGAGAACTCGACGTCATCGGTGTAGGACCTGGCCAGCGCAACCGCCGCCTTCGCCTGACCCTTGACGTCCTCGCGCGTCGTCTGGAGCTGATGCTCGATGTGGATGTCGGAGGTGGAGATGAAGGTGTGGATCCGAGCTCGCTCCGCGTCCTTGATCGCGCCCCAGGCGGCGTCGATGTCCGCCTTGTGGGTGCGCGCGAGCCCGCAGATCACCGGGCCCTCGACGTTGCGGGCGATCGCCTGGACGGCGTCGAAGTCACCGGGCGAGGTGATTGGGAAGCCGGCCTCGATGACGTCCACGCCGAGGCGGGCGAGCTGCTGGGCGATCTCGACCTTCTCCTGCGTGTTCAGGGAGATCCCGGGCGACTGCTCGCCGTCGCGCAGGGTCGTGTCGAAGATGTCGACGTGGTCCTGCTTGCGGCCCTTACTCATGGCTTCCCTCCTTCTCTAATGATGTTCCCTGATGAACCTCGATGACCTGTTCTACGTCTGCGGCCGCCGCCGCCCAGCGCTATTCCCCCCGAAGGGGGAGAAGGAGGAGAAGCGCCAGGCTGTCGAGCCGGTGCGTCATCGAAGTGCCAGGAGAGTAGCGCAGCCCGCACGCGGCGGTGGGCGGCTCAGTCCTGGAAGTCGTCGTTGCCCGGGCCGCCGCGGCCCCTGTCGTTGCCGCCGCCGCCACGCGCGAAGTCGTCGCCTGGGCCACCAAGGAAGAAGTCGGGATCCGCGTCGCCGAAGAGGCGGTCGTCGCCACGGCCGCCGAGCAGGCGGTCGCGGCCCCCACCGGTGCGCATGAGGTCATCGCCCGGGCCACCCATCGTGATGTCGTCCTCGCCGTCGCCGAAGAAGCGATCGTTGCCGGCGCCGAGGTCGAATACCCAGCGGGAGGAGCCGAAGCCGAGGCCAGCGCCGAAGCCGGCGTCATTGCTGCGGACGTCGTCGTCTCCGCTGGCGAGCTCGACATAGAGGCCGACCAGGTTTTGGAGGGGGCAGCGGACGACCGTGCTACTCGCCGCTAAGCAGGGCGGCGGCGGCGGCTCGATCCCGGCGGGGTCCTCGAAGTAGAGGTCGTCCGGGATGCCGTCGGGGAGCAGTGAGAACAGCCCAGTCTCGAGGCGATCGTCGCCCGGCCCGAACCGGAACTTTGCGCCAAGCCGGACATTCCCGAGTCCGCTGTAGTCGAGGTCGGCGTCCCAGAAGGGGTCGCCGTCCAGGCTCTCTCCTGCTCGCGCCGTCGGCGGGCTCCACGCGACGGTCAGCGCCGCCAGCAGCGAGGCCACCAAGACCAGAATGAGCCGGAGGTTTCCCACCCTCGGAATCGTCACCGCACGATCAATCCCGGAAGTTGTCCTCGCCCGGGCCGCCGTTGCCGCGGTCGTTCCCGGGCCCACCGCGGGCGAAGTCCCGGCCGGCCTGGCCGAGGAAGAAGTCGATCCCCAGGTCACCGAACATCCGGTCGTTGCCGGAGCCCGCGATCATCCGATCGTTCCCGGCACCCGCCTTGGCGAAGTCGCTCCCCGGCCCGCCGAACCAGTCCTCGTCCAGGGGGCCTCCGGCGAAGCGGTCGTTCCCCTCCCCCATCCGGAAGCGAAGCTCGAACCCAGTCTGGGCTGGGCTGTCGAAGCGGGTAGTGTCGAGCCGGTCGTTGCCGCTGCCGAACTGGATCTCCAGGCTCTGCAGGTTCAGGATCGGACAGCGGATCGTGTTCGGGTCCGGCTGGATGCACGGCTGCGGAGGCGGCAGGATCCCACCCGGGCTGAAGATGACGATGTCCGGTGAAGGAACCGTCTCATCGCTGACCGCGACGAGCCGATGGTAGGTCGTTCCCCCCAAGCGGAACCCTGCGAACTCGCCGGCGTACCTGAGGTTGGCGACCCAGGGTTCGAACGCCGGCTTATCCTGGGCGCGCGCTGCCCCCGGCGAGGGGAGCCAGAGGCCGCCGATCACGACCGCGATCGTGAGCAGCACCCTGCGGTCGAGGCGGATCGTCATCTCAGTTGAGACTAATCCCAAGGTGGGCGGCACACAACCTCAGTTCCGATGATGAGCCGTCCCGAGTGACATCCGGCCGCCCCGCCAAGCTTCGCCTCAATGCGCGCGGATCAGATCGAGGCGCGGGCCATCGCCAAGATCGTGCTGGTCGCGCTGTTCTGGGCGGCGATCGCGGTGCTGCTGGCGATCGTCATCCTCCACACGCGCACCACGCTGCGCTGGGTGGTGACCGCGATCTTCCTGGCGCTCGCCTTCGACCCGGCGGTGGGCCTGATCGAGCGGATCCGAATCGGGAAACGGCACGTGCCGCGGGTGGCGGCGGTGCTGAGCGTCCTCGTGGGATTCCTCGCCGGATTGACCTTCTTCGTGCTGCACGTCGTCGAGCCCGCCGTCAGCAACGTCGAGGGCATCGCCAAGAAGGCCCCGACGTACGTCTCCGACTTCGAGGAGTGGGCCGAGGACAACGAGCAGTTCCAGAAGCTGAACGAGAAGTACGACATCACCGAGAAGCTCTCCGAGCAGGCGAGCTCACTGCCGTCCAAGCTCGGCGACGGCGCCTCCGAGCTCGGCAACGCGACGGTGAGCATCCTCGAGCATCTGCTCGCGGCGATCACCATCCTCACACTGACCGTCTTCCTCCTGCTCGAGGGCAAGGGGATGTTCGAGCGAGGGACGGCGCGGTTACCGCGGCCCCACCGCGACCGGGGCCGGCGGATCGGGACCCGGATCGCCGCGGTGGTTCGATCGTACGTGAGCGTCAACTTGGTGCTGGCGCTGGCGGCCGGGCTCTTCACCTGGATCTTCCTCGAGATCGAGGGCTTCCACCTGGCCCTGGCACTGGCCGCGCTGGTGGTCTTCCTCGACCTGATCCCGCTGATCGGCCTCACGATCGGGGGCCTGGTGGTCGCCGTGGCGCTCGCGATCGACGGCAAGCCTTACGACGCCCTGATCTGGGTGGCCATCTTCCTCGCCTACCAGCAGCTCCAGGACCGGGTGATTCAGCCCCTCATGTACCGCGGGGGCGCTCTCAAGGTGAACCCGGTGGTGGCGATCGTCGCCGTCATCGTCGGTGCGAACCTGGCGGGGGTGCTGGGGGCGTTGATCGCGATCCCGACCGCCGCCTCGCTCGGAGTGGTGATCGACGAGCTGCTGCTAACTCCGCCGCGCACGCGGCGTGCTCCGAGAGCCGCCAAGGCCAAGGCGACCGGTTAACTCTCCCCCGCGCTTCCAGAACGGCTCCCCGCGGGGGCCCTTGAAGCGCTTCTTCGAATCCCTCAGCTTCCTATGCCGGTAGAAGAGCTTCGCCCAGACGGAGTGCGGCTTGGCGAGCCGGAACGCGCCGATGATGTGGACCCCCGGCACAACGAACCCCAGGATCGCCATCCCGAACTTCTCCTTGGCGGCGTTGACCAGGGCGAGGATGATTCCGATCGCGCCCCCGGTGCCGACGATGGTGAACACGTCGTCCTCGACCTTCGTCGCGGCATCGATCCAGCCCTGGAACCCAACCAGGGCCATCCCGCTGATCGCCGCGGCGATGATGACGGCGTCGATCGAGCGACGGCCCTGCTTCTCCCAGTAGACGTCCTTGAGGTTCAGCCAGAGGGCGAACTCGTCCAGCGTGAGTCCCGCTCCGATCCCGAACATCACCGCCGCGATCTCGCGCCAGGGCGAGTCCGGATCCACGGCGATGCCGATCCAGCCGAAGATCAGCAGGAGCAGGATCCCCCAGACCAGATGGTGGATGTGCGTCCCCCCCACGGAGACGTTCCCCGGCCACCAGCTCACCTGGGCGCGGATCATGTGGGTGCTCATGCGGATGAAGCCGAACGACGCGAGGAAGGCGACGAAGAAGAGGAGCTGCGCCTCGCGGCCCGTGTCCACGATGCCCTCGCGATAAGCGTCCGTGATGCCGGCCACAACGAGAGGGCTCATGCGCGGGAATTATGCGGGCTCCGCCCGAGCCTGGTTATGGAAGCGCCTGCAGGATCTCGCAGGCCCTGCCCGAGTCCCGGCCGGCGCCGCCGTGGCAGAGATCCCGTGCGGCGCCACCGCTGAGGTTGTCCGCGCCGCCGCCGCCGAAGAGGCTGTCACCGCCGGGGCCGCCACCCAGCTTGTCCTTGGCGGCGCCGCCGCTGAGCAGGTCCTCCCCCTGGTTCCCCAGCAGGGAGTCCGGGTTCGCGCCGCCGTCAAGCAGGTCGGCTGCGGTGCCGGAGACGATCCGGTCGGTTCCGATGCCACCGGACAGCGGTCGCCGCTGGCCGTCCACGACGGCCCCGATCGGGATGGTCAGATCCGGCGCCCCCGAGAAGGTGTCGTTGCCGCCTGAGAGCTCACCGACGATGACCTGGACGTAGCCGGGGGCACAGCTCATCTGGGTCGCCATCGTGGCGCCGGACTGCGCGTTGTCGAGCGTGCAGTGCGTGCCCGACACCCCGTCTGGATCGGCGAGTCCCTCGGGCGCGATGAACGTCAGCCGCCCGGAGGGCGCGACGAAGACCGTGATCCGGTTGTCCACGCCGCGAAGGTCGTTGATCGTGAGGATGTTGACCGGCGCGGCCGCCCGTGCGCCATGGCCCTGCGCCCGCTCGATCGAGGCGCTCAGGGACGCGTCGTCAGCGGCGCCGCCGGCCGGCGCCGTGGCGACGAGCAGCAGAAGCACGGGCGCAAGCGCGCCCAGGATCTTGCCAGTCCCGAACCTCATGTCTAGAGCGTAAACACCAGCGAGCACCGCTCGGAGCGCCGCGATCTCAGGGCGTCAGCACGACCTTGCCGATGTTCTTGCGGTCGGCGATGAACTGGTGTGCGTCGCCCGCCTGCTCGAACGGGAACGACTCCGCCACGATCGGCTCGAGCCCGCCCTCCTCGATCTGCTCGATCAGCGGCCCGGTGATTCGCTCGATGCTTCCCTCCCGGTCCCACCAGGAGAGCATGTTGAGCCCGAACACTCCCTTGTTCTCATTCATGACCTGCAGGCTCTTCCACCAGGGCATGGTCGCGGTCGGCATCAGTGCCAGGCTCCCGATCAGCTTCGGGATGCTGCGGCCCGTCCCCGTAGAGGCCTCGGCCAGTCCGTACATGACCAGCCGCCCGCCCTGGCGAAGCACGCGGTAGTCCTTGCGGAAGCTGCGGGGGCCCTGTGCGTCGAAGGCGAGGTCGACCCCCTCACCGTCGGTGATCCGCATCACCTCCTGCTCGAAGTCCTGCGCCCGGTAGTCAATGGGGTGGTCGACCCCCAGCTTGCGGATCGCGTCGTGCTTGGAGGCGGAGGCGGTTCCGAACACCTCGGCACCGAGCATGCGCGCGATCTGGATCGCGGCGGTCCCGACCCCTCCCGCCGCCGCGTGGATCAGGGCCCGCTCGCCCTCCTTGAGACCGCCCATGACGACCAGGCCGCAGTAGGCGGTCGAGTAGTTGACCGGGATCGCGGCGCCCTGCTCGAAGCTGAGGCGATCGGCGAGGGGCAACACCTGCTCCTGGGGAACGCTGACCATCGACGCCTGCCCGCCGAAGCGGGTGCCGGCGACTACGCGGTCACCGGGCTTGTGATCGGTGACGCCGTCGCCGACCGACTCCACCTCGCCGGCGACCTCGTAGCCGAGCACGCAGGGCGGCTTGGGGGCGTCGGGGTAGAGCCCGATGCGGGCCATGGTGTCCGCGAAGTTGATCCCGGCCGCCTTGACGCCAATCAACACTCTGCCAGGGCCCGCGTCCGGGTCGGGACGCTCCTCGACCCTCAGGACCTCCGGGCCCCCATGGCCGGTGAGCACGACCGCTCTCATGGCCCAAGCGTATGGATTAGAGCGAGACCGCGCGGCCGACCGAGAAGCCGTCCAGCTCGAGGATGCGGTCGATGGTCGACTGCTGGACCGGCGCGTCCGTCGTCAGAGCCATCACGGCCTGCTTGCCGTCCGACTCGGCGCCGACGGCGGCCGAGACGATGTTGACCCCCTCCTCGCCGAACACCGTCCCGACCCGGCCGATCATGCCGGGCTGGTCGGTGTAGCGGAAGATCGCGAGGTGCTCGGCGAAGGGGAGGTAGAAGTCCTCGCCCCACACCCGCGCCAGATACGGGATGTTCCGCGGGCCGACGCCGGTCCCCGCGACCTCGACGACATCCTCCCCCGTGCGAAGCCGGACCACGACGAGCTCGGTGAAGTCCTCCGCGACGGAGTCACGGGCCTCGAGCAGCTCGATGCCCCGCTCCTCGGCCATGTGCGGCGCGTTGACGAGGTTGACGGGCTCCTCGGTGTGGCCGCTGAGGATGCCGACCAGCACGGCGATCCCGAGGATCCGTGTGTCCTGGTCCGCGAGCCGGCCCCTGAACTCGACCTCCACCCGCCCCGGCGCGCCCTCCCCGAGGCCAGCGGCGAGACGTCCCAGCCCCTCGGCCAGCGGCACGAACGGCGCCAGCTGCTCCATCACCTCGGGGCGGACGGCGGCGATGTTGACGGCTGTGGTGACCACCCCTCCCGTCAGCGCGGCGGTCACCTGCTCGGCCGTCACGATGCCGGCGCGATCCTGCGCCTCCGCGGTCGAGGCCCCCAGGTGCGGGGTCACGACAACGTCGTCGCGGTCGAGGATGGGATGGCCCGAGAAGGGCTCCTCCGGGAAGACGTCCAGCGCCGCGCCCGCCACGCGGCCCGACTCGAGCCCTTCGAGCAGCGCGTCGAGGTCCACCAGCTCGCCGCGGGCGCAGTTGACGATCCGCACCCCCTCCCGCATCCGGCCGATCGCGTCCGCGTTGATGGAGCCGACCGTCTCCGGCGTCTTCGGGAGGTGGAGTGAGATGAAGTCCGCACGGGCGTAGAGCTCGGTCGGGTCCTCGACGCCCTCGACCCCGAGCTCGCGGAAGCGCTCGGCGGTCACGAACTTGTCGTATGCGACCACCCTCATCTCGAATGCCTGGGCGCGACGGGCCACCAGCTGGCCGATCCGGCCGAAGCCGAGCACCCCGAGCGTCTTGCCGTACAGCTCCGCCCCCTTGAACCGCGAGCGCTCCCATTGCCCGCCGGTCAGCGACTCATGCGCCTGGGGGACGTCGCGGACCAGGGCCAGAATCAACGCCAGGGTGTGCTCCGCGGCCGCGACCGAGTTGGCCTCGGGGGCGTTCGCGACGATGATGCCCCGCTTGGTGGCCGCGTCCACGTCAACGTTGTCGACGCCGGTGCCGGCCCGGCCGATGACCTTGAGGCGCTCCGCGCCCTCGATCAGGCCGGCGTCGAGGTGGGTCGCCGAGCGGATCAGGATCGCGTCGAACTCGCCGATGCGCTTGGCGAGATCGTCCCCGTCCCAGTCGGTCCCCACCTCAACCTCGAAGTTCTCGCGCAGGAGATCGACGCCGGCGTCGGCGATCTTCTCCGTGACCAAGACCTTGGCCCTCTCATCCGCCATGACCGGCCTCCAGCCTCAGGCGACGGGCTCCGGCGCGCGGCCGGCCTCGGAGAACACCCGCTGAGCGCCGGCCGCCCCGGCACCCGGCTCCACGTCGAAGCCGAGGTCGCGGAGCGATGACTCGAGCGCCGACAGGGCGATGACGATGTCGAAGGCGCCGTAGTAGCCGCAGTGGGCGATCCGGACGATCTTGCCCTTCAGCTGTCCCTGGCCGCCCGCCGCAGTGACGCCGTAGTGGTCGCGCATTCGCGCTGGGACGCCGGCCCCGTCCACCGAGTCGGGCAGCCGCGCAGCGGTCAGCACGTTCGCGTCGTCGTTGTCGGGGCCGAAGCGCTCCAGGCCGAGGGACTCGATGCCCGCCCGCGCGGCACGGGCCAGGATCGCGTGGCGCTCCAGCACGCCTTGGAGCCCCTCCTCCTCGATCAGCCCCAGGGCGACGTCGAGCGCCAGCCAGAGGGTGATGGCCGGCGTGAACGGGCTGTTCGGCTTGCTCTCGGCCTGGCCCTCGGCCGCCTTCGCCCAGTCGAAGTAGTACCGGCGTCCGGGTCGCTCGGCGGCGAGCGCCATGGCGCGATCGTTCGCCGAGGCGAACGCGAGGCCGGGCGGGGTCATCAGGGCTTTCTGCGAGCCCGAGACGACCACGTCCACCCCCCACTCGTCTTGGCGCAGGTCGACTGCGCCCAGCGCCGAGATCGAGTCAGCGCAGAGCACGGCGCCGTGATCATGGGCGACCGCTGCGAGGGCTCGGATGTCGTTGACCACGCCGGTCGAGCTCTCCGAGTGGGTGACGAAGACGGCGTGCGGCGGGCGCTTCATCTCGCCGAGGGTGCGGTCGAGCTGCTCTGGCGAGATCGCCTCCCCCCACTCCGCCTCCAGGTGGGTGAGGTCTCCGCCGTAGGCGTCGCAGAGCTCGGCCCAGCGCTCGCCGAACTTGCCCGACGAGGCGACGGCGACCGGCTCGCCGGGGCCGACCAGGTTCGCGACCGCCGACTCCATTCCGCCCGTGCCCGAAGCGGCGAAGCCGAGCACCGGGTTCTTCGTTTGGAAGATCTTGGGCAGCCGCCCCAGGGCCCGTGCGTAGACCTCCACGAAGGCGGGGGCCCGGTGATACGGGATGGGCTCCGCCATCACCTGGCTCACGGCGGGAGGCAGAGGCGTCGGCCCCGCGGCCATCAGGTAATGCTTGATGTAGGGGTTGGCGGCGTCGGTCATGTCCGGCCAAGGGTATTAGGGCGCTGCGCTGGACTGTGGGCGCTTCATTGGGATAGGGTGGGCGCGCGTCCTGGGTGACCGGTGAATCCGTCAGGGCGCACCGGCAATTCAAGACCCTGGAGGGATATATGTACCCAGTCAGCTATGAGGCGGACGCCGTCTTGGAAGGACGCAACCGCCTTACGACCTTTCTCCGCTACATCATTTCGATCCCGTGGCTGTTCGTGGCGGGCCTGTACGGCATCGGGGCATCCGTCGCTGCGGTCGTCGCCTGGTTCGCGATCGTGTTCACCGGGAGGTACCCGGAGGGCGTCTACAACTTCAACGCCGGGTTCTTGCGGATGTCCACGCGCGTGAACGGGTTCTCCTACCTGCTCACCGACGAGTTCCCGCCGTTTGACGGGGACGACCACGGCGAGTACCAGATTCGCGTGGGCGTGCCCGAGCCACTCGGGATGTACGACCGGCTGAAGACCGGCCTGCGCTTCCTCTTCGGCATTCCCGTGGCGCTCCTGGCCATGGTTCAGGGGCTGATTCTCGGCGTCTGTTACCTCATCGGCTGGTTTGCCATTCTGTTCACCGGCAAGCTGCCCGAGGGCCTGTTTGACCCCATGCGCTCGGCTTCGGCGTATTCCACGCGGGCCGGCGCCTACTTCCTGCTGATGACCGAGGACTGGCCGCCGTTCTCTTATGAGGAAGGGGCCGCTGCGCCCGCCGGCCAGATTCCGACGGAGGCCGAGAGCCGCAGGGAGCCGCAGTAGCTGTATGAGCTCGAGGCCCGGCTGCGCGTAGGGGGCGCGGCTGGCCTCGGGGGTTTTTTGGATCCGAACTCGACCGAGAGGAGACAACGTGTATCCGGTCAGATATGAGGCCGACTACATCGAGGAGCAGAGCCGGGCGATCACCTTCTTCCGCCTGATCCTGGCGATCCCCTGGTACATCGTCCTGCAGGTTTACCTGCTCGGCGCCCAGATCGTGGCCATCCTTGCCTGGTTCGCGATCCTGTTCACCGGTCGCTATCCCGAGGGCCTCTACAAGTTCAACTCTGGGGTGCTGCGCTTCTCAGGGCGGGCCAACGCCTTCTTCTTCCTGCAGACCGACAAGTGGCCGTCCTTCGGCTTCGAGGAAGACGTCTCGTACCCGATTCGGGTGGAGGTCGATCCGCCACTGCCCAAGTACAACCGGTGGAAGACCGCCTTCCGGCTCATCCTCGCCTTCCCGGTCTACTTCATGGCCCTGCTGATCCCGTACATCGCCTGGGCCGCCTCGGCCGCGGCCTGGTTCCACATCGTGTTCAGGGGGCGCACCTCCGGTGGCGTTCATAACGCGCTCACCACCGGGCTGGCTTGGCAGCTGCGGGCGCTGGCGTACTTCCTCCTGGTGACCGAGACGATCCCGCCGGTCTCCGACCAGGCACCCGCTCCGAACATGGAGCCGGGCGCGGGCGCCGCGACCCAGATCGGCGCGCCGCAGTCCGAGCCGGCTGCCTAGGGATGGCGGACTCGAAGGGCGTCAGCGAGGGCGACGGCTGGACCGTCGCCCTCGACGCAGACGCTCTCGGGGAGGGCTACGGCTTCCGCAGCGTGCGGAAGCCGCTAAAGGTGACGGAGTTCGGGGTCAACCTGATCACGATCCCTCCGGGCTACGCGACCGGCTCCCATGCCCACGAACGCCAGCAGGAGCTCTACTTCGTCCACCGGGGCGCGATCGAGATGCGGTTCGGAGACGGATCGAAGCAGGAGATCCGGGAGGGCGGCGCGGCCCGGGTCGATGCCTCCACGGTTCGCGGTCTACGCAACCTGAGTGACAGCGAGGACGCTCAGTACCTGGTGGTCGGCGCTGAGGGTGGCTACGTCGGGCGGGACGGCGTCCTGCCGGAGGGCGAGGAGAACCCACGCGGGCCTGGGTTCCCTGACGGCCCCGCGAAGTCCTAGCCCTAGCTAGTCCTTCTTCGAGATCCAGGGCATCATCGAGCGCAGCTTCGAGCCCACCTTCTCCACGGGGTGGTCGGCCGCCTCCTTGCGCATCCGGTCGAAGTTCTCCCCGCCGGCCTGATTCTCGGCGATCCACTCCTTGGCGAACTCGCCCGACTGGATGTCGGCGAGGATCTTCCGCATCGCCTCGCGAGTGTCCTCGGTGATGACCTTGGAGCCGCGGGTCATGTCGCCGTACTCGGCGGTGTTCGAGATCGAGTGGCGCATCCCCTGGATGCCCTGCTCATACATGAGGTCGACGATCAGCTTCAACTCGTGCAGGCACTCGAAGTAGGCGAGGCGCGGGTCATAGCCGGCGTCCACCAGCGTCTCGAATCCGGCGCGCACGAGCTCGGTGGCGCCGCCGCAGAGGACGGCCTGCTCGCCGAAGAGGTCGGTCTCGGCCTCGTCCTTGAAGGTGGTCTCGATGATCCCGGCGCGGCCGCCGCCGATTCCGCTGGCGTAGGCGAGCACCAGGTCGCGGGCCTTGCCGGTCGCGTCCTGGTGGACGGCCATCAGGCAGGGGACGCCGCGGCCCTCCTCGTACTGGCGGCGGACCAGGTGGCCGGGGCCCTTGGGCGCGACCATGCCGACGTCCACGCCGGGCGGCGGCTCGATCTGCTCGAAATTGATCGAGAAGCCGTGGGCGAACATCAGGAGGTTGCCCTCCGCGATCCCGTCCGCGATCTGATCCCGCCAGATCTCCGCCTGCCTCTCGTCCGGCAGGAGCACCATCACGATGTCGCCGCGGCTCGCGGCGTCGGCTATGTCGAGCACCTCGAGGCCGTGCTCCTCCGCCTCCACCCGGCTGGAGCTATCTGGGCGCAGCCCGACGACGACGTCCACACCCGAGTCCTTGAGGTTCAGCGCGTGGGCGTGTCCCTGGGAGCCGTAGCCGAGGATGGCGACTGCCTTCCCCTCAAGCTGTGCGAGGTCGGCGTCCTTGTCATAGAGGACTTCTTCGGTGGCCATGGGGCGCAGGATGCTAACTGAGCGCCTCAGCCGGTCAGCCCCGGCCGCTGCGCGAGCTCTCGGCGAAGCAGCTTCCCGGAGGTGGTGCGGGGCAGCTCGTCGGTCAGCTCGAAGCTCTTCGGCACCTTGAAGGCGGCGAGCCGCTCGCGGCACCAGTCACGCAGGGCGTCGGCCTCTGGTGTGGAGCCCTCGCGGGGGACGACGACAGCCACCACCGCGTTCTGCCAGTCGGGATCTGGCCGGCCGACCACCGCGGCGTCGGCGATGTCCGGATGCTTGGCGAGGACCTGCTCGACCTCCCGAGGTGCCACGTTCTCCCCGCCCGTCACGATCACGTCGTCGCGGCGCCCCTCGACCCAGAGGAAGCCCTCCTCGTCGATCCGCCCCTCATCGCCGGTGTGAAGCCAGCCGTCGACGTCCGCCGTGCCGGGGGCCACGGTCGGCCCCTGCACGAGGATCTCTCCGTCCATGATGCGGACGTGGGTCGTTAGCAGCGGGCGTCCGGCTGAGCCGCGCTTGCTCTCATCCTCCGCTTCGGCCGGCGAGAGCGTCGTCACCTGGGAGGCCGCCTCCGTGAGGCCGTAGGTCTGAACGACGGTCGCGCCGAGGCCCATCGCCTCGACCAGGATCTCCTCCGAGACCGGGCCGCCGCCGACCAGGATGGCCCTCGGCTTCTCGATCGCGGCGCCGGCGTCCACCAGGCGGGTGAGCATGGTCGAGACCAGCGAGACGACTGTGACGCCGTCGCGCTCGAGCGACTCGGCGACCCGATCGACGTCGAAGCCGTCGTGGATGACCACGCTGGTCCCGTAGATCGCCGAGCGCAGCAGGATCGACAGGCCGGACACGTGGAAGAGCGGCAGACAGCACAGCCAGCGATCGGAGGGATCGACGCCGAGGTTGAAGGCCGACCCGACCGCGCTCCAGAGGTGGTTGCCGTAAGTGAGTTCGATCGGCCGCGGCGTCCCGGCCGTTCCGCTGGTGAGGATGCGGCAGTAGACGGCCTCCAGGTCGATCTCCCCGAGCAGGGGCAGGTCGGCCTCGTGACTGCCGGCATCCGCGGCGCCCGCGATCTCAACAGCCGAGGCGTCAACGCCGGAGCCGCCACGCTCGGCGGCGTTCAGCCTGGGATCGGTGGGCAGCGCGATCGCTCCTAGCTTCATCACGGCGTGGAGCAGCACCGCGTGGTCGATCCCGGCGGGCATGCTCAGGCGCACCGGGGTGTCCTGCCGAACCCCGAGCCCGGCCAGCCGGCGGGCGGCGCTGGCCGCCGCCTCCTCCAGCTCGGAGTACGTCAGCGAGGCCCCGTCCGCGACCAGGGCGACCCCATCGGGCGAGGTGGACGCGCGCTGTGCGAGCCAGTTATCGAGCAGCACGGTCCCTTAGCCTAGAAGCGAAGTGCCCAAACGACACAAAGACGCGCCCGCTGAGAAGGAGCTCTACGCGCCGATCGAGTGGCGCGAGGCGGGCTCCTACGAGGACATCCTCTACGAGAAGGGCGACGGGATCGCGAAGATCTCGATCAACCGGCCGGACGTCCACAACGCCTTCCGCCCCCCCACGCTGGCTGAGCTTCGTGACGCGTTCACCAGGGCGCGTGACGACCTCGAGATCGGCGCGATCATCTTCACCGGGGTCGGCACTGAGGCCTTCTGCTCGGGCGGCGACCAGCGCATCCGCGGCGACGACGGCTACATCGGCGAGGACGAGGTCGCACAGCAGGGGGTCGGGCGCCTCGACGTGGGCGACCTGCACGTGCAGATACGCCGCCTGCCGAAGCCCGTGGTGGCGATGGTCGCCGGTTACGCGGTCGGCGGCGGGCACATCCTCCATCTCGTCTGCGACCTGACGATCGCTGCCGACAACGCCGAGTTTGGGCAGACCGGCCCTCGGGTCGGGAGCTTCGACGGTGGCTTCGGCTCCAGCCTGCTCGCCCGGAACGTCGGCGTCAAGAAGGCGAAGGAGGTCTGGTTCCTCAGCCGGCTTTACGACGCGACGGAGGCGCTGGACATGGGGCTGGTCAACGCGGTGGTGCCCGTGGACGACCTCGAGCGCGAGACGGTCGCCTGGTGCCGCGAGATGCTCGCCCTCTCCCCCCTCGCTCTGCGCCTGCTGAAGGCGAGCTTCAACGCCATGGAGGACGGCCTGACCGGTCTCCAGCAGCTCTCCCATGACGCGACGCTGCTCTTCTACATGAGCGAGGAGGGGCAGGAGGGCCGGAACGCCTACCAGCAGGGACGCAAGCCGGACTTCTCCAAATATCCGAAGCGCCCTTGAGCGCCCTTCGCATCTGGCTGATGGCGGCGCGGCCGCGGACGCTGCCCGCCGCGATCGCCCCCGTGCTGGTCGGATCGGCCGCCGCGGTCGCCGTGGAGCCCGACTTCGATTTCCGCTGGGGCGCCTTCGCCGCGGCGCTGGCCGGCAGCATCTTCATTCAGATCGGGACCAACCTCGCCAACGACTACTCGGACGCCAAGCGCGGGGCCGACACCGTGGACAGGCTGGGCCCCGTTCGAGTCACCTCCGCCGGTCTGGTGGCGCCCCGTAGCGTGCTGGTCGCGACCTGGGTCGCATTCGCCGTTGCGATCGGCTGCGGGATCTACCTCGCCACGGTCGCCGGGCCGATCATCATCGCCGTCGGCGTGGCCTCGATCCTGGCTGGCGTCCTATACACCGGGGGGCCTCGGCCCTACGGCTACGCGGGCCTCGGCGAGCTCTTCGTCTTCCTCTTCTTCGGCGTGGTCGCCGTCAACGGCTCCTACTACGTGCAGCTCGAGGAGCTGGCCTGGCTGCCCTTCGGCCTCTCGATCTCGATCGGCCTCCTGGCCACGGCCATCCTGGTGGTCAACAACATCCGCGACATCGACACCGACCGCCGGGTGGGGAAGAACACGCTCGCCGTGCGCCTGGGTCGAGACCGAACCCGCAACCTGTACCTCCGGTTGTTGATCTTCGCCTACTTCGCGCTGGGTGTGACTCTGTTTTTCAGCGCCGATATAGGCGACGCGCTCCGCCTCTGGCCGAACCTCGCCCTTCTTTCCATCCCACTCGCTTTTCGTGCAGGCGATCCCGTGCTTCACCGGACCGATGGACCATCGCTCAACAGCGCTCTGGCGCGGACCGGAGCCCTGCTCGGCGCGTTCAGCGTGCTGGTCAGCGCCGGTCTCTTGATCGCTTCCTAGACCCTAGGATCGCCCAATGCAGCTGGAGGAGCTGGAGGTGATCCGCTACTCGCTGCCCTTCGCGGAGCCCTACGTGACTGCGCGCGGCGAGCTCCGCGAGCGCGACCTGGTCCTGGTGAGAATTCGGGGCGAGGGCCTCGAGGGGCTGGGTGAGACCGCCGCCCTGTCGCTTCGGGGTGGGCCGGACACCGCGCAGATCGCGCGCGAGATCGAGGAAATCTGCTGGCCGGTGCTCACCGAGGAGTTCGACCCGGGGCGGATCTGGTCCGGGATGGCGAAGTGCCGCGGCAGACGGGCATCGGCTCAGGCTCTCGCGGCGGTCGACATCGCCCTGCACGACATCGCCGCGAAGGCGGCCGGAGATCCCCTCTGGCGTTTTCTCGGCGCGGAGTCGGCGCGCCCGGTGAGGTGCAACGCAACGCTGCCCGCCGCCAACCCCACCGCGGCACGCGCCATGGCCGAGCGCTGGGCCGCGGACGGGTTCCGGACCTTCAAGCTCAAGGTCGGCATGGCCGGCGACGCCACCCAGGTGAAGACGGTCCGCGAGACAGCCGGGCCGGAGGCCCTGATCCGCCTCGACGCCAACGCCTCCTGGACGGTGTCCGATGCGGAAAGAGCCCTCCGGAGCCTGGCGCCCCTGGAGATCGAGCTCGTTGAGCAGCCGGTCGGGACGCTCCAGCAGATGGCTGACCTGCGTGGCCGCTCCCAGATGAGGATTGCCGCCGATGAGAGCGTGACGAGCCCACGCGACGCGCGCGACGCCGTCGAGCTCGGTGCCTGCGAGATGGCGACGGTGAAGCTCGCCAAGGTGGGCGGGATCGGCGCCGGGCTGGAGATCGCCGGCGAGATCCCGGCCTATTTCTCCAGCGCCCTCGAGGGGCCGGTCGGGATCGCGGCGGCGGCGCACGCCTTCCAGGCGCTCGCCGGGGGCCCGGGCGACGCGGGGGTGGCCCACGGGCTCGCCACCGAGCGGCTCTTCTCGCAGTCCATCGGGACCGGTGCCAAGGCCGACGGCGACGAGCTCCACCTGGACGAGTCCCCGGGGCTCGGCGTCGAGCTCGACGAGGATGCGCTGGCGGCGCGGCGAACCCGCAATTAGCGGGTTCGCCGAACCCGCCACTAGCGACCGGCGAGGGCCTCGCGAACGAAGGTGATGTCGGCGCGCAGGTCCTCCGGTTTGCGGGGCGTCTCGACCACGACCGGGGCCTTGGCGGCGCGGATCATGTGCTTGAGCGCCTCGGGGTCGATCTTCCCGCTGCCGATGTTCGCGTGGCGGTCGGCTCCGGTCCCGGGCGGGTCGCGGGAATCGTTGACGTGGAGCAGGTCGAGGCGGCCGGTGATCGCCCGCGCCCGCTCGATGGCGTCCGACAACTCCTCGCCGGCTGCATGCGCGTGGCAGGTGTCGAAGCAGAAGCCGATCTCGACTTCCGTCTTCGTGCCCGACACCACCTCCCAGAGCTTTGCGAGCGCATCGAAGCGGCGTGCCACCGCGTGATCCCCGCCGGCCGTGTTCTCGAGGTAGACCGGGACGGGGCTCTCGAGCATCTCGAGGGTCCGTCCCCAGCGCCCGACCCCCTCCTCGATCCCGTCCTCGGCGTGGCCGGGGTGGACGATCAGGGCCTTTGCCCCGAGCGTGGCCGCGGCCTCGCAGTGGTGCTGGAGGATCTTGCGGGAGCCGTAGCGGACGTTGCTGCGCGGTGAGCAGACGTTGATCAGGTAGGGCGCATGCACGTATACGTCGCGTTTCGAGGCCCGCAGGCCCTTCGCCTCGGGATGCGGCGGAGGCGCCCTCCAGCTCTGGGGCGGGCCGTTGAAGATCTGGATGCAGTCCGCGCCCAGGCTCTGCGCCTGCCGCAGCAGGCGGTCGCCCTCGAGGTGGGCGCCGACGGGATAGCTCTTGCGCGGCACGGGCGCGAGCATAGATCGGGTCCGGCCTGATCTACGGTTTGCGGGATGGACCCCACCAACCGGAACACGGCCCTCGCCTCGGCGATGGTCGAGGAGCTCGCGCGCAGCGGCGTGCGCCGTGCGGCGATCTCTCCCGGCTCCCGCTCCACCCCGCTCGCGGTGGCGCTCTGGCGTCAACCGGCAATCGACGCGATCGTTGTGCTCGACGAGCGGAGCGCCGGATTCTTCGCGCTCGGCACCGCCCTCGAGTCGCGCATCCCAGCGGTGGTTGTCTGCACCTCGGGCTCGGCCGCCGCCAACCTCCATCCCGCGGTGGTGGAGGCCGATGAGGCGGGGGTCCCGCTGATCGTCCTGACCGCGGACCGGCCACCCGAGCTGCGCGGGATCGGCGCCGGCCAGACGATCGACCAGCTGAAGCTCTACGGGGACGCCGTGCGCTGGTTCTGCGAGGTCGGGACCCACGAAGCCGACGACGAGGGGTTGCTCCACTTCCGCTCGGTCGGCTGCCGCGCGTACGCGGCGGCTGCCGGCGATCCCCGTCCAGGTCCGGTTCACCTCAACATCCCGTGGAGAGAGCCGCTCGCGCCGATCCCCGCTCACGACGGCGTCACCGCGACGGACCCGCTTGCCCTCGAGGGCCGCGGCGAGCGTCCCCTGTCGGCGGTGGCTCGGGTCTCGGCCAGACCCGAGGACGCGCTTCTTGAGGAGGTCGCGGAGCGGATCGAGGCGGCGCCGCGGGGACTGATCGTCGCCGGCCGCCAGGCCGATCCGCGCCTGGCCGAACCGCTGACCCGGCTCGCCGCCGCGGCCGGGTACCCGATCCTCGCCGAGCCGACCTCCCAGATCCGGCGCGGGCCGCACGACCGCTCGCTGGTCGTGTCCGCCTACGACGCGGTGGCGCGCGCGCGTCCGGGCGAGCTCGAGCCCGAGCTGATCCTGCGCGTCGGCGACATGCCGACCAGCAAGGCGCTTCGGCGGTGGCTGGCGGAGATCGACGGGCTGCGACAGGTTGTGGTTGACCCCACCGCCGATTGGAAGGAGCCGACCAGGCGGGCCGAGACCTTGCTTCGCGCGGATCCAAGGTCGCTCACGGAGAGTCTGGGCGAGGCGCTGGTGCGGCGGCGCTCCGGCGCCGGCGCCGCCGAGGGATCTCCCTACGCGACGGCCTGGCTCGCGGCCGACGGAGCCGCCCGCGACGCGGTCGAGAGCGAGCTTGGGCAGGTAGACGAGCTGAGCGAGCCCGGCGCCTGGCGGACGCTGGGTGGAGCATTGTCCGACGGTGACGCGGTTCTGGCCGCCTCGAGCATGCCCGTCCGGGACCTGGAGACCTTCCTGGGGCCCGGGCCGGAGCGGGTCCGCTTCCTGGCCAACCGGGGGGCCAACGGGATCGACGGGCTGGTCTCGACCGCCGCCGGGATCGCGGCGGGTGGCGCCCCCACCTGGGCCGTGCTGGGAGACCTGGCGCTGGTCCACGACCTCGGCGGGGTCGCGCTGCTGCGCGACCGACCGAACCTGCGACTACTGCTACTCGACAATGGGGGCGGCGGCATCTTCCACTTCCTGCCCCAGGCGGAGTCGCTGCCCGACGACGAGTTCGAGGCGCTGCTCGGCACCCCCTCGCCGTTCGATCTCACCCAGGCGCTGGAGCTGTTCGAGCTGAGCTGGGAGGCACCGGGCGATCCCGCCGAGCTCGATCGGGCGCTCGCCGGTGAGGCCCGCGCCGTGGTCGTCCAGACCGACCGGCGGCGCAACGTGGAGTTGCACCGCCGCCTCACCGAGGCCGCGGTTGGGGCGCTCGCATAGCCGGTTGGGCTAGGGCGCCTGAGCTAGAGGAAGTTGCAGCCGGTGAGGAACTGGGGCGGGATCGGCGCGCCACCGGGGTACTCGTGGTGGGCACCGTTGTCGTTGTACACCTGCGAGTCGAGGTGATGGACCCCATCGGCGGTCACGTAGTCGATCGCCACCGTCAGATTGTGGCTGCCCCCGTCCTTCTGGCATACCCCATAGCTGAACGCCCGGCCGCCGGGATTGACGAAGACCAGGTCGGTGAACGTTTCCGTGCCAGTGGGCCCAATGGCATTGGCCGAGAAGGTTGAGTTCGGAATCCCGTTCGCCGCCGCTCTGCCTCGGTTGCCGGCCGCATCGAAGACCCAGAGGTCCATGTCAGAACTGCCTCCGCCGCCCGCCCAGGTGATCGTCGCCCGAACGAGCGGAACGGGGGTAGCCGGGGGGGTGGTGACCGGCGCCTTCACGCACTTCGTCTTCTTCTTCTTTTTCTTGCCCTTCGCCTTCCCCTGGACCTTGACCTTCACGAAGCCCGGCGGGCACTTCTTCTTTTTCTTCTTTTTCTTCTTCGCGATCGAGGCATCGCCGGATCCCGAAGCGATCGGGGTCGGGCCGACGGTCATGCCGATCAGCAGCCCAAGGATCGCCAGAAGCGCCAACCCCACGCGGCCCCGGTGCCGGCTCTCGGTGTGCGCCATTGGGGGGACTCTAGCCGCTGATAGCTCAGCTCGTCAACAGCGGCAGCAGCACGGAGAACTTGAGCTCGGTCTCGGTGAGCTCGTCCGCCGGATCGGAGGCGGCGACGATTCCGTTGCCGGCAAAGAGATGGGCACGCCGGTCGCGGATCAGCCCGGAGCGCAGGCCGACGCAGAACTCCCCGTCCTCGGTCGCGTCCATCCAGCCGACCGGCCCCGTGTACCAGCCGCGGTCCATCCCCTCCAGCTCCCGGATCAGCGTCAATGCGGGCTCGCGTGGCTCTCCCCCGATGGCCGGAGTCGGATGGAGCAGCCCCGCCAGGTCGATCGCGCCCCGCGCGTCGGTGAGCTGTGCGCGGATCGGGGTCGCCAGGTGCTGGAGGTTCCCCACCTTCACCACGATCGGACTGGGCTCGGCGTGGACCCAGACGGCGTGCGGCCGCAGCGAGCGCTCGATCCGGTCCACGACGATCTCGTGCTCGTTGCGGAACTTGGGACTGCGCAGCATCCCCTCTCCGAGGTGATCGTCGACGGCCGGGTCAGCGCTCCGAGAGGTGGTCCCCGCGAGCGCGACCGTCGCCGCCACCGCCCCGGAGCGCCGCACGAGCAGCTCGGGGCTCGCTCCGAGGAAAGCCGCCTCGGGGGTGCCGACGCAGAAGCAGAAGCACGCCGGGTAGAGGTCCCGCAGCGCCCCCAACAGCGCAGCGGGGTCGTACGCGGATGGCGCCTCCACCTCGAGCTCACGGGCCAGCACCACCTTTTTCAGGTCGCCCGAGGCGATCCGCTCGACCGCAGCGGAGACGATGTCCTCGTAGTGCTCGGGCGGATGCCGCCCCTCGATCCGGATGGCACCGCTCGGATGCGGATCGGGAGGCGTGAGCGCTCGGTCCTGGAGCGAAGCGACGCGGCCCCAAAGGCGCTGGATTGGCTCACCCGGGTCGGACCCGGGCTCGATCGCCACGGCCGCCGTGAGGAAGGCCTCGTCGCCGCTCCGGAGGACGGAGATCTCGGGCATCACCGCCAGTGCGGGCGGCAGCGAGCTCCACTTCGGCTCCGATCCACCCTCGGGATCAAAGGCGAACCCCGCCGTCCAGACCGGTCCGGCGCCGGCGGGAAGCCCGGTTGGGAACGCCGCCTCGTGGCCCTCGAGGGCCCGCGCTGCGTCTCGGGCGAGGTCCGTGAAGCGCCCCACGCCCCGGCTGGCCAGCTCCAGCGCGCTGCCGATCCCCGCGAGCGCAAAGCCGTCCTCCGGCCGCTCCCAGCAGAACCAGCGATCCCCGGCTCGCCGGGACCCGAACGCGAGCGCGCTGGGGTCGATGTCCGGGTCGACGGGGACCGTCGAACTGATCAGTGTGCGGCCGGTGGGCTCGCCCACCCGCTCGGCGGCCTCGCGCAGGCCCTCACGCAGTCGTTCGGTGTCGACCGTCGCGATCAGGACTCGGACTTCGCGCGCTGGATCGCGACCTCGCCGGTGCGAACCATCTCGATCAGCCCGTGCGGCCGGATCATCTGCTCGAAGGCCTCGATCTTGTCGGCGCTGCCGGTCACCTCGATGGTGAGCGAGCGGCGCGAGACGTCCACGATCTTCGCCCTGAAGATCTCGGAGAACTGCATGATCTCCGCGCGGCTCTCGATCGGGGCGGAGACCTTGAACAGGGCCATCTCCCGGGCGATCGTGTCGCCCGGCTCCATGTCCCTGATCTTGATCACGTTGACCAGCTTGTGGAGCTGCTTGGTGACCTGATCGATCGGGTGAAGGGCGCCGTCCAGGGTCAGGGTGATCCGGGAGATCTGGGGATCCTCGGTCGGGCCCACGGCGAGGGTGTCGATGTTGAACCCGCGCCTCGAGAAGAGGCCGGCGATGCGCGCGAGGACGCCGGGCTTGTTCTCGACCAGGATCGAGAGCAGGTGCTTTCGACCCGTGAGCCGCCCCGCGGCCGCGTCGAGGTCCTCGAGCTTGATCAGGTCGGGAGTGCCGGCTTCCATGATGCGGTTCCCTTACGCCTATCCCACCATGTCCCGGGCGGCGGCCCCCGCCGGGATCATCGGATAGCAGTTCTCCTCCTTGGTGACGTGGACGTCGAGCAGGACGGGGCCCTCGGTCGCGATCGCGTCGCGCATCGCGCCCTCGACCTCGCTCTTGTCGCTCACGCTCATGCCGGTGGCGCCGAACGCCTCGGCGAGCTTCGGCCAGTCGGGGCTGGGCCCCATCTCGACGGCCTCGTAGCGGCCGTCCCAGAAGAGCTCCTGCCACTGGCGCACCATGCCGAAGTAGCCGTTGTTCATCAGGAAGATCTTCACCGGGATGTCGTGGCGGACCGCGGTGGCCAGCTCCTGGCAGGTCATGATCAGGCTGCCGTCGCCGGCGAGGCAGACGACCTCCTCCTCGGGGCACGCGACCTTGGCGCCGATGGCCGAGGGAAGGCCGAAGCCCATCGTCCCCAGGCCGCCGGAGTTGATCCAGCGGCGGGGCTTCGCGAAGTCGTAGTACTGCGCGCACCACATCTGGTGCTGGCCCACGTCGGAGGTGATGATCGCGTCGCCCTCGGTGGCCGCGTGCATCGCCTGGATCATCCGCTGCGGCTTGAGCTCGGAGTCCTCGGAGTCCTCGTAGCCAAGCGGGTACTCCTTCTGCCAGCCGTGGAGCTGTTCCCACCACGGGTCAAGGCGCGCGCGGTCCGCCTTCAGGGCCCGGTACTCCTTGACCAGCTTCGGCAGGACCTCCTTGGCGTCGCCGACGATTGGGATGTGCGCCGGGACGTTCTTGGAGATCTCGGCCGGGTCGATGTCCAGGTGGATGAACTTTGCCCTCGGGGCGAACTCGGAGAGCTTGCCGGTGATCCGGTCGTCGAAGCGAGCGCCGACGCAGAAGATCAGGTCGGCGTTGTCCATCGCGTAGTTGGCGGTGCGGGTGCCGTGCATGCCGAGCATGCCGAGCCACTGCTCGTGCGGCGCCGGGAAGCCGCCGAGCCCCATCACGGTGCAGGTGACGGGGAAGTTGTCGGAGAGGCAGAGCTCGCGGAGCTCCTCGGAGGCGTTGGCGTTGATCACACCGCCGCCGGCGTAGATCACCGGGCGCTGAGCGTTGGCGAGGGCCTTCGCCGCGATCCTGATCTGCTTGATGTTCCCCTCGGTCGAGGGCTTGTAGCCGGCCAGCTCGACGGGCTCGGTGCTGGGCTCGTACTCGATGTCCGCGCGCGAGAGATCCTGGGGGACGTCCACCAGCACCGGACCGGGCCGCCCGGTCGAGGCGATGTGGAAGGCCTGATGGATGTACTCGGGGATGTGCCGCGGGTCCGTGACCATCATCGAGTGCTTCACCACCGGCAGCGTGATGCCGGTGACGTCCGCCTCCTGGAAGCCGTCGGTGCCGATCAGCTCGGTGCGGACCTGGCCGGTGATGAAGACCGTCGGGACGGAATCCATGATCGCGTCGGCTATCGCGGTCACCAGGTTGGTCGCCCCCGGGCCGGAGGTCGCCATCGCGACACCGACCTTGCCCGATGCCTTGGCATAGCCCTCGGCCATGTGCCCGGCGCCCTGCTCGTGCCGGGCCTGGATGTGCTGGAAGTCGGCGTCGTGGATCGCGTCGTAGGTCGGCAGATTCGCCCCGCCCGGGATCCCGAAGACGTGCTGGACGCCCTCGGCCTTCAGCGCTTCCATCAATGCGTCGGCCGCGCGCATGGGCCGATGTTAGCCAGTCGCGCTAGGTGGCCTGCAAGGGCTGGCGCTGCGGATTCCAGCGGGTTTGGGGGTCGATCGCGGACTCGATCACCCGGTCGCGGTGCCGCTCGATCGTCTTCAGCATGGAGCGGACCAGCTCGTCACCCAGGTAGCTCGGGTCCAGCCCGAGGTCGAGCAGCTTGGTGTGGGTGGCGTTGTAGTAGTGCTCTTCGGCCTCGACGCGCGGGTTCTCCACGTGCTCGATGTCCACCTCGTGGCCGACCTCGGCGGCGCAGCGCTGCACGAGCTCCGCGAGCTGCCCGACCGAGAACTGCTCGGTGAACTGGTTGAAGACCCTGTACTCGCCGGCGTCGGCGGGGTTCTCGACCGCCAGCTCGACGCACTGGAGCGTGTCGCGGATGTTGAGGAAGCCGCGGGTCTGGCCGCCCTTGCCGTAGACGGTGAGCGGATGGCCGATCACAGCCTGGACGCAGTAGCGGTTGAGCACCGTCCCGAAGACCTCGTCGTAGTCGAAGCGGGTGCAGAGGCGCTCGTCCTGGGCGGTCTCGTCGGTCTCGATGCCGTAGACGACGCCCTGGTTGAGGTCGGTGGAGCGAAGTCCCCAGATGCGGCAGGCGAAGTGGATGTTGTGGGAGTCGTGGACCTTGGAGAGGTGGTAGAGCGAGCCCGGCATCTTCGGGAAGGGCAGCGTGTCCTTGCGGCCCCTGTGCTCGATCTCGATGAACCCCTCCTCGATGTCGATGTTGGGCGTCCCGTACTCGCCCATGGTCCCCAGCTTCACCAGGTGCGCCTCGGGAACGTGCTCGCGCATGAACCAGAGCAGGTTGAGCGTGCCGATCACGTTGGCCTGCTGCGTCTCCACCGCCTGCTCGCGGCTCCCCATGGAATAGGGCGCCGACGGCTGCTCGCCGTAGTGCACGATCGCCTCGGGCTTGGTCTCCGTGATCACCCCTTCGAGGAACTCCGCATCCTCGATCGAGCCGGTGAACGGAGCGATCTCCGCACCGGAGACCTCCTTCCAGGCGCCGATCCGCTCCTCCAGGGGAAGGATCGGGGTCAGGGAATCGGAGCCCTGGGCATCGACCCAGCGCCTGCGCGAGAAGTTGTCGACGACGGATACGTCGTGACCGCGCGCCGAGAAGCGCATCGCCGTCGGCCAGCCGAGGTAGCCATCGCCCCCGAGGATGAGGACGCGCATAGAGGGCGGCAGGGTAGCAGCGGCCTCCCTGGTGGCCGGCACCCGCCGCAGGCGTGCGCCCGTGGCTATTCTGGCCGCCGCCCGTGGCCGAGTTCGTGACCACCGCCTCGCTCTTTCCCGAGCTGACCGCCCTTCGCACGGCCGGTCTGATCTTCGCGGTCCTGCTGGTCGCCTTCGGGATCTGGCGCCGGCGGGAGCTGTCGAACGGCGCCGTGCTGCTGGCCATCTTCGGCGGCCTCGCGCTCGCGGTCGTCTCCGGCACCGAGCTGCTCGACGCTCTGCTGGAGGCCTTCGCCTTCGAGCGCGGCAACGGCGGGCGCATCCTGGGCCTCGCGGTTTTCGCAATCGCGATCCTGTTCCTGCTCGTCCTCCGTGCCCTCACTGAGAGCTCCCGGATGAACCAGCAGCTCTCGGCCCTGCTCGAGGGGCTCGCCTGGGAGGAGTTCAAAGCGGCCAGGCTGCCCGAGCGGTTCCGGGACAAGGTCGCGGTGGTGGTCCCCGCCTACGAGGAGGCGCAGAGCGTCGGCGATGTCATCCGTCAGATCCCCAAGCAGGTGTGTGGCGAGGAGACCGCGGTGTTGGTGGTGGACGATGGCTCCCGCGACGACACCGGCGAGGAGGCCGGGAAGGCGGGTGCGGTGGTGGCGCGGCACGTGATCAACCGCGGCGGAGGCGCCGCGCTGCGCACCGGATACAGGCTGATGGCGGAATCCGGCGCGCTCGTCGTGGTGACCCTGGACGCCGACGGGCAGCACGTCCCCGCGGAGATGGAGCGCCTGGTGAAGCCGGTGCTCGACGACGAGGTGGATGTGGCGCACGGCTCTCGGGTGCTGGGCGAGGCAGACCCGAACGCCCGCTCGCGGGAGTTCGGGATCGTGTTCTTCAACCAGGTGGTCTCCTTCATCACCCGGACCAAGGTGTCGGACTGCTCCAACGGCTACCGCGCGGTCCGCACCTCGGTCCTGCCCCAGCTGGTCCTGCGGCAGGAGCAGTTCCACACTTCGGAGTTCCTGATCGAGGCGATCAAGCGGGGGATCCCCGCCAAGGAGATCCCGGTGACGGTCCAGAAGCGGACCTACGGCCACTCGAAGAAGCCCGCCGTGATCCGCTACGGGCTCGGATTCGGCAACGCGATCGTCCGCACCTGGCTGCGCTGAGTTTGCCGGCATCGGCCGGTCTCTAGGGTGAGCAGATGCCGACCCCCCGCTCGATCCAGCGCACCTATCTCCTGCTGCTGCTGGGGAACACCCTGGCGGCGTCGCTTATCTGGGGGATCAACACGATCTTCCTGCTGGACGCCGGGCTCTCGAACCTGGAGGCCTTCGCGGCCAACGCCTTCTTCACCGCCGGGATGGTGATCTTCGAGGTGCCGACCGGGATCGTCGCCGACACGATCGGGCGCCGCACCTCCTACCTGCTCGGCACCGTCACCCTGTCGGCGGCCAGCCTGCTCTATGTCGGCCTCTGGCAGATCGAGGCGTCGTTCTGGCTCTGGGCAATCGTCTCGCTGTTGCTCGGCCTTGGCTTCACCTTCTTCTCCGGCGCGGTCGAGGCCTGGCTGGTCGACGCGCTCACCGCGACGGGATTCACCGGCGATCTCGAGTCGGTCTTCGGCCGCGGGCAGGTGGTCACCGGCGCCGGCATGCTCGGCGGCTCGGTTGCGGGCGGCTTCATCGCCGCGCAGCTGAGCCTCGGCGTTCCCTTCGTGCTCCGGGCGGTGATCCTGGTCGTGATGTTCGCCGCGGCCTTCCGGCTCATGCACGACGTCGGCTTCACCCCCGACAAGGGCGGCAAGCCGCTCGCCGAGATGCGAAAGATCGCCTCCGCCTCGATCGACTACGGCTGGCGCGTCCCCGCAGTCAAGTGGCTGATGGTTGAGGCGCTCTTCACGGGCGGCGTCGGCATCTACGCCTTCTACGCACTGCAGCCCTACTTGCTCGAGCTGTACGGAGACCCGACCGCTTACCAGGTCGCCGGCCTGGCGGCCGCGATCGTCGCCGGCGCGCAGATCCTGGGTGGAGTGGCGGCGCCCCGGATCCGCGGGCTCTTCCATCGCCGGACCTCGGCCCTGATCGTGATGGCCGGGATCAGCTCGGTCACCCTCGCCTTCGTCGGGCTGATCGAGAACTTCTGGGCGGTGATCGCCCTGACGACGGTCTGGGCCCTGCTGTTCGCCGCCACGATGCCGATCCGCCAGACCTACCTGAACGGCATGATCCCCTCCCGGCAGCGGGCGACGATCCTCTCCTTCGACTCGATGATGGCGTCAAGCGGAGGCGTTTGGGCCCAGCCGATCCTCGGTAAGGCCGCCGACGTCTGGGGATACGCGCCCTCCTATCTGCTGTCCGCAGGCATCACGGTGTTCGCCCTGCCGTGCCTCGCCCTGTCCAGGCGGGAGAACGCTCCCGCGGACACGATCGACATCACCGAAGCCGAGCCCGTGCCGCAGCCCGCCTAGGAGCGCTCAGGGCGGTTGCCGCACCTCGGAGGGCTCCGGCAGGTAGAGGTCGGTGCCGCAGCGCGGACAGACCTGGACATAGAGCTTCACGACGTTGTTGCAGGTCGGGCAGCGACGCTCCGGCTCGTCCCTCTCGGAGCGGGAGAGGATCGCGGCCAGCAGGCCGATGATCGGCAGCACGGTGCCGATCGCCAGCCAGAGCAGGAACGAGCTGCCCTTGGCGCGGCCGACGAACGCCGTCGCCAGCCCGAAGGCGATCGCCACGACCAGGTAGGGGGCGCCGGACACGCCTCGAAGGGTACGTCGGACGTCTGTCTAGGCCTTATCGGCCGGCTGCTGCTCTGCCAGGGGGCGGTGCGAGCCCCCCAGCTCGTACTCCTCCTCGCGGAGCGGACGGGGGTGGCCGATCGAGCCGACCTCGGAGATGTCTCGCTGGAAGGGCAGGCTGACGGTCCAGTCGATCACGGCCCTTACCTTGCGAAAGAGGCCCGGGATCTGGGTCAGGTGGTAGGTCCTCGCCATCCACCAGGCGAGGAAGCCCCTGAACTTGCGGGCGCCGATCAGCCCGACGGCCTTGTAGCGCCCCAGGTTCACGAACGCGGTCCGGCTCGAGTACGTGTAGCGGCGGGTCGGCTCCGCCCGCAGCGAGCTGGCGACGTTGTCGGCGGCCACGCGCGCCTGGCGGATCCCGTGCTGGGCGGTGGGCGGCGCTAGGCCGCGGCGGGGATCGGGGACCGCCGCGCAGTCGCCGAGCGCCCAGACGCCGTCCAGGCCCTCCACTCGGAGGTGGTCGTCGACCTTGACGCGGCCGCGTTCGTCCAGCGGCACCGAGAGGCGCCTGAGGCTGGGATGGGGACGGACCCCGGCGGTCCAGACCACGGTGCGGGTGGGCACCGTCTCGCCCGTCGAGAGGGTGGCGCTGTCCGCCTCCACCGACTCGAGGGTGGTGCCCAGGCGAACCTCGATGCCGCGCCCGCGAAGCTCGTGGACCGCGTAGTCGGCGAGGCCCTCGTCGATCTCCGGCAGCACCCGGTCGGTCGCCTCGACCAGGATCCAGCGCATGCCGTGCAGGCGGGCCCGGGGGTAACGATCCATCGCGTCCGCCGCGAAGTCCTGAAGCTCGGCGAGAGCCTCGAGGCCGGCGTAGCCGCCGCCGACGAACATGTAGGTGAGGAGCTGCTCGCGGCGGGCGGGATCCTCGGTGGCGTTGGCCATCTCCAGCGTCTCGATCACGTGGTTGCGCAGCCAGATCGCGTCGGCGAGGCTTTTGAACCCGATCGCGTGGCGGTCCAGGCCCGGCACCGGGACCGTTCGCGACACCGACCCGACCGCCAGCACCAGCTGGTCGTAGCGGAGCTGCTCGCTCTCACCCTCGTGGGTCCGCAGCTCGACGGTGCGGGCGGCGGGGTCGTGCCCGTCGATCGCGCCGAGGCGCAGGTAGGTCCGCTTCAGTACCTCCCGGAGGGGCGTGACCACATGGCGGGGCTCGAGCATCCCGGCGGCCGCCTCGGGCAGAAACGGCGTGTAGAGGACGAAGTTGACGTCGTTGACGAGGATCAGCCGCGCGGACTGCTTCGGCAGCAGGCGCTCGAGCTCGCGGGCGCAGGTCATCCCTCCGAAGCCACCACCCGCGATCACGACATTCCAGGCCATGAGCCCAGTATGGCGCAGGAAGCAGACTTTGTAACAGCTTGTTACAAGCGGCTCTAGCCCCGGAACTCCGAGGGAGCCACACGCGGTCAGGCGGCCGCGGGCCCTCCGTTCCCGTCCAGGCGGTCAAGCATCCGCCACGTTGCCTCGGTGCTGGCGCGGACCTGGTCCCGCATGTCGTCGAGGTGTTCGATCACCCGCTCCATGACCTGTCCGATCTTTGCCAGCTCCGATCCCTGGTGCTCGGCGGCGCGCTCCATGCGCAGCGTCTGCTCGTGGATGAACTCCTTGAAGCTGACCCTTTCCTCGTTCAGGCCGGCCCTCTCCTCGCGGTTGGCGCGAAGCTCCTCTCGGATCTCGTCCATGAGCTCGTTACCGCGAGCCATGTGCTCATTGCCGAGCGCTATGTGCTCGTCGATTCGGAGAAGGAACTCTCGAAACTCACGTCTTCGCACGCACTCACATTGTCGCACCGACGCGCGCGGGTCCCTGGCGCTCTATTACGAGCCCGCGACTACTTCGAGCCGAGTCGCTCGCGGATCAGCTTCGTCACCTCGCCGCCGTCGGCACGGCCCTTCGCCTCCTTCATCACCGCACCCACGATCCGGCCGATCGCCTTCTCATTGCCGGACCTGACCTGCTCGGCCGCCTCGGGCTCGCCCTCGATCGCGCGGTCCACGATGCCCTCCAGCTCGGAGGAGTCGGAGATCTGCGCGAGGCCCTCCCGCTCGACGATCTCGGCGGGATCGCCGCCCTCCGCCACCAGCATCTCGAGGACCTGCTTGCCGGACCCGTGCGAAATCGTCTTCGCCTCGACCAGGCCCGCCAGGGCGGCAACGGACTCCGGCCTCGCCTTGGAAGCCAGGGGGTCCTCCTCTCCCCCGGTCTGCCGGAGGCTCGCGACCAGCTCGCCGGTGACCCAGTTGGCGATCGCCTTCGCGGAGGCCCCGTCGGTGGCGCCCAGGGCCCGCTCGAAGAACTCGCCGTAGTCGGCCTGGAAGGCGAGCGTTGTGGCCGCCTCTTCCGTCAGGCCCACCTCCGAGACGTAGCGCTCGCGGCGGGCCGCGGGCAACTCGGGCAGCGACTCCCGGGCCTCGGTGATCATCTCGTCCGTCGGGGCGACCGGAACCAGGTCGGGCTCCGGGAAGTAGCGGTAGTCGTGCGCGTACTCCTTGGAGCGCAGTGAGGTGAGCGAGCCGTCCTCGGGATGGAAGTGCAACGTGTCCTGGGTGACCTGGTCGCCGGCATCGAGCAGCTCGCGCTGGCGCTCCAGCTCGGCCTCGATCCCCCGCTCGACGAAGCGGAAGCTGTTCATGTTCTTCAGCTCGGTCTTGGTGCCGAGCTCGTCGGAGCCCCCCGGCCGCAGGGAGACGTTGGCGTCGATCCGCAGGCTCCCCTCCTCCATGTTCACGTCGGAGACACCCAGCTGGCGAACCGTCTCCCGCAGGAGCTGCGCCCACTGGCGGGCCTCGGCCGCGCTGCGGAGGTCGGGTTCGGTGACGATCTCCACCAGTGGGGTGCCGCCGCGGTTGAAGTCCACCAGCGAGGCGCCGGAGCCGTGGATCCGCCCGGACCCGCCCACGTGGGTGAGCTTGGCGGCGTCCTCCTCGAGGTGGGCGCGGTGGATGCGGACGTCGCCGAGTCGCCCGTTCACCGCCAGCGGCAGGTCGTACTGGCTGATCTGGTAGCCCTTCGGCAGGTCGGGATAGAAGTAGTTCTTGCGGGCGAAGACGGAGCGGGGCGCGACCTCGCAGTCGAACGCCGCCGCGATCTTGAGCGCGTAGCGGATCGCCTGCTCGTTGGTGGTGGGGAGCGTCCCCGGGTGGCCGAGGCACACCGGGCAGGTGTGGGTGTTGGGCTCGTCCCCGAAGGAGAGCTCGCAGCCGCAGAACATCTTGGTGCGGGTGGAGAGCTGGACGTGGATCTCCAGCCCGATCACCGGCTCCCAGCCGTTGGCGTTCACGAGCCGCTCCCGTTCAGCCTCGCCGGCTTCGCATCGAAGCCGAGCGCCCTCTCGAGCGCGTAGGCCGCGTCGAGCATTCCAGACTCGCTGAAGGCGGGGCCGGCGATCTGGAAGCCGACGGGCAGCTCGGGACCACCGCCATCGGGCTCGGCAAGACCCGCCGGAATCGAGATCGCGGGGATCCCGGCCAGCGGCATGGGCACCGTGCAGTAGTCGGAGAGGTACATGGCGAGGGGGTCATCCGTGCGGGCCCCAAGCTCGAAGGCCACCGTCGGCGAGGTCGGGGTGACGACGAAGTCGAAGCTCTCGAACGCCCTGGAGAAGTCCTCGCTGATCTTGGTCCGGACCCGTTGGGCGCGCCCGTAGTAGGCCTCGTAGTAGCCGGAGGAGAGCGCGTAGGTGCCCAGCATGATCCGCCGCTTCACTTCGGCGCCGAACCCCTCGGCGCGGGTGGCCTCGTACATCTCCGTCAGCTCGTCCGCATCCACTCGCGGGCCGAAGCGGACGCCGTCGTAGCGCGCCAGGTTGGCCGAGGCCTCGGCTGGGGCGATCACGTAATAGGCCGAGATGCCGTGCGGCGCGTGCGGCAACTCGGTCTCCGAGACGTTCCCGCCGAGCTCCTCGATCAGCTTCACGGTCCGCTCGAAGACGTCGCGGACGCCGGGCTCGATCCCCTCCGCCTCGCCGGCGAGCTCCTTGGGGACGCCGAACTTCAGCCCCTTCAGGTCCTCGCGGCTGGGCAGCTCCACCCCGCCCTCGATCCCGACCGAGGTCTGGTCGCAGGGATCCCGGCCCTCGAGCGCCTTTAGCAGCAGCGCCGCGTCCGTCACGTCCCGCGTCAGCGGCCCGCACTGGTCCAGCGAGGAGGCGAAGGCGATCATCCCGTAGCGCGAGATCGCGCCGTAGGTGGGCTTCATGCCGACGATCCCGCAGAGCGCCGCGGGCTGCCGGACCGAACCACCGGTGTCGGTGCCGATCGCCCAGGGCGCGAGCCGACCGGCGACCGCCGCCGCCGAGCCGCCGGAGGAGCCGCCCGGAACCCGGCCGGTATCCCAGGGGTTGAGCGCCGGCCCGTAGCCCGAGTTCTCGTTGGACGAGCCCATCGCGAACTCGTCCATGTTCGTCTTGCCCAGGACCCGCGCTCCGGCCTCGTTCAGCTTGCCCACCGCGGTCGCGGTGTAGGGCGGGACGTAACCCTCGAGGATCCGCGACCCGGCGGTGGTGGCGACGCCCTCGGTGCAGAAGATGTCCTTGACGGCAATCGGGACGCCCAGAAGATCGCCCTCTCCCCCGCCGTTCGGGGACTCGGTGGTCAGGAACGCGTTCAGCTCGTCGCCCTCGGCGGCGTCACGGTAGGCGCCGAAGTATTCGTCTGAGGAGAGGTCCCCGGAGCGGATCCGCTCGATCGCCTGCGCGACCGTCAGCTCGAGCAGCTCGCTCACGCCTGCGGTGAGGGAACCCGAAAGGACTCGCCGGCCGGGTCGGGCGCGGGCTCGAGCACCTTCTCCCGGGGCCAGCTCGGGCGCGGCTCGTCGGGCCGCAGCACGTTCTCCAGCTCGATCACGTGCGAGGTCGGCTCGACGTCGTCCAGGTCGAGCTCGGAGATCCGCTCGACGTGCTCCAGGATGCCCGACAGCTCCGAGGACATCCGCTCGACCTCGTCGTCGCTCAGCCGGAGCCGCGCCAGCCGCGCGACGTGCAGGACCTGCTCCCGGTCGATCACCGCCGGGATTCTAGGCGCGGGCTACTTCTTCTTTTTCTTGACGCACTTGCCCTTCTTGAGCTTGCGGCCCTTCTTGCACTTCTTCGGGGCGGCGGGCGTAGTCGGAGTCGCTGCCGGGGGCGTGGTAGACGGTGGCGGGATCACCAGCGGCACGAAGAAGTTGACACTCTCGCAACTGGGATCGACCAGGTCGACGCCCATCTGGTCGACCTCCGCGGGATCGTTGGGGCCGCCACCGCAGTTGACGAGGTCCTGGACACCATCCCGGGCAAAGATCGACCCTCCGTTCGCCTCGCCCTGAAGGTCATCCATACCGCCCAGCCCCGTGATCGTGTCGAAGGCGCCTACCCCCTCGACGGTGTTGGGCCCGTTGTCGCCGGTCAGGGTGTCCGCGAACGGACCGCCCCGGAGATCCTCCAGTCCGAGCAGCATGTCGGTTCCGTGCCCGCTGGCGGTCCCATCCAACAGGCTTGCGGTGACCGGGCCCGGCGCCTCGAGGGTCGTGAGAGCGTATGTCGTGCGATCCCCGTCAGAAGTATTCGCCCCCCCATCGAGCAGGTCATTGCCAGCGGCGCCAACCAGGAGGTCGTCTCCGCCCCCACCGCGCAGATCGTTGTTGGTCACGTCGCCAATGAAGACGTTGTCGCCCGCCCCACCGCGCAGATTCTCGATCCCGGCGGGCCCGACGTCGTCCAGGGCGGTCATATTCGTTGTTGCGCCAGTCGTGAGGTTTGCGCCGATGTCGCCAGCAGCATCCTCGTAGGTCACCTCATCGTCGGGGCCCGTGTCGGTGATGCCGTTCCCACCCACGAAAGCGTCGGCCGAAGCCGTATCGCTGCCGTCGAAGGTGTCGTTTCCGTCATCCCCGCAGACCAGGTCGGCGCCAGTGCCACCGCTGATCGTGTCGTTGCCGCCAAGCCCCTTGATGACATCGTCCCCGGTGCCGCCGTTGATGGTTTCGCCGGCGCCCGTGCCGATCTGGGTCGCGTTGCTGTCCGAGCACGGATACACCTCGACCGCACCTGCATCGCAGTCGGCGGTCGCGGTGAAACCGCCATCGAACGGACGCGGGAACCCGCGCTCGTCGGTCGCCAGGGGAGCCGCCACCTCGTCCTGACAGGTCGTCCCCGACCCCGCAAACTGCTCCACGGCGGTGGAAACCAGTTGCGGGGGCTGCGTCGTCAGAGGCTGGGTGTTGCCCGTGGGACCGATGTCGGGTCCTCCCCAGTCGCCGAAGGTCTCGAGCGTCGGGTCGATGAACTCGTCGTCGCCCATTGCCGGCGGCCCAAGGTCGCAAGAGACACCGACATCGATGTTGAAGCCCAAGGAGGTGATCCCCCCGGCACACGCGTCGGCCGGCACCGCGTTGTCGATGATCGATCCCCGGATGCTGAGGGTCCCCGCGCTCCGATGAAGGGCGTCCCCCGTTAAGGCGTTGTTTCCCGAGAAGGTGCTGTTGAAGATGCTCGTCGCGGTCCCGTTGGCACGGACGCCGCCGCCGCCTCCGCTGGGGGCCAGGTTGTTGACGACGGTGCTGTTGACGAGCGCCAGGGTGCCGCCGCCGCGGATGCCGCCGCCGCTCTGCACCCCCTCCGAGAGGCTGTTGTTGAAGATGGTCGAGCGCTGGATCTTCGAATTGCCGAGGTTGTACACGCCGCCCCCGTGGTTGACGGCGCCGGGGTCATCGACGGTCGAGGTGTTCAACTGGATCAGGCTGTCGGACACGGTCATCGGCGTCGAGGCCCCGATAAAGAGCCCGCCGCTATCGGAGGTGGCTCCTGTGCCGCTCGCCACTGTGTCGTTCTCCTCGATCACCGTCGAGGAGATGCTCTGAGCTGACGAGCTGCCCTCCGTGGCGAGACCTCCGCCGCGGGCCTGCGCAGTCGCCAGGACGAGGTTCTCGTCGATCAGGCTGCCGGTGACCGTGAGGGTCGCGGCCCCGCCCGGGGCGAATAGGACCCCGCCTCCACTGACGACTGCGGCCTCCGCCGTGTTGTTGGCGATGCTTGAGTTGGTGATGGTGAGTGGGGCGACCGCGGCGTGGGAGATCCCGCCTCCGCCCCCGCCGTTGGCGAGATTCAGAGAGACCATGCTGTTCGTGAGAGTGACGCCTCCCGTACCAAGGGCGTTGATCCCGCCCCCGGCGCCGGCGGCGACGTTGAGGACCGCTCCGGAGTTCAGCAGCTCGAGGGTCGCGTCGGTTTGAGTGAGGATGCCACCACCTGCTGCCGCTGGGGCGCCATTCACGATCGTCACGCCCTCGAGATCGAGCGCCCCGGCCTCGACATGCAGGGCGCGATCGCCGGTGTCGGGGCCGTTGGCGTTGAGGCCGGTCACCGCGCCGTCGATCGTCAGGCCACCCACGCCGGCGCTGATGTCGAGGTCTCCGGCGGTGTTGTCGTCATTGACTCCAACCAGCGTCAACACGTACGGGCTGCTCTGGAGGATGATCGTGTCGGGATCCGTGGTGCTGCCGTCGTGGGCGCAGCCACTGACGGGGCCGTTGATGTTGGTTGCCTCCACCGCCTCGCGAAGGGAGCAGTCGCCGTCCGCGTTGAGCTCGTCCGTGGTGATGGTGACGTTGACCGTCGCCGCCGAGGCGGATCCTGCGAAGGCGAGCGAACAGATCCCCGCGACGACGATTCCAGTCAGCGTCCTGCGTCGGGTCGAGGTCAAGACTGTCGGGATCCTCCCTGGTCGGCTCGTGCTCTAAACGAGGAACCCCCTGTTCCCGCTCGGCACCTTACCTGGGTCGCCGCCGTCCGGTCAAGCCCTTCTGGGTGGGCCGCTCCTGGCCAGGCGGCCAGTTAGGATCCGCGCGCCGATGACGGGTGAGCGATGAGGGGAGAGAAGGCCGAGCGGTTCGTCGTCCTCAACCTGCGGCTGATGGCGCTCGGATTCGCCATCACCGGCTTCTTCTTCATCGCCTGGCCCGACGGGACGCTCGCCAGGCTCACCGAGTTCGGGGACAACTTCGGCGACTTCGAGGCCGCACCGGAGACCGACGAGCGGCTTTGGCTCTCGCTCGGCTTCGCCTACATGGTGGTGATCACGGCGCTCGCCTGGATCGCCTCCACCGATCCGGTCCGCCACCGGCCGATGCTGCTGGCGCTCGCGGCTGGCAAGGCGGCCTCCTCGATCACGTCGTTCGTCTTCTACTTCCAGGACGACGTCTTCGTCTACCTGCTGAACGGGATCGTGGACGGGTCGCTGGTGGGCGCCTCGCTGCTGCTGTATTCGCTGGTCGCCCGAATCGCGGCGCCCCCCGCCCCTCCCTGAAGGCGCCCGCCGGGGCTCAGTTCCGCCGAGCTCAGGACGCTGCGCGCGATCGCGGAGGCCGTCGCTCCCGGCTCCAACGGGCTGCCGCCCGCTGAGCGCGTCGTCCCTGTCGCCGAGCCCGTCACCCGCTTCCTCTCGACCCAGCCACGGCGCACCGTAACCGTGGTGAAGCTGGCCCTCCGCGCGTTCGAGTGGCTGCCCTTCCCCTGGCGCTTCAGCCGCCTCAGCGTCGAGGCCCGCGAGGAGTACATGGCGAAGATGGAGTCCTCGCGGTTCCCCCTCTACCGCGACCTGCTGCTGCTCGGCAAGACCCTGGCCATGATGGGCTGGGCGCGTGACGAGCGGGTAAGGCGCGCGGTCGGGACCAGCTCCCGCTGCGAGGTCCGCGCGGGTGCCCCGCGGCCCGAGTCCCCTTCGCTCGGGGACGTGACGCCGCCGGAGGGAGGCGAGGACTGTGACGTCGCGATCGTGGGCTCCGGCGCGGGGGGCGCCGCCGCGGCGACCGTCTTGGCCGAGGCCGGCCTCGACGTGGTGGTGCTCGAGTCGGGGCCGCACGTGGATCGCGCCAGCTACCCCACCGATCCGGTCGAGGGCCTGCCGCTCCTCTACCGCGACGGCGGGCTGACCATCGCGCTCGGCCAGCCGGCGATCCCGGTGCCGGTCGGGCGCGTGGTCGGCGGTACCACCGTGATCAATTCCGGCACCTGCTTCCGCGCGCCGACGGAGGTGCTCGAGGACTGGCTCGACCGGCAGGGGGTCACCTGGGCCCACGACCTCGACGCCGAGTACGAGGAGGCGGAGCGGTTCCTCCAGGTGGCGCCGGTGGACCCCGAGCGGATGGGCCGGAACGGCCAGCTCTGCATGGAGGGCGCCGAGGCGATCGGCGCCCGCGGCGGGCCGATTCGCCGCAACGCCGGCGCCTGCGTCCAGTGCAGCTCGTGCCCGCTCGGCTGCCGGCTCGACGCGAAGCGGGCGATGCACGTCTCCTACCTCCCGCGCGCAGTCGTCGCCGGGGCGAGGGTGAGGGCCGGCGTCGAGGCGCAGCGCGATCCGCATCGAGGACGGCCGCGCGACGGGGGTGATCTGTCGCGCGGGGGCCCGACCACCGCGGCGGAGGCGACCCGGCGGAACGGGCGCCCCTCGGGCAGCCGACCCTATGAGCTGAGAGCGCGCGCGGTGATCAGCGCGGCCGGCGCCTTCGGCACTCCTGAATTGCTGCTGCGCTCAGGACTGGGCAGCCCCCACCTCGGGCGCCACCTGCACGTCCACCCGGCGGCCTGGATCGGGGCCACCTACGAGGAGGAGGTGCGCGGCTGGGAGGGGATCATGCAGAGCTACTACGTGGACGAGTGGGAGTCGCGGGGCATCCTGCTCGAGGCGACCTTCACCCCGCTCTCCTTCGGGGCGCAGTGGCTGCCGGGCGTCGGGCACGAGCACGCCGAGCGGGTCCGCAACTTCGACAAGGTCGCCTCGATCGGCGTCCACCTGCACGATCGCTCCGAGGGCCGGGTCGGCGTCAACGGCGGCGGCGGGCTGCGGCTCAGCTACCGGCTGCGGCCCGAGGAGGCGAAGACGATCCAGTTCGGGATCGCCAGGGCGGCGGAGATCCACTTCGCGGCTGGAGCGACCGAGGTCTATCCGAACGTGGGGCCAGCCAACATGATCAAGCGAGGCCGGCTGGCGGAGTTCGAGGCGCTCGACCTGAAGCCGGGCGACCTGCGCCTGGAGGCGTTCCACCCGATGAGCACCGCCCGGATGGGCGGCGATCCCGACGAGAGCGTCACAGACACCGACGGGGCCGTGCGGGGCGTCCGGGACCTCTACGTCGCCGACGCCAGCCTGCTGCCGACCTCCGTCGGGGTCAACCCGATGATGACGATCATCGCCTGCGTCTCCCGCATCGCCCGCGGGCTCGCCGGCCGCCTCGGCGCCTAACGGCGGTGGTCAGTAGCCCTCGGATACCTGGTCGCGCAGCTGCAGGTACGAGCCGACCGTCACGCCGATGATCGACGCTGTCGCGAGGTAGATCCCGATCTTCCGCTCCGCGCCCTCCGGGATGTCGATCAGCACGTAGGCGGTGAGGACGACGCCGATCGCGCCGAGCAGGAAGGTCGCCGCCGGCGGTGCGAACGGCAGGCCCTCGCGGTTGCCCGTTGCCACCATCAGCACGTTGATCAGGACCAGGCCCGCGACGATCGCCAGGTAGAGGTCGAGCGTGTTCTGGCTCTCCCAGCCGGTGAGCTCGGCCGCGTCCTCGGCCTCCTCCTGGAGCGAGCCCACGTCCGGCCCTCCCGGAATGCTCGGTGTGCCCTCCGGGAGATCCGGGATGTCGGGAATGTCGCCCGAGGCCCCACCCCAGGCGAGGAACAGCGACACCACCACGAGAACCGCCGAGATGGCGGCGATCCACTGTGCCTGTGACATCCCTCCTGCGTTCACGCTTCCTCCTTCGATCGTTAAGCGAGGCCGGAAACCTACACGTGCGCGAACGAAAGCGACCGCCTCGCGGCGGCCGCTTTCACCAGTCGTTTACGCGGAGCTCAGCGAGGACCCAGGTCCCCCGGGTCCCGCGGCTCCCGCGGCTCCCGCGGCTCCCGCGGCTCCCGCGGCGGGGCCTGCACGCGGTCGCGCACGTCGTCGCGAACGTCTCCGAAGGATGCTCCCTCCTCCTGCATCCCCTGGTATCCGCCGTAGGTGATGCCGGCTGTGGCGAGTAATCCCAGCCAGATGCCGATGTCGCGGCTGAGATCGATGTCCTGACCCGCGACGCTGTCGCCGGGCGGGCTGATCAGCCGGAAGAGCACGAGCAGGAAGGCCAGCGCTCCGATGCCAGCGGTCAGGGCGCTGCCCGCGACGGGCAGGCTCACCGACGCGCCGGTCATCTCGATCACCAGCACTCCCACCGCGACGATCACCGCGAGCAGCAGGATCAAGTCGATCAAATCGAACGCCTGCCAGGCGCTGATCGAGGTATCGACTCCCGCCGCCTCGAGCTGATCGGTCGGAACCTCGACGCCGCCGATCTCGTCCGGCGGGCCGTACCACGAGAAGAACATGAAGATGAAAAGGAGCAGACCCGAGACTCCTGCGATCAGGGTGCCCCTCCCAGCGCTTGCTGTGTCCATCCACTCTCCTTCCGATGGATTTGGCGCGCGCCGCCTACAGAGCTCGGTCGCGCCTTGCCTAACGCGCCAACCCTATACCCGCTGAGACCCGGCGCGCACCCGCCCACGTGCAGCCTGCACGGTGTTGGCCAGAAGCATCGCGATAGTCATCGGGCCCACGCCGCCAGGCACGGGCGTGATCGTCCCGGCCACCTCCTTTACGGCCTCGAAGTCCACGTCGCCAACCAGGCCGTCGTCGGTGCGGTTGATCCCGACGTCGATGACCGTCGCCCCCGGCTGGACCATCTCGGCGGTGATCAGCCCCGGTCTGCCTGTCGCGGCCACCAGGATCTCCGCCCGGCGGCAGACCTCGCCGAGGTCGCGGGTCTTGCTGTGGCAGACGGTCACGGTGGCGTCGGCGAGCGTCAGCAGCGACGCGAGGGGGCGACCCACCAGCGTGGAGCGGCCGACGATCACCGCCTCCATGCCGGCGGGATCGACCCCCACCGAGCGAAGCAGCTCCATGACACCGCTGGGAGTGCACGGCACGAGTCCCGGCTGTCCCCGCGCGAGCAGGCCGGCGCTGGTCGGAGTGAGGCCGTCAACGTCCTTGCGCGGATCAAGGGACTCGATGACCGCTTCGGGGTCGATCTGGTCGGGCAGCGGCAGCTGGACAAGGATGCCGTCCACCTCCTCGGAGTCGTTGAGCTGCTCGATCAGGTCAATCAGATCGTCCTGGGGGATCGAGCCGTCCGGCTCGTGATGGATCGAGGCGATCCCGGCCTCCTCCGACGCCTTGCGCTTGTTCTTCACATAGATCGCGGAGGCGGGGTCGTCCCCGACCAGCACCGTTGCGAGCCCTGGCGGGCGGCCCAGCAGCGGCGCCAGCTCCTCGACCTCAGCCCGGACACGCTCTCGCACCTCGGCCGCGACTGCCTTGCCGTCGATGACCTTGGCGCTCACGACGCCTTCCTCAGCGGCGCGTAGTCGGCCATCAGCTTCCGCTCAGCGCCGTCGCCGGCGAAGCGGACGACGATCACGCCGCCCGGCTCCACCGAGGTGACCACGCCCTCGCCGAAGGCGGCGTGGACGACGTCGTCGCCGGTGGTGAACTCGGCCCCTGCCCTTCCCGCGCCCGGCCCGCCCGCGGACCCGCCGCTCGCCCAGCCGGTGATCGCCTGGTCGTCGGTTCCCTCTCGCTCGATCAGCTCGTCGGGAAGCTCCCCCAGGAACCGCGAGGGATAGCCGCCCGCCCGGTCCCCGAACAGCCGCCGGCTGCGCGCGTGGGTCATCCAGAGGCGGCGGCGGGCGCGGGTCATGCCCACGTAGCAGAGGCGGCGCTCCTCCTCCTCGTTTCCCTCCTCGAGGGACCGGGAGTGCGGGAAGACGCCCTCCTCGCAGCCGATCATGAAGACCGCCTCGTACTCGAGGCCCTTCGCGTTGTGGAGGGTCATCAGGGTGACCACGCTCTCCCCCTTGCGCAGGTCGTCCTGGTCGGTGTAGAGGGAGATCGCCTGCAGGAACTCCTCGAGCGGCATCAGGTCGGACTCGCCCTCGAGCGCGCGGTTGGCGTCGAACTCGGCCGCCACCCCGATCAGCTCCTCGAGGTTCTCCGTCCGGCCCTCGGCCTCGATCGTCCGCTCGGCGCGCAGCGCGTCGAAGTAGCCGGAGCGCTCCAGCAGGGCGCGGAGCAGCTCGGCGACCGGGGAGTCCGCGAACTCCGCCTGCAGCTCCTCGATCAGCTCGGTGAAGCGGGAGACCGACTTGATCGCGGCGGCGCCGAGGCCGGGGACCGACTCGGGCTCCTTCGCCACCTCCCAGACCGTGCGGCCGGTCGTGTTGGCATGGCCGCGAAGCCGGCCCTGGCTGGTCTCGCCGATCCCCCGCCGCGGCGAGTTGACGACCCGCGAGAAGCTCACCTCGTCCGCCGGGTTGACCATCAGGTTCAGGTAGGCCACCGCGTCCTTGATCTCGGCGCGCTCGTAGAACTTGGTCCCGCCGATCACCTGGTAGGGCAGCTCGTAGCGGACCAGGATGTCCTCCAGCACCCGGCTCTGGGCGTTGATCCGGTAGAAGACTGCGATGTCGTCGCGGGAGAGCCCCTGCTCGGCGACCAGGCCCTCGATCTCGCCGGCGACGAAGCGCGCCTCGCCGTGCTCGTCGTCCAGCTCGGCGACGATCACCTTGTCGCCCTCCTCCCCGTCGGTCCAGAGCTCCTTCTCGACGTGCTGCCGATTTTGGGCGATCAGTCCGTTGGCGGCCGAGAGGATGTTCTGCGTCGAGCGGTAGTTCTGCTCGAGCTTCACCACCTCGGCGTCCGGGAAGTCCTTCTCGAACTCCAGGATGTTGCGGATCTCGGCATCCGCGGAAGCTGTAGATCGACTGGAAATCGTCCCCCACTACCGTCAGGTTCCCGTCCTCGCCGGCGAGCAGCTGGAGCAGCCGGTACTGGGCGTGGTTGGTGTCCTGGTACTCGTCCACCAGCACCCAGCGGAAGCGCTCGCGGTAGCGGCGGCGGACGTCCTCGAACAGCTCCAGCAGGTTGACGACCCGCATCAGCAGGTCGTCGAAGTCCATCGCGTTCGACTCGAGCATCCGCTTCTCGTAGAGCCGGTAGGCCTGGCCGACCATGTCCTCGAACGGACCAGACGCCTCCTCCTGGTAGGCCTCGGCGTCGATCAGGCGGTTCTTGGCGTCGGAGATCCGCGCCCGGATTGCCCGCGGCGGGTAGCGCTTGGTGTCCACCTCGAGCTCCTCCAGGCAGCGCTTCAGCATCCGCAGCGAGTCGGCCTCGTCGTAGATCGTGAACCTGCTCGTGTAGCCCAGTCGCTCCGCCTCGATCCGGAGCAGGCGCGCGCACGCCGCGTGGAAGGTCATCACCCACATGCGCCGCTCGATGCCGCCGATCAGGCCGGCGACGCGCTCCCGCATCTCCTCCGCCGCCTTGTTGGTGAAGGTGATGGCCAGGATCTGGTCGGGCCGGGCCTGCCCGGTGGCCAGCAGCCAGGCGATCCGGTGGGTGAGCGCCCGGGTCTTGCCCGACCCAGCGCCCGCCAGCACCAGCAGGGGACCCTCGCCGTGGGTGACGGCCTCCCGCTGGGGCGGGTTCAGGTCGGCAAGCAGGCCTTCGACGTGGTCCGCGCCGACCTCGATCGGCGCGCCGATGGGCGCGCCGTTCTCAGCCTCGGCCTGGACCGGGGCGACCTCTTCCCTTCCGCGGGCCACGGGGCGAGGATAAACCTCGCCCCGGCCCGCTCAGCCCGAGCTACGGATGGCTACTCGCCGGGCTGGAAGAACTTCGAGCAGGGCTCGAAGATCGCGTCCTCGGCCTGCGGGTCAGTTCCCAGGAGGAAATCCTGGAGCTGCTGGTCTGACTGCGCCTCGAGCTGCTGCGTGACGCAGGCGAGCGCCTCGGGCGACACGTCCTCCTCGGATGAAATCCCCTCCTCGAACGAGGCCACAAACGCGTCGCGGTCGAACTCGCTGAAGCCGACCAGCTCGTCGAGCTTCCACTGATCGCCCTCGTTGACTAGCGCGAGGTCGAGCGTCTGGCCGTCGAAGAAGCTGCCTGTGACCGCGCCCTCTGCGGTGGCCGAGTCGCCGTCGATCTCGATGTTGGTGACCTCGATCTCGTCGGCCGGTGTGTCGGCGGCGTTCTCTTCGCACTGCTTGACAGCCGCCTCCCCGGTCTCCCCATCACCGACCTGCTCGGTGAACCTCTGGGTCTGGAACTCCCTGCAGGCGGCCGGATCGCCGCTGGTGGCGGAGGCGGTGATCGCGTCGATGATCTCCTGCTCGTCCCCGCTCACATCGTCATCGTCGTCGCCGCAGGCGGCGAGAGTGATGGGCAGAACGAGAACGAGCAGCAAAACGAGCAGCCGGGACCGGGACACGTGGACCTCCCTCTAGCGAAGTGGACGGCGCGGGAGTCTATCCGCCGGCCGAGGAAGGGCCCTTCTTGGGCCGCAGCTCGGTGACGTCGGCGGGAGCCGCCTCCTCGCCGGTTGCATCCCCGAGGCGCTTCTCCAGCTCGGCGATCCGGTCAGACAGCTCCTTGATCGCTTCCTGGATCGGGTCGGGAAGGTGAATCCAGTCCGTGTCGGGCCCCTCGAGGGGCCGCCCCTCCACCCTCACGGGGTGGCCGGGGTTGCCGACGACCGTGGTCTCCGGCGGCACGTCCTCGACCACCACGGTGTTGGCGCCGATCTTGGAGTTGTGGCCGACGGTGACCGGGCCGAGCAGCTTGGCCCCGGATCCGACGGTGACGTTGTGCTCGAGCGTCGGGTGGCGCTTGCCGCGAGCGATTCCCGTGCCGCCGAGCGTCACGCCCTGGTACAGCGTGACGCGATCGCCGATCTCGGCGGTCTCCCCGATCACCACGCCCGACCCGTGGTCGATGAAGAAGTCAGAGCCGATCCTGGCGGCGGGGTGGATCTCGACCCCGGTGACGGCGCGGCTGAGATAGGCGATCGTCCTCGGCGCGAGCGGCACGCTCGAGTCCCAGAGCGCGTGGGCGACGCGGTGCGCGAGCAGCGCCTGCACGCCCGCCCAGCCGGTGAGGATCTCGAGGGTGCCGACGCCGCGCGCCGCCGGGTCGCGGTCGCGAGCGGAGGCGACGTCCGAGGTCACCTCCTTGGCCACCCGCCTCAGGGTGTTGAGGCCGAACATGGCTCCGAAGCTTAGGACCCGGCCGGGGCGAAGAAGGGCAGGGACATGTAGCGCTCGCCGCTGTCGGGGACCACCACGACGATCCGCTTCCCCGCCATCTCCTCGCGGCCGGCGACCTCGAGGGCGGCGTGGATCGCGGCGCCGGCGGAGATCCCCACCAGCAGACCCTCGCGCTGCGCCGTGAGGCGGCAGGTGGCGAGCGCGTCCTCGTCGCTCACCCCGATGATCTCGTCGATCACCGAGCGGTCCAGCACCTCGGGCACGAAGCCGGCGCCGATCCCCTGGATCTTGTGCGGGCCGGGTGTGCCGCCGGAGAGCACCGGGGAGGCCGCTGGCTCGACGGCGATCACTCGCACCTCCGGACGGCGCTCCTTCAGCACCTGCCCGACGCCCGTGATGGTGCCGCCCGTCCCCACCCCGGAGACGAAGGCGTCCACCTCGCCGTCGAGGTCGCTCCAGATCTCCTCGGCGGTCGTGCGGCGATGGATCTCCGGGTTGGCGGGGTTCGAGAACTGCTGCGGCACGTAGGCCTTGTGCTGCTTGGCGAGCTTCTCCGCCAGCTCTACCGCCTCGTCCATCCCCCCCATCGAGGGCGTCTCGTGGACCTCGGCGCCGTAGGTCCGAAGCAGCGCGTTGCGCTCCCGGCTCATGCCCTCCGGCAGGGTGATGATCAGGCGGTAGCCGCGCGCCGCGCAGACGACGGCCAGGCCGATGCCGGTGTTGCCGCTGCTGGGCTCGACGATCACCGACTTCCCACGCTCGATCAGCCCGTCGCGCTCGGCCGCATCGATCATCGCCACCCCGATCCGGTCCTTGACCGAGCCCCCGGGGTTGAAGTACTCGAGCTTGGCGACCACCTCGCCACCGACGTCCTCGCCGAGGCGCGGCAGCATGACCAGCGGGGTGCCACCGACGACCGCGGCGGTCTCCGCGCCCACCTTGAGGGTGGCTGTGGTGCCTCCGGCGGCGTTCATCGCCCCAAACTACTAGAACCGGGTCAGCTTTCCGGGGATTCCCGGTGCGCCCCGCCTACTTGGTCTGGAACGGCCTCCCGGCGGTCACCGTGAGCCTCCAGACGAGCAGCGAGCTGGGCGGGCCGCCGCTCACCCGGTCCACGGCCGTCAGCGACCACCTGCCCTTGACCCCCCCGTTGTCCATCACGTTGAGCGGGGACGCGGGCATGGCGACGCCGTTGTACGGCGCGACCAGGGTGAACCCGTTCGGCGCGATCAGGCCGCCGAGCTCGAACGGGCTCTCGTCGTCGAGCGTCAGCGGCCCGATCGAGATCCCGCTGAGGCCGCTGAACAGGTTGGTGGTGGCCCCGTTCGGGGCGGTGAGCCGGAAGCGCAGGTCACCGGCGGCGCCCATCCCGCTTCCGTTCGTCTGCAGGGTCACGTTGACGTCGCGGATCTTGCGGCCCCGGTACCTGCTCCCGGCGTCGATGTCGCTGACCAGCACGCCGTCGATGCTCCCGATCGCGTCGGGGATCGCCTCGCCCACCTGCTTGGTGACCACGAGCCGGTTCGCCTTGCCCTCGCCCCGCTGCTTGCTCGGCTTGGCCATCGGCCCCGCCGCTCACCATCAGGGCGATGGCCAGGCTCGCCACCACTGAACGCTTCGTCATCCATGCCTCCCGTCTCAGATGTGGTACATCCCGGCGCCGGTCTCCTCGGCCTCACGGCGGGCGATGTCGGCGATCGAGGTGCTCCGGAAGGTGGAGCGGAGCGCCTCCACCCCCTCCTCCCAGATCCCGCCGGCCTCCTTGCCCTCCTCGCCGACGACCCCGTCGAGCGCCTGCACCACCTCGAGCACGTTGATCTGCTCGGGCGGCCGGGCCAACGTGTAGCCGCCGCGCGCCCCGCGGTGCGAGGTGAGGATGCCCGCCCGCCGAAGGGTCGAGAAGAGCTGCTCGAGGAACTGGACCGGGATTCCGCGGCGCTGCGCCACCTGCCCGATCGGGACCGGATCCGACCCGGAGCGCGCCAGCTCGGCCAGCGCCAGCACCGCGTAACGTGACTTCGAGGTGACCGAGATCACGCCACCCCTTGTAACACCTCGGTCGGCGGCGCGATGAGCGTGCCCGCCCGGCGCGCCCTGGGGCGCTCATTGGCCCCGGTGGCGTGCATGGCGCTGATCTTCGTCCTCTCCTCGATCCCCGGTGACACCGAGGCGGCGTGGTGGGAGCCGGTCGCCCGCACGATCGGCCACGTGGTCGAGTACGCGGTGCTCACCCTGCTGTGGAGCTGGGCGCTGGCCGGGTTCGTCCGGCGCCCGGTCTGGGTGGCCGGCGCGATCGCGCTGGCCTACGCCTGCGTCGACGAGTACCACCAGAGCTTCGTCGAGAACCGCGACAGCACGGTCTCCGACGTCGCCTTCGACGCGCTCGGGATCGCCCTGGCCGCGCTGCTGCTCAGCCGGCTCCGCGCGAGCGGGCGGCTGGCCCGGGCGGCCTAAATCCAGCCCTGGTCGGTGGCCATCAGGACCGCCTGTGCGCGATCCAGGGCACCGAGCTTGCCGTACACGTTGTGCAGATGGCTGCGCACGGTGCTCGCCGACAGCTCGAGCTCCTGCGCGATCTGCTTGTAGACCTTGCCCTCGGCCAGTCGCCGGAGGACGTCGAGCTCACGCGCCGACAGCGGGCAGGGCGCGCTGGAGCGCCGGCGTCCGCTGCGGCCCTGCGGCAGCTCGTAGAGCAGGGTGCGGATCCCGGCCTCGTCCAGCCCGACCACTCGGGCGGCCTTCAGCATGTCGTCGGCGTTGACCGGGCAATCGTCGACGTACGCGGTGACCATGTCGGCGATTCGGATGACCCCCGCCGTGGCCTCGGCGTCGGAAGAGTGATGCTTCTCGATCGCCTCGGCGATCCGCGCGTGCATTCCCCAGCGCCGGGTCAGCACGCCGCCGACGAGCGCGTGGTCGATTCCGAGCTCCTTGCGCTCGGCCTCGATGCGGTCGTCGGGAGTCGCGGCTCGGCGATCGAACCGCTCGGCGTATCCAGGATGCAGGCGGGCGAGCACCGGGCGTCCGATGTCGTGAAGCACGGACGCCAGGGCGAGCTCGTCGCGATCGGAGAAGCCGGTCATCTCGGCCACTCGATCCGCGGCGCGCTGCACGGCCAGCGAGTGCAGGCGGAATCGATCCGGCTGCATCGCCAGGCGCCCGTCGCCGTTGAAGATGTCGTATGCGGGGGCGGAGCGAAGAATCGCCTCGGCGGCACCGGGGCCGAGCCGCTCGACGGCGTCGGGGACGCTGCGGATCCGGCCACCGCCCTGGAGCTGACCGGCCGCGCGAATCACCGCGCAGGTCAGGCCCACGTCGGTCTCGACGACCGAAGCCACCTCATGAGAGGGGGCACCTCGCGAGACCAGCTCGAGCGCCTGGTCGCGGGACTCGGTCAGCGCCGGCTGCTTCTCGGCCTCCTCGAAGGCGGCTGCCAGCACGCGTCCACGCCCCTCGCCCCTGGGCGTGGAGGCAGCAGCACGAGTTGATGCAACGGTCGCCATGAGAGGTACATCGGCACCCACTCGACGGATATTTAGCCGTGCTGGAGCCTGGATACCGCATTTTCGAGACGCTCAATTGAGCGATTTTTCCCAAGGGTGGCGAGCGACTCGAAAATGCCGGGCGACACGGAGGTGCCCGTGATCGCGACCCGGATCGGCTGGTAGAGCTTCCCCGGCTTCACCTCGTGTTCGGCCAGCACCCTGCCGAGCGAGCTCTCGAGCTCGGGCGGCTCGAAGGGCTCGGTCTCGCGGAGGGCGCCCAGCGCGTCCTCCAACAGCGGACGCGAACCGTCCTTCATCACCTTCTTCCACGCCTTCTCGTCGGTCTCCGGCTCCTCGAAGAGGAAGGAGATCAGCGGCCAGACCTCCTCGAGGGTCTGCGCCTTCTCCTGGGCGATCTCGCAGGCCGCGCGCAGCCGCTCGTCCGGCTCCCGCCCGAGGTGGCGCGCAACCGCCTCGGTGTAGGAGTCGAGGTCCAGCTCCCGCATGAAGCGGCCGTTGAGCCAGCGGAGCTTCTCCTCGTCGAAGATCGCGGAGGAGCGGCCCACCCGGGAGAGATCGAAGCGCTCGATCAGCTCCGGGGTGCTCATGATGGTGGTGTCGTCAGTGGTCCCCCAGCCGAGCAGTGAGAGGTAATTGCGAACCGCGGCCGGCAGGTAGCCAACCTCGCGCAGCTCCTGGACGCTGGCTGCACCGTGGCGCTTGGAGAGCTTCTTGCCGTCGGGGCCGTGCAGCAGGGGGAGGTGCGCGTAGCTGGGCGGGTCATCGCCCAGCGCCTCCATCACCAGCAGCTGCTTGGGGGTGTTCGAGAGGTGGTCATCGCCCCTGATCACATGGGTGATCCCCATCGCCGCGTCGTCCACCGCCACCGCGAAGTTGTAGAGAGGCGAGCCGTCCGCCCTGGCGATCACGAAGTCGTCGGCGGCCTCGTTCGGGAAGCGGACCTCTCCCCTGATCTCGTCCTCGACGACGGTGTCGCCTTCGTCCGGGACGCGAAGCCGCACCGCCCCCTCGTCGTCCGGCTCGCCGCGGTAGCCGCGGTTGCCGTGCTCCTTCTTCCAGGCCGCGACCTCCTCGGAGGTGGCGGAGTCCCGGTAGGCCCGGCCGCCCTCCAGCAGCTCCTGGAGCCGCTCCCGGTGGCGGTCGGCGCGCTCGTACTGGCTGATCGGCTCGCCGTCCCAGTCCAGCTCGAGCCAGCGGAGCGCGTCGAGGATCTGCTCCACGTTCTCCGGGGTCGAGCGCTCGCGGTCGGTGTCCTCGATCCGAAGCAGCATCTCCCCTCCCCGGCCCCGCGCGAAGAGCCAGTTGTAGAGTGCGGTCCGGGCGCCGCCGATGTGCAGGGCGCCCGTCGGAGACGGGGCGAAGCGGACTCGGACTGATGAATCGGAGCTCACGATGCTGATCGGCGCCCATGTTTCCACAGGGGGTGGTCTGCTCAACGCCCTCGAGCGCGCCGAGGACACCCGCTCCGACGCGATTCAGATCTTCAACCAGAGCCCGCGGATGTGGCGCCCGACGCGCTACACCGCCGAGGACTTCGCCGCGTTCCGAGAGGCCGTGAAGGGCTCACGTGTTGAGGTGGTCGCGATCCACATGATCTACCTGATCAACCCGGCGACCGAGGACCGCGAAATGCAGAGGAAGTCGCTCGATTCACTCACCCACGCCCTCCGGGTCGGCGACGGGATCGGGGCCCTCGGCGTGATCGTCCATCCGGGAGCGCTGAAGAAGGACACCCGCACCAACGCTCGCAAGCGCGCCGTCGCCCTGATTAAGGAGGCGCTCGCGCGGAGCGAGGGGTGCCCGATCATCTACGAGAACACGGCCGGCTCCCCGCAGCTCCTCGGCCGGGACTTCGACGAGACCGCGGAGCTGATCGAGCGGACCGGCGGCCCGAAGCGACTCGGGCTCTGCATCGACTCCTGCCACCTGCACGCGACCGGGTACGACGTCCGCACTCCGGAGGGGATGTCCGAGCTCGTCGACGAGATCGACGCGAAGGTCGGGCTGCGCCAGCTGAAGCTCCTACACGTGAACGACTCCCGCGACGAGCGCGGCTCCAACCGCGACCGCCATGCTCCGATCGGCAAGGGCGAGATCGGACGACAGGGACTCCGCGCATTCCTGGGTGAGCCGAGACTCGACGACGTGCCGGCGGTGCTCGAGGGGCCGGGGATCGACGGCCACAACGTGGCGCGCAAGGACGTTCAGCTCGTCCGCCGTCTCTGGCGGGAAGCGACCGGGGACCGCAAATAGCGAGCCCGCAGGTTTGCCACGTTGTGCCCGCGGTAAACGGAACTGTTCGGGGTGCGGTGGGCCTGCGGGAACGTGCGCGCCCAGAAACAGTCGCGGAGAAATTCGCGAGAGGAGAGACACATGTCTGCCACTCGATTGTCTCCGCTTGACGATTCGTTTCTGGCCACAGAGAGCGCGACGGCGCACATGCACGTCGGCTGGGCCGCCGTGTTCGACCCTCCCGCAGGCAGGGCGCGGCCCGACTTCGAGCAGCTTCGAAATCACATCGAGGGCCGCCTTCATCTGGCGCCCCGTTACCGCCAGAAGGTGAGCCCGGCGCCATTCGGCCTGGACGCCCCCAGCTGGGTGGACGACGAGCGCTTCGACGTCGACCGCCACGTGATCCGCTCCCACTCCCGCGACCTCGACCAGCTCGCTGCGGAATGCATGTCGCGGCCGCTGGAGCACGACCGGCCACTGTGGGAGATCTGCATCGCGGACCGCCTGGACGATGGCCGCGTCGGCCTGGTGGGCAAGGTCCACCACTGCATGGTCGACGGTGTGGCCGCGGTCGAGCTCGCCATGCTCCTGCTCGATCCGACACCCGACCCTCCCAGCCAGCCGTCGGACGACTGGAAGCCCACCCCGCCCCCGGGCCGGCTCGCCCGCCTCCGCATGGCCGCCCGCGACAAGGTGAGTACGCAGCTGGAGGTATCGCGGAAGGCCTCCGGGCTGCTGCTCTCGCCTGAGCGCCTGGGCCGCTTGCCCGGACGGGCGGGTCAGGCCGCTGGCGCACTGGCGCGGGGGCTGCGTCCGGCCCGCCCGGTTGCCATGCTCAATGAACGGATCTCCCCGCGCCGGCGGCTGGCGCGGGTGGAGCGGCCGCTGGCGGACCTCCAGCGCATCAGGCGACACTTCCGTGCCACCGTCAACGACGTCTACCTCGCGATCGCGGCCGGAGCGCTGAGGCGGCTGCAGCTCGACCGGGATCAGAGCCCGCGGCCCCTGAAGACCATGGTCCCCGTCAACGTGCGCGAGGACGGCGAGCTCGAGGAGCTCGGAAACCGGATCTCGTTCATGTTCGTCGACCTGCCGTGCGACGAGCCGGATCCGGCCCGGCGCCTCCGGCGCCTCAAGGCGGCGCTCGGGAGGCGCAAGCGGGGCCGGGACGCGAGGGTCGCAAACACGCTGCTCGACCTGGCGGGCTACGCGCCGCGCGGACTGCAGAAAATCGCCTCGCGAATCGTGGCGAGCCCGCGGATGTTCAACCTGACCGTCTCCAACATCCCGGGGCCGACGGAGCCGATGTACATGCTCGGCTGCGAGCTGAAGGCGGCATACCCGGTGGTCCCCATCCCCGATCGTCACTCCCTCTCGATCGGCATGACCACGATCCAGGGCCGCGCCTGCTTCGGTCTCTACGCCGACCGTGACGCGCTCGGCGACGTGGAGCGGGTCGCGGAGGCCGTCGAGCGCTCGAGCGACGAGCTGCTGGCGCTGACCTGACGGGATGGTGCCCGGCGGCAAATCGGTCCTCATCACCGGCACGACCGGCTTCCTCGGGATGGAGCTGCTCGCGCGGTACCTCGAGGGGAGCGACCGTCACGTCCACGCCCTCGTTCGCGCGAGAGACGACGAGGAGGCCTCCGAGCGCGTGCGCGGGGTGATCGAAAACGTCTGCGGCGATCGCGACGCTCACCGGCTCCGCTGGACGGCCGTGGCCGGCGACCTCGAGGCGCCGGATCTCGGCCTCGGGACCGATCGGCGGCGCTCGCTCGCCCGGGATGTCAGCGATGTGGTCCACAGCGCCGCCACCGTTTCCTTCGAGCTGCCGCTCGAGGACTCACGGCGAATCAACGTCCTCGGGACCAGGAGGCTGCTCGAGTTGGCCGATCTCTGCCGGCGTGAGGGCGGCATCCGCCGCTTCGCGCACGTTTCGACCGCCTACGTCGCGGGCGACCACGTCGGCACCTTCGAGGAGGACCGGCTCGAGCTCGGGCAGGGCTTCCGGAACTCGTATGAGCGCTCGAAGTTCGAAGCCGAGAAGCTCGTGCACCAATCCGCCGAGCGGCTCCCGGTGCAGGTCTTCCGGCCCAGCATCATCGTCGGCGAGCAGGGCAGCGGCTGGACGCCGGCGTTCAACGTCCTCTATCCGCCGCTGAGGGCATTCCAGTCGGGTGCGCTGGTCGCCCTGCCAGCGCGGCCGACCACCCCGGTCGACGTGGTGCCGGTCGACTACGTCGCGGACGCCATCTTCGAGCTCGCCAACCAGCCGGCCGAGGTGGGCGAGGTCCACCATCTGGTTGCGGGTGATCGCGCCACGACGATCGGCGGCCTCGCCTCCCGTGCCGCCCGGTACTTCAAGCGCCCTGTGCCGCGGCTCGTACCCCCTGGGCTCTACCGGGCGCTGCTCCACCCGCTGCTGCTGCGGCTCAATCGCGGGCGCAAGCGGCGGGCGCTGCAGCGGACCGAGAGCCTGCTGCCCTACTTCACGATGGGCGTGCGCTTCGACGACCGCAGAGCGCGCTCGCGGCTGGAGCCGGCCGGCATCACGGCGCCGGCGCCGGAGACCTACTTCGACCGGCTCCTCGGCTTCGCGGTCGCCTCCGGCTGGGGGCGGAACCGGATCAGCCGCGCGGAGGCGCTCAGGTCAGCGAGTTCCTGAGGTCGAAGGCCCGGATCGCCTCCGGGCCGTCGTGGTCGCAGTCGAAGAAGGTCTTGTTGACGCACTCGTAGGCCGGGCCGTCGCCCTCGTAGGCCTTCTCGACCGAGAACTGGCACTGCGGCAGCGGCTTGCCGGTCATCTTGATCCCGCCGTAGCCGCCGGCGTGCTCGGCGAGGACGAACATGTCGAGGTCGATCTCCGCGGCGAAGACCTTGTTGAGGCAGCCCATGAACCGCTGCCCTGTCCGGACGTCCTCGTAGGAGTAGAGGTAGGGGCACCCCATCTCGAGACAGCCGGCCGGGTTGACCAGCTTGTCGCAGAAGGACCGGCACTGACGGCACTCGCCAGCGGCGCTGCGTCTCTCCTGCGTCTTGCCGGTCGGCATCGGCGATCAGTCTACGCCGGTCAAAGACGCCAAACCCGGGCCTCAACGACCGCCCGGTTGACTTCCCGCACGGATGGTGGTAGCGACCGCAGTTACGCCGCTTGAGCGCTGGACCCGAGCAGCGCATCGAGCTCGGCGTGGAGCGCCGCGGATGGCTTGACCCGGTAGCCGGCGCCGAAGCGCAGGCAGCGCAGCCCTTCGCGGGTCTCCATCTCGAGAATCACCTCGGTCTCGCCCGGGAAGCTCTCGAAGACGGACTTCAGCTCGTCCACCAGGGAGACGCCGAAGGCGCTCGCGTTGATCCGCCGGACGATCGGCTCGGTGCCGCGCGCCGCCCGCGCCCTCGCGACCTCGTCGTCGGTGGGACGAAAAGCCTGGACCTCCTGGGCGATCAGCTTGGTCTGCCCCCGCTCCTTGTGGTCCAGCCGGCCGGTGACGAGCACGATGCTGTCCATCGCGAGCGACTCGGTGGACTCCTCGTAGGCCTTGCCCAGGACCAGCATCTCCACCTGCCCCTCGATGTCGTCGAGCGTCGCGAACGCCATCGGGCTGCCGCTCTTGGTGGTGTGGCGCTTGAACTCGGTGACGATCCCCCCGAGCGTGATGAAGGAGCCGTCCTGCTTCGAGCCGAGCTCGGAGAGCGGGCAGTCCACCCGGGCCCGAAGCACGTCCCGAACCTCGGCGAGGGGATGCGACGAGAGATAGGTGCCCAGCGTCTCCTTCTCCAGGCGCAGCAGTTCGCGCTCCTCAAACTCCTCGGCTGCGATCGCCGGGTGCTGGGTGCGACCGGAGCCGCCATCGGCGTCCGCGGCGTCGCCGAGATCGAAGATCGAGCTCTGGCCTAGCCGCGAGTCCTCCTGCGCCTTCTGCCCGAACGCGATGGCGGTCGGCAGGGCCTCCAGCATGCCCTGACGCGATGCCCCGGTCGAGTCCATCGCCCCGCACTTGATCAGGCACTCGACGGCGCGCTTGTTGACCGCGCGGTTGTCCACCCGCTCGCAGAAGTCCCACAGCGAGCTGAACTCGCCCTCCTTGGCGCGGGCCTCGAGGATCGCCTGTACGGCCTGGTGGCCGACGTTCTTGACGGCGTCGAGCCCGAAGCGAATGCTCTTGCCCGAGACGACGAAGCCGTGGTCCGAGGCATTGACGTCCGGCGGCAGCACCTCGATCCCCATCTCGTCGCAGCGGTTGACGAAGAACGGGACCTTGTCCTTCGTGGACATCACGGTCGAGATCAGCGCCGCCATGTACTCGGCCGGATAGTTCGCCCGCAGCCAGGCCGTGCGGTAGGCGATCAGCGCGTAGCAGGCGGCGTGGCTGCGGTTGAAGGAGTAGTCGGCGGCGGCCTCCATCAGCGACCAGAGGTCCTTGGCGACGCGGATCTCGGTCCCCGACGCCTCGAGGCCGTCGAGGAACTTGCCCTTCATCGTCGCCATCAGGTCTCGCTTCTTCTTGCCCACCGCCTTGCGGAGGTCGTCGGCCTCGGCCGGGCTGAAGCCGGCCATCTGCTTGGCGATCTCCATCAACTGCTCCTGGTAGATCACGCAGCCGTAGGTGGACTCGGTGACGGGGCGCAGACGCGGGTCCGGGTATGACACTGACTCGGGATCGCGCTTGCCCTTCGCGTAGTCGCCGATGTAGCGCATCGCCCCGGGCCGATAGAGCGAGACGAGTGCGACCAGGTCCTGGAACTCGGTGGGCCGCACCGTCCGCAGCGCGTCGCGCATGCCATCGGACTCGAACTGGAAGACGCCGATCGACTCGCCACGGGAGAGCATCTCGTAGGTCTTGAGATCGTCGAGGGGGATGTCCTTGATCTCCACCCGCTCGCCGCGGGAGCGCTCGACGATGTCGACCGCGTCCTCGATCACGTCCAGGTTTCGCAGGCCGAGGAAATCCATCTTCAGCAGGCCCATCTCCTCGATCGGGCCCATCGAGTACTGGGTGACGGTCTTGTAGGCCCGCTCCGCCTTCCCCCCGTTGCCGGCCGCCCCGTTGCCGTTCCCGTTCGACGCGCGATCCTCCGCAAGCTGGAGGGGCACGATCTCCTGCAGCGGCCGGTCGGCGATCACCACCGCCGCGGCGTGGATCGAGTGGTTGCGCACGATGCCCTCGAGGCCTCGCGCGGTGTCGAGAATCTTCTTCGCGTCCGCGTCGGTGTCATAGGTCCGCTTCAGCTCCTCCCCGGCCTTCAGGCATTCCTCGAAGCTGGGGTTGCGCCCGAGTACCGGCTCGGGGATCTGCTTGGCGAGCTTGTCGCCGGTGCCGTAGTCGTAGCCGAGCACCCGCGCCGCATCGCGCGTCGCGGCCCGCGGGGCCATCTTGCCGAAGGTGATGATCTGCGCGACGCGGTCGCGCCCGTACTTTTCGGCGACGTATCGGATCACCCGCTCGCGCCCACGGACCGAGAAGTCGATGTCGATGTCGGGCATCGACTTGCGGCCCGGGTTGAGGAACCGCTCGAACAGCAGGCCGTTTCCAATGGGGTCAAGGTCGGTGATGTCCAGGGCATAGGCCACGATCGAGCCCGCGGCCGACCCGCGGCCGGGGCCGACGGCGATTCCCTCGGACTTCGCGTAGCGGACGAAGTCCCAGACGATCAGGAAGTAGCTCTCGAATCCCATCTCCGAGATCACGCCCAGCTCCATGTCCAGGCGCTCGCGGGCCTCAGCGGTGACCGGGTCGCCGTAGCGCCTCACCAGCCCCTCGGACGCCAGGTCGCGCAGCATCTCCCCCGGCTCCACGCCGTCCGGCGTCGGGAAGCGGGGCAGCAGCAGCTTGCCCAGCTCCATCTCGACGTCGCACCGCTCCGCGATCTCGGTGGTCGTCGCGATCGCCTCGGGGAGGTCGGAGAACGACTCCGACAGCTCCTCGGGACTCTTCAAATAGAACTCGTTGGTGTCGAAGCTGAGCTTCGGCTGCTCGATCGTCGACTTGGTCTGGACGCAGAGCAGGGCGGCATGAGAGTCGTAGTCCTCACGGGTCAGGTAGTGGACGTCGGCCGTCGCCACCAGCGGCCGGCCGAGCTCCCTCGCCGTGCGAATGATTCCCTCGTTGGCCTTGTCCTGCTCGGGCACCCCGTTGCGCTGGACCTCGAAGTAGACCTGCTCCGGGCCGAAGGCCTGGATCAGGTCGTCCACGTGGGCGCGGGCGTCGTCGGGGCGGTCCTCGACCAGGCGGCGACAGAAGCGCGACTGGAGGCAGCCGGTGAGCGCGATCACGCCCTCCGAGTGGGAGGCGAGCAGCTCCATGTCCACGTTGGCCTTGCCGCGCGAGAAGCCCTCCAGGAAGCCGGCGGAGCTGAGCTTCACCAGGTTGCGGAAGCCGGCCTCGCTCTGCGCGAGCAGGGTGATGTGGTTGCGCTCGTAGCGCGGCTGCGCCGGGGTGGCCTTGCGGTCGTCGACCAGATAGGCCTCGACGCCGATGATCGGCTTGACCCCGGCCTCGCGGCAGGCCTTGTAGTGCTCGACCGCGCCGTTCATCACGCCGTGGTCGGTGAGGCCCAGGGCTGGCATCCCAAGCTGCGCGGCGCGTTCGGCGAGTCCCTTGATCTTGCAGGCGCCGTCGAGCAGCGAGTACTCACTGTGGACGTGCAGGTGGACGGCGCTCACCCAGCCATCCTCGCAAGCGCCCTGGACGCAAAGGCGCGCCTGACGTGCATGTTTCGCGCAACTTCGGAGAGGATTCGGTGAGTGGTCTGGCTACTTCGTCATGGCGATGCCGAGGACGGCGCCGGCAAGCCCGACGCGGAGCGCGAGCTGACCGAGAAGGGCCGCCGTCAGGCGACGGCGGCCGGAAAGGCGCTGGCCGAGCTGGGCGTGAAGCTCGACGTCTGCCTGACCAGCCCCAAGGTGCGCGCCCGCGAGACCGCGGAGCTCGCCTGCAAGGAGCTCAGCACCAACGTCGAGGAGGACGATCGGCTCGCCGGCGGGGACTTCGACCCGGTGGAGGTCGCGGGCGGCCGGGGCGAGGTGATGCTGGTCGGCCACGAGCCCGACTTCTCCCAGGCCGTGGCCCTGGTCACCGGCTCACGGGTGAAGATGAAGAAGGGCGGCCTCGCCGGGATCGACGACCACCTGCTGCACGTCCTCTTCAGGCCGAAGGACCTGAAGGCGATCGCGAGCTAGGCGAGCCCCTCGGCCTCGTACTCGCGGAGGAAGCCCTCGAAGAGGCGCTTATGGCCCTGCTCGTCGTGGAGGATGTCGATCACCATGTCGTTGGTGACCGGGTCGACCTGGTCGGTCGCCTCGACGATCTTCGTGTAGTGCTCGATTGCGCCGGCCTCTGCCTCGATCACGCCGCGGATGACGTGGACGATGTCGGTCTGCTCGGCGGGCGGCTGAAGGAACGACTGCTCGGCGGAGAACTCCCCCGATCCGGGCACCACTCCCCACAGCTCCTTGATCCGCTCGGCGAAGAGCTTGGCGTGCCCCAGCTCCTCCTCGATGTCCTTTTCGAGCGACTCCTTGACCTCCTGGGCTCGGACGCCGTCCGGGTTGACCGAGTTGGCGATGTAGCTCATCACCGTCTCGATCTCCATCCAGTAGGCCTTCTGGAGCATCGCGATGATCTCCTCGCGCTTATCGGTCTGGTCCTCGGCGAGGATCCCGGCACCGTTCATCTGCGCTGTCTGTGCCATACGCGCCGTTTTACCCGCGGACGCCCAGCGCGGTAAACCGCTAGGCGCAGGACCAGGCGCTCGGGCCCGGAGTCCGCCCAGATCATCGCCGCGATCCGGTCCTGCTCGGCCTTGGGGGCCTGGTGCGGGAGACCGCTGCCCCCGTACGCCCGCCAGGTCGAAGGGAGGATCTGGTACGCGCCGCCCGCGCCGCTCGACGGGTTGAGCGCGCGGTAGTTGCCTCCCGACTCGCACATGACGATGTAGGTCGGGATCGCGTACGGGCCACCCTCGTAGGAAGCACCGGAGGACTCGAGCTGCTCCTGCTCCAGCTCCTCAATGGTCCCCTGAACCTCGGAGAGATCCGACTGCGCGGCGGCGCGGGCCTCGCCCACCGCCGCGATCCCCTGCTGGGCGTCGACCTCCGCGGCGGCGAACTCGGCCTGGGCCGCTTCCAGTAGTTGCGCCTGCTCGTCGATCTCCGCCTTGACGCTCGCGATCCGCTCATGGTGGGAGGCGGCCTCGTCGCGGAGGGCCTCCACCCTCTCGGCGATCCGCTGGTCGGCGTCGTGGAGCGCGTCGAGGTAGGTGGCGTTGCTCTGCAGCTCGTCGAAGTCCTCCGAGCCGAGCAGGACGGACGCGTTGTCCGGCTCGGTCCCCTTGTAGATCTGGACCAGCCTGTCGGAGAGGGCGCCGACGGCCTTCCTGTACTCGGCGCGGACCCGCTCGAGCTCCTTCTCCGCCGCGGCCAGCTCGCTCGCAAGCTCGCGTGAGCGCGCGGCGGTCACCTCGATCTCGGCGCTCAGCTCCATCTCGCGGGCGCCGGCCTCGCGCGCGCGTTGCTCGAGCCCCGCGATCTCGGCGGCCTGGCTCTCGATCCGCCCGGAGAGCTGGTCGGCCTCGGAGTTGGCGGAGTCGAGTCGCTGCTCCAGAGACGGTCCCGCCGCGCCCGCCAGCCCGACGCCGAGGGGCACGGCCACCGCTCCCGCGACCGCGAGCCCGAGGGCGAGCCGGCGGAGGCGCAGCCGCCCGGGGCTGACGCGCCGGGCGCCCGTGGTACTGCTCGCGTGGCTGTGCAAGATCTGCCTGCTCCTTCCTGTGCCTGCGGGGTTAGCTGACGGGCTCGCGCCGAAGGAGTGGCGCTACGCAGATGTGGTGCCCTGATGCCTGCGATTCGCCCCGTTGCTCTTGGGTCCCCCGCTCCCGCACCAAACGCCATCTCCTCCGCTTCGCGTCCGGGGATGGCTCTGGCCGGGATTCGGCTCTGTCGAGCCGGGAACCTTAACGGACGCTTACACAGCCAAAACCGGCGTGCGTCGGCCAAACCGCCGCTCGTGCCTGCTGCAAGGAATCCTGCAGATCAGGCGACGGCGCGGAGCTTCTCGCCGGAGCGGTACCGCTCCCCCACGTCGCGGAGGATCGCCACCATCTCCTCGGCGGCCGGCGAGCGCGAGGCGGACTCCCTGGTCACGGCCCAGACCCTCCGCATCGGGGTCTCCGGCGCGATATCGCGAAGCTCGACCCCGGGATACTCGCCCGCCATGTCGGGCAGCAGAGTCACTCCGAGGCCGGCGGCGACCAGGCCCTGGAGCACCTGGTAGTCGTCGCTCTCGAAGGAGATCTTCGGCTCGAAACCAGCGGCCCGGCAGTGCTTGAAGACGTGCTCGCGGCAGGAGCTCGGCTTGTCGCCGCAGAGCCAGTCCTCGTCGGCGAGCGCCGAGAGCTTGACCTTCTTGGACGCCGCGAGCGGGTGCCCGGGAGCGATCGCGACGCGCATCGGCTCCTCCAGGATCAGCTCCTGCTCGGTGTCGCGTCCGAAGTCCTCCGGGAACGCCGGGTAATCGAAGGTCACCGCAAGGTCGATCTCCCCGCTGGTCAGCGCCGGGATCGAGTCCTCCGGCTCCCCCTCGGAGAAGTGGAGCTCGATGTTCGGGAACCGGCTCCTGAACTCGGCCATCGCCCGGGTCACCAGCGCGGCGCTGGCGGTCGGGAAGCTCATCAGCCGAGGCGGCCGCCCTCCAGCCCGGCGATCTCGGCGAGCTCGCGCTCGGCCTCCTCGAGCCGGGTGATCACCGCATCGCCGTGGGAGAGAAGCACCTCACCCGCGGCGGTCAGCCTTGGGCCGTTGCTGGTCCGCTCCAGCAGCGGCTGTCCCACCTCGCGCTCCAGGGCGGCGACCTGCTGGCTCACCGCCGACTGCGAGAGGTGAAGGTTGTCGGCCGCGCCCGAGAACGAGCCGCTGGAGATGACCTCCCGGAGCACTCTCATGCCGCTTCACGTCGAGCATAAGGGCAACTTATCAGATGAAGTAGCAATCCATGTTGCGCTGATACCTCACACGCGGGACCATTGGCTCGTTCCATCGGAAACGGCGACGAAAGGGCGACGATGAACCAGGACCAGACTCAGGTGACGATCAGGACTCTGAGCGAGGAGGACCGCGAGAGCGTCGCGCACCTCGCCCAGCTCGACTCCTCCCACGAGCCCCAGGGGCATCTCCTCGGCGCCGTCGTGGAGGGCCGGCTGGTGGCGGCGCTGTCGCTGACCAGCGGCGAGACGATCGCGAACCCGTTCGTCCCCACCCAGGGCGCGCGCTCGATGCTCCAGCTGAGGGCGAGGCAGCTCAACCCGAGGCGGCGCCGGCTCCTCCCCCGGCGGCGCCGGCGGCGGGGCTCGCTCGGGGCGCAGCCGGCGGGCGCCGGCGGGCGACTCCTTTAACCCTCGTCTTCGGTGTCGCGGGTGGCGAGGTAGCCGCCGACCGCAAGCGCGGTTGCCGCGACCCCAACCCCCGCGGCGATCCTGAGCTCGCGGTGATAGCGCCGCCGAACGAACTCCACCACCAGCCGCCCGATCGCCTCGTAGATGATTGATGCCATCAGTCCCTCTCTTCCCTTGACCGGTCGCCCCGAATCCTATGCGCGAGCCGGCTCTGCAGCGTGAACAGCTCGATGAACCCGGGGCTCGCGTCCTGGGAGAACTCTCCCCCGCTCTCGCCGAAGGAGGCGAGCGAGCGGTCATACAGCGCGTAGGGCGAGGAGCGGGCCACCGGCGCCACGGATCCGCGATAGAGCCTCACGGTCACCTCGCCGGTGACGAACTCGTTCACCGAGTCCATGTAGGCGTCGAGGTCCTCGCGCAGCGGCTCCAGCCACAGCCCGGCGTAGACGAGATAGGCCCACTGGGTCTCGAGCGCACCCTTGAAGTTGTTCTGGTGGATGGTGGAGACGAGCCGCTCCAGGTCACGGTGCGCCGCGAGCACGATCTCGGCGGCCGGCACCTCGTACAGGTCGCGCACCTTGAGGCCGATCACGCGGTCCTCGATGTGGTCGACGATGCCGATGCCATGCCGCTGTCCGATCTCCGCGGCGCGCTCGAGCAGCTCGACCAGCCCGAGCTCCTCGCCGTCGAGTGAGACGGGGCGTCCCGCCTCGAAGCCGACGCGGAGAAGCTGAGGCTCATCCGGGGCGTCCTCGGGCCTGGTGACGAGCTGAAAGACGTCGTCGGGCGGAGGCTCGTCCAGGTCCTCGATCGCGCCGCCCTCGGAGGAGCGGCCCCAGAGGTTGTCGTCGATCGAGTAAGGCGCCTGCTCGGTCCCGCCCTTGACGGGAATGCCGTGCTCGCGGGCATACGCGATCTCCTCGTCCCGGCCCATCCTCCACTCCCGCACCGGGGCGAGCACCTTCAGCTCGGGAGCCAGGGTCGCCACCGTGGCCTCGATTCGCACCTGGTCGTTGCCCTTGCCCGTGCATCCATGGGCGATCGTGTCGCACTTGTGCTCTCGGGCGACGTCAACCGCGAGCTTCGCGATCAGCGGCCTGCCCAGCGCGGTGAACAGCGGGTAGCCGCTGCCGTAGATGGCGTTCGCCTTGATCGCCGGCAGCACGTAGTCGCGCGCGAACTCCTCGCGGGCGTCCACGAGCACGGTCTCGACGGCGCCGAGCTGCTCGGCCTTGCCGGTGACGACGTCCCAGTCCTCCCCCGGCTGGCCGAGATTCACGGTGAGCGTCACGATCTCGGCGCCGTAGCGCTCCTGGATCCACTTCAGCATCACGCTGGTGTCGAGGCCGCCGGAGTAGAGCAGCAGCACGCGGCCGACCTGGGCGGGGTCGGCCTGATAGGAGGCGATGCGCGGCGATCCGTGCTCGGCGTCGGACATGAGTGGGCAAGTCTGGCAAGAGCCGGGGCCATTGCGAGAATTGGCCCATGCACCGATTGGCCAGGATCCTCTCGACGATGCTGATCACGGCGGGGCTCGTCGTCCTCCTCGACGCCGGGATCACCCTGCTGTGGGAGGAGCCGGTCTCCGCGGCCTACGCCTCACTCGAGCAGGGTCAGGCCAGCGACGAGCTGAACGACCTGGAGTCGGAGTTCCGAACGAGCGGGGAGTTCGCGGCGCTGAGCGGCGTGGGGGGCGACGCTGCGCAGGCCAAGGTCCTCGCCGACCTCTTCGAGCGGCGGATCCAGACGGGAGATCCGATCGGCCGGCTGCACATCGACCGGATCGGCCTCAACGCGGTGTTCCTGCACGGGACGGCGACATCGATCCTTCAGCGCGGCCCTGGCCACTATCCGACGACGCAGCTCCCGGGGCAGGCGGGCACGGTGGCGATCGCCGGGCACCGGACCACCTACGGGGCGCCGTTCAGGAACATCGACGATATCCGCGTCGGCGACGAGATCAGGCTGGTGCTGCCGTATGCGGCGTTCACCTACGCCGTGGAGAAGAACGAGATCGTCGACCCGGGCGATGTCGGGATCATCAACCGCGTCGGCTACGAGCGGCTCGTCCTGACCGCCTGCCACCCGCTCTACAGCGCGGCACAGCGATGGGTCGTGTTTGCGCGACTCCGATCGGTCCAGACGTTCGCGATCTCCGGGGAGGGGCGCTGGCTACCGCCGTAAGGGCGGCCGGCCGCGCTATGCCTTCGCCCTGAAGCTCGCCAGTGCCGCGTCGGCCTGCTGCTCGATCTCCGGTGAGGCCCCCCGGTCCACACGCCGCAGGATCAGATGTGAGAACCCTCCCGCGGAGATCACGACCGCGACCTCCTCGCCCCCCGGATATGTCGCCACCATGCGCAGCCCCTTCTCGGGGCCGATCCTGACCGGCTTCGCAGCTCCGACCTGGGCCCCGGGGTGGCGCTCGGCGAGGAAGGCGCGGGCTCCACGCGCGAGCTGGGGCTCCGGAGCGCCGCCCTGCTGGAAGAAGACGACGATCCCGGCCGTCGCCCCGGGCGCTGTCAGCGCGACCCCGCCGTCCTCCAGTCCGTCGTCCCAGCGGGCCGGAACCCCGATCGCGAAGCGGTCCGCGAAGGTGCGACGGTTGAGCGCGGCGGCGCCGGCGCCCTGAGGGGCCGCGGCCCCGGTCTGCTGCTGGTTCTGGCCGGTCGCCGGCTGCTGCCCCTGCCCGCTCCCGGGCTTGCCCTGAGCGGGCGCCTGCCCGCCGGGCGGAGCGGCCGGAGGTTGCTCATCCTCCTTCGTGAGCCCGATCGCGATCATCGTCAGCCCGCCAAGGATGAGGGCGGCGATCAGAGCCACAGGGACCCAATCCGGGAGCGCACCGCGGCGGTATCGCGAGAGGGCGTCGGAGGCCCAACCCGAGACCCCGCCTTTGCGGTGGGACCGCGGGCGGGCCTGCGGAGGCTTACGCCCGGCCGGCAGCCCCGGCGTTCCCACGGGACGGGCCGTCGGCGGGGCCTGGCTGGGCGGCGCACCCCAGTTGGACGGCGGTGCCGCGCTTGGCTCGACGGGGGCCGGAGGCGCCACGGGGGCGACCGGCGCGGGTGGCGCCGGCGCGCTTGACTCGACGGGTGGCGGAGGCGCCGCCACGGGGGCGACCGGAGCGCCGTTGGCGGGAACCGGCCCGGTCTGCGGGCCGCCAGCGGCGAGCTCTCCGGCCTCTGCGGCCCGGTACTCGACGCTCCCGCCGCAGCCCTCGCACGTGATGCTCAGCTTGCCGCTGCCCAGTTGGTCGTCGCGGCGCACGTCGAAGCCCGCATTGCACCTTTGGTGCTCGGCAAGGAAGCGCGCAATCCCGTGCGCGCCACCGCTTCTGAATCGTTCACCAATCGCCATTTGCGTTCTACCGTAGCTTGTCCGTTCAGGGTCACAGTCACCGCGCGAAAGCGGGTGATTTGAGGTCTATCGGCAGCTTCTAGAGCGGACGAAAGCTGCGCAAGGCGGCGGCCGAGGCCGTACGCGTGGATGCAGGCGTGCCGCCGCCGATCTCACTCAGAATCAGGTAGGAATAGCCGCGCGCGGAGAGGAGCGTCGCTTGCTCCCTCCCGCCCGGATAGGTGCAGAGGAGCACGACCGCGCGGAACCGTCCCACCCTCGTCGGGCGCGGCTTGTGGACCTTCCCGCCGGCGTGCTCCTGGCGCAGAAAGCCCCGCGCCTCGTCCGCGAGCGAGCCCGGCTTGACGCTCCCGGGCTCGAGGAAGACCCGCAGCGCAGCCGTGGACCCAGGCGCCTCGAAGACGACCCCTCCCTCCGACATCCCTCGCTCCCATCCCTCGGGGACGCCGACCGCGAACCGCCCCGCCACCTCGACCCTGTCCAACTCCGGGCGGGACGGCCGCGGGTTGGGCTCGGCCTTGGGGGCCGGAGCCGGGGCGGCGCCGGCGGTCACCGGCGCCTGAGGCGTCGGCGCGGGTGTGGGCGCGGGCGCCGCCGTGGGGGCGGGCTGGCCGCTGGGGGGAGGGCTCTGCTCCTCCTGGTCGCCGCCCCCGCTGAGGATCGCTGGGTCGTCGCTGCCCGGCCGCAGCACGCCGAAGCCGATCATGCCGACCCCGATCAGGATCACGGCGACGATGTAGGCGTTGGGGACCCACCAGGGAAGCGCGGCGGGGGCGGGCAGCCACCGCTCGACGTCTTCCCTGCCGGGCTGGAACCGCGGTCCCGTGGCCGCCTGGCTGGGATCCACCCCGTGGGCCCTGAGCTGCTCGGCGTCCTCCGCCCCATACTGCGTCCGCTCCCCGCAGGCGCCACACACCAGATAGAGCCTGCCCCGGCCGGTTCGGGTGATCTCGAATCCGGCTCCGCAGTCCTCGTGGGTCGCGACGAAGCGCCCAACGCTATGGCTCGGGGACTGCTTCTCTCGCGTCGCCAGGGCGGGCACGGGCCCCACGGTAGCCGCGGGGCAAGACGACTTCCGGTCCAGTTAGAGGCCTATTTCGTCGAGGATCGCCGTGGCGTCGTGGATGCCGAACTCCTCGCGGAGCCGCCAGGCGATCTCATCCCGGGTGCTGCCCGCCACCGCCATCTGAGTCGCGAGCAGCCGCGCGCCCTCGGAAACCCGCGAATCGGGCTCGGGGCCCGTCGGCTGTGGCGGGCCTGCGGCGGCCTGCTGCGGCGCGGGGGCATAGCCCGGAGCCGGAGGCGGGAGCCGGCGAGGAACGGCCTGGGGCGGCGCGGGAGCCTCCTGCGGTGGAGCCTGGTATCCCGGATCCTGCGGCGGATAGGCCGGGGGCGGAGACGCCGGCTGACCGGGCACCGCCTGCGGCTGGGGCGCAGCTTCCTGCGGTGCGTAGTCGGGCGGTGGAGGACCGGGCTGTTGGCCGTAGGGGTCCTGCTGCGGGTAGGGGTCCGGGCCGGACGCGTTGCCGCCCGGGCGGGCCGAGTTCACCAAGCGCCGGCCGGCGTCATCGAGGGCCGCGAGCAGCGCGTCCGACTGCTGGGCGACGGCTCGGGCGCGGTTCATGAGCGTCTCGGTGAGGCTGGAGAGCTCCTGCACGCGCTCCGAAGCCAGGTCGTCGGCCTTGCGACGCGACTCCTCGAGGTAGCGGCGGGCCCATTCCTCCGCGTCCTGGCGGATACCGGCCGCGGCCCGCTCGGCCGCTTCGAGCACGGATTCCACGCGCGAGCCGATCGGCCCGGACTCGTCGCCGGGTCCAGGGGCCTCCGGGGATTGCTCCCCGCCCGAATAGTCGCTGCTTCCTCTCCAGATCATCTTTACACCAGGAAGATCGAGGGTCGGTTCAGGGTACCGCCGCCGGGACACGCGTATGTGCCCGGGGCTTCAGGCCGCCTCGGCCTCTGTCTCGGTATCGGCAGGACGGCCCCGGGCGGGCGCAAGCCGGCGCCCATTGCCCGGCGTCAGCGCTGCCGGTCCGTCGTCGCTGTCAGTGCTCGCGAGGGGCGCCCCGAGGTCCGGCCAGCGCGCCTCACGCCGTTCGTCGTCGTCCTGCATCGCGAGCCGCGCCCGTCGCCGCTCGACCACGCCACGCTCCACCCCTCCCAGCCAGCCGTTGGGCGGCGCCGGGGCGGGCTGCTTCCGGCGGTTGAGGACCAGGATCGCGTCCGTCATGGCACAGACCACCTCGGCGGTGCGCCACAGGACCCCGGCGGTCTCGATCTCCAGCTCGACCCGGAGCCTGTAGATCTCGTGCAGGCGCTGGAGCGCCTCCGGGGGAATCAGGCCCGCGCCGTTGACGGCGCTCGCGGAGATCCCGGCCATCGCTCCCCGCGCATCCGCCAACACATGCGCGAACCGCGCCGGAAAGGTGGCGGCGAACTGTGAGGCGGTTGAAGCGCCGTCCCGGTCCAGCATCCCCCTGTAACCTAGGCCTCGGACTGGATGGAACCGGGTCCGTGGACATCGGGCTCGGCGAGAACACCGAGTACCTGATCATCGAGCACCTGAGCAACGACGCCTCCGCCCTGGTCCAGATGCAGACGCAGGCGTGATCACCAGCTTCGAGGCCGACTAGCGGCTAGCTGCAGCCTCGAGGCTGGCGGGCGTGAGGTCCTCCTCCGCCCTGATCCCGACGATGAAGCGCTCGTCCGGCCGGTTGATCGGCTCGGGGAAGATGATCGTGCTGGTCGTCTCCAGGATGATCAGCAGGTCGAAGAGCAGGGAGCGGCGCTTCAGGTAGAAGAGGTCGTGGCAGAGCTTCCAGGCCTCGCCGATCGGGGTGCCCGAGTAGCCGCAGCGGACCTGCGCCCAGCCGGTGATCCCCGGCTTCAGCAGATGCCGCCGGTCGTAGTAGGTGAACCTGGATTCGAGGGAGGCGACGATCCTCGGAATCTCGGGCCGCGGCCCGACCAGGCTCATCTCACCCTTCAGCACCTGCCAGATCTGGGGCAGCTCGTTGACGTGCAGCCGCCTCAGAACGCGCCCGACCGGGGTGATCAGCGACGCCTCGTCGGCGCCCGGCCGCTCGTCGGCATCGACGTACATCGTGCGCAGCTTGAGCAGCTCGATCTCGCGGCCGCGCTCGCCGATCCTGGTCTGCCGGTAGAGGATCGGGCCGCCGTCCGAGAGCTTGATCGCGATCGCGGAGACCAGGATGATCGGCGCCGCGACCAGCGCCGCCATCGTCCCGACCACCAGGTCGAGCAGGCGCTTGGAGATCGGCCAGCTGCCGCGATAGTCCGGGTGCAGCAGGTACTGGAACCAGGCCGAGGTGGTCGTGCCCAGGGGCACGTGGCCGAACAGCTGCTCGTAGAACTGACCCGCCTCGATCATCGAGACCGGCAGGTCCAGGCAGGCATCGGCGACGGACTCGAACACGTCGAGCCGCGAGGGACCCGCTCCCTGGAAGTCGCGGTCGGCCCCCGTGGAGGGGCCGAGCGGCCCGAGGACGAGCAGCTCGAGACCGTGGACGAGGACCGTGTGCCGGAGCAGGAGCAGCGACCCCAGGCACCGGACGCCCGCCACCCGGTCGGTGGAGCAGGAGTGCTCGGGATCGATGCAGCCGATGACCTTGTATCCCCGCACCCCGACGGCCTTCAACTCGGCCTCGAGGCTGCGGGCGAACTCGTGCGTACCGATCACCGCGATCCTGATCTGGCGCTCTCGGCGGAAGCGGAAGGTAAGCCAGGCGCCGAGCCCGGTCACCAGTCCAGGCGCCGAGCACCGGGGCGATCATCTCTCCCGCCGTGAGGTTGACGGTGTGAGCGCCGTCGATGGCGCTGATCAGCATCGCCACGCCGGCGCCGAAGGGCGCCGCGAGGACGTAGAGAACCGCCGAGGCGAACGGGATCAGCTGGAGCGGATAGCGCGGGCTGCGCAGCAGCGTGACGATCCCCAGCATCGAGACGAGCACCAGAACGCCCTGCCATTCGGACTGGAGGTGTGAGTAGGTGATCGCGCCGGCGGTCGCCGCGGGCGCCAGACCGCATCGAGACGAACTCGGCCAGCCGCTGGGCGCTGAGCCCGTTCAGGTGCGGGAAGTACAGGCTCGACGGCGCGTCAGGCGCCACCTCTACTGACCCGCCGGTCATGGTCGTGTCTCCGGGAGCCAGGCCCTGGTCAGACCCAAGGGCCCCGCGGCGTGGAGAGCCTGCGAAGAGCGAAGCCGGTGCCGGTCAGCACGAAGGCGACGCCCGCCACGATGATCAGGTCCATGCCGGTGAAGGGGAGCGAGCCGATGTTGCTGTTGAGCCCGCCGCCACCGGCGCTGCCGCCGGAAGCTTCACCGCTGGTGCCGCCGGCGCCGCCGCCTGCGGCACCGCCCGCGGTCCCCTGTTGGGGGATCGGGGGGTTGTACTGGGCGGAGGTCGGATCGGTCTGGCCGAGCGCGGCAGCCGGGACCGCCAGGAACGCGGCGGTGACGCCGAGTACGGCGATGATTCTGCGGATGTCGATCGTCCTGAACATTGGTTTAGACCTCGGACCCCCCATCGTCTCCCCCAGCGGCTTTCTTTAGCGCCGCACGAATTCCTCGGGGCGATTCTTCTGTATCTCGAATCGCTCGGCAATAGTAGTTCTTGAGCGGCCATCCGCAATCCGTATTAAGCCGCAGGCCAGCGAAAACCGCGCCGGTGGGCCCTCCCCCGCCCCGATCACTCACGCCTGGGCCATGCCTGAGACGGCGCCGGCTGCAGGGCATCGGACATTCGTTGAGCGGCCTTCCGGAGGGCGCTAAAGCGTGATACCCAGCTGCGCCGCGAGCTCGTCGACCTCCCTGCCGATCGGATTGAGGGCCTTTGCCTCCGCCAGGGCCCGCTGGGCGCCCGCCGGGTCGATCGGCGCCAGCACCCTCGCCTCGAGGTAGTAGAGCGTCCACTCGTCCGGGATTCGCTTCTCCGCCCGGTCGAGCGCCGCGAGCGCGCGCTGGCGGTCGCCCGCGCTCTCGGCGACCACGGCCTGCGCCGCCAGGGGGCGAACGCTCGCCGGGTTCAGGTCCGCGGCGTCCTCGAGCTTGGAGTAGGCGGCGTCGGGATCGCGCTGCGAGCTCTCGAGCGCGTTGTTGGTCCAGCGCTCGCTGAGCAGGAAGGGGACCATCGAGAGCGCCGCCAGCCCCGCCAGCCCCGCCATCACCAGCGAGGGGCCTCGTTCCCGCCCGCCGGCCGGGCGAAGCAGCGCCGGGGCCGCCGCAGCCCCCAGCGCGAACGTTGCGGGCAGCGTGATCGCGGGGTAGGACCAGAACCATTCGACCGATGCGTGCAGGAGCCAGTAGGCGGCGATCGCGATCGCCGCCGCCGCCAGGGCGGCCGCGGACGGGCCCAGCCTGCGCGCGCGCAGCACCGCCACCACCGCCCCGACCATGAACGACGCGAAGAGGGCGAACCCGACGAGCCCCAGCTCGCCGGCCATCAGCAGCTCGACACTGTGCGGGTCCTCCGGGTCGACCGTGTTCAGCTCCCGGTCCAGCAGATAGCTGGGCCGGAAGCCGCCGGCGCCGGTCCCCGCCACGGGGTTGCCGGTGAAGTCGTCCCAGGCGACGCGCCAGAAGTCGCCGCGGCTCGAGCGCAGGTCGAGACCGAAGCGACTGCCCTGTGCGCTCAGATCCGGGGTGCCCGCGGTGAGCTCGTCGCTGTGGCGGTCGATGAAGCCGGTCGGTCCTCCCTCGGTCCGGGCGAGAGCGATCACGCAGACGAGCAACACGATCCCAAGGCACGCCAGCAGGCCACGACCCACCCTCCGCCGCATCTCCGGCTGGAGCTGGAAGCGATCACTGTCCCAGGAGACGAACAGGCCGACCGCCAGGGACAGCAGGGTCGTGATGACGATCGCCCGGCAGGCCGCGTGCAGCGGCGGGATCGAGGCGGACGTGTTCTCGCCGCCGGCCTGGAAGACATCGAGCAGCCACGGAAGGGCGATTGCGGCGGGCATCGCCGCCAGGCCCAGCAAGGCGAGGATCTGGAACCGCGCCGGATGGAATGCGACCAGCGCGCCGGCGCCGATCAGGACCGCGAAGACCGATCCCCGGCTCTGGGCGAGAACGGCGAGCTCGATGCACAGCGTCGCGGTCGCGAGCAGGCCGCCCCGCAGGCGCCAGTCGATCTCCCGGTTCGCGGACAGGACGAGCATCGGCCAGAGCGCCATCACGAAGAACGCCGCGGCGGCGTTGCGGTAGCCGAGCGGGTAGCGCAGGGTGGCGTCGTCCTCCAAGTACAGATGCGCGTCGCTGCCAGTCCAGAGCACGAACAGGGTCACGACCGCGACGACTGCGCCGGCGCCGGCGAGCGGAGCCAGAGCCAGCAGCATTCGCCGTCCGAGCAGGAGGCAGAGCCAGAGGCCGAGCACGAAGGCGAGTGCGTAGGTCAGGACGCGCTGGGCGTCTGCGATCGCGATGTCGGGCATCGGCGACCACTGGGCCGAGAGGAGGGTCCATCCCGCCAGGGCCAGCAGGGAGACGAGGGCGACCCGTGCGGGTCCCCGCAGCTTCGCCGGCCACGGTGCTAACACCAGCAGCGATGCCAGCAGGCAGAGCAGGATCATCGCGCCCGGCAGGAAGACGACACCGAAGTAAGCGCCCTCCTTCAGCCCCCACCAGGCGATGATCGCCCCGACGAGCCCCAGAGGGAGGAGGGCCACCGACGGCTGGGATGGCAGCCCGTTCGGAGTCGGCACCGGGCGATGGGACCGGAAGCGTGGGAGGGAAGCCCCGCCCGGTTGCGACTCGGGGGTGACCGAGCGTCCGACCGGCCTGCCGGGTGCGACCGCCATGGACCCAAGCTAGCCCACCCAGGCGACGGGTCCGCGAAATATCCTCGGGTCCGTGCTTCGACTCGGCGTATATACGGACTACACCTACTCGGTGTCCGGAGGGAGGCCCCATGCCGAGCGCGCCTTCGCGTTGTTCGTGGCCGGCCTCGCGAACCACCTCGACCGGGTGGTCGTCATCGGACGTCTCGACCCGGAGGGCGACGCGCGGTATCCGCTGGGCAAGGTCGACCTGATCCCGCTCCCCCACTACCCCAGCCTCTCCCACACGCTGCCGGCCCTCCGAGGGATGCTCGGCTCCCTGCGGCCGTTCTGGCGGGCCCTCGACGAGCTCGACTGCGTCTGGATCCTGGGCCCGCACCCGCTCGCCTTCCCGTTCGCCCTGATGGCCCGGCTGCGCCGGCGCAGGGTGGTGCTCGGCGTCCGCCAGGACCTGGTGCCCTACATGCGGAGCCGGCATCCCGGCCGGAGGTTCCGGGTGGCGCTCGCCCGCCTGATGGAGGCGGGCTTCCGCCTCCTGGCGCGCCGCTGGCCCACCGTCGTCGTCGGCCCGGCCCTGGCCGAGGCCTACCGGGGCCGGGCGGTGCTCGAGGTCTCGGTCTCCCTGATCGAGCAGGACGAGATCGTCACCCTCCGCGAGGCGGAGGACCGCGACTACTCGGGCGAGCTTCGCGCGCTCAGCGTCGGGCGGCTCGAGAACGAGAAGAACCCGCTCGCCCTCGCGGACGTGCTGGCCCGCGCGCGGGAGCTCGACGATCGCTGGCGGCTCATCGTCTGCGGCGAGGGAGAGCTCCGCGAGGAGCTCGAGCGCCGGCTGGCGGAGCTGGGGCTCTCCGACGCGGTGGAGCTTCGCGGCTACGTTCCGCATGACCGCGGCCTCGAAGACGAGTACCGCTCCGCCCACGCCCTGCTCCACGTCTCCTGGACCGAGGGGCTGCCGCAGGTGCTCTACGAGGCCTTCGCGGCGGGCCTGCCGGTGGCGGCGACCGACGTCGGCGGGGTTCGCGCCGCCGTCGGCGACGCGGCACTGCTCGCGCCGCCCGGCGATCCGAAGCTGATGGCGCGCTCGCTCGACCGGATCGGCCGCGACGAGGAGAAGCGTCGCGAGCTGGTGCGGGCGGGACTCGAGCTGGCGCGGACGCACACGATCGAGTCGGAGACCTCAAGGGTTGCCGCGTTCGTCCGAGAAGAAACCAGTAAGAGGCGGGGAACGCCCCTGTCACAATGACCCGCACGCCGGAGCAGCTGACCCCTTGGCGAAGGACCCGACCAGACCAACAGCCGAATGGCTCGAGCCTCCGGAGGAGGAGCTCGGCCTCAAGCGCTACGTGGAGACGATCCGCGAGCGTTGGGTGCTCGTGGTCGTCGCCACCGTGGTCACCACGCTCGCCGCGATCGCCTACGTGTTGACCGCGCAGAAGGTCTATGAGGCGGAGGCCGACCTGCTGGTCACCCCGGTCTCCAGCGACACGCTGCCGAGCCTCCCCCTGATCCGGCAATCGTCGGACCCGACCCGGGACGTCGAGACCGCGTCCCGGCTGGTCATCAACCACGACGTCGCCGAGCGGGTGAAGGCCGACCTCGGCATCTCCGACAGTCCCGACGACCTTCTCGGAAAGGTGGACGCCGAGCCGGTGGCGCAGAGCAACATCGTCGCGGTGATCGCCGAGGACTATGACCCGGCCAAGGCGAGCGAGCTCGCGAACGCCTTCGCGGCCGCGGCGGTCGCCGAGCAGACCGATGCGGTCCACCAGGAGGTCGACGCCCAGATTTCGGCCCTCCAGCCGCTCCAGGACCAGCCCGGCGTCAGCGGCCGCCTCGCGGAGCTCCAGGCCCTGCGGAGCGGCCCGGACCCGACCATGCGTCTCGAGACCCAGGCCACGGAGCCGTCGAGCCCCGCCAAGCCTCGCCCGGCCCTTACGGTCGCCGGCGGCCTGCTGGCGGGTCTCATGATCGGCATCGCCGGCGCCTTCGCCGCGCAGATCCTGGACCCACGGCTGCGGCGGGAGGAGCAGCTGCGCCGTCGCTACCGGCTCCCCATCCTCACCCGGGTGCCGCGCGATCAAAGCCGACGCGACGAGCCCCTCGCTCCGCGCCGCGTCTCCGCCGCCACCGCGGAGGCCTACCGGACGCTGCGAACCACCCTCGAGCGGCCCGAGGCCGGGCGAATCGGATCGCGGGCGATCCTCGTAACCGGGCCCTCACCGTCGGAGGGCAAGACGACGTCCGCGCTCAACCTAGCCAGCTCGCTGGCGCTCGCCGGCAAGCGGGTGATCCTGATCGAGGCGGATCTGCGCCGCCCGGCGCTCGCCTCGGCGCTCAACATCGAGCACGCGCACGCCGGTGTGGTCAGTGTCCTGATCGAGAACGTCGCGCTCCAGGACGCCCTGATCACGAGCCCGACCTACGGCCACAACCTTCAGGTCCTGGTGGCCGACTTCTCCGGCGGCTGGATCGCAGAGCTCTTCTCGATCCCCGCGGCCCAGAACCTGATCGACAACGCCAAGGCCCTCGCCGATTTCGTGATCGTGGACTCCCCGCCGCTGACCGAGGTGGTCGACGCCCTTCCCCTGGCGCGCAAGTGCGACGACGTCCTGATCGTGACGCGCCTGGGGAGGTCCCGCCTGGATCGGATCGCACGCCTCGGCGAGCTGCTGGCGGACAACGACATCACTCCGGTCGGCTTCGCCGTGGTCGGCGTCCCGCCGCCTCCCCGCAGCGAGTACCGGTACTACATGGAGGCACCCGAGGTCGAGGAGGAGGGCGGCGACGGCCGCCTCTTCGTGGGCGCCGAACGTCCCTGAGGCAACCGCCTGATGGCGGCGAGACTCGACTGGGTTCGATGGCTCTGGCCGCTCGCCGTGACCTCCGTCGCGGCCATGACGGGGCTGATCGCCGGCGCCAACCCGCGGTTCGCGATCTTCGCGGCGCTCGCCTTCGCGTTCGTCGTGATCGTCTTCGCCGATCTCGCCCTCGGGGTCATCCTGTTCACCTTCGTCGCCTACTTCGAGACGATCCCGGGGCTGTCGGGATCGACGCTCAGCCTCACCAAGGCGACGGGGCTCCTGCTGGCCATCGCCTGGTTCGCCTCCCTTGCGACCAGCCGCGACGCGAAGGCGGACTTCCTCCGCCAGCACCCGTACATGGCGGGCATCCTGATCATGTTCATCGCCTGGGCGGGGCTCAGCTTCGTCTGGTCGGAACGACCGGTGCAGGCCTGGGAGGCCACCGGCCGCCTGGCGCTGAACGCCATGCTGTTCCTGATCATCTATACGGCGATCCGCACGCCGAAGGACGCGATCAGGGTGATCGCGGCCTTCGTGATCGGGGCTACCGCGGCGGCCGCGCTCGGGGTGCTGGCCGGGGCGGAACCCACCCCCTACGGGCGAGGCGGCCCGGATCTCCGGGGAGTTCGAGAACGCGAACACCCTCGCCTCGACCCTGGTCGCGAGTCTTTCCCTCTCGCTGGGGCTGGCGTTCGCGTTCCGGGCGAACCCCATCCGGAGGAACCTCGCCCTGGCGGCGGCGACCTTCGCGATGCTGGGCATCCTGCTCACGGTCTCCCGCTCGGGCCTGGTCGCCCTGGGGGTGGCCGCGATCGCCGCGATCATCTTCTCGGGCCGCTGGCGGGCCAAGGTTGCGCTGGTGAGCGCCGGGGTTGCCGTCTTCGCGGTGATCTACTTCGTGTCCTTTGCGCCGCCCGAAGCCCGTACCCGAGTGAGCTCGATCCAGGGCGGCACCGGACGCTCGGACATCTGGAAGGTCGCCTGGCGAATGTCCGAGCAGAATCCAGCCAAGGGGGTCGGGGCGGGCAACTTCCGCACCAGCTCGATCCACTATGTGATCGCCCCGGGGATCCTTCGCCGCTCGGACTTCCTCGTCAACACCCAGAAGGTCGCCCACAACGTCTTCCTGGAGACGCTCGCGGAGCTCGGGATCGTCGGCTTGACCCTGCTGCTCATATTGATCGTGATGCTGATCCGCACCTTGCTGGCCGCGATCTGGCAGTTCGTGCGCAACGGGGACTTAAAGATGGAGATCATCGCCCGGGCAGCGCTCATCGGGCTGTTCGGGCTGCTGGCGAGCCTCTTCTTCTCCTCCGACCAGTACAACAAGCAGCTCTGGCTGCTGCTCGCCCTCGGGCCGGCGCTTCTGGCGATCGCCAGGAACCCGCAACCGGACGCCGAAGCGGACTAGATGACAGATCGCGCGGAGAGCATCCCGCGCAACACCTTCTTCGCACTCGCCATGCGCATCGTCGGTGCGCTCTTCACCGGCGGGCTGACGCTCTTCCTGGTCAGGTACTTCGGGCCCGACGACTACGGGATCTACGCGCTGGCCCTCGGCGTGGGCGGGCTGCTGGTCCTGCCGGCCGACTTCGGGGTTTCGCGGTCGGCGGCTCGGTTCATCGCCGAGCGCCGCCACGACGACACCGAGATCGCGGGCGTGCTCCGCCACGCGTTGCGTCTGAAGTTACTCACCGCCGGGGCCGGCGCGGTCGCGCTGATTGCCTTGGCCGGGCCGATCGCGAATGCGTACGACGCCGACGCCCTCGAGTTGCCGCTGCGGGTGATGGGCCTGGCGGTCGCCGGCCAGAGCCTGATGATGCTCTTCACCACCACCTTCGAGGCGCTCGGCCGCAACGTGCTCGGCTTCCGCCTCGCCTTCTCGGAGAGCGCACTCGAGGTCACGACGAGCGTGACGTTGGTGCTGGCCGGCGCCGGCGTGGTGGGCGCCACGGCCGGCCGCGCGACCGCCTACGGGGTGGCGGCGATCCTGGGGCTGGCGATCACCCTGCGGGCGATCGGGCGGCGGAACCTCCGCGGGCCGCCGCCGACCGGCCTGGGTATCCGGCGGATCGCCCTCTATGCCGGCGCACTCTTGCTCATCGACTCGGCGTTCAGCGCCTTCGGGTACATCGACACCATCCTGATCGGCGCCCTTCTCGACCCTGAATCCGCCGGGCTGTTCAGCGCCCCGTACAACATCCTTCACGTGGCCGAGTACGCCGGCCTGGCGCTGGCCGCGGCGGTCGGCCCGCGGCTCGCGCGGGGAGAGCGGTCCGAGCCCGACGTGGGTGCCCTGCGCATCGCGCTTCGCCTGGTGCTCATCTTCCAGTTCGTCCTCCTCGCGCCGATCCTCGTCTGGGCGACCCCGATCACCGACCTCCTGTTCGGCTCCGACTACGCGGATTCCGCCGATGTCCTGCGCGCCCTGGCGCCATACGTGCTGATGGTCGGCGTCGGCCCGGTGATCGCGCTGAGCATCAACTACCTCGGCGAGGCGCGGCGTCGGGTTCCGCTCGCGGTGGGCGCGCTCACGATCAACATCGTCCTGGACCTGATCCTGATCCCAGAGATCGGGATCATCGCGGGAGCGATCGGCACCGACGTGGCCTACGCGTTCTTCCTGGCCGGGCACGTGCTCATCGCCCGCAACACTCTCGGCCTCGACCTGAGGCCGCTCGGGGCCACCGTGATCCGGGGGGCGGTGGCGGCGACGGCGATGGCCGGCGTGCTGTTCGCGTTCGGAACCGAGAGCCTGACCACCTTCGAGTGGATCGCCGGGGCCGTGCTCGGGTTCGCGGCCTACGCCGGCGCGCTGCTGGCGACCCGCGAGTTCACCCGCCGGGAGATCGAGGGCGCGCTCCGGCGCCTGACTTAGGCTTCGGCGCGCCATGTGCGGAATCGCCGGTCAGGCCAGGAGCGACCGCCGCCCGGTCGACCGGAAGGTGATCGAGCGGATCTGCTCAGCGCAGGAGCATCGCGGCCCCGACTCGCGGGGCCTCCACCTGGATGGCGAGGTGGGGCTCGGGATCCAGCGGCTCCGGGTGATCGACCTGGAGACGGGGGACCAGCCGATCTACAACGAGGACCGCTCCGTCGCGGTGATCCTGAACGGCGAGATCTACAACTACCGTGAGCTGCGCGAGGACCTCACAAAGCGGGGGCACAGGCTCTCGACCAAGGGGGACACCGAGGTGATCGCCCACCTCTACGAGGAGCTCGGCCCGGAGTGCGTCGGGGAGCTGGACGGGATGTTCGCCTTCGCCGTCTGGGACGCGCGCCGCCGGCGCCTCTTCCTCGCGCGCGACCGGGTCGGAAAGAAGCCGTTGTTCTACTCGGAGCGCGACGGCGCGCTGTCCTTCGCCTCGGAGCTGCGGGCGCTGCTCCAGGACCCCGAGATCCCGCGCGACCTCGACCTGGCCGCGCTGGACTCCTATCTCGCCTACAAGTACGTCCCGGCGCCGCTCACGGCGTTCCGTGCGGTTCGCAAGCTGCCACCGGCCTCCACGCTCACCTACGAGGACGGGCGGATCTCGATTGAGCGCTACTGGCGCCTCCGCTACGACGACGAGGCGCCGCCGGCCGACGCCGAAGAGGTGCACGAAAGGCTCCGTGAGCTCATCCGGCGCGCTGTCAGTCGCCGGATGATCTCGGACGTCCCCCTCGGCGTGTTCCTCTCGGGCGGGATCGACTCATCGACGGTGGTGGCCGCCATGGCGGAGGCATCATCCGCTCCCGTCCGCACCTTCTCGATCGGCTTCGCCGAGGCGGACCACAGCGAGCTGCCCAACGCCCGGCTGATCGCGGAGCGCTTCTCGACAGACCACCGCGAGCTTGTGGTCGATCCCGACATCGCCCCGGTCATCCCCAAGGTGGTGCGCCACTACGGCGAGCCGTTCGCCGACACCTCGTCGGTGCCCAGCTTCATGGTCTCCGAGCTGGCGCGCCGCGAGGTCACCGTCGCCCTCAACGGCGATGGCGGGGACGAGAGCTTCGCGGGCTACAACCGCTACGAGGCCGCGCTCCGGACCGAGCGGATCGCCGGCCGGGTGCCTGGGCCGCTGCGGGGGGCCGCCGGCGGACTGGCGAGCCTCGCGCCCCCTCGCGGCGACCCCGACGGGCGCTACCGCCGCGCGCGCAGCCTCGGTCGCTACCTCGCGCTCGGCCCGGCCGAGCGGTACGCGGCCCGGATGGCCCTATTCGACCGTGGCCAACTCGACCGGCTCTACTCCCAGGATTTCGCGGCCTCCATCGCCGAGCTGCCGCCGCCGCGGCTGATCGAGTCGGCCTGGGAGGAGGCGGCCGCGGACTGCCTGGTCAACCTCATGCTCGAGGTCGACGTCAACACCTATCTGCCCGACGACCTGCTGGTCAAGATCGACGTCGCGAGCATGGCCTACTCGCTCGAGGCGCGCTCGCCGTTCCTCGACCCCGAGCTGATGGAGTTCGCGGCGTCGCTGCCTGGCTCAACGAAGCTGCGCGGGATCGAGAAGAAGCTCGTCCTGCGCGACGCCCTGCGGGGCTGGATACCCGATCAGATCCTCGACGGGCCCAAGCGCGGGTTCGGGCTCCCGATGGTCGGCGACTGGTTCCGGGGGGAGCTGAGGGGCTACGTGACGGAGGTGCTCACGGACCCGGAGACCGGCGCCCGCGGCTACTTCCGGGAGGCCGCTGTGGGGCGGATGCTCGACCGGCACCTCGACGGCACCGAGGAATGGGGCGAGCAGCTATGGGCGCTGCTGATCTTCGAGGTCTGGCACCGCGAGATGCTCTAGAGGAGCTTGCTCAGCTCCTCGTCCCAGCGCGCGGTGACGGCCTCGGGCGAGTGAACCTCGCGGACGTACTCCCGCCCGGCGCGACCGAGCTCCGTACGGCGATCCCCGTCTCGCCAGAGTGATCGCACAGCCTCGGTGAGCCGCTCCTGCGAGCCGCCCGCGACCACGCCGAGGCCCCGGGTCTCGATCTGCTCGTCGGGGTCGTACTCGAGCGAGATCACCGGCACGCCCCTGGCCCACGCCTCCAGGAAGACGTTCGGCATGCCCTCGGACGCGGAGGTCGAGACGATCGCGGATGCGCGCCCGATGGAGTCGAGCAGCTTCTGGGCGTGGCAGGCGACCGGGGACCTCGAGGTTGTTGAGCCTCTCACCGGCGTCCCGGATCCTCTCCGCCAACTCCGGAGGGGTGTCGTTGGTCGACGAGCCGATCATCCGAAAGTGCGCCTCCGGGATGGATTCCGCCAGCTCCACGAACGGAAGCGGGCGCTTGTAGGGGACCAACCTGCCGATCCAGAGGAACGCCTCCGGCTCCTCGGTCGCTGGCTCGGCTGGCTCGGCGAAGCTCGGGATCGTCACCACGGGGCCCAGGTCCTCGCGACGGGCCAGCTCCTCCTGATGCCGCCTTTGGGTGACGATCAGATCCGCCCGACGCAGGGCGAAGCGCGAGAGGATGAGCTGGAATCGGCCGCGGTCCGGGCGCTCGAAGTCGAAGTCGAGATCGAGGGCGGCAGAGAAGACGAACCTGCGCCGGCGGATCCGGCAGAAGAGGGCGGCGACGAACAGGTGGGCCCCGCTGCCGCGGAAGAGGTAGACGGCCGCATCGGCCTCCTTCATCGCCCGCCACACGCGGCGCGCCTCGCCGAGCTTCCCCCGCACCCCGTCCCCGGCCCAGTGCCCGCGCTCGATGAGGTCCGGGCCGCGACCCTCCGGCTGCCTGCAGCCTGGATAGACGATCATTGCCACCTTCCTGCCCCGCTCCGCGAGGCCGGTGGCCAGCAGGGTCATCTGCAGCTCAGCCCCGCCGGCCTGCGGAATGCCGGGAGAGCCGGGGGTCGGGCCGCTCCCCCCGAAGAAGGCAGCGGCCATCGGGACATAGATCGCTACGTCGCGCCTCTCCCCGCCTGTTCCGGTCACTGGCTGACCGGGTCCGGGTTGAGTCTCTCCCGCTCGGCCTCGAGCTGCAGGGCGAGACCCTCGGCCAGCGACACCTGCGGGCTGTAGCCGAGCTCCTCCCTGGCCCTGGTGATGTCGGCGCCGGTCTTGCGGGCGTCGCCGACCACCGCGGCCTGATTCTCGACCGCCGGCGAGGATCCGAGCAGCTTGCCCAGCTCCTCGATCACCTCGGTGACCGTCGCCCGGTTCCCGCCGGCGACGTTGTAGACGGCCCCCGGCGCGCCCTTCGCGCCGGCAGCGATCGTGGCCTCCGCGGCGTCGGCCACATAGGTGTAGTCGCGCTCCTGCCCGCCGTCGCCGAAAACCTCGATCGGGCGTGCCCTCGAGGGCCGAGCGTGATGAAGCGGTTGAAGGCCATGTCGGGACGCTGGCGCGGGACCGAAGATCGTGAAGTAGCGCAACCGTCACCGCCGGAACGCCGAACCCCTTGAAGTACAGCTCCGCAGAGGTGCTCCGCCGCGAGCTTCGTCACGCCGTACGGGGAGACCGGCGCCCGCCGATCGGATTCGGCGGTGGGAAAGTGCTCGGCGTCGCCGTAGACCGACGAGGACGAGGAGAGGACGAAGCCTCTGCAGCGAGGCCTCGCGGGCGGCCTCGAGCAGCCGCTGGGTGGCGAGGACGTTGTCCCGAGGTAGATGTCGAAGTCGCCGGCCCCAGCTCACGCGTACGCCGGGTTGTGCGGCGAGGTGGTACACGACGCTCGGCATCGTCCAGCAGGGGCGCCAGCTGGAGCTCGTTCAGGTCACCCTCGACGAGCTCGAAGCGGTCGTCCTCGAGCAGGCCCGCGAGGTTCGCCCGCTTCAGCGCGGGGTCGTAGTAGTCGGAGAGCCGGTCGACTCCTCGGACCTCGACGCCATCGGCCAGCAGCCGCTCGACCAGGTTGGAGCCGATGAACCCGGCCGCCCCTGTGACCAACGCCTTCACGCGGCGTCCGCCGTGCTATCGCGATCCATCGCTCGGCGATGCTAGCTTGGGCCGTCACCCGATTTAACACGCGTTCCATCCGCTCGGCGCCGCGCTCGCGTGAATTCGCGTCCGCGAAGGCGCGGGCGCCGCTCACGATGCGCTCGCGCAGGGCGCGATCGTCCCGAAGCCGGCGCACGGCCCCCGCCAGCGCGGTTGGGTCCCCCGGGGGGACGCACACGCGCCGCGCCCGCCTCCTCGGCGACTCGGCGCGTCTCCCCAGGCGCCGCGACGACCACCGGCCGTCCCACCGCACACGAGTCGTAGAGCTTCGAGAGGACCATCCCCTCGAGCCCGGGGAACTGCCCGAGCGACACCAGGAGTGCGTCCGAGGCCCGCATCAGCCGCGCCGCCCTCTCGGGTGGGACCGGTTCCATGAAGACCACCGTCCCTCGCGGCACCTCGCGTGCCAGGGACTCCATCTCCGCGCGGCGGGACCCCTGCCCCAGCAGGACGAGCCTGAAGCCCTCACCGAGCTCGCGGGCGGCCTCCACGGCTGTCTCGAGCCCGTGGAAGAGGCCGATGTTGCCGGCGTGCATCCAGGTGAAGACGCCCTCGTCCGAGCCGAGCAGCCCGCGGTCCGGCTCGGACTCGCCGATGGCGAGGAACTCGGCCGTGGTCCCGTTCGGGATCACCGTGACCTTGCCCTCTCCCCCGCGACCCTCGATCTCGCGCCTGAACGGCTCGGTGGTCGTCGTGACGGCCGCCGCCCGTCGGTAGAGGCGGTGCTCGAGCCGCTGCGAGGCGCGCAGCAGTCTGCCCTCAACGACCTCCCCGAGGGCCACGGCGGCGTCCGGCCAGAGATCCCTGACGTCGAGGACCCAGGGCGCCCGGTGACGCCGGGCGAGCAGCGAGCCCACGCTGCCGACCGACAGCGGCGGCGAGGAGGCGAGGATCACGTCCGCGCGCTTCCGGAACAGGCCCGCACCGGCGGCGCTCGCCGCGAACGAGGCGTAGTTGACCAGCCGCGCCCGCGCGCGCTTCGAGGGGGTGGCGCGAACCCACACGTAGCTGACCTCGAAGCCGTCCATCTCGCGCCGATCGACGAGGTGCCCGCCATACCCGGGGGCGACCACCCCGGCCGGGTGGCTCGGCACCTCCGAGATCACCTCCACCTCATGCCCCCGGTCGGCCAGGCCGGCGGCGAAGGCGTGCATGCGCATCGCCCCGGCCGTGATCTCCGGTGTGAAGTACTGGCAGACGATCAGGACCCTCATCGCTGCAGCTCGGTCAGCCGCCGGAGAGGGCATCCGCCAGGCCGTCCACCACCATCCCGATCCCCTCCTCGGTCAGGGTCGGGAAGAGCGGCAGGGTGACGGAGCGCCGGGCGTAGTCCTCGGTCACCGGCAGCTCCACGGCCTCGTCATAGGCGCTGAAGCGGTGCACCGGCGGGTAGTGGAGGCTGGTCTGGATTCCCCCCTCGGCCATCGCTTCGCGGACGCCGTCGCGATCCGTCCCGTCTCCGAGCACGACGGTGAAGAGGTGATGGGCCGAGCGGCCGCCGGCTTCCTCGGGCATGGTCACGAGCACGTCGTCCAGGTTCGAGAGGCGCTCGCGATAGACGCCGGCCGCGACCGCCCGCGCCTCGTTGTCGCCGTCGAGCCGCTCGAGGCGCGCGGTGGCGAGGGCGGCGCGGGGCTCGTCGATCCGGTAGTTGAAGCCGAGCGCGACCACGTCGTAGCCGCTCGCATGGCCGCGGTGCCGGTCCCAGGTCAGCGAGGTCATCCCGTGCGACCGCAGCAGGCGAACCCGTTCGGAGACCTCGTCGTCACCGGTGACGACCATCCCGCCCTCCCCGACCGGCAGGTTCTTGTTGGAGAAGAAGCTGAAGGCGCCCGCCAGCCCGAAGGTCCCGAGCGCGCCGGCCATCGAGGCTGCCGCCCAGGCCGTGCGCCGCGTCCTCGAGCAGCAGCAGGTCCGCGCTCCGCGCAGAGCTCGGCGAGCTGGGCGCTCTCGGGCGGGGTGGCCCCCGTAGGTCATGTTCATCACGGCCCGGGTGCCGATCGCTCGACCACGGATGCCGACGGCCTCCGCCGAGAGCCACGGCCTCTCCAGGCTCTCCACGTCGGCGAATACCGGCGTCGCACCCGCGTAGCGGACCGCGTTGACCGTGGCGACGAAGGTGAGCGAGGGCACGATCGACCTCGTCCCCGGGCCCAAGCCCCGCCGCGAGGCAGATCAGGTGCAGGGCGGCCGTGCCGTTGGTGACCGCGATCGCGTGCTCCGAGTCGACGTAGGCGGCGAAGCGCTCCTCCAGCTCCTGCGTCCGCGGCCCCATGCTGAGCCAGCCGGAGCGATAGGTGTCGGTGACGGCGCGCGATCTCCGCCTCGCCGATCTCGACGTCGGCGAGGGGGACCTTCCAGTCAGGCATCCTCGAAGAGCTCGGGATGAGCCTCGATCTCCGCGACCGCCCGCTCGTGCTCCCCGACGGTACCGATGTCGAACCAGACGCCGGCGCCCGTGTACGCGGCCACCTTGCGGCCCTCCTGGAGCATCTTCTTCACCACGTCCGGGAAGTCGAAGCGCGCCTCGGGGATCAGCTCGAGCACCGAGGGTTCGTAGACGTACACGCCCATGCTGACGTCGAAGTGCATCGTCGGCTTCTCCACGTACTCCTCAACCAGGCCGTCCTCGGACTCGATCACGCCGAGGTCGATGTCCACGTTCTGCCGGTGCGTGGCGATCGTCAGCTCCGCGTCGTGGCCGGCGTGGAAGCGCATCAGCTGCCCGTAGTCGAGGGTGGTGAGCACGTCCCCGTTCATCGCCAGGAACGGCTCGTCGAGCCCCTCGATCCCCCGCAGCGCCCCCGCCGTCCCGAGCGGCTCGTCCTCCCAGCAGTAGTGGAGCTCGAGGCCCTCCGGGAGCTCGACGTGGTCCAGGTAGGCCTTGATCAAACCGCCGAGGTGCCCCACCGAGAGATCGATGTGGGTGAAGCCGTGACGCGCGAGCTGGCGGATCACCAGCTCGAGGATCGGCCGGTCCGCCACGGGGACCAGCGGCTTCGGCAGCACGGTCGTGTACGGACGCAGGCGCGTCCCCTTGCCTCCCGCCAGGATCACCGCCCTCATCCGGCGTCGCCTCCCCCCTCGCCCTCGCCCGCCGCCGCGGAGGGCTGACGACCGTTGAGCTCGAAGTTCCGGTAGTAGAGCGGCCGCTCCTCGACGTCGGCGAACCGGCCGTCCCTGAGCGCCGCGACGAGCTCCTCGATCGCCCCGGGCACGGTGTGCCGCGGCTCGAAGCCGAGGCGGTCGCGGATCTTCGCGAAGGAGACCCGGTAGTTCCGCGCGTCGTCGCCGCCCTCGGTCCAGACCACCTCGCCCTCCCCGTCGAGCGCGTCGAGCGCCGCCTCGACGATCATCCGCTTCGTGTAGTTGCCCTCGTCGCCGCCGGCATTGAAGATCTCGCCCTCCACGTCCTCGGCCGGCGCCTCCAGCGTCGTGCTGATCGCCGCCGCGATGTCCTCGGTGTGGCAGTAGGGCCGCCACGTGTCGGGGTCGTAGACGTCGAGGGCCCGGCCCAGGACGAGCTCGCGGGTGAACTCCGAGACGGTCAGGTCGAACCGCATCCGCGGTGAGAGTCCGTACGCGGTCGCCAGCCGAAGGATCGTCGGCGAGAAGCTCCAGCCGCCGGCCCGGTCGAGGATCTCCTGCTCCATCTGCACCTTCGTCTCGGCATAGAGCGAGAGCGGGTGAAGCTCGTCGTCCTCGACGGCGGGCTTCTCGTCGGTTCGCAGCCCGTAGTTGCTGCAGGTCGAGGCGAAGAGCAGACGGTCCACCCCGGCGGCGTCGGCCGCCTCCAGCACCCGCCGGGCGCCGTCCAGGTTCGTCTCCCTGGCGAGGTCGGGGTTGCCCTTGCACACGGGGTCGCCGACCAGCGAGGCGAGCAGGACGACGTCCGTGACTCCCTCGAGCGCCCCGTTCACGTCCGCCGCCGTGCGGACGTCGCCCTGCACGAAGGAAAAACCGTCGCCATCCACCGCATCCAGCGAAGCCGCGTTCTCGTAGAGCAGCGAGTCGAGCACCCGCACCCGCATGCCGCGATCGAGCAGGTGGCGGGTCAGGACGGACCCGACGTACCCGGCTCCCCCGGGTACGAGCACGTGACGCTGTTCGGCGGCTGCCATGTGGGCAATTTAAGCGCTGGCCCGGGCGGCTTGGCGACATGGCGCGCCCGCGGCGGACGGCTCAGCTCAACTGCCGCTTGAGCGCCTGCTGGCGACGGTCCTCGATCGGCTGCCCGAGGCGCGAGGCCCTCATCCGAAGCAGGCCCTGGGAGACCTTGACGCGAAATCGCCAGGTGACGTCCCGGGGAAAGACGCCGACTCGCGGAAAGCAGAGGGGCGCGGGCGGTCCTGGCCGCAGTGTCCCACCCGCCTCGTAGCCCGCCTCGCCCGCCGCCGCGGCGACCCGGTCGTCGAAATCCCCGAACGGATAGGCGACGGAGGTGCAGGTCCTCCCCATTTCGCTGGTCACCTCGTCTCGGGACCGCGCCAGCTCCTCGGAGAGCTCCCGGTCTTCGAGCTGCGTCAGGTGCGGTTGGCTGTGTGTGTGGCCTCCGACCTCCCAGCCCTTCGCCTGCATGCTGCGGAGCTGGTCCCAGTCGAGCAGGTCGAACTCCCTCTCGTGTCCGGTTCCGCGCCACTTGTCGACCTTCCTCCAGGTCATCGGGAGCTGACGCCCGACGAACCCGGTCGTGACGAACACGGTGCCGGGCAGACCGAGCTCGGAGAGAATCGGCAGCGCGCGATCGAGAACCGACGTGTAGCCGTCGTCGAAGGTGACAGCCAGCGCCTTGCCCGGGACGGCCCCGCGAGCCACTGCGGTGAAGGTCGCGCCGGCGTAGCCTCGGCGCAGCAGGTGGGTGAGCTGTTCACGGAGGCGCTGGGGCGTGACCGCGAGGTCGGACGGCCACGAGTCGCTGATCCCGTGGTAGCAGAGCACCAGCGCCTCCCGGTGGGCACCCATCGAGGCGATGCTACTGACCGCGAACCGGGAAATTCAACGCTACCTGGGGCGGGACCGATAACTTCAGGCCCGTGAGCGAACTCGCCGAGGAGCGCCTGCCGGTCGGGCACAGTCCGGCTCAACCCGAGGCCGCCGGAGGGCTGGTCGACCGGATCGCGCGCCTGGTCGCCCGGATCGACCCGCGGGTCGCCGCCGCGGTCGTCTTCGGGGGAATCGCGGTCTTCGGCGCGCTGGGCATCGCCGACAACAGCGACCACGACTCCCAGTTCTACATGGACACCGAGGGGGTCCTGCCGGCCAAGTTCTCCGCCGCGCTGCTGCTCGGCGCCGGACTGGTTTCGGCGCTCGCGGGTCTTTCGCTCGAGGGCGTTCGCGGGCGCTGGTGGCTCTTCCTGGGCGCGTTCTTCGCCTTCATGGGGATCGACGAATGGCGCGCGTTCCACGAGAACCTGGAGACCAGCGTCGGGGTCAACTGGCAGTACCTCTATCTCCCGGTGATCCTGCTCGGTGGGATCGCGTGGCTCATCGTGCTGCGCGACATGCTCTGGGCCCGACTCTCGGTCGCCCTCTTCGTCTGCGGCGCGCTCGCCTGGTTCGTCGCCCAGGTCTTCGAGGCCATCCAGTGGGACCTCGCGGCGCCGGGCAGCGAGGAGGACGTGCTGATCCACCCAGGCCTCGTGCCCCCCGAGGAGATCCTGGAGATGGCCGGGTCGGCCATGTTCGGCCTGGCCATCCTCTACGTGCTCTGGAAGCGGCTCGGGCCCGGCCGCTCAGCCTGAACGCTGTCCGGGGGACCGGCCCCGCATCCGCCTGCGGTGGCCGCGGCGATAGAGCCCCGACCTGAGTCGGCCGACCAGGCGGCGGCCGGGGCGTCCGAGAGCGAGCGCCGCTGCGATCGCGGGGGAGCGGCGGTCCCGGAGGGTGGCGCGCCGGTCCGCGCGGAGGGCGGCCCGCAGCGCCTGGCGCGCCCCGCGCGGGTCGTCCTCCTGCAGCAGGTCCATCGCGACTGAGAGCTCGATTCGGGCGTCCCGCCGCGCCCGCAGTTCGGGAGCGAGCGCAAGCTCAGGGGCCCGCCCCGCAACCAGGCGATCCGCATGCTCGATCAGCTCGGCGACGCCCCGGCCCCGGCCCGGCCCGCTCGACATCTGGTCATCGTGGGCCCTGTACTCGACGTCGTCGATCGCCAGGTAGCCGGCCGGGCCGGTGAGCGCCAATCGCAGCCAGAGCTCCCAGTCGAACAGCCTCGGGATCGACTCCTCCAGCCGGGGCCCGGCCTCCTCGAGCGCCGAGCGCCGGATCAGGACGCTGTGCATGACGTCCACGGCCGAGCGCTGCAGTAGCTCCGGGACCAAGACCTCCCTGAGGACGACTCCCTCCGCGAAGGGTGCCTGTGCGCGGGCGATCACCCGGCCCTCCGCGTCGATGTCGACGTGTCCCGAGAAGACGAAGCCGCACTCGGGGTGCCGCTCCAGGAACTCGACGCGCCGCGCCAGGAAGTCCGCTTCCCAGCGGTCGTCGTCGTGGAGGAACGCGAAGTAGGGAGAGTCGCCCGCGGAGATCAGCTCGGTCATGGCCCGTGTCGCCGGGACCGGCTCGATCCGCCGGTAGGAGAGCCGCTCGTCCCCGTACCGCCCGACGACTTCTTCGATCTCCGGTCCCTCGGAGTCGTCGAGGACGAAGAGCTTCAGCTCGCCGTGGGTCTGCGCCAGCACGGAGTCGATCGCCTCCGCGAGGAAGCGGGGGCTCCCGTGGGCCGGCATCCCGACGTCCACCCTCGGCTCAGCCATCGAGCCCCAACCCTCGCAGCTGTCCCTCGAGCTCTTCCGCGCTCACGTCCTCGACCCAGAGGCGGCCGAGCTCGAACCGGTCGGAGAGCCAGGTGACGGGGGCGGGATACGTGCCGAACGCCGCCTCGAAGCCCGCCTCCCGCACCGCCCGGCGCGCCGTCGGCCCGTGCATCCCGAACGGATAGGAGAACAGCGCCGGGGATGTGCCGAGCCACTCGGCGAGGTCCGAGCGACTGCCCTCGACCTCATGGCGCACGATCTCGGCGCGGATCCGCGCGAGGCCCGGGTGGTTCCGCGTGTGCGCCCCGATCTCGACCAGCTCCGAGTCGAAGAGACGGCCGAGCTCCCCGCGATCCAGTGGCCGCCGCTGCCTGTCCGCCGGATGATGCGGGCCGGCGCGAGCGCGCAGCTCAGCCAGCGAGCGTTCGACCTCCGCCGGCGGCAGGACGCGAAGCTCCTCCTGGATCCGCTCGAGCTCATCGGCGTCCGCCGCAAGCTCCCTCAGCTCCTCCCACCAGAACGACTGGCCTTCGGCGACGAAGCCGGTGGCGACGAACACCGTCGCGGCGACGCCATGGCGCTCCAGGACGGGCAACGCCCGCAGGTTGTCGGCGTAGCCGTCGTCGAAGCTGATCGCGACGGCTCCCGGGGGCAGACTGCGCTCCGCGGCGAGATCCCGCAGCGGCAGCGGCCGGAACGACGACGCGAGCATCTCCATGTGCTGCTCGAATCGCTCCGGGGAGACGGTCATTCTCCAGGGGTCCTGGACTGGATCTCCGAGCCGGTGATAGAGCAGCACGACGCCACGGCCCCGGCGGGATCCGGCCCGCCGGGCGGCTTGGCGCCGCGCCGCAGCGACGGCGCGCGCTGGCAGATCGAGTGCCATGCCGGACCTAATATGGCGGCCGCGCATGACCGAACCCCTGTGAGGAGCGAATGAGGCCGGCGGCGAGCGTCAGGCGGAACGCAGTGCTCTCGCTGGCGAGCCAGCTCTTCAGCGCGGCGGTCACTGCGGGACTGACCATCTATCTCGCCCGCGCGCTGGGCCCCGACCAGTTCGGGATCTTCTCCCTCGCGCTGGCGATCGCCAGCACGATGCTGCTCTTCTCGGAGTTCGGCGTCTCGACCGCCGCCGCACGGTTCGTCGCCGAGCACCGAGCCGAGCACCACGAGGTCGCCGGAGTGCTGGCCAGCGCGCTGCGACTGAAGCTGTTCCTGGCCGGCATCGTCTGCGGCGGGCTGTTCCTGCTGGCCGGCCCGATCGCCTCCGGCTACGACGAGCCGGATCTCGTCTGGGCGCTGCGCGCGATGGCGATCGCCCTGTTCGGGCAGAACCTGATGGGGCTCTACGGCGTCGCCTTCGTCGCCATGGCGCGCGCGACCTACGAGCTCAGGATCGTGGTGGTCAAGAGCCTGTTCGAGGGAGCAGCCACCGTCGTGCTGGTGACGATCAGCGCGACCGCCGCCGAGGCCGCCTTCGGCCGCGCGATCGGGTACAGCGTCGCCGGCCTCTTCGCGGTGGTGCTCTCAGCTCGTCTGCTGGGCAGCCACTCCGTCAATCCTCGAGTGAGCGAGCACCTCGACCTGCGCCGGATCGCCGCCTACGCCGGCCCTCTGTTCGTGATCGACGGCGCCTTTGCCCTTTTCTCCGAGATCGACGTGCTGTTGATCGGCGCGATCCTGAGCGCCACCGCCGCCGGCCTCTTCCAGGCCCCGCTGCGGCTCGTGAACTTCCTCGGCTACCCCGCGCAGTCCCTGTCGCATGCCGTGACGCCTCGACTCGCGGCGCGTCCTGGGGAGTCGCGAGAGGTCGAGCCGTTCCGGGCAGCGCTCCGCTACACGATCCTCTTCCAGGCGATGCTCGTGGCGCCCCTGGTGGTCTGGGCGGGGCCGATCATCGATCTGGTGCTCGGGCCGGACTACGGGGAATCCGCAGAGGTTCTTCGCGGGTTGGCTCCCTTCGTCTTCCTCCTCGGCGTCGGCACCCTCCTGGCAATGGGGGTCAACTACCTCGGCGAGGCGCGTCGCAGGGTGCCGCTGGCCCTCGCCTGCGTCGGCGTCAATCTCGCGATCGACCTGGTGCTGATCCCGGACATCGGGATCATCGGTGGCGCGATCGGCACCGATGTCGCCTTCTCGATCTACGTCGCCGGACACGTCTGGATCTGCCGCGACATGATCGACCTGCAGCTGCGGCCGCTGCTCCTGACGCTCGGCAGGGCGACCGTGGCGGCGCTCGGGATGGCCGGACTGCTCCTCGCCCTCGGGACGAGCGGCATCTCCTGGCTGGAGCTGCTGGCGGGTGGGGCGGCGGCGGTGCTGGCCTACGTCGCGGCCCTGATCGTCATTCGCGAGACGAGCTTCGCCGAGCTGCGCTCGCTGCTGCCGCGGCGCGGCTGATGCGTCTAACTAGCGGCGCGCGCTCGCGCGCGCGGCCCGCTCCAGGTCCGGCGCCATCCGCCCCACCGTCGCGTCCCAGTTCTGGTGCCGCTCGACCCGCTCGCGGCCGGCCGCCCCCATGCGGCGGGCGAGCTCCCCGTCGGTGAGGAGAGAGCGAAGGGCGGCCTCGATCGCCGCGGGGTCCTCCGGCGGCACCACCAGCCCCGTCTCGCCGCCGATCACGACCTCGTCTAGCGCCCCCACCCTGGTAACCACGCACGGCAGGCCGTAGGCCATCGCCTCGGCGATCGAGAGCCCGTAGGGGTCGTAACGGGAGGGCAGGCAGAAGACGCTCGCCGTCGCGTAGATCTCCGCCATCCGCGTCCGGTCGCCGACCCGCCCGAGCACCTCAACGCCGGGCTCGTCCGCCGGCGCCTCGTCGGTGCCGACGATCTGGAGGCGCGCCTCGGGCAGGTTCGCCCGAAGAGACCGGAAGGCCTCGACCAGGAAGTCCCCGCCCTTGCGCAGCCAGTCTCCTCCCACGAACAGGACGGTCGGCTCCCGGGGCCTGTCCCTCGGCAGGTCGGGCAGCGGATCGAAGTTCGCGCCGGCGCCCACCACGCTGGTGCGCTCCCCCGGCACGCCGTAGAAGTCGATCACGGACTCGGCGTGAGGGGTCCCCTGCGCGAAGACGTGAAGGGCCTCGCCGTAGAGGCGCCGCTCCCAGTCGTACAGGCGCTCGAGCTCCTTGCCGGTGACGTCCACCCACTCCGGCCAGTGCCGGCGGCTGAGCTCGACGGTGTTGTCGACGTAGAGGACGTACGGCGCCCCGCGGGTCTGGAACAGCCCGAAGACCTGGACCACCAGGTCGAAGGGCTCGCCGATCCCCCGCAGGACGCGCCCGCTGTTTCGGGAGCGAGCCTCGAGAGCGAGGCGGCGATGCCAGTGGAGGCGGTTCCGCCAGCTGGCGGGATTCGGATGGAAGGTCGCAGCGGCGATCGCCAGCCTCTGCAGCCGGCTGAGGTCGACCCCCGACCGCGCGACGAGGGCGTACCGGCGGTCGAGGGCATCGAGGAGGAACTTCGCCGCGGCGCCCGCGCCGGTGACGGGCACCCGCGGGTCCTCCTGTGCCAAGCCCACCAGCCGCAACCCTTCCATGGCGCCGCGAGAATACCGGCGGCGCCCGCCGTCCTATCCGGGGCGTTCGACTCGGACCAGAGCGCAGGACTCGCGCCACCTCAGCGGCGCGACGCGAAGCCGAAGCTGATCGGTGAAGCCGGGAACCGGCAGGAACCAGCGACCGAGACGGACCGCGCTGCGGTCGCGGCCGAATCCGCTCAGGTACTGCTCCGGATCGGCGGTGCTGACCTCGTCCGCCGCGACGACGACCACCCGCTCGGGCCCGGATCCCAGCAGCCGCACCAGGCTGCGGACCGAGGCCCGGAAGCCGTTCTCCACGGGGTCCCAGGTCTTGCGGAACGACCGCGGGACGCTCGCGAGCAGCAGTCCGCCGTCAGCGACGGCGTTTACGGCCGCATGAGCTGCGCGTGGCACGCTCTCGACATGAGGCAGCACGTTGTTGAAGAGGACCAGGTCGAATCGCCCGCCCAGGTCGCGATCGGGATCAAAGCCCGGAGCCTCGATGTCGCAGACGACGTCCACGCCCGGCTCCTGCTTGAGGTCCGCGTTCACGACCTCGAGCCCCCTGGCCCGAAGCGGCTCGAGCACGTCGCGCTCGATCCACGGCTGGTCGCCGCGGGCGGCGGCGCTGGACGAGCCGAGGTTGAGCACGCGCCCGGCGCTCGGCAGCTCAGCGGCTTTCAACGCCTGGCGGATCCAGGCCGATTCCTCCCTGAACATGTGGTTGGAATGGAGGCTATTCCCTGGTGCGCCTCAGGCGTCGATTTGGACATCCGTCCAGCCACGACGACTGCGTGCCGAACAGTTGCCGAGGTCCGGACCTCCGGTTCCCCGTACGCAGGTCCAGATCCAGGCATGGTCGTAGAGGGATTCGTGCGTGAGTCGATCCCTAGGGTGTGTCCGGATCACGCACCAAGTCAGTCGGTCTCATGACCCTGATCACGCTTGCCCTGACCCTGCTCGCGGCTGCGCCCAGCTCCCAAGCGGCGCTCACCTGCGATCGCTACGCCTCGCCGTCGGGCTCCGACACCGCGACCGGGACGGAGCAGGCGCCCTACCGCACGGTGCAGAAGCTGGTCGACTCGGTTTCCTCCGGGCAGACCGCATGCCTGCGGGCGGGCTCCTACACGGGCAACGTCAAGGTCACCCGGCCCGGCATCAAGCTGACGAACTACGGCACTGAGAAGGCCACCGTCGTCGGTCGCTTCTGGGTGGCCCGCGGCGCCGACGGCGTGACGATCGAGAGCCTCTACCTGAACGGGAAGAACGCAGCGATCCTCCCCTCCCCGACCATCAACGCCCAGGACACGAAGATCATCCGGAACGACATCACCAACGACCACACGGGCATCTGCCTCATCCTCGGGCACCACGAGTACGGGCGCGCGGTTCGGACCCGGGTCGAGCTCAACCGGATCCACGACTGCGGCCGCCTGCCGGTCACCAACCTCGACCACGGCATCTACGTCGGCGCCGGCGACGACAACGTGATCACCCGGAACTGGATCTACGACAACGCCGACTTCGGAGTCCACCTCTACCCCGACGCCCAGCGCACCACCGTCACCGGCAACGTGATCGACGGCAACGGCATGGGGCTGACGTTCTCCGGCGAGGCCGACGTCGCCTCGAACGACAACGTGGTCGAGAACAACCTGATCAGCAACAGCAAGGTCCGCGAGAACGTCGAGAGCTGGTACCCCGGTCCTGTGGGCACCGGCAACATCGCCCGTCACAACTGCATCGGCGGGGGTGGCCGCGACAACGGGGACGGCGGCATCGGCGATCAGATCGGCTTCGATGCCGTGGACAACGCCCTGGTCGCCCCCGGCTACCGCAACCGCGCGGCGAAGGACTTCCGCCTCTCCGAGCCGAGCATCTGCCGCTCGGTCTACCTCTACCCCGACGAGGTGCCGGGCCCGGACCTGCCGAGCTTCCCGGGCCCCTCAGGCGAGTCGGACACGACCTCGTCCACGCCGACCGCCCCGCACGCCTCCAACCCTGGGCCCACCTCGACGCCCTCGGTGACGCCGACCGCGCAGCGGGCCAAGAAGAAGAAACGAGCCCGTCGCGCCAAATACGCGAACGCCCGCCGCGCCAGCCGCAAGTCGGCGGCCGCCTAGCCCACCCGCTCCGCCAGCAGCTGCTCGTACAGCGCGGCGAACCGCTCTCCCGCGCGCTGCAGCGTGTACTCGCCGAGGCGCTCCCGCGCGGCCGTGGCCATCCGCCTCCCCTCCTCGGGGTCGTCCAGCAGGCGGTTGATCGACGCGGCCAGCGCGTCCGGGTCCCGGGGCGGGACCAACAGCCCGGTCTCGCCGCCTGAGACGAGCTCGGGAACGCCGCCCACCGCCGTTGCGACCAGCGGCACCTTGTGGGCCATGCACTCCAGGACGAACAGCGGCATGCCCTCGAAGTCGGAGCTCATCGCGGCCACGTCGAAGGCGGCGAGGGCAGTCTCGATGTCATCGCGCGTGCCGGTGAAGTGGACGCTCTCGGACACGGCGGTCTCCCTCGCCCGCTGCTCCAGCTCTCCTCTGCTTGGGCCGTCGCCCACCAGGACCAGCCGCGCGCCGGAGTGGGCCCGGCGGACCTCGGCGAACGCGTCAATCAGCACCTCCAGCGCCTTCTGGGGCCTGAGGACGGCGATCGTCCCGATCAACTTCACATCGGCGGGCAGGTCCAACTCCGCGCGCAGATCGCCGAGCCTGGACGGCCTCGGGATGTAGGCGGTCGGCAGCACCACGATCTTCTCCTCGGGGACGTGCTCGATCTCGATCATCTTGGTGCGGTCGAGTTTCGAGACCGCCACGAACCTGGTCGCGAGCCGTCCGATCAGGTAACCGTCGAGCAGCCTGCGGAAGAGCCGGCCTCGATACGACCAGGTGTGCTCCTGGGCGATCACCAGGGGGACTCGGCACAGGCGCCCGATCAGGGTCCCCCAGACGTTCGATCCGAACATGTGGGCGTGCAGCACGTCTATCCGCTCCCGCCTCAGGAGCCGGGCGAGCCGCAGGAACTTGAAAACGTCCGTGGTCCGCTTCCGGCCCAGGGCGAGGACGTGCACGCCGGCGAGCTGCAGGTCGGCCTTGACCTTTTCATCGGTGATGCTGCGTGTCGCACACACCCAGGCTTCGAAGCGCTCCCGCGGAAGCGCCGCTGCGATGGCCGCGGCGAGGCGCTCCGCGCCTCCGGTGCCTTCCTCGATCTCATCGACGAGGACGAGTACCCGCGTCTTCAGCGTTCGTCCTCTTTCGATCCGTCCGAACATCGCTGGTGGAGCCCCGCCATCCGGCGATGCTAGCCGTCGCCCAGGACCGTCGAGAGGATCGAGAGCGCCTCGTCCACCTCAGCCTCCGAGATCACCAGGGGAGGCAGCAGCCGCAGCGTGTCGGGAACGGGGGCGTTCACGATCAGGCCCTCCTCCAGAAGCCGCGAGGCGAGCCCCGCCGAGTCCATGCCGTCCTCCAGCTCAACGCCGATCATCAGTCCGCGGCCCTTGGTGCCCGTCACCGGCCCGAGTCCCTCCAACCCCTCGCAAAGCCGGCCCCCGAGCTCGCGCACGCGCCGCAGGAGGTCCGGATCGTCGATCACCTCGAGCACGGCGAGGGCCGCCGCCGCGACGAGCGGCCCGCCGGCGAAGGTGGAGCCGTGGTCGCCGGGCTCGAAGACCTCGCCCACCTCGGCGGTGGCGAGACACGCGCCGACGGGCAGGCCCCCGCCCAGCGCCTTCGCCGTGGTCATCACGTCCGGGCGGACAGGAAGCTGCTCATAGGCCCAGAGCGAGCCGGTTCTGCCCATCCCGGTCTGGATCTCGTCGAGGGCGAGGAGGGCACCAGCTCGGTCGCACGCTTCACGCGCGGCCACGATCACCGCGTCGGGCACCACGTTGACGCCGGTCTCGCCCTGGATCGGCTCGAGCATCACCGCCGCGGTGCGGTCGGAGACGGCGGCGCGCAGGGCGTCAGGGTCGTCCCGCGGCACCACGACGAAGCCGGGCAGGTACGGCGCGAAGGACTCGTGGTCGGCAAGGCCGGGGGTGGCGGAGAGGGAGCCCATCGTGCGGCCGTGGAACGCCCCCTCCAGCACCACGATCTCCGGCTCGGTGATGCCGCGGCCGTGGGCGTGCTTTCGGACCAGCTTGATGGCCGCCTCATTTGCTTCCGTCCCCGAGTTGCAGAGGAAGGCCCTGCCCCCGAGGCTCGACTCGCACAGCCGCTCCGCCAGGCGGACACCGCCCTCGGTCAGGTAGAGGTTGGAGGTGTGCATCAGGACGCCCGCCTGCTCGCGGATCGCCTCCACGACGGCCGGATGGCAGTGGCCGACGGAGCAGACGGAGATCCCGGCCAGGAAGTCGAGGTACTCCCTCCCCTCGGAGTCCCAGAGCCGGGCGCCCTCCCCGCGCACGAACTCGACCGGCGCCCGCCGGTAGGTCGGCATCAGCCAGCGCGCCTCCAAATCCTGAAGCTCGCTGACCTTCAAGCGGTGACCTTGGTCCCGATGCCCGCGTCGGTGAAGAGCTCCAGCAGGAGGGTGTGGGGCCGGCGGCCGTCCACGATGTGCGCCGCCTCCACCCCGCCCCCAATCGCGTCGGCACAGGCCTGCAGCTTCGGGCGCATGCCTCCCTCAACGGTCCCGAGGGCACTCTCGATCTCGCCGACCGTCGCCGTCGAGATCAGCGACGAGGGATCGCCGGGGTCGCGCAGCCAGCCCTCGACGTCGGTGAGGAAGATCGCCTTGTGGGCGCGGAGCGCGGCCGCCACCTTGCCGGCCGCCTCGTCCGCGTTGACGTTGTATGAGGCGCCGTCGCGGTCGGTGCCGACCGACGCGATCACGGGCACATAGTCCTCCGCGATGTGATTGATCACGTCCACGTTCACCCGCTCGATCTCGCCGACGTAGCCCACGTCCGGCGAGCTCGAGGCCGGGCGCACCTCGAACAGCGCCCCGTCCTCGCCGCCCAGGCCCACCGCCGGCTGGCCATGGCGCTTCAGCCGGGTGAGGATGTCCGAGTTGATCTTGCCGAGCAGGACCATCTTCGCCACCTCGACGGTCTCCGCGTCCGAGACCCGGAGGCCCTCGACGAACTTGACCTCCATCCCCAGGCGCTCCATGTAGTCGGTGATCTCCGGGCCGCCGCCGTGGACGATCACCGGGTTCATGCCGACATATTTGAGGAGCACCACGTCGGTCGCGAACGCCTCGCGCAGCTCCTCGTCCTGCATCGCGGCGCCGCCGTACTTGATCACGATCGTCCGCCCGTGGAACTGGCGGATGTACGGCAGGGCCTCGAGGAGCGTCTCGACGGATGCGCTCATGTCTGGTGTACTCCGAGTTGATCCGGATGTACTCGGGCGTCAGGTCGCTGAAGTAGACGACGGTCTTCGCGTCCCCGCGCTTCAGGGTGATGGAGATCTCCGCCTCGGCGGAGTCAGAGGCGAGCTCCGCCGCCTCGATGCGATCCGGCCCCAGCTCCTCGATCTCCTCTCCGGCCAGGGCCATCCCGGCGGCCTGGGCGATCCGGCCCCAGTTGGAGTCCCTGCCGTAGAGCGCGGTCTTGACCAGCGGCGAGTTGGCGATGGCGCGGGCGACCCGCTCGGCCTCGTCCGCATCTCGCGCCCTGAGCACCTGGATGCGGCAGACCCGGGTTGCGCCCTCGCCATCGGAGACGATCTCCATAGCCAGCTGCCGCAGGGCCGCCTCCAGCAGGCCCTCGGGAAGCGGCTGTCCGGCCCCTCCCGTCGCCTGAAGGAGGGCCGTGTCGTTCGTGGAGAGCTGGCCATCCACCGTGATGCGCTCCATCGAGCCGGCAAGGCCCCGGCGCAGGGCCTCGCCCGGATCGTCCACGACGCCGTCCGTCTGGACGAAGCAGAGCATGGTCGCGAATCCCGGCTGGATCATCCCAGCCCCCTTGGCCTGGGCGGAGAGGGTGACGCCGCCGGCCCGCAGGGTGCAGCGCTTGGGCCCGCGGTCCGTGGTCATGATCGCGACGGCGAACTCGTCCCCGCCGTCCTCCCTGAGATCGCGCGCGGCCTGCTCGATTCCCGCGGTCACCGCGCTCACCTCGAGCGGCACGCCGATCGTGCCTGTCTCGGCGATCGCGACCGCCGCGGGGTCCAGGCCGAGCGCGGAGGCCGCCGCGTCGCGCATCTCGACCGCGTCGCGAAAGCCCTGCTCGCCGGTGGCCGCGTTGGCGTTGCCGGAGTTGACGGCGACCGCCCGGATTCCGCCGGCGTCGCACCCGTTCCGGCAGACCCTGATGGGAGCGGCGGCCGCCGCATTCGCGGTCAGGGCGAGTGCGGAGCGCACCGCATCCTGGTCGCAGACGAGCAGGCCGACGTCGGTCTCGCCGCCGCCCTTGATGCCGCAGGCGACCCCGGACGCGCGGAACCCCGGGGCGAGCTGGGCGGGGTCGAGCTCCTCCACCCCGTCCGGCGGCTGGACCCAGCGGCTCTTGAAGAACGTCTCGGTCGCCCCCGCATCAGCGCGGCTGCTCGGCTTCGCGTCCGCTGCCGCGCTCACGAGATCCCCTCCCCCTCCGGCAGCCCCAGCATCAGGTTGAGGTTCTGCACCGCCTGTGAGGCCGCGCCCTTCCAGAGGTTGTCGATCGCGGCGAAGCTCATCGCCCGCCCGGATGCCTCGTCGAGGGCCACGTGGATCCGGCAGAGGTTCGTCTCGCGGACGCCGCTCACCCCGGGCGGCTCCGAGGCGAGCTCGACGAACGGCTCGTCCGAGTATCGCTCCTCGTACAGGGAGAGCAGCCGCCCCGCGTCGAGCGGCTCGCTGGTCCGCACGTAGCAGCTCACCAGCTCCCCCTGGTCGTACGGCATCAGGTGCGGGATGAAGGTGAGACCGGCGCCATTGACCGCACCAGCGTTGCCGCCCAGCTCGGCCAGCTCCTGGACGATCTCGGGACTGTGGCGGTGCCCCGTGACCTTGTAGGGCCGGGTGTCGTCCGCATCCTTGACCTCCTGCATCTCCTCGGCGGCGGCGCGGCCGGCCCCGGACACGCCGGACTTGGCGTCGATGACCACGTCGTCGATCAGCCCATCCGCCGCCAGCGGGGCAAGCGCCAGCAGGCTCGCGGTCGGGTAGCAGCCGGGGTTCGCGACAAGCCCCGCCGAGGCGATCCGGTCGCGGTGCAGCTCGGTCAGCCCATAGACGGCCTCGCCGACCAGCTCGGGCGCGCCGTGCTCGCCGTACCAGCGCCCGTAGGTGTCCAGGTCATGAAGGCGGAAGTCGGCGGAGAGGTCGACCACCTTCACGTCCTGGCGCCGCAGCGCCGCGACGACCGGCGCGGCCGCCCCGTGCGGATAGGCGACGATCGCCGCATCGATGTCGGAGCCGTCCTCGGCGCTCGGCTCCTGGAGGACAAGGGAGAGGCCGTGCTCGGGATAGAGCTCGTCGAGCCGCCGCCCGGCGTCGGTTCTGGCGGTGATCCGGGCCAGCTCCAGGTTCGGATGGCCCTGCACGAGCCTGGCGGCGAGCGCCCCGGCGTAGCCGGAGGCCCCGGCGATCAGCACCCTATTCACGGAGCGTGCCTCCGATCCCCTCGAGCGCCTTGGCGATCGCCGTCCGGCGCTCCGCGACCTCCTCGTCGGTGAGGGTCCGGTCGGGAGCGCTGAACTCCAGCCGCAGCGCGATGCTCTTGCGGCCCCCCCCGACCTGCTCTCCCGTGTAGAGGTCGAAGACGCGAGCGGAGTTGAGCAGCTCGCCGCCTCCGGCCTCGACCGCATCCCGGACCCGGGCGGCCGAGACGTCCTCGCCGACGACGACGGCGAGGTCCTGGGAGATGGCGGGATGGGTGGTGACGTCGCGATAGTGCTCGCGCCCGGCCGACGAGGCCGCGATCAGCTCGGCGAGGTCGATCTCGAAGCCCGCGGCGGGCCCCTCGACCTCCCAGGCCCGAAGGACGAGCGGGTGGATCTCGCCGAGCCAGCCGCACTCCTGGCCGCCCAGGATCACCTTGGCCGCCCTGCCCGGCTGAAGGAAGGGCTCGTCGGTCGGCTCGACGGCGAGCTCGGCCCCGAGTTGACCGGACAGGGCCTGGAGCGTCCCCTTGAGCGCGAAGAAGTCAGCGGGAAGCGCGTCCGCACGCCAGCCCGGCCCTCGGAGGGATCCGACCGCCAGGCAGCCGATCCGGTGCGGCTCGTGGGCCGGCGCCGGCCGCTCTCCGGCGAACTCGCCGCCCAGAGGGCCGCCCGCCGCCGACCCTCCCTCGCGCAGGTAGGCGCGGCCCGACTCGAAGAGCGAGACGCTCCCGGCACCGCGGGCGAGGTTGTGCGCGGCGGAATCGAGCAGCGAGCCGAGCAGCGTCGTCCTCAGCTCCGAGTGCTCGACCGAGAGCGGATTGCGAACGGCGATGGGCTCGCGGCGCGCGTCCCCATCCGGCATCCGCAGCCGCCCCGGGGCCCCCGGATCGGTCAGGCTGAGGTTGAGCACGTTGTCGAAGCCCAGGTCCCGCACTGCGTCCTCGGCGCGCCGGCGGAGCTTCTGATCCCGAGTGAGGCCGCCGCGCGTCGGGTGCGGCAGCGTCTCCGGCAGGCGGTCGAGGCCGTGAATCCGCCCAACCTCCTCTATCAGGTCCACCTCCCTGGTGACGTCGTAGTGGCGGTGGAACGGGACCGTCGCCTCCAGCTCCTGCTTCTTGGCCTTCACCCCGAAGCCGAGCCGCGTCAGGTAGTCGTCGGCCTCCGCGATCTCGACTCGCATCCCCAAGCAGACCCTCGATCCGCTCGCCACGCAGCTTCACCTTGTGCGGCGCCGGGATCTCCGCCGCCACGTCGATGGTGCCGGGGACGAGCTTCGCTCCGCAGAGCTCGACCATCAGCTGCGAGGCCAACCGCTGGCCCCAGATGGCGAGCTCGGGGTGGAGCTGCTTCTCGAACCGGTTGGAGGCCTCCGACCGCAGCCCGAGCTTGCGCGAGGTGCGCAGGATGTTGACCCCGTTCCAGTTCGCGACCTCCATCAGCACCCGCGTCGTGCCGTCGGAGACCTCGGAGCGGGCGCCGCCCATGATCCCGGCGATTCCCGACGGGCCCTCCCGGTCGCAGACCAGCACGGTCTCGTCGTCGAAGGTGCGCTCGACGCCGTCGAGGGTCGTCATCTTCTCGCCCCTCTCGGCGGTCCGGATGATCAGCGCCCCGTCCGGGACCTTGTCCAGGTCGAAGGCGTGCAGCGGCTGCGCGGTCAGGAGCATCACGTAGTTGGTGATGTCGACGACGTTGTTGATCGGCCGCTGGCCCGCCGCCATCAGGCGCTCCTTCAGCCACGCGGGCGAGGGCCCGAGCGTGACGTCGGTGAAGACGCGGGCGGTGAACCGCGGGCACAGCTCCGGCACCTCGACCTCGACGGAGGCGTAGTCCTCGGCCTTGCCGTCGCCCCCGGCCTTCGCGTCGTCGTCCCAGGGTGGATCGGCCAGGGGCGCCTCCGTGACCGCGTGCACCTCGCGGGCGACGCCGTAGATCCCGAAGCAGTCCACCCGGTTCGAGTTCACCTCGAGCTCGAGCACCGGGTCCGCCACCGTCATGACTTCATTTAGAGGCGTCCCCGGTCTCAATTCCGCCACGGCCTCGCCTTCGGCTGCGGCCGTATCGGGGGTTTGCGCCAGGACGAGGATTCCAGAGCCGTCGTCGCCGATCTCGAGCTCCGCCTCGGAGAGGATCATCCCGTCGGAGACGACCCCGCGCAGCTTCGCCTGCTCCAGCTTCTGGCCACCGGGAAGCACCGCGCCGGGGAGGGCGACCGGGACGAGCTGGCCGGCGGCCACGTTCGGCGCACCGCAGACGATCGTCCGCTTCCCATCGCCGGTGTCGACCTCGCAGACGGTGAGGCGGTCGGCGTCCGGGTGCTGCTCGACCGAGAGCACCTCGCCCACCACGAAGCCCTCCGGCGACGGCGCGCCGGCGTGGGAGAGCCGCTCGACCTCTGTGCTCTTCAGGTTGAGGGCATCGGCGAGCTCCTCGGCCGAAAGGCCGGGGTCGCAGTACTCGGTCAGCCAGGAAACGGGGACTCTCATGCCGAGGGCCTCACCGGAACTGCCCCAGGACGCGGATGTCGTTCTCGAAGTACTTGCGCAGGTCCGGGACGCCATGCTTGAGCATCGCGATCCGCTCGATCCCCATGCCGAAGGCGAACCCCTGGACCTGATCGGGGTCGTAGCCGTTGTGCTGGACGAACCCGAACACGTTCGGGTCCACCATTCCCGAGCCCAGGATCTCGATCCAGCCGGTGCCCTTGCAGATCGAATCCCGGGAGCCGTCCTCGAGCTGCCCGGTGCCGCCGCAGGCGAAGCAGGAGACGTCCACCTCGACGCTCGGCTCGGTGAAGGGGAAGAAGCCCGGGCGGAACCGGACCTCGCGATCCGGGCCGAAGATCGCGCGCGCGAACTCGCTCAGCGTCCCCAGCAGGTCGGCCAGCGTGATGTCGGTCCCGACGGCGAGACCCTCGATCTGGTGGAAGACCGGACTGTGGGTGGCGTCGAAGGGATCGCTCCGGTAACAGCGCCCCGGCACGACGATGAAGATGGGCGGCGGCTCGGCCTCCATCGCCCGCACCTGCATCGGCGAGGTGTGGGTGCGCAGCACAACGTCCTCCGGGCCCGGCGGAAGCGCCTCACCTTTCGGGGGCCCCGGATCCTGCGGCGCGATCCGCAGCTTCGGCGAAAGGGTCGCCGGATCGACGTAGAAGGTGTCCTGGGCCATCCTCGCCGGATGCCCGGGCGGGTGATTGAGCGCGGTGAAGTTGTAGTAGTCGAGCTCGACCTCGGGCCCCTCCATCACGCGGTACCCGAGCCCGACGAAGACGTCCTCGATCTCCCTGATCGTGCGGGCCAGCAGGTGGAGGTACCCGCTCGGCGCCGGCGGCGATCCCGGCAGCGTCACGTCGATCGCGTCGCCGGCGAGCCGCGCCTCCAGCTCGCCCTCGTCGAGCTCCGCCCCGCGCCGGTCGAGCATCTGCTCCAAGCGGACGCGCGTCTCGTTTCCGGCCTTTCCGACCGCCCCGCGCTCATCTTCGGGCAGAGCTGAGATCCCTCGCAGGATCTGCGTCAGCTCGGACTTGCGCCCCAGGAGCCCGACCCGGATGTCCTCCAGCTCGTGGGTCGTCGAGGCGGCCCTGATGGCCTCCTCCCCTTCCCTCTCGATCTGTTCGATCCGCTCGACCATGATCACTCGGACGCTATCCGCTGCAGGGCGATGGCAGCCGCCGCCGTGACGCCAAGCGACTCAACCTCCGGACGCACCGGGATGGTCACGGCGACCTCGCAGGCCACGAGCACGTCATCGGGGAGGCCCTCCCGCTCGGCGCCGAGGCACACGGTCGCGATTCCATCCAGGCGGTCAACCGGCTCTCCCCCGTGCGCGACCAGCGCCGCCCGCGGCCCCGGGGCGACGTCGAGTCCGCCGCGCACGAGCGGCTCCGAGAAGACCGCGCCCATGCTCGCCCTGACGGCCCTGGGGCCGAACGGGTCGGCGCAGTCGGGACCGAGCACCACCGAGCCGCCGACCAGGCCCGCCGCCGTCCGGACGATCGCGCCCACGTTCCCCGGGTCGGAGACACCGTGCAGGTAGACGCAGGGCCCTATCGCCTCCGTGGCCCACCGCTGCCGCCAGACGCCGATCGCGCGCGTGCCCGACCCCAGCGTCGAGAACCGCGCCAGCAGCTCCGGCTCGACCTCGGTCCCACCGAGCCCCTCGCCCGCCGCGGTCAGCAGCTCGACGGGCTCGGCTCCCGCGGCCCGAGCCGCCGCCAGCAGGTCCTCGCCCTCGCCGACAAACAGCCCGTCGCGCTCGCGCGCTCGCCGCCTCCCGAGGCGCCTGACCAGTTTGAGCTTGTCGTTGTGCTGGCTTGTGATCATCGGTTTCTCCAAGAACGAAAACGGGCGGCCGCTCTGCGGACCGCCCGGGAAGAGTTGCCTATGGGTGCTTCGGCTCAGGCCGCGGCACCCTCCCGGGCGAGCTCGACGAATCGGCGGAAGCCCTCCGGATCGTTGACTGCGATGTCGGCCAGGACCTTCCGGTTCACCTCGACGCCGGCCTCCTGGAGGCCGTGCATGAACTGGGAGTAGCTCAGGCCCTCCTTCCGGGCCGCGGCGTTGATGCGGATGATCCAGAGCCGCCGGAAGTCACGCTTGCGGGTGCGCCGGTCGCGGTACGCGTAGGCGCCCGAGCGCATCAGCTGCTCGTTGGCGGAGCGGTAGCTCGAGTGCTTGCGGCCGTAGTAGCCCCTGGCGGCCTTCAGGACCTTGCGCTTGCGCCGCTTCCTCGCGACGGCGTTCTTCGCCCGAGGCATCAGCGATCCCTCCCCGCCAGCAGGGCCTTCACCCGCCGGCGATCCGGCCGGGTGATCTCGGAGGGACGCGCCAGGCGCCGCTTGCGTGCAGGGGACTTCTTCTCGAACATGTGGCTCGAGTTCGCCCGCTGACCGCGCAGCTTGCCCTTGGCGGTCCGCCTGAAGCGCTTCTTGGCGCCGGAATGGGTCTTCATCTTCGGCATCGAGCCGACTATTGAAGCAGACGGTCTCGGCCAGACAAACGTCCGGCTTGCAGGGCTAGCCGGCGGCTTCTTTCGCGGCCTGCGCAGCGCCCCGCGAGGGAGCGAGCAGCATGTGCATGTTGCGGCCCTCCTGCAAGGGGTGCTGCTCGATCGTCGCCAGCTCCTCGACGTCGTTGAACAGCCGGTCGAGCAGCATGCGGCCGCGCTCCGGATGGCTCTGCTCGCGTCCGCGGAACATGATCGTCACCTTGACCTTGTCCTGCTGCTTCAGGAAGCGCTCGACATGGCCCTTCTTGGTCTCGTAGTCGTGGTCCGCGATCTTCGGGCGCAGCTTGATCTCGCGAACGTTCACCTGCTGCTGGTGCTTGCGCGCGGCCTTCGCCTTCTGCTCCTGCTCGTACTTGTACTTGGAGTAGTCCAGGATCCGGCAGACCGGCGGCTTCGAGGTGGGCGAGACCTCGACCAGGTCGAGGTCCTGCTCCTGGGCGCGGGATAGCGCCTGCTCGGTGGGGATCACGCCGACCTGGTCGCCGTTCTCGTCGATCAGGCGCACCTCCGGAACGCGGATGCGCTCGTTGATCCGGGTCTGGTCGCGCTCGGGCGGCCTGCGGTCGAAGCGGGAGACCGCCACTAGCTATGAGACATCGGGTAGTGCGTCAAGCAATGGAGAGGTATTCGGCAGGGTGGGCGGGCACAGGGGCGCTCAGAGGCGCGACGTGGTCTTGGTGCCCGGCATCGAAGGCCAGTATAGACACGCGGCGGAACCGCAACGAAATCGGCTATTCCTCCCCGCGAAGCCGCTCGATCAGCTCCGAGAGCTTCATCGCGCCGAGGTCGCCCTCGCCGTGGTGGCGGACCGCGACCGTGCCTTCGGTGAGCTCCCGGTCGCCGACAACCAGCATGTACGGGGCCCTCGCGAGCTCGGCGTCCCGGATCTTCTTGCCGACCGACTCCGTGCGCTCGTCGGCACGCCCTCGCAGCCCCGCTTCGTGCAGCTCGCGCAGCACCTCGCGCGCGTAGTCGTTGTGGCGATCCGCGACCGGCAGGACGAGGACCTGCTGGGGAGCGAGCCAGAGAGGAAAGCGGCCCGCGTGGTGCTCGATCAGGATCCCGGCGAACCGCTCCATCGACCCGAGCAGGGCCCGGTGGATCATCACCGGCGTGTGCTCGGCGTTGTCGGCGCCCGTGTAGGTGAGCTCGAACCGCTCCGGCATGAAGAAGTCGATCTGACAGGTCCCGCACTGCCAGGAGCGGCCGAGCGCGTCGGTGATGTGGAAGTCGATCTTCGGGCCGTAGAAGGTCCCATCCCCCGGGCTCACGTCGTAGTCGCGCCCCTGGCGCTCCAGCGCCTCCCGCAGGGCGCCCTCGGCGCGCTCCCACTGCTCATCGGTGCCGATCGACTTCTCGGGGCGGGTGGACAGCTCCACCTTCACCCGGTCGAAGCCGAAGCGGGCGTAGAGCTCGTCGATCGCCTCGCAGATCGAATCCACCTCGTCGGCGACCTGCTCCATGGTGCAGAAGACATGGGCATCGTCCTGGGTGAAGGCGCGAACCCTCAGCAGGCCGTGCAGGACGCCCTCGCGCTCGTAACGCGAGACCTTCCCGAACTCGGCGAGGCGCAGCGGCAGCTCGCGATAGGAGTGGCGCGCCGAGGCATAGGTGAGGCAGGCGCCCGGGCAGTTCATCGGCTTCAGCGCGTAGCGGCGCTCCTCCCCCGGGCCCTCGCGCTCCGAGGGCTCGACGAAGAACATGTTCTCGCGGTAGTTGTCCCAGTGACCCGAGCGATGCCAGAGCTCCTCGTCCAGCACCTCGGGCGTCTTGATCTCGTCGTAGCCGCGCTTGCGGAGCTGCTCGCGAACCTCCCTCTCGATCAGCCGCAGCAGGACCGTCCCGTCCGGCAGCCAGAACGGCATCCCCGGCGCCTCGGCGCGCAGCATGAAGAGGTTCAGCTCCGGGCCGAGCCTGCGATGGTCGCGGGCCCGAGCCTGCTCCAGCCGCTCCAGGTGCTGCTCCAGCTCCTTGCGGTCCAGGAAGGCCGTGCCGTAGATGCGCGTCAGCATCTGGCGCGTCTCGTCCCCGCGCCAGTACGCGCCGGCGATCGAGGTCAGCTTGAACGCGCCGATCCGCCCGGTCGAGGGGCCGTGGGGCCCGCGGCACAGGTCCTCGAAGGGCCCGTTCCGGTAGAGCGAGACGCTCTCGGCGCCCTCGTCGCGGACGAGGTCCTCGATCAGCTCCACCTTGTAGTCCTGGCCCTCGGCCCGGAAGTGGTCGATCGCCTCATCGGCCGAAAGGTCGCGCCGCTCGAAGGCCTCGTCGGCCTTCACGTGCTCGGCCATCCGCTTCTCGATCCGGGCGAGATCCTCCTCGCTGGGGCGCTCGGAGTCCGGGAACTCGATGTCGTAGTAGAAGCCCTCGGCGATCGGCGGGCCGATCGAGATCTTCGCGCCCGGCCACAGGTCGAGGACCGACTCGGCGAGCACGTGGGCTGCGTCGTGCCGGATCAGCTCCAGCGCCTCCGGGCTCTTGTCGGTGACGATCTCGATCCCCGCTCCGTCTTCGACCGGGGCGCTCAGGTCGCGGAGCTCGCCGTCCACCTTCACCGCCAGGGCGGCCTTGGCGAGGCCGGAGCCGATCGCCGCCGCCGCATCGGCGCCGGTCGCGCCCGGCTCGAGCTCCAGCTCGGCGCCGTCGGGAAGCTTCACCTTGAGCCCGTCTCCGGCCATGGCCGGATGCTAGTGCCGGCCCCAGAGGGGCAGCACGCAAGCCCGCGACCAGCGGAGAAGCGCAGGGGCGCAGCGGCCGATGCGAATTGCGTATGGGCAGACGCTCGCTGCTTCCTGTGCGCGTTCTGGCGGTCGCGATCGCCTGCTCCGCGCTGCTCGGCGGCGGCGTCGCGGCGGCCAAGCCCAAGCACCAGGAGTTCGGCTTCGGCGAGAGGGTGCTCCGCACCGGCATCCGCGGCAAGGACGTCCGGGTGCTCCAGAAGTACCTGACGAAGCTCAGCTTCGCGACGCCGGTCGACGGTGCCTTCGGGCACCTCACCCGCAAGAGCGTCAAGCGGCTCGAGCGTGGACGAGGCTGGCCGGTCGACGGCACGGTCAGCAAGAAGGAGGCGAGGCGCATCCAGGCGCTGCTGACCCGCCCGACAGGGGTCTTCTACGCGTACGGGCTCAACAGCCCCGCCGTGACCCTGACCGCGCAGAAGCAGGGGGCCGCCACCGTGGAGGTCGTCGGCTCCAGCGGCGCCCTGGTCGCGACGCTGAGCGCCAGCTTCACCGGCCCGGGGTCGCAGACCGTCCCCTGGGACGCCATCGCCTCCAGCGGCAGCTATGCGCCCGACGACACCTACACCTTCCGCCTCGGCGGCGGCAACACCGCCAACGCCCTGATCAGCGGCGGGCAGGTGCGGCCGTTCACGCTGCGCCAGCATGCGTTCCCGATCCCGGGAACACACGACTACGGCGGCACGGGATCGCGCTTCGGCGCCCCGCGGGGCACCCACACCCATCAGGGCCAGGACCTCGGGGCAGCCTGCGGCGAGCAGATCTACCTCGCCGAGGGCGGCCTGCTCCGCGTGCGCTCCTACCAGGCGAACGGGGCCGGCCACTACATCGTCGTCCACGGCGGCGTCAGCGGCACCGACTACGTCTACATGCACATGCAGAAGGAGAGCTGGGCCGCCCCCGGCCAGTTCGTCTTCACCGGGCAGCAGATCGGGAGGGTGGGCAACACCGGGTCATCCAGCGGCTGCCACCTGCACTTCGAGCACTGGACCAATCCCGGCTGGTACCTCGGCGGGTACCCCTTCGATCCGCTCTACGAGCTGCAGGCCTGGGACGCCTACTCGTGACGGCGCGGGCCGATGGGCGCTACTGGGCTGAAAGCCGCGCCAAACGGCTTGCCCATGCGGTCGACCCTACCCGCTGCTACCAGCTGCGCTACCAGTCTCGGCTGCGTCGAACTCGAACGCGCCCAGTAGTCGGCGCTTCGCCGCGTCGACGCTTGGGTGCCCGTACCGCGCCATGACCAGCGCCCGCCGTCCGTGTGGCCGAGTTGGACCGACACCGCGAAGTGATCGACGCCGAGCTCGAGCAGCTGCGTCGCGCAGAAGTGGCGCAGATCGTGCCACCGGAACTCGACCCGCGCCGCGGCCTTCACCTTCTGCCATGACCAGCCGTGGGTTCCTTTGAGGAGCGGCCTGCCCTGGGGCGAGTGGAAAACGAAGGGCGAGCCCTCACGCCGCGGGACCTGGTCCAGGACCTGCGCGGGCGGCAGCAACGGGACGGTGCGGACCCTTCCGTTCTTCGGCGGGCCCAGCGAGCCGTCGAGCTTCCGCGATCGCTGCACCATGATCTCGTCCTCGCCGACGTCATCCCACTGCAGCGCGAACAGCTCGCCCTGGCGGAGGCCGGTCCAGGCTGCGAAGGTGATCATGGCCCGCATCTCGGCGCCGTAGCCGCCGAGGACGGTGCAGGCTTCCAGAAGCGCTCGGTAGTCCTCGGGCGTCGGCGCCGTGATCTCAGGCGCCTTTTCTGTTGCGGGCAGCCGCAGGTTGGCGAATGGGTTTGCCTCGACCAGCCCGACGTTGCGGGCATCCTCGTACATCGTTCCGATCACGCGCGAAACGTTGCGCGGCACCGTGAGCGCCCAGATCCTCGCCGCTCAACCGTTCCACCTCGCCGATCGGAGTCGGCCCGAAGTGCTCGGCGAAGCGCCGCGCCGCGGTCTCGTAGAGCCTGCGCGTCGACGCAGCGTTCCGCGGCCACTCGACAAGCCAGCGCTCCGCGAAGCTGGCGCAGGTCTCGTCAGTGGCTCGCGAATCCAAGCGATCGCGATAGCGCCGCTCAGCTTCGCGGGCCGCCGTCTTGGTCGACCAAGGCCCGTCCGCGACCCAGACCTGCTCGCCATCGAGCTGGAACTTGGCGACCCACTTCCCCGACCCCTTCGGGCGCTCGAAGACGCTCACGCGGCCACCCCTCCCTTTCGCGGTCGCAGTGGGATCACGTTGTCAGGCGATTCATCGTGGCCGGCCAGCGCGGCCTCGACTTGACTCATCACGTATCGATTCTGCCCGCCGACCCGGATGCAGGGCAAGTGCAATCGCTCGATGGTGCGAGTGGAGACCCGCAGCTTGCGAGCAACCTCCGCCTTCGTCAGCCACGGCTCGGTCACACCCGCCCCCTATCCCGACCTACCTGCGACGGTAGCGACGGCGGCGCGGTAGTCAACCCCCGAAGGGGGTCGGGCCGAAGGCCCTTGACGACCGCGCCTGAGCCGTCGCTAGGCTGGCGAGCAGGTCGGGGCAGTTGGAGTGTCAGAAGGGCGTGGAGGGACCGCTGGCTGCGCTCCCAGGCGATGTATCTACGCCGTCCCCAGAGGCACCCGCCCAGACCGCGCCGCAATCTGACCACGCCCAGATGCCGCACGCTGTTCCTCTGTTCTCTTCCTCTGACCGGCATCTCTTCCACCGCAAGACGTTCCTGCCACCGCCGACGTTCCACCTCCCAAATCGCCACCAACGCCCCACGCCCGACGACTGCACCCGACCCCGGTATCGAACATCGTGAGAGGCCGGGGTCGGGGGCAAAAGGAGGGCTCAAACCGCATAATCATGCGAAGTTGCTGGTGCAACCCCATGCACCAGCTTTTTGACCAGCCATCGACCCCTCAGAAAGCCGAGCTCCTCGTCCAAGCCGCGTGGGATGGACTACCGCTTTGCATGGAAAGCGCATTGATTGGACGGCCCCCAACGCCAGGGGGCGCGCACCTGAGACGCGCCTGGTCAGGCGGTGGGAGAGAATGCTCCCGAGGTGAAGGAGGCGACCATCCACTTCGACGGCGGCGGCCAGAGTTCCGGCCCGGTGACGGCTGCCTGCATTGTCAAGTTGAGTGACGGCTCCGAATACGAGCGGGTCAAGCGTTTCGACCACGGGACCCACAACTTCGCCGAGTACCACGCCCTAATACTCGGCCTGCGCCTGGCGCGCAAGCACGACGCGCGGAAGGTGGTGGTCAAGGGGGACTCGAGGCTCGTGGTGAACCAAGTCAACGGCGAGTGGAAGACGAAGCATCCAACGCTGCAGCCTCTGCGGGCGAAGGCATGCGATCTGTTGGAGCAGTTCGACGACTGGTGCGTCAAGTGGATCCCGCGGGCGGAGAACCGGCGCGCCGACAAGCTGGGTCGGGGGTGATGAGGAGAGGATCGAATCCCGTGCGCTACTTGACGGCGACTACCGCTTTGGACGAGGAGCGGCACTAGGCGGTCCGTCGCTTGGTCAGCTCCTCGGCAAGCTTCTGGCGCTCGCGCCGTGTTGCCGCGTGCTCAAGGGCGCGCTCGCGAGCATTTGGAAGCGCTGCCTTGATCCCCTCCAAGGACGTTATGTCCGAGTCCGTGCACTTCTCCCCAGGATCGTGCTCGCGGATCGTTCTCTCGAGGTTGCTGTAGAGGCCGTCGACCAGCGCCCATTCCCACGCCTCCACACCTGCTGCAAACGCTTCGCGTTGCATAGTCCAAGTCGCGCTCATCCGCTGCACGAGCTCGCGAGCGTCGATGCGATCAGGCCAGACCTGGTTCTTCAGCACGGTGTCCACCAAGCCCTCAATCACGTACAGATCGCCGAGAATGAGCCTCGCTGCCACGCGCACCCCCGTCTTGCGGCGCGCCCGGATCTCCCAAGCTGTCGCTCCGCCTGTCGCAGCGGCGCCGACAATCGCGCCGAGCACAACCAAGGCGAACTCCTCCATGGCTCACATTCTGCCGCGGACCGCGGCCTTTCGTCCAAGGGGGTATCTCCTCACGCTGGTGCACGCTTTGGTCGATCATGGAGGCATGGTCGAGCCCTCGGCGCCTTCCCACACCCTGGGCCTGCACAGCACGGGTCGGATCGTGAAAGGCGCCATTGCTCTCCTCCTCCTCGGAGCAGTGGCAATCCTCGCTGCCCTAGAGGTCGGGCCCGTGGGCCTGGCGATTGTCGCCCTCCTCCTCTTCGTCGTGATCTGGGTGCTGCTCTACCAGTGGCAGCTGCACCGCGGCCTCACGACTGCCCGCGAACTGCTTCAGGGCGAGCGGATGTTCTCAGCCGCCGGTGTCGAGGGCGATTTGCTTTGGTGGCTGGGGCGAGCAGTCTTGGTGGCGGCAAGCCCATCGGAGACCGTTGCTCTCCGGATGAGCTTCACGCGCATCCAGATGCTGTGGCGAGCGCCGTGTGAGAAGGTCCGCCTGCTGCAGCTGCTGCCGGCACGCCGGTCGAGTAAGTGGTCGATCGAGGCAGAGGGCCACCGGCTGACCCTGCGGACCTCGAAAGAGGAGGCGGCCGAGGCGGCCAGTTTCTTCGTCGAATCGGTCTAACCCCGCTTCTCGTCCGAAGCGTGAGCTTTGACCTACTCAGGCGGCCCGGGCGATCAGTACCCCGACCCCGATCAGAAGTGGCGCGCTCGCAACCGCGAGAAGTGCCAGCGGCGGTATACGCCAACCGAATAGATGCAGTTCCTGTACGACATATTCCGGTTCTGAGAGCGAGATCACGATGGCCCCGATGCCGATGATGATTCCGACCCAATTTCCCGCAGCTATGCCCCCTCCCACATAGCCAGCCCCGAGCAAGAAGAAGCCATACCTCGCAATCTTCAGCTGTCGGCCGCTCATGTCAGGCGGCCCGCCCTGATGGGTCATCCCTTGAATATCGACGGCCACAGCACAAAGGTTGAAGCTCCCACATGGCTTCCCGCGAAAGGAGTCGCGCGTGTCAGTTCATTGGGGAAGCCGCTGGACCTCTCGATCGCGTCTAGCGGCTACGAGGGTCGAACCGCAACAAGAGTGCACCGCAGATGGCGATCAGCGCAAGGCCGATTGTGAAGCTCACGCCATTGCCCCATCCATCTGTCAAGAGCGGGATAAGCACGTAAGCGGTCCCGGTGAATAACCCCCAAACCAGCAGAGCGGCGACGAGCCATCTGACTGCTGTCATCCCTGCCATCGTCGGCAACGTCAGCGGCAAACTTGAGGCGTCATCCGCCTTGCTCGCGACTTGGAGGAACACTCTGGTTCGGTTGCGCCCTAATGCGCGAGAAGGAGCAGCATCGGCGTTGACTCCGCGCTTTCCCATGCAAAGCGGTAATCCGCGCGGCACTGGTAGCAGGCAGCTCTGCGACCAGACTCCAGTTACCACCTTGCTACCAGTTGGCCGCCGGACGGGCTCAGGGGGCGAGAAACGGCCGCTGGCGATCTGTCGAGGAATGTGCCCAAACGCGGGGACAACTCGGGTGCGTCGGGATCTGTCGCGATCTGAGGAAAGACCTGACCGATGGGCGCTACTGGGCTCGAACCAGTGACCTCCAGCTTGTCGAGCTGGCGCTCTCCCAACTGAGCTAAGCGCCCGGGAGTCGAAAGTTAGCAGCGGGTTCGAGCTACGCGACAGGCGCGGTGGGCGCCTTGATGGCCGTATCCGGGTCGGGCAGGATGCCCTTGGCCCGCATGGTGATCTTGAAGGTCTCCAGCGTGTCGAACTTCGGCTGCCAGTCGGTCTCGGACTTGAGCTTCTCGGTCGAGACCACCCAGGGGTACCTGATGAAGTCGAGGTTGCCCGGGGGCGCCTCGGTCCGCGGCACGTGCAGCCTCCACATGAGGCCGTTGAAGCGCTTCATGTTCTTCAGTGAGAGCTGGCGCGTCTTCTTTCCGAGCAGCTCCGCGGCGCGCCCCCAGGTCAACGTGCCGTCGCCGGCGAGGTTGAAGGCGCCGGGGCACTTGCCGTCGAGCAGCGCGATCAGCGCGGTGGCGACGTCCTCCTCGTGGACGAGCTGGAACTCCTCGTCGACCCCGTCCAGGATCGGGACGAACGGGTTGTTCTCGAAGCTGCGGACGATGTAGTTGTCCACGCTCGGGCCGAACACGATGGAGGGCCGGACGATGGTCATCACCCGGTCGGGGTGCTGCGCGGCCCAGAGCTGGCAGAGGCGATCCGCCTCGGCCTTGTCCCTGGCGTACGGGAAGTCGGGAACGCCGCGGACCGGCCAGTCCTCGGCGATCGGCTTGGGGTTGTCCGGGAAGGCGCCGTAGGCAGTGGCCGAGGTGGTGACCATGACCTGCTGCGTCCCGGCGTCCGAGGCGGCCTTGAGGGTCGCCTGGGCCCCGTTGACGTCGACGTCGTACATCATCGCGTCGTCGCGGATCGGGTTGAGGATGAAGGCCAGGTGGATGAGCGCGTCGATCTCGTGCCGCTCGAGCAGCTGGCGGATCATCGCGCCGTCGCGGACGTCGCCCTTGACGAACTCGTGCTTCGGCCAGTGCCGCGGGGGCGGCTTGATGTCGACGGCGACGATCTTCTCGGTCTCGTCGCGGGCCGAGAGCTCGTCGGTGAGCGCTCCGCCGATGTAGCCCGAGCCGCCGGTGATCAGATAGCGCACACCGGCATCCTATCCTGGCTCGGCGGCCAGGAAGTTGCGAGCGACCGCTCACTTTTGGGGGTTCGGGCGCCCGCAAGATTTACGCCGGAAGCCGCGAACAAGTGCAACTAAAGCCAAAAAGGAGTGTTAGTGTCTCTTAGCAGCGCTCAAGTCGCACGGTCAAACCGCCGACCTGAGACATAAGACTTGAAGGACCGACGGGCCAGGAAGATTCTTTCTGGCGGCACGTCCTTTCGGAAACCAAGGGCCCCTTCCCGGGGCCCTTTTCCGTTCTGCAGAGGCGCCTACCGGAATCGAACCGGTGTAAACGGCTTTGCAGGCCGCTGCGTAGCCACTCCGCCAAGGCGCCGCGACCATCAAGCGTATCGGCGCGGACGCCTGTCTCAGGGGTCTCAGTCCCGGGCGCGCGAGTGGGCCTGGGCCATCTCGACCAGGGCCCGGCGCCGCATGGAGTCCATCGCCCGCACCTCGGTGGCGATTCGCTTCTGGCGCGGGCCGAGGATTGCAACGCCGGCGACCCCGACGATCGTGGCCAGCGTCCCGAGCGCGATGATGGCCAAAAAGGCGATGTCCACGCCGCACGCATACCCGCATGTTCCGCGGAAAAACCCCGATGGCAGGGGGCGGGGGTCCCGGGACCGACTTCCTCTTCGGCGGCACCCCGTCGGCGCCGATCGAGCTGATCGACGACACCTGGTCAAGCGGCTGATGGGATTCGAACCCACGACCTTCTGCATGGCAAGCAGACGCTCTAGCCAACTGAGCTACAGCCGCGCGAGAGCCTCAGTATAGGAAGGCCCGGGCAGGTAGCTCAGGCGGAGTCGAGCGCTTCGTTCAGCAGCTCGTCCGCGCGCTCGTTCTCCCCGCGCTTCACGTGCCGGATCGACCATGAGTCAAAGCCCTCGAGCGCCTTCATAACCTGATCCCGCAGCGGCTTCAGGTGCTCCTGCTTGACCTTGTAGGAGCCCTGGACCTGGCGGACGATCAGCTGCGAGTCGCCGACCAGATCGAGCTCGTCCGCCCCGAGCTCCCGTGCGAGCTCGACGCCGAGCAGGACCGCGTGATACTCGGCCTCGTTGTTCGTCGCCCTCCCGATCACCTCGCTGCGTTCCGTCAGGACCTCCCCATCCGGGTCGGTGGCGACCGCGGCGATCGCCGCGGGGCCCGGGTTGCCCCGGGATCCCCCGTCCACGTTGACGGTCACCCGCTTCGCCACGGGTGCAAGCTACCGGGAGGAGAACCGGCTTAGCCCGCCCCAAAACTGGGTATGCTCCCCGCGCTTACGACCGTCCGCCACCGCGGACGCCATGGAGGGGGTTATCACCTTGAAGAAGCGCGGAAGAACCGCAGCCGCGATCCTCGCAGCGGGGGTCGCCATGCTGCTCGGGGTCGCACCGACCGCCGCCTCGGCCTGGGCGCCGGCCGACCAGGCGAGCGTCCATCCAGGCGTGCAGACGTTCACCGAGGGCGCCCAGTGCACCTCGAACTTCGTCTTCCAGGACGCCTCCAGCGTCTACATCGGCCAGGCCGCTCACTGCTCGGGAACGGGCGCGGCCACGGAGACCGATGGCTGCGACTCGGGGTCGCTGCCGGTCGGCACCGCGGTCGAGGTCGACGGGGCGAGTCGCGCCGGAACCATGGTCTACAACTCGTGGATCACCATGCAGCAGCGTGGTGAGACCGACGAGGAGACCTGCGCGTACAACGACTTCGCGCTGGTCAGGCTCGATCCCGCGGACGTTGGCAGCGTCAACCCCTCGGTCCCCGGCTTCGGCGGACCGACCGGGGTGGGCTCGGCCGGCGGGACCGGCTCGACCGTCTACACCTACGGCAACTCCTCGCTGCGCTTCGGCGTGAGCCAGCTCAGCCCGAAGCAGGGGACCGTGGTGCAGAACTCGCCGGACGGCTGGAGCCACGACGTCTACACGGCAACCCCGGGGATTCCCGGCGATTCAGGCAGCGGATTCCTGAACGCCTCGGGAGGCGCGATCGGCGTGCTCAGCACCGTGCAGCTCGCGCCACTCGCGGGCTCCAACGGCGTTGGAGACATCGCCAAGGAGATCGCCTACATGCACGCGAACAGCTCCATCGGCGCCACGCTGGTGCCGGGGACGGAGCCGTTCAACCCCGATGTCGTGGGCGCGATCCTGAGCCGCTGAGCACAGAGGCATCTGAGGAAGGCCGGGCCACGCGCCCGGCCTTTTTCATGCGCGGACTTCCTCCTCGGACTGGGCCTCGGAGATCACCTTCTGGGCCAGGTGCGAGGGGACCTCCTCGTGGCGGGCGAACTCCATCGTGTAGTCGCCGCGCCCGCCGGTGATCGCGCGCAGGTCGGGCGCGTAGTCGAGCACCTCGGACATCGGCACCTCGGCCTTCACCTCGGTCACCGAGCCCTTCGGCTCCATCCCGAGCGGCCGGCCCCGACGTGAGTTGAGATCGCCGATCACGTCGCCGACCGCGTCCTCGGGAACGCTGACGGTGAGGAGCATGATCGGCTCGAGCAGCACCGGATTCGCGTTCCCCATCGCCTCCTTGAAGGCCATCGAGCCGGCCACCTTGAACGCGTTCTCCGAAGAGTCCACTCGATGGTGCTGGCCGTCGTAGAGCCGCACCTTGAGGTCCTTGACCGGGTAGCCCGCCACGACACCGTGCTGCATCGCCTCGGCGATGCCCTTCTCTACAGCCGGGATGAAGCCCTTGGGGATCACGCCGCCCTTGATCGCGTCGTCGAACTCGAAGCCGCTGCCGGGCTGGCCGGGCTCGATCTCGATGTGACAGTCGCCGAACTGGCCACGACCGCCAGTCTGCTTCTTGTAGCGACCATGCGCCTTGGCGGGTTTGCGGATTGCCTCCAGGTACGGCACGCGTGGCGGCTTCAGGGTGATCTCCGCCTCGTAGCGCCGCTTCATGCGATCCACGATCACCTCGACGTGAACCTGGGTGAGGCCGGCGATGATCTGCTCGCCCGTCTGCTGGTCGCGATGGACGTCGAGCGTCGGGTCCTCCTCCTCGAGGCGGCGGATCGCCGCCACGGCCTTCTCCTCGTCGCCCTTGGTCTTCGGCTCGAAGGCGAAGGCCATCACCGGGGCCGGGAGCTCCAGCGGCGCGAAGGAGACCTTGGCGTCCTTGGTCGCGAGGACATCCCCGGCCCGAGTCTCCTTGAGCTTCGCGATGGCGCCGATGTCGCCGACGCCGAGCTCGTCGACCTGCTCGTGCTCCTTGCCGCGCGGGACCAGCAGCTGTCCGATCCGCTCCTTGGCGCGGCGGGTCACGTTGGTCACCTGCGAGTCGCTCTCGAGCACCCCGGAGAACACGCGGAACAGGTTGAGGCGTCCCGCGTAGGGGTCCGCGAGGGTCTTGAAGACGTAGACGACCAGCTCCCCGTCCTCATCGGGGGAGACCTCGATCTTCTCGTCCTCCTCGCCGACGGCGGCCACCGGGCCGCGCATCGCCGGCGAGGGCAGGTCCTCCACCAGGGCCTCGAGCAGGCGGGTCGTCCCCAGGTTCTTGGTGGCGACCCCGCAGGTGACCGGAAAGATCTTGCCCTGCGTGACCCCCTGCTTGAGCACGGTGACGATCTCCTCGTGGGAGATCTCCTCTCCCTCGAGGTAGCGCTCCATCAGCTCGTCGGAGTTCTCGGCGACCTCGTCCATCAGCTTCTCGCGGTACTCCTGGGCCTGGTCCGCAAGCTCTTTCGGGATGTCCTGCGGCTCAGGTGCGCCCCTCCCCTCCCCCTGGGCGACGAACGCCTTCATGTCGATCAGGTCGATCACCCCGCGCACCTCATGCTCGGTGCCGATCGGGATCTCGGTGGCGACGACGTGGGAGCCGAAGGACTCCTTCAGCGACTCGAGCGTCCGGAAGAAGTCGGCCCGCTCGCGGTCGAGCATGTTCACGAAGACGAGTCGGGCGAGACCCTCGGCGTCGGCGCGCTCCCAGAGCCGCTCGGTGTGGACCTCGACACCCATCACGGCGTTCACGACCACCACGGCGGAGTCCGCGACCCGCAGCGAGGCGATCGTGTCGGCGACGAAGCTGGACTCGCCGGGAGTATCGATCAGGTTGATCTTGCGCCCGTCGTGCTCGAAGGAGGCGACGGACGCGCCGATCGACATCTCCCTCTCCTGCTCGTCGGGCTCGAAGTCGGAGGTGGTGGTCCCGTCCTCGACCTTGCCGAGCCGGTTGACCACACCCGCCTCGAACAGCATCGCCTCGTGAAGGGAGGTCTTGCCGCTGCCCCTATGCCCGATCAGGGCGACGTTGCGAATGCGGTCTGCGGCCTTGTGCGCCATGGACGCGAAACCCTATAGGGACGGCTAAGGGTTGCCAAGGTGGGCGTTAGCCTGTCCGACGTGCGCAGGCCCATACTCGCCGCACTCACCCTCGTCGTCTCGCTCGTCCCCGCGTCCGCCCCCTCTGCCGAGCCGCCGGTGTCAGCCGCCGGGATGCGGAACTGCGCCCCGCCCTCGGAAACCTTCTTCACCTCGCTGAAGGTTCGGGGGGTGACCTGCGCCAATGCCCGAACGGTCATCACCAAAGCGGAGTGCGTCGACCGACAGTGCCGGGACACCGCATACGGGGCGTGGCGCTGCCACACGGAGGGCGGCATCGCCTTCCGGACGACGAGGTGCCGCAAGGGCATGAAGCGCATCGTCGCGACGGCGTCCGGAGACTAAGCGCGTCCTACCCCGAGCTCTTGAGCCGGCTGCGCAACCGCAGCACGGCCTTCGAATGCAGCTGGGAGACCCGCGACTCGGTGACCCCGAGCACGTCGCCGATCTCGCGGAGGGTGAGGTTCTCGAAGTAGTAGAGGGCGATCACGAGGGTCTCGCGCTCGGGCAGGTCCTGGATCGCGTCCTGGAGGCGGTCCTTGACCTCCGTCGTGTCGAGCGCGGCCTGGGGGTCGGGCGCGGACTCGTCCTCGATCGTGTCGAGCAGGGAGACGCGGTCGCCGGAGGCGTCCGGCGTCATCCAGAGCTCCTCGAGCGCGAGGATCGAGGAGTTCGAGATCTGCAGCAGGGACTCCTGGAGCTCCTCCTCGGTGATCTTGAGCCGCTCGGCCAGCTCCTGATCGGTCGGCGCCCGTCCGAGCTCGTGCTCGAGCTTCGAGTTCGCCACCTCGATCTCGCGCGCCCTGGAGCGAACCGAGCGCGGCACCCAGTCCAGGGAGCGGAGCTCGTCGATGATCGCGCCGCGGATCCGCTGCATCGCGAACGTCTCGAAGCGGATCTGCCGGCTGGGCTCGAAGCGGTCCATCGCCTCGATCAGGCCGATCATCCCGTAGGAGATCAGGTCGGCCTGGTCAACGTGAGATGGCAGCCGAGCGCCTGTCCTGCCGGCCACGAACTTGACCAGGGGCGAATAGGCGACCACGAGCCTCTCGCGAGCGCTTTGGTCTCCCCCCTCCTTGTACTGGCGCCAGAGCTCTCGTAGCTCGAACGCCTTTACCTCCGCTTCCATAGACCTTTCACCTGCATTTGATGGCCTTCCTCAAGCGCGAGGATGACTGCGAGCGTACTGGCTTTGCATCCACGATGGCTCGACTTGGGTGTAAACCTGCGTCGTGGAGAGACTGGAGTGTCCGAGCAGCTCCTGGATCGCCCGGAGGTCCGCCCCGCCCTCCAACAGATGCGTCGCGAATGAGTGGCGGAGGGTGTGCGGGGAGACACCGCCGGCGATCGCCGCCTCCCGGACCCACAGCTCGAGGCGCCGCCGGACGTCGGAGGGATGCAGCCGCCTCCCGCTCTTCGATAGGAGCAGGGCCTCCTCTGTTCGCATACCCAGGAGAGCGCCACGGCCGCGCTCGAGGTAACGGCGAAGAGCGGCCTGAGCGGGCTCGCCGATGGGGACGAAGCGGGTCTTCCCGCCCTTCCCCTCGACGCGCATCCGCTCGCCGTCGAAGTCGGGTGAATCCAGGTTCAGCGAGATGAGCTCCTCGGCCCGCAGCCCGCACGAGTACGCGAGCTCCAGCATGGCGCGGTCGCGGAGCTCCAGCGAGGTGCGCGCCGGGATACTCTCGAGCATCGTCTGCGTCTCCTCGCGGGTCATCACCCGAGGCAGCTTCTTCCCCCGCTTCGGGGTCGCCACGAGCTCGGCCGGGTTGGCGCCCACCTCGCCCGCGCGAAGCAGAGCGGCGTAGAAGGATCGGATGGCCGCCAGCTTGCGGGCGACCCCGGCGGCCGAGGCGCCGCGATCGGAAAGGTGGGCCGCGAAGCGGCGCAGCTCACGGTGTCCCACCGCGGCCGGCTTCAGGCCGGCCCCGTCGGCCCAGACCGCCAGCTGGCCGACGTCGTTCGAATAGGCGCGGCGCGTGCGCTCCGCCGCCGCACGCGCGGCGAGATCGCGATCGAACAGGGCCAGCGCCTTGCGCCAGGTTGCGGGCAGGGTCTTGGCGGCCTGCTCGGCCATGGTCAGTACTTCGCCGTCGGCGGGGCGCTTCCTACTGGATATAGACAGGGTCGCCGACGTCGACCTTGTCGAAGAGCTCGATCACGTCGGGCACGGCCATCCGGATGCAGCCGTGCGAGGCGGCGGAGCCGAGCGAGCCCGTGTCGTCGGTGCCGTGGATTCCGGCCCCGTCGATGATCCCCATCCAGCGGGCGACCAGCGGGTTGCCCGGTCCCGGAGGGATGTCCTGGCCCGCCAGATCCCCCGCCCAGTCGGACTCCGGCACGTGCCAGGTCGGGTTGACCTCCTTGGTCTGGATGTCGTAGAGCCCGGAAGGAGTGTCGTAGCCGGATGCGCCGACCGCGATCGTGTACTTCTGCGCCAGCTTCAAGTTGCGGTAGAAGCGGAGCTGGAAGCCGCCACGGTCCACGACCAGGTAGCGCGGATATGCCTCCGCGAGCTCGTCCTGGGTGATCTCGGGCACGGTCTTTTTGACGACGGCCTGGACGGGACCGTCGCGGCCCGGCGACTCGAGCTGGTCGACGATCAGATCCTGCGTCTGGTCCTCCTGGAGCTCGAAGCCCTTCTCCCCCGGCTGGGGTGAGAGCCTGTCGCCGTTCGGCTCGAGGCTGGCGTTGACCGCCTCGCGGTTGATGTCCGCGGCCAGGTCGCCGACGAACTTGGCGAGCGCGTCGTCGGAGTAGCCGACTCGCGGCTCGATGTCCTCGCTGATCTCGGAGCCGGACGCGTACCGGGAGACGCGCTCGATCAGCCCGCCCTCGCGGCTCATCTCCACCGCCTGGTCCAGCATGCCCTCGACGTCGGACGTGTGGTCGATCCGCTTCGGGGTGAGCGTGTAGTCGTCGCCCGCGTATTCGACCACCACGGGCTCCTTGAGCGGATTGACGATCTCGTTCTTGATGATCTTGCGGGCCGAGTCGACGTCGCGGCCTCCGATGTCCACGCCCCCGACCGTCACCCCGGGCGCGATCTGGTCCTTCTGGGCCTCGTCATAGGCCCAGACGGCGACCGCGAGCAGCAGGAACATCGTCAGCGCCGTAGCGGCGACGATCAGCACCTTGTGATGCATGTTGAGTCTTGCGCGCATGGGTTGAACCTGGATCAGCCTTCCTGGCGAGTGTGGATTTTACGGCCCCCGGCCGCCGACTCCCGGTCCGGCGCCTGCTCGCAAGAGGCTTTGCGGCCACTTACCCGCTCCGCAACGACTTGATGCCTCGCAGTCATAGGATCATCCCCATGTCGTGCGAGAAGAGGCGGGCCTGATGCGCACGAAGGACCAGGTCAGGCGGGACATCTGGAAGGCGATGGAGCGGGAGGGCGTCGCGCGCTTCCCCGGTGCCGAGGGCCGGATACCGAACTTTGCCGGGGCGAAGCTGGCCGCGGAGAAGCTTGCCGCGCACAAGCTCTGGAAGCGCTCGCAGGTGATCAAGGTCAACCCGGACTCACCCCAGACACACGCGCGCCGCATGGCGCTCGAGGAGGGCAAGACCCTGATCATGGCCGTGCCCCGCCTCCGGGACACACACCCCTTCCGCCTGCTGGATCCGAAGAAGCTGAACTCCAAACAGGTGCGCGAGGCCGCCACGATCAAGGGCGCGATGCGGCACGGGCGCGTCGTCGCCGAGGAGGAGCTGCCCGAAATCGACTTCGTGCTCTGCGGCTCCGTCGCGGTGAACCTCAGTGGCGCGCGGGTCGGAAAGGGCGGCGGCTTCTCCGACCTCGAGTACGGCCTGCTGATCGAGGCGGGGAAGATCGACGATCACACCACGGTGGCGACCACGGTTCACCCAATCCAGATCATGCGGGAGCACCTGCAGAACACCGAGCACGACCTGCCTGTGGACCTGATCGCGACGCCGCGTGCGGTGATCGACGTCGAGCGCCAGTACCCGCGGCCCCGGGGGATCCTCTGGGACCATCTACAGCCGCCCCAGATCCGCGAGATCCCGATCCTCGAGCGGATGGGGTACGCATGACGGTCCGCGAGCAAACAGCCAAGCCGGAGACGACCGAGCACCCGGTCCGCGACGAGCTTCGCAGGATCGCCTCCGACACCCGTTTCGCGGTCCGGCTCGCGGCCGGCCGCGCGGAGCTCCCCCCTGCGACCCCGAGCGATGGACCGGATCCGTACGGCAACCCCGACCCGGAATGGCTCGGGATCGACTGGCGGGAGCACCTGAGGCAGGTCGACGTGGTCGGCGCCCAGGCCAACTACGTCGAGATGGGCTCCGGTCCGCCGCTGGTGCTGGTTCACGGCCTCTCCGGGGCCTGGCAGAGCTGGCTCGAGCAGATTCCGCACTTCGCCAAGTCACACCGGGTCATTGCGGTCGACCTCCCCGGGTTCGGCGCCAGCCCGTTGCCTCCCTGGGACATCTCGATCTCGGCCTACGGCCGCTTCGTCAGGGACTTTTGCGAGCGGCTGGGAATCGAGCGCTCCTCCCTGGTCGGCAACTCGATGGGCGGGTTCATCGCAAGCGAAGCGGCAATCACCGAGCCCGAGCGGGTGGACGAGCTGGTGCTGGTCTCAGCCGCGGGGATCACCTGGGCGCGGGCGCGCCGCGAGCCGGCCGCTGTGTTGGGGCGCCTCGGGAGAGCGGCGGCGCCGCTGGTCCTGAGGTTCCAGATGTCCGGGATCCGCCGGCCCGGCCTGCGGCACCGCGCGTTCCGCGGGGTCTTCCACGATCCGAGCTCCCTGCGGCGGGAGCTGCTCTGGGAGAACGTCGTCCCGGCGCTGACCAGCAGCCCCGGTTACTTCGATGCCCTCACCACCCTGGTCGGCTACGACATCCGCCACCGGCTCGAGGAGATCGAGGTGCCCACCCTGATCGTCTGGGGGCGGAACGACCCGGTGGTGCCGGTCCCGGCTGCGCTCGCCTACCAGCGCCGGATCGGGGAGAACGCCGAGCTCGAGATCTTCGACGAAACCGGCCACGTGCCGCAGCTCGAGCGCCCCGTCCGCTTCAACCGCCTGCTCGAGCGCTTCCTCTCAGAGCACGGGACGCTGAGCTAGCTCGCGCGCGTCGCGGCCGGGACGCCATCGAATCCCGTGACCGCCCCCTCCGACGCACTGGAGACCGAGGCCGCGTACTTGGCCATCACTCCGCTGCGATATCGCGGCTCCGGGGACTGGTAGCTCGCGAGCCTCTCGGCGATCTCCTCCGCGGAGAGTCCCAGGTCGAGCGTCCGGGCCTCGACGTCGAAGGCGATCATGTCCCCGTCCCGCACTGCGGCGATCGGGCCGCCGCGCGCCGCCTCCGGGGCTACGTGCCCGGCCATCAGGCCGCGTGTCGCGCCCGAGAAGCGGCCGTCGGTGAGCAGGGCGACCTCCTCGCCGAGCCCCTCGCCGACCAGGGCGGCCGTCACCTGGAGCATCTCGCGCATCCCGGGGCCGCCCGCCGGGCCCTCGTTGCGGATCACGACGACGTCGCCGGGCTTGATCGCCTTCGCCTCGACCGCGGCGAACGCGTCCTCCTCGCACTCGAACACACGCGCCGGACCCTCGTGGAACATCCGCTCCGTGCCCGCGACCTTCACCACCGCTCCCTCCGGGGCGAGGTTGCCGCGCAGGATGGCCAGGCCGCCGTTCGGCTTGAGCGGGTCGTACAGCTGGCGGACGACCTCCTGGCCCTCCGCCTCGGTGGCGTCGGCGGCCTCATCTCCGATCGTCCGGCCGGTGACGGTCATCTCGTCCTCGTTCAGGATCCCGGCCTCGTCCAGCCGTTTGGCCAGCAGCGGCACTCCGCCCGCCTCGTAGAGGTCCTTCGCGACGAAGCGGCCGCCGGGCTTGAGGTCGGCGAGCAGGGGCGTCTGCTCTGAGATCTCGTCGAAGTCGTCGATGCTCAGCTCGAGCCCGGCCTCGCGGGCGAGCGCGAGCAGGTGGAGGACGCCGTTGGTGGAGCCTCCCGACATGGCGACCGTCGCGATCGCGTTCTCGAGCGAGCCTTGGGTGATGATCCGGCTCGGCCGCAGGTCGGCATCGAGCAGCTTCATCACCTGGCGACCGGCCTCGCGGGCGACCTCCTCCTTCGCCCCGTCGACCGCGGGGACCATCCCGGAGCCCATCGGCGTGATCCCCATCACCTCGAATGCGCAGGCCATCGTGTTCGCGGTGAACTGCCCGCCGCAGGCGCCCGGGCCCGGGCTCGCGCAGCCCTCCAGCTCGTAGAGGTCGTCCTCCGACATGTCGCCGGCGGCATGGGCGCCGATCGCCTCGAAGACGTCCTGGATGGTCACGTCCTTCCCCCGCCAGCGCCCGGGGAGGATGGAGCCCCCGTAGAGCATCAGGGAGGGGATGTCGAGGCGCGCCAGGGCCATCACGCAGCCCGGGATCGTCTTGTCGCAGCCGGAGAGCGCCACCACCGCGTCGAACTGATAACCGCGTCCGGTGAGCTCGATCGAGTCCGCGATGACCTCGCGGCTGACCAGCGAGGTCTTCATGCCCTCGGTCCCCATGGTGATCCCGTCGGAGATCGCGATCGAGTTGAACTCCATCGGCGTCCCCCCCGCCTCGCGCACGCCCTCCTTGACCGCCGCCGCGAGACCGCGCAGGTGGTAGTTGCAGGGCATCGCCTCGATCCAGGTGTTGGCGATCCCGACGGTCGGGCGGCTGAGGTCATCGTCGTCGAACCCGATTCCCTTCATGTAGGCGCGGGCGAACGCCCGCTCAGGGCCGTCGAAGACGACGCTGCTGCGAGGCCGGTTGTTGCCCTTGCTCACGCCGCCACCTCCCCCATCCGGGATCGTCTCCACTCGTCGAGAGAGCGGAGATCGCGGCGCACCATCGCCGGATCCAGCTGGCGGCCCGGGAGGTGCATGTTGGCGGCGTCGATCAGGCGCCGCTCGTCCGCCAGCAGCGCCATCCACTTGGCGAGCACGTCGTCGGCGTCTGGGAGCCACTCGCCGGCCATCGGCTCGGAGCCGTCCGGGAACCGGACGCAGTACTCGCTCAGGAGCTCGCCCGACTCGGCGTCGTAGGCGACGATCGGCCGGTGCGGGTAGATGAGGAATCCGTACTCGCCCCCCTCGACGGAGACGAAGCCGAGGCGCTCGTACATCGAGGCGACGTCTGAGCCGGCGGCGTCGCGAAGGAGCTGCCGCGCCCGCCGCTCCGCCCGGGCGTCGCGCTCCGGGTCGCGTTCGAAGCTAGCGGGCATCTCACGGGCTCCTGCCCGCTGCCTCGCGAGCACCGGCAGCGAGGCCGCCGCGGCCGCGATCGCGATCACGACGAGTAGCCCCTCCATCACCGAGTGGCCGCCGCCGAGCCCCCGGCGGCGGGCGGGAAGAAGATCACGCGATCGGCGCCCGAGGGGATCTCGGAGAAGTCGCGGACCATGGTCGCCTCTCGCTGCCCGGCGCGGCCCTCGACGGGGACCGCGGCCCACATGCCCAGCTCGAGCTGCCGCCTGAACTCCTCGACCAGGCGCTCCTCGTCCTCGGCGACATCGGGGTCGCCCTCCGCGAGCAGAACGTCGCCGCGACCGGGCGTCATGCGGACCAGCTTCATGCGCCGATTATGGCCCCTCGCGGTTCCCGGCACCGGCAGGGGCTCAGCCGCGGCGCTCGCGAATTCCGAGGACGTCCACGGGCCCTGTGCCCTCGCCGAGTTCCCGAAGCCCATGGGCCACCGCGTCGCCGGCGATCGCGCGCGCCGCCCGCGCGGCCTCGAGCGGGCTGTCGCCCAGCGCCAGGCGTGCGGCCAGCGCGGAGGAGTGCGTGCAACCGGAGCCGTGGGATGCCCCGTCGGGGTGCACCCGGCCCTCGATCGGCGCCAGCATCTCGCCGTCGAAGAAGAGGTCCACGCCCTCCGAGCTGTGGCCGCCCGTCACCACGACGGCGCTCGGCCCGAGCCCGAGGACCCCCCGCGCCAGCTCCTCGTGGGAGGCCGAATCGCTCAGGCCCGTGAGGGCGCGCGCCTCGGGCAGGTTCGGGGTGGCCACGGTCGCCAGCGGTAGAACCCGCTCGATCAGCGCGCTCCTCGCGGCCGGCTCCAGGAGCATGGCGCCGCTCTCGGCGACCATCACCGGATCCACGACGACCGGCGTGCCCTCGAGCTCGCCGATCGCTTCCACCACCGCGGCGATGGTGTCCTCGTCGCCGAGCATCCCGACCTTGACCGCGTCGATCCCGAGATCGTCCGCGACCGCGCGGACCTGGTCGAGGATCATCTCGGGGGGCACCGGGTGGATCGAGTCGACGCCGACCGTGTTCTGGGCGGTGAGCGCGACGATCGCCGAGGTCCCGTGAACGCCGCACCGCGCGAAGGCCTTCAGATCGGCCTGGATGCCGGCGCCCCCACCGGAGTCCGAGCCGGCGATGGTGATCGCCACGGGGATGCGGTCCTCGCCCGCCATGTGGTGAAGGCTAGTCAGCGTCGGGCTGGGCCATTCGCGAGCGCTGATAGAAGCCGCTCGAGTCACGCTTGAGGTAACCCGCCAGCTCGAGGCGAGTGAGCGCCGAGGCGGCTTCCCCTGCCGAAATGTCAAAGGCGCTCGCAACGGCGTCGGCTCCGGTGGCTCCGAGCTCCACCATGTCCAGGACCGAGCGCAGGTCTTCGTCGAGGGCGGAGCCGCGCAACGCCTCGGTCACGCGCTTTCGGTCGAGAATCCCCACTCCCAGCAGCGAGTCGAGGACGTCCTGTCCGTTCCGAATCACATGTGCGCCGTCGCGAAGCAGTGAGTTGACGCCTGCGGCTGGCGAGGTTCCCACCTGGCCGGGCACGGCGCCGACCTCGCGGCCGAGGTCGGAGGCCATCCCGGCGGTGATGAGGGATCCGGAGCGCTCGCGAGCCTCAACCACCACGGTCATCGCTCCAAGCGCGGCCATGATCCGGTTCCGGGCGGGGAAGGTCCATCGCCGCGGCGGCGTTCCCGGCGGCAGCTCACTCAGGACCAAGCCGCGCTCGACGATCTCCTGGTACAGCCTTCGCATCCTGGCCGGGTGCGGTTCATCCGGGCCGCCGCCGAGAACCGCCACGGTGAGCCCGCCTGCGTTCAGTGCGCCACGGTGCGCGCACGAATCGATCCCCAACGCCATCCCGCTGACGACCGCGAGACCGGCCGCGCCGGTCTCTTGCGCGATCGCGGTCGCCATGTCGCGGCCGTACATGCTGGGACGGCGCGCGCCTACGATGGTGCCGGCGCGGTCAGCTGAGAGCTCGCCAAGCAGCAGCCGGTCGCCCCTGCCGAAGAGAACCGCCGGGGCCTCCTTCCCGCAATCCAGAACGGCGGCCGGGTAGCTCGCGTCGTGACGGCATATGGCCCAGGACCGTGCGTCCGAGATCGCTTTCCACAGCGTCTCCGGGTCGCGGGCGGCGGCCTCATCGAGGGCTGAGCGCGCCTCCGACCGGGCAAGGGCGACGGCCAGCTCTCGATCCGGGAGTCCGAGGAGCTCACTTGCCCTGCTCCCCGGGCTGTCGTTGACGGCCGTCTCGATGTGCCCGGAGAGCGAGGCGACGAGCCAGGCGCGCCTGAGACAGGCATCACAGGCCCCGCGTTCGGTGCTCACGATTCGAACTGCCGCCGTAGCGAGATCGCATGCTCCACGTGCTTGGGCCGGATCTGCTGCTCCTCATCCAGATCGGCGATCGTCCTCGCCACGGCGATGGCTCGATCCCAACCACGACCGCTGAGCCCCAGCCGCTTGTGGCTCTCCTTGAGCAGCGCCTCGGATTCCGTTTCCAGGCGACAGTGGCGGCGCAGCTCCGCCGGTGTCATCTCGGAGTTGGCCCGGCCGGGCCCGAGCCGCTGCTCCTGTCGTGCCCGCGCCCCCACCACGCGCTCAAGCACGGGCTCGGAGCTCTCTGGTTCCTCCGCCGCGGCGAGGGCCTCCGCGTCGGGGCGGTTGACCGTCACCTGGAGGTCGATGCGGTCCGACAATGCTCCGCTCAGCTTCGCGCGGTAGCGAGTGACCGCCCCGGGGTGGCAATCGCACTCGCCCGAGTCCGGCCCGTGCCCGCACGGGCACGGGTTCGAGGCGGCGACCAGCATGAACCGACAGGGCAGCGAGATCGCCCGGCCGCCCCGGGACAGGGTCACCGAGCCGTCCTCGAGCGGCGCGCGCAACGCCTCGAGGGCTTCCCGGCGAAACTCGCCGAGCTCGTCGAGGAAGAGGACGCCGCGGTGAGCGCGCGTCACCTCGCCGGGCCGCGGCGGCATACCGCCCCCGACCAGGGCACGGCCGGAGACCGTGTGGTGCGGCGCGCGGAACGGCCGCCGGATCCTCGGGACACCATTCTCCCCGCAGGCGCTTGCAATCCGCGTGACCTCGAGCAGCTCCTCGCCGTCCAGGGGCGGCAGCAATGACGGCAGCCTCTTTGCGGCCAGGGTCTTCCCGCCTCCGGGCGGACCGACCAGAAGGAGGCTGTGGGCGCCGGCGGCTGCGATCTCCAGGGCTTTACGCAGCGCCGGCTGGCCCCGGAGGTCGGAGAGGTCGGGCAGCTCGGTCCGGTCCGACTCCGGGTGCGGTGACGGCGCGACCGCCTCGATCGTCCCCTCCCCCAGCTCGCGAAGCCGTGAGACGTGTTCGATCGGCACCACGTCGAGACCACCGACCAGGGCTGCCTGCGCCGCGTCCTGCGGCGCCACCGCGATGCCGCGCATCCCCCATCCCCTCGCGCCCTCGGCCATCGCCAGCGCCCCCGGGACCCGGCGGATCGAGCCATCGAGCGCAAGCTCGCCGGCGAGCGCGTAGCGCTCGAGCGGACTGGGCGTGAGCTGGCCGGAGGCGACCAGCAGTCCCGCGGCGATCGCAAGATCGAAGCCGGGGCCCGCTTTGCGCAGGTCCGCGGGCGCGAGGTTGGCGGTGATCCGCTTCAGCGGGAACTCGAAGCCCGAGTTGACGAGGGCCGAGCGCACTCGTTCCCGCGACTCCCGCACCGCTGTGTCGGGCAGTCCGACGATCGTGAACGCCGGCAGGCCCCGGTTGACGTCGAGCTCCACATGGACCGGCTCGGCCCCGACGCCGACCAGCGCAAAGGTGCGGGCGATCGCGAGCACGCTGCGACGCTACGCGCGGGCCCCGCGCGTGCGGTGCGCGAATCGTCAGCATGCCGTCACGAACCCGGAGCGGCTTGCGCGCACCGCGCGCTCGCGACCGCTTCAGGCTCCGCCGCCGGTGACCGTCGCGCGGCAGAGGCTCGGGAAGCGGGCCGAGGGGCTGGTCGCAGCCAGGCTCGCGCGCCTCGGCTGGCGGATCGTCGCGCGCAACGTCCGGACCCGCTCCGGCGAGATCGACCTGATCGGGCTCGACGGCGACACCCTCGTCTTCCTGGAGGTGAAGGCGGGGCGTATCGGGAGCGCTGCGGGTCCCGAGCGGCCGGCGCACGCCGTGGGGCCTCGCAAGCAGCTGAGGATTCGCCGCCTGGCCCGCGAGTGGCTCGCCGAGGGGAGCGCGCCCTCAGGCGTTGCCGGCTATCGCTTCGACGTCGTCGGGGTCAGCTTCCGCGGCGATCGCCTCGCGGATGTCGATCACATCCGCAACGCGTTCTAGACCCGGTTCCTTAGCAGCCCCCACATCCGAGCCCTCGCCGGCCGCCCCCGGACGCGAAGCGGAGGAGGCGGCCGTTGACGGCGAAGCCGGATCATCCAAAAGCCCGAGCTGGCTGTACGCGATCGAAGCGAACGAGCGGCGATGGAGCGGGCAGATGCCGTTGGCGATGATCGCCTCGCGGTGCTCCGGGGTCGAGTAGCCGACGTTCTCGGAGAAGCCCCAGTCGGTGTGGATCTCGGCCGCCCGGCGCATGTAGCGGTCCCGGGTCACCTTGGCGATGACCGAGGCAGCCGCGATCGCGGCGCTGCGGGCGTCGCCATCCACCACGGGCGTGTGCTCCAGCTCGCAGTTCGGGAGCCGGAAGCCGTCGACCAATCGGGTCGCATCGCTCTGCGCCACCGCGCTCATGCAGTCGGTCAGCGCCGCGAGGTTGGAGACATGGAGGCCGAAGCGGTCGATCGCCCGCGGCGAGCGGACCGCCACGGACACCCGGACCGCCGCCCTGATCACCTGCGGGTAGAGGGCCTCCCGTTCCTCGGGCGACTTCTGCTTGGAGTCGTCAAGCCAGGCGAGGGCGCGACGCTCGGAGCGGCCGATCCGCTCGAGGTCGATCAGCACGCCGGCCGCCAGGAGCGGCCCGGCGAGCGATCCCCGGCCCGCCTCGTCCACGCCGGCGACGAGGCGCCTGCCGAAGGAGCGGTCGAAGCGGAAGAGGCGCGCGGCGGTGGGTCGCCGCTTGCGGGATTGCTTCGCCATCAGATCGCGGCGTGGCGTAATCCGGCTTCGCCACCAGATCGCGGCCACGAGCGGCCGCCCATCACCAGTCGCTCCGGGCTTCGCCCTACGCTCCGATATGGAGCGGCCTGGTGGCCGCTAGAAGACGCCGATCTTCTTCGGTGGCCAGTAGGTGGCGAAGGCTTTGCCGATGATCCAGTCCCGGGGGATCGGTCCCCAGAAGCGGCTGTCGTCGCTCTCCCCACGGTTGTCGCCCATCATGAAGTAATGATCAGGCGGAATGGTGATCGGAGTCGGCAAATTGCACTCTCCGCCTGGGTTGCAGGGGCGGATGAAGTCCTCCTCGGCGGCCACTCCGTTCACCACTGGATGCCCGTCCTGAATGCTCAGGGTGTCCCCCGGCCCGGCCACGATCCGCTTGATGAAGTTGACTTCGGCCTTCTCGGGGGTCGGCTCCGAGCAGGCGGCGCCGGGCTGCGCGCTGCGCTCCGCACTGATTGCCTCGCTCGGCGCCCGTCGGGGGATGGAAGACGATGATGTCGCCGACCTCGGGGTCGCCGAAGCGGTAGAGGAAGCGGTTGACGAGCACCCGCTGGCCGACGTCCAGCGTCGGCTCCATCGACTCGGAGGGAATCTGGTACGGCTTGACGATGAACGCCTGGATGCCCAGCGCGAGCCCGAGGGCGAGCGCGACGATGATGACGAGCTCGGCGAGCGCGCCCTGAGTGCTGTGGGGCCTGGGGACCTTCAGGTCTTTTCTTCCTGGGAGCCGTCCCCGGCTTCGCCATCAGAAGAGTCGTCCTCGGGCGACTCATCCTCCTGCTCCTCGGCCTCCGGATCGGCGGGGCTCGCCTCCGCCTCGGCCTCGCTGACCGCGACGCCCTCGGCGTCCACGGCCTCGGCCTCATCCGGCGCGAGGATCACGTCGTCCTCGATGCCCCAGCGGCGCTCGGCGACCCTCGCGCGCCTGCCGACCTTCTCGCGCAGGTAGTAGAGCTTCGCCCGCCGCACGTCGCCGCGCGCGGCGATCTCGATCTTCTCCACCTTCGGCGAGTGAACCGGGAAGCTCCGCTCGACCCCGACGCCGAACGAGTGCTTACGGACGGTGAAGGTCTCGCGGGCGCCGCTGCCCTGGCGCTTGATGACGATTCCCTCGAAGACCTGGGTGCGCCGGCGCTCGCCCTCGACCACCTGGAAGTGGACGCGCACCCGGTCGCCCGCCGCGAAGTTCGGGCGGTCCTTGATCACGCGCTGCTCGAGGCTGTCGATGACTGTGCTCATGGGCGTTGGCGGCGTGGTTGGAGATGATCCGCGGTGGCTCTGAGTTCCGCCTAAACGGCTCGGTGGAAGGAAAAAGCGCGTGCCGGGAGGCCCGCGCGCCGCCGGGATGCTAGCGGAGAAGCTCGCTCAGTCCGAGCGCTGACCGCCGCGCGCCCGGCTCTCGGCCAGGCGCCATTCCCGCACCTTGGCGTGATCGCCGGAGAGCAGGATCTCGGGCACGGTCCAGCCCCGGTACTCGGCCGGACGGGTGTAGTGCGGGTACTCCGGCGCCCCCTCGAGGGCCTCGCTGAACGACTCCTCCACCGCGCTCTCGGCGTCCCCCAGCGAGCCCGGCAGCTTGCGCAGCACCGCGTCGCTGACCACCATCGCCGGCAGCTCCCCGCCGGCCACCACGTACCGCCCGATCGACAGCTCCTCGTCCGCCAGATGATCGACGACCCGCTGGTCGAATCCCTCGTAGCGGCCGCAGAGCAGGGCGAGATGATCCTCGGCCGCGAGCTCGGCGGCCAGGTCCTCGTCGAAGAGGCGCCCGCCCGCCGTGAGGGCGATCCTCCGCACCCCCCCGCGATCCGAGCCGTAGGCGGCCTCGAGCGCGGCATCCACCACGTCCACCCGCATCACCATCCCCGCCCCGCCGCCGTAGGGCGCGTCGTCCACCTGCCCCGCCGTGAGCGGCGTGGTGTCCCGGTAGTTGTGAAAGCGGATCTCCGAGCCGGCGGAGAGTGCGTTGGCGACGTGCCGCTGGCCGATGAACCACTCGAAGTGCGATGGGAACAGGGTGAAGACGTCCAACTTCATCACCCGGCACGTCCTCCGCTTCGCGTCCGGGCGTGCCGGTCGGCTCCCATTAGTCCAAGATGTCGACGACGACGCGCTTCTCGGCGGGAGTGGCCGCGGCCTTCATCACCATCCGCAGCGCGTTGGCGACCCGGCCGCCCTTGCCGATCACCCGGCCCAGGTCGTCCTCGGCGACCTCGAGCTCGAGCACGATCTCGCCCTCGATCTCCTCGACCTCGGTCACCTCGACCGCATCGGGATCGTCGACCAGCGCACGTGCGAGGTAGGTGAGCAGGTCGCGCATGACGCCCGGCCCCTAGGTGCCGACGGACTCGATGCCCTTGGTGCGCAAGAGGGTCGCGACGGTCTCGGTCGGGCGAGCGCCCTTCTCCAGCCAGTGCTTGGCGCGCTCCTCGTCGATCTCGATCAGCGAGGGCTCGAGCTGCGGGTTGTACTGGCCGATCGTCTCGATCGTGCGGCCGTCGCGCGGCGAGCGCCGGTCGGCGACCACCACCCTCCAGATCGGGTTCTTGGACGACCCGACTCGTCTCAGTCTGATGCGAACCATCGGCGGGGCAGGTTAGCGGGCGCCGATGGTTAGCATCTCGTCCCGCAGCGATGACCGAATACCCGCACACGATCGACAACGGCGGCGGCGAGCGGCTGACCTTCGTCGGGATCGCAGAGGACGATCGAGGCGCCTACCTCGAGATCCGCAACGCCGTCGCCCCCGGGGCGGGACCGCCGATGCATGTCCATCGCCTCCAGGAGGAGGGTTTGACCGTCGAGCGAGGCACGATGGGCTACGAGACCTTGGATGAGGAGGAGCGCCGGGCCGGGCCCGGCGAGACCGCGACCTTCGCGCCCGGGGTGGCCCACAGGTTTTGGAACGCCGGCGAGGACGAGCTCGTCTGTACCGGCTACGCCCGCCCACCCGACAACCTGGAGTACTACCTGACGGAGATGTACGCCTCGATGCGGCGCCACGGCGGGAAGCGCCCTGGGCTCTTCGACGCGGCATACCTGTCGCGCAGATACGGGAACGAGTTCGGGACCATGGTGCCCCCGCCGCCGGTCCAGCGCCTCCTTTTCCCCGTCATCCTGGCGGTGGGCCGATTGCTCGGCCGGCACAGGCGCTTCTCCGACGCACCGGAGCCCGTCAACCGGACCGCCCGAGACCCGTAGTTCGCTCGGTCAGCGGGCGCCGCGCATCAGCTGCTCGGGCGACGGCATCTTGCCCTCCGACATCTGCTTCATCAGCTTGCGCATCTGGCCGAATTGCTTCACCAGCCGGTTGACGGCCTGCACGTTGGTGCCCGAGCCCGCGGCGATCCGCTTCCGCCGTGACCCGTTGATCTGGTCGGGGTGCGCCCGCTCGTACGGGGTCATCGAGAGGATCATCGCCTCGAGGCGGTCGAGCTCCCGCTCGTCCACGTCCCCCATCCCCTGCATCGCCTTACCCATGCCCGGGACCATCTTCATCAGATTGCCGAGCGGGCCCATGCGGCGAACCTGCTTCATCTGCTGGAGGAAGTCCTCGAGGGTGAACTGCTGCTTCTTGATCTTGCGCTCGAGGTCGGCGGCCTGGTCGGTGTCGAACTCGTCCTGGGTCTTCTCGATCAGCGACATCACGTCGCCCATGCCGAGGATGCGGCCCGCCATCCGGTCCGGGTGGAAGCGCTCAAGCTCGTCGAGCTTCTCGCCGGTCGACGCGTAGATGATCGGCTTGCCGGTCACGGCCCTGACCGAGAGGGCGGCGCCGCCCCTGGCGTCGCCGTCCAGCTTGGTGATGACGACGCCGTCGAACTCGGCCACCTCGTTGAAGCGCTCGGCGACGTTGACGGCGTCCTGGCCGGTCATCGCGTCGAGCACCAGCAGCACGTCGAGAGGCTTGGTCGCCTTCTGCACCGCGGCGAGCTGATCCATCATCTCCTCGTCCACGTGGAGGCGCCCTGCGGTGTCCACGATCAGCACGTCGCGGCCCTCCTCCTTGGCCCGGTCGAGCGCCCACTTCGCGACCTTGACCGGGTCGGTCTCACCCGCCTGGGAGTAGACCTCGAGGTTCGCCTGCGCGCCGAGCTTCTCCAGCTGCTCGATCGCCGCCGGCCGCTGGAGGTCGCAGGCGGCCAGGGCGACCTTCCGGTCGTCCTTGGCGAGCAGCTTCCCCAGCTTCGCCGTCGCGGTCGTCTTGCCCGAGCCCTGGAGCCCCGCCATGAGGATCACGGTGGTCCCGTTGGGGGCGAAGACCAGCTCGCGCCCGGAGCTGCCCATCAGCTCCGTCAGCTGGTCGTTGACCGCCTGGACGACGGTCTGGCCGGGATTGAGCGCCTCGGAGACCTCGGCCCCGGCGAGGCGCTCCTTCAGCGCCGCGGTGAAGTCCTTGACGACCTTGAAGTTGACGTCGGCCTCGAGCAGCGCGAGCCGCACCTCGCGCAGGGCCTTGTCGACGTCCTCGTCCGAGAGCTTGCCGCGCGAGCGAAGGTCGCCGAGCACGCCCTGGAGGCGCTCTGAGAGCTGATCGAACATCCGCGCGCCAGCTTAGAGGCAAGCGATAATCGCGCCGCCTTGGAGGATTCCCTCTTCGCCACCGTGCTCTTGCCGATCGCCCTCGCGGTGATCATGCTGAGCCTCGGGATGTCCCTGACGCTGGACGACTTCCGGCGGGTGGTCGTCTACCCGAAGGGCATCGCGATCGGGCTCGCGAACCTGGTGGTCCTATCGCCCCTGCTCGCCTTCGGCATCGCCCACCTGTTCGCCCTCGAGCCCGCGATGGCGGTGGGGCTCGTCGTCCTCGGCGCGTCGCCCGGGGGCATCCTCGCGAACCTGATGACCCACCTGGCGCGGGGCGAGACCGCGCTGTCCATCTCGATGACCGGCATCTCGAGCCTCGCCGCGGTCGTCACCGTGCCGCTGGTCCTCACCGTCGGAATCGAGCACTTCGACGCCAGCGGCTTCGACGAGGACGTGGACATGCTCAGCGTCGTGCCGAGGGTCCTGGCCATCACCGTGATCCCGCTCTCATCGGGATGTGGCTGCGGGCGAACCGCGAGCAGCGGGTCGAGGACATCGGGCCGGCGTTTCGGCGGGTGGCGGCCGTGGTCTTCGCGGGCACCGTGATCGGGGTGATCGTCGCCGAGCATGACCGCGTCCTCGAGAACCTCGACTCGGTGGCCGCCGCCGCCATCGCCCTGAACGTCGCGGCGATGACGATCTCGTTCTGGGTCGCCCGGCTCGCGAGGCTGGACGACCGCCAGTCCACCGCGATCGCGATGGAGCTGGGCATCCACAACACGGCCCTGGCGATCGCCGTCGCCGCGACCGTGGACACCGAGCTGACGATCCCCGCGGCGGTCTACGCCTCGTTCATGTTCGTCTCGGCCGGCCTGTTCGCGCGGCTGATGTACCGGCGTAACTGTGCCCGGGCGGCAACCGCCGCCTAGGCCGTCGAGCGATCCGGCGGGCTCCTCACTCCTCGGGCAGCCGCGGGCAGGCTTAATACGCAAGCGCCGCGATTGGGTCTAGTGTGGATCGAAGCCATGGTCATGATGACTTGATCGGAACCGGAGACTGTCGCAGGGGACGCCTCGCCTTGACCATGGGTGTCGCCGCAGCGTTCTGGCTGATGGCGGCGGCACCGGCGATGGCGGACTTCCAGGTCAACGACGCCGGGGACGTCGATGACTTCAGCCTCGCCGACACGGACTGCGACACGACCAATGGCGGTGACATCTGCACCCTACGCGCGGCGATCACCCAGGCCAACAGCACGGTTGCGCACGACACGATCACCTTCCATCCCACGTTCGACGGATCGCTGGTCAGCACGATTGCCATCAACAGCATGCTCCCCGCCGTCGCCAACCCGCTGACCATCAACGGCGGTGACTGCGATCCCTCCCTGGTCGCTGCAAGACCGTGTGTAGGTGTCAGCGCCCTCGCCGGGGTCACCTTCTCGTTTTCATCGGGCATCGTCAATCTCGGCCTCAGCGGGATCGCCTTCAGCTCGGCAGCCGCGAACAGCAACACGGCGGTCACGATCGCGGCCGGCTCGGCGACCATCCGCAACAACTGGTTCGGGCTCCGGGTCGACGGTTCGGGCAGTCCGGGGACGTGCGCCATCGGCCTCGATCTGGAGGCCAACGGATCCACCGTCGGGGGCACCGATGCTCAGCACCGAAACGTCTTCTCAGACTGCGCCACCGGGGTGCTGATGCGCGGCAACAACAATGTCGTTCAGGGCAACTATTTCGGGACCACCCCGGGAGGAGCCATGGACGTCAATCTGACAAGCATGCGGGCAGTCGACGTCCATGGATTCACGGGGTCCCCAGCGACGGGCAACCAGATCGGCGGAGCGGACTCTGGCACTCCGACGGTCTGCGACGGGCCATGCAATCTAATTGCGGGCGCTTCGACCGCGGGGGTGCGGGTCGGCGTATTCGGCGATCCGAACCAGGCGGCAAACAGCACGGCCATCAAGGGCAACTTCGTCGGGATCGGACTAGACGGCACCTCTGACGTCGGCAACGGCCTTGGGCTGTTGATCGACCAAGGCAACGGCACCACGGTCGGAGGCACGACGGCGGATCGCAACTACATCGGCGGCAACGACTTCCAGGGCATCTTTGCCAGGAGTGGAGCCACCACAACGGACATCAACAACAACTACCTCGGCGTCACGGTTGCCGGCACCGGTGAGGTGCCCGATGGCGGCGCAGTCGAGATCGGCTCGCCATCGGCCGACTTCATCGGCAACCGCCTCGCCGAGCGCGGCCTGCTGATCACCGCCAACAATTTGGTCGTCCAGGGCAACTCGATCGGGATCGGCGTCGGCGGCGCGGATCTGGGGTTCAACGGCACGGGGATCAAGATCAGCGGTCCCTCCGGCGTTAACGCCCAGATCGGCGGCACGGCGGCCGGCGAGGGCAACGAGATCGGCAACGTCAACTTCGGGATCAACACCGACGGCACCTTCAGCGACGGCAACGTCATTCAGGGCAACTCGATCGGCACCAGCTTCAGCGGCGGCTCGGAGCCAGTCCTCAACGAGGGGATCTTGATCAAGGGCGACAACAACGTCGTCGGCGGCGGGGTCGCCGACCCGTTGAGCGCCGAGAACACGATCTTCAGCACCACCGACGATGCGATTGGGATCGTCGACGTCGGCTCAACCGGCAACCAGGTCGGGCGAAACCACGGCAGCGCCGGCCCGGACGTCGGTCAGGACCTCTTCCTCGATCTCGGCGACGACGGACCTGGGAACGCGAGCGGCGTGAACAGCGGAATCCTTGCGCCCCTGCTCTCTGGCGACCCGATGCCCACCCTCATCAACGGTTTCAGCCCACACCCGGCCGGGACGCTCTTCGTCGCCTACAAGACGACCGACGCGAGCGGCAGGGACATTCGATCATTCGTCGGCTCCGAGACCGAGCTCACGGGCAATCAGGGGTGGGTGGTCAGCGGCATCACTCCCGCCATGCCTGCCGGCCAATGCGTCGTCGTTTCCCAGTTCCACGCGGCCGGCACCTCCGAATACTCGGCCTCCGGGACGGTAGGCGGCGGCGCCTGCGACGTGGTCGGTCCGACTGTGACGATCACGCCGCCCGCGAGCCCGATCACCTCCACCTCACCGAGCTTCGCCTTCACCGCGGATGAGGTCGGCTCGACCTTCGAGTGCCGCTTCGACGGAGCTGCCTTCCTGCCGTGCACGAGCCCAAAGCAGCCGGCAGCCCCGCTCTCGCTCGGTGCTCACACATTCGACGTTCGCGCGACCGACCCGGTGGGCAACCTCGGGCCGATCGCCAGCGCACCGTTCGCGATCGTCGCGGCGGCGACCTCTCCGACGCCGTCGGTAACGCCAACGCCCGGGTCCGGACCCACCGGCCAGCGGGCCGCCGCGCTGAAGAAGTGCAAGAAGAAAAAGAAGAAGGCGCGCAAGAACTGCATCAAGCGCGCCAAGAAGCTGCCGGTCTGACGCCGGCTACTCGGCGAGCAACGCGCGGGCGAACTGCTCGGCGTCGAAGGGGCGGAGGTCCTCGAGCGATTCGCCGATCCCGATCAGCTTCACCGGGATGCCGAGCTCGGAGGCGATCGCCAGGGCGACCCCGCCCTTGGCGCTGCCGTCGAGCTTGGTGAGGACCGCGCCGGTCACGTCCGCCGCCTTCGCGAACTCCTCCGCTTGGCGAACCCCGTTCTGCCCGGTGGTGGCGTCGATCACCACCAGGGTCTCGTGGGGCGCGTCCGGGATCTGCTTGGAGATCACCCGGCGGACCTTCGCCAGCTCCTCCATCAGGTTGCCCTTCGTGTGGAGGCGGCCGGCGGTGTCGCAGATCACCACGTCCGCGCCGCGGGCTCTCGCGGCCTCGACCGCGTCGAAGGCGACCGCGCCGGGGTCGCCGCCCTCCGTCCCCTTGACGATCTGCGAGCCGGCCCGGTCGGACCACTCGGAGAGCTGCTCGACCGCCGCGGCGCGGTAGGTGTCCGCCGCCCCCACGATGACCTCGAGGCCGAGCTCCTGCTGCAGGTGCCAGGCGATCTTCCCGATCGTGGTGGTCTTGCCGGTGCCGTTGACCCCGACCACCATGATCACGGCGGGGCGCTCGCTGACGTCGATGCGCGCGCCGCCCTCGCTGTCCGGGGAGGCCGTCTCGGCGAGCAGCTCGATCAAGCGCTCCCGGAGCGCCTCTCCGCCGGTGAGCTCACCGGCCGTGGCCTCGTCCTCGAGCCTCTGCACCACCTGGGCCGTGGTCTTCGCGCCGACGTCGGCGAAGATCAGCGCCTCCTCCAGCCGTTCCCAGGTCTCCTCGTCAATCTGGTCGGTGAGGCTGGCCGAGAGCTCAGCCGTCAGCGCCTTGCGGCTGCGGGAGAGCCCTTCTCGTAGTCGCCGGAGGGCGCCGCCACGACGCTCCCCCCCGGTCGAGTCCTCAACGGTGCCGGTGGATCGATCGCCGAGGTCGAATGCCTGCTGCCAGCTTCTCACCGCCATCGCCGCCGCAGGGTAACGACGAGGGTCGCAGCGGCCCGGCGGGCCTTCCGGCCGGTTCGATTGCGATCTGTCACCGTGGCTAGGGAAAATTCAGACGGAGGAGAACACGATGACCGGCAAGAAGGCACGGGAGTTCGTGCGGTCCCACGTGCTCGGGCTGATTGCGATATTCATCGCCGTCACGGGCACCGCGGTCGCCAGCCAGTCGAAAAGCGATGGCGACACGCCGAAGGCCTCCGCCAGCGTCGTTACCGACGCCAAGTTCAAGAAGCTGAAGCAGAGGATCGTTGCTCTTGAGCGGAGGCAGAGTCCGGCGCCGCCGGTGATCCCGGCGACGCTCCCGGCGACGCTTCCGCCGAGCGGTCCGGCGGGCGGCGATCTGACCGGCAGCTATCCGAGCCCGTTGATCGGGCCCGACGCCGTCGGCCCCGCAGAGATCGACGACGCCGCCGTGAGGACCGAAGAGATTGCAACTGGGGCGGTCACCGGAGGCAAGCACTTTCTCAGTAGTGCGCCGACGCTGAACTTTGCCCCCGTCGCTGGCGAAGCCTGCACCAGCATGCCCGTCCCCGCGGGGGTCATCGTTGGGACCGATCACGTCATCGTGACGCCCCCGGTCGGTTTCCCCGCGACGTTCACGCTGATCGGGGTAGCGGATCCGCCGAACAACCAGGTCCTCATGCAAGTCTGCAATCACTTCCCCCTCGGTGGCTCGGTGGACCCCGACGGAGTTGGGGGTGGCACCTACAAGGTCCTGGTGATCGAGGTCTAGGCAGCTGCCTCGGTTGCCTCGTCCGCGGCCTCCGCCGGCGGCTCGCCAGCCTCCCGCTCGCGCGGCAGCTTGCGGGAGACCACCTTGGTGACGCCGTCGCCGCCCATGCTGATCCCGTAGAGGACGTCGGCGGCGTCCATCGTGCGCTTCTGGTGGGTGACGACGATGAACTGGGAGCGCTCGGCGAAGCGCCGCACCAGCCGCAGGAAGCGGTCCAGGTTGATGTCGTCGAGGGCCGCCTCCACCTCGTCGAGGATGTAGAAGGGGCACGGTCGCGCCATCAGGACGGCGAAGACGAAGGCCAGGGCGACCAACGACTTCTCGCCGCCGGAGAGGAGCGTCAGCCGGCGCATCGACTTCCCGGCGGGCGTCACCTCGATCTCGACGCCGCCCTCGTCCTCAGGGGGCGCCTCTTCGTCGTCGTCGTCGTCGTGCGCCTCGTCGGCCTGGTCGCCGTTCTGGTCCGGCACCGGCCGCGGACCCAAATCGATCCGCCGCAGGCGCCCACGGCCCCCGGGGAAGAGCTCGGCGGTCATCTCCTCGAAGTTCCGGGAAGTCGCCTCGAAGGTCTCCTCGAAGGCCGCCGTGATCTCCTTGTCGATGCGGCGGATCAGCGCCTGCAGCTCCGCGATCGCGGCCTCGAGGTCCTTGCGCTGGTCCGAGAGCTCGGTGACGTGCTCCTTCGCCTCCTTGTACTCCGACTCGGCGAGTGGGTTGGTGGGGCCGATCTGCTCACGCCTGCGCTCGAGGCGCCGGAGCTTGACGTCGATCTCCTCGCGCGCCTCCTCGGTCAGCGCGGACTCGGCCGCCTTCAGCTCCTCGTTCAGGATGCCGGCGAGCCTGCTCAGCTCGCCCTGGCTCTCCTCGCGCTGTGAGCGAAGCTGAGAGGCCTCGACCTCGGCCGTCGTGAGCTTCTCGCTCGCCTCCCGGAACTCGCCCTGCAGCCCGAACTCCTGCTGCGAGCACTCGCGCAACTCGGCGGCGATATCGCCGCCCGGCTCCTCCTCCACCGGCTCCGAGAGCTTCGTCAAGTGGCGCTCGAGGCCGTCCTCCAGGTCGAGCAGGGCCTCGCGGGTCCGCCCGATCGCCGGCAGCACCTCGCGCTCCAGCTCGATCCTCTTCTGCAAGCGCTCGCGGTCGGCCTCGCGCGCGGTGCGCGCCTTCTCCGCCGCCGCCGCGTGCCGGCGCTCGGCGGCCAACTCGGCCTCGAGCTTTGCCCGCTGGATGGCGGAGCTCTCCTCGCCGCCCTGCTCGGAGCGCCGCTCGGCGAGCCAGCCGGCCCGGCTGGCCTCCTCGGTGGCCTCGTCGAGCGCACGGCGCGCCTCACGAACCGCGACCTGGGCCTGGTCGTGCTCGCGACGGGCGGCCTCCAGCGCCTCCTCCGCTCTCTCAAGCTCGAGCTTGGACCGCTCCTCGGTTTGCTCGCGCTGGCGAAGGCGCGAGGCGAGCTCCTCGCGCGCCGAGCGCGCCACCAGCGCCGGATCCGTTCCCTCGCGAGGCAGCCGGCGCAGCTCGCGGGCCGCGCCGTCGTAGGCGTCGCCGCCCACCGTCACCGCCAGGCCGCCGAAGTCCGAGGGAAGCTCATGAAGGTCGTCCACCAGCCAGGCGTTGGCGAGCAGGCGGCGCGCGATCTCGGCCGCAGCGCCCTCGGCCTCGATCAGATCAAGCAGTCGGCGGGCGCCCTCGGTGGGCGGCTCGCCCGGCGCTGGATCGCCGGGGTCGCCCGGCAGCAGCGCGCGGGTCGCCGCATCGGCGGACTCCAGCCGCCGGACGGCCTCTCCGAGGTCGGTCGCCACCGATGCCCGGAGCCGCTCGCCGAGCGCCGCCGACAGTGCCCGCTCGAGCCCCGACCCGGTCTCCAGCATCCCGGCGAGCACCTCATGCTCGCCCTCCACCGCGGCGGCGGCGAGCTTGGCGTCGGCGGCGGCGAGCTCCCCGGCCAGGGCGGCCGTGCGCTCGGCCGCCTTCACCGCCTCCTTCCGGGCGGCCTCGCGGGCCTCGGTCGCACGCCGCAGCGCGGCGCCGGCCTCCTGCTCGGCCTCATGACGCGGGCGAAGGACCTCCTCGGCCTCCGCCCGCCGCCGCTCGGCGGCCGCCGCCTCCTCGCTCGCGGGGCGGTTCTCGTCGAGCTTCGCGATCTCCGCCTCCAGCTCGGCGATCCGGTCGGCCGTATCGGCGTCGCCCTCGAGGTCGCCCCCGAGCTCCTCGAGCCGCAGCTGCCGCTCGCCCAGCCCCGAGCGCAGCTCGCGCTGCGCAAGGGTGGTCGCCTCGATCCGGGCGCGGACCCGCTCCAGCGCCGCGCTGGCCTCGGCCAGGCGATCCGCGCGGTCGCGGCGGCCCTGCTCGCCCGCTGCGATCCGCTCCTCGATCGCGGTGCGGCGCTCGCGGATCTGGTTGAGCTGCTTCTCGACGGCGTCGCGGCGCTCCCGGGCCGCACGCAGGGTCTCCTCGGCCGTCGCCAGCAGGCTCTCGCGCTCCCGCAGCTCGTCGCCCACCAGAACGGCGCGGAGCTCGCTCTCCTCCTGGACCAGCTTCGCGGTGCGCTCAGCCGCCTCGGCCTGCCGCTTCAGCGGCCGCAGGCGGGAGCGCGCCTCTCGCTCGACGTCGTGGGCGCGGTCGAGGTTCTCCCGGGTGCGGTCAAGCTTGAGCTGCGCTTTGTGCCGGCGCTTGCGGTGCTTGCCCAGGCCGGCTGCCTCCTCGATCAGCATCCGGCGGTCCTTGGGCTTCGAGTTCACGATCTGCTCCACCCGGCCCTGGCTGATCACCGAGTGCATCTCCCGCCCCATGTTCGTGTCGGCGAGCGCCTCGAGGATGTCCGACAGGCGGCAGCGCGCGCCGTTCAGCCGGTACTCGCCGTCGCCGTTCCGCTCTATCCGCCGGGAGATAGAGATCTCCGAGAACTCGCTGGCCGCGCGCCCCTCGGTGTTGTCGATCACGACCTCGACCTCCGCGAACCGGCGTCGCGACTGCCCCTTGCCCCCGGCGAAGATGACGTCGCGCATCGACTGGCCGCGAACCGCGCTCGGGCTCTGCTCGCCGAGCGCCCAGAGAACCGCGTCGGTGACGTTGGACTTGCCGCAGCCGTTCGGCCCGACGATCACGCTCACCCCAGGGGAGAACGTGAGCCGCGTCCGGTCGGGAAACGACTTGAACCCCTTCAGGTTGATCGCTTTGAGATACATCCGGGAGCCTCGAAATTAGTCACTGCCTCAGACGCTCCAGCGCCTGCTCGGCGGCGGCCTGCTCTGCCTCCTTCTTGCTTCGACCGGAGCCGGACCCCACCTCCTCGCTGTCCACGCTGGCGCGGATCTCGAAGCGCCGGTCGTGCGGCGGGCCCGCCTCTCCGACCACCTCGTAGGTTACGGAGGCTCCGCTGCGGGCGAGGTGTTCCTGCAGCTCGGACTTGAAGTCGACCCGCTCGCGCGTCGCCTGCTCAATCTCGGGTGAGAAGGTCTCGACCACGGCCTCCGCCGTGCGCTCGAAGCCGTGCGCCAAATAGCAGGCCCCGATCACCCCCTCGCACACCGAGGCGATGGTGCGCTCGGACTCGAGCAGCGTCTGAACCGGAAGGCCGACGCCCTCCTCGGGTGCCGACTGCTGCAGCTGCTCCGCCAACCCGGTTCGCCTGGCGACCTCCGCGCACGAGCGGCCGCTGACCGCCTGGTTGAGGATCTTCGTGAGCTCGCCGATGTCGGCTTCCGGGAAACGCTCATAGAGGATGGCGGCGACCGAGAGCCCGAGGACGCTGTCGCCGAGAAACGCGAGGCGCCCGTAGGCGTTGGTGCGGCTGTCCACCCAGGACGAATGTGTGAGGGCCTGCCGGCGCAGCTCTTCGGGAGTGTCCTCGAACAGCTCCACCAGCGAGGCGGTGCCGGTTGTCATCTGGTTCTGCCCTCTCGCTCCCCTCCGCCTAGCCCGCCGGGACCCGGGCGCAGACGAATTCGACGGCGTCCCCGACCGTCTCGATCTCGGCCGCCTCCTCCTCGCTCACCCGGATTCCGTAGCGATCCTCGAGCTCCATCACGAGCTCGTAGAGGTCGAGCGAGTCGGCCTCGAGGTCCTCCCGGAACCTCGTCTGCGGCTGGACCTTCTCGGGGCTCACCTCGAGCTCGGTGCTCAGGTGATCCCGGACCAGCTTCATCACCTCGTCCCGGTCCATGCCGGCCATTATCGCAGCGCCTTCCTCGTCGCCCCGGAGGTCCGGAGGAGCTCGGCGGTGCGCTCCACGGCGCGCTCGCGCACCGCCCGGTCGGCGAGCCGGACGGCGTTGGCGATCCCCTCCGCGCTGGAGCTGCCATGGGCGACCACGGCGACCCCGTTCAGCCCGAGCAGGATGGCTCCGCCCACCGCGTTGGGATCCATGCTGCGGCGCAGGCCGCTGAGCGCGGGGCGAAGCAGCAGGCCGCCCGCGGCCGCCAGCGGCCCCGAGCGCGCGGCGGAGCGGACGGCGTCAGCCACCCCGCTGGCCGTGCCCTCGAGCGTCTTCAGCGCCACGTTCCCAGTGAACCCGTCGGTGACGATCACGTCCGCGGAGCCGACCAGCAGGTCCCTGCCCTCGACGTTGCCGACGAAGTCGATGTTCGCCGCGGTCGAAAGCGTCTCGTTGGCCTCGACCACGTCGGGGCGGCCCTTCCTCTGCTCCTCGCCGACGGACAGGAGGGCGACCCTGGGGCTGTCGGTGCCGAGCACCGCCTGGGCGAACGCCGATCCGAGGTAGGCGAACTGGACCAGGTGCTGCGGCCGGGCCTCGTTGTTGGCACCGGCGTCGAGGAAGACCAGCGGCGGGTCATCCGACCCGGGGACCGGGATCTGAGCCGCCAGGCCCGGACGATGGACGCCCTTGGAGCGCTTCAGCCCGAAGGTCGCGGCGGCCATCAGGGCGCCGGTGGAGCCGGCGCTCACCAGGGCGCTGCAGCGCCCCTCGGCGACGGCTGCAGCGGCGCGCACCACGGAGGCCTCGGGCCTCGAACGCACCGACGCGACGGGGTCCTCCTCGTTGCCGATGCTCTCCTCGGTCGGCTCGACCTCGACCCCGTCGGGTGGCGCAAGGGACCCCGGCCCGAAGAGGCGGACCGCCACCCCGCCCTCCGCGGCGAGTCCGGCGCCCTCCATCACCAGCTCGGGCCCGCCATCGGCCCCGTATCCGTCGAGCGCTATGGCGCTCAATCTTCAGGCGAGGGCTGCTCCGCCTGCGCCGGCTCGGCCTCGGGAATCTCCGGCTTGATCACCTCACGGCCCGCGTAGGTGCCGCATTCCGGGCAGACCCGGTGCGGCAGCCGGGGGCTGTGGCAGCGGGGGCACTCGTTCAGGCGAGGACGGCTGATCCCGTGCTGTGCCCGGCGCTTGTCGCGCCGCGCTCTCGAGGTTCGCCTCTTGGGGACCGCCATAACCGCGGCATGGTAGCCGGGGAAGCGCCCGGGCTACTCCAGCTTCAGGTCCTTGAGCTTCGCCATCCGAGGATCCCCGCCCTGCTCGTGCCGGTGCGCCTCGGGATCGGCGTCGTTCAGCGACTCGCCGCAGACCGGGCAGAGGCCGGCGCAGTCGGAGCGGCAGAGCGGCTTTTCAGGCAGCGCCAGGACGAGCGCGTCGTTGGCCCAGTGCTCGACGTCGAGCTCTCCGTCGCTGACATAGGGGCTGCGGAGCTCCTCGTCGGTGGCGGAGGGCTGGTCGACCTCGCGCGCGTCGATCTCCAACGGAAAACCGGACTCCTCGAGGCAGCGCACGCAGGGACCGTCCAGCGTCGGCTCGAGGCGGAGCCGCATCGCGTAGCCGGTGGTCGTGCGAGAGACGTCGAGCCGTGCCCTCGCGACGTCATCGGAGGCGTAGGTCTGACCCCCGAGGTGGATCGGATCGATGGGGATGTCGAGATCGAGGCTCTTGGCCTGGCCCGAGGAGAGCGAGAGCCGCTCCAGCTCGATTGTCGGCCCCTTCGCCTGCATGCCAATCACCTTAGCTGCGGTGACTAGGCTGCCCAGTCCGTGACCCCGCAGTTCCATCAGGACCCCGATACCTACCTCGACCGGATCCGCGAGGCGCTTCCCCGCTACGACGAGCTTCAGGACGAGGCGGTGAAGGCGATCCCCTTCGCCCCCGCGCGGGTGCTGGACCTCGGGATGGGAACGGGTGAGACCGCGAACCGGCTGCTCGAGACCTATCCCGACGCCTGGATCATCGGTCTCGACGCAAGCCCGGAGATGGTCTTCCGCGCCCGCCAGGACTACGACGGGGTGCAGCTGGCGCGGATGGAGGACCCGCTCCCGGACGGCCCGTGGGACCTCGTGATCTCGGTGCTCTCGACCCACCACCTGACCTCGGACCAGAAGCAGAACCTGTTCCGACGCGTCCGCAAGGAATCCCGGGCGCTAGTCCTCGCCGATCAGGTCAAGGCCGAGAAGCAGACGCTGCCGCCCGAGGAGGGCGTCGACTTCCTGGAGACCGCCGAGGAGCTGGCGGAGTGGTGCGACGGGGAGATCACTTGGACCGCGCGCGACCTGGCGGTCGTCAGGGCGGTGTACGAGTAGCGGGAAGCCCTACTTCTTCTTCCTCTCGCACCACCGGCTGAGGTTCTTCTTGTAGATCCCGCCTTTTCGGACCGGCCGGCAGTAGATGCTCTTCCGCGATAGCAGGCCGATTCCCGTCAGCTGTGCGGCGAGCGGGTCGAAGTCGTTGGGCCCCACAGACCCATTCAGGTGGCCGGGCTGGTCCGGCTCGAAGGCCACCATGATCGTGCAGCTCGGGGCCGTGGCGGTGAGGTAGAGGACCTGGTAACAGGTGCCGAACGAGGAACTGTTCAGAAAGGCCAGACTGTTGGAGCCGGTAGCGAACCCACCGTCGGGGGATTGTTTGATCGGGTAACAGTCGCCTCCGGGCCCCGGTCTACCGCACCTCTCCCCGCTGCTCACGGTGACGGTGAACGTCTTCGGCGCGCTTCTCTTGCCGATCAGGAGGCGTCCGAAGTCCGCGCTGGTCGGGCTGATTGTCGCGGCGCTCGCCGAACTCGCTGCGGTTGCCAGGAGCGCGGTCGATAGGCCGGCGATGATTAGGGCTCTAGGTGCGTTCACGGTCCAGGCGTCCAGATTAATCAACTCCTGCGAGGAGGCACAAGCGCAAAAGTGCGCAACGCCCAACGACGTGCGTGAGGAGGGCGGGGCATAGCATCCTCGGCCTCGTCAAACGGGTCGCCCTCGGCCTCGCCGGCGGAGCGCCCTTGCGTCAGGAGGAGCCATGACACACCACAACCCGGCCGAGCCCGGGCCGCCGCCGTCGGCGACCGAGGGCGTGGTCCTGTACGAGAAGCGCGATCGGATCGCCTACGTGACCATCAACCGCCCCGAGGCGCGCAACGCCGTCAGCCCCGCCGTCCACCAGGCGATGATCGCCGCCTTTGCCGACTTCGCCGAGGACGACTCGGTGGACGTCGCGATCCTCACCGGGAAGGGCGAGGCGTTCTGCGCCGGCGCGGACCTCAAGGAGTACATCCCTCCGATCTTCGCCGACTACCAGCCCGAGGACATCCGCGCGATCGCCGACCTGGGATTCAACGGCATCACCCGTGGCATGCATCGGATCCCGAAGCCGATCATCGGCGCGATCAACGGCTGGGCGCTCGCGGGCGGCTTCGAGACCGCCCTCGCCTGCGACATCCGCATCGCCTCAGAGCGCGCCATATTCGGCTCCTTCGAGGCGCGCCGCGGCTTCCACCACGGCGACGGCGGCATCGTGCGGCTGGTCAACGCCGGGGGCGTCGGCGTCGCGATGCACATGCTGCTCACCGCCGAGCCCATCGACGCCGAGCAGGCGAAGGAGTGGAACCTGGTCTCGAAGGTCGTGCCCCACGACTCGCTGATGGAGGAGGCGGAGACGGTTGCCCGCCAGATCCTGCGCAACTCCCAAGTGGCGGTCCGCTCGGCGAAGCAGACGATCCTGGACATGATCGGGCAGACCCTGGACCAGCAGCTCCGGATCGAGGCCTACAACGCGTACACCGGCGCCGATCCCGCCGACACGAGAGAGCGGCTGGAGCGCTTCTACGAGAAGACGGACGCCGGTCGAGCGGGGAGCCACGAGACCGAGCTTTGAGTGCCTGTCCGCCACCCGCGCTCCCGAATATTGGGGATTGACGGCCGGTCGGGCCGCTGCGACAGTTGCCCCGGCCCGCGGATAGGGGGTGCGGGCTTCAATCGAATAGGAAGGCCGCGCTCTTGCTGGAAGCGGAGCGCCCGATCAGGGAGTGGCACATGAGCGATGAACGGGTTCCGGCGTACGGCCGAGCGCACCTTTGGCTGCGCAACAACGTCCTCGGACTGGTGGCGATCTTCCTCGCCCTGAACGGCACCGCGGTCGCGGTGCAGGTCGCGAGCGAGAAGGACTCCAAGGGCGAGCGGGCGGCGAAGGCCGCCAAGACGAAGGCGAGCAAGGCGGCCAAAAAGAAGAAGGCGAAGCCCGGACCGCCCGGCCCCGCGGGCCCGCAGGGTCCTGCAGGTGCCCAGGGGGCGCAGGGCGCTCCGGGGGCGCAGGGACAGTCTGGAGTCGGAGGGCCACCGAGCGGCCCCGCCGGTGGCGCTCTAGCCGGCAGCACCTACCCGAACCCGGCGCTGAACGTGAGCGGGGGCCCATGCGCGAACGGCCAGGCGCTCACCAACATCTCTTCTCTGGCGGCGCTCACCTGCGCCCCGGGCGTCTACAGCGACGGCAACTCAAATGTCGCGGCCGGCCCGACCTCGTTCCCGGCGATCGCCGGCGGCTTCAGCAACACCGCCGTGGGAGTTTCCGCCCTGGACGCAGTTTCGAGCGGCTTCTTCAACTCCGCGCTGGGATTGGAGGCCCTGACTGACAACACCACGGGCTTCGCCAATACGGCGGTTGGCCTGAGCGTACTGGGCGACAACACGAGCGGAAATTCCAACACGGCTGTCGGAAGAAGTGCGATGCACGCCAACACGACCGCCAGCGATAACTCGGCCTTCGGCGCGAGCGCGCTTGCAAACAACACCATCGGCACCGCCAACTCAGCGCTCGGCCAAGGAGCCCTCGCATCGAACACCACCGCCAGCGACAACTCGGCGCTCGGCAAGGACGCGCTGGGCGCCAACACCGGCTGCTGCAACTCGGCAGTCGGTCGATCGGCGCTGGGCGCCAACACCACCGGCAGCGTTAACTCAGCGGTGGGCGCAAGCGCGCTGGACTCCAACACCACCGGGTCCTTCAACGCGGCGGTGGGCGCAAACGCGCTGGGCTCCAACACGACCGGCATTGGGAACATCGCGCTGGGCGACAGCGCCGGCTTCAACCTGACCACCGGCAACAACAACATCGACATCGATAGCACCGGGGTGGCCGCAGAGTCAGACACGATCCGGATCGGTGCCGGCCAGACCCGCGCGTTCATGGCCGGGATCAGCGGTGTCACGGTCGCCAACTCCGCCAACGTGCTGCTCGACACCGCGACTGGGCAGCTCGGCACGATGAGCTCCTCGCGGCGGGTGAAGCGCGACATCCAGCGGCTTTGGAATGCGCGGCCGCTGATGAAGCTGAAGCCGGTCAGCTTCCGCTACCGCTCCGGGCCGCCCGAGCTCCACTACGGGCTGCTCGCCGAGCAGGTGGCGAAGGTGCTGCCGGAGCTGGCGGTCTTTGGCGAGGACGGCCTGCCGGAGACGGTCCAGTACCAGGAGCTGCCGGTGATGCTGCTGGCCAGGGTCCAGGCCCAGGAGCGCCAGCTCGAGCGCCAGCAGGCCCAGATCAACCGGCTGCTGAAAGAGGTGGGCGGCCGCTAGGAGTTCGCGTCGTAGCCTGGCCGGGCCACGTCCAGCTTGCGGCGGACGTGCTCGGCCAGGAGCGGCGTCAGCTGATCGAGCCGATGGTCGAGCTCGCCCGAGCGGAGGCGTTCGGCGAGCCGGGCGGCTGACTCGCGGGCCTGTCCGGCGAGTGCATCCGCATCGTCGGCCGGTTCGGCCGATTCGCCCAGCAAGTCGGCGAAGAGCTCCAGGTCCTCGCGGTCCGGGGCCTCCGCCGCCCTCAGCTCGCGGGCGACCACCGCGCAGACGTTGGCGGCGACCAGCACCCGGAAGCGCTGCTCCTTCGGCACCTCGGGGCGCAGCTCGGCGAACAGGTACTCGGCGACGGCCTCCAGGAGCTCGGCTGCGTCCGGTCGGTCCTGCATCAACGAATCAGCTCCAGCATGTCCCACTCCGGCTCGCAGATGCGGCGGCCGAGCGAGGCGAGCTCGTGGCTCCGGCGCAGACCGGTGCGGTGGTCGTTGGCCTGACGGGCGCAGATCACGGCCCACTTGACGTTGCCGAAGACCTCCCAGTAGCGGATCCGCTTCTGATCCACCGCTGCGCCGCCGGCGGCCTCGTAGGCGGCGGTGAACTCGCCGAGCCCGCCAACGCCGGCCACCCCCCGGTCGTCGTTGCCGAAGCGCCAGGAGCGGATGCAGAGCCAGCCGATGTCCTCGGCCGGGTCGCCGAGGTGCGCGAGCTCCCAGTCGATCACGGCCGCCAGTCCATCCTCATCGACGATGAAGTTGCCGAGGCGGAAGTCGCCGTGGACCAGCCCCGGTTCGGCCGGCTCCGGCGCGTTCGCGCGCAGCCATCGCAGCCCCAGCTCCACCGCCGGCAGCGGCTCGCCGATCTCGTCGAGCTGGCGCTCCCACTCCTCGATCTGGCGCAGGGCGGGATCCCCCTCCGGATCGGGGAGCACTCTGGCGAGGCCGGCCGGGTCGATCGAGTGGATGCGCGCAAGCGCCTCCGCAAGCTGCGTCGGCAGAGACTCACGCGCTCCCTCGTACTCGGGCTTCCGCAAGATGCGCGGGGCGACGGAGGTTCCTTCGACGAAGCTCATCAGCATCCCCGGGGAGTCGAAGCGGCCACCATCGGCCTCGAACGCGAGCGGCTCGGGAACGGGGACGCTGGCGGCCGCCGCCGCCCGTACCAGGGCGAACTCGTCGGCCATGGGCACGAGTGAGACCGATCCCTTCGGGTCCCGCCGCAAGACCCAGCTTCCACGGTCGCCCTCGACCAGCCACGTCTCGCGCGACGCCCCGCCCGGGATGGTGCTCAGCTCGATCTCGCCGGGATCCTCGCCCAGCTCGCCGAGCACTGCGGCCACGCCCGCGGCAAGGTCCTCCGCCATGGGCGGAGCCTAATCGCGTAGAGGATTGCCTAGCTAGCCGATCTCGGAGGGCTCGCGCTCGCGGCCCTGGAGCCGGTCGCGGCCGCGCTGCACTGCCTGCAGGAACTTCTGGAGATTGACCTCGAGCGTCGAGAGGATGTCGTCGGCGTAGTCCTCGGCGCCGAGGCGGATCTCCCGCTCGCGCTCGCGCGCCTCCTCGACGATCTCCTCCGCGGCACGCTCGGCCTGGCGGGTGATCTCCTCGTTCGCGACGAGGCGGGCCTGCTGCTCGCGGGCCTCCTTGACGATCCGCTCGGCCTCGCGCTTCGCCTCGGCAAGCATCTCCTGGCGCTCCTTGACGATCCACCGGGCCTGCTTGATCTCCTCGGGGATCGTGGCGCGCATCTGATCGAGGAGGTCGTAGACCTCCTCGCGGTCAACGCGCACCTGGTCCGTGAGCGGCACGGGCCGCGCGTTGTGCACCAGGTCATCGAGCTTGTCGATCAGAACCAGAACGTCCATGTGAACGCGCTAAAGCTTACGCACCCGAGAGCGCCGGGGGCCGCGGCCGGCGTTTCGGCGCCGAACTGCAAGCTCGTTCCCACCCACCACGCATATAACGGCGGGCTACTTCCTGGCGAGTCGCTCGCCCAGGGCCTTGGCAACCGGCTTGGGAACCAGCTCCGCGACGTCGCCGCCGAAGGTGGCGATCTCCTTCACCCCGGTCGAGGAGAGGAAGCTGTACTGAGCCGAGGCGAAGATGTACATGCTCTCGATCTCGGAGGCGAGCAGCCGGTTCAGCTGGTTCATCTCGAACTCGTACTCGAAGTCCGAGATCGCCCGCAGGCCCTTGACGACCGCCGTTGCGTCGCGCTCCCGGGCGAACTCCACCAGCAGGTTGGTCATGATCTCGACCTCGACGTTGCCGAGGTCCGCAATCGCCTCCTCGATGAACGCCTTGCGCTCCTCGGCGCTGAACAGGGTCTTCTCCTTGCGAACCGGCTGGTTCACGACGGCCACCACGACCTTGTCGAACACCCGGGAGGCGCGGGTGATGATGTCCACGTGGCCGTTGGTGACCGGGTCGTAGCTCCCGGGGCAGATTGCCACCCGCGCGGCCATCAGCCCTCCCCTCCGTACACGGTGACCGAGGTGTCGCCGTAGCGGCGCTCCCGGAGCACCGGCAGCGTCAGCGGCAGAGGGCGATCGGGCGAGGTCTCGACTACCACCCTTCCGCCCCCTGCCAGCGCACGTCGTATGAGCGGGTCGAGGTCTGCGGCAAGACGGTCGGCGAGTCTATACGGCGGGTCGCAGAAGACGAGATCGAAGGAATCCGGCTCGCCCCGCCGCAGAAACCTGGCCGCATCGGACCTGACCACGGCGGCCCGGTCGCCGAGGCCCAGATCCTCGACGCTGCGCCGGGCGGGGCCGGGCTTCGTGTCCACCAGCGTCGCCTCCGCCGCCCCCCGGGAGAGCGCCTCGACGGCGAGGATCCCCGTACCCGAGAAGAGATCCAGCACGCGGGTGTCGGTGACGTCGCCGAGCATGGAGAAGATCGCCTCCCGGACTCGCTCGGTGGTCGGCCGCAGGTCGCGCCCGCGCCTCGGCGTGCGGATCCGCCTGCCGCCCAGCTCGCCGCCGGTTACCCGGAGCTCGCCCACTACGCGGCGATCTGCTCGAGGCGCTCGTCCCCGAAGCGACGCCGCGCCTCGTCCATCAGGGGCCCCAGCTCCGGCGCCTCGAGCGAGCCGTGCTGTGAGCGCAGCTCGAGCACGCGCCCCCTGCGCCTCAAGCAATAGGGCCATGTCCTCCGGCAGCCGGGCGGCCCGGAAACGGGGCAGCCCGTGCTGGCGGGTCCCGAGGATCTCTCCCTCGCCGCGGATCGAGAGATCCACCTCGGCGAGCTTAAAGCCGTCGCCCTCCGTCGCGATCGCCTCCAGCCGGGCCTTGGCGGCGTCCCCCTCCGGATCGCCGAAGAGGATGCAGAAGGACTCGTGCTCGCCGCGACCGACCCGGCCGCGGAGCTGATGGAGCTGTGAGAGGCCGTAGCGCTCGGCGCCCTCGATCAGCATCACCGTCGCGTTGGCGACGTCGATGCCCACCTCGATCACGGTGGTCGCCACCAGGACGTGGGCGAGGCCCGAGGAGAACCGATCCATCGCCCGGGCCTTCGCGTCCGAGCTCAGCTGGCCGTGCAGCAGCTCGACCTCGAAGTCGCGGAGCTCTCCGCCCGCGAGGCGCTTCGCCTCCGCCTCCGCGGCGGTGGCCTGCGAATCCTCGGACTCGCTGACGAGCGGGCAGACGACATACGCCTGCCGACCCTCCGCAACCGCTCGCGGATGAACTCGTAGGCGCCGGCCCGCTTCTCCTCCCCCACGACCCAGGTGCGGATCGGCCGGCGGCCCGCCGGCAGCTCGCGCAGCGCGGTCGTGTCGAGGTCGCCATATGCGGTCAGCGAGAGGGTGCGCGGGATCGGCGTCGCGGTCATGTGCAGGACGTGGGGCAGCAGGCGGCCGGGCCCCTTGGCGTCGAGCGCCGCGCGCTGGCGGACGCCGAAGCGGTGCTGCTCGTCCACCACCGCGACGGCGAGCGAGCCGAACTCGACCGTGCCCTCGATCAGCGCATGGGTGCCGACCACCAGCTGCGGCTGCCCGCCGGCGAGCGACTCGAGCAGCTCCCGCCGACGGGCGGACGGGGTCGCCGAGGTGAGCAGGGTGGCCGGAGCCGGCTCGTCGGCGAGGAGCCGCTCCAGGGTCCGGAAGTGCTGCTCGGCGAGCGTCTCGGTCGGCGCCATCAGCGCGGCCTGGTGGCCGGCCTCGACGGCGCGGAGCATCGCGTACAACGCCACGACCGTCTTTCCACTGCCTACTTCCCCCATCAGCAGCCGCTGCATCGGCTGCGAGCCCTCGAGGTCTCCGTCCACCTCCTCGATCGCGCTGCGCTGGTCGCCGGTGAGGTCGAAGGGGAGCGACTCGAGCCAGCGAGCCACCCTCTCTCCCGAGGGCGGCAGCTCCTGCGCCCTGCCCGAGACCACCCGCCTCGCACGCCTCGAAGCGAGTGAGGCCTGGTAGAGGAAGAGCTCCTCCAGCGCGAGCCGGTCGCGGGCGGCCTCCGCCTGGCGCTCGTCGGCGGGGAAGTGCGCGGCGATCAGGGCGTCGGCGGCGCCGGGGAGCCGCAGCTCGGCGCGCAGCCGCCCCGGCAGCGGCTCGTCCGCGTGCCGGGCCAGCGCGCAGGGCCTGCCATGCCCACTCGCGGATCCGCTGTGCCCGCAGCCGCTCGGAGGCCGGGTGCACCGGGACGATCCCCGTCGTGTGGATCCCGGCCTCGCCGCCTCCCTCCAGGAACTCGTGCTCGGAGACGGTGAAGCCGCGCTTCTCCTGCTTCCCCAGCAGCAGCAGGCGGGTTCCCGGCTGGAGCCGATCGGCCAGCCAGGCCCGGTTGAACCAGACGGCCTTGGCGGTCCCGGTCGCGTCGGCGACCATGGCTTCCAGGATCGTCAACCGCCGTCGGCGCGCGCGCGGTCGAATCAGCCGCGAGCTCCGCACCTCGACCTCGACCGTCGCCTCCTCTCCCAGCTTGAGTTGGCCCAGCCCGATCGGGTTCGCCCGGTCGCGATAGGCGCGAGGCAGATGCCTGAGGAGGTCGCCGATGGTGCCGATCCCGATCTCCTCCGCGGCCGCCGCGAGCTTCGGGCCCGCGCCCCTCAGTTGGGTGAGCGGCGCATCCAGCAGCGCCGGGCTCGGTGCCGAGCGGAGCGGCGCCGAGAGCAGCTCCTCCCGGCCGAGGGGCTCGCCGCTGCCGATCGCACGGGGCAGGTGTCCCTCGGGCTGAGGCGGGCGCTCGAGCGCGGCTTCCATCGCCCCAAGGCTACGAGCGCGGCCCGATGGTGCGAGGCTTCGCCGGTGTCCGCCGGAGATCACCGCGACGACCTCGCCGAGGCGCTCGAGCGCCGGCGGCTGACGCGCGACGAGGCCCGAGCCGAGGCCGTCGAGCGGCGTCATGACTCCGGTGGCCGCACTGCCCGCGAGAACATCGAGGACCTGGTGGACCCGGGCAGCTTCGTCGAGTACGGCGGGCTGGCGATCGCCGCACAGCGGGCCCGCCGGGAGATGCGCAAGTTGATCGAGCGGACACCGGGCGACGGGTTGGTCGCCGGCACCGCACAGATCAACGGCGAGCTGTTCGGCGAGGAGCAGAGCGCCTGCGCCGTTCTCTCCTACGACTACACCGTCCTGGCCGGCACCCAGGGAGCGCTGGGCCACAAGAAGAAGGACCGGCTCTTCGAGCTGATCGAGCGGATGCGCCTGCCCACGGTCTTCTTTGCGGAGGGTGGCGGCGGCCGGCCAGGGGACACGGACTATCCCGCGGTCTCGGCCCTCGACACCCGCGCCTTCGCCCTGTGGGCGCGGCTCTCCGGTGTTGTCCCTCGGATCGCCGTCGTCGCGGGCCGCTGCTTCGCCGGGAACGCGGTGATCGCCGGCAGCTCCGACCTGATCGTGGCCACCGAGAACGTCTCACTCGGCATGGGCGGCCCGGCGATGATCGAGGGAGCCGGGCTCGGCAGCGTCGACCCCGACGAGATCGGCCCCGCGCCCGTCCAGACCGCGAACGGGGTGATCGACGTCGCGGTGGCCGACGAGGTGGAGGCGGTCGCCGTCACCAAGCGACTGCTCTCCTACTTCCAGGGCTCCACGCCCCCCGGCGAGGAGCCGGACCAGACTCGCTTGCGGGACCTGGTGCCCGAGGCGAGGCGGCGCGCCTACAAAGTCGAGCCCGTGATCGAGACGCTCGCGGACGCCGGCTCGGTCACGTTCCTCCGCCCCGCCTTCGCACCCGAGATGGTCACTGCCCTGGCCCGGATCGAGGGACGGCCGGTCGGCATCATCGCCAATAACACGATGCAGATGGCCGGCGCCATCACCAGCGCGGGCGCCGACAAGGCGGCTCGGCTGATGCAGCTCTGCGACGCCTTCGGCCTGCCCCTCCTCTCCCTGGTGGACACCCCGGGGATGATGGTCGGCCCCGAGGCCGAGGCGACCGGGCTGGTGCGCCACTGCTGCCGGCTGATGGTGGCCGGCGCGGCCCTTCGGGTTCCGCTGATCGCCGTGGTCCTGCGGCGGGGCTACGGGCTCGGCGCCCAGGCGATGGTGGCGGGGAGCCTGCACGAGCCGCTGCTGACGGTGGCCTGGCCCTCGGCCGAGCTCGGGCCGATGGGCCTCGAGGGAGCGGTTCGGCTCGGCATGCGCCGTGAGCTGGAGGCCATCGCGGACGAAAAGGAGCGCGAGGAGCGGGTCCGTGAGCTGACCGCAGCCGCCGAGCGCAATGCGAAAGTGCTGAACGCCGCGACTCTGTTCGAGCTCGACGACGTGATCGACCCGGCGGAGACCCGGCGCCTGATCAGCTCCACCCTGGCCGCCGCCGCGACCGCCGAGCCGCCCCCGCACGCCCACCGCTTCGTCGACACCTGGTAGTCAGCCGAGCTGGACGGAGCTGAGCTCGATCCAGACGACGGTCGGGCCCGGCAGCGGTCGCCCGCCGGGGCCCTTCGGTACCACCCGGCGCTTGGTGGGAAGGACGAGCCCGTCGACCTCCGTGTGCTCGTCGCTGAAGTGCGCGGCGTTCGCCCTGGTGGAGACCACGTCGGGGCTGTAGTCATGGCGGCGCAGCAGGTTGCGCTCGTCGAAGTAGAAGGTCTGCTCGCGGCAGTGGGTGTGCACTCCGTCCGGGAAGATGACGTCGAGCCGCCGCCAGCGCTCGCCGTCCACCTCGATCGACTCCCCCTCGACGGTCTCGAATCCCGGGCCGGCGAGCAGGAACGGCAGGTTGAGGTAATTCCACATGGCGTACCCGGCGAAGTAGAGCGCGTCGAGCTCGTCCCACCGGAGGTTCCGCCGCAGCCGCGTCCGGCCCGAGAACGCCGCTCGCGGCTCATCCCGCTCGGTGACCACGGATCCGTCGGCCGCGAGGACGCGGACCGAGTCCCCGGCGTAGAGGCCAGTCGTCCCGGGACCGGGATAGGGCTCGAGCGCCGCACTCTGATCCCGGGCGCTGACGTTGAGGCCGTAGTCGTTGAAGCTGCGTGACCGTCCCTTGACCCTCATCAGCAGGCCGCCGGAGCGGACGTGCGCGCCGATCTCGGCGACCTTGCTCCAGCGGCGGGCGCCGCCGTGAGCCTCGATCGCGTCGGCGAGCAGGCCGGCCACTACTGGGCGGCGAGCAGCCACCAGTAGTTCGGCTGCCCGCCGTCGTGCAGCTCGAGCTCGACCCCGTCCGGCGCCTCGCCCTCCAGCTCTCCCAGGGGGATCGGGGCGCCCTCCCCGCCGACCACGGTGAGGATCTCAGCCCCCTCGGCGAGCGCCTCCATCGTCTTCGCGAGGGTGGAGCCGGGTCCGCCCCAGGCGACGATCTCGCCCTCGACGAAGCCGACCGCGTCACCGGCCACGAAGCGCCCCTGCTTGTCGTCGCGCGCGGCGGGGGCCACCGATCCGGCCCGGACGCTCACCAGTGCCGACGACACCCGCTCGGCGTTCTCGTCGATGGACGCTGCCGGGTCGAACTCGACCAGGGCCACCAGTCCCGCCTGCGGCGAGTCGCAGGGAAGCACCCGTGCCTGTTTGTCGGAGAGCTCGGCAGCGCGCTCGGCCGCCATCACCACGTTCGGGTTGTTCGGCAGCACCAGGACCTCGGCCGCCGGGACCTCGTGGATCGCCGCGAGCAGGTCGTAGATCGAGGGATTGAACTTGACGCCGCCGTCGACCACGAAGGCACCAAGGTCCTCGTAGAGCCGGCGTGTGCCGTCGCCCGAGGCGACCGCGACGGCTCCGCAGCGGCCAGCCTCCAGCCTGGCGCTGCGCTCGGCGATCTGCTCGCGCATGTCGCCCACGTCGAGTTGGGAGACATCACCGGCGTCCTCGAAAAGCGTCACCGCGGCATCGGGCTCGTCCGTGTGGACGTGGACCTTGAGCGTGGCCTCGTCGCCCACCACCAACACCGAGTCGCCCAGCTCCTCGAGCCGTGGGACGAAGGCACGGCCGTCCATCCCTGAGCCAGTGACGATGAAGTTGGTGCAGTACCGGTAGCGGCTGTCCTCGTGTTGCGGGCGGGTATCCGCGGCCGGAGCATGATGCGCAACCTCGGGCGAGGCCTGGATGTCGCCGCGCAGCCCCGCGACGATCCCAGCGATGATCACCACCAGCCCGTATCCACCGGCGTCGACGACCCCGGACTCACGCAGCACCTCGAGCTGCTCGGGAGTGCGCTCAACCGCCCGCTCTCCATCCCTCACGGCCTCTTCCAAGAGGGCCGCGAGCATCGCGTCCTGCTCCTCCTGGGTCGCGTCGGGATCCAGCCGCGTCCTCTCCATGTGGGCGAGGCGCTTCGCCACGGAGTGCGCCATCTCGCGGAACACCGTCAGCATCGTCCCCTCCGCCGGCTCGCGGACGGACTCGTAGGCCGCGTCCGCCGCCCGCGCCATGGAGGCAGCGACGAGGGCGGGGTCGACCAGCTCTCCAGGGCGGCTCGCCAGCTCCTCGGCGGCGCCGCGAACGATCTGGCTGAGGATCACCCCGGAGTTCCCGCGCGCCCCCATCAGCGCCGCCCGGGCGAGCGCGCCGACCAGCTCGGTGCGGCCGATGTCGTCCACCATCTGCCCGTCGAGGCGGTCGAGCTCCTCGCTGACGGCCCGCAGGGTGAGGACCATGTTGTCGCCGGTGTCGCCGTCGGCGACGGGGAAGACGTTGAGGTCGTTGACCTCCTGCCGGCGATCCTCCAGGTAGGCACTGGCCGCGCTGACGACGCGCCGGAAACGCTCTATCGAGGGATCGGCCATGGGGAGTGGCCGGGGAACCCTAGCTCGCCTTGGTCACCTTGTTCGACTTCAGGCAGCGGGCGCAGACGTAGACGCGGCGGGTGCTCTGCCCCTCCTGGATCCGCACCTTCTGCAGGTTCGGGTTGAACCGCCGCCGCGTGGCGACCATCGAGTGGCTCCGCGAGTTTCCGAAGGCGGGTCGCTTCCCGCAGCTGTGGCAAACCTTGGCCATGGGCGCGGGATGGTAGCGGCGACGCCTGTGCCAGGCACGGGAGGACGCATGTACGAGTCCGTGCATGCCTGTGTTCGGTCATGGGTAAAGCGCCGCACCCCCAAGCCGATTCACCCATGAGGAGCAACGAGATGAGGTCGAACGACAATCGTGGCGAACAGATCGGTATGGATCCCGCCGTTCGCTACGCGGAGCTGGCCGACCGCGTCGGGGACATGGTCTCCGCGCATGACCCGGACGGGACGTACCGCTGGGCCTCTTCGACGTCGGCCGAGTTGCTCGGCTACCGCCCCAATGAGCTGATCGGGGTCTGGAGCTTCGAGCTCGTGCATCCGGACGACCTCGCCCGGGTCACCGCCTCCCATCGCAACGTCTTGAACGGGGTCACCAGCTCGGTGGCGTACCGGATCCAGAAAAAGAAGGGCAGCTATCGCTGGGTGGAGACGCTGGCCCGCCCCGTGCTCGCCGACGGGGACCGTGGGTCGGTCACCGAGATCGTCAGCACCACCCGCGCGCTGGAGGGTCGCGGCGTGATCGCCCACGTCGCCGCCGCGGAGGAGGGGATCCAGCTCGAGCGGGTCCAGAAGGTCCTCGCCGAGGAGGGGATCGTCCCGGTCTTCCAGCCGATCATGGAGCTGGCCACCGGGCGCGTTATCGCCTTCGAGGGACTGGCGCGGTTCCCGGATCATCAGCTACGCCCGCCGGACCTCTGGTTCGCGGAGGCGTGGCGCATCGGGCTCGGAGCGCCGCTCGAGCTGATGGCCGTCCGGGCCGCGTGCGGTGAGCTGTCGCGAATCCCGGACGACATCCAGCTGAATGTCAATGCGTCGCCGCCCACGCTCGCCTCGCCGGCCTTCCTCGAGTCCATCGGCCCCCAGGCTGACCGGGTGACCGTCGAGCTCACCGAGCACATCGACATCGCCGAGGACGAGGAGCTCTCCGCCGCCCTCGAGCGCATCCAGCGGGCCGGCTGCAAGACCGCCATCGACGACTTCGGAGCCGGCTTCGCGAGCCTCCGGCACCTCCTCAGGGTGAGCCCCGACTGGATCAAGCTCGACGTCTCGCTCACCGAGCGGATCAGCGAGAACCCCGTGGTCCACTCTCTCGCCGTGTCGCTGCGCTCGTTCGGCGAGAAGATCGGCGTTGACATCGTCGCCGAGGGGATCGAGACCGAGGCCGACCTCGACGCGGTCGAGGAGATCGGCATCCCGTTCGCCCAGGGCTTCTACCTGGGCATGCCCGCTCCGATCGAGCAGGCCCTCGCCGGCGCTCGCGCCTAGCGCTCTGGACGAACGGACGATTGCGGGCCTTAACGCCTGCCGTCAGCCTTCCGATACTCACTTTCATGGGTATCGAGCCGGGAAGACTTGGTAGGCCTTGGGGCCCGGAGGGCCGAAACGAGCGCGTGCTCGACGTGCTTCGCGGGCGCCGGATCTCCCCGGTCTTCCAGCCGATCGTCGAGCTGGACACCGGCAAGGTGATCGCCTTCGAGGCCCTCTCCCGTTTCCCCGGGGACCCGGCCTACACGCCGGACCGCTGGTTCGCCGACGCCTGGTCGGTCGGGCTGGGAACCGAGCTCGAGCTGCTCGCGGTGAGGATGGTCGTGGACGCGCTGAACGAGATCCCGCCCGAGGTCGGGCTCAGCATCAACGCCTCGCCGCCGACCGTCACGGCCCGGTCATTCATGCACCACCTCGGCTCCGAGCCTCACCGGATCACGGTCGAGCTCACCGAGCACCTCGACATCGACGACGTCGCCGGGCTGCGCTCCGCCCTCTCCCCCCTCGCCGGCGCCGGGGGCAAGACGGCGATCGACGACTTCGGCGCGGGCTTCGCGAATCTCCAGAGCATCATCGGGGTCGACCCCGACTGGATCAAGCTCGACATCACGCTCACGGAGCGGATCCACGAGAACTCCGTGACCCATGCGCTCGCCTCCTCGCTGGTCGGGTTCGCTGCGGACATCAACGCCGGTGTGATCGCCGAGGGCATCGAGACCGAGGAGGAGCTGGATGCGCTGCAGGAGATCGGGGTCCGCTTCGGACAGGGCTTCCACCTGGGGATGCCCTTGCCGCTGGACGAGGCGCTCGAGGCCGTCGCCTAGCCGCTAGCCGAAGCCGGCCTTCAGCAGCGCCATCCGCATCGCTACCACGGCCGCGCCGCGACCCTGATCGCGCTTGCCGCCGCCCGAGCGCTCGAGTGCCTGGTCCATGTTCTCGGCGGTGATCACCCCAAAGGCGACGGGGACGCCCGTGTCAAGCTGGACCCGCTGGGTACCCGAGGCCACCTCGCTGCAGACGTGGTCGTAGTGGCTGGTCTCGCCGCGGATGACGACACCGAGGTTGGCGATGCCGGCGAAGCGACTGGACTCGGCGCAGAGCTTCGCAGCGAAGGGGAGCTCGAAGGCGCCCGGGACGCGATAGGTGTGGACGGAGGCCTCGCTCACCTCGCCGAGCTCGAAGCCCTCGGCGGCGCCGTTCAGGAGCCGCTCGGCGATGTCCTCATAGAAGGTCGCGACGCAGACCGCGAACTCCATCCGGGCGAGCGCCTCGCGCTCGTCCTCGGTGAAGTGCTCGAAGGCGGAGTCGTCAGTCACCCGGCGGGTAGTCCGGACCGCGCTCGTCGTCGGGGCGGTGCTCGGTGTCCTGTAGCTGCTCATCGTGGATCAGCTGCTCGTCGAGCGGCAGTCCCTGATGGTGCAGGGCGTGGCCGAGGCGGTCGCGCTTCGCCTTCAGATAGGCCTCGTTGTGCGGGTTGGGGACGGACTGGATCGGAACCTGATCGCTGACCGAGAGTCCATAGCCCTCGAGCCCGTGGATCTTCTTCGGGTTGTTGGTGAGGATGCGGATGGAGGACAGGCCGAGGTCGACCAGGATCTGCGCCCCGATCCCGTAGTCGCGCAGGTCGGCGGGGAGCCCGAGCTTCAGGTTGGCGTCCACGGTGTCGAGGCCGTCCTCCTGGAGCCGGTAGGCGCGGAGCTTGTTCAGCAGGCCGATCCCGCGGCCCTCCTGGGAGAGGTAGAGCAGCACGCCCTGGCCCTCCTGCTCGATCATCGCCAGGGCCGCCTCGAGCTGCTCGCCGCAGTCGCAGCGCAGCGAGTGGAAGACGTCGCCGGTCAGGCACTCGGAGTGGACGCGCACCAGCACGTCCTCGGCGCCTGCCACGTCGCCCTTCACCATCGCGACGTGATGCTTCTGGTCGACCAGCGACCGGTAGCCCACAGCCGTGAACTCCCCGAACTTGGTGGGCAGCTTCGTGGAGACGATCCGCTCAACGAGCTTCTCGTTCTGGCGGCGGTAGGCGATCAGGTCGGCGACCGTGACCATCTTCAGGTCATGGCGCTCGCAGTACCCGGCCAGGTCAGGCACTCGAGCCATCGTCCCGTCCTCGTTCATCACCTCGCAGATCACCCCGGCCGGGATGAGTCCGGCGAGGCGGGCCAGGTCAACGGCGGCCTCGGTCTGGCCCGTTCGCTCGAGCACGCCGCCGTCCTTCGCCTTGAGGGGGAACACGTGGCCGGGCTGGACGAGGTCCTCCGGCTTGGAATGAGGATCGATCGCGACCTGGATCGTTCGTGCCCGGTCGTGGGCGGAGATCCCGGTCGTGACGCCCTCGCGCGCCTCGACCGACACGGTGAAGGCGGTCTGGAACGGCGCCTCGTTCTTGGCGGCCATCAGGTCGAGGCCAAGCTCGTCGCAGCGCTCGTCCGTCAACGCCAGGCAGATCAGCCCGCGGCCGTGCTTCGCCATGAAGTTGACCGCCTCCGGCGTCGCGAACTGCGCCGCCATCGTCAGGTCGCCCTCGTTCTCCCGGTTCTCGTCGTCGCAGACGACGACCATCCGCCCGCGGCGGATGTCGTCGAGCGCCTCCTCGATTGGGGAGAACGGAGACTCCACGGCCTGCTCCTTCTTCTTTTCCTTGGTTCGCTTGGCCATCAGCTTGTGCGAGGGCGCTCCGCTAGGAGCGACCCGATTGAGGTTGGTCGGATGGTGACACCTCGTCAATCGCGCGCCGCACATAGCGGGCCATCACGTCGCACTCGACGTTCACCCGGTCGCCCGGCTCGAGCGCGCCGAGCGTGGTGCGCTCGAGCGTCTCCGGAATCAGCGAGACCTCGACCGCGCCCTGGTCCAGCGCCGCCACTGTGAGGCTCACGCCCTCGATCGCGATCGAGCCGCGCTCGACCACGTAGCCGAGCAGGTCCTCCGGCAGCTCGACGCGAAGGCGGCGGGCGAAGCCGTCGCGCTCGACGCTCGTCATCGTCCCCGTACCGTCCACGTGGCCCTGGACGACGTGGCCGCCGATCCTGTCCTGCGCCCGCAGAGGCAGCTCCAGGTTGACGCGGGCGGCGGGCTCCAGCGAGCCCAGGGTTGTGAGCCCGAGCGTCTGCTTCATCACCTCCGCCTCGAAGGAGCCGTTGCCGGCCGAGGTCGCAGTCAGGCACGCCCCGTTGACGGCGACCGAGTCGCCCGCGTCGAGCTCCGAGGCGAGCCCGGCCTTGATCCGGATCCGCGCGCCATCGGCGCCCGACTCGACGGTCTCGACCTCGCCCAGCTCGCTGACGATCCCGGTGAAGACGGCTACCACTCCCTGAGGCGGGCGCGGATCAGGAGGTCCTCGCCGACGGTCTCGTACTCGCTGGCAAGCGGCCGCACTCCCTCGGCGATCCGTCGCACGCCCTCACCCTCGAGCACCGCCCTGGCCTCCCCGGCCCCGACCAGCAGCGGGGCGACGAACAGCCTGAGCTGGTCGATCTCGCCGGCGTCGAAGAGGGCTCCCGCGAGGGTCGGACCGCCCTCGACCAGGAGGTCCTGGATCTCCCGGCGCCCGAGCTCGTCGAGGGCGGCGCGCAGCCGCTCCGCCCGGTCCCGGCCGGGGACGACCAGCACCTCGACGCCCTTCCCCTCGAGCGCATCCCGCCGCGCGGACGCGGCCTCGGGCGAGCAGACCACGAGGAGCGGCGTCTCGTCGACCGAACCCACGAGGGCTGAGTCGAGCGGGAGCCTGGCCGCGGAGTCGAAGACCATCCGCACCGGCTGGCGCTCCGCGTCGTCGATTCGCGCCGTCAGCAGGGGGTCGTCCGCGAGGGCGGTCCCGATCCCGACCGCGACGGCGTCGCACTCCGAGCGCCATTGGTGCACCAGCTCGCGGCTCTCGGCGGTCGAGATCCAGCGGGAGTCGCCGCTGGGTGCCGCGACCCTCCCGTCCATCGTCATCGCCGCCTTGTAGGTGACCAGCGGGCGTCCGGTGCGCGCACGCTTGCGGAAGGGCTGGTTCAGGAGGCGGGCGGCGCTCGCCTCCGAGCCCGAAGCCAGCTCGACCTCCACCCCTCCGTCGCGAAGCATTCCCGGTCCGCGGCCGGAGGCCTTGTGGCTGGGATCGTCGGAGGCGAACACGACCCGGGAGATGCCCGCCTCGAGGATCGCGTCGGTGCAGGGGGGCTGACGGCCCTCGTGGGCGCAGGGCTCGAGGGTCACGTACAGCGTCGTGCCGGCGGGGTCCTCTCCCCGCTGACGCGCGTCGGCGATCGCGGCGCGCTCGGCGTGCGGGCCGCCCAGCTCGGGATGGAAGCCCTCGCCGATCGCGTCGCCGTCCCGGACCAGAACGGCGCCGACGAGCGGGTTCGGGCTGACCCGTCCGCGGCCCCCCTCCGCGAGCTCCAGGGCCCTGCGCAGGTGAGCCGATTCCTGTTCGGTGCCGACCTTAGGGATGTCAGCCTCCTGATTGACTGGTCAGTCAGCCAGTAAGTGTACGGCAGTAGGCTTCCGCCGCATGGCGGGATCAGGCACGGCGAGCGAGGCACGGAGCTACGGGCGCCGGGCCAGCCTGCTCTCGATCGGCGTAGGGATCACCGGGCTGATCACCTACCTCTACTTCGCGATCGCCTCGCACGAGCTCTCGAAGGAGCAGTACGGGCAGATCGCGGTCCTCTGGTCCGCCGTCTTCATCGTCGTCTCGGTCCTGCAGCGGCCCGTCGAGCAGCTGCTCTCCCGCACGGTCTCGGAGAACCTGGCGCGGGGGCAGGGGATCGGGCACACCGTGAGGGTCGCGGCGACGATCCAGGCCTCGATCGCCGTCGGGTTCGTGCTGATCGCGCTCGCGTTCCGCGGGCCGCTGCAGGACAACCTGCTCGACGGCAACGAGACGCTCTACTGGGTCGGGGTCACCGCGATCGCTGCCTATGGGGCGAGTTACTTCGCACGAGGGTTTCTCGCCGGCAGCCACCGGCTGACGCTCTACGCGCTGCTGATCATCTGTGAATCGGTCTCGCGGACCGCGTTCCCGCTCGCGGTCGCGCTCGGGATCGCCTCCGGCCAGGACGCCGTGGCGCTCGGCATCGTCGCGGCCCCAACGCTCTCGCTCATCGTGGTGCCATTCGCCTTCTTGCGACGCGGTGGCTCGGCGGTCGGGGCGGGCGCCGGTGGGGGGCCCGAAGGAAATCCGGCCGACAGGCCGCCTGAGGGCCAGCCCACCGGCGACCGCCCCCCCACCTCCGAGTTCACCCTGGCGCGAGGAGGCCGATTCGCGGCGGCGGTCTTCGTGATCATGCTCAGCGAGCAGACGTTCCTGAACGCCGGCCCGCTCCTGGTCAACGCCAACGCGGGCGCGGCCGCCGCCGGGTTCATCTTCAACGTGCTGATGATCGCCCGGGCCCCGCTGCAGCTCTTCCAGGCCGTCTCCACCAGCCTCCTCCCCCACCTCACCCGGTTGCGGTCCCAGGGCCAGGACGAGGACTTCCGCGCCTCGGTCCGGGTGACGATCCTCGCGATCGTCGCCGTCGCCGGGCTGGTCGGCGTCGTCATGCTGGTCGCCGGGCCCGAGCTGATGCAGATCGCCTTCGGGGAGAACTTCACCTACGACCGGGCCGACCTGCTCATCGTCACGGCCGGCATGGGCCTCTACCTCTCCGCCGCGACCCTCAACCAGGCCGCCCTGGCCCAGGCGCAGGTCCGCCGGGCCGCCCTCTGCTGGATCAGCTGCGCGATCGCCTTCCTCGTCTGGATCTCGGTGCCAGTGGTGGAGAACGAGATCGACCGGGTGGAGATCGGCTATCTGGGCGCGGCGGCGGTGCTCTGCGCGCTCCTCTACTGGATCTACCGCCGGCCCCACCCCCGGGACGAGGACACGATCGAGCCGGGCTCCAGCCAGGAGCTCGAGCTGCGCCTCGCGGCGGCGGACGAGGGCGGCTAGCCCTCCTGGGCCGTCCTCGGCCCTGTCGCGCGCTTTCGCGGGGGGACGAACAGCTCCTCGAGCCGCGCCAGGGCATCCCCCGTCCCCATGGCCACCAGCACGTCGCCCACACCGAGCACGGTGTCCTCTGGGGGTTGAGGATCCACCGGCCCGGACCCGCGGCGCAGCGCGACGATCACCGCCGCACCGCGCACGTCGCCAATCGCCTTGCCAACACCCTCGCAACCCTCCGTGACCTCGATCTCCTCCATCCGGTACTCGGGGGCGACATCGACGGCGGCCGCCACCTGAGGGTGGAGTGCCACCCGGGCCATTTCCGCACCGCTGGTCTTGTACGGCGATACCACCCGCTCGGCTCCGGCACGGAGCAGCTTCTTCTCCGAATGCTCCTCGCTGGCTCGGGCCACGATGCTGATGTCGGAGCGAAGCTCCCTCGCGGAGAGACAGATGAAGATGTTCTCGGGGTCCGAGTCGACGCAGGCCAGGACGGAGATCGCCCTGTCGATGCCTGCCGCGCGAAGCATTTCATCGTCCGAGGGCCTGCCGAGGACGAAGGGCGCGTCCATCTGCCGCGCGATCTGCTCATTCTCCGGCAAGGTGTCGATCACGACGTACGGAGCGCCGTCGGCCTTGAGGTCGCGCGCGACCTGGCGGCCGACGCGGCCAAAGCCGCAGATCACATGGTGGTCGGTGAGCTTCTTGATCGCCTTGCTCATCGGGATCGCGAGGACCGGGCGCCTACTCGGCGCCGGCCGCGGCGGCGATCTCGGTGTAGGCGGCGGCCGGGTCGTCGGCGCCGAACACCGCCGATCCCGCGACGAACAGTCGCGCGCCGGCCTCTGCCACCGAGCCGGCGGTTGCGGCGTCGATGCCGCCGTCCACCTCGATCGCCGCCTCCCCGGCGACCTGGCCGAGGCGGGCGACCTTCCCTGGGGAGCTCTCGATGAACGGCTGGCCTCCCCATCCGGGATTGACGGTCATGCAGAGCAGGATGTCCGCGTGTCCCTCGAGCTCCGTCACCGACTCGGTCGGCGTGCCCGGATTGAGCGCCACCCCCGCGAGGCAGCCGAGCTCGCGGATCGCGTTGGCGGTCCGGTTGGCGTGCGGCGTCGCCTCCACGTGGAAGGAGATCGAGTCCGCCCCGGCCTTCGCGAACTCCTCGATCTGCTGCTCCGGGCGCTCGATCATCAGGTGGACGTCGATCGCGCCGCCCGCGTCGTGCACCTGGTCGGCGATCGCTCCGGCGATCAGCGGCCCGATCGTGATCGGCGGAACGAAGTGGCCGTCCATCACGTCGACGTGGATCAGCCGCGCCCCGGCCTCCATGACCTCGGCGACCTGCGAGCCCAGACGGGCGAAGTCGGCCGAGAGGATCGAGGGCGCCACCCGCTTGCCGGCGTACAGGTCCTGGCGGGAAGCTGCGGCCTTCTCGGTGGCTGCCTCCATCAGCAGGGCAAGGGTACGGGTCGGCCTAGATGTCGCGCAGCATCGAGTTGCCGCACTGCTGGCAGCGCATGTCCTCGCTTCGGCTCATCCGGCTGATCGTGCCGTGCTCTCCGCAGTTCGGGCACTGGGAGACGAGCTCGAAGCGGCGCAGGCAGAACACGCACACGAAACGGCCGGGAAGCTGGGCCGGCCGTAGCCACGGCTCGCCGCAGCCCGGGCAGTTCGGGCGCTTCGCGACGCCCTCGGTGACCTCGGGCGCCTCCGGCGCCCCCTCCACCCCTTCGTCGATTCGCTCGGCCATGCCGATCAGGGTAACGCCGGTCAGCGCGTGTGCCCAGGGATCGAGTGGCCCCGCAGGAAATCGGCCGCTTCCATCGGCTTCCCGCCTGGCGGCTGCACCACCTCCAGCCGCAGCGCTCCCTTGGCGGTGCCGAGCAGCAGCTCCGCCTCGCGCGCCTGCATCTCCCCCGCCGGCGTCCCGTCATCCACCGCAACGGCCTGACGGATCCCCAGCCGCGCCCCGTCCGCGAACTCCAGGAAGGCCCCGATGTGTGGGGTGAGGGCTCGAACGATCCGCTCCAGCTCCTCGGCCGGCCTGTTGACATCCAGCCGTCGCTCGTCGGGCGCGATCTTCTCGGCGTAGGTGGCCCGCTCGTCGTCCTGTTCGGTGTAAGAGAGACTTCCCGCTTCGCACAGGTCGAGGGCCCGCACGAGGAGCTCACCGGCGAGCTCCGCCAGCCGCTCGGAGAGCGACTCGTGGTCGTCGTCGGGCTCGATCGGGATCTCCTCCTGCAGGGCGACCGGGCCGGAGTCGAGGCCTGCCGTCACGCGCATGATCGTCACTCCCGTGCGCGCATCCCCCTCCATCAGGCTGCGCTCGATCGGAGCGGCCCCACGCCAGCGCGGGATCAGGGAGGGATGGACGTTCAGCATCTCGTGCTCGGAGAGGAGCGGCTCCCTGATCAGCTGCCCGAAGGCGCAGACCGCGACTGCGGCCGGCTTGGCGGAGCGAATCGCCTCCACGGACTCCGGCAGGTTCACGTCGGCCGTCTGATGGAGCGGCAGGTCGAGCTCCCTCGCGGCGTCCGCCGCCGGCGGGGGGGCCAGCTTGCGCCCCCGGCCGCGCTTGCGATCCGGGGGCGTGACGACGAGGGCGGGGCGGTGAGGGGAGTCCGCGAGGCGCGCGAGGACGGTCGCGGCGAAGTCGGAGGTGCCGAGGTAGGCGGTCTTCACTCGCCTCCCACGGAACCATCCCCATTACCGTGCTCGTCCTCCTCGGGCCGCGGGGGCGCGTACGTCCCGCCCTCCCGCAGGGCGCGCAGCGCCCCGCGGCGATGCTCCTTGATGGTGCGGTCGATCATCAGCACACCGTCGAGATGGTCGATCTCGTGCTGGAGCACCCGCGCCTCCAGGCCAGAGCCCTCGATCTCGAGTGGCTCGCCGGTGGCGTCGAGGCCCCGGACCCGCACGAAGAGTGGCCGCTCGACGTCGACGACGATCCCGGGGAGGCTGAGGCAGCCCTCCTCAGCGGTCGCGAGATCGTCGGAGGCCCATTCGATCTCGGGATTGACGAGGAGGGTCGGGACCGCGTCCATCCCCGCCTGGAACACCAGCAGGCGGCGGAGGATCCCGAGCTGGGTCGCGGCGAGGCCGACTCCGATCGCGTCGCGCATCAGGCCGACCATCCGCTCGCCGTCGGCGGCCAGGCTCTCGTCGAACTCGGTCACCGGCGAGGCGGCGGAGCGCAGCACCGGATCGCCGAACTTTGTCACCTGGGCTAGCGCGGCGGCTCGGCGCTCGAGCACCTCGGGATCGAGGCCCTCGGGGGCCTCGGCGGTCTCGATCGGGGCGTTCTCGTCCTCGAGAGCCTCGCCTGCCATCTGCTCTTCGGTCATCGGTTCGAGATTATCGGCCGAGCCTGGCCTCGATCGGCGTAAGATCGAAACGATGGGGCACGGAGGCGCGATCAAACGCGTGGTGGGAATCGCAGCCGCGGGCGCCTGCCTGATCGCGGCGCCGTCAGCTTCGGCGGCCGACCTATACGTCGACGACGGCGGCAGCGACTTGGGTGGGTTCAACGGCTGCGCGAACCCGGCCAACCCCTGCGCGACCATCACCCACGCGATCGGGGTCGCCGACAGCAACGCCTCTCCCACCGATTCGGTCAGGGTCGGCGGCGGCACCTACCCGGAAGCGGTCTCCCTGCCGCCGGGCATCTCGCTGCTCCAGGACGTCTTCGGCACTGGCTTCGCCACGATCGGCCCGGCGACGATCAACGGCGGAGCGAGCCCCGCGGTGACGGTGCAGCCCGGTGCCCCGATGCGTCAACTCGGCGGCCAATTCATCTTCAAGGGCGACAGCGACCACGACCAGGGCTCGGTGCTGGTCGCCGGCGGCGCCAACGCCGGGCACGTGACGATCTCCGGCGCGACGTTCAACGACACCGCGACCTTCAAGCAGCTCTACATCCTCGACGGCTCGCCCCGGGTCATCGACAACACCTTCACCGCTTCCATCGACACCGTCAGCCGTCAGGCGATCGTCTACGAAGGCGACGGCTCACCTGAGATCGGCGGCAACTCGATCGCGCCGAGCGGCGCCGCGACGGCGACCTACCTCGAAGGGATCGTCGTCCAGGGAGTCGGCGGATCGGCGACACCCACCATCCACGACAACGCGATCAGCGGCATCACCCAGACCCTCGCCGACACGGATGGCGTCGGCATCCACCTGGCGACCGCGAGCGGCACGATCAGCGGCAATACGATCCGCAGGGAGCCGAATGGGGCCACCCAGGTTGGGATCGTTGTTGAGGACAATGCGACCGCCACCGGCACACCCCTGAGCCTGTCGCGCAACCAGGTCTACGATTTCAATAACAGCCAGGGAGCTGTGATCGCCACGGAGGATCCCGTGACGCTCTCCTCCGACGTCTTCGCCGACAACGTCACCGGGCTATCGATCGCCGCCCCGGCCGGCGTCACCGCCACCGGCATCACGACGCGCAACAACGGGGGTGCGCCGGCGGAGATCAGCCTCTTCGATACGCCGCTCACTCTCGACTCGAGCTTCCTCGGCAGCGCCGGCCCGGTCGTGGCGCTGGTCGGCACCAGCACCTGTACGAGCAGCTTCTCGATGAGCACCGAGGCCCCGGGGAACTGCGGGCTTGCCCCGCTCACCGACCCGATGTTCGCCAGCCAGGCGATGGACGACTATCACCTGCTCGCCGGCTCGCCGCTGATCGAGGCGGGAAATCCCGCTTCGCCCGCCGCCGGAGCGCTTGACCTCGACGGCGGCACGCGCGCGGTCGACGGGAATGGCGACTGCATCATCCGCCGCGATATCGGCGCGGACGAATTCGTGACCGCGCCCCCCGACTGCTCGTCCCCACCGGCGCCGCTACCCCTCGCGACACCGCCCGCAACGACCCCGCCGCCAGCCAAGAAGTGCAAGAGGAAGCGCCGGGGGAAGGCTGGGGTGGCGAAGAAGCGGTGTAAGAAGCGCCGGAAGTAGGCCGCCTACTGGGGATCAACGTCCACGGAGACGGCGACGTCGCGCAGCGCTCGCCCCGAGACGGCGGCTGCCACAGCCTCCCTGACCGCCTCCACCGCGGCGGGGCGACGCTCGGACTTCACCACCAGCCGGCGACGATACTTGCCGCGCCGCCGGAACAACGGCGCGGGGCCGAGCAGCTTGTCGGCGGCCGGTAAACGCTCGGCCACCAGGTCTCGCAGCCGCTCCGCCGCCTCCTCCGCCTTCGACTCGTCGGGCGAGGAGACGGCGACCTCGATCAGATGCGAGAAGGGCGGATAGTTGAGCGCGCGGCGCCGCTCGAGCTCCTCCGCGAGGAAGCCTGCCGCATCGTGCCTCGCGGCGCGGCGGATGCTCGGCGCGCCGGTGGCGAGCGTCTGCACCAGGACCCGGCCGCCCGCGGCGCCGCGGCCGCTGCGGCCGGCGAGCTGCGTGATCAGGGCGAAGGTCCGCTCCTCCGAGCGGAAATCAGGCATACGCAGGGTCCCGTCCGCGTCGAGGACCACACCGAGGGTGACCTCGGGGAAGTCATGTCCCTTCGCGACCATCTGGGTGCCGACCAGGACCCCGGAGTCGGCCCGGTCGAAGCGCCGGAGCACCTCCCCGTGACCGCTCGCGGCGACCCTGTCCGAGTCGAGGCGGAAGACCTCGAGCGGAGCGAAGAGCTCGGTGAGCTCGGCCTCGATCCGCTGCGTCCCGGCGCCGACCCTCGCAATCGTCACCGAGCGGCACTCGGGGCAGCGCTCCGGACGGGGCTCGAGGTGCCCGCAGTGGTGGCACCTCAGCCCCCCGTCCTTGTGCAGGATCAGCGAGACGTCGCAGTTGGGGCACTCCCAGCCGTGGCCGCAGGAGCGGCACGCGAGATGGGTCGACCACCCCCGCCTGTTGATGAGGAGGATCGCCTTGCCCCCGGTGCTCGCCAGCTCGTCGAAGGCCTCGAGCGTGCGGGGATGGAGGGGCCCCCGCACCCCTTCCCGCATGTCCACGATCTCGACCGGGGGCAGGGGGCGCCCGTCCACCCGCTCGGGAAGCTCAAGGCGGCGCAGCTCATGCCAGCTCTCGGGCCTTGGCGTCGCCGATCCCGCCACCAGGACCGCCCCCGCCTCCTCCGCCCGCCTGCGGACGACCTCGCGCGCGTCGTACCGGGGATCGCCCTCCTGCTTGTAGGAGGAGTCGTGTTCCTCGTCGATCACGACCAGCCCGAGCTCGTCCACCGGCGCGAACGCGGCGGAGCGCGGGCCGACGCAGATCCGCGCCTCGCCGGAGCGGAGCCGGCGCCACTCGTCGTAGCGGGCGCCCGCGGGCATCCTGGAATGCAGCAGCGCCACGGTCTCTCCGAAGCGCCGGCGGAAGCGGTCCATGGTCTGCGGGGTGAGGGCGATCTCGGGGACCAGGACGATCACGCCCCTTCCCCGCTTGAGCGCCTCGGCGGCGGCGGCCAGGTAGACCTCGGTCTTCCCTGAGCCGGTGACGCCGTGGAGCAGGAACGACCCGCCCGCTCCGAGCGCGCCGGTGATCGCCTCGACCGCGGACCGCTGGGCCGGCGTCAGCTCAACGCCCTCCCGAACGGCCCCGACGCCCTGAGAGACGGGGCGCCGCCGCCGCTCCACCTCGCGGGTGCGGACCAGCCCCCGGGCCTCGAGGCGGCGGATCGCGGCTCGATCGGCGCCGGCGCCGGCCGCCAGCTCACGGGCGGATCGGGGGCCGGCGAGCAGAGCGCGAAGGACCGCCTTCTGCCGGACGCCGAGACGCTCACCGCCGGTCAGGGCCGCCTCGCCGCTGGGTGTCGCCTCCACCTCGAGCTCCACCAGCGCCCGCACGCGCCGCGCATCGGCGCCGGTGCCGATCCCGGGCGGCAGGACCAGGCCGAGGCCGCGCGCAGGAGTCGAGCAGTACTCCTCCCCGGCCCATCGCCCCAGCTCCACCAGCTCGGGCGGCACTCCGGCATCCAGCGCCTCGAGCGGCTCGGCGAGGCGGTCCGGCGACAGCTCGCTGCGCTCGGCCAGGCCGACGACGACCCCCTTCACCCTCTGCCGGCCGAACGGCACCACCAGCACGGATCCGACCTCCACGTCGCCCATCGACTCCGGCAAGCGGTAGTCGAACGGCCCCGAGACCGAGCGGGTGGTCAGCAGAGGCTCGACCTTTGCGATCGCCACCGCCTCACCCTAGGCGCGCGCACGGACACGCCGACTCGAGCCGGCGCTCGGCGCCTCGAGTCGCCCGCGATAGGCTCCGCGCGTGGAGCTGCAGCAAGGGGAGAGGGTGATCTACCAGGGCCATCCGTCCTGGCGCGCGATCATCGGCTTCTACCTGAAGGGGATCGCCGTGGGCGTGGCCGCCGGCGCGCTCGCGGCGGCGGTCAACGAGGGCATCGAGCTGGGGCTGTTCGCGCTGGCCATCATCGCCGGGATCACCATCCTCGCCGGCTTCATCAAGCGCGTGGCAACCGTCTACACGATCACGGACCGGCGGCTCAACATCAAGAAGGGGATCATCGCCCGCAAGGTCCAGGAGACCCGGCTGCAGCGGGTGCAGAACGTGAACTTCAACCAGGGCGTCTACGAGCGGGTAATGCAGATCGGCGACGTCGAGTTCACCACCGCCGGCACCGAGGAGTCCAACTTCGTCTTCGCGGGAGTGGCGCAGCCCGAGCAGGTGGTCGAGCAGGTCGACCAGGCCACGCACGGCAAGCTCGGCGACTCGGGTCTCGAAGACACCCCTTCGGCATAAGTCGCGGCCGAATTGGCCGGACCAGCACAAGTCGCTTCGGCTACGCCTCCGCTCCGGAAGTGACCGGCCTGTCGGCCGCTAGCCCGGCGGCCTTTCGCAGCTCATCCGCCCGGTCGGTGTGCTCCCAGGTGAAGTCGGTCTCCTCGCGGCCGAAGTGCCCGTACGCGGCGGTCTGCTGGAAGATGGGCCGGTGCAGGTCGAGGTAGCGGCGGAAGGCGGCGGGCCGCAGGTCGAAGTTCTCCTCCACCACCCGCACGATCTCCCCATCGGGGATCTTGCCCGTGCCGAAGGTCTGGACCATCAGCGAGACCGGGTGCGCCACGCCGATCGCATAGGCGACCTGGAGCTCGCAGCGGTCGGCGAGCCCGGCGGCGACGATGTTCTTGGCGACGTAGCGAGCGGCGTACGCCGCTGAGCGGTCCACCTTGGACGGATCCTTGCCGGAGAAAGCTCCGCCGCCGTGCCGGGCCGCGCCGCCGTAGGTGTCGACGATGATCTTCCGCCCGGTGAGCCCGGCGTCGCCGACCGGGCCGCCGATCACGAACTTGCCCGTGGGGTTGACCATGAGGTTCTCGAGCAGCTCCTTCTCGGTGAAGAGCTCCTTGTAGTCGGCGTGGAGCACCGGCTCGACCACGTGCTCCCAGAGGTCGTTGCGGATCATCTGCTCCCCGGCCTCCTCGCGGTGCTGGGTCGAGATCAGCACCTTCTCGACCTCGACCGGTCGCTCGTTCTCGTAGCGGACGGTGACCTGGGTCTTGCCATCGGGGCCCAGATACGGGATGACCTCCGCCTTCCGCACCTCCGCCAGCTGGCGCGCGAGCTGATGCGCGATCTGGATCGGCATCGGCATCAGCGCCTTGGTCTCGCGGGTCGCGTAGCCGAACATCATTCCCTGGTCGCCGGCGCCGGCCAGATCGAGCTCGTCGGTGGAACCGCCCTCGCGCTGCTCCTGGCCCTGGTCCACCCCCTGCGCGATGTCCGGCGACTGCTCGTCGATCGCGGTCAGCACCGCGCAGGCCTCGTGGTCGAAGCCGTAGTGCGGATCGTCGTAGCCGATCCGGCGGATCGTCTCCCGCGCGATCTTCGGGATGTCGGCGTAGCACTTGGTCGTGATCTCGCCCGAGACGACCACGAGCCCTGTGTTGACCAGCGTCTCGCACGCGACCCTCCCCTCAGGGTCCTCGGCCATGATCGCGTCGAGCACGCCGTCGGAGATCTGGTCGCAGATCTTGTCCGGGTGCCCCTCGGTGACCGACTCGGAGGTGAAGAGGAACTCGTTGTCTGAGAGCTGCTTCATTCGAGGGAGAGGAAGAGCTTGGAGCGGATCTGCTCGTCGGTTCCGTTCACGGCGAGACCGAGCGCCGAGATGTTGGAGATGTCGTCGCTGAGGGACGCATAGAGCGGGTCCTCTGCGAGGCCGGCGTCCTCAGCCAGCCCCAGGAGCTCATCGAGGTTGAGGAAGACTAGCGCCGAGACCTCGTCCGGGAGGGAATCTGTGACCCGCTCGTAGGCGTCCGTGTCGTCGAGGCCGTCCCCGCTCGCACGCACCTGCGCGATTCCGGCCGGATCCGTGCTCACGACCAGCAGGTCGTCGAACACCGCGTAGGAGAGGTTGACCGTGGGGGACACCTGCACGGAGTTCACCTTGACGCCCTCCACGTCCGACTCCTTGAACCTCGCCACGGCGCCGGTCTGGGTGCCCAATGCGTTGGCCAGCGGCGCCTGCAGGCGCGCCAGCGCTTCGCGCGCCTTCTCCTCGTCGACCTCGTCCACGATCAGGCTGGCGAACGGGATCGCGTCGGTGGGCTCCGCCACCAGGGCCGCCTGACCGCCCAGAGCCGGCAGCAGGTCCTTGAGCGGGTCCACCCCGGCCCGCTTCTGGAGCGTCTTGGCGAGAGCGCGCAGCGATCCGACCAGTCCCTGCGCCTCCGCTCCGGCGCCCGTCACGATCTCGCCGAGTGTGGTCCCCACCTCGCCGACCCCAACGTAGGCGAGTGCCCGCGCGCCGGCCTCGCCGGCCAGCTCCGGCTCGAACTCCGGCAGGGTCGCGAAGAAGCTGGGGCTCTTCTGCACGAGCTTCTCGTCGAGGCGGCTCACCAGGTTCACGTCGATGCCGTCGTCCTTGATTCGCAGCGAGGCGGCCATGCCACTGGTGGCCGCGTAGTCCACGAAGGACTCCAGCTGGGTCGCCCCCGCGCCGCGCCCGGCCAACAGCCGCTGGACGCCCGCTCGCGACAGGTAGATCTCGGCAAAGCGAACGTCGGGCAGCTCCTCCCTCGCCTCTTCCTGGTCCGATCCCTCGAGCCCCGGCACCTTCCCCGCCTCGGCGTCGAGTGCGATGCGGACAGCGCTCTCCGTTCCGAAGAGGAGCTCATCACCGGAGAACGCGGCAGCGAAGCCGGCCGGGTAGACGATCAGGTCCGCGTCGCCGTGCTTGCGCCGCTTGCTCTTGCCCGGCGGCGCGAGGCCCGCCAGGAACTCCTCAGCCCCCGCCCTGTCCTCGACCCCTGCGAGGAAGACCGGCAGGGCTGTCTTCGAGGGACCGGGAACCATGGTGAGCGCGAGATCGCGCGTCGCCCACGGCAGGACGTCGGCCGCGATGTCGATCGGCTTCCCCGAGGGCGTCGGCACCCCAGCGCCCACCTGGCCCGCCAGCAACGTCGCGTCCGGCATGTCCTCGCTGAGGTCGTTCGCGAGCTCGTACTGGTGGCTGTCGCGGTCGATCGTGAAGTGCGCGTAGAGCAGGGCGTCCTCCGGGACGAAGGCGATCGTCTCGTCGGGCGGCGCGCATTCCTTGGCGGCCGAGATCTGGCACGGGACGCCGGGGACCGGGGCGAACTTGACGATCGCGTACAGCGCGATCACCCCGGCGACGGCGTAGGTGCGGTACTTCGTCGTCGGAGTGCGGGTCCGCCAGAACCGGGCGGCAAAGGCCACCCAGGACTTCAGCGCCCCCCAGGCGGTCTGAACGCCGGACCTGAGAGTCTTCGAGACGATCTGGGCCTTCTCGCGGATCCAGTATCCGACCGCACGGATGCGGGTGACGAACCGGAACCACAGGTCCCGCGGCGGCTTCGGGGGCTTCGGCTTCTTGGACCGCTTGAGCCGCTTGGGCAGCTTGAGCCGCTTGCGCAGCCTTTTTCGCTTCTTGGCCGGCTTCGGATCCTTGCCCGGCTCTTCCGGCGAGACGGCCTCCTCGGCCTCCGCCGATTCCGCCGACGCGATCCCCTCGGCCGCCGCCGACTGATACGACGGAGGCGCGGGCTCCTCGGTGCCCTCCGGGCCCGAGTGCTCTGGGCGGCGCTTCCTGAGCCGCGGGAGGCGAAAACGTCCCAGCACTGGCCGCGGTTATACCCGGCCAGCGCGCTGAGCGCTTCCGGAGCGCCTGCCCTTGCGCGGGACGTAGTCGATCACGAGCGGCACGCCCTCCAGGCCGTACTCGGCACGGAGCCGATTCTCCAGGTGGAAGGCCCAGTCCCGATGGATCAGGGAGCGGTCGTTCACCTGGATCGCAAAGCGCGGAGGCCGACGGCCCACCTGCGCCGCGTAGTAGAGGCGAAGGCGGCGCCCGCGGCGGTGCGGCGGGGGACGATCGGCGACCACCCCCGCGATGAACCGGTTCAGCTCGCCCGTGGAGATCCGATCGGCGGCGCGCTCGGCGAGCCTGACTGCCTCGCGCAGCACGGCCGTGACGCCGCGCCCGGTGAGCGCCGAGCAGGTGAGCAGCGGGGGGCGCAGGCGCAGCTTGCGCTCTGCCCGCGCGCGGAGGTCGTCGAGATCCACCTCACCGTCCGATGTGAGATCCCACTTGTTGAGGGCCAGCACCGTCGCGCAGCCGGCGCGCATCGCCACCTCGGCCACCCTGAGGTCCTCGGCGGTGATGCCCTCGGACGCGTCGCAGACGACGATCGCCGCATCGGCGCGCTCCGCGACGCGCTCGGACCGAAGCTGCGCGTAGTAGCCGACCGTCCCGGCCACCTTGCCGCGGCGGCGCAGGCCGGCGGTGTCCACCAGCACCACCTCCCGGCCGTCGAGCTCGGCCTCGGTGTCCACCGGGTCGCGGGTGGTCCCCGCCCGCTCGGAGACGATCACCCGCTCGGAGCCGAGCAGGGCGTTGAGCAGCGAGGACTTGCCAACGTTGGGCCGACCGAGAATCGCGATCCGCGAGGGGAGCCCCCCCTCTTCGAGCTCAGCATCCTCGACCTTGTCGCGGAGCTCGTCCGTGATCTTGTCGAGCAGGTCGCCGGTCCCCAAGCCGTGCTCCGCCGAGACCGGCAGCGGCTCACCCAGCCCGAGCGAGTTCAGCTCCGCGGCGATGGGCTCGTCCTCAGGCCGGTCGATCTTGTTGGCGGCGATCAGAACGGGCCGCCCGGAGCGCCGCAGCAGGTCGCCGAGCTCCGCGTCGCCCGGCCCCAGCCCGGCGCGCGCGTCCACCACGAGCAGCACGAGGTCCGCCTCCTCGATCGCCGCCCGAGCCTGCGACTGCACCGCCCGGGCCAGCTCGTCCGAGTCTGCGAGGTCAACTCCTCCCGTGTCCACCAGGTCGAAGGCGAGGCCGTTCCACTCGCACGCGAGCGCCCTGCGGTCCCGGGTCACCCCGGGCTCGGCGTCGGTGACCGCCTCGCGGGTCCGCGCCAGGCGATTGATCAGGGTGCTCTTGCCTGCGTTCGGAAAGCCGACCACCGCCACGGTCGGACGCCTTCCTCCGGCCGCGGGACCGTTCATGCCAGGCCCCTCTCGGCAGCCAGCTCGACGACGCGCTGGACCACCTCCGGGACGGAGAGCCCGGTGGTGTCGATCTGGACCGCGTCCTCCGCCGGCCGAAGGGCGCCGTGCTCGCGCTCGGTGTCGCGCTGGTCGCGGTCCTGGATCGCCCGCCGCACGGACGCGAGCGGCTCCCCCGTCTCGGCCGCCCGTCGCCGCGCCCGCTCCTCGTCGCTCGCGGTGAGGAAGACCTTGAGGGGAGCGTCCGGGCTTACCACGGTGCCGATGTCGCGACCCTCGGCCACGTAGCGGCCCGCGTCGATCAGCTCGCGCTGGCGGTCCACCATGGCGGCGCGGACCTGAGGATGGATCGAGACCTGAGACGCGGCGGCCGCGACCACGGGCTCGCGGATCTCGCGGGTGACATCGACCCCGTCGATCCGCACCTTCCCGTCCGCGAGCTCGATCTCACCGGCCAGTGCGCGGGCCAGGTCGCCCAGGCCCTGGTCGTCGTCGAGCTCGGCGCCGATCCGGAGCGCGATCAGCGCGATGCAGCGGTACATCGCCCCCGAGTCCAGATACGTGAACCCGAGCGCGTCCGCGACCCCTCGCGCCACCGTGGACTTGCCGGCCCCGGCCGGGCCGTCGATTGCGATCACCATGGCGCCGTGAGGGTAGAGGCCATTAAAGTCCCGCCTGTGGACAGTTGGAACGTCAACGAGATCGACGTCGAGCCGCGTCAGCCGCAGGTGCTCGACTCCGAGCAGGAGGGTCGCGCGATCGTGATCCAGCTTCCGAAGGGCGAGCAGCTCCAGGAGCACCAGGTCCACGAACGCGCCTGGCTCCTCGTGACGGACGGCGAGATCGATGTCGCCGACTCGGACGGCGACTCGGTGACCGGCAAGACGGGCTTTCTCGCGATCTTTGATCCCAAGGAGCGCCGCGAGGTCACTGCCAAGTCGGACGCCCGCCTCCTGCTGGTGCTGGCTCCCTGGCCCGGCGAGGGCCACCCGTCCCAGCGCTCCTGATCGTTAGTCCGCGGCAGCGGCCTCGCGGGCCTTGGCAAGCTCCGCCTCCACCTCCGCCCGCTGGTTGTTGATCTGCAGCCGCTGCTCGAGGATCGGGATCGCCTCGTCGGGCCTTCCGGATAGACGCAGGGCCTGGCCAAGGTTGAAGAGCGCATACGCGTAGTTGAGGTCGCCGGTGCCCTCCGGAAACGCGGCGACGGCCTGCTCCAGGATCGGAACCGCCGCCTCGGGTTGCCCCTGCTGGATCAGCTGGTAGCCCTGCTGGTTCAGGCTGGCGCCGTCCGCGCCCGCTCCCTCACCAACGGGCTGCTGGCCCCCACCGCCCGCCTGTGCGGCTTCGGTCTCCGTCGTATCCGTCTGCGTCTGCTTCGGGGCGTCGCCGTCGCCCGAGACGAGGGCCACGAACCCCACCAGCGCTCCGATGGCGACCAACCCCGCCAGGAGCCTTCTTGGCGTGATCGCGACGGTCGCCGGCCGCTGAGGGCGCCGAGGCTGGCGCCGAGGTCGCTCGGGGAGCACCGCAGTCGATTCCGTCAGCGCCTCGGTGGGTGTCTCTGGGCCGGGCACCCCTCGCTCGAGCGCCTCCAGGGCGTCGGCTGCGGACGCCGGCCGGGACTTTGGGTCGCTGGCGGTGAGACGCGCCACCAGGGTCCGCAGGGATCGGTCCTCGTCCGGCCCCAGGCAGTCGAGCAGAACCATCCCGCTCGAGTAGAGATCGGAGCGAGGGGTGGCTCGCTTCCCCGCCTCGACCTCGGGCGCCATGTATCCCCGTGACCCGATCACCTGACCCGTCTGCGTGAGGTGGGTGGCGTCCTCGGGCTGAGCGATGCCGAAGTCGGTGAGCCGGGCCTGCCCGTCGTCCGTGATGAGGACGTTGGAGGGCTTCACGTCGCGATGGACGATCCCCGCGGCATGCATGTGGTCGAGCGCGCTCAGCAGTTGACGCGCAAGTGCGTCCGAGTCGAGCCGATCCCCCCTCTCGTAAGTCTCCGCCAGGGTGTCGCCCTCTACGTACTGCATCACGAGGAAGGGGCGCTCGTGCTGGCTCGAGTAGTCGTACACGGCCACCAGATTGGGGTGGGCGAGGCTTGCCGCGATTCGCGCCTCTCTCTGAAAGCGCTTCAAGAACGCCCGGTCGCCCGCCAGGACGTCTGACGGGATCTTGATCGCCACGCGACGGCCAAGGCGCTCGTCCTCGGCGAGCCAGACCATCGCCATGCCGCCGCTACCCAGCCGTCGTATCAGCCGGTAGCGGTCGGCCAGAACGGTCCCCGCCGCAAGTGCGCCGACTCGCTCGTCCGGTGTCATCCTGGCGCAGGCTAGACGTGCAGCAGCGCCCGGAGGTCAGCTCCGAAGCGCGGGTAGCTGACCGCGACGGACTCGAAGCCGGTCACCTCCACGCCGCCGGTCGAGGCGAGGCCTGCGATTGCCCCGAGCATCGCCATGCGATGGTCACCACGCGCGTCGAGGGTGCCCCCGCGGAGCTCTCCGGTGCCCCGGACCACGAAGCCGTCCGGTCGCCCCTCGATCTCCGCGCCGAGCCCGGCAAGGCCCTCCACCACCCCGGCGATCCGGTCCGACTCCTTCAGCCGCAGCTCCTCCGCCCCGCCGATCACCGTCTCCCCCTCGGCGAAGCAGCCGAGCAGGGCGAGCAGGGGCAGCTCGTCGATCAGCGCCGGCACCTCCTCGCCGCTCACCTCCGCCCCCCGAAGCGCCGAGTGGCGGACGTGCAGCGTGGCAATCGGCTCCGGGCCTGGTTCGCGGATCTCCTGCACGTCGACCCCGCTGTCGCCCCGCCGGTCCATCTCGATCCCCATCCGCGCCAGGACCGCGAGGAGCCCGATCCGGTTCTTGTTGATGCCGACCTCACCGAGCTCGATCTGGGAGCCGGGGACGACCAGCGCGCCGGCCAGGAAGAACGCCGCGGAAGAGAAGTCGCCGGGGACGGGCACGTCTCCACATTCGAGGCGCTCCGCCGGGGAGATCGTCACCGCGTGGTCCTCGCGGCTCAGCTCCGCCCCGCAGGCGGCGAGCATCCGCTCGGTGTGATCGCGTGATTCCGCCGGCTCCCGGACTGTGGTCTTGCCCTGGGCGAGCAGGCCGGCCAGGAGCAGGCACGACTTGACCTGAGCGCTCGCCACCGGCAGGTTGTGATCGGCCCCGTGGAGCGCCGACCCCGCCAGCTGCAGTGGCGGCAGCCGGCCGTCCCGGCCCTCGATCCGTGCCCCCATCTCGGTGAGCGGCTCGATCACGCGATCCACCGGGCGGCGCCGGATTGACTCGTCGCCATCCAGCGTCCACTCGCCCGCGGGCTGGCCCGCGAGCCAGCCGGGCATGATCCGCAGCAGTGTCCCGGCGTTGCCGACGTCGATCTCGGCCGGTCGGGCGCCCCGTAGCCCGGCCCCCTCCACCTCCACGAACAGACCCCCGCGGTCGTCCGCATCCCCGAGGTCCACACCAGCCCCAACGGCCTCGACTGCCTTGAGAGTCGCTCGGGTGTCGGCCGAGTCCAGATACCCCGAGATCCGCGTCGGGCCGTCCGCCATCGCACCGATCAGGGCCGCCCGGTGGGAGATCGACTTGTCCGGCGGTGGGCGCAGCGAGCCGCGGAGGCCCTTCGTGGCCGGGTCGAAACGCGTCCCCATCGCCTCGACGCTAGCTCAGTGGCACCACTAGCGCTCGACGCGGGACACGTCGTGCCCCAGCTTCGAGACCAGCTCGGCGGCGCGGTCCGCCTCCTCGTCGCCCGCCACGTAGAGCGAGATGGCGCCTGAGGTCATGTCGGCGGCCGGATACAGGGCCATGTCCTCGATGTTGACGCTCGCCCGGCCGAGCGCAAGGGCGAGCTCCGCGACGATGCCCGGGCGGTTGGGGACCATCACCCGCAGCTCGTGCAGCGGGCCGCCCGCGAGCTCCGCCTCGAGCAGCTCACGGCGGCGGCGGCCGGCCTCCGCGTGCCACGTCTCGACCTCGCGCGAGTCGGCACCACGGAGGAGCTCCGCGGCCTCGGCGAGGCGCTTCGCCACCGCGTCGATCTCCGTCGCGACCGCCTCGCGGTTGCCGGCGAAGATGTCGCCCCAGATCGCCGGGTTGGCGCCCGCGACCCTGGTGGCGTCGCGAAAGCTCGGGCCCACCTCGGGCAGCCGCTCCGCCTCCTCGCTCGCCGCCGCCGCCGCCTGCTCGACCAGCACGTTCGCGAGCACGTGCGGCAGATGGCTGACCGTCGCCATCAGCCGGTCGTGAGCCTCAGCCTCGATGGCCTGCGGCCTCGCCCCCAGCTCGGCGATCGCCCGCTGCACCCGGTCATACAGCAGTCCGCCTGTCCGCTCGGTCGGGGTCAGGTACCAGCGAGCGCCCTCGAACAGGTCGGCGCGAGCGTTCTCGACCCCGCTCGTCTCCGCGCCCGCCAGCGGGTGCCCACCGATGAACCTCTCCTCGCTTCCGACCGCGCCGACCAGGTCCGTCTTCACCGAGCCGACGTCCGTCACCGCGGTGTCGCCGGAGCTCGCCGCGAGCGCCGCGGTGGCGAGCTCGGGGAGCGCCGCCACCGGCGCCGCGCAGAAGGCGACCTCGGCGCCCTCGACCGCCTCCGCCACGCTCGCGTGCCTCGAGTCGATCGCGCCCAGCTCCGCGGCGCGGTCGAGCAGATCGCCGTCGGGGTCGTAGCCGGCGACCTCGGCGTCGAGCCTGGCACGAGCGGCGAGCCCGATCGAGCCGCCGATCAGGCCCACGCCGAGGACGGCGATCCTCATCCGGGCCTAGCCGCGGGGCTCACGCCGCTTTCCCACCGCGGCGGAGAGCCGGTCCAGCGTAAGAACGGTCGTGTCCCAGTCCATGCACGCGTCCGTGATCGACTGCCCGTAGACCATCTCGGCCCCGGGCTCGAGGTCCTGGCGGCCGGCGACCAGGAACGATTCGAGCATCACCCCGACGATCGCCTCGTTGCCGCCGGCGATCTGATCGGCGATCTCGCCCGCCACCTTCGGCTGGCGGGTGTGGTCCTTGCCGCTGTTCGCGTGCGAGGCGTCGATCACGAGACGCTCGGGCAGATCGGCCGCCCCCAGCAGGGCGAGCGCATCGTCCACCGAGTCGGAGTCGTAGTTGGGGGCCCCGTCGCCGCCCCTGAGGATGATGTGACAGTCGTCGTTGCCGTCGGTGTGCATGATCGCCGGGTCGCCGGTGACGTGGACGCCGGCGAAGGCGTGCTTGGCGGCAGCGGCACGCACCGCGTCCACCGCCACCTTGATCGTGCCGTCCGTGGCGTTCTTGAAGCCGACAGGCATCGAGAGCCCGGACGCGAGCTGGCGGTGGATCTGGCTCTCGGTCGTCCTGGCGCCGATCGCGCCCCAGGCGACCAGGTCGGAGATGTACTGCGGCGTGATCGGATCGAGGAACTCGCAGCCGACCGGCAGGCCCAGGTCCAGCACCTCCCGCAGCAGGCTGCGCGCCATATGCAGGCCGACGTTGACGTCGCCGCTCCCGTCCAGGTGCGGATCGTTGATCAGGCCCTTCCAGCCGATCGTCGTTCGGGGTTTCTCGAAATAGACCCGCATCACCACGCAGAGGTCGTCCTGCAGCTCCGCCGCCCTGGCACTGAGTCGCTGCGCGTAGTCGAGGGCTGCGTCCGCATCGTGGACGCTGCAGGGCCCGACGACCACCAGCAGCCGGTCGTCCTCGCGGTCGAGGACGCGGGCGACCTCGGCCCGATGCCCCAGGATCCGCTCCTCCTGTTCCGGGCTGAGCGGCAGGTCCTCGAGTATCTGCGCGGGAGAGACCAGCTCCACGACCCGGTCGATCCGCTGGTCGCGGACCCGGCTGGATCGCTCTGTCGGTAGGTCCTTCATCTCCAAGTTCATCTCTTTCCGACTCCTCCTTTCTACTGGTACGGCGATGGTCCTTGGGTGGACAAGGGGCTTGGCGGCGCCCGGCGGGGGTGTGAGGCTTGCGTCGGCGGCTTCGGCAGCCGCGGGCCGGACGCCTAGCTAAATCGCCAGAAGTAGAAGTAGGCACGCGTGCGAGCCGCCTGGCGGCCCGGTGATGTGCTGGGTGATGCTGCTTGCGTGCCCGTGGGAATCACTGCGTTGGTTGTACCAGACGGGGTCCCGATTGTCAGTACCTATTTTCCCGGCCGCCGCTGGCGCTTCTTGCGCTTCGCGCGGATGTGCCAGACCCGCACGGCCGGGCTGGCATCCAGGTTCCCCGCCAGGTCGACCGCGCGCACGTTGAACGCGTGCTTGCCCTTTCTGAGCTTGCGGTAGAGCCGCGGCGTGGTGCAGGGGACGAAAGGCTTCTCGTCGAGCGAGCACTGGAAGCTCCCGGCCTCGGTCGAGTCGAACTCGAAGTTGGCACGTCGCTTGCCGGTCTTGCGCTTCGGGCCCCGGAGGATGCCGGTTTCGGGCGCCACGCAATCGCGCGCGGCCGGAATCAGCTCGTCGGCGCCGATGTCGGGTCGGGCGATCCCGGCGAGGCAGCCAGCGGTCCCCTCGACCGAGCGAGGTTCCCCATCGAGGTCGAGCGGGCCGATCAGGAGGAAGCCCATGCCCGCGTCAACGGTGGGCGAGCTCGACTGCTGGTGGAAATTACCCGCGGTCCGATTCACGAGTGCGGGCGCCGCCGTCTGGTTCGAGTTCGTGCCGGGATTCGTGATCGATTCCGGGCCCCCTCCCGCCACCTCGGACTCGGTCGCGTAGTTCGAGCGCTCCAGCGCCACCGTCACGTTGCTGGCCGGGTCGAGGGCGGAGGCCTCGACGTCCACCGCCGGCGCGGTTCCCCGAGCGATCACGTTCTTGGCGTCGAGCTGGAGGCTCCCTCCGAGGTCCGCGTTGGCAAGGAGCCCGCGGGCGGGGCCGATCGTTCCCTCGATTGTCAGGTTCCGCAGGGTCGCGGCGAACGCCTGCGCGCTCGCCTGCGCGGTCAGTCCGATGCCGTTCGCGGCGTTCGCCCAACAGACGCTGTCGCGGAGGACCGAATTCCCCTCGACGAGGCAGGCCTCGGTGCCGGCGTCGTCCTGGCGGACCGTTATCTGTTGGGCGGTGCCGCCCGTCACCCGGAGCGCGGCCGGGTCGGTCGGGCTGGAGTCGGTGGAGATCGCGAGCCGCTCGAGCAACGAGGTGCCGGAGAGCAACACCCCTTGCCCGACGGGACTGGTGAACGTGATGCTCGGAACGGCCAGCCCGGCCCGTCCGTGGACGTGCTTGGAGCCGGTGACCATGAGGTCATTCGCCCCCTCGGTGTAGGTGCCTGGGAGGACGATCACCTCGTCACCGTCCACCGCCACGACCTCGACCGCGCGCTGCAGGTTGCAGGCGGTCGCCACCGTCGTGCAGGTGCTCGGGGGCCCAGCTCCCGTAGGGGACGCGAAGCGCACGGTCGCGGCGGCGGACACCGGTGCACCGAGGGCGATCGCCGCGACCAGCGCGCACGCAACCGCCAGCAGTCCTCTCTCCCTGGCCTGCATGGGGCCGAAGGTAGCGGCTGCCCGCCTGGTTGTCACGCCCTGTTTTCGACCACCTCGGAGAGGGCCCGCAGGAAGCGCTCGTTCTCGGGCCGGGTGCCATAGGTGACGCGCAGGTGCCCGGGCCCGCCGAGCGCGCTCCCGGGCCTGACGGCGACGCCGTCGCGCGTCAGCGAGGAGACCACCTCGGCCTCGTCGGCGTCTCCCAGCGCGAACCAGGAGAAGTTCGCCTCGGAGTCCGCGGTGAGCAGGCCCATCTCGCGCAGCTCCTCCTCGACGAAGAGGCGCTCGACCATGTTCTTCTCCACGCGCTCCGCGACGTCGTCCTGGTGGAGGATGGCCTCGGCCGCGGCCGCCTGGGCGACGTGGTTGACGCTGAAAGGCTGGCGCACCGCGTCAACGGCGGAGCGGAACTGCGGCGAGCAGAGCGCGTAGCCAACCCGGAGGCCGGCCAGCCCGTAGCACTTGCTGAAGGTCCGCAGCAGGACCAGGTTCGGATGTGCGGCCAGCAGCCCCACGGTCGCGTCGGGGTCGTCGGTCACCTGGAACTCGATGTAGGCCTCGTCGAGGATCACCGTGACCCGATCGGGGACGCTCTCCAGGAACTCCCCGATCCGCTGCGCCGGGAGATAGGTGCCCGTCGGATTGTTCGGGTTGCAGATGAGGAGCAGCTGCGTCGCCGCGGTGATCTCCTCCAGCATCGCGTCGAGGTCGTGGACGTAGCCGTCGCCGAGCGGCACCTGGATCTCGCGGGCCCCCGAGAGGGCCGGCATGTACGGATACATCGAGAAGGACGGCCAGGCGTAGAGGATCTCGTCGCCCGGCTCACACAGGGCGAGCGCGGCGGCGAGCAGGATCTCGCAGGAGCCGTTCGAGACCGCGATTCGCCCCGGCTCGGTCTCGAAGCGCTCGGCCAGCCGGCGGCGGAGCAGGGCGGCCGTTGGGTCGGGATACCGATTTGCGCTCCTGGCCGCGGCCGAGATCGCCTCCACCACCGCCGGGTGAGGCGGGAACGGCGACTCGTTCGAGGCGAGCTTGATCGCGTCCGCGGTCTCCGCGGCCGCCTCGGCGTCCTCGAGGGACGCCCCGGGCTCGTAGTGCGGTATCCGCGCCAGCTTCTCGGCGAAGGTCACTGTCATGGCGCCATTTTGCATGGTCGCGCGTCGCCGCCCGGAAACTACGCGACCGTGCCGTGCAGCCTGATCGCCTGAATGTCCGCGACCGGGTGGTAGCGCTCGGAGCCGTCCGGCGAGAAGCCGTGGCGCTTGTAGAAGCGACGCGCCCCACGGTTCTCGGGGAAGACCCAGAGCACTGCCTCCGTATACCCGAGGTCTCTCAGCCGCTCGAACGTCGCGCTCATCAGCGTGGTCCCCACACCCTGGCGCCAGCGATCCGGGCGGATATACATCCCGACGATCTCGGCGGCCTGGGCCGTGAGGTCGCCGTCCCTCCCCGGCGCCATCACGTAGGAGTAGCCCACGATCTGCTCCCCGTCCTCCGCGACGAGAGTGAAGGCGTCGGCGTCTGGCCGTCGCAGGCCGACGCTGACCTCGTGCCTCCAGCGCTCCACCGGCAGGTCCGCCAGCCGCTCGGGGGGAACGATGCCCGCATAGGTCTCGCGCCATCCCGCGGCCGTCACCGAGACGATCGCCTCGGTGTCATCCAGTTTCGCGTCCCGAACCTGCACCATTCCGAAGGGGGCGGCTACTGAGCCGCGTCGAGGTCCGAGCGTAGCTTCTGCGCCTCGCCCAGGTAGATGTGGACCGGTTCTTGGTCGTCCGCGGCGTAGTACTGGACCAGCGCGCGGATCACGGAGGGCATCGCGCCGGGCACGTCGATCTCCTGTGCGCAGAGGAGCGGCACGGCATCCAGGCCGAGCTTGCGCGCAGCCACGGCGGGGAACTCGGCGTTGAGGTCATGGGTCGCGGTGAAGATGCAGCACACCATCCGCTCCGGCCCGAGATCGTTGCGGGTCATCAGCTCCCGCATCAGCTCCTCGGCGGCCTCGATGATCGCCCCGGGGTCGTTGCTCCGCGCCTTCGTCGCGCCTCTTACGGCCCAGAGGCGTTCGTCCTTCCCGCTCACTTCGGCTCCTTCACCGGGGTCATTGGGCCGGAATCTTCCCAGAGGGCGCCGATCTCACCCTTCTCGAGGCGGCGGGCCTCGCCCGGTCCGAGCTCGCCGAGCTCGAGCGAGCCGAACCTGATCCGCGTCAGGGCCTCGACCCGGTTGCCGATGGCTTCGGCCATGCGGCGCACCTGGCGCTTGCGCCCCTCGCGGATCGTGATCACCAGCTCCCGCTCCCCCTCCCGCTCCACCTCGGCCGGGGCGGTCGGGCCGTCCTCGAGCTCCACCCCGCTCCGGAGGCGCTCCAGCTCGGCTTCCGAGGCCGGTCGCGCGAGCCCAACCCGGTAGGTCTTCGGCACCCCGTAGCGGGGATGCGTGAGCCGGTTGGCGAGCTCGCCGTCATTGGTCAGCAGGATCAGCCCGGTGGAGTCGGCGTCGAGGCGCCCGACGGGATAGAGGCGCCGCTGTGAGTCGACCAGCTCGGTGACCGCCTGGCGATGCCCTGGCTCCTTCGCCGTCGAGACGACGCCCGCCGGCTTGTTCACGGTCCAGACCTCCCGGGGCTCCGGCGCGACCGGTGCGCCGTCCACCTCCACCCCGCTCCCCTCGCCGACGTCTCTCGCCGGGTCGGTGACGGTCTCCCCCGCCACCGTCACCCTGCCGGCTTCGATCAGGTCCTCCGCGGCGCGCCGCGAGGCGACGCCGCTGTGGGCGAGGTACTTGACGAGACGCACAGGCGTTAGCAGGGACCGAGCTTCTGCAGCTGGCCCCGGTAGACGTCCATCGAGGCCTTGTTGAAGTCGCCGTGGGTCTTGCCCTTGAAGCGCGGGTCGAGCTCCTTGTAGAACGGCGAGGCGAGGCTCTCGTTGTGGCCGATCACCTGCTCGATCGGAAGCCCGAAGCGGCAGCGGAGCCACTGCGTGAGCTTCAGCGACGCGTCCAGCTGCGCCTGGCGGTTGAGGACGTCGCCGTCGCTGAAGCCGACGTGCTCGATCCCGATCGCGACGTGATTGAGCCCGACGACGTGCCGGCACCGGACGGCGACCGGGACGAATTTGTAGATCCCGCCGCTCGCCGAGACGGCGAAGTGCGAGCAGACATTGGGCTTCTCGTTGAACTCCGGGTCGGCGTGGTTCGGGGCGAAGGTGTTGTAGATCGAGCCGATGCTGCCCGCCTCGGCGTAGTGGATCACCACCAGCTTGGGATCCACCAGCTGCCACTTGTGGTGGCCGTAGTGCCGCTTGGAGTAGGCCGCCATGTCGCGCTTGCGCTGCTTCCCGTAGGGGATCAGCTTCTTGTGCAGGGGCGGCTTCGCGGCCGCGGCGCCGGCGGGGCCGGCCGCGGTGGACGCCCGCCAGGTGCTCGCGCCCTCGGCGCCGAGCAGGACGGTTGCGGCCGTGACCGCCGCGATCAGCAGGCGCGTTCGCATCAGCCGCCCCGCGCCAGCTCGATGGACGCATTGGCGTTGCGCGACACCATGCCTGCGCTGACCCTCGCGGGCAGCTCGACCACGAATGCCTCGGCACCGGGGATCGCGTGCTGCTCCCAGCTCACGACGGTCCCGTGCAGACGATTGCCCCTGCAGCTCAACCGCATCCCCGCAAGTCTTGCGTATTCCGCGCCGGCCTCCGGCCTGCCCCTGCAGGCGAGCACGGCGTTCCAGTCCTGGTGGTACCAGACGGAGACGTCCGGCCTGATCCGCCGGACGAACCGCATCACCGCCTTGGTCTCGGGCTCCGAGGCCGGCTTCGGCCCCGGGTAGAAGGGGCTCCCTCTCGACTTGTCGCCGGGCCTCCAGCGGAAGGGGAAGTTGCGGTTCAGGTCGACCGCGTGAGCGTTCTTGCGATTGTCCGCCCGTTGTCCGTCGGGGTTGGCCGTCGTGATCAGCCAGAGCTGAGCCCCCGTGAGGGCGGGCGGGTTCCCGGCGATGCGGTCGATCACCCGGAGGCCCGCCTTCTCGTTGCCGTGGATCAGGCCGACCACCAGGACGACATGCTCGCCGGCCGGGTCGCCGATCTGCGTCGCCCTGATCGCCCGGCCGTCGACGGAGCGCCCGATCACCTGGGCCGCCGCGGCGGGCCGCGCGATCGGCTCGGCGGGAGCGAGCGATGCCGCAACCAGGGCGCAGCTCAGGGCGCCCCCCGTGAGCCCCGCTCCCACCGCCCTTCTCATTCCGCCCGCTGCTCGCCCGCCTTCAACAGCCTCTCGCGCAGCTCGCGCTCGTCCTCTGGGGTGGGGTCGAAGCGCGACGGGTCGGGCAGGGCGTCAAGGCCCGAGAGCCCGAAGAGCTTCTCGAAGAGCGTGGTCGTCTTGTAGGTGACGGCTCCGAAGCGGGTCCGCCCCTCCTCCTCGATCATGCCGCGCTCCGTGAGGCTGGCGACCGCGGAGTCGGAGGAGACGCCGCGGATCCGGGCGATCTCGGGCCGCGAGACCGGCTGCAGGTAGGCGACGATCGCGAGCACCTCCGCCTGGGCCTGGGTGAGCGGCGGGGTCCGCGGCCTCGCGAGCAGCCTGCGTGCGGCGTCCTCGGCCTCCGGGATGGCCGACAGGGCGTAGCCGCCCGCAACCTTGCCCAGCCTGATACCGCGGCCGTCGCCCTCCAGCTCCTTCTCCAGAGCCTCGAGCGCCTCGGCGACGGAGTCCTCGTCGATGCCGGCCGCCTCGGCGAGCTCGGCCGCCGAGACCGGCTCCGGGGAGAGGAAGAGCAGCGCCTCGAGGGTGGGCCGCAGCGGATCGTCGCTCACTGCGAGCGCACCTCGATGCGGCCGAATGTCTCCTTCTGGCTCCAGGTGGCCTCGCCTCGCCTGTGCATCTCCAAGAGAGCAAACAACGTGACCGCCTGGGTGAAGCGGTCGTCCTTGCCGAATGTCTCGTCGAAGTCGAGCGGCCTGCCCTTGCCGAGCAGCTCACGCAGCACCGACAGCCGCTTCTGGACCGAGACCGTGGTCCTGATGTGCCGCGTGTCGGGCGGCGGCGGCGTCTGGAGCAGGTCCCCGAGCGCCGCGCCGACCTGGTCGGGCTCGTAGGTCTTGACCGCGGCCTTGACCGCGGCCCGCCGAAGCTCCGGCGGCAGCGGGGCCGACCTGTACATCCGCGCGCTCTCTCGCTCCAGCATCGCGGCCAGCATCCGGCCTGCCTCGCTGTAGCGCCGGTACTCGAGCATCCGGGCCAGCAGCTCGTCCGCGGCCTCCTCGGGGCCGAGGTCCTCGTCCTCCTCCTCGCGCGGGAGCAGCAGCCGGGACTTCAGCTCGCAGAGCGCCGCGATCAGGACCAGGAACTCTGTGACCGAGTCGAGGTCGAGCCGGCCCTCCTCGTCGAGGTGCTCGATGTAGGCGAGGACGATCTCCCCCAGCTCCACCTCCGCAATGCTGATCTCCTCACGGAGCAGGACCGCCAGCAGGAGGTCGAACGGCCCCTGGAAGACGTCGAGGTCGAGGTCCAGCTCGGAGACCGAGGTCACGGCCTCACCTTAGAGAGCGCCGCGGCTGGTCGGGCGTAACTACTCTGGTGGGCCGATGCCCATCGCCCCGCGCACCTCGGCCAGGGTCTCGGTGGCGATCACGCGGGCCTTCTCGGCGCCGCCGGTGAGCGCCTCCTCGAGCGCCTTCTCGTCCGGGCGCAGCTCCTCGTAGCGCTCGCGGACCGGTGCGAGGAACTCGACGACCGCCTCGGCGACGGCGCCCTTGAAATCACCGTAGCCGGAGCCCTCGAACTCGCTCTCCACCTGATCAGGCGTCTGCCCCTTCGCAACGGCGATGATGTCGATCAGGTTCGCGATCCCCTCCTTGCCCTCCCCGTCCCGCGTGACGTCGGAGCCGGAATCGGTGACGGCGCTCTTGATCTTCCGGGTCACGACCTCGGGCTCGTCCAGCACCAGCACCGTTCCCTGCTGGGTGCCGCCGGTCGTCGCCATCTTGTTGGCCGGGTTCTGGAGGTCCATGATCCGGGCACCCACCTCCGGGATGCGGTGCTGGGGCTCGACCAGGGTGTCGCCGAAGCGCTCGTTGAAGCGCCGCGCGATCTCGCGCATCAACTCGACGTGCTGTCGCTGGTCCTCCCCCACCGGCACCGTGTCCGCCTTGTAAGCGAGGACATCCGCGGCCTGGAGCACCGGATAGAAGAAAAGACCGGCCGAGACCAGCTCCCGCTGCTTCTCCGACTTCTCCTTGAACTGGTGCATGCGGTTGAGGTCGCCGTGGGCGGTCAGCGCTCCGAGCAGCCACGTCAGCTCGGTGTGCTCCCGGACGTCGGACTGGCGGAACAGGATGCAGCGCTCCGGGTCGAGCCCGGCGGCGAGCAGGATCGCCGTGGTGTCGTGGACGTTGCGGCGGAGCGTGGCCGGGTCCCAGGGGACCGTGATCGCGTGCAGGTCAACGATGCAGTAGATCGCCGGGGCGCCCTCCTCCTGGCCCTCCACGTACTGGCGGATCGCCCCGATGTAGTTGCCGAGGTGCTTGGCGCCCGTCGGCTGGATGCCGCTGAAGATCTTCATCGGGTCGGGAGCCTAGATGGGCGCGGCCCGGCTACGCCAGCTCGGCCGCGCCCTCGGTGCCGGCCGGCACGGGATCGTGAGCGCGAGAGCACTCCCCCGCGGGGGCGGCCCGCGGCGCGTGAATCTCCTCGTCCACCCGCTTCGGGTTCTGGATCCCAAAGCCCGCGATCACACCGCCGACGATCATCAGGCACCCAGCGACGATCATGCTCAGGTGGAAGCCGTCCTCGGCCGCGTTGACCGAGGCGCTCTCGACCTGGGCGGCCTCCGCAGACGCCAGCTCATCGGTGTCCGGCCGCTGCAGGGGGTTGGCCTTGGCGTCCTCCACCACCTGCTCCCCGTTCGGGCTCAGGTTGGCCCGGGCGAGCTCGTCGTCGATGCTGGAGCCGAACTGGCCGGCAATCAGGGCGCCCAGCACCGCGATCGCCAGCAGCCCCGCGACCCGGGCGACCCCGTTGTTGATCCCGGACGCCGTTCCGACGTGGCGTTCGTCCACCGAGTTGAGAGCAGTGGCCGTCAGCGGGGCCACGGTCATCGACAGCCCGAACCCGAACAGCAGGACTCCCGGAAGCACCTCGCTGACGTAGTCGGCGTCGGGCCCCACCCGGAGCAGTAGGAGGAGCCCGATGCCTCCGATGATCGGGCCGACGCACATCGGCACCCTCGGGCCGGTCCCGGTGGCGAACTTGCCGAAGCGCGGCGAGAGGAAGAACAGGAGCACCGAGGTCGGCGTGGTGGCCAGGCCAGCCTCCAGGGGCGTGTAGCCGGCGGTCTGCTGGAGGAAGAGCGTGAGGAAGAAGAAGGCCCCGATCAGCCCCGCGTAAACGATCACCGTCTCGAGGTTGGTGATGGCGAAGTTCCGGACCTTGAACAGGCTGAGGTCGAGCATCGAGTGCTTGTAGCGCGACTCCCAGAGCAGGAAGGCGCCGAACAGCAGGATCCCCCCGATGAGCGGAATGGCGACCTGGGGGTCGCCCCAGCCGTGGGTCGGCTGCTGGATCAGTGCGAACACGGGGGCACCGAGGCCGACCGCCGAGAGCAGGATCCCGACCCAGTCGATCGCCCGGTCGGCCTCGGGGTCAATGCTCTCCTTCACGTAGGCTCGCGTCAGCCAGATCGTGAAGATGATCAGCGGGATGTTCACCCAGAAGATCGCCCGCCACGAGACCGCCTCGACCATCGCCCCGCCGCCCGCTGGACCGATCACGGTTGCGATCCCGGTCCAGGCGGTCCAGGTGCCGACCGCCTTGCCGCGCTCGGCTCCCTCAAAGGTGGCGGCGAGGATCGCGAGCGACCCCGGGACCAGCAGCGCACCGGCGAGGCCCTGCAGGGCGCGCGCGCCGATGAGGAACTCCGAGGTGGGCGCGATCGCACAGAGAGCCGACGTGACCGCGAACCCGACCAGGCCGAGCTCGAAGATGCGCCGGCGCCCGAACTGGTCGCCCAGCGCGCCCCCCACCAGCAGCAGGGCGACCGTCGCGAGCATGTAGGACTCCACCACCCACTGCTGGTCTGCGAGCCCCGCGTCGAGGTCATCGGAGATCGCCGGCAGCGCGACGTTGACGACCGTCCCGTCGAGGAACACGATCGTCGAGCCGAGGATCGTGGCGACGAGCGTGAAGAGGTTGCGGCGCCGATCGGACAAGCCCGACCGAGTCTACGGAGTGCTCAACCCCGTCCTACGGGGCAGGTGGGTCGCGCAGCTGCTCGGCGGGCGTGAAGAAGTTGCGGCGCGCGAGCGTCGTCGCCATCAGGGCGGCGATCGAGACGGAGCCGAGCAGCGCGTAGAGGAGGATCAGCTGGAGCCGCACCGCGTCGGTCGGGTCGGCCCCGGCGAGCAGCATCCCGACCATGGTCCCCGGGAAGAAGATCAGCCCGGTGGTCTTGGTCGAGTCGATCAGGGGGATCAGCCCGGAGCGGAGGCTGCGCCTGACCAGCGGCGCGACCGCCTGGGTCGAGGTCGCCCCCAGCGCCAGCGTCGCCTCCACCTCCCTGGCGTTGTCGTGGACGTCCTCGCCGAGCCGGTTAAGCGCGACAGCCGCCGCCGTCATCGAGTTGCCGATCACCATGCCGCCGACCGGGACCATGAACCGCGGCTCCGGCTCGAAGATCCCGAGCGCCACCACCAGGCCCAGCGTCGCCGCCGCCGCGACCGAGAGCGAGACGAGGAGCGGCCAGAGGGCACCCGGGACCTGCGCTGCCCTGCTGCGGGCGGTGAAGGCCCCGAACACCACCATCACCGCGAGCAACGCCAGCACCAGCGCGAGGCTGTCCTCCTCGAAGATGACGTCGATCACGTAGCCGATCGCGGTCAGCTGGACGAAGGAGCGCGCGACCGCGACCGCGATGTCCTCCTCCAGCTCGGCCCGCCGCCAGCGCGACGCCGCGATCGCGATCGCGACCAGCACCAGCGAAGCAGCGACCTCGCCGACGCTGACGTCGATGGCCGAGGTCATGCGGCCAGTACCTCCCCCACCGGTCCCTGCTCGATGACCCGGCCGCCGTCGATTCGCACCACGTAGTCGGCCAGCCTCCTCGCCTGCTCGGTGTCGTGGGTGACCAACACGGTCGAGATCGAGGTCCGGGTTCGGAGGCCGCGCAGCGTCTCCTCGACCGTGTCCCTGGCCGCCTCGTCGAGGGCCGAGGTCGGCTCGTCCAGCAGCAGGACCCTCGGCTCGAGGGCCAGCGCCCGCGCCAGCATCACCCGCTGCTGCTCCCCCACCGACAGCTTCGACGCCTCTCGCTCGGCGAAGCCCGCGTCCAGCCCTGCCAGCTCCAGGCTGCGCCGTGGGTCGAAGCTGTGGCCGGCCAGCCGCGGCCCGTAGGAGACGTTGTCGGCGACCGTGCCCTCGATCAGGGCCGGGAGCTGGGGCACCAGCCCCACCTCCCGCCGCAGCTCGAGCGGGTCGCGCTCGCGGACGTCGTGGCCCTCGTAGAGCACCCGGCCCGAGTCCGGATCGGCGAGCCGGTCGAGCAGCCGCAGCAGCGTCGACTTGCCGCTGCCGGAGGGACCGGCGACGCAGCTGGCCCCGACCGGAAGCTGCGCTTTGACGTCCCGCAGGACGGCCTCGCCGCCACGGGAATAGGTCACGTCGTCGAGCTCGAACAGCATCGCCACCCATAATCGCCCACATGGCGAAGCGGACCGCAACGCTGCTCGCGAAGGCGCCCGAGGAGAAGCCGCCGCGGGGGATCCAGCCCATGCTGGCGCGGATGGGCGACCTGCCGCGCGACGAGGGGAACTGGGGCTTCGAGGTCAAGTGGGACGGCGTTCGCGCCCTCGGCTTCAGCGACGGCAGCTGGTCCATGCAGAACCGCCGGGTGCAGGACATCACCCCCCGCTATCCCGAGCTCGCCGGCATCGCCGAGCAACTCGGGGGCCGGAGCGCCGTGCTCGACGGCGAGGTCGTTGCGATCGACGACCAGGGCCGGCCCAGCTTTCAGCGGATCCAGCGCCGGATGACCCTGACCAACCCGAGGATGGTCGAGCAGCGCATGCACGACACCCCGGTCGACTACATGATCTTCGACCTGCTCCACCTCGATGGGCGTTGCGTACGCGACCTCGCCTACCCGGAGCGGCGAGAGCTCTTGGAGTCGCTGGAACTCGAGGGGCCGCGCTGGCACACCCCCCAGCATCAGGTGGGCGGCGGGACGGAGCTGCTCGAGGCCGCCAGGCGACAGGGCCTGGAGGGGGTCGTCGCAAAGCGGCTCGACAGCCCCTATCGCCCCGGCGGACGAACCGGCGAGTGGGTGAAGACACGCATCTGGCGCCGGCAGGAGTTCGTCATCGGCGGCTGGATCCCCGGCGAGGGCAGCAGGGCGAGCCGGGTCGGCTCGCTGCTGGTCGGCTACTACGACCAGCGCGCCTCGGAAGCCCCGCCCGGCGAGAGGCAGCGGCTGATCTTCGCCGGGGGCGTCGGCTCGGGCCTCAAGCAGGACGACCTGGACTTCCTCACCAGGGCGCTGAAGCGCCGCGCGCGCAAGACGAGTCCCTTCGACGAGGGAGCGCCGAGTGGGCCCAAGGCGAGGCTTGCCCGGTGGTGCCGGCCGGACCTCGTCTGCGAGGTCTCCTGGAGCGAGTGGACCGACCAGGGCACCCTCCGCCAGCCCGCCTTCAAGGGCATGCGCGACGACAAGGACGCGCGCGAGGTCGTGCGTGAGCAGTAGGAGGCATGGCCCGCGCAAGCCCGCGCCCGATTGCCGAATCGTGCCCAGGGGTAACCTGACTGGCGTCGAAAGCAGCGATTAGTCGGTGTCGACCGAAGGGTCTTAAGAGTGAGACAGGTGATGCGACATGCCTAGAGCGATATGGAGCGGCTCGATCAGCTTCGGGCTGCTGAACGTGCCGGTGAAGCTCTACTCGGCCGTCTCCAAGCAGACGATCCGCTTCAAGGAGCTTCACGAGAAGGACGGATCGCGAATCCGCCACAAGCGCGTTTCCGAGAAGACCGGCAAGGAGGTGGCCTACGACGACATCGTCAAGGGCTACGAGTTCGCGCCGGACCAGTACGTGACGCTGACCCGGGACGAGCTGTCGGAGCTCGATCCAAAGCGAACCCGTTCGATCGAGATCCAGGACTTCGTCGACCTCGACGACATCGACCCCATCTACTTCGAGCAGCCCTACTACCTCGGCCCCGACAGGGGCGCCGAGAAGGCCTACGCCCTCCTGGTGGAGGCGATGCAGAAGGCTCGCAAGGTCGCAATCTCCCGCTTCGTGCTCCGCAACAAGGAGCACCTCGCCGCGATCCGCCCGATGGACGACGTCCTCACCATGGCCACCATGCGCTTCCATGACGAGGTCACCCCACGCGAGGATCTTGACGAGGTCTTCGAGGAGAAGCCGAAGAAGCCCGAGAAGCGCGAGCTGCAGATGGCCAACCAGCTGATCGAGTCTCTCTCCACCGACTTCAAGCCCGACAAGTACCGCGACGAGTACCGCGAGGAGCTGCTGAACCTGCTCGAGCAGAAGGCCTCGGGCAAGGAGATCGTCAGCGCCCCGAGCGAGGAGCCGGAGCCGACCAAGGCGCCGGACCTGATGGCCGCCCTCGAGGAGAGCCTCGCCGCCGTCAAGGGCGAGTCCGTCGGCGATGGGGCCGCAGAGAAGCCGAAGGCGAAGGCCGGCTCCAAGAGCAAGGCGAAGTCAACGGCGAAGTCGAAGTCCAAGGCCTCGTCCAACGGCCGCCGCAAGACCTCGGGCAAGAAGACCAAGGCCAAGGCCCGCTCCTAGTCCGCTGGCGAAGGCCGCCACAGAGAAGCGGGACCAGCACGTCACGGTCGGCTCGCGCAAGCTGAAGCTGACCAACCTCGACAAGGTCCTCTACCCGAAGACCAAGACCACCAAGGCGGAGGTGATCGACTACTACGCTCGCGTCGCCGAGGTGATGATCCCCCACCTCAAGGGCCGACCCCTGACCCTGAAGCGCTACCCCGACGGTGTGGCCGGCTTCCACTTCTACGAGAAGAACTGCCCCAAGCACCGGCCGGAGTGGGTGAAGACGACGCCGATCTGGGTCGACCGCCGCGCCGGCGAGATCGACTTCTGCCTCTGCGATAACAAGGCGACGCTGATCTGGATGGCCCAGCTCGCCTCCCTTGAGCTCCATCCCTCGCTCTCCAAGGCGACGCGGATGGAGCAGCCGACCGTGCTCGCCTTCGACCTCGACCCGGGCAAGCCGGCGGCGCTGGTCGAGTGCTGCCAGGTGGCGCTGCGGCTGCGCAAGCTGTTCGGAGGCTTTGACATGGAGTGCTTCCCCAAGGTCTCCGGAGGCAAGGGCCTCCAGGTCTACGTACCGCTCAACACCAAGGTGACGTACGAGCGGACCAGCCCCTTCGCGAAGGCGGTCGCTCAGCTCCTCGAGAAAGAGACGCCGAAGGAGGTCGTCTCGAAGATGGCGAAGGCGCAGCGCCGGGGCAAGGTGTTCGTCGACTGGAGCCAGAACCATCAGAAGAAGACGACGATCGGCGTCTACTCGCTCAGAGCGCGTGACCACCCGACCGCCTCCATGCCGCTGCGCTGGAGCGAGGTCGAACGCGCCGTGAAGAAGAAGGGCGACGGGCACCTGCGCTTCGAGATCCCGGACGCGATCAAGCGGATCGAGAAGGAGGGCGACCTGTTCGAGCCGGTGCGCAAGCTGCGCCAGAGGCTCCCTGACCTGGAGCAGGCGATCCCCGCGTAGCTAGGCGATCGGCAGGGCCGCCTCGCGCTCCGACGGCCGTCGGGTCAGCGAGCGGATCGCTCGCGCCAGGCGCTTCACGCCCTCGGCCAGCTCGTCGGAGGTAAGGAACCCGTAGGAGAGGCGCAGATGCGCCGCAGGTACCGGATCGGCCATCATCGCCATACCGGGCACGAAGGTCACACCGTGGCGGACGGCTTCGGTCAGCAGCTCGCTCTCGTCCAGCGGCGCTTCCAGGGTCAGCCAGAGATGACCCCCGCCGCTCGGACGGGTGGTGTCGGCCAAGCCCCCCAGCTGATCGTCGACCGCCTGCAGCAGCGCGTCTCGCCGCTCCTGATAGAAGGCTCGCGCGCGCTCGAGGTGTGGCTGATACTCACCGGCCGCCATGAAGCCGGCGATGGCGAGTTGGCTCAGAGTAGAGCTGTGCATGTCGTCGCGCTGCTTCTCGGCCAGAATCCGCTCGCGAACGGGGCCGCTGGCAGCCACCCAGCCGACTCGGGGACCGCCGCCGACGAGCTTCGAGAACGAGTCCACGTAGACGACGTGGCCGGGCGCGTCCGCGCGAAGGGAGCCCGGGTCCTCACCCTCGAAACGCAGGTCACCGTAGATCCCATCCTCGACGATGAAGAAGCCGTGCAGGCGGGCGAGCTCAAGCAGTCTCGTCCTGCGCTCCGGTGCGAGGTCCGTGCCGGTTGGGTTCTGGCAGCGCGATTGAAGGGCCAGCAGCCGGATCTCGTGACTGCTCAGGAGGGCCTCGAGCGCATCGACATCCAGACCGTCCTCGTCGATCGGCACGGGGAGCACCCGGCCGCCGGCGGCCCGAAGATTCTGGAGCACGCCCATGAAGCTGGGCGACTCGCATGCCATCACGTCGCCCGGCCGCAGAATCGCTCGCATCGCCAGGGAGACACCCTGCGTGGCGCCGCTGGTGATCACGACGTCTTCCGGATCCTCCGGCGCGCCCCGCTCGGCGGAGAGCGCGACTATCTGCTCCACCATCGCGGGGAGCCCGGAAACGTCCGTGTACTGAAGAGCGCTGCTGTCCTCGCGCTCGAGCGCCGTCGAGATCGAACCTCTGATCTGCTCATAGGGGAACAGCTTCGAGGACGGATAACCCACTGAGAGTGGGATCAGACCGCGGGCCTGCGAGTGCCTGTACATCTCCGCGAGCATCCGGTCCCCCTGGCCCTCGGCGATGGCGGGCAGCACGTAGCGCTGCCACTCGGAGCCGTCGCCCGCGCCGTCGAGGTCCGGTAGCGCGGCCGGCGCGGAGTCGCGGACGAAGGTGCCGCGGCCGACCTGGGAGGAGACGAGGCCCAGCTCGCGCAGCCGCCGGTATGCGCGCACGGCGGTCAGGTGGTTGACGCCGGCCGTCTCGGCCAGCTCGCGCGTCGGGGGGAGCTTCTCCCCCGGAGCGAGCTCGCCCGACCCGATCGCGCCCTTGAACGCGCCCACGAGCTGGTCGGTGATCGAGCGCTCCCCGTCGCGTTTCAGGTCCTTCAATTCAGCTTTGTATGACATGTGTGATATCTCAATCCCTGTATCGTGCTCGCCCAGAGTGTATCGCAAACCGCCACCTAGGGGAGTAATGATGTACCACACCACACACACTCAGCCCGAGATCACGATCCGCCCTGCCAGCCTGGACGACCGAAAGGCCTTGTTCCGACTGGCCCAGCTTGACTCCGCGCAGCTGCCCGAGGGCGACCTCCTGGTCGCGGCGATCGGCGACGAGATCCGCGCCGCGATGTCCGTCCAGAGCGGGAATGCGATCGCGGACCCGTTCCACCACTCAGCCGAGCTGGTGAGGATGCTCTCCCTGCGGGTCGATCAGCTCCGGGTCCCGGTGCCGGCGCCCCGGGGACTGCTTCGCAGGGTCCTCCGGACCGCTTAGTCCAGGGCCTGCCGGACCACCGGCCGCCGATTCGCGGCGACCTCGTCAAGACGGCGGACCGGCGTCGTGTACGGCGCGTTCCTGGCGATCTCCGGATCCTCCTCCGCCTCCGCCAGGATCGAGTCGATCGCCTCGGCGAAGGCGTCGAGCGTCTCGCGCGTCTCGGTCTCCGTCGGCTCGATCATCATCGCCTCGTCCACCAGCAGCGGGAAGTACACCGTTGGCGGGTGCATCCCGAAGTCGAGCAGGCGCTTGGCGACATCCAGGGTGGTGATCCCGAGCTCCTTCTTGGCCGGCGCGCCCGAGAGGACGAACTCGTGCATGCAGCGGCGATCGAAGGCTACCGGCGCCAACCTCCCCGTCCTCCCCTCGCGCATCCGCGCCAGCAGGTAGTTCGCGTTGAGGACGGCCGTCTCCGAGGCCTCTGTGAGGCCGTCGCCCCCGAGGCTGAGGATGTATGCGTAGGACCGGACGAAGACCCCGAAGTTGCCCTGGAAGCCGCGCAGGCGGCCGATCGACTTCGGCCGGTCGAAGTCGAGGTCGAACATGAGGTTCCCTGATGCCTCGGAGCCGTTGGACCCCTCGCGCTTAACGACCTGAGGCCTGGGCAGGAAGGGCTCGATCCGCTCCGAGACCGCGATGGGGCCCGCGCCGGGGCCGCCCCCGCCGTGTGGCTGCGAGAACGACTTGTGCAGGTTGAGGTGGACGATGTCGAAGCCCATGTCCCCCGGCCGCGAGCGACCCATCACCGCGTTCAGGTTCGCGCCGTCGTAGTAGAGGGTGCCGCCGGCCTCGTGCACGATTGAGGCGATCTCGGTGATGTCCTCGTCGAAGAGACCGAGGGTGTTGGGATTGGTCAGCATCAGGCAGGCGGTCTGCTCGTCCGCCTTCGCGCGCAGATCGTCCAGGTCGATGCCGCCCCGCTCGTTGGTGGCGAGGTTCACCACCTCGTACCCCGCCATCGTCACCGTGGCGGGGTTGGTGCCGTGGGCGGTGTCCGGAGTCAACACCTTGGTCCGCTCCTCGCCCCGGTCGTCGTGGTAGGCCCGCGTCAGCAGCAGGCCCGCCAGCTCGCCGTGCGATCCGGCGGACGGCTGGAGGCTCACGTGCGGCAGCCCGCAGATCTCGGCCAGGGAATCCGACAGGAGCCACATCAGCTCGAGGGCCCCCTGCGCCCGCTTCGGGTCCTGGGCCGGGTGGAGCCGGGCATGGCCCGGCAGCGCAGCGACCCGCTCGTTCAGCCGCGGGTTGTGCTTCATCGTGCAGGAGCCGAGCGGATAGAAGCCGGTGTCCAGGTCGAAGTTCCGCCGCGAGATCCGGTTGTAGTGTCGGACGATCTCCGGCTCGGAGACCTCCGGTAGCTCTGCCGGCGTCTCCCGCAGCAGCTGCTTCGGGATGAGCTCGTCGATGGGCCTCTCCGGCACGTCGGCGGCGGGCAGCTGCGCGGCGCGCCGCCCCTCGACCGACCGCTCGAAGATCGTCTTCGCCCGATCGCGTTGCATCGGCGTTTCCGTCAGCTCGGGCTTCGCCATCAGGCCGGCACGTCCTCGACACCTTCCGGCAGCTGCTCCGCTTTCGCGTCCGCGCTGCCGGGTGTGGGCTCCGACGCCCTGGAAACCTTGATTGCTTTTTCGAGGACCTCCGCCAGGCGATCGATGTCCGCTCGCGAGCGGCGCTCGGTGAGCGCGATCAGCAGGCCGTCCTCGTACTCGGGGTAGTCGCGCCCGAGCGGGTAGCCGGCGCCGATGCCCTCCCCGGCGCAGTGCTCCAGCACCAGGTCCACCGGGGCCTCGAGACGCACCGCGAACTCCCGGACGACCGGCGCCTCGTGGAGCAGCTCCACGCCCTCCAGTGCCGCCAGCTGCTCGCGCGCGTAGGCCGTGCGGCGCGCCAGCAGCTCGCCCAGCTCGACGAAGCCCCGCTTGCCGAGCCAACTCAGGTGGATGATCCCCGCCAGGGCATTGAGCGCCTGCGCCGTGCAGATGTTGTGGGTCGCCTTCTCGCGGCGGATGTGCTGCTCCCGGGTCTGCAGGGTCAGGACGAAGCCACGTCGACCGTCCACGTCGGTGGTCTCGCCCGCGATACGCCCCGGCATGCGCCGGATGTGCTCCTCGGTGGCGCAGAAGAAGCCGAACGAGGGGCCGCCGTAGTCGAGCCGGTTGCCGAGCGGCTGCCCCTCCCCCACGGCGACGTCCGCGCCGCACTCTCCGGGCGGCCTCAGCACCGACAGCGCGACCGGGTCGCAGGCCACCACCACCAGGGCACCCTTCGCCTTCGCCGCCTCCCCGAGGGCCTCGACGTCCTCGACCGCGCCCAGGAAGTTCGGCTGCTGCAGGAAGACGGCGGCGGTCTCGTCGTCGATCGCGTCCGCGAGCTTCGCGGCGTCGGTTTGTCCGGCCGCCAGGGGCGTCTCGACCAACTCGGAGCCGTAGCCCGCTCCGTAGGTGACCAGGGACTCGCGGCTGTGGGGGTGGAGCCCCCGCGAGGCGACGAACTTCCTGCGCCCGGTGGCGCCAATCGCCAGGTAGGCCGCCGAGGCGACGGAGGAGGGCCCCTCGTACAGGGCGGCGTTCGAGACCGGCAGCCCGGTCAGCTCGGACATCGCCGTCTGGAACTCGAACATCGCCTGGAGGCCGCCCTGGGAGATCTCGGGCTGGTACGGCGTGTACGGGGTGAGGAACTCCGAGCGGCCCGTGATCGCGTCCACGATCGCCGGGACGTAGTGGTCGTACATGCCGGCGCCCAGGAAGCTCGCCTCCGCCTCGGCGTGGACGTTCCGCTCGGCGAGGGCCGCGAGACGGTCGTAGACCTCCGACTCCGGCATCCCGTCCGGAAGCTTGAGAGGACCATCGAGGCGAACATCCTCGGGAATGTCCTCGAAGAGCTCGTCGATCGACGCCACGCCGATCGCCTCGAGCATGCGCCCGCGGTCATCGTCTGTCGCCGACGTGTACCTCGTCACGAGCGACTCATCGTAGATGGCGGGCGGGATCGCCCTGGAGCGCTAGGCAGCCTCCTCGAGCTGCTTGCGGTAAGCGGCCGCATCCATCAGGGCGTCGGCCTCGGAGGGGTCGGAGAGCTTCACCTTCACCATCCACCCCTCGCCGTAGGGGTCCTCATTGATCTTCTCGGGGCCGTCTGAGAGCTGCTCGTTCACCTCGGTCACCTCTCCGGACAGGGGCGAGTACACGTCGGAGACCGCCTTGACCGACTCGACCTCCGCGTATGACTGGTCCTTCTTGACCTCGGTGCCGACCTCGGGAGGCTCGTAGAAGACGACCTCGCCGAGGGCGTCCTGGGCGAACCAGGTGATCCCGAAGGTGGCCACCTCGCCCTCGAGCCGGGCCCAGTCGTGCTCGGGGTGGTACTTGAGGTCCTCGGGATAGCTCTCGTCCGCCATGGAGGCGGAAAGCTATCCGTCCTTGGAGTAGAGCGGCCCCTTGCGGAGCTCGGCCGCGCGTCGCTTTCCCCGGACGTCGATCTCGACGCCGGTCCCCGGCTCGGCGACTCCGGCCTTGACGTAGCCCATCCCGATCCCGACCTCGAGCGACGGCGAGTGGGTGCCGCTGGTCACCTCGCCGACGCCCACACCCTCGTGCAGGATCGGGTTCCCCTGGCGCGGGATGCCGGCACCGGTGATCACGAAGGGAACGAGCAGCTCCTCGGGCCCTTCCTCCCGAACCCGGCGGCACGCCTCCGAGCCGACGAAGCCGGTGTCCTCCTTAACGCACCAGCCGAGGCTGGCCTCGATCGGCGTCCGCTCGGTGGACAGGTCGTTGCCGTAGAGGCAGTAGGTGACCTCCAGGCGCAGGGTGTCTCTAGCGCCGAGCCCGGCCGGCTTCGCGCCAGCCTCGAGCAGCGCGCTCCACAGGGCGGGCGCGGCGTCCGGCGGCAGCAGGACCTCGACCCCGTCCTCGCCCGTGTAGCCGGTCCCGCAGACCAGCGCCTCGGAGCCGGCCAGCTCGAGCCGGGTGGCGTGGAATCGCGCCGGCAGCTCCCCACCGGCGAGCCCCCCGACGATCTCGCGGGCCCGCGGGCCCTGCACCGCCAGCATCGCGTAGTCGGCGAGGCGGTCGCGCGCCTCGGCGTCGTGGTCCTGGGCGTGAGCCTGGAACCACTCGAGGTCGCGCTCGTGGTTCGAGGCGTTCGTGACCGTCAGGTAGCGGTCTTCGGCCAGGCGGTAGGTGAACAGGTCATCCAGCACGCCGCCGTCTTCCTGGCAGAGGCACGAATACTGGGCGCCGCCCACTTCGATCTTCGAGACGTCGTTCGAGAGCAGGTGCTGGAGGAGCTGGCCCGCCCCCGGCCCCTCGGTCTCGATCTCGCCCATGTGGGAGACGTCGAAGACGCCACACGACTCCCGCACGGCGAGGTGCTCCTCCCTGATCCCCTCGTACTGCACCGGCATCTCCCAGCCGGCGAACGGGACCAGCTTGGCGCCCGCCTCGGCGTGCGCCTCATAGAGCGGAGTCCTCTTCAGCGTCGCTGCTTCCACGACGTCCCGGACCCTAGTGGGCTACGCCCGAGCCGTCGCCGCGGGTGGCGCCGCGGGGGCCCCATCCGAGGCGACTACCGTCGCCCGCAGGATGGGGGGCACCGCGGCGCAGGACCCGCGCGCCGACCCGGTCGCTACTTCAGGAAGTCCGGGACGTCGATGTCCGTCTCGGAGATGCGCAGGTCCGTGAGCGACTCGGGCTCGCGAACCGCGGCGGCCCGCCGCTCGGTGCGCCGGGCCGTGAACTCGGGAGCCCTCGCGATCATCTCGAAGCCCTCGAAGCCGGTGGCGATCACCGTCACCCGGACCTCCTCGTGCATGGACGCGTCGACCACGGCGCCGAAGACGATGTTGGCGTTCGGGTCGGCCGTCTGCATGACCATGCGGGCCGCCTCGTTCACCTCGAACAGGCCGAGGTCCTCGCCCCCGGTCACGTTCAGCAGCATGCCCTTGGCGCCGTCGATCTTCTCCTCGATCAGCGGGGAGGTGATCGCGTTCTTGGCCGCCTCGACCGCCCGGTTCTCGCCGGAGCCGGTGCCGACGCCCATCAGCGCCGAGCCGGCCTGGTGCATGACCAGGCGGACGTCAGCGAAGTCGAGGTTGATCAGACCGGGGATCGTGATCAGGTCGGTGATGCCCTGGACGCCCTGGCGCAGGATGTCGTCGGCCTCGCGGAACGCCTCGAGGATCGTGGTCCGGCGCTCGACGATCTGCAGCAGCTTCTCGTTGGGGACGACGATCAGCGTGTCGACCTCCTTGCGCATACGCTCGACGCCCTCCTCGGCGATCGCCATCCGCTTCTTGCCCTCGAACTCGAAGGGCTTGGTGACGGCGCCGACGGTGAGGGCGCCGATCTCCTGCTTGGCGATCTCGGCGATCACGGGGGCGGCGCCGGTCCCGGTGCCGCCTCCCTCGCCGCAGGTGATGAAGACCATGTCCGCGCCCTTCAGCGCGTCCTTCACCTCGTCGCGCGACTCGGCCGCAGCTCCGGCTCCGACCTCCGGGTTGGCTCCGGCGCCGAGGCCCTTGGTGAGGTTGTGGCCGATCCCGATCTTGACGTCGGCGTCGCAGGCCTGGAGAGCCTGGGCATCGGTGTTGACGGCGATGAACTCGACGCCCCTGAGCCCAGCATCGACCATCCGGCTGACGGCGTTCGAGCCGCCACCGCCGACGCCAACGACCTTGATTACGGCGAGATACGAGGTTTCCATCTGTTGGTCTACTCCGGCCCCTCCGGCGGGGATTCGCCTCGGGAGCAAGTTGAAAGTAGGGCAAGCCTACGCACATGTCAACGCCAGCCTGCCTGGACTCTCAAGCCTAGCTTGAGAGTTCTTGCATGGTGACTCTCCAATCGAGGTAGAGCCTGAGGCTTGCTTGACCCCCCAAAATGTGCCTGCAAACCGCCATTTCGCGGTAGGCGGCCGGATCGGGCTCCCCCGGGGCCGGAAGGGGTGGAGGGCCGAAACCGCTGAAAGTGACATTGCAACCCGCGCCGTTCGGCTCGGCAGTCACTCGTTTCAGCCGGCGACCGGTCGCCCCGGGACGCTCACGTCGACGTAGGACGGAGACCCGAGTTCGGGGTCGGTGAGCACCGCGGCGAGGGCCTTCCACTTCTCCTCGGCGTCCTCTCCGTCGCCGAAGCGAAGCTCGGGGGCGTCATCGAGGTCGACGACCACGCCGCCGCGCTCCTCGTCCCAGGCCGCGGAGGAGAGGCGGTCGCTCAGCTCGTCCGGGACGCCCCCCAGGATCGCCGCCTGGGCCGCTCCCTCATCAGAGACCATCGGCCCCTGGGGCTCCCCGGGCTCGAGTGAGGGGAGCTCCTTCGGATCGAAGTCCACACCGAGCAGGATGAAGCCCTCCTCCGAAATCGCGACCCGACGGCCATCCACTTCGCCGACCGCTACCGGCAGCCGCTCGGTCACCTCGATTCGCAACTTGTGGAGGAGCGTGGCGTCGGCCTTGATCGACGCCACCGTGGGGTAGCCCGCGACCGCGTCGCGCAGCTCGTCGTCGCGGATGTGGAGCGTGGTCATGTCCTTCGCGGCGGCCGCAAGCGACGCTGAGATCTCCTGCTGATTGGCTGTCAGCCCCTCCACCTCGACCTCCTCGATCGCGAACCAGGAGGAATTCCTGAGCCAGAGCATGTAGCCGAGCACGACGATCAGCGCGACCGCCGCGGCGAGGATGACGCGGCGGCGCCAGATCCTCGGACGGCTTACTCGCCGAGTTGCCATTCACGCGGCCACTCGACGTCGCCCAGGACCTGCACCTCCGCCTCGAGGACGACACCGAAGCGATCGTGGACCTGGCGGCGAGCGGCGGCCATCGCCGCGAGGACGTCGGCCGTGGTCGCCTCCCCCGTGTTCTCGACGAAGTTGGCGTGCTTCGGGGAGAGGCGGGCCCCGCCCCGCTCCAGCCCGGCGCAGCCGGCCGCATCGAGCAGCTGGCCGGCGGAGCGGCCCTCAGCCCGCGGGTCGTCCGGGTTGACGAAGGTGGAGCCGAACGTCTTGATGCCGGAGGGCTGGGCCTCCTTGCGGCGTCGTCGCATGTCCGCCATGGTGGCCTTCACATCGGAGGCATCCGCCTCCTTCAGGGCGAACGATGCACGCGAGACCACCTCCCTCTCACCGATGTCGGAGTCGCGGTAGCGGAAGCCGAGCTGCTCCGGACGGCGGGTGTCAACCCCGGTCGCCGTGCAGACGGTCACCCACTCGAGCACCCGCCCGAGCTCCCCGCCGTAGGCGTTTGCGTTCATCCGCACGGCGCCGCCCACGGTCCCGGGGATGTTCACCCCGAACTCGAGTCCGGTGAGGCCCCAACTCGCCGCCTTGGCCGCGACGGAGGGAAGGCGCGCGCCGCCGCCGGCCTCGACGCGGGAACCGTGACGCTCGAAGTCGGCCAGCTCGCCGTCGAGCTTCAGGACGAGGCCCCGGAAGCCCTCGTCGGAGACCAGCAGGTTCGAGCCCGAGCCCACCACCCCCACCCCGTGGCCCTCCTCCTCCGCCCAGGAGAGCTGCTCGACCAGCTCCTGCTCGGACTCCGGGCGCGCGAAGTAGTCGGCCGGCCCGCCGATCCTGATCGTCGTCAGGCGGGAGAGCGGGTAGTCGCGCTCGACACCCCCGGGCGTCACGGTTGATCTCCCACGAGTGCCTCGGCCAGCTTGAAGATGTCCCCGGCGCCGATCGTGATCAGCAGGTCCCCCTCTTCCAGCCGCGGGCCGAGCGCCCTCGCGGCGACATCAGCGTCCGGCAGCCACCAGACCGGCCGTCCGCCGGCGTGGTCCGCCGCGGCCGCGGCCACCATCCGGCCGCTCACGCCCTCGAGCGGCCCGACCGGCTCCTCGCGGGCGGGATAGACGTCCAGCACCGCGACCTCGTCCGCGGCGGCGAGAGCCGCGCCGAACTCGCCGGCGAACGCCTTGGTGCGCGAGTAGAGATGGGGCTGGAACGCGGCGATCAGCCGGCGGGGCGCGAGCTGCCGCGCCGCCTCGAGCACGGCTGCGACCTCGGTCGGGTGGTGGGCGTAGTCGTCGTAGATCCGCGCGCCGTTCCGCTCGCCCTTCGCCTCGAGCCGCCTGGCGACCCCCGGGAAGTCGGCCAGCGCCTTCCCGGAGGCCTCGACGTCGGCCCCGGCCAGCTGGAGGCCCGCGAGCGCAGCAATGGCGTTGGCCACGTTGTGACGGCCGGGTACCCCGAGGCGAACCTCCGTGTCGATCCCGGCCCCGCGGGCGCGGAAGCGGCTGCCGGCGCCCCGGGGCTCGATCTCGGCGGCCACCAGGTCGCCCCCCGGGGACTCAACCGCGAAGCGAATCTCGCGCCAGTCCCCGCCGCGCTCCTCGCGCGCGGGCAGGACCGAGGTGGCCGCGGCGAGCCCGCTCGCCGGCGCCGCGAACGCGGCGAAAGCATCGGCCAGCTCCGACAGGGATCCCCAGCGGGAGTGGTGGTCGAGCTCGAGGTTCGTGATCACGGCCACCTCCGGTCGCAGCTGCAGGAAGCTCGCGTCGCTCTCGTCGGCCTCGGCGACGACCCACTCGCCCTTCCCCCAGCCGGCGTTGGTCGCCTCGCCCCCCGGTCCCGCCCCGGGCAGCTCGCCCCCGAGAAAGAAGCTGGGGTCGGCCCCCGTGCCGCGAAGCGCGTGCACGCACATCGCCGCCGTGGTCGTCTTGCCGTGGGTTCCGGCGATCGCGAGAAGGCGGCGCTCCGCGCAGAGCTCGGCGAGCAGCTCGCTCCGGTGTCGGATGCGCTGCCCCCGCTCCTCCGCCCGCCGCAGCTCCGGGTTGTCATCGGCGATCGCGGTGGAGACGATCACCTCCGCGTCCTCCGGCACCTGGCCGGCGTCGTGTCCCAGGTGGGGCTCGATCCCCGCCCGCCTGAGCCGGTCCATGTAGGAGCTCTCGGCGCGATCGGAGCCCGTCACCTCGGCTCCAAGCTCGCGGCAGACGAGCGCCAGCCCGCTCATCCCGGCCCCGCCTATTGCGATGAAATGGAGCCGACGACCTTCCCAGGCTTCGTCCTGGAACATCATCCGCGAGCCGCCTTCAGCACCTCTCGCGCGATCCGCTGCGCAGCGTCGGGCTTGGCGATCCGCCTCGAGGCGGCCGACATCTTCGCGAGGCCGCTCTCGTCCTCGAGCAGCTCGTTCACCGTCTCGCGCAGCACGTCCGGGCTGAGCTCCTCGTCGGGGATGACCACCGCCGCGCCGCCCTCGGCCATCCACCGCGCATTGGTCGTCTGGTGATCGCCGGTCGCGTGTGGGTAAGGCACCAGGACGGCGGGGCGCTCGGCGGCGGCGATCTCCATCACCGATCCCCCGGCGCGGGCGACCACGAGGTCGGCCGCCGCCAGCACCTCGCCCAGGTCGGGCTCGTACTCGAGCAGGATGTAGCGCTCGGGCCGCCCGGAGCCCTCCCACCGGCGCCGCAGCTCCGGATAGTCGCGCCGTCCGGCGACGTGCAGGATCCAGGGTCGGCCGACGGAGTCGAACGGCCGCGCCTCGAGCCCGCTGAAGGCCATGAACGCCGCCTCGTTCAGGGAGCGGGCGCCGAGGCTCCCTCCCACCACCGCGACGCAGTCGTCCGGCTCGGGGATGCCCAAGCGGCGGCGGGCGGCGACAAGGTCCGCCTCGAGGACCGCGCGGGGCACGGGCCTGCCGGTGACCAGATAGGGGTCCCCCTCACGCCCCTCGATGGGGAAGGCGAGACAGACCCGCTCGGCGCGGGAGGCGAGCAGTCGGTTCGCGAGCCCGAGGTGGCTGTCGGCTTCGGTGAGGACCAGCGGTATCCCCATCCGGCTCGCGGCCAGGCCGACGGGCCCCGCGACATAGCCGCCTCCGCCGAGCACGGCGTCCGGGCTCCGCTCCGCCAGCACCTTCCGCGCGGCGCGGATCGCGAATGCGGCGCGGCCCGCCGCCGCCGCCGCCCGAAGGGGGTTGCGCCTCGAGAGGCCGCTCACCTTGATGAAGTCGATCTCGTAGCCGGCTGCGGGGATCAGCGCCGCCTCGGCGCGCTCGCGCGTTCCCAGGAAGCTGACTCGCGCCCCCTCAGCGCGCAGCGCGTCTGCGACGGCGATCGCCGGCACGACGTGCCCCGCCGTGCCGCCGGCCGCTATCACGACTCGTGTGTCCTCCAGCGCGCTTCCTCCGATCTGCTCCACCGGCATGGCCGCCGAGCACGCTCAGTTTTGCAGCGCCCCCGGCCGCGGTGCGCCCCGCGCGCGGCTTGGCGCGGGGCTTCCGGGCGGTCTTCGCGGGCCGCCTGGCCACGTTGAGGATGAGCCCGGCGGAGGCGAGCGTGATCACGAGGCTCGTGCCTCCGTATGAGACGAAGGGCAGCGGAACACCCGTGAGCGGCGCCAGCCCGAGGACGGCGAACAGGTTGAGCGCCGCCTGGGCCAGGATCAGCGAGGTGAGGCCCGCCGCGAGCAGCTTGCTGAATCGGTCGCGGGCGCGGTGCGCAGCGCGGAATCCCGCATAGCCGAACATGCCGAAGAGCCCGAGCAGGACAAGCATCCCGACCAGCCCGGTCTCCTCCCCATAGACGGCGACGATCATGTCGGTGTGGGCCTCGGGCAGGTAGAAGGCCTTCTGCACGCTCTCCCCCAGACCCACGCCGAAGGCGCCGCCGGAGCCGAGCGCGATGGACGCCTGCGTGCCCTGGAACCCGGCGCCGCTGGAGTCGGCGCCCGGGTTGAGGAAGCCGGTCAGGCGCTCCTGCTGGTAGGGGTGGGCCGCCACCATCACCACTCCGGCGATGGCGATCACGGCGCCGATCGGGGCGAGCGTCCGGGGACGAACGCCGGCGGAGAACATCAGACAGCACACCCCCATGCAGACGACCAACGTCGTACCGAGGTCGGGCTCCATGGCGATCAGACCCGCCGAGAGGCCGACGACGACGAGGTAGGGGGCAAGTCCCTGCAGGGTGTCCACCCGCTTGGGCTTCGCTGCGAGCAGGTGTGCGCCGTAGAGGATGAGCGCCAGCTTCGCAAGCTCGGAGGGCTGGAACTGGAGCGAGCCCGCCCCGATCCAGCGCTGGGCTCCGTTCGCTCCCTGGCCGACACCGGGCACCAGCACGGCGAGCAGGAGGAAGAGCGAGACCCCCAGCGCCAGCGGCGTGAGAACCCGGGCGAACGCCACTCCTCGCTTGGAAGCGAGGTGCATCACGGCCAGCCCGAGGGCGGCGAAGACGGCTGTTCGCTTCAGGTAGTAGAAGCCGTCGCCGCCCCCCTCGAGCAGCGAGCGCGCCGAGCTGGCGCTGAAGACCATCAGTGCGCCGAGCGCCACCAGGCAGAGGGTCGCGGTCAACAGCAGCGAATACTCGATCGGCGGCGCGCTGCGGGGACGGTCGGAGCCGCTCACTCGAGCCCCCTCACCAGCTCGCGAAAGCGCTCCCCGCGCTCCTCGAAGTCCGCGAAGGCGTCGAAGCTCGCGCAGGCCGGCGAGAGGAGCACCACCTCTCCCGGTTGGGCGCGCGCGGCTGCCGATTCGACCGCCCGCTCCAGCGTGCCGACCTCCTGGATCTCCACCCCCGCTCGGGCCGCCGGAGCAAGGTCGTCCGCCAGCCGCCCGGCCGCCTCTCCGATCAGATAGCACGCGAGGCAACGCTCGGTGACCGGCGCAGCCAGCCGCTCGAAGCTCTCTCCCTTCAGGGATCCGCCGAGGATCGCGTGGACCCCGCCCTCGAAGGCGGAGATCCCCGCGACCGCGGAGGTCACGTTGGTCGCCTTCGAGTCGTTCACGTAGGTGACGCCGCCCGCTTCCGCGATCCGCTCCAGGCGGTGCGGGACCCCCTCGAAGCCCCTGAGACCCTCCGCGACGTCCTCGCGCGCGAGCCCCATCGCGAGCGCCGCCGCGGCCGCGGCCATGGCGTTCTCGGTGTTGTGGGCCCCCCGCAGACGAAGCTCATCTGCCCTGACCAGCGGCTCGTCGTCGGCGAAGATCACTCCCCCGCGCATGCTGAGCTCGCAGTCGGGGTTCGCTCCTTCTTCCTCAGCCGGGCAGAAGCGGATCCGGCGCGCACAGCCGCCGAGGTCCTGGTTGCGAAGCTCCGGCGTGAGCCCGTTGAAGACGGCGACGTCGTCGTTTCCCTGGTTGGCGAAGATCCTCAGCTTCGCCTCGCGGTAGTTCTTGAGGGTGCCGTGGCGGTCGAGGTGGTCGGGGGCGAGGTTGAGCAGCACGCCGCACTCGGGCGCGAACTCCGAGGAGTCCTCCAGCTGGAAGCTCGAGCACTCGCAGATGACGGTGGCCTCGGGATCGAGGCCGTCCGCGAGCGAGGCGAGGGGCGTGCCCACGTTGCCGGCGACCGCGACCGGCAGGCCGGCGGTCCGGTAGAGGTGGCCGAGCAGCTCGGTCGTGGTGGTCTTCCCGTTGGTGCCGGTCACCGCGACGAAGGTGTTTGGGATCAGCCGCCAGGCGAGCTCGAGCTCCCCCGTCACCTCGATCCCGCGCCCGCGGGCGGCCTCGATCACCGGCGCCTCCTGGGGCACGCCCGGGCTCTTCACCAACGTTCGGGCACGATCGAGTTGCCGTGTTCCGTCCACGCCCAAGCTGACTTCGACGCCCGCCTCGGCCAGCCCTGCCGCCTCGGGCGGGTCCCCCGAGTCCACGCCGAGCACCTCTCGCCACGCTCGGCGAGCAGGCGTGCGATCGCCGCTCCCGAGCGCGCCAGACCGACCACGAGGAAGGGCCCCTCAGGCAGGGGCGGTCGCGGTTTCGGGTTCACATAAACCAGTTTCGCCGCCTGAGGGCGGCTTCCCTGCCTGCGTTCTACGTACCGATCGACTGCTGGTAGAGCGTGAAGCCGATTCCCGAGCAGACCGCCGCGATGATCCAGAAGCGCAGCATGATCTTGGTCTCCGACCAGGCGAGCAGCTCGAAGTGGTGGTGGACCGGGGCCATCAGCAGCACGCGGCGCCGGAAGAGCTTGAAGGACGCGACCTGAAGGGCCACCGAGAGGGCCTCGAGCACGAAGATGCCGCCGATGATGATCAGCAGGATCTCGGTCTGGGTCATCACCGCCAGAGCCCCGATCGCGCCGCCCAGACCGAGCGACCCGGTGTCCCCCATGAAGATGGACGCTGGAAAGGCGTTGAACCAGAGAAAGCCGATGCATCCCCCGACGAGGCAAGCGCTGAGCAGGGCCAGGTTCTCCTGCTCATTGGTGACGAACGTGATGGCCGTGTAAGCGAGCAGGACGATCGCACAGCAGCCGGCCGCGAGGCCGTCGAGGCCGTCGCTGAGGTTGACCGCGTTGCTGGCGCCGGCGATCACCGCGAAGACGAGCAGCAGGTAGATCGCGTCGGGGATGTCGAGCGCCTCGTCGGAGATGCGCAGCTCGATGGTCGAGTCGAGACCGACCTCGTGGCGGGCGACGTACCAGAGGCCGACGGCGAGCAGGAACTGAAACGCCAGCTTGGAGCGGGCCGAGAGGCCGAGGGAGCGCCGCTTGGCGACCTTCAGGAAGTCGTCGCCGAACCCCAGTGCCGCGCACCCGATCGCGACGCCGAAGACGGCGAGGCTCGCCGTGTCGCGATCCGAGAGGACGAGGTAGGGGATCGCGATCGCCACGAAGATGATCAGCCCGCCCATCGTCGGGGTGCCGGCCTTCTCGTGGTGCTCCTCGGGTCCCTCCTCCCGGATGTGCTGGCCGAACTCCTTGAGGCGCAGGTACTCGATGAAGCGGGGCCCCAGGAAGATGCAGATGAGCATGGCCGCCATCGCGGCGATGAGGATCTCGCCGAGCATCTAGGGCGATTCCCCGAGCTTCTCCGCGATCAGCTCCAGCCCCACGGCGCGCGAGCCCTTGACCAGGACTGCGTCATCGGGCCCGAGTGCGTCCGCGAGGGCATCGGCCGCCGCCTCCGCGTCCGCCACGTGCTGATCGGGCGCGTACTCCGCGCCGAGCTCACCGACTCCGATCAGCAGCTCGACGCCGCGCTCCCGCGCGTAGTCGCCGATCTCGCGGTGATAGGAGGCCGCATCGGCCCCAAGCTCGCGCATCTCACCCAGCACGGCGAGGCGGCGGCCGGCCGCCTCCAGCGAGGCGAGGTGATCCAGCGCCGCCCGCATCGAGATCGGGTTGGCGTTGTAGGAGTCGTTGATCAGGATCGCGTTCCCCGGGAGCTCGACGAGCTCCCCACGAAGGCGGGAGAAGACTATCCCCGGGGCGCGTGCGGCCATCTCCTCGAGCGAGAGGTCGAGCGCCACGCCCGCGGCGATCGCCGCCAGCGTGTTCTCCAGGTTGTGCGCCTCGGAGAAGGGGAACTTGAAGGCCTGCTCTCCCACCGGGGTGATCACCAGGGCGTCCGTCTCGCCCATCTCCGCCAGCACCCCCTTCGCCTCGACATCCCCTCCCGCGCCGAACCGGAGCAGGCGGGGAGCGCGATCGAGGTGAGGCTCCAGCGCTCCGGCCTCGGCGGGGACGACCGCAGTTCCGCCCTCACGAAGGCCGTCGATGATCTCGGCCTTGGTGGCGGCGATCGCCTCGACCGAGCCCAGCAGCTCGACGTGCACCGGACCGACGTTGGTGATCACGCCGACATCGGGCTCCGCGATCGCGCACAGCTCGGCGATCTGGCCGGGCCCTCGCATCCCCATCTCGAGCACCAGCACCTCCGTCTCCTCCGGCGCCGAGAGGACCGCGAGGGGCAGCCCGATCTCGGTGTTGTAGTTCGCGGGACTGGCGTGTACCCGCGCGGGCAGGATCGCCTGGCAGACGTCCTTGACCGACGTCTTCCCGGTCGAGCCGGTTATCCCGACGACCCTGCTGCCGATCTCCAGCCGCCAGGCCCGCGCCAATGACTGCAGCGCCGCCAGGGGATCCGCCGCCGCGAGGACCCAGGCCGGGCGATCGCCGCGCTCGGCGGCGGCCGCCAGCTCCCCTCCCCACTCGGCGCCGACGAGCGCCCCCCAGGCGCCCGCACGGATAGCGTCGGCGGCGAACCGGCCTCCGTCGGCGTGTTCGCCGACCAGGCCCACGAAGAGGTCTCCCCCTGAGACGTGACGCGAGTCGATCTCGGCGCGCCGCGGGCCTCCGTCGCCGCCCCGCGCCAGGACCTCCGCCCCGGCCGCGGCGGCCAGGCGCTCGCCGTCGAGCGTGATCACTGGGGTGTGCCCGCCGCCAGGCGGCGAAGCTCGTGGCGGGCCACGTCGCGATCGTCGAACGGGATCTTCCGGCCGCCCTCGAACTCCTGGCCCTGCTCGTGTCCCTTGCCCGCGATGACCACGGTGTCTCCCGCGCGCGCCTCGGCGAAGGCCCTCGCGATGGCCGTGCGGCGATCCGGTTCCACCATAACCTCGCCACGTCCTCCGCTTCGCGTCCGGGCGTGCGAGGGGATCCCGGCGAGGATCTGCTCGATGATCGCCCCCGGGTCCTCCGAGCGCGGGTTGTCCGAGGTGACGATCGCGAGATCCGAGAGCTCTGCGCCGGCACGGCCCATCAGGGGCCGCTTCTCGCGATCGCGGTCACCGCCACAGCCGAAGACCGTGATCAACCGTCCCGTGGTGATGCGCCGCGCCGCCCCGAGCACGTTCTCGAGCGAGTCCGGGGTGTGCGCGTAGTCGATCAGCACGGTGAAGTCCTGGCCTTCGGTGACCGGCTCGAAGCGGCCCGGCACCTGGCCGGCCTCGGCGAGCGCCCTCGCCGATTGCCGCAGATCGAGGCCAAGGGCCTGCGCGGCTCCGAGCGCCGCCAGCGAGTTCTCGACGTTGAAGTGGCCGGGTAGCGGGGTCTCGACCTCGATCTCGCCGGCGGGTGTGACGCAGACGAAGCGCGACCCCGAGGCGTCATAGCTGACCCCCCGGGCGCTGAGATCCGCTTGCTCCCCCGGCCGCCGAGAAGGTGACGCTGTCCCCCTCCGGCCCCTCGGCGAGCTCCTCAGCCAGTCGCCGGCCGTACTCGTCGTCGACGTTCACCACCGATACGCCTCCCTCGAGGCTCAGCTCGGGCGCGCCGCCCTCGGCGGCGAACAGGAGCCGCTTCGCGGCGAAGTAGTCCTCCATGTCGTCGTGGAAGTCGAGATGGTCCTGGGTCAGGTTGGTGAACACCTTCACATCGAACCGGATGGAGGCGGCGCGATGCAGGGCCAGCGCGTGCGAGGAGACCTCCATCGAGCAGGCGTCGTCGCCGGCGTCGAGCATCCGCCGGAAGGTCGCCTGCAGGTCGATCGCCTCCGGCGTGGTCCTCTCCACCTCCTCCACCTCTCCGCCGATCACGCGCTGCACGGTGCCGAGCAGGCCGCAGCGGCGCCCCGCGGCCTCGAGCAGGTCCCTGACCAGGAAGGCGGTGGTGGTCTTGCCGTTTGTGCCGGTGATCCCCACCACGGTCAGCTCGGCGGTCGGATCGCCGTTGATCGCCGCCGCGATCGGCGCCATCGCAACGCGCGCATCCGGCACCTGCACCTCGGGGACGCCCAGGTCCAGCGGGCGCTCGACGACGAGCGCGGCGGCGCCGCGTTCCACGGCACCCGCTGCGAATTCGTGGCCGTCGCTCTTCTCCCCGCGGACGCAGAAGAAGAGGGTTCCCGGCGTCGACGCTGCGGCTGTCGTAGGCGAGCGCCGAGATGTCCACCGAGGCGTCGCCGCGGACGTCGCCGCCCACGCCGGATTGGCGCACCAGCTCGTCGAGCAGCATCGCGGGGAGTCTAGGTCGTGATCAGCGAGGGCCGATGCCGAGGTACGGGAGCGCGAACTCGGCGATCTCCCCGAACACGGGGGCCGCCACCTCGCCGCCGGTGTGCACGAAGGTCGGCTCGTCCACCACGACGGTGACCAGGAGCTTGGGGTTCTGCGCGGGCGCGAAGCCGACGAACGACGCGACGTACCGCGACTCCGAGTAGGTGCCGTCCTCGGCCTTCTCGGCCGTTCCGGTCTTGCCCGCCAGGACGTAGCCGGGGACGCTCACGGCCGACGCCGTCCCTCCCGGCTCGAGCACGCCCTCCAGCATCCGCCGGACCTGGGCCGCCGTGCCCGCCTCGAGCACGCGCTCCGGCTCCGAGTCGGTGGAGACCCGCTCGCCGCCGACCTGCGTCAGCAGGCGCGGCTGGTTCAGGATGCCGCCGTTGGCGATCGCCGAGTAGGCCGCGGCCATCTGCATCGGGGTGACGGAGAGCCCCTGCCCGATCGGCAGATTGCCCATGGTGGACCCGGAGTAATCGTCGCGCTCCGGCACGATGCCGCGCTCCTCACCCGGGTACTCGATCCCGGTCGGCTCGCCGAACCCCAGCCGGGCGATCCACTCGTCGAATTTGTCGGCGCCCACCTCGAGGCCGATCGTCACCGCGCCCACGTTCGACGACTGAGCGAGGATCTGGGACACCGTCGCGTCGATCGGCGGGCGCGCATGCGCCTCCTCGATCTCGCGGTCGGCCACCTTGATCGTCGAGGGCAGGTGGAAGCTGGTGTCCGGCGTCACCAGCTCCTCCTCGAGGGCGGTGGCGACGGTAAAGGCCTTGAAGGTCGAGCCGGGCTCATAGGTGAACCCGGTCGCGCGGTTGGCCAGCTCGTCCTCGCTGGCGGACTCGAGGTCGGACGGGTCGTAGCTGGGCCAGTTCGCCATCGCCAGCACCTCGGCCGTCCTGGGATCCATCACGATCGCAGTGGCGCCCTTCGCCGTGTAGTGCTCGGCGGCCGTGGCGAGCGCCTCCTCGGTCTTGTCCTGGATCGCGGCGTCAATCGTCAGCCGGATGTCCTCGCCGATGCTCGGCTGGCTTGACGGTGTCCAGCCGGAGCGGCGCCCCGAGCGCGTCGTGGACCACCTCCTGCTCGCCGTTCTCGCCGCCCAGCACGTCGTCCTGCGCCTCCTCGAGACCCGTGAGCCCCTGGTTCTCCGTGCCCACGGCGCCGATCAGCTGCGAGGCGAGCTCGCCCTGCGGATAGACGCGGCGGCTGTCCGGCGCCGTCGAGATTCCCTCGATCTCCAGGTCCTCCACTCGCTGTGCGGCGTCCTGGTCGACCTTCCGCGCCAGATAGGCGAATCCCGAGGTGCGGTCGGAGAGCTTCTCGAGCAGGTCCGCCTCCGACTCGCCGAGCAGGTCGTGCAGCCGGTCCGCCGTGCCGGCGGGGTCCGCCACCTGGTACGGAGTTGCGATCACGTCGGCGGCATCCTCGGAGACGGCCAGGACCTGGCCGTTGCGGTCAATGACCCTGCCGCGCTGGCCGGGGATGGTGACCTTGGTGACCTGCTGGCCGTGCGCCTCGGCCCGGAGCTCAGCGCCGCGGACACCCTGCAGCCAGAAGGAGCGCACCAGCGCCGCCGAGAAGATGAGGCAGAAGAGGCAGAAGAGGAGCCCGAGCCTGCGGTCGATCCCTCGCATCGGGCGGGCCCCCTAGAGGCCGACGCCTCCGGTCCCACTGGTGCCGCCGCCCCCGGAAGAGGGCGCCGCGCTCGCGGGGGCCGGCGCGGGTGAGGGAGCGGGGGCCGGCGAGGTCGAGTCGCCCGTATCCGGCGCAGAGGCGGTCGGGGTGTATGAGGTCGTCTCGGTGGAGTCCGGATAGCCGGTCGGCTCGAACTCGCCGGCCAGGAACTCGTCGGTGCCGAGCAGCTTGGCGAGCTTCTCGGCGTTGTCATCGCTCGCCTCCACGTAGCGGACGTCTTGGGGATCGGGGACGGCGAGGCCCAGCTCCGCGGCGGCAGTCTCGACCCGGCTGGCCGAGAACTGCTCGGCGAGCTCCGCGCGAAGCGCCGAGTTGTGCCGCTCGACGGCGTCGATCTCCGCGCCGATCCGCCCGTTGCCGGCGTCGAGGCTGAGGCTGATCACGTTGAGCGCGACGATCCCGAAGAGCAGCGCGCCAAGCAGGCCGATCCAGCCACGGCCCTGGGTCAGGCGCACGATCAGGCTGGAGTCGGAGATGTCCCGCACGGCGCCCGCGGTGCGGACCGCGGCATGCGGGAGCCGGGCGGCTCCCGCCAGCGCGGGCTGTGCGATTCGAACCGAACGCCGCGGCCTGGAGGAGGCGAGGGCGCGGTTCGGCCGCTTCCGGCGCGGGCTGCGCCGCCGCTGGGGCGAGCTGCGCTTCCGGGCCGGCTGGGTCACCGGCGCGCGGCGGGGGGCCGCAGCGGCGGCGCCCATCAGCTCCCCTCCTCCCGGAGCTTGCGGGCGGCGCGGAGGTGCGCCGAGGCGGCGCGCGGGTTTCGCTCGATCTCCTCGGATCCCGGCGCCAGGGCGCGCTTCGTGAGCAGCTCCGCCTCGGGCTCGCGGCCGCAGACGCAGACCGGGATCTCGGGCGGGCAGACGCAGCCCTGTGCACGGTCGCCGAGGAATCGCTTCACCCGCCGGTCCTCGAGGGAATGGAAGGAGATCGCGCCCAGCCGGCCGCCGACCGGGAGGATCTCCCACGCGAGCGGCAGCGCCCGGTCGAGCGCCTCCAGCTCGGCGTTGACAGCGATCCGGATCGCCTGGAAGGCGCGCTTCGCGGGGTGGCCGCGGCCGAAACGCTCGGCGGGCGGCACTCCGGCCTTGATCGCGGCCACGAGTTCACCGGTGGTGTTCAGCGGGCGGCGCTTGACGATCTCACGGGCCATGGAGCCGGCGCGGCGCTCCTCGCCGAAGTCGCGCAGGGTCCGCGCGATCCGTTCCTGCGGCCACTCGTTCACAAGCTCGGATGCCGTCAGGCTCTGGTCGGGGTCCATCCGCATGTCGAGCGGCGCGTCGTAGGAGTAGGAGAAGCCCCGCTCCCAGGCGTCGAGCTGAAGCGAGGACATGCCGAGGTCGAAGACGATTCCGTCGGGCCGGACGCCCTCGCCCCGCAGTCCCTCGAGGGCGGCGGCGAAGTCAGCGCGTAGGAAGCGGGTCGCGGACGGGGCGTCCGCGGAGAACTCGCGCCAGCGCGTCTCCGCGGCCGGATCGCGGTCCACCGCGATCAGCTCGCCCTCCGGGCCGAGGCGCTTAGCGATCAGGCGCGCGTGGCCGCCGCCGCCGAAGGTGGCGTCGACGAAGGTCTCGCCCGGGCGTGGGTCGAGGATCTCGACCAGCTCCTCGGCGAGAACGGGCTCGTGGTCCTGGGGCACGTACGTAATGTTCGCTACCGCACGCCGTTGCCTTGCCGCGATCGCCATTAAGCGTCGCCCTCCTCGGAGAGGCCCTCGGCGACATCGGCGACCTCGGCGTCCATCTCCCTCTCGTAGGTCTCCCAGCGCTTCGGGTTCCAGATCTCGAACCAGTCGTCGGAGCCGACGACGACGACCTTGCCCTCCCCCAGTCCCGCGTGCTCGATCAGCTTCTTCGGCAGCCGGATCCGGTTGGCCGAGTCGAGGCTGTCGGGGAAGGCGCCGCCGTGAAAGTGCCGGCGCATCATCCGCCCCTTCTTGCCGAGCGGATTGGTCTCGCCGAGGAACTGGCTGGTGAAGCGCTCGTAGCCGCCGGGAGCGAACACCCACACGCAGGGGTCGAGTCCCTTGGCGAGAACGACTCCCTCAGCCAGCGCGGCGCGGAACTTCGACGGGACCGTGAGCCGGTCCTTCGCATCCAGGTTGTGCTCGAACTGACCGAGAAACGACAAAGCGGGCTTCCTCTCCGAAGATTGAGTTGGTCCTCCTTGTGGGTTCGGAGTGGGCCGGGGAGGTGAAGTGGGAGGAGCTTCACCACCCCGGCCCTATGACCAACTCTGGGACGCCACGCTATCCCACTTTGTCCCACTTTGCAACACAGCATGGCCGCCGGAACCCAACCGGATCCGTCGGACGGAATTGCTACCGGGGCCTCGAGGGCCCTGAAACCGCTCTGTAGAGCGGAATCCCGGGCTCCACGGATCGGGCCGTGGACCCGCTGCCGGGGCCGGTTTCTGCAAGCCCCGTTGCAGCCGGCAGGCGCAGCTCCTGGCGCGGACGGCGCTGCCCAGGGGCCCTGACACCGTCGCCGATGGTGGTGTTATAGTGCGCTATTGCAATGGCTCAGCAGCCGCAATCAGGCACTGAGGCCCCTCCCGGCACGGTCTCGTCTACCCAATCCGAGCCTCCGCACGCCCCGGAGATGGAGCGAACCGGCGATCTTCCGGTCGGGGTGCAGCTCGCCTGGCGCCTGCGCGCTCTGATCATCAGCGGCCAGCTCGCCCCCGGCGAGCGCCTGCCGGGCGTTCGCGAGCTCGCGACGGCCGCCGCAGTGAACGTGAACACGGCCCGGGCCGTCTACCGCCGGCTGGAACGCGAGGGCCTCACCATCACGCAGCAGGGCCTCGGGACCTTCGTCTCCCTCTATCCGCCGGTCTCCCCCGCGCTGGAGCAGGTCGCGGCCGATGCGATCGAGAACGCCATCGAGCTCGGGGTGAGTCCCCGCGAGCTCGCGCGCACCATCTACGCGGCCAGCCTGACCGATGACCCTCTTTCTCCCGGCGAGGCCGACGAGGGACCGGCCGATCCCTTCGAGGCGGGCGCCGAGGCTCCGGCCGATGCGGCCGCCGCCCGCCGCACCCTCCAGAACCAGATCGCGACGCTGGAAGCACAGCTCTCGCCGTATCCGGAGGAGAGGCCGACCGAGGAGGAGATGCCCGAGGTCGCCCCTCCGCCCCGCCTCGTGGACCTGGCCGAGCTCGAAGCGACCCGCGACGAACTGGTCAAGCGCCTGAAGCGGGCGCAGCAGACGGCCAAGAAGCAGAGCGCGCACTACGACGCCGCCAGGGGACGGCTCGAGCAGATGGTCGCCGATCCCTCCGCGCACAAGTGGGAGATCGTGGACCGCGAGGAGACGGGCGAGAAGGGCTGCGGCCGGTACGAGGTTCGCCCGGCCTGGGGGCCGGTGGGCGCGCTGATGAACTGGTGGCGAGTCAAGCTCTCCTCGGGCTGTCCATGACTGCACCAAGGGAGCAAGGGAGGGGCACCTGATGGTCCGGACGGTCGCCGATCGCGCCTTCCTGCCCGCAAAGTCCCTCTTCGAGCAGGTCGGGGACATGATGATCCTGACCGCGAAGACGATCGTCTCCGCGATCCGGCCTCCGTACCCCTATGGAGGCGAGTTCATCGGCCAGTTCCTGTTCGCCCTGCAGCTGTGCTGGTTCCCGATGATGATCTCGACGCTCGCCTTCGGCTTCGGGGCGCCGGGCCTGCAGGCCGCCAACTTCCTGAGCCTGTTCGGGGCGCTCGACCGCCTCGGCGGCTTCTTCGTCTTGGCCTCGATCCGCGAGTTCGCGCCCTTCGTCACCGCGGTGGTCGTCGCGGGCGTCGCCGGCACCGCGATCACCGCCGACCTGGGAGCGCGAAAGATCCGCGAGGAGCTCGACGCGCTTCAGGTCCTGGGCGTCGACCCGATCAAGAACCTGGTCGTGCCCCGCTTCCTGGCGCTGATGCTGATCACCGGGCTGATGGACATCTACGCGCTCATCTTCGGCATCGTCGGCGGGATCGGCGCCGAGATGCTCTACAACGAGCCGCTCGGCGGCTTCTTCGCCACCCTCTTTAACAACGCCTCGGTCACCGACCTCTGGGGCTCTGTCTTAAAGACGACGTTATTCGGGGCGATCATCGCGATCGTCTGCTCGTACAAGGGAATGACCGCCTCCGGAGGCGCGGAGGGAGTCGGACGCGCGGTGAACGAGGCGGTGGTGATCGCCTTCATGGGGGTCTTCGCCTTCAACTACGTCTTCACCCAGACGCTGCTCGCGACTCATCCGGAACTGCAGGTGATCAAGTGATGGCGGCTTCGTAATGGGTGCGGGCTGGCTGGCCGTCCCCCGCGCCTGGCTGGAGGGCATGGGCGAGATCGCCGGCTTCGGTGCCCGGGTCATGGGCGACGTCTTCAACGGCCGCGTCTTCCAGTTCTTCGGGGAGACCCTGCGCCAGGCCGGGATCCTGATCTTGGGCTCCACGATGGTGATCTGGGGCCTGATCTTCATCTCGGGGCTCACCTGCGGGATCGAGGGCGCCTACCTGCTGCGCGCCCAGGGGGCCCCGGCCTACGCCGGGGTGTTCGCCGCCTGGTGTGACCTGCGCGAGATCACGCCGTATGCCTTCGGCTACATGATGGCCGCGAAGGTCGGGACCGGGATCGTCGCCGAGCTCGGCTCGATGCGGATCTCCGACGAGATCGACGCGCTCGAGGTGATGGGAGTGCCGCCGGTCACCTTCCTTGGCGGCACCAGGCTGCTGGCGGCGTGGATCGTGCTGCCCTTCGTCTATCTGGGGGCCGTCGGGGTCGGATTCTTCGCCAGTTGGATCGCCGTCGTGGAGCAGATCGGCGACGTCAGCTCCGGCGGCTACTTCCTGATCTTCTGGATGTTCCAGAACCCGCCCGATCTCTTATTCAGCGTGATCAAGGGCATGGTGATGGCCACGGCCATCGTGCTGGTCGGCTGCTACTTCGGCTACACCGCCCGCGGCGGACCGGTCGGGGTGGGGACCGCGACCGCCAAGTCGATGTTCCTGAACATCGTTCTGGTCCATCTGATCGGGATGCTCGGCACCCTGGTCTTCTGGGGCGCCAACCCGCGGGCGCCGATCGGGGGCTGATGAAATGTTGGAGATGACGGACTGATGGGAGCAGCCCTTCGCCGAGAGACCTGGCCCATTCGCCTTGCCGTGCTGGGCCTGACCGCGCTGATGTTCCTCGGCAGCCTCGTGCTGGTGGCCCTGCCGCTGGCCTGGCTGTGGTTCCTCTCTCACCTCGATCTCGGATACCTGGAGGTCTACTTCCTGGCCCTCATCGGGTGCCCGGCCGCGATCGTCGGCGGGGTCATGGTCCTCCTGAGGCTCAGCCGCGCGTACACGGAGCTCACCGAGCGAGATGGGCGCCCGGTACTCGAGGCGAGCATCACCCTGGCGGTCCTGGTCGCCGTGGCCGCACTCATCTTCTGGGTGGTCGTCCTGGGGGCAGACGGCGGACCAAACCAGGGTCCCTGGCCCAGCTGAAAAGCGACGGGGCCGCCCGAAGGCGGCCCCGCGTTTGCTCTCTTCCGACAGCGGCTGCATCACAGCCCGATCGTTCCCTGATCGCTAGCCATCATCCTCGTCGTCCACCGGGGCGATCGCGATGCCCTGGTCGACCGTCGAGGTCTGTCCAGCGTGCTGGCGGTTGACGAACAGCGTCTCGCCACGCACGAGGCTCTGGACCTCCGGGTTCGGATTGTGCCGGCTGAACCGCTCCGTCCCGGCGAGGGCGAAGTAGACCCCGCTGCCCTCGGCCGTGCAGTCCTTGATCGACGCGAACCGCTCGACGCTGCCGGCGGGCTCACCGCGCTCGCCGCCGTTGTCGTCATCGTCGCCATCTGCACGCGGCGGAGCCGCGATCCAGATGTCGTCGCCGTTGCCGCCGCCATCCTCAGTGATCGCGAGGTTCCCATTGCGATCCAGCGCGAGGTTGTCGGCCGCGTTGAACTCCGGCTGGGTGGCGTTCCCCGCCCCCTGACCCGCGTAGCGGTAGCCGAATGGCTGCTCCTTCTGACGGAGGTCGATGTTGAACACGCCCTCCTCGATGGTGGCGTCGCCACCGTCGTCGGTGATCGCCACGTACAGCGTGTGACCGCCGCTGATGCGATCGACCCCGGTGCTCTCGCCCGTCTCGACGTCCTCCGGGCGCTCGTACCGGTTCACCTGCGCCGCAGCCGCGGCCGCATCGGCATCGACCTGAACGGCATCGCGCGGCAGGACCTGCCAGCGGCCCTCGCCGTCCTTGCCGTTCGGGCTGTCGTACGCCGAGAGCTCACCGCTCGAGAGGTCCCCCTTGCGGTCGGGGACGAAGCGGAAGATCCCGCCCGACTGGGCCGGATTGCTCTCGCCTCGCGACTCCGCGATGCCGTAGAGGTAGCCGCGCTTGTCAAAGCGCAGACCCTCGTGCGACTTCGAGCCCAGCGCCGGACGCACGCGAATGCCGTCCTGGACGGTGTCCGTGGTGCCGTCACCCGGGGTGATCTGCTCTCGCGACGGATCGAGACGGCTGGGGTCACTCGTGTCCACGAACAGCTCGTAGACGAGGCCGCCCTTCGCCTGCGGGACCTGCGGGTCCGCAGCGGTCGCGACGATGGTCTCCTCGGCCGCCAGGATCGTGCCCCACGGGGTCCAAACGAGCCCGTCGAAGCGCTCCCAGTCGTTGCGGTCGGCGAGGTTCTTCGTCTCTCCGGTCTTCAGGTCGGTGACTGTGACCTGGCTGCCACCCGGCGCCGCCGGGTCAGCCCCGCTCGGCGCGGATCCGACCTCGTGCGTGCGGTACAGATAGCGCCCCGCGTCCGTGCCGAACTCGTTCTGGGTGTTCATGTCCCAGAGGTCCTCGCTCACCGCCGAGGGACCCTGAGGGGGCTGCGGCGTGACCGGGTCCGACTCCTCGGCCACGATCGCCTGGTCGTAGCCCGCCGGAAGCACGTACGGGTCCGACGCCCGCCCGCTCGGAGCTCCGCCCGGGCAGTTCGACGAGCTAGCCAGCGGATCGAACTCCTCGAATGGCGCGTAGTCGGCGCGCGTGTTGATCGACTGGCGGTTCTGGCCGAGGTCGTCAGGGTCGGCGAGGGCCGTCGCGGCCCCGACGCCGCCTATGCAAGCCGCGAGCGCCGCCGCGGCACCTATCAAGCGTTTCATGGGTCATCCCTCCTGTCTATCGACTATTAGGTAGGGGCGGCACGCTAGGCGGCGTCCCGTGGAGGGCCGTGAAGCACGCGTGAACCGCTCGTTACCGTCCGGAGAACGCTCGGCTCGGACAGCGGGTTTGTCCGCAAAGTCCGCAGAACGAAGCGGGGATCACAAGCCCGCCAGGAAGCGATCCACGTTCGCGAGCAGGCCGGCCGCGATCATCAGCAGCACGGAGGGCACGAGCAGCAGGGCGACCGCGAGCTGGATCTTCGGGGCGGCGCGGGCGGCCTGCTCCTCTATCCGGCGGCGCTGCACGGCGCGCAGGGAACTCGCCTGCTCGCGCAGCTGGTCCGCCAGCGGCGAGCCGAAGCGCCGCGAGCGCTCGATTACGCCGCACATCGCGGCGACCTCCGCGACTGGGACCCGCCGGCGCAATCCCTTGAGCGCCTCCCCCTGTGGAGCTCCGCACGACGTCTCCGCGGTGAGCACGGCGAGCTCCTGCGCGAGCGGTCCGGATGCTCCACCCAGCTCGGCGAGGCCGGCGAGGGGGCTGCGACCAGCTGCCGCGCCGACGGCCAGCAGGTCAAGGGCGTCCGGCAGACCCGCCCGCAGCGTCCCGAGCCGCCGGCGGGCGCGCCGCTCGAGCCATGCATCGGGGCCGATGAAGCCCGCCGCGGGCAGTCCCGCGGCGACGATCCAGGCGAGCCGCCCCGGGGCGGCGGGCGCCGCCAGCAGAGCGACGCAGAAGCCGGCGATCGCTCCTGCCAGCTTCGCGGCCAGCACGGCGGGAACGGTCAGCCGGTGCTCCACGCCCGCGCGGCGCAACCGGGATTCGATCCTGAAGTGAGCCGCCGCCTGGCCGAGTCGCCGCGGAAGGAACCCGTCCAGCGTCGCGGCACGCCCGCGCCCGGCGGGCCCAGTAGTCCGCCCCCTTGACAACTCGAGCGCCGCCGCCCCGCACAGCAGCATCGCCGCCAGACCGAGCATGGAGACGGCGATCATTCGGCGGGTCTCCCGAGCCGCCTGATCGCCGCGAAGCCCGCGGCCTGGAGCAGAGCCGCCGCGGCCAGCATCGCCGCCGAAGCAGGTTCGGAGAGCACCCCGGAGACGAATCCGGGCTCGAGCAACTCGGCGAACAGCGCCGCGCCCGCCGGAAGGGCCACGACGAGCACGCCGGTGAACCGCGCCTGTGTGGTGGCGGCCCGCGCCTCGTCGTCCACGCGATCGCGCTCGGCCGCCGCGGTACCCAGCCGCCGCATCAGATCTGCAACGTCGCCACCCGCGACCTGCTGGCTCAGCAGCGCGGTCGCAAGGGCGTCGACCCGCGGTGAGCTCATCCGCCCGCGCATCGCGGCGAGCGCATCCATGGTGGAGGTACCGAGCTCGAGCTCCGCGCCGACCCGGGCCAGCTCCGTGGCAGACGGCCCCTCGAGGGATGCGCGGGCGCTCGCCAGCGCTCCCCGGACCGAGTGGCCTCCGGAGATTGCATCCGCCACGGCGGCAGCCATGTCCGGTACGGAGCGCTCGACCGCGCGCCGGTAACGCGCCCGCCGCCGCGCCACCAGCCACGCCGCGGTCGAGGGTCCCGCCGCCGCCGCGATCGCGAGTGGCCCTGGGCCGGTCAGAAGGACGGCAAGCCCGAGGATGGCGCCGCTACCGAGCAGCGCGAGCCGCCTCTGCTCCTCCGCACTGGGCGCGTAGCCCTCCCTTCCCGCTCTCGCGAGTGGCACCACCGCGCCCGTCAGCCAGGCCGCGAAGCGCGGCGCGGAGAGAACCGCCTCCCGCGCGGCCACGCAGAGCAGGCCGCCGGCGAGGGCGGCCAGGACGATCAGTGCGGTCGCGCCCACGCCGCTCCTTCCGTCTCTCGCCCACGGCGATAGAGCTCGCGGACCCCCACCGAGCCGGCGGCTCGTACGACCTCCGCCACCTCCACGACGCGGCGGGAACCGTCGGCGAGCCGCGCAAGGTGGATCACCAGATCGAGGCCCCGACCCAGCTGCTCGCGAATCGCCTCATGCGGCAGTCCAACCCCCGCCATGAGCGCGAGCGTCTCCACCCGTCGCAGGGCATCCTCGGGTGAGTTGGCGTGAACGGTCGAGAGCGCTCCCTCGTGACCCGTGTTCAGGGCCATCAGCAGGTCGAGGGCCTCGGCGCCGCGGACCTCGCCGATCACGATCCGGTCGGGGCGCATCCGGAGGGCGTTCCGAAGCAGGTCGCGAATGGTGACCCTCCCCCGCCCCTCCACGTTGGCCGGACGGCTCTCCAGCCGGACCACGTGCGGCTGCTCCAGGCGGAGCTCGGCGGCGTCCTCGATTGTGATCACCCTCTCAACGGAATTGACGAAGGCCGAGAGGGCGTTCAGCAGGGTGGTCTTGCCCGAGCCCGTCCCGCCGCTGACCAGGATGCTGCGCCGCGCCTCGACGGCGGCGGCCAGCTGATCGTGGAGCTCGGGGGTCAGCGTGCCCAGCTCGACCAGGTCTCGCGGGCTGGGCCTGACCGCCGAGAAGCGGCGGATCGAGAGCGACGGCCCGTCGACCGCCAGCGGCGGGATGACGGCGTGGACCCGGGACCCATCCTCGAGGCGTGCGTCCACCATCGGGCTCAGCTCGTCGACCCTCCTGCCGAGTGGAGCGAGGATCCGCTCGATCGCGTCCCGCAGCGCCTGCTCAGACGGATAGCTGACCTCGGTCAGCTCGATCCGACCGCCCCTCTCGACGTACACCCGGTCGTGACCGTTCACCATCACCTCCTCGACCGTGGGGTCAGCCAGCAGCTCCTCCAGTGGTCCCAGCCCCACCGCCTCTCGAAGGATCAGCTCGCAGAGGCGCTCCCTCGTCGTGTCCTCGAGGATCGCCGCCTCCTCGTCGACGACCGCCCGGACCGCCTCCGGCAAGGGAGCGGGCTCCTCCTTCGCGGCCGCGGCCTCAGCGCGGCGGCGTTCGACGAGCCGGCGCCGCAGCTCTGCGGCGAGCTGGTCCAGGTGACGGCGCCGGACGGCTTCGTCCATGAGGAGATGAGCGGCGAATCGGAGAGAATCACCCCCATGGCCACCATCGAGGTCGAGCGCGCCGATATCACCAAGCTCGAGGTCGACGCGATCGCGAACGCCGCGAACACCGACCTCAAGCATGGCGGCGGAGTGGCGGGAGCGATTTCGCGGGCCGGCGGCCCCGCGATCCAGGAGGAGAGCGACCGGGCGGCGCCGATCGGGCTCGGCGAAGCCGTCGAGACCACGGCCGGCGAGATGCCCAGCCGCTGGGTGATTCACGCGGCGACGATGGAGCTGGGCGGGCCGACGTCCGCGGAGGTCATACGCCGGGCGACGGCCAGCACCCTGGCGAAAGCCGACGAGCTGGGCGCGAAGAGCCTGGCACTGGTGGCCTTCGGCACCGGGGTGGGCGGATTTCCGGTGGAGGAGGCCGCACGGATCGAGGTCGAGGAGGTCCGCAGGCACCCTGACGGCGGCTCGCTGGAGCGCGTGGTCTTCGCGGTGTTCGGCGAGGACGCCGAGGCGGCGTTCCGCGCCGCCGTCGAGAAGTCCTCCTAGGGCCGGGCCAGGAGCCGGATCTCACGACCCGCGCTCTGAGCGCCGATCAGGTCGAGCGCCTGCTCCCGGGTCAGGGCCAAGGTGGCCTGCCACTCCTCGCCCGGGCCTCCGGGGCGGTTCAGCGCGAGCAATCGGATCCCCTCGGCGGCGATGTAGGTCCTCCCCTGGGAACCGAGGCCGGCGCGCTGGGAGACGACCACGTCCAGCCGTCCGCCCTCGGGCGCGGCCCCGCCGACGAGCAGTGCCTCCGCACCGCTCACCGGCACCTGGACCGGGCGGTGGCCGTGCCCCGCCCCGGGGGTCCGGGCGGGCGCGGGTTGCGGGACGACCAGCTGCGCGGCCAGCACGTACGCGCCGGGCGGGATCGTGGCAGCCGGAGCGCGGCCCAGCGCCTCCCCCGGACGCCGCAGCGCGCCGGGAGGGGAGAATTCGGTCGGAACCCGGCGCACCTCGAGGCCGCGCTTGACCTGCTCGGGGTCAAGGGCCTGCCCCGCCGGCAGCTCCACCGAGGAGACCACGACCGGCTGGAGCGTGCCGTATCTGGCCTCGACACTGGAGCGGTAGCGCCCGGCCAGCAGGGCGGCGAGCATGGCGCAAGCCAGCGCAGCGAGGAGGAAGACGAGCGCCCGTGAACGCCGGCTCACGCCGCCCGTGCGTAGCGCGTGTCGGCCAGGGGCAGCTCGAGAGCGGCTACGCAGCCCTCGCCGGTCCGGCACAGTGCGAAGCGGCCGCGGTGCGCCGAGGCGACCTCCGAGACGACTGCGGTCCCGTGCCCGCGGCGGGGATCGGAGCGCCGGCTGGACCGATCGCCGTTCCTTCGAACGAGGGGCGATCCGCTTCCATTGAGGTCGTCCCCGGACCCGCCATTCGCCACCGTGATACGGAGCCTGCCGGCGACCCTCGCCCCGGTGACGATCAGCGGTGGCCCGCCGTGCTCGAGCGCGTTCGCGATCAGGTTGTCCAGCGCCTGGGCCATCCGCGCCGGGTCTCCCTCGACCCAGGCGGGCCCCGCATCCCAGTAGAGCTTGAATCCCCCGGCGCCGGCCGCCGCGGGCCGCCACCGTTCAAGGCAGCCGAGGACCAGCTCGTGGCAGGAGACCAGCCTCGCCGCGTTCGGTGGGGTCCCTCCGTTCAGCGCATGATCCAGATCGTCGAGCGCGCAACGGGCCAGCTCCAGCAGCCCGCGGCGGCTTCCTTCCGGCGCCGCGTGGATGCTGGCGCCGTCGAGCAGCGCCAGCGCCTGGAGCGGGCGCCGAAGCTCGTGCAGGGCCCGGTTCAGCCGCCGCCTGTGCCCATGGGTGATCAAGTCAGCCCTCGACCAGCCGGTAGCCGACGCCCCAGCAGTTGAAGACGTAGCGGACCCCCTCCGGGTCGAGCTTGCGGCGCAGCCTGCTGGCGTGCGAGTCCAGGGTGCGCGTCCGGCCCATCGACTTGAAGCCCCAGACGTCGCGAAGCAGCTCCTCCTTGGTGAAGACCCGTCGGGGCTCTGACGCGAGCGTTCGCAGCAGGGCGAACTCCTTGTTCGCCAGCTCGACCTCCCGCTCGCCGATCCGTACTTCGCGGGTCGCCGGATCGATCACCAGCTCGCCGACCCTGATGGGGCCGTCCCTGCGCCCCGCGCGCCGGCGCAGCACGGCGGCGATCCGCGCGAGCAGTTCGGGATAATGGAACGGCTTGGTGAGATAGTCGTCGGCACCCGACCCGAAGCCGCGCACTCGATCGGCATCGCTCCCGCGGCCGGTCAGCACGATAACGGGCAGCTCCGGGTCAAAGCGATCGGCGGCCCCGTCGGCGGATCGAATCTGCCTCAGGACCTCGATCCCCGGCGCATCCGGCAGCCCGAGGTCGAGGATCATCAGGTCCGGCTGGTTGTAGCCGCAGAGCCGGAGCGCGTCGGAAGCGCTCGGCGCCGGCAGCGCGCGGTACCGGTCGGCGGTCAGGTGGTCGCAGAGCAGCTCGCGAGTCGGGTCGTCGTCCTCGCAGACCACCAGCGTCGCCAGCTCTTCGATCTGGGGGAGCATGCTCCAGATGAGGCGCCGACCGCTCTAAATCTCCCCCGTCCAGCGACCTAAAGAGCCCAGCGCGAGATGACGATGGGATCGCCGAGGCGCCGTGGCACCGGATGTGAGCAAGCAGCTGACCGATCGCCGCCCGCTCGATGGGCGGCGAGTGAAGGCCCGTCTGATCGACGGGCTGATCCTGACCTTCCTCTTCGTCGCCGTCCAGACGATCCTCGGCGGCGGGCCCTGGCTGCTGATCCTGCTCGCGCTCGAGGTGACCTATTTTTTCGTCTGCGAGTCGACCACCGGCTACACGGTCGGGAAGTACCTGATGGGCCTCCGGGTGATCAAGCCGGACGGCAGCCCGCCGGGCGCGAACGCGATCGCCGCCCGAAACGTGATCCGGATCGTGGAGGAGCCGCTCCTGGCCCTGCTCGTGATGACCGGAAGCGGCGGCCGCCGGCAGCGGATCGGCGACCTAGTCGCCACCACCGCCGTCGGCAGCGTCGTCTATTCGGAGCCGCCCCGGCCCACACCGCTGCGCTTTGTCTACCCAGCGATCTGGGTGAGCGCGGCGGCAGCGGTCGGCTTCCTGCTGCTGGCGCCACATGACGAGTACATGCAGGACCTGAACCAGGTCTGCCTTAAGTACCACTCGCGGATGGTCTCGCTGGGTCAGCCGAGGTTCGACCAGGTCATCGAGCTCGAGAAGCAGTCCACCGCGGAGATGGCGGCGATCGAGCCGCCCAGCCCCGACCGCGACCTCGCCCACGAGATCCTGAGGCTCAAGCGCGAGCTCGACTCCAAGGCGACAGAGGCCTGGAACCAGGCCGCGGCCGACCCGAATCCCGAGCTGGCCTTCCGGGCGACCCACGCGCAGTTCAGGGAGGACGCGGCACCGATCGAGTCGCGCCTGTACGAGCTCGGCTTGACCTGCCGGCCGGGCTGACTCAGAGATCCAGCCAGAACTCCTGACCGACGGAGTCGTCGTCGAAGATGTCCTCGGGCTGCTCGGCGCGGAACTCGAAGCCGAGCGACTCGTAGATGCGGCGGGCGCTGGAGAGGTTGCTGTTGGTGAAGAGCATGATCTGCTCGTAGCCGGCCCGACGGGCGAAGTCCACGCACGCCTTCGCGAGCTTCGCGCCGGCCCCCGCCCCCCGGGCCCAGGGCTCGACCAGCAGCAGCCTGACCTGCGCCACCTTCTCGGTTCGCTTGGTGCAGTAGATGGAGCCGCAGCGGACGCCGTCGAGCTCGGCGATCCAGCAGCGCTCGCGCTCCGGGTCGTCCCGCTCGATGAAGTCGACGATCACCTGGCCGCAGTAGGCCTCGAACTTCGGCCCCCACCCCTGCTCGGCCGAGTAGACGGCGGCGTGGCGCTCGAGGATCCAGCCGTGGTCGCCCGGGCGGGGCTGACGCAGCTTCACCTGCCGGGGTGCGGCGGGGTCCCCGAGGATCGCGCGGGCGTCGGAGAGCGCCTCCACCAGCCGGCGCTGCTCGACCTCCGAATGCGCGTCCAGGAGGTCGCGGAACTCCCTGCTCGCGCGGGTGTCGAAGGTGCGGACCCTTGCCCGGCCGGACCCCGTGAGCCGGACCAACTGGCGGCGGCGATCCTGATCCGAGCGGTCCCTGATCACGAGGCCGTCCCGCTCGAAGCGGGCGAGGATGCGGCTCAGGTAGCCCGGGTCGAGATCGAGCTCGTTCCGGACCTCGATGACCTCGGCGGGCCCGTCGGAGTGGCCGATCTCCCAGAGGATGCGCGCCTCGGTGAGCGTGTAGTCGGTCCCGAGGAAGCCGCGGCCGAGCAGGCCGAGCTCCTTGGTGTAGAAGCGGTTGAAGGCTCGGACGGCGGCGACCCGATCGTCCTGGCGAGCACTCCTGGCCCCGGTTTTGGTCGTGCCGGCCATTCTTTGACTCAGTCAAACGTTATCGAATGAGCCGCTTCCCGTCAAGCGGCCGGGCGGGGCCGCCGCTCAGCAGCCGAGGCGGCGGAGCTTCGCGCGGATCTTGCGCTTCCCCGCCTTGCTCTTGGTCTTCTTCAGCTTTGCGCGGAGCTGCGCGCAGAGCGGATTCGGCGTGGGCGTGGGCGCTGGGGTCTGCGCTGCCGGGGTCTGCGCCGCGGGCGGCGGGTTGTTCGGGGGCGGGTTGTTCGGGGGCGGGTTGGTCGGCGGTGGCACGAGCTCCAGCTGCGCGCCGAAGTTCGGTGCCCCTGGGTAGGTGACCTGGTAGGTCTTCCCGTTCGGCAGTGGAGGTCCATCGAGCGTCGCGAACGTCCCCGTCCGGGAGGCCGAGGTCAGCACCGGGAAGACGTCATCGAAGTCCGGCTCGAACGGCCCCTGGATCACCTTGAGGGTGCCGTCCAGGGCGGCCGCGCCGTTGACGTCGAGGACGTCGAAGGCGGTGGACGCCGTCCCGTCCACCTCGACCTCGAGCGTCCCCGCCGGACCCTGCGTATAGCCGTGGTCGAGGGTCAGCGTCCCGGGTGAGCTGCCGGGGCGCACCGTGCCCGCCGTGTTGTTGACGTTGCCGGAGACTTGGCCGCCCCCGGTCAGCACGCCCCCTGTGGCCAACTCAAATCCGTTGGAGGTGATGAGGCTCTGGCCCGTCTCCAGGACGGCGCTCCCGCTGACGGCGGTACGGGCGTCGACCGTACCCGAGGTGTCGCGAATCCGAAGCTGCCCGTTGGGGCCGTTGATGAACAGCTGCGTGGTGGAGGGATTACCGGAGCACGTGAACCCGCCGTCGGATTCGAGCGTCAATGTCGCATTCACCTGGACGATCTCGTTGGGACTAAATGTCCCGTCCTCGAGGCAGACGCTGCCGGCGATGGTTCCCGCCGCGTTCAGGACCAGGTCGGAGCCTGTATTCAGGTTCAACGTACCCGGGCCGGTGGCGAAGCTGCCGCCCGCGGCCACCGTCGTGGTGGGGACACCGTCGAGGGTGCCGCTGGTGACGGTCAGGGAGGCCAGGGTGAGGCTGCTGATGCCGCCGAAGTTTTTCACGGCGCCGCCGTCCAGGCTGAGGCTGCCCGGTGTGAATGCGGCGCCCGAAGGCACGTCAATTTCGGTGCCGAGCCCGAGCCTGGTCAGACCCGCGCCGGTGATCGTCCCGCCGGCGGCGTCGAGGTTGACCGGATTGGTGGAGAACTCGGTCGTCGCCCCGGATGCCGTCGAGTAGGTCCCAGCGCTGGATGCGGTGCCTGTGCCCCCATTCAGCTCGAGGGTCCCCGCCTGGGTGGTGACCTGGTCGTCGTTGTCCAGACCGCTGTTGACCGTCGAGGTCTCGGTGCCGCTCTTGATCAGGTTGCCGTCGGGCGCCTCGACGATCAGGAAGGGAGGGGTCGGCGGAAACGACGATTGAAAGCTAGGGAACCCTCCGGAGCCGCTGATCGTGAAGTCCTTCCTGATCCGAAGGTGCGGATCACCGCCGCCGGCCTCGTTCAACGCGATCGCCCCGTCTTCGGTGAAGCTCCCGCTGCCGTTCAGGACCAGGTCGGCGCCCTGGACGGTCAGGGTTCCGCTGGTGGCCTTCAGGAACGAGCCGGTGGACTGGACCGAGATGATGCCGCCACTGGCGAGCGTCCCCGTGACCGTGCCTGATCTCGCGGAGAAGAGGACGCTGACCGACAGAGTGGAGTTGTTGATGACCGTGATCGTGCCCGCGTCCAGGCTGAGCGACCCGACACCGTCGGCCTGGTCGACGGTGACGTTGTCGCCACTGCCCACGACAGCGGTGTCACCGGTGGTCGGGATGTGTCCGCAGCTCCAGTTGGCGGCGTCGTGCCAAAGCCCCGAGCCCGCGTCCGCAAAATTGCAGGTCGCCGCCGACGCGCCGGGAGGCCAGATCATGAGCGCCCCGCAGGCGACGGCGAGCGCCAGCGTGCTCCCCCTGCGTCGCACTCGACTGCGGGACACGTCATCTCGGCTATCCGGATGCGGCGTCAAGATCTCACGACCCTAGGCACGCTGGGGGCCCCTGTCATCGTGGTCGCCACCACGAACTTTTCGCGGCGACGCCTGATTGGGCGTCAGGGCGAGGGCAGTTCGAGCACCGAGCCTGCGGCCGGGCAGCGGACCCGCTGGCCCGGAGGAACCGAGCGGCGCAGCTCCACCACGTTCCCCTCTTCGTCAAGGAAGAGGAGGTCAAGCTCGAACCGCATCCCGAACGTATGGACACTGCGGCAGTCCGGGATCAACAGCCCGTCGCCGGCGTCCTCACGGTCGAGCATCGCGAGGCCCAGCAGGCGGGCGGTGCGGGTGGTCGCGACCGGCACGGTGAAGCCGAGCAGCGATTGGCGCGGCAGGTCACGGAAGCGCCTCGGGCCGGCGGGCGTCTCCTCCATCTCTACCTAAAGCGACAGCGGCGTGAAATAGGCTCCCGCCCGTGGAGTACGCGGCACAGCCTGCGGAGGTCGCACGCCCGGAGTCGGGCTTCCTCCAGCGCGTCTTCATGTGGATGTTCATCGGGCTGCTGGTCACCGGCGGCACGGCGGCGGCGATCGGATCGTCCGACCAGATGCTGACCGACATCACCGAGAACCCGCTGATCCTGCTCGGGGTGATCGCGGCCCAGCTCGGGCTGGTCTTCTTCATCTCCTTCCGGATCAACTCGATCTCCCCCACCACCGCGACGGTCCTCTTCCTGATCTACGCGGCGACGGTCGGGGTCACCTTCGCGCTGATCTTCGAGCTCTACACGGCGCAGTCCATCTTCACGACGTTCCTGATCACCGCCGGCATGTTCGGCGCTCTGGCCGCCTGGGGAGCGCTCACCGACATGGACCTCTCGAAGCTGGGCGCGATCGCCTTCATGGCCCTGATCGGGCTGATCCTGGCGACGATCGTGAACATCTTCTGGGCGAACTCGACCCTCTACTGGATCACCACCTACGCGGGCGTGGCGATCTTCGCCGCGCTCACCGCGTACGACATGCAGAAGCTGACCCAGATCTCCAAGGAGGGGCTGACCGGCGAGGCGGAGGGCCGCGCCGCGATCATGGGCGCGCTCGCGCTCTACCTCGACTTCATCAACCTCTTCCTCTTCCTGCTGCGGATCTTCGGGCGCAGTCGCTAGCCGCGGAGGGCGATGAGCGAGCCCACCTTGGCGGTCGAGGCCGGACCCGACGGGGTCGAGCGCTGCTGGTGGTGCCTGGGATCGCCGGATCTGATCGCCTACCACGACGACGAGTGGGGCCGGCCCCTGCACGGCGAGACCGAGCTGTACGAGCGGCTGAGCCTGGAGGCGTTCCAGTCCGGGCTCTCCTGGACCACGATCCTGCGCAAGCGGGAGAACTTCCGCAAGGCCTTCGACGGCTTTGACGTCGAGAGGGTCGCCCGATACGGCAAGAAGGACTTCGATCGGCTGATGGCCGACGCCGGGATCGTCCGCAACCGCAAGAAGATCGAGGCCGCGATCACGAACGCGAAGGCGATCCGGGAGCTGCACGAGCAGGGAGAGACGCTGGACGAGCTGGTCTGGGGATTCGCTCCCGATCCCGACCGTCCGGGGCCGAGCCAGGCCGGCGACCTCGAGGCGACGACGGAGGAGTCGAAGGCGATGGCGAAGGAGCTCAAGCGGCGCGGCTTTGTCTTCGTGGGGCCCACCACGGCCTACGCGACGATGGAGGCGGTGGGGATGGTCAACGACCACCTCGCGGGCTGCGCCTTCCGCTAGCTTCACCTTGTGGCAGAGAAGGCGGAAACTCCGACCCTGTACGAGTGGGCGGGCGGCCGGGAGGCCCTCGAGCGGTTGTTCAATGCGTTCTATGACCGGATCGAGGCCGACGAGCTGATCTCTCCGTACTTCCCGGGCGGGGTCAGCGCGGAGCACCGCAAAAACGTGACGACCTGGTGGTGCGAGGTCTTCGGCGGCCCGGCCGAGTACACGGAACTGGGCGGATATCACCGCATGCTCAACAGGCACCACGACCTCGCCATCACCCCGGAAGAGCGGCAGCGGTTCGTCACGCTGGTGAGCCTCGCCGCCGAGGACGCCGGCCTCCCGGACGATCCTGAGTTCCGCTCGGCCTTGATGGCCTACGCGGAATGGGGCTCCCGGCTCGCCCTCCAGAACTCCCAGCCCGGCGCCGAGCCGCCGCCGGAGGCGCCGGTCCCGAAGTGGGGCTGGGGCGAGGCGCCCCCCTATCAGCCCTGAGGATCTGCGTCGCAACCGTCCCTGCGTGCGGGTAAATCCCTTCACCTGCAAACCCTTGTTCAGGTGAGGTCAATCACTGGCGATGCCCCCCGGCATGCGCCAAGATGCTCACAGCGTGAGGGACGACACCGTTCGCAGAGGAAACTACGAGTCCGGCACCGACTACGTGCTCGAGTACGGAGAGCTCCGCTTCTCCTTCAACGAGCGGGACTTCGCCCAGCGGGTGGAGCAGGCGGCCGTGAAGCTGGATTTCGTCCGCCAGGGCCTCGATGAGCACGAGCTGGAGGACCTGTTGGAGCTGGCCGTAAACGGCGAGATTCGCGAGCCTTGCTCCCGCCTCGGCGAGCACGTGAACGAGAACTGGGACGACCTGGTCGGCCCCGCGAACCGGAGCCTCGTCCACTGGCTTCGACGGCTCGTCTTCCGGGGTGCTTGGCTCGATCAGCGGGTCAAGGAGGGCGAGCTGGACATCGTCTTCGACGAGAGCACCCAGACCTTCGGATACGTGCAGCCCGAGCGCGACTCGGAGCTGATCGAGCTCTCCGCCGAGCCCTCCTGGGCCGAGATCTCCTACGGCGGGCGCGACCGCGCGTAGGCCCTAGTCGGGCCGGACCACGACGTCCTCGGTTCCCTTGAGGGCGTCCTCGACATCCTTCGCGCGCTCGTCCGCGCCGACGACCGCGGCGATCATCGTGAGCGAGCCGCTGCCCTCCTCCGCCAGCTCACGGCCGGAGCCGAACAGGCGCTTCACCCGCGACACGTCGCGGTAGCCCTCCGCGAGGCTCGAGAGCGAGTCGATCAGGACCACGACGTCCTCGCCCTGCTCGACCTTCCGCTTCGCCCGTCCTAGCGACAGCTCCGCGGACCGGACGCGCTCACGGGCCTCGATCTCCGCGTCGCCCCCGACTATCTCGACATCTGCTGCGCTCTGCCACTCGGAGGGGTCTTCCGCTGAAGGACCGGCCAGCAGCACGGTGATGACGGCGTCGGAGCCCGCCAGGGCGCCGGCCACCTCGCGGAGCAGGGCGCTCGCCGCCGCGGCTTCCCCGGCGAGGACCAGCGCCCGCTCGCCGTAGGAGAGCGGCTCGGGCAGTCCGGCGGACTCCAGCTTGGGGATCTCCCGGTGGGGCGCCTTGGGCGTGAGGTCCTCGAACTGGGTGCGGTCGCCCTCCGGCTCCCCCCCGTTCACCGAGGCGACCCGGACCAGGGCGCGATGGCGCTCGCCGCGACGGGGAGGGCGGGCGGGCCCCGCGACCTCGTCGCCCGGCCGGAGCTCACAGCGGCGGATCTGCGAGGCGGAGACATAGACGTCCCCGTCGGTCGGCTCCAGCCCGCCCAGCCGCAGGAACCCATAGCCCTGGGGCATCCGGTCGAGCACGCCGGTCACCTCCTCCGTCTCGGCCTCCTCGACCTCCGTCTCCTTTGGCTCGGAGGGCTTTTGCTCGGCCTCCTTCTTTCGCGCGCGGCGCGGGCGCCTCTCCGGCTTCTTCTCCGTCTCCGTCTTGTCGGGCGCGGGATCGTCGCCGCCCTCGATCGCCTCGATCAGCTCATCGCGCGTGAGCATGCGGAAGCGGGGCACGCCCAGCTCACGGGCGCGCTCGTGGAGATCCGCCAGATGCAGGTCCTTCACGGCCATCGCGCGCGGCATGGTGCCACAGCGGCCTGACGGCCGCTAGACGGCCTTCGAGGTCGCCGCGGCCGGGTCGATGCCCTCCTCGCCAGCCGTCCTCACCCACGCCTCGGCCTCCTCGGCGATTCGCTCCTTGTTCCATCCCAGCTCGGCGCCCAGCGTCTCGGCGACGTGCGAGACGGATTCCGCAGTGCGCAGCCGGTTGGCGGCGATCAGGCCGAGCCGGGTGCGCCGCAGCAGCACGTCGGCCACGGAGCGGGCCTGCTCGTCGCGCGCGGCGATCACCACCTCCGCCAGCAGATCCAGGTGCCCCTCGAGAATCGGCTCGGCGAGCTCTGGGCGTTCCTCGGCGACGTCGAGCACGTGCCGGGCCGCGTGTCCGTAGCGGAACGCGAGCAGGTCCAGGCTGCCGTCGGGCAGTTCGAGATCGGTCTCGAGGTCCTCCGGCCGCGCGGGCATCCCCAGCGGGATGTCATCGGTTCGGGACTCCCCCTCTCGGCCGTCGCGATCGACGATCCTGTCCACCACCTCCTCCGCCATCCGGCGCCAGGTGGTGAGCTTTCCGCCGGTGATGGTCAGCATCCCGGAGGAGGTCTCGTACAGCTCCGACTTCCGGGAGATGTCCACGGACTTCTTCGGGTCGCCGGTCGAGATCAGCGGCCGGACCCCGGCGAAGGCGCCAGCGATGTCGTCCGGCGTCAGCTCGAGCGCGAAGTAGTCGTTCACGGCGTCGAGCAGGTAGGTGATGTCGTCTTTGGATGGGGGCACGTGGTCGATGTCGCCGTCGTAGTCGTTGTCCGTCGGCCCGACCATCGCACGGCCGTACCAGGGCAGGACCATGATCGTACGGTCGCCCGCCGGAATCACCGCGGCGGCCGTGCCGACGTCGATGTCATCGGTGGAGAGCGTGATGTGGGTGCCGCGGCTGGGGGCGATCCGCGGGATCTCCTCCTCGGTGAGGATCTCCTCGGTCTTGATCCGGTCCGCCCAGACGCCGGTGGCGTTGACCACGTTGGCCGCGCCCACCTCGATCCGCTCGCCCGACTCGGCCTCGCGAAAGACGACCCCGCACGCGCGCCCGTCCTCGTCGACGACCTCGACGACCTCGGCCCCGTTCAGCAGGATGGCGCCGAAGCGCTCCGCCTCTCCGAGGACGGTCAGCACCAGCCGGACGTCGTCGGTCTGGCAGTCGTAGAAGAGGTAGGCCGAGTTCGGCTCGAGCGGAGCCAGCGCGGGGATCAGCTCCGCCGCCTCTTCTCCTGAGATCGTCCGGTGCCGCTCCGGCGACCAGAACTCGCCCTCATCCCCGTGCTCTGCACGCTGGCTGCGCCCCCGCCCGATCCGCGAGGTCGCCATCACGTCGTACATGTTCAGCCCGATCCCGATGCCGCGGTCGCGGCGCGCATCGCCCAGCGCGGGAACCAGATATGGAGTCGGATAGACCAGGTGCGGGGCGAGGTGGACCATGAGCTGCCGCTCCAGCAGCGCCTCCCGGACCAGCCCGAGGTCGAAGTTGCGCAGATACCGAAGGCCGCCGTGGACCATCTTCGAGGAGCGGCTCGAGGTCCCGATCGCGAAGTCGTTGCGCTCGAGCAGCGCCACCGAGTAGCCGCGCGAGGCGGCGTCGAGCGCGACTCCCGCTCCCGTGATGCCGCCGCCGACGACCACGACGTCGAAGTCCCCGGCCTGGAGCTCCTCGATCGCCTTCTCTCGTGGGATCACGACGCGGCTCCGCTCACTCGAGGAACTCCACCACCTGCTCGGGGGGCAGCCGCTCCGGCGCGCGCTGCTCCTGGACCGGATGGCCGAGGTGAAGCAGCCCGATGAACCGCTCGTCCTCGGGCATGCTCACGGCGGCGCGACCCTCCCTGGTCCGCAGCACCTCCGGCGTTCGCCAGTAGCCGGCGAGACCGCGGCCGTGGGCCGCCAGTAGCACGATGTAGGCCGCACAGGCGGCGGCGTGCAGGTCCTCCTCGTCCTGGACCGCATCGCCGCTCAGAGCGCAGGAGCAGACGACCAGCGTCGGCGCCCGGTCAAGCTTCGTGGCGGCCTCTGGGCCCGCGGCCTCCTTGAGCCGCTCGAGCGCCTGGGGGCCGATCACCCGGAACCGCCAGGGATTGGTCAGGTTGTGATTCGGGGCCCAGCGGGCGAGCTCGAGCAGCTCCTCGAGCTGCGCCCTGTCCACGGGCTCCCGCCCGTAGGCCTTGTGGGTGCGCCGGCTGCGGATCGCGTCGTCGACCTCCATGCGGGAAACGTAGTCGAGAGGGGGCGGGACCTACATATGGGTGGGGTACCCATGGGTACTCGCAGCAGTACTCATTGGTACTCCGCCGAACGAGACCGCCCGCGGCGCAGCCACGTGCCGATCACGGCTGCGACCACGGCCGTCACCGCGGCCGCGATCACCCACCACGGCACCCCGCCGTCGTCCGAGTCCTCGTCCGCCGGTGACGGCTCGAGGGAGCCGGCCGGCGCGGTTTGGACTGGCGCCGCCGCGCCCGGCTGGGCCGGGGCAGCTTCTGTCGGCGGAGCGGCCCCCGCAGCCCCCTTCGTCCCCGCGGTCGCGCCCCCGGGCGCCGCGGATTCCGCCGGCGCCGCGCCCGCGGCTCCGCCCGAGGCCTGCGTGCCTCTGGCGCCGGCCTGCCGGTCCGCCGGCCCGCCCCCGCCCGCCCGCGCCACCGGGGCCAGCGGGAATGCCTTCTGCTTCGCGGCCGCCAGGGCCTGCCCCGTCACCCAGACCTTGGTCTGGTCCGTCGCAAAGGAGTAGCGGTAATGGCCGTCCGCGGCCTGGACGGCCCGGAGGTAGTCGAACGGCGAGCGGCCGCCGACGGAAACCGAGGCCGGACTCGTACCGGCCGCGACCATGCCCTGGACCGCCCAGGCCGTGGACTGAGCGTTGGCGCTGCCGCCGCTGACCGCGAAGCCGCCGCCCGCGACCTGGGCGCCGCGCAGCCAGTTGGCACCGCCACTGATGGTGGCTCTGCCGCCGCCGGCCGCCGCCAGGGCCTGCACGGCCGCCCCGGTGCTGTCCGGGTCGCTCGCGGATCCCTTGGCGAACCCCCAGCCGCCGTCCGGGTTGCGAGCTCCGCGCAGCCAGGCGGCCGAGCGCGAGAGGCCACCGCGACTTCCGGCCGCGGAGAGCGCGAGGATCCCGAACGCCGTCGGATTGACCTGCCCGGGCCAGGAGCCGTCCGAGCGGCGCCGGGCCCGCAGCGAGGCGACGAGGTCCCGGCCGGCGAACTTCCGGGAATCCAGGCCGGCGCCCTCGAGGACCAGGATGGTCCGTTCGAGGTCGCCGGCGCTCCGGATCTCGGCCTTCTCGGATTCCAGATAGTCGATCGGCGACTTGCCGCCCTTCTTCACGGTGAGCGGGTTGACCCCCGCGGCCTCCAGCCCGAGGCATGCCCAACCGGTCATCACCGGGCTGGACGGCGTACCGGGGTCGGTGCCGAACCCGCCGTCCTCGTTCTGCGCGCGCTTCAGCCAGCTCACCGCGGCCGCCGGCCCCTTCGCCGCCTCCGCCCGCTCGGGAGCCAGCAGGGCGGGTGTGAGCGCCACCAGGCAAACGAGGACACACGCAGGTCCCGCCGCGGCCGACCGTGTCGCAGGTCGCCCCTTCGCGGCCGGGAGGCCGTCCCCCCAGGCGAACTCGAAGCGACTGCGGTAGCGCAGCAGCATCCGGACGAAGGCGGGGCCCGCCACCAGAGCGAGGACGGCGTTGCCGGCGGCGTGCGCGACGTTGAACGGGAGCCCCCGGGCGGAGAGCGCCAGGTAGCGGTCGAGTGACTGCTCCCCGCCGTAGGTGAACATCACCGAGAAGTCCAACAGGGCGCCGTAGAGAAAGCCCGTGGCGGCGCAGACGGCGGCGAGGCTCCACCGCCCCATGCTCCTGCCAGTGGCGGCGGCGAGGCCCGCGCCGAGCACCCCGGTCATCCCCCAGCCCGCCATCTGCCAGGGGGTCCACGGCCCCTGGCCGAGCCAGAAGTTCGAGACAAGGGCGGTGAGGGCGCCGACCGCGAAGCCCGGCGCACCGCCGAGCGCATATCCGGAGAGCAGCACGATGTCGGTGGTCGGGACGACGTTCGGGATCGGGGAGAGCACCACCCGGCCCGCGACGGCGAGGGCAGCCAGCGCCGCGACGAGAGCGACGATCTGGGCCGGCGGGCGAGAGCGCTCGTACCAGGCGAAGCCGCCGATCAGGGCCACGGCGAGCAGCACGACGATCGCGAGCTCCCAGTTCATCTCCGCGCCGCCTCGAGGCCGATGGCAGCGAGGGCCTGCTCGGGGGAGATCGCGGCGCCGCCGAGCGCCCGCGCGACCTCGGTCGAGAAGTACCAGCCGCCGCCCAGCAGCTCCTCCGGTGCCCCGTCGGCCACCACCTCGCCCTGGCCGAGCAGGACCACCCGGTCAGCGAAGGTGGCCGCGAACTCGACGTCATGCGTGGCGATCAGCACGGCCGAGCCGGTCCGCGAGACGTCCGTCGCGAACGCCGCGAGCTCGGCCTTGCGCTCACGATCCATCCCCCGGGTCGGCTCGTCGAGCAGGACCGCGCCCGGCCTCTCCCCGCCAGCGCCCCGGCCCGCGACAACGATCGCGAGCGCGAGCCGCTGGCGCTCGCCGCCCGAGAGATCGCGCGGGTCGGCTTCCGCGAGTCGCTCCAGCCCGAACAGCCGCAGCGCGTCCGCGCCGGCCTCACCCGGCAGCTCGGAACCCACGGTCTCCCCCACCAGCATGTCGTCGGGGCGCTGCGGCAGCAGAGCGACCCCGCGCGGCGCCCCGATCCGGCCACGAGCGGGCTCGATCAGGCCCGCGGCGGCCCGAAGCAGCGTGCTCTTGCCCGCTCCGTTGCGGCCCATCAGAGCGATCCGCTCGCCCGGGCGGATCTCCAGGTCCGCGCCGCGCAGCGCCTCGGTCCGCTCCTCCCCCTCCCCCAGCTCGACCCAGACGTCGTCTGCGGTGATGACGGGCTCGCCCTCGCGCCCCGGTGGCGACGCAGTGCTCACGGCCCTGGAGCCGTCGGGCTCGACGCCGCGTGCGGCGAGCGTCGCGCGCGCCTCGCGGACGCTCGCGGGGACCGGCAGACCCGCCCCGCGGAAGAGACGCGCCAGCGGGGTCGCCAGTGGCGGGTCGAACTCGAGGGCCCAGGCGAGAAAGTCCCGCGGCGGCCCATCGAAGGCCACGGCGCCCCCCTGAAGGGCCACCACGCGGTCGGCGGCCGCGAGGCAGCGCTCCAGCCGGTGTTCGCCGAGCAGCACTGTCACCCCCCACTCCTCGTTGAGCCGGCGGAGCAGCGAGATCAGCTCGTCCCCGGCGACGGGGTCGAGCTGGGAGGTCGGCTCGTCCAGCAGGACCAGGCTCGGCCCGGTTGCCAGCGCGGCGGCGAGGGCGACGCGTTGAAGCTCGCCGCCCGAGAGGGTGTCGGTCGTCCGCTCGAGCAGCTCTGGGATGGCCAGCGCGAGCGCGACCTCCTCGACCGCGCGAGCGCGGGACTCCGGGCTCCGGCCTCGCAGCTCAAGCGGAAGCTCGATCTCCGAACGCACGGTCGCGCTGACGACCTGCGTCTCGGGCTCCTGGGCGACCAGCCCGACGGCTTCCGCGAGCTCCGCCGGTCCGTGCGAGCGGACGTCCATGCCCGCGACCTCCAATTCGCCCTCGATCTCGCCGCCGTGAAAATGAGGCACGAGGCCGCAGGCCGCTCGCAGCAGGGTCGACTTGCCCGAGCCGGACCGGCCCGCGAGGACCACGAACTCCCCCGGGTCCACCCTCAGATCCATCCTGCGCAGCGCCTCCGACCGCGCCTCCGGGTAGCGATAGCTCAGCCCCTCGGCGCTGAGAACGGGGTCAGGCATGCCGCACCTCCGCTCCCCTCGTGCGCAAGGACCTCACGGCGAAGGGCAGGGCGGCGCACAGCGGCAGCGCCGCGCAGAGGATCAGCGTCGCGGGATCGGTCGCGAGCTCGATGCGGGGGTAGGTCTCGAAGCCCCCGGCGCCGGCCGGCAGCCCGCCCACCGTTGCGGCGATGACGAGCGCGGCGGCGGCGAGCAGGGGCGCGTCATCCCGGGAGCGCCGCTTCGCCGGCCGGGATCCGCCGGGGAGCGAGTGCCCCCGCAGCTCGAGGGTCGCGGCCACGTCCACGGAGCGATCGAGCGATCCCTCGACCAGCCGGCGCATCAGCGCCGCCCGGCCGACCGGCTCCGCGGCCGGCCCGCGCAGCGCCGCTGCCTCGCTGAGCCGGGCGAAGTCGGCGGCGGCCAGGGGGACCATCCGGGCGATCAGCGCGGCGGTGAGCGCCGAGCGGCGTGCGATCGGCCGCAGCGCGCGAAGCACGCGGTCCGGGTCGACGCAAGCCGAGTACACGGCAAAAACCAGAACGACGACGACCACGAGCATCCCGATCCTTGCGCCCTCGGCGAGCGACTCGAGCGTGACGTCCATCCTGCCGATCACCGGGACCCCCCAGCCGCGCACGAGGATCGTCTCGCCGCGATGCGAGACCAGCGCGTTGACGGCGATCATCAGCAGCATGAGCGGGACGGCGAGGCGCAGCGAGGCCCGAACGGCGCGGCCCGCCCCGGCCGCCATCCCGGCGAGGGCGACGGACAGCCCCACCGCAACCAGGACGAGCGGGCTCGGGAAGACGAAGGTGACGATCACGAACGAGCCCAGATAGGCGACCGCGGGCCCGGGATTCGCCCGGTGCAGCGGGCTGCGGCCCGGGAAGTAGGCGAGCGCCGACCTCATGGCACCGGCACCCCGATCGGGCCGGCCTCGTCCACCGCGACCGCGTAGCGATTTCGGAGCTCGTCGCCGAGGATCCCGGCGGCCGCCTCGACGCCCGCCCGGTCCGTGCCGGTGACGAGCCAGGTGGGCGGCCCGTTATCCGGCCGCACCGCGGCCACCAGCCCCGCCCCCTTGCCGAGGCTGCCCGCGGGCTCACCCCGTTCATTCAGCAGGGTGAGCACCGTGGGGCCTGGACCCGCGAACGTCGCGAACACTCCGCTCCGCTCCGGGCTCTCTTCCAGCAGCCTCGCCTCGGCATCAGCGCGAATCCGGTTCCAGGATCCGACCAGCACATTGATCCCCGTGGCCCCCGAGTTCGGAGGCCCCGGTAGGCGCGCTCCCGCTGTTTTGAGCACATCGCCGACCGTCTCGCAGGCAGGGAGCGCCCCCACGCACTCGATCCTGGTCTCATAGAGCGTGCCCTGGAACCCGTGCACGAACGGCTCCGGCCAAGAGCCGACCACGGCGGGAACCCGCATCGCGGCGGTCCAGTCGCGGTAGTCCCACCAGACCCGGTCGCCGTCCGAGAGCTCGAAGTCGGCCGCCCCGATCGAGGACTCGATGCCGTTCACGTAGAAGAACCAGTCGCTGCGACGACCCCCGCTCGCCTCGCCGGCCAGACCGTCGACCGACTGGACGAAGCCGCCGCCGTAACGCGTCTCGATCTCCGCGCTCCGGTCCAGGACCCGTATCACCGTGTCGGACTCCGAGATCGACTCGCTCTCATGGACCAGCTCCTCCGCTCCATAGTCACGTGTCACCGTCAGCTCGACCTCGCCGGCGTCCTCGCCGGCGCCAAGCCCGCAGCCGGCGGCCGCCAGGGCGCAGATCGCCCCGGCGGCCGCCAGGCCCGGGGGGAGGGTCACTTCTTGCTGCCCCCCTTCTTCTTGCCGCGCTTCCCCTTCTTCTTCTTCGTCTTCTTCTTCTTGCTTCGCGTCTCACAGTTCTTCGCGATCAGGTCCTCCGGGTCCCGCTGTACGAGGTCCCTCCCGGACCCGCAGTTGACCTTGTCCCGGCCACCGCCCCTGGAGACGATCTGATCGTCGCCGCCCAGAGCCTTGATCGCGTCACCTCCGGCACGAGGCCGGATCGTGTCGGCCCCGTCGGTGCCCTTGATCCCCTCGGGCTCATCGCTGCCGAGGATCTCGCGCCCACGCTCCTCCGAGCACGTCTCGATGTACTGATCGTCGACGCAGATCGCCAGGGGCGCGCTGGGGATGTCGTTGTAACCCCCGACCGCCACCAGCCGGTGGGTGCCCTCCGCCGCAAAGCTGACGACGGCGTTGCCGGCGGCGTCGGTCGTGGCGGGAGCACTCGCCCCGAGCACCGTGGCCCCGGCGCCCGGCGCGACCGTGGTGGTATAGGAGCGGACGTTCACCGCCACGGGGACCCCCGGGGCGGCTCGCGCCGGCACCGACAGCTCGAGCTCCTCGTCGGTGCTGAAGTCGGCGGGCGTCCGGTAGGCGAGCAGCTCGTCGCCGGGCTGGACCGTGAACAGGTCCGCACCCACGACCAGCGCCTGGTTGTTGGCCTTCAGGAAGAAGAAGCCCGGCGGCGTCTTCGCGTTGATCTGGCAGACCCCCAGAGCGCCAAAGCTTGCGTAGTCCGCGTCGCTGAGTCCGACGGGCTGCAGCGCTTCCTTCACCTGGGAGGCCTCCCAGATCGCACCGAGCATGGTCGGCGCAGGCTGGGTGTAGGACTGGCCGCTGCTCTGCTTGGACCCGTTAAAGCAGTCAGGGCCCGACATCGTCTTCACGGTCGTCGAAGCGGGGACGTACTGACGGACGTCGACCAGGTTCCCGGCCTCGTTGCTGACCACCCGCAGGTCCACCGGGACGCTCGCTCCAGCCGGAGCGGAGCCGATCCCGAGTGCCGCAAGGCAGCAGATCGCGCCTGTGAGGCGCCGGAGTGTCGTAGTCATCGAGCCTTCCCTTTCCTCGAGGGTCGTTTTGGCTGGCCGGGGACAGGTCTCCTGGCTTCCGGGCTCGATGCCGCGCCTTCCCAGGGAGGCTGTGGCGCCCCCAGTGGCATGTGCGACATCACTCACCCGGTCACAGTGGCGGGACCGCGCCGGTCTTGCACCGGACTTCCCTTGACCACCGGCCGTATGTCACATGCAGCATATCTCGGCGTGGGCTTGCTCCAATGAAGAGGGGCGGCCTTGCGGCCGCCCCTCTCAGATGCTTCGTGAAGCCGGAAAGAAGGTTCTTACTTCTTCTTCTTCTTCGACTTCTTCTGCGTGCACGGAATCTGCGTGCTCGCGGACTGCGACGGCCCACCAGCGCGGAACATGGTCGTCTCCGAGAAGCTCCATGTCCTCCTGGAGCACCTGGCGGTGATGTAGTAGACCGGCTTCTTCTTCTTCTTCGCCGCCGTGCTGGCCGCAGCCGCAGCGGTACCGGTCTTCAGAACCGGTATTCCGGTGAAGAAGTGCGTCAGGTGGAGACCTGTAGCAGCCGTGTCAGGCACCGTCACGGTCAGGGTGGTGCCGGTCAGAACGCCGGTCAGAACCGTCGTCGCGTTGGCCGGCGGACCGATCCTGTTGTGCAGGATGATCGTCGGGTTGCCACCAGAGGGCACCCCGTTGAACGCCGTCACGACGCCCGGCAGGCTGGTGACGCCGCAACCACCGACTGCGGAGCAGACGGTCGAGTTACCCGAACCGACTATCTTGCCCGCGCACAGCGCTTGCGCCTGGGCGGTGGTGGTGTTCGCGAGGGTCGCCGGGTCGCACTCCCCGAACTGGGCAGTGTTACCGAGGTCGAAGTCCCCGTCGAACGTCACTATCGTCGTAGCGGCGGTCTGGTTTACCGGAGTCGGAGGCGCCTCGGTGGTATCAACGGTCACGTTGATGTCCGAGGGCCCCCGGAGCTTCCTGTCTTGCTTGGACTTGGCCACCGTGACCGTGAGACTCTGGCCGGTGACTGCGCCCTGGGCGATCCCGGACACCGCGACGGACGCCGCCAGTGCGAGGGTCATCCCGATGAGGTATTTGCGCTTACGCATACCACTCCTTTTCCTGCATCGCTCGGGCGTCCCGGACGACACCCAAGGGAGCCGTCCCGCCCATTGCATTCGTCGCTGAACCTAACACAGCACCCCAGCGATTGTTTTGGCGTTTTCGCGCCTGACAGGTCCGTAACCAGAACTCAGTAAAGGTCCTACGGACCCGCGTAGACGTGCAGGTAGTTGGCGAACGGATCGGCGGCCGGAGGCTGCCCGACGGTCTGCTGCGGGCCCTGGTTGATGCAGGCCGGGGTGTCCGTCGCGGCCGAGCTCATCACGCCGTTCGGGAAGCTGGCGGCCGAGGCGAAGCTGTACTTCTGGATCCGCTTGAAGAGATCGTCCGCGGCGGCGGCCTGTTCCGCCCCGGACAGGTTGGGATAGAAGCGGGTCTGGAAGATCGGGTTCGTCGGGGTGGTCGGATCGAGGTTGGCGACCACGCGCGTCGCGCCCGGGCAGGCGTCGACCGGGAACGACTTGAGTCCGGCCCCCGCGACGTCGAGCGCGGCGTCCGGCGCCATGTACGGATTGGAGCGGTTGGTCGTGAGCCTGTTCGGGAAGAAGGCCATCGCCTCTGGCGAGAGGAGCGCAGAGGAGCGCAGATAGTGGATCGGCTGGCCCCCGCTCTCCCCCGTGCTGTTGAGCGCCTGGAAGGTCCCGGTGACGTTGCCGAAGAACCCCGTGATCTCGCGCTTGTAGCGAAGCGCCACGGTGACGATCGGGGTCAGCTGTCGCAGGAACGGGGTGAGCTGCGTCAGGAGCGGCGGGAGGTCGTTGTTGAGCAGCGCGCGCAGAGCCGCGAACGCGGCGGGCCCGCGCTTGGCGGCCTTCCTGAACCCGACGAAGAACCCGTGGAAGTCCGGGGCGACCTTGGCCGTCAGCTTCAGGTCGGCGCTCAGCGCACGCGCGGAGGGATGGAGCTGGGTGATCAGCGGATTCGTGTTCTTGGCGAAGGTCTCCAGGCGGTTGAGGGTGAGCCGCGATTCGTCGAGGAAGGTCGGGAAGGCCTGGAAGACCTCGCGCAGGTCCTGGTTGCGCGCGGCGGTCGTCCGGAAGACCGTGCCGGAGTTGGCCACCAGGCCTCTCAGCTGGCCCTGGCGCTCGCTGAGAGCCGTGAAGACCTCGCCCGTGTTCCTGACCGCCTGGCTGAGCGCCAGGTCCTGAGTGTCGAGGACGCGCAGCACGCGGTTGGCGTCCTCGGCGAACGGCTCGAGGTTCGCGATCGCGGCAGAGAAGTCCGCGCCGCGGCCCTTGAAGGCGAGTGCCGCCTGCTGCATCCAGGTCTGGAAGGCGGCGCGCGTGCGCTCGTCGAAGGTGCGGAAGATCTCGTCGAGCTGCACGGATTGCGTCACCTGCGCCGGCGGCAGCGAGCCCCCTTCGGGAACCTGCGGGCCGTCGTCGTCCCCCTGGGTCAGCTCGACGTACGTTTCACCGAGCAGCGTCTTGGCCCGGAGCATCGCCTTGGTGTCCGCTGGGATCGGGGCGTAGCTGTCCTCGATCTCGATCGTCGCCACGGCGAGATCCTTGGTCTCCCCCTCGTCGCTCAATTCGATCTTCTTCACCTTGCCGATCGAGACGTTGGAGACCCGCACGTCCGACTCGACCGCCAGCTGAGTCGCCTCGCTGAAGGGCACCTTGACTCGGTATCCCTCGGGCTTGAAGGGGATCGGCCCGCCGAAGGTGCTCCAAAGGAAGAGGAGCAGTCCGAAGCAGGAGAACGCGAAGGCGATCGCCACCGCTATCTGCCCGGCTGTCGGTGCGCGCTGTCCCATCAGCCGCAACCCGGGATGTCTTGTGGGAACGGAAGCCCCGTTACCTCCGCCGCCGTCTTCAGGAACGGGACCGCGACGAAGGTGCCCTGCGCAAGCTTGGCCGTGGCGCAAGACTCCTGCACCAGGCCCCTGCGGAGCGGCCCGTGGGCGTCCTGCGCGGTGTACAGCAGGTTCGTGTTGTGGTTCAGCCAGGGCACGTAGAAGAGGTATCCCTCGTCCACGCCGTCGGGGTTGGCCGCGAGCGCGTTGAGGCCTTCGTTGAGGCGGGTGAAGCCGACCCGCAGTCCCGGCACGGTGTTGCCGAGCCCCTGCGTCCCCTTGCGCAGATCGGTGACCGGTTGGCGGACCTGCTTGGTGAACGGCCTGATCTGGTCTCGGATCGGGCCGACCGTCTGGGTGAAGAAGCCCTGGAGCGACTCGAGGGCGGGCTTGAGCGCCCTAGCCCCGGGCAGGGACTTCTTCAGCGCGGGCGTCGATTGGAGGGCGAGCTGGTTGGCGCCGCCCAGGGCGGCCTTCGTCACCTGCAGGGTTCCGGGCAGCTCACGCAGGGCCGCGCGGATCGCCGCCTCCTGGTTGGCGAAGCGTGCGAGCACGGCGTTCGAGGAGTCCACGAACTCGGCGACGGTGTCGCTGTTGTCACCCAGCTCGGTGCTGACCTCCTGGAAGTTGTGGATCGCGTTCTTGATGTTCTCCCGGCGAACGGCCAGCGCGCCGCTGATCCTGGACACGTCACGGGCGAAGGGCTCGAGCTGCCGCAATGCCGCCGACAGCTTCAGGTCCCGACCCTTCTCGGGATCGAGCGCCTCCGCCCCGCCCGCCAGCAGCAGCTTGAGGAAGCTCTGGGTGTCCGCATCGAGGGCCGCGAGGAACTCGTCGGGGTTCACGTTGGGGAGGGTCGAGGCGAGCGGGATCGTCGAGCCCTCCACGACGTCCTCGTCAGATACGCCGGGGTCGACCTCGATCACCATGTCCTGGAGACCCGTCTTGGGGCGCAGGAGGAGGGTCGCGTCATCGTTGATCAGGGGCGCATACTCCTTATCCACCTGCATCGTCACGACCGCGTGGCCATCCTCGAGGGTGGTCCCCGTGATGTCGCCGACCTTGATCCCGGCGATGTCCACCGACTGGCCCTGGCCAGGCGTGACGGCCTGGGCCGAGGCGAACTCGGCCCGGAGCTCGAAGCGGTCCGAGCCCAGGAATGGGACCCAGCCGGGCAGCGTGGTCCGCTGGCCGATCAGGATGATCGTTGTGGCGATCAGGCCGGCCGCCACCAGCCCGGCGATGGCGAGCACGTCTCGCAGGTGTTCCCTCAACGCGCGACTCATGGGACCGCCGTCGGGTTGGGCGGACCGGGGCCGGCAAGCGGCCCGTTCAGCGCGGGCAGGGCATTGAGGTGGCAGGGGACGTCGGTCCGGAACGGCGGCTTGCTTCCGAGCACCGGCTGCGTCCCGAGCGGCACGAAGGCGCTGCGGGCGAAAAGGACCTCGTTCTCGGCGCCGCCGCCCGGCTGCGGCGAGGAGACGATCCCGTCATCGCCGACCGGAGCGCCGCCACCCGACTGGAAGCGGAGGTACGGACCGTTTCCGTCGAAGGTCTGCGTCTCGCCGGCGAAGTGGGACACGGCGTACATGAACTCCTTGTAGTTGGGGGTGTTCCCGGGCGAGTAGGCGACCGCGTCGTTCAGGACGACGTCCCCGGTCGGGATCAGGACCTGTGAGACACAGCGGCTGAGCAGCTCGGCCTGGCTGAACAGGGCCGCGCCGGCCGCAGCGGCCCGCCCGGCGGGCGGCCCGGTGAGGCGCAGCTCATGGGCGATGGGCTGCAGCTCGTCCTTGCCGAGCAGCGCCTTCGTCTCGCTCAGCCAGGGCTGAGAGACCGCGATCGTGGCCGGCAGCTCGGCGATGCCGGGGGTGATTTCGCGGGCGAACGCGCGGAGGAAGGGGAAGCTCTCGTTGGTATGACGCAGTGCCGGCTCGGCCCGCTCGAGCGTCGGGCCGAGGAGCCTCACCGTCTCGGCCAGGTTGTCCGACTCCGCCGCGAAGGCCCCCGTGGTGATGTTGAAGTTCGTCACCAGGTCCTTGAGCTGCTCCTCGCGGTCCACCAGGCCGCCGAAGAGCCTCGCCTGGCCGGCGATCAGCTGCGAGAGGTCGTGCGGCTCGGTGCCGAGGAGCGCCTCGTTCACGATCGCCGAGTCGCGCGCCGCACCCACCCCGTAGACGAAGGACTGGTTTATCGCCTGGGCCGCGCTCTTGCCATGGACGTCCGGATCCTGTCCCTTGTCCTCGGCGCGCGTGGGTTTGTGGTTCAGGGCGGTGCCGTAGCCCTGCAGCAGCTTCTGCAGGTTCTCGCGGTCGGGAGCCTGCAGCGTGGTCAGCACCTGGTCGAGCTGGACCGCCGTCGAGGTCTGGGTGACGGGGATGGTGGCCCCGTCATCGAGGTCCGGGGCGCTCGGGCTGCCCGACTTCACGTCGAGGAAGAAGTTGCCCTCGAGGAAGATGCGAGGCCTGATCTCGACCTGGGCGTCCTCGTGAATGGGCTGGCCGACGTCGTCGACGGTGAACGTGACTTCGGAGAGGTTGCCGATGCTCTCGACGCTCTTCACCTTGCCGACGTTGACGCCGGCGATCCGGACCGGGGAGTCCTTGCGGATGTTCGCCGCGTTGTCGAAGACGGCGTGCAGCTCGTACTCCGGCTTGAACGGGATCGACTTGGTGACCGCGAAGTACGTGCCGACGAGGATCAGCGCGATCAGGATCAGGGCATTGCGGATCCGGTGGGGAGGGTGACCCTTCCGGTAGACCCGCTCGTCGTAGTCGATCTTCTTGGGCGGAGGCGCGGGGGTCACTTCTTGCCCTTCTTCTTCTTTTTCTTCTTCTTCTTCTTGGTCACGTCCTTGGCGATGATCTGTTCCTCGGTGTTCGTGCCCTGGTTGCCGGGCTCGTTGCCGAGCACCACCTGCCCTGGGAGATAGTCCTCGTTCCCCGCCTCGCACTCGCGGACCTGGCCGGGAGCCGCCGTGTTCGGATAGGGGTTGTAGTGGAGGAAGTTGACCCCGGTTGCGTCGCCGTTGCCGCTGGCCGGCTGCGAGCTGGGCCCGAGCTCGCTCTGTGGCGCCTCCGGCGCCCCGAGCACGATGAACCTCTGGAAGGTCGCGCCCTCTGCTCCGAGGCTGACGCTGCTCCCGACGTTCCGGAAGAGCAGCGAGCCGTAGTTGCAGACCGACTGCGCTGGGGTCGCGAAGGCGAGCAGCGGCTGCAGCTGGGAGGCGAGGGAGTCGAGAGAGGCGAGGCCCTGACGGACGTTCGGGTTGTTGTTGAAGGCCAGCAGCGCGGTGGCCGTCGGGTCGAGCTCGTTGTTGAAGGCGGGTGCGAGCCTCAGGGCCTTGACGCCCTGCACGACCGCGCCGGAGATGTTCTTTGAGATCGGCGGACGGATGGCCGCGAAGCCGGGCCGCAGCTCTCCGAACAGCTTGGCGGTGTTGGCGAGGAAGGGCCGGATCTGGGGGAGCGTCGCGATCGCGGTGTCCTCGGTGGGCGGGGACTTCTCGATCGTCTCCTGGATGAAGGGCCGCGCGACATCGGCGAATGCCTTGAAGGTGGTCTCCAGGTCCACGAAGAGCTGTCCCTGCACCTCCGCCACGGGCGCGACCTCGGCGGCGGCGGCCGCGAGTCCGGAGACGAACCCGCTCAGACCCGTCTCCGGCGAGGAGAGGTTCCGCATCACCGGCTCGAGCCGCTCGACCAGCGGGCGGAGCTCTCCTATCGCGGCGTTGAGCGCCTCGCCCCGCCCGGCGAGGGCGTTGCCGAACTCGGTGAGGTTGGCCTGGACCGCGGCCCGGGTTGGAACGTCGAAGGTGTTGAAGACTTCGTCGATCTCGACCGGGTCCGGGATCGCGGCCGAGAGCGGCATGGTCGAGCCGGGATCGAATCCCTGCGGCGAGGTGCCCCGGTTGATCTCCAGATACTTGAGGCCGAGGGCGGACCGGGCGCGGACGACCACGGTGGAGTCGTCGGGCAGAGGCTCGAGGTCCTGGTTCAGCTCCATGTCAACCCGGGCCGACTGGCTTCCGTCGTCGTTCGCAATCGGCTCGATCCCCTTGATCTGCCCGACCCGTATGCCCCCGATCCGAACCTCGTTCCCCGGGACCATCGAGTTCGCATTCGGGATCTCCGCGGAGAGCTTGTAGGTGGGGACGAAGGGCAGCCCCTGGTTCGCCTGGTAGGAGAGGAAGACCGCGACCACGACGACCAGCACGGTGACCGCCCCGACCAGGGTGGGGCTCGCAGCGAGCGTTCCGACGCGACCGCCCCTCATGCTCCCTCTCCCAGCAGGAACCGCAGGAAGGCGTTTGCCTGCTTGACGGACATGCGCTGGCTCTTCAACTCAGTGTCGTCGGTGTTCTCGGGTTCGCCCTCCGCCGGCGGGGGATCGGTCGGCGGCAGCAGCTGTTCCAGGTCGGGTATGTCTGGGACCTCGGGGACGGGCGTCGCCTGCGGCGAGTAGTCGATGCCGCCCGGGCTGGCGTCCGGGCTGCCGCCCGGAGTGCCGCCCCTGAACTTCGCCCTCGCCTTCTTGGACTTCTTCCCCTTCTTCTTCTTCTTTTTCTTCTTCTTCTCGGGCGGCGCGGTGGGGTCTTTGAAGAACGCCTCGCAGCCGGAGAAGGGAGCGGGCTGGTACAGCTGGCAGGCGGTCACCTGGAGGTTCGCGCGCTGGAAGTGGCCGACCGCGTCGAAGGAGTTGATCGTGCCGGCCGTGCCGTAGATGAAGTCCATCAGGTACTTGAAGCCGTTCGTCTTCGCCAGGCTGTCGAGCAGGGCCTGAAGGTCGACGGAGGCCGGGGCGGTCTTCTGGCCCAGCACGTTGAGCTGCTGCAGCACCGGGTCGGCGGCGACCAGCTTCGGCCCGGCCGTCTGGGCGTTTGCTCCGAGGGTCTGGAACGCCGGGACGGCCAGCTTGGCGAATGGGGAGAGCTTCTGGGTGGCCTTGCTCAGGTCGGCCGCCTCGGAGTTGATGTCGGTGACCAGCGGAACGCCCTGGTCAGTGAAGTCCTTGAGCTTGTTCATGGTCAGGCGAAGCTGACGCAGGGTCGCCGGGAACTTCTGCAGGCCGGCCTCCAGGGCGTCGCCCTTCTCCGCGGTCGCCTCCCCTGCGATCGAGGCATTCCGGAAGAAGCCGGTGATGCTGGTCTTGTTGGCGGCCAGCGAGCGCATGATCCGATCGCCGTCCGAGGCGAGGCTGGCGAGCTCGCGATTCTGGTTGGCGAGGATCGCGAGCACCTGGTTGGTCTCGCGGAGCGCGGGGTTGGCCCGGTCGATGACCGCCCCGAGGTCCTCCCCCCTCGCCGCGAGTCCGGCCCCGAGGTCGTTGAGGATCAGCCGGAAGCGGTCCCGGAACGGCGCCCGCTGGATGTTCTGGATCAGGTCGAGGTCGACGGTCTTGCCGTTGTTCTCGAGCGGCAGGCGGCGCTGGCCCGCACCGGGCTCGCCCTCCGGGATCTCCTCGAGCTCCGGCGGCGGCGGCGACCCCGGGGCCCGCGGCTGGGTCGGCTCGCAGTCAACGAACTTCTCGCCGATCAGCGACTGCGGGCGGATGATGCAGCTCGCGTCCTCACGGAAGTCCTTGAAGCCATCGTCCTCGATCTTCATCACGACGACGGCCTTGCCCGGGACCGGATGGGGTCCGCCCTCGAGGCTGACGATCTCGTCCTCGCCGGAGACGTCCACCGACTCGACGCTCCCGACGCGCGCGCCGGCGACTCGGACCTCCTCGTCCTTGACGATGAAGGCGCCGTTGTCGAAGTAGCCGCGGACCTTGTAGGTGCCGCCACTGCCCGCGCCGGTGGCGCCCGGGAGGAAGATCAGCAGACCGACGACGAGCACCGCTCCGGCTATGACGAGGATGCGCCTCATGGTCCGGGCGGGATGTCGAGGGTGTTGCAGTCCCCGGGCGGCGCGGTCGGACCGGCCGGCGCGCCGTCTGGCGGACCCGGGAACGGCGGGCTTACGAACGGGTTGGAGAGGTCGGTTGAGGGCTGGGTGGTCCCGCCGGGGCAGCGCCGGAAGACCTTGAAGTTGGGAGAGGCCCCGAAGACCCCGTAGTCGGCGAACACCGCCGACAACGGGATCGGCTCGAGGTTCATCGTGCCCGGGTTGTAGTGGAAGACCCCGGTGCCGGCCGGCTGCACCCGCGCGTAGTGTCCGTCGGCGTCGTAGTAGCCGGTGACCCGCGCCAGGTTCCCGAGGGCGCCGAGGAGGTCGGGCGAGTAGGGCCGGATGAAGGTGAGCGTCGGGATCGAATCGCTCATCGCCTGGACCGAGGGCCCGACCGAGCGGGCGCCCGCGGCTTCGACCGCGGGCAGCTTCCCGAAGGCGTCAGCGAGATCGTTGTTCTTGCCCTGCAGGTTGACCGCCCGGCGCAGGTCCCGGAAGACCGGGACGGAGCGCTGGATCACGGGCTTCAGCTGGCGGAGGAACGGCGCGAGGTTCTTGGTGCCGGTCTTGGCGGTTTCGACGAAGGGGTCCAGGTCGTCGAGGGTTGCCCGGAGGTTGAAGAAGGTCGTGTTGGCCTGGCGGAGCGCCGGGGGAAGCGCCACCAGAGCGCGGTCCAGCGACTCGTTCTGGGATGCGATCGCCCCCAGGGCGAGGTTCGCGTTGGAGGTGAGCTGTGAGATGTCGTCGCGCCGCTCCGCCAGCGCGGTGACGACGCTCGAGCCGTTCACGAGGAAGTCCGTGAGGACCTGCTCGTCGAAGGCGAGCTCCTGGAGCAGCTTGTCCGTCGCGACCAGGGACGGACTCAGGTACTTGTAGACCTCGTTGGCCTCCGCGGCCCGGCCGGCGTAGATCGTGGCGGAGCCCTGGATGATGTCCTGGAGGCCCTTGCGCTCCGGGGCCCGGAGGGTGTTGAAGAGCTGGTCCAGGTCGACCGGGCTGGTGGTGTCCACCGCGCTGATCACCTGGTCCTCCTCCAGCTCCGGCGCATTGTCGGGGCCGGGTTGCAGCGAGATGTAGCGGTTGGCGATTCCGGAGATGGACGTCGCGCGATTGACGGCCTGCGGTGCCCTGGTGGAGCTTGCGGTCCACCGAGATCGTGATCTCGACCTGCCCGTTGTCGATCAGCTTGACCTCATCGACGCTGCCGACCGGGGCTCCCCCGATCAGCACCTGGTTGCCCTTGACCAGCTGGCCGCCGGTCTCCATGGTCAGCCGATAGGTATGTCCGCCGTCGCCGCTGAAGAGGAGCAGGTAGAGGAGCGCGAGCACGACGAGGGCCAGGGCGGCGATCGCGGCGATGCGCCCGAAGTCAGATCCGCCCCGGGATATCTGCGGCGAGGTTCCCTCCTCCGCAGGCGTCACCGGCAGTTACCCGAACCCTGGCCGGGAAAAGCGATGTTCGGCCTCAGAGCGTCCTTTCCGGTCCCATTGGCGGTCCCTGTCGCAGCTGCTCCTCTCCACGCACGATCCTAACCGAGCACCCGGTGGGCGCGGCCGTAATTAGCCGCAAATCAGGCCCGTTAACCGGTACTTAATCGGTCTCCTTCTCGGCCGATTTCGCCTTCCCTGCGACCGGATCGGGCCCCGCTCAGCTGATTCGAACCGTCTGGCGCGAGAAGACGGTCTGACCCCCGCTGTCGAGGATCAGGGTCAGCGTGTAGCCGCCCCGCTTGATCGCTCGCCGCGCGCGAAGGGTGGCGACGCTCTTGCCGTTGCCCACCGGCCGGCGGCCGGCGGCGAAGACGCGCTTGCCGCGGGTCAGCCGGTAGCTCAACACCGAGCGGCTGGCGGCCTGGGCGACCGTGCACTTGACCTTGACCTTGCTCCCCTTGGCCTTCTTCACCTTGCAGCTCGCGGTCGCGTCCTTGCCCGGCGGACCCGGTGGCCCGGCCGCGCCCGGCGGGCTCTGTGGCCCGGCCGCGCCCGGCGGCCCGGGCGGGCCCGCCTGGGGCCCGGCGATCCAGCGGACCTCGTTGTTCTCAGAGTCGCCGACGAACACGTTCTGCCCCGCCGCGTCGACGGCCACCCCAACGGGGGCGTTGAGGTTGGCTGCCGTCGCCGCGCCGCCGTCGCCGCAGTTGGGCGGATCGGCGCAGGGGGTGCCGTTGCCGGCGATCGTCGAGATCGCCCCGCGCCGGGGTCACCTTGCGGATCTTGTGGTCGTCACTGTCGGCGATGTAGACGTTCCCCGCCCCGTCCACCTCCACCCCGGACGGAAAGTTGAGGTTGGCCGCGGTCGCCGTCGGCCCGTCGCCGCAGGTCCCAGTCGGCGTGGGACATGCGGTGCCGTTCCCGGCGATCGTCGAGATCGCCCCGGCCGGCGTCACCATGCGGATCTTGTGGTCGAATGTGTCGACGATGTAGACGTTGCCCGCCCCGTCGACCGCCACCTCGCGGGGGAAGTTGAGGTTGGCCGCGGTCGCCGTCGGCCCGTCCCCGCAGCTAGTGGTCGGATCCGGGCACTGGATGCCGTTGCCGGCGATCGTCGAGATCGCCCCCGCCGGGGTCACCTTGCGGATCTTGTTGGTGCCCGGGTCCCCGATGTAGACGTTGCCCGCCCCGTCGAGGGCGACCCCCCACGGGGAGCTGAGGTTGGCCGCGGTTGCCGTCGGCCCGTCCCCGCAGCTAGTGGTCGGATCCGGGCACTGGATGCCGTTGCCGGCGATCGTCGAGATCGCCCCCGCCGGCGTCACCTTGCGGATCTTGTTGTTGCTCAGGTCCCCGATGTAGACGTTGCCCGAACCGTCGACCGCCACCCCGGTCGGCTCGTTGAGGTTGGCCGCGGTGGCCGTCGGCCCGTCGCCGCAGCTCGTGGTCGGATCGGCACACTCGATGCCGTTGCCGGCGATCGTCGAGATCGCCCCGCCTGGCGTCACCTTGCGGATCTTGTGGTCGTCCCTGTCGGCGATGTAGACGTTGCCCGCCCCGTCGACCGCCACCCCGTGGGGGCGATTGAAACTGGCCGCTATTGCCGTCGGGCCGTCGCCACAGCTCGTTGTCGAGTCGGCACACTCGATGCCGTTGCCGGCGATCCGCCAGATCGTCGCCGGCTCGGTCACGTCCGCCTGGGCCGAGATCGCGCCGGCCGCGATACAGATCAGGGCGAACGTCAGGGCGACAGTTGCCTTGAGGCGGGATGGCACATCGTGTGCCCGGCTCAGCCGGCTTCGGCGCATTCAGCGAAGGCGCACGGTCTGGCGCGAGAAGACGGTCTGACCCCCACCGTCGAGGATCAGGGTCAGCGTGTAGCGGCCCCGCTCGATCGCTCGCCGCGCGCGAAGGGTGGCGACGCTCTTGCCGTTGCCCACCGGCCGGCGGCCGGCGGCGAAGACGCGCTTGCCGCGGGTCAGCCGGTAGCTCAACACCGAGCGGCTGGCGGCCTGGGCGACCGTGCACTTGACCTTGACCTTGCTCCCCTTGGCCTTCTTCACCTTGCAGCTCGCGGTCGCGTCCTTGCCCGGCGGACCCTGCGGCCCGGCCGCGCCCGGCGGGCTCTGCGGCCCGGCCGCGCCCGGCGGCCCGGGCGGGCCCGCCTGGGGCCCGGCGATCCAGCGGACCTCGTTGTTCTCAGAGTCGGCGACGAACACGTTCTGTCCCGCCGCGTCGACCTCCACCCCGAAGGGGAAGTTGAGCTGGGCCGCCGTCGCCGCACCGCCGTCGCCGCAGTTGGGCGGGTTCGAGCACTGGGTGCCGTTGCCGGCGATCGTCGTGATCGCCCCCGCTGGGGTCACCTTGCGGATCTTGTGGTCGTCCTCGTCGGCGATGTAGACGTTGCCCGCACCGTCTACCGCCACGTGCTCCGGGTTGTCGAACTGGGCCGCCGTCGCGGTCGGCCCGTCGCCGCAGGTCCCGGTGGGGACGGCGCAGGGGTTGCCGTCGCCCGCGATCGTCGAGATCGCTCCCGCCGGGGTCACCTTGCGGACCTTGTCGATTCCCCGGTCTCCGATGTAGACGTTGCCCGACCCATCGACCGCCACCCCGGTTGCAGTACTGAGCTGGGCCGCCGTCGCGGTCGGCCCGTCGCCGCAGGTCCCGGTGGGGACGGCGCAGGGGTTGCCGTCGCCCGCGATCGTCGAGATCGCCCCGGCCGGGGTCACCTTGCGGATCTTGAGATTGTCGGCGATGTAGACGTTGCCCGCCCCGTCGACCACCACCCCATCCGGCGAGATCAGGTTGGCCGCCGTCGCGGTCGGCCCGTCCCCGCAGGTCCCGGTCGGAGTCGCGCACGTGATGCCGTTGCCGGCGAACGTCGAGATCGTCCCGGCAGGCGTCACCTTGCGGATCTTGCGGGCGCTCCTGTCGGCGATGTAGACGTTGCCCGCCCCGTCGACCGCCACGTCGCTGGCGTTGGCGAGGCTTGCCGCAGTCGCCGCGCCGCCGTCTCCGCAGGCCGCGGTGCCTGGGTTGCAGTTGGTGCCGTTGCCGGCGAACGTCGAGATCGTCCCGCCAGGGGTCACCTTGCGCACCTTGCCGACATCCCTCTCCGCGATGTAGAGGTTCCCCGCCGCATCGAGGGCCACCCCTTGGGCGACGTTGATGTTGGCCGCGGTCGCCGCGCCGCCGTCGCCGCAGGGGTCGGTTGGCACGCACTGAAGGCCGTTGCCGGCGATCCGCCAGATCGTCGCGGGCTCGGTCACGTAGGCCTGCGCCGAGATCGCACCGGCCACGACACAGATCAGCGCCAACGTCAAGGCGACAGTCGCCTTGAGGCGGGGTGGCACATCGTCTGCCCGGCTGAGCTCCCTTTCGTTCATGCCCCCCGCGAGCCTATGCCACAGTCATCTGCATAGCAACCACCCATTACTGGGGCAAGCCTGCGCAAGCGGCGGCGGGCCTAGCCGAGGGGAGGTACCAGGCGAGGCACTCGTTAGTTGCCCTCGCGCGATGCGGTCCGGACAACCTCTCAGACGGCCTCAGCGTCCCGAAATGAGAAACCCCCGCACCGACGGGGGTTCCGCGAGACACCGCTACCGGGATTCGAACCCGGGTTTCCGGACTGAGAATCCGGCGTCCTAGTCCCCTAGACGATAGCGGCGTGTAGGTGACGGATCGGCAGTGTAGCCAAGGCCCTTTTGACCTTCGGACGGTCCAGCTGAGCCCTCGCCCTGGCGATCAGCCGGCCCGGATTCCGTCGGGTCCGACTCATCACTCGCTAGATTTCTTTGTCCGGCGGGTGTGCTGGAACTGGTAGACAGCATCGGCTCAGAACCGGTGGCGCGAAAGCGCGTGTGGGTTCGATTCCCTCCACCCGCATTCTCTCGCCTCCCTTGCACACCAGTCGGGGAGATCGTCCCGAAGCCCTCGCGGAAAGACGACGCGGCCCGGGGGGACCGGTTCATCGGGCCGAAGCGCTGAACCCTCGATCTCAGGCGAAGCGTTCGAGTTGAGCCACCGGAGCCGGGGCCTTGAGGGCGTTGCCCTGGGCCTGGTCCACTCCCAGCTCCTCGAGCGTCTGCAGGGTGGCGAGGTCCTCGACCCCGACGGCGATCGTCACCGGACCGAAGCGTCGCGCCGGACTGACGATCGCCTCGACCGCGTGGCGGCTCGCCGGGTTGAGGCGAAGGTCGCGGACGAAGTCGCGGTTGATCTTGAGGTAGGTGGCCTGCAGGTCGCGGAGATAGGAGAGCCCGCCGCTCCCCATCCCGAACTGATCGACTGCCACCTTGACTCCGATCTCCCGCAGGCTCCAGACCAGCTCGCGGCTCCGCTCCTCGTCCTCCATCAGCTGCTCCTCCCTCAGCTCCAGCACGAGGTTGGCGGGGTCCGCCTCGGTCTCCATCAGCCGGTCCTCGATCTGCCCCAGCAGCTCGGGTCCGAGCGACTGCATCGAAACGTTCACGTTGACCGCCATCCCGCCGGCCGCGAGGCCGATCGCCTCGCGAAGCGCCCAGGAGTCGATCCGCGTAATCGAGGCATCGCGCTCCGCGCTGGAGACGAAGTCGCGAGCCTCGATCACATCGGACCCTTCCATCATGCGCGCGAGCAGCTCGTGCCTGAGCGTACGGCCGCTCTTCAGCCCAAAGATCGGCTGCTCGTAGAGCATCAACCGATCCTCCTCAAGGGCAGTGCCTATCCGGGTTGCCCAGGGGGCCAACGCATGGTCGTCCTGACCGTTACCCCCGCGGAAATCTTCCTGTCGCCGCGGCCTCATGTTCATGGATCCGAAGCATCGACCCTGGACGCGCCCGGCACAACGGGAGGAAGTACGCAATTTCATAGGGGGGTGAACTACTGACGCCATGCCTGTGCGGGCACGGAAAACACGCTGATTCCGCGGTTTAGCGGCGGCGCACCCGTGGTAATCCGGTTCTGAATGGCGGGAAGGACTGGACGCATGTTGCTGGGAGCTGCGCTCGCGGCCGCGAGCGTGACGGCCCTCCTGGCCCCGACGGCTCAGGCGTCGACGGTCACCATCGGCAGCTCCCTGAGCGCGTCCTTCACCCAGACCGCGTTTCCCGCACCGACCACGGTCTCGAACTACATCCTCCCCTCGCCCGCGAACACCACCTCCCCGACCGACGGGACCGTGATCAGCTGGCGCCTCGTCGGCGCGGGCGCGCCCTTCACCCCTCGCATTCTCCGCTCCACCGGCGGCACCTCGCACACCGGTGCCGGCACCGGCGGGGCGCAGACGCCCGCCGCTCCACCGGCGATCTCGGGCCCCTTCACCACCAGCCTTCCGATCAAGCGCGGGGAGCTCTTCGGCGTCAACGTCCCCGCCGCCGGGACCCTGGGAACGGCGACGACTGCCGGCGCCACCAATCTCCAGTGGACTCCCCCGCTTTCGGACGGGGCCGCCGGCACACCCCCGACGACGAGCGTGACGTCCGAGGCCGCGATCAGCGCCGTCGTGCGCTTCTGCAAGGTCCCGGCGCTGAAGGGCCTCACGGCCACGGCCGCGCGAGCGGCCCTCACGTCGGCCGACTGCGCGATCGGCACCGTCACCAAGTCGCAGAAACGGCGCCCCACCAAGCAGGTCATCGGCCAGAGCGTCAAGGCGAACAGCTCGATCGCCGACACCGCGCCCGTCGACTTCGTCGTCGCGCCGAAGAAGAAGCCGAAGCGAAAGAAGAAGAAGAGGAAGAAGAAGAACCGCCGCTAGCCGCAGGCCGCTCAGGTGCCGCCGGCTACTTCTTCTTGGTCCTGACGCACTTCTTCTTGCCCTTGACCTTCTTCAGCTTGAAGCCCTTCTTGCACTTCTTCGCGGTCGGGGTCGGAATCGCGGCCGGCGGCGCCGTCGTCGTGGCCGCTGGTGGCGTCGGCGGCGCGGGCGTCACCTCGCTGTAGGTGAGGGCGGCCGAGCAGTTGGAGGTCCCGCCGACGCCGGTCGCCTGCGCGTAGAAGGACGTGGTCGAGTTGTCGGCGACGGTGACCGGAATCCCGGCCCCGGCGAGGTCGGCGCCGGTGCCGGTCGCTGCGATGGATCCCGCGCAGCCGGGCTGCGTGTAGATGTTCACCGTGCTCGAGGCCGTCGCCGTCCCGATCAGACTGAGGTTGTTGTTGTTCCCGCCGGACGGCGGATTGGTGCTGTCCAGCGTCGGCAGCGCGGGCCGGCGCTGCCAGGTGAACGGGTCCGAGCACTCCGAGATCGCGTTGCCGTAGAGGGTCGTTGCGCTGAAGGTGGTCGCGCTGTTTGGCGCGAACGGCCCGACCGTCTTGCCCGGGTCTGCGAACACCGTGTCCGGCTCGGGGGATCCGAAGGGCGCTTCGCAGGCGCCGCCAGTGAACACCTGGACGCTGGAGCTCTTCTCGGAGATGCCGAACAGCGAGGTGCCCATGCTGTCGCCGGGCGAGGAGGGGTTGCTCCCGGTGAACGTCGGACCCTGGACCTCGAATGCGCCGACATCGGTTCCATCGCCACCGGTGGGCTGGGCGATGTCGAAGTTCCAGGTGCGCTGGAAGCCGCGCTGGTCGAGGGTCTCCGAGGCAGCGACGCCCTGGTCGATCACGGTCTGGTCCACACCGTTGGGGACGGCCGGCCGACGGGTCTGCGTCGGTCCACCGTTGTCGCCCAGCGGGAGCAGGATCGCGGGGTTCGTGATCATGACGTCGCCGGCGATCGGATCGCAGCTCGCGTCATCCGCCCAGTTGTGGCCCGCGGAGGTCGTGGAACCGAAGAATTCGCAGTTCGATCCGCCGCCCATGGGCTCCGCGATGATCGTGTTCATCAGGGTGAAGGTCGAGCCAAACAGGTTGGCGGACTCAGCCGCGCTGTTGCCGGTGATCGTGTTGCTGGTCACGGTCATCGCCGCGTCGGAGAAGATGCCGCCCGCCCTCTCGAAGAAGAGACCGGTCGCGGCGCCGGCATCCATCGTGTTGTTGGCGATCGTGCTCCCGGTGACGCTCGCGCTCGTCAAGCCGCCGCCGGCAAAGATTGCTCCCTGGGTCTCCGTGTTTGTGGTGGCGCCGGGCCCCATCGCGGCGGGGGTGGCCGTCGCGGTGCTGGTGTTTCCCGTGATCGCCGACCTGGCGATGCTCACATCGCCAGCTCCACCCAGATAGATGGCGGCCCCGTCTGCGATCGAGGTCGTCTGGCTGAGCGAATCGTTGGCGCCGATCATGTCCGCGCTGAGGTCGTTGCCGCTCACGGTGGTGTCGGTCACGGTCAGATCGCCTTCGTTGTAAATACCGCCGCCGAAGGTCGCTGCCGAGTTCGAGCCTCCGTTGAAGAAAATCGACGAGGAGTTGTCGACGACAGCGGCGTCATCGAGCGTCAGCGCCGCGTCGAAGTCCACGAGGATCCCGCCGCCGCCGTCGGGGCCGGGGCCGGGCAGGCCGAGGTGCCCGCCCGTGGCGGTCAGCCCAGAGATGGTCACGTCGCCGGCCGTGACATTGAAGACGCGACTTCGGGTAGAGGGGGCGGCGGTGGCGTCGACGATCAGGTCATCGACCCCGGGACCCTGGATCTCGAGGTCGCTGCTGATACCGAGCTCGTCGGGATCCTCGGGACCGTTGTAGAGGGCGATCGTATGGGGCGGCGGGCTCGGAATCGCAAAGGTGATCGTGTCGTCGCCGTCCCCCTCGACGCAATCGGAGTCCACCGGGACGGTGTCGGTGTTCGCCGACTCGATCGCCTGGCGGAGGGTGCATTCGTCGGTGGCGCCCGTGGGATCGGCCGTCGAGTCGACGACGATGCCGGCGGCGCTCGCGCTTGCGGCGACTGCCAGCGAGGCACCGATTCCGCCGATCGCCGCCATGGTCATGACCCGCTTCCCTGCGTTCCGTCCGCCCCTCATCTTCAAATCCTTCCCTGGATTCCCCCCGCCGAGTGGCGAAGACCACCTCTCACTCTAGCGGCAGCCACGCCGGGCATCGTGAATCGCCGCTAGCCGTGGCCGAGGTGCCTGAGGGCGGACCGCGCGGCGTTGTAGCCGTTCATCCCGTGCACCCCGGCGCCGGGCGGCGTGGCGGCGGAGCAGAGGTAGACGCCGGGGATCCCGGTGCGGTACGGGTCGATTGCGAAGCGGGGGCGGAACAGGACCTGCAGAGGTGTGTTGGCCCCGGTGATGATGTCCCCGCCGATGTAGTTGGCGTTGTAGCTCGCGAGCTCCGTCGTCGTCCGCACCGAGGTGGCGACGATCCGCTCCCGGACCCCCGGCGCGAACCGCTCCAGCTGCGCCAGCATCGCCTCGGTCGCGTCCCCGTCGTAGCCGCTCGGGACATGCGCATAGACCCAGACGGGATGGACATCGCCGTTCGAGCGCTCCGGGTCGGCGAGATATTGCTGGCCGACGAGCATGAAGGGCCGCTCCGGCATGCGGCCACGGTTGACGTCGCGCTCCAGCCCGACCAGCTCCTCGAAGTTGCCGGCGAGGTGGACCGTCCCCGCCCGCCGGCAGGCCTCGCTCGTCCAGGGGACCCCTCCCTCCACCGCGAGGTCCAGCTTGAACGCCCCCGGCCCATGGCGGTACCGGCGGTACGCCCGCGCGATCCGGGCCGGAAGGCGATCCCCCGCGATCTCGGCGACGGCGCGCGGCGCCAGGTCGAGGGCGATGACGTCGGCGTCCGCGATCTCCGCGAGCGAACCCACCCTCCGCCCCGTCTCGATCCTCCCCCCGTGCTCCGCCAGTACGGCGGCGAGGGCGTCCGTGATCGCACGCGATCCTCCCCTTGCCACCGGCCAGCCGTATCGGTGACCGGCGGCGATCAGGGCACACCCGACCGACGAGCTCATCGGCCGGTTGAGCGGGCTGAAGGAGTGAGCGGCGACGCCGCCGAACAGAGCCCGCGCCCGCTCTCCCTTCCAGGAGCGCGCCAGCAGCGTCGCCGGCGCCGCCGCGGGAATCCCGAAGCGGGCCAGGCGAAGGGGGTGCTTCGGGAGGTGGACGATCGGGCGGAGCGTGTCCTCGTTCAGCTCGTCGAAGTGCTCGGAGGAGGAGCCGAACAGGCGCCTCCACGCCGCGCCGTCCTCCCCGAGCCCTTCTGCGGTCTCCTCGATCGACTTCACCATCACGCCGGCGCTGCCGTCGTCCAGGGGATGGGCCAGGTCGATCGGCGACCAGCGCCACTCCAGCCCGTGCCTCTCCGCCTCCAGTGCCTTGAGCGCGGGGGAGCCGAACGCCATCGGGTGGGTGGCGGAGCAGTGGTCGTGCAGCAGGCCGGGGACGGTCAGCTCCCCGCTCCGCGTCCCCCCTCCGATCTCCTCCTCGGCCTCGATCACGGTGACCGAGATCCCCTCCCGCGCCAGGGTGGCGGCGCAGGAGAGGCCGTTGGGCCCCGACCCGACGATGATGGCGTTGGTCATCGGGTGTTGTTCACTGATGCGGCCTCAAGCGACTGGGGCGGGCTGCCTGGTCTCGGTCTCGCGCCGCCACTCGACCGCGACCGGGAAGTCGAACGACTCGTCGAGCCACGGGGAGGCGTTCACCATGTCGGCGACGGCGACCGTGCCCGTCTCCACCAGCCCGGTTGCAGCATCGAAGATCTCATAGCGCTGGTGCCCGCGCCCCCGCGCGGTGGGCTCGGACTCGAGCACGATCACCCGGACGTCTTCCGGCTCGAAGCCACAGATTTGCTGCACGGCGTCGAGCAGCTGCTTGTCGTGGAAGTGGCCGTCGCCGAAGTTCCAGCCGTTCACGATGTTCGAGATCAGCTCTCCCTCCCGAGCGTCGTAGGCCTCCACGTTGTCGACCGCATGCGGCAGGAGCGCGTTGAGTGCGCGCCCGTGCGAGTGCAGGGCGCGGAAGCCGAGTCCCCTGTTGAGCAGGTACTCGGCAAGCTCACGGTCGTAGATGTCGCCGACCTGCTCGACGATGATCCGCGCGGCCTTCGGGATCTCGGTGTCGAGCTTCTCCTCCGCGCCGCTCCCCTTGCGGAACAGCCACTGCGTCGTCGCCCAGTTGCCGGCGTAGTACCGCATCGAGGGCAGGAAGGAGATCTTGTCGGGGCGGATCCCGCCGAGGATCGGCAGCCCAACAGAGAGGATCGCGATCATCGCGATCAGCAGCGGGTCGTCGAGGCTCGACAGGGGCACGTCGCCGTGGTGCCCGAAGAGGAAGAGGATCCCGAAGATCATGAACAGGTTCCACTCCAGCGGCACCGCGAGCGGGAACATCGAGGTGATGTTGAGGTGGAAGAGGATCATCCCCACGATCGCGATCGTGCGCACGATGTCGTTGTCCACGGTCAGCAGCAGCAGCGGCCAGGTGAACTCCTGGACGGTCCCGAAGTGCGCGATCGCCGCCGAGAGCCGCGACGGCCGCATGTCCTCGGGATAGTCGCGCCACAGCCGTCGCTTGAAGGCCTTGGACCGGTTCCAGGGCGCGTTGCTGATCATCACCGAGACGACAAAGGGGAAGTGGCTGTTCAGCTTCGAGGAGGCCGCTCCCCACCAGATGAAGACGAAGATGAACTGCCAGGCGACGATCCACTGGTCCACCGGGAAGAGCCCGACTGCCAGCATCGTCCCGTAGATCTCGGGCCGGGCGCCGAGGAAGGAGACCTTGTCGCGCAGTCCCAGCAGGATCAGGAGCCCGAGCAGACAGGCGATCCCCTCAGGCGGCAGCCGCCCGGCCTCCAGGCCGGCGGCGTCCTCCCCCGAGGCCGCGAGCAGGACGATCGCCGAGGCGAGCACGCCGGCATAGAGCGCGACGTCGAGCAGGGTCCGCCGGAAGCCCTTGGTGAACGGCACCTTGTCTGGCCACGGCGGCAGACGGATCCGGCCGGGCCGCAGCCAGTAGAGCGGGCCGCCGATCGGAGGGCTGAAGCGGAAGCTGAGCGGCATCGAGCCCGCGCCCAGCCCGAGGATCTCCCAGAGCAGTGTCCAGGCCGCGAACTTCTGGAAGACGATCGGCTCGGTCCACCAGTCCTCGATCTCGCCCAGCCCGCCCAGCCCCGGGGTGAGGGAGATCACCAGGAAGGCCCCCACCACATAGATCACGAGCTTCACCGCGTATAGGAGGTACGCGAACCCGGGCGAGCCGAAGCCGTTCTCCCCCCAGTCCTGGACCAGCGGCTTCAGCCGCTCCAGGTGCGGCTTCCTCTTCCACTCCTCAAGCTCGAAGGGTGGCGGTGACGGCGAGAGGAACGGCATCCGGACTCTGCCAGAACCCTACTCCGAGGCTGAGCGGCCTGGCGGCAGAGCTAGGGGAGACCCTGCCAGCCGTGCGAGTAGCAGGGGGTGACCGTGCCGCCGGTGAATGCAATCGGCGGGGCGGTCAGGGCGTTGTTGACCGTCCGGCAGGGGTTCTCCAGCACCCCGCCAATCGACAGGAAGGCGGCCTTCTGGGCCCGGGCCTTGACGTCGCTGCGCGGATAGCTGTGTGGGTCCGAGCCGTAGATCGGCGGCCGGGGCGGGATGTTCTCGTCCGGTGGCGTCGCGGTCCCTCCGGGATTGGAGCCGGTCACCGGGCCGCCGTCCCAGTAGACGAGCGCCGAGCCGGTCGAGGGAAATGTGGTGAGCGGACCGAGCCCGAAGATTTCGGCGGAGCCGTCGTCCTCCCAGTGGCGCGTCGGGTCGAGCGCGGGCTGGTAGATCGGGGCGTCCATGGTCCGGGCCTCGACCTCGGCCGTGACGTTGGCGACCTGGTGGTCGCCGAAGGCGACGTGCAGAAGAACATCCTTCGCGGGGGTCCCCGCCGGGGCGGTCGGGGTCGTGTCCAGCGGGTCATCGGTCAGGTGGTGCGCGTAGCCGTTGCCCTCGCCGCGGTCCCAGAGGATCTGCATCAGGGCGAAGATCAGCGGCCGCTCGAGCTTGTTCGGGTAGTTGTCGTAGAGGCCGAGGTCGGTGTCCTCCGGGAGGCCTCCGTCGCATTGGCCCTCGAGCTCGTCCCGGAGGTCGCTGAGTGGCCCCTCGATCTCATCGGGAAGCTCCGGCGGCGGGTTCGGGGTGTTGCCGCAGATCACTCCCTCGATCTCGCCGCTGAACTGACCCTCGGCGTACGGCTCGAAGTCAACGCTCCGGGTGAGCAGCGTCGAGTAGTTGATTCCGGGAACGCCGAGCACCGACCGGTCGAAGTCGACCCCGAGCGCCGTCAATGCGCCGCCCATGATGCCCCCCTGGCTGTTGCCGTCGTAGAAGAGACGGTCCGTGTCGATCACGCTGTCCCCCATCGCGTCCTGGAAGGCCGGGTCGGACGAGAAGCCGTCCGCGTGGATCATCGCCCTGCCGAGGAACATCTGGTTGACGAACCCCTGCTGCATCCGGTCGACGAGTGCCGGGAAGAACGAGAGGTCCTGGAGATTCAGGAGAACGGTCCCGAGGTCCGTTGTGGAGAAGCCCGCCCAGTCCGTGGCGCAGAACATGAAGTTGTGCTCCTGGCTCATCGCCTCGATGTTCCCGGCGTCCACCTCGCCCGCCGATCCGAGCAGGCCGTGCCCGTAGAGGGAGGGCCGCGCAGGGTTGGCCGCGGGCTCGATCGCGGAGCGCGGGATCTGGCAGATGAAGTTGGCGGTGGTGGTGTTGGCGGGGTTCCAGGTCGGGACCGACTGGCCCGGCAGGAAAGTGAAGCGCGAGCCCGTCGGACAGCCGGGCGTGTCCAGATAGCACGGGACGGTGATCTGGCCTTCGACCACCCGGGCGATGCGGGGATCGCTTGCCGGTTCGCTCATGCCGGTGACGGTGAATTGCGGCGCAGCCCCCTCTACGGTGAGGTTGTCGAGGTCGCTGTCGCCGAGCCGCGGAGGCAGCGGCAGGGCCCCGCCGAAGGCGTCGTCGCGAATCGTCAGCGCCCGCTCGCTCAGGTTGCGCTCGCTGGCGATGGTGAAGTCCCAGGCGAGGTAGAGGCTGGAGCGCTCGATGCCGGCGTCCCCGAGCTCGGCGAACAGGTCCTCCATGTGGGGCCGCCGGTTCTCCACATCGGGCTGTGAGGCCTGCATCGGGCCGGTGTTGATCAGGTTGTCGCGATAGGCGCGGAACGCGTCGCTCGGCTGGATGGTGTTCCCGTTCGCGTCCTTCATGTTGCGAAGCGCGACGACGTAGCGGGCGCCCTCATCGAGGTTGACGGCGGGCCGGATGATCAGGTTCACCGACTCCGGCTCGCACGGGGGCTTGGGCGGGTTCCCGCAGACGATCGGGTCGATCGGGTTGAAATCGATCTCCGCCCAGATCGGGTGGCGCTGGCCGGTGGCAGCGTTGATGACGACCACAGCCTGGTTCGGGTCGTCGTAGGCGTCCAGGTCGCCGATTCCGACGGCGCCGGTTTGCTCGAAAGCCTCGAGGCTGTCCAGGCCGGGGACCTTGGTGATCAGCGAGCTGCCCGGGCTGAAGCCGTCATTCAGGTTGTGCTCGGCCTGGTCAATCGGCTTTCCCGCCTGGTTCGCTGGCATCGACTGGAGATTCAGGTTGAGCCGGAGGCCTGTGTCGGTCGAGCCGTTGGCCACCGTGAAGTAGTCGTTCGGGAACGGCTGCAGGCAGACGGCCTGGTCGAGGATGTCGCAGCGGCTCGCGTTGGTGACGTCAATCGGCGTGCCGGTGTACTGGGTCGGCGGGGGAATCAAGTTGCAGTTGGGGGCGCAGCCTCCACCACCTCCGCCGCCTCCGCCTCCTGAGCCGCCGCCACCGCCGGAGCCGGCGCCACCCGGAGTGGCCGGGTTGCCCGGAGCGGCCCCGCAGCTCGAGCCGTCGATCACCAGCGGCACGGTGGCCAGCGCCCGCGTGGTCGCGGCCGCCTGGGCGCCGTTCCTCTTGAGGCGTGCGCTGACGACGAGGTTCTTCGGCCGGCAGTCGCCGATGAGGGCGCGTCCCGCCGAGCTGAGTCGCAGCCGGAGCACCCTGGTGCCGGGCTCACCGAAGCGAACCCGCCGGGGCTTTCCGATTCTGGCCGGAGGTCCGCCGGTGAGCTGCGCCCTCGGCACGACCTTGACCTTTCCGGGGACCTTGGCCTCGATCGACGCCCGAAGCTTGCCTGCCGCCAGGATCGAGGACTGGTTGGTCGCGAGCACCTCGACCCGGACTGAGCTCGACTCGGCTGCCGAGCCGGTGCCCGCCCCGATCGCGACCGTCGCCAGCAGCCCCGTGGCCACCGGCACCAGAAGTCCCTTTCGCGCGCTCGCTCGCATCTCCCGTAAGCCCGCCCCCCGACGGGGCCTGGAAAAACCTAGATCACCGCACCTTGCCGTGCGCCGGTTGGTTAGATTCGGAGAGACTCATGCAGGGACTCCCTCGCACCCGGGCAGCCAGGGCGGGCGCGCTCCTCGGCGCACTCGCGATCGCCCTCACCGTCACTCTGATCGCCAGGGGCGAGGAATCGCGGGCCGCGAGCGCGAAGCCGAACGTGATCCTGTTCGTCACCGACGACCAGACTCTCCGGGACATGCTGGCGCTGCCGCGGACCCAGCTGCTGGTCGGCGGGTCGGGCACGACCTTCGAGCGGGCCTACGTCTCCTTCCCGCTCTGCTGCCCCTCCCGGATCACGGTCCAGACGGGCCAGCACGCGCACAACCACAAGATCCTGGGCAACACGCCGCCCGCCGGCGGCTACGAGCTCTTCAAGCCCCGCGAGGGGAACTCCTTGCCGGTCTGGCTTCAGGACGCCGGCTACCGGACGGTCCACATCGGAAAGATGCCCAACGGCTTCGGCACGGACCCGACCTACGTCCCGGCGGGCTGGGGCCCCTTCCCGCTGAAGGGCGAGTTCTACGGCTTCGCCGGCCCGCAGTCGGCGTACACCGGATTCACGCTGGACGAGAACGGGATCCCCAGGACCTACGGCCAGGACGAGTACCAGACCGACGTCTACGCCGCGAAGGCCTCAAAGGCGATCGACGACCACGCCACCCTCTTCCCCAACTCCCCCCTCTACATGCAGGTCATGTTCTTCGCGCCCCACGATCCCAACACGGCGGCGATCCGCCACCAGGGCTATTTCGCCTTCCAGCCGTTCCCCACTGACAGGAGCTACGACGAGAAGGACGTACGCGACAAGCCTCCTTGGGTGCGGCGCATCAAGCGCTTCGGCGGTGGCCTCAGATCGAAGATCACCACCCGCTACCGCGGCCGGCTCGAATCGCTCCTCGCGGTCGACGAGGCGATCAACTCGATCATGAACACCCTCCTCGCCAAGGGCATGCTCGACAACACCTACGTGGTCTTCACCTCGGACAACGGCTTCATGCAGGGGCAGCACCGCCTCCACCAGGGCAAGTTCGCCCCGTACGAGCCCTCCGCCCAGGTGCCGCTGATGATCCGGGGCCCTGGGATCACTCCGGGCGGCGTCTCGAGCGAGCTGGTCTCGAACGTCGATCTCACCGCGACCATCCTGGAGATCACCGGCGGGACCCCGGGACTGGTCCAGGACGGGCGCTCGTTCCTCCCCTACGCCCGCGATACCTCCCTCCGGACGACCAGGCCGATCCTGCTCGAGACGGGTCCGCCCGGAGCGATCGCTGAGATCGCCTCCGGGGCGCGGGGATCGCGCCGGGCGAAGATCAGCAGGTTCGTCAAGAACCTGGACCTCGATGCCACCGCTCAGATCGCGAGGGCGATCACGGCGCCTCGTTACCGCGCGATCAGGACGTCGCGGTACCTCCTGGTCAAGTACGGCGACGGCGGCAGGGAGCTCTACGACACCCTCAAGGACCCGCTGCAGATCGAATCGGTCTACGAGGACAAGCGCTACGTGAACGTGCGCAAGTTCCTGATCAAGAAGCTAGCCGCCCTTCAGCCCTGCATCGGCACCGGCTGCAACGTCGAGGTCGGGGACCCGCCGAAGCCGCTGAAGAAGCTGAAGAAGCCCCCCGAGGGCAAGCAGAAGGACTCCAGCCAGCCCGGATAGGGTCCGGTCCGTGGCCAAGGAGCTCAGCGTCACGGAGGCGGCCGAGCTGCTGGAGCCGAGGGACACCCTCGGCATCCCGCTCGGCACCGGCCAGCCCCCCGGACTGCTCGAGGCGCTCGGCAAGCGCAAGGACTGGGAGGAGCTGCGCGTCTATGGCGCGCTGCTCTTCGTGGGCACCGAGCTGTTCAACCATCCGAACGTGCATTACCTGTCCGGGTACTACGGCCCGATCGAGCGGGGCCTGCGCGATGCCGGCGCCAACATCAGCTTCGCCCCGGCCGACTTTCGCCGCTTCGCTCCGCTGCTCGAGGAGCAGGCGCCGCGGGTGATGGTGACGGCCGCGGCGCCGCCTGACGCGGACGGCCGGTGCAGCCTCTCGTTGCACGCCGGCGGCACCGCGACCGAGATGAGGCGCGCCGCCGAGGACCCGGATCGGGTGCTGATCGTCGAGGCCTGCGAGGGCCTGCCCCGGACAAAGGGGCTGCCGCCGGACTACCCGCACTCCTTCCACGTGGACGAGATCGACGTGCTGGTGGAGACCGACAAGGCGCCGCTTCCTCTGGAGGACCCGGCCGCCGGCGAGGTGGAGCGGGCGATCGCAGAGCACGCCCGCGCGTTCATCGACGACGGGGACACGCTGCAGACTGGCATCGGCGCGATTCCGTCCACGATCGCGGGCCTGCTCGCCGAGGGGGACGGCGGCGACTACGGCGTCCACTCCGAGATGTTCACGACCGGGCTGATGCGCCTGCAGCGGGCCGGCAAGGTCACCAACCGCAAGGGGCAGTTCGACGGCGTGTCGGTCGCGACCTTCGCCGCCGGCGCCCAGGAGCTCTACGACTGGCTGGATGGCAACGACGAGGTCGCCTTCCTGCCGGTCGAGATCGTCAACTCGCCCGATGTGATCGCTCGCAACCGGGCGATGGTGACGATCAACGGAGCACTCTCCATAGACATCCAGGGCCAGGTCGTCGCCGACACGATCCACGCCAAGCAGTACTCCGGGATCGGCGGCCACGAGGACTTCGTCGCGGGCCCGGCGCTCTCGCTCGAGGCGAAGTCGCTGCTGTGCCTACCCTCCACCGCCACGGTGGACGGGAAGCTGGTCTCGAGGATCGTCCCGTGGTTCGAGGCGGGCGCCGTGATCACCACCCCCCGCCACCAGGTGGACGTGATCGTCACCGAGCACGGCGCCGCCGAGCTTCAGGGCAAGACGGTGCACGGGCGGGGCGAGGCGCTGGCCGCCGTGGCCCACCCGGACTTCCGCGACGAGCTGCTCGCCGCCGCCGAGCGGGCCTCGGGTGGCAATCCTCCATTTCCGGGGGCGAGCGCCTGATGGCGGCGCCCGAGACACCTCAACCCTTCGGCGACTACTACCGCGAGATCTACGCGAAGGGGATGCTCGCCGGCGAGCAGCCGTCCCTGCCGATGGCATGGGCCGAGCTCGAGGGCTCGGCCGAGGAGGCGATGGAGGAGCGCGCGGTCGCCTACGTATATGGCGGCGCCGGGAGCGAGGACACCATGCGCGCCAACCTCGAGGCCTTCCGGCGCTGGCGGATCGTTCCCCGCGTCCTGCGCGACCTCTCCGACCGGGACCTGAGCACCGAGCTGCTGGGCACCCGCATGCCAGCTCCGGTGATGCTGGCACCGATCGGCGTGCAGACGCTCGTCCATCCCGACGGCGAGCTTGCCTCGGCCCGGGCCGCCGCGGAGATCGGGTTGCCGCTGATCACCAGCACCGCGTCGGCGACCTCGATGGAGGACATCGCCGAGGCGAACGGGGACTCGTCGCGCTGGTACCAGCTCTACTGGCCGAACGACGACGCGATCACCGCCAGCCTGGTGGAGCGCGCGGAGCGCGCCGGCTACAGCGCGATCGTGGTCACCGTGGACAACTACGTTCCCGGCTGGAAGCCGCGCGACCTCCAGCAGGCGTACCTGCCGTTCCTCGAGGGGATCGGCATCGCGCAGTACCTGTCGGACCCCGTCTTCCAGGAGGCGCTGGAGAAGTCCCCGGAGGAGGACGTCGGCGCGGCGGTCGGCCACTTCCTCGGCGTCTTCTCGAAACCGGATTTGACCTGGGAGAGCCTCGAGTGGCTGCAGGGACGCACCTCGCTGCCGATCGTGCTCAAGGGCATCCTGCATCCCGAGGACGCCACCGAGGCAAGGGAGCGGGGCGTCGCCGGAATCGTCGTCTCCAACCATGGAGGCAGGCAGATCGACGGCGCCATCGCCTCGCTGGAGGCCCTGCCTCCGATCATCGATGCCGTCGGCGGGGAGATCGCGGTGATGCTCGACAGCGGCATCCGCTCCGGCGCCGACGCGTTCAAGGCGCTGGCCCTGGGCGCCGACGCCGTGCTCATCGGGCGCCCCTACCTCTGGGGCCTGGCGCTGGACGGGCAGAGCGGCGTTGAGACGGTGCTCCGGTGCATCCTGGCCGAGCTCGACCTGACCATGGCACTGAGCGGCTACACCGCCATGGACCAGCTCGACGCGCGAGCGCTGCGGCGCGACCGCGATGCCCCCGGCGCCTAGATCGAGCTTGACGCGGATGTGCGCGGTCGGCGCCGCGCTGTTGGCGGCCGCGGTCCCGCTCGGCTGCGACGCGATCGATAACGAGGCACGCGACCAGGCCGACGAGCAGGCAACGGGGGCGGGCGCCGCCACCGAGGGCCGGGAGGCCGCGCCGCCGGTTGAGGCTGCCACCTGTCCACCGGGCCTGGCCGGGTGCCGCACCGCGTCCGGGATCGTCATCTACGTCGAGAGGGTGGATCCGGACGGGGACGGGGACGCCCACTTCGTGCTGGCCAGTGACGACGACATCACCGCGCGGGGGGTCTCCGTGATCGACGTGAGGCGGGACCTGCGCCCGGACCCCCTGCCCGGCCCCGGCGACCGGGTCAGCGCCGCCGGGCCGGTCCATCGCGGCTCCTACGGCCAGATGCAGATCGAGGCGGTAGCGGTGCACGCCACCTACACTCCCAGCCGATGAGGCTCCGCGCCCTCCTTCTCTCCTCGCTCATCCTCGCCCTCCTGGGTCTGGGCGGGTCGGCGCCGGCGCTCTCGGCCCCCTCCCACACTCCCCGCTTCGATTCCTTCAAGTTCCGGGTCGGCTGCGGACTTCAGCTGAAGCAGCTCGGCGGCATGAGCTGCTTCTCGGAGGCGCTTCCCTCCACCGAGCTCGATGGGTACATCGAGCTGCACGCTCACGGCGATCCGAAGACCGGAGAGCGCGGGGACTCGCCCTGGCGCAACGGCAAGGTGACCACGCTCGGTCCCGGCGATCGCTGGTCACGAGGCGGCATCGACTGCGAGCGCACCAGGAAGCTGCTGCGCTGTACCAACCTGGACGCCAACGGCTTCACGCTCACGCCCAAGGCGCACTCAGTCTTCTAAGTCCGTTCGTCGAGGGTGAGCCGCTGAGCGGATCGCCGGTGTGGTCACACGGTGCGACGAGTTCGGGCCGCTGCTCCTCCATGATCGAGATGGTCTCCTCCATCTCGACCGGCTTGAGGCTTCCGTTCTTGTCCTGGTAGGGGTGGTCCAGGAACCAGATCAGCAGGAGGCCGGCGGTCACGATCGCGGTGACGCTCGCCATCAGGATGAATTGGACGAAGAGGGCCTCGCTGCGCCGGTCGACGAAGACCAGGACGAAGGCGATGTTGAGAAGCGCGCCCAGGCCGAGGATGAACCAGACCGGAGAGGTGATGATCGGGGTGCTCTGGGTCAGCCGCTCGCGACGCGAATCGACCCTGTCGTCGCGCAGGCTGAGCATCTGCGAGAACGCCGCCTGCTCCTTCGGCGTCTCCACCGTCAGGCCCTCGTAGCTGTTCTGCAGTCTGAGGGCCCAGTGGTCGGTCACCGGGCTCCGCTCGCGCTCCCGCATGGCGGGCCAGTCCGTGTGGATGGCCGAGCGCCCGTAACAGACCAGCTCACCCTGCACGTCCATGCGCTCCGGGAAGAACTCCGCCGTCCGGAACAGCTCGAGCGCCGCCTCGGATTCGTGCGCGGCACCCTCCTTCGCGTCGGTGTAGGACTGGAAGGCGATCAGCACCACGAAGGCGAGCAGGACCGCGAAGGAGGTTCCCACGACGCCATAGACGCCCGCGCCTCGCGTCGTGTCGGAGAGGAGCGCGTCCTGCGGGCCGTACCGATGGAACGCCCACAGCAGGCTGCAGGTGAGCGCGCAGGCGCCGGCGATGATCAGGGAGGCGACGAGGATGTCCACGTCGCGCAGCCTAAGCCCATCGCTGGACCGCAACCCGATGGCGTCTCGCCGTGTTCTTAGCCTTCACCACCGATGAGTTCCCGCCTCGCACGCACGATCCTGATTCCGGCCGCATTGGCCGCGGCGCTGCTGGCGACCGCGCCCAGCGCCGCCCCCGGCGCCCCCAAGTCCATCGGGATCGACGTCTCGCGGTTCCAGGGGACGATCGACTGGAGCCTCGTCGCCGGCTCGGGCGTCCGCTTCGCCTTCGTACAGGCGAGCCGCGGCAGCGGCTTCGACTGCGCTGTGAAGCCCGATCAGTGCGGGGCCGATCCCTACTTCCTCACCAACCGGGCCAACGCGGTCGCCGCCGGGATTCAGATCGGCCCCTACCACCGGGCCTTTGCGACGGGTGGCACGCTCGCCGCGGCGAGGGCGGACGCCGTCGCCGAGGCGGACGTCTTCCTGGCCTCGGTCGGGTCCCTCCAGAGCGGCAACCTGGTCCCGGTGCTCGACGTCGAGACGCCGTTCACCGGGTTGGACGCCAACCGCCTGCGGACCTGGATCCGGGTCTGGGTGAAGCGGGTCGCGGCGCGCCTCGGCCGGAAGCCGATGATCTACACGAACGCCTCGAGCTGGGCCGCGACCGGGAACACGACCGAGTTCGCCAAGGCCAAGTACCCGCTCTGGGTCGCCGAGTGGGGCGTCAGCAGGCCGACCGTGCCCGCGAACTTCTGGGCCGGCCGCGGCTGGTCGGTCTGGCAGTACACGAGCTCGGGCACGGTGAGCGGCATCAGCGGGCGCGTGGACATGAACCGGCTCCGTGTCGGCCTGCGGAAGCTGACGATTCCCTGATCAGCGGTGCCGCGGATGTGTGGCGGTGGTGCCTGTCCGGGGCTCCTCCACCGCGATCGCGCGCGTCGGCTTGATCGCCACGCGCTCGCGCTTGATCCGCCGGCGGGCAAGGGCGACCGCCTCGTCCATCTCCCGCTCGGCGGCCTCGATGCGGCTGTCGAGCTCTCCGATCCGGTCTCGCAGCGATCGCATCTCGCCTGCCTCGTTCAGATACGCAGCACCGCCCAGCTCGAACTGCGCGCTCTCGCGCTCCCGGCGAAGCTCGTGGAGCTCCCGGCGGAGCCCGACCACCTCCCGCGTGGCCTCCGACCACGCTCCGGCGAAGACCCGCGCCAGCCCGAGACGGGCGCCGGCACCGTCCACGGCGCCCACCGCCCCCTGAGCGAGGGCACTCGCCGGCCAGCGGCGCGCCGCGTCAATCGCGAGCGCGAGCAACAGGACGCCGGTCACGATCAGCCCCGCCCCGACCGGCCAGGCGCCCAGCCCCAGTCCAGCGGCCGCGCCTGCCAGAACGGCCGCCGCACCGAGCACCAGGGCGACGGTGGGTGGGACCACGCCGAAGATGCGTGGCTCAGCCGCGACCGCGATCGGTGGATCGCCTGCCTCGCCCTCCATCCGTGGCTGCCTCCGGAGCCTCATCGGTGCCTGTATTCCCCGGCCCGCCCGCCTCTAATCCCGGGACATGCGTCCGCAGACGAGGGGCGCCGCTCTCGCGGCGCCCCTCGTGAAACTGCTGTGTGGAGGCGGGCTAGCGCCGAGTGGCGCTCCTCGTCCTCCCGAACTCCGCGGTGTAGGCGCAGAGCGCGTAGATGATGACGATGTCGAGGACCATCACGGCCACCGACCACGCCGGATAGTGCTTGAAGAACGCGAGCTGGATGATGAAGTTACCCACCGCCAGCGCGATCCCCAGTATCTGGGCCAGCCGGGAGCCGCTGAGGACTCCGAGACCCACGAGGACCTCGACGCTCCCCAGGCAGATCAGCACCACGCCCCAGGCGTCGAAGTCCTTGACGACCAGTGCGTTCTCGCCGACGTACAGCTGCTCCGGCCGTGCCAGAGCGACTATCCCGTCGATCACGTTGAACAGTCCTACCGTGATGAACAGGACGCCCGCGAAAGTAACCACGCCTGCGCGTTGAGCTGCAGACATCGCTTCTCCTTCCCTCTTTACGGTCCCGGTGGGGACCGTGGTCGGCGAGGACTCTAGCGACGGCCGGGGCGGAACCCGCAAAATGCGGCGGCGTCCGGGGAAATTGGGCGGAAAATCCGGCGTGACCCTCAGCCGAGCGGCCCGGGGACCTCGGGCGCCCGCGAGCTTTCGGACCTGCGCTCAGCCCGCTGCCTGAGCCAGCCGCCCAAGGCTCCGAAGGCGCCGCCGAGGCCGGTCGTGACCCCGACCAGCACGATCGCCGGGTGCGGTAGCTCCGCCTCGGCCTCCGCCCCGTGGATCTCGTGGGCGAGGAGAATGAACGAGCCGAAGATCAGGCCCGCCAGCAGCCCCCGGCGCGCCCCGAGCGAGGCGCCGAAGTGGTCGAAGCCGGCGCCGATCCCGCCGAGGATGCCGAGGACCGAGAGGACGAGATAGGTCGCCTCGGAGACGCCGAGGAAGTAGCCGGTGATCGCTCCGAAGACGGCGGGCAGCACCAATGCGAGCCCGATCTGGATGGAGCGCGGATGCTCCTTGAGCAGGGGAGGGAGTCTCACGCGGGGCGGACGCTACTCGAACCGGCGGCCCCGCACGCCGCCTGGCCCCACCGGCCGTCAGTGGCCGTGGCCGTTGCCCCCGCCGTTGCCGTTGTCCCCGCCGTTGCCGCTGTTGCCACCGCCGCTGCCGCCCACCGAGCCGCTGGAGCCGCCCGAGGTCCCGGTGCTGCCCGTGATGCCACCGCCAGAGCCACCGTCCGAGCCGCCGCCCGACGTACCGGTGCTGCCGGTGTCGCCTCCCCCATTACCGCCCACCCCGCGGCCGGATCCGCCGGACGAGCCGCCCGGCCGGACTACACCGGCACGTGGGCCGGCCGGCGTTCCTCCAGCCTGTCCGGGCGCCTGACCGGCCGCGGACTGCTCGAGAGCCACGGCCGTGCCCGGTGAGACGGGAGCATGCTCGACGGGGGGCACCGCCCCCGCGATCGCGCCGCCCGTGCCGACCGCCGCCGCGGTGGCGGCGAGCGCCTTCGCGGTGGAGGCCGCGCCCCCGGCGGCGTTCAGCTGACCGAACAACCCGGAGAGCAGGCGCTGCGGCAGCGCGGTGATCAGGGCCCACATCGCGAGCGGACGGGTCCCCGAGTAGTTGTCGTTGAAGGCCCTGACGGCGACTGGGTCGAGCTGCGTCCCTGCCTCCTGGTTGAGGATCTTCAGCGCCTTGCGATGCGCGTTGGCCGTGCGGTACGCGCGATTCGAGGTGAGCGCGTCGAAGGTATCGGCTCGAGTCAACGGTGCCTCAACACTCGAGCTGCGCCAGCCCGTGCCGCGCCCCATGACCTGCCTGCGGCCGCTCGGCTCAGTCCAGGTGGAGCACTGCGGTGCTGGCGTTCGGGCTGAGCGCCCGGACGTCGACCTGTAGGCGCCCGCCGCCGCCGTACCTGAGCATCGCGGCCCGTGCCCTCCTGTTCAGCCTGGCGGCGACCCAGGTCTGCCGGCCCGCCGTCCCAGGGGCGGAGCCGCTGGCGATCAGCGGCTTCTTCAGCCCCATGACCCTCATCACTTCGGTGGAGACGCTCACCCTGACGACGACCTGGCAGTCGATCCGGCAGGTGACCTGCAGCTTGATGCCCTTCCTGGCCAGCTTGCCGACGGACCTCGGGACCAGCATCCGGTGCACATCGAGCCGCTGTCCGTCCGGCGTCGTCACCGACGGAGCATTGTTCGATCCCGGTGGGTTGTTCGGCGGGATCAGGTCGGCCAGGCAGTTGACGGCGACGGCGACAGTCGCGGTGGAGCCGCCGTTCGCCGAGTAGGTGAAGTCGTCGGTGGGGCCGCCGTCATTGCAGTAGCCGGGATCCGGCTGGTAGGTGAGGCCGGTGTGAGCGCCTGGGGAGCCACCGGTGAGCACCACGGTCCCGTTGGCGGGATCGCCAGCCGACGAGACCGTCTTCGGGCCGCCGTCCACGTCGGTGTCGTTGGCGAGCATGTTGATCACCGTCGCCGGGTCGTCCTCGTTCACCGTCGCCGAGTCGCCGACGGCCACCGGCAGGTCGTCGACGCAGGTGACGGTGACCGACACCGTGGCCTCCGAGCCGCCGTTCACGGTGTAGGTGAAGTTGTCGGTGGGGCTGCCGGAGTTGCAGTAGTTGGGGTCGGGCTGATAGGTGAGGCCCGTGTGCTCGCCGGGGGATCCGCCGGTGAGAACCACGGTCCCATTGGCCGGGCCGCTGGCCAACGAGATCGTCCTCGGGCCGCCATCGGGGTCGGTGTCGTTGGCCAGCACGTCGATCGCGGTGGCGGAAGCGTCCTCGACGACGGTCGCGGAGTTGTCGACCGCCGCCGGCGGGTCGTCGACGCAGGTGACCGTCATGGAGACGGTCGCGGTGGAGCCGCCGTTCAGGGTGTAGGTGAAGTCGTCGGTCGGCCCGCCATCGTTGCAGTAGCCCGGGCCAGGCTCGTAGGTGACGCCGCTGCCGCCGCCGGTGATGACCACGTTCCCATCGGCGGGCTGGGTGACCGACTGGATCTGCTTCGGCCCGCCGTCGGGGTCGGTGTCGTTGGCGAGCACGTCGACCGCGGTCGCCGGGTCGCTCTCCCCGATCGTGGCGGCGTCGTCAACCGCGGTCGGGGGATCGTCGGTGCAGCTGACCGACATCGAGACCGTGGCGGTGGACCCGCCGTTGAGGCTGTAGGTGAAGTCGTCGGTGGGCCCGGCGTCGTTGCAGTAGATGGGATCCGGCTGGTAGGTGAGGCCGGTGCCGCCGCCGGTGACCACCACGGTGCCGTTTGCCGGATCGGAGGCGGACTGGATGTTCCTCGGCCCCCCGTCGGTGTCGGTGTCGTTGGCGAGGACGTCGATCGCCGTGGCGGGTGCGTCCTTGGCCACCGTCGCGGAGTCGTTGACCGCGGTCGGGCTGTCGTCGAGGCAGTTGACGGTGACCGAGACCGTCGCGGTGGAGTCGCCGTTGATCGTGTAGGTGAACGTGTCCGGGCTGCCGCTTGGGGGGTTGTTGCAGTAGTTGGGATCGGGCTGGTAGGTGAGGCCGGTGTGGGCGCCGGGCGAGCCTCCGGTCAGCACCACGGTCCCGTTGGCAGGATCGTCCGCTGAGGAGATCGTCTTCGGCCCCCCGTCGGTGTCGGTGTCGTTGGCCAGCACATCGATCGCGGTGGCACCGGCGTCCTCGGCCATCGTCGCGGGGTCGTCGGCCGCGGTCGGGTTGTCGTCGATGCAGTTGACCGTGACCGAAACGGTCGCGGCGGAGCCGCCGTTGATCGTGTAGGTGAACGTGTCCGGGCTACCCCCTGGAGGGTCGTTGCAGTAGTTCGGATCGGGCTGGTAGGTGAGGCCTGTGTGGGCGCCGGCCGATCCCCCGATGAGCACCACGGACCCGTTGGCCGGATCGGACGCCGAGGAGATCGTCTTCGGGCCACCGTCAACGTCGGTGTCGTTGGCGAGGACGTCGATCGGCGTCGGCGGCGCGTCCTCGGACATCGTCGCAGAGTCGTTGACCGCGGTCGGGTTGTCGTCGACGCAGTTGACCGTGACCGAGATCGTTGCGGTCGAGCCGCCGTTCAGCGTGTAGGTGAACGTGTCGGGAGTTCCCGGCGGATTGTTGCAGTGGTTGGGGTCGGGCTGGTAGGTGAGGCCGGTCCCACCGCCGGTGATCACCACCGTCCCGTTGGCGGGGTCGGAGGTGGACTGGATCGTCTTGGTCCAGCCCTCCGAGTCGACGTCGTTGGCGAGGACATCGACGGCGGTGGCGCCCGAGTCCTCGGCGACCGTGGCGGAGTCGTTGACGGCGGTGGGCGGCGGACCCTGCGTGCTGACGGTGCCGCCGAGGGTCACCGGCCCCGCCGTCCCGGGGGCCTCGTCGTCCCCGATGTCGGTCAGGTTTCCGTACCCGACTCGCCCGGCGGCCGCATCGCCCCAGCAGCGGACGGTGCCGTCGTCGAGCACGGAGCAGGTGTGTGCGGTGCCGGCGGTGACGACCACCGCGGTCCTCCCCGCGCCCAGGTTCACCGGGCCGACCGAGCCCGGGACCTCGTTGTCGCCGATGTCGCTCTGGTTCGCGTAACCGAGCCGGCCCAAGTCACCCTCACCCCAGCAGCGAAGCGTGTTGTTGTCGAGCACGGCACAGGTGTGAGCGCTTCCGGCGGTGATCGCCAGCGCCGTTCGGCCCGCCCCTAGGTCCACCGGGCCGGCGGTGCTGACCGCCTCGTCGTCGCCGATGTCGGTTGCGTTGCCGTATCCGACCCTGCCGTTGGCCGCGTCGCCCCAGCAGCGGACGGTGCCGTTGTCGAGCACCGCACAGGTGTGGTGATCGCCGGCGGTGATCGCCACGGCGGTCCTGCCGGTACCCAGGCTCACCGGGCCGGAGAAGCCCGGAAAGTCGTCGTCGCCGATGTCGTTCGTGTTGCCGTATCCAAGCCGCCCGGCGGCGCCCTCACCCCAGCAGCGGACGCTGCCGTTGTTTAGGATCGCGCAGGTGTGCTCGACCCCCGCCGCGATCGCGACAGCCGTCCGGCCGAACCCCAGGAACACGGGCCCGGCCGTATTCGGGGTCTCGTTGTCGCCGATCTCGTCTGCGTTGCCGTAGCCCAGCCGGCCGAAGTCGCCCTTACCCCAGCAGCGCACCGTGCCGTTGTCGAGGAGGGCGCAGGTGTGCTTGTCCCCGGCGGTGATCGCCACGGCGGTTCTACCGGTGCCCAGGTTCACCGGTCCGGCCGTGTTCGGGGTCTCGTCGTCGCCGATCTTGTTCGTGTTGCCGTACCCGAGCCGGCCGTCCGCGCCCTCGCCCCAGCAGCGCACGGTGCCGTTGTCGAGGATCGCGCAGGTATGGGCGGTGCCGGCCGCGAGCGCCACGGCGGTGCGGCCAACCCCCAGGTTGACGGGACCGGCCGTGTTCACCGCCTCGCTGTCTCCGATGTCGGTGGTGCTGCCGTATCCGAGCTGGCCGGCCGCGGCCTCTCCCCAGCAGCGAACGCTCCCACCGTTGTAGATCGCGCAGGTGTGGGCGCCGCCGGCGTCGAGACGGCCGGACTGGAGCGAGCGCAGATCGGACCCAGCCGGCTCCGCCATCGCCTGCGAGGCGAAGAGGGCAGCCGTGATCAGCAGGGCGGCGACGACGCCCAGGCGCAGCGCGGTGAAGCTGGGATGGCGGCTCGATGCATGCATGTCTCGCGCGGGGAAACCCGCGTCTCCCTTGGCTATCGGCCCCCTGCCCGGCGGCTTTAAAACAGATGTCCAGGCCCACCCAGTTTTGTTGACGAGATTTATTGCGTCGGGATGTCGCCCACGCAGGCAGGCGCAGACGACTCGACAAATGAACGAGGCGCTGCAGGCCCGGGGCTAGGCCGCGGGCTCGCGGCGGGGAAGCTTCCAGTCCGGCCGCACGAAGTGGCAGGTGTAGCCGTTGGGGTACTTCTGGAGGTAGTCCTGGTGCTCGGGCTCGGCCTCCCAGAAGTCGCCGGCCTCGCTCACCTCGGTCGCGACCTTGCCGGGCCACAGGCCGGAGGCGTCGACGTCGGCGATTGTCTCCTCTGCGACCCGGCGCTGCTCGTCCGAGGTGTAGAAGATCTCCGACCGATAGCTGCGGCCGACGTCGTTGCCCTGACGGTCCTTCGTGGTCGGGTCATGGATCTGGAAGAAGAACTCGAGGATGTCCCGGAACGAGATCCGCTCCGGGTCGAAAACGATCTCGACGGCCTCGGTGTGATCGCCATGATTCGCATAGGTGGCATTCGGGGTGTTGGGGTCGCCGCTGTAGCCGACGCGCGTGGAGATGACGCCATCCCGCTCACGCAGCAGCTCCTGCGCTCCCCAGAAGCAGCCGCTGGCCAGGATCGCGGTCTCGGTGTTGTCATTCATCTGTTCAGAGGGTAGCCCGCGGGACCGCTACTTCTTCCTCTTGCACCTCTTCCTCGCCACGAGTGCGCCCTTCCTGCCCTTTTTCTTCTTCTTGCACTTCTTCTTCACCTTGCCGGCAACCTGACCGGCGCTGGAAGCACCGGCCGGATTGCTCGGAGCGAGAGGCGGCGGCGGAACGCAGAGCACGGTCGTCGGCTCCAACGTCCAGGAGTCAAGCAAACCGCCGTCGCCGACTAGATCGTCGCTGATCGTCAGCGTCCATGTCCCGTTCGGGTTCTCGCCGATGAACGCCCCGAACGACTCCTCGGGCGTGAGCGGCGTCGCGGTCGTGAGGTTGACGTAGGGGTGGTCGCTGACGACGCCGGGGTTGGTCGTGTAGGGCACGGCTCCGTCAGGGTCGGCGTAGACGTCAAAGCGCGTGCCATTGAACACGTTGTCGTTTCCGGCCCCATTGTCCGTCGTGATCGTGGCGACCGTGCCTGAGGGGGACATCAGTGTCATGTCGATGTCGGCGACGAAGGTGTGGGTGAGGGTGAGAAGCAGGTCGAGATCGGACATATAGGGGCCGGCCCCCGTCACGGTCACGGTGGACGCCACGACGGCCGGCCCAGTGGGAATCGCCACGTCAGTCCCCTCGGTCGCCGGGGCCTCGGCGGTCGCCAGCGCACCGACCACCGTCGACAGATCGAGGGACCATCCGTTCAAGGTGCCGCCGTCCCCGGCCAGGTCGTCGCTGATCGTCAGCGTCCACGTCCCGTTGGGGTTCTCGCCGTTGAAGGCTGCGAGTGGTTCCTCTGGCGCCATCTCGGGCACGGGCGTGAGGTTGACATAGGGATGGTCGGTTGCGAGTCCCTGGTTGGTCACATAAGGGACCTGCCCCGCGGGATTCGCCCGGTCATCCCAGCGGGTGCCGTCGAAGACGTTGTCGTTGCCCGCCCCGTTGTCGGTCGTGAGCGTGACGACGGTGCCGGCGGGCGAGGTCACGGTCATGTCGATGTCGGCGGCGAAGGTGTGCGTGAGGTTGGTGAGCACGTCGACGTCCCGCAGGTTCGTGCCCGCCCCAGAGACGTTGATCGTTGACGTGGCGACGGCAGGGCCGGTCGGCACCGGGACGACTGCGGCATCGGGGACGTTGGACGTTGTGCCACCGCAATTCGTCGGGAGGGCTGGCGCGGCCGCGCCAGCCGGCGCCGCGGCGACGACAGCCAGGACCAGCGCCAAGATCGAAGCGCCGAACCAACGTCTCCAGATTCCGTCCATTGCTTGCCTCCTGGCCTGTGGCCGGCATGAAACATCTCGAAACGTCCGAAGCATCACCCCCTACAACGGACACGGCGAGCCTAACCTCGACCTCCAGCGAGAGTCAACCCCACTATTGGGTTGATCCCTGTAGTCGGGGCGACTGGATTTGAACCAGCGACCTTTCGGCCCCCAGCCGAATGCGCTATTAGCGTGTATGGGTCCCGTCCAGTTGCTCCTCCGCATTCCCATGCAGTTCCAGGTGGTCTGAGTTGTCCTGAGTTTCGTGCAGATTGTGCCCTCGAATGTGCCCTCGGGGTCAGCACCACCCTGCCTCTCGCTCGAAGCCCGAGCGCCCGCACAATCCTGGCGCAGACGTGCCCCTTGGGCGGAAACGCATCTATTCGCTGCGCGCTTCGTTTTCACGCAAAGCGGGCGCTAATACGTCGCTCCTGGCAGACCCTCGCGTGATCGCCTCCACGCGAAGGGAGCGGCAAGGTCCGCAAGGGTTCGAACGTGGCCCACTCAGTGGAGCTAATCGGACGATTTCTCGAACCTTCGCAGTAGTGTGTGGCGCAGTTGGTCGAGGGGTCCGCGGCCGGCTCGTCTAGCTCGCTGAAGCGTCGCCTGTCCACCGGGCCGGATTGGAGGGACGTATGAGGAAAGCGTTGAACCGGCGGCCGTCCCCGGCGATGGTGGTCGCAATGCTGGCCTTGGTCATCGCCGTGGTGGGTACGGCTGTCGCAGGTCCGCTCGCGACGAAGAGCGTTCTCAACAAGAAGGAGAAAAGACAGACGAGCAGGATCGCGACCAATGTCGTGAACAGCCTGGCGTCGGGCCTGTCGGTCGCCAACGCGCGGACGGCGACCAACGCGACCAATGCGACCAATGCGACGAACGCGACGAACGCGGACATGGTCGATGGCCTCGATGCGAGCTCCCTGATCCGGGTCGCGGGCGACAGCTCGGGGGACCTGCCTGAGCCCGCGGGAAGCAACGACGCGCTCACGGCGCAGATCACCGCGCCGAGATCGGGGTTCCTGCACATCGTCGGCTCGGTGGAGCTGCAGAACGGCTCGAGCGGGGATTTCGTGGAGTGCGTGCTGCAGGTCGACGGCCCCGCTGCCGCCGGGTCGGAACGGGGCATCGATCTCGACGGCGATCGGACCGACTCTGGCGGCGACACGCTAGATAACGTCAACACCGAGCAGGACTGCGCGACCAACCTCGTCGCCGCGGTCGCGGCGGGCGTCCACACCGTCGATCTCCACATGCTCGGCATCGGCACCGGCACGTTCCTCGGCGAGGGGGCCCTGAACGTGCTCTTCGTCCCGTTTGACGGAGCCGGGAGCTGAGCCGGCGGGAGGGGTAGCAGGCCAAGAGTTACTCGACGACCCCTCGGGGGCCTCGTCGAGTGAAGCGCGCTGCAGGAGCCTGTTCGCTGACACGAATCACAGATCGGCTACGAGCGGGTCGGTGTACGCGCGGTTGCGCCCTGGTCAGTCCAAGCAGGCAACCAGTGGGAGCCGGCGGGACTCGAACCCCCTCTGTTGCTGCTCCAATGCGCGACGAGGAGCACTCCGGATAGTCAGTGCTGGGTTTCACGCAAAGCAGGAGCGGAGTCCATCCGGTCGGCCGAGTTCAGGTCACCGGACCAGGCCGCGCCCCACGGGCTCTCGCTTTCGCGTCGCGGTTAGATCGCGATCGTGGCGCGCTGGCCCGGCTCCAGCCAGGTGAGCGCAGGCCGACCACTCTCGCTGAACGCCCGTTCCGCCGCAGCCCGCCCTTCGCGGAAGTGCTTCCAGCCTTCGTAGTGCACCGGGATCACGGTGGCCGGCTTCAGCAGTCGGCACAGCTCCGCGGCGTCGGAGCCGGTCATCGTGTACCGCAACGGACCGGAGACCGGAAATCGCACGCCGCCAAGGTGCACAATCGCCGTGCCCACTTGCAGGTGCTCGGCAACGCCCTTCACGCCGTCGTAAAGCACCGTGTCGCCGGAGATCCACAGCTGTCCGTTGCGCTGGCCCTCCCAGGCCAGCCCAAACCCGGTGACCTCACCCACAATCGGCTTGCTCAACGGTGGACCGTGGCGGCAGGGCGTGCCGGTCACGGTGATGGTCGGCTTTCCTTGCTGCTCGAGCGTGGTTGTGCCGTACTCGCCCAGGCCCACCGCCCCGTTGCGTATGCGCGCGGCAGCCGCCACGGTAGTAATCACCGCGCGCGACGCCTCCATTACCTCGCGGCCGGCCGCGTCCAGATTGTCCTCGTGTTGGTCGTGGCTGAGCAGCACTGCATCAATCGGGCCGATCTCATCGACCTTCACCGCCGGCCCCGCCAGCTTGTCCGACGCGGTGCCCCAGCCGAACTTGTAATGGCCCCCGGCGGGGTCGAAGGTGGGATCGGTCAGCAGCCGCCAGCCGCCGACCTCCAGCAGGACGGTCGGGCCGCCGACGTGGGTGATCCGAACCTCGGTCATCGCGCGTGCTCGACCGCCCACTCCAGCACGTCGTCGGCGATCCGCTCCCAGCCGTCCGCAGCGAGCATCAGGTGCGGGCCCTCGTACTCGGTGATCTCTGTAACGGTGTCCGACTTGTAGTGCTTGTGGTTGGACTGTTGGATCGACGGCGGCATGATGTGGTCCTCAGTGCCGGACACGAACAGCAGCGGGGCGCGGTCGTCGTTCTTGTAGTCCACCGCCGTTTCCTGTGGCCCGGGAATGAAGTTGGCCGTGACGCTGTCGAACAGGATCCGACCCGAGGCAGGGATGGCGTACCGCTCGTACAGTTCCCGTGCCTGATCCTCCGGCATGCCGTTGGTGAATGCGTAGTTCCACTGCTCAAACGTGAAGCCGACCGCCTTGTGGTGGTTCGCCGGATTCTTCAATACGGGCCACGTGGACTTCACCTGAGACGGTGGCACGACCCGCACTCCCTCGGTCGGAGCCGAGTTCAGCGCCACCCCGGCTGCACCGAAACCGTGGTCCAAGAGCACCTGGGTGAACGCGCCGCCCGCTGAGTGGCCGATGATGATCGGCTCGGAATCCAGGCCCTTGATCGCATTCTCGAAGTTCTCGATGATCGCCGGCACGCGAGCCTCAACGATGGGCGTGTCGTCCTCGTTCAGCGCCTCCACCTCCACCTCGAAGCCGGGATAGCCGGGCGCGATCACCTTGAACCCCTTTGCCTCGTAATAGGCGATCCACTTCTCCCAGCTTCGGGGGGTCACCCAGAAACCGTGGACCAAGGCGATGCTGTCGGGAGCGGAGGCCTTGGCCATGAGGAGTCCTTTCGTCGGGAGAGTGCGAAGGGCGGACAGACTATTCGCCCTTGGCGAGGGGATGTTTCTCCGACGCCAACCGCTCAAGCGTCCCGGTACGATCGACCACGCTCATGAAACGATCTGAGTTGCCGGTCCCGAGGACGGGAATAGCGGCTACCCACTTCGTCGTTGCTGGCGACATAGAGGCGACGGTGCGCTTCTACAGTGAGGTGCTCGGCGGTCAGGTGGTGTCGCAGCGGGTTCGCCCTGGTGCGCCTACGTACGTGAGGTTCGCCAACATCTGGATCGGGATCAACGCGGGAGGCGGTCCGACCCCAGACAAGCCAGACATCGTCCTCGACGTGCACGACGACCCAAAGCGCTTCGACACCTTCCTCAATCTGCGCGTCGCCGACATTCAGGCCGTCTACGACGAGTGGCGCAGAAGGGGCGCCGAGTTCTTGACCCCACCCCTCGACAACCAGGGTTTCGAACTGCGCTGCTACCTGAGAGATCCCGACGGCCGCATCATCGAGGTAGGCCAAGCGACGGGATTCCTCGAAGATCTCGAAGACTGAAGAGACCACCGCCTACGTCGTGGTACCGCTTTGGTACCGACTGCTACGTGATATCTGCCCACGCCCCTCCGTTCGCGTGTTTGCGGAAATGCCGAGGCGGGGGAAAGGCAAGTCGTCGTTGGCTTCCGCGGAGACTGCAAATTGTGCCCTCGAATGGGCTCTCGCCCGAATTCGACTGGGGGTCTCGTGCCTGGAGGGGACCCCCAGCCTAGATCGGCTCCAACCACCTGGCGGCTCTCGGCTTCGCCGAAACATGGCGATTACCAGGAAGAAATCGGGGCGACTGGATTTGAACCAGCGACCTTTCGGCCCCCAGCCGAATGCGCTACCAGACTGCGCCACGCCCCGATGTATGCGGCGGCTCCGCGGAGACGCCTATGTCGGGCCATCTTCGCAGGGAAGCGGCCAAGCGGGCGACCGGACTTGAACCGGCTCCGCGACCTTGGAAGGGTCGAATGCAACCAATTACACCTCGCCCGCAGGCTTGCGAATTATAGGTTCGACGCGTTGGCCTTCTGGCGAGCCGCGAGCACTGCGCGGACAGTCCCGCGCCGCTCCACGGTTCTGCGCCGGTGGCAGTTGGCGCAGACGACCTCACACTTAGCGATCTCATCCAAGAGCGCTTGCCAGCTCCGGTCCCTGATGCCCTTCGCGATATTGAACGACTTGTCGTCCCCAAGGTGGTCGAATTCGAGGACCAGGGGATCCCTCTCTCCGCAGTCGACGCAGGGATTGGCCTGAAAAAAATCGAGGAGATATGCGATCCGCTCCTCAGCCACCGCATTCGCTCGCTTGGCTGCGAGGTTGATGTACCGCTCGCGGTTCGCCAGGTAGTGCTCACGGTGGTACTCGCTATGGCATGGGCGGCAATAGTTGTGGCGCTGGCCCTTCGCCTTCCGCCGCCAGGCAAACTCGTCAACGGGCTTTCGTCTCCCGCAACGTCCACACCTGCGCACTCCATCCCCCATAAGCGAACGTATGTTCCCGCGTGAATCGGATGGAACCCGTCATGCCCAACCGGCTCGGCAAGAATTTCCTCGGGTCCGCGCTACCGTGTTGAGCCGGTACGTCAGGGTCCGAAACTACGGTCCCGCGGGGCGGTTCTAGCGGGCGTGGGGGCGCCCACCCTCCCCGTTCAATGCACAAGTGAGCCCGCTCGTCACGGACAGACCGATCGTTCGCGCGCGCCGCCTGATGGTGGTGGCGGCGCTGATCGCGCTCGGGGCGACGCTCGTCGCCGCGCTGGCGACCCATCGCGCCGAGGGGGCCACTCAGAAGAACGTCCTCTTCATCCTCACCGACGACCAGACCGCGAGCGAGCTGTCGTCGATGCCGAACACCCAGGCGCTCCTCGTGAACCACGGCGTCACCTTCAACCGGGCCTACGCCTCCTATCCCCTCTGCTGCCCGTCCCGCGCCACCCTGCTCACCGGCCAGTTCATGCACAACCACGGCGTCCGGGGGAACCTCGGGCTCTTCGGCGGCTGGGGCCGCTTCTTCCCCCATGAGGCCAACGCGCTACCGGTCCGGACCCGCGCCACGGGCTATTACAACGTCCACATCGGCAAGTACATGAACGGCTACACGAGCTCGGGCGTGCCGCCGCTGCCGGTGCCCGAAGGGTGGGACGAGTGGTACGCAAAGCTCTCCGAGGACTCGCTCTACTTCAACTACTCACTGATCGAGAAGTCCGGCCCCGGTGACCCGGCCGAGGTCGCCTTCTACGGCGGCCAGACCAGCGACTACCAGACCGACGCTTTCCGCGACAAGGCGCTCGACTTCCTCAAGCACCTCGGCACCAACCAGCAGCCGTTCATGCTGAACCTCTGGTTCAACGCGCCCCACGGGCCGTTCGAACCGGCTCCCAGGCATCTCTTCAGCCAGGCCGCCGCGCCACTCCCCGCGCTGCCGGGGTTCAACGAGAAGGACTTCTCGGACAAGCCGCGCTGGCTTCGCAAGCAGGCCCGCCGCCGGCTCTCGAGGAACGCGAAGGGCCTGATCGCCTTGGAGCGAAAGCGGCGGATCGAGCAGCTCCTCTCGGTCGACGAGGCGGTGGGCCGGATCGTCAACGACCTCGCGGGCCGCGGACTGCTCAACGACACCTACATCGTGTTCACCTCCGACAACGGGTTCTTCCGCGGCGAGCACCGGATCGTCGGCGGCAAGTACCTCCCACACGAGCCCTCCTCGCGGGTGCCGCTGGTCATCCGCGGCCCGGGCATCCCGGCGGGAACAAGTGATGAGCTGGTCTCGCTCGCGGACGTTCCGCAGACGATCCTCGACATCGCCGGCGGCCCCGATCCGGCCCTGGACGGGCGCTCCCTCCTTCCCTATGCGCAGAACCCCGCCCTGCGCTCCACCAGGCCCGTGCTGATCGAAGCGGACACGGGGCCAGGAGGAGGTGGCGTCGGCGATCCGGCCACCGCAACGTCGGCGCGCGCCTCGGTCGCCCGGGCCGGCCTTGCCCGGAAGCGCGGCGTGAGGAACCTCGACCAGGAGAAGGATCCGATCGCATCGCTCGCCCTCACCAACGGCAACGCCGCCCCGGCGTACAAGGCGATCCGCACAGACCGCTACCTCTACGTCCTCTACGCCAACGGCCAGACCGAGCTCTACGACATGAGGCGGGACCCCGCTCAGCTGCGCTCGCTGGCGGGGGACCCGCGGTACAAGCCGGTCCGCAAGTTCCTCTTCACGAGCCTGGTGCCGCTCTCGAACTGCGCCGGCGCCACCTGCCGGGTGGAGATCGGAACCGAGCCGGCCCCGCTCGCCCGGCAGCCGAAGCCGAAGCCGAAGAGCAAGAGCAAAGGGAAGGACAAGGGGGAGACTGAGCAGCCGGGCGCGCGGCCGGCCACATAGCGCTTCGCGCCGTCCCGGGGTCCGACGCGGCTAGGATTTTCCACTCCAGGGGCACTGGCCAAACTGGATAAGGCCCCGGCCTCCAAAGTCGGTGATTCCAGGTTCGAGTCCTGGGTGCCCCGCTACTCGCTCGAGCGCCGGGCGGCGACGGCCTCGCGGACCGTCTCCCGCACCTCGTCCATCGAGCTGCCCTTCTCCAGGTAGGCATCGGCCCCCCGCTCGCGCGCCCGCTCGCCCATCCGGATGGCCGGGAATCCCGAGAGCACGATGATCGCCATTTCCGGGTGCCGGCTGCGGAGCTCCGGGATCGCGGCGAAACCGTCCATGTCAGGCATCGAGAGATCCATCAGGACCGCCGCGGGCCTCTTCTCCGAGATCGCCTCGATCGCAGTGCGGCCGTCCCCCGCCTCGCCGATCACCTCGAAGTCGGGGTCGTCCTCCACCCCGTAACGGATCAGGTCGCGCAGCTCGGGGACGTCGTCCACGAGAAACAGCGAAATCGGGGATTTGTCGGTCTGCAGCGCGGTCATCCGTGACCTCGACGTGGGAGAGGGCGGCGCCATTCTGTCAATGCCCCCGGCGCGGCGCATCAGTAGAAAGACGTAGATCTAGAATCGACTTTTGCGCACCACGCGGGCGTGCCGGAACTGGCAGACGGGCCAGGTTTAGGTCCTGGTGCTCGACAGAGCGTGGGGGTTCGAGTCCCTCCGCCCGCATCCCGGCCCACAGGCCACCCAGCGACGGTTATGGGTGGCGCACGTCACAAAGACTCCATAGACTTTCGGCCATGGAAGCGGGGGCGATCCGACCCGGATACGAGCTCTGGCGACCGAACAGGGAGAAGGCCGCGGCCAAGAGCGCCAAGGCTCTGGTCGTCTTCCTCCTGCTGGTCTCCGCCGGAATTTCCCTGGTGATCACGATCGGCGGCTGGGAGCGGCTCGAGGGCGGCAAGATCTTCGCTCTCGCCTACATCGCGATCTACGTGCTCTTCGCGTTCCTGGTGACCCGCTGGAACCGCGGCTGCCTTCCGGTCGCCTCCGCGCTGGCGATCATCCTCGCGATCTTCGCTGGGATCGCCGCCCCGGCGTGGTTCGACCGCGCCAAGGACGGGCTCGACAGCCCCGCTCTCCCCGAGGAGCTGCTGGGGCTGCTGACCCTGCTGCTCGTGCCCGTTCAGGTGATCCTGATCGCGGTCGCGATGGTTGCCTTCAACCAGGAGTGGCACGTGGAGGAGGAGCGCCAGATCGGCGACAGGGTTGCCGGCGATGACGACGAGGAGGAGGAGCCTCCGCCTCCCCTCCCCGAGCGCATGCAGCGCCGCGCGCGGCGCCAGCGCAACTAGAAGCGGGCACCCCTAAAACAACCTCAGCGGCGGCTCGAGCAGCTCCGGGCCGTCGAAGCGCACGTCGTTCACCTTCTCCGAGACCTCGGTGACCACGAGGTCGTCGGTCGGGACGAGTAGCGCCTGGAGGGCATCGTCCTCGCGATCCCGGTCGAGCCAGACGTCCTCCCCCTCGCCGGGCAGGATCACCGGCATCCGGTCGTGGATCGGGGCCACCAACTTGCTCGGCGCACAGGTGACGATCGCGCAGGAGTGAACGGTGGAGCCGTCCTCCCGCCGTGAGCTGGCCCAGATTCCGGCGAACGCGAACAGCTCCCGCTCCGGCCTCGTGATCCAGACCGGGTGCTTGCCCGTCTCGGTTGCCTTCCACTCGTAGAAGCCGTCCGCGACGACCAAGCAGCGCCGCTCATGGAAGGCGTCCTTGAAGGGCGCCGCCTCGGCGATCGTCTCCGCCCGCGCGTTGATCAGGTTGCGGGAGAAATCGTCGGGATCGGCCTTGCCGGGGATCAGGCCCCAGCGCAGCTTGCCCGGCTCACGCTCTCCCTGCTCGTTGGCCCGCACGGCGAGCACGGAGTCGGTCGGCGCCACGTTGTAGCGGGGCTCCTGTTCGATCTCGGCGGACTCGGACAGGTCGAACCGGAGGCGCAGCAGCCTCGGATCCGGGTCGGTGAGCGTGAAGCGCCCGCACATGACCTCAAAAGGTTGGCAGGGGCGACGGCGGAGATCGGGGCGGCACCGCGGTGGTGGTGAAGCGGTTCTCGTCCTAAGCAGCTACTCCCGCAGCCCGGCGGCCTCGAGGGCTCGCCTACGATCCAGGTAGTTGTCGATCCGCACGATCTTGCCAGCCCTGAGAGCGACGACCTGGGCGAACTCGACGTCTACCGCAGCGCCGCTCGAGGTGCCGCGACCGCGCTGGCGCACCATGGAAACCACCGTGTCACCCCGGTCGAATGTCTCCTCAACCTCTATTTCCCATTGGTCGAACTCGAATGAGGAGAACCAATCGGCCATGAAGGCTCGGATCTCGTCATAGCCGCTGTAGACGCCAAAGCCGGGGACACCCGCGGGCGTCATGTCCCAGACGATCTCGGGGGCCCAGTACGTGTCGATCACGGCGTCCATTCCACCGCGGTTGAACTCCTCAGCGGCCCGCCGAACGATCTCGACATTCTCCTGCGACATCGCCCACGGAGTATGTCGCGGCCGGTGCCGCTTTCCATGCAAAGCGACGTCCCATGCCGGAGGTGGGAATCGAACCCACACGTCCCGAAGGACAATGGATCTTGAATCCATCGCGTCTTCCTAGTTCCGCCACTCCGGCGCTTGCTGAACGATAGCCCTGGCATACGGCGATAATCCCGCGCCCGTGGACCAGGCAGGACGCATGCAGCTGATCCGCGACCTCTGCTCGATCGAGGGTCGCGGTCCCGGAACCGACGCCGAGCGGCGGGCCGCCGAGCTGCTCGCCGAGCGCCTCCGTGGCCTGGGCAGGCGGGCCGAGCTGGAGCCCACCTTCGTCCACCCGCAATACGCGCTGGTCTACGCCCTGCACGCCGTGGTCGCCGTCGCGGGCAGCATCGCCGCCATCGCCGAGCCCGCGATCGGGTTCGCCCTGGTCCTGCTCGCCGCCGCCTCCGCCTACCTCGACCTCAACACCCGCCTCTATCTCCTCCGCTCACTCTTCTTCCGCCGCGCCTCCCAGAACGTCGTCTCGCGCGGCAACCGTGCCGAAGCGCCCGGCCGCCTGATCCTCGTCGCCCACTACGACGCTGCGCGCACCGGCTATGTCTTCAGCCGCGGCACCAAGCTCGCCAAGCGCCTCTCCGAGCGCGGCCGCCTTGCGCTCGGCCCCTTCCGGATCTTCTTCTGGGGCGGCATCGTCCCCCTCCTCCCCATCCTCGGCGCCCAGATGGCGGGAGCCGACCCGCAGTGGCTCTCCGCGCTGCAGGCGATCCCCACGATCCTCCTGCTCGTCTGCGCCTTCCTGATGCTCGACATCGCGCTCTCGGCCATCGTCCCCGGCGCCTACGACAACGCCTCCGGCGTCGCGGCGGTCCTCTCCGCGGCGGAGGCGCTGGGGTCGGACCCGCCCGAGAACCACGACGTCTGGGTCGTCCTCGCCGGCTCCGAGGAGTCCCTGTGCGAGGGGATGCGCTCGTTCGTCCGGGAACATCGCAAGGACCTCGATCCCGAGCGGACCGTCTTCCTGAACGTCGACTCGGTTTCCCACGGCGAGGTCACCTATGAGGTGAGCGAGGGCGCCGTCGTCAGCTATCCGCTCGACCCGGAGCTCGTCGAGCTTGCCACGACTCTGGGCGAGGACCCCCGCTTCAATGCCCGCGCCCTGCGCTATCCGCTCCTCGACGACGCCCTGCCGGCCCGGCTTCGCGGCTTTCGCGCGATCACCATCCGCACCACGGAGGACGGCCTGCCGGCGCCCTGGTACCACACCGAGGCGGACACGCCCGATCGAGTGGACTCCGCCGCGCTAACGCGCGCCACGGAGTTCGTCGTGGGACTGTCCCGGCTGGTGGACCGCGAGCTCGGAAGGAAGGCGGCATGAGCGGCGGGCGCGGAGAGAAGCTCTGGGAGCCGAGCGCCGACGCGATCGAGCGCTCGCAGCTGACCGCCTACATGCGCTGGCTGGCCTCAGAGCGCGGAGTCGAGGCCGACGACTACGCCTCGCTCTGGGAGTGGTCGGTGGACGATCTCGAGGGCTTCTGGAAGACGATCTGGGTGTACTTCGAGGTCGAGTCGAGCGGTGAGCACGCGCAGGTACTGGCGGAGCGAAAGATGCCGGGTGCTCGCTGGTTCGAGGGGGCCGAGCTCAACTACGCGGAGCACGTCTTCCGCGGTAAGAGCGACGACGAGGTGGCGGCGCGGTACGCCTCGGAGCTGGTCGAGCTGAGCGAGATCACTTGGGGCGAGCTGCGCGGGCAGGTCGCGGCGGTGGCTGGCGGGCTGAGGGCGCTCGGCGTCGGCACCGGCGACCGGGTGGTGGCGTACCTGCCGAACGGCCCCCACGCCCTGATCGCCTTCCTCGCCACCTCGAGCATCGGCGCCGTCTGGTCGAGCTGCTCCCCGGACTTTGGCCCCGGCAGCGTCGTGGATCGCTTCGCGCAGATCGAGCCGAAGGTCATGTTCACGGTGGACGGCTACCGCTATGGCGGCAAGGACTTCGACCGGCTCGGAACGGTGGCCGAGATCGGGGGCCGGATCCCGACCCTGGAGCGCACGGTCGTGGTCCCCTACCTGAGCGCGTCGCCGGACCTGAGCACCCTGGAGGGCGGGGACTCAGCAACGCCGATGACCTGGGACCAGTTGCTCGAGCTCGGCGAGGGGATCGACCTGGCCTTCGAGCGCGTCCCCTTCGACCACCCGCTCTGGGTCCTCTATTCCTCGGGAACCACCGGACTGCCGAAGGCGATCGTCCAGGGGCACGGGGGCATCCTGCTGGAACAGCTGAAGAAGCTCAACCTCCACCTCGATCCGCAGCCCGGCGACCGTGTCTTCTGGTTCACCACCACCGGCTGGATGATGTGGAACTTCCTGGTCGGGGTGCTGCTCACCCCCGCCTCGATCATCCTCTATGACGGCAGCCCAGGCCAGCCGGACATGGGCGTCCTCTGGGACCTCGCCGAGCGGACCGGCATGACCTGCTTCGGCACCAGCGCCAGCTACATCGCCGCCTGCATGAACGACGGAGTCGAGCCGAGCAGCGGCCGTGATCTCTCCCGCCTGCGATCCGTCGGCTCCACGGGCTCGCCGCTCTCGCCCGAGGGGTTCGAGTGGGTCTACGAGCACGTCGGCTCCGACACCTGGCTCTTCTCGACCAGCGGCGGCACGGACGTCTGCACCGCGTTTGTCGGCGGCGTTCCGATCCTGCCCGTCTACCGCGGGGAGCTGCAGGGGCGCGCACTCGGCGCCAAGGTGGAGGCCTTCGACGAGGACGGCAACCCCGTGATCGACGAGGTCGGCGAGCTGGTGATCACCGAGCCGATGCCGTCCATGCCCGTCTTCATGTGGGGCGACGAGGACGGCTCGCGCTATCACGAGAGCTACTTCGACACCTACCCGGGCGTGTGGCGCCACGGGGACTGGATCGAGATCACCTCGCGCGGTACCGCGATCATCTACGGCCGCTCCGACTCGACCATCAACCGGCAGGGCGTGAGGATGGGCACCAGCGAGATCTACCGCGCGGTCGACTCCGTGCCGGAGGTGATCGATGCCCTGGTCGTGGACGTACCGAAGCCCGGCACCGAAGGCTGGATGCCGCTCTTCGTCGTCCTGCGGGAGGGCGAGGAGCTCTCGGACGATCTGGTGAAGGAGATCAAGGCCCGGATCCGCGAGCAGTGCTCCCCCCGCCATGTCCCGAACGAGGTATTCAGCATCGACGAGGTGCCGCGCACCCTGAGCGGCAAGGCCCTCGAGATCCCCGTCAAGAAGATCCTGATGGGCCAGGACCCCGAGCGGGCGGTCAGCCGCGACTCGCTCGCCAACCCCGCCGCCCTGGACTACTTCACCGAGCTCGCCGCCAAGTCCTGAGCGCGCCGGTTCGCGCTGTTCACCGGTTGTTGAACCGATCCCGGCGAATCAGCGTACGAACCTCCAGACCAGATGAGCACCGTCGAGATCCCATCCCGACAGGCCTGGAGGCAGGACCTGGCGCCGTACTCGGAGAGCGACCGCCGACGCAGCCTGGGGCAGATCGCGAGCGCCGCCATCCCCTACCTCGCCGTCTGGGCGCTGGCCGTCCTGATCCAGCCGAGCGCGCCCCTCGCGATCGCCCTCGGCCTGGTCGCGACGGTTTTCCTGATGCGGCTCTACTCGCTCTTCCACGACCTCACCCACAACTCGATGTTCCGGTCGAGGCGGGCGAACAGCTGCTGGGGACACTTCCTCGGCTTCCTGCTGTTCACGCCGTACCGCTGGTGGCAGCGGCAGCACAGCATCCACCACGCGCACACCGGCGACCTCGAGCACCGCGGCGTCGGCGAGATCAACACGATGACCGTCGCCGAGTACGAGAGCGCCTCCCGCCTCGAGCGACTGGGGTACCGCCTCTATCGCAATCCACTGCTGATGCTTCTGGTCGGCCCGAGCCTGGTGTTCCTGTTCGAGCGGCGGTTCCCCCAGCGGGGCATGACGCCGCGGATCCTGGCGAGCGTGGTCGCGACGAACCTGGCGCTGGTGGCGTGGGCCCTCGGCCTGAGCGCACTCGTCGGCTGGGGCACCTTCCTGCTGATCCAGGCCACGACGCTGGTGGCCGGCGGCGCCATCGGCGCCTGGCTGCTCTACATCCAGCACCAGTACGAGGACACCTACTACCGGGCGCCGGGCGAGTGGACCCACGAGCTCGCCTCGCTCCAGGGCAGCTCCTACCTCCACCTGCCGCGTACGCTCGCGTGGGCCGTCGGCAACGCGAACTTCCACCACGTCCACCACCTCAGCGCGAGGATCCCGAACTACAACCTCCGCGCCGCACACGAGTCGCACCCGATGTTCCGGCGCACGCCGGTGGTCACGCTCCGCAACGGGTTCGCTCCCTTCCGGCTGAAGCTGTGGGACACCGAGGCTCAGCGGCTGGTCCCCTTCTCCGCGGCAGATGCTCGCCGACCGAGGTCAGACCTGCTCGGGCCTCTCCTCGCCGGGCCAGGCGCCGCTCCAGCGAGCGAATCCGCGGCGGGTCGCATGGTCCACCAGGCCGCGCACGGCCCGGAAGATCGCGCCCTCGAGCACTAGCGCCAGCGCCAGCTTCCCAACGGAGATCTCGCGGTGCTCCGGCTCCGGAGGCTCCTCGTCGTCGATCCTGGCCCAGACCCATTCGAAGGTGAACTTCGCGATCAGGCCCGCGAGCAGGCCTGAGAGGATCCCAACCGGCGTGAACGCCGCCTTCATGAGTCGTCACCCCGCCGGGCCCTTGCGACGGCGGCGGCCAGCTCGTCCTTGGTCATCTTCGACCGGCCCTCAACCTCGAGCTCCTGCGCCTGCCGGTAGAGCTCGGCCTTGCTCTCGGAGCGCTTGGGGGACGGCTCGGGGGCCGAGGGCTCGGACGACGGCTGCTCCAGCAGCTCGCGCAGGAGCGCCCAGGCCCCGGCGATGAGCCCGCCGATCAAGAGCAGCTGAATCAGCCGTCGCATCGTCCTGGGATCTACCCGGTGATCCGCGTCCCCAAAACCGGGAAGCGCTCAGACGGGGGTGATCGGGTTGCGGCGCTCGGCGAAGGACCGGTCCTTGGTGTCGGCGAGTGAGTACCGGCGGACCAGCTCGGAGCGGAGCGAGTCCGGCTCGATCACCGCGTCGACCACCAGCTCCGAGGCGAGGTGCAGGATGTCGATGTCCTTCGAGTACTCATCGCGCTTCTGGGCGACGAACGCCTCCCGTTCGGCCTCGTCGGTGATCGCCTGGATCTGGTTGAAGAACACGGCATTGATTGCGGCCTCTGGGCCCATGACGGCGATCTGGGCCTGCGGGAAGGCGAGGCAGGAATCGGGCGCGAAGGCCGGACCGGCCATCGCATACAGCCCGGCGCCGTAGGCCTTGCGGACGATCACCGAGATCTTCGGCACCGTGGCCTCGGAGACGGCGCTGATCATCTTGGCGCCGTGGCGAATGATCCCCTGACGCTCGACGTCCCTTCCGATCATGAACCCGGGAACGTCGGCCAGGAACAGAAGCGGCACATTGAAGGCATTGCAGGTCCAGATGAAGCGGGCCGCCTTGTCCGCCGAGTCGACGAAGAGCACGCCGCCCTTGACCTTGGGCTGGTTGGCGACGATGCCCATCACCCTTCCCTCGAGGCGCGCGAAGCCGACCACCAGCTCCTTCGCCCACCGCTCCTGGACCTCGAGGAACGAGTCCGCGTCGACCACGGCGTCGATCAGCTCCTTGACGTCGAAGGGGTCCTTCTCATTGCCAGGGACGATCGCGGAGACGCTTCGGTCCGAGCGCGGCTCGGCGGGCGGCGCCGGCGGGGGCTCCTGGCGCCAGTTGGCCGGCATGAACGAGAGATAGCGGCGAGCGAGGTCGATCGCGTCCTCGTCCGTCTCCGCCAGGAAGTGGCCGCAGCCCGAGACCGAGGTGTGCATCCTGGCGCCGCCCATCTCCTCGAGCGTCACCTCCTCCCCGATCACCATCTCGGCCATGCGCGGAGAGCCGAGGTACATGGACGCGTTGCCGTCCCGCATGATCACCACGTCGCAGAAGGCCGGGATGTACGCGCCTCCGGCGGCGCTCGGCCCGAAGAGCAGGCAGATCTGTGGAACCTGGCCCGAGAGGCGGACCTCGTTGTGGAAGATGCGGCCGGCGCCGCGCCTGCCGGGGAACATCCGCACCTGGTCGGTGATCCGCGCCCCGGCCGAGTCGACCAGATAGATCATCGGGACCTGGTGGGAGAGCGCCCGCTCCTGGACGCGCAGGATCTTCTCCACCGTCTTCGGGCCCCACGACCCCGCCTTGACCGCGGGGTCGTTCGCCATCAGCGCCACCGGCCGCCCGGCGATCCGTCCGATTCCGGTCACGACGCCGTCGGCGCCGAGGCCCTCCTGCTCCCAATTCGCAAGCAAGCCCTCCTCGGCCAACGAGTCCTCGTCGAGCAGCCGCGCCACTCGCTCGCGCACCGGCAGCTTCTCCTGCTCGGCGACCTTCTTCCGGTGGCGCTCGGGCCCGCCCTCGAGCGCGGACTCCAGCGCCGACTTGATGTCAGTCATCGGCCCGCCCGCGGCCGCTAGGCCTTGACCTTGCGGCCCTTGGACCGAGCCTTGCTGCGCGGCTTCTTCTTCGCGGGCTGCTGCTTCTCTTCAGTCTCGGGCTCATCCTGGGCCTCGTCATCTGCGTCACCCTCGGGCTCCTCAGCGCCGCGCCTCCACCTCGACGTCCGCCTCCGCCTCGGGCTCACCTTCACGCGCGAGCGGGTCGGGCTCTTCGGGTGTGTCGAACGGATCGGCGCCGTCCTCGTGGCGGTGCTGGCCGATCGCGCTGCTCAGCTTGGCGATCAGCTCGTCGGTGTCGGCGAGAACCTCGTCGCGCCGGCGCACCAGGTCGGTGATCACGGCCTCGATGTCCTCGCGGCGCTGCGCCCCCTCGTCGACGATGCGCCGGGCCTGCGCCTGCGCCTCCTCGACCGTCTGGCGGGCGTCCTCCTCGGCCTCGTCCCGAAGGGCGGTCGCCTCCTGCTCGGCGGTCTGGCGGGTCTTCTCGGCGTACTCGTCAGCGTCCCCGCGGACCTTGCCGACATACGCCTCGGCCTCGGCGCGGATCTTCTCCGCCTCGGCCGTCAATACCGCGAAGCTCCTCCTGCGCCCCCTCCTCGGCCTCGGCGCGGATCTGCTGGGCGCTCTCCTCGGCCTGCGCCAGGATCGCGCCGGTGCGCTGGCCGACCCGCTCCAGCTCGCGCTTCACCGCGTCGGAGCGAGACTCGTCTCCCCCGCCGGTCTCGAGCCAGTCGGCCAGTCGCGCCAGGAACTTCTCGACCTCGTGCTTGTCGTACCCGCGGCGCGCGGCCGGGAAGGTCGCGTTCCGGATTCGGTCGAGGCTGGTCTGGTCGACTCCCATTCGGTCCTTTAGGTCGTTGGCGCGCTACTGCCCCGCATCGATCGGGACGGGCTCGTCACCCGAGTAATCGTAGAACCCTCTCCCGGATTTGCGTCCGAAATCCCCCGCGGACACCATTTTTTGCAGCGTCTCGGGGGCGGCGAAGCGGTCCTCGCCGTACGCGTCGGTCATGACCTCGGAGATCGCGGCCAGGGTGTCGAGACCGACGAAGTCGGCGAGGGTGAGCGGGCCCATCGGGTGGCTGGCGCCGGCCATCATCCCCGTGTCGATGTCCTTGATCGACCCGACGCCCTGCTCATGGGCGCGGATCGCGTCGAGCATGTACGGGACGAGCAGGCGGTTGACGATGAAGCCCCGGTTGTCGCCCGCCGCGACCGTCGTCTTGCCGAGCTTCTCGCCGACCTCGAACCCGAGGTCATAGGCCTCGTCGCTCGTGTCGCCCGCGCGGACCACCTCGAGCAGAGGCATGACCTGCGGTGGATTGAAGAAGTGGAGGCCCAGGAAGCGGTCGGGCCGCCCGGTCCCCTTCGCCTGGTCGGCGACGGGCAGCGAGGAGGTGTTGGTGGCGAAGAAGGCGTCGTCCTTGACGATCCCGTCGATCTCCTTCCACATCTCGAGCTTCTCATCGAGATCCTCCACGATGGCCTCGATCACGAGGTCGGACTCCGCGAGATCGCCGTAGTCGAGCGTCGGGGTGATGCGGCCGAGGACCGCGTCGGCATCGGACTGCTCCATCTTGCCCTTCTCGACCGCTCGTCCGAGCTGCTTCTCGATCTTCCCCATCCCCTTGTCGAGTGCGCCCTGGTCGACCTCGCGCACCACCACGTCCCAGTCCGCCTGGGCGCAGATCTGGCTGATTCCGTGCCCCATCAGCCCGCAGCCGAGAACGCCGACCCTGCTGATCGCCATGTGTGTTTGAGCCTCCTCCAAGTTGGGGAATACCAGCGGTCGGGCAGCGTAGCGTTCAATGGCAGGGCGCAACCGTCTGGACGCCCAAGGGTTGTGGTTGGGACATGACTTCGAACCGACATGGGATGCGGCTCACGGTCGCCGCGTGCGGGCTGGCCGCCGCGCTGCTGGTTGGCCTGCTTCAGCCTGCCCCCGCGCCTGCGCCAGGACGACGGCCCCAAGCTGACCAAGCAGCAGAGCGAGAAGCGCGACGCGGCTGCAGCTCCGCCGCCAGAACGCCAAGCAGAAGCAGCCCAACGTGATCGTCATCGAGACCGACGACCAGGACAACAACCTGCTCGGCATGGAGACGGTCCGCCGGCTGCTCGCCGGCGCCGGCGTCACCTTCCAGAACAGCTATGTGACCAACCCGCTCTGCTGCCCGTCCCGGGCCACCTTCCTCACCGGCCAGTACACGCATAACCACGGGGTCGTCGGCAGCGACCCGGCGACCGGCTATCTGCGCCTGAACCACTCGAACACCCTCGCCGTCTGGCTGAGGAAGGCCAGGTACCGGACCGGGATGGTGGGCAAGTACCTGAACGGCTACGGGATGGAGGACGGCTTCATCGAGCCGCTCCCCGACACCCGCGAGATCCCGCCCGGCTGGACGCAGTGGTTCGCGCTGACGGCGGGGACCGATCAGCGCCGCTACCGCTTCCGGCTGAACGAGAACGGAAAGATCCGCTACTACGGGGACGGCGGGGCGAACTACGTCACCGACGTGCTCGGGTCGAAGGTGAGCGGCTTGATCCGGGAGTGGGCGCCCAACCCCAAGCCGTTCTTCCTCTGGTACACGCCGACCGCCCCCCACGGGGAGACGCTCCTCCCCCTCGGCGCGACCAGGGACCCGCAGCCGGCGCTCCGGCACCTGGGCCGCTACGGGATCGCACAGGCACCCCGGACCCCGAGCTTCAACGAGGAAGACGTCTCCGACAAGCCGGAGCTGATCAGGTCGGAGCCGAAGCTCGGAGTGAGCGATATCGACGACATCGACCGGCGCTACCGGGGCCGGCTGGAGAGCCTGCTCGCGGTGGACGAGCAGGTCGGCCGGATCGTGCGCCTGCTGAAGAAGACCGACGACCTGCGGCGGACCTACATCATCTTCACTTCGGACAACGGCCTCCAGCTGGGAGCGCACCGCGTCAGGTTCAAGTCCTACCTCTACGAGGAATCGACCCGCGTGCCGCTGATCGTGCGCGGCCCGAAGTTCCCGCCGGGCCAGGTCCGCGAGCAGCTGGTCTCCAACATCGACCTCGCCCCGACCATCGTCGAGCTGACGAGGGCCCAGCCCGGGCTGCTCATGGACGGGGTCTCGCTGGTCGACCCCTCAGCCGGCGCCGGCCGCGACCTGCTCTTCGAGAGCTACGACTTCAACCTCTTCGGGATCCGCAGCGGCAAGTACGCCTACAACCGCTACGACACGTTCAACGACGACGAGCTCTACGACCTGAGCCTCGACCCCTACGAGCTCCAGAGTCTTCACGCCGATCCGGCGATGCAGAGCGTGAGGGCCACACTCGCCGCCCGCCTCGCCCTCCTGCGCGGCTGCGCGGGGGCGAGCTGCCAGTAGCTAGCTCGCTGCTCCCATCTGCTCGAGCATCCGCCCCATCGCCTCGGCGAGGGCGGTGACGCCGCTCATCGGGCGGACGTAGACCTGCATCTCGCGGATCCGGCCCTCTTCGTCGAAGCGGAGCAGGTCGATGCCGTCGACCTCCTTCTCGCCGACCCTGGCGCTGAAGGCCAGCGTCGCCGTATCCCCGGTCTCCGTGTGGTCGGTGTAGCGGAAGTCCTGGAACACCTGGGCCACGGCGCCGAGCAGCGTCGCGACCGACTCGCGCCCCTCGTAGGGCTTGTAGACGACCGGGCTGCGGAAGGTGACGTCCTCCGCGAACAGCTCGTCGATGGCGGAGAAGTCCTTCGACTCGGCGGCCTTGCGGAAGGCCTCGCTCTTCATGGCCAGGACCTTACTGGCGATGCCGCCAGTCCACCGGCCCCGCGGTGAGGACGTGGGCGCCCAGTGGCCGGCCGAGGAGGTTCTGGGCCTCGGCGGAGGCGGCGATCAGCTTCGGCAGGTCCACCCCGGTCTCGACGTCCATCTCCTCGAGCATCGAGACGAGGTCCTCGGTGGAGATGTTTCCGGTGGAGCCCGGCGGCACCGGGCAGCCGCCGAGCTCGCCGAAGGAGCTCTCGAAGGAGTCGATCCCCTGCTCCAGCGCCGCGAGAACGTTGGCGAGCCCCTGCCCGCGGGTGTTGTGGAAGTGGGCAGTCAGCTCGACCGGGGCGAGCCGCTCCCTGGCCTCGGCGAAGAACTCGTTCACCTGGCGCGGATTGGCCATCCCCGTCGTGTCGCCGAAGGCCGCCTCCGCGCAACCGAACTCGATCAGGCGCTCCGGCGATCTCGAAGACCCGTTCGGGCGGAACCTCGCCCTCGTAGGGGCAGCCGAAGCTGGTCGAGATCACGCCCTCGCAGCGCAGGCCGGCGTCGACGGCCGCGGGAATCGTCTCCTCGAGATCGGCCAGCGAGTCCGCGATCGAGCGGTTCACGTTCTTCCGGTTGTGCGTCTCCGAGGCCGAGAGGAAGAAGTTCGCCTCCTGGAAGCGGTCGCGGCGCTCCAGCGCCCGGTCCAGCCCCTTGCGGTTGGGGATCAGGACCGAGTAGGCCACCCCGTCGCGCGGCTCGATCCTCGACAGGACCTCGTCGGAGTCGGCGAGCTGCGGGATCACGTCGGGCCGGACGAATGAGCCGACCTCGATCCGCTTCAGGCCGGAGTCGGCGAGCATCTCGATCAGGCGGACCTTCTGCTCGGTCGGGAGCACCTCGGGCTCGTTCTGGAAGCCGTCGCGGGGGCCGACCTCCCGGATCCGCACCTCTCTGGGCAGGCCGTCAGCCATGACCCCAGCCTAGATCGTCAGTCGCTCTTGACGCCGCCGATGTCGATGACGCGGCGCTCGTGCGTGCCGACGCCGATCGTGCGCTGGCCCTCCGTGACCTCGACGTCGAAGCGGAGCTTGCGGCCGTCCACGACCTCGTTGAGCTCGGCGCTCACCTTGCACTCGGCTCCCTCGGCGGCGGCCGCGACGTGCTTGACGCAGACCTCGAAGCCGACCGTCGCCTTCCCGTCGGGCAGGTTCTCGAAGGCGAGGATCGAGGCGTTGCGCTCGATCATCGCGATCATCCCCGGCGTCGAGAGCACGCTGACGCCGATCGTGCCGCCGACGTCGGTGACCAGCCGGTCCTCGACCACGAACGAGTCCGTGCGCTCGATTCCGGGCTCCAGCCCCATCTAGCCCACCATCCCCATGCCGCCCGAGACGCCGAGGATCTCGCCGGTGACGTAGGAGGCGTCGTCGGAGGCGAGGAAGGCGACGGCCGCCGCGACCTCGTCGGGGGTGCCCAACCGGCGCAGCTGCGTCCCCGCCTTCATGTTCTCCACGATCTTCTGGCCGATCTCGCCGAACTCGAGCGCGGCCATCAGCAGCGGCGTCTCGATCGGGCCAGGGGCGATCCCGTTGACCGTGATCCCGAAGCGGGCGCCCTCGCGGGCCATCGTCTTGGTGAAGGCGATGACGCCGCCCTTGGCGGCCGAGTACACCGCCGAGCCCTTCGAGCCGACCCGGCCGGCCTCGGAGGCGATGTTGACGATCCGCCCGTACCCCGCGTCCTGCATCCCCGGCAGCGCCGCGAGCGTGCAGTTGAAGACGCCGTAGAGGTTGATCGCCACCAGCCGCTCCCACCGCTCCGGCGTCATGTCGGCGAAGAACCCGAAGTCGTCGGTGCCGGCGTTGTTGACAACGATGTCCACGTTGCCTGCGCCGGCGACGGCGGCCTTGGCGGAATCGAGGTCGGTCACGTCGAGCTCCACCGCCTCGGCGGAGATCTCTCCCGCCACCTCCTTGGCGCCGTCCACGTTTACGTCGCCGATCGTCACGTCGGCGCCCTCGGCGGCGAGCCGGCGGGAGATCGCCGCGCCGATGCCGCTGGCGCCGCCGGTGACCAGCGCCTTTCGCCCTTCGAACCTCACCAGCGCAAAATAACGGCGGCTCCTCCGCTTCGCGTCCGGGGCCGCCTCAACCGTGCCAATACACTCGGCCGCTACCTTGCCCGAGCCCATCCCGATCATCGGCGGCACCGGAGCCCTCGGATACGGGCTTGCCCTGCGCTGGGCGCGCGCCGGAGAGCGGATCGTGATCGGCTCGCGGGACCATGAGCGCGCGGGCGAGGCGGCCGGGCGCGTGAGCGCTGCCGTGAAGGACGCCCAGGTGGAAGGTCTGGAGAACGGCGAGGCCGCCGGCAAGGGGCCGATCGTCTTCCTGACGGTCCCGTTCCGCGCCCAGTCGGAGACGCTCAACAACCTGCGTGAGGCTCTTTCGGAAGGCCAGCTGCTCGTCGACTGCACCGTGCCGACGGCCGCGGCCGTGAGCGGCAAGGCGACCCGGACCGTCGGCGTGTGGCAGGGCTCGGCGGCCCAGCAGGCGCAGGAGATGGTCCCCGAGGGAGTGACCGTCATCTCCGCGCTGCACACCGTCAGCGCCACCGCCCTGGCCGGGGACGGCGAGCTGTCGGAGGACGTGCTTGTCTGCGGCGAGCGCAAGGCCGACAAGGCCCGCGTCGCGAGGCTCGTCGAGCGGATCGAGGGGCTGCGGGCGGTCAACGCCGGCCCGCTGGAGATGGCGCGCATCGTGGAGACGCTGACCCCGATGCTGATCGCGATCAACGCTCGCTACAAGACGCACGCCGGCATCAGGATCACCGGCCTTCCCGAGGGCGATCCTTGGGCGTAGTCGTCCTCGCGGGCGGCACCGGTGGAGCGAAGCTCGCCGCCGGGATGCAGGAGCTGCTCGGGGAGGACCTCTCGGTCATCGCCAACACCGGCGACGACGTAGAGATTCTCGGGGTCGACGTCTCCCCCGACCCGGACCTGATCACCTACTGGCTCTCGGGCGAGATCGACGAGGAGCGCGGCTGGGGGCTCAAGGGGGACTCCTTCACCACCTTCGAGCGGCTGGTGGCCCTTGGCGCGCCGAGCTGGTTCCAGCTCTCGGACCGCGACCTCGCCACCTGCCTGTATCGAACGACCTTCCTGGCGGAGGGCGGGAGGCGAACCGATGCGCAGGCGCAGATCGCCCGCGCCCTGGGGGTGCGGGCAAAGGTCCTGCCGATGAGCGAGGAGCGGGTGCGCACCAGGGTGAGGACGCCCGACGGATGGCGCGGATTGCAGGAGTTCCTGATCGCCGACCGCGCCGAGCCGCCGATCGAAGCGGTCGAGCTCGAGGGCATCGCAGAGGCGTCCCCCACCCCCGAGGTGCTCGAGGCGATCTCGGCCGCCGAGGCGATCGTGATCGGCCCCTCGAATCCCGTGATCTCGATCGGGCCGATCCTCGCCGTCCCCGGGATCCGGGAGGCGCTCGGATCGTCCGGCGTCCCGCTGATCGCGGTCAGCCCGTACGTCGGCGGCGAGGTGGTCAAGGGCCCCACCGACTCCTTCATGCGGGCCGTGGGGCGTCCCTCGACGGCCGGCGGCGTCGCCTCGCTGTACGAGGGGCTGATCGCGGGAATGGTCTGCGACGAGGCCGATCCCGATCCGCCACCGGAGCGCGTCGCCGTGCTCACCTGCCCCACCCTGATGGAGGGGGCCGCCGGCCGCCGCGGCCTGGCCGAGCGGGTCCTCGAGTTCGCCGAGAACCCAACACCTGACGGTTGACGAGTTCCCAGCGGGGCATGACCCGCTAGCCTGGCTCAGCAAGGGGGCAGACTTGAAGACAACCGCAGTCATTCCCGTGAAGCGCCTGGATGCCGCTAACGAGAGGCTCCGGGACCTACTCGCGCCGGAAGCACGGAGACAGCTCGCCGAGGCGATGCTGCTGGACACGCTCAGCAAGCTGCGCCGGAGCAAGATGCTCGACGAGCTGCTCGTGGTCACCTCCGACCCCTTCGTCGAGCGACACGCGCGCTGGATGGAGCACGACGTGCTCCTGCAGGCCGAGGACTCGGGACACCCGGCCGCCGCGCAGGCCGGAGCCGCCGCCGCGCAGGCGAACGGCGCGGATCGCGTCGCCATGCTGCCGGTCGACTGCCCGCTGCTGGATCCCGAGGAGCTCGACCGGCACATCGGCCGTGCCCCCCAGGCCGCACTGATCGTCCCCGACCGGCACAAGACCGGCACCAACGGACTGGTGCTCTCGCCGCCCGACGTGTTCGCGCCCGCTTTCGGCCCCGAAAGCCTTTCGAGGCACGTCAGCCGGGCGCGCGCAGCCGGAATCAGCTTCTCCCTCGAGGAGATCGAGTCCCTCGCGACTGACCTGGACACTCCCGAGGACATGAGGGTGCTGCGGGACAGGCTGCTGCTCGACCCCGAGCCGGCGCCTCGCACGGCGACCCTCCTCTGGGAGCTCGGGACGGGGACCGAGGACGCGGACGCGTCAGCCGCCCTAGCCTGATTTGACGGGACGAGAGCTGCGCATCAGGCCGCTCGAGGGGCTGCCTGAGGTGCGCGAGGGCGACGCTCTCGGAGGACTCGTCGCCGAGGCGGCGACGCCGAGCGCTGACGAGATCGTGGTGCTCTCGCAGAAGGTGGTCTCGAAGGCCGAGGGGCGCCTGCGGCGCCTCGCCGAGGTCGAGCCCGGCGCGCGGGCGAGCGAGCTGGCGGAGCGCCTCGACAAGGACCCGGCGCTCGTCGAGCTGGTCCTCTCGGAGAGCAGGCGGGTGGTGAGGGCCGAGCGAGGGGTGCTGATCACCGAGACGAACGCCGGCTGGATCTGTGCGAACGCCGGGATAGACGCCTCCAACCTGGAGGACGGGTGGGTCGCGCTCCTGCCGACCGACGGCGACGACTCCGCGCGCCGGATCCGCGGCGAGATGACCGCCGCCTCGGGTGCCTCACCGGCGGTCGTGATCGCGGACAGCTTCGGGCGCGCCTGGCGGCTCGGCCAGGCCGACGTCGCGATCGGCTGCGCCGGCATCGCCCCCGCCGACGACTGGCGGGGACGCGAGGACGGGACCGGCCGGGAGCTGACCGCCACAGTGATCGCGGTGGCGGACGAGCTGGCGGCGGCGGCCGACCTCGCCCGGGAAAAGGACTCCCACGTGCCGGGTGCGGTCGTCTCCGGCCTCGGTCATCTCGTCACCGCCGAGGATGGCCCGGGGGCCGTGGCCCTTCGGCGCCCTCCCGAGGACGATCTGTTCCGCTAGCGGCCGGCCGCGACTGTCAGCTGGCGGCCTTGGCCGCGTCCGGGGCCTCAGCCTTGTCCTTGTGCATCGAAGGCGCGGCGGCGCCCTCGTGCGTGAACTCCGGCGCCACGTAGGGCTCGCCGGGAATCGCGCCCATGACCAGGACCCGGACCGGCTCGTCGCCGGTGATCAGCTTGCGCTTCTCGCTCGCCCCGATCCGCGCAAAGACGCCCGGCTCGAGCTCGTGCTCCTCGTCGCCCACCTTCAGCGTCGCCCGGCCGGAGAGCACCGTGTAGACCTCCTCCTGGCCGTCATGGGACTGGTCGTGCTCGGGGTAGCGCTCGAAGTTGGGCGGCATATCGATCACGGCGATCCCGAAGGAGCTCACGCCGAGGCCGGCGCGCACCCTGCGGAAGCCTCCGCCGAAGATCGCCTCGAAGTCCTCGACGCGCTTCACGGTCACATCTGCCATTGAGCCCTCTTCCTCTCCTTCGCCGTCTCAGGCGGGGCCCTCGTCGTGGCCCGCAACCGAGAGTACGGCGGCGCCACGAACCCTACCGTGACGTAGGTCATCCAGCGCAGAATCCGCTTCCTCCAGGCGGTAGACCTGCACCTGGGTGCGCACGGGAACCTGCGGCGCGAGCGACAGGAACTCCTCGCCGTCGAGGCGCGTCAGGTTGGCCACAGAGCGCAGGGTGCGCTCGCCCCAGAGGATCTCGTACGGAAACGTGGGGATGTCGCTCATGTGGATGCCCGCGCAGACGACCGTGCCCCCCGGTGCGACCGCGCGCAGGGCCTGCGGCACCAGCTCCCCGACCGGAGCGAAGACGATCGCGGCGTCGAGGGGCCCAGCCTCGGGGTCCCCGGCCGCGCCGGCCCATTCGGCGCCCAGCTCGCGAGCGAACTGCTGGCCCTCGGAGTCGCCCTCGCGCGTGAAGGCGAACACGCGCCGTCCCTGATGGGCGGCGACCTGGCAGATGATGTGTGCCGACGCGCCGAATCCGTAGAGGCCGAGCCGCTCGGGGTCGCCCGTCAGGCGCAGGGAGCGGTACCCGATCAGCCCGGCGCAGAGGAGCGGCGCCGCCTGGATGTCCGGATAACCGTCCGGGATCGGGAAGCAGTAGCGCTCGTCGGCGACGGCCAGCTCGGCGTAGCCCCCGTCGAGGTCGTATCCGGTGAATTTGGCCCGCTCGCAGAGGTTCTCGCGCTCCGAGCGGCAGTACCGGCACTCGCCGTCGGTCCAGCCGAGCCAGGGGATCCCGACTCGATCGCCGGTCGCGAACCGCTCCGCGCGCGGGCCGGCCCCCTCCACCAGCCCGACGATCTGATGCCCGGGGATCAGTGGCAGCTTGGGGTCGGGCAGATCGCCGTCCACGACATGGAGGTCGGTCCGGCAGACGCCGCAGGCGAGGACGCGCACCAGGACCTGGCCCTCCCCCGGTGCGGGATCGTCCGTCTGGCGCTCGACGAGCGGCGTTCGCTCCTCGGACAGGACCATTGCGCGCATCTACGTGATTCTCGCGCCGGGGGGCCAGCCCGGGTCGGCAGGCGCGATCGCTCAAACCCCGGTGCAGAGCCGAAATCCCGAGATAGCGGGAAAAAAATCGCCCGGTTCTTGCCTTGTGTCCGCTGCGGCGGAGAGAATTTCCGCAATCCCCAAACACCGCGCCCGCCGCCTCCGTCTGGGGACGACGGGCGAGGGAGGAGGTCAGGTAATGACAGACCGCACGAGGGAGCAGCTCGGGGCGGCCAGTGGCTTGGTCGTCGCGATCCTGTTCGGAATCTCGTTCGTGATCGGGCTCTCACCAGAGCCGCCCGACATGAGCGACTCCGCGGTTGGGGTCGCCACTTACGTGTCGCAAAACCAGGACGCGATCCGCGTCGAGGTCCTGCTGAACACGTTGGCGATGTTCGCCTTCCTCTGGTTCCTGGGCAGCGTTCGCGCTGGCCTCAGGGGCGCCGAGAGAGGCGCAGGCCGTGTCTCCGGCATCGCGTCCGGGGGTGGCATCGTGGGCGCAACGTTCGTGATCGCAGCGAATGTGTTCGTGGCGGTCGCGGCTCTGCGGCCGGGGGAAACCGACCCCGGCATCACGCGAGCCCTGGTCGACCTGCAGGCGATTTCGATCGGACTGGGCGCAGCTGCGTTCGCCGTGTTCTTCTTTGCGGTGGCAGTGGCGGTCCTGTACGACGGCGGCCTGCAGAGAGTCACGGGGTTGCTGGCGGCTGTGGCCGGCTTGGCCGCGCTCGTCGGCGTCGTGACGATCTTCACGACGGAGGGCGTGTTCGCGGCCGACGGCGCATTCGGGTTGTGGGTGCGCTACGGAGCGTTCGTGGCCTGGGTTGCGGTGGCGAGTGCGCTGCTGCTGATTGACCCACCTAAGCGAAGAGGGGCTACGCGCAGATAGCTCGGCGAGTCCGGGCGCGAGCTCGGTCTCGAGCAACGAAAGGGCGGGCGGCCAATGGCCGCCCGCCCTTCGTTTGCAGCGATTTTCCTATCGAGGCCTGGGGCGCGGACGCCGGGTCGCCGTCGCCTCGTGGGTGACGATCCCGGCGACCGACAGCGCGATGTGGCCGCAGCCGCTTCCGAACACCAGCCACTGCGCCGACTCGGGATCAAACACCTGAGTGGCGATGATCGTCCAGGCGGCGAGAGTGGCGGTGGCGTAGCCGAGCACGCCCAGCCCGATTCGCTCGTTCGTCTTGGAGCTCTGAAGGCCGATGTAGCCCATCGCGACGCCGAGGCAGAGGACCGCGATGCTGACCGCGAACCCCAGGTCCGTCGAAGTGTCCGGGCTGAACCCATAGACCGACGTGCACAGGAAACCTCCGGCGAGGAGATTCACCAGTGCCAATACGGAGTACCAAATGCCCATCTGCAGAACCTCCTTGTTGAGCGCGCCCACCCTATCCAGCGCACAGGACCGCACCGCCGAGAACGGCGAATAAAGCGCCCACCATGCGAAATCCCCGCCCAATAGGATCACCGCGCCAGGGGTAACCAAGGAGGCATGATGACGGAAGACCGATACGCGCGGTACGGCGCAGCCACCGGGATCGTCTTCGTGGTTCTGCTGGTGGTCGCGTTCTTCATCGTGACGCCCAAGCCGCCGGACCTCGACGCGCCGGCCGACGAGTTCGCCCTCTACTTCGATGATCACCAAGACGCGATCAATACCGCCGTGCTGCTGGGCACGCTCGCGCTGCTCGCATTCCTGTGGTTCGTCGGGACTCTGGTCAGCGCCCTGCGGGTGGGGACCGGCAGCCCGAGGCTGCCGACCATCGCATTCGGCGGCGCGATAGTCGCGGTCACCTCCGGCCTCGCCGGCCTGACCGCGATCGCCGTTGCGGCGCACCGGCCGACCGAGGTCACCCCGGAGGTGACGCGCATGCTGAACGACACCTTCGTCCTCGCGGCGGTGCCAGGGATCGCGGGGGTGGCGGCGCTGTTCGGTGCCATCGCGCTGATGGTCTTCCGGAGCGACCTGCTGCCCGCGTGGGTGGGCTGGCTGGCCGGCGCAACCGCGGTGGTTCAGCTGCTCGGCTTCGGGGTCCTCTACACGGATACGGGCGCCTTTGCCGGCGACGGCGCCCTTGGTTTCTTCGTGCCGTTCCTGGCGGCCCTGGCGACCATCGCCGTGCTCAGCATCGTCCTGATCCAGGTCGTGGACGAGCTGAACCGCACGCTCGGGCTGACCGACCGCGTGCGCGGAGCGGTAACCGGGGCGGCCGCCGGGGCGCAGGCGGGCGCGACCGGGAAGAAGCCCCCCGGCTAGTAGCTCTCGACGATCTCGTAGAGCGTCGTCCGCTGGGCCGGCTTGCGGCCGGCCCGGCGGGCGGCTGCGATCAGCTGCTCGGGCTCGAGCCTCACTCCATGCTGGGATCCCGCCATGCGCGAGATGTTCTCCTCCATCAGGGTGCCGCCGAGGTCGTTCACGCCCCAGCGCAGGCTCTCGGTGGCGGCATCGAGGCCCATCTTCACCCAGCTCGCCTGCAGGTTCTTGATCGTGCGCCCGAGGCCCAGGCGGAACGCGGCGGTGTGCTTGAGGTTGTCGGGCCTGGAGATCTCCTCCACGCCGTGCGTGCGGCCGAGCAGCGTGTTGTAGGGGATGAAGCTGAGCGGCACGAACTCGGTGATGCCGCCCGTGCGCTCCTGCAGCTCGCGCACCACTCGCATGTGCCGCGCCAGCTCGCGCGGCTCCTCGATGTGCCCGAACATCACCGTGGAGGTGGAGCGCAGCCCGACCCGGTGCGAGGCCTCGATGATCTCCACCCAGCGCGCCACGGGCAGCTTGTTGGGCGAGATGCGCTGACGGACGCCATCGTCGAGCACCTCGGCCGCGGTTCCGGGCGTCGAGCCGAGCCCGCATTCGATCAGGTACTCGAACACCGCCTCGGGTGAGCGCCCCGATCGCTCGCACATGTAGTGGATCTCCATCGGGGAGTAGGCGTGCAGGTGGATCTGGGGCGCCTCCTCCTTCACCACACGCAGCCACCGCCCGTAGTCCTCGAGCGTGTACTCGGGGTGGATTCCGCCCTGCATGCAGATCTCCGTGGCGCCGAACTCCACCGCCTCGTGAACCCGCTCCCGGAAGTCCTCCTCCGCCACGTGGTAGGCGTCAGGCGAGCGCTTGCCCTGCCCGAACCCGCAGAAGGCGCAGCCGACGACGCAGATGTTCGTGAAGTTGATGTTCCTGTTGACGACGAAGGTCGCGGTCTCCCCCGCGAGCTCCGCGCGCAGCTCGTCAGCCGCCTGGCGCATCTCCTCGATCACCTCGGGGCGGATCTCGGAGAACAGGGCGGTCAGCTCGTCCTCGCTCAGCGCCTCCCCGCGCCGTCCCCGCTCGATCGCGCGCGGGGCGACCTCGGGCGACGGTGGCCGCTCCTGACGGCGGCCGGATCCCCGGCGCGGAATGAAGCTCCAGTACTTCAGCTTCACGACGTCCAGCACGCTCTGCTCTATCCACTCGGGATCCAGGTACTGCGGGTACGCGCACAACCGCTCAGTCAATGCGTACCCACGGGGCCGCAGCTCCTTGCGGACCTGGTGAGGGCTGGGGAACGGCTCCTCCGGCGAGATGTGGTCGCCATTCGACGAGAGGCCCCCGAGGTCTGTGGCTCCTTCATCGACCAGGTCGACCCACCAATCCGACAGATTCGGCGGAATCTGAATCCCAACATCGGGCATGAGCCTTCGACACTCCCGGACGAGGAGCTTCATGTCATCGAGGGTGATGGGCGTTGCCCACTCGGGGAGGTCATCAACCGGCACGTCCTCGGCTTCGCCTGCGGGCGTGCCGGGTTGCGACGCGGACGTGGGGGCTGCTAAGGAGCCCCACTGGCGCTTCGCCGCTTCATCGGCGATGTCCGCCACCTCAGCCCCGTAGTACCGGGGATGGGGTACGAAGTTCTGAAGAATCACTTCTTGAAGGTGGCCGTACTCGGCATGCACCTCGGCCAATGCCTCGAGCGAGGCGATTCGCTCGTCGACGGTCTCGCCTATTCCGACCAGGATCCCGCTGGTGAACGGAATCCTGAGCTCCCCGGCGAGGCGAATGGTCTCGAGCCGTCGTGCCGGGTGCTTCGTCGGTGACCCTGCATGGACCGTGTCCATCAACCGCTCGGAGACGGACTCGAGCATCAGCCCCTGCGAAGCGGTGACCTCGCGCAGGCGGGCCAGGTCCTCGCGGGACAGCACGCCGAGGTTCGTGTGCGGAAGCAGGCCGCGCTCGATCGCCCGCTGGCAGGCCCAGACGACGTAGGAGGTGAAATCCTGGTGGCCCCAGGACCTCAGGCGATCGGCCACCTCCGGGTTGACCTCGGGGCGCTCGCCCGTGAGGACGAGCAGCTCCTTCGCGTTCCTCCGCACCGCCTCCTCCAGCCGGCGCTCCACCTCGTCGGGGTCATGGATGTGCGCCTGATGAGTCGCGAACGCGCAGTACTTGCAGAAGCACTGGCACGTCCGGGACAGCGAGAGCGTGTAGTTGCGCGAGAACGTGACCCGGCGCACCGGGTCAACCTACCGGAGTGGCTTCGCCGTCAGGTCGCGGCCATAGGTGGCCGCTAGTTCCCCTGGCGCATCGGAGGCGCTTCGCCGGCCGGCGGAGCGGGACCGCGCGGTGCCACCTTGTCGGCGACCTCAGCGGCGGGACCGCTCGCGGGCTCGATCACGAACTTGTAGACCGCGGCGGCCAGGGCGGCGCCGACGAGCGGGCCAACGATGTAGACCCAGGCGTCGGCGAACTCGTTGCCCACAAGTGCGGGGCCGAACCAGCGCGCCGGGTTGAAGGAACCGCCCGTGAGCGGTCCGAGGACCATCACCAGGAAGCCAAGGGCGGAACCGATGGCCAGGGCGGCCCAGCGCCGGACCTCGGGGTTGAGCGCCATTGCAAGCACCGTGAGCACGAGGATGAACGTGCCGATGCCCTCCACCATCGCGCCCTGACTGGCCTTGCCGAGGAGATCGCTGACCTGGGGCGTTCCGTAGTCGGAGGCCTTGCCCTCGTCGAGCAGGAAGGCCTTGGTCAGCAGCGCCCCCAGGACGCCGCCGGAGAGCTGGGCGAGGATGTAGACCAGCCCGTCGATCGGGTCGATCCGCCGCAGCGCGATGAAGGCCGCGGTGACGGCGGGGTTGAAGTGACCGCCACTGGCGACGCCGATGCTCGCGATCAGCACGAAGAGGACGAAGGCGTGCGTCAGGCCGACGACCGCGAAGTCGGACCCGAACTGGGCATTCTGGCCCGAGGCCACGTAGAGCACGACGACACTGGTGACGAAGAAGACCAGGAACAGCGTGCCGAGCAGCTCTCCGATGTAGGCAGCGAGACCTCGATCTTGCACTGGGAAGCGACCTCCTCGTTGGTATTTGCCCACCTGCTGTGAAGCGCGCGCAGTCTAACCAGATTTCGCCGAGTGGATCGGTCTGGTGCCCGAGACTTTTATCGAGCGCTTAGAGATAGGGTGCGCGCGAATGAGACGGGTCGCCGCGCTGCTGGCGGCCGCCCTCGCCGCCGCCGGCTTCGCCGGGTGCGGAGAGGACGGCGCTGAACCGGGCGCGCCAGAGGGCGCGGCCGAGCCGAGCCCCGCGACCCTCATTCTGGACTTCCAGCCGAACGCGGTCCACACCGGCATCTACGCCGCGAGTGAGAGGGGCTACTTCGCGGACCGGGGGGTCGATGTCGAGATCCGCGAGCCCTCCGACACCGCCGACGGCGCCAAGCTGCTGAAAGCCGGCAGCGCCGACGTGGCGGTGATGGACATCAACGACTACGGGATCGCCCGGGCCGAGGGGCTCGACCTGGTCGCAGTCGCGGCGATCGTCCAGCGCCCACTGGCCGCAGTGATCGCCGCGGACCCGAGCCACATTCAGCGGCCACGTGACCTGGAGGGCGGGACCGTCGGGGTCACCGGGGTGCCATCAGACGACGCCGTGCTCGACACGATCCTCGCCGCCGACAGCGCCGAGCCCGGCTCGGTGAAGCGGATCACGATCGGCTTCAACGCGGTGCAGGCTCTGGCCGCCGGGAAGATCGACGCCGCGACCTCCTTCTGGAACGCTGAGGGTGTGCAGCTGCGCCATCTCGGCGTCCCGACGAAGGAGTTTCGCGTCGACGAGTACGGATCGCCGCGATATCCGGAGCTGCTGTTGGTGATCGACGGCCGGACGCTGACCGATTCCGACGAGAGTGAAACCGCCTGTGCGGTTGTCGATGGGCTCGCGCGCGGGTATGACGACCTTTCCGACGACCCGGCGGATGCTCTGGAGGCGCTGACCGCAGCGGTCCCGGACCTCGATCCGGCCGTCCAGGAGGCGCAGCTCGCGGAGCTGACGGGCGGCGGGGCCTTCTCCGCGGGGGCGAAGAAGCGGCCGAGCTCGCTGCTCCAGTTCGGCGCGATCGAGGAGTGGGCCGCCTGGGCGGAGGACCGCGGGATCGTCAGCGGCTATCGGCCCCCGAAGCGGCCCCTAATCTGCAAGAAGCCGAGCGGCTAGCTCCGGCAGCTCGCGGACCATCCGGGAGCGCGGCACGGCGAGGTCGAGGCCGGCCGCATCGGCCCGCTCCTTGGTGGCGGTGTCGGTGTGCCGGTAGAAGCCGAGCACCGGCTGCTCCAGGGAGCCGAGGCGCTCGGGCTCGACCGAGTCCAGATCGGCGATGACCAGGTCGATGCCGTCGAGGCGGTCGGGAAGCGATCCGCTCTGCTCGACCTCATGACCCGCCGTGTCCAGCGCCGTCGTGACGCGGCTCGCCAGCATCAGGTCGGCGCCGATGACGGCGACCCGGGGCACTAGAGGCTGCGGCGCCGCCGGAACTCGCGGCGAACGCTCTCCGGCCGTCCCCACATCTGGACGACCTCCGCCCGGCCCTCCTTGGCGTCGCGAACCCGCATCTCGCCCCGGATCCCCTCTCGGTCGAGCTTGGCGAGGATGCCCCTGACGGTCTCGGGCGCCGCCGCATGGCCGAAGCGATGGGCAACGTTGATCCGCCAGTGCCAGTCGGCCTTCGAATATGGCTGCGCGTTCACCTGCGAGAGCAGCACGGCGCCGTCCACGTAGCGTCCCTCGTCGGCTATCCGGAGGTCGAGCTCGAGGTCGGTCCAGTCGTCGGGCAGCGCCTCGACGATCTCCGAAAACGCATCAGTGAGCGGCTTGTCCATTCGTCCAGTCAGCGTATTTGCAAAAGCAGGTATGTGATGCGGGGGACCCTCGGCCGATGCTACTCCCACGCCTGGAAGGCCCCTGCCTGTGACCCCAACCTCGAAGTCAACCTCACGCCGCAGCCGCCGTCGCCGGAACCCCCTGGTCCCGGCGGCCCTCCTGCTCACCGTCATGTGGAGCGGCGTCCTGGTCCTCTCGGTTGCGCTCGAGAGCAGGGAGCTGGTTGCGCTCGGCGCCGGTGGGCTGCTGCTGAGCGCCATCGCGATCGGGCTTCTGCACCGCCATCAGGAGCACCTGCGCAGGCTTGCCGAGACCGACGCGCTGACGGGGCTGACGAACCACGGCGGGTTCCATGGGGCGCTCAGTGAAGCCGTGCAGGACGCGCGCCAGCATCACCATGAGGTCTCGCTGGTGGCGCTGGACCTGGACGACTTCAAGGCGGTCAACGACAACCACGGCCATCCCTACGGCGACGAGATCCTGAAGAAGGTCGCCTCCGCCCTGCGCGACGGGACCCGGGACAGCGATCTGATCGCACGAATCGGCGGAGAGGAGTTCGCCGTGATCCTCCCCAAGACCCCCTCCTCCGCGGCCTTCGAGATCGCCGAGCGGATCAGGAGCAGGATCGAGGAGCAGGCCGAGACCAGGGACGGCGCGGTCTGGGCTTCCGCGGGGATCGCGACCTTCCCGACCGATGCTCCCGACCCCGCCACCCTCTACGAGCTCGCCGATGGGGCCCTCTACTGGGCGAAGCGCGCGGGGAAGCGGCGTACGAAGCACTACGACCCCGAGCACGTGCCGCGCGACTACACCGAGAAGCAGCGCGCCGAGGTGCGCCGCATCCTGGCGGACAAGGACCTGATCGAGATCCACTTCCAGCCGGTCGTGGCGCTCGCCACCGGCCAGACCGTCGGCTACGAGGCACTCGCGCGTTTCAAGGCCGAGCCGAGCCGTGAGCCGAAGGCGTGGTTCTCGCAGGCCGCCGGCTGCGGGCTGGGGCCTGCGCTCGAAGCGGAGGCGGTGAAGGCAGCGCTGGAGCCCCTCGGCCGCCCGCCGGGAGCCCACCTCGCCCTGAACGTGAGCCCCATCGCCCTCACCTCGCATCATGTCCAGGAGGTCCTGCCCGCCGATCTCACCGACCTGGTCATCGAGATCACCGAGCATGAGGCGATCGAGGACGACACCAGCCTCACTCGCGCCATCGACGACGCGCGGGACCGCGGCGCCCTGATCGCGATCGACGACGCCGGCGCGGGCTATTCGGGCTTGAAGCAGCTCGCAAAGGTGAAGCCGGACATCGTCAAGCTGGACCGGAATCTCATTCGCGAGATCCACACCGATCCGGCCAGGCTGGCGCTGATCGAGTCGTTCGTCCGCTTCTCGAACCGGATCGGGGCCACGGTCTGCGCCGAGGGGATCGAGAGCCTCGACGAGCTCGCGGCACTCGCCGACCTCGACGTCCAGTGGGGTCAGGGGTTCGTCATCGCCCGGCCCGCGGCGGAGTGGCCGACCGTCTCGTCCGAGGCGGCCGACGTGTGCCGCGCCGGGCTCGACGCCGCGCTCCGCGACAGCTCAGGCTCGCGGCCGCCCGTCGCGGCTCCCGGTGATCGCGGCCTCGAGCACCTCAGCACGAGGGTGGCCGGCGCGCGGACCCGGCAGGACCTCGAGCTCGCGCTCGGGCTGATCGCCCGCGAGCTGCACGCGGGCGAGGTCTCCCTCTCGCAGTGGCATCCCGACGAGGACGTGCTCGAGAGCCTGGCCCGAAGCCGCGCGGACGCCGAGACGACGCGCCTCAACACCGCCGAGTTTCCACTCATCTCCCGCGTTCTCGACCGCCAGGAGGCGGTTCAGGTGCTGGTCAGCGACCCGCACAGCGATCCGCAGCAGGTCCAGCTCATGCTCGAGCTGGGCCACAGCTCGCTGCTGATGGTGCCGGTCGTGCACCGGGGCCAGAGCATCGGCGTGCTGGAGGCCTTCAGCGGCGCGGATCGGCCCTGGACCCGCGCCGAGATCAACCGGGCCCGGATCATCGCCAGCCAGTTCGGTGCGGTGATCGAGGCCCTCTACCTCGATCCGGGCGAGCTCAGCGGCGACCTGAGCTGACCCGCATCGCTCGAGCCAGCGGAAGGCCGAGCGCGTGCTGATCGTCCTCGGTCCGGACGGAGATCGGACCCTCGAACGGCTCCCTGCCGGTCACCCGAAGGGCGGCACCGGGCCGAATGCCGCGTGAGTCGAGGTAGCGGAGCATCTCGGGATCGCTGTCGGAGACCCGCTCGAAGACGGCATCCACCCCGGTCTCGAGCTCCTCGAGGCTGATCGTCTCGTCGGCCGCGACGGCGAGCTCCCGGTCCGGGATCGGGTCTCCGTGGGGATCGCGCACGGGCTCGCCGAGCTTCTCGGCGATCAGCTCCTCGAGCTCCTCGGAGATGTGGTGCTCGAGCACCTCGGCCTCCTCGTGGACCCGATCCCACGGCATGCCGAGGACCTCGGCGAGGAAGAGCTCGATCAGCCGGTGGTGGCGAATCACCTCCAGGGCCACCCGCTCGCCCTCGCTGGTCAGCCGCGCCCCGCGGTACGGCTCGTACGAGATAAGTCCCTCGTCGGCCAGCCGCCGCAGCATCCCGGAGGCGGAGGCCGGGGCCACACCCAGTCGCTCGGCGACCGCGCTCGTGCCGACGGCCCCCTCACCGCGTCCCTGGAGCTCGTAGATCGCCTTCGCGTAGTTCTCGAACCCCTCGAGGGTCCGCCTGCCGGGGTGAGCGTTGTGGGCTCGCTCGGGAGCCCCTTTCTCGCGGATCGTCATCAGATCGACACCAGCAGGCCGGTCAGGTAGAGGGCGGCGGCTCCGGCGATGATCCCGGCGATGCTCAGCGGGTGAAGCGCGTTGCCCTTGCGATCCCGGATGGACGGGACGAGCTGGACGATCACCTGCACGATCGCGCCGACGCCGACGCCGATCAGGAACGTCGCCAGCTCCTGGTTGTAGGCGGCCGCTCCGATCACGGCTCCGAGGATCGCCGGCGCGCCCGCGATCAGGCCGAGCGCGATCAGGCGCCGGAGCGGCGTCTTCCTCTCGCGGGCCAGCGGAGCGACGATCGCCAGGCCCTCGGTGGTGTTGTGGATCGCGAAGCCGATCACGAGGAAGGCGCCGAGCGCGAGGGAGCCGATCGCGTACGCGGACCCGATCGCGAGCCCCTCGCCGAGGTTGTGGAGCCCGATCCCGATCGCGACCATCAGGGAGAGGCGGAAGCCCCCCTTGCCCGCTCGCCTCTGCTTCGCCGTCCCGGCGCTGATCCGCCGGTCCACGGCCGTCAGCGCGAGATAGGCCAGGGCGGCCCCGAGGAAGAGGAGCTCCACCCCGCCGAAGGCGCCGCCGGACTCCTGGCCGATCTCAGTCCCCTCGAGATAGCCGTCGAGAGCCAGGAAGGCGAGCAGCCCGATCGTGATCGCCATGAACAGCTGGATCCAGCTGTTCGGCACCCTGCGAAGCAATGGCATGAACAGCAGGCCGAGCATGACCGGGATCACGCCGACGTAGGTGCCGAGCAGCGTCATCAGCCCGAAGAAGCCCGCATCGGCCTCCGGCGTCTCGACCGCGACGTCGATCTCGTGCTCGATCGTCGCGCCGGTCGAGGTGAGCATCGAGATGGCGTACGGCGATCCCTCCTGCCACGGGTAGTTCAGCGTCAGGACCTGGCGGTCGAGACGCCCGATCGCCCCATCCGGCTCCGCTGAGTAGTCGACGAAGGCATCCGCGACCGAGACCTGGGAGACCTGAACGTCGTCGGGTCCCGAGTTGCGAATGGTGAGCTCGATCTCTCCCGGGCGCAGCACGGTCCGCTCGACCGCGAGCTCCTCCACCGGCGGGCCCCGGCGCTCGTCCACGCCAGGGGCGCCGAGCAGCGCGAAGGCGGCGAGGGCCGCGGCGATCAGGCCCAGCGGCACGGCCGCCAGCGCCCAGATGGGCAGGTTCGCGACCGGTCCCCGCAGTGCTTTGCCCGCTGCCTCCATCAGGCGTGCCCCTTCTCGACCGCCGCGGGATCGTGGAAGGCGGTCGGCTGGCGTCTCCTCTCAGCGGGGCCGCCGACGCGGAAGAACCCCATCCAGCCCAGCTCCGCGAACTCGCTCTTGTGCGCGTGAAACATGAAGTCGCCCGCGTGGGGGAACTCCATCTCGAGAATGCCCCGCTGCCCCTGCCCCTGCATGACCGTGTCCGTGAACTCGGCCGCGGTGAGCGAGGTCCCCGTCGGGTAGTAGTCGAAGAAGTTGGCGTGGATGTGGAACGAGTTGATCGGGTCGAACTCGAGGATGTTCACCAGGTAGATGCGCACCGGTGAGGACTGCGCGACGGCGATCGGCTCGTTCACGTAGTGGAAGGCGACGGTGTTGACGGCGTAGACCTGGTTGCCCTCCGCGTCGAAGTTGGTGTTGAACCCGTTCATCATCATCATCAGCTCGTCGGCGTCGGAGCGGCCGTCGCGGGGGTCGACGATGAACGCGCCGTAGAGCCCGCGCGCGATGTGCTCCGCCAGGGGCCCGGCGTGGCAGTGGTAGTGATGGAGCCCGAAGGGCTCGGCGTCGAACTCGTAGGTGGTCTTGCCGCCCTTTCCGATCAGGCCGGCCCCGAGGCCGGGGATCCCGTCCATCTCGGCGGGGTGGATTCCGTGGAAGTGGATCGTGTGAGGATGCTCGGACGCGTTGAAGAAGTTGATCCGCAGGCGCTCCCCCTCCCGGCAGCGCAGCGTCGGCCCGGGCGCGCGCCCGTTGTAGACCCAGGCGGGGTACTTGACGCCGGGGGCAACCTCGATCTCCTTGTCGGCGGCGACCAGGTTCCACTCGCGGAGGACGCGGCCGCTGGCGAGCCGCCGCGTCTTCCCCCAGTCGAAGTCGCGGAGGATCTCGGTGGGGTTGAATCCGTTCGCCGCGTGATCCACCGTGGCTCCTGTCTGGAAGGTCGGGCCGGCGTTGCCGCCATGCGGGGCGGCCCCGTGCGCACCTCCGCCGTGCCCCTCCGAGGCGCTGGCGCCCTCGATCGCGTCGTGGACCCCCTGGTGAGGAACCAGCTGGTGGAGCGCGGGCAGCGCGGCTCCGGCCGCCCCGCCGACCAGCAGCTTTCGCCTGCTCAGCTTCGCCTTCTCCATCACGCCGGGAATTGAAGCACAACCGAAACCTGGATTTAGTCCTGCCTAACTTCTCCGGTGCTGGGCCTCGCCCCACGGGCAGAGGGGGGCACCCGCCTAGAATCGAGTCGTGCCCCAGACCGCCGCCCAGATCGAGCTCGACGGCCAGTACCGCGCCCTCCGCGACGAGGCCGGCTACCTCGAGCGCCCGCGCGCCGCCGTGAAGGTGACCGGTGCCGAGGCGGCGGAGTACCTCCAGGGCCAGCTCACGAACGACATCGAGGGCCTGGATTCGGGCCAGGGCGCTTACGCGGCCCTGCTCGACCGGAAGGGCCATCTCAAGGCCGACATGCGGGTCCTGCGGCTGGACGCGGCGGACATCTGGATGGACCTCGAGCCGGAGCGCGCCCCGGACGTCCTGCGCCACCTGCGGACCTACAGCGTCGGGCGCGAGCTGGAGATCGCGGACGTGAGCGACGAGTGGGCGGTCACCGCGGTGATCGGGCCGCGAGCGAGCGCGATCGCCGGGGTCGACGGGCTCGAACCCGAGCACGCCCAGCGCCGTCGCGAATGGGAGGGGGTCGAGCTCCTCGCCGTGGCCACCGACCAGGGTCTCGACCTGGTCACGCGCAGCGGAGAGGCCACCGCGCTCCGCGAGCTGCTGCGGGCGGCTGGCGCGGTCGAGGTCAGCTCCGACGCGGCCGAGATCCTCCGCGTCGAGTCCGGCCGGCCGCGCTTCGGCCTCGACATGGGCGAGGAGCTGATGCCGGCGGAGGCGGGGATCGTCGAACGAGCCGTGGACTTCGAGAAGGGCTGCTACATCGGCCAGGAGCCCGTCGCGCGGCTTCACTACCGCGGCAAGCCGAATCGCCGCCTGTGCGGACTGCGGCTGAGCGCCCCGGCCGAGCACGGCGAGCCCCTGCGCCTGGGCGAGCGCGAGGTCGGCACGATCGGAACGTCGTGCATCTCCCCCGCCCTGGGCCCGATCGCCCTCGCTGTCTTGCGCCGCGAGGCGACCGAGGGCGACACCCTCGCCGTCGGCGACGGCGCCGTGACGGCGACGGTCACCGAGCTCCCCTTCACGCTCGACTAGCCGGCGCTCGATTCCCTCGCTTCGGTTAGATTCTCCCCCGCATGGCGCGGAGGAGGACCCTGCTTGCACTTAGCGTCGGCCTGGCTGCCCTGATCGTGGCCGGCTGCGGTCGCGACGACTTCGACAACGACCCACGCCCGCCCGTGCCGGCGGAGATCACGGTCAAGATCGGGGACGGCGGCGTGACCGTCTCCCCCAGCGAGTTCGGCGCCGGCCTGGTCAACTTCACGATCGCCAACTTCGAGGACAGCCCGGCCGTGCTGCAGATCGAGGGCCCGGTAGATGCGGTCAGCGATGAGGTTCCGCCCAACGGAAACGCGCAGCTGAAGACCGAGATCGAGACGGGCGAGTACGAGGCGAGCGCGGACGGCGTCGAGGCCCGGCCGTTCGCTTTCACCGTCGGTGAGGAACGCGAGTCGGGGCAGAACGACCTGCTGCTGCCCTAACGCTCCGTCCGCTCGCTGATCAGGTCGTTCAGGACTTGGTCAGCCGCGGAAGCACCAGGTTGACCATCACGTTGAGCCGCGCAACTCCCTCGGGATTCACCGAATCGAGCTTGACACGGCGGCCAACGGACCACAACGGGCGGTCATCCTGCCGCTCATCGAAGATGCTCAGTCGTGGGTTCTGAGGGGCTTCCATTGCTCTCACACTCTCAGATTCGTCCTCAGCCGGCCGACTCCTGACCGGGGTTTCCGGAATTGGACGGATACCTGATTTTGACCATATGTCCAGATTTCCAGGCGTGGCTACTCGACGCCCGTTTTCACTCAGAACGCGGGGAAATCAGCGCCTCGACGCCGTCGAGGCACTCCTCGACGTCTGCGACGATCGAGTCAAAGCCCTCACGGGCACCGTCGATCCCCTGCTGGGCCCGGGTCAGGGAGTCGCGCACGCCCTTGCCGCGCTTGAGTGCCGCGGCGCCGCGCTCGACGAGAGCGCCGACGCCCGAGGCGTCCACCTCGAGCTCGGCCTCGGAGCCCATCAGCGCCCGGGCGCAGGCGTAGCGGTAGACGAGTTCCAGTGCGAACGGGTCGAGCGCCTCCTTGTCGAAGGCGACCACCATCTTGTTGCCCTGGTACTCGTGGAGCTCCTGCGTCCTCGCGGGGCGCTTGGACTCGCCTGAGATAACCAGCACGGCGAAGTCGGCGTCGCGGCCCTCGAGCTCGGCGTCGAGCTCCTTCCAGGCGTCGTTGCGGCTCAGCTTCTTGTCCTTCGCCTCGAAGACGATCCGGGCCTTCGGGGGCCCGTCGGCTCCGCCGATCTCGACCAGCGTGTCGCCCTTCTTGCTGCCCGCCTCGTTGGTGACGGAGCCCACGTGGTGGGCGGCGTCGCCGCGCTCCGAGGCGATGCGCTCGATCTCCTCGTGCACCGCGTCCTCGAAGACGAAGCCCTTCTGCGTGCCGGCCTCGATGGCCGCCTCGAGCTCCTCGCTGCCGCGCTGGAGGCCCGCGAGCTCCGCCGCCTGCTGCAGCAGCTCGTCCACCTTCTGCTCGAGCTTCTCGTCCCTGACGTCCTGGTCCTGCTTGCGCTCCGCGGTCCAGCGGCGGAGGTTGGCGAGAATCGGCGCGAGGGGGTTCTGATCGTCCTCGGACGAGAGGCGGCGCAGGAACTCCTCGTCGCGCTGCTCGAGGAGCCGCTTGATCTGGGCCTGCACGGCTCCCTCGCGGTCCGCGCCGAAGGTCTCCGCGATCAGCTCCGAGAGGTCCCCACGGTGCGACTCGAGCGCGGTGCCGAGCGCTCCGGGCGCGTCCTCGGCTCCAAGCGTCCTCTTCAGCGTCTCCTCGATGCGGTCGACCGCCTCCTGGTTCTGCTTCTCGATGGTCTCGCGGTGCAGTCCCTGGAGGCGCTCGAACTCGCGCTTCACGTAGTCGACCTCGGCGGCGACCTCCTCCCGGTCCAGCACGCGGGCCCCGATCTCGATCGCCTTCGCGACGGTCTGCGGGGCCGACTGGCCGGCCTCGGCGCGCTGGCGGACGAAGCGTGCCGAGCGCTCGTCGTTGATCGTGAGGTCCTCGATGACGAGGCGGTCATCGAGCGCGCGCACCGAGCCCTCGTCGCCCGAGTCGATCTGGAGCTGTGGCTTTTCTGACGCTTCCATGTGAACTCACTGAACTTAGTCGCGCCCCCGGACAGGACCTGACAGGCCAACGCGCCTGCTCGGCGGTGAACTACGATCCCGGCGTCCAACCAACGACCAGGGAGTTGATGTGGCCGTAGAGATCGCCGACGTGTCGAAGCTCGAAGTGCAGCCGGGAGAGCTGCCCGAGAAGATGGCCGCCTGGGTGATCCGGCCCGAGCGCGAGGGCGAGCCGGTGGATGCCTTCCAGGTCGAGGAGATCGAGGTGCCCGAGCCGGGAGCGTTCGAGGTGATCGTGCGGGTGATGGCGGCCGGCGTCAACTTCAACAACGTCTGGGCGGCGCTGGGCAAGCCCGTGTCCGTCTTCGGCTACGGCGACCACGAGGAGTACGGGCACCACATCGGCGGCTCCGACGCCTCGGGGATCGTCTGGAAGGTCGGGGAGGGCGTCACCAAGTGGAAGCCCGGCGACGAGGTGGTGATCCACTGCAACCAGGCCTCCTACGAGGACGTCGAGGTCCACGGGCTCGATCCGCTCGCCGCCCCGAGCCAGATGATCTGGGGCTACGAGACCACCTGGGGGTCCTTCGCCCAGTTCACGAAGGTCCAGGCGCAGCAGCTCCTCCCCCGCCCCCAAAACCTCTCCTGGACCGAATCCTCGGCCTACGGACTCACCTACTTCACCGCGTACCGGATGCTGATCGACCAGTGCGACCTGCAGGCCGGCGACAACGTGCTGATCTGGGGCGCCGCCGGCGGCCTCGGCGTCTTCGCGACGCAACTCTGCGCGAGGTCCGGGGCGAACGCGGTCGGCGTCGTCTCCTCCGCCGAGAAGGGCGAGCTGGTCAAGAGGCTGGGCGCGGTCGACTACATCGACCGCAACGAGTTCGCCGGGATGATGCGCAAGGGCGACGAGACGCCGGACGAGGAGAAGGCCCGCTTCAAGGAGTCGCGAGGTTTCGCGAAGCGCGTCAAGGAGATCCTCGGCGACGCGCCCGACATCGTCTTCGAGCACGTCGGCCAGGCGACCTTCCCCACGTCGGTGTTCGTCGTGAAGCCCTTCGGCAAGGTCGTGATCTGCGGTGCCACCTCGGGCTACACGCTCGACTTCGACGTGCGCTACCTGTGGATGCGCCAGAAGCAGATCATCGGGTCCCACTTCGCCAACGCCTACGAGTGCTGGCGGGCGAACGAGCTGATGGCCGAGGGGAAGATCCAGCCGGTCCTCTGGAAGGTCATGGGGTTCGACGGAGTCGCGGAGGCGCACCAGCTCCTCCACGAGAACAAGCACCTCGGCAAGATCTCGATCCTCGTGGGCGCCACGAGCGAGGAGGAGGGGAAGAATGAGGACGGCCCCGGAGCAATCCGCGCCGAGGTCGGCGCGTAGCGAAAGCGCGGCCTTGGAGGTCTGCTACATCGACTGGCACGTCCATCCGTTCCGCGCGGAGCGCTGGTACGAGATCTGGGAGCCGGCGGCGGAGAGGGCGATGGCATTCGGCGCCAAGTCCTGGTCCCTCACACGCTCGATCGACGACCCGCTCCTGTTCCGCCAGGCGTCGGTGTGGGAGGACCGCGAGGACTTCGAGCGCTACTGGTACTCGGACGAGGTGGCGGCGATCCGGGAGGAGGCGATCAACTACTACAACAAGCCCCTCCTCCCCAGCTGGCACTCGCTGGTCGCGGGCGAGTAGGGAAGAGCGACTTCGGGCGGCCGGCGGTGTTCCAGCAACGCCCATGAAGCTGCCTCGGCTCATCCTCCCCGTGCTCGCGGCTCTGGCGCTGGCCGGCGCCGCGCCGGCCGAGGCGAAGATCAGGTCCTCGTTCGCGAACGGGATCCTCACCGCCCAGGGCGGCAAGAAGCCGGACCGGATTCGGGTGACCTGCTCCACCGACGGCTTCGCGAGGGTGAACGGCCGCGATCCCAGGAGCGGGCCGGTGGCCTGCTCGGCGGTGTCCGAGGTGGACGCCGTGACCAAGGGCGGCAATGATCGGGTGAACCTCTCCGGCGTGGACGGGCGCTTCGGCGTGCGCGACTTCCCCGGCTTCGGGACCGGCACCGGCGCCGCCGGCGCGCTCGGTCCCGGCAACGACCGCTTCGTCGGCAGCGCCACCGCGTTCAACCTCGTTCTCGGCGGCGGCGGCAGGGACTTCGGCAAGGGCGGGGCGAGCCGCGACAGCATGCAGGGCGGGGACGACCACGACGTCTTCTCCACCCTCGGCGGAAACGACGTCGTGGTGGGCCAGGCGGGCCCCGACACCCTCAACGGAGGCCCCAACGACGACCTGGTCAGCGGAAGCTCCGGCGATGACCGGCTCACGGGCGGTGCCGGCATCGACCTGCTCGCCGGCGGGCTCGGCATGGACCGGCTCCGCGGCGGCCCGGGCGACGACGAGCTGAACGGCGGACCGCAGAAGGACCGCCTCGACGGCGGCGGCGGCAAGAACAAGCTGGTCCAGGGAGGGAAGTAGCGGCCGCTAGTGCTGCTCGAGAGGGGCCATGGTGAGGCCCGCGTCCTTGAGCTGACCCCAGTAGAGCTCGGCGGGCTCCTTCGGCCCCGTCCAGACCGATGCCCGGCCGCTGTTGTGGATCTTGTCCGCCAACGCGTACCCGCCCTCGAGGTTCACCCCGGGGATCACGCGCGCCAGGCTCTGGGCGACGTGGTCGAAGGTGTTGTGATCGTCGTTGAGGACGATCACGAGCCAGTTGCCGCCGAGGCCCTCGTCCGGGCCGGCGACCTTGGGTCGCTCAACGGTCGTGGTTGACATCGCTACCTGCACGGCCAAGGTAGCGGCTCTCCCCCGCCCGGGTGGGCGCTGGAGTTCAGGACCCTAGAAGGGGTTCGGCACCTGGACGGTGACGTCGTCGAAGACGCCCGCGATCCCGGTTCCGGCCCCGGTGCCCTTGACGCCCGCGGTGATGGCGCTGCGCTTCCCGTCGGGCTGGTCCATGCCCGTGTCGGTCGTGGAGAGCACGTTGCGGCCGTTGATCGTCGCGACCAGGTTGGTCGAGGCACCGCCGAAGTCGAAGGCCTGCAGCGCGATGTTGTTGCTCTTGGCGCCCTTCGCCGCCTGGCCGTCCTGACCGGGCGTCCCCTCTGCGCCCGATCGGATGAACTTGCCGGTGCCGGACCCCAGCAGAACGGCCGCGCCCGTGCCTTTCGGGTCGCGGAAAACCTGCCACTTCTTCGCCATCGGCAGGACCCGCAGCTCGTAGCCCGCGGTGTCGCTCCGGCGGACCGCCACGCCCTGATACGCCTTGCTCCGGAGCTTGGGGGTGCCGCGCTGGCCGAGCGAGACGACGGCACTGACGATCTGGTCGGGTGCGAGGTCGCTCGAGTCGGCGACGACCGAGGTGTTCAGAACGCAGGCATTCGTCCCCTCCCCGAGGGTCACTCCGAGCGCCATCTGGTTGCGCCACTTCTTGGCGCACTTGCCGCCCCCGCTCGACGCGCTCGTGAACGCGCTGACGTCGCCCTGGGTGGCAAAGGTGTATTGCGCCACCGGAATCGGGGCGGCGTACACGGCCGCCGCGCCCCCGGCGAGCAGGCCGCAGGCGACGATCAGGGCTGTGAGCTTGGTCCTCATCCGCGGGTGAGCCTAGCCGTAGGCCAGCTGGAAATTGCAATAACACGGGTCATTCGGCATCGGAGCGGGGTGCCACGGCCGGGCGGACGTACCATTAGGAACATGAGCGAGCACCCCCGGACGCGAAGCGGAGGAGGTGCGCCTGACCACCGCCTGCCGGACCGGGACCGGCCGTGGGTGATGCGCACCTACGCGGGCCACTCCGACGCACGACGCTCGAATGAGCTGTACCGAAAGAACCTGGCCAAGGGCCAGACGGGACTCTCGGTCGCATTCGACCTCCCGACCCAGACCGGCTATGACCCCGACGCGGAGCTGGCGCGCGGCGAGGTCGGCAAGGTGGGCGTCTCGATCGCCCACAAAGGCGACATGCACACGCTCTTCGACGGGATCCCTCTCGGCGAGATGAACACGTCGATGACCATCAATGCCACCGCCGCCTGGCTGCTGGCGCTCTACGCCACCGTCGCGGAGGAGAACGGGGTCGAGCGCGACGCGCTGGCCGGCACCACCCAGAACGACATCATCAAGGAGTACCTCTCCCGCGGCACCTACGCCTTCCCACCGGGGCCGTCGATGCGGCTGATCGCCGACACCGTGGCCTTCACCGTCAACGAGATCCCGAAGTGGAACCCGATCAACGTCTGCTCCTACCACCTGCAGGAGGCGGGGGCGATCCCGGTGCAGGAGGTGGCGTACGCCCTCTCCACCGCCATCGCGGTCCTGGACGAGGTGAAGGCGCGCGGACAGGTGACCGAGGAGGACTTCCCCAAGGTCTTCGGCCGCATCTCGTTCTTCGTCAACGCCGGCGTCCGCTTCATCGAGGAGCACGCGAAGCTGCGCGCGATGGGGCAGCTCTGGGAGGAGATCGGCCGGGAGCGCTACGGCGTCACCGAGCCGAAGATGCTCCGGCTGCGCTACGGCGTCCAGGTCAACTCGCTCGGTCTCACGGAGTCCCAGCCGGAAAACAACGTGCCGCGGATCGTGCTCGAGGCGCTGGCCGTGACCCTGGGCCGCGACGCCCGTGCCCGCGCCATCCAGCTCCCCGCATGGAACGAGGCGCTCGGCCTCCCCCGGCCCTGGGACCAGCAGTGGAGCCTGCGGATCCAGCAGATCCTCGCCGAGGAGACCGACCTGCTCGACTACCCGGATATTTTTGAGGGGTCCGAGGTGATGGATGGGCTCGTCTCCGAGCTCGCCGAGGGCGCGCGCGAGGAGATGGCGACCGTCGCCGAGCACGGCGGCGCCGTGGAGGCCGTCCCGTACATGAAGGCCCAGCTGGTCGAGTCGAACCGCGAGCGCCTCGCCAAGATCGAGCGCGGCGAGATCACAGTCGTGGGCCAGAACAAGTACACCGAGGGCGAGGAGAGCCCGCTGACCACCGGCGAGGACGGCGGCATCCTCACGCCTGATCCGGAGGTCGAGCGCGAGCGGATCGAGGCACTGGAGCAGTGGCGCTCCGATCGGGATCAGAAGGCGGTGGACGCCGCCCTCGAGAAGCTCGCGGAGGCCGCCGCCGACGAGTCCGCCAACGTGCTCCCCGCGACCATCGAGGCCGCCAAGGCGGGTGCCACCACCGGCGAGTGGGCTCAGACCCTGCGGCAGTCCTTCGGCGACTACCGGGCGCCGACCGGGGTCGGCGGCAGTCCCGCGTCCGTCAACGGCGAGCTTCTCGATGCCGCCCGAGCGCACGTCCAGGAGGTCTCGAAGCAGCTCGGGCATCCGATCCGGATCCTGGTCGGGAAGCCGGGGCTCGACGGCCACTCGAACGGCGCCGAGCAGATTGCGGTCCGCGCCCGCGACGTCGGCATGGAGGTGATCTACGAGGGCATCCGCCTGACGCCGGAGGAGATCGCGTCGGCGGCCGTGCAGGAGGACGTGGACGTGGTCGGGCTCTCGATCCTCTCCGGCTCCCACCGCGAGCTGGTGCCGAAGGTGGTGGAGCTGCTCCGGGCGGAGGGCGCCGACATCCCGTTGGTGGTCGGCGGGATCATCCCGCCGGCGGACGTCGGCCCGCTGAAGCAAGCGGGCGTCGAGCGCGTCTATACCCCGAAGGACTTCGAGCTCAACAAGATCATGGCCGAGATCGCCGACCTGGTCGCCGAGCGCGACTCGCAGGCCTCTAGCATGGTCTCGTCCAAGTAATACGGATCATCCGGGAGGGCGATCGAACAAGGGATCGGCGACCAGGGTCGACTGCAAGTCCCGGGCCAAGAGCATCAGCTGGAAGCGGTAACCGGCTGAGCAAAACAGGCGCACGGCGACCCGCCGGAAGCGCTACAAAGCAGGGGATGAGCGAGCTCAACGGGGACCGCTCTGCCTGGCTGCGCTGTTACCGCTGCTGGGCGCGCGATCTCGAGGTCCAGCTTCACTACGACGCGATCCTGAAGATCGACCCCGAGACCGGCGAGCCGGCCGAACGGCTCGACGAGGTGCAGGAGGCCGTCGTCCAGTGCCTGCGGTGCCTGCATGACCAGCCCCACCTCACCATCCAGGAGGACCGGGTGATCCCGGTCGAGGACCGCTGGGAGCGGATGGTGGCCGGGACGCCCTGGGTCGCCTCCTGCACCGTCACCGTGGACCAGGACCAGGTCGAGTCCTGCTCCGGGCCCGAGGCGGCGGAGTCGCTCACCTACGGCTCCTTCGGCGAGCAGGGGACGCGGGAGTTCTTCACCCACGTCCGATTCCACAAGCACGACGAGGAGCAGATCATCGTTCACCTGCTCGTGGAGCTCTACGCCCGCTCACCGGAGGAGGCGAGCGAGGTGCTCGAGGGAGCCTCCCGCGGAGTGCTGGAGATCACCTCCCTCGCCGAGGAGTCCCGCCCGCCGGCGCACGCGCCGGACGAGGCGCACTAGCTACTCCGCAGGCTTCTCGGCTTCCTCGGCGGGCTTGTCCGCGCCCGGCTTCTTGATCGCCTGGCCGGCGGCCTTCGCCTTCTCCTTGAGGCTGCCTTTGCCCTTGGCGATGTCCTTCAGCTCGCCAGCGTCCTCCTTGAGGTTCTCGGAGCCGCGTTTGTCCACCTGCTGCTTTGCCTTGTCTGCGATTCGTCTGAAATTGACCATGCCCTCTCCTTACCCGGGTTCCTTCTTTGGAACCAGCACCGCGCGCTTGAACTCAGCCACGAGCGTGCCGTCCTGGTTGTATGCGCGGGTGTGAACCCTGACCACGCCGCGGTCCGGCTTGGACTTGGACTCCTTGACCTCGAGCACCTCCGACTCGACGAACAGCGTGTCGCCGTGGAAGACCGGCGCGGGATGGCTGAGCTCGTCGGTGGCCAGGTTGGCGATCGCCTTGCCGGACACGTCGGGGACGGTCATGCCGAAGATGAGTGAGTAGACGTACGGGCCGGCGACCACGTTCTTTCCCTGCTGCGAGTCCGCCGCGTAGACGTCGTTGATGTGCAGCGGGTGGTGATTCATGGTCAGCAGGCAGAAGAGGTGGTCCTCCGCCTCGGTGACGGTCTTCGCCGGCCAGTGCTTGTAGGTCGCGCCGACCTCGAACTCCTCGAGGTAGCGCCCGTACGGTCGCGCCCCGGAGGCCTCGCGCTCGGCCTGGTCGGTGATCAGCTTGTGTGCGTCTGTCTTCTCGGCCATTCGGCGGCGGAAGGCTAGCCCATCCCCTCGAACCGGGCGATGTCCGCGATCTCGGCCTTGACCGCCGGTCGGATGTCCGCCGGCAGCGCCTCGGGGTCGTTCAGCTCGACCTGAAGGCCGCCTCCTTTGCGCGACCCTCGCCAGCCCCCGACCACCACGCCGTCGACCAGAATCGCAGGGTAGATGCCGCCGCCGCCATCCGAGACCGTCTCCGTGTGCTCGTCACCCGTCGTGAACGAGCGGTCCTTGTAGCCCAGCAGGTAGGTGTCGAACATCCCGATCATCCGGACCTGCCCGGCCCGCGGCAGGCGCGGGAGACGGCCGCGCAGAGCGTGCATCACCTCGTCGCCCACACGGACCTCCTCCAGCTCGGAGGCGATCGCCTCGAGGCCCGCCCGGACATCGCCTAGGTTCAGCCCGGACCAGTACGCGAAGTCACGGTCGGTCGCCGGCGCAAACGCGCCGATGTACCGGCGCGCCAGCTCGGCCAGCGCCCTGTCGCGGTCGAACGCAGGCACCTTCCCGAGCCAGTCCTCGCGGCGGACCAGCAGCGACTGCGCTCCCCGATCGGGGCCAAGCACCGCGAGGCCGGAGATCACCGCCAGGCCGACGATGTGGTGGCCCGTCTGCGTGTTCAGCTCGATTCCCGCCCCCCTGACCCGCTCCCTCGCCTCGGTGCGGGTGATCGGGCCACTGTCCAGCGCCGTGGCGATCACGCGCAGCGCCTTCTCCACGAACCGCGCTGGCATACCGAGCTGTTCCAGCCGCCTCCGCGACCACCGCTCCATCGGCGGCTCGAACAGGGGCAGCATCCAGCCGGCGTCCTCGGTCGCGATCAGGTGGATCGTCTTGCGCATCAGCCAGGTACGGAGCAGGGAGCGTCCCTCGGTTCGCGCCCGGTCGACATCGGCCCTTGTGAGGCTCCGGCTGCGGGAGCGGAAGCTCAGCTGATGCCCGGAGTACTCCTGGGCCTGTATCCCTGCGATCGACCGTGCGATCTCGGCCGGGTCCTTGGCCGAGCTGGGCCTATGAAACAGCTGGGAGGCGGCTCGCAGCCGCGGCAGGCGCTCCGGATCGATCCGCCTGGCGGCGGCCACCCCTAGTGGACCTTCTTGGTGCGGCCGCGCTCCTCGTGGCGCTCGACCACCTGGGCGATCAGCTTCTGGATGCCCGGGTCGCCGCTCGCCCTGATCTGGCCGGCCTCCCAGGCCTCCTTGTAGTGCTTGGCCTTGCCTTCCTCGGCCAGCTCGTTGAAGTGCGAGCGCGGCATGCTGACCCTGACCCTGGCGTCGTCTCCCTCCCCCTTCGTGATCTTCGGGCCCGGCAGCTCGACGCGGTACATCTGCACGTCCCCTCTTCCCTTCAGCTCGAGCTCGAAGACGAGCTTCAGGTTCGCGAGCGCAGGGACGTCGGCCTGAAAGCGCTCGACCGCCGTCTTGATCAGGTCGGGGGTGGAGGAGGCCACAGCGGGGTTCTACCAGGGGATCGGCTTGCGGTCGCGGAAGAAGCCCCCGCTGGGCCCGTCGTCCGGCAGCGTCGCGAGCCACACCGCGGTGTCGGCGCCGTCCTCCACCGACTTCGGGGCGCTCGCCCCGCCCATGTCCGTCCGCACCCAGCCGGGGCACATCGTGTTGACCAGGATCCCGCTCCCCCGCTCGTCCGCCGCGAGTGCTCGCGTCAGCGCGTTCAGGCCGGTCTTTGAGACCCGGTAGGCGGCCCTGCCGCCGTCCATGTCCGAGAGCTGGCCCGCGCCGCTCGACATGTTCACCACGCGGGGGTGATCGCTGCGGCGGAGCAACGGCAGGAATGCTTGGATCAGCCGCCAGGGGCCGAAGGTGTTCGTCTCCAGGACCTCATGAGCCTGCTCTAAGTCGTAGTCCTCCACGCCGGTCGGGTCCCCGAACACCCCGGCGTTGTTGATCAGCGCGTCGAGGCGGCCGGGGTCGGACTCGATCCGCTTCCGCGCCGCGTCGACGCTCGACTGGTCGGTGACGTCGAGCCCGATCGGGACAACGTTCTCGGTCTCCGCGACCTGATCGGGGTCACGTGCTCCGGCGAACACGAGGAAGTCGTGGTCCTCGGCGAGCTGCCGCGCGATCTCGGCACCCAGGCCGCGATTCGCGCCGCTGACCAGCGCCACCCTGCGATCCGATGCCATCCCGCTTCAGTCTAGGAGGCGGGACTCGCCGGACGGCTGGCCTCCTCCGCTTCCGCCGTCAGGCGCTCGAGCCACTCCTCGATCTGGGGCCCAACGGTCGACAGTTCGGTGACTCGGATCCGCTCGTGAGTGCTGAGGTTCTCCAGAGTCGAGGGACCCTCAGGCTGGATCTGGACGACAAACGTGTAGCGGTTCATTTCTTCCTCTTTTTCTTCGGGCAGCCCTTCTTCTTCTTCGCTACGGAGGCGCCCCCCTTGGCGTTCCGCTTCTTCCCCTTGCCGCAGCTCTTTCGCTCGCAGGCTCCCCCCTCGACCGCGTCGAGCCTCTTGTCGAACTCGACGGTCGCGGCCTTGACGGCGGGAAGGCAGCGGCCGGTGTCCTTCTCCCCGTCGCGAAGCTTCAGGATCGCCGGCGCCGCGCAGGCAGCGTAGACCGAGTCCTTGCCAGCGCCGCCGATCAGCGTGTCTGGAAAACCACAACCGCTGCCGTGGAAGCTCGCCTCAACGAGATCGTTGCCGGCGCCGCCGTCGGCGACGTCCTTACCGCCGCCACCCTCGACGTCGTCGTCGCCGGCGCTGCCCCGGACCAGATCGTCGCCCTCGCTGCCGGCGAGTAGATCGTCGCCGTCACCGCCGTCGATCGTGTCGGCTCCATTGCTCCCGATGATCTTGTCTATGCCCGGGCCACCGTCGAAAGTGTTCGAGCTCCCGTCCTCGTCGCGGAGCTCGTCGTCGCCGCCAAGGCCGAAGAGCTGGTCGTTGCCCGCGGGGTCAGGCGAGTGGTCGAGGTCGCCGTCCCCGTTGAGGAGGTCCCGGTACGGGGAGCCCCTGAGGATGTCCACCCCGTCCCCGCCCTGAACGGTGAAGAGGCGCCCGTCGGGCGTGCTGAGCGGCGGAGCGCCACCGACGTAGGTGAAGGTGTCATTGCCGGCGTCGAGGGAGAGGCCGTAGCCGTGCGGGTAGGCGCAGCGGACGCTGGTCCCGCTGAGAGAAGCACAGGCACCTCGATCAGGCTCCGTGGCGTCTGGGTTGAGCACGATGCCGGCGCTGTCGGTGAAGGTCGTGAACACCCCGTCGAAGGAGGTGGTGACGTTGTTGACGCCGAGATCACCGTCGTAGTTGCCGTAGCCTTGCATCGTGGCGGCCCCGGCCTGGCCGGGCGCCGCGGCGAAGCAAACGATCAGGAGCGCGCCGAGCGCGCAGGGCAGCCAGGTCGAACGTCGGCGAGTCACTTCTTCCGCTTTCTGCATTTCTTGGCCGACGACGAAGCGCGTTTCTTGGCCTTCTTGCACCTCGTCCTCTTCGCGGCCACGGGCGGCTGAGCTGGGGAATTGACAGAAGGCGTGAGGGGCGCCGGAGGCGGCGGAGGCGGCGGGACGGGCCCAACCGAGCCCTCGAAGGCGCCCACATCGCATCCGAACACGCCGCTGAACTCGCTCGGCCTCGGCACGAAACGCTGGTCCTCCCCCTCCGAGAGGTCGCAGTCCGCGTGGTCGATCGCCGGGCTGGCGTCATAGAGGCCGTGGGTTCGCGTCGTGGCGCCGTTGGCTGCGAGCGGAGCCAGCAGTGGATCGGTGTTGATCAGGTCGAAGTACGGCGTCCCGGTTGTGAATCCGCAGGTGTCGGCGCTCTCGATGTTCCAGCCCAAATCGGTGACCGTGGTGGTCCCCGCGCAGTTCGAGGGGGTCCCGGCGGCGGTGTTGCCGGCCAGGATCGACCCCTTGTAGATCGCGGTTCCGTTCGAGCTGTGGATCGCGCCGCCGCCGACGCCGGCGGGGATCATATTGCCGGTCAGCGTTGCGAATTCGATCGAGGTTTCCGGGCCCACTCCGCCGAGCTCCACCGCGCCGCCACTCCCGCCCGCCGAGTTGCCGCTCAGGGTGCTGTTCTGGATCTCGGCCGTGGAGCCCGCCACCCCTTCGAGGTAGATTGCGCCGCCTTCCTGGTCGGCGTGGTTGCCGACAAGCGCGCTGTAGAGCACCTGTTGCGCTCCGCCGGCCGCAGTCTGGAAGAGGTAGACCCCACCCCCCGAGTCACCGGCGGTGTTGCCGCTCAGCTCGCTGTTGTAGATCTCGAAGTCGGAGGAGCTGGTCGCGCCGTCGAACGCGATCCCGCCACCGACGTTGCCGGCGTCGCTGTCGCGGATCGCCGCGGCGTCGAGCGCAACGGCCGCGTCGGCGTCGCCGACCCGGATCCCGCCGCCGTCGCCGGCGGTGTTGCCGTTCACGATGGTGAGCTTCTTTACCGCGAGGAACTGCTGCGTGGGTTGCGAGATGACGTCGATCGCCCTGTCGAGGTTGTTGGCGTCGATCACGGTGTCGGCCGCCGTCCCGGTCCCCTGGATTCCCATCGGCTTGAAGATGTCGAGATCGCCGTCCTGATTGCCGTCGGGGTTGAGGACGGGCGAACGGGTCAGCCCGTAGGTGCCGGGCCCGAGAATGACCTTGTCCGTTGTGCCGTACGGATCGCCGGTGGCGACGCAATCAGGTGTCGCTCCCAGGTAGTTGGACCCCTGGTCGATACTGAACACGGCCTCCCGGAGCGAGCAGAATCCGCTCTGGTCGAGGGCGGGATCGAGCTCGTCGTCGGTCGTCGTCACGGTGAGGTTGGCCCCGAGGGCGCTCGCCGGCAGAGCGAGCATCGCGACGCAGGTGACGGCGGCCAGGAGGCTCTTCTTGATGGAAGGACGCATTCGAAGTCCTGGTGACCGTACGGGCGGGCGCATATCGCGCGCATATCGCGGCCCGAATGATGGTCCTCAGACGGGCTGGCCGGCGAGGATCCGCGCCTGGAGCCCGCTGGTCTCCGCGGAGGGCTCCACCCCGAGCTCCTCGACCAGCGCGCGCCGGCACTCGAGGTACTGGCGCAGGGCATGGCCGGTGCGGCCCGCGCGGGCGTACGCAGCGATCAGCGCCCGGTGGCCGCCCTCGTTGAGCTCATCGAGGTCCACCAGCTCGCGGGCCGCCTCCGCGGCCTGGGCGTGCTCGCCGGCGCCCTCGTAATGCTCGATCAGGGCCGCGAGCACCTCCGTGTAGCGATCGAGCAGGCGCTCGCGATATGCGACCGCCCAATCGGAATAGCGTTCCTCGGGCAGCGGTTCCCCACCCCATAGCGACCGCGCGTGTTCCAGCAGCCCGACCCGGTCGTCGCCCCGTTCGGCGAGCGCAGCCGCTGCGGCCGACCGGAACTCCTCGGCATCCACCTGGTCGCGCTCTCCCAGCACGAGCCGGTAGCGGCGCTCCTCGCTCTCGATCGCGCTCTGCTCGGCCCCGGGCGGATCCAGGACGCCGCGCGCCCTGGAGGCCGCGGTGTGGAGACTGTTGCGGGCGCTGGAGGCCGACAGCTCCGGCCACAGCGCCTCGAAGATCAGGTCCTCGGGCACCGGTTCGTCGAGATGGACCAGCAGGAAGCGAACGAGCCGCTCGTCCACCGGGCGCCCCCACTCGTCGCCCGCGCGCCACGAGCCTCGGCCCACGGAGAAGCCCCCCAGCACCTCGAAGTGAAGCGGGGGCAGGGTGCGCGCGAGCCGCTCGGCCGCGTGAGCGGCCGCGGCGGCCAGGTCCGAGTCCGGGTCGTTCGCGAGCCGCTGCAGGTGCTGCAGGGCCGCGGGGTGCCCCGACTCCGTCGCGGGGTCGAGAGCCGCCCGGCGAACCGCTCCACTCGGATGGTTCCAGGAAGGGGACGAGCTGCAACCCCTCCGGGAAGCCCGCTGCGACCGTCGCGATCGCCTGCGCCGGGTCGAGCGAGCCGCGCTCGAGAGCCTCCCAGACGAGCGCCTCCAACCGCTTCCATTCGCGCCGCAGCGTGTCCGGGACGGTCGGGCCGGCCTCCTCCCAGAAGAGCCTCAGATCGCCGTCGGCCCCCGCCGCGTCGCCCTCCGTGTGCCGGAGCCATGCGCGAAGGGCGATCAGCCTCCCCCTGAGGAAGCAACCCGACTCGCCCGGGTAGGTCTCGTCCACCCGCTCGAGGGTCTCCTCGAGTATCTCCTCCGCTCGCTCGGGCCTCCCCACGTTGACAAGGTCCGGGATCAGCTCGGCCACCGTCCGGTGGATGTACACCAGCGGGCCGGGGGCGACTATCTCGAGAGCCCGATCCGCGCTGGCGACGGTCTCCGCCGCGTCGCCATGCAAAGAGGCGATACAGGCCCGGGCGATGTCTCCGATGACGATGCGCCAGCTCTTCTCCTCCCCTCGGTACTGCGCCAGCTCGGCCTCGGCCTCCTGCAGGCGGCCCTGCTGCGTGAGCAGGACGGCGGACCAGGCATGGGTGGTATCCGCCAGGAAGGGGCCTGCCCCTCCGCGGCCGCCCTCGCGGACCTGCATCCATGTCTCCAGCGCCTCGCCGGTGCGGCCGCGCTCCGCGTACATCTGCGCGAGCGTCGCCAGGAAGTAGAGGCGCCGGTTGAATGGGTCGAAGCGCTCGAGCTCCTCGAGTGCCGACTCCATGCCGGCGAGGGCCCGATCGAGGTGACCCGAGGGCGTGTCGCGGAACGCTTGCCGCAGCGCCTCGGCGGGGGCCAGCAATGCGGCGTCCCGATGCTGCAGCGCCTGATCCGCAAGCCGATCCGACTCCTCGAACCGTCCGATCGTCGCGGCGCCGAGCGCAACGTAGATGGCGGTCGCGGGCGCGAGCACGCCCGCGGGCTCAGCCTCGGGTTGGTCCCAGCCGATCGCGAGCTCCGGAATCTCGTCGAACCCACCTGTGGAGAAGAGGGAATCGGCGAGCACGAAGCGCGCGAGCCACTCGGCTGGCGGATTCGGCCGGTCACGGAAGCCGGCGATCGCCTCCCGCAGGACCTCCGCCGCGCGGGGGTGGTCGCCGGCTCCCCACTCGAGCTGACCCTCGAGCGAGCGGATGCTCGGCAGCTCGCGGGACTCACCCGGCAGCTGGGACAGCCACCGCCTCAGCAGCGAGGGCGAGGTCCTGACGAGAGCCGGCCCCTCCCGCTCGATCGCCGCGACGGCCTCCGGCCAGTTCTGCGATTCGAGCCAGTGCTCCGTCGCCTCGATCGGATCCCCGGCCTCGGCGATCGCCGGGGCCACCGCTGCGTGCAGCCTCCGCCGCTCCTCGGCTCCGAGCTCCGGGTCGAGCCGCTCCAGCAGGAACTCGCGGAGCAGCGGGTGATAGGCGAATCCCTCGTCGTCGCCGGGGTGGCGCACGAGCACTCCCGCCCGCTCGACCCGGTCGCCGAAGCCTTCCGGAAGCTCGAGCGCTCCGGCAACCTCCGGCGTCACAACCTTTGCGACGCTCGACCGGATCACCGCGTCCCGGAGCTCGGGCTCGAGCGAGTCGAGCAGCTCCTCGGAGAGGAACGAGCGCACCTCGGGCGCTGAGCGGAGGTCGCGAAGCGCCACCGGGCCGGCCGAGCCCCGCCGCGCCTCCTCCACCCGTGAGACCGCGAGCGCGATCCCGAGCGGCCACCCCTCGGTCGCCTCCATCACCTCGCCGACCTCCTCGGGCGTGGGCTCGCGCCCACCGCCCTCGCGGAGCAGGGCCGCGCATTCCTCGTGGTCGAAGGAGAGATCGACGGCGGTCAGCTCGGCCACCCGCCCGGCGGCGCGAGCCTTCGCCACGCGAAGGTCGAGCGCACGGCGACCCGCAACCGCAACGCTGATCGAGGCCAGCTCCGAGTTCATCAGCTCGCTGAGCAGGAGCAGGGAGGCATCCGCCTCGTCGAGATGCTCGGCGTCGTCAACCACCAGGACGAGCGGCTCGACCAGAAGCCGTGGGAGGTCCGCGAGCATCTCGCTGGTCGCCGCCATCGCATCGACCTGCTCCGCTGAAGAGGCGAGGCGCTCCGTCAGGGCGTCGGTGGCGCCAGGGGCGACACTCGAGATCGCCTCCAGGATCCGGTTCAGCAGCATCTCGGGCGCGCGCTCGGTGGCGGAGCACCTGATCCAGGCAACCGGCCTGTGCGCCTTGCTCAGCGCCTCCTCGAGGACGGTGGTCTTGCCGTACCCGGCTCCCGCGGTGAGCAGCACGGCGCCGGAATCGATCGCCTCGCCCACCCGACCGGCAAGCCGGGCTCGTTCGATGCGGCCCCCTCGGTCGCCTCCCTTGGCTATGGGTGGTTGAGCCGACGTGCGCCCAGAATAGAGCCCTCCGAGGGGCGCGATAAGGATTCGATAAGTGCCCGTCCGTATGTTCGTCGGGAATTCACTGCCCCTCCGACGAAAGAAGAGCCTCTGATGTTGCGATTCCCGGCTACTCATTTTTGGGTCTGTTCAGACGCCCACAGGAGGGTTACTATCGCCAGAGGGGTTAGGGGCCCGAGGAAGCGAAGCCGAAGGGGAGAGCGATGAGACTTAGCAAGGGACGGAAGGGACTCGCCGGGGCGGCAGCGCTCGCGGCAGCGATCGCCGTGCTGGCATCGGCGCCGGCTGCGCAGGGCGCCCCCCAGTGGAGCGACGGCCTGGTCCAGCGCTCCTACATCACCAACTGCCCGAGCATCATCTTCGGCTCGCCGTACACCGAGGAGGGTGCCTGGACCTGGAACGGCCAGTACATCGACCCCAATGACTTCCCGAACGTCAACCAGCCCTTCTACGTCCATGTCGTGGCCGGCGCCGTCGGCAACTCGTGCTCGGGCCAGTACGTGCACTTCGAGTTCCTCGGAACCCCAGCGCCCCAGGCCCTGAACTACGCGATCAATGCGGGAGCGGGGCGGCCCGTCATCTGTTGGGCGATCAACTGGAACACCAATCCGCCCAGCGCTGTGCAGGAACCTCCCTGGCCGGCCGGCGCCTGTCCCCAGGCCCCACAGCCCGGCGGTTTCCAGGGCGACGTCTGGGACGCCGCGACCAACCCCGCTAATGCCGCTGACACCGACCCCTGGCCGATGCCACAGGGCAGGGGCTGGGAGATCCAGATTCCGGTCACAGCGAACCGGGTCATGAGCGGTGGCCTCGCTCAAAGCTGTCCCGACTGCAACAGGTTCATGGGCTACATCCTCGACGGCAACAGCTCGCCGCAGCTGATCTCGTCACAGGGCCTGTTCACCGATAACGCGGGCGGCGGCGGCGGTACGCCAGGCGCCGGCGGCGGCACCGGTGGGGCCGGGGGCGGACTGACGCCGAACCCGCAGCGCCCGGCCCCGGCCCCGGCCGCGACCACCACCGCGCCCGCCACGACCCCGCCCCCGCCGAAGAAGTGCAAGAAGGGTCAGAAGCTGCGGAAGGGCAAGTGCGTCAAGAAGAAAAAGAAGAAGTGACGCCCGACAGGGGCGCCTTCCTCTAGATCTTGTTGCGTTCCAGCAGCTTCTTGCCGATGACCATGCGCTGGATCTCTGAGGTTCCCTCGCCGATCAGCAGCAGCGGCGCGTCGCGATAGAGCCGCTCGATCTCGTACTCCTTCGAGTAGCCGTAGCCGCCATGGATGCGGAACGACTCCTCGACGACCTCCTTGCCGGTCTCAGACGCGAGCAGCTTCGCCATGCCGGCCTCGAGGTCGGAGCGCTCGCCGGCGTCCTTCATCCGCGCGGCCTTCATCGTGATCAGGCGCGCGGCTTCGACCTTGGTGGCCATGTCCGCGAGCTTGAACTGGATCGCCTGGTGCTGGGCGATCGGCTTGCCGAAGGTCTTTCGCTCCTGGCTGTACTTGAGCGCCAGCTCAAGCGCCCGCTGCGCGATGCCCACGCCGCGGGCGGCGACGTTGACCCGGCCGACCTCGAGCGCGTCCATCATCTGCTTGAAGCCCTCGCCGACCCCGTCGGCGCCGCCGAGAACCCGGTCGTCGGAGCACCGGTAGCCGCTGTAGACGAGCTCCGTGGACTCGACGCCCTTGTAGCCCATCTTCTTGATCTTGGGAGGGATCTCGAGGCCGGCGAAGTCGCCCTCGTTCTTCTCCTTCCAGGGCTCCTTCTCGGTGATGAAGCAGGTCATGCCCTTGTAGGGCGGGTCCGCCTTCGGGTCGGTCTTCATCAGCACGAACACGACGCTGGAGCCGAGCCCATTGGTGACCCACATCTTCTGGCCCTCGAGGACCCAGTCGTCGCCGTCCTTGGTCGCGGTCGACTTGATGCCCTGCACGTCGGATCCGACCTCCGGCTCGGAGAGCGAGAAGGCGGCGCGGATCTCGCCGGTCGCCATCTTCGGCAGGAAGTAGTCCTTCTGCTCGTCGGTGCCGAACTTCATCAGCAGGTAGGACCCGATGAAGTGGGTGTTGACCACGCCGGAGATCGAGATCCATCCGCGCGAGAGCTCCTCGACGATCATCGCGTAGGTGGTCAGGTCGAGGCCCATCCCGCCGTAGTCCTCGGGGATCGTCACCCCGAACAGGCCCAGCTCCTTCATCTGCTCGACGATCGCCTCGGGGAACTTGTCCTCGTGGTCGAATTCCTCGGCGGTCGGGAGGATCTGCTCGTCGACGAACTGGCGCACCATCTCGGTGATCGCCTTCTGGTCATCCGTCTTTTCCTGAAACGCTGTCTGAGGCTGGGTCGCCTCGGCAGTGGCCATAGCGGTGGCGAAGGATAGCCATGAGGGCGTTACCCTCGGCGCCGAGCCCCTCCGCATGACCAGCAAACAGGACACGTCAGATCCGATCCAGTTGGTGCGGGATGGCGCCATGTTCCCGCCTGGGACCAAGTTGGTCGGGATCGAGGGAATCGAGCGGATCGCCTCGTTCCTGGAGGGGATCACACATCCCGACTTCGTGACCGTGATGGTCGCCCGGTCTGTGGAGCCCAACGAGTTCCGGGGAATCGAGGGGTACAAGGAAGCGCTCAGCGACTGGATTACCCCCTACGCCGAGTTCAGACTCGAGATCGATGAGGTCATCAGCCGCGACGACCGGATCATCTTCCTCGTTCGGCAGATCGCGTCCACCAAGCACGGCGGAGTCGAGGTCGAGAACCCGAGCGCGGCTGACTGGATCCTGGAGGAGGGGAAGGTCAGGCAGGCGACCTTCTATCTCGACCAGCGCACGGCGCTCGAGGCCGCCGGGGTCGACCCCGACGCGCCGCGCTGAGCCTCAGAGGACCCAGGTGTAGCTGTAGCCCTTGGCGGCCGGCTTGCGCCGCTCGTAGAACCGCTGGGCGGCCTCGCGGTCGAGGCCAGTGTCCAGCTCGAGGTGGGTGGCGCCGCGGTCGCGGGCCCAGTCGCCGACCGCATCGAGTAGCCGCCCGCCGACGCCCTCCGAGCGATGCTCGGGGCTGACGGCGAGGTCCTCGATCCAGCAGCGCTGCCCGAAGCGGACGGAGTTGAGCTCGAGGTAGCCGGTCGCGAAGCCGAGCAGCTCGTCCCGGTGCTCGGCGACCAGCACGACGCTCTCATCGGAGGCGATCGCCTCCTTCAGGGCCTCGCGGGCACGCTCGGGATCCCACCCCGGCGGCACGTAACCGGGCGCCTCGAACAGCCACTCGTACATGCCGAGCATCCGCTCGACCTCGTCCGCAACCGCCTCTCGGATCGTGGGCCCGGGCACGCACGGAACGCTACCCGGCGTCCCCGGCTCTATAGCGTTCGGGATATGAGAAACCCACGCGCCTTCTTCCATCCCCTCGCGATCGACGCGCCCGAGCCGCTGCACGAGATCCCCTTCAAGCCGTCGCGGATGATCCATTTCTTCGACGCCTCCAACGAGAAGATGCGGGCGAAGGTCCCCGACATGGCCGCCTCAGCGGACATCCTCTTGGGGAACCTCGAGGACGCCGTCCCGGTCGACAAGAAGGTCCCGGCGCGCGAGGGCCTGATCGAGGTCGCCAAGGAGGTCGACTTCGGCGAGACGCAGCTCTGGACCCGGGTCAACGAGCTCGCCAGCCCATGGGCCCTCGACGACTTGACCCAGCTCGTCACCGAGATCGGGGACAAGCTCGAGGTGATCATGGTCCCCAAGGTCGAGGGGCCCTGGGACATCCACTACGTGGACCGTCTCGTCGCCCAGCTCGAGGCGAAGGCGAAGCTGGAGCGCCCGCTGCTCCTGCACGCGATCCTCGAGACCTCACTCGGCGTCGTGAACCTGGAGGAGATCGCCACCGCCAGCCCCCGGATGCAGGGGATGAGCTTCGGGCCGGCCGACCTGGCCGCCTCCCGGCGGATGAAGACGACCCGCGTCGGCGGCGGCCATCCCGGCTACCGGGTGATCGAGGACCCCGATCCCGACGATCCCGAGAAACCGCGGGCGACGGCGCAGCAGGATCCGTGGCACTACTCGATCGCGCGCATGGTGGACGCCTGCACCTCGGCCGGGATCCTGCCCTTCTACGGCCCCTACGGGGACATCAAGGACACCGAGGGCTGCGAGACGCAGTTCCGCGCCGCGTTCCTGCTCGGCTGCGTCGGCGCCTGGTCCCTCCATCCGGCGCAGATCGAGATCGCGAAGAAGGTCTTCAGCCCGCCCGCCGACGAGGTGAAGTTCGCCAAGAAGGTGCTCGAGGCGATCCCGGACGGCGCGGGCGTCCACATGATCGACGGCAAGATGCAGGACGACGCGACCTGGCTCCAGTGCAAGGTGATGGTGGACCTGGCCGAGATGCTCGCCAAGAAGGACCCGGAGCTGGCCGAGGCCTACGAGATCAAGGTTTGAGCGAGCCCTTCCGCCACCGCCTTCGGGTCCGGTACAACGAGTGCGACCCGCAGGGCGTCGTCTTCAACGCCAACTACCTCCTCTACTTCGACATCACGATGGGCGAGCTGTGGCGGGAGCTCGGCGGCTACCAGGAGATGGTTGAGGCCGGCGTGGACATGGTCGTCGCGGAGGCGAGGGTCCGCTATCTCTCGGGGCTGCGCTTCGACGAGGAGTTCGAGATCGAGGCGACGATCGCCAGGCTCGGCGACACCTCGATGCAGACTGAGATCGTGCTCACCCGCGACGGCGAGCACGTTGCCGAGGGCGAGCTGCGTCACGTCTTCGTCGAGTCGGGCGGCGGCGCCAAGGCGGCCATCCCCGAGTCGATCCGCTCAGGCCTCGAGCGCTACGCCTAGCCGAGGCGCTGCTTCAGCGCCTCGAGCTGGTCGGAGAGCTCCTTCGGCAGCCGGTCGCCGAAGCGCGCGAGGTGCTCCACCACCTGCGGGAGCTGGGCCTTCAGGTCCTCGGGCTCGACGGTCAGCAGGAGCTTCATCTCCTCCGCCGAGACATCGAGCCCCTCCGTGTTGATCTCGCCCTCCGCCGGGACCAGGCCGATCGGCGTCTCCACCGTCTCGCCCTCCCCGTCGCAGCGGCGGAAGATCCACTCGAGCACCCGGATGTTCTCGCCGAAGCCGGGCCAGACGAAGTCGCCGTTCTCGTCCTTGCGGAACCAGTTGACGAGGAAGATCTTCGGCAGCTTCGCCCCCTTGCGGCGGCCGATCTCCAGCCAGTGGCCGAAGTAGTCGGCCATGTTGTAGCCGCAGAAGGGCAGCATCGCCATCGGGTCGAAGCGCAGCTCCCCGACCTTCCCGGCGGCGGCCGCGGTGGTCTCGACGGACATCGTCGCCCCCTGGAACACGCCGTGCTCCCAGTCCATCGCCTCGGTCACGAGCGGCACCACGGTCGCGCGGCGCCCGCCGAACAGGAAGGCGTCGATCGGGACGCCGGCGGGGTCCTCCCACTCCGGGGCGATGCAGGGACACTGCGCCGCCGGGGTGGTGAAGCGCGCGTTCGGGTGGGCGGCGGGCTCGTCGGAGTCCGGCGTCCAGTCGTTGCCCTTCCAGTCGATGGCGTGATCCGGCGGCTCACCGGTCATGCCCTCCCACCAGACGTCGCCGTCGTCGGTGCGGGCCACGTTGGTGAAGATCGTGTTCTTCTCGACCGTCTCCATCGCGTTCGGGTTCGTCTTGTGCCCCGTCCCCGGCGCAACCCCGAAGAAGCCCGCCTCGGGGTTGACGGCGCGCAGACGGCCGTCGTCGTCGAACTTCATCCAGGCGATGTCGTCGCCGACCGTCTCGGCGGTCCAGCCCTCCAGGGTCGGGATCAGCATCGCGAGGTTGGTCTTGCCCGAGGCCGAGGGGAAGGCCCCCGACACGTACTTGACCTTGCCCTCGGGTGAGGTCAGCTTCAGGATCAGCATGTGCTCGGCGAGCCAGCCCTCGTCGTGGGCCATCGCCGACGCGATCCTGCAGCGCGAAGCACTTCTTTCCGAGCAGGGCGTTGCCGCCGTAGCCGGAGCCGAACGACCAGATCTCGCGCGTCTCGGGGTAGTGGACGATGTACTTCGTCTCGTTGCACGGCCACGGGACGTCCTCCTGCCCCTCGTCGAGCGGCATGCCGACGGAGTGCACGCACGGGACGAACTCGCCGTCGTCGCCGAGCACCTCGAGCGCCTTGTCGCCCATCCGGGTCATGATCCGCATCGAGCAGGCGACGTAGGCGGAGTCGGTCAGCTGCACGCCGATGTGGGAGATCGGCGACCCCAGCGGGCCCATCGAGAAGGGGACCACGTACATGGTGCGCCCCCGCATGCAGCCCTTGAAGATGCCGTCGAGGGTCTCGCGCATCTCCTTCGGGTCCCGCCAGTTGTTGGTCGGGCCGGCATCGTCCTCGTCCTGTCGAGCAGATGAAGGTGCGGTCCTCGACCCGGGCGACGTCCTTCGGCGAGGAGCGGGCCAGGTAGGAGTTCGGCCGCTTCGCATCGGAGAGCTTCTCGAACGTCCCGGCGTCGATCAGCTCCTGGGCGAGCGAGTCGTACTCCTCCGCGGAGCCGTCGCACCAGTGGACCGAATCGGGCTGGGTCAGCTCGGCGATCTCCTCGACCCAGGAGATCAACTTGGCGTGCTTGGTCGATGCCTCTGCGGCGGCGATGCTCTCACTCACGGGTTCTTCGAACTCCTTGCTCGCTTACGGGGACGTCCCTGCCGGACGGGGGATGGTGCCATATCGCCGGGAGGGCGCGCCGCATGGTCCCTGCTCGTGCCGCTTGCACGTAGCCTTCCCCGCCGCTCATGCGCTTCTACGAGTACGAGAGCCGCCGCATCGTCGAGTCGGCGGGGATCCCGGTCACCGAGTACGGGTTCGCCAAGACCGCCGCCGAGGCGGAGAAGGCCGCGAAGAGGATCGACGGGCCGGTCGTGGTCAAGTCCCAGGTCCTGACCGGCGGCCGGATGAAGGCCGGCGGCGTCAAGTTCGCCGACACGCCCGCAGAGGCGAAGGAGGCCGCCGAGGAGATCCTGAAGCTCGAGATCGGCGGCCACATGCCAGTCGGGGTCCTGGTGGATCCCAAGGCCGAGGTGGAGCAGGAGTACTACGCCGCGGTCCTCTGGGATGGCCGCGCCAAGCGGCCGATGATGCTGTTCAGCGACATGGGCGGGATCGACATCGAGGAGGTGGCCGAGAAGCACCCGGACCACGTCGGCCGCGGTCACCTCTCCAACCTGCAGCCCATCCCGGACTTCCGCGCCAAGGAGGTGGTGGCGAGCGTCGGCCTCACGGGCCGCGAGCTCACCCGCGCCACCCCGGTCCTCGCCAGCCTCGCCCGACTCCAGCGTGACTACGACATGACCCTGGCCGAGATCAACCCGCTCGCGCGCCTCTCCGACGGCAGCTTCGTCGCCCTCGATGCTCACCTGGAGATGGAGGACGAGGCGGTGCCGCGCCAGACGAAGAAGCTGGCCGGGCTGGAGATCGAGGTGGACGAGCCGCGCGAGCTGTACGAGCCCTCCGATTTCGAGCGCAACGTCAAGGCGATCGACGAGGCCGACCACCGCGGCGTGATCCAGGGCAAGGACCACGGCTTCGACGGCAACCTCGGCCTGGTGATCGGCGCGGGCGGCGGCTCCCTGACGCTCACCGACGCCGTCCGCAGCCAGGGCGGCAGGCCCGCCAACTACGCGGAGATCGGCGGCAACCCCTCGGTCGCAAAGGCCCAGGGGCTGGCCCGAGAGGTGCTGGAGAAGGACGGCGTCGAGAAGATCGCGGTGATGATGTCGATCGTCTCCAACACCCGGGTGGACATCGTCGCCCGCGGCGTGATCAAGGCCTGCCTCGAGCTCGGCAAGGACCCGGCCGAGACGATCACCGTCTTCCGCATCCCGGGCGCCTGGGAGGAGGAGGGCGCGAAGATCCTCGGCAAGTACGGGATCGAGTTCAGGGACCGCTCGACCTCCATGTGGGATGCCGCGGGCGAGGCCGTTGACGAGGTTCAGGGATGAGGACCAAGGGCTGATGTCAATCCTCTTAGACAAGGACTTCACCTTCATCGTCCAGGGCATCACGGGCCGCGAGGCGGTCAACCTGACCAAGGAGTGCCTCGACTATGGCTCCAACGTGGTCGGCGGCGTCACGCCGGGCCGCAAGGGGCGCGAGGTGCACGGAGTCCCCGTCTTCGACACCGTCGAGCAGGCGATCGAGAATCACGGCTCCCCGATCGACGGCTCGGTCGTCACCGTCCCCCCCGCCTTCACCAAGGACGCCGTTTTCGAGGCGATCATGCACGGGATCAAGCTGATCGTCGTCGTCACCGAGCGGATCCCCCGCCGCGACGTCGCCGAGATGGTCGAGCTCGCCGGCTACCGCGGCGCCCGGATCATCGGCCCCAACTGCCTCGGGATCATCGCGCCGGGGGTCGGCAAGATGGGCGGGATCGGCGGCCCGGCCAAGGATGCGGCAAAGGCGTACGAGCCCGGACCGATCGGCGTGATGTCGCGCTCCGGCGGGATGACCACCGAGATCTCCTCGACCCTGACCGCGGCCGGCCTCGGGGTCTCCACCGCCGTCTCGATCGGCGGCGACGCGATCATCGGCTCGACCTACGCCGAGCTGATGCCCCTATTCGAAGAGGACGAGCGGGACCGAGGCCATCGTCATCTACACCGAGCCCGGCGGCCGCATGGAGGCCGAGCTGGTCGACTGGCGCGAGGAGAACGACTCGAAGACTCCCGATCGTCGCGTTCATGGCCGGCAAGTTCATGGACGAGGAGGAGATGAAGGGCATGAGCTTCGGCCACGCCGGGACGATCGTCGAGGGCGCCGAGGACTCCGCCACCCAGAAGATCGCCCGGCTCGAGGCCGCCGGGATCCCGGTCGTCGAGCGGATCGACGAGATCCCGGACGCCGTGAAGGGCAAGCTGGGGGCAAAGGCGAGTGCCTGAGAAGACTCAGACCGGAATCTTCATCGAGGTGCAGGTCGCCGACGAGATCCACGATGACGCCGAGCTCGCCGCGAAGCTCGAGGAGGTCTGTCCGGTGGACATCTTCGCCACCGAGGACGGCAAGGTCACCGTGGTCGAGGAGAACCTCGACGAGTGCATCCTCTGCAACCTCTGTGTGGAGGCGGCCCCGCCTGACGGCGTGGTCGTCAAGAAGCTCTACGACGGCACCGAGCTGAAGCGCTAAGGCCAATAATCCGTAGCCGTGATCGAGCGGCCCGTGTTTATCGTCGCCCCTCCCCGCTCGGGAAGTACGACGCTGCTCCGGGCGCTCGCGCGGGGGGACGGGATCTTCACCGCGGGAGAGAACGGACACCGGGTGCTCGACTCCATCTACGAGCTCGACCCGGCCAACCGCGACTGGGACAGCAACCGGCTGACCGAGGCGGACGTGGCACCGCGCGTAGTCGAGGAGCTGCGCTCGAACCTGAAGGGGATCCTGGTGGATCGCAACGGCAGCCGCCCGGGCCTCGACGCCTCGGGCCTCCGCTGGCTCGACAGCACCCCCCGTAACGCACTCAGGGTCCCGTTCCTGAACGCGGTCTGTCCCGACGCCATCTTCATCTACGTTCACCGCGATCCGCGCGAGACCCTGCGCGAGATGGTCCGGGCCTGGCGCTCCGGCTCGGCCGTCACCCATCCCGACCTGCCTGACTGGCCCGGGCCACCGTGGTCCCTGCTGCTGGTGCCGGGATGGCGCGAGCTGGCGGGCAAGGACGTGCCTGAGCTCGCCACTGAGCAGTGGCTGCGCACCACGCGGACGCTGCTCGACGACCTCGAGAAGTTCCCGCCCGAGCGGTGGTGCGTCGCGGACTGGTCGGCCCTCATGCGCAACCCGACCGAGGAGCTGGAGCGGCTCAGCTCGTTCGTCGGGATCGAGGCGGACGAGGACGCGGCCGTGCCGTTACGAACCACTCGTGACCAGCTCGCCTCCGGCAAACCTCAAAAGAGCGACGCCCTGGACCGGGAGCTGGAGGGACTGCTGCCCCGAACGGAGGAGCTCGACGAGCGCGCCCGCGGCTGGCTCGCGAGACCGCTGGCCGCCATCAAGGACCCCTCCACCCCCTCCTCCGACTCCCCGCTTCGCAGCGTCTACACGCAGAGCTTCCCGCAGTTCCTAAAGCAGCTCGGCAGCTCACTGCTCGTCTCCACCTACCAGACCGGCAAGCTCATCTGCGCCCGCCACGACCGCGGCACCGTCAACACCCACTTCCGCAACTTCAACCGGCCGATGGGCCTCGCCGTCGCCCCCGGCCGCATCGCGGTGGGTACCCGGGCGGAGGTCATCGACTACCGGGACTTCCCGGCGGTGGCGCCGAAGGTCGAGCCGCAGGGGAAGCACGACGCGTGCTTCGTCCCGCGCAACCGGCACTTCACCGGCGACATCCGCATCCACGAGGTCGCCTTCGCACAGGGCGAGCTGTGGATCGTCGCCACCAACTTCTCCTGCCTCGCGACGCTGGACGCCCAGCACAGCTTCGTCCCGCGCTGGACGCCTCCCTATATCTCGAGCCTGGGCCCGGAGGACCGCTGCCACCTGAACGGGCTCTGCGTGATCGACGACAAGGTCCGCTACGTGACCGCCCTGGGCGAGACCGACTCGCCCGGCGGGTGGCGCGAGAAAAAGGCCGACGGCGGGATCCTGATCGACGTCGAGTCTGGCGAGACGGTGCTCAACGGCCTCTCGATGCCCCACTCGCCCCGCTGGTTCGACGAGGACCTCTGGCTGCTGGAGTCCGGCAAGGGGACGCTCTCGGTCGCCGACCTCGACTCCGGTACCGTCGAGACGATCGCGGAGCTGCCCGGATTCACCCGGGGCCTGATGTTCGCCGGAGGGCTTGCCATAGTCGGCCTGTCCCAGGTGCGCGAGACCGCGACCTTCGGGGGGCTGCCGCTGATGGAGCGTCTCGACGAGCGTCTCTGCGGCGTCTGGGCGGTCAACCCCGAGTCCGGTCAGACGGTCGGCTTCCTCCGCTTCGAGGAGCTGGTCCAGGAGATCTTCGACGTGGCGCTGCTTCCCGGCCTGCGCTACCCGGAGATCGCCGAGGAGGGCTCAGACGCGGCGAGCCAGTCCTTCGCGCTGCCCTAGCGCTTCTTCCTCTTCTTCTTGACGCACTTGCCCTTCCTCAGCTTCCGGCCCTTCTTGCACTTCTTCTTCGGCTGCGCCGGCGTCGTCAGCGGCGTCGTCGCGGCCGGCGGGGTCGAGGTGACGGGCGGGGACGGCGGAAGTGGGGGCAGCGTCTGCGCCTCGAGCGCGCCCATGTCGGAGGCGTCGGCGCCCGCCGCCAGCGATTCGGGATGGTCGGCAGGTCAACGGGCGTGGGAAGAGGGTGCTGCGCTGATCCCACGGAAAGCCGATGTTCTTGCCCTGGTCGAGCGCGGGGCTGGTCTGGTAGAGGATCCGGGTTAGGGTTCCCCGGCCCTCCGTTGTTGGCGAGCGGGCGAGCTGGGGGTCGGCCCCGGTGATATTCGAGCCCACCGTGACGGTGCCGATCGTCGCCCCCGCGGGGTTCTCGATCAGGCTGAAGTCGGCGCTGACGAACCCACTGGCATCCGGGCCGCCGGCCGCCTGTTGTCGGCCAAGATGGAGTTCCGGAGGTCCTGCTCGAAGTTGGCAAACAGGCCCCCTCCGCGTCGTAGCAATGTTGCCGGCGACGGTGGAGTTCTGAAGCGAGAGGCGGTTGGCGGGCGTGATGTTGCCGTAGTTGTAGATCCCGCCGCCGTCGTCGCCGGCCGTGTTGCCGGTGATGGTGGAGTTGTGGATCAGGTGCGGCCCCGTGCTGTAGCGGAGGTATATGCCGCCCCCGTCGCCCGACCCGCTCGTGGTGTTGTTGCCCGAGAGAGTCGATTGCCTGATCGTCGTGTCGGTAGGCGAGTCGCTGTAGACGCCGCCGCCGTTGTCGACTGCCGTGTTCCCGCTGATCATCGTGGACCCGATGTACAGGGTTGCCCCGGATGCAGCGATCCCCCCGCCATCGGCCCCAGTCTCGGAAACGATGTTCCCGCTCACCTCCGAGTACTTCACGCGCAGGGGACCGTCGCTGTAGATCCCGCCGCCGTTGCCCATCGTCGCCGTTTGCCCGAGATCACGGAGCTGTTGACCTCGAGATCCGCATCGATATTGCGGATCGCGCCGCCGGGGCCGGCCGAAGAGCCCCCGAGCAGCGTGAGGCCGTCGATAAGCGCGTACTCGCCGCCGGTTCCCGTGAGCAAGAGGACCCGGGAGGCGCCGGCGCCACTTACGGTGATCATGCCGGCGCCCGGCCCGAGGAGCTTGAGGTAGTCGGTGACCGAGAGCTGGGTCCCGCCCAGGGTGATCGTTCCGGAGAGACCTGACTTGAAGGTGATCTGGTCGTCCACGGCCGCGGATGCGTTGGAGTTCGTGATCGCTCCGCGGAGCGTGCAGTCGTTGTCCGCCCCGGTGCAGACCGTGACGGTCGCGTCGTCGAGTGCGGTCCACCTCGAAGGTGACGCCTCGCTGTGGCGCTCATCCCCAGCGTCGCTCCGAGCGAAGGCCGGTCCCGAGCGCAGACGCCGTCGAGCCAGCCTGCCGCGCGGCGTGCCTGCGTCGCTTCAGTTGGCGCTGCCGCTGACGTCTGCTCACAGAGACTCCGAACCTAGAATCGCGCCGCTCCCTCCGGCACGAGACCGTACCGGAGCCCAGGGCGGAATCAAGCCCATAATCAGCATCGATGGCTACGCGAGGACCGCCAGAGGGTGCGCGTTCGAGGGCGCGATCGAGACGGTGCGCGGCCGACTGAGCGAGAAGCGGGCCAGGCAGCTGCTCGATTTCTGGTCCCGACGCGGAGTCCTCGAGGGGGCTGCCGCGCCGCCGGCTCCCCGAGGTCGTCTGCCTCGCCCTCGATCGCGACGGCGAGATCACGGGCGTCAACTCGGTCTTTCCCCAGCACGTCCCCCTGATCGGCCGACCGTTCTGGGTGTACCGCCGTTTCTTACCCCGGATGCCGCGAGCGCGGCACCGAAGATGATCAACGCGGCGTTCGCGACGCTCGCGGAGGAGTTCGAGAGGACCGACGACGGCCCGCTCGGGCTCTGCCTGACCGATCACCGACCGAGCCGAGATGGAACGCATCCGAGCCAGTCTGGCCGGAGACCGGGCTGATGTTCGCCGGCTACGAGCATGACGGCACCCAGGTCCGGATCCGCTACTTCGACGAGGCCGTGATCGGCCCCGGGTCCCCAACTCCCCGACGATGAAGGAGACGCGCGGCCACGACTACGCGCTCCCGGATCGCTACCGAATCGAGCCCTTCGCGACGGGGCCGTCGCCCCGAGGACGTCATTGCACTCTGGGAGCGTGAGGGGGCGATGCCAGGGGAGGGACCGACGCCGGAGGAGGAGGCGCGGCGGCGGGTGGAAGAGGTGAACGTGGTGGTCGTCGAGCGAGGATGAGGGCGTGGTAGCGGTCACCAGCGCTTACCTGGACCGAAACGAGCAGCTGCGGATGGACCTCTGGTACTCGCGCGTCTTCGTGGCGCGGGCGCACCGAGGGCTCGGTATGGCCGTCCGGGTGGCCCGCGAGGCGCGCGAGCTGCTCGACGAGCGCTTCGCCGGCGGCGAGGACACCCGTGGGTCGGGCACGCTCTTCGAGGTCGAGAGCGAGGTGCGCGCCGCTACTACAACCGGGCGATCTGGCCCCCGACCGACTTCACCTTCATCGGTGAGAACGAGCGCGGGGACCACATCCGCGTCCACACTTCCCAGGGGCGCAGGTGCCCCTCCCCCCGGGTCGACCGTGAACTTCAGATGCTGGCGTACCGGAGGCCTAGCGCCGCTTCTGCACTCTTGGCGAGGCCGCGGCGGTGCGTTTCTTCTTGCACTTCTTCTTCCTCGGCGCCTGCTGGGCGGGTGACGCGGGAGTGGCCGGTACCACCGGGGTGACGGGAACCACCGGGGGAACCTGAAGCTCGAAGGCCCCCATATCCGCGCCGTCGGCGCCCATGGCCATCGAGTTCGGGATCCCGGCGAAGTCGCTCGGACGCGGCTGCCCGCGCTGATCAGTGACGGCGATGCTCGAGCCCTTGTCGACGGCCAGGCTGGTCATGGGCAGCGCTTGCGTCGGCGTCGGCCCGCCGTTGGGCCCGAGAGCCAGCAGTCCGGGGTCTACGTCGTTCATGCCATTGCTGACGTCGTCCGTGATGTTGGAGCCGGCCACGGTCTCCGTCACGTTCGCGCCGCTCGTCTGCTCGACCAGCGTGAAGGAAGCGTTGAAGATGTTGAGCAAGTCCGGGCCCGCTGCGCCCGTGCCGGCCACCCCGTTGTCGGCGACGATCGTGTTCGTGAGGTTCGGTCCCCCGGGACTGGTGAGGTCCTCGTAGATCCCACCGCCGAAGTGCGCGGTGTTGTTCGAGATCGTCGAGTCACGGATCGTCGTGAAGGCGACCGGGTACATGCCGCCGCCGCGCTCCGCGCCGTTGCCCGAGATCGTCGAACGCTCGACGGTGGTGGTAATGGTGTCCGTGTAGAGACCGCCGCCGAGACTCGTCGCCCCGACCGCGTCGTTCCCGGAGATCGTCGAGTCGCGGACGACGATGGTGCCGCCGATCTGGGACAGCCCACCGCCCTCTTCGCTCGAGGTGTTGCCGGTGATGTTCATGCTCTCGAGGATCAGCTCGGCGCCCATGCTGACGATCGCCCCGCCGTTGCTGGCGCCCGAGTTCCCGGCGGTCAGGGTCAACCCCGAGATCAAGACGTCGTCTCCCACTACCGGGACGACGGGGGCGAAAGACCGTCTCGCGTTACCGCCGCTGACGGTGAGAACGTTTGCGCCAGGACCCAGCACCTGGAGCGGCTCGTCGATCGTCGGTAGAGCGGTGCCGAGCGTGACTGTCCCGCTCAGCCCCGACTGGAAGAGAACGCGGTCGACCACCGGGCTGTTGTTGTTCGCGGAGGAATTGAGGATCGCATCGCGCAGCGCGCAGGTGCCGTCGCAGGTGCCGTCGCCCGGGTCGGCAGTGGTGTTGACCGTGAAGTCCACCGCCTCGGCCGCCGGTGGCCCCGCCAGGGTGGCGGCGAGCGAGAGGCCGGTGCCGGCGGCGATCCGGCCGCGTCGAGCCTGCTTCCTGGCGCGCCGCGTCCGCTTTGCTCGGCCTCTGCGCTGTCGTCTGCTCAACGCTTCTTCTTGCATCTCTTCTTGGCGGCCGCCGCAGAGCGCCGCTTTCTCTTCTTCTTGCACTTCTTCTTCTTCACCGGCGCCGGGGTCGATGGGCTCGGCAGCAGGGAGGTCGGCGGCGCGGCCTGGGGTACCTGAAGTTCGAAGGCGCCCATGTCCGCGCCGTTGGCGCCCACTGCAAGCGAGTTTGCGATCGAGGGAACGTCGAACGGCCGCGGCTGACCTCGCTGGTCGGCGGGCCCGGCGCTCGATCCCTTGTCCACCGCCCGGCTGGTCATCGGCAGCGCGTGAGTTTGGGTTGGCCCACCGTTCGGCCCGAGCGCTCCGAGCTGCGGATCGACGTCGTTTAGGCCATCGGTGACGTCGTCGGTGATGTTGGAGCCGGCCACGGTCTGCATCACATTCGCGCCGCTGGTCTGCTCGACCAGGGTGAAGGACGCGTTGAAGACGTTCAGCAGATCCGGGCCTTGGGCGCCCACGCCGGTCACCCCGTTGTCGGCGACGATCGTGTTGGTGAGGGTCGGAACGGGGGCGCCGGGTGCCTCGTAGAGCCCCCCACCGAAGTGGGCGCCGTTGTCGGCGATCGTCGAGCTCTCGATCGTCGCCGAACCCTGCGCGTACAGGCCGCCGCCGCGCTCGGCGTCGTTATCGGAGATGGTCGAGTGCTGGACCAACAGGGTGTTGGGGGCATATGACGCGATCCCGCCGCCGTAGCTCATCACCCCCACCGCGTCGTTGCCAGAGATCGTCGAGTTCCGGACGGTGAGTGATCCGCCATCCGCCCAGATGCCAGCGCCCCCGTCTCCCGAGTCGTTGTTCACCACGGCCGAGCTCCTGACAGTCAGGGCGCTGTTGTCGACGAGCATCGCCCCGCCGACGTTTCCGCCGGAATTCCCCGAGGTCACGGTCAGCCCGGAGACGGTCACAGGGCCGGTGGCGTCCTGGACCGAGAAGATGCGGCTCGCCTGGTTGCCGGAGACGGCAAGGATCCCAGGCCCAGGACCGAGAATTTCAAGGGGCTCGTTGATCGTGGGTAGATGGTTCGCGGTCAGGGTCACGGTGCCCGTCAGGCCCGACTGGAAGAGGATCTGGTCGGGATCCGTATCGGCGTCGTCGGCGACGGTGATTGCCTCCCGCAGGGTGCAGCCGTTGGTGTTGCAGTTGGCGTCACCGGGATCCGCCGCGGTCGTGACGGTGACCACGTCTACGTCGGCCAGCGCCTGGGGACTCAGGCCAAAGGCGACACCCAGCGAGAGGCCCGCGCCCGCGGTGAGCCGCCGGTGGCGCGAGCGGAGCGGATCCGCGTCCATGTGAATGACCCTACGCGGGTCCGGGCGCGCGGTCAATACCTCAATAACGACGAGCCCGATGCTGGTCCCGAGCGCGGGCGCAGCGGGCCGCTGCGGCAGACTTGGCCGCCGTGAACTTCATCGAGGACGTGGTGCAGCGCTTCCCGTTCGCCAAGCGGGCGCTGGTGGCCATCGACGCCGAGGGCAACCGGCGCGACTGGCACTTCAGCGAGCTGTTCGCGATGAGCCTGGGCCTTTCGGGCGCGATGGCCGCAAAGGGGGTGCAGCGGGGCGACGCGGTGATGACGCTGGTCGGAAGCCGGGTCGAATGGGTGGTCGCGATGCTCGCCTGCTTCCGGATGGGGGCGATCGCCCTGCCGTGCAACCCGCAGCTGCGCCGCAAGGACCTCAAGGTCCGCGTCGGCGCGGCGAATCCGGCGCTCTGCATCGGCGAGGAGCGCTACCTCGGCGAGCTCCCGGATGGCGTCCCCTACCTGCACATGTCGGACCTCGAGCGGATCTTCGACGAGGACCTGCCCCAGGAGACGCCAGCCGAGGCCGTCGATCTCGATCCCGAGGACCCGGCGGTGATCATCTTCACCTCGGGGACCACCGGCGACCCGCGCGGCGTCGTCTACCCGCAGCGCTACCTGACGGGGCAGCGCCTGCAGGCCGAGCACTGGGTCGGCGCCCGGGACGGCGACCTCGCCTGGTGCACGGCGGCGCCCGGCTGGTCGAAGTCCACCCGGAACGTGTTCATCGCCCCGTGGCTCCGCGGCGCGGCGGCGATGGTCCACGACGGCCGCTTTGACCCGGCGGAGCGGCTCGAGCTGATCGAGCGGGAGCAGGTGAACGTGCTCTGCCAGGCGCCGACCGAGTACCGGATGCTGGCCAAGCGAACGGAGCTGCGCCCGATCTCCTCGCTTCGCAGGCTGGTCTCAGCCGGCGAGCCGCTCAACCCGGAGGTGATCGGCGTCTTCCGGTCAGAGCTCGGGCTGCCCATCGGGGACGGCTACGGCCAGACGGAAACCGGGCCGGTGACCGGGATGCGGCCGGACGACGACGATCCCGCCAGGGACGGCTCCATGGGCCGCCCGCTGCCTGGGATCGAGGTCCGGGTAGCCGCCCCCGGACGCGAAGCGGAGGAGGCGGCGCCAGATGTCGGAGAGCTGCAGGTGAGGCCCGAGACCGTTCCGACCTTCTTCAGCCGCTACCTGGGCGAGGAGCCCTTCGACGGCGAGTGGTGGCCGACCGGCGACCAGGTGCGGTCAGACGAGGACGACTACCTCTGGTTCGAGGGCCGCGACGACGACATCATCCTCACCGCGGGGTATCGCGTCGGCCCCTTCGAGGTCGAGTCGGCGCTGGTGTCCCATCCGGCGGTCGCGGAGGCGGCGGCCGTGGCGTCCCCCGACGAGGAGCGGGGCTCGGTGGTCAAGGCCGTCGTCGTCCTTCGCGACGGTGAGCCCTCGGATCGCCTGGCCGCCGAGCTCCAGGAGCACGTGAAGGAGGTCACGGCCCCTTACAAGTATCCGCGGATCGTCGAGTTCGCGGAAGAGCTGCCGAAGACCCCGAGCGGCAAGATCAAGCGCTCAGAGCTGCGGTCGCCATGAGGACCCGAACCACGGCATGGCTGACCCGTGTCCTGGGCCCCAGCTGGCCGTCGTTCGCCGGGATCTTCATCGTCACCAATCTCGGCCTGCTGGCCGTCGGCGCCACGCTGCCCGTGCTCCCCCACTACGTCAAGGACGAGCTCAGCGGCACTGATTTGGAGGTCGGCATCGTCAGCGGGGCGTTCGCCCTGACCGGCATCGTCTGCCGGCCGATCGCCGGGACCATGGCGGACCGCCGTGGGCGGCGGATCACGGTGGTGGCGGGCGCCGCCCTGGCCGTGATCGCCGGCGCCCTCCTCTTTCTCCCCGCCTCGATCCCCGGGCTGATCATCTCCAGATTCTTCCTGGGGGCCGGAGAGGGCACCGTCTTCACCGCCGGCTCGGCCTGGAACGTGGACATGGCTCCCGCCGAGCGCCGCGGCCGGATGATTGGCCTCTACGGGCTTGCGATTTGGACGGGCCTGACCCTGGGCCCGCCGATCGGGGTCCTCCTGGAGAACGCAGGCGGGTTCAACCTGGTCTGGGCCTTCGCGACCGGCGCTCCGCTACTCGGCGCGCTGATCGCCTCTCAGCTCCCGGAGAGCCACGTGAGCGGCGGCGAGGCCTCGCGCGGCTCGATCGTCTCCCGCGAGGCCCTCGCCCCGGGCGTGACCTTCGCCCTCAGCGTTTTCGGCTTCGCCGCGGTATCGGCCTTCATCGTGCTCAGCCTCGAGGACCGCGGGATTGGCCACGGCGCCGAAGTGTTCAGCGTCTTCGCCGGCACCGTGGTGGCGACTCGGCTGTTCGCGGGTGGCCTCCCGGACCGCATCGGCGCTGCGCGCTGCGCCGTCGGGGCGGCTTTGGTCGAAGCCGTGGGATTGGTGCTGATCGGGGCAGCCGAGAGCCTGCCCGTAGTCATTCTCGGGGCGATGGGAATGGGCGCCGCCTTCTCGCTGCTCTTCCCTTCCCTCTCTCTGCTCGCGGTCGAGCGAGTCGTTCCGGAGCGCCGCGGCGCCGCGATGGGCACCTTCACCGCCGCCTTCGACCTCGGCATGCTGATCGGTTCGCCCCTCGTCGGCGCGGCGGCGTTGCTGGGCGGCTACGGCGCGGCCTTCTACCTCGCCGCGGCCGCGGCGCTCGCCTGCGCCGCATTGAGCGCCGGGTTCATCCGGGAGCCCCTGCCACAACGCGCCTGAAGCCGCTGGGCCGGCGGCTAGCCGAGCGCGGCGCGGGCCTTCTCGATGTCGTCGGTGACGATCACCAGGCGGACCCCGGTGAAGATCGTGTAGGCGACGTCGATGCTGACCCCCGCCTCCGCCAGGTCCCGTGTGATCTCCCCCATCGCTCCCGGCTTGTCATGCAGGTCGACCACGACCGCCTCGCGCTCGTCCGCGATCCCGAAGCCCGCCTGCTCCAAGGCCCGACTGGCAGTCGAGGCGTCCTCCACCAGTAGATGGATGAACCCCTTGCCGTCGCCGGTCACCGCACAGAGCCCCGCGATGTTGACTCCCGCCCTCCCGGTCGCCTCCCCGAGGTCGGCCATTACCCCGGGCCGATTCTCGACGATCACGGTCAGATCGGTCGGCATGCCGCCACATTAAACCCCGGAACGCGTTGTGAATCGGATCGCGGGGTAGCCTCAAGGGGAGATGGCTAACCGCTTGGCCGAAGAGACCAGCCCCTACCTGCTCCAGCACAAGGACAACCCGGTGAACTGGCAGCCCTGGGGGCCCGAGGCGCTCGAGCGAGCCCGGGAGGAGGACAAGCCGATCCTGCTCTCGATCGGCTACTCCGCCTGCCACTGGTGCCACGTGATGGAGCGTGAGTCGTTCGAGGATCCCGAGACGGCGGCCTTCATGAACGAGAACTTCATCCCGATCAAGGTGGACCGGGAGGAGCGGCCGGACGTGGACGACATCTACATGGAATCGGTGCAGGCGATGACCGGACAGGGCGGCTGGCCGCTGACGGCCTTCCTCGACTCCGACGGGGTCCCGTTCTACGGCGGCACCTACTTCCCGCCAGAGCCGCGGCACGGCATGCCGAGCTTCCGCCAGGTGCTGGAAGCGACGGGGGAGGCCTACCGCTCGCAGCGCGAGCAGCTGCGCGCGGCCTCGGATCGGATCCGCGAGTCGCTCGCCACGATCAGCCGGATCGAGCAGTCCGAGGAGCCGCTGTCGGCCGAGGTGCTCGACACCGCGGCCTCGGGGCTCCTGTCGCGGGCCGACGAGGCGAACGGCGGCTTCGGCGGCGCCCCGAAGTTCCCGCCCGCCAGCTCCCTCGAGTTCCTGCTCGCGCGCGGCGAGACCGACCACGTGAGAACAACCCTCGACGCGATGATGCACGGCGGCATCTACGACCAGCTCGGCGGCGGCTTCGCCCGCTACTCGGTCGACTCCGTCTGGCTGGTCCCCCACTTCGAGAAGATGCTCTACGACAACGCGTTGCTGGCGCGCACCTTCCTGCACGGCTGGCAGGTGATGGGCGAGGAACGCTGGATGGTGGTCTGCCGGGACACGCTGGACTGGGCGCTTCGTGAGATGCACGGGCCCGAGGGAGGCTTCTACTCGGCGCTCGACGCCGACTCCGAGGGCGAGGAGGGCCGCTACTACGTCTGGGACGAGGACGAGTTGCGGGAGACGCTCGCCGAGTCCGAGATGCCGGCCGACTCCGTCGAACGGCTGCTCGGCTACTGGGGAGTGAGCTCCGCCGGCAACTTCGAGGGCCGGAACATCCTGCATATCCCGGCGGGGCCGTCCGCGAACCCGCCCGATGAGCTCACCCGGGCGAAGCGCGTACTGCTGAAGCGCCGGGAGCAGCGCGTGCGCCCCGGCCTCGACGACAAACGGATCTGCTCCTGGAACGCGCTGATGATCGCGGCGCTCGCCGACGCCGGCGCCGCCCTGGGGCGCGACGACTACCTGGACGCGGCGAAGGGCTGCGCTCGCTTCATCCTCGAGTCCATGCGGGATTCCGAAGGCCGGCTGCTCCGCACCTGGAAGGACGGCGAGGCCAGGCTCAACGCCTACCTCGAGGACCACGCCTATCTCGTCGAGGCGCTCCTGCGGCTGTATGAGGCGACGCTCGAGGTGCGGTGGTTCGATTTCGCCCGCGAGATCGCCGACGCGATGATCGAGCGCTTCGCGGATGAGGAGCGGGGCGGCTTCTTCACCACCTCGCACGATCACGAGGAGCTGATCGCCCGGCGCAAGGACATCGGAGACCATCCCATCCCGGCGGGCAACGCCTCGGCCGCGTTGGGGCTGCTCCGGCTCGCGGCGCTCACCGGTCAGGCTCGATACGAGGAGCATGGGGCGGGAGTCCTGCGGCTGTTCGCGCCCGCGGCCGTTCGTCACCCGGACTCGTTCGGCCACCTGCTGCAGGCGCTCGACTTCCACCTCTCCGCCGTGCGCGAGGTGGCGCTGGTCGCGCCCCGAAACGGCACCGCCCCGCTCGCGCCACTCTCGGGCCTCGCCCGGGTGGTCCATTCCGAGTTCCGGCCGCACCTGGTCACCGCCGGTGGCCCCGAGGGCACGGACCGGCCGGAGCTGCTCCGGGAGCGGCATGCGGTGGAGGGAAAGCCCGCCGCCTACGTCTGCGAGAACTTCGCCTGCCAGGCACCGGTGACCGAGCCGGACGAGCTGGAGGCTGCACTCGCCTAGCGCGCGGCTGGTTCTCGTGCACGGCGGGCTGGGCCCCGAGCTCACCTGGGAGCGACAGCGTTCGCTTGCCGAGCGCTGGGAGCTCGTCGTGCCCACCCGACGAGGGTTCCCCGGCGGCCCCGAGGCGTCGCATCAGGACTTCGACCGGGACGCAGAGGACCTCTCCCCGCTGCTCGCGGATGGCGCCCACGTCGCCGGCTTCTCCTACGGCGGCTTGGGCACCTCGATCCTGGCCGGCCAGGAGCCCAAGCGCGTCAAATCCTTGACCCTGATCGAGGCCCCGCTCTATCTCGTCGCTCCCGAGGACCCCGACATCGAGGAGCTGGCTCGCGCCGGCGATGCCTTCCTGCGGGGTGATGCCGATCCCGAGGCCGAGGACGAGTTCCTGGCCAATGCAGGGCTTGGGCCCGAAGCGCCCGTCGAGCACGCCGAGGAGGTCGAGCAGGCCACCCAAGCCGCACGCGGCGGAAGATCACCTCGGGAAGCCACTCCCGATCTCGATGAGATCGTGAAGGGCGGGATCCCGGTCCTGGTCGTCTCCGGCGGGCATCACCGAGGGCTCGAGACCCTCTGCGACGCGCTCTCCGACCGACTGCGGGCGCGCCGCGAGGTCCTTCCCGGAGCGGGCCATGCCGTGCCCCGTGCGCCGGGATTCAACGAGATGCTCGAGGACTTTCTCCGCTCGGCCGAGAGCGAATAGCTTTCGGCCATGCTCGAGGCGGCCGCATGGGGCCTGGTCGGTGCGTCCTCGCTCCTAATCGGGGCGCTCATCGGGATTCGGCTCCCGACGGCAGAGCGCGGAAAGCGCGCCAAACGCGTCAATCTCGCAGTTGGGCTGATCCTGGCCTTCGGTGCGGGAACCCTGATCAGCGCCGTCGCCTTCGAGCTGACCGAGGAGGCCTTTCACCTCGGTGGCGCAGACGCCGTCGCGGGAGGGCTCGCCGCGGGCGCGCTCGCCTATTTCGGCGGCAACCTTGTCATCAGCCGCCGCGGCGGAGGCGAGCGAATGCACCCGGAAGGCCGGGCTGACGCTGACGCGTCCTCGGCGCTCCTGCTCGGGGCGGTCCTCGACGGCATCCCCGAGTCCGCCGTCCTCGGGATCACCCTGCTGGAGGCGGGCACGATCGGCGTCCCGATCCTCGCCGCGGTCTTCATCTCGAACCTGCCCGAGGCAATCTCGTCGTCCCGAGGGATGCTCAAGCAGGGGATCGCCACGGCGCGCATCCTCCGGACCTGGGGGCTCGTCTGCCTCGTCTCGGCCCTCTCCGCCGCCCTCGGATACGGCCTCCTCAAGGACGCCTCCGGCAACCTCGTCGGCTTCATCCAGGCGTTCGCAGGTGGCGCAGTGCTGACGATGCTCTCCAGCACGATGTTCCCGACCGCGTACAAGCTGGAGCACAAGGTCGGCCCGGCCGCTCAGGGCGCGATCGGGCTCGCGACCGTCCTCGGCTTCGCCCTCGCCTACCTGCTCTCGACGCTCGAGTAACTAGAGAATCGGCAGGAAGTTCTGGATCTCGTACGGCGTCACCTGGACGCGGTAGTCCTCCCACTCCTGGCGCTTGATCTCGACGAACCGGTTGAAGGCATGCTCGCCGAGGACGCGCAGGACGAGCTCCGACTCGGCAGCGATCTCGATCGCCTCGCCGAGCGTCTCCGGAAGCTGCTCGATGCCGCGCCTCTGGCGCTCGTCGGGGGTCAGGTGGTAGAGGTTCTGCTCCATCGGCTCGGGGTTCTCGTAGCCCTTCTCGATCCCCTCGAGCCCCGCGTGCAGCATGCCCGCGAAACAGAGGTACGGATTGCAGGCCGGATCGGGGCAGCGCAGCTCGGCGCGGGTCGCCTGCTCCTTGCCCGGGTGGTAGAGCGGCACCCTGATCAGGGCCGAGCGGTTGCGGCGTGACCAGGCGAGGTAGACCGGCGCCTCGTAGCCGGGGACCAGGCGCTTGTAGGAGTTGACCCACTGCGCGAAGAGCGGCGCGATCTCCCGCGCGTGCTTCAGCTGACCGGCGATGAACGCCTTGGCGGTATCGGAGAGGAAGTACTGGTCGTCGGGATCGAAGAAGGCGTTCTTGCCGTCCTTCATCAGCGACTGGTGGACGTGCATCCCGGAGCCGTTCTCCCCCTGCAGCGGCTTCGGCATGAAGGTCGCGTACCAGCCGTACTTCATCGCGTACTCCTTGACCGTGATCCGGTAGGTCATGCAGTCGTCGGACATCGCGAGCGCGTCCTTGTACCGCATGTCCACCTCGTGCTGGGAGGGGCCAACCTCGTGGTGGGCGTACTCGACGTGGATGCCGAGCTGCTCCAGCGCGAGGATGGTCTCGCGGCGGACGTCGGAGCCGGCGTCGAGTGTGGTCAGGTCGAAGTAGCCGCCCTCGTCCAGCGTCTCGGGGGTGTGCCCGTTCTCGGGCTTGGCCGAGGTGAAGTAGAAGTACTCGAGCTCGGGGCCAATGTTGTACGCGTCGAAGCCCATGTCCCGCGCTCTGTCCAGGGCCCTCCGCATGATCCAGCGGGGATCGCCCTCGTAGGGATCGCCGCCGGGAACGCGGATGTCGCAGAACATCCTCGCCACCCGCTTCTCCTGCTCCGGGCGCCAGGGGATCAGCCTGAAGGTCGACGGGTCGGGCTGGGCGATCATGTCTGACTCCTCGATCGGGTTGAAGCCCGAGATCGAGGAGCCATCGAATCCCATGCCTCCCTCGAAGGCGTCCTCGAGCTCGGCCGCGTTGATCGAGAAGCTCTTCAGCTGCCCGAGCAGGTCGGTGAACCAGAGGCGCACGAAGCGGACGTCGGCCTCCTCGCAGTAGGCGAGCACGTCTTTCTCTGTGGTGGGTGTGTCAGGCACGAGGGCGGAAACTTACTGATGGCTGGACATCCGGGCGCGGCCGCCCTGCGTACCTGAATGCACAACCTGAGGAGTGCTTGTACACTTACGTCACGTAAGTAACAGGCTAAAAGTAAAGTAAGAGGCCCAGATTGACCATCAAGACTGAGGTAAGCCGCTTCCACATCCACGACGAGCTCACCGCTCCCGATGGAAGCGCTCCCCTGATCAAGAGCATCCAGCTGGCCGGCGGCGCCGTCTCGAAGTTCCTCGGCGTCCTCGCGGAGTCCCCCGCCGCCCTGCGCGCCTACACGCGCTTCCGGGCCGAGCTCCACAAGGGATCGCTCCCCGAGGCGACCCGCGAGCGGATCGGCCTCGCCGTCGCGGAGCGTCGCGACGACGCCTACACGCTGAACCAGTACGCGCGGACCGCGAAGGCCGCGGGGCTGGGTCTTGACGAGGTCGCCCGCGCCCGCGAGTTCACCTCCAGCGACGACAAGGAGCAGATCCTCCTGACCCTGCTCAAGGCCACCCTCGCCTACGACGAGCCGGTGCCGACCCACCTGGTCGAGGAGGCGCGCGAGGCCGGCTGGACCGACGAGCAGATCATCGAGGCGGTCGCCGAGATGGCACTGGCGCAGTTCCAGAGCCTGTTCGCGGCCGCCGCGGAGCTCCCGCTCGAGAGCTCCGACCCGGCGGTGCTGCAGTCAGCCGATAAGGCTGCTTAACGGCAGCTCAGTAGCTCGGGGTAACGGTCGCCTCGAGGTAACCAGACCCAGCCTCGAGGAAGCCGATCGTCCGGGCGGTCTGCTTCGTCAGGTCCCACTTGTAGCCCTTGCGGTAGGGGCCGCGATCGATAACCGTCGCGTCCACGCTCAGGCCGTTGTAGGTGAAGGTGACCTGCGTCCCGCAGGGGAGATTCTTGTGGGCGGTGCCGAGAGTGCCCTTGGTCAGCGGCATCCCGCAGGCGGTCTGCTTGCCCCAGAACCCGGGGCCGTACCAGGTCGCCTTCTGCATCAGCGTCCAGCTCCCGGTGGTGGGTGCCGGAGCCGGCTCGGTGGTGGTCGTGCTCCCCGGAGTCGTGGTGCCGCCGGACTGCGCCTGGGCGCTCGAGGCACCGAACGCCAGCATGGCGAAACAGGCCATCCCTGCAACAGCGTGTCTTGTTCGCATGCGCGTCAGACCTTCCTCTTTCGTTGCTTACGGGGTTAGCTGACGGGCTCGCGCTGAAAGATCGCGCTACGCGACACAGTGGCCGCGACTCGCCCCAACTCTGGGTCCCCCGATCTCCGGCTATGTGGTCCGGAGATTCAGCGGAAGTGAGCGCGGCACGGTAGCACAGCACCTGGGGGAGCTTCCACCAATAAGTAGTTCGGAAGCTCACTAATGGCCTGAAGCTTCGAAACGATCCACCCAGCCATATGCTGCGGCCGATGCCGGGAGCACTGGTCACAGGCGCCGGCGGCGGCCTCGGCCTCGCCATCGCCCGCCGTCTGGCCCGCCGCAGCTTCGAGGTGACTCTCAGCGACGTCGACGGGGACGCCGTTGAGCGAGAGGCCGCGGAGCTCGGCGAGCGCGCCCACCCGTTGAGGCTCGACGTCACCGACCTGCAGGCCTGCCGCGCGGCGGCGGCGGAGGTCAGGGAGCGCGCCGGCTCGCTGGACGTCTGGGTGAACAACGCCGGCATCCTGATCACCGGAGCGACCTACGAGCAGGAGCTGGAGACGCACCGCCGGATGCTGGAGGTGAACGCCGTCGGCACCTACAACGGGACGCTGGCCGCGCTCGAGCTGATGCGACCGGTCGGTCGCGGCCACGTGATCAACGTGATCTCGTTGGCCGGCCTGGCGGCCGCGCCCGGCCTCGGCGGATACGCCGCGAGCAAGCACGCCGCGATCGCCTTCAGCCTCAGCACCCTCGCCGACCTCCGGAACGCCGGGGTCAAGGGCATCCACATCTCGACCGTCTGCCCCGACGGAGTGTGGACGCCGATGATCCAGGACAAGCTCGACGACCCCAACGACGCCCTCTCCTTCTCCGGGAAGATGCTGATGCCCGACGAGGTGGCGGAGCGGGTCGAGCGCCTGCTCGAGAAGCCGAAGCCGGTCGTCACCATTCCGGGCTGGCGGGGCCGCTTCGTCCGCTTCTTCGACCGCCACCCGGCGATGGCGGTGCGCCTCACTCCCCTGCTCATGCGCGACGCGCTGAGGCGCCAGTCCCGTTTCCGCAAGAAGGTCGCGAAGGGCGAGTGGCCACCGAGCTAGCTCCCCCTCCCCGCGGCCCCCACGATCCGGGTCGGCGGGCGGGTCGCTTCTACACGAACCGAGGCAGGATGCCTCTGGGCGCCTGGCTCCGCTATCCGGCCGTGCGGCTGCGCGCTCGCCGATCCGAGCCGCCGGAGCGCCCGTGGATCGTCCCGGCTGCGATCGGCTGGCTGCGACGCAACATCCGGCGCGACTGGTCGATCCTCGAGCTGGGCTCCGGCCGGTCGACGATCTGGTTCGCCCCTCGCGCCGACCGGATCATCAGCCTCGAGGACAACGAGTTCTGGTTCCGGTGGACGCGGCAGCGCCTCACCGAGAAGGGGCTCGACGCCGACCTGAGGCTCTCGCCGGTCGAGAGCCTTCCCACCGAGGTGGCGGCGTTCGACGACGGGAGCTTCGATCTGGTGGTCGTCGACTTCCTCGAGTCCCCCGAGGTGACCAGGATCGACGCGCTCCGCCCGGCGCGCGGCAAGGTCCGGCCCGGCGGCCACCTGCTGCTGGACGACTCCGACCGGCCCGGCTACGCCGAGGCCTACGAGCTGCTCGACGGCTGGCGGGAGCGCCGCTTCGTCGGCGTCAAGGACGAGTGGCCCGAGGCCTGCGAGACGGCGATCTTCCAGCGGCCCGGCTGAATCGCCCCACAACTAGAGGAGGCCCCTGACGGGGCCTCCTCCTTAGCGAGCCTGTAAGCCGGATCCTGTCGTGAGCAACCATCCATCTGAGCGGCCTACCTGGACCTGACCGGGCCGGATCATCGGTCCTGCTTGGCCTTGCACCGGGCGGGGTTTGCCGTGCGCCCCACGTCACCGTGGCGCCGGTGCGCTCTTACCGCACCATTTCACCTTTGCCTGTGCGCGACTCACGTGTGGCCGCGCCATCGGCCGTGTCTTTTCTGTGGCACTTTCCCGCGGGTTTCCCCGGGTGGGCGTTACCCACCGCCCTCGCCCTCTGGTGTCCGGACTTTCCTCGAATCATCACCTCCTGGCGATGTTCCGCGGTTGCCTGGCTCGCACGAGCCATGGTAGCCGCGATCGCGCCCCCGGCCAGCCGGGCGGGGGTGGGTGGGAAAACGGGGTCGCGATGCGGATGGGGCTGAGGCTCAGGGCTGGAGAAGCTGCGAGCCGCAGCTGCTGCAGGCCGATGAAGCAAGGAGCGTCGCCGAGCAGACGGGGCACTCGGCCCGGCCGCGAGCCTCCAAGGCCTCCCACACGTCGAGGATCGAGTCCTCGAGCGTCACCTCGGACGGCTCGAACAGCCGGTCCTCCGAGCGCTTTTCCTTCGGTCCCGCGACCGGGGCCTCGAGGGCGACGGTCACGAGATGCTCCTGAAGACTCCGACGACCCGTCCGAGGATGGTGGCGTCCTTGGTGCGGATCGGCTTCATGCGCTTGTTCTCGGGCTCCAGGCGGACCTGGTCCTTCTCGCGGAAGAAGCGCTTCACCGTCGCCTCGTCGTCGCCGACCAGGGCCACGACGATCTCGCCGTCCCGCGCCTTCTCGGCCGGACGGACAACGACGAAGTCGTCCTCGAGGATGCCGGCGTCCACCATGCTCTCGCCGCGCACCCGCAGTATGTAGTCACCGGCCTCGCCCGCGATCACATCCGGGACCTGCAGGTACTCCTCGATATTCTCCTCGGCGAGGACCGGCTCACCGGCAGCGACCTGCCCGACCAGGGGCAGGCCGGAGGGCCGCACAGCGCGCTTGGCCCGCTCGACCAGGACCTCGATCGCCCGCGGCTTGGTGGGGTCGCGCTTGAGGATCCCGAGGCTCTCGAGCTTGGAGAGGTGGGCGTGCACGGTGGACGAGGAATGGAGGCCCACCGCCTTGCCGATCTCCCTCACAGTCGGCGGATAGCCGTGACGGCTCAGGTAGCGGCTGATGTAGTCGAAGATCTCCCGCTGGCGCTTGGTCAGGTCGTCGACGAGGGTCATCGCTCCTCCCTGCATCCGGTGATGTTTCTGGTGGGCGAACACATGTTCGGGAGAGTAGCGCGGTCCGCGGATGGTTTCAAGGGACGGTTCAGCCCCGAACGGGCTCCGCCGGGGGCCGACTAGAATCAGCGCGCCCGGCGCCTGTGGCGGAACTGGTAGACGCGCAAGGTTGAGGGCCTTGTGACCCTCACGGGTCGTGGAGGTTCGACTCCTCTCAGGCGCATGCAAGAACCGGCTGCGGGTCAGCCGGTTCTTTGCGTTTGGCCGCGCGGCGGTCGGTCCGCTAGGCCGCGATCGGCGGAATGGTCTGGGCGCGATTGCGGCAGCGCGCCCGCTTCCTCTTGTTGGGGACCCGCTTGCAGCGCTTCAGTTGCTTCGTCACTGTGCTCGGCACTCCGCCCGCGGCCGCCGCCCAGATCTGGAAAGCGACGTCACCGAGATAGGTGCCGATCTTCACCGTCGTACAGGCCGCGGTCTCGACGCTGCAGGGGGGATGGCGGCTCGACACCGAGTTGATCAGGCCGCTGTCCAGCAGCCAGGCCCCGCCGCTCGAGCCCTCGTGCTGGTAGCAGGGGTCCGCGAGCAGCGCCCCGTCGTCGTTGAACCCCGTGAACGGCGGCGCGCAGAGGATCAGCCGCTGGCCGTCATAGAAGCCCGTGGGCCTCGCCGGATAGCCGAGGATCTGGAAGGTCTCGCCCCGGTAGCTGCGGCGCGGCTTGTTGAAGGTGACGCCGCGGGTGCCGAGCGCGCTCGCCGGCACTCCGAACTCGTTGGAGGCCAGGTTGGCGGCCGCGATGTCGGACGAGGTGTCGCCCTGAGTGAACTCGAACGGATAGTGAAGGGCGGAGGCCGGGAAGCGACCGAAGGGCGAGACGCCGTTGCGGTAACCGGGCGCGAAGGCGACGTTGGTCGCTTCGATACCAAGCTCACGATCGAAGAAGCAATGGGCTGCAGTGAGGATGGCGTCATGGCCGACGGCGGTGGTGACCAGAGTGGCCGAGCAGGAGCTGTTCCGGGTCCCCTTGCGGAAGAAGATCTTGCCGTGGACGCGCTGCGGATAGAGGGTGTCGGAGCCAGGGGAGGTCTCCTGGTCGGGCGGCGGGGCGATCGCGGGGCGCGCGCCGGCACGCGTCGCCGTTGTGCCGGAGCCCAGCTGGTCCAGCGGCACGGCGCTCCGCATCCGCTCCGGGGTCCAATAATCGCGCACGGCATCCGGGTCCTGGCTGACCGGGTGCGAGACCACCGCTCCCCACGAGCCCGCGGCCGCGGGAGCTGCGGCAAGCGAGCACAACAGCGCCCCTACCGAGACGGCGAGTGAACTTCTCCCCAACACGCCTCAACCGTACCTCCGGCGGCAGGCGCTGACCACCCAAATACTCGGGTTGGGTCAGCCCGGGAGTCGCTCTCAAGCGCACTACCATCATCTGCAGGGACATTTCGATCGATGATCGGCACGGAGCAGATGCGTGAGGCCCAGGAGAGCGAGCTCTCGGCGTCGATCGGCGCGCTGCAGGGCGCGGCTCGCTCGCTTCGAGACGAGACCGGCCGGGTGACCGCCGTCCTCGACGGGATGGCGCGCGCCCTGGACTGGGAACGGAGCGTCGCCGAGCAGGAGATCACAACCGGCAGCGCGCCCGCCGAGCGAGCGCCCGCGGCGCGAGCGCCCTCGCGCGAGGGCGAGGCGGCCGGCCAGGCGCCGCTCTGGGTGCCGGGCCTGGTCTGCGCGCTGGCCCTGATCGTCTCCCTCGCGCTGGTGGGGCTCGAGCTGGCGCTGGCCATCGTGGTGCTCATCGCAGCCGCGGTCCTCCTCCCCATGAGGTGGTGGATGCCGGCGCTCGCGGCGGTCGCGCTCGGCCTGGCCCTCGCGATTCAGTCCTCAGGACCGAGAACCGACGACGTCGCCGTCATGCTCGTCGCCTTCATCCTGGTCGCCGGAGCGCTGCTGCTCTACGAGGTGTGGCAGCAGCTTCACTCCACGCTCCAGGCCTAGCCCGGCCGCGCCAGGGCAACTGTCGCGTCGCCCTGCGGCAACTGGGTAGCGTCTCGTCGAGCATGGACTCGGAGCTGATCAGCAAGATCACGATCCCCCTGTTCACGGGCGCGATCGGCTACCTCACGAACTGGAGCGGCGTCTGGATGCTCTTCTACCCCGTGCGCTTCGCCGGCTGGCGGGTGCCGGGCCTGGCCAAGCTCGCACGCCTGATGCCGCGGCGGATCCAGCAGATCCCGGGTGTGATGCAGGGGGGCGTCGGCTGGCAGGGGATCATCCCCTCCCGCGCCGCGAAGATGGGATCGATCGCGGTGGACAAGGGGATCGCCAAGCTCGGTAGCCCCGCCGACTTCTACAACCAGCTCGAGCCCGAGGCGATCGCCGAGCACATCCTCGCCACGGCCCGCCAGGACATCCGCGAGTTGGTAGAGCGAATCATGCTCCGCGAATACCCCGACACCTGGCCCAGCGTGCCCGGGCGGGTCCGCGAGGCGGTCCACACCCGGGTGGAGCAGCAGCTTCCCGACATCGTGCGGTCGGTCACCGACGAGATCGGGGATCACATCGACCAGCTCCTCGACATCAAGCTGATGGTCATCAAGCGCATCGAGGAGCACCCGGAGATGGCGAACCGCATCTACCTGGAGGTCGGACGCAAGGAGCTCCGCTTCATCATCAACTTCGGGTTCTTCTTCGGGGCGCTGCTCGGGGTCCCGCTCGTCTTCCTCACCGAGGCCGTCCCGCAGTGGTGGGTGCTCCCGATCGGCGGAGTGATCATCGGCTACGTCACGAACTGGGTGGCGCTCTGGATGATCTTCGAGCCGGTCGAACCGAGGCGGCTCGGACCCTTCAAGGTGCACGGCCTGTTCATCCGCCGCCAGCCCGAGGTCTCCGAGGTCTACGGCGAGATCATCGCCGATGACATCGTGACCCTGAGCAACATCGGGGACGAGCTGCTGCACGGCCCACGGGCGGACCGCACGCGGCAGATGATCGAGGACTCGATGCGGCCCGCCGTGGACCGGGCGGCGGGCCCGGCGCGAGTTGCGGTTCGGGCCGCGCTCGGGTCGAGCCAGTACGAGACGATCCGCGAGTCGGTCGCCGCCGAGGCCGTGGAGTACACGATGAGCCCGCTGACCGACCCGGAGTTCAACCGCCGCCAGAGCGCCGCCGTGCGCGAGCTGATCGCCGAGCGCATGCGAGAGCTCCCCCACGATGACTTCTCGGAGCTGCTGCGCTCGGCGATGCGCGAGGACGAGTGGCTGCTGCTGCTCCACGGCGCGGTGCTCGGCTTCGTCGCCGGCTGCATCCATCTGCTGATCTTCGGGGTCTGATGAACGACGTGCCCCCAGACAGCGGAGCGAGGGACGCCCACGAGGCCGGCTCCCCGAGCCTGCTCCACACCTCGCGGGCCCTTGTCCGGATCGCCGGGGCCGCCTACTGGCGGAGCGCGCGCTGGACCGTCGTCGCCTCGGCCAGGGCCAGTCGGCGCGTGATGAGCGCCGCGGTCAACGGCCAGTCCTCCGGCGAGCTGTTCCGCTCCGCGCGTGACGAGCTGCAGGACCAGGCCCGTCGGTTTCTAGGGCTGGGACCGCGAGAGCAGCGACCCGCAGAGGCGATCACGGCCGAGGAGGTCGAGGCCGAGCGCGAGGAGGCGAGGAAGACGCTGCGCGACCGGGGTGCGGAGCTGCTGCGGCGCTCAGCTGACGTCAACTTCGAGGAGGACGCGCACCCGGCGTACGCGAGAATCCTCGACCAGCTCGCGCCGGACGAGGGGCGAATCCTGCGGCTGCTGATGGTCGAAGGCCCGCAGCCCTCCGTCGATGTGAGAGCCGGGTGGATGCCGCTCAAGATGGCCACCGAGCTGGTCGCACCCGGCCTCAACATGATCGGCGCGGAGGCCGGCTGCCGCCATCTCGACGACGTCCCCGCCTATCTCAACAACCTGTTCCGGCTGGGGTTGATCTGGTTCTCCAGCGAGCCGGTTGACGATCAGGCCCGCTACCAGGTCCTGGAGGCCCAGCCCGACGTCTCCGAGGCGATCAAGCGCGCCAGCCGCGCCCACACGGTCCGCCGCAGCGTCGAGCTGACGCCGTTCGGCAAGGACTTCTGCAAGCTCTGTCTCCCGCTCGAGACCGCCGAGCTGGAGGCCCTCCCGGGCTCAGCTGGAGATGTCGGTGAGCCAGACGCGGGAGAGAAGGGGAACGGCGCCGGCTGAGTCCAGCCCTCGGACCGAGCCGTCCAGCCCGATGCCCGTGACCGGGCCGCCGACGGCGTTCAGCAGGGGGTCGGTCGCGATCGTGCCCAGTGCCGCGGCCCCGAGTGGATCCGCGACCTGAACCGTCCCGGCCTGCAGCAGGCTGAGGCGCTGCTGCCCGGAGGGCGCCGCCAGGAAGACGACCCCGTCCAGGGCGGGCCCGAGCCCGACGGCGCTTCCCCACCAGGATCCGAAGCGGCCGAGCTCCAGGCGACGCGACGCGACGCCGGCGACCTCGAACGGTCCCGTTCCCGTCCTGGGCGCGTCGCTGCGGAAGTGGGCGCCCTCGCCGCTCTGCGGGTTGAGCGCGCGCGGGGAAACGATCCCGAGACGGGGCGAGGCGAGCCGCTCGTCCAGGTCCGCCGCGGGTCGCTCGAGTAGGAAGCGCACCTGGTCCGGCCTCGGAGCGTCGGCCGCGAACAGCTCCGGCAGGAGCTGCTGCGCGGCGGGGACGCTCAGCCAGCGGCGGGCGTTCGCCAGCACCGCCGCGGCGTTGAAGCGCGTGCCGTCCTGGAACCGGACCCCCGACCGCAGGGTCAGGGTCCAGACCGTGTTCCCAGCGGAGGGGCGCGCGGAGAGGGCCAGCCCCGGCTGTTTGCTTGCCTCGCCGTAGGGACCTGTCAGCTGCGCCACCAGCGGCTCGTGGACCTGGCGCGTTACGACCTGCTCGGCGCGGGCGGCGGCGGCCAGGGGGTCGAGGACGATCGGGACGCCCGGCAGGGCGTAGTTGATCGAGCCGCCGCCCCCCACCCGGGGCAGATCCGATCCCGCCTGCGGGTCGGCCTCGTCGCCGCCGCAGCCCGTTAGAGCGAGTACGACGAGCCACGCGCCCAGCATCAGTCGGCAACGCATACGCCCGCTATATCAGGCGCAGCGGCCTTCGGCCGCCGCTTCGAAGGACGGCGGGCTTGCGTTGCCTAGAGCCTGAGCAGAACGATCGCGTTGAGCGCCCAGAGGACCGCAAAGAAGATCGTCCAGCGGGTGAGGTTCCGCTCGACCAGGGAGCCGCCGCCGAACGAGCCCCCTCCGCCCCCGATGCCGAACGCACCGGACAGGCCCGTGTCCTTGCCGGAGTGCAGCAGGACCAGGAAGATGAGGATCACGGACAGGATCACCGCGACCACGGAAAGCATGACCTCCATGGCCGTGCAGTGTAGGGCTAGGGGAGGTCCGGCCGCCCCAGCCGGTCCATCCTCTTGAGGATCTCGATCGCCTCGCGGCGGAGCTCCTCGTCCAGGCGGCGGTAGTCGTCATCCGACAGCTTCCCCGCCGCATGGTCGGCCTCGGCGTCCCGGATCTCGCGGTACTTCGCCTGCTTGCGGAGCTCGAGGTCGGCCAGCTCCTCCTGCTCGCCGGACTCCCCGTCCTCCGATGCACCCCGGCGAAGCGGGACCGAGACGAAGGCGGCCACCAGCGCGATGATGGCGAACGCGAGCAGGAGCTCCATCGCGCTCAGGAGGGTGGGCTTGCCGTGCCCAGCTCGCGCCCCAGCCGGGCGGCGTACGCGGCCTCGGCCCGTCGCCTGGCCTCCGCCGCCGGCCAGCCGGCGAAGACCGCTCCGGCGAGCGCGGTCAGCGCCCCCACCCAGATCCAGCTGACCAGCGGGTTGACGATCACCCTGAAGGTCGCCGGCGGTGGGTGCTGCGCGTAGTTCTCGGCGAGAGCGAGGATGGCCACGCCCTGGGCGTCAGAGGGCAGGTCGGCGAGCTGCGCGTTGCCGCGGGCGATCGCCGGGTCGAGGGTCGAGAGGTCGGGCTGGAAGGCTGTCCAGAAGTCCTCCCCTCCCCCCACCCGCAGCCCGACCTCGCTCGTGGACTCGCCCTCGAAGTAGCGGCCGATCGGCCCCGCCATCGGATCCTGGGTCGGGTAGTAGTTCCGCGCCGGCGCGAGCGTGGCGAAGCCCTTGCCATCCCTGTCCACATCGAGCAGCGCGCTGAAGGCGATCCGCTCGTTGCGCGGGTCCGCGGTCAGGTCCTCGTAGGTGACGGTGTAGTCGCCCACGTCCGCCGACTCGCCGACGGAGAGCCGCAGGTCGCGGTTGGTCTGGAAGCTCGACGAGCCCGCGATGCCGATCAGGGTGATCGCGATGCCGACGTGGACGATGTAGCCGCCGTAGCGGCGGCGGTTGCGCCCCACCGCCCTCACCAGCGCCGTCGGCCTGGACTCGCCGGAGAGCGCCCGCCGAGCGGAGCCGGCACGCCAAAACTCCTGGGCCAGGGCTGTCAGCGCGAACGCCGCGAAGGCGAACAGCAGGAGTGCCCAAAGGTGGTCCGGGGCGTCGCTGACCAGCGCCAGGACGATCGCCGTTGCGACGGCCGCGACGCCCGGCCAGAGCAGCAGGCGCTTCGCCGCGGAGCCGCTCAGCTTTCCCCAGGCGAGCAGCGGGCCGATCCCGGTGAAGAGGACCAGCACCACACCGAGGGGCGTGACGTAGCGGTCGAACCAAGGCGCCCCGAGCGAGGAGCGGGTGCCGGTCACGGCCTCGGCGATCAGTGGGAAGAAGGTGCCCCAGAAGATGACCGCGGCGAGCCCGACGAGCAGCAGGTTGTTGATCAGGAAGACCGACTCCCGGGAGAGCAGCGACTCCATCCGCCGCTCCGGGCGCAGGTCGGGGAGGCGGCTAACGATGAGCAGGGTGGAGCCGATCGCCACCGTGGCCACCAGCGCCAGGATCGGGCCGCCGACCGTCGAGGCGCCGAATGCGTGGATCGACTCGAGGATCCCGGAGCGGACGAGGAACGTCCCGAGCAGGCAGAGGCAGAAGGTGCCGCAGATCAGCCCGGCGTTCCAGACCTTCAGCATCCCCCGCTTCTCCTGAACCATGATCGAGTGGAGGAAGGCGGTTCCGACCAGGAACGGGACCAGCGCCGCGTTCTCGACCGGATCCCATCCCCAGTAGCCACCCCAGCCCAGTTCCTCGTAGGACCAGCGCGAGCCGAGCAGCAGCCCAAGCCCGAGGAAGGTCCAGGCCGTGAGCGCGAAGCGTCGGGTCGAGCGGATCCAGCCTGCGTCCAGCTTCCGGGTGACCAGCGCCCCCACGCAGAACGCGAAGGGGATCGCCCAGAGCACGTAGCCGGTGTAGAGCATCGGCGGGTGGATCGCCATGTAGGGGTTGCGCAGCAGCGGCGTCAGCCCGGCCCCCTCGACCGGCGCGGGGCTGAGCTCGGCGAACGGCTGCGCCGCGAAGATCATCAGCCCGATGAAGAAGGCGCCGATGCCCGCCAGGACCGCCGTCGCCCACGGGACGAGCTCCCGGTGCTTCCGCCGCGTCAGGTAGAGGACGCCGGAGGAGGCGAGCGAGAGCACCCAGGCCCAGAGCAGCAGCGAGCCCTCCTGGCTCGACCACATCGCGGTCACCTTGTAGAAGGTCGGCGTGGTGGTCGAGGAGTGGTCGGCGACCACCCCGAAGCTGAAGTCGTCACGTAGGAAGGCGATCTCGATCGTCGCGACCGCGACGGTGAGCAGCGCCGCCAACGCATAGACCGCGCGGCGCGCGGCCTCGACCCAGCGCCGGTCCCCGCTGCGCGCGCCGTAGATCGCCGCCGTGGCTGCGAACAGCGCTACGAGCAGGGCGGCCGCGAGGCTGGCGGAGCCGAGCTCGTTCACTCGGTGATCTGCACGTGCTCGGGGTCCTCCTCGGCTTCCTCGCTGAACTTCGAGGGGCACTTGGTGACGAGGCTGTCGTGATCGGCGACGAAGGTGTCGTCGTCGAGCCTGCCGGTGACGATCACCTCTCGCCCATCCTTGAAGGGATCCGGCACGGTCCCGGTGTACGTCACCGGGACCGGGTGGCTGCCGTCACGGTCGGAGATCCTGAACAGCAGCTGGTCGTCGGTGCGCTGGATCGTGCCCGGGACAACCTTGCCGGTGAGGTCGTAGGTCTGGCCTGCGTCGGCCTCGAGCAGCTCAGAGGGCTGCTTCGCCTCCGTTGAGGCGCTGAACGACGTGTACACGAGCCCAGCGGCCAGCAGCACGGCTGCCGAGAGCGCCACGACCAGGCGAATCTGTCGCTTGCGGGCGGGATCCATGAGGGCGAACGATTATGGCAATAGGATCTGGCCGCCTGGTCCACCGAGAACCGGAGGAGAAATGTCTCGACTTCGCCTGCTCCCGGTTGCCCTCGTCAGCGCCGCGGCGCTCTTCGTGGTCGCCTGCGACGGAGACACCGCCGAGAAGAACGATTACGTCGACGAGGTCAACGAGGTCCAGAACACGCTGCAGAGCGACATCAGCAAGCTCGCCCAGAGCCCGCAGTCACCCGAGCAGCTGGTGGGGTTCTACGACGAGACAGTCGCGAGCCTCGAGTCCGCGGTGGACTCGCTGGAGAGCATCGAGCCGCCGGATGAGGTCGCGGAACTGCACGACCAGCTCATCAGCGAGGTCCAGGGCCTGGCCGACGTGATCACCGGCGCCGTGGACGAGATCGAACAGGGCGGAGCCGCCGCGCTCCCTGGGGCGGTGAGTCAGCTCGCGACCGAGGGTACGCGACTCCAGACGGAGTTCTCCTCGACGATCGACGAGATCAACTCGACGCTGCAGGATTAGCGGCGAAGCCGGCCGGCCAACGCGGCCAAGCGGGCCAGTACCCGCTCGGCCCGCGAACCGCGGGCCGGGAGGACGCCGAGGTCGCGCATGATGGCGGCGCCGTCGTAGTAGGAGACGAGGTGGGTGATCCTGCCGTCGCCGTCGAGTGTCGCGACGTCGACACCGGCGCTCTCCACCACGCGGCCAGTGGGCGGCAGGCCGTCGATCTCGCCGCGATGCGTCATCCGTGATCGCCACTCGCCGGCGGTGAACTCGTCCCCATGTGCGGCGCGGACCAGCTCGAAGTGCAGGTCCGGAAAGGCTGAGTGCACCCGGGATGCGTGCGCCCGGATCTCGGCGGGCCCGCGGGCGACCGCGCCGGCGCCGCGATCGTCGTAGACGGCCCCCTCCGTGAAGAACGAGGCGATCCGCTCGGCGTCCCTGGCGTTCCAGGCCGCCAGGTAGTCGCGCATCAACTCCTCCCGTGCCGCCCCTTCGATGTGCACGTCCGTCGCAGCCATTGAGGCAAGTCTATGCTCGCCTACTGGCTACGCGTGCGAACCGGCCTTCTCTGGCTGTTTGGGGCCGGGAGCGCCAGTCGCCGGCGGCGTAGCGGAGGCCGGCTCAACTCCCAGCTTGCGGTGGGTCCGCTCGTGGCGGCCGCGAAGGAAACGGGTCGCCAGGCTGGTCAGCGGCCTGAACGGGAGCGCGATCGACGCGATGTTGCCGGCCAGCTCGAGGTGTCCGAGCTTGTCGAGGAGCACCGCGGCCTCGCGGCGCTCCCCCTTACTCAGGTTCCTGGACGGCCGGCCCTTCGACTTCTTCGCGATCTCCAGCAGGCGCCTGCGCTCCTCCGGCTCGAGCCGCCTCCAGTGGCCCCATGACACCCAGGCGCCCTCGGCGACCGCGATCAGCCACAGTCTCCTGGCGAGCCACCTGCTGCGCATCGCGACCCTGCGACCTGCCCAGCCGAAAGCGTGCCCTATCCCGCTCAGAAGTCCCATGCGACGCTCTTACCCCCGATCACGGCCGGCCATTCCTCGAGAGCGGACGACGGGACTTGAACCCGCTACCTCGAGCTTGGGAAGCTCGCGCTCTACCAGGTGAGCTACGTCCGCGTTCTCAGCGCATTCTAGGTCGGATGCCCGCCTCGCTAAACCTCATCTCTAGCCTTGACCGACATGAGCGCGAGGACCTTCGTCGTAGTGATCGCGGTGCTGGCCGTGATCGGCCTGCTCGGGTTCGGCTTGATCGACAAGAACGAGGAGGCGATCTCCGTCGGCGACCCGGCCCCGGAGGCGGAGCTGACCGAGCTCGGCAGCGGTGGCCCCGCCAGCCTCGAGGACTACCGCGGCGAGTGGGTGCTGGTCAACTTCTGGTCCTCCTGGTGCAAGCCGTGCCGTGAGGAGTCCCCAGACCTCCAGGAGTTCCAGGACGCGCACGCCGGAGAGGTCGCGGTCGTGGGGATCAACCTCGAGGACGCCTCCGACGACGCGAAAGCCTTCGTCGCGGAGTTCGGTCTCACCTACCCGCAGCTCCGGGCGGCGAACAACCGCAAGATCCGCGAGGACTATGGGATGGTGGCCCGCCCCGAGAACTTCCTGATCGACCCCGAGGGGAAGGTCGCGCTGATTCAGCGGGGCCCGGTGAACGCCGAGATTCTGCGCGACCGGGTGGAGCCTCTGATCTCGGAGACCTCGTGACGCGCCCCTCCCCCACGGCGCTGCTCGGATTCCTTCTGGCTCTCGCCATCACGGCGAACCCTGCGACCGCCCAGGCCCCCGAGCCGCAGGCCAATCTCCCCGACATCGAGGATGAGGTGATGTGCCCGGTCTGCGGGACGACCCTCGAGCTCGCCGAGCAGGCCCCCCAGGCCGACCGTGAGCGCGAGCTGATCCGCCGGCTGATCGCGCAGGGCTACGCCAAGGAGCAGATCAAGGACGAGCTCGTCGCCGAGTACGGCGAGGACGTGCTCGCCGTCCCCGAGTCGGAGGGATTCGACATCACGAACTGGCTGGTCCCCGCCCTCGCGTTCGGCCTGGCGCTGCTGGCACTCGGCTTCGGCGCGGCCAGGCTCCGCGGCCGCCGCGCGGGGCCGGAGCCGGAACCGCTCGCCGACACCGAGGCCGACCGCCTCGACGCGGACCTCCGCCGCTACGACCTCTGAGGCCCCTTTGCGCTTCTGGATATCTGATGCATCGCGTGCATATCCGATGCATGGTGTGAATCGGATATTCGCCTCATGCATCCCCGATTCCGAAGCGCATGGGGCCCGGCGATACCCACACGGGCTCGGCATATCTAAGTGGGCCTACGCGGCCCGCCCGCATCCGGCGGCTACATCCGCTCGGGCGCTGAGATCCCGAGCAGCCCGAGGGTGCGGGCGATCCCCCGCTTGGTGAGCAGGCAGAGGCCGAGCCGGGCGTCCTCGACCCCGGCGCCCTCCGCCCCGACCACCTGGCAGTCCCGGTAGAAGGCATGGAAGTCGCGGGCGACCTCCATCGCGTAGGCGCAGAGGCGGTGGGGCGCCCGGCGTTCGGCGGCCTCGGCCGCCTCGGCGGGCAGCTCGCAGAGGCGCTTGATCAGCGCGCGCTCGGCCGGCTGCACCTCGGCCTCGGCCGAGGCGAAGTCGGCCCTGGCAGCCCGCTCCTCCGCCCCATCCCCGGCCTTGCGCAGGATGCTCGCGATCCGCGCGTGCGCGTACTGGACGTAGTAGACGGGGTTCTCGTTCGAGGTCTGTCGCGCCAGCTCGAGATCGAGGTCCACGGGCGTGTCATGGCTGCGCTGCAGCATGAAGAAGCGGGTCGCGTCCGCCCCGATGTCGTCGATGAGCTCGTCGAGGGTCACGAACTCGCCCTTCCGCTTCGACATCTGGGCGCGTTCGCCGCGCTCCACGACATGGACGAGCTGCATGATCGCGATCTCCAGCCGGTCCGGGTCGAAGCCGAGCGCCTGCAACCCCGCCTTCAGCCGCTCCACGTAGCCGTGGTGGTCGGCGCCGAGCACGTTGATCAGGCGGTCGTTACCCCGTTGGAACTTGTCGCGGTGGTAGGCGATGTCCGCGAGGTAGTAGGTGGAATCGCCATCGGAGCGGACCAGGACCCGGTCCTTGTCATCGCCCAGGTCGGTGGTGCGGAGCCAGGTCGCCCCCTCGCTCTCGTAGACGTGCCCGGTCTCCTTCAGGTCGGCCAGGACCCTGTCGATCTCGCCATCCTCGTGAATGCTTCGCTCCGAGTACCAGGTGTCGTACTCCACCCCGTACCGGCGCAGCGTCTCCTCGGCCGCCTCCCGCATCAGCTCGGCCCCGCGACGCGCGAGCTCCTCGGTGTCGCCGGGCTCCACGCCCTCGGACTTGAGACGCTCGGCAAGCTCGCTGACGTAGTCGCCCGCGTAGCCATCCTCGGGGACGTCCTCTCCTTTCATCCGCGCGGCGATCGACGCCGCGAAGATCTCGATCTGGCCCCCGACGTCGTTGATGTAGTACTCGCGCTCGACCCCGTTGCCGACAAATTCCAGCACCCGGGCGACCGAGTCGCCGTAGGCGGCGTGGCGGCCGCCCGCGGCAGTCAGGGGGCCGGTCGGGTTGGCGGAGACGAACTCGATGTTGACCCTCTCCACCTTCCCTTTCGCCGCCGGGCGGCCCAGCTCGTCGCCGGCCGCGAGGAGCTCCGCCGCCGCCTCGCGATACCAGGTGTCGGTGAGGAACAGGTTCAGGAACCCGGGTCCGGCGACCTCGACCCTCTCCAGCTGGCCCTTTAGGCGTCCCTCCAGCTCGGCGGCGAGGCGATCCGCGATGCCGCGCGGCTTCTCGCCGAGGCTCGGGGCCAGCAGCATCGCGGCGTTGGTCGAGAAGTCTCCGAACTCGGCCTTGGGCGGCCGCTCGAGCACGGGCACCGAGGAGCCGCCCTCGGAACCGTCCCGCAGCGCGGCCGCGGCCTCCTCGACCGCCGCCCGCAGCTCTGCAACCGGGTCACCCACGTCAGTGATGGTATGGCTCGCCGGCGAGGATCTTGGTCGCTCGGAAGAGCTGCTCCAGGAGCACCACCCGGGTCAGCTGGTGGGCCATTGTCTGCGGCCCGAGGCTGATCCGCTCGTCGGCGAGCTTCACCACCTCCGACGAGAGCCCCTCCGCCCCGCCGATTAGGAAGACGAGGTCAAGCGCGTCGATTCGGCGCTCGGACAGCCAGTCGGCCCAGCCCTTCGAGCTGAACGCTCTTCCACCCCGGTCCAGCGCGACGACGTGCGAGCGCTTCGGGATCCGTCCCTCGATGTTGAACTCGTCGCGGACCTCGATCACCTCGACAGGCTGGTGGCGCTGGAGCATCTTGCGGTAGTGGGCGTCGGCCTCGACGAAGGGCTCCTTCGCCTTGCCTACGGTGATGAGGTAGGTGTTCATGGACGGGGGGTCTTCATGGGGCGGGGCGTCACGGGCGCTCGCCGTTCTTCCACGCGAGCGCCTCGCCGATCCGCTCCACGGTGGTCGGGTGAGTGCCGAACAGGAAGTGGAGGGCCTCGGGCGGATCGGGATCGGCCAGGTTCCGGTCGGCAAGCTCCTGCTGCAGCTCGATGAAGCCCTGCGGGTCATCGGTCAGCTCCAGCGCGGTGGTGTCGGCCCTGGCCTCGACGTCGCGCGAGAGCTGGTTGCCGGCCACGTTGACCGCGAACGAGCTGACGGCGATCGCGAGCGCGATCGCCGGCAGGAAGCCGGGCTGCCCCAGCTCGGCGCCGCGCCGGCGGGCGATCTCGCGGGCCAGCGCGGTGGCCAGGATCAGGGCGAGCGGCGTCGAGATCGCGACGAAGAGCAGCCCCCGCCGGATGTCGTGGTCCTTCACGTGTCCGAGCTCGTGCGCGATCACCGAGCGGCGCTCGCCGCGATCGAGCTCCTCGAGCAGCGTGTCGTAGAGCACGACCCTCTTGGTGGAGCCGATGCCGCCGACGTACGCGTTGATCGCGGTGCTGCGCCGGCTGGCGTCAACGCGGTAGACCTCGCCGACGTCCACCCCGGCCCGGTCGGCCAGCTCCAGGGCATCCTGGCGCGCCTGCCCTTCCTCCAGGCGCTCGAACTTGTTGAAGATGGGAGCGAGCACCACCGGCGCGAGCCAGGTGAAGACCGCCGCGGTCGCGACCACCGCCGCGCTGCCCGGGATCCACCAGCGCTCGCCGAAGCGGCGCATCAGCGCCAGGGCGCCCGTCCCGATGCCCGCCGCGAACACGGCGCCGATCGCAGTCGCCTTGCCCCAGTCGGCCATCCAGTCCGCGAGTCCCTGGGTCGAGAGTCCGACGTCCACCGAGCGCTCGTGCGCCGCGATCCCGAAGGGCAGGGTCACCACGGTGACTACGCCGAACAGCCCCGCCGCGGCGGCCGCGCCACCGAGCACGGGCCGCTCGCCGAGGCTCTCGAGTGCGCGCCGGGCCGGCGCCGGGCGCCCGCTGGCCAGCAGCACCAGCACCGCGCCCTCGGCGACGAGGCTGCCGATCATGATCAGGCGCTGGCCGGAGCGATAGTCGCGGGCGCGCTCCAGCTCCTGCGGCGAGAAGTAGGCGCCCTCGTCCACCTGCAGCGGCTCGATCACCTCGCGCGGGCGCAGCAGCCATGCCGCCGCCTCCGCGACCACGACCGCCGCCACGGCGGTGGCGCCGAGCCGGAGCCACCGTGGCGCAGGTCGGCTGGGCATCCGCCTACGATAAACGGCCCTTTTCCGCCCCTGGGGGAAGTCTCGTCCTCTGATGCGCGTCGCGATCCTGACCGACATCCACGCCAACCTGCCGGCGCTCGAGGCCGTCCTCGATGCGATCGAGGAGGCGGGCCTGGAGAAGCGCTGGTCCCTCGGGGACGTCGTCGGGTACGGGGCCCAGCCGGACGCGTGTACGAAGCTGGTCTCGGAGCGGTGCGAGCTGAGCCTGGTGGGAAACCATGACCTGGCCGTCACCGGGGAAATCGACGTGGACGTCTTCTCGGCCTCCGCCGCGGCCGCGGTCGAGTGGACCCGGGACAACTCCGAGAAGGAGACGATCGAGTTCCTCAAGGGGCTCGAGGCCAAGAACACGGAGCACGACGTCGGGCTGTACCACGCCTCCCCCCGCGATCCCGTCTGGGAGTACGTGCTCGCCGTCGACCAGGCCCGCGAGTGCATGGAGGAGCAATCGAGCCGGGTCAGCCTGATCGGGCACTCCCACGTCGCGCTCTGGTTCTCCGACGGGCCGGGGCCGTCGGGCGGCGACGGCGGCGCCCAGGCCGAGGAGGGCGCCGAGCTCGACGTCTCGGAGGGAAAGTGGCTGCTGAATCCGGGCAGCGTCGGCCAGCCGCGCGACGGCGATCCCAGGGCGGCCTGGCTCGAGCTGGACACGGACGAGTGGAAAGCCACCTACCACCGCGTCTCCTACGACGTCGACCGCGCAGCCGAGGCGATCAGGGAGGCCGGGCTGCCCGAGCTGCTCGCGGACCGGCTCTACGTGGGGCAGTGAGCGCGCGGAGGGACCTGGCTAGTATCGCCGCGGTGTCCAGGGCAAGGAAAGCCGTCGCCATTCTCACCGTCTCCGCCGTGGCGGGGGGCGCTTTCGGCTGCGGCAACAGTGATCCGGAGCCCTCGATCCCGATCGATGACGCCGAGGCGCTCGCCGCCAGGATCGATGAGATCCGGGCGAACATAGACGTCGGTAGCTGCACCGTCGCCCTGGACCGCACCGACGACCTGATCGCCGAGATCAACGGCCTGCCCGACGACGTGGACCAGGACGTGCAGAACGCGCTCGCCGAGGGCGCCAACAATCTGAAGGACCTGATCGAGGACCCCGAAGAGTGCGACCAGCCTGAGGAGACGACCCCCGAAGAGACGACGACCGAGGAGACGACCACCGAAGAAGAGCCCGAGGAGACGGAGACTCGGCCCGAGGACACGCAGGAGACGGTCACCACGCCCACGCAGCCGACCACGCCGACTCAGCCGGGCGGTGGCGGCGGATCAGGCGGATCGGGCGGCTCCGGCGGCGTCGGCCCCGGTGGGATCGGCAGCCCATGAGCCCGCGCAGCCCCAAGGGAGAGCTGATCTCCGACCGCTACCGGATCGAGGACCGGCTCGGATCGGGTGGGATGTCGTCGGTCTTCCGCGCCACCGACACGATCCTCGAGCGGACCGTCGCGGTGAAGATCCTCGCCGAGCACCTCTCGGATGACGAGCGCTTCGTTGCGCGCTTCCGCCGTGAGGCTCTCGCCGTCGCCAAGCTCGTCCATCCCAACATCGTCCAGGTCTACGACACCGGCATCGACAGCGGCAGCCACTACATCGTCATGGAGTACGTGCGCGGCAAGTCCGGCGCCCAGCTGCTGCAGGCGCAGGGCAAGCTCGACGCCGCGACCACGGTCGAGATCGGCGTCCAGGCTTGCGCCGGGCTCGACTACGCGCATCGCCACGGGATCATCCACCGCGACGTCAAGCCGGGGAACCTGATGATCATCGGCGGCCCGGCCGACGGCGGCGACATGACCGTGAAGCTGGCCGACTTCGGGATCGCCCGCGCCGAGGCGCAGACTCGAATCACGCAGGTCGGCTCGGTCGTCGGGACCGCGGCCTACCTGGCCCCCGAGCAGGCGCGCGGGGACGAGGCGACGCCGGCCTCCGACGTCTATTCGCTCGGCGTCGTCCTCTACCAGTTCCTCTGCGGCCGGCTGCCCTACGAGGGCGCGTCACTGGCGGAGCTCGCGGTTCGCCAGCAGTCCGAGCAGGCGCTCCATCCCTCCTCCTACAGCGAGGACGTCCCCCAGGCCGTCGGGGACGCCGTTCTGGTGGCGCTCGAGTCCGATTCGGGTGCGCGCTTCGCCGCCTCCGGTGAGCTGGCGGACGCGCTCCGCCGCGGGCTGTCGCGGCGAGTCCCCCACCGGCACCGCCGCGACGCGCGTGCTCGCCTCCGACGACCCGCCGACCGCGGCCACCCGCCACATGCCCCGCACGCGCGCGACGCGACGGCCGCCGCGGCGCCCGACGCGCCCGGCTCCCGCCCCGCAGCAGCCCCGCCGGCGCGGCGGCAACGTCGCCCGCAACCTGATGGCGCTCATCGCCCTGCTGCTCCTGGCCGCGGTCGTGGCCGGGGTCGTGGTGCTGACCACCACCGATTCAGGGGGCGACCGGGTCAACATCGAGGACGTCGTCAAGGACGACGTCAACGACCAACTCGACGCTTTGCGCGACCTCGTCGAGGACAACGCAACGCAGTAGCACGCCCCCTTCAGCGGGTCGCTGCTCCCCTTAGCGCTTCTTCTTCTTCAGCTTCAGCGTGGCCTGCGAGAACTGCGAGGCCGTTGGCCCGCCCGTAGGCGTGTAGGTGGCCTTGACCTGCACGGTCAGCTTGCCCTTGTTCTTCAGCTTCCCCTTGGCGGACTTGGTCAGTGCCAGAGTCAGCACGACCTTCTGCGGGCTCTTGGCGCTCACGGTCTGGCTCGCCGGCGTCAGCGGGATCGTCGGCTTCTTCTTCCTCTTCTTCCTCTTCTTCTTCGCGGCGGCGGCCAGGACGGTGGGATCGTTAGCCGCACCCGCGCTCGCCTTGCCCTGGCCCGGAACCGTGGCGGTCACCTTCACGAACTTCTTCCCCAGCTGGCTGACGCCGTCGATCGTGATTGTGCTCGGGCAGCCGTTGACCGCACCGGCCGCGCCCACGCAGTTGTCCTGGGTCTCGTCGCCGAAGACATCGCGGTCGGCGTCGGGTTCGAGCTGGGCGGAGAGGTCGACGATCACCCCGTTGAAGGCGTTGGTCGAGAAGGTCTCCGGCGGCTGCGGCTCCGGACCGGCGAAGGCTTCCATCCTGTTCTCGGCCGGGACCATGTTGCAGCGCTGCGTGCGACGCCCCAGTGCCGATGTAGTCGCCGGCCGCGATCGGCACTCGCGCCGGGATCACGTTGAGACCTGGATTGAGCGTGGCCAGCGGGGCCGATTGGCCACCGCCGTGAAACTGTCCACGCCGTTGTCGTGAAACACCTTCAGCCGTGCCTGGAAATCCTGGGTGGGGTCCCTGTCGACGCTGAACGAGGTGATCACCCCCGCAAAGGGGGCGCTGGCGGCCGGGACGCCCGCTGCGGTCGCGGTCTGAATCGCGGTGGTCTGAGAGGTGGCGTTCGGCGAACAGGTCTGGCCGAGGGTGACCGCTGCCGGAGCCGCCGCCGGCATCGCGCCCAGCCCCCACAGTGCAAGGAGGCAGCAGATCGCGGCTGCCGGAATGGATCGACCTCTCATCGCGGTCGGCCCAATCAAACAGCATTAAGCCGCTGCCCATGGTGCTGCCCCCGCGAGGATCGCATCCGCGTAGCTCTGGTAGCTTGCCGGCGGCGATGCCGTCCCGCGCGTGGGCAATCAGTTCCTGGGTGTAGCTCAGGTTGTGCAGCGTGAGCAGGCGGGCGCCGGTCAGCTCGTTGGCCCGGGCGAGGTAGTGGAGGTAGGCGCGCGAGTAGCCGGAGCACGCCTCGCAGGGGCAGCCCTCGACGACCGGGGAGTCGTCCTCCGCGTAGCGCGCCTTGGCGAGGTCGATCCGGAAGCGGGCGTCGGGCTCCGGCGCCAGCGCCACCCCGTGCCGGGCGAGGCGCGTGGGCACAGCGCAGTCGAAGAGATCGATGCCGAGTCCGATTCCCGCCAGCAGGTCGTCCACCTCCCCGATGCCGAGCAGGTGGCGCGGCGCGTCGGTCGGCAGCAGCGGCGTGGTGAGCGCGAGCACCCCCCTCATCTCCTCCTTCTCCTTCCCGAGGGTGCCGCCGATCGCGACCCCGTCCACGGCCGCCTCGGAGACGTAGGCCGCCGACTCCCGCCGGAGGTCCTCGTGGACCCCGCCCTGGACGATTCCGAACACGGCCTGCTGCGGCGGCCCGCCGTCCGCGTGCCACGCGAGGCAGCGGTCCAGCCACCGGTGCGTGCGCTCGGTCGAGCGCGCGGTGTAGTCGCGGTCCGCGTGGAAGGGCGTGCACTCGTCGAAGGCGAGCGCGACGTCTGAGCCGAGCGCCGCCTGGATCCGCATCGACTCCTCGGGGCCGAGGAAGCGGTCGGAGCCGTCGAGCAGCGACTGAAAGCGCACCCCCTCCTCGGAGATGTCCACCTTGGCGCCGCCGGCCATCTCGCCGCGCCGCCCCTTGATCTCGTCGGCGACGCCCCCGTGCGCGAGCGAGAAGACCTGGAAGCCGCCGGAGTCGGTGATGATCGGGCGCTCCCAGCCCATGAAGCGGTGCAGGCCGCCCTGCCCCTCGATCAGCTCCTCTCCCGGCGCCAGATGGAGGTGGAAGGTGTTGCCGAGCACCATCTCGTAGCCGAGGCCAGCGACCTCGTCGCTGGAGAGCCCGCGAACCGAGGCCTTGGTGGCCAACGGGATGAACGCCGGGGTGCGCACCTCCCCGTGCGCCAAACGAAGCAGGCCCGTGCGGGCTGAGCCGTCACGGGCCTGGATCTCGAAACTGAGCCTGGCCGGTTCCTGTCTCACCCGGCCAAGCCTAGGCTGAGATCAGGGTCTCGCCCGTCATCGCCTCCGGCTGCGGGATCTCGAGCAGGTCCAGCACGGTCGGAGCCACGTCGGCAAGGATGCCCCCGTCGCGGAGCTTCAACCCTTCGACGGTGACGATCAGCGGGACCGGGTTGGTCGTGTGGGCGGTGTGCGGCGATCCGTCGGGCTCGAGCATCTGCTCGGCGTTGCCGTGGTCGGCCGTGACGATGCAGGCGCCACCCTGCTCGTGCACCGATGGCACGACCTCGGCGAGGCGCTCGTCCACCTCCTCGACGGCGGCCACCGCGGCCGGGATCACCCCCGTGTGGCCGACCATGTCCGGGTTGGCGAAGTTGATGATCCCGAAGCGGTAGCCATCCGCCCGCCAGCGCTCGGCGAAGGCGCTCGCCGCCGCGGCCGCGCTCATTTCGCGGCTTCTGGTCGTAGGTGGGCACGTCCCGCGGCGAGTCCACCAGGTCGCGCTCCTCCCCGCCCCACTCCTCCTCGCTGCCCGCCGTTGAAGAAGTAGGTGACGTGGGCGTACTTCTCGGTCTCGGCGACGTGAAGCTGGCGGTCACCGCGCTCCGCGATCACCTCGGCGATCGTCGTCGCCGGCTCCGCCGGCGGGAAGGCGACCGGGTACGGCCAGCCGTGGCGGTACTCCGTCATGGTCGTCACCTGCAGCACCGGGCCGCCGCCGCGGTCGAACTCGTCGAAGTCCGGCTCCCCGAGCGCCCGAGTCAGCTGGCGCATGCGGTCGGGCCGGAAGTTGATCATCAGGACCGGCTCGTCCGGCGCGACGCCGTCGTAGTCGCCGATCACGGCCGGCTCGATGAACTCGTCGGTCGCCTCCCGCTCGTACGAGTCCTTGACCGCCGCCACGGGCATCGTCCTCGCGCGGGGCGCGGGCGTGGACGATCGCGTCGTAGGCGCGCTTGGTGCGGTCCCAGCGCCGGTCGCGATCCATCCCCCAGTAGCGCCCCATCACCGTTCCGACGCGCCCGGCCTGGCGGAGCCAGCGCCGGACCTCCTCGAGGTAGCCGGCGGCCGACGTGGGCGAGGTGTCGCGGCCGTCGGTGAGCGCGTGGAGGACGAGGTCCGTGACCCCCTCCTGGGCGGCCAGCTCGATCACCGCCTCGATGTGCTCCCAGCCGGAGTGGATGCCGCCGTCGGAGACCAGGCCGATCGCGTGCATCCGGCCGCGCCGGGACGCCCGCGCCGCCCCGCAGGCGTCCCGAAGCGCCCGGTTCTCGAAGAAGGAGCCGTCGGCGATCGCCTCGTCGATGCGGAGGAGGTCCTGCTTGACGACCGCGCCGGCGCCGAGGTTGAGGTGGCCCACCTCCGAGTTGCCCATCTGGCCCGGCGGCAGGCCGACGTCGCGGCCCGCGGTCGACAGGGTCGTGCGCGGGTAGGCGTCCCAGAGCTCGTCGAAGACGGGGGTGTTCGCCTGGGAGACGGCGTTGCCCGGGCCGTCCGGGCCGAGCCCCCAGCCGTCCAGCACGATCAGGGCCACGGCCGGGACGGGCTCCGACCCGGGGCCGGGCGGCACCGCGCTCATCCGGCCGCCGCGTCGACGATCGCCGCGAAGTCGTCCGGGTCGAGGCTGGCGCCGCCCACCAGGGCGCCGTCCACGTCCGGCTGGGCGACCAGCTCGGCGGCGTTGTCGGGCTTGACCGAGCCGCCGTAGAGGATCCGGATCGCCTCGGCGGCCTCGGAGGAGCGGGCCGCGATCCGCTCGCGGATGAAGGCGATCGCCTCCTGGGCCTGGTCCGGGGTGGCGGTCCGGCCGGTCCCGATCGCCCAGATCGGCTCGTAGGCGATCACGACCTTCGCCAGGTCGGCGTCCCCGACCTCGGCGAGGTCCGCCTCGACCTGGCGGCGCAGCACCTCCTCGGTCTCGTCCGCGTCGCGCTCGGCCTCGCGCTCGCCCACGCAGAGGATGGGCTCCAGCCCCGCCGCGAGCGCCGCGGGCACCTTTCGCGACAGGGCCTCGTCCGTCTCCCCGAAGTGCTGGCGGCGCTCGGAGTGCCCGAGGATGACGCCGTCCACGCCGAGCTCGAGCAGCATCGGCGCCGAGACCTCGCCGGTGAAGGCGCCGCTCGTCCTCCTCGTGCATGTTCTGCGCCGCCACCCGAACCCGGCTCTGGGCGCAGTGCTCGACCGCCGTCCTCAGGGAGAGATAGCTCGGGCAGATCACGACCTCCACCCCATCGCCCGGGACCCTGGGCAGGAAGTCGGCCAGGAACCGCTCGGTCTCCTCGATCGTCTTGTGCATCTTCCAGTTGGCCGCCAGCAGCGGCGTGCGCTCAGGCATCGGGCAGCACCGCGACCCCGGGCAGCTCCTTGCCCTCCAGGAACTCCAGCGAGGCGCCGCCCCCGGTCGAGAGCCAGTCCACCTCGTCGTCGAGCCCGAACTCGACCAGCGCCGCCACGGAGTCGCCGCCGCCGACCACGGTCCGCCCCGGGCAGGCGGCGACCGCCTCAGCGACGGTCCTGGTGCCGGACGCGAACGGCTCCAGCTCGAAGGCCCCCATCGGCCCGTTCCAGAAGACCGTGCGCGCCCGCCCGATCCGCTTGGCGTAGTCGGCCGCGGTGTTGGATCCGATGTCGAGGCCCATCCATCCCTCGGGGACGTCCACGCCGTTCAGCTCCCTCCGCTCCGTTTCCGCGTCGAACTCCCGCCCGATCACGAGGTCCTCCGGCAGCTCGAGCAGGCAATCGGCCCCCTCCGCCTTTCGGAGAGCCTCCCGCGCCTTCTCGACGCCGTCGGACTCGACCAGCGAGTCGCCGGTGTCCCGGCCCTCGGCCTTGAAGAAGCTGAATGCCATCGCGCCCCCGATCAGGATCTCGTCCGCGCGGTCAGGAAGCGGTCGATCGCCCCGATCTTGTCGGTGACCTTGGCGCCGCCCAGCACCACGATCAGCGGCCGCTCGGCGTGGTCCCGGACCGCCGTCAGCTCGACGATCTCGCGCTCCAATAGGAGTCCGGCAGAGGCCGGCAGGTGATGCGCGACCCCCTCGGTGGTCGCGTGCGCCCGGTGCGCGGCGCCGAAGGCGTCGTTCACGAAGAGGTCGGCGAGCGCGGCGAGCTGCTTCGCCAGCCCCGCGTCGTTCTCGGTCTCGCCCGGCTCGAAGCGGCTGTTCTCGAGCATCAGCACGTCGCCGGGTCGGAGCTTCGAGGCCATCGCCTCGACATCCTCTCCGACCACGCCCGGGGCGAGCGCCACGTCCACCGAGATGAGCTCTCCGAGCCGCCTGGCGACGGGCGCCATCGAGAGCTCGGGATCGCGGCCCTTCGGCCGGCCCAGGTGCGAGACCAGCACGACCGAGGCGCCGCGCTCGCGCAGCAGCTCGAGGGTCGGCAGGGATGCGCGGATGCGGGTGTCGTCCGCGATCTCACCGCTTTTCAAGGGGCACGTTGAGGTCCGCTCGCAGCAGCACCCGGCGCTCCCCCACGTCCGCATCGCGGACGCTCGCCTTGTCGAAGGGAGCCGCCCCGCTGGGCTCAGGCGCCAACGGCGGCGGGCTGGAGGACCTTCTCGGCCAGCTCCACGCAGCGGTTGGAGTAGCCCCACTCGTTGTCGTACCAGGCGATCACCTTGACGAAGGTCCCGTCGGAGACCAGCGTCTGCTCCGAGTCGAAGATCGACGAGTGGGGATCCGTGACGATGTCGGTTGAGACGATCGGGTCCTCGGTGTACTGGAGGATCCCGTCCAGGGGGCCGTCGGCCGCCTGCTTCATCGCGGCGTTGATCTCCTCGGCGCTCGTCTCCCGCGAGACGTCGCAGACGAGATCCACCACCGAGCCGTTGATCACGGGTGCCCTGATCGCCATCCCGCTGAGCTTGCCGTCCAGCTCCGGCAGGACGAGGCCGATCGCCTTGGCGGCCCCGGTGCTGGTGGGGATCAGGTTCACGGCCGCGGCCCGCGCCCGGCGGAGGTCCTTGTGGGGCATGTCCTGGAGGCGCTGATCCGCGGTGTAGGCGTGGATCGTGGTCATCAGCCCGCGCTCGATCCCGGCCGTCTCGTGCAGGACCTTGGCGACGGGCGCCAGGCAGTTCGTGGTGCAGGAGGCGTTGGAGATGATGTTGTGCTGCTCGGGGTCGTAGGCCTGATCGAAGTTCACGCCCAGCGCCACGGTCACGTCGGGGTCGGTCGCCGGCGCCGAGATGATCACCTTCTTGGCCCCCGCCTCGAGATGCTTCTCCGCGTCCTCGCGCTTGGTGAAGAGGCCCGTGGACTCGATCACCACCTCCACGCCCAGGTCGCCCCAGGGCAGCGCGGCCGGGTCCTTCTCCGACAGCACCTTGAACTCCTCGCCGTCGACCTTGAGGGAGTCGCCGGCCACCTCGACCTCACCGGGGTAGCGGCCCAGGATCGAGTCGTACTTGAGCAGGTGCGCGATGGTCTCGACGTCCACCAGGTCGTTGACCGCGACGAAGTCGAGCTCCGAGCCCGCGGCCTTGGCGGCGCGGAACAGGTTGCGGCCGATGCGCCCGAAGCCGTTGATTCCGACCTTCACTGCCATCCCACTTAAACCTAACGTGCCCGGACGATTAAGGGTTCGAAACGCAGATCTCGACCACGTATCCGTCGGGATCGCTGAGCCGGCAGGCATAGTTGCCGGGGCCGAACTCGGGCGGCGCGCCCGGTTCGGCGACCGGCTTCCCGCCGTTCTCGACTCCGGACGCGAAGGACGCCTTCACCGCCGGGATGCTCTTGGTCGGGAAGGAGATCGTGCCGAAGCCGGGGCTCTGGGAGTTGTCCTTGACCACGAAGAACTCCGGCTTGATCATCCCCCAGCTGATCATCTGGCCGTCCTCCTCCTGCTGCCGCCGCCAGCCCAGCGGCGCGAGGATGGAGTCATAGAAGCTTCCGCTCCGCTCGATGTCGGCGACTTTGAGGCTCGCGTAATGGATCATTGGATCGAGACTAGCGGGCGCCGGGTCAGCGGCGCGGCTCCCAGCGGAAGAAGCGCAAGGCGATCGCCAGGCCGGCCAGTCCCCAGGCCGCGACCACCGCGAGGTCCCCCCACTCGAAGCCGGCACCCACGGTGTTCGGGTCCCAGGCCGCGAAGAAGGCCTCGAAGAAGTGGCGGATCGGAAAGAGGTCCGCCACGTGCAGGACGCCACTCGGGATCTCGCTGTCTGGGATGAAGATGCCGGAGATGAAGTAGAGCGGGAGGACGACCGCGTTGGATACGGCCGGTGCGGCGTCTTCCGACGGGATGGCCGCCGTCAGTGCGAAGCCGAGGCAGCAGAAGGAGAACGCCCCCACCGCGAGCGTCACCAGGATCGCGGGGATCGTCTGATCCGGGAGCGACACGTCGTAGACCAGCTTTCCGATCGCCGCCACCAGCACCACCATCAGCAGCGAGACGACGAGGGAGTTGCCCACCCGCCCCGCCACGAAGGCCGGGGTCGGCAGCGGCGTTCCGCGCACTCGCTTCAGCAGACCCCGCTCGCGGTCCTGGGTCAGGTTGATCGCGAGGCTCTGGGTGGTGGCGGAGATCACCGCCAGCGAGACGATCGCCGGCACGTAGTAGGTGGTCGTCTTCACCCCCCGCTCCTCGATCTCTTCGTTGCCGAAGATCGTCGCGAAGATGAACAGGAAGATCAGCGGCAGCATCACCGTGAAGAAGACGGACGCCGGGTTCCGCCAGAACACCTTCTGGTCGAAGCGGAACTGGTGGCGGATCAGCGCAAGGCCGCTCATGTCCCGGCGCCCTCGTCGCGTTCCGCCTGGCCGGTCACACGCAGGAAGACGTCCTCCAGGCTCGGGCGTCGCACCTCCAGGCTCGGCAGGCTCGTGCCGTGAGCCTCGGCCCAGTCGATCAGCGCGCGCAGGTCCCTCAGCGGCTCGCTGCTGGCGTGGGAAACGATCACCTCGCCCCGCTTGGCCGCCGCGTCGAAGGGCGGCGGGAGGTCGGAGGCGCTCACGCCCTCGGGCAGCCGGAAGCTGATCACCGCCTGCGGGCCATCGCCCCCTCCCAGCTCACCCGGGTCCCCGGCCGCGACGATCCGTCCCCGCACGATGATCGCCGCGCGGTCGGCGAGGGCCTGAGCCTCGTCCATGTAGTGGGTGGTGAGGAAGACCGTCTTCCCGAGGTCGCGCATGCTGCCGATCACCTCCCATGCCTGACGCCGCGCGGAGGGGTCGAACCCGGTCGTCGGCTCGTCCAGGAAGAGCAGCTCTGGGTCGCCGACCAGCGCGAGGGCCACGTCGAGGCGCCGCTGCTGCCCTCCGGAGAGCGTCGACGTCCGCGCGTCCGTCTTCTCAGAGAGGCCGACCAGTCCGACCGTCTCGTCGACGTCACGTGGCTCCGAGTAGTAGCCCGCGTACTGGGCGACGGCTTCGCGCACGGTCAGCTCCGGAGTCAGCTCGCACTCCTGTAGGACGAAGCCGACCCGCTGGCGCCAGGCGCGGTCCGCATGGGCCGGGTCGATCCCCAGCACGCTCACGCTGCCGCCGGTCCGGGCCCGGTACCCCTCGAGGATCTCGACCGTGGTGGTCTTGCCGGCGCCGTTCGGCCCGAGGAAGGCGAAGATCTCCCCCCTCGACACCTCGAGGTCGATCCCCCGGACGGCTTCGAGCTCGCCATAGGACTTGCGCAGCCCCTCGATGCTGATCACGGGCTCGGCCAAGCGAGCGATTCTAGGGTCCGGCTACCGCGAGGCCTCCCGCGGCTCGAGCTCCACGTCGCGATGCACCACGCGGAGCTTCACCTCCTCGTTGTCCTCCAGCTCCTGGGCGATGCGGTCGGCGACCGTGACCGAGCGGTGGCGGCCGCCGGTGCAGCCCACCGCGATGGTCAGGTGCTGCTTGCCCTCCGCGACGTAGGCGGGCAGGAGGAACTCGAGCAGCGGCATCAGGCGGCCGTAGAACTCGCCCGCCTGGGTCCCGGACTCGACGTACTCCCGAACCGGCTCGTCCAGGCCGGTGAGGGGGCGCAGCTCGTCCACGTAGTGGGGATTCGGCAGGAAGCGGACGTCCAGGGTGAGGTCGGCGTCCGACGGGGGGCCGTTCTTGAACCCGAACGTGAGCAGGGTCAGCGCCATCTGGTTTCCCTCCACCTCGCGCCCGATCAGCTCCCTCGCGATGCGGCGGCGCAGCCCACCGCCCGTCAGGCCGGTGGTGTCGATCACCACGTCGGCCCGCTCGCGCAATGGGGCGAGCAGCGACCGCTCCTCGCGGACCCCGTCCACGATCCTGCCGCTGCGCGCGAGCGGGTGTCGCCGCCGCGTCTCCTTGTAGCGGTGCAGGAGCGTGTCCTCGTCGGCGTCGAGGAAGAGGACCTTGAGGTCGAGGCCGCCGCTCTCGAGCTCGTCGATCACGGCGAGCAGGTCCTCGAAGTACTCACCGCCCCGCACGTCCGAGACCACCGCGGCCCGCTCGACGCCACTCCCCTCGTGGCGGAACAGCTCGCCCAGAGCCTCGATCATCTTCGGCGGCAGGTTGTCCACGCAGAAGTAGCCGCCGTCCTCGAAGGCGGCGATCGCCTCGGACTTGCCGGCCCCGGAATGGCCGGTGATGACGACCATCTCCACCCGCTTCGCGGGTGTCGCGCCGTCACCGTCTCTCTTGGCACTCGTCATCCCGCTCTGTGAAGTTGGCGATGGATCTCGCGAGCGAGCTTACCGGGCACTCCGGGCACCGCCTCGAGCTCCTCCCGGCTCGCGCCGAGCAGCCGGTCGGGTGAGCCGAAGTGGCGCAGCAGCGCCCGCTTGCGGGCTGGGCCCACGCCCTTGACCCCGTCCAGCACCGAGGCCGTCATCGACTTGTCCCGGCGGGAGCGGTGGTGGGTGATCGCGAAGCGGTGGGCCTCGTCGCGGACCCGCTGCAGCAGACGCAGGGCATCCGAGCGCTTCTCGAGCACGACCGGCTTGCTCCGACCCGGCAGGAACACCTCCTCGATCCGCTTGGCGAGCGCGATCACCGCCACCCCCCTCTCGATCAGCGGCTCGAGGGCGCGCGTGGCGGCCGAGAGCTGGCCCTTGCCGCCGTCCACCACGATCAGATCCGGGGGCGCCGCGAAGCTGGCGTCCCGATCGGAGTCGTGGGGCGAGATGTCGGCCTGCTGGAGGTATTGCCCGAGCCTCCGGGTCAGGACCTCGTCCATGCCGGCGACATCATCCGGGCGCTTCCGGCCGCCGTTCCCATCCTCCTCATCGGCGCCCCGGATGTTGAACTTCCGATAGTCCGCCTTCTTCGGCGCGCCGCCTTCGAAGACCACCATCGAGGCGACCGTGTGGGTCTCGCCGAGGTTGGAGATGTCGAAGCCCTCGATCCGTACCGGCAGCCGCTCCAGGCCCAGCGCATCCTGGAGGGCGGTCAGGGCCTCCGCACGCTCCTGACGGCGGTGCTCGCGGCGGAGCCGGTCCTGGGCGAGGGCAAGCTCCGCGTTGCGCTCGGCGAGCTCGCGCAGCCGGCGCGCGTCGCCGCGCTTCGCGACGCGCACCTCGACGGCGGAGTCGCGCTCGGCGCTGAGGGCCTCGGCGAGCACCTCGGTGCGGTCCTTGAGCTCCGGCCCGACGACCACCTGGCTCGGCACCGCCGGGGCCGCGCCGTAGTACTGGAGCAGGAAGGTCTCGGTGACCTCGCCCAGATCGGGCTCACTCTCCCCATCCTCGCCCGCGAGGTAGAAGCCCTGGCGCTCCGCCAGCACTCCGTCGCGGACCTGGAAGACCTGCGCGTTCGCGTCGCTTCCCTCGAGCGCGACCCCGATCAGGTCGGCGCTTCCCAGCGAGCCTCCGGCGACCCGCTGGCGCTCCATCATGCTGCTCACCGCGTTGAGGCGGTCGCGGAAGAGCGCCGCTCGCTCGAAGTCCTGCGCCTCGGATGCCTCGTTCATCTTCGCCTCGAGGTCGTCGGAGATCTCGCGGTAGCGGCCCGACAGGAAGGCGACGATGCGGTCGATGTTGCGCCGGTACTCCTCCTTGTCGATGTAGCCGACGCAGGGCGCCTGGCAGCGCTTGATGTAGTAGTCGAGGCAGGGAACGCCGGAGCGCCGCCCGGGCTCGGGCCCCTCGCAGGTCCGGTACTGGAACAGCTTCCCGAGCAGGTCCAGCGTCTCCCGCACCCTCTTGGCCGAGGAGAACGGCCCGAAGTACGCGCGGTTGGTCCGGTGGCGCTCGCGGGTGAAGTAGACGCGCGGGAACTCCTCGTCGAGGCTGACCGCCACATAGGGATAGGACTTGTCGTCGCGCAGCCTGATGTTGAAGCGGGGCCGGTGGCGCTTGATGAAGCTCTGCTCGGCGAGCAGGGCCTCCGCCTCGTTCTGGGTGACGAGCACCTCGATCGACTCGGTGCGATCGATCAGGCCGCTGGTTCCTCCGAGCCCGGCGCCGAGACCTCCCCCCTTGCCGGCGAAATGCGAGTTGACCCGCTTGCGGATCGAGTTCGCCTTGCCCACGTAGAGGGCGTGCTCCGCCCTGTCGCGGAACACGTAGACGCCGGGAGCGTCGGGCAGCTCCTTGCGCCGTTCGGCCAGTTTCCCGCTGCTCTTGGGCATGGAACTAAGGGTAGGCTGGCGGGCCAGCCGTCTCACGCCATTCCAGGAGGAATGAACCGATGGAAGCCGCACAGTCCGAGCCCCAGCTGCTGACCGCCGACCCGCCGGAGCTGGAGACGCTCCGGATCGAGGTCGAGGACCGGGTCGGGACGCTCACTCTCAACCGCCCCGACGCCCTCAACGCGATGAGCCCGCAGCTGATCGGCGAGCTGACAATCGCCGCCGCCTGGCTGGCCGACCGCGCGCCGATCCGCGCCCTGATCGTCACCGGCTCGGGTCGGGCCTTCTGCGCGGGGGGCGACGTCAATTGGTTCAAGCGCGGCGTCGAGGATCCGGATGCCGACCTTCCGTCGGAGGTCAGGCGCGGCGCCGAGGCGCTCCATCAGGCGATCGTCGACTTCCGGCGCGTTCCCTACCCGGTCATCGCGGCGGTCAACGGCCCCGCGGCCGGGGCCGGGATGTCGCTGGCCCTCTCCTGCGACGTCCGGATCGCCTCTGAGGACGCGTTCCTGGCGATCGCCTACGGCCGCATCGGCGCGTCGCCGGACGGCGGCATGACCTACTTCCTGCCTCGCGTGGTCGGTCCCGCGAAGGCGCTCGAGCTGGCGCTGAACGACCCGAACCTCGACGCGCAATCCGCGCTCGAGGCCGGGCTGGTCAGTGAGGTCGTACCCGCCGACGAGCTCATGCCGCGAGCCCGCGAGAAGGCGGAGAAGCTGGCCCAAATGGCTCCCCACTACGTGCGGATGGCGAAGAAGCTCCTGCACGAGAGCATCGAGAACTCACTCACCGATCATCTGCAGCTCGAGCGGCACGGGATCGCCGACAGCATGGCCACCCAGGACCTGCGGCGAGGGGTGACGGCCTTCTTCGCCGGCGAGGAACCGCGGTTCGAGGGCGATTAGAGTTCGCGAACCGGAGACGAAAGAAAGGCGGACTCGATGAAGAAGCTCTTGGCGCTGTTCGCCGTGGTCGCGCTCGCAGCCTTCGGGCTGGCGGCCTGCGGCGACGACGATGACGATGACGGCGGCGATACGACCGCGGCGGCCACCACCACCCAGGAGACCACCGGCGGTGGCGCTGGTGGCGGCAGCACGGTGGACCTCTCCGCGCCGGCAAACGGCGACTTCGCCTACGACCAGACCGATGCGACCACAAAGGCCGGGCCGGTCACGATCAACTTCGACAACCCGGCGAGCCTCTCGCATGACGTGGTGGTCGAGGACGAGTCCGGCATGGAGCTGGGCAAGACCGAGCTCGTCTCGGGGGGCAATACGTCGACGACCGTCGACCTGCAGCCCGGGACGTACACGTACTTCTGTGACGTACCAGGGCATCGCGAGGGCGGTATGGAGGGCACCCTCACCGTCAAGTGACGTAAGCGCCTGGCCGCGCGGGTCCTGTCGGCGCGGGGCCCCATCCACCTGCGGGCGACGGTAGTCGTCCTCGGTGGATGCCTCCCCGCGCCGCCACCCGCGCGGACAGGCGTCTACTTCAACCGATTACTCGGGGAGCGCGCGCCCCACGCTGTCAGCCACGCAAGCGGGCTTGTCCGAGCCTTCTACTTCCACGGTGAAACGGGTAATGACCTGCCACCAGCCGCCGCCGACGTCCTCGATGTCGGTCACCTCGGCGGTGGCGCGAACCTTTGCGCCGGCGGGCACAGGCGCGGGGAAGCGCACCCGGTTCCAGCCGTAGTTCACGCCCAGCTTGAAGCCGCTCGACTCGATCAGGTCACGGCGCAGCCCGTCGATCAGCGAGAGCGTGAGGTTGCCGTGGGCGACGGTGGTGCCGAAGGGACTCTCCTTCTCGGCGCGCTCTGTGTCGACGTGGATCCACTGGTCGTCGCCTGAAAGCTCGGCAAACGCGTTGATGTCTTCTTGGCGGACCTCCCGCCAGTCGGTCGGCCCGATCGTCTTCCCCTGGAGTGCCTTGAGCCCCTCGATGCCCTCGACTTGAACGGTCGCCACGGCCGGGAGCCTACCCGGAACTTGCTTTTTTCCCGGAACGGATATAGATACGTGGTGACAGCGGGCCCGGAACGTCCACAGAGCGGGCCCCGACATTAGGAGGAGATAGTTGATGCGAGGTCTCACTACGAAGAGACTCCTCGCCACAGCATTCGCCGGTCTCGTTCTCGTTTTCGGAGTCGCCGCCTGCGGCGACGACGATGACGACGACGGCGGCGGAGGCGGAGGCGGCGAGGCGCAGCTCGACCTCGTGATCGGGGACTCACTCCCGCTCACGGGTGATCTGAGCGACTTCGGGCCCCCGGGCCAGAAGGCGAGTGACCTTGCGGTGGCGCAGATCACCGACGCGATCAAGCAGGCCGGCGTCGAGCACACCGTGAGCATCGTGCATGAGGACAACGAGACGAACCCGCAGGCCGCGGTCTCAGCGGCCCGCAAGATGGTCGATTCCGACGGCGCCAGCTGCATCACCGGCGCCTGGGCGTCCGCGGACACGATCCCGACCGCCCAGTCGGTGTCGATTCCCGACGGCATCCTGCAGATCTCGCCCGCTTCGACGAGCGACGAGATCACGGGTCTGGACGACGACGGTCTGCTCAACCGGACCTCGCCGCCCGACTCGTTCCAGGGTCCGACCCTGGCCGACGCGATCGCCGAGGATCTCGGCAGCGCCGAGGGCAAGACCGTCAACATCGGTGCCCGCAACGACTCCTATGGCGAAGGTCTCGCTGGGACCTTCAGCGATGCCTGGGAGGCGCTGGGCGGCACCGTGGGTGAGGAGGTCATCTACGACCCCGAGCAGCCGAGCTACAACTCGGAGGCTCAGCAGATCACGGCCGGCAATCCCGACGTATTCGTCATCATCGATTTCCCGGAGACCTTCATCAAGGTCGGCCCGGCGCTTCAGCGCACGGGTGCCTGGGATCCGGCGAAGGCGTGGGGCACCGACGGGCTCGCCTCGAGCGACCTCCCGCCGGATGTCGGTCCTGACATCATCGAGGGCATGCGCGGCACCGCGCCGGGCGCTCCCGACAAGGGCGAGGCATCGACCGCGTTCGACACGCTCTACACGAGCGCTGAGCCGCAGAACATCGATCGCATGACGTTCGACGCTCAGAATTTCGACGCGGCGATCCTCTGCTATCTCTCCGCGGTCTCGGCTGGTTCGACCGACGGTCAGGAGATGGCGGATGCACTGGTCGACATCACCGCTCCGGGTGGCACCGAGTTCACCTGGCAGCAGCTCCCCGAGGCGATCGAGGCGCTGCAGAACGGCGATGACATCGACTACACGGGCGCGTCAGGCGCGCTCGACCTGAACGCCGATGGCGATGCCACCGCGGGTGTCTACGACATCTATCAGTACAAGGGTGGCGGACTCGACATCATCGACGAGGTCGAGGTCGCACTGCCCGAGTGATCGAAGCCGAATCGAGCTGACGCTCGAGGAAGCACGAGACGGCCGGGGCCTTCGGGTCCCGGCCGTTTCATTCCCGCACGTCCTCCCTCATTAACCGGCCACCTCCTCGCGCTTCGCGCTGCGGGGGTGCCGGCTTGCGACGCGAACCTGGGGGCTGCTAAGTAGCGGCCTCGTCTATACGGGCCGTGCCGCCGAGGTAGAGCTCCGCGACCTTCGGGTCCTCGAGTAGCTCCTTGCCCGGCCCCTCGAAGCGGTTCTGCCCGAGGTCCAGGACGTAGCCGCGGTCGGACATGTTCAGGGCGCGCCGCGCGTTCTGCTCGACCATCACGATCGTGACGCCGTGGTTGTTGATCTCCTCGACCTTGGCGAAGATCGCCTCGACGAACGCGGGTGCCAGGCCGGCGGACGGCTCGTCGAGGAGCAGCACCTCCGGCTCGGGCATCAGCGCCCGCGCCATCGCCAGCATCTGGCGCTCGCCGCCGCTCATCGTCCCGGCGTCCTGCGCGCGCCGCTCGCCGAGGCGCGGGAAGAGCTCGTACATGACCGCCATCCGCTCCTTCGCCCTGCCCGACTCCAGAGCCCCCATCTCGAGGTTCTCGTCCACCGTGAGGCTCTGGAAGACGTTGTCCAGCTGCGGCACGTAGCTCATGCCCCGCCGGGTGATCGAATGCGGCGCCAGGCCGGTCAGGTTCTCCCCCCGGAGCAAGACTCGCCCCTTCCGGGGGGGCAGCAGGCCGAAGATCGACTTGATCAGGGTGGACTTGCCGGCCCCGTTCGGTCCGATCACCGTGACGATCTCCCCGTCATTCACGGTGATCGAGACGTCTGTGAGGATGTCCACCTCCGGCACGTAGCCGGCCACCAGGCCCTCGGTGGTGAGGACCGCTCCGTTGGTGCGAGGGGGCTCCGCAGGCGAAGCCGAGGAGCCACCCGTTTCATGCTGGTCGCTCATTCCGGGCTCTCCCCCACGCTGTCGGTGAATGTCTCCCCGAGGTAGGCGTCGATCACCCTCTTGTCGTTCTTCACCTCGTGCGGCTCGCCCTCGGCGATCACCTTCCCCTCCGCCATCACGACCACTCGGTCGGAGTTGTTCATGACCACCTCCATGTCGTGCTCGATGAACAGGAAGGTGACCCCCTCCTCCCTCCTCAGGCGCTCCATGTGGTCGAGCAGCCTGCGGCCGAGGGTCGGGTTGATCCCGGCCATCGGCTCGTCCAGCAGCAGGAGCCTCGGCCGCGCCATCAGCGCCCGGGCCAGCTCGAGCAGCTTGCGCTGCCCGCCGGAGAGGGTGCCCGCATAGTCGTCGGCCAGCTTCGTCAGGTTGAAGACCTCGAGCAGCTCCATCGCCTGCTCCCTCACCTCCCGCTCCCGCGCATGGACCGCGCGGGGCCGGAAGACCAGGTTCCGGAAGCGCTCGCCGGGCTGGTCGGGCGCCGCGAGCATCATGTTGTCGATCACGGGCATCGCCGCCAGCGCCTTGGTGATCTGGAAGGTGCGGACCATGCCCTTTCGTGCAACCTCGTAGGGGGCATCGCCGAGGATCTCCTCGCCGTCGAACGTGACCGAGCCGCGGTCGCCGCCGTAGAAGCCGGTGACGACGTTGAACAGGGTCGTCTTCCCGGCCCCGTTGGGGCCGATCAGCGCCGTGATCGTCCTCGGCGCCACCTCGAAGCTGGCGCCCGCCACGGCCTGGATCCCTCCGAAGCGCTTGAAGACGTCCTCGACGTCGAGGAGCGCCTTGCCGTTGGTTCCGTTATTCGCCAAGCACCATCTCCTGGCGCTTGCCGAACAGGCCCTGCGGCCGGAACGCCATCAGGCCGATCAGCATCAGCCCCGTGATCGCGAGCCGCAGGGCCGCGATCCGGGTCTCGGTGAAGGGCGGATCCGGCAGGTCGATGTACCGGGTCGCCTCGAGCGTGAACCAGAACAGGACCGCGCCGAACGCGACGCCCCTGTAGTTGGCGAGGCCCCCGAGGATCAGCACGCTGTAGGCGAAGAATGTGACCAGCGGCTCGTAGTCCTGCGGGTGGATCGTGGCGAGGAAGATCGCGAGGAAGAAGCCGCCCATAGCCCCCAGCAGGGCCGAGATCGCGAGCGACTGGAGCTTGAACAGGAGGGTGTTCTTGCCCAGGGCGAGGGCCGCGTCCTCGTCCTCCCGGATCGCCCGGAGCACTCGCCCCCACGGCTGCCGCTGGATGTAGCTGAGGGCCACCGTCGCGAGCACGACGGTGACGGCAAGGACCAGGAAGAGCGGGAACAGCGTGGAGGGGTCAGACCAGAAGTTGGAGGCGAAGTCGTTGATCGAATCCGAGACGTCGCGCCACTGGTCCGGATAGCAGCGGGAGGCGTCGTCCTCGTCGCAGAAGAGCCCCTGGTTGCCTCCGGTGAGCTCGCGGGCGTTCTGGGCGAACAGCCGCACGACCTCGGCCATCGCGATCGTCGCGATCGCGAAGTAGTCGGCCCTGAGCCGCAGCGCGGGCAGCCCGATCAGGACGCCGAACAGCATCGTGATGAGGATCGAGACGGGGAGCGCCAGCCAGAGGCTGAAGCCTCCCTTGAGGACCAGAATCACCATCGTGTAGCCGCCGACCGCCATGAAGGCCGCCTGGCCGAAGTTGACGATCCCCGTGAAGCCGGTGTTGAGCTGCAGACCGAGGGCGACGATCGCGTAGATGCCGGCGAGGACCCCGACCCTGATCCAGAAGTCGGCCTCGGTCAGGAAGGAGAACTCGATCGCGAGCGGGAGGGTGAATGGAAGATCCATGCTCAGACGGCCTTCGCCTTCCCGAAGATCCCCTGCGGCCGGATGATCAGCACCAGGATCAGGACGATGAATCCGACCGCCGTCTTCCAGCGGGCATCGATGATCAGCGTGGACCACTCCGTCATCACGCCCAGGACCATGCCCGCCGCCAGCGCGCCGAAGGCGTCCCCGATCCCGCCGAGGATGACCGCGGCGAAGATCGGCAGCAGCAGCTCGAAGCCCAGCTCCGGCCGCAGGTTGGTGATCGCTCCGGCCATCACGCCCGCGAGGCCCGCGAGCGCACCGGCGAAGATCCACGTGTAGAGGATCACCCGCTTCGTGTCGATGCCCGCGGTCTCGGCCAGATCAAGGTCGTCGGAGAGGGCCCGCATCCGCTTGCCCAGCAGGGTGAATCGAAGCATCAGCCCCGTCGCGACTAGTACGGCCACGCCGACGATCACCACGATCAGCTCCGTCTGTCCGATGCGGAGGCCGAACAGCTCGGCCGAGTCCTCCGTGTTCACGTCGAGGGTGAGGATTTCGGTGCTCCAGAACCACTGGACGATCGCGCGGAGCAGGAAGGCCAGGCCGATCGACATCAGGATCAGCTGCAGGAAGCCGGCGTGCTTGGCCCGCATCGGGCCCCAGAGCAGCCGCTCCGTCAGGAGCCCGAGCAGCGCCGTCATGATCATCGCCCAGAAGACGGCCACCACCAGCGGCGCGCCCCAGGTGACGTTGACCAGGTACGCCATGTAGGCGCCGAAGGTGAGGAAGTCGCCGTGGGCGAAGTTGACCAGCCTGAGGATCCCGTAGACGAGCGTGAGGCCGACGGCGCCGAGCGCGTAGATCGCGCCGAGCGAGAGGCCGTTGAGGCCCGTCTGCGCGACGTCGTGCAGGCCGTGGCCGGCGACCAGGGCGATGAAGATCGCCAGGATCACCAGGGCGCCGCCGAGCGCCGGCTGGCGATTCAGTCTCTCCTGGATCCTCCCGCGGAGTGCGAGCGGCTCCGCCTCGGTCATCTGACCGGCCTCCATCAGCCGCCCATTCCTATCTCATTCGGAGTTTGCAGGGATCACGGCCCCTCCTCCATACCCGTCGCGGGGGCCCCTCACGCCTCCCCTATTTCACGAGGCGCACCTCCAGCGGCGGCGCCGCGATCGCGCCGGCGCCGCCGGCCAGCGCGAGCACCCGAGCGACGTAGGCGCGGGTCTCCGGGTACGGCGGGATGCAGGAGCAGCCGGCGACCGCGCCGGGGCCCGCGTTGTAGGCCGCCAGCGCGAGCGGCACCGAGCGGAACTGGCGGAGCAGGTCGGACATCAGGTGCGCCTGGGCGTCGATGGCCGCGACCGGGTCGAAGGGGTCTCGCAGCCCGTAGGACGCGGCCGTGCCGGGCATGAACTGTGCGATCCCGAGCGCCCCGGCCGGCGAGACCGCGCGCGGGTCGAAGCCGGACTCGGCCATCAGCTGGGCGGCGAGCAGCCCGGCCGAGACATTCCAGCGCCCGGCGGAGCGAAGCAGCGGCTCCCGGTAGCGCGCGGGGACGAACGCGGGCAGCGCCGCGCCCGATGCGGAGCCGTCCGGATCGGGCGCCAACCGCCCCAGGCCACCCCTGTTCCCGGCGGCGGAGCAGGGCGGCGGCCCGGCGACGAAGCCGTAGTGCCAGGCCTCCCACGAGTACCGCTGGATGAAGCCGAAGCGCCGAGCGTTGGCGGCGAGCCACGAATAGGCCGACGATGGGCCGAGGTCGAGCTCGGTCGCGCAGCGATGCAGCGAGCGGCCCGGCGGGGCGACCCAGGTGGGATCGGGATGCCGCTCCCAGAGCTCAGCCTGCTCGGCGTCGGACCGGAAGCCCGAGCTGACCACGAGCGTATGGCCGGCCTGCCGAGCGGCGGCGGCCATCCGGTCGAAGGCGGCCGCCACGTCCGGGCGCATGCCCTCGCCGTTCCGGTAGGCCAGCGGCCCGGAGTAGCCGCCCCCGCTCGCCTGGGCGGGCATCCCCGACCAGCTTCCCGCCGGCGGGGACGCCTCCGCGACGGCCGTCGCCTCGACCTCGATCGGCTCTCGCCTGGCGCCCTCGAGCCGCTGCCCTCCGGGCAGCTCGGCGGGATCGATCTCCGCCTCGATGCGGGCGCGCGCCCGCAGCGGCGGCTGGGCGCCCGCGTCCGGAAACGCCAACCCGCAGGCGCCCCGGGTCCACCCCGTTGCGCCGCGCCGCCTCCTCCGCCGCGGCCTGGGCGCGCGCGAAGTAGAGGGCGCGCGAGAGGTGGCTCGGGTTGGGCGCTCCGCTCGGAAGCCGAGCGGGCTCCAGCAGCCGCGAGACGTCGTCGCGCATGCTCCGCGCGGCCGAGAGGGCCGCCAGGTCGGCCGCCCTCTGCGCGCGGCCCTTTCCGGTGACGGCGCCGACGATCGCGGCGAGCAGCAGCGCCGTGATGATCAGCGCCGCTCCCGCCCCGAGCACCGCGGGCAGAGCCTGCCCGCGCTCCCCGTCGCGATCCGCGGGCTGTGAGCCCAGCCCGAGCAAGCGCCGGGCGATTCGAGCCGCGCTGGCGGAGCTTCGGCCACCGGAGGGCACCCCCGCCAGGGCCCTCCGCGCCGCGAGCGCGGTCGGCGCAGTCGTCGCCACCTGCGCCCTCAGGCCGCGGCTGGCGAGCTCGCTCGTTCCCAGCGCAGCGAGGGAGCGCTGGCGCGGCAGCTCCACGATGAGACACCCGCCCACCGCTCCCAGCCGCGCGGACTCCAGAGCGGGCACCCAGAGCGCGCCCGGCACCTGCACGACTACAACCTCCGCTCCCGCCTCGGCGAGGGCGTCGCCGAGCTCCTCGATCGGATCGCCCTCCTCGCCCGTCAGCGCGAAATGGCACAGATGCCCGCGCGCGGAGCCGCGTCGGCCGGCGGCACGAAGCACATCCTCGAGCCGGCGGGCAGCGGGCGAGGCCAGCAGGGTCGTCGAGCGCCGCCGCGCCTCCGGCCCGAGCTCCGCCAGCAGGGTCGGGGCGCCGCCCGAGGCGCCGACCTCGGCGGCGATGGCGGCGGCGAGTGCGAGGCTGGAGCGCCGCTCCGGCCCGGTCACCAGCAGGGACGAGGCGCTCTTGCTCATCCCCCTCCCCCGGGCGACCGGGCCCATGCCTCAGAGGTGACGGTCAGGCGTTCGGCGACCGATGCGAGCGGCGAAGGCGGCCGCAGCTCCACTCGCACAGCGCCTTCCCCGGCGGTCACTGTCGCCCTCCCCCGCGCCCACGCAGGCAGGGCCTCACGCGCCGCGGCGGCCGCGTCCTGCCCGGTTGCGCCGGCGATCGCGCCGGCCTCCGCAGCGCCGTCGGCGATCGTCAGCGAGTACCCCGTCAGCATGAGCTGCACCGCGATCAGGGCAGCGAGTCCGAGGGCGGGCAGGCCCGCGAGGAGCTCGACCGACGCCTGGGCTCTCTCAGCGTCCGGCATCGAGCGTCGAGGCGGCGGTCACCGCCGGCAACTCGGCCCCGGGCGCCAGCCGGGGCACCCCCACCCTGACGCGAACTCCACTCCGGGAGCGAATGTCGGCGCCCTCGCGGAGGCCGCCGGGGAGCGCCCCCCGGGCGACTTCCTCGCCGTCGGAGCCGACGTGCTCGGCACGGGCGCCGGCGCGCGCCGCGTTACCCGCCGTCCACAGCGCCCAGCCGGCCGCCACCGCCTGCGCGGCGATCAGCACGCAGACGATCAGCGCGGGAAGCACCGCGAGCAGCTCGACCGACGCCTGCCCCTGCTCCCGGTATCCCAGGTCTCGGCCTCCGGCACCCATGGCGCGAAGCTAGAGGCGGTCGGCGCGCGAGACGCGCGCTGAATGTGGCGACTCGCTAGCTGTAGCGGGTGGCGTCCCGCACGACGATCACGATCGCGGCAACGGCCGCCGCCATCAGTGCAAGCCAGACCAGGATCCCCGCGCCGCCACTGAACTCCTCGTAGCCGACGATCAGGAGGACCATCGCCCCGACAGCGCCGAACAGGATCGCCCTGCGGCCGTCGCTCATCGTCGCCAGGGTGAACTGCTGGTCCCGGTAGAGCCGGTAGACGAACCAGGCGATCGCCCCGAGGAAGGCGATCGAGATCGCGACCAGGATCGTCTCCGCGGTCGCCTCCCCCCCGGGGACGGCGGCGACTGCGAGGGCGAGCAGCAGGATGATCGCGACGTTCCGGGCGGTCTGCATCGGTGCTGCGATTCTACGGCGGCGCGAGCCGGACCCGCTGGTGACTCCGATGTAAATGCGTTGTCAATCAGAAGATCGCAATTTGCGAGTTTCAGTCGGGCGCAAATTGCGGTTTGGGCGTATCGTCGTTAGCGTCTCTCCGGCTCAGATGGCAGACACCTCGACACGACTCGAACCAAGGAGCGATTCGGAGGTGGCTGCGGCCGCGCTCCGCTTCGCCCGGCGCGCGCACCTCGGGCAGCACCGGAAGCAGACCCACGAGCAGTTCGTCGAGCATCCGATCGCGGTCGCGCGGCTGCTCGCGGACGCCGGCTTCGATGACGAGGTGATCGTCGCCGCCTACCTCCACGACGTCGTCGAGAAGACCGAGATCGAGCTCCCGGAGATCCGGAAGCGATTCGGCCCGGACGTGGCGGAGATGATCGACTCCCTCAGCGAGGACGACGAGATCGAGGGGTACGCCGCTCGAAAGCGGGCGCTTCGGCGCCGCGTCCTCGGCAACGGCCGCAACTCGATCCTGATCTACGCCGCCGACCGGGTCGCCAACATGCGCGACTGGCGCAAGGTGCCGGCCGAGGACCGCGAAGAGGTCGGCCGCCGGCTCGACACCACGCTCGACGAGCGGCTCCTGCTCTGGGGCGAGGACCTCGAGGAATTGACAGAGCTCGACCCGGAGCTTCCGTTCCTGGCGGAAATCGAGCTGGAGCTCCGCGCGCTGCGGGCGGAAGCTCCCTCACGCACCGCCTAGGGACTCAGCGCTCGGACTCAGCCAGCTCCGCCCGCCGCAGCAGCGGCAGCACGACCCACAGGACCACGAAGAAGAGCCCGGCCACGACGGTAAAGATCACCGCCTGGGCACCCTGGAAGAGGAAATCCGCGATCAGCAGCACCGCCCCGGTGATCGCGACCGCTAGGACCATCAGCCCGGCGATCGCAAGCCGGTTCGAGATCGTCACCAGATGCTCCTTATCCCGCTGGCGGAAGAGCAAGCGGTGGTACGCAGTCGGGGCGATCAGCAGCGCGGTAGAGAGCGCGGTCGCCATCAGGACCCCGAAGTAGAGATCGCGCTGGTCGCCATTCAGCTTGGTGAAGCCCTGGGCGAACGGCACGGTCAGCAGGAAGGCGAACAGGATCTGCACTCCCGGCAGGGCCACCCGCAGCTCCTGCAGGAGCTCGCCCAGGTTGCGGTCGGCGCGCTCCGCCTTCGTCTCGCGCCGGCGGGCGGGGGTGCTGCCCTTCGCCGATTGTTTGCTCTGCTGGGCCACGGCCATACCCCTCTACCTGCTGGGGGCTCAGCCCAAACTCAGGAGTGCTTGACGGCGATCGCCTCGATCGTGTGCGCCGCGGTCTCCGTCGAGTCGATCGCCCGCTCGAGGAGGCCGAAGATGTCCTTCCACCGGATCACCACCATCGGGTCGATGCCTCCCTGGAACAGCGAGGCGAGAGCTTCGCGCCAGACCCGGTCCCCCTCGTTCTCGAGGCGGTGGATCTCGACCCAGTAGTGCTCGAGGCCCTTGAAGCCTCGGAGGTTCGTCAGGGCGCCTGAGACCTGCTCGCAGGATTGGGCGAGGATGTTGGCCAGCTCGTGCGCCTGCTCCATCGGCGCCTCGATCTTGAAGAGGCCCATGAAGTCGGCCGCCTCCTCGATGTCGTCCACGATGTCGTCGAGCTGGGTGGCGAGCGCGTAGACGTCTGCGCTCTCGAGACCGCGGACCGGCTCGACGTTGAGTCTCCGGACGATCTCCTGGGTGATCCGGTCGCCCTCCTGCTCGGCCTTGAGGATGTCGCGGACCACGCCCTTCTCCTCGGGCCAGACCTCGAACATGTGCTCGAGCAGCTTGGCCGCGCGGGTGATGTTCACTCCCGCCTCCGACAGGAGCTCGAAGAAGACCGCGTCCCTCGTTATGACTGACCGAAGAGGCACGAGCGCGCCAAGCTACCAGCGCGGGGCTAGCCGCGTATGGGAACGGCCTGCTCGGAGCGCTTCGCGTGCTGCTCCATCAGCTCACGCTGAAGGTTGCGGCGCTGGCCGTCCGGCGAGCGACGGGTCCAGCCTCCGTCCGGGCCCAGCTCCCAGGCGTTGGTGTTGTCGGCGAAGGCGCGGTCCAGCACGTCGCTGAGCTGATTCCTTCGGGTCTGCCCCTCCACCGGCGCCAGCAGCTCGACCCGGTTGTAGAGGTTCCGCGGCATCAGGTCGGCCGAGCCGATCAGCACGCGCTCCTCGCCGTCGCCCCGGTCGAAGGAGAAGATGCGGGAGTGCTCTAGGAAGCGGTCGACGATCGAGACGACCCTGATGTTCTCCGAGACGCCCGGGACCCCGGGGCGCAACGCGCAGATTCCGCGGACGTTGAGGTCGACCTGGACGCCGGCGCGCGAGGCCCGGTACAGGGCTCGGATGCACGGAGCGTCCAGCAGCGAGTTCATCTTCATCCGGATCCGGGACGGCTGGTCGGCGCTGTGGGCATCGATCGCGGCCTCGATCTCGTTCAGGACGCCCTCCTTCAGGTTGAACGGGGCGACCATCACCTTCCGGTATCCCTGGGGGCGTGCATAGCCGGTCAGGTAGTTGAACATCTCGGCGATGTCCTCGCCGATCTCGGTATTGGCTGTGAACAGACCGAGGTCGGTGTAGAGCCGGGCCGTCTTGGGGTTGTAGTTGCCCGTTCCGATGTGGACGTAGTTGCGGACCCCGTCGCCCTCCCGGCGGACGATCAGGACGCACTTGACGTGCATCTTCAGCCCCGGGATCCCGTAGACGACGTGGACGCCCGCTTCCTCGAGCGAGCGCGCCCAGCGGATGTTGGCGCTCTCGTCGAAGCGGGCCTTCAGCTCCACGAGGCACACGGCCTGCTTGCCCCGCTCCGAGGCCTCGATCAGGCCGGGGACCAGCGGCGAGTCCGCGCTGGTCCGGTACACGGTCTGCTTGATCGCCAGGACGTTCGGGTCCTCCACCGCCTGGCGGATGAAGCGCTCAACCGAGCTGGCGAACGAGTCGTAGGGATGGTGGACCAGGATGTCGCCGTCGCGCATCGCGCCGAGCACGTCGACCTCCCGGTGGGTCTTCCCCTGCTGCAGCTCCGGCGGCGTGACCCCCTGCCAGGGCGGGTAGCGCAGCTCTCTGAAGCCCGGGACGTCGTACACGTCGGCCAGGTCGTCGAGCCCGAGCAGCCCGGGTACGTCGTAGACCTGGCTCTCGTCCAGCTTCATCGCCTCGACGAGCTGTCCGCGCAGGCCCTCGTCCATGTCCGGCGAGACCTCGAGCCGCACGACCTCCCCGAAGCGGCGGCGGCGGACCTCCTCCTCGACGGCGAGGAGGAGGTCGTCGGCCTCGTCGGAGACGTCGTAGTCGGTGTCGCGGGTCACCCTGAAGAGTGAGTGATGGACGATCTCCATCCCCGGGAAGAGGTCGTCGAGGTTGGCGGCGATGATCTCCTCGAGGGCCACGAAGGTGGTTCCGTCCCCGATCGAGATGAACCGCCGCAGCAGCTCCTTCGGGACCTTGACGCGAGCGGCGACCTGCTCGTCCTTCTCGGGATGCCGGAGCAGCACCGCGATGCTCAGGGACATGTTCGAGATGTACGGGAAGGGCCGGCCGCGGCCGATCACGAGGGGGGTGAGGGCGGGAAAGACCTGCTTCTGGAAGATCGTTTCGATCTCCTCCCGCTCGGTCTCGTTCGCCAGGTCCAGGGAGATGATGCGAATGCCGTGCTCCGCCAGCGCGGGGCAGATCTCATCCGCGTAGCAGTGGTGGAGGCGGGACCGAAGCTCGATGACCCGCTCCCGGATCCTCTCGATCACCTCGCCCGGCGGGATCGCGTCGGCGCCGCGGGCGTCGAGCTTGGCCTCGACCTGGTCATGAAGACCCGCCACCCGCACCATGTAGAACTCGTCGAGGTTGTCCTCGTAGATGGCGCAGAACTTGAGCCGCTCGAGCAGGGGCACCGAGGAGTCCTCGGCCACCTGGAGCACGCGGTCGTTGAAGTCGACCCAGGAGAGCTCGCGATTGAAGTAGAGGGACGGGTCCGAGAGCTCGCGCTCCGCCGTCGGGGGCACGGCGGCCTTCGGGGGCACCGAGGTCGCGGTGTCGTCGGTGGACCCGGGCGCCACACCGGTGGTCCCCTCGCTCTCGGTTGTGCGGGTGGCTTCCTCGGTCAGAGGGTCAATGCTAGAGGCAGGGCGCTCGCGCTTCCGGGAGCGACGGATCAGTTATGCGACCCGAAGGACCGGGGCCTCGGGCTGCTCCAGGATCGCGACCTCGGTGAGCGCGGCGTAGCCATCGGCGAGCTGGCCGAGTGCCGCCTCCCAGGTTCGGGCGCGGGCGGCCGCGATCGCCTGGCGGCCAAGCTTGGCCCTCCAGGCGGGCGCGCCCGCGAGCTGCAGCACCGCCGCAGCGAGCAGGTCCGGGTCCGGCCCGCAGAGCCGGCCGGTCTCCCCGTCCACCACGATGGAGGTGGGGCCACCCTCAGCGACGGCCACCGCGGGGAGGCCGCTGGCGCCGGCCTCGACCAGCACCTGGCCGAACGTGTCGGTGCGGCTGCAGAAGAGGAACATGTCCGCGCTCGCGTAGGCCCGCGGCAGGTCCTCGCCGTGGAGGAACCCGAGGAAAGTCGCGGCCTCGCCGAGCCGCTCGCGCAGAACCGCCTCCTCGGGGCCGCCGCCCGCGAGCAGCAGGTGGAGCCTCGGGTCGGCCTCGCGAGCCTGCAGGAACGCGTCGGCGAGCAGGTCGATCCCCTTCTCCTTCGAGAGCCGCCCCGCGTACATGACCTTGATCTCGCCGGGGTATGCATCCGCGTCGCGGAGGTCTGGATCGAACCGGGAGGTGTCGACCCCGCGTCCCCAGCGGCCGATCCGGTCGCGCTCGACTCCGAGCTTGGCGAGCGAGTCGTCGCTCGCGGGGCTCGGCGAGAGCACCCGGCCGCACTGCCGGTAGAAGAGCGACAGCGCCGCGTTCATTCCACGCTCGAGGGCCTCGGCCCCGGAGCGCTGCCGGGCGTAGGCCCCCAGCTCGGTGTGCCAGCTGCCGAGCAGCGGCAGCTCCATGATCCGGGCGATCAGGGCGGCGGTCACGCCCGCGGGACCCGGGGCGGTCACGTGGACCAGGTCGAAGCGGCCCTCCGCGAGCACCTCGACCATCGCCGGAAGGCTGGGCACGCCGATCTCGAGGCCGGCGTAGAAGGGCATCTCTACTTCGGCTACCGCGGGCAGGCGCCGGTCGACGTCGCGGTCCGTGCCGATCACCTCGACCTCGTAGCCGGCGACTCCGAGCTCGCGGATCCGCTCGATCGTGTGGGTCACGCCGTGGACTCCACCGATCGCGTCGGCGACCAGGGCCACGCGCTTCGGGCCCTCACCAGGATTGAGCTTCTGCTTCTCCTTGCCGAGGAAGGCGGCCGCGGGGGCGTACGGGATCGCGGGGATCGCGGCGCGGAACAGGTCGCGGCCGGTCTCGATGGCGAGCCCACCGAGCTCCCCGGGCTCCTCTGCGCCGGCGAACCTCTCGACGGTCGTCTCGACGACCTCGCTGAGGCGGCGCTCGTGCACGCGCCGGGCCCGGCGGGCGAGCTCGGCGTGGCTGAAGTCATCCGCCTGCATGTGCTCGATCAGGGCGCGTCCGTGCAGGTCCATGCCCAGCGCCTCGGTGAAGGAGTGGAGCAACGCCCTCGCGTCCTCGGGACCGAGGTCACCTGCGACCGAGCCGCTGCGGCACGTTGCCCTCGCTCATCACCCGCTCGGCCATCTTCAGGACGGCGTCGGGCTCGGGCTCGCGGAGCTCCCCGTGGCCGTTGGTCTTGGCGTCCTTGATCAGCAGGGCGCGGGTGCCGAGGGCCATCGCCGAGTGGGCCCACTTGGCGGCGCTGCCCTGCTCGCCGCGCGCCTCGGCGCGGCCCTCGCGGACGTGCCGCAAAAACTCTTCCGGCGTGGCCGCGGACGGGGCCTCAGTGAAGGTCCGTCCGATGTCCACGCCGGCGTGGTCATCGGAGCCGCCGGTGCCGGTTCCACCGTGCGTCTCGATGTAGATCGCGGCGGGCATGTTGAGCTCGCGGGCGCGGGAGCCGTTGCGGGTCTCCCACACCGGGAACAGCTCGGCGAGCCGTCGCCTGTGCGCCGGCGTCAGCGGCGCCTCCACCGCGTAGAAGGGATGAGCAAGGGAGCATGCGATTTCATTTGAGTGCAGGTAGTCCGCGCAGGCCTCCAGGTCACGGGCGTTCTCCTGCAGCCAGGCGTGATCGTCCGGGGTGATTCCCATGCAGAGCACGTGGACCGCCTGCGGCTCACCGGCGAACCAGGTGGTCAGCTCCTCGGAGATGAAGACATCGGACCGATCGGCGATCTCCAGGCAGCCGGCGATCGTGTCGTGATCGGTGATCGTGACGAAGTCCATGTCCCGCGCCTTGGCGAGGTCATAGACCTCCTCAGGAGGAGTGGCGCACTCGGGCAGGCCGAGGCTGCGCTGGATGCCGAGCTTCGAGACCTCTGACGCGGTTGAGTGGCAATGCAGGTCCACCCGGGTGGTGGAAAGCGGGTTCATATTTTCTCCCTGTTCTCCCGTTCTCATTTCCTCTTGTCATTGCAAGGCGAATGGTCCGCCCATGCAGGGGAAACGCCGTTACGAGGTGGTCACCACGGCGTGAAGAGGTTGTGAACGTGACAGGCGCATCACGAATGTAAAAGCCCCGCTTGGCACACTCAACGCCATCGCCGTGACGGAAGGGACACCGACTCACGATGCCGTCGCGGCCGGAGGGCTCGCCGGAGAGCTGCTCGGGACACTGCAGCCCTGGGCCTGCCGCGGGCACGCCCGCGACCAGCTGATCACCCTGACCGAGGGAGTCATCCCCCACGAGGAGCGGCAGGCGCCCGAGGAGCTGGATGCCGAGTTCGTGGAGATCACCGCGCCCGCGGCCGATCGCCTGTTGGTGGTGGCTGACGCGCCCGCGAGCGAATGGGTGCGACATGGCGTCAGCTGGCCCCTGCGTGAGGGCGAGCGCCTGACCGGGCTCGGGGCACGACACGGCCTCGACTTCGACCAGCGGGGCCGCTGCGTCGCTCTCGGCGCAGACCGCCGCTACACGGGGCCCGACTGCCCGCCGGACCTCCTCGAGATGGGCGGGATCCCGCAGGGCGACTACGCCCCCGTCCCGTGGGTCCTCTCCTCGGCCGGGTGGGCGGCATGGGTCGAGACCTCGGGGCCGGGAGTGGAGGCGGACCTGACCGGTGATCACGCCTCGATCTCCGTTCGCACCGCCTCCGGACCGCTCCGGGTCCATTTCATGCTCCACCCCACGCCCGCGGCCCGGCTCCGTGCGCTGCTCCGGGAGACCGGCATGCCCGCACTGCTGCCGGAGTGGGCATACGGCCACTGGAAGAGCCGCGACGTCTACGAGCAACAGGACGACGTCGAGGACGACTGGCGCGGGTACCGGGACAACGAGCTGCCGCTCGACGCGATCGTGATCGACTCCCCCTGGGAGACGCAGTACAACACCTGGCGGTTCAACCCCCACCAGTTTCCCGACGCGCCCAGCCTGGTCAAGGGCATGCGCGAGGACGGGGTCCGCACCGTCGTCTGGGTGACGCCGTGGGTGAACGTCGAGTCGATCGACGGGCAGCGTCCGCCCGACGCGGACTCCGAGCGGCTGCACCGTGAGCCCGCGGAGAACTACGAGGATGGGGCGCGCGCCGGGCACTACGTCCAGGGGGCCGACGGCGACCCCCATCTGGGGCGATGGTGGATGGGCACCGGCTCCATCGTCGACTTCACCTCGCAGGAGGCGCGCCGCTGGTGGCGCGAGCTCTCGCGCCCGGTTTTCGAGCTCGGCGTCGAGGGGGTGAAGGCGGACGACGGTGAGGGCTACTACTTCCCGCCGGACTCGCGGCTCAGCGACGGCCGCAAGGGTGCGGAGGCGGCCTGGGATTACGGCCGGCTCTACCGCGAGGCCACGCAGGAGGCGCTCGACGCCGTGCACGGCGAGGGACGCGGTGTGGTCTTCGGGCGCTCCGGCTGGTCAGGCCAGCAGGCGACCGGGATGCTCTGGGGCGGGGATCAGGCCTCCGACTTCTGGTCCCTCCGCGCGCTGCTCACCTCGCTGCTCACCGCCGCGGCCAGCGGGTTCTCGAACCTCTCGCACGACGTCGGCGGCTATCTCGGGGCAGCGCTCGCCGACCGCTGCCCGCCGGAGCTGCTGGTTCGCTGGGCCCAGTTCGGGGCCCTCTCGCCGTTGATGCAGGCGCACGGCCGCTTCGAGCAGGAGGCGTGGACCTACGACGAGGGCATCCTCGAGCGCTACCGCGAGGCGATCCTGCTGCATGAGCGGCTGGTCCCGTACATCCGCGCCGCGGCGGCCACCGCGTCTCGAACCGGGCTGCCGATCATGCGCCCCCTCTGCCTGGCCGACCCGGGCGATCCCGAGGGATGGGCGATCCCGGACTCCTATCTGCTCGGGCCCGCGCTCTGGGTCGCCCCCGTCCTCCAAGAAGGCGCGAGGGGTCGCCGCACCTACCTGCCGCGCGGCGAGTGGATCTGCTGGTGGACCGGCGAGCGGCTCGAGGGCGGCCGCTGGATCGAGGCCGAGGCGCCCCTGGAGCGCATCCCGCTCTGGGTCCGGTCCGGCTCGATCGTCGTCACCTATCCGCAGGCCGACGTCGCCCGCGGCCTCGGCGAGGAGGACCCAGCGCGCCCCCTGGAGGCGACGCTGTGGGGCGAGCCCCGCCTCGGGCGCACCGGGGTCCGGCTGGGCGACGGGACGCGAATCGACTGGCGGCACGGCGACTGGTCGGTCGTGCCCGACCGCCCAATCACCCTTTCCCTCCACCGCTGATCGGCTTCAGCAGCCGAGGTTCTTCAGCCGCTTCTTGGTGCCCTCGATGTTGGCGGCGATCTGCGAGCGCTTCGCCGCGCTTTTGGCCTTCTCCAGTCCGCGCTCCTGGCGATTGCGCTTCTTGCGGAGCCGCTTGCACTTCCGGTCCTCCCCGGTAGCCGCAGGTGGACTTTCGCCCGCCGGGCTCTGTGATGAGGCCGGCGTGTAGGTGATCACGACGACGCCATTGCCGGAGCGAGCACCCTGCTGGTGGTTGACGTCGGTGGCCCCGGCCACCACGAAGGACGAGCCGCCTCCACCACCGCCACCGCCCGTGTTGCCGATGGTGTCGTCAGCGCCGTCGCCGCCGCCACCGCCACCGCCGTAGTAGCCGCCGCCTCCTCCACCCCCAGGTCCGCCCGTGGCGGCGCCAACGGTTCCTCCCGCCCCGCCGATGCCGAGATCGCCGACCCCGCCCGCGGCGCCACCGTCTACACCGGCACCCGCGGCACCGCCGACGCCCAGGAGCGTGTCGCCTCCACCGCCGCCAACCGCGCCATCACCGCCGTTGGTCCCGTTCGCCGCGGTCAATAGGCCGCCGGCGCCTCCATTGCCCGGCCCCATCACCACGGGGCCGTTGCCGCCGCCCCCGCCGCCGCCCGCGACGACGATCCGCTCGGCGCCACGACGCACGTCCGACGCGCCCCCACCACCGCCGCCCTCACCGCTACCAGGAGTGTCGCCTCCGTTCCCGCCGCCGTTGAACCCGGCTGCCCCGGTACCAGCGGTGCCTGCCCCCCCTTGGCCGCCCACGAACACAGCGAGGGTCTCGCCGGGCGTCACTTGGATCGTCGCCGTAACGCAACCTCCATCGGCGCCCTCGCCGAAGAAGCCCCCCGTATCGCCATCGCCGCCCTCGGCGCCGCAGGCCTCCACGATGATTTGGCTTCCCGCCGGGACGACGAAGCTCTGCTGCGCGCCGGTGAAGTTGAAGGTCTGGGTGGCTGCGCTCGCGGCAGCGGGGAGGGAGAGGCAGGCAATGGCGGACGCGAGCAGCGCAATGCGAATGCGGAAGCCCATCCTTCCTTCACCGGTGTTTCCCATCGATCCCGCTCCTCCCGTCGCCGTCGCGGGTTGCGCCGCGCGGGTCGGACCCGTCGGCGCGAGTATGACATGGCCGGTGGCTGTAGAAGGCCGCAGAGCCCTGGGCGTGGCGGTCGCCGTAGTCGTGCTTTCACGTGAAAGCGCAAGCTCAGCGCTCCGCTGAGCCGCCCCGAGGGCGAGAGCGGGCGACCGGGCGCTCGCTCCCGCCCACCGCAGGCCTTGCAGGCCCTAGGCCTCGACGGCCGCGTTCGCCTCGCTGCCGAGGTCCTTGTTCTCGGGCGTGTACTTGCTGGCGATGAAGGTTGCGCCCTGCGGATCGGCGAGCACCGTCATCCGCACCCAGGGGGCGTCGAAGGGCGGCGCGATCACCTTGCCGCCGAGCTCCTTGGCCTTGGCGGCGGTGGCGTCGGCGTCGTCGGTCGCGAAGGTGACGCTCCAGTGCGCGGGGGTGTCGGAGTCATCCTCCGCGATCGGGTTGATCGCGGCGACGACGTCCTCGAACCCCTCGGGTCCGCCGGTCTCCTTGATCAACTTGCGGAGGTCGGGGTTGTCCTTCTCCAGGTGGTCGCCGTATCCAGGCATGGTCCACATCTCGGCACCGACGTCGAGCGTCCCCCAGCCGAAGACCGCGCGGTAGAACTTCTTCGCGCCCTCGACGTCGCGGGTGTTGAGGCCGTTGAAAACGACCGTTCCCGGGTCGTTGACCAGCTCGGCGCCCTTGTGCTGATTGGCCTCCCAGGTGCACAGCGCCGCTCCCTCGGGGTCGGTGAAGACCGCCATCCGGCCGGAGTCCATCACGTCGAAGGGCTCGGTGACGATGGTGCCGCCGGCATCGCGGACCTTGCCCGCGGTCTCGTCGGCGCTGTCGACCCAGATGTAGGTGTTCCAGACAGCCATCTCGGGCGCCCCTTCCGGAATGGAGCCGGCGGCGGCGACGTTGCGGCCGTCGATCCGGGCGCTGAAGTACTTGCCCGCCGAGTCGTCGGGCAGCACGTTCTCGAACTCCCAGCCGAAGAGCCCGCCGTAGAACTCGGTCGCGGCCTCGGGGTCGGGCTGGCTCGTGTCCACCCAGCAGGGGACGCCGGGGATGTATCCGTCGCGCTCAGGCATCGGTGGCTCCTTCACTCGTTGACAGTGGCGGCACCGTATCCCCTGATTAGGTCAGGATGTGTCCTAAATGTCAGCGACGATGTAAATGTCGTGACCGCGACCTCGAGCCGACTTCTGGAGCTGCTCTCGCTGCTCCAGGCGCGCCCCTACTGGCTGGGGCCCGAGCTCGCCGAGCGGCTCGAGGTGTCGCGAAGAACGATCCGGCGGGACATCGAGCGGTTGCGCGAGCTCGGCTACCCGGTCCAGTCCCTGACCGGCCCCGCCGGCGGCTACCGGCTCGCAGCCGGGACCGCGATGCCGCCGCTGCTCCTCGACGACGACGAGGCGATCGCGATCGCGGTCGGGCTCGGCACGGCCGCCCGCTCGTCGGTGACCGGGATCGAGGAGACCGCGGTGCGAGCGCTGGTCAAGCTCGAGCAGGTCCTGCCGGCTCACCTCCGCCGCCGGGTCGGCGCGCTGGGCTCGGCGACCATAGCCCCGGCGGTCGACGGCCCGACCGTCGACCCCCGGCATCTGACCACGATCGCAGCCGCCTGCCGCGACGCCGAGTGCCTCCGCTTCGCCTACCGCAGCCGCGACGGCACCGAGAGCCGCCGCGAGGTCGAGCCCCATTCGCTCGTCAACCTGGGCCGCCGCTGGTACCTCGCCGCCTGGGACCGCCGCCGCGAGGACTGGCGCAGCTTCCGGGTCGATCGGCTCGCGCGCCCGGCCTCGACCGGTGTTCGCTTTGACCCTCGCAAGCTGCCCGCCCGAGATGCCGCCGCCTACGTCAAGCAGAGCATCGCCGGGGCGCCGACTCGGTATGAGGCCCGGGTCACGCTCCACGCCCCCGTCGAGCAGATCGCCGGTCGCTTCGCCGCCCGCTGGGGAACGATCGAGGAGAAGGGCGCGAACAGCTGCGAGTTCCGGACGGGCGACGACGACCTCGGATGGCTCGCGCTGCGGATCGCGATGCTGGGGGTCGACTTCGAGGTCCACGAGCCGCCCGAGCTCGCCGAGCACCTGCGGACCCTGGCGGGGCGGCTGAGGCGAGCCGCGGGCAAGCCCTAGCGAGGGATATGCCGCGACGAATCGCGGATTCGCTGTGCCTCGGCTCGCTCTGCGCGCGCATCCGCCTCCTGCTTCGCTCGCTCCGCCGCCTCGAGCTTCGCCTGGGCCTCGGCCGCCGCCTTCGCCGCCCGGCGAGCCTCCCTGGCGCGCTTCAGATGGGCGTCCACCGCGCGCTCCAGGCGCAGCCAGGTCCCCGTCTCCTCCTGGCGCTTCCAGAACGCGACGAAGCGGTCGAAGAGCAGCTCACGGCGGGCCCTCAGGTAGACCGCGAGGACGTCGAGCCCCCGGTAGATGGTGCGGCTTGGTGCCTGGGCGGCAAGCCTGGGATCGAGATCGGGCGTCTGCCCGGCCCTGGCGCGGACCGCCTCGGCGTCCGCGCTCTGCAGCTCCTCGATGTGCTCGCGCACCCGCGGGAGCATCACGTCGCAATCGTGGATCTCGCCGAGGATGTCCTGCAGGTCGCGGGCGCGCCGTCTCGCCGTATCGGCCGGCTTGCCGAAGCAGAACCCCGTGACCTCGAGGACGTAGCGAAGCCGCTTCGCGGCGATGCGCATGTCGTGCTGGGCCCTCTCCCTGTCGGGATCGAGGGCCTTCGGGGAGAAGGAGCGCAGCTCGTCGAGCCGCACCTTGACGATGCGCGCGGCGTTCTCAGCCAGTGGGCCGGCGGGGTCGAGCTTCTTGACCGCACGCGCCTTCATGCCTCCGCCTCGGCCTCCTCGGCCTCTTCAGCGCGGCCTCGGTCCCGCGCCGCCGCCACCAGCTCCATCAGGCTCTCCCGCAGGGGCGTCAGGCTCTGAATGTCCACCAGGGGAGCCAGCTCGACGTTGGCCTGGGCCTGCTCTGACGCCAGCCGGTCGATCAGCGAGGAGACCCCGCGGCGGTCGGGCGCCGGCATCTGGTCGTTGAAGCTCCGCAGCGAGGCGATCGCCACGTCGCGATCGCGGCGCTCGCCGAGCCCGTCGGCAAGCCGCTTCACCTCCCGCATCGTCTCCTTGTAGGCCTTGGGCGGGAAGCAGGGCTCGAAGACCTCGAGCGCGGCGCGCAGGCGCCGGGTCGCGACCCGCATGTCGTGCACCCGCTCGATGTCGCCGGTGTCCAGGACGCCGCGGGAGTGGTCGGCGAGCTCCTCGGTGCGGACCTCGACGATCCTCGCGGCGGCCTCGCCGTAGCTCTCCTCGGGGCTCAGATCGGGGATCGGCCTTGGCTTCGCCATGACTTCACACCCTATGACCCGCGTCAAGCGAAAAGTGACTACGCCGCCAGGGACTTCGCGGGGTCTCCGGCCTTCCCGTTGAGCAGCTCGAGGATGATTCCCTCCCGCAGGCCCCCCTTGCCGATCTGCAGGGGCTGCCCGAGAAGGTCTGAGAACTTCTCCAAGAGGAGCACCCCGGCAGGCAGGAGCTTCACCCGCCGCGGGTCGAGCTCAAAGCGCCTGGCGACATCGGTGATCTCGTCGCTGGAGAGGACGCGCACGGCCCGCTCCAGCGTCTCGTATTCGAGCACCGCACCTACCAGGGTGCGGAGCGAGGTGGCGCTGCCGCCCACGGCGACGGCCTGGTCCGGAAGCTCCAGGTCCACCTTCTCGAAGTGATCGCCGATGTGATCGCGCAGCGCCCGGATCTCGGCCGCGGAGGGCGGGTCGCTCTCGAGATGGTCCTCGGTCAGGGAGCCGGAGCCGATCTTGAAGGAGCGGACGTCCCTGACCCCCTCCCCCAGGGAGCCGTAGATCACCTCGGAAGACCCCCCGCCCACGTCGACGACGGCGACGGAGCCCTCAACCGGATGCCCGAGCGACTTGGTCGCGCCGATGAAGGCGAGGCGGCCCTCCTCCTCCTCGTCGAGGACCTCCACCTCCACCCCGCCTGTCTCCTCGATCGCCTTCACGACCTTGTCGCGGTTCTTCGCCTCGCGAATGGCCGCCGTGGCGACGGTCTTGATCACCTCGGCGCCGAGCTCCTCGGCGAGCTTCACCTGGGTGGCGACCACCTCGCCGACCTCGGCGATCTTCTCCGCGGTGATCTTGCCTTCCTTGCGCGCGCCCTTGCCGATGCGCGTATAGGCGCGCTGCTCCATCACCTTGCGGAGCTGGCCCTCCTGGGGCTCGGCCACGAGCAGCCGGGTCGTGTTCGAGCCGATGTCAATCGCCCCGCACAGCATCAGCGCGGATGTTCGCAGAGCGCGCGGATGCGCCTCCGCTCTCAGATTGCCGCGCTTTGCGGGGAAAAGGGGGGCTAGGAGCCGGCCTGGCCCTGGACCTGGCTTGAGTCGCCCGCACCCTTCATCCCCTGGTCGCTGGCGAGGCTCCCCAGCGAGATCAGGTCGGGCGGCTTCAGGTCGACCGTCGCGGTGATCGGCTGGCCGGGGCGAAGCTTGGAGAGGTCGATCCCCTGGGCCACGCCGAGCACGCTGTCCCGCTCGGACTCCCTGGTGTCGTCCGCGGAGAGCACCAGCTGGCGGCTGCCGGGGCAGACCGCCTGGACGATCCCCTCGAGCGAGGCGGAGGTCACGCCGCTCTGGGTGATCGACCGCCGGGTCTCGGTGAGGTTCGCTGCGGACGACGCCTTCGGGCCCGCGGCGCCCGCCTCGCCGTCGGAGTCGCAGGCGTTCGGCCCGGGCTGGGGCGTGGTGGTGGTCGTGGCGGGCGGGGTGCCATCTGACGGGGCCGGCGGCGGGGTGGGCGCGGGGCTCGAGCCGGGCGCGTCGAAGCGAACGGTCACCGTCACCGAGCTGGCGAAGTCCGGGGGCGTCGCCGCCCCAGCGGCGTCCGGCGGCACGTGGACCAGCACGGAGCTTCCGGTACCCGACACGGTGTAGTAGTCCCTGCCGGCCGCATCGTCACGGAAGGTGACGGTCCCCGAGAAGGTGGCACCGCCGGCCCTCCCGCTCGTCTTTCGCTTGCCGTCCTCGGCGTAGGTGCCGTTGAGGAGCGTGCGCACGGGGGCCCGCACGCGGTCCCCGGGCCGCGGGAGCCCACGGGCGTGGACGGAGACCAGGGGGCCGCCCTGGGCGAGCGCGTAGCTGCCCGCCACCGGATTGACGTGGACGACGGTGCCGCTGATGATCTGCGGCTCCGGCTTGGGCGTCTTGGCAGTGGCGGTCGGCTGGACACCGGGCGCATATGCCGAGCCGAAGCTGGAAGCGACGGGAGCCGGCGGCTCGGGCGCGGGGGCCGGCGCGACGGGCTCGGCCGTGTCCTTCGGCGGAGGCGGAGGCGACGCCTGCGCGAGGATCGGCGGAGGCGGCGCTGGATGCTCCGAGAGCGCCGTACTCATCGCCGTTCCGACCACGACACCGAAGACGAGGGTGGCGAGAGCCAGGGTGCTCGCGACCCTGAGCGGCATCGGCAGGCCGAACCGGTTGGGGGCATACGGGGGCGGCGCCCCGTACGGCATGCTGAGCGGTGAGACGAGGCGCTCGCCGCACTCCGCGCAGTAGCGCTGGTCGGTTGCCAGGCCAGTGCCGCAGCTCGGGCACGGCCCCCGGAGATTGATGCCGACCGGATCCCGGAGGCTCATGTGGACTCCGATTTCGCCGCGGGCTTGGGCTGCTCGGCCTTGGGCTGTTCGGTGGGCTTGGACTGCTCGGTGGTGCCCTTGGCGTCAGCCGTCGGCTTCGCCCCGGCCGCCTTCGCCTCGGTCGCCTTCGTCTTTGCCTCGGGCTTCAGCTCCTTGCCGCACTGCCAGCAGAAGATCGCGCCGCGCGCCTGGAGCCCGCCGCAGGAGGGACAGGTCCCGGCGGCGCCCTCCTGCTCGAGTCGCAGGACGCGCTCGACCTGGCCGAGCTGGGAGTCCACCTCCTGAAGCCTCGCCGCCTGCTTCAGCAACACGTCCATCCGGAAATGATCGCGGCTGGCCATCTCGTATGCGATGCCGCCCAGATCCCACTGGAGCTCGGCGAACTGGCGGGCGAGGTGGTCGCGCTGCTTGGCGAGCTCGGGGCGGGTCACGGCCTGGCCGGGGGCTCCCTCGATCGTTTTCCCCTGCCGCTTGCCGGCCGGGGTCGAGCTTCTCGCCGAGGCGCCGGTGGCGACGGCCTTCGATCCGGCCAGCTTCAGCGCGGGCATGTCCCAACCGGACCGGAAGGTGTCGAAGAACCCAGGACGAGCAGCGCCCTTCGGAGCCTTCGGGGCGGGCGCGGTCTTGGCCTCCACCGGAGGTTGAGCCTCAGTCTGCTTCTTCGAGCCGCGGCGGCCGATCATGGCGTGCCTCTCTTCGTCGCGGGCGGGACCCCCGGCTGGGACTCGGGGGCGGCGCCGGCTTCCGGGACGGGGCTCGGCGTGGTGGTGGCGGGGGGTGCTGGCGTGGCGGGCGTGGTCGTCGCCGGGGGCGCCGCGGGCGTCGTGGTGGCGCCTGTGGTAGGCGTGGTCTGGGCCGGCGGCGCAGTGGACGACGCAGGCTCGTCGTCTTCGTCCTTGCCGATCAGCACACCAACCAGCAGGGCGATGCCCAGGAGCCCGATCAGAGCGGCGGCCGCAAGCGGGTTCCATCCGCGGCCGGCCGGGGCACGGGCGACTCCGTTCTCCGAGGCAGAATCGCCCGCGAAAAGGTGCTGCCGGAACTCCACCCGGGGATCGGCGCCCCGGTGTCCGCAATTCAGGCAGTAGCGCTGGTCGGCGGCCATCGGCTTACCGCACGAGGGGCAGCTCTGCTCCTGCTTGCTTTCGCTCGGTGTGGGCTTGGTGCTTGCCAACTCGGCTCCTATCTTCCTGCATGGCTGGGCTCCAAACACGGTTCGCGAGCGAACCCAGCCCCGCCTTGGGGCCAATAGTACGAGCTTCATTCACGGACTGTTCACGGGATGTCCCAGGACGCGCCGTACCTTCGCATCGATGCAGGCAAAGCTTCACGAGCGATTCGGGCTGAACGTCCCGAACGAATGGTGGGCCGCGGCACCGCTGTTGAAGGAGATGGAGGCCGCCGGCTTCCGGTTCGTCCAGGTCCCATCTCCCCCGGAATCCGTGCTCAGCACCCCACGCCTGCTCGCCCGTCATTCCGCGGCGCTCGCCGAGGGGCTCGAGACCACCGGGCTCGGCCTCGTCCTGCATGCCCCCGCGTCACTGAGGGTCGGCACGCCGGATGGCGCACGGGCCCTGGAGGGCCTGCTCGCCTACGCGGCTCACTCCGGGGGTACTCACGTCGTCTATCACGCGGCCAACCTCCCGGACGCGCCGGGCAGCCAGGACGAGCTGCTCGCGGAGACTCGCGCCCTGGCGGCCCTCGCCAAGCGCGCGGAGCGCCTGGGCGTGACGATCGCACTCGAGAACCTCGCGCCAGTCTTCCCGGGGCCGGACGCGCTTTCGTTCGCCCCCCTGACCCTGCGCACGATGGCGAAGCGGATCGGATCACCGGCCGTCGGCCTCTGCATCGACGTCGGGCACGCCAACATCGTGGCCGGGCTCCGCGCGACGGACCCGATCGAGCTGATCGAGCCGGCGCTCGACCGCGCCGTCCTCTTCCACCTGCACGACAATCTTGGTGCCCGGCGGCGCAGTGAAGCTCCCGCCGAGCTCGACCCCCTGAGGCTCGACCTGCATCTGCCTCCCGGCAGGGGGACCGTCCCCTGGCCGAAGCTGGCGCCGTACCTCGGCCGCCGCGAGGCGCCCCTGATCCTCGAGATCCACCCGCCGCAGCGGCCGACCGCGGCAAAGCTGTTCGAGTCCGCGACGGCCGCGCTCGCGCCGCCGTCCGTCCCGGCGCCCGCGTAGCTACTTCTTCTTCTTTTTCTTCTTCTTCTTCTTGGGGGTGCCCAGGTCGTCGACCGGCGCGCCGGCCATGTCGCCGTGGCCCTGGAGGTGGTCCCTGGCCCCGGTCACGCCCTGGTCGCTGGCGATGCCGCTGACAAGGGAGGGGCCGCTCGGGCTGAGGGTGATGTTCGCGACCACCGGCTCCCCGGGCGAGTAGTGGCTGAGGTCGATCGAGCCGGTCGAGAGCTCCTGGTCCACGCCGCGCTCGCGGATCGCATCGGCGGAGATCAGCATCTTGCCCGCGCCGGCGCAGGTCGCCTGCACGATCCCCGCGATGCTCGCGAATTTGGCGTCCGTGGAAGTGGGCGGTGCCATCCCGGGCCCCAGCTCGAGCACATGGGTGGGCCCCGGGAACGGATTGAACGGAGTCGCGGGGGGCGCGCAGCCGGTTGGCGCCGCAGGCGCCGGCGTCAGGGCCAGCGGCGTGCTCAGCGACCCAACCCCGCGGATCTCGACCGGCACCGTCACCTGGGCCCCGATCGGTGGCGGCTCGGCGTCCGAGGCCAGCGGCGGGCCGCCGTCGACGGGGATCCGAACGAGGAGGGAGGAACCGCTCGAGGAGACCACGAAGGCCTCCTCATCGGCCGGCTTGACCGTGTTGCCGGGGTCGGTGGGGTCGCCGAGGTCCCGATAGGTCACCGTCCCCGTGATGGAGGCCTTGTCGCTGCTGCTCTGGAGGGTGCGTGGGCCGACCTCCCGATAGGTGTCGTTGAAGAGGCGCCTCCCCACGGTGGCGATGCCGGTTCCTGGGCTCGGCAGCTGATCCGCCCGCTCGGTGTGGACCACGCTCACCGGCTGGGAACCGCTGAGCTCGGCGAGGGTGAAGCTGAGGGCGCTCGGGTTGACCTGCACGACCACGCCGTCGATCGGGAACTCGTCGGGCTGCGGCGGCCTCTTCTTTTTCTTCTTGCCCCCGCCTCCGCCGCCTGTGGTGGTCGTGTCGGTCTCGGTGGTGGCGGCTGTCGTGACTGGGCCGGAGGGGGCAGGCGCGGGCGCGGCCGGAGCGGCGGGGGCCGCCGGCGCGGGCGGCTCCGGGGGCGGAGGCGCCTCCGCGACCACGGGCGGCGGAGGCCCGGCGATGATCGGGGAGAGGTTGGGGCTGATCGCGGTCCCGACCACGACCCCGAAGCCGAGGGCCAGGGCTGCGCAGGTGGTCGCCATCTGCAGCGGCATCGGCAGCACAAGGCCGGCCGCCCTTCCCTGGGCGGCCGGCTGCGGAGCGAGATACGGCAGGGCCATCGGCGGACCGACCCGGGCCCCGCACTCGACGCAGTAGTGCTGGTCGACCGCGAGCGGAGCTCCGCAATCAGAGCAGGGCGCCCGCGCGTTCATGCCGCCGGCTTCAGCTCCTTGCCGCACTGCCAGCAGAACACGGCACCGCGGGCCTGCAGCCCGCCGCAGGACGGACAGGCGCCGGCGGCGCCGGTCTCGGTCATCCTCAGCATCCGCTCGACCTGTCCGAGCTGGGCGTCGACGTCCTGGAGCTTCGCGGCCTGCTTGACCAGGACGTCAAGCCGCATGTGGTCGCGGCTCGTCATCTCGTAGGTCATGCCGCCGAGGTCCCACTGCAGCTCGGCGAAGCTCCGGGCGAGCTGCTCGCGCTGCCGGAGCAGCTCCGGGTCGGTCGGGCCCTCGCCGTTCGGGCCTGTCGCCCCGGGTCCGGCCCGCCCGCCGGATGCCTTTGAGCGGAGCTCGCTGGAGCCGCCCGCCAGCCGCTTGGGCGGGCTCCAGCCCTGCTTCATGACCTCGGCGAAGCTGAGGCGTCTCGGCGTCGTGTCGGCCATGAGTCAGCAGCCGATGCAGGTCGAGCCGCTGCCGCCGCCGACCTGGCCATTCGGATCCTGGGCGACGGGATCGCCCTGGGTCGCGACCTGGTCCGGCAGCGCCGCTCCGGCGTCCTTGCCCTTGCCCTCCTTCGCGGCCTCCTCGAGAGCGCCCAGGTCAGCGGTCCCGACGCCCTCGGTCGAGCCCGAGCCGCCCTTCTCCACCTGGCCCTGACCGGGTGTCGCGGCGTTGGCCGTCTTGGCGGGGGCCGCCGGGGCGGCCGTGGTTGGCGTCGTCGTCGGCGCCGCCGCCGTCGTCGTGGTGGCCGGCGCGGCTGCCCCGGCGACCACCTGAGGATCGTCGTTGTCGTTCCCGATCAGCACGCCGAGCAGCAGCATCACTCCGAGCACGGCGATCGCGCCGATCGCGACGACCGGGCTGAGCTGCTGCGGCACCGCCTGCGCTCCGCCGGGTGCGGCACCGTTCCCGAGGGCCGTCGTCGGCTGCGTCAGCGCCCGCTCGTAGTCCACCCGCGGTTCGGCCCGGCGCCAGCCACAGTTGAGGCAGTAGCGCTGGTCCGTCGCGAGCACCGATCCGCACTCGGGACAGTTCTCTCCCTGGTCCCCCAGCTTCGGTAGCTGAATTGCCTCACTTGCCATCGTCGATCACTCCTTTGACGTTCATTGCGGAGCCGGTGGCTCCTCAGCCGGTGGCTCCCCCTCCTCAAGAGTTGACGGCGGCGCGGTCACCTCCACCTCTGCGCCGCCTGGGTCGCCGATGAAGAAGATGTCGTACTTGCCGGGCCTCCCCTCCGCCTTCAGGGCCTTGAACTGGCCTCGCCCGGCGGCCACGATCTTGCCGCCGGCGCGAGCCACCGCATATAGCACCAGCTTCAGCTGGTCCAATTGCGACTGGTTGGTTACCGTGCCCTGGGCGACGATCCCGTTGGGATCGGTCACGACCGTCGCGGGGCCGACCGCGATCTCGGGGATCTTGGCCGGCGCGCTCTCACCCGAGACTCCCACCTTCGCCTTGACGGTCTTCGGCGTGCCGGTTGGGGAAAGCTGGTCGTTCACCCAGGCGAACGTCTCCCCGGGCATGATCAGCGGCAGGTGGGTGAGCGCGGGGTCGAGGCCGGGGACGTCGTTCTTGTAGACGGACTGCCCCTTGGCGTCGAGCAGGTCGATCAGGATGGGCAGGTTGACCTGGGGCTCGTTCGACGTGTTCTGGAGCTCAACCACGACGGCGTCCCCGTACTGGTCGTGCAGCAGCGTGGTGCCGATCACCTTGACCGCCTGGTTTTCCTCGGTCACCTCGACACCCTCCTCGGCCGCGAGGGCCTGCTCGTTCTGCGCCTGCACGTCCTCGGCCTTGTCCTGGGTGGACTGGCAGCCGGCGACGATGGACCCCCCCATCACTGCGACCACGGCGATAGAGAGGGGAATTAGCGGCCATCTGCTCAACCGAACCCTCCGCTGACGTATTCGCGAGTCCGCTTCGCCTCAGGAGCGCCGAAGACCTGGTCGGCGTTGCCGTACTCGACGAGATCGCCCAGGTACATGAAGGCCACGCGATCGGCGACTCGGTAGGCCTGCTGGAGGTTGTGGGTGACGATCACGATCGCGACGTCGTTGCGCAGCTTCACGATCAGGTCCTCGATGATCGAGGTGGACCGGGGATCGAGGGCCGAGCAGGGCTCGTCCAGGAGCAGGACCTCGGGGTCCACCGCCAGCGAGCGCGCGATGCAGAGCCGCTGCTGCTGACCTCCCGAGAGGCGCAGCGCGGGATGGTTGAGGTTGTCCTTGACCTCCTCGAGCAGGCCGGCCCGGTCGAGCGCCTCCTCGACCATGGGCCGCAGCGCGAGACGCCCGGGGCGCCGGGAGCCTCGCTCCCGCAGCCCATATCCGACGTTGTCGAAGACGCTCATCGGGAACGGGTTCGGCTGCTGGAAGACCATCCCGACCTTCCGGCGCAGCTCGGTGACGTCGAGGAGGTCCACGTCGGAGTCGTCGAGCATGATCTTGCCCGTGCGCACCGCCGTCGGCGTCTGGTCGACGAGCTTGTTGAGGGAACGCAGCATCGTGGTCTTCCCGCACCCGGAGGGACCGATCATCGCCAGCACCTCGCCCTGGTTGACCTCGATCGAGACCTCCTTCACCGCGGGCTTGCCGCCGTACGCGACCGAGATCGCCTCGGTCCTCATCCGCTCGCGTCACCTTGCCGCGGCGGCCGTCGCGCCTGCGCGGCGCACTGAGCAGCCCGGAGGCCGCCGACTTCGCGGCCTGCGCGACGCCACCCTGCTTCGGCGGCGCGACCGTGGTCGGCTCATCATCTACGACGATGCGGCGGACGGGCGGGGGCGACTTCAGCGGGCCCATTGATCACCCCTCCTCCGAGACATGAGGTCGACTGCGAAGTTCATGAGGATCACCACTATGAGCAGGATGAACGCGGCCGCGTAGGCCTGTTCGGGGGCGTTCCCCTCGCCCGAGGGGGAGTTCTGGTAGACGTAGCTGGTGAGGGTGCTGCCCGTCCCCTGCAGGTCGCTGATGATGGGCGTCGTGCCCTGGGGCTCGTTGGTCAGGGTGGCGCCGAGCAGGAGGATGACGATCGCGGTGTCGCCGGCGATCCGTCCCATCCCGAGGGTGGTACCAGTGGCGATCCCCTTGCGCGCCCCGGGCAGCAGCACTCGGCGAATCGTAGAGATCTTGTCCTTGCCGAGCGAGTACGAGGCCTCGCGGACGTGGTTCGGGATCGACTGGAGCGCCTCGCGCGTCGCTCCTACGATCAGCGGCAGGGCGATCAGGGACATCATGATCCCGGCGATGAAGAAGGAGCGGCCGAACACCGCACCTCCCTCCGCCGTGAAGGACAGGAAGCCGAACTCGCTCTGCGAGAAGATGAGCAGGCCGAAGATCGCGAGCACGATGGTCGGCGTCCCGGCGACGATCTCGACCCCCGATTCGACCGCTCGCGCCAGACCGGAGGGCCGCCCGTACTCGCTCAGCCACACCGCCGTCGCCACCCCGATCGGGAATGCGATCAGGGTCCCGAGGGCGGTCAGGATCAGGGTGCCGAGGATCGGGTCGAGGTAGCCGCCGCCGGTCCCGGTGACCTCGGTCGTGGAGGCGACCGTCGGGGACTCGAAGAGCGCGTCGAGCTTCACGTACTGGAAGCCCCGCACCAGCATGTAGAGGACGATCGCGCCCGCGATCGCGCAGAGCAGGATGCCCGCGGTCCAGGCCGCGGCGACGCCGAGACGATCCAAGATGGACCACGGGACGATCTCCTCGTCGCGGAGCACCGACTTGTCCCGCCGCAGCTTCGGCGGGCGCGGCAGGCTGGGACGCCGCAGGCGTCCTGTCGCCCCGCCGCTCATATCGGCGAGAGCGTGTAGCGGCGCAGCGAGCGCCTGATGTACCAGCCGCCGAACGAGAGGAAGGCGGCCGAGACCAGCAGCACGGCGGAGAACGCGTACATGGTCTCCGCGAGCGGCTCGACCGAGAGGCCCTCCGCGTACTCGACGATGGTCGCGCCGAGCGGACGGGCCGGCTCGGCGAAGAAGATGAGGCCATCGAACGGATTCGGCGCGAACCCGATCGAGCCGGTCACCATCGCCAGCATGATCGCCTCACCGAGCGCTCGCGCGGTGGCGAGCACCGCCGCGGCGACGATCGCCGGCCGGGCAGCCCTGACGCTGACGGTCCAGAGCGCCCGCCAGCGATTGATTCCAAGCGAGAGGGCGCCCTCGCTCCAGCTCGACGGAACCGCCCGCAGGGCGTCGACCACGATCGCGATCATGATCGGCGTGATCATCACGGTGAGGATCACGATCCCCACTCCGATGCTGGCCCCGCTGAGGGGGATGACCCCCGCGACGGACGCCTTTGAGCTCTCGGTGATCAGGTGCTGGCCCACGAAGGGGACGAGGACGAGAATTCCGATAAGTCCGTAGATGACCGAGGGCACCGCGGCCAGCAGCCTGACGACCGGCTCGAGCAAGCGGCGGAGCGCCTCGGGCGCGAACTCGACGATGAACATCGCCGAGAGCAGGGCGATGATCGTGCCGAGCACGACGGCACTGATCGTGATCACCGCGGTGGCCCAGAGGAGCGGCCAGGCGTGGATCGTGTAGACCGGGTTATCGGCGGGCGAGCGGAAGATCTCCTCGAGTTGCTGGTCCACGCTGCCGCCACCTCCGAACCAGGCGAGCCCGTTCGCGGAGAACGAGGGCCATGCCTTCTCGAAGACGAAGATCAGCATCCCGGCGATCAACGCCAGGACCACGCACGCCAGCGCGCCGAGCAAAAGCTCGGCGCGCCGGTCTGCGCGGTTCCTCGGTCCCGCCTTTCGGAGACCGGTGCTCGGTCCGCTCATTAGCGAAGCGGGACCCACTCCGAGCGGATGATGGTGTCCGCCTGCTTGCTCTTCAGGATCCAGGCGATGAACTTCTTGACGCCGCCCGTGGGAGCTCCCTGGGTGACGAACCAGAAGTTCCTGGTCCCTCCATACACACCGGAGATCGCGTTCCGCAGGTCGCACGCGACTCCCTCGTAGCTGACGATGTGCACGCCCGACTGGAACGCCAGCGAGACGTAGCCGATCGCCTGCGGATCACCGGCGACACCCTGCTGCACCAGGCCGTTCGACGCCTTGCCGGCGACGTAACCGCCCTGGTTGGTGCCGTCCAGGAACAGCGTCCTGAACGCGTCGTGGGTACCGGAGGTCGGCGCGCGTCCGACCGCGGTGATCGTTCCGCTGGCCGTCGCCCCGGGAATGCCGGCCCAGGTTCCAGGACCCGTGATGAAGATGGACTTCACCTGGGCCTTGGTGATGTTGGCCAGGCCGTTCGAGGGGTGGGTGGCGATGCAGAGCGCGTCACGCGAGACCTTGGTGAACACCAGCCCGCCCGGGTCTCCAGTCGCGGGATCGCGAGAGGAGGCTCCGATCGAAACGCGGCCCCTGGAGACGTCCGACACGCCGACGTTCGACCCGCCCTGCGAGATCTTGAAGGCGTACTTCTTGCCGTTCTTGGTCTTGATCCAGGCCCGGGCCAGCTTCGTCTCCAGCGGGAAGACGGAGGTGGACCCGCTGATCGTGATGATCTTCTTCGCCTGCGCGGCCGCCGGCATCGCGGCGATCAGCCCCAATGCGGCAAACAGCGCCAGCAGGCGAATTCTTCTAGGTGACACAGGCACTCCTTTCGGTCTCTCAAACGAGGACCGCGGCAGTGTGTCGGCGGGGCCCCCGGGCGGTGTGACTAGCCCGTGACCTAGCTGTGAATGCGTTGTAAACGGGCAATATTGATGACGGTCGATGCGGCAGTTGGCCGCAAATTGCGACAAACCCGCGCCGGCCAGAGAAGTGGGCCGGCCGGTCGCAGACGAAAAACGGCGGCCGCACCCAGGGCGCGGCCGCCGTTCGCTTAGGAGTGGAGCAGTCTGCGTCGCTACTTCTTCTTGTTGTCCTCCCCCTTGTCGGACTTCTTCTTGCCGGCCTCGCCCGTCTCGGCCTCCTTCAGCACCTTGGCGCAGGCACCCCTGCTATAGCCGGTGATCGGGAGGAGGAACGGCTCGGAGACGTACGCACCGGTTGTGCTCGTGGCCGGCGTACTCGTGGGCGTCGACCTACCGCCGGGATTGCCGGGGAACGGAACCTCGCCGAACACCGTCAGCCAGAGCTTCTGCTTGGGCTCGCCCGGCTCCCGCTTGCACGGGTTCTCCGGGACGCCGATCTCGGCGACCAGCCTGTTCCCCGCGGTGAGCTGACAGAGGTCCTCGAAACTCCTGGAGGACTCCCATCGTCTGCGGGCGTCGGCCCGCAGGCCGCGCTGTTCTGCCGGTTCGTGACGCCGCACCCGATGCCGAAGCCGGGGACCGGCCCGGTGCACTGGATCAGCGCCGACTCGGTTCCGCTGACGGCGCCGCTGGGGTTGAACACCTCGGACTCGAACCCGAAGAAGTCGAGCGGCTTGTTCGAGGTGATCGCGTAGCCGCGAATGTCGGTGTTGCACGAGAACTCGTACTTCATGTCGATGCTGGGCTTGGCCGGGTCCTTCGACTGGACCTTGCCGTCACAGAACGCCTGGTACAGGTTGTCTCCCGCGGCGGCGGCCTTGGCGGTCTTCTTCTTCTCCGCCTTGGCCTCGTCCGCGGTGAGCTGGCAGCCCCCGTAGCCCCTCAGCTTGAGCCTGAACGGCTCGGTCGAGAAGGCACCGACGTTGTAGGAGTCGCCCCTGACGGTGAACGAGCTCACCGGCGGCTCCTCCCCGCCGATCACGAACATCCGGAGCGGCTCGCTGCCGGCCTTGTGCTCGCAGGGGTTGCTCGCCAGGGTGACGTCCTGGGAGACGATCGCACCGGCTTGGATCAGCTGGAGGCAGAACGGCCCCGTGATGTTGTTGATCGCCGGCGGGTTGTTCATCGGGCCCGCCGCGAGCACCGTGCTCGAGCGACCGCAGCTGGTCGTGGTGCCGCCATTCGGCCTTGGTCCCGGGGGTCCCTGGACCTGTGTACCGAGGCCGTTACTGGCGATGGCCCGGTCCTTGATCCCGCAACCGAAGCCGGACCCGGGGACTGCTCCCTCGCAGTTGAAGTAGGGACTCGCGGTACCCGAGATCAGCGGCGGAGACGAGTAGCTGACGATCTGCTTGTTGCTGACGACCCCGTATGCCCGCAGGGCCCCGGAGCAGACGAACGACAGCTTCGCCGCCTTCCCCGGGTTGCTCTTCGACTTCGGGATGATCGTGCCGTCGCAGATCGCGACCGCAGACGCGGTGGGCGCCGATCCCAGATAGACGACGCCGAAGACGCCGACCAGCGAGATGAGAACCGCGATCCGCCGCCTGCCCCGCCAGCCGCGCCCGGACCGAATTGAGTTGATCACTTGAGAGGCTCCTTCACGTTGTTGACCCGCCGAGGCGGTCGGATTGGGGCGGCAGTCTCGTCGGGAGGAACCCCGATGTTGTTGCGATCTCGTGTACGCGTTGTAAACGCGTTACTGGGAGTGCTGGTGCCGCTCAGCCGCTTGCCGGTGCTGGAGCCTCGCCGGGGTGGGAGGCGTCCTCGAACTCCTGGAAGAGGCCGGTGACGACGAAGGCGACCTGCTCGCCGATGTCGACCGCGTTGTCGCCGACTCGCTCGAGCGCGCGGGCGACCAGCATCATCGTCATCGCCCACTCGCGGGTGTCGTGGTCCTCGCCCACCTCGACGGCGATCTGGAAGCACTCCTTGTTCAGGTCGTCGATCAGGTCGTCCTGGCGGACCAGGTCCCTGGCGAGTTGCACGTCTCTTGCCTCGAAGGCTTTCTTCGCCTGCGAGGTCATCGAACGCGCCTGCTTGCCCATCCTCAGGACCCGCTCCACCATGTCACCGTGCTGCGGCGCATCGTGGCCGGTCAACGGGATCACCTTCGCGATGTTCACGCACTGGTCGCCCATCCGCTCGATGCTGTGCATCACGTGGAGCAGGGCGGAGATCAGCCGGAGGTCGGTGGCCACCGGCGCCTGGGTCGCCAGCAGGGTGAGGATCTCCTGGTGCACCTCGAGATAGCGGCCGTCGATCCGGTCGTCGTCCGCCACCACGATCTGCGAGAGCTCGATGTCCTGATGCTCGACCGCCTCGAGCGTGCGCTCGAGGCTCTGGACCACCATGTCCAGGCCCTCCAGCGCCCGCTGCTCGAGGCTCTCCAGCTCCTCCTGGTAGTGGAGCCGGGTGGACTCAGGCATCAGCCGACCTTCCCGGTGACGTAGTCCTCGGTGCGTGGATCGGAGGGGTTGGTGAAGATCTTCTCGGTGTCGTCGTACTCGACCAGCTGACCCCAGCGGTTGTCCTCCTCCGCGTCCAGCTCGACGATCAGGAACGCGGTCTTGTCGGACACGCGCGCCGCCTGCTGCATGTTGTGGGTGACGACGACGATCGAGAACTCCTCCTTCAGTTCCAGCATCAGGTCCTCGATCTTGCCGGTGGAGATCGGGTCGAGCGCGGAGCATGGTTCGTCCATCAAAATCACGTCGGGATCCACGGCGATGCAGCGGGCGATGCATAGCCGCTGCTGCTGACCGCCCGACATCCCGTAGGCGTTGCTGTCGAGTCGGCTCTTCACCTCGTCCCAGAGGGCCGACCGCTCCAGTGCGTGCCTGACCCGGTCCTCCACGTCATCGAGCCCGAGCACCTGCGGGCCGAACGCGATGTTGTCCCGGATCGACTTGGGGAAGGGGTTGGGTTTCTGGAAGACCATCCCGATCCGCTTGCGGACCTCGACCGGGTCCACCTGCGGTGAGTAGAGGTCGTTGCCGTGGTAGAAGCAGTGGCCCTCGACGGTGGCGGTCGGGATCAAGTCGTTCATCCGATTGAGGCAGCGGATCAGGGTGCTCTTGCCGCAGCCGGAGGGACCGATCAGGGCGGTGATCTCCTTCTCGGAGATCCCCATGGAGACGTCCTTGACCGCCGCCTTGCCGGCGTAGGAGACACTCAGGTTCTGCAGGTCGAAGACCGTCGCACCGCTCGTGGACCTCATGGCGCCGTCCCTCTCCGCCACGGTTGAGACGTCGACTCCGGTACCGACACCCTTGCCGGTCGCCGCTCCCGCCGCCTTCCTTGCCTGTTCAGCCACCTTGTCCAACACTAACGACCACCGCCTCGATAGAAGTTTTCAGCTGGGTTACCACTGCTGCTCGTATCTGTTCCGCAGCCAGATCGCGAACGAGTTCATCGCCAGCAGGACGACCAGCATCAGGATCACCCCTGCCGCGGCGACCACCTTGAACTCGTCCTGCGGCCTCAGCGCGTAGTTGTAGATCTGGACCGGCATCGCCGAGTAGCCGCCGGAGAAGGGCTCCGGATCAAAGGTGACGAAGGTCGCCGCACCGACCAGGAGTAGGGGTGCGGCCTCCCCCAGGGCCCGCGAGATCGCGAGGATGACGCCCGTGGCGATCCCAGGGATGGAGGCCGGCAGCACCTGCCGGCGGATGGTCTGCCACTGGGTCGCCCCAAGTGCCAGCGACCCCTCCCGGATCGAGGGCGGCACGGCGCGGATCGCCTCCCTCGCGGCGATGATCACGGTCGGCAGCACGAGCAGGGAGAGCGTGAGCGACCCGGCGACGACGATGAAACCGAGGCTGAGCGGCCCGCGGACGATGAAGGCGAGCCCCAGGATCCCGTAGATGATCGATGGGACCGCCGCCAGGTTCTGGATGTTGAGCTCGATCAGCCGGTTCCACCACCGGTCCCGGTTCGCGTACTCCTCCAGATACACCGCAGCGCCGACCCCGATCGGGACGATCAGGATGATCACGCCGGCGATCAGCATGAGGCTGCCCATGATCGCGGGCCGGAAGCCGGCCTCCTCCGGGTTGATGGTCGAGGGGCCATCGGTGATCAGGTGGAGTCCAAACGCATCCGCCCCCTTGATCGCCGACTGCAGGATGACGGCGGCGAGGCCGAGCAGGGCGATCCCGACCGCGAGGAGAAGCAGCGCGAAGAAGACGTTCCCTCGGGCCCTGTCGCCGCGAGGCTGCTCGCGGAGCGACGCCTGCACCGTCGCCTGGGCGCCGGCCGCCGCCAGCCGCGTCCGCTCCGGCATCCCGGGGATGCGGGGGCTCATTCGTAGACCTCCCTGAAGCGGCGCACGAGGCGAATCGCGACCGCGTTCATCGCCAGCGTGAGCACGAAGAGCAGGGCGCCCACCGCGAAGATCGTGTCGTAGGTGATGGTCCCGGTCGCGATGTCCCCGGTTGCGGTCTTGCCGATGAAGGCGGTCATGGTCAGCACCGAGGCGCCGGGGTCGAAGGTCGCGTTGGGCGTTCCTCCGGCGGCGAGCAGGACGATCATCGTCTCCCCCACCGCCCGCGAGAGCGCCAGGACGATGGAGGCGACGATTCCCGAGATCGCCGCCGGGAACACGACCCGCGTGGACACCTTCAGCTTCGTCGCGCCCAGCGCGTAGGCGCCCTCACGCAGGCCGCCGGGGACCGCCTTCATGGAGTCGTCGGAGATCGAGGCGATGATCGGGACGAGCAGCAGGCCGATCCCGAGTCCGGCCGCGAGGGCAAAGAACGGCGGCGACTTGACCAGGTCCGGGACGACGTCCTGGATCTCAGGGCTGAGGAAGGTGACCGCGAAGAGCCCCAGGGCCACCGTCGGGATGCCCGCCAGCACCTCGAGCACGGGCTTCACAACGCGACGCACACCGGGCTTCGCGTACTCACTCAGGTAGATCGCGGAGCACAGGCCGATCGGGACGGCGAAGAGCAGCGCCCACAGGCTGGTGCTCAGGGTCCCGATCACGATCCGGAAGACCCCGAAGCTGGGGTCCGCCTGGGTCGGGGCCCACTCGTCCGTGGAAAAGAAGTCGCCGAGCGAGACGTCCCCGAAGAAGCCGATCGTGGGCGTCAGCAGCGAGATCACGATCGCGGTGGTGGTTACGACCGAGATCACCGCGCAGCCAGCGAGCAGCACGAGGATGAGCTTCTCGCCGTAGCGGGAACTCTCGGCCACCAGGGGCCGGGAGGGGTCTTTCCTCCCGAGCGCCCTGGTGGCCGCGATTGAGTCCCTTGCTTCCACTTCTGGTCTTACGACCTCGGCTGACTCAGCCCGTGGTCGCGGTGCCGCCGGTGTCGGTACCGCCGCCACCACCGCCGATGAGGCTCTCCAGCTTGTCCTGGGACTCCTGGAGCTGCTCATCGGTCATCGGAATGAACCCGACGCTCTCGGCAACCTCGTTGATGTTGTCGAGGTAGAACTGGAGGAACTCGTCAACCGTCTCGTTCTCCAGCGCCGTGGCCGACGGGTAGACGAACAGGGGCCGCGACAGGAAGTAGCTGGCGTCCTGTGCGGTCTCCGGCGACGGAGCGATGCAGCCGTCTCCGCCATCGATCTCGAGCGCCTTGACGGTGCCCTCGTTCTCCTTGAAGAAGGAGTAGCCGAAGTACCCCATGCCGCCGTCCGCGCCGGAGACGCCGGTCACGGTGGCGTTGTCGTCCTCGCCGATGTCGTTGACGCCGGCCGTCCTCTGGGCGCCCTCCTCACCGTTGACCTCCTCGGTGAAGAAGTCGAACGTCCCGGAGTCGGTGCCGGGCGAGTACAGCGCCAGCTCGGCATCGAAGGGCTGATCGAGGCCCTCGACCTGACTCCAGCTGTCGATCGTCGACTTCGGTTCCCAGACCGACTTGAGCTGCTCGGTCGTCACGCAGGTCACCGGGTTGTTGGGGTTGACGACGACCGTGAGCGCGTCGTTGGCGACCTGGATCTCCTCATAGGCGACCCCGCCGCTCTGGCAGGCCTTCTCCTCGTCCGGCTCGATCGGCCGCGACGCGTCGGAGATGTCGGTCTCACCCGCACAGAACTTCTCGAAGCCACCGCCGGTGCCAGAGGTGCCGACGGTCACCTTCACGTCCGGGTTGTCAGCGTTGAACTCCTCGGCGATCGCCTCGGTCAGTGGCGCCACCGTGCTCGAGCCGTCGACGCGGATCTCGCCCGACAGATCGCCGCCGCCATCACCGCCGTCATCGTCGTCGTCATCGCCGCACGCGGCGACACCGAAGGCGAGGACGCCGGAGGCGGCCAGTACGAACAGCCACTTCTTTGACATCAAGTCGCTCCCTTGTCTCGTTGGAGTTGGTCGCGGCGCAGGCTTTCAGCGCACCGCGCGGATCTTGTTACCCGGCTGTGGTGCCGTTGTGAAAAGGATGTAAACGGACCCTGGGCCGGAGGAACAGCGGCCCGCTCTTATCCGGCGGTCGAGAATCTGTAACCGATGCCGGTATGGGTGTGGATGAACCGCCGTCCGGGGAGGGCCCGCCCCAGCTTCGTCCGGAGCCGGCCGACGTAGACGTCGACGGAGCGATCGCTCTTGCGGTAGGAGCGGCCCCACACCCGGGCGTAGAGCTCCTCCCGCGTCATCACCCGTTCCGCGTTCTGGGCGAGCAGGGTGAGTAGCTGGAGCTCGCGGACCGTGAGAATCAGCGGCCTGCCGTCCACCAGGGCGGCGTTGTCGGCCGGGCGGATCTCCAGCCGGCCGGCGTATACCGGCGATTGGTCTCCGCTGACCACGATCAGGGTGCTGTCGGCCTTGCTCGCGCCGTTTGATCGATCCACTGGGGGCGAGGATTCCGGCTCGCCCAGGCGACGGAGTTACCTTCGGGTGAACTTCCGGTAAACGGGCTGTAACGCGGTCAGCGCGTCGAGGCGGCCTCGGCCTCAGCGGCCGGCGCTTCGGCGCGCTTGCCGGAGCCCTTCGGCTTCGGCTCCGCGGCGGCGACCGGCTCCTCGGCGACCTTGCCCAGTGGCTCGGGATCGAAGCGGTACCCGATCCCGAAGTGGGTGTGGATGTAGCGCCAGTTGGCCGAGTGGCGCTGAAGCTTCTGGCGGAGCTTGCGGACGAAGACGTCGACCGAGCGGTCCCCGTGGGCCATGGCGTACCCCCAGACCTTCTGGTAGATCTCCTCGCGCTCGATCACCTGGCCGTGCGCCTCGGCGAGGAGCTGGAGCAGCTCGAACTCGCGGCGGGTGAGGCCGATGCTCTGTCCGCTGACGAAGGCCTGGTACTGGTCGGCGCGGATCTCGAGCTCGCCGGCGACCATCGGGCCGACGTCATCCCGGTGTGCTGCCCGCTTGCGCCTGCGGACAACCGCCTCGATCCGGGCCATGACCTCCTCCGGATGCGACGGCTTGTTGATCCAGTCATCGGCGCCGAGCCGCAGGCCCCTGACGCGCTGCGCGACGGTGGACTGAGAGGTGCAGACGAGCACCCCGAGGCCCGGGACCGTGCCGCAGACCTTCTCCACGAACTCCCACCCCTCGGGCCCGAGCACGGTCAGGTCGACCAGCAGGGCGTTCAGCTTCATCGCCACCAGCTCCTCCACCGGGACGGCCGCGGAGAGCGTGCGGTGCTCCCAGCCCGCGCCGTCAAGGCGCTTGCCGAGGACGGTGAGGAAGCTGCTGTCGGTGTCGATCACCGCCAGCCTGATCGTGCCTGCTTGATGGCTCAAACCATGCCCCTTCTCTGGAAACCGGCCCCGAACAACCCCCCGGGCCGATTCCGTTTCGTCAGTGACCGGAAGTCTAGGGGTGGACGCGGCGTGTCAGGCAGGAAACCCCTGCATGTTCACCGGTTGTTCACAGGCATACAGCGGGTTTTTGCCGCCTAGCGGTGGCCAACTACCGGATCTTCACAACCGGACCGGCCCCAGGGTCCAAGCTTCCCTCACTCACGAGATTCCTCTCTCGTCAGCGCGCGCGACCCCTCCCTGCCCCGGGTCGCGCGCTTTTTTTGTGGGGACGAGGAGGGCCATAATCGAACGGTGGCCCACGACCACACGCATGCTCACGGGCACGCGGTCTCCACGGACGCCGACTCGCGCCGGCTCGCCGCGGCACTGGCGCTGATCGTCGTCTTCATGGCCGGGGAGGTCGTGGCCGGCATCGTGGCCGACTCACTCGCGCTGCTCTCCGACGCGGCCCACATGCTCACCGACGCCGGCGCGATCGCCCTCGCGCTCTTCGCGATTCGCCTCGCTCGGCGGCCTCCAGGGGGCAGCTACACGTTCGGCCTGAAGAGGGCCGAGGTGCTCTCGGCACAGCTCAACGGGCTGACGCTGATGGTGCTGGGCGGCCTGATCGTCTTCGAGGGCGTCCGCCGGCTGATCGACCCGCCGGAGGTCGAGGGACTGCTGGTGCTGGTGGTCGCCTGCGTCGGCATTCCCGTCAACCTCGCCGCTGCGGCGATGATCCGCTCAGCCGAGCGCCGCAGCCTCAACGTCGAGGGCGCCTTCCAGCACATTGTCACCGACCTCTTTGCCTTCATCGCCACCGCCGTCGCCGGCGCGGTGATCCTCGCGACCGACTTCTCCCGCGCTGACGGCATCGCCTCGCTGCTGGTGGCGGCCCTGATGTTCCGCTCCGCATACGGCCTGCTGCGCGACTCCGGCCGGGTCTTCATGGAGGCGGCACCCCGCGAGCTGGACCCGAACGCAATCGGCAGGACGCTCGCGGCGGAGCCGGGGGTGATCGAGGTCCACGACCTCCACGTCTGGGAGGTGACCTCCGGGATGCCCTCCATCTCGGCGCACGTGCTCGTCGAGCCCGGGATCGACTGCCAGCCGACCCGGTGGCGCCTCGCCCAGATGCTCACCGAGCGGTTCGGGATCGAGCACTCGACGCTCCAGGTCGAGAACGAGCACCGCGACGAGCTGCTTCAGATCAGAAGGTCGCGTCCCTGACGCCGGTCGCGATCAGCCCGAGCACGAAGACGCCGAGCAGCACCCGGTAGATCACGAAGACGTCATAGCTGTGGGTGCGCACGTAGCGGAGCAGGACCGCGATCGCGAGGTAGCCGGAGACGGCGGAGGCGATTATGCCGACGATGATGGGGCCGATGACGCCGTCGGGCAGGCCGTCGGTGATCGCGCCGTAAGCCTTGACCACGACCGCGCCGGCGGTGACCGGCACCAGCATCAGGAAGGAGATCCGCGCCGCGCCGTCGCGATCGATCCCCATGAACCGCGCGGCGGTGATCGTGATCCCGGACCTCGAGGTGCCAGGTGAGAGGGCCAGCGCCTGGGCTATCCCCAGGATCAGGCCCTGCTTCATGCTGATCTCTCCCAGGTCCTCGTCCTGTGGCTGCCGATCGGCCACCCCGAGCAGGAGCCCGAAGAGGATCAGGTTGATCGCGATCAGCCACGGCTCACCGAGGTGGTCGTCGATCCAGCTCTCACCGAGCCCGCCGACGATCACGGCCGGGATGGTCGCGATCACGACGATCCAGGCCAGCCGCTCGTCGATCGTCTGGATCGAGCGAGTGCGAAGCGTCCGGGTCCAGCCGTGGAGCATCCGGCCCAGCTCGGCCCGGAAGTAGGCGACGACGCCGACCAAGGTGCCGATGTGAAGCGCGACGTCGAAGGTCTTGTGGAAGGACTCGTTGTCCTCCAGGAACGTGTAGTCCTGCAGCCAGGGAACGAGGATCAGGTGCCCCGACGAGGAGATCGGCAGAAACTCCGTGAGGCCCTGGACGATCCCCAATAGGAGGGCCTCCAGCTCCGACATCGGCGGGATCGTAGGCGACGTGCGTTAGATTGCCCGGGATGTCTCGAACCGCTCGCAACCGCGTGTTGGCCACCGTGCTTGGGAGCGCCCTGCTGGTGCTGCTCACGCTGGCGCCGTCCGCGATGGCGGCGGACGGAGTCGGGCTCTACGGGCGCACCGACGACAAGGTCGTCACCTTCTTCGCCTTCGGCCTGATGGCGTTCTTCACGATCCTCGTGATCGTGCTCTCCCTGATTCAGATTCGCCTCGAAAACCGCAAGGACAGGCGCAAGCAGGACCTCGAGCGCCTCGGCCACTACTAGCGTCGCCTCGAATCCGGGTGCCGCGGGACGAGCGAGCAGCCGTTGCCGAAGAGCCGTTCGACCCCGGTGTCGAGACTGGCTACCTGAGGAGGGGCACTCAGGACCGGGAGCTGCCCGTGGAGGCGGGCGCCGAGCCGTTCGACCCCGGCCCGGAAATCGGCTACGACCGCAATCGGGCCAAGCGGTCGGCCAAGGAGCGGCAGCGGAAACAGCGCGAGGACCGCAAGGCCGAGGTCGTGGCGCTCTCCGACGCCGAGCAGGAGCTGGTCGAGGAGCGCCGCGAGGATGCAGACGAGCGCGAGCAGCTGGTGCGCGAGCGGCAGAACGATCTGGAGCGCGAGCGACTGGAACGGGAGCGGTCCGAGCGCCGGGCGCGGATCGAGCGGGAGCGTGAGGAGTGGGACCGCCGGGCGCGGGTGGAGCTCGAGGAGCGGGAGCGGACCATCGAGGAGCGGCGCCTTCAGGCGGAGCGAAGGAACGACGAGCGTCGCCGCGCGGAGCTCGAGCGTCGCGCCCGCATCGAGTCGGAGCGCGAAGGCGCCGCGGCCGCCGAGCGGGAGCGCCGCAGGCGCGAGCGCGCCGAACATCGCGAGCGGTGGGAGCGGGAGCGGGCGGCGACCCGCGGCAAGCGCCGGAAGCGCGAAGAGCACGAGCGGAAGCGGAAGCAGGACGCGGAGGCGAAGCGGGCCGCCACCAGGCGGAGGCGGGCGAAGCGGCAGATGGCGCTGGGGCGCGGAACCCCGCCCCACGGCCGCCCGGCCACGGCCGTCGGAGCCCCCGCGGCCCCCTCGACTACGGGCGCGCGAGTCGGGGCGGCGCGCCCAGGTGCGAAGCGGCGCCACGCGCCCCGCCGCGGCCAGCTGGCGGCGCCGACCGCGAAGGCGGTGCTGGCGCTGGCGGCGGTGACGGCCGCAGGGACCTTCATCGGAGCGGCGCTCGGCCTCCCGGTTCCGGTCGTCACCTCGGATGACGACCTGGGCGCCCAGCTCGCCGGCGCCGGCATCGTCAATGAGTCCGGAACTCCCGTCGGCCTGACCAAGGGCCCCTACTTCCCCGTGGTGCTCGACGCGCCGGCGAACTACGGGGAGGGCCCGGCGAAGTTCCACGCCTCGCGCGGCGGCCGCAAGCACGAGGGCCAGGACGTCTTTGCCAAGCCGGGCACGCCGCTGGTTGCCGTTCGCGACGGGATCGTGATGGACGGCGGCGGGGGCAAGAGCTTCTACGCGGGCGGCGGCGGCAACAGCCTCGTCATCTGGAGCCCGCTCGACCAGCGGAGCTACGTCTACCTGCACATGCTGAAGCCCGCGCTCGTACAAGCCGGGGAGACCGTGCACGCGGGCCAGCTCGTCGGCCAGCTCGGCTGCACCGGCTCCTGCGACGGTCCGCATCTCCACTTCGAGGTCCGCAATGGCCAGGTCGCCTATGGCGCCGAGACCAAGGCGGTCGACCCGCTGCCGCTGCTCCGCCAGTGGCCGCAGACCCCGACCGAGTAGCGGCGCGCGAGCCAAATAGGATCGGCGGATGAGCAAGGTCCGGTACGAGCGCGTCGGCGCTGCCTCGGTGGTGACGATCGACCGGCCGGAGCGGCGCAACGCGGTGGACCCCGAGACCGCTGACCAGCTGCGGGAGGCCTACACCAGCTTCGAGGGCGACGACGACGCGCGGGTGATGGTCCTCACCGGGGAGGGCGAGGAGGCGTTCTGCGCGGGCGCGGACCTCAAGTCGATCTCGGAGGCGCGCACCGACGAGGGGCTCGCCAAGGCCTGGCTCACCCCTCGCCCCGACGGACCCCTCGGCTTCACCCGTCTCACCGCGAGCAAGCCCACCATCGCCGCGATCTCCGGCTACGCGCTGGCGGGCGGCCTCGAGCTGGCGCTCTGGTGCGATCTCCGGGTCGGTACCGAGACGGCCAAGCTCGGCTTCCCGGAGCGGCGCTGGGGCGTGCCGCTGATCGACGGCGGCACCCAGCGGCTGCCGCGGATCGTCGGCATGGGGCGCGGCCTCGACCTGATCCTGAGCGGGCGGATCGTGGAGGCAGAGGAGGCGCTCGGGATGGGGCTGCTCACCGAGGTGGTCGCCCCCGGCAAGCACCTGGAGCGGGCCCTGGAGATGGCGGAGGGCCTCGCCTCCTTCCCGCAGGAGACCATGCTCGCCGACCGCCGCTCTGCGCTCGAGGGGTTCGCCCTGCCGCTCGAGGAAGCGCTGGCGCTCGAGGCCGAGATCGGCTCGAAGGTCTCCGGGGTCGGGGTCGAGGGCGCCGCCCGCTTCGCCGAGGGCGAGGGTCGCGGCGGCGCAGGCGCCGGCGTCTAGCGGCGCTTCTTGGCCTTCTTCTTCTTCGCGGACTTCTTCTTGGGCTTCGGGCCGTTGCCCGGGGTGCTGGTGGGCGGACCGTTCCCGTTGCCGTTGCCCGGCGAAGTTCCCGGGTCCTGCCCGCCGCCCGTCGTGGGTGCCTGGATCGTCTCTGAGACAGGGGGCGCGCCTAGCCCGGTGCCGCCGTAGATGACGTTGCCATCGGCGTCCTGGTAGGTCTGCCACGGGGTGGCGGCCTGCTGTGAGACACCGGGCTCGCTCCAGTCGCAGACGCCCGTCGGGAAGGCGGTCTGCAGCTGGGCCCACTGCTCGTCGGTGAACTCGATCGGGTAGTAGTCGGAGCGCAGGAGCGGCTTCAGCACGCACTTGTTCTGGTCGGTCGAGATCGGCTCGCCCGCGACGGTGCGCGGCGTGCCGTAGCGGGTCTGGACCTGCTCGAGCTCGCAGACCGTTCCGATGCCCGGGACTGTGACCTGCTCGACGCCCGGGATCTGGGAGCAGCGGTCCTGGATGTCGGCGGGGCGGTTGTCGAGGATCTTCTGAGACAGGGGCTTGCTGCTGCCGTCGGCCTCGACTGCCGTGAGCCACTCATCCATGGCGACGATCGCCTCGCTCTCATACCCAGGGTCGCCGAACAGCGGCACGTGCCCGAACCAGATCGCCTGGTTGGCGAAGGTTCCGTGCTCGCGCTCGAGCCTGTGGCGGATCGCCCAGGATCGGTACGCATCGTGGAAGGCACCCGGGTCCGGACCGCGGAGGTCGATGATCGCGACCTGGTTGAGATGGGCGCCGGTGTTGACCGCGCCGCTCTTGTAAGCGTTGGTGAGCGCGGTCTGAGTCGCCGGAAAGCGCTCGGCGGTCGGGGTGATGTCGATGTCCTCGCCGCCGATCTTGGCGTTCAGGTCGACGAACTGGGCGGGCGTGATCAGCCCCTTCTGGAGGGAGGTGAGCCCGTACTGGACACCGACGTTGTCGAGGGGTAGCCCGGCGAAGCCGTGGCCGAGCGCCTGCTCGTTCGCGCCCCAGTCGCTCTCGGGCCGCGGGCCGAGGACGTTGATCATGTAGTCGGCGAGCGCGCAGCGGACGCCGCCGGGGTTGGTGTCGGGGTCGTAGCTCTGGTCGGCCGGGACTCCGGCGCAGGTGTCGCTCGGGTTGCCGAGGTCCTCCCAGTAGACCGTGTCGAAGACGACCGAGTTGACGTGGTTCGGGTGGCCCTCGACCTCCGCGATCTGAAGCGGGGTCCAGGCGACGCCGGGAGCCCACTTGGTCGGATCCTCCACGTAGCCGCGGACCAGGTGGTAGTCGACCAGCTGCTGGCCCGTGGACCAGGCGTCGGGGAAGCTGCAGGCGGGCAGGATGCCCTGGTAGATGCCCGGGTAGGCGTTCGCCACCTGCTGCTGGGTCAGCGAGCCGCCCGAGCAGCCGGTGCCGATCGTGTAGCGGAGCTCCCCGTACTGCTCGACGAGACGCTCCTTGGCCATCACCATCGACTCGGCCTGAGTGACGATGTTGCAGTTGTGGCCGGCGTTGTTGAGCGCCGTGGACAGAACCGCGAATCCCCGGGAGAGCGCCGTGTCGTTCATCACGTCGGGCGCGCTGCCCGACTCGCGCTCGATCCCGCAGCTCGCTCCGTGGGTGATCAGCAGCTTGTGGTTCCAGCCCTTCTGCGGGTTCCAGGCGGTCCAGTCCTCCTCGGGATTGAAGAGAACGGCGATCTTGTACTGGTCGCGGTCCTGGTAGCCGGTCTCGGTTCGGACGATGTAGGGGACCGTCTCGCCCTGGTCAGTGGTGGTGGTGGCGACGTCGGAGGGCGGGTTATCCGGGTCGTAGTCCCCCATTTGCCCGTCGGCGCTCATGTACTGGAACTCGTAGGTCGGGTCCTGGTTGCAGAGCTCGTCCTGCGCGCCCTCGTTGTTGCAGACCCAGGGCTGGACGTGCGGCCCCGAGAAGACCGGCCCGCCGTTCGGGTGGTTGGTGATCGTCAGCTTCGCGCCGGAGCCGTCGGGGAGCTTGGCGGTGACGACGTTCGCGCCGAGGTCGAGGCCGGTGATCAGGCCTTCGTACCGGCCGTTCTCGCGAACGGCGAAGGCATCGGTGACGTCCCGGTCGCCGACCGAGACACTGACCGTGGAGGGGTCAGTGCCGTCGGGAAGCGAGACGGCCACCAGCGCGTCGCCGGCCGAGATGATGTCCGCGCGGTTCGAGAGCACCCTGATCTCGGCGTCGGCAGCGACGGCGGTCTGGGCCGCGAAGCAGCCCAGCAGCGTTCCCACCAGCAGCGCTCTCCTCAACATCCCCGTCCCCATCCGCGCGGCAAACTACCAACTCCTCGGTAGGGGGGCGCCGGTTCCCCGGCAGGGCTAGATCCGGAACGAGGGCAGCAGCCGCTTCTCGGTCTCGCCCTTGACCTGGGCGATCACCTCGACGTGGCCCTCGAGCGGGGTGCCGCGGAGCTTGGTCGCGAGCAGGTCGTCCACCTGGAAGACGCCGGCCGAGTTGTTCATCTCGATCTCGACCTTGACCGGGCGCTCCTCCCCCGCCTCGATCCGCACCTCGTCGATCGCCGCCGCCGACAGGGCGTGGATCCCGTACTGGCCGTCCTCGACCGGGATCCGGGAGCGGCCCTGCGCCATGTCGAGCGCGTCGGCGACGCGAACCACGCCGGCCTCGACGGTGTAGGGCTCACCTCGGCGGCGGTGGCCGATGATCGCGTGCAGGATCTCGGCGATCACCACGGTCCGCTCGGGCTCCTCGTAGCAGCCGGTGAGCAGCTCGTCGAGGCGCTCCTGGACCATGAACAGGCTGTAGGCCTCGTGGTCGGCGCGGTGGATCGACATGCCGACGTCGTGGAAGAGGGACGCCGCCCGCCACCACCAGCTCGGCGTCGCGGTCCTTCATGCCGTGGTCGGTGACCATCGCCGGCCCCACCCCGCCCTTGATCAGCAGCCGCAGCAGCCGGAGCGCGATGTTGAGCACCACCTGGACATGCACCCAGGAGTGGTCGGACATGCCGAGCCGCTCCGAGGTGACCTGGGTCATGTACCACCAGGAGCGAACGCGCTCATCCGCGTTGACGGCGTCGAGGAAGTCCTCGAGCTTGCGGTTGCCCCTGGTGGGCGCGTGCACCTTGGCCTCGGCCACCGCCTCGCTGGGCGAGCGGCGCTTGACGTCGGGTCCCGTGGCGGGCTTGTCGCCTGCGTCCATGGGCTGATCTTGGCAGCCCCGCAGGAAGCCAGGTGTGAATACCCAGTTTTTCGCTACTAGCAGTCTTTCTGACCGCCGATGGGGTTACCGTGAAAGTGCTTCGGCTTAAGGGATTCGGATGACCGTCTGTCCCCACACCGGCGTGACTCAGCCCGAGTGCTCGTGCAGGGCCTGCCTCGAAGCCCAGATCGAGCGCCACATGCCGTCGTTGCTGGGAGGCGTCGTCGTCGTCGAGCTGCCGCAGACGGCCGAGATGTCCGCCCTCTCGTCGAGGTTGCGCCCGGGGTTCTTCGCGCGCTTCCGCCGCTACCGCCGCGCCGCGTAGCTACTCCCCCATCACCTTGATCACCAGGCGCTTGTTGCGGCGCCCGTCGAACTCGCAGTAGAAGACGGCCTGCCAGGGGCCGAGGTCGAGCTTGCCGTCGGTGATGGGCAGGATCACCTGATGGTGGGTGAGCAGGTTCTTGAAGTGGGCGTCGCCGTTGTCCTCGCCACCCGCGTGATGCCGATAGTCGCCGGGATCTGGGAGCAGCTGGCGGGCCACGTCGTTCGCCGGCTCCTTCCAGCTCGGCGGCGCGATCTTGTCGAGCCACTCGAGTGTGTCGGCATGGAGGCCGGGCTCGTCGTCGTTGACCCAGACCGCGGCGGTGATGTGCATCGCGGAGACCAGGACCATCCCCTCCTTCACCCCTGACTCGTCGACGGCGCGCTGGACGTCGCCGGTGATGCGGACGAATTCGCGCCGCTCCTCGGTGTTGAACGTCATGTAGTCGGTGTGGGATTTCAAGCCGCCTCCTTTTTCGGTGGGGATGAGTTGGGCGGCATAGGATGGCGGCGATGGCGGGTCTGCTGTCACTGGAGCGTCAGGAGGACGTCGCCGTCGTCACCCTGCAGCGGCCCGAGAAGCGAAATGCGCTGTCGATCGATCTCCGGATCGAGCTGGCGGAGTCCTTCGGCGCACTGGGAGAGGACCCGGCCGTCGGGGCGGTCGTCCTCACCGGGGCGGGCCCCGCCTTCTGCTCCGGCATGGACGTGACCCAGTTCGGCGGCGACCGAGCGCACAAGGAGAAGCTCGTCGAGACCAGCCTGGCGAGCTTCCGCGCGGTGGGCAACTGCTCGAAGCCGGTGGTCGCGGCGGTGAACGGGCCGGCGCTTGCGGGTGGCTTCGCCCTCGCGCTGCTGTGCGACCTGCGGATCGCCTCCGAGGACGCGAGCTTCGGGTTCCCCGAGCTGCCCCAGGGGATCCCACCGAGCTACGCGGCCGCGCGGGCGGCCCTTCCCCTTCCCGTCGCCGCCGAGCTCACCCTGACCGGTCGGCTGCTGGACGCCATCGGCGCCCTCCGTATGGGGATCGTCGAGGCCGTTCATCCCGCCGATGAGCTGATGCCGCGCGCGCTCGAGCTGGCCGGCCGGATCGCCTCGGGGCCGCGTGGGGCGATCGCCGAGACCAAGCGGCGAATCCTGCTCGATCGCGAGCGGACCGTCGGCCACCTGTTCGAGGAGGAGGAGAGGGCTCTCCGGGAGACGCTGCTGGGCGACGAGCCCGACGACGCCGCCTAGGCGCAGCTCGGCCAGGGGCTCGACCCGCGCACCCCGATGACCTGCGCCGCAATCAGGTCCTGCTCGAGCTCCGGGGCCTTGGCGGGGTCGCCCTCTCCGCCGTTGGCGTGCCAGGTCCCTCGGTCGAACTGGTACTTGCCGCGGTAGGTGCCGTCGGAGGAGACCGCGCGCGGGTCGCCATGCGACTCGCACTCGGCGATCGACTCGAGCTGGGATCGCCTCACCCCGAGGAGGCTCGGGGATTGCCGGAACCGCTCGATCACCGGGCGGTGCGCGCGCTTTACCGGCGCCACCGCCTCCTCTACGGGATCCTCGTGCACGACGGGCTCGCCGGCCGCGAACTCGACCGCGTAGGAGCCGCCGGCGACCGCGAACGCGGCGCCGGCCAGCAGCGCGAGGATTGCCACCCCCCGGGGCATAAGCGCGGCACCGTAGCGATCCGGCACGACGAAAGTGACGGTTCCATCACACTTCGACCGAGGCCTGCCTGTCGCGGCGCTGGTCCGTGCGGCTGGCCAACGCGCTCGGCATCGCCTGCATCCTGATCGGCCTCGTGCTGCTGCTCTGGCCGAGGCTGCGCGCGTCCGTCTGACCGAGCGCGCTCTGCCTCTGCAAGAGTTCGCGGTGTGAGCGAGTCCACGGAGACCCCGCGCGGCACCGACGAGTGGCGAGTCGAGGTCACCCTCGACGAGGAGCAGCAGGGCCAGTCGCTGGGCGAGAGGCTGCACGCGCTGGAGCTCGACGACGATGCGCGCGAGCGCCTGGGCGGCAGCGTGATCGTCACGCGCGACGGCGACTTCCTCTTCCTCTACGCCTGGCACGAGGAGAGCGCGCTCGAGGCCGAGCGCGCGGTGCGCAGGCTGATGGAGGAGGACAAGCTGAGCGGCGAGGTCACCCTCACCCGCTGGCACCCGGTCGCCGAGGAGTGGCGCCCGGCCGACGAGCCGCTTCCCGACACCGAGGTGGAGCGCGCCGAGGAGGAGAACCGCCACGAGGTCGCCGCCCAGCGGGAGGTGCGCGCCACGGGCGAGTACCCGTGGGAGGTCGTGATCGACCTGCCGGACCGGCCCTCGACGCTCAAGCTCGCCGAGAAGCTGCGGCGGGAGGGCTTGCCGGTGAAGCGCCGCTGGAAGTACCTGCTGATCGGGGCGGACACCGAGGACGGCGCGGTGGAGCTCGGCAAGCGGCTCGAGAGCGAGGTCCCGGACGGGTCGCACGTCGGCGTCCGCGGCAATCCCGAGGGCATGCCGGCCCCCGGGTTCATCATGCTCGGCTCCATGAAGCCGGGCTTTCTGCGCGACCTCGGCATCTAGCCGATGGCGTGAGCGACAACGGCTCGATCGACCCAGGGACCACGATCGGCGCGGTGCGCCTGCGGGTCGCCGACCTCGACGGGGTGCGGGACTTCTACGAGCGGGCCATCGGGCTCGCCGAGCTGCCGGCGTCGGGCGAGGACAGCGTGGCGAGACTCGGAGCGGGCGACACGCCCCTGATCGAGCTCGAGGCCGACCCCGAGGCTGGGGAGCGCCCGCCGCGGACGACGGGGCTGTTCCACCTCGCGATCCTGCAGCCGAGCCGCGCCGACCTGGCCAAGGCGGTCCACCGGATCGCGGGGGCCGGCGCCCGCCTCACCGGCGCCTCGGACCACCTGGTGAGCGAGGCCCTCTACCTCCGCGACCCCGAGGGCAACGGGATCGAGGTCTACCGCGACCGGCCCCGGGAGGAGTGGCCGGTCCGGGACGGCCAGATCCAGATGGACACCCTCCCGCTGGACCTGGACGGAGTCCTCGGCGAGCTCGAGGACCGCGAGATCGGCCCGGCACCGGACGGGACCCGGATGGGCCACGTCCACCTGAACGTCGCCGACCTCGAGGACACCGAGAGCTTCTATGCCGGGGTGCTCGGGTTCGAGGTCACGGTCCGCGGCTATCCCGGGGCCCTCTTCGTGTCAGCGGGCGGCTACCACCACCACATCGGGCTCAACACCTGGGCCGGCGAGGGGGGCCCGCCACCTCCGGATGGGAGCCGCGGGCTGCGCTGGTACGAGATCCGGGTGCCGGCGCCCGAGCTCGACGCGATCGAGGGCCGGCTGAAGGACGCGGGGGTCGAGGCTGAGCGCGACGAAGCGGGCATCCACACCGCGGACCCCTCACAGAACGGCATCCTGATCGCAACCGAGGCCGGCTAGCCGCGCTCAGTACCTGCGGCGCTCGACGAGCAGGGCCACGCTGGCAGCGCCGAGGAAGACGATCGCGGTGAGCGGCAAGCCGACCGATTCCTCCCCGCGAACCAGGATGATGATGTTGCAGATGATCCCGATGCCCATCAGGATCAGCGCAGCGGTCCTCCTGTTCTTGATGCTCATGCCGGCGCTCCGTTCGGAGAATGCCCGCGCAGCGTATCGACAGGAGGAGGCGGCTCCTACGGCCGGACAGTGGACGCCGGGGGTGGCGGCAGCGCGCCGGTACGCGCGCCGCCGCGCCGGGACGGTCTCGTTCTCGATCATCGGGTTGGATCGGCGCGAGCGCGGCTTCCGCGCCAGCCGCAGCGCCCCGATGGCGAGCGTCTTCAAGGTGATGCTGCTCGCCGCCTACCTGCGGCGCCCGGCGGTCGCACACCGGCGCCTCCGCCGCGGCGACCGGGCGCTGCTGGCCCCGATGATCCGAAGCTCGAACAACGTCGCCGCCACCCGGGTGAGGGACATCGTCGGGGTCGGCGCGATCCGGCGGCTCGCGCGGCGGGCCCACATGCGCCGCTTCCAATACAACCCCGTCTGGGGGCTCAGCCGATCCAGCCCGCTGGACCAGTCCCGCTTCATGCTGCATCTCGATCGCTTCATCCCGGCCCGGCACCGCGGCTACGCCCGCCGGCAGCTGGCGCGGATCGTCCCGAGCCAGCGCTGGGGGATCGGCCGGGTGCGGCTGCGCGGCTGGCGGCTCTACTTCAAGGGCGGCTGGGGCAGCGGCACCGGCGCGGTGGACCACCAGGTCGCGTTCCTCGAGTCAGGCCGGATGCGGATCGCCCTGGCGATCTTCACCGTCGGCAACCCGGGCCATGGATACGGGAAGCAGACGCTCCGGGGCGTCGCGGCGAGGCTGCTCCGAGGGCTGCCTCCGGCCCGTTAAATCCGTTCACAAATAATTGGCGCACGGCCGGGGGAATTTCCTTAGCCTCGCTCGTCGTCGATGGGTCACACGAGCTTCCAAATGAGCCGCCGCGCCTTCCTTCGCGCCGGACTCTCATCGGCGGGGGCGATGGCGATCGGCCCCGCGTTCCTCGAGCGGGCCTTCGCTGCCGGACCGGTGACGGTGGGCGCCGGGCCATACGGTCCGCTCCAGCCCTACGACGCCAACGGGATCGCGCTCCCGGCCGGCTTCCAATCGCGCGAGATCGCGCGGGGCGGCAGCCTCGTCCCCGACTCCGTGCCTCCCTACACCTGGCACAACGCGACCGACGGGCAGGCGACCTTCCCCACCCTCACCGCGGGGCAGCCTGACGGCGGCTGGATCCTGGTTGCCAACTCCGAGATCCGCTGGCGTCGGCGGCGTCTCTGGGGTCGAGTTCGACGAGAACGGGGACGTCGAGCGGGCCTACCGAGTGCTGGGACCCGGGACGAGCTCCAACTGCGCCGGCGGCCCGACACCGTGGGGCAAGTGGCTCTCCTGCGAAGAGTACGACGAGGGCATGGTCCACGAGTGCGATCCGACCACGATCAACGCCGGTGATCTCCCGCCCCGCCATGGGTGTCTTCGCCCACGAGGCGGCTGCCGTGGACCCGGTCGGCATGAAGATCTATATGACGGAGGACAAGGGCGACGGCTGCCTCTACCGCTTCATCCCCGCGGCCTACCCGAACCTCACCATGGGGACCCTCGAGGTGGCGGTCGGCCCGAATCGGCCCCGACGGCGTCGCGCTTCCCGGCACGCTCACCTGGACCGTGGTCCCCACGCCGCAGGGCGGCGACCGCCAACCCGACCCGCACGCAGGTCGGCAACGCCGCTCACTTCGACGGCGGCGAGGGCATCTGGTACGACGACGGGGTCCTCTACTTCACATCGAAGGGCGACGGGCGGGTCTGGACTCTCACCACCTCCACCTCCCAGCTGGACGTGCTCTACGACCCCGGCGCGGTCGGCCCGGACGCGCCGCTGAGCGGCGTGGACAACGTCACCGTTTCGCCGTCCGGGCGACATCTACGTCTGCGAGGACGGCGCCGACCACGACATCTGCATGATCACCCCTGAGTTCGAGGTCACCCGGTTCCTCAAGCTTCACCCCGGTACTCACAGCGGTCCTCCCGAGGGGAACCCCGTCGAGGACAACGAGACGGTCGGGGTCGTGTTCAGCCCCGACGGCACGCGGATGTACTTCGGGGCGCAGCGCAGCTTCGGCGTCGGCGGCAACCGCCAACCTGCCGGCCGGCGTCGTCTACGAGGTGACCGCCGCTCCCGGATCCCCAGGCTTCCGGCAGACCGCCGGTGGTGGAGGTGCAGCCGGTGGAGGTGGCGCCACCTCCGTAGCGACCGCGGACACCCGCGCGCCGGGAATGCGGCTCACCGCAAAGCGGCGCAGGCTGATCCGGAAGTTCCTCGACCGGGGCCTACCGATCACGCTGGAGCTCGACGAGCTGGCCGGCGTGGACGCCACTCTCAAGGTCGGCCGCAAGCTGCTCGCGCGCGCGACCCCGAGCGTCGCGGTCCGCGACCGGGTGGCGCTGGCCCTGAATCCGTCCCGCGGAGCCGCCGACCTGCTCAACGGCCAGGAAGAGATCGTGGCGAAGCTGAAGGTCGTCGCCACCGATCTGGCCGGCAATAAGACCGTCCTACGACGCCGCGTCCGCCTGCTGGAGAAGGCCTAGATATGGATCCGAACGCAAGCCTCAGCCGCCGCGAGTTCCTCGAGCGCACCGCGTACGCCGCAGGGATGGCCGGGGCGGCCGCAGCCCTGCCGGCGAGCAGCCTGATCGCGGAGGCCGCTAAGGCACAGGCCTCGCCGCTGCCCTCCCCCAGGAACGTGCCGATCGACCACTTCGTGATCCTGATGATGGAGAACCGCTCCTTCGACCATTACTTCGGCTGGCTCTCCGACGTCGCCGACGGGGACCAGACCCAGACCTACCTGGACTTCGAGAATGGCGCCGGGGAGCCGGTCGACACCCGACACGCATCGTTCATGGAGGCCAGCTGGCAGGGCTGCGGCCACCCCGATCCCGGGCACGGCTGGGAGAGCGGGCGCGCTCAGCTCCAGGGCGGGTTCCTGGCGGACGGCAGCGGCAACGACGAGTTCGCGCTCACCTACTACGACGAGGACGAGCTCGGCTTCATCCATCCCGCGAGCAAGGCCTTCACGGTCTACGACCGCTACTTCACCTCGCTGCTGGGCCCGACCTGGCCGAACCGCTACTACAAGTGGTCGGCGCAGAGCGGCGGCCTGATCAACAACGACCCGCCGGCCGGCAGCGCGGGGAACCAGTGGGAGACGATCTTCGACCGCGCCCTGCGGCACAACCCGTCGAATACGCCCGGGCCGGGCGCGATCACCGCCCGCTACTACAACTCCGACCTGCCGTTCTCGGCGGTCTGGGGCCCGCGCGCCGTTCCCTGGACCCGGCCGATCGCCGAGTACTACGCGGACTGCGCGGCCGGCACGCTGCCCAACATCACCATCGTCGATCCGCCCTTCCGCGATGGCGGCGGCGGCGACGGCCTCTCTGCCGATGAGCACCCGCACGGCGACGTCCGCCTCGGCCAGGCGTTCATGTCGGACGTGGTCCACGCCTTCATGGAGTCCCCGAACTACCAGCGAGGCGCCCTCTTCATCATCTACGACGAGTGGGGCGGGTTCTTCGACCACGTCACCCCGCCCAGCGTCCCGGACGACCGCCAGAGCGCGATCCTGGACGATGACTTCGGCCAGATGGGCTTCCGTATTCCCGCGGTCGCCGTCTCACCCTATGCCCGCAAGTCGGGGCCTGAGCGAGCACGCGTCAGCCACACCGAGCTCGGCCACGAGTCGATCATCAAGCTGATCACCTACCGGTTCGGCCTCGGCGACATGGTGACGCGGGACGCGATGGCGAACAACATCGGCGAGTCCTTCGACTGGGACGCCACCGATCTCGAGCCGCCCGACCTCCCCGACCCGATGCAGGTGGCCTCCGTCCCCTGCTCGCTGGGAGGCGACACCGGAGCGCTCAGTGCCGAGCAGCGCAGCGCCCACGAGAGCGACCTGGCCGACCTCGAGGCGCTCGCCGACCGCCACGGCTTCCAGGCCGGCGACGGCAAGGCGGAGGAGATCTTCCGCCAGCCCGACTCGGTCAAGCAGGCGCACGAAGCGGGGAACCGCAAGACCCCCAAGCGCAAGCGCCGCAAGAAAAAGGGCGCGAAGCGCTAGACCGACCATGACGCCGAGACCGATGAGGGGACGATGGGGGATCGATCGCCTGATGGCGGCCCTGGCGCTTGCCGCGGTCGCCGCCCTCGCGGCGACTCCGGGCCCCGCCTCGGCATCGGCTCCGGCGCTCCCCGCGGGCTGCACCGGCAACAGCTTCGCCTTCCCCAACACGACCCCGGCGGCGGTCAGCCACGGCGCCTCGCCGGTCAGCTCCACCATTCAGGTGGCCGGCGCCCAGCCCTACCTGCGCGACCTCGACCTGCTCACGAACATCTCCCACACCTTCTCCGACGACCTCGACGTGACGCTCACCTCGCCCGCCGGGACGGTGGCGACGATCACCACGGACAATGGCGGCGGGAACGACAACGTCTTCGGCAACGGAGTGATGGGAACGCGCTGGGACGACGACGCCGGCACTCCGGTGACCGACTCGACGCCGGTGAACGGGGCCCCCTCGCCGCAGCTCGTCCCCGAGGAGGCGATGGCCGCCTTCATCGGCGAGAACCCGAACGGGACCTGGACGCTCACGGTCAACGACGACGCCGTGCCGGACAACGGCAACCTGAACAGCTGGTCGCTCGAGCTGGCGACGATCGAGGGCACGCCGACCGAGGCGACCACGGTCTCCCCGGTGGGCACGACTGGCGCGATCCCCAATCCCGGCACTCTGATGGCGACCGCGGCGATCGCGGGCGCCGGCACCTACCTCTCCGAGCTTCGGCTGAACGCCGACATCAGCCACCTGGCGAGCGGCGACCTCGGGATCACCCTGCGCTCCCCCCTCCCCACCGCCACCGCCTCGACCATCTCCTCGAACAACGGCGCGACCTTCGACAACATCTTCGGGGACGGAATGATCGGCACCCTCTGGTACGACGCGGCCGGCGATGCGATGACCGATCCCGGCGGCGGTCCCGTCACCGACGCGGAGTTCCAGAACAACGTCGTGGAGACCAACCTGGTGCCGGAGGAGGCGATGGGCGCGTTCATCGGAGAGAACCCGAACGGGACCTGGAACCTCGAGATCAGCGACACCACCGTCAGCCCGCTCATGCCCCCGCCACCCGACGGCGGCAACCTCGTCGACTGGACGCTCACCGCCAAGACCATTTCCGGCTGCACCACCGGCGGCGTCAACATGCCGCCGACCGCCGACGCGGGCGGCCCCTACACCGTCGGGGAGGGCAACCCGCTCAACCTCGACGGCGGGGGCTCCGACGACCCGGACGCGGGGCCTTCCCCCCTCACCTACAGCTGGGACGTGAATGGCGACGGCACCTTCGGCGATGCGACGGGCGAGACACCGAACCTCTCCGGCAGCCAGGTGAAGGCGCTGGGCATCGACGGTCCTGACACGGTCGACGTCAGGGTCCTCGTCTTCGACGGTGAGGCGAGCGACACCTCGGACCCGGCGACGCTCACCGTGACCAACAGGCCCCCGACCCTGACCATCACCGGGCCCACCTCCGCCACCGCGACCCAGTCCGACACCTGGACCTTCAGCTCGACCGACCCCTCTGCCCCGGACGAGGCCGGCGCCTTCACCTACGAGATCGACTGGGACGGCGACGGTATCCCCAACCAGACGGTGAACGGGGACATCTCGGTGGACGTCCCGCACACATACGCGAGCGCCGGGAACGTGACGATGAGGGCCACCAGCACCGACAAGGACGGCGGCGAGAGCACGGAGGCGACCAGGGCCGTCGCCGTTGCCCAGGCTCCTCTGACTCCGCCGCAGGGCGGCCAGGCCCTCGGCGGGCAGCCCACGCCCACGACTCCCGCCGCCAAGAAATGCAAGAAGCGGAAGAGGAACAAGGGGAAGGCCGCCTCGGCCAAGAGGAAGAGGTGCAAGAAGCGCAAGAAGAAGGGCCGCTAAGCCCGACGGCCGCTCAGTCCTGGTGCGAGACGACGTTCACCGTGGTGCCGCTCGGATCACGGAGCATGAAGCGCCGCACCCCCCACTCCTCGTCTCGCAGCGGATAGACGATCTCCAAGCCTCGCTCGAGGGCGGTGGCGTGGACCGCATCCACATCCTCCACCCCGACTGTGATCCCCGGGGCGGCCATGTCGTCGCTCCCGATGATCGTGATCTGGGCCGACGGGTTGTCCGGCGAGGCGAGGGTCGTCACCCAACCGAGGTCCATCGCGACCTCGAAGCCGAACAGGTCCACGAAGAAGTCACGCGTCTCGGCGGGGCGATCGGATTGGATGTTCGGCACCGCCCTGTCGATCGTCATCGATTCACTTATACCGAGACGACGCTGAAGGACGCCGCCACGAAGGACCGGCGACGCCCTCCAGTCTCAGCCCGCTACTCGTTCTCGCCGCTTTCGTCCTCGTTCTCGTTGTCGCCCTCGACCACGACCTCGTCGTACTTCTCGTCGAGCCGTACGTCGACCGTGTCGCCGTCGGGCTTGGTGACCTCGACCTCCCAGGTTGCGCCGTCCTCCGAGTCGCGCTCGACGGCATTCGCCGTCCCGCCCCCGGTGATCTCCAGCGCAGCGGCCTTGGCCTGATCGACGCCCGGGCCGGTCGCCTGCTCGTCGCCGTCGTCTTCGCCGCCGGCGATCGCGATCGCCGCACCGCCGCCCGCCGCGATCGCGAGCACCGAACCCACGACGATCATGGTCCTGCGTGACCAATGCATGCTGTTTGTCTCCTTTCGCTTACTGCTGTCCCCGGGGTTCTAGGTATGCCCGATGAAACGGCTGTGAAAAGCACAAAATAGACTCGACGCATGGCGGCGGAATCTGGCGCGCTCACGCTTGAGATTCAGCGAGTTCTGCCGGCGGCTCCTCCCCCCGTGTTCGAGGCCTTCAGCTCGAGGGAGGTACCGAGGTGGTGGGGGCCGGAGGGCTTCACTATTCCCAGCCTGGACTTTCAACCTCGCGTCGGGGAGAGCTACCGGATCGAGATGCAGCCGCCGGAGGGCGACAGCTTCCACCTGACCGGGGAGTTCCGTGAGGTCGATGCCCCCGCCCGCCTCGCCTTCACGTTCGCCTGGGAGCCCCCCGATCCCGATGACGTCGAAACGCTGGTCGTCCTCTCACTTCGGGGTGTCGGCGACTCCACCGAGGTCACTTTCACCCAGGGGTCGTTCAAGACCGAGGAGCGCCGCGAGCTTCACCACAACGGTTGGACGGACAGCTTCGACAAGCTCGAGCGGCTCCTCGCGCAAGGCGCCTAGCCGAGATCCTTCGGCAGCTCGATCCAGACGTCGGCGCCGCCGTCAGCGCGATTCGCGGCCCGGGCGGTGCCGCGGTGGGCGCGCGCGATCGCGTCGACGATCGCCAGCCCCAGGCCGGTGCCCGCGCTTCCCCGCGAGGAGTCGGCCCGCGTGAAGCGCTCGAAGGCGTGGCCGAGGAAGTCCGGTGGGAAGCCCGGGCCGCCGTCCTCCACATGAAGCTCGACGGTGCCGTCGGTCTGGGCCGCCCGGACTCGGATCTCCCCGCCCCCGTAACGGAGCGCGTTCTCGACCAGGTTGGTGAGCGCCTGCTCGAGGCGCAGGCGGTCGGCATCCACCTGAAGGCCGTCGGGCGCCTCTACGACCAATGAGCGATCGGCCTCCGCGACCCGGGCCCCGAAGCGCTCGCGGAGATCACCCAGCACCTCGGCGAGCCCGATCGGCCGCATCTCCAGCGCGAGCTTGCCCTGCTCGGAGCGCGCCACGACCAGGAGGTCCTCCGCGAGCTGGATCAGCCGGTCGGTCTCCTCTGCGGCGGAAGCGATCGCGGCCCGCAGCTCAGCGGCGTCCTTGCCGTAGCGCAGAGCGAGCTCCAGCTCGGTCTTGTGCAGGGCCAGCGGGGTGCGCAGCTCGTGGCTCGCGTCGTCCACGAAGGTGCGCTCCCGCTCCAGGGCCGCCTCGAGGCGGCCGAGCATCTCGTTGAGCGTGTAGCCAAGCCGGGAGATCTCATCGTCAGCCGCGGGGACCGGCAGGCGCCGCTCGGGCTCGGCCGCCGAGATCTCGGCGGCGCGGCGGCGCATTGCCTCGACCGGCGCCAGCGCCCGGCCGGCCAGCAGGTAGCCGAGCCCCGAGGCGAGCAGCAGCGCCAGCGGAGCCCCGATCGCGAAGGCGGCCGCCAGCCCGGCGAGCGCCTCCTCACGGTCCTCGGTCGAGGCACCAGCGACGACCATGAACGAGCCGGATCCCGACTCGACCGATCGCGCCATGATCCGCGCCTTTCCGTCGACTCCGGGAGCGTCGCGCTCGGCAACCACGGTCTCCCCCTGCGCGACGCGCTCGCGCTCCTGCTCGTCGATCTGAGCCGGCACGCCGGCCCCAAGCGTGGATGCGACCACCCGTCCGCTCGGGTCGAGGATCTGGGAGAAGCCATCCTCGCCGTCGGCGCCACTGGGCAGTCGGGGGCGGCCGGGGTCGGGCTCGGCCACCCGGGCGGCCATCTCGTCGGTGCGGACCTCCAGGCCGTTGTCGACCGACTCGGTGAGATCGGAGGAGACCCGGGCGTAGACGAACACCGCCGCGAGCGCGAGCACGAGGACGAGCGCACCCGCGAACGCGGCGGTCAGCTTCGCCCGGATCGAGAGACGGTCGAGCATCAGTCGCCGTCCCGGAGCCGGTAGCCGGCGCCACGCACCGTCTCGATCGAGTTCGTCGCGAAGGGCTTGTCGATCTTCCTGCGCAGCAGGCGCACGTAGGAGTCGACGATGTTCGAGCGGTTCTCGTAGTCGTAGTCCCAGGCATGCTCGAGGAGCTGGAAGCGGGAGAGGACCTCACCGGGACGCCGCATGAAGATCTCCAGCACCGCGAACTCCTTGGCCGAGAGATCGATCTCCTGCTCGCCCCGCCACACCCGGCGGCCGGCGGGATCGAGCCGCAGGTCGCCCACCTGCAACTCGGTCGGCCGCTCCACCGGACCGCGCCGCGCCAGGGCCCGGAGCCGCGCGAGCAGCTCGGCGTAGGAGAAGGGCTTGACCAGGTAGTCGTCCGCCCCGCTGTCGAGGCCGGCGACCCGGTCGACCACCCCGTCGCGGGCGGTCAGCATCAGGACCGGCGCCCAGACCCCGTCGGCCCGGAGCCGCTTGCACACCTCGAAGCCGTCGATGCCGGGCAGCATCAGGTCGAGCACGATCGCGTCGTACTCCGTCGCGCCCGCCTTGACCAGGGCCTCCTCCCCCTCGCTGGCGACGTCCGCGGCCATGCCCTCCTGCCGCAGTCCGCGGCGGATGAGGCTGGCCATCTTGGCCTGGTCCTCGACGATCAGGACGCGCATCTCGGCACCAGGCACATTGTCCCGCCCAAGATGAAAGAACGATGAAAGACCCACCGGCGAATAGGCTGCAACTCATGGACTTCGAGGTGAGGCAGGACGACCTGCACGAGACCCGCGTGGTGGAGAACGAGGCCCCTGAGATCGAGCGCGGCCAGGTCCTGCTCGGCGTCGACACCTTCGGGCTGACCACCAACAACATCACCTACGCCCTGGTCGGCGAGTCCATGAACTACTGGGGCTTCTTCCCGGCCGAGGACGGCTGGGGCCGCGTCCCGGTCTGGGGCTTCGCCGACGTCGTCGCGAGCGAGGCCGAGGGGATCGACGAGGGGACGCGGGTCTTCGGCTACCTGCCTCCCGGGACTCACCTGGTCGTCCAGCCGGACCGGCCCAGCCCCTCCCAGTTCGTGGACGCGAGCCCGCACCGCGCCGAGCTGCCCGCCGCCTACAACCGCTACGCGCGGGTCGCGGGCGACCCCAACTACACCGAGGAGAACGAGGACCACCAGATGCTGCTGTGGCCCCTCTACTTCACCTCGGCCCTGATCGACGACTTCCTCGACGACGAGGGCTTCTTCGGCGCCAAGGCCGTGGTGATCTCCAGCGCCTCCAGCCGGACGTCATCGGCGCTGGCCTTCCTGCTCGACCGGCGCGACGGCCCCGAGGTGATCGGGCTCACCTCGCCGGGCAACGTCGAGTTCGTCGAGTCGCTCGGCGTCTACGGCAAGGTCGTCCCCTACGAGGAGATCGGCTCGCTCGAGCGCGAGCCCGCCGTCTACGTGGACATGGCCGGCGACGCCAAGGTGCGGAGCGCCGTCCACGAGCACTACGAAGACGAGCTGAAGCACGACGCGGTGGTCGGCATGACCCACCGCGAGGAGCTCGGCGGCGCCAAGGGCCTGCCCGGCCCGAAGCCCAAGTTCTTCTTCGCCCCCACCCGCCTGAAGAAGCGCGCCGAGGACTGGGGCGCCGAGGAGGTCAACAGGCGGATCTCGGAGCCCTGGCTCCCCTATGTCGAGTGGACCAAGGGCTGGCTCGAGGTCGTCCACGACTCCGGGCCCGAGGCGATCGAGCGGATCTACCTCGAGCTGCTCGACGGGAAGTCCGATCCGTCGGTCGGGCACGTGCTCACGCCTGCCTGAGCGTCAAATGTCAGTGGCGATGTACGTGGTGGCCGCTGTTGTCAACCGCGTAGCCCGCGAGGAGACTCCGGGATGTGCAACGCATCCCGCTCCTGTGGCTGAGGATCCTGCTGTCCGCGGGCGCCGTGGCGACCTTGGGGACCGCCGCGGCGCCCGCCTCAGCCACCTCCATCCAGAACGCGGCAACGGGCCAGGAGTACACCGGCAACTGGGGCGGCGGCCTGGGGGGATCCGGGTTCGCCGTCTTCACGGGCAGCTCGGGATCCGTCACCTGCAACCAGTCCACGCTCGGCGGTCAGATCACCGGCGCCGGCTCCGGCGGCGCCACGGCGACCGGGAACATCAACGACGCCAGCTGGAGGAACAGCGGGGGAGCAAACCTTCCCTGCACCGACACGATCGCCCTGGCGACCCACACCGGCTTCCAGGCCCAGAACCTCCCCTGGCTGGGGAGTGCCGTCTGGCTCTCGGACACCACGTCCGGACCGCGAAACGGCACCTTCACCTTTGACGGCGTGCGGATCCGGGTGCTCTTCAACGCCGAATTCGTAGGTCCCATCAACTGCGACTACGTCGGGGACCATGAAAACACGGGCGCAACCACCCGGCGCCTCCAGGGCGACCTCTTCAACCCCGACAACACCTCGGGCAATACCGAGCTGCGCTTCGAGGACGAGCCGCTCGAGCTGGTCGTCGCCGACAGCAACCCGAACTGCGATACGACCGGCGAGTTCACGGCCACCTACGGCATCGTCGGGCAGAGCGGGATCAAGCTGCAGATCCGCCAGAACGTCGCCCGACCGCCGGCCGCGAATCTTCCCGCCTCGACCCCCTCGACCGGCGCGACCGCAGGTCAGACCGGGGGCAAGCGCAAGAAGTGCAAGCGCAAGAAGGGCAGGAACGCCGCCGCAGCCAAGAAGAAGTGCAAGCGGAGGAAATGACCCGCTAGCTCGCGAGGTGAGCGGCAAACCTCGCGGCCGCCTCAGGGCCGGCGATGTGGAGGTAGAGGGCGGGCTCGATCAGCTCCACCTCGATCACGCAGGGTTCGCCATCCGGGCCGCCGACCAGGTCCACCCGCCCGTAGAGCGGCGGGGTGCCGGGCAGGACGCCGGGGCCCACCTCCCCCGCCGCAAGCAGCGCCATGACGCGATCGGCGACGGTGCGCGCCGAGCTCGGCGGGTCCACCGTGCGATAGGTGCCGCCGAGGTGCTCGTGGATCCGGAACTCGCCCTCCGCGGGCGTCTTCAGCACCGCGTGGGAGAGCTCGCCGCGGAAGAAGATCTGGCTCAGCTCACCTGAGCGGCTGAGAGATTCGAGGTACGGCTGGACCAGGCATGGCTCGCCGATCTCCTCGACGGCCGAGGCCACGTCGCCCGGTTCCACCCGGCGCAGCCGCTGCGCCCCGATATCGACCACGGGCTTCACGACGACCTGGTCCCAGCCGCGGCTCCGAGCCTCCTCGGCCGCTTCCTCCCCCTCCCCCACCTCGGCCCAGATCGTCGGGATGGTCGGCACCCCGGCCTCGGCCAGCTCCGCCAGGTAGCGCTTGTCCGAGTTCCATTCGACCAGCTCGGGCGGATTCTCGACCCGGGTCTCCCCCTCGGCCCGTCGCAGCCAGTCGAGGAACTGGGTTCGTCGCTCGTGGTAGTCCCAGGTCGAGCTGAGCTGCACGAGGTCGAAGCGCGACCAGTCCACGGCCGGGTCGCTCCACACCGGCCGCTCGAGCTCCGCCCCCAGCTCCTCGAGCGGCTCGGCGAGCAGCTCGGCGTCCTCGTCCGGGACCGGGGGGTCCTCGCAGGTGGCGAGCGCGATCTTCAAGCGACGAACCCTAGTCGCGCCCATTTGATATTCCTCCGGTGTCGTGCTGTTCGGAAAGGAACATGTCGAGCGCTACGAGGCGACCGACGGCGAGGAAGGCCACGACTGGGAGCGAGGGAGCACCGTCGGCATCCTCACAACCACCGGTCGCAAGTCCGGTGAGCCCCGGAAGACCCCGCTGATCTACGGCCACGCCAACGGCGACGTCATGGTGGTTGCATCCAACGGGGGCTCCCCCGAGCCGCCAGGCTGGTACCTGAACATGCAGGAGAACCCCGAGGTCCAGTTCCAGGTGAAGGGGGACAAGTTCACCGCCCGCGCCCGTGACGCGACGCCCGAGGAAAAGCCGGAGCTCTGGAAGCGGATGACCGCCCAGTGGCCCGACTACGACGAGTACCAGAAGAAGACGGACCGGGAGCTCCCGGTCGTGATCATCGAGCGGGTCTGACTTCATGAAGGTGGCGATCGGGGGTGGGCACGGCCAGATCGGGCTGCGGCTGACCAAGCTGTTGAGTGAGCGCGGCGATCAGGTCCTCTCGCTGATCCGCAATCCCGACCACGCCGGTGACGTGCGCGCGGCCGGGGGTGAGCCGATCCCCTGCGATCTGGAGGACGCCGGTGTGGAGGAGGTGACCGAGGCGATCGACGGGGCCGATGCGGTCGTCTTCGCCGCCGGGGCAGGTCCTGGCAGCGGTCCGGAGCGCAAGGAGACGATGGACTACGGCGGGGCCGTGAAGCTGATCGAGGGGGCGAAGCGACGGGGGATCAAGCGCTACGTGATCGTCAGCTCGATGGGCGCCGACCCCGATGCAGAGGGCGACGGTTTCGCCGTCTATCAGCGCGCGAAAGGGCGCGCCGACGCCGCCCTCCGGGAGAGCGGCCTCGCCTACACGATCATCCGCCCCACCCGGCTCACCGACGAGCCGGGCACGGGCAAGGTCACGATCGGCGAGAGCCTCGAGTTCAGCGAGGTCAGCCGCGACGACGTCGCCGCCGTGATCGCCGCCAGCCTCCACTCCGCCGAAGCGATCGGGAAGACCTTCGAGCTGACCGCTGGCGACACGCCGATCGAGGACGCCGTCGCCCGCGTCGAATAGCGTCCTCCGGCTAGCAATCTGCTCTCAGAGGGTGGCGCCGAGCCGCTCGGGCGCGTGCTCGCGAATGAAGGTTTCAAGCTCGTCGAGCGAGGAGGTGAACGGCACCACCGGAACCAGCCGATCGACGCCGAGCTCGCCGTAGGCCTTCACCACGTCGGCGTCCACCTCCCCGGCGGGCGTGACGGTGATCTCGAAATCGCTCTCGTCCCGGCCCTCCGCCGCGAGGGCCTCGCGGACGCTGGCAACGTCCTTCGCCGTCTTCTCCTGGTCGCGCCAGAACCCGTACCAGCCCTGGCCGCTGCGGGCCGCCCGGCGGAACGCGGCGCGAGTGTGGCCCCCGACCATCACGGGCAGGGGCTTCTGGACGGGACGCGGATGGGCATTGACGCCCGAGAAGCTCACGAACTCGCCCTCGAAGGACGGCCTCTCCTCCTCCCAGAGCGCGCGCATCGCCGCCAGGTACTCGTCGGAGCGAGTGCCGCGGCGCTCCATCGGGACCCCGATGGCCGCCATCTCGGGCTCGAGGTAGCCGACGCCCATCCCGAAGATCAGCCGCCCGCCGGAGAGAACGTCGAGGGTGGCGAGCTGCTTCGCGAGCACCAGCGGATTCCGCTGCGGCAGGATCACGATCCCGGTCGCGAGCTTGATCCGCTCGGTGATCCCGCGAGGAAACTCAGGCCCACCGCCCCGTCGAGGATCGGGTCCTCCGGTTGCATCGGTGAGGGCTTGACGTGCGGGTCCGGCACGACCACGTGCTCGCCGAACCAGATCGATTCGTACCCGAGCTCCTCTGCGAGCGGCCCGAGGCGAGCGAGCGTCTCCCGCGGCTCGGCCGTCTGGTTGAGTGCGAAGAGGCCGAGCGAGGGCATGCCCGTCCACCCTATCCAGAGCGACTGCACGCTCGCCCGCCAAGGCCGTCGGACGGGTCGAATAGCGTCCTCCCGCGCCATACAGTCTTTTGGGAGCTACGAAGGGAGAGCAGATGAACGGACACGCACTAGCTGTGGCTGGAGTCGCGGTGGTCCTCGGTCTTGCCGGGACCGCGCTCGGAATCGTCGCCCTGGCCACGGGAGGGGGTTTCGAGGAGAAGACCCTCGAACTGAGAGAGAGCAAGGGCAGCGAGGAGCGGATCGACTTCCAGACGGGGACGGCCCATCCGTCTCACCAGTTCGACGGTTGGACGATCGTGCGGCAGGTCAGTGGTGACTCGACCGGCGAGCACACCGTCACCTGTCTGGGGATCGTGCGCGACAACATCGAGTGCAACGGCGCATTCCAGCTCGAGGACGGAGATCTCGAGGTCGAGGGGACTTCGGAGGCCAAGAGAACCGGGCAGGCGACGAACGCGATCGTCGGCGGCACCGGAGCCTATGAGGGAGCGACCGGCGAGGTCGAGATCGACTACGTGGCCGACACCTTCAAGCTGCACCTGCTGATCCCGGAGTAAGCCGCTTCGCCATCATTGGTGGATGCCGGAACCCGCCCTCCAGCTGCGCGGCCTGACCAAGCGCTACGACGACGGCACCCTCGCGCTCGACGCGCTCGACCTCGAGGTGCCGTCCGGCAGCTTCTTCGGGCTGCTCGGGCCCAACGGCGCCGGCAAGACCACGCTGATCAGCGCCGTCTGCAACCTGATCCGGATCACCGAGGGCGAGGCGCTGGTCTTCGGCCTCCCCGCGTCCTGCCTGGAGGCGCGCCGCCAGATCGGGATCGCCGAGCAGGAGCCGAACCTCGACCGCTTCCTCACCGTGCGCGAGACGCTCGTCTACCACGGCGGGTACTACGGGATGGAGAAGGAGGCCGCCGAGGAGCGGGCCGAGCAGATGATCGACGTCTTCGACCTGCGCCCCAAGCGCGACGTCCGGGCCCCGAAGCTCTCCGGCGGGATGCGCCGCCGCCTGCTGCTCGCCCGCGCGCTGCTCCACGAGCCGCGCCTGGTGATCCTCGACGAGCCGACCGCCGGCGTGGACATCGAGCTGCGCCACGAGCTCTGGCGCTACATCCGCCGCCTGCACGATCAGGGCACGACCATCCTGCTCACCACCCACTACCTGGAGGAGGCCGAGACGCTCTGCGAGGAGATCGCGCTGATCGGCGGCGGGCGGATCATCGCCCGCGACACCTCGGCCGGGCTCAAGGACCGCTACGAGGCGGACAGCCTGGAGCAGGTCTATCTGAAGACCGTCGCGACGCGGCGGCCGGTCGAGGAACCCGCCTGAGCCCCTAGGGCTTCGGGCAGGGCTGCATGCCGTATCCGACCCCGGCGGGCGGGGCGGTGGCGTCGGCCTGGCCGGCCGCCGGAACGGTGGTGGCGGCGCCCTCGGTCGTCGTGGCCGCGCCCGGGTGCTGGCGCTCGATCGAGATGCCGTAGGGGCCGGAGGCCCCCAGGACGACGAAGCTCACCATGGCGTTCCCCTGGTCGCTCAGCATGAAGTCGGCTGGGTTCGGAGGCATGATCCCTCCCGCCCCCGCAAGGGTCACCTTCCCCTTCTGGCCGGCCGGGCCCTTGAGGTAGACGCAGATCCGGGTCAACTCCGCGCCCTTGGCGAAGGTGACGAAGTTGCCCTCGGCCGGGTTCGACGTTCCGCATGTACGTGAGCAGCGAGTCCTTGGCGATGATCGCCTTGCCCAGCTTCTTGCCGACGATCTTGCGGTTCTTGGCGGCCCCGGCCCGGACCAGGGCCTGGTCCACCTCGTCGAGGTTGTCGAACCAGACGATGAAGGGGACGCCGAAGATGGAGGGAGCCTTCTCCGCCTTGGCGTTGCCGCCGTTGAACCAGTCACTGATGAAGCGGAACTTCCGCTGCTTCAGGCCCTGGATCTCCTTGCCCAGCTTCTTCTTGTTGGCGGTGCCCGGGGGCGCCTTGTCGCCCCCCTTCTGCTCGTTCTCGATCGCCGTGAGCCTGTTGATCAGATCCTGGACAGACTTGTTGAGCTCGCCGAGCTGGGTGTCCAGCTCCGGCGGGGCCTTCTGACCGTTGGTGAATCCGGCCCTCGCGCTCTGCAGGCATTCGAGCGCCTTCTTGACGTGCTCGGATCTGAAGTTGCTCCGCGAGATGTCGATCCGCGCGGCCTCCAGCTCGACGTCGGCACAATCGAATACGAGGAAGGCCCGGCTCAGCTGCCAGTCGTAGGCGTACTGGTCGAAGAGGAAGTCGTCGACGATCGCCTGCTTCTCCCGCGCGATGGCGGTCAGCCCCTTCTTGAGGGCCTTGCTGCCGGGCTTCGGCTTCTTCTTCTTGAGCGTTTCGAGCGCCGTGTCGAGCGCGACCAGGCGATCGATGGCTGTGTACGCCGACCCGGCACCCGCGGCCGGGCGCGCCGCGGCGAGCAGCGCGGTGAGGGCCAGCACCACGTGAGGGCCAGGGCGGTCGAGGCACGCGCCCTCAAGAGCATCGGGTATGACTATCCCTGGCCCGGAGCGCCGTTGTCAAACTTTGCAGCGCATGAACCCCACTTTTGAGGCATCCCCTCCCCGCCCCTGGCTGAGCCTCTTTTGGCTCTGCCGCCGCGAGTGCCACGGGGTCGGCTTGCCTAGGGGCAAGCCGACCCCGGCGTTGCGCCCCGGTCGGGGCGCTTCTCGCCGTCGTCACGCTGTCAGCGGACATTAGGATCGCGGCGATGGAGACAGGCGGGCCAGCCATTGCGCGTCGGATCGACCACGTCAACGTCGTCGTCCCCGATCCGCGGGCGTTCCTCCGGGTCCTGACGGAGCAGTTCGAGCTGCCGGTGGCTTGGCCGTTCATGCGCTTCCCGAGCTTCGCGAGCGGGGCGGCGGCGATCGGCATCAACGTCGAGCCCGTCCGCTACGCGCCCGGTCATCCCTCGCCCGCCGGTGACTACGCGGGCCTGTATGCGATCGCGTTCGAACCCGAGCCACTCGATCAGGCGCGCGGGGAACTGTCGCGGCGGGGGATCCCGCACTCGCCGCCGTTGAGTTTCACCGGGCGCTACCCGGCGGAGGCGAACACTTCGATCCTACACAGGCCCGCGCACGAAGACGGCGCGCTTTGGACTCTGATCGTCCTCGGCGGCCTGATCGGCGACGAGTCATCCGCGCGGCGCTACTCGCGCGGGCTCGAGCGCGGGGCCGGCCGCTTCGCGCCGATCCTCGGCCGGATCGCAGGTCGGATCGGCAGCGGGCGGTTCGCCGCGCGCCTCTCGGCACAAGGGACCAGCAAGCGGCCGTTCGTCTTCCTCTGCAAGTACCACGGATTCAACATCCCCGAGGGACACGCGGTCGGATTGGCTGACCTCGCCTCCCGCGCGGGCGGGCCGTTGGGGCTCGTGCGGACGCAGGAGCTCGTGGTCACCGCCCGTGATGCCGCGGCCGAGGTCGACCGCTGGCAGGGTCTGCTCGCACCCCTCGAGCCGACCGAGCCGGGGCGCTGGCAGCCCGGAGACGGACCCGCCGTGCGCATAGCCGAGGGCCCGGAAGACCGCATCGACCGAATGGTCTGGACGGTACGGTCGCGGGACAGGGCCGCCGACTGGCTGCGCGGGCAGGGAATGCTCGGCAAGGAGTCCGAGGAGACGATCAGCATCGCGCCCGACGCCCTGCAGGGTGTCAACGTCGCGCTCGCGGCCGAGGATGCCTGAGGCCCTGCGCCCTACTTCCCCTGGACGGACAGCAGGCTGGGCTGCGTCATCTGGTGGAGTATGAGCACGATGACGACGACCGCCCAGCCTCGCCCCTGGCAGGGCCTCTACTGGCTCTGCCGCCGCGAGTGCCACCGCGTCCTGCGCCTCTGGACCCAGACGACGCTGGCGCCCGTGGTCTCGTCGCTCCTCTTCATCGTCGTCTTCGGCCTCTCCCTCGGCGGGCGGATCAACACGATCTCCGGCTTCGACTACGAGATCTTCATCGTCCCCGGCCTAGTCGCGATGGCGATGGCTCAGGCCGCCTACTCGAACAACGCGTCAACGATCTTCCAGGGCCGCAACGACCGCTTCATCGACGACGTGCTCGCCGCCCCGATGCACGCCTGGCAGATGAACCTCGGCTTCCTGGTGGGCGGCGCCTTCCGCGCGCTGATCATCGGCGGCGCGCTGGCGGCGCTGGCGGTCCCGATCACCGGCGCCCCGGTCGAGCAGCCGCTGCTCCTGATCGTGGCGGTCCTGCTGCTCGTGGCCGGCTTCGGCGCCCTCGGCACGATCGTCGGGATCTACGCCGAGACCTTCGACCACACCAGCTTCATCAACAACATCGTGATCCTGCCGCTGACCTTCCTCGGCGGCGTCTTCTACTCGATCGACCGCCTCGGCAGCCCCTGGGAGCAGCTCTCCCACGCGAACCCGCTCTTCTACGTGGTCGAGGCGGTCCGCTACGGCTTCCTGGGCGTCTCCGACGTCAGCCCCTGGATCGCCTTCGCCGTCGTCACCGGCATGACGCTCGCCCTCCTGGCGTGGGCGCAGTACCTGTTCTCGAGCGGGCGGAAGTTGAAGCCGTAGCTCCGCTTTCACGGGAAGCCAGATGTCCTGCGTTGCGTGTAAGTAATCCTGCCTTAATGCCGGACCCGGATCGAAGGTTCGCCTCCGCGTCCTGGTCTTCCGAACCCGCCTGCTGCAGGCCTATCCTCGACTCGAATGGCCGGGTTCGTCAGAGCGCAGATCGGCACGTGCTGGTGGTGCGGCAGCCCTGCCAACAGCCGTGAGCACAGGTTCAAGCGAACCGATATCGAGCGGGCGTTCGGTCGCGGCCCGTACCGTGACGGCCGGACCCTCGTCAAACACGGATACAGTCACCGGCCGAGCGAAATGACCGGTTCGAAGAGCAAGGTGTTCAAGTTCGAGCCAATGATCTGTGTGCGCTGCAATGGCGTACGAAGCCAGCCCTTCGACGCAGCCTACGACCAGTTCATGGGCTACCTGTTCGACAACGAGGCCGCCATTCTCGGATCTGGCGAGGTGGACCTTCGTGAGGTGTACGGGCACGAGTGGGATCGGAAGAGCTTGAACTTGGCGCGGTACTTCGTTAAGCACATCTGCTGTCGCCTGGCAAACGTTGCCGAACACCGTGAGATCTGGCTCGACACTCGCCTGATCGAGTTTCTCAACGACGGCTCCTATCCGCATTGTCTGGGCCTCGCCCTCCTCATCGACATGAGCGTGGCCGAGTGTTGGCGAGCGATGCGTCTGCTCGAGGAGGAACCAGGGGACTACGGGTCGTTCCTACACCTCACTGGGCTTGGCGGCGTCCCGGCACCGAGGCCCGAGCCGATAGAGAACCCAGAGGCGGGCATGCTCGTCGGCTGGCTCGGCATCTACTGGCGGATCGCGGAGGACGAGTACATCCCGAACCCCTTTTCTAGCCCGATCGTGCCATTCGTCGTCACCGACTGGCATTTCGGAACCGAGAACCGGCTGATCTTGGCGCGTATTTCCGCGGCCATCCAATCCGGCGAGATCGATCCTCGAGCGAAGGACTTCGCCGAGGTGACGGCAGATTTTGGACTCGACGGAGAACGGATGCTGATGCTGCTGGAGACAGACGATCACATTCGGCCCGAGCCTAGCCCGCTCGGGCTCACGAGCGATCGACTCCCGCGGTAGCGGAGGCTCGTTCTCCTGGCTCGATGCTAGGACTGGTCGCCGGACGTCTCGTTGGAATCCTCGTCCTCCTCGGGTTGCTCCTCGACGCCCGAGACGAGGATTCCGGTCGTGCCAATGAGGAAGAACGCCGCGAAAACGCCAGGTATAACGGCAAACACGTCGAAACCGTCGCGGGTCAACGAATAGGTCCAATACGCAAGGGGAATGCCACAGATGTACCCGGCAAGGATCGTTCCGGCGGGCCGGGTCTTGTCGCCCTCGATCCTCACTCCTGCGAGACGGGCTACTTCCCGCTCTATTCGCCCCCTGAGCTGAGAATGCGCTGCTCCCTTTCCCAGATCAGATTTCTCCAGCGCCTCTAGTAGCTCAAGGTCGGCGCGAATCTCTGACCGGCGTCGTGGTCGGCCGATGTATCCAAGTGCCCGCAGAATCGCCGCGAAGAAATCCCCAGCCGCCGAGATGAACGCCTCCATGTTGCGACCATCTCACAGCCCATGCCATAGCGCAACCATTGATGCAGCTCGGAGCTACGGTCCTCTCGGGCTCCGCCGTCAGCCCTTGGATCGTCACCGCCGTAGGCTCACAGTGTGATCGGTGGCTTTATCGAGCAGCTCGTCGACTGGCGAGATTTCGAGCGCTTTGTCCGGGACCTCTATGCCGATGATCCCGACCTTCTGGTTGAGCACAACATCACCGAGGTTGGAGCATCTGGCGCCCCGCGGCAGATCGACGTCAGGATCACGCGCGTCGTCGACGGCGGATCACGCGTGGTGCTCGCCGAGTGCAAGCGCTGGAAGCACAAGGTCGATCGCCCACGAGTGGACGTGCTGGCCGCGAGCATTGAGGATCTCGGTGCCGACTCTGGCGTCATCTTCACCACGTCGGGCTACAAGCCAGGGGCTGAGGCGTACGCCCGGCACAAGGGAATTGAGCTGTTTGTCGTGCGGGACCTCACGGAAGGTGAGTGGGGTCTTCCAGGACGGAAGCTTTGGTTCTACTGGCACCTCTACGCGGCCGAGCCAATCAACCTTCAGCCGGGGCGGGCGGTCCTAGTACCAATCGTCGAGAATCCGCCTACCAAAGCGAACTTGCACCTGCGAATAACCAAGGATGAGCGCGAAGACCCTCGCCTGACACTGCACTCGGTTGCCGATGGCTCCGCTGGGCCAAACCTTCTCTCGATCGTGGTAGAGGCACGTCATCGGGCGCTCGATCTCCTCTCACGATCGATCCCCCTCCTAGAGAATGGAAAAGATAAGGCGTACCGTGCCTTCCTGATCCCGTTGCGGCTTGATCTTTCTGCACAACCGTATCGACAGCTGCATCGCAATTACGGCGCTCTGCGCTTCGACGAGCTTGCGATGGATCTCGTCGTAAGAGTCAGCCAGACCCGATTCGACTTTGATCGCGGCGATCGTCTGGATCTAGCCGTGGCTGTCGAGAACTTCATCACTCGGCAAAGGCGAGTCGCCATGCGGACAGATGATTCGAGTCGCCTCCGAATAGTTGAGATCGATGACTCGCAGCATCACGAAAACCCCTCGAACGTCCTGCAAAACGGCACACTCCTGCGGATTTTTTGTGAACCGTGGGTCCGCATCGGGAAGCTACCGGGGGACATCCAGCAAACCAGGTCGGTCGCCTTCCGGCTTCCGGGACTGGGATCTCTCGTTAACAGACGCTCGGTGACCGGACGGAGCGCAACAATCGGCCGATGGAGGTCCTCCGAGACGAAGACACTGGCTGCTACATCGTGGAGGCCACCGCCGAGCAGCAGGAGCTTAAGCCCGACTACATTGCCACTCTTCCTCGCTACCTGACAGCCTTCGACCGCTTGGCGCAGGCGGCCAAGAGCGCCGATGAAGCACAGTTCGTGTTGGCCCGACTCAGCGTGCGGGGCATGCTAGACACGGGCTGGGATCCTTACGAGACGACGATCGAGGGCATCAAGGCCGCGACACGCCTCCACAACGAGACCGAAGATCGGCTAGCGGCCCGTCACCTCCAGCTCTGGATCTACGGCCACGTCGTCGAGGCCTCGGTGCCTTACGAGCTCCTTGGCAATTTGGCCCAAGTTGCAATCAGCAAGCCGGCGGTCATGGATCCCTTCCTGAACCTTGGGACTCGGCCGAATCCCGGGAAGAAGATCGATCAGATCGTCAAGTGGGCCGACGAGGCGGGCAACCAGGCCGTCGCGAACCTCCTGCCGCAGATCTGGGATGCCGAGCTCAGAAACGCCGTCTTCCATTCCGACTACACGATCCAGGGAGCCGAGATCCGCCTCCCGGGGGCTGGGGAACGCCGAAGTTTGGAAGAGTTGGCGGTCCTGACCGGGAAGGCCTCGGCCTACCACGACGGAGTACTGGGCGCGCGCCGTTGGCACCTGGAGAGTTACACCGAACCCAAGCGGGTTCGCGGAGGCGCGATCACACGCGGCAACCCTGATGAAGAGTTGGAGATCATCGTTCGCAAGGGCGGCGGTCTCGTGGGGTTGAAGGACACCTTGACCGCGGCCGAAAGAGCTGCGGGCGGCATCACCTTCCGCTACTGCGCTCGGGTCTCGCGGGAGGAAATCGCGATGCTCGACGCTGACCCCGACATGGCCATCCTGCCGGCGGATTCCGGGCGCTCGGATTCATAGCCGGCCACAGCTGAGCTTCCACGGCATAGCCCACCTGTTAGGCGGGTTCATCCTCAGAAGCCTCCTGGCTTGCGTCCTGCTCGCGCCTGGCCTGCTCCGCGCGGCCTCAGCGTCGGGTTGCCGCGTGTCGACCCAGCAGGGAACGCCGTGCTGAGCCGTCGCGCTCGCTCATCCGGTTGATGTTCCCAGGCTCATCCGGCGCAGCCGCCGGCGGTTCGCCCGCCTAATCCGCTGAACCTCGGCGGCGTGACGACGCTGCTCGCTCTGCGGAGCGCCACGGGCGCCGCTGCGGTTCTGTGTGGATTCGACCTTCACGCGGATAAAGACCGCCGAAGGCCGGGAAACTCATCGGGCTATTTCGTCGCCGTGTAGGTCAGGACGCCGGTGTCGCAGGTATAGGCCGGCCTGTCCGAGGTTGCCTCGTAATAGGAGTGAGCCTGAACGGTCCCGCGCACCGAGCGCTTGCTGACCCGGCCCGTGACGGTGGTGAAGTGGTCCGCCGAAAGCCTCATGGTGGTCGAGAACCTTCCCTTCTTGATCTTGACATCGCTTTCGAGCTGGGCGCTCGGAGGGAAGCACTGCGGCGGGTCGCAGACCCCGTTGACGTCGAGGCAGACGGGCTTGCAGCCGTTCGCGGCGAGGCACGGGCCATAGATGCCCTTGACCTTCAAAGTGCCCGCCCCGACCACGGTCGGCTTCTGCGGCTTGCCGGAGAAGGTCACCTTCATCTCGATCGTCGGCATGTCCCTGGAAAAGCCGATGTTGCCCGGGATGAAGGGCTGGTCCACCGGCCCCTGGAACTTCACCGTCTTGCCCATGGCGGCAGCAGGGGTGATGGCGAGAGCTGCGCAGATCCCCGCCAGGATCGCAATCGTCGTCTTTCGGCGCATCGGGTTCCCTTCCTCGGATCGAGCCTGGACCGGACACTAACCGGTCTACCCTGAGTGCATGTGGGAGATCCTCGCTCCACGGCTGAAGGCGGCCGCCGCGGTCGCCTTCCTCGCCGGCGTGCTCCTGCTGCTCCTCAACCCGCCGTCCCTCGCAGGGCTCGAGGACATGCTGACGCTGATCGGCATCGTTGTCGCGGTCATCCTCGTCACCGCCTGGGTGACCACGCTGGCGATCGGCAAGGAGATGCCCGAGGCCGAGTTCCGGAAGCTGGTGGATCGCAGCGAGGTGCTCGCGGCACTGCCGCCCCCCGAGCAGCCGCCGAGCGAGTTCGACGAGCTGGTGATCCAGGCGCTCGACGAACTGCCGGAGGAGTTCCGCGAGGTGCTCGAGACCACGCCGGTGGTCGTCTCCCAGCGCGGGCACGAGTTCGGCGCCTACGGCCACTACATGGGCGGCACCGTCGCCAACGACAGCTTCCCGGACCGGATCGTCGTCTACCAGGACACCCTGGAGCGCGACTTCGGCCACGACCCCGATCTGCTCCGCGGCCAGGTCGAGCGGACCGTGCGCCACGAGGTGGCCCACCACCTCGGCTGGAAGGAGGCCGGCGTCCGCGGGCTCGGGCTATGAGCGTGGGCTCAGTCCTCCACCTGGCCGAGCGGTCTGGCGGCGGCTCCCTTCCAGGCTGAATCCTGGATTCGGATCAGGGCGGCCAGCACCGGAACCGCGACGAGGGCGCCCGCGATCACGGCCGCGGCCAGCGAGTGATCGGAAACCAGGATCGCGATCAGGGCCGCTGTGGAGCCGGCGAGCACGGCCGTGATCACCGCGACCATCCCGGCGACCGTCAGATATCCCTGCCAGCGATCCCCGGGTACCTCCCCCATGTGGAGCAGCTCCGCGCGCGCGTCGGTCACCAGGTGCTCGGAGAGCCCGGGCGCGTGTTCGAAGTAGTACCCGCGCAACCGGGCGATCCGGCGCGCATACTCGGTGTCCTCGATGGCGGACTGCAGCGCCCGCGCGAAGGTCACGAATCCGACGAACGCGAGGGTCGGGAGCAGGACCAGGCCGAACGCGTAGAAAGCCGAACCCAGGCTGCTCGCGGTCGCCACCAGACCGAGAGCGACGAGGCCGCCGGAGACCGCCGCGAGGAACATGTTCGCGCGGCCGGTCGACTCGGCGATCGTCGCCGAGCGGGCGCCCTGGAGCACGAAGTGCTCGGTGGTTACGAAGGTGACCTCGTCGCTCACCCGGGGAATCTCAGCACGATCATGCGGCTGAGGCGGTCGCCGCTTCGGTCTCGGGCTGAAGTCCTCGCGTTGACGGTCACGTGGATATAGACCGCCGCGATCCCCGAGACTCATCGCTCCCCCCGGCGGCCGGGACCAACGCATCCCAGCCCGCCATCGCGCAGTCGACGATCGCATGCATGGACTCGCGGGAGGCCCCATCGCGCGCCTGGATGGAGAGTCCCTCCAGGACGGTGTTGTAGTACGAGGCGACGGCGTCGACGTCGGTCTCCCGTGAGATCTCACCGGACGCGATTGCTCTCTCCAGCCGATCTCGGATCTGATCGGCCGGCTTCTCCCTGAGCTCGGCCAGGTGCTCCCTGATTTTCTCGTTGTCCGGTGTCCAGGTGGCCGCGCCCAAGACGACCATGCAGCCTGACGGCTTCGCCGGGTCCACGTAGAGGTCGACGTTCTCGCGCAGCAGCCGCTCAACGGCCGCCCGCGCCGTGGGCTGCTCCTCCATCGCGCGCTCGGCCGCCGACCCCTCGATCGAGTCGTAAAGCGTCGCGGCCTCGCGGAACAGGTCCTCCTTGGAGCCGAACGCCGCATAGAGGCTGGGCGAGTTGATTTCCATCGCGGCGGTCAGGTCCTTGATCGAGGCCCCTTCATATCCGCGCTCCCAGAAGACCTTCATCGCGCTGAGCAGCGCCCGCTCGCGGTCGAAGGAGCGGGGCCGTCCGCGCCGACGCGCGCTCTCGCCCTTTTCTGTAGTGGCCATTACGTAAATGTTATAGTCCCAGACATTCTGTATCAACCACTATAGAAATGAGGAAGGATGGAAGGCTTGGATGGCAAGGTGGCGCTGGTGACGGGGGGCGGTCGCGGCATTGGGGCCTCGATCGCGAAGGGCCTCGCCGCCGAGGGCGCAGACGTCGCGATCACCTACCTGAACAGGCGGCAGGAGGCCGAGGAGGTCGTGGCCTCGATCTCCGGGGCTGGGCGGAGCTCGCTCGCGATTCGGGCCGACGGCGCCGATCCGACGGCGGTGCGCGAGGCGGTCGAGCGCACCGGCGACGAGCTGGGCGGCGTCGACATCCTCGTGAACAACGCCGGCGTCTTCCCGACCGGTCCGCTCGAGGAGGTGACCCTCGAGGAGGCCGAACGTACCCTCGCGGTCCACGCTCTCGCCTCCTTCGTGGCCGCCCAGGCCGCGGCGAAACACATGTCAAGCGAGGGCCGGATCATCAACATCGGCAGCTGCTTCGTGGAGCGCGTCCCGTATCCGGGCCTCAGCCTCTACGCGATGAGCAAGTCGGCGCTGATCGGCCTCACCAAGGGCCTCGCCCGCGACCTCGGCCCGCGCGGGATTACGGTCAACCTCGTCCATCCCGGCTCGACCGACACCGAGATGAACCCTGCCAGCGGGCCAGACGCCGACGGTGAGCGAGAGCTGATCGCGCTGGGCCGCTACGCCGAACCGGAGGAGATCGCAGCGACCGTGGTCGAGCTCGCCGGGTCGGGAGGCCGCTACGTGACCGGGGCCTCGATCGCCGTCGACGGCGGCTTCGCCGCATAGAAGCCGACCATGGCCTGGACTCTGCTCATCGGGGCCGGAGCGCTGGAGATCGTATGGGCGGTCGCCCTCAAGGAGGCCGACGGGTTCAGCAGGCTCGGGCCGACCGTGTTGGGGGTCACAGCCGCCTGGGTCAGCTTCGTCCTGCTGACGCTCGCCCTGCGCAACCTGCCCGTGGGAACGGCCTACGCCGTCTGGACGGGAATCGGAGTCGTCGGGGTCGCTCTTGTCGGCATCCTCGCCCTGGGTGAGGACTCGTCGCTCCCGCGACTGGCGCTGCTGTCGATGATCCTGACCGGCATCGTCGGCCTCAAGGTGCTCGATTGACGGGGCTGGAGGTTCGCGCGACCGGCTGGCTCTCGGCTAGCCCGACACCGGGCGCTGCGTAGACTCGACGGGACGTGACCGACCTTCGCGACGTTGAGACTCGGGAGTCGCTTGGCCCCGGAGGGGACCACTGCCTGGCGCCCTCCCGGTCGGTCGATGCGCCGGTCGATGGAGCCGGCTGGCGCTACGAGCGGCTCTTCCCGGACCTTCCGCGCCTGGAGGGCGAGGAGCAAGCACTGCTCGCGCTCGGCATCGCCGGCGGCCTCTGCGACGGCGGGGAGGACTGCGACGACGCGGACGAGACCGCCGCCGGCTGGCCCCTGTTTGGGCAGTTCATCGCGCACGACATCACCGCCGACCGCTCCCCCATCTCCCCCAGCGCCGACCCCTCGGAGCCGGTCAGTCACCGCAGTCCGCAGGCCAACCTCGACTGCCTCTACGGGGACGGCCAGGTGGGCAGCCCGTTCCTCTACCGGCGCGACGATCCGGCGCTGCTCCTGCTCGGCCGAAACGACGAGGGCGAGGAGGACGACCTGCCGCGAAACCCGGAGGGGATCGCGCTGATCGGCGACCCGCGGAACGACGTCCACGTCATCGTCTCGCAGCTCCACGTCGCGATGATCCGGGTCCACAACCGCCTCGTCGAGCTGGCCCGCGAGCGCGGTGTCGCCGCGTCCGACGTGTTCGAGAGCGCGCGCCGCGAAACCATCTGGCACTACCAGTGGGTGATCGTCAACGACTATCTCCCCGGGCTGGTGGGCGCCGAGCTGGTCGACTCGGTCCTCGATGACGGCCCGCGCTTCTTCCGGCCGAACGGGTCGCCGCGGATCCCGCTCGAGTTCGCCGACGCGGCCTTCCGGTACGGCCACAGCCAGGTCCGCGACTCCTTCGAGCTCAACTCGGGGTCGCCGCCACTCAAGCTGTTTCCCGACCTGATGGGCTTCAGGCCCGTTCCCGCAGAGCTCGTCATCGACTGGAGCAAGTTCTTCGAGGTGGAGGGAGCGCCACCGCCGCAGCGCGCGAAGCTGATCGACGGCCAGCTCGCGCGATCTCTGATCAAGCTGCCGGCGGCGATCACCGGCGAGGTCGAGCTGGAGGCCTACCAGTCTCTCGCCGGGCGCGATCTTGAGCGCGGGAACTCCTACGGCCTGCCCTCCGGCGAGGCGGTCGCGGAGGCGATGGGCGAGGAGCCGCTCGACGGCGACCCGCTGGGCCTGCGCGAGGCCGGCTGGGAGGGCGAGACCCCGCTGTGGCTCTACTTCCTCGGCGAGTCCGCCAGCCATGGCGACGGCGATCGACTCGGCCCGGCGGGCGGCCGCATCGTCGCCGAGGTCCTGATCGGCATCATCGCCGCCGACTCCGGCTCCTACCTCGCCAATGACCCGCACTGGACGCCGACTCTGCCGGCGCGCGGACAGCGCTTCGACCTGACCGACCTCCTCCTGCAAACCACTTAGCTCAGTCCGGCGCCCGCTCCTCCTCGGCGATCCGCTGCGCCTCCTCGAGGGCCTCGAAGCCTCCCCAGAGCCGGGCGATCTTGCCGTCTCGGAACCAATAGCGCCAGGCGATCGGCTGCTCGACCTCGACACCGCTGCCCTTGCCGCGAGCGCGGTGGTCGGCAATCACGAGGAGCGTGCCGTCCCGCAACCTGGTCAGCTCCCGGATCTCGAAGTGAAGGTCGTAGTCGAAGGTCCCCATCCAATCTCCGAACCACTCACCTACGGCCTTCTTGCCCTCGAATGTGCCGGACGTGATGCCGGAGCCTGGGACGACCAGCTCGACGTCGTCGGCGTAGTGCGACATCACCCGCTCCCAGTCGCGCTCGTTGACCGCCGCGTACTGGTCGCGGATCACCTCGATCTCGGCATCGCTCACAGCCGCAGTATCGCGCCGGCGGCCTAGGCCAGCCACTCGTCCGGTTACATCGGTCGGTACCCGGTATCGGCCAGTCCACGCTGGCGGTGAGGTCGGCGATCGGGCGGCCCAGGTGCTGCAGCTTGTCCGGGTTCACGATCGTGCTGATCGCCTGGATCTCGCCCGCGGCGATCTCGATTGCGATCACGCTGACCAGCTCGTCCTCGGCGTCCAGCGTGACGAATCCCGGCTCGCCGTTCACCTCGACCTCACGGAAGGCGGCGATCCCGAAGCGTTCGGCGAGCTCCGAGAACCTCCGCAGCTGGCGGGCGACGGTCACGCTCCCGCGGATCGTCCGCGCCAGCGCCGGCACCTTCCCGCCGCCATCGCCGCGCAGGGCGACGTCGGCGGCGAGCAGTCCCTCGAGCGCCTCGAGGTTGCCCTCCTCGAAGGCCTCCACGAAGCGGTGGACGAGCCGCTCCTGCTGCTCGCGCGTGGTCTCGAAGCGTGGCTCGCGCTCGCCGACCCGCTTGCGGGCTCGCTCTCCGAGCTTGCGAACGGCGTCGAGGCTCTTGCCGAGGATCTCTGCGATGCGGGGGTAGGGATAGTCGAAGACCTCGCGCAGCAGGAAGGTGGCGCGCTCCTCGGGTGTGAGGGTCTCGAGGACGACCAGCGAGGCCGACGGAGAGCGACTCGGCGATCTCCATGTGGCGGGCGGGGTCGTCGTCCTCCGCGGTGAGGATCGGCTCGGGCAGCCACTCCCCCACGTAGACCTCGCGGCGGGCCCGCGCCGAGCGCAGCTCGTCGATGCCGAGCCGGGTCACGACGGTGACCAGGTAGGCCTCCGGGTTCTTGATCTCCTCGCCCTCGTCGAGCGCGCGGTGGAGCGGAGGAACCCCTCCTGGACCACGTCCTCGGCCTCGCTGACGCTGCCGAGCAGCCGGTAGGCCACGCCGAAGGCCTTCGGCCGGAGCTCCTCGAACAGCTCCTTTGATTCCGCCTCGTTCATCGCCTCACGCGCCCGCCGGCCGGGCGCCGGGGCCGGGCTGGGCGAGGCCACGCACCGAAGATACTCCGCCGCGCATGCGGCGCCAGACGCCCCGCACCGCCACGAATGGGATGGCGAGGATGCCGCCGACCAGCCCCACTACGAGGAGCGGGAGCAGGAGCGGGATCAGCGCGACCACCGTCAGGGCGAGGATCGGGAGGGACAGCGGGGCGAGGACCATGGTGAGCATGCCCAGGCCGACCCCCCACTTCGATGCCTCGTCGATTGCCTCGGTTCTGGTCACGTGGCTCATGTCACTCATGACGTTCCTTTCGTCGTCTGCTCTTCAGACGAGATAGGACGTCCCGATGTGACCGGCCCACCGAGGCGGCCGCGCTCAGTCGTAGCGCGCGATCATCCGCACGTTCAGGTAGAGCGCCACCGCGCCCGCCACGGCGATCACGGCGAAGCCCGGCCAGATCTCCGACCAGTCGAGGTCGACGAGGATCAGCGACCGCATGGCCTCCATCAGGTAGGTGACCGGGTTCAGCGTGGCCGCGACCTCCATCGGCTCCGCAAGCATGTCCCGGGGCACGAAGTTCGGGGTCAGGAAGAGCAGCGGGAAGAAGATCAGGCCGCCGGAGTTGACCGCCGCCGCGTTGCGCGCCTTGAGCGCGATCAGCTGAATGAAGCCGGAGTAGACGACGCCCCAGAGCGAGGCCAGCGCGACCAGCAGGACGAAGCCGATCACGCCGCTCGCGATCTCGATCCCGAACAGGAGCGCGAGCACCACGATCACGGTCGAAATCACAACGCCCTTCGCCGCCTCAGCGACGAGACGGCCGAGCACGAAGGAGTAGCGCGGAATCGGGATCGCCCGCAGCTTGTCGAAGTAGCCGTTCTCGATCTCCTCGACCAGGAACAGCGCCGTCATGCCGAACGAGGCGGCAAGCAGCAGCGCGGCCGGGAGCTGGAAGGCGCCGTAGCCCTGGCCCTCGAGGAAGCCGGTGTCGTCGGAAGGGAAGATCTCCGCCGCCTGGCCGGTGTTGACGACCAGGAAGAAGATGGGGATGAAGAAGGTCATGAACAGCGCGTCGGGCTGTCGCACTGCCTCACGCAGGGCACGCTGTCCGAGTGCGAGGGTCGCGCTCATACCGCCACCTCCTGGACCTCGCCGGCGGCGCGCTCGCGGGTCCGTCCCGTCGCGTCTAGGAAGACGTCCTCGAGCGTGGGGTTCTCGATGCCGTCGCGCTCGCGCAGCTCGGCCTTGAGCGCGTCGGGCGTGCCCTCGCGCACGATCAGGCCATCGTCGATGATCGCGATGCGGTCGCAGAGCTGGTCCGCCTCCTCCAGGTACTGGGTGGTGAGGAACACGGTCGTGCCGCGCCCGTTGATCCGGCGCACCTCGTCCCAGACCGTGAGGCGGCCGGGGGGTCGAGGCCGGTGGTCGGCTCGTCGAGGAAGAGGACCTCCGGCTCGTGCACGAGCGCGGCCGCCAGGTCGAGCCTGCGCTCCATGCCTCCGGAGTAGCCCTTGGTCACCCGGTCCGCGGCGTCCTCGAGGTCGACCAGCTTCAGCAGCTGCTCGGCCCGTTCGGAGGCCTCGGCCTTGTCGAGCCCGAACAGCCGTCCGTGCAGGACGAGCAGCTCGCGCCCGGTCTGGCGCGGGTCGAGGCCGGCCTCCTGGAGCGCGACGCCGATCTTCGCGCGCGCCTGGTCCGGGTCGCTCGGCGACGTCGACGCCGGCGACCTGGCGCTCACCGGAGGTGATCGTGAGCAGGGTCGTGAGCATGCGAACGGTCGTCGACTTGCCCGCCCCGTTCGGGCCGAGGAAGCCGAAGATCTCGCCGGTCGCGGACCTCGCAGATCGACCCCGCGGACGGCCTCGACCGTGTCATCGCCGTCGTTGAAGGTCTTCACGAGCCCCCTGGGTGCGGAAGCCACGGGCCGGCTCGACGCCGGCGACCTGGGCGTCGCCGGAGGTGATCGTGAGCAGGGTGGTGAGCAGACGAACCGTCGTCGACTTGCCCGCTCCGTTGGGACCGAGGAAGCCGAAGATCTCGCCGGTGCGGACCTCCAGGTCCACTCCCCGGACGGCCTCGACGGTCTCGTCCCCGTCGGTGTAGTGTTTCACGAGCCCCCGGTCAGCGCGCTGGCGGTCTCGGTTTCCATGAGCGCGCTCGCGTTCAATCATAGCCGATCCGCCCCCGGGCTCCCGTTCTCGGCCACGCGCCAGCGGACGATCCGCCTCACCAGGTCGTCCGGGAGGGGGTTGTCGACCGAGAAGTGGATCGTCGTGTGCTTGACCTCGAAATCCCCGAGTTCCTCCGGGAAGTGCTTCTCCACGTCCGAGTCCGTGACGAAGAGGCTGAGGTGGTTCTTGAAGGCGGCGAAGCCGACCACGTCGCCGTCCTGCCTGTAGAGGGGGATTCGGTAGCTGATCCTCTCCTCCGCCTCGGGCGCCGCCTCCCTGATCGCCCGGCGCACCCGCTCGAGCACGCGCCGCTCCGGCGCTGCGAGCGAGGCGAGGTAGTCGTCAACGGTCTGCGGCTGGTCGCTCATCTCTTCCCCCGGTGCCTTCGTTGCTCCTCATGCGCCTGTTGAGACCACGCACGACCGGAAAACTCATCGCGTCAGTCTCCCCTCCCGGCGCCTGGCTGAAAATACGGCTAACCGCACCTTGGATTACGGCGGTCTCGCACCCATCATGTGTGATTGCCATCACGCGCACCGCCAAGGTGGCGTAGCGGCTGCTCAATATTTTGGACTTGCGTCCGTATGCGCGGGCTCGACCCGTCCCTAGCTTGTCGGCATGCAGCGTCGCCGCCCGACTTTCGCGATCCTGGCCGCCGCGTGTGCGCTCGCCGGCGCGCTCGCGCTGCCGGCCGCGGCGGCGGCCGACCATGAGGTCCCCCCCACCGCGCCACTGCAGCTCACAGCCGACGCGCCGCTCTTCTGGCTCGGCGGTCAAATCGAGGCGGGCAACGTCTCCAATCCCAGCCAGTGCGACGTGGCCGCACCCTGCCCGAGCTTCGAGCTGGTGGTGCCCGGGGGCGGCCATCGACTGCGTGTCGCCTACGACACCCCCTCGCGGCAGAACAACTTCCAGCTCGAGCTGACCTCCCCGGACGGCGAGGTCACCACCGAGAACGGGTCCAACGTCTTCAACGCGGAGGCGTTTGTGGAGGAGCCGCCGGGCGGCACCTGGAGGGTGCGGATGATCCCCAAGGGAGTGGACCGGGCCTTCTTCCGGATGCGGGCGAAACTCGAGAGCGCGCCGGAGGCGCACCCGGCCGGGCACGTGCCGCTGCTGCCCAACTTGAAAGCGGTGCCGCCGATCGAGCTCGGCTTCGTCGCCCCGGCGAACCCGGCCAACGCCGCCTATCCCCCCGACACGGTCAATCCGCCGCTGAGCGCCGCCGGCCAGGCGCCGCTCTCCTGCACGCTCGACGAGATGGCCCCGGTGGAGGCCGGCGGGGGCGGCGCCCACGACTGCCTGCGGCTGACCACCGGTCCGATCAACGTCGGCGACGGACCGTTCCTCAAGACCTTCACCTTCGCCAGCGACGCCGCGAGCGGGAGCCTGCACTCCGACGGTCCCTACATCCGCGGCGACACCGAGCAGGTGATCGTCTACGGCGACGGAACCACCGAGTCGCGGCCGGCCGGCACCTACTCCTTCCACACCACCCACGCCCACTTCCACGACGACGGCGTGCTCACCTACGAGCTCTTCCGGGTGGACGGTGAGACCCTGACGCCCGCCGGCGAGGGCACCAAGTCCGGCTTCTGCCCCGCCGACCAGCTGATGGGCGAGTGGCGGCTCTTCCGCCAGGAGCCCTCCGGGTTCTTCGGCGAGGGCGACACCCCGACCGGCAGCTGCTATGGCGCCACCGATAACGGGCTACTCTCGCTGACCCGCGGCTGGGGCGACGTCTACCGCTGGCAGCGCCCTGGCCAGTACGTCGAGTTCTCCGGAAACGGCGACGGCCTCTACGTGGTGCGGTCGACCGTGGACAAGAGCAACGTCACGCTTGAGACCAACGAGGGCGACAACTCCGCCTACGCACTCGTCCGGATCACTGGTCGCCGGATCGAGGAGGTCGAGCGCGGACAGGGTCTCGGCCCCTTCGATCCGAACAGGATCGTCTTCACGGGCTACGGGCCGGCTTCACAGGACCCCTACGGGGCGATGCCGCAGGCGGGCCCGCCGCAGCCGAGCGCCGGATCCTCTCCCCCGGCCTCGGCTGCGGGCCCGCCCGCGGGCGGCGCGTCGACCTCGAAGCGGGCATGCTCGGAAGTGCAAGAAGCGGCGAGCGGCGAAGAAGCGCAGGTGTGGCAGGGCGAAGCCGAAGCGATAGCGGCCCGCCGGCCGTCAGCCCGCCCCCTTCCTCGGCGATGATTCAGGCCGCCCGCGGCGGTCTCATCTAGCGACGACCGAAATGAGAGGAGTTGCGATGCCCAGCCCGGAGAGAGCACTCGAGGAGCTCGACGCACTGGTGGGCGAGTGGACGATGGAGGCCGGACCCCCCGGCGGGCCCAAGTGGCCGGGCGAGGGACGGCTCAGCTTCGAGTGGGGCGATGGCAGGGCGTGGCTGATCCAGCGCTGGACCGTGGACCTGCCCGAGGCCCCGGACGGGATCGCGATTATCGGCCCGAAGGACGCCCCCGCCTCCGGCCAGGAGTCGGCCAAGTCCGGCGAGCTCCTCCAGCACTACTTCGACTCGCGCGGCGTCCACCGCGTCTACGAGATGAGCCTCTCCCGCGGCGTCTGGAAGCTGTGGCGGGAGGGCGAGCCCTTCGATCAGCGCTTCGCCGGCAGATTCAGCGAGGACGGCAGGACGATCGAGGGCCGCTGGGAGCGCACCGAGGACGGCCAGTGGATCGTCGACTTCGACGGGACCTACACGAAGGTCAGCTGAGCCCTACCGCTTCTTCTTGCACTTCTTCGCGGCCGCCGCGCCGCGGCGCTTGCGCTTCTTCTTGCACTTCTTCTTCGGTGGGGCCGGCGGAGTGGACGTCGTGGGCGGGGTGGTCAGCACGGGAGGGGTCACGACGGGCGGTGGAGGCGTTGTGTCCACGGTGAACGAGCGGCTGGCCACCGGGCCGAGGTTGCCGATCACGTCGGTGCCGCGAACGTCGAAGGTGTGCGGGCCGTCGGCGAGGGGCGCCGTCGTTTCGGCGCCGGTGGGCCCGCTCGGGTCGTCGCAGGGCGCGAACGGAGCCCCGTCGACCCGGCACTCGAAGGTCGCCCCCGCCTCGCTGGTAAACGTGAAGTCGGCGGTCGGGTCGTTGGTCGCACCGGATGGCCCTGATGCGATCACGATCATCGGCCCGGTCACGTCACACGGATCCGCCCCGATCGAGAGGGATGGCTGCGCGAGTTCGGAGGTGTTGCCACCAGGATTGACCTGGATCGCGCTGAGGCACTGGCCGACCGGGAGCGGAGGAGCGAACATCGCCGTCCAAGTCCCGTCGAAGGCGGCGATCGCATCGTCCGCGAAGCCGCGGATGTCATCGTTGGTCTCGGCGACGGTCTTGAAGACCACGACGATGTGGTCCGGTGCCCCCATGCCGGTCATCTGCGTCGTGGTCGGCTCGTTCAGGGTCGGCGGCAAGATCCCGCCGTTCGGCCCGTCCGCCGGGTTGCCGGGGCCGTCGCCCGCGGTGTCGGTGCGAAGGTCGATGAAGAGGTCCATCGCGGTCGAGCCGTTGTTCAGGCCGCGGTTGCGGAGCAGCACGTTGCCGTCGTTGCTGAAGGGGCCGCCGCCGCCAGAGTTGTCGTTGACGACCTCGATCGCGTCGCGGCCGCTGTTGGAGATCACGTTCTCCTCGATCTGGGTCAAGCCCGCCGATCGTGTTGTCGTCCGCCGTCGTTGTTGGAGGCATTCATGATCCGGATTCCGGGCCCGCCGTTCGGCACGGCCGTGCCGCTGGCCGTGACGCCGATCAGGTTCCCCTGCACGATGGTGAGATTCGCCCCGTTGATCCAGATCGCGGGCTGCGTGCCCGCGACGTTGCCCACGGTGTTCGCCTCGGCGGGGTCGGAGCTGCCGATCTGAACGTTGCTCTCGTTCACCTGGACCGGGGTGAACCCCGCACCGAGCGCCTCTCCGCCCGTGCCGATCCCGAAGGTGTTGCCGAAGACCTCGGTCCCGCCCGCGAGGAAGAGCCTGCCGCCGCTGGACCCGTTGCCGACGAACCGGTTGTCCTGCACCAGGCTGTCGGGCGGGGTGGTGTTCGTGCCCACGGTGGCGTCCTGCATCGGGTTGGGGATCGCCGCGTTGCCCTGGGAGTTCGAGCCGAAGTAGTTGTTTCGCACCGTAGCGCCGCCGGCCGTGAGCAGCCCGCCCTGCGTGTTGCCCGAGATCACGTTGCGGTCGCCGGGATCGGGGCCTCCCACCGTCACTGGGCGGTTGCTGGCGTCCGAGGACCCGGCGCGGATGCCCCGGTCGGTGTTGCCCGCCGCGGCCTGACCCGTTGCGTCGAGCCCGATGAAGTTGCCGCGGATCGTGGTCGAGCCAGCCGCAGTGCCCTCACCCATGACTGGTTCCGTTTCGAGATCGATGCCGTCTGAGGAGTTCGCGATCACGTTGCACGGCCCGTCGCACTCGGGCGTCATCAGCTGCGCCGCGCTCTGCGTGCCCCCGATCATGTTGTTGTGCGCCGGGTTAGCGGTCCCCCCCACGCCGCCAACCTCGATGTTGTCGGTCCCCATCAACCCGCCGTTCGGCGCGGGGGTCGTCCCGTCGGGCTCGGTGCCGAAGTAGTTCCCCCTGATCGTCACGTCGTCGGCGCCCGTGATCCGCACGCCGTCGGTGGTGTTGTGGCCGAACACGTTGCGATCGGCGGGCGTTTCGCCACCAACGGTGTGGTTGGTGGGAACCGGGGTGGTCGAGGTGGCGCCGACGATCTCGATCCCGAGGCTGTTGCCCTGGGCCGTCTCGTCGAGCCTGAGACCGAACCAGTTGCCCGCGATGGTTGCGTTGGTTGCTCCGATCCCCACCTGTATCCCCTTGCCCGAGCCGGTGATCGCCAAGCCCCGGATCTCGACGTTGGCCGCGCTCCCCCCCACGCTCATCCCGAGCGTCGAGCCACCGTCGAACCCGACGCAGGGCTTGAAGTCGGCGGTGGGGTCGCAGTCGCCGCCGTCGATAGTGACGGCTTCAGAGATACTCGGCCCCCCCGAGCCGGGGACCATGATCGTGGACGTCGCGGCGTTGCCGGTGAAAACCATGGGATCGAAGTTGATCGTGTCCGCCCCTGGGTTGACCGGCGCGTTGGCCTCCTCGACGGCGGCACGAAGGCTGCACTGGTTGCCGGGCGTCCCCGTGTCCGTATCGCAGATGCCGTCGCGGGCGGGGGGCGCGTCGGAGACATCGCCGGTGTTGTTCACCGTGAACGTGGTGCCTACCACCGCGCCGCCAAACGCGCTCGGCGCGAACACCGTCAGCGCGAGTCCGCAGATCGTCCCGATCAACCCTCCGCGTCGCAACAGCACTCTTCCGGCGAATCCTTTCTCCCCTAACTGAGCACGCTACCAGGGTTGTTGTGAATATCCTCAAACCCGCGATGGCGCTTCAGAAGATCGGACTGGTCGCCGCCTCGGCGCTCTGCTCGATCAACATCTGGACCGGGGCGCCCCTGTTCGCGGTCTGGGTGGGCTCCAAGCTGCAGACGGACGCCACCAGCCTCAGCATGACCGCGGTCTTCTCGGTGATCGTGGTGCTGGCTGTCGTGGTCTTCCTGCTCGCCTGGCTGCTGAACATCATCAACGCGCGCTACGACGAGATCACCGGCCGTCCCCATGCCGCCCGCTACACCTCGCCCTGGCTGCGCAGCATGCGCGACGAGCGCGAGGAGCACGTCCGCGCGAAATACGGGATCAGCGCGGTCGAGAAGATGGTCGTGATCAGCGTCGTCGGAGCGGTGCTCGTCTTCGAGATCTGGTTCTTCTTCTTCGCCGGCTCCTCGCTGCCGGCTCAGTAGCGGGAATGGAGCGCGTCTCAGTCGTAGATCGACTGGCTCGCGCCGACCTGGGCGTTCTCGGGGAAGCCCTCGAGGTCGTTCATATAGCCGGGTTGCTCGCGCACGCGGTCGAGCCAGCGCCCCACCGCGGGGAACCGGCCCATGTCGATCCCGCCCTCGTCCGCCACGTGGACGTAGCCGAACAGGGCGAGGTCGGCGAGCGTGTAGCGGTCGCCGACGAGGAAGTCGTTCTCGGCTAGATGCCCCTCGAGGACCTTGAGGGCCTGGACGCTCGGGCCCTTCGGGGAGCTCTCGGCGTCCATCCGGCCCGTCCCGACCAGGAACCTGATCCCGCCGATCGTCGGGTAGACGGCCGACTGCTCGAAGAAGAGCCAGCGGTAGACCTGTGCGCGCTGCTCGGGGTCGTCGGGCAGTTGATCCGTTCCCTCCGCGAGGTACAGCAGGATCGCCCCCGACTCGGGCAGGGTCTTCCCGTCATCCGTCTCCAGGACCGGGGTCCTTCGGCCCGGGTTGACCTCCCCGTACTCGTCGGTGAGCGTGTCGCCGCCGAAGATGTCGGTCGGAACCCGCTCGTAGTCGATCCCGAGCTGCGCGAGGAGGAGGCGGACCTTGTAGCAGTTGGGTGACGAGCCGTAGTCGTAGAGCCGCACAGCGCGGACGTTACCGCCGGCGGTCCCATCGGTCCGTGGGCCTGGTCACGCAGGCCCTGGCCGTCTCAGCGGCCGCGGCAGGGCTGGGTGGTGACGACGCTGTCCACGGCCCCGTCGGCCCAGAAGAAGTCGATCGTGCTGGACCAGTGCTTCACGCGGGGACAGGCGGGCGGGGTCGTTGCGTAGCTCAGCGTGGTGCCACCGACGGTCCGCGTGTACGCCGGGACGAAGCTCTGCGTGGCTGTCTGGAGCACGTGGTCGTCAACGCACCCGGTCGGCGGCGTCGGGAAGCAGGTCGGCGACTCGAACACCAGCGAGCCGTCCGGCAGGAATCGGCCGCGAACCACCGCCCAGCCCTCCTGCTCGGTCTCGACGAGGATCAGCTGCTCGCCGACGTTGTTGAAGACGTCGATGTGGTGGATGAAGTTGTCGAGGACCACCTGCTCGGCACCCGGCGCCGTGAACACGCCCTCCGTGCTGCCCTCCCCCAGGCGGCTGCCCGGCGGGCACGCGGCGGGGCCCCTGAACGAGAGCTCGAAGTCGCTCGCGGTGCAGGCCTCCGGGACGGTCGTGTCGTAGCGCATGCCGGGCGGCGGGTGGAAGACCATCCGCCGCATGTAGGGCGGATTGCCGCTCTCGTCGCCGGCCGCGTGATAGCGGGCGCTGAAGCCGAGGCCGGTGGGCGTGTTGGAGCGGGTGGCGGTGAAGGTCTGGTCAACCGTCCCACGCGGGAAGCTGCCCGGGTCGGCTGAGGCGCCGGGCGCCCAGAGCGCGGGCAGCAGCCACACAAGCTGCGCCAGCACGCTCATCGATATGAATCGACGCCTCATCCGCATACCCCTTCTGCCCATCGAAGCGGAACATAATCCAACGGGTAAACCGATGCGCCGGTCAGCAACCTGAGGTCGCCGGCTGCGGCTGCTCGACCGCGACCTGCGCGGGCGCCGCGTCCTCGGACGCCGGCTCCTCGTCGGTCAGCCGCAGCAGCCTCGCGACCATCACCGTGGCGGCGACCAGGAGCACGCCGCCCACCGTGGCCGCGACCTCGAAGCCCTGGGCGAAGGCGCCGTTGGCGGCGGTGAGCAGGTCGACCGCCACCATGTCCGGCAGCCCGTGGGCCGCCTCGACCGCGCCGGTGAGCGAGTCGCCGGCGGTCGTGGCTGCATCGGGCGGCACCTCGGCCGGGATCCCGTCCGCGGCCTGGCCGCGGTAGACGGCCGTCCCGATCGTGCCGAGCAGCGCCAGGCCGAGCGCGCCGCCCAGCTCCGAGCTCGTCTCCGAGATCCCGGAGGCGGCGCCGGCGCGCTCCGGCGGAGCGCTGCTGACGGCGAGATCGGCGGCCAGCGTGAACAGCGGCGCCAACCCCAGGGACAGGACCACGAGCCCGGCGATGAGCAGCTCCGGCCCGTCGGCCGCCCCGGCCTGGGTGACGATGGCGATGCCGGCGAGCGCGACGACCATGCCGCCGAGCATCGCAACCGGGCCTCGCACCCGCGCCGCCAGCGGCGGCGTCAGCTGCGAGCCGACCACGAAGGCGAGCGCTGCGGGCGCCGCCAGCAGCCCGGCCTGAAGCGGTGAGTACCCCAGCACCAGCTGGATGTACTGGGCGACGAAGACCTCGAGCCCGAACAGCACCGCGAAGCCGAGGGTGTTGGCGCTCAGCGCCAGGCTGAAGGCAGGCCGGCGGAAAAGGCCGAGGTCGATCATCGGCTCCTCCAGCCTCCGCTGGCGGTTGACGAAGACGACGCCGACCGCGAGCCCGGCGACCATGATCGCCACGCTCCCGAGCGCGACGCCGTCCGTGGCGATCGCCTTGACGCCGTAGATCACGGCGAGGACGGCAACCAGGGAAAGCGCGACGCTGGCCGGGTCGAAGCGGCCCGGGTTCGGGTCCTTGTACTCGGGCAGGAGCCGCGGACCGACCACCAGCAGCATCGCCATCACCGGCACGGCCAGCAGGAAGACCGAGCCCCAGTGGAAGCTCTCCAGCAGGACACCGCCGACCAGCGGGCCGATCGCCGCGCCGGTCGAGAAGCTGGTGATCCAGATGCTGATCGCCTTGGTCCGCTGCTTGTCGTCCTCGAACATGTTCGCGATCAGCGACAGCGTCGAGGGCGCCAGCGTGGCCCCGGCGACGCCGAGCAAGGCGCGGGAGGCGATCAGCATCTCCGGCGTCCGCGAAAAGGCCGCCACGATCGAGGCGACCCCGAAGGCGCCGGCGCCGATCAGCAGCAGCTTGCGACGGCCGATCCGGTCGCCCAGCGTCCCCATCGTGATCAGGAAGCCGGCGACCAGGAAGCCGTAGATGTCGACGATCCAGAGCTGCTCGGTGGCGGTCGGGTGCAGGTCAGCGGTGAGGGAGGGAATCGCCAGCGTCAGGACCGTCAGGTCCATCGCGTAGACCAGGCAGGGAAGCGCGATGACCGCGAGGCCGATCCACTCGCGCCGGGTGGCGCGCCGCGGGGTGTTCGGGGCGGTGGTCTGCTCCTTGCTCTGCGCCATTTCGTGCCTCCTCTGAGTCCGTATTGCGAAGTACCTGACCACGCAGTTACGGCGAGAGGGCCTGGCGTTACGCGCCCCGCGAAAAAGTTCTTCGGGCTAGGAGCCCTTGCGAAAGTCGCGGAAGGAGGCGAGCAGGCGCTCGCGCATCTCGGCGGGGAGCGACTCCTCGCGCAGGCCGCCGAGCGAGCCCTCGAGCATGCGCATCTGGGCGACGTAGTCGGTGCAGCCTGGGCAGGTCTCGAGGTGCTCCTCCACGCGCCGCGCCTCAGTCGAGGGCAGGGCGCCCTCGAGGTAGTCGGTGACGATCTCGACCACCTCGTTGCAGTGGAGGTCGCCGGGGCGGTGGTGGGTGGGCTGATCGTTCATCAGGCGTTCTTGTCCTTCTCTTCAGTGTCATCGGACCCCTCGGGCGTTACACCCTCGGCGGTGAGATCCACGACCGCCCCGTAGTAGTCCTCGATCGCAGCCCGCACCCGGGTGCGCGCGCGGTGAAGCAGGATCCGCTGGTTCCCGGCGGTGATCTCGAGGGCCTCGCAGACCTCCTCCGAGCTCCAGCCCTCGACGTCCCGCAGGGCGATCACGGTTCGCTGCGCCTCGGGCAGCTCGGCGATCGCGGCCGCGAGCACCTCCCGGGTCTCGCCTGCGAGCAGGCCCTGCTCGGGCGTCGGCCAGGCTGTCGGCATCACCGCCCAGTGACCGGGCCAGCGGTCGTGGTCGGCCGGCATGAAGCGATCGGGATCGACGGAGGGGCTGCCCGTCGCCTCCGCCTCCGCATCCGCCAGCGCCGAGAACGGCATGCTGCGGCGCTCGCGCTGGCCCGCCCGCATCGCCTGGTTGGTGAGGATGCGGAAGATCCAGGTCTTGAGCGAGGAGCGGCCCTCGAAGCCCTCGATCCCGCCCATCACCGCAATCCAGGTCTCCTGGACCACCTCCTCGGCGGCCGCGCGGCTCGGCACGTAGGCCATCGCGACGCGGATCATCGCCGCGCTGTGCAGATCGACCAACGTCGCAAAGGCGTCGGGGTCGCCGCCGCGAAGCCCGGCGATCAGCGTTTCGTCAGCGGAAGCGGCACGCGGTTGCGAGCGTCGTTGACGAGCGCTGAAGCGGGTTTGGGCGCTCAGAGGTCCTCGAGGAGCTTGCGCTTCGCGTCCGCAAACTCCTCGTCCGAAAGCGAGCCAGAGTCGTGCAGCTTGCTCAGCTTCTCGATCTGCTCGGCCACGTCGTCCGCGGCGGGCTTCGCCGGCTGGCCGACCCCGGCTGCCTGCTGAATCGCCGCGCCGAGGTCCATTCCGGCGCCCTGGGCCGTGGCCCCGGCGCCGCCCTTCATCATCTCGGCCATCTGCTCGGCCTGCTGCTGGGCCGTCTGGGCGTTGGTCTGGACTTCATCCCATTCGATCTTGAGGCGCGTCGGGTCGGCCAGATCCACGGTTACGGGCAGGGTCATGCCCGGAGACGGCCAGCGCTTGACCGAGGCCATCGCGGTGTGCTCGACCGGGGTGGGCTCCAGGCCCTCGGCGCTGACCACGAGGTTGAGCGTGCAGTTCGACGAGCTCGCGTCTTCGGGAGGCATGGTCGCCGATACAACCTGGGCCGTACCCCGCACCGGTCGGCTCATCCGCTTCGACTTCGCCCAGTCTCCGATCAGCCCCATAGCGCGCGAGCCTACCTCTTTTCGTATTGCGGCGCGAGCCCTTCGACCACCAAAGAGACGTCGCCCAGGAAGCGTGTCCCAGGTCTGGGGACCGGTGCTGCCGCTGACGTGGTCGTGCAGATCGGGGCTCATCATCGCCTGGAAATCAGGTTCACCGTCCGCGATCCAGCGGGCATACGACTGTGCGACCTACTTTCAAATCAATTCGGCCGCGACCGATCAATTCTTCCCCGACACCCGGTCTCAGGAATTAGACGAGCCGACAATCCAGGAAAGGAGGCACCATGTCCGCAACCGTTCTCTACATGTCCATGTCTCTCGATGGGTTCATCACCGGGCCCAACGAGTCGCCGGAAAACGGCCTCGGCGACGGCGGGGGGCGCCTGCACGAGTGGGTGGTGAAGGGCGAGGTCGGCACGGACGTCGAGGCCGCCCTCCGTTCGGGGGGCGTCAACGGCGAGGTTATCGACGAGTTCATGTCCACCGGCGCGGTCGTCGCCGGCTGGAGGACCTTCGAGTGGGCGGGCGGCTGGGGCGGCGACCACCACGACGGCGTGCCGATCTTCATCTACAGCCGCCGGGAGCCCGGCATCGACATCAGCCAGTGGCCGCTGGTCACCTACGTGACCGACGTCGGGACCGCGATGACCCAGGCCAAGGAGGCGGCGGGCGACAAGAACGTGCTGGTCCACGGCCCCGCGGTCGCGCAGCTCGCACTCGCCGCCGGCGTCCTCGACGAGCTCGAGCTCCATGTCATCCCGGTGCTCTTCGGCCAGGGGCGCCGTCTGTTCGAGGGCCTTGCTCCCGAGCAGATCGAACTGGAGCGCACCAGGACCCTCGAGGGGGAAGACGGTGTCATCCACATGCACTACCGGGTGCAGCGCTGAGGTCAGCGTTCCCCGCCTTCAAGCAGAAGCAACCAAGTACGGATGGAGACGGTGGGAATCGAACCCACGTCCGCGGGCGCGAAACGAATGGCTTCTACAGGTATAGCCGGCGCTTTGATCTCGCTCCCCGACCTCCGCTGCCGGCGGGAGATGCCGGAGAGCCAAGTCCCTTTGATTTCCCGAGACGGTCGGGACAAGCCGCTCGGTGAGCCCGTATCTGACGCCGGAACCCCTCCTGACGGGCGCAAGAGGGCCGACGCACGCTACTTAGCTTCTAACTAAGCGGCGAGAGCGAACTCATGGTCCGCACGTATTGGTTGGTCCCGGTGTTTTACGAGGCCTCCGGGAACCTCGACCTGCAACCGTTCGCACGTCGACCACGTCGAAGCCTGTCGTCCCCGTGCTATGTGCTTGTAAATGGTAGCCCCGGGACAATCCCCCCGTGGAGCACATCGAGCTGATCCTGATCTCGCTGTTCGTGGCCGTCGCGGTGCTGAACGCGGCCGCAAACCGCCTCTCGATCCCGTACCCGATCGTGCTGGTGATCGGTGGTATCGCCCTGGCGCTGGTCCCGGGCGTCCCCGACGTGGAGCTGGACCCGGACCTGGTGCTGGTGATCTTCCTGCCCCCGCTGCTCTACTCCGCGGCCTTCTTCTCCGATCTGCGCACGCTCCGGTCCAACGTCCGCCCGCTCTCCCTCACCGCCATCGGGCTGGTCCTGCTGACGACCGCGGCGGTCGCCGTCCTCGCGCACGAGGTGATCGGGATGCCCTGGGCAGTCGCCTTCGCGCTCGGGGCGATCGTCTCCCCCACCGACCCGATCGCAGCCACCGCGATCATGCGGAATGTCGGCGCGCCGCGCCGGATCATCAACCTAGTCGAGGGCGAAAGCCTCTTCAACGACGCGGCCGCGCTGGTCGCCTACCGGGTGGCGGTCGCGGCGGCGATCGGGGGCAGCTTCTCACTGACCGATGCGAGCATGGAGTTCGTGGGCGCGGCCGTGGGTGGAGTCGCGATCGGCCTGGTCGTCGCTTACGTGATCGGCGAGATCCGCCGCCGACTGGACGATCCGGTGACCGAGATCACCATCTCGCTGTTCACCGGCTACGCCGCCTTCATCCCCGCCGACGAGCTGGGGCTCTCCGGGGTGCTGGCGGCGGTGAGCGCCGGGATCTATCTCGGCTGGCGGGCCCCAGAGCTGATCTCGCCGGGGACCCGGATGCAGGCTTTCGGCACCTGGGAGGTCCTTGTCTTCCTGCTCAACGCGATTCTGTTCGTGCTGATCGGTCTCCAGCTTCCCGTAGTGCTCGATGGGCTCTCCACCTCGACCGGCGAAGCCGTTGCCTACGCCGCGATGGTCGCCGGGGTGGTGATCGTGACCCGGTACGTCTGGCTGTTCACCGTCCCGTACCTGATCCGCCTGATTGACCGCCGGCCACAGCAGCGCGAGCGAAGGGTGGGCTGGCGGCCCCGGGTAGTCGTCGGCTGGTCCGGGATGCGGGGCGCGGTTTCGCTCGCCGCCGCCCTCGCCCTGCCCCTGGAGACCGATGCCGGCGCGGCATTCCCCGAGCGAGACCTGATCCTGTTCATCACCTTCGCGGTGATCCTGGTGACGGTGGTCGGCCAGGGGCTGACGCTACCTGCCCTGATCCGCCGGCTCGGTGTCGCCGAGGACCCCGAGGAGGAGGAGCACGAGGAGATGCGCGCCCGGTGGATCGCGGCCGAGGCCGCAATCGAGCGCCTAGACGAGCTGGTGCTCGAGGACTGGACTCGGGACGAGACCGTCGAGCGGGTGCGCGGCCTTTATGAATTCCGCAAGCGCAGAGTCGCTGTTCGGGCGGGCAAAGCCGAGGACGACGGCATCGAGGAGCGATCCCTCACCTACCAGCGCATGATGCACATGGTCTACGACGCCCAGCGCAGCGCACTGGTGGCCTTGGTTCGCGAGGGCGAGATCTCCGCCGAGGTGATGCGGCGGGTCGAGCGCGAGCTCGACCTCGAGGAGTCTCGCCTCGAGGTCTGAGCGCTACCGGCCCCCGAAGCCGCCCTTCCAGAAGCTGGTCAGCCCTTTGGCGCCCGCCCAGTTGAGGCCGATGTGCACGTGGCAGGGCATCGCGATGCGACCGGTGCGCCTCATGGGCAGTAGAGGGTCGAGACGGTCCGGGCCACGTGCTTCGGGCGGGTCGGGCTGTGGTTCCAGGAGATGTGCAGGTGGTCGCGCGGTCCGTGGCGCTTGTCCCCCCAGTAGCCCACCCAGCGGAACGCCGCCCGCGGCTGGTTCTGGCGGGGCTCGGCCCAGCGGGCGAGATCGTTGATCAGGCCCCAGTCCCCGCCGATCGACTCGTCGGGAACGATGTCGACCGCAAGCCCGAGCGGGTGCTCGCCGTCACGGCGATGGCCCTTCGCGTTCGAGTAGCCGTCGATCACGAGGACCTTGAACTTCCGGCGCATCCAGGCGATGTCCCTGAGCAGCCGGCGGTCGATGCGCTCACCGGGAAAGTCGGGGATGTCGACGAAGCGCCCACCACCGGTGATCTGGCAGTGCTTGTGCCCGATCTTGGCCGAGCCGGCCTGGGCCACAGCGGGCAGAGCCAGGGCAGCAAGGGCGGCCAGTGCCGCGATCACCCGTAGGCGTCGTCGTGCCTCCACGGGTGCTTTGTCGGCGCCCCGCAGGCGTCCCTTTATCGCCCGGATAGGCGCCTGGCTACATTTGTCTAAGCCGTGGAAGCGCACGAATACCGAGAGCTGGAGCCCATCCACCCCGATTCGGGGCGGCGCGAGGGGCTGCTGAAGAGGATCGGCGGCGGCGTCGTGGCCGCCGGGCTGCTGCTGGCGAAGTTCGGGGCCAAGCTGAAGGTGCTCCTGGTCGCGCTGCCCAAGCTGAAGCTGTTCACGACCTCGGCCTCGATGCTGGTCTCGATCGTCGCCTACCAGCTGATCTTCGGCTGGGCCTTCTCCGTCGGGTTCGTCCTGCTCCTGCTGCTGCACGAGCTGGGCCACGTGATCCAGCTTCGACGCGAGGGGGTCGAGGCCTCCGCGCCGATGTTCATCCCATTCCTGGGCGCCGTGATCTCCGCCAAGTCGCTCGGCAAGGATGCCGCGGCCGAGGCACGCGTCGGGCTGGCGGGGCCGATCCTGGGCTCGATCGCGACCCTGATCCCGCTCGGGGTCTGGCTGGCCACCGGCGAGGACCTGTGGCGCGCCCTGGCCTACATCGGGTTCTTCCTCAACCTCCTCAACCTGCTGCCGGTCCTGCCGCTTGACGGCGGCCGGGCGATGGCGGCGCTCTCACCCTGGGTCTGGTTCGTGGGATTCGCCGGGCTGATCGCGCTCACGATCTTCTTCCCGAACCCCATCCTGATCCTCGTGCTGCTGTTCGGCGGGGTCGAGAGCTGGCGACGGTGGAAGGCGCGCAAGACGCCCGAGTCGCAGGCCTTCCACGACATCCCGACCCGAACCCGGGTGGCGGTCGCGATCGTCTATCTGACGCTCATCGCACTGCTCGCCGTCGGCGTTGCCGAGACCTATTTCGAGCGCGACCTCGGCGACGTCTGACAAGATGTCCGCATGAGTCGCCAGGGAAGTCGGCTCCTCGTTCCGCTTGTTATTGGATTCGCCCTCGTCCACGCGGGCAGCGCGGCCGCGCGGATATCGACCACTCCGAACAGCCACGACTTCGGAGGGCAGACAGCAGGCACCGCCAGCGCCCCGTTCACCTTCACACTCAGGGTCAGCTGCAACGAGGACCTGCCAAATCCCGGAATCTGCCTGAGCGATGACCCCCTGACGCCGAACGTCACCGTGAGCGGCAACTTCGCGATCCGGAACAACAACTGCACCGCTTTTATGCCCGGCAATTCGCCGCTCCCGGGCGACAGCTGCACCTTCGGCGTCGCCTTCGTGCCGCCGGCCACGGGTTACCAGACGGGCATCGTGGACGTCGGGGACCCGGGCGGCTTCGGAAAGGCTGGGGTGAGCGGCACCGGCCTGGCGCCCGTCCTGCCGGTCCCGCTGGCCACCCCCACGACCACGCCGGGTCCGGGCCCGGCCAAGAAGAAGTGCAAGCGCCGCCGCGGGCAGGCCGCGGCGGCCAGGAAGTGCAAGCGCAAGAAGCGCTAGACCTTCAGCTTCGTCTTCACCTGGTCGCGGAACGAGCGGGACATGCCCGGCACCTCGTCGAGGTCGTTCACCGAGCTGAAGCCGCCCTGGCGCTCGCGGTAGGTGATCACCCGGGTCGACTGGGTGACCGAGAAGCCGAGCTCGCGGAGCTGCTCGAAGGTCGCTGAGTTGAGGTCGATCGCGTCGGCGTCGGGCACCGGCTCGGGGGCCTCGGCCGGCTTCTCCTCCACGGCGGACTGCACCTCGGTCTTGGCCTCCTCGGGCGAGATCGGGACATCCTCGAGCTCCCCCTTCGCCTCGGCCCTCTCCTCTTCCTCGTCCTTCTCGGGGCCGACGCCGAGGATCGCGCCGACGGTGCGGCCGAGGATCCCTCCCTTGTTCTCCTCGTCGTCCTCCTCACTCTCCGGCTGCGCTTCGGCTTCCGGGGCCTTCGCCTCCGGCTCCAGCTCGCTCACCTCGGGCTCTGGCGGCTGGATCTTCTCGACGGGGGGTGGCGGCTCCTCGGGCGGAGCCGGGGGTGGTGGCTCCTCGCGGCGGGGCCGGGGGTCGGCGGGTCCTCGGGCGGGGCCGGGGGCGGCGGGTACTGCGGCTCGGGGGGCAGCTCGGACTTCGGCTCGGGCGGGAGCTCGGGCGCCTGCGCCTCCTCCGCGGTGTGGACCGTCGAGGCGGCCGCCGCCTCGGCGGCCTTCGCGCGCCGTTCGGCCTCCTTGGCGCGCGCCTCCGCCTTCGCGACCCGCTCCAAGACCTCCCGCAGGCGCCGCTCGCGGACCGCCTCCTCCGCCTTGCGCTGGGCGAGGATCTCCGCGTCAGCGGCCCGCTGCTCGGCCTCCCTCGCCCGGGCCTCAATCTCCTTGAGGCGGCCATAGGCCTGCTCCATCGCGCGGTCCCGCTCCTCCCGCTCCCGCTTCAGGCGCTCCATCTCGCTCTCCAGCCGCTCGCGCTCGGGCGCCAGCGCCTGCTCGGCGCGGACGCGGGCACGCTCATCGGCCTCCGATTGGAGCTTGTCCACCTCACCCTGGAAGAGCTGGTCAGCCTGAGTCCTCGCCCGCTCCTCGGCCTCGCGGCTGGCCTGCTCGGCGGCCTCGCGGACGCGCTCGTCCGCATCCTGGCGCGCCTGCTCGATCGCCTCGCGGGTCTTCTCCTCCACCTCCTTGCGAACGCGCTCCGACTCGACCCGAGCGCGCTCCTCGGTCTCCTGCTGCAGCCGCTGTGATTCCTGCTGAAGCCTCGACTCCGCCTGCTGGCGCGCCTCCATCTCCGCCTGGCGGCGCGCCTGGTCGGCCGCCATCGTGATCAGCCGCTCGGTCTCCGTCTTCGCGCGGGCGACGCGCTCCTCGGCCTCGCGCTGGAGGTCCTCGGCCTGGCGCATCCGATGCTCGGCCTGCGTTTGGATCACATCCTCCTCCTGGGTGATCTGATCCTCGTGGTCCTCGGGCTGCTCCGCGCCCCCGGGGCCCTCGGTCGGAGCCTGCGGCGGAGGCTGCATCGGCGGCGGGGCCGGCAACGGAGGTCCGGGCGGCGGGGCCTGAGGTTGCTCGAGCGGCGCGGAGGGCGGCTGCTGGGTGGATGGCGGTGGCGGCGCGGCCGGCTCGCCAGGTCCCGGGGTCACGGGCGCGTCGAAGGGGCGGCCCATCGGCACCTCCGGGGGTTCGGGCGCCGGGGGCTCCGCGGGCGCGGGGGGCTCCGGCTGGGGTGGTGGCGGGGTCTGGGGCGGCGGCGCCTGCGGGTCCGATGGCTCTGCCGGAGCCGACGGCTGCCCCGGCTCCTTCGCACCTCCGCCGGCCTGCTCCCGGGCGATGCGGTCTATCTCCTCCTGAAGCGAGCTTCCCTCGGCCATGCGCTCGCCCGTGGAGGGCATGGGCTCTGCGGGTGGACCCGGGGCCGGCGGCGGGGGCCCGGCAAGCTCCGCATCGGATGGATCCGGCGTCGGGGGCTGACCGCCCACGTCCGTCTCGGTGGGGGCAAAGCCGCCCGGCGCGGTCGAGGGTTCGGGCGCTGTCGGGGTGAGCAGGGGCTCATCGGGTACCCCCTCCGGCTCGCCGGGTGAGGCGGGCTGCTCGGGCGGTGGGCCGGGCGCCTCGGCGTATGACGGTTCGGGTTGTGGCGGTTCGGGTTGGCGATGGCCCAGGTGCAGCCGGTTCCGGCGGCGCGGAGGGAGCGGGCGGCTCAGCTGTAGGTGGTTCAGGCGCGACAGGCTCAGGTGCAGGCTGCTCCGGCGCAGGCGGCTCCGGTTCAGTGGGCTCGGGCGCGGGCGGCTTCGGTTCAGTGGGCTCGGGCGCGGCCGGAGCTTCGGGCGCCTCGGCGGCGGGGCTCTTCCTTCTCGGCGGGCTCTTCCTTCTCGGCGGCAGCCTCCTTCTCGGCAGGCTCCTCCCCGGCCCCCTCGCCGTCGGTCGGCTTTTCGAGGCCGAGTGCGCTGGCGAGCATGGTCGGCGCGGGCTGCTCCTCCGCCGGCTCTCCTCCGCCGGCTGCTCCTCGGCCGGCTTCTCCTCGGCGGCTTCCTCCTCCGCCTCGGCCACCTCGACGCCCTTGCGGCGGCGCCGTCGCTCCTCCTTGCGGCGCTCGCGTTCGCCCCGCCGGCGGGCGCGCTCCTCCTCCCAGGCGCGGCGCTCCTCCTCCTCGGCGCGCCGCTTCTCCCCCGCCTTGCGGTCCTTCTCGGTGCGCTTGCGCTCGCGGCGCTCCTTGCGGCTCAGCTTCTCGGGCTCGGCTTCGGCCGTGGCCGCACCCCCGAGCCGCCGCCACCCCCGCCGCGGCCGCCGCCTCCTCCTCGGTCTGGGACGGCTCGGCAGGCTCCTTCTCCGCATCCTTCTCCTCTTCCTTCTCCTCCTTCTTCTTTCGCTGGAGCTTGAAGCTGCCGCCGAACCGCGACTTCTCCTTGGGCTTCTCGGCCTCCTCCGGCTCCGCCGCCTCGGTCTCCTCTGCGATCTTCGACTCCGCCGCGACCGCCTCGTCGGTGAGCGGCGCGCCGGAGATCGGCTCAGGCGCCGCCTCTTCCTCGTCCTTCTTCTTGCGCTGGAACCGGAAGCTGCCCCCACTCTTGACGATTCCACCGCCCGTCCCGATCTCGGGCGGCTGCTCGGGCTCCTTCTCCGGCTTCTCCTTCCGCTTAGCCGGAACGCGCCGCCCGAGGACCGCTCCTTCTTCCCCTGCTTCTTGTCGAGCTTCTCTTGCTTCCTGTCGAGCTTCTTCTGCTGCTTCTCCTGTTCCTTCTGCTCCTTCTCGCGCCGCTTCCTCTCCCTGCGGGACTCGCCGGGGTCCTTGTCGTCCTTGCGGATGCTGCGGAAGTAGAGGAAGCCGATCAGCAGCAGGATCAGGACCGTCGCGCCCGCGTAAACGGGCAGCGGGTTGTCCTGAACGAACTCGGAGAAGTCGTCGAGTAGCTGGCTGGTATCTATTGCAGCAAGCATCCTCGCGCACAATCCTTGCACGCCTGAATCCTTCTGCGTGCAGGGACGTTTCCCTACCCGAGGCGCTGCTTGTAATCGCGCTCGATCTCGCGCCTCAGGTCGCGGTCGCGGATCTCGCGACGCTTGTCACGACCCTCCTTGCCCCTGGCAAGAGCCAACTCGACCTTGGCCCGGGGGCCCTTGAAGTAGATCCGGGTCGGGATCAGGGTGAGCCCGCGCTCGGCGGTCTTCCCGATCAGCCGCTCGATCTCCCTCTTATGCAGGAGCAGCTTGCGGGGACGGTCGGGGTCGTGGTTCTGGCTGCTCGCCGGCAGGTAAGGGGGGATGTGGGCGCCGCGGAGCCAGACCTCTCCCCGCTCGATCGCGGCATAGGCCTCGTTGATCTGGGCCTTCCCCTGCCGCAGCGACTTGACCTCGCTGCCCTGGAGCTCGATGCCGCTCTCAACCCGCTCCAGCAGCTGAAAGCGGTGCCGGGCCCGTCGGTTGGTGGCGACGTCTCCGGCCTCGGGCTTCTTCGCACCCTTGCTCTTCTTGCTCATGACTCGACCTCATCATCCGGAAGGAGGTCGGTCCGGCCCCGGGGGGCGTCGACGCGCTCCACCTTCACCCTGACCGGATCGCCGAGCCTCACCGCCGGCCCACCGCGAGAGCCCACCAGCATCGTCTCGGTGCTGTCCAGCTCGTAGCGCTCCCGGCCGCCGATCCTCCGCGCCGGAAGGAACCCCTCATATACGTCGGCGAGCGAGCCGCCGAAGCGCACGAAGGCGCCCGCCCCGACCAGCCCCGACACCTCTCCGTCGAAACGGGTGTCAGGCCCGCGCTCGAACAGCTCGCGCTGGAGGAGAAAGCCGGCGCAGACCTTGTCCGCGTCGCGCTCGAGCCGCTCGGCGTCCCGCTCGCGCTCGGAGCAGTGGGCGGCGGCCTCGCCGAGGCCCTTCGCCTTCGGCGCGGCCTCGCCCTCTCCGGTTGCCGAGAGCAGCGCCCGGTGGGCGACCAGGTCCGGGTAGCGCCGGATCGGCGAGGTGAAGTGGGCGTAGGCGTGGCTCCCGAGCCCGGCATGGCCAAGGTTGCGCTCGGAGTAATGAGCCTGGCTCAGGGAGCGGAGCACGCGCGATGTATACGCCTCCCGGCCATGCTTGCGCCGCGCCGCCTCCTGGGCACAGAGGCGGCTCGCCTCGATCGCGATCTCACCCGCCTGCTGGGGGGAGATCGACTCGGGCAGCGGCGGCGTGGGGATGTTGAGCGCGGCGAGCTGCTCGACCATGAACCTGATCCGCTCCGGGTCGGGCTGCTCGTGGACGCGGTAGAGGGTCGGCACGCGCTTTCGCTCGAGCAGCTCGGCGACCCGCTCGTTGGTCGCGATCATCAGCTGCTCAATCAGCTCGTGAGACTCGGTCTGCTCGAGGCTGCGGGCGCCGGTCACGTCGCCGCCCTCGAACTCGAACTCCGGCTCCGAGCTGATCACGTCGAGCGACGCGCTCTTCCGCCGGCCGGCGATCGCCCCCGCGGCCTTGCGGGCGAGCGCCAGCGGCTGCTCGACGTGCCCCGGCGGAGCGACCCGCCCGGTGAAGATCTCGTCGAGCTGGTCGTAGTTCAGCCGCTCATCCGAGCGGACGCGGCTGCGGTAGAAGACCGCGGATTTCACCTCTCCCCCGTGCGAAAGCTCGAGCTCGGTGGTGACGGCGAGCCGCTCGTCTCCGGGGCTGAGGCTGCACGCCTCGCTCGACAGCGCGTGCGGGAGCATCGGCTCGACGTCGCCGGGGACGTAGACCGAAGTGGCCCGGCGGTAGGCCTCGGCCTCGAGGGCGCTGCCAGGCTTGATGTGGGCCGCAACGTCCGCGATGTGGACCCACAGGCGGATCCCGCCGTCCATCTCCTCGGCGGAGACGGCGTCGTCGAAGTCACGCGCGGTGGCGGGATCGACGGTGAACGTCGCGAGCCCGGTCAGGTCCCGCCTCTCCCCAGCCGAGCGCGCGGCCGCGCCTGCCGCATCAGTGGCCGCCCCCTCGAGCTTCCCGCTGAAGCCGCGGCGCACGCCGCGGTCGAGCAGGAGCGCCTCGATCACGTCCCTGGCGACCGTGGGCTTGCCGAGCTCCTCGATCACCCGGGCGCGCCCCCGGCCGAGTTGCACCAAAGCCATCCGCCCGGGTGTGGCGGATCGAGGGCCGCCGGCGAGCGAGATCTGCCCGCCCTGCTCGAAGAGCAGCTCGCCGGCCAGGAAGCGGCCGCGCTTCGCGATGACGGCCACCCGCCGCTGCGCCTCGGGGCGCCCTCGGTTCATGGACGGACTATCCCTGCTGGGCGATCCGGGCGCCGAGCACCTGGAGCGCCCGCAGCAGGCCCTCGTCGGGCTTGGTCGCCTCCAGGTCCTTTGCCTTCACCTCGGGCGGAATGCCGGTCCCGTTGATCGAGGTGCCGTTGCGGGTCAGGTACTCGCCGATGGTGAGATCGAGGGCGCCGTCCTCGCCCCCGCTCAGCGGAATGACCTCCTGGAAGGTGCCCTTGCCGAAGGACTTCTCGCCCACCACGGTCGCCAGGCCGGCCTCTGCAAGGGCCGCCGTCATGATCTCCGAGGCCGACGCCGTGTCCCCGTTGATGAGGACGACCGTCGGGTGCTCCGGGAGAGCGTCGCCGACCGCCTCGAAGACCTGCTCCTCCTGGGTGCGCCCCTCGGTCGAGACGATCGTGCCGTCCTCGACGAAGATGCTCGAGGTCAACACCGCCTCGGTGAGGAGCCCGCCGCCGTTTCCGCGCAGGTCGAGCACCAGGCCCTGCGCGCCCTTCTCGTACAGGCCCTCAGCGGCCCGGCGCAGCTCCGCGTGGACGCCCTTCTTCGTGAACGTGAAGAGCTGGACGTAGCCGACGGGGACGCCGTCCACCTTTCGCAGCTCCGCCTCGACCGCGGGGACGTCGACCTGCGCGCGGGTCAGCGTGTAGTCCCTCTCCTCGCTGACCGACGGGCGCAGGACGGTGATCGTCACCTTGCTCCCGGGCGGCCCCTTGATCTTCGCGGTGGCGATCTCGGCGCTCTCCCCTGCGATCGACTCACCCTCAACCTTCGTGACGATGTCCCCCTCCCGGATGCCCGCGGCCTGCGCGGGCGAGTTGTCGAACACGGTGGCCACCCGGAGCCCCTGCTTCACCTCGGTGACGCTGAGCCCGACGCCGGAGAAGTGGCCCTCGACGCTCTCCTGGAAGCGCTCGAACGTGTCCGGCCCGAAGTAGTGGGTGAAGCGGTCCTTGTGCCGCCGCTTCAGCTCCTCGACCATCCCCTTCACCGACGCCGGCTCCAGCTCGTCGGGATCGACCTCCTCGAAGTAGTTGTCCTCGATCGCCTCCAGCGCCTCCTCGCTCGCGGTCTGGTTCCCGAGCCCTTCATCCAGGACCTCGCGGACCGGCGCGAGCTGGGAGCCGATGACGGCCCCGATCAGGAGCGCGGCCGTGATCAGGAGCGGAACGCGGAGGGGCTTGATGCTCAAATTCTGAGGAACCGGCGCAGCGTGAGCCCGCTGCCGATCGCCGAGACGCTCATCGCGACCGCCAGTAGCAGGATCACGAGCTTGGCGAAGGCGATCGTGTCCTCGGAGGAGATCAGGTTGACGCTCTCGGAGAGCGGATCCACCACCGCCTCCTTGCCCAGGAAGAGGACCCCGACGGCGATCGCGCCGCCGATGAAGCCGCAGATCAGCCCCTCGACCATGAAGGGCCAGCGGATGAACCAGTTGGTCGCACCGACCAGGCGCATCACCTCGACCTCGCGGCGGCGCGCGTAGATGGAGAGACGGATGGTGTTCCCGACCAGCATCAGCGACGCGACCATCAGCAGGACGGCGATGATCACCAGGAACCACTTGACCGCCCCGGTGACGCTGCGGATGGTGTTCGCCTCGTCTCGCGAGTCCTCGACGTCGGCGATGACCGGGCTGATCGGCTGAGGCGTGCCGGTCGTGTCGGGCGGGCTGATCGCGGCCTTGATCCCCTCGAGGTTCTCGAGGTCGTCCGGCCGGACATTGAAGGACGAGGGCAGCGGGTTGTCGGAGCCCGGGAGCTGTTCGGTCAGGTCCTCCTTGTTCTGGGCTTCGAGCCGCTCACGGGTGATCTCCAGCCCCTGCTCCTGGGAGACGAACTCCACCGACTGGACGTGCGGGATGTTCTGAAGCTGTGTCTCGAGCTGGTCGATCTGGGCCTGCGGGATGGGCGGCTTGTTGCCCTCGTCGTTGAGGAAGATGCGCAGGCCGACCTGGTCCCGGACCTCCTCGGTCTTGCCCGAGGTCGTCTGCAGCACCGGGATCAGGACCCCGAGCAGCAGCGCGGTGACCGCGACCGTGACGATCGCGGCGAGGCTCGGAGCGGCGCTGCGCCGCAACGCCCGCATCCCCTCACCGATGAAGAAGAAGACTCGCCCCATGACGCCCTAGTAGCGGGGCTCGCTCTCGTCGATGCCCAGCTCGTCGCGGACTCGGAGCCCGAACTCGTTGGTGGACTCATCGTCGGCGTACATGCCGGTGGCCTGGTCGCGGACCACCCGGCCCGACTCGAGGCCGATCACGCGCCGCTTCATCTTGTCCACCATCTCCCGGTCGTGGGTCACGACCACGACCGTGGTGCCGGTGCGATTGATCCTGTAGAGCACCTGCATGATCCCGACGGAGGTCGCCGGGTCAAGGTTTCCGGTCGGCTCGTCCGCAAGCAACAGCGGCGGGTGGTTGACGAAGGCGCGCGCGACCGAGAGCCGCTGCTGCTCTCCGCCCGAGAGCTGGTCGGGGAAGCTCCTGACCTTGTCGGCGAGGCCGACCAGCCTCAGCGCGTCGGGCACCTTCTTCTTGATCTCCGAGCGGGGCGCGCCGATCACCTGCAGGGCATAGGCGACGTTGTCGTAGACGTTGCGGCTCGGGAGAAGCTTGTAGTCCTGGAAGACGGTGCCGATTCGGCGGCGCAGCTGCGGGATCTTCCCCTCCGAGAGGGTCGCGATGTCGCGGCCGGCGATCAGGACCTCGCCCTCCGTCGGCTTGAGCTCGCGGATCAGCATCTTGATCAGGGTGGACTTCCCGCAACCGGTCGGCCCGACCAGGAAGACGAACTCGCCGCGGTCGACTCGGAGGCTGACGCCGTCCAGGGCCACCGTGCCACCCGGATAGACCTTGGTGGCCCGGCGCAGCTCGACGATCGGCGGCTTGGGCCGCCGCTCGGTCATGTGCTCGGGGCGCCGCTGGCCTCGGCCGCGCGCGCGCAGCACGGCTTCCGTATGTGCTCGCTCCGTATTCATGAGTCGCCCCCTGCAGGGCGAGGCCCAGAGTAGAGGACGCTGTGGGCGCCATCGCAAGTTCTCGTTCCCGCCGGTGGCGTGCTTGAGCCCCCGTTTAGCTCGCCTCCCTACGGGCGCCGGCGGGCTGAGGTCTCGACTCAGTAGGTGATGAAACGGCGGCGCACCCCGTTGCGGGTGCGCCGCTTCGACTCCAGAGAGTCCTTCCCGTCCGGACCGTGGGCGACATCGTCGCCCTCGAGGTGCGGCCGGTCGGGGCGCGCGCCGTTGCTCCCGGCGTCGCGCGGACCCGGTGAGATGCCCTCTTCTTTTTGCGTGCGTGAGCTCATCGTGAAGTCAACGCTCCTGGTCGGCCCGAGCAACCCCTGTCAACTCGTTCCTACGCCATCTGCCAATGGTCTCGGGGTCCGAATCCGTCCCTCGACACTCGGTATGGCTTGGCATTGTGACGAAATCGGCATAGACTTGCTCCACCCTGAGCAAGGAGCTTGCAGCGACCGACAGGCGCGGCAGCGACTAGGGGGACACGGAAGCACGACCGCCCAGGGGGTGAGCGGGTTTCCTCGACTCAACCAAAGGAGGAGAGCGTGCCCGAACCCGTTGAGCCATCTCTCCCCGACGAGCTCCTGCGGATCAAGAAGGCGGACGGAGCTGATCGCGCCCTCACGCTCGAGGCCGAGGGCGAGCTCGACCTGAGCACGGCCAATCGGCTCCATGACTCGCTGATGGTGCCGATCTCGGAGGGCCTGGACCTAATGGTGGACCTGACGCGCGTCAGCTTCATCGACTCCTCGGGGATCGCCGCGCTCGTCCGGGCGTTCCGATCCCTGGACGGCGCAGGTCGAATGAGCGTGCTGATCGCGCCGGGCTCGCAGGTCGCAAGGATCTTCGAGATCGCCCGCTTGGATGACGCCCTGCCGACCTTCACCGACCGCGCCGAGGCGGTCAGCGGGCTGAGAGCGCCCGGGGCGGCGCGCTAGTCCTCAGGGGAAGCAGCAGCCTCGGGGGGACCAGCGCCGTCCTCGCCGCCGGCCGGTGCTTCCTGCGGCTCGAGGACGAATAGCTCGACGGCCAGATCCGGGTCGGTATGGATCTGGCTCATGTAGGCGATCACCCTGCGCCCGGTCGCGCCCTCTACGACCTTCGTGAACTCCTCCTCCATCGCCTGCTGGAAGCTGCGTCGCATCTGATAGACGGACTCGGTCTTGCCCGTTTCGACCAGGGTGCGCTCCACGGTCGTGAACCCGCCCCGCAGGATCGAGATGACGGTGTCGTTGACCATGTGCGTCTTGGCCTTGGTCGGCCCCTTGCCGTAGTAGCGGCTATGCAGCTGGACCAGGCCCGTGGAGATCGCGGCCAGCATTTCACCGCGCGCTGCGCCGGGGACGGCACCGTCAGGCATATACCTCCTACCGCTCCGCTGCTCTCTGGTAAGGGAGAGTCCGAAGGGAAGAGTGGCGGTTAGACCCAACGAGCCCACAAAGCCCGGCCGTCGCGGCGACTGGGGATCGCGTTCCACGTTACTCCTTTCCATCCGGGATAACGGATCGATTCCACAAACGCGCCCAACGGGAGTAAAGTGGTGTGGCTGCCCACGCAGCGGGCGCTTCCCGACGCAGGGCAGTACTTCAGCAGCGCATGGACGCTCATCCCCCGGTCCAGGTCGGTGAGCGGACACGGCGGCCCCTCTAACGAGGCGGTTTTTGTCTTGCCAGATCGCTCAGACGAACCCCAGGACCCGCATCCCCGCAGGAGCGGCGACCCGTCCCCGCCGACCGCCGGGGAGGTCACCGATGAGATCGCGGACTCAATCCACCGGATCTACGAGGAGTCCTATGGACGAGGCGCGGAGCACGCCACGGCGGGACTCATAGGGGACTTCGTCATCGTGGTGCTCGACAGCCTCGAGCTGCTGCCGAATGAGGAGCTCCTCGTCGGGAGCGGGCAGCGGGATGCCGTGGCCCAGGTCCGGCATCAGTACGAGGACGTGATTCAGCCCACCTTCCGCGCGGCGGTCGAACGCGCGACCGGGCGCAAGGTGATCGGGTTCGAGAGCACGACCAGCATCGATGAGCCCCGCTTCATGGTCGCGATTTTCAAGCTAGAGCCGTAGCGCTAGGGCCGCGTCAGGACCAGGTGTCGCCCTTGATGGGCGGGTGAGACACGATCGGCTTCAGCAGGAGCGCCTCGCGCGCGCGGTCGACGATCCGGCTGGCGGTCAGCCCGAAGTGCTCCATGCAGGCCTCCGCAGTGCCGGAGACGCCGAATTCGTCCTGCATGCCGAGTGCGAAGACGGGCACCGGGTGCTGTTCGGCGGCCACCTGGCGGATGGCGTCGGCGAGCCCGCCGACCACGCGGTGCTCCTCGGCGGTCACGGCGACTCCCGTCCTGGCGAGAGAGGTAAGGACGCCCTGGGAATCGATCGGCTTGATGATCGAGACGTTCACGACCTCGGCCTCCACCCCGTCCTCTCGCTCCAGGGTCTCCGCCGCCTCGAGGCCGCGCCAGACCATGTGGCCGCAGACGAAGATCGAGATGTCCTTGCCCTCGCGCAGGACGTCCAGGCCGTCACCGAGCGTCTCCGGGATGTGGTCGTAGACCATCGGCGTCTTGGGCCGGCCGAAGCGCAGGTAGATCGGGCCCTCGCGCTCGTATGACTCGTAGGTCGCGGTGTAGGCCTGGTTGTAGTCGGCGGGGACGATCACCTGCATCCTCGGCATCGCCCGCATCAGGGCGATGTCCTCGATCATCTGATGCGAGGCGCCGTCCTCCCCCAGCGAGACCCCGCCGTGGCTGGCGCCGATCCGCATCTTGAACGTGCGGTCCCCGGCGGCGTGCTTCACGTTGTGCGCGATCCCGAGGCGGACCTGGTCGTAGGAGCGCGAGGTGGCGAAGATCGCGAAGGTCGAGGCGTAGGGAACCTTGCCGGTGACGGCGAGCCCGCACGCCATCGACATCATGTTCGCCTCCGCCGCGCCGCAGTTGAAGAAGCGGTCGGGGAACTGCTTGCCGAACTTCATCGACTGGGTGGAGACGGCGAGGTCGGCGTCGAGCGCGACCACGTCATCGTGTTCCTCGCCGAGGTCCACCAGGGCGTCGCCATAGGCCTGGCGGGTCGCGATCGGCTCGGTCTGGACCTCGGGCATCAGCCGTTCCCCTTCTTCTCGAGCACCTTGGTCTGCTCGGCGAGGGTGGCCTCCAGCTCCTCCATCGCCTGCTCCTCCTGCTCGGTGGTGGGCGGCTTGCCGTGGAACCCGAAGCGGCCCTCCATGAAGGAGACGCCGCGGCCCTTCTTGGTCTGGGCGACGATCGCCGCCGGCCCGTCCACGCTGCGGCTGCGCTCAAGGGCCTCGAGGATCGCATCCATGTCGTGGCCGTCGATCTCGACCGCGTCCCAGCCGAAGGACTCGAACTTGGCGCGCACGTCGCCGATGTCCATGACCTCCTCGGTGGTCCCGTCGGTCTGAAGGTGGTTGTAGTCGACGATCGCCGTCAGGTTGGAGACGTCGTAGTGGGCGGCCGCAGTCGCGCCCTCCCAGGTCTCGCCCTCCTGGCAGTCGCCGTCGGAGAGCAGGCAGTAGGTGTGGGCAACCTCGTCCAGGCCGTCCAGGCGCAGGGCGAGGCAGATGCCCACCGACATCGAGAGGCCCTGACCGAGCGAACCGGTCGAGACCTCGATCCCCGGCGTCCGGTTCATGTCCGGGTGGCCCTGGAGGTGGGAGCCGATCTGGCGCAGGCCCATCAGATCGGCCGGCGAGAAGTAACCGTGCTCGGCCAGCGCCGCATACTGGATCGGGGCGGCGTGCCCCTTGGAGAGCACGAAGCGGTCGCGCTCGGGCCACATTGGCTTCTTCGGGTCGTGGCGGAGGACGCGGTAGTAGAGCGCCGTGACGATGTCGGCCGCCGACAGCGAGCTGTCGAGGTGGCCGGACTTGGCGACCGCGAGCATGCTGACGCAGCGCATCCGCAGCACTGTCGCGAAACGCTCGAGCTCGGCCACCGAGAGTTCCTCGCCCGTCGCGGGCGTCGGCTTGGGGTCGGGAACGGGCTTGAGGTGCGCCATCTCGCGCTTTCGTCGAGCCTTCTGGTCAGGGACCGCCTCGGGCTTCAAGACGGGGGCGCGAGGGTAGCAGCGGGCGGCACTGGCTGAGAACCTACGACACGTGACGGCGGGAAAGGGATCGCTGACCTTGGTGGCCACCCTCGTGCTCGTGGTGGCCGTCTCCTCCTGCGGGTCGGACGAGGACCCTGCAACGTCAGAGCCGACCGGGACCGAGCGGGTTGGCGGGACCCTCGACGAGGGGCCCGCCACGGTGCCTCCCGAGGAGCTGGGGGCGGCGGCCACGGAGGCGAGCCCCGAGGCAGCCGCCGGGCCGGCCGAGACCGGCGAGCTGTCCGAGGAGGACGAGGCCGCGGTGGCGGCCGCGGTCCGCTCCTACATACAGGGCCTCAACCGCCGCGACGCCGCGGCGGTCTGCGCGATGTTCGAGCCCGGCGCGCTTCAGGTCCGGGAGCTGCCACGCCGCCGGGGCGGCTGCGCCGCGTCCGTCGAGGCGTCCCTCGGTCATGCGCGGCCCGGGGGCATCCCCGTCTGGAAGCGGACGACGATCAAGGAGCTGAAGGAGGTCTCGGTCGGCGCCGACCGGGCGCGCGTCACGGCGAGCGTCGTCCACCAGTTCGCCGACCGCAAGTACCCGTCGGTCGAGGACGACGTGATCTACCTGGATCGCTCGGGCGACAGCTGGCTGCTGGCAAAGCCGAGCGGGACGCTCTACCGCGCGGTCGGCTACCCCGAGCCGCCGCTGCGGGCGCTTACACCGCCCTAAAACCTATGGTTCCCGGACCCGCGCGGGGCGCGCCGGCGGATCCGCTTCCCCTGCAGATCGGTCTTCATGATCCGGGCGTCGGGGCTCTGGGCGCTGTACCCGAGCACGGTCGCGTACGCGATGTCATCCGTCAGGGCCGTGGACCAGATCTGGGCGATGCCGCGACGGGTGCTCATCAGGGACCTCCCGGGGCCGCCCTTGCCTCGGCTTCGGATCATCAGCCGGCTGCGGTGGGCGTCGGTCCGGGAGTACACGAACGAGTCCCCATTGATCGCCGGGTTGAAGAGCAGCAGCCGGTTGGAGCGGACCAGCACCTTTGTGTCGTTCGTGCCGAGGCCCTGCTGCACGATCCTGCTCCCCTCCGGCGTCGCGATCCCGTAGACGAGGTTGGCGCCGTCGAGGCTGGGCCGGCTCACCTGACCGGCGCCCCCGATCGTGCTGACCGTCTGCACGGGGCCGGGCGCCCCGATGCTGGAGATGTTGCGGGCGAAGATCCCCTCTCCTCCAGCCGGAAACCGCGCGCGATAGACGAGCCAGCTGTCGGAGACCGCGAGAGCATCGGCGCCGGCCGTCTCGAGCTTGGCGACCGAGGCCAGCGAGCTCCGGCTGAACAGCTCGGTGCTGCCGTCGGACGCGATCACCGCGAGATAGGAACCCCCGATCGCCGGATCGCCGCCGTTCAGCGCGAACTCGACCCCTCCGCTGCGCAGGACGCCGGCCCCGCCGAGCCGTTCGAAGGCGAACGCGTCGAGGGTCGCGGAAGGATCGGTGGCGGTCGGGGCCACCTCGTCGGTCGCCCCGGCGCTGCCCGGAACGACCACCAGCGCGAGGGCCACGGCCGCGAGCGCGGCGGCGTCGCCGCGGCGCAGGCCGAGGTAGACGCCCGGGTGCTCGCACATCAGGGCGTTCGCGCGGATGCCGAAGGGCCTTCCGGCGAAGGGCGCCAGCGCGACGATCGGGATCGCCCGCCCCACCCCGAAGCTCACTCCGAGCAGGAGCCCGAGCTCGGGATCGCCCACCGCAAGGCTCACCCCCGCCAGGGCCCAGACGCCGAAGGAGAGCACGAAGGTGGTGAAGCCGATCCCAAGCAGGACCCCGTAGAGCGCCGCCGCCAGCGGCATCGGCATCACGCGGCGCCAGTGCTCGGGTAGCTGGCGGCGGATCTGGGGGACGATTCGCGTCCCGCGGAGCTCGAGCACGGCGGCGAGCACCGCGATCGCCGCGGCCGCCAGATACGCCGTCCGACCCCCCGCGCCGTGCAGCACCTCGCCGAGCGCCGCCAGCGAGCCGAAGGTGAGCACCCCTCCGGCCACCGCGCCGGGCAGGAAGGTCGCGCAGGCGGCCAGCGTCGTCCGGCGCCCACCGAGATGGCCGGTCGGCCCGATCGTCTCGATCACCGACAGCCCGCAGGGCGAGAAGGTGCCCGTGGCCCCGATCAGCAGGGCGGCTACCGCCAGCGAGATCTCGAGCGGGCCCAGCATCAACAAGGCACCTGGGTGTCGTAGTAGAGGACACAGAAGACCTTGCGGCCCGCGAAGCAGTACCCGGTCAGCGCGGCGTCGCCGTTGATGCGGGTGCTGTGCCGCGAGCAGCAGTCGACCAGCCGCCGCACTTTGCCGCCGCAGCAGCGGTACCAGGAGGCGTCGACCCTGGTCGGGATCCCGTAGATGGTCTGGACGCGATCGCAGACCCGGGTCCGCGGCGCCGGCGGCAGTGGCCTGCCGTCGGGGTCCTTGAGGACCTGGCCGGACTCATCGACCGGCAGGCCCGAGGCGTCCACGACGCGCCCCGTGTCGTCCACCGGCTTGCCGTCGCTCGCCCGCAGGGGGAAGCCGTTGCCGTCGATCCGCGGCAGGCCGGTCGGGTGCGGGCAGGAACCCGTCGTGAAGATGTGCCCGCAGAAGTGGAAGGCGTCGGAGTCGCCGGGCTCGATCAGGGTGCCCACGGTCCGAGCGGCGGTGGCGCCGACCAGAGCCGCGCTCACCCTGGCCAGAAAGCCGCGCCGCGAGGTGTCCCGCGCGAGCGTGTCGGTGATCCGGTCGAGGTGCTCAGGCACCGATCGGAAGTCCCCCGAGCGCCCTCTCCCCATCTTCGATCCCCGCTTCGGCGAAGCCGCTCGAGCGGCGCCGGTCCGCGGTCGCCAGCACGCTCTCGAGCTGTGCCAGGTTGTTGAAGGTGCCCTTGGCGAGGACGGTGCCCCGCTCGTCGAGCGCGACCGCGAACGGGCTGCCTGGCACGCCGAGCCCGCGCCACAGATCCGCCTCGGCGGCCTCGTCGAAGACGCCGACCGCCACCAGCGGGTCCTTTGCGACGTTCTCGATCGCGGGCGCCAGGGTCTGGCAGATGTGGCAGCCCTCCGAGGTGAAGACGCCGAGCGCCAGCCGGGCGCCGTCCAGGGGAATCCGCTGGCCGAGCAGCGGGGCCTCGTCGCCGACCTCCGGCCCCTCCCCGGCGATCTCGAGCGCTCCCTGGGTCCCGAGCCGCAGGCGCAGCATCCCGACCTCGCGGGCGAGAGCGAGTACCGAAACCGCCAGAGCGGCGCACGCGCCCAGCGCCACCACGATGCCGGCCGCCAGCCAGGCCTCGGTGCTCGGGTCGGATGACGGAAGCCACGGGATCGCGGCGAAGCCTGCGGCGAGGGCCAGGTTCCGGGCCACGCCCACCCAGCTGACCGTGGAGCGGGCGCCGAAGCAGGCGCAGGGCGCCCCCGCCAGGCCGCGCAGCAGGGCGCCGGCCGTCAGCGCCGCGAACAGCGCCATCAGGGCGGCTGCGCCGTAGGCCGCGCCGTCCACTCCGGCCGCCACAGCGATGGCCAGGCCGAGCTCGGTCGCGATCAGTGCCGCCCACGCAACGTCCCGCAACCAGCCCTGTTCGAAGCCGAAGGTCCCGAGCGCCTCCCGGCTCGATCCCGGCCCGGCCAGCTTGGCCAGCGCCGCTCCCGCAAGCACACCCGCCAACGCCAATCGAAAGAGAATCTCGAGCATCCCTCCGACCGCACGCTACCCGGTCAGAGGCTCGCGCGCACCTTCTTGTTGCACTTCTTCCGTTTCCTCTTTTTCTTCTTGGGGATCTTCCGGCACTTCTTGAAGGGGTCCGCCGGTACCGCGGTCGAGGGGAACACGGCGTTGCTTCCGCTCGAGGGAGCCGTGGGCGGGAACGTCATGCCGCCACGGGGCTGGCCGCTGCCGTCGCTGATGACGGTCTCGTTGGGCAGGCCGTTGGCGGCCTCCACGGCGTTGACCTTTGCCTCAATCGCAGCCAAGAACGCCGGCTCGGCGACGCGCGCGTACACGCCCGGAGCGTTCGGCTGCGCGCAGCCGCGGCCCCAGCTGGTGATTCCGACGAGTCGGTAGGTCGCGCCGCCCAGTGCGCCGGGCGCGAGCGGCGACTCCAGCGGCCCGCCGCTGTCGCCCTGGCAGGTGTCCACGCCGCCCTGCTGATAGCCGGCGCAGACCATCGTCGCTGGGTTGAAGTCGCCGTTGTAGGACGCGGTGCAGCTCGGATCGGAGACGATCGGAACGCTGCCACCCTTCAGGGTGTCGCTCTTGGCCCCGCCCTGGCTCGTCCTCCCCCATCCGGTGACGTCCACGAACACGCCGGGAGCCCACAGCGCTGGGGTCTCAGCGCCGGAGGCGATCTTGATCTGCGTCTGGGCACTGGCGCTCGAGAGGACCAAATAGCCGACGTCGCTACTGGGAACGCCGAGGGGCGGGCTGAAGTTCGGGTTGTAGTCGTCCTGAAAGGCGACCGCCTGTACGGCATGCGTCATCCCCGACCCACTGGTGAGCACGGTGCGACCGAGAAACACCTCGACGTCGTCCGGATCGAGCCGTGAGGTGCCATCGCCGGGCGGCGGATCGGTGATGGGGGTACACGGAATTGCCGGGCTGGCGGTGGAGCAGTCCGGATCGAGGTCAAAGACGCAATGCGCGGCCGTGAGGACGATGCGGTCGGTGACCAGCGATCCACCGCAGAACTGCCGCTGGAATGCATTCTGGCCGGGCTTCTTGGCGGGTGTGTAGGCGACGGCGGCCTGCCAGGGAAAGACAGCGGTGGACGTATTCGTGCCCCCCACGACCCGCGGCTGCGCGCTGTCCCCCGAGGCCGCGGACGCCGTGCCCACGGTCGCTGCGAGAGCCACCGCGAGCGCGGCCACGCAGATGAGGGCACGCCGAGTCATCCCGGCCACAGTGTGAATGAAATCGGCTCGACCGAATGGCTACGACCGCGGCCGCCCCGAGGGGCGGCCGCGGAACGTCTACCAAGGGCAGCTGCGCCGAAGCGCTACTTCTTTCTCTTCTTCTTGACGCACTTGCCCTTCTTGAGCTTCCGGCCCTTCTTGCACTTCTTCTTCGGCGTCGGCGGCGGCGTCAGCACCGGCGCGGCCGGCCGGGTCGGCGGGGGGGGCGGCGGGATGATCGACTGCCCGGGCAGGTTCGCCTGGGGAGTGAGCCCCCCTGCTCCATAGACTGAGCCGCCATCCGGCAGGTTTTCCTGAGCCGGGCTCTCGATGAAATCGACGGTGGCCTGGACGTCGAACTGGGCCTGGTTGGCGATCCGGGCATAGATGCCCGGCTTGTTGACGCCCGCACAGCCGATCCCCCAGCTGACCACGCCGACGAGGCGGACCGCCGAGGGGGTGCCGGGGTAGGCCGTGCTCGGCCCGACCAGGGGGCCGCCGCTGTCGCCCTGGCACGAGTCCGTGCCTCCGGCGAAGAAGCCCGCCCCCAGCATCGAGGCGGGGAAGAAATCGCCGTCGTAGACGAGCGGATTCTGCATGTCTGCATCGGAGACGACCGGCACGACGGCCGCCTTGAGCGTGTTGCTGCCGTTGCCGCCCGAGCTGGTGGTCCCCCACCCGCTCACGTGAGTCGGGCTGTTGGTGTCCCAGAAGGCGGCCTCAGTGCCCCCGGCGATGTCGATGTTGGGCTGGACGTGTGGCGTGCTGAGCACCAGCCAGGCCAGATCGTTGTCCGAGGCCGCTGGGTCGTACGCGACCAGGTAATAGATGTCCTGGAGGTTGTGCTCCCCTGCGCCGACCGTTCCGGTCGTCCCGTCATCGAGATTCGTCCGTCCGCCGATGACGTTGGCATCGTCGGGGTCCATGAAGGAGTTGTCGTCGAGGTCGGTGCCGTCATGGATGCAATGCGCCGCCGTCTGCACAATTCTGGGGGTGATGAAGGTGCCGCCGCAGAACTGCGCGGTGAAGTCGTCGACGTTGTACTTCTCGTCGAAGACCACGGCCGCCTGCCACGGATACTGGGCGACGTTCACCGTGCTGCCGCCGACGATCCGAGAATCGGGCGGCTTGCGGAACTCGCGGGGGGCGCCGCCATTCGACGTGTCGGGTGGAGCGTCCGAGCTGACGACGCCCGGCGTCGCCGCACCGGCCTGCGCAGCGACGATCAAGTAGGTGAATACCGCAGCGAGCAGGGCGGCCACCCCCGTGCGGGTTCCGGATGAAGTCACGTGCGAAATCACTGTGGACATCTCTTTCTCCCAAATCTCCCCTATGACGATGGCGCTCCAAAGGCGCTCGGGGTGAGCCTAGCGCCGGGCGCCGGATGTGGCTATCCGCAATAGTGGGGTTAGCCGATCGCGACCATGCGCTCGATCGGCAGCTTCGCCCGCTCCGCGATCTCCTCCGGCACCTTGACCTCGTGCCGGAAGTCGCGCAGTGAGTCGCGGACCTTCGGCAGGGTGATCATCTTCATGTACTTGCAGAAGGCCATCCGGTTGGCCTCGATCAGGGTCGCCCCGGGGGCCGCCTTGTGCAGGGGGTGGAGCATGCCGTTCTCGGTGGCGACGATGTACTCCCCGGTGGGGTTCTCCTCCATGTGCTTCAGCATGCCGCCGGTCGAGAGCATGTGGACGCCCTCGGCTTCGATGTCGCCGGCGGCCACATACTCCATCGCCTGGGTCGCGCAGCCGCACTCGGGGTGGATCAGGAACTCGGCGTTCGGATGCTCGTCGCGAACCGTCTTGATGTCGCCGGGGCGGATGCCGGCGTGCACGTGGCACTCGCCGTCCCAGATGTGGAAGCGCTTGCGCCGCTCCGGATCGTCCCTGATGCCAGTCTCGCGCTCGACGAAGGCGCCGAGCCACATGTCTGGGCCGAACAGGATCTCCGTGTCCTCGCCGTGCTCGCGCCAGATGTGCTCGACGACCTGGACGGCGTTGCCCGAGGTGCAGCAGTAGTCCGTCTCCGCCTTCACCTCTGCCGAGGTGTTGACGTACATGACCACCTTCGCGCCGGGGTGCTGGGCCTTCCAGGCACGGAGCTGGTCGGCGTTGATCGACTCCGAGAGCGAGCAGCCCGCGCCGAGGTCGGCGATCAGCACGGTCTTGTCGGGACAGAGGATCGAGGCGGTCTCGGCCATGAAGTGGACGCCGCAGAACTCGATCACCGACGCGTCGGTCTTCGCGGCCTGGCGGGAGAGGCCGAGGGAATCGCCGACGAAATCCGCGAGGTCCTGCAGCTCGGGCAGCTGGTAGTTGTGAGCGAGGATGACGGCATCGCGCTCCTGCGCCAGCGCGCGCACCTCGTCGCTGAGCCGCGAGATCTCGTCCTCGCTCAGCTGGGCTGGAAGTTCGTCAACGGTCGGAAGCTGAAGCATGGAAGCTCCTCTGGTCTCCATATGTTCGCCGCCCCGGCACTGTGCCTCGAGACGCACGAATGTGAACGGAAGTCTACCGAGCCCGGCTTCTAGGCTTGATCCATGCCTGAATTGCCCGAGGTGGAGATCACCGCGCGCCGCCTGTCGAGCGCCATGGAGGGCGCCGAAGTCGAGTCGACCCTCTCCCCCGGCCTGGCGACCCTGAAGACCTTCGAGCCGCCCCTCGAGGACCTCGTCGGCATGCGGGTCGCCGGCGTCGCCCGCCGGGGGAAGATGCTCGAGGTCGCGCTTCCTCGGCGAGGGCACGCCGCCCGATCGCAGGCTCAGCCTGCTGGTCCACCTGATGTCGGCCGGCCGCCTCCAGCTCTTCGACGAGCGCGCCTCGATGAAGGACCGCCGCTCGCGCATCCTCGTCCGCCTGACGGACGGGCGCGAGCTGCGGCTGCGGGAATTCGGCACGAAGCAGTCCGCCTGGGCGAAGGTGCTCGAGACCTGGGACGTCGGTGGCGACGAGATGGTCTCCACGCTCGGTCCCGACGCCTGGCCCCAGCCCGATTACGCGGAGTTCGCCACGCTGATCGACCAGCCCCGGCACCTCCACCCGCTGCTGCGGCATCAGAGGGACATCGCCGGGATCGGCCGCTCCTGGGTTGACGAGATCCTCTGGGAGGCGCGCCTCTCCCCCTTCAAGCAGGGCTCGGAGCTCCGCGGCGAGGAGATCAAGCGGCTCTACGACGCTCTCCACGTCCTCGGCGATGCCCTCGAGCACTACGAGGAGGCGATCGGGGAGACCGTGCCCGACAAGCTCCCGATGCCGCTCAAGGTGCACCGGCGCGAGGGCGAGCCATGCCCGCGCTGCGGCACCACGATCGAGGCCGTCTTCTTCGCCGAGCACCAGACCAACTACTGCCCCGAGGAGCAGACCGGCGGCCGCATCCTCAAGGACCGGCGCCTCTCACGGCTGCTGAAGTAAGGGCTAGGAGCCGGTCAGACCCGCCGCCTCGAGCGCCTCGGCCTCGTCCGTGAAGACGCTGAGGCCGGCGAGCTTGCCGTCGCGGACGGTGATCAGGTGGAAGACGTCGATGTCGAACTCGAGGCCGCTGCCCCTGCCCTTGGTGTGGGTGGAGACCTCGGCGAGGTAGGTGCCGGGCTCCGACGCCGGCCCGGATGTTCCCCAGCCGCGGGCGGAACTCCTCGAAGCCCTCGAAGTAGGCGGCGATGCCTTTCCTCACCGCCTCGTGTCCCCTGTGCGGGCCCGGCTCCGGCGCGTAGGAGGGCGGGCGCCACTCCACCTCCGGGTGGATCAGCTCGAAGAAGGCGTCGACGTCATCCCGGTCCCAGGTCTCGAAGGCGGTGCGGATCAGGGCGATGTCGTCGTCCGCAGTCACGTCATCTCCCGGTCACGCGACGGACCAGCCCGCGCCCGATCGCCCAGGGATGGCCGACCAGGGTCTGGAGCCTGCCTCCGAGGCTGAGGGGGTCGCGGGCGAGGCCGAGTTGGCGCAGCGTCGTGGTGGTGTCGAAGTAGACGCGCTCGCAGAGCAGCTTGTCGTCGTCGAACACGAACACCGCCAGGATCGGCAGCTCGAAGCTGCGCGCGGTCGGCGGCAGGCTGCCGAGCGGCCCGGTGTGGGTGCCGCGCACCACCGCCTCGACCAGGACCGCGGCGTCCGCGTGGTGCAGCGCCAGCAGCTCGTTGCGCTGATCGGGGAAGGCGCGCCGCGTCTGCTCGAAGTAGGCCATCACCGCCTCTGGCCCGTCGTGCACCTCGCGGGTCCCGACGAGCTCATAGCGGGGGTGGTGGAAGGTGGCGAGGGTCGCGTCGAACTCGTGGCGGTTCTCCGAGTCCATGTGCTCGCGAACGATCTGCTCGCGCTTTCGCTTCAGGAGCGGGTTCGCCACCACGCCTACCTCCCGACGACGCGGCGGACGATGCCGCGGCCGATCGTGACTGGGTGGCTTGCGAGCATCTCGACTCCGCCGGTGAGGCTAAGCGGATCGCGGGCGATGCCCAACTGCTGGAGGACCGTGGCGGTGTCGTAGTAGACCCGCTCGCAGACCAGCCCCTCGTCCTCGAAGACGAAGATGCCCAGGAACGGCTGCTCGAAGCGTCTTCCGGTGGGCGGCAGGCCTCGCAGCGGACCGGCGTGGATTCCGCGCGCGATCGCCTCGATCAGGATCGCGTCGTCGGCGCTGTGGAGGTCCATGATCTCGATCAGCTGGTCGGGGAAGGCGCGGTGCAGCTCCTCGAAGTGGTCCAGGACTTCCTCGGCGCCGTCATAGACCTCATCGGTGGCGACGTATTCATAGCGGGGGTGCGCGAAGGTCTTGATCACCGCCGCGTAGTCGCCGGCGTTCTCCAGCTCGACGTGGTCGCGGACGAGCTGTTCTCGATCAGACATCGGCGTGACTCTATCCCCCGCCCGTGCTCAGGTCGCCTCCATCTCGAGGCTCAGATCGAGCGCGGGAGCGGAGTGCGTCAGCGCCCCGACCGACATGAAGTCCACCCCTGTCGCGGCCACCGCCGCCGCGTTCTCCAGGGTGATCCCGCCGGAGGCTTCGAGCTCGGGGCCGTCCCCCTTGGTCCGTGCCGCCGCGACCGCGACCCGGAGCTCCTCGGGGGTCATGTTGTCGAGCAGGAGCCTGGTGGCGCCGGCGGCCATCGCCTCGCCCACTTCGCCGACGTTCCGGCACTCCACCTCGATGGCCACACGGGGCCGCGCCTTCTGCGCGCGCTGGACGGCCTTCCCCACCCCGCCCGCGAGCGCCACGTGGTTGTCCTTGATCAGGATCGCATCGTCGAGCGCCATCCGGTGGTTGACCCCGCCCCCCGCGGCGACCGCGGCCTTCTCCAGAGCGCGCAGTCCGGGGAGAGTCTTCCGGGTGTCGAGCACCTTGACCCCGCTGCCCTCCACCGCGTGGACGAAGCGCGCGGTGAGCGTCGCCACGCCTGAGAGGTGGCAGAGCAGGTTGAGCGCGGTTCGCTCCGCGGCAAGAAGCGCGCGGGCGGGGCCAGCGATCCGGGCGACCGTGGCGGGAACCTCCGCCTCCCACCTCCCCTCCGGCGCGGTGCGGTCGAACCTCTCGGCGCCCATCGTGCGGAAGGCCTCCTCGGCCGCCTCGAAGCCGAAGAGAACGCCAGGCTCCTTCTGGACGATCTCGGCGCGCGCCGTCGCACCCTTTTTCACGATCGCCTGCGAGGTGACGTCGCCCTGCCCGAGGTCCTCCGCGAGGGCGCTCGTGACCAGCTCTCTCAGGTCGGCCTCGTTTCCCACGGCCTCACAGTCTCACGAAACCCGTGTATGAGACGTTTAAGCGGCAGATGGCCAATGGAACCCCGCCCCCCTTCCAGGAGATGATCGACGAGCACGGCTCAGACGTGCTCGGCTTCCTCGTCGCCTCGGTTGGGCCGACCGACGCCGAGGACTGCTTCCAGGAGACGTTCATCGCCGCCCTTCGCGCCTATCCGAAGCTCGAGCATGCGAGCAACCTGCGGTCCTGGCTGCTGACGATCGCGCATCGGAAGGCGATCGACCACCACCGGGCCGGCGCGCGGCGGCCGCTTCCCGCCGGAAGCTCGGAGGAGGTCGCCGGGGACGTGGCGAGCTCGAACCACACCGGCGGGGAAGCTGCCCAAGGAGCCGAGCGAGCTGTGGAGGCTGGTCGGTGCACTGCCGCCGAAGCAGCGAAGCGCGGTCGTGCTCCGCTTCGCCGCCGACATGACCTACGGACGGGTCGGGGAGATGCTCGACTGCTCGGAGGACGCGGCTCGGCGAAGCGTCCATGAGGGACTGAAGAAACTGAGAGGTGAACTCGCATGACCAAGCTCACGGAGAAGCAGCTGGAGAAGGCACTGCGCGACGGAGTCGCCGGCGGCGACCTGGGACGCGCCACGCGCGGGCTCCTCGCCCGCGCCGAGCGCGAGGGCCTGGTCGACGTCGCCTACACCGAGGTGGACTCCCCCTTCGGCAAGATGCTGGTCGCCGGGACCGACCGGGGGCTGATCCGGGTCGCGTTCCCCCATCGCAAGGGCACGGCCACCCGCGATTGGGAGGCGCTGCTCGAGGAGATCGCGACCGTTGTCTCACCCCGGATCCTGGAGGCGCCGGAGCGGCTGGACGACGTCCGCCGCCAGCTCGACGAGTACTTCGAGGGCGAGCGACACGACTTCGAGCTGCCGCTCGACTGGCGCCTCACCCACGGCTTCCACGGCAAGGCGATCAAGCAGATCGCGCGCATCCCCTATGGCAAGACCCTCACCTACGGCGAGCTGGCAGCGAAGGCCGGCAACCCTCGGGCCTTCCGCGCTGCCGGCACCGCCTGCGGCGCCAACCCGCTGCCGCCGATCGTGCCCTGCCACCGGGTGCTCCCGGCGGGCGGCGGGGTCGGCAACTACGGCGGCGGCCCCGAGATGAAGACGGCGCTGCTGAAGCTGGAGGGCGTGCTCGCACCCGACTGACCGAGGTCAGTCGGATCCGACCCGAAGGCAGTAGCCGTACGCGGTCAGGAGATCCGGCTTGTCCCCGAGATACCCGAAGTCCCCGGCCGGCCAGGCGCTGTACTTCGTCAACTCGGGAGCCTCGACGAGGTATCCGTAGCCCGAGGCGGACCAGGTCTGCGTGGCGAGGTTGACTGCGCCACCCGCGAAAAACGTCTGCCGGGAGCCCCCGAAGCTGAAGCCCCCCGAGCCCATCGCGTAACCCGCCGGGCAGGAGGGGGTGGTGGCCGTGGCCGCCTGCCCGCGCGGAACCGAGGCGGTCGTGGAGACCTCGGTGATCAGCGGCACACTGCTCCTCGCGCAGTAGGCGATCGCGACCAGCTCGCCGCCGTCATGCCCGGCTGCTGCGCCTGACACCCGCCAGGTGCGCGGCCCGATCGCGCGTGACTCGGTTGCGAAGTTGCCGCCGAACGTCAGCCACGGAGTCGAGAAGTTGGTTCGCTGGTACCCGCCGGCGAATAGGTACTCGCCTGGCGGGCAGCTAACGGTCGTGCTGTTGGTCTCGTTCTTCCGGACGAACACGGTCCGGTGGGGGGAGCTCGACGGGACGAGGCCGCGGCCGCAGATCGCCTGGATGCTGACGTGACGGGGCATTGTGTGTTCCGGGCTCGGGTCGATTCCTATGGCGGTGATGTGGTAGGCCCGTTGGACCCCGAGCCGCTCGTAGGACTGCGGGTAGATGCTCTCGCCGTCGTCGCCGATCCCGGGACTGACCGACATCCCACCGCCCAGCGGGTACTTCCCCTGCGGGCACTCCACCACGAGTCGCTGGGCCTTGTTCGGGCTGACGAACCGGTATCTCTTCGAGATCACCGACAGGTCCCTGAGAGGCCCGCGGCCGCCGCTCTGATTCTCCGAGACCTCTGGAACCTTCCTCCCCAGCACGTAGACCTCCCCGCCCGCGGTGTTGAGAACGAAGGTCCGGTCCCTGGCACGGAGGGCCATGCGGACGCGGTTGCAGTGGGCGTTCTGTTCGATCACGTAGACCGTGTTGCGGAGGGGGAGCGACTCGAAGTCCGGCGCGACCGCGGCGTTCGGGTTTCCCCAGCGATCGATCTTGGTGGCCAGGGCGTTGGGAGGCAGATAGCAGCCGTCATCGCTCGCGGCCCGCACCCCGCCGATCACCTTGAACGCGTCCTCCAGCTTCCGGCTCGGCGCGTTGTAGCCGCCGGCGCGGACGGCGAACGCCTCGGCCGGGATGACCAGCATCCCGACGAGGAGCACGAGGAGAACGATCCGGCTCGGGATCACGAGGCCGGAAATACTGCCATCGTCGCGGTGAAGCCGTGGAGGAAGTTGCGGCCGCCGACCGGGCCGATCTCACCCGCGCAGAAGAACCCCGCGGACGGCGCCCCGAGCGAGTCCTCGATCGCGCCCGCGTCGTGGTCGGGGACCTCGAACATGTGCGAGCCGCGCCCGTTGCAGGTGAAGAGCAGGGCGCCGGCGGCACCATTCGAGCCGAGCGCCTGGGCCTGGTCGCGCAGCGCCTCGCGCAGGTCCTCGTCGGCGGAGGCGGCGTCGCGGACGTGGAGCCGGACCGTCTGGCCCACCCGGACGGACTGGCCGATCGCGATCGCTCCCGTGTCACGGTCCGCCCCGACGATCGGTCGGACCAGGAAGTCGCCGCGCTGGTACTCGGGCCGGTTCTCGTCGATCACGATCCCGAGCAGGACGCCGCCGCTCGCCAGCTCCCGCTCGCCGTCGGGAAGTGCGGCGATCACCTCGCCGAGCCGCTCCATCGCCGGCTTGCTGGCCAGCTCCTCGATCAGGTTCGCCTCGGCGGCGGTCACCGTCATCTCGGGCCCGACCGGCACCGCGCCCTGGGAGACGCACGGCAGGACCTCCATGCCGGAGATGTGGGCGCCAACCGCTCCTCCGCTGTGCACGTCACCGTCGCGCAGCAGGACGGTCCCGCCGGCGAACGAGGCGCTCGCGAGGCCCCCCAGCACCGGTGCGCCGGGACGGCTTCGCTCCATGGCATCCAGCATCACCTCGGAGGGGAAGCTGTACGGATCGCAGAGGAGGATGAGCGCCTCGTCGGGTCTCCCGCCGTTGCCCCTGTCCTTCGGCTCGGCCAGCCCCTCGGGGACACCCAACAGCCGGAAGTCGTCCCCGTCGCGCTCGGCGGTCACATGCATCGTCGTCACCTCCGCACCGGGCAGCGACGCCGCCCAGACGACGACCCCCGGTCCCTCCTCGATCTCGTGACCGTCCGCCAGCGTCCCCCCCGCCCCGCAGCCCACCAGGCTGGCCGGCTCGAGCCGCTCCTGGACCTCGGAGAGCATCCACTTCGCCATCGGGAGGTGCGGGCCCGAGATGAAGACCACCGCGAGGTCGCATGGCGGCACCAGCCCTGCGCGGGCGGCTTCGGCTGCCTCCCCGGCGGCCTCGACCGTGTCGAACGACTCCGACGCTCCGACGGCCACGCGGTTCATCGCTAGTCGGCTCCGGCGGGCGCCGAGCTGGCGATCTGGTTGAGGTACTCGCGCACGAAACCGTCGATGTCGCCGTCGAGCACCCGCTGGGCATCGCCGACCTCGTGGTTCGTGCGGTGGTCCTTGACGCGCTGATCGGGATGCAGGAAGTAGCTGCGGATCTGCGAGCCCCACTCCGCCGACTTCATCTCGCCGCGCTCCTTCGCGAGCTCCTCGGCCTGCTCGCGCTCCCTCAGCTCCAGCAGACGCGCCTTCAGCAGCTGCATCGCGACGTTCTTGTTCTGCGCCTGCGAGCGCTCGTTCTGGCACTGGACGACGATCCCGGTCGGCTCGTGGGTGATCCGCACCGCGGAGTCGGTCTTGTTGACGTGCTGGCCGCCGGCGCCCGAGGCCCGGTAGGTGTCCACACGGATGTCGCCCTCGTCGATCTCGACGTCCACGTCCCCCTCGACCAGGGGAGCGACGTCCACCTGGGCGAAGCTGGTGTGGCGGCGCGCCGACGCATCGAAGGGGGAGATGCGGATCAGCCGGTGCACCCCACGTTCGGCGGCGAAGAGGCCGTAGGCGTTCTCGCCCCGCGCGATGAACGTCGCCGACTTCAGGCCCGCCTCCTCGCCGGGGGATGCCTCCTTCATCTCGACCTTGAACCCGCGGCGCTCGGCCCAGCGCAGGTACATGCGCAGGAGCATCTCGCCCCAGTCCTGGGAATCGGTGCCGCCCGCCCCGGCGTGGACGGTGACCACCGCGTCACCGGCGTCGTAGGTGCCGGAGAAGAGGCGCTCCTCCTCCAACTCCTCGAGCCTGCGCTCGATCGAGGCGAGCTGGTTCGACAGCTCCGTCGCCATCTCCTCGTCGTCCGCGGCGAGCTCCGCAAGGTCGTCGAGTTCGGCTACGTCGGACTCGAGCTGCCTGAACCCCTCCAGACGCCGCTGCGCGCGCGAGTGCTTCGCCGAGATCTCGGCGGCCTTCGACTGATCGTCCCAGAAGCCCGGCCGCTGCATCTCGGCCTCGAGGGTCTCGACCTCTCCCTTCAGGGAAGCCGGGTCAAAGGTAATCCGCGAGCAGCTTCAGCTGTCCGCGGATTTCGGCAAGGCGCGCGGAGATTCCCTCCTTGGGGAGCGTCTCGGCCATCGCCCCAAGGTTAGTCGGAAGCTAGGCGGCCGCCGGGGCCCTGGCGCCGATGATCCAGGTGGAGGCTGGGGCCCAGACGCCATCTGGGCCCTGGAACTCCGACAGGGCTTCCCGCAGCTCCTCGGCCAGCACCTGGCGAAGCTCATCCGCCGTCTCGGGGTTGAGCCGGATCAGCTCCGCCGCTGGGCCAATCGCCATGTTGAACCGGATCGCGTGCTCCAGGTCGTCGCCGATCTTGATCGGCAGGTCGCAGCGCTGGAAGGAGATCTCCTCGAATCCGGCGATCCCGAGCTGCTCGCTGACCGTGTCGGCGTTGGCCATCGAGAACGGCCCGGGGCCGCAGGTCGCCACATCCGTCTCCTCAGGCTCATCCAGGTACTTGTCGACCACCTGCTCGGCCCGGTGCAGCCAGTCGTTGTCGAGCTTTCGGCGCCAGACGACCGCGCATAGCCGGCCTCCAGGCGCCATGGCATCGCGGACGTTGCGAAACGCCTGCACGGGATTGGCGAAGAACATCGTCCCGATCCGCGAGAAGACGTAGTCAAAGGGGCCGGGCAGGCTCATCACCTGAGCGTCCCCCACGAGGAACTCGGCGTTCTCCACCCCCGCCTCGTCGGCCTCCTTGATGGAGGCCTCGATAAAGGGCTCGGCGACATCGATCCCCAGGGCGCTTCCCTCGGCTCCGACCAGGGCCGCGAGCTGCCGCGTCGTGTCGCCGAATCCGCAGCCGATGTCGAGCACTCGTTCTCCCGGGGCCGGTGGGCGAACCCTCATCGCAAGCTCACCGTGCGCCGCGGGGCCGTCGACGATCAGGCCGCGGTACTCGACGTAGACGTCGAAGAGGACGCCGCTCCAGGCCTCCGTCGCCTCCTCGTTCGCGGGCGCGATCGCCGTTTCGGGCCGAGCGGCGGATTCCATTCCGCCCTGGATCTTATGGCGCTGGGACAATGCCGCCCGTGCGGAGCCTCTCAATTCTCGTCGCAGTGGCGTTGCTCGCAGCGGCGCCGGAGGCGGGCGCGCCAACACCCGTCCCCCGCGCGAGTGGGCCGAGCGCCTACGAGGCGGCGCTCCATATCTCAGGGAAGATCGGCTCGCGGCCGGCGGGGGGCCGCAAAGAGCGGCGCGCCCACAACTACGTCGCCGAGCAGTTCCGCGCCGCCGGGCTCACCGTCGGTATCAGCGGGTTCCGTGTGCCGGGCCGCGGCCGCTCGCGTAACGTGATCGGGCGACTGGACACCGCCGCGGATTGCCTGCAGATCCTGATGGCGCACACCGACAGCGTCCCTCCGGGACTCGGCGCCAACGACAACGCGTCGGGCGTCGGGGTGCTGGTGGCCCTGGCTCCGAAGGTGTCGGCGCTCAAGCCTGGGTGCGACGTATGGCTTGTCGCCACCGGCGCCGAGGAGCGGGTGGTGATCGGCACCGGCTACCACGTCGGAGCGGCCGCGCTCGTCAAGACCGTCCAGGCGGAGAACCGCGGGGGCAACCTCCGCTTTGCCCTCTCCGTGGACATGGTCGGGCGCGGGAAGCGGTTCACGATCCGCTCGCCCGAGCCCTCGACCCGCCCGGGGGTGGAGGGAGAGATCCTCTCCGCGGCGCAGCGCGCCGGCGTGCCCGTGAGCTGGGGCCGCGACTCCGGCCAGGGCAACTCCGACCACCGCGAGTTCGAGCTGGCGGGGCTGCCCGGCGCGGTGATCGAGGTCTGGCAGGGGCGCGACGCCTGTCACCACGAGGGCTGCGACCGGCCCGGGCGCCTGCAGAAGCCGGCGCTCACGCGCGTCCAGCGCGTGCTCGAGAGCTTGCTTTCCGGCTGAGCTTGCGCCGAGAGGCCGACGCGGTAGGATCGCGATCGCCAGTCGAGGGAAGGAGAACCATGAAGGTCAAAGCTTCAGTGCTCGGGGTCGCCGCAATCGGGGTGATGGCGCTGATCGGAGCGAACTCCACCGCCGGCGCGGATCCGCAGGCGCAGGCCGCCGTCGTGAAAAAGGTCAGCATGGGGGACAACTTCTTCAGCCCCGTGAAGGCGAGGGTGGCCCCCGGCGACAAGGTGAAGTGGACCAACAACGGGAAGGTCAACCACAACGTCACTTTCCCGAACGGCTTCGCCAGCGGCAACCTCGCGCCGGGGGAGAGCACCGTGCGCAAGTTCAACCGCGCCGGGAAGTTCCCCTACAGCTGCACGCTCCACCCGGGGATGAACGGCAAGGTCAAGGTAGTCGCGGGCTAGCGCTGCGCGGGGCTACGCCCCGTGGCACTTCTTGTACTTCTTGCCCGAGCCGCACCAGCAGGGGTCGTTGCGGCCGATTTTCTCCTTGTCCTCCTTGACGACCGTCTGCGGGTTGGTCTCGCCTCCGCCGTTGCCCGCGCCCGCCGCCGCAGCCGGCCCCACCGCTGCGGCCGGAGCCGCGGCGGCGGCGGGCGTGCCGCCTCCAGCGGCGGCTGCCGCTTCGGCCGCGATCTCCTGCATCCCCGACGGCTGGGCCTCGAGCGTCCCGCCTGAGAGCTGAACGTTCGTCGGCTGCTGCGCCGGCGCCAGCTGCTCGCGGGCGCGCGGGGCGACCTCGATCTCGACGTGGAAGATGAGCCGTGCGAACTCCTCCCAGATCGAGTTCATCAGCGTCTCGAACATCGAGAAGCCCTCGTTCTTGTATGCCACCAGCGGGTCGATCTGAGCGAAGCCGCGGAGGTGGATGCCCTCGCGCAGGTAGTCCATCTCGGCCAGGTGCTCGCGCCAGCGGTTGTCGATGATCTGGAGCAGGATGGCCCGCTCGAGCTGGCGCATGATCTCGTCGCCGAACTCGCCCTCGCGCCGATCGTAGGCGGCGAGCGCATCGGCGAGCAGGCTCTCCCGCAGCTTCTCGCGGTCGGCGGTCTCCGGCTGCACGTCGGAGAGGTCCACCTGTGACGGCCAGAGCTGCTGCGCCTGCGTCTGGAGCCCGCCGAGGTCCCAGTCCTCGATGATGTCGCCCGGCGTGTAGTCCTCGATCATCCGGTTGACGACCTCGGCCAGCTCCTCGCGGGCCACGTCGGACATGTCCTTGCCCTCGAGGATCTCGCGGCGGTACTTGTAGACCACCCGGCGCTGCTCGTTCATCACGTCGTCGTACTCGAGCACCCGCTTACGGATCAGGAAGTTCTGCTGCTCGACCTTCTTCTGGGCGTTCTCGATGGTCTTCGTGAGCATCTTGGCCTCGAGGGCCTCCTCCTGCCCCTCCTCGTCCACCGGCCCGAGCCGGTCGAGGATCTTGTAGATCCGCTCGCCCGCGAAGAGGCGGATGAGGTCGTCCTCGGCAGAGAGGAAGAAGCGGGACTCGCCGGGGTCGCCCTGGCGGCCGGAGCGGCCGCGCAGCTGGTTGTCGATCCGGCGGGACTCGTGCCGCTCGGTGCCGACGATGAGTAGGCCTCCCAGCTCCTTGATCTCCTCGGCGGCGGCGGCGACCTCCGGCTCGAACTCCGCCGTCTTCTCCTGAAGCCTCTCCTCGTAGCCCTCGTCACCCGGGGTGATCCCCTGCTTCTTCAACTCCATCATCGCCATGTGCTCGGTGTTGCCGCCGAGCTTGATGTCGACCCCGCGGCCGGCCATGTTGGTGGCGATGGTGACCGCGCCCTTGCGGCCCGCCTGCGCGATCGTCTCGCCCTCGCGCTGCGCGTGCTCGGGCTTGGCGTTGAGGACGACGTGCTCGATCCCGCGCCGCTTCAGCTGGTCGGAGAGCATCTCCGAGACCTCGACGGAGATGGTGCCCACGAGGCTCGGCTGGCCCGCCGTGTGGCGCTCCTCCAACTCGTTAACCACCGCGTTCCACTTGCCGTTCTTGGTCTTGTAGATCGCGTCGTTCTGGTCGGCCCTGACCATCGGCACGTTGGTAGGGATCTCGACGGTCGGCATCTTGTAGATCTTCATGAACTCCTGGGCCTCGGTCAGCGCCGTGCCCGTCATCCCGGAGAGCTTGTCGTAGAGGCGGAAGTAGTTCTGGAGGGTGATCGTCGCCAGGGTCTGGTTCTCCTCGCGAATCGAGACGCCCTCCTTCGCCTCGATCGCCTGGTGCAGCCCCTCCGACCAGCGCCTGCCCTCGAGGATGCGGCCGGTGAACTCGTCGATGATCATCACCTCGCCGTCGACGATCTCGTACTCGACGCCGCGCTTGTAGAGGGACTCGGCCTTGAGCGACTGGATCAGATGGTTGACCAGCGTGCCGTGCTCCCCCAGGTAGAGGTTCTCGACCCCGAGGAACTCCTCCGCCTTGGCGATGCCCCGCTCGGTCGGCGCGACCGTCTTGTGCTTCTCGTCGAACTCGTAGTCGTAGTCGGCCTGTGAGGTGTCCTTCGACTCGCCGAGCGACTTCAGCTTCTGCTTGACCGGCACGCCCTCCATCTGCTTGGCGAGCCGGGCGAAGGTGTAGTAGAGGTCGGCGGCCTGCTCGGGGCGGCCGGAGATGATCAGCGGGGTCCGCGCCTCGTCGATCAGGATGTTGTCGACCTCGTCCACGATCCCGAACTCGTGGCCGCGCTGGACGCACTCCTCGAGCGAGCCGGCCATGTTGTCGCGGAGGTAGTCGAAGCCGAACTCCGAGTTGGTCCCGTAGGTGACGTCGGCCGCGTACTTCTGGCGCCGGGTGACGGAATCGTCGCCCTCCTGGATCGCTGACACGGTCACGCCCAGCGCCTCGTAGATCGGCTGCATCCACTCGGCGTCGCGGCGGGCCAGATAGTCATTCACGGTGACCAGGTGGACCGCGTTGCCGGCCAGGGTGTTGAGGAACACCGGCAGGGTGGCGGTCAGGGTCTTCCCCTCGCCCGTCTTCATCTCGGCGATTGCCCCGGAGTGGAGCACCATGCCGCCGATCAGCTGCACGTCGAAGTGGCGCTGGCCGATCGACCGCCGCGCGGCCTCGCGGGTCAGCGCGAAGGCCTCGGGCAGCAGGTCGTCGAGCGCCTCATCGCCCTTGGCGCGCTCGCGAAGCTCGTCGGCCTCCTTGCGGAGCTCGTCATCGCCGAGCAGTTCCATCTCCGGCTCGATCCGGTTGATCGACTCGACCCGGCTCTCGTACTCCTTGAACTGCTTCGACTCGCCCATCCGCAGGGCGCGGTCGAGAATTCCTCTGGCCACGGGGTGAGCGTAGCAATGGGTCGATACCCGGCTTCGCCATCAGATCGCGGCCACAAGCGGCCGCCCGTCACAAGTCGCTCGGGCTTACGCCCTCGCTCCGAAGTACAGCGGCCTGGTGGCCGCTAGGCGGGGCGCCCTCGCATCCGCGAGACCATCTGGCGAGTGCGATGCCGCTTGCGGCGCTTCTCGCGGTGCTTCTTCACCTGCCGCCGGATGTCCTCCGCCAGCTCGTGGATCGAGTGGAGCATGTCCGGCGAGGCCTCGGTGGCCCGCAGGGTGATCCCCTTCAGGCCAAGCGTCGCCTCGGCGACCATCCGGTCGGCGATCCGCGGATTCCTCTCCTCGCGCAGCTTGACGTCGAGGGTCGCCTGATCGGCGACCTGCTTGCCGACGCGAGCGAAGCGCTTCGTGATCGCCTCGCGCAACTCCTCCGTCACCTCGACGTTCCTGCCTCGGACTTCGACTCTCATCTCGTCCTCCTTCCGTGGTGGCGGGGGTACCGGATGGTACGCCGACTGCCGCCCTGCGGCAAGTTTTTCTCACCTCACCCTGGCCAGGGTGAGCGCGACGACCCGCACGCAGCCGGCGGCGCGAAGCGCCCGGGCGCAGGCGCCCAGGGTGGCGCCCGTCGTGTGGACGTCGTCCACCAGCAGCGCCTCGGCCGGCACCGCGGCCGTGGTCCAGACCCGCGGCGGGTCGGCGAGCCGCTCCACGCGGGGTCGGCCGACCTGCCGGCCGCCTCCATCCCGCCGCAGGCACGGCCGGTAGGGCAGGTCCGTCTGCCCGGCGAGCGCGAGCGCGATCTCCTCGGCCGGGTCGAACCCGCGCCGGCGCCAGCGCCAGCTCGCGGCCGGAACCGGAACGACCGGGCCACGCAGCTCTACTTCCGGGCACGCCCGCGCGATCGCACGAGCCGCTACCTCGGCGAGGGCCAGCCGCCGCCCGAATTTGAGCCCGTGAGCGACCGCGCGCGTCACGCCCTCGAATTCGCTCACCGCCACGGCCAGGTCCACATCGGGCGGACCGGGCTCCACGATCGGAATTGCCGCGGCGAGCTCCCGCTCGCAGGCCGGGCAGACGGTGGCGGCCACAGCGCAGGGCAGCCCGCAGGCGGCACATCGGGGCGGCGCCGCCAAGCTCGCGATTCCTTGCACCAGGCTCCGTGGCAAGCGCCGATCATCGGACCGGAGATGTGTCGGGTGGCGCGCTGAGCGTCAGACTTCCCGCGCCCAGAGGCTCAGTCGAGCCGGTTATCGGCGCCCGGGCCGTAGAGCCCGCCCTCGGCCCGCGTGCCCGCCCCGACCTCGGCGCCGGACAGAAGCACGACCTCCCGGAGGCTCGCGCCATCTCCCAGCCTGCAGCCGTCGCCCACCACGACAGGGCCGTCCAAGCTCGCCCCCTCGCCGATCTCCACGCCCGAGCCGACGAGCACCTGCTCGTCGACCATCTCCCCCGTGGGCTCCACTGCAACCTCGCCCCGCAGGGCCGAGAAGTTGCCCTGGACGAAGTCGGGGATGGACCCGATGTCGTCCCAATAGGCATCGATCTCGTGCGCGTGGAAGGGAACGTCGTTCTCGAGCAGGGCGGGGAACACGTCCATCGCCCAGTCCACGAAGCCCGGCGGCTGGTCATCGTCGCTCGCCGGGCTCTTGTGGTCCTCCTGCGGGAAGTAGTCGAAGATCTCCGAACGGAACATGTAGATGCCGCAGTTGGCGAGATCGGAGAGAGCCTCCGCGGGATCGGGCTTCTCCTGGAAGCCCTGGATGCGCCCGTCCTCGCCGGTGATCACGACGCCGAACTGCGTGGTGTCCTCGACGCGCTTGGTCGAGAGCGTCGCGATCCCATCGTTCGACTCGTGCGCATCGCGGAGGGCGGTCAGGTTCACGTCGGTGAGGGCGTCACCGGAGATCACCAGGAACGAGTCGCCGCCCTCGGTGAGGAAGTCCCGGGCCCTGCCGACACCGCCGGCGGTGCCGAGCGGCTCGGGCTCCTCGCTGTAGGTCACCTCGAGGCCCACGGCGGAGCCGTCGCCCAGGGCATCGCGGATCTGCTCCGGCAGCCAGGAGACGTTGACGACGACCTCCTCGAAGCCGTGCTGGGAGAGGAGCCTGCCGATGTGAACGATCAGCGGCCGGTTCAGGACCGGCGCGACCGGCTTCGGCATCAGGTTCGTCAGCGGCCGCAGCCGCGTGCCGAGGCCCGCCGCCATGATCATCGCGCGCATCAGCGGATGACCCTATCCAGCTTCGCCAACAGGTCGCGGCTGCGAGCGGCCGCCCCACATGAGTCGCTACGGGCTTCGCCCTTTGCTCCGAAGTACAGCGGCCTGGCAGCCGCTAGTACCGGTAGTGATCGCTCTTGTACGGCCCGTCCGGCGGAACCCCGAGGTACGAGGCCTGCTCGGGCGTGAGCTCGGTCAGCTCGACGCCGAGGGCGTCGAGGTGGAGCCGGGCCACCTTCTCGTCGAGGTGCTTGGGCAGCACGTGCACCTCCTTGCCGTAGTCGAGCGGCTTCGAATAGAGCTCAAGCTGGGCGAGCACCTGGTTGGTGAACGAGTTCGACATCACGAAGCTGGGGTGGCCAGTCGCGTTGCCGAGGTTCAGCAACCGCCCTTCGGAGAGCACGATCACCGAGTGGCCGTCGGAGAAGCGCCACTCGTCCACCTGCGGCTTGATCTCGACCCTCTCGATCCCGTCGATCGCGGCGAGGCCCGCAATGTCGATCTCGTTGTCGAAGTGGCCGATGTTGCCGACGATGGCCTGATGCTTCATCCGCGCCATGTGGTCGGCCGTGATCACGTCGCGGTTGCCGGTCGCGGTGATGAAGATGTCGGCGGAGTCGATCACGCCCTCGAGCTTGCGAACCTCGAAGCCCTGCATCGAGGCCTGGAGCGCGCAGATCGGGTCGATCTCGGTGATCACCACCCGGGCGCCCTGGCCGCGAAGCGACTCGGCGCAGCCCTTGCCGACGTCGCCGAAACCGCAGATGACGGCGGTCTTGCCGCCGATCATCACGTCGGTCGCGCGGTTGATCCCGTCCACCAGCGAGTGGCGGCAGCCGTAGATGTTGTCGAACTTCGACTTGGTGACCGAGTCGTTCACGTTGATCGCCGGGAACAGCAGCGTGCCGTTGGCCTGGCGCTCGTAGAGCCGGATGACGCCGGTCGTGGTCTCCTCGGTGACGCCCTTGATGCCCTCGGCCATCCGCGTGAACCGCTGCGGCATCGGCCTCGAGGCTCTCGCGCAGCAGGGCGAGGATCACCTTCTCCTCCTCGGAACCGGCGGTCTCGTCGCCCGGGACGGCCCCCGCGGCCTCGTACTCGACGCCGAGATGGACCAGCAGGGTGGCGTCGCCGCCGTCATCGAGCAGCATGTTCGGCCCGGTCTCGCCGCTGGGCCCGGGCTCGGGCCAGGTCAGCGCGCGACTGGTGCACCACCAGTACTCCTCCAGCGTCTCGCCCTTCCAGGCGAACACGGGGACGCCCTTGGGATCGTCGGGGGTGCCGTCGGGCCCGACCGCGACCGCGGCCGCGGCGTGGTCCTGGGTCGAGAAGATGTTGCAGCTGGCCCAGCGGACCTCGGCGCCGAGCGCCACCAGGGTCTCGATCAGCACCGCCGTCTGCACGGTCATGTGGAGCGATCCGGTGATCCGCGCGCCCTTCAGCGGCTGGGAGCCGCCGAACTCCTCGCGGGTCGCCATCAGCCCGGGCATCTCATGCTCGGCGAGCCGGATCTCGTTGCGGCCGAACTCGGCCTGCCCGAGGTCGGCGACCTTGAAATCGAGGCCGGTCTGCTCGGGCGCACTCGTGGCGGTGCTCATCTGGTCCTTTCGCGGTCGGGAAACGGAGGGGAAAGGCTACAGGCGATCTCCGGGCGGCCGGTTACCGTGAATGCAGGATGGACGATCCACTCGTGGTCAACCAGGAGCTCTCGATCCCGCTGGCGGAGATCGAGTTCCGCGCCAGCCGCTCGTCTGGCCCCGGCGGCCAGCACGCCAACGTGACCGCCTCCCGGATCGAGGCCGTCTTCGACGTCGAGGCCTCCCCCACGCTCAGCGACGAGCAGCGAGAGCGCCTGCGGGAGAAGCTCGGCGAGCAGGTGACCGCGGTCGCCCAGGACGCCCGCAGCCAGGCCCGCAACCGGGAGCTGGCGGCGGAGCGCCTCGCGAAGAAGCTCGCGGCCGGCCTCACCCGTCCCAAGAAGCGGCGCAGGACCAGGCCCTCGCGCGCCGCCAAGGAGAGGCGCCTGGACGACAAGCGCAGGCGCTCGCAGCGCAAAGCTGAGCGCCGCCCGCCAACCGGCGACGAGTAGGCCGGCCGCGATTCGTTTCGCGGCCGCCTCGCCTCCCTAGCCCTGGGAGGCCGAGCCCGGCGGGCCCAGCCGGTCCTTGATCTCGTCGATCCGCGGCATCGCCGACGGGTCGACGCCGTGGCGCGCCGCCAGATGGAGCGAGAGGAGGTCGCCGAGCATGACCAGCTCGAAGAGGCGAGCGATCCGGGTCTCCCCGTTCGCCTCGACTCGCGTGACCGAGGTGGCGGAGGATCCGATCAGATCGGCGGTCAGCTGGATCCGCTGGCGCTCGCGCGGATGCTGGTCGCGGTCGTCGAGGAGCAGGCAGGCGAAGCTGCCGCGATCCGAGGCCCCGGTCCAGCCCTCCAGCTCGTTGTGGTCGGCCTCCGGCAGGACGGCGCTGAAGGCCGGCAGCTTGGCGTTCTCGTTGACCTGGCACTTCCAGCGGTAGGCGACCGGGGCGGTGAGATCGCTGCCGTAGATCACCGGCGTTGCGTCGCCCACCTCCTCCGCCAGCCTCAGCGCGCGCTCGGCGATCGCCTCCCCGCGCTCCACGAGATGCGAGGCGGCGGCATCGAGCTCGGTGGCCATGCGGGGGGCGGCCAGGGAGAGCGCCGCCACCTCCGCTGCGGCACAGACCATGTAGGCGACGGCGGCGCGCGGCCTGAGCCCCGCCGGAAGCCCGATCACCGGCACCCCGTCGCTGCGCGCCTGCTCGGCCAGCTGTCCCCCCGTGGTGGCGACCAGCCGCTGCGCGCCCAGCGCCTCGGCGGCCGCGTATCCGGCCAGGGTCTCCTCCGTGTTCCCCGAGTAGCTCGAGCAGAGCACGGCTGAGCCGGCGGGCGCCCACGATGGAAGCTCATAGCCGCGGACGGTGAGCAGCGGCTTCGAGACGCGATCGCCGAGCGCCGCAGCCGCCAGCTCTCCCCCGATCGCCGAGCCCCCCATGCCGCAGACGATCGCCGCCGGCGCCTCCATCGGGTGCAGCCGGGCGCTCTCGATCCGCCAGAGCGCATCGCGGATGTGGTTGGGCATCTCGTTGACCGCGTCGAGCATGCCGCCGGGATCCACCGCCCTGATCGTCTCGTGGGCCCGCTCGATCCCGCTCACGCCGCCGCTCCCACCGTCTCGCCCTCGCCGATCACGGCGCCCTCGACCAGCGCTCCGGGTGCCACCTCGACCCGGGCCGAGAGGATCGCCCTTTCCAGGCGGGCGCGCGAGCCGAGCCTGCACTGCGGGAGCAGGACCGATTCGCTCACGACCGCGTCGGTCCCGATCTCGCTGTTCGAGCCGATCACCGCCCGCTCCGCGACCTCGGCGCCGTCTGCGATCTCCACGCCCTCTCCGATCCGCTCGCCCGGCGTCGCCTCCACGCGCTCCTCGAGGATGTCCCAGTTCGCCTGCAGGAAGCGCTCCGGGGTCCCGATGTCGATCCAGTAGCCCTCGAGGCGGGTTCCGTAGAGCTCGCCGCCGACCATCCGCGGGAAGACCTCCCGCTCGATCGAGACCTCCCGGTCGGCCGGGATCAGCTCGAGCACGGAGCGCTCGAGCAGGTAGGCGCCCGCGTTGATCTCGTCCGTGTCGATCTGGTCGGGCTCCGGTTTTTCCAGGAACTCGGTGATCTCGCCGTCCTCCCGTCTCCGCACCAGGCCGTAGGCGCTCGGGTCCTCGACCGGGTAGAGGGCGATGGTCGCCCGGGCGCCGGTCCGCTCGTGCTGGTCGATCATCGCGGTCAGGTCGAGATCGCAGAGGCAATCGCCGTTGAGGACGAAGAAGCGGTCTGAGAGCAGGTCCTCCGCGAAGCGGATCGCCCCGGCCGTCCCCCGCGCCTCCGGTTCCTCCGCCCACGAGATCCGGACACCGGTCTCGAGCGCCTCCACCGCGGCACGCATCCCTCCCGCCAGGTGTCCGGACGAGATCACCACCTCATCCACGCCGTGGCCGCGGAGCCAGTCGATCACGTAGGCGATGTGAGGCCGGCCGACCAGGGGCAGGACGGGCTTCGGCACCGTGTAGGTGAGGGGGCGCAGGCGTGTGCCCTCCCCGCCCGCCAGGATCAGCGCCTGCATCAGCTCGCTTTGGCCGGCTTCTCCGCCTCCACGCCGGGGCGGCCGATGCCCTCGTAGGCAAAGCCGGCGGAGAGAAGATCCTCGGGATCCAGGAAGTTGCGGCCGTCCACCAGCAGTGGGTTGCCCATCCGGCGGGCGGCTTCGGCCCAGTCCAGCTCCCCGAACTCCGGCCAGTCGGTCACCAGCACGGCCGCGTCGGCGCCGTCGAGCGCGTCCATCGCCGAGTCGGCCATGTCGACGGTTGGCAGCAGCGCGCTCGCCACGCCCGCGGCGACCGGGTCAAAGGCGACAACCTCAGCGCCCTCCCCCTCCAGACGCGAGGCGAGAACCAGGCTGGACGCCTCCCGCATGTCGTCGGTGTCCGGCTTGAACGCGAGGCCGAGCAGGGCGATCCGCTTCCCCTCCAGCGAGCCGAGATGCTTCGTCAGCTTCGAGGTCACGCGGCGCTTCTGCAGCTCGTTCACCTCGATCACCGAGCTCAGAAGCTGGAAGTGGTAACCGATGTTCCCCGCGAGCATCTTCAGGGCCTGCGTGTCCTTGGGGAAGCAGGAGCCGCCGAAGCCGAGCCCGGCGTTCAGGAACTTCGGTCCGATCCGCTCGTCCATCCCCATCCCCCGGGCGACCTCGGTCACGTCGGCGCCCACCTCGTCGCAGACGTTTGCGATCTCGTTGATGAAGCTGATCTTCGTGGCGAGGAACGCGTTCGACGCGAGCTTGATCATCTCGGCGCTCGAGACGTCGGTCCGGACGATCGGAGCGTCGAGCGGCGCGTAGGCATCGGCGACCGCGTCGGCGGCCCACCCGTCGTCCCCATCGGCGCCGATCACGACCCGGTGGGGCTGCATGAAGTCGTCGACGGCGGTCCCCTCGCGGAGGAACTCGGGGCAGGAGACGTAGGCGATGCCGTGAGCGTCGCGCCTGATCGTCCGCCCGGTGCCGACCGGGACGGTGCTCTTCATCACGAGGGCCTTTCCCTCGACGCTCGCGATCTCCTCGGCGGCGCGCTGAACGGCGGAGAGATCGGCGTCGCCGGAGTGAGTCGGCGGGGTCTGCACGCAGACGAAGATCAGCCGCGCGGATTCGAGCAACGGCTCGAGCTCGGTCGTGAAGGTAAGGCGCTCGCGGTTCCGCTCAATCAGCTCGGGCAGGCCGGGCTCGTGGATCGGCACCTCGCCGCGCTCCAGCGCCTCCACCTTCTCCGCGACGATCTCGCGGGCGACCACCGGATGGCCGAGCTCCGCGAAGCAGGCGGCCGTGACCAGGCCGACCCAGCCGACGCCGACTACCCCAATCGGCTCCTTCTCGTTCACCTAGTCCGCCGGGCCCGGGGAGCTCCCTCATGTCCTTCGCGATCTGCAGCATCTCATCGTTGGAGAGCGATTCGATCAGCGTGTTGGAGAGCCAGTAGGAGCCGTTGTCGTCCTGCCAGGCGACCATCCGAACGCGGTCGCCGTCGAAGTAGATCTTGTACTCGCGGTCCCCGATCTCCCTGGTCGAATCCGGATCCTCGAGGACCGGCGGGTCCTGCCAGGAGGTGGCCATGAACCCGTAGTACTCGCCGAGGGCGGGACGCGTGAAGACCCATTTGTAGGCGGCGCGCTCGCCGTGGGGCGGCGAGCCCTCGCCCGTCCCGTTCACCTTGTAGACCCGCGGCTTCTGGGCGAAGTCGCTTCCGGACTCCAGCTTGGTCGGATAGAAGACCGGCAGCCTCGGGCTCCGTGCACGGACTGCCTGGGCGAGGCCCTTGGCGAAGTCATCCACCGCGGTGAGGCTCACGTCGTTGTCCACGGACCCTCCGGTGCTGGGGGGCTCTGGCTCGGGCGCATCGGCCTTCGCCTTGCCGGTACCGGAGCCCGGGGGAACCTGGTCGGGCGCCGCCTCGGGCGTGACCGGCTCGTCCGGAGTCGCGCTCTGACCAGCTCGCTCCGAAGCCTCGAAGCCGAAGAACTGGTTCACCGCCCTTGTCAGCTCCGCGGTCGTGGTGGTGACGAAGGAGGGCCCGATAACGCCTTCGAAGTGGACCTCCTTGATCGGCGCATCACGGGCGTCCAGCAGCAGCTTCAGCACCTGGAGCATGGTCTGCGGATCGTTGATGTCGGAGGTGGTGTGCTCGGTGAAGATCGAGATCAGGTCCTTGCGGTCTTCGATCAGCCGGTCCGGTGGCACCTTGGCGCGGGCCTCGCGCAGGAACTCCTGCTGGCGCGCCGCGCGGATGATGTCGTTGTCCGTGTGGCGGTAGCGGGCGTAGTCCAGCGCGTCGAAGCCGCAGAGGGCCTGATAGCCCGGCTGGAGGTCGATCTCCTCGTAGTCCTCGGCCGCGGCTGTGAAGTCGTTGCTGTGGAAGTAGCGGCGGTCGACGTCCACGTAGACGCAGTCGATCTCGTTGACCGCCCGCGCAAACCCCTCGAAATCGACGTTGACGAGGTGGTTCACCTCGAACGGCTGGCCCGTCGTGCTGAGCAACTCCTCAACCGTCTGCAAGGTGAGCTGCGGCCCTCCGAAGCCGTATGCGGCGTTCAGCTTGTCGGTGCCGTAGCCGGGAATCTCCACCCGAAGGTCACGGGGCAGCGAGAAGAGCGCGATCGCGTCCTGGTCCGGATCGAGGCGCAGCAGCATCGTCGTGTCCGACAGCCCCTTGAAGCCCTTCTGGACGTCCTTCAGCTCGGGGTCCTTGTCTGAGCCGAGGATGAGGATCGTCTGGGGTCCGCCACCGTCGACCCGGTCGAGGAACTTGTCCACCCCCGCCAGCGCGCCCGACGGGTCCTCGAGGTCATGGGCGATGCCGTCGAGATAGAGGATCAGGCTGGCGGACGCGGCACCCGCGGTCGAGAAGATGATCAGCACGGACGCTGTGAGGAAGCGGAGCCAGAGCGGAAAGCCCGGCCGCCACTCCTTCAACCTGGTTCCCGCCTGACCGAGCCGCTCCCCGGCCGCCGCGACGAGCGTGGGCTCGTCCTGGCCGGGAAGCGCCTCCGCGGGCTCCTCCTCCTCGAGCTCCTCGGCGGCCTCTTCCTCGTCCTCGGCGGACTCGACGGGGTCCCACTCCTGGGTCTCGGCTGAGATCAGCTCGTCGAGCTCGGAATCCTCCTCATCCTCGTCAACGGAAGCGTCCTCGGGCGGTTCAACCTCCTCGGGCGCCTCCTCAGCCTCGTCCTCGTTCTCGGCGTCGTCGTCGAGGTGCTGGTGGCCGTCGAAGACGCCGCCGGGCTCGTCGGCCTCCTCACGCTCGTCCTCGGCCTCTCCGGACAACTCCTCCTCGGGCGAGAACTCCTCGGTGTCGCCGGGGCCGTGCTCCTCGCCGTTGCCGTCCTTCTCCTCCGGGCTCATGCGGGCACCAATCCCGGGAAGTCCCTGACGAATCCCTCCAGCGCGTTTCGGTAGCTGCGCAGGGACTGGAGCGAGACCCACTCCTCTGGGCCGTGATGGCCGTCGCCGATCGGGCCGAACTCGACCGCGGGCACGCCGACGCTGAGGAAGGAGACGACGTCGGAGGCGCCATCCCGCCCGACGCTCATCACGCGCTCGGGGTGGTGGGGCGAGGCGGCCTCGCAGAGCCCGAGCACGTACGGCGACTCGGGCTCGACCACGGCCGGCTGGCGCCTGAAGGTCTTGACCACCGTGGTGTCCGGCAGCGAGGAGACCTGCTCGAGGATCTCATCGGGATCCTGGTCGGGCAGAAAGCGGATGTCGACGTCTATGACGCAGGTGTCGGGCACTTTGTTCAGGGCGTCGCCGCCCCAGATCCGACCGAGATTGATCGAGGGCCGGTCGAACAGGGCGGAGCTGTGGCGCGCAAACGGTAGCGATTCGATGGCTCTGAACACCTCGACCGCCTTCACAGCCGCGTTGTCGCCCAGCCACGGCGTGGCGCCGTGCGCCGCGCGTCCCCGGACCTCGATGCGCATCGCCAGCACCCCCTTGGCCTGCACCCCGACCTGGAGGTTCGTCGGCTCGCCGGTGATCGCGAAGTCGCCCACGAAGCCGCTCTGGACGAGGGCGTCGCTGCCACGGTTGTTCTCCTCCTCCGACTCCTCGTCGGAGACGATCCCGAGTCGCAGCCTCACCTTGTCCTGGTCGCGCAGATCGAAGAGGAGAATCAGCATCACCGCGATCGCGCCCTTCATGTCGTAGGCGCCGCGGCCGATGAGCCGGTCCCCCTCGACCCGGGGCTCGAACTGCCCGGGTCCGCCGGGGACGACGTCGAGGTGGCCGTGGAGGACCAGGGTCGGGGCGCCCTCGGGCCCCACCTCCGCCCGGGTCACGGGCAGCCCGCGGGCGGTGGTCTGCTCGGCCTTGATGTCACGCGACTCGAGCCACCCCCCGACGAATTCGGCAGCACGGCGAAGCCCCTCCGCGGAGGAGGTGTCGAAGGCAATCAGGCGCTCTGCGAGGGCGCGTTCGTCCACGGAGGAGATCCTAGGTGCAGCGTTGAACGGCGGTTAAGCGGAACCGTTGCCCGGTCAGAGCCCCAGCCCCGGCCACACTCAAAAACGCCTCAGCGCGCTCCTTGTCCCGCTCGGCCTGGCGATAGGCGCCGGAGCCCTCCTCGGCCTCCTTCAGGCGTGCGTCTGCGTCGTCGATGCGGCTCTTCAGGTTGCCGGTGTCGAGCTGATCGGGCGGGATCGCCTCGGTGACCAGCACCGTGGCGTGGTTGGCGAACACCTGCAGCCAGCCCTCCGCCTGGGCCCACTTCTTCGTCTCGCCGTCGGGCAGGTGGAGCCGGAGCTCCGTGGGCCGCAGCCGGGCCAGCACCGGGACGTGGTTGGCGAGAACTCCGATCTCGCCGACGGCCGTCCGCGTCGAGAGCTGCTGGACGTCGCCGTCGAAGACCTGCCCCTCGGGGGTCAGCACCTTGACGCTCAGGGTGTGCTCGGGGTCGGGCACTACTGCTCATCCTCCTCAGCCTTCTCCTCCTGGTCAGAGGCCTCCGCCTCGGCCGCCTTCTCGGGCTCCTCTGCCTTCATGCCCTTGGCCTGCTCGAGCACCTGCTCGATCGGCCCCTGCATGTAGAAGGCGCGCTCCGGGATGTCGTCGTGCTCGCCGTCGACGATCTCCTTGAAGCCGCGCACCGTCTCGGCCACGGGCACGAACTCGCCGTCACGGCCCGTGAACTGGGAGGCGACGAAGAACGGCTGCGAGAGGAAGCGCTGGATCTTCCGCGCCCTCGAGACCGTCTGCTTGTCCTCGTCTGAGAGCTCGTCGATCCCGAGGATGGCGATGATGTCCTGGAGCTCCTTGTAGCGCTGCAGGGTCTCCTGGACCCGCGTCGCGGTGTCGTAGTGCTCCTCGCCGAGGATGTCCGGCTTCAGGATCGTCGAGGTCGAGTCGAGCGGGTCGACCGCCGGATAGATGCCCTGCTCCACCAGCGACCGGGTCAGCACGGTGGTCGCGTTCAGGTGGGCGAACACCGAGGCCGGGGCCGGGTCCGTGAGGTCGTCGGCCGGCACGTAGATCGCCTGGACTGAGGTCACACTCCCTTCCCGAGTCGAGGTGATCCGCTCCTGGAGCTCGCCCATCTCGGTCTCGAGGGTGGGCTGATAGCCGACCGCCGATGGCATCCGCCCGAGCAGCGCCGAGACCTCGGAGCCCGCCTGCACGTAGCGGAAGATGTTGTCGATGAACAGCAGCACGTCCTGGCCGCCCTGGCGGAAGTACTCCGCCATGGTCAGGCCGGAGAGGGCAACCCGGAGGCGCGCTCCCGGCGGCTCGTTCATCTGGCCGAAGACGAGCATGGTCCGGTCGATCACGCCCGACTCCTTCATCTCGAGCCAGAGGTCGTTGCCCTCTCGCGAGCGCTCGCCAACACCGCAGAACGCCGAGAGGCCCTCGTGCTCCTCGGCGATGCTGCGGATCAGCTCCTGGATCAACACGGTCTTGCCCACGCCGGCGCCGCCGAAGAGGCCGACCTTGCCGCCCTTGGCGTATGGCGCAAGCAGGTCCACGACCTTGATCCCGGTCTCGAGGATCTCCTGGCTCGGGGCGAGATCCTCGACCTCCGGGGCCCGGCGATGGATCGGCCAGCGCTCGTCGCCCTTGACCTCGCCGCCCTCGTCGATCACCTCGCCGAGCAGGTTGAAGATCCGGCCGAGCGTCTCCTTGCCGACCGGGACGGTGATCGGCCCGCCGGTGTCGATCACCTCGTCGCCGCGCTGGAGGCCATCGGTGGCGTCCATGGCGATCGCGCGAACCCGGTCGTCGCCGAGGTGCTGCTGGACCTCGCAGACGAGCTGCATCTCGGTCCGGCTCTCCTCCGGCGGGATGTCGATCTTCAGCGCCGAGTAGATCTCGGGGAGCTCGTCGGGGAACACGGCGTCGATGACGACGCCCGTCACCTGCTCCACCCTGCCCACATTTCCGTTCTCAGCCATTCGTCTCCTTGGTCTCCTTCAAGTTCGGGTTCAGCTGACGCCCTCGGCGCCGGCGACGACTTCGAGGATCTCCTGGGTGATCTCGGCCTGGCGCACCCGGTTCATCTCCAGGGTCAGGTCGCTGATCACCTCCTTCGCGTTCTCCGCGGCGTTCCGCATCGCCGTCATCCGCGCCCCGTGCTCGGACGCGGTCGACTCGAGCAGGGCGCGATACACGTTCAGCTGCGCGTACTCGGGGATGAGCTCGGCGAGCAGCTCCTCGGGCTCGGGCTCGTAGACCCAGAGCGCCCTGCGGTGGGCCTCCGCGAGCTCCTCGTCGACCTCCTCGTCCTGGCCGGCCTCCGCCATCAGCTTCTCCACGCCCTCGCCGAAGACATCCGCCTGCTGGACCGGCAGCAGCGTCTGGCGGCGCACGTACTGGGTCAGCGGCGAGACGTAGCGGTTGTAGATCAGGTCCACGCGGTCGAGCTCCTCGTCGACGTACGAGGCGATCAGCGCGTCGGCGATCTCACGGGCGTTGGCGAATGCCGGGCGATCGGTGAATCCGACGTACTCGCCGTGCAGCTCCTCGCCGCGGAAGCGCATCGTCGACACCCCGCGCCGGCCGACCACCGAGAAATGCGCGTCCTTCCCCTCGCCCTTCAGCTCTCGCTGGAGCTCGACCCCGGCGCGGATGATCTGTGAGTTGAAGGAGCCGGCCAGGCCCCGGTCGCCCGTGACCAGCAGGATCCCGACGGTCTTCTCGTCGTCGTGCTCCTGAAGCACCGGGAGGCCGCGCGCCTCGGCGCCGGCGGCCTCGGCCACCTGCCGGGTCATCTTGCGGAGCGCCTGCGCATAGGGCCGGAGGTGGTCGATCCGCTCCTCGGCGCGGCGCAGCCGAGCGGCGGCGACCATCTCCATCGCCCGCGTGATCTTCTGCACGTTCTTCACGGACGCGATCCGGTTCTTGACTTCCTTCCTGGTGGCCATGGGTCAGGCGGGGGCCGGCTCCTTCTCGGGCTCAGTGCGGGCCGGGGCCTGGCGCTCCTCCTCGGACTTGATCCGGTCGGACTCGCCCTCCTCGAGCGGGTTGCCGTCCTCGTCGAAGTCGGGCCCGAAGTCGTCGACCATCTCGGAGATCGCCTTGCTGAGCGCCTCCTCGTCGGTGTCGCTCAGCTCGCCGCTCTCCTCGATCCGATTCATCAGGTCCTTGTTCTCGGAGTGCAGCCGAGCCATCGTCTGGTCGAGGAACTCGGTCACGCGCTCGACCTTGATCCGGTCGAGGTAGCCCGCGGTGCCGGCGAAGATCGACGCCACCTGCTCGGACATCTTCATCGGCTTGCGCTCGTCCTGGTTCAGGGCCGCGACCATGCGCTCGCCTCGCGCGAGCTGCTTCTGGGTTTCGGGGTCGAGCTCGGAGCCGAACTGCGCGAACGCCTCGAGCTCGCGGTACTGGGAGAGGTCGAGGCGGAGCTTTCCGGCGACCTTCTTCATCGCCTTGTCCTGCGCGTCGCCTCCCACCCTGGAGACCGAGGTACCGACGTTGATCGCCGGGCGCACCCCCGAGTAGAACAGGTCCGACTCGAGGAAGATCTGCCCGTCGGTGATCGAGATGACGTTGGTCGGGATGTAGGCGGAGATGTCCCCCGCCTGGGTCTCGATGATCGGCAGCGCCGTCAGCGAGCCGCCGCCCTGCTCGTCGGAGAGCTTCACGGCCCTCTCCAGCAGGCGCGAGTGCAGGTAGAACACGTCCCCGGGATACGCCTCGCGGCCCGGCGGGCGCCGCAGCAGCAGCGACATCTGCCGGTAGGCCGCGGCGTGCTTGGAGAGGTCGTCGTAGATGCAGAGGGCCGACTTGCCGTTGTAGAGGAAGTGCTCGCCCATCGCGCATCCGGCGTACGGGGCCATGTACTTGACCGGCGCGGCCTCGTCGGCGGGCGCGGCGACGATGATCGTGTTCTCCATCGCCCCGTTCTCCTCCAGGGTCTCCATCACCTGGACGACGGTCGACATCCGCTGCCCAATCGCGACGTAGATCGAGACGACCCCGGTGTCCTTGTTGTTGATGATCGTGTCGATCGCGATCGCCGTCTTTCCCGTCTGGCGGTCGCCGATGATCAGCTCGCGCTGGCCGCGGCCGATCGGGATCATCGAGTCGATCGCCTTCAGCCCGGTCATCATCGGCTCCTTCACGGGCTGGCGGTGGACCACGCCGGGAGCCTTGAACTCGGCCGGGCGCGTCTCGGAGGTGTTGACGTCGCCCTTGTCGTCGAGCGGCCGGCCGAGCGGGTCGACCAGGCGGCCGAGCAGCTCCTCGCCCACCGGGATCTCCAGCAGCTTGCCGGTGCGCTTGACGGTGTCGCCCTCGACGATCTTGTCCCACTCGCCGAAGAGCACGGCGCCGACGTTGTCCTCCTCGAGATTCAGGGCCAGGCCGACCACGTCATGAGGCAGCTCGAGCATCTCGAGGGACATGCAGTTGTCCACCCCGTGGACGCGGGCGATCCCGTCGCCGATCTCGAGCACCGTCCCGACCTCCGAGAGGTCGGCGGAACCCGTGTCCATGCCCTCGATCCGCTCGCGAAGAATGCTTGCGATCTCGTCCGGCTTGATCTCCATGTCTTTGAGTCGCTTCCTTTCCTACGCCGCCGCGACGACGGTCTTTCGAAGTTTTTCGAGTCGGTTCCTGATGCTCGCGTCCAGTACGACGTTGCCGACCTGGAGGACCAGGCCCCCGAGCACGTTCGGGTCCACCCGGCTCTCCAGCTCGATCGTCTGGCCGGTCTGCTCCTCGATCCGCTTGCCGATGCCCTCGACCACGTCCGGATCGAGCTCGACGGCGCTGGTCACGGTCACGTCGAGCCGCTTGTTCTCCTTCTTCCAGAGGTCGTCGAACTGGCGCCGGATACGGAAGATGACCGGCATCCGGTGCTTCTCGATCAGGAGCTCGAGGAAGTTGACCAGCTCCGGCTCGGCGCCCGACAGGGCCTTCTCCAGGCCCTCGAGCTTCTCGGCGGAGGAGAAGTAGGGGCTGAACAGGAACAGCTGCATGTCCCGGCTCTCCGCGAGCGCGTCGGCGAACTCGCCGAGCTGCTCGTGGATCTGATCGAGCTTGCCCGCGTCCTTGGCCGCCCCGAACAGGGCGTCCGCATATACGCGTGCGATCTCCTCCACTTCTACTTCGCCTCCCCGCTCAGGGTCTCAAAGTCGGCGTCCTTCAGCGCCTCCTCGATCAGCCGCTTGTGGTCGTCGGCGCTCAGCGACTTGCTGACGACCTTCTCCGTGGTCAGGACCGTCAGGTCCGCGACCTCCTTCCGGATGCGCTCCAGCGAGCGGCGCGTCTCCGCCTCGATGTCGCGCCGTGCGGCGGCCAGCAGCTCCTCGCGCTTCTCCCTGCCCTCCTCCGCGGCCTGGGCCTTGGTCGCCTCGGCTGCCTTGCGGGAGCGGGCGATGATGTCGTCCGCCTGCTCGCGGGCCTCCTTCAGCCGGGCGCGGTACTCGGCCATCAGCTTCTCGGACTCCTGCTTGCTCTTCTCGGCGGCCTCGATCGACTCCGCGATCAGCTTCGCCCGCTTGTCGAGCGCCTCCTGGATCCGCGGGAAGGCGACCCTGCTCAGGAAGTACATCGTGACCCCGAAGAAGATCAGGGTCCAGATCATCAGTCCAAGCCCTGGGGAGACCAGGAAGCTGCCGCCCTCCTCCTCCCCGCCGCCGGAGCCGTGCTCAGCCGACTCCTGGGCGAGCAGCAGGACGTTGCCTATGTCTCCGAGCAGGTCCAAGGCCTAGAGGAAGAACGCGATCAGTCCGAAGATGAACGTGTAGAACGCGACGGCCTCGGTCAGCGCGAAGCCGAGCCAGCGGATCTGCTGAAGCTCGTCCTTCATCTCCGGCTGACGGGCGACCGACTCGATCTCCTTGCCGAAGATGAATCCGACGCCGATGCCGGCGCCGATCGAGCCCAGCCCGGCGCCGATACCGAGGGCGATCGCCTTGCCGGCGTCACTGACACCGGTGTCAGTGACCGTCTCGGTCGACTGAGCGATCAGGGGCAGGACTTCAACCATTCAGAACAGCTCCTTTCTAGTGGCTTTCGGCGACTGCGCCGCCGATGTAGATCGAGGTGAGGGTGGCGAAGATGAACGCCTGGAGCGTTGCGACCAGGCCGACCTCGAAGATGAAGAAGACGAACGCCGCAGGCAAGGTAGCTACACCGAGCGCAGCGAGTCCCAGCAGCACCGCCAGCCCGCCGCCCATGAAGAGCAGCAGGAGGTGCCCCGCGAGGATGTTGGCGAAGAGTCGCACCGAGAGCGAGATGAGGCGGACGAAGTGCGAGATGCATTCGATGATGAAGACGAAGGCCTTGAACGGGAGGGGCATGTCCTCGATCCCGCCCGGGAGCCAGGACCTGAAGTAGCCGACGAAGCCCTTGTCGCGGATCCCCTCGAAGTGGTAGGAGAGCCAGACGACGAGCGTCAGGACCAGGGGGATCGAGATGTTGGCCGTCGCCGCGTAGATGGCGAACGCCGGCACCTCGAGGCCGAGGATGTCGACCGGGTGCTCGGTGTTGGTCGGCAGCGGCAGGTAGCCGAGGATGTTCGAGAACCAGATCCAGAAGAACAGGGTCGCCACGAAGGGGAACCAGCGCAGCGCGTACTTGCCCTCCAGGTTGCTTCCCGTGATGTTGTTCTTGGTCAGGTCGTAGGCGAGCTCGACTGCCGTCTGGACCCGGTTGGGCTTCTCCTGCATGCGCCTCGAGATCCAGAGCATGGTCACGATCGTGGCGATCGAGGCGAGCGCGAGGTATAGGACCGCCTTGGTGATCGACACGTCGATGCCGCCGATCTTCAGGTGCACCCAGGGCTCCAGCTTGAACTCGTTCTGCGGCTTGAAGCTGTCGTTCTCCCCGGAGCTTCCGAACAGCACGTAGAACGCGACCACGCCGGCGAAGTAAATGGCGAACCCGGTCAGGACCTTCTGCCAGGTCTTCATCCGATCCTCTCCTCGGGCGGGGTCATGGCCCGCGCGATGAAGCGGCACGCGAAGTGGACCGTGAAGAGGATCGCGGCCAGGACCGCGGCGGCGAGGCCGGCATCACGCTCGTCGAGCAGGCCGACCAGGAGCACGGCCAGGGCGACCAGCCAGACTCGGCCGAGGGTCGTGGCGGCTATCCAGCCCATCGCGTCGCGGCGGTTGCCGCCCTTCAGCTCGCGCATCGCCCGGCGCTCCGCATAGCGCTCGACGGCCAGGGCAACCGCCCAGACACCGGCCACGACCGCGTAGCCGGCCAGCGGCAGGCCGGCCGCGAGGAACACGGGCAGGGCGATGGCGAGGAGGACCAGGTCCAGATAACGAACAGCGGTCGCGGTGCGTGAGGGACCCGCTCCCACCCCGCTAGAGCCGTCTAAAGCGAGCGTAGACAAGAGCCAGCCCCACGACGAAGCCCGCGAACAGTCCGGCGAGGCCGAGGGGGACCTCCAAACCCACCAGTGAGCCCAATCCGTAGCCGGCGGCGGCGCAGAGCACCATTGAGGCAATGAGGCTCGCGCCCGCCGTCGCAGCTTCGGCGCCGCGGGAAGGGCGATTCATCGGGGTTGTCGAAGTCGAAAGACCGCAAATTCCGTCCTTGCGCCCCCCACAGGGCGAAGTTGACCGCCCTCCGCAGAGTCCCCGGAGGGGGCGGGAATCCTATCTCGTCGGCTCCTTCGGCCGCACCGCCTCCATCTCGCCGGTGTCCGGGTCCACCCGGGCCACCTCGCCGGTCTCCGGGTCCACCGCCTCGAACTCCCCGGTCTCGAGCTCCTTGGCCACCCCGGCGTCCACCTCCGCCTTCACGGGCTCCTCGGGCACGCCCAGGCCGATGCGCTGCCTGAGCCTGAAGTGGCGCAGCTTGAGGATCTCCAGCACGTCGATCACGTAGACACTGGCCGCGAGCGCGAAGAGCAGGAAGACCCCCATCACGACCGTCCAGAACGGGTCGAAGCTGCCGCGGTCGTCGCTGTAGGGGATGAAGCGAAGGGCCAGCGCCAGCCCCGCCAGCACCAGGGTCCAGCCATAGAGGAATGCGACCGTACGCCGCTGGGTGAACCCGATGTTCGCCATCCGGTGGTGGAAGTGCCAGCGGTCGGCCCGGTAGATCGGCTGGCGGTACTTGAGCCGCTTGGCGACGACGAAGCTCGTGTCGAGAATGGGGACCGCGAGCACGACCAGCGGCAGCGCCAGGGCGAGGGCGGCGTTCGTCTTCAGGGCGCCCTGGACCGCGATGGTCGCGAGCAGGTAGCCGAGCAGGTTGGAGCCCGTGTCCCCCATGAAGCTGGAGGCGGGCGGGAACCCGTGCCGCAGGAAGCCGATCGAGGCCCCGGCGGTGAGCGCGGCGAGCACCCCGGCCTCATAGCGGTCGAGCGAGATCGCGATGACCGCGAAAGTGGCGGCCGAGATCGCGCAGACGCCGGAGGCGAGACCGTCCACGCCGTCGATGAAGTTGATGATGTTGATCACGGCGACGATCCCGATCACCGTCAGCGGGTAGGAGGCCCAGCCGAGGTCGAAGCCGCCGATGAAGGGCAGGGTGGTGACGTCCACCCGCACGTCCCCCCACACCACCGGGATCAGCGCGGCGCCGATCTGACCGAGCAGCTTCGGCAGCGCCGGCAGTTCGCGGACGTCGTCGATCACGCCGAGCAGCGTGATCACCGCCGCTCCGGCGAGGATCGAGCGGGTGGCGTCGTTCTCGGGCAGCCAGATCGCGCCGGCCGCCAGCACCGCCACCAGGATCGCGAGGCCGCCCAGCTTCGGGGTGGGCTCCTCGTGGAGGCTCCGCTCCGTCGGGACGTCCATCGCCCCGATGCGGCGGGCGATCGCCTCCGCGGCCGGCACGAGCGACCACGCGACGGCCCCCGCGAAGACGAAGGCGAGCACCGCGTCCCAGGCGTCGAGGGAGCGCATCGGCCGTGATTGTGGCCGACCGCGCGGCTACATGGGCCGCAGCGTCGCTAGGCCACGCCCAGGATCGCGTCCACCCAGGCCTGGGGGTCGCGGGGGTCGACCGGGCCGCTGCCCGCCTCGCGCTTGGCGAGCTCGATCTCGCCCGGGTCACCCAGCGGCCGCAGCCTCCCCCCCTCGATCAGGCGCTCGTCCACGGCGCCGAGCTCGCCGCTGAAGATCGTGTAGACGGGGGCGCCGAGCGCCACCGCCTCGCGGTTCATCGTGCCCCCCGCGCTCACCACCAGGTCCGCATAGGCGATCAGGCTCTGGGCGTCCACCGCGCGGTCCGGCACCAGCAGAGAGGGGATGGACTCCACCCGCCGGGCCAGACGCTCCGCCTGCCGCTCGGTGCGCGGGATCACCACCGTGACCGCCCTCTCCTCGCTCCCGAGGCGATCGATCACGCCGTCGTAGAGCGGGTTGTCGCGGTGGTATTCGGAGGTCTCGGGCGGCGGCCGCACCACGACCAGGACCCGGTCGTCGGAGGAGCGCTCGGCGCTGACGCCAAGCGCCGCCAGGCCGAGGGCCGGGATCACACCGGCGTCCGGCTCGAAGTCCGCGAGGTAGTAGTCCTCCTTCAGGCCCGGATAGCGGAAGAGGCGGTCCGGACTGGCGCCCGCGCGCTCCATCGCCTCGACCGGGATCGCATCGGGCGCCATCACGAGCCGCGCGGAGCGGAAGCTGATCCGCCGCTGCAGGCCCGCGTGCTCGTAGTCGTTCATCTGCACGAGCCGCAGCCGCAGCGCCCTAGAGACGACCGCGATGTCAACCGAGCCGTGCGCGAGCCCCAGGTCGAAGCCGCGCTTCCGCGCCCAGCGCCACAACTTGGTGCTCCGGGACGCCAGCGCCGCCGCCTTGCCTGGGGCAGAGCCCCCGCCGTGGCGACCGAACGAGGCATAGGGGATCCCCAGCCGCTCCAGGATCCCCTCGGTCTGGCCGTACTCCCGAGCGGTCACCTCGACCTCGTGCCCCGCGGCCTGCAGCCGCTCGATGACCGGCCGCAGGACGAGCGGGTGCGCCGCCGCCGTGCAGTCGACCCAGATCCTCAAACGGCGGCGGCGGAGAGCTGGGGGTACAGCGGATAGCGCTCCATCAGCGCTCGGGACCGCTCCAGCAGGGCGTCCTTCTGGGAGTCGAAGTCCTCGGAGAGCGCGGCGCCGATCACCTCGGCGATCTCCCGCATGTCGTCCTCGACCATGCCGCGCGTGGTCAGGGCCGGGGTGCCGATCCGCAGGCCGGACGGGTCCATCGGCGGGCGCTCGTCGAACGGGATCGCGTTGCGGTTGACGGTGATCCCCACCTCCTCCAGCCGTAGCTCCGCCTCCTTCCCGAACACGCCGGTCGGCGTCAGGTCGACGAGCACGAGGTGGACGTCGGTCCCTCCGGTGAGCACGTCGAGCCCGGCGGCGGCCAGCCCCTCGCCGAGGGCCTGCGCGTTGGCGATCGTCTGGCGCTGGCGCTCCTTGAACTCATCGCTCGCGGCGATCTTCAGCGCCACCGCCTTCGCGGCGATCACGTGCATCAGCGGGCCACCCTGCTGGCCGGGGAAGACCGAGCGGTTGACGTCGGCGGCCAGCTCCTCGCGGCAGAGGATCATCCCGCTGCGAGGCCCGGCGAGGGTCTTGTGGATCGTGGTGGTGACGACGTCGGCGTGCTCGACCGGGTTCGGGTGCAGTCCCGCGGCCACCAGGCCGGCGAAATGGGCCATGTCCACCATCAGCTTCGCCCCGACGGAGTCGGCGATCTCCCTGAAGGCGGCGAAGTCGAGCTGGCGGGGGTAGGCCGACCAGCCGGCGACGATCACCTTCGGCTTGTGCTCCTCCGCGAGCCGCGCGACTTCCTCCATGTCGCAGAGGAGATCGTCGCGGCGCACGTGGTAGGCGACGACCTCGTAGAGCTTCCCGGAGACGTTCAGCTTCATCCCGTGGGTGAGATGGCCGCCGTGGTCGAGGGCCATCCCCATGATCGTGTCGCCGGGCTCGAGCATCGCCATGTACGCGGCGTTGTTGGCCTGGGCGCCGGCGTGGGGCTGGACGTTGGCGTGCTCGGCGCCGAACAGCTCCTTCGCCCGGTCTATGGCCAGCTCCTCGGCCACGTCGACCTCCTCGCAGCCGCCGTAGTAGCGCTTGCCGGGATAGCCCTCGGCGTACTTGTTGGTGAGGACCGAGCCGACCGCGTCGAGGACCGCCTGCGGGACGAAGTTCTCGGAGGCGATCATCTCGAGCGTCCCCTGCTGGCGGGCGAGCTCGCGCTCGAGCACCCGGGCGATGTCCGGGTCCACCTCGGCGAGAGGGGCAGTCTGAAAGTCGTCGGGAAGGTTGCTCATGGCGCCATCATAGGCTTGCACTCCGATGGCGCACGAGAATCTGAAGATCGTCAAGGACGGCTTCGAGGCATTCAACGCCGACGGCGTTGACGGCATCCTCCCGTTCATCCACCCGGACTTCGAGGCGACCACCCCACCGGAGCTCGCCTCCGAACCCGACACCTACCGGGGCCACGACGGCGTCCGCCGCTGGTTCGACTCCTTCTACGAGGTGATGGACGAGATCCGGTGGGAGCCGCACGGGTTCCACGAAGTGGGTGACCGGGTCGTCGCCGACTTCACCCTCAAGGCGCGCGGCAAGACCACCGGACTCGAGTTCGGCCAGCACGCCTTCCAGGTCTGGGAGTTCCGCGACGGCAAGGCGATCGGCGTCGACCTCTACCCGACGCTGGACGAGGCGCTCGAGGCGGCCAAGGACGAGGGCGGCTAGCCGAGGCTGAGCCCGGTCAGGGCCCGCTCCAGCGCCTCGTAGGGCATCCCGCCCTCGCGCAGGACCTCCCAGGCACCGCCGGCCTCGATCGCGGTCAGGTCCACCACCGTCGATGGGACCCCGCTCAGCGTGCCGCCGTCGATCGCGACGTCGACGGCATCGAGGATGGCGGCATCGATCTGATCGACCGAGGCCGGGGGCGGCTCCCCGCTCTGGTTGGCCGAGGTCTGGAAGACCGGCACGCCGATCCCGGCGAGGGGCCCCTCGATCCAGCGGACACCGAGCTGCTCCGGCTCGTCGCCGCAGGCATGGGGAAAGACCCTGCCCGGGTTGTAGACAACCAGGGTCGCGGGCCCGGGCAACAGGGCGGCGATCGCCGCGCGAGTAAGCGGCGCGAGCTTCTCGAGCAGGTCGTCGATGGTCTCCGCGGAGAAGTACATGACCGCAGACGGCTTGCCCTTCTCCCGGGCCTTGATCTCGTGGATCCGCGAGATCGCATCAGCGTTGCCCGGGTCGCACGCGAGCCCGTAGAGGCCGTCGGCCGGGAAGACGGCGACGCCGCCGTCCCGGACGCAGTCCTCGAGCGCCTCGCGGGCGTCCGCCGGGCCGTCGCGCTCGATCGAGACCAGCCTGCTCACTCGGGGTCTCGCCCCAGCACCATTCGCTCGATGCCGGCCAGGTCCGGCCGCCTCTCGACCAGCGCGTAGCCGAGCTCGCGGAGCAGCTCGTCGACCCGGTCCGCCTGTGCGGCGCCGACCTCGAGCGCGATCGTTGCCGGGCGGGCCGCGCCACCGACGGCCTCGAGCAGCGACTCGATCGCCTCCAGCCCGGTCGGGCCGGCGACCAGCGCCCGCCTCGGCTCGAACTCTCGGATCTCCGGCGCCAGGCCCTCCCACTCGGACTCACTCACATAGGGAAGGTTGGCGAGCAGCAGGTCGAACTCACCGGCCGGGACGCTGCCCTCATGGAAGCTCACCCGCCCCGCCAGGCTCAGCCGCTCGGCGTTCGCCCGGGCCAGCGCCAGCGCTTCGGGCGAGGTGTCCGTCGCGGTCACCTCCGCCTCCGGCAGCTCATCGGCGACCGCCAACGCGACGGCGCCGGAGCCCGTACCGACGTCGAGCACCGTCCCGGGCGCGAGCTCCAGAGCCAGTTCCACCAGCAGCTCGGTCTCGGGGCGCGGGATCAGCGCCCGCCGGTCGACCTCGAGCTCGATCCCGCGGAAGCCCTTGCGCCCCAGGATGTAGGCGACCGGCTCGCGCCGCACGCGCCGCCGGACCATCGCCGCAAATTCGCGCGCCGCCCCGGGCTCGATGCCCGCCTCGGGCTCGGCGGCGAGCCTTGCACGTTCCCACCCGGTCGCCTCCGCCAGCAGCAGTTCGGCGTCGAGTCGCGGCGACTCGACGCCGGCAGCGCCCAGCCCGTCCGTCGCACCCTGCAACGCATCGGAGACGCTCGCAGTAGAGACGGCCTGCATGCCGAGCACGTCAGGAGGCGCTCTCGGCGGCCTGGGCCTCGAGCCGCTGGCGCTTCTCCTCGGAGGAGAGCGCGTCGGTGAACTCGTCCAGTTCGCCGCCGAGCACCTTCTCGATGTTGCTCGAGGTCACCTTGACGCGGTGATCGGTGATCCGGTCCTGCGGGAAGTTGTAGGTGCGGATCTTCTCCGAGCGCTCGCCGGTCCCGACCTGGGACTTCCGGTCGGCCGCCACCTCCGCTCGCTGCTCCTCCATCGCCCGCTCGAAGAGCCGGGCGCGCAGCACCCGCATCGCCTTGTCCCGGTTCTGGTGCTGGGACTTCTCGTCCTGCATCGCGACCTGGACGCCGGTGGGCTTGTGGGTGATCCGAACCGCCGAGTCGGTCGTGTTGACGGACTGGCCACCCGGGCCGGTCGAGCGGTAGGTGTCGATCTCCAGATCGTTCGGGTCGATCTGGACCTCCACGTCCTCCGCCTCGGGGAGGACGGCGACCGTGGCGGTTGAGGTGTGGATTCGTCCCTGCGACTCGGTCTTCGGAACCCGCTGGACCCTGTGGGTGCCGCCCTCGTACTTGAAGATGGAGAAGGCCCCCTCGCCCTTGATCGCGAAGGTGACCTCCTTGAAGCCGCCGACGTCGGCAGGGTTCTGCGAGAGGACCTCGACCGAGAACCCGCGCCGCTCGGCGTAGCGGCTGAGCATCTTGAACAGGTCGCCGGCGAAGAGCCCCGCCTCGTCGCCCCCGGTGCCGGCCCGGATCTCGACGATCACGTTCTTCTCGTCGTTCGGATCGCGCTCAACCATCGCCAGCCGGATCTGCTCGCCGAGCTGCTCAAGCTGAGCCGGCGCCTCTGCCACCACCTTCTTCAGCTCGGGATCGTCGCCGTCTTCGGCGAGCAGCTCCCGGGCGCCCTCGAGGTCGTCAGTGAGCTTGCGGTAGCGCGTGGCCAGCTCATGGGCATGCTGAAGCTGCCGGTACTCGCGCCCGACCTCCGCCGCCCGCTCCCGATCCGAGTGCAGGCTCGGATCGGCCATTTGCTCCTCGAGCTCCGCGTGGCGGCTCTCGATCTGTTCGACCAGCTGCTCGATCATGCCATTTAGTTTGACGGCCAGGTAGAGCCTGAACCGGCCCTACTTGACTTCAAGACTTGAGGGTGAATGATGGTTGCCGAGCCGACGCTAATGAGCACCATGAGCCTCACCCCCCACATTGTCGTTCCCGACGCAGAGGCCGCGGCAGCCTGGTACGCGGACGCCTTCGGGGCCGAGGAGCGCAGTCGCGTGCCACTTCCAGGTGGCGGCGTGATGACCGTCGAGCTCGCCTTCGGCGACTCGAGCCTCCACATCGGCAGCGAGTTCGTGGATGCCGGGGTCCTCTCCCCATCGACGATCGGCGGCACCGCGACGGTTTTGCAGATCCAGACGGACGACGCCGACCGCCTCTGGGCTCGGGCGCTCGGGGCGGGTGCGGAGGTCCGGCATGAGCTGGCGGACCAGTTCTGGGGTGAGCGACACGGCCAGATCGTCGACCCCTTCGGGCACCGCTGGAACATTGCGCAGCACCTCCGCGACGTCACGACCGAGGAGCTCGCAGCGGGCGCTGCGAAGGCCTTCGGGAGCGACTAGGCGACGATCTCGATCTCCTGCTCCTGCTTGGCCTGCTCGGGGTCCTCGACCGCGAGCACGGCCTCCAGGGCGGCGATCGAGACGGCGAGCTGGTCCAGATCGGGCTCGCGCGTGGTCAGGTTCTGGAGCATCAGGCCCGGCCACATCAGCGCGCGCACCCAGCGCTTGTTGCGGTTCTTGCCGGCCCACTTGATCACCTCGTAGGAGAGCCCGGCGATCAGCGGGATGCCGAGGATGCGGGAGGCGAGCAGCCAGTACCAGGCGGGCAGCCCGATCGGCGCGAAGACGAAGATGGCGAGCACCATCACGATCAGCAGGAAGCTGGTGCCGCAGCGGGGGTGCAGCCGCGAGTAGCGCTTGGCGTTCTCGGGCTTCAGCTCGTCGCCCGCCTCGAAGCAGGAGATCGTCTTGTGCTCGGCCCCGTGGTACTCGAACACCCTGCGCAGATCCGGGAGCTTGCTGATCACGAGGATGTAGCCGATGAAGATGGCGGTCCGGAGGACCCCCTCGACCAGCCAGAAGAGGAAGGCGGAGCCGAGCTCGTCCTTGATCAGGCTGGTGGCGCCGACCGGGATCACGAAGAAGAGTCCGACCGCGAGGGCCAGCGAGAGCGCGATCGTCAAGCCCCACATCCAGCCCCCGATCTCCTCCTTCTCCCCCTGCTCGTCCTCCTCGAGCTGGGCGTTGGCGGAGATCGCCAGCGCCTTGAATCCGATCTTGAGCGACTCGCCGAGCGCGACGACCCCGCGGATCACCGGCCAGCGAAGGACGCGGTGGCGCTTCGCCCACGAGACGAGCGGCTCGGAGGTGACCTCGACCTGGCCCTCGGGCGTCCGGACCGCGACGGCCCAGGTGGAGACGCCGCGCATCATCACGCCCTCGAGGACGGCCTGGCCTCCGATCGGGGCGTCCTTGGACGCGACGGGGCGCCCGTCGGGCATCGTCTGCTCGGTGGGTCCGGCGCCGTCAGCGGCGCTGCCGCCGTTCGGCCCGCCGGGAGTCACGTTGCTACTCGCCCTTCTTGCTCTTGGCCGCACGCCGGCGGAACCGCTCGACGCGGCCGCCGGTGTCCACGAGCTTCTGCTTGCCGGTGTAGAACGGGTGGCAGTTCGAGCAGATCTCCACGTGCAGCTCCGGGCTGGTCGAGCGCGTGTAGAACTCGTTCCCGCACGAGCAGTGCACGTGCGACAGGACGTAATCGGGATGGATCTCCGCCTTCATCTCGAACGATTCTAGCCGCGTCCTTCGCCGAGCCCGCTCCTGACCGTTCCCTGGGGAGCATCCTCACACTTCACATACAGGGTGTATCTGATATACGTACAGGCTGTATGGAAGTTCGACTCCCCCAGGGAACCATCCGCTATCGCGACGAGGGCTCGGGCGAGCCGCTCGTCTTCCTTCATGGCCTGCTGGTGAACGGGAGGCTCTGGGAGGACGTCGCCGAGCGCCTTCAGCCCGACTTCCGCTGCATCGTGCCGGACCTGCCGCTCGGGTCGCACGAGGTGCCGATGAATCCCGACGCCGACCTCTCTCCCCCCGGCGTGGCGAGGATCGTCGCCGACTTCCTCGAGAGGCTCGGCCTGGAGGGAGTGACGCTCGTGGGCAACGACTCGGGCGGAGCGATCAGCCAGATCGTCGCCACCAAGCACCCCGAGCGGCTCGCGCGGCTGGTGCTGACCAACTGCGACGCCTACGACAACTTCCCGCCAGCGCTCTTCTCCTACTTCAAGCCAATGGCCAGGATCCCGGGAGCCTTCGCCATCGTCGGCCAGAGCATGCGGATCAAGCCCCTGCGGCGGACGCCGATCGCCTTCGGCGCGCTGACCAAGTCGCGAATCGACGAGTCGCTGCTCGATGAATGGCTGGAGCCGTCGCGCGGAAACGCCGGCATCCGCCGCGACACCCGCAAGTTCATCCTCGGCATCTCGACGGACCAGACGATGGAGGCGGCCCGCGAGCTGGAGCGCTTCGAGAAGCCGACGCTGTTCGCGTGGGCGCCCGAGGACCGCTGGTTCAAGGTCGAGCACGCCGAGCGGCTCGCCGCGTCGATGCCCGACGCCCGGGTGGAGCGGATCCCGGACTCGAAGACCTTCGTCTCGATCGACCAGCCGGAGCGGCTGGCCGAGGCGATCCGCTCCTTCGTGCGCGAGCCTGCGCCGGCGACTGCCGCCTAACACGCCGCGGGCGCCGCCTGCTCGACGGTCACCTCGCGGCCGTCCAGCATCACGGCGTTGGCCGCCAAATGGTTCTTGTGGGAGCCGCTGAGGCGGCCGGACCCGATCCGCGTCCCCGCCCTCTTGCCATTCGCGTAGAAGCTGGCGCCGACGACCTCGTCCGCGTCGCTGCCTGCGAGGCGCACCCGAATCGGCGAGCCGACGCAGCCCCCTCCCTGGAACCGGAGCTTGAGCTTCAGCCGTGGCCGCGCCCCGCAGGGCGCGTTCCCCGCACACGCCGTCAGCTTCCCCAGCAAGGCGTCGAGGGCCGACTTGACGGAGGCCAGCGACGCGTCGTTGTGCCGGCTCTGAAGCTCGAACGGGTCCGCCGTCAGGTCGTACAACTCCTGCTCCGGGCCGGTCTCCGCGTACACATAGCGGTCGGTGCGAACAGCGCTGTAGCTCACGTCGGCCCCCTCGGGATCCTCAGTGGTGCCGTTCCTGAAGCCCTCGATCAGGATCCCGCGCCCAGGTTCGAAGCGGCCGTCCTCGATCACGGGCATCAATGTGTGTCCGTCCATCAGGCGCCTCGGTCTGGCATTGGCGAAATCGAGAATGGTGGGCGCCAGGTCGATGTTGGCCGCGAGCTGCGAGCGATGCTGGTTCTTGGGCACGCCCGGGCCGCGGATCACCAGCGGCACTCCGCTCGACTCGTCGTAGTGGAGGACCTTGCCGGTGCGAACCCGATGCTCGCCGTGGAGGAACCCGTTGTCGGAGGTGAAGATGAAGACCGTGTTGTTCAGCTCTCCCACGGACCGGACGACCGAGACGAGGTTCCCAACCATTTCGTCCACCGCGAGCAGGCTCTCCAGGCGGGCGCGGTAGCGAGCGTCGGCCGCCGCGATCGCGGCGGCGCCCATCGGTGTGAGGTCCCGGATGTTCTGCGGTTTGTCAGAGACGTCGGACTCGTTGAAGGCCGGCGTCCGCGGCGCGGCCTGCGCGGAGAAGAGACCCTCGTGCCGGGGGGCGGCGCGGGGGTTGTCGCCGACGCATGCACAGGACCCAGCCTCGCCGTGCGGCGCGAGCGGCGCCACGGAGAGAAAGAAGGGCCTCCGGCTCGGCGCACGCCGGTGGATGAAGTCCTGCGCCTTTGCCGAGTACACATCCGTCTGGTAGACGAAGGCGTTCACCTGGTCCGGGGTCCCGCCGTAGTGAACGATCGCGCCGTTCTCGTTCAGCGTGTACCCGTACATGGTGTAGGTGCCCCCCGTGTACGCGTCGGGATCGTCGATCGCCCCAAACCACTCGGTCCACCCCGGGGGTATGTCCGTATCCAGGGAGGTCGTCCCGTAGCCGTTCAGGTACTTGCCGACGTGCGCGGTTGTGTAGCCGGCGGCCTCGAGCCAGACCGGCAGCGTGTTCCCGTGGTCGAGCTTCGAGAAGCCGCCGCCAGGCGCCTGATTTGTCCGGACGCCGTGGTTGTCGGGGTACTGGCCGGTGAGGAAGGTGGCCCGGGAAGGACAGCAGAGCGGAAAGCTGGCGAAGTTGTGGTCGAAGGTGACACCGTTCTTCGCCAGGGTCGCATCCAGGATGGGCATGACCCGCATGGACTCGACCGTCTGGTCGTCGGTCATCACCACGACGATGTTCGGGCGGCTCTGCTTCTTCCCACCCTTCTTCGCGCCGCTGTCGCCAGTGACGGCGAGGGCCCAGACGAGCGCGGCGAGCAAAGCGGCGCCGGCCAACCACGCGATCCGTCTGCTCGTGCGTGCGATGCCCATCCCCTTGCACAAGAAACCACGCGCGCGACGAGGAGTTGCGCATTGCCCGCACAGGGCTAAGGTTTGGCTGCAGTGACAGGGGGTCAAGAGACGGGAAACGAGAGGCCGACCACGGTCGTACTGGCCGATGACCACGCGGTCGTCAGAAGCGCGCTCAAGCTGATGCTCGACCGCGAGCCCGAGATCGAGGTCGTCGCCGAGGCCGGGGACGCGGAGTCGGCCGCCCGCTATACGAAGGGTCACCGCCCCGACGTCCTCATCCTCGACATCAACATGCCCGGCGGCTCCGGCCTGTCGGCGATCCCGACGATCCGCGAGCAGTCGCCCGACACGCGAATAGTGGTGCTGACCATGCAGGAGGAGACGGCCTTCGCGCGCGAGGCGCTCCAGGCCGGCGTGCTGGGTTACATCCTCAAGGAGGCGGCGGGCGAGGAGCTCGTGAAGGCGGTGCGGATGGCCGCGCAGGGAAGGACCTACCTGCAGCCTGAGCTGGGCGCCCGGCTCGCCGCCGAGCCCGAGGCGGTGTCCCCCGACGACCTGAGCGAGCGCGAGCTCGAGGTGCTGCGCCTGATCGCCCTGGGCCACACCAACAACGAGATCGCCGAGCGGCTCTTCCTCAGCGTGCGAACGGTCGAGTCGCACCGCGCCCACATCCAGCAGAAGCTCGCGATGAACACGCGCTCCGAGCTGGTCCGCTACGCGATCGAGCGCGGCCTCATCGAGACGACCTAGGCGCCGTTAGCCGCAGAAGGCTTTCGGGTAGGCCGGGGTCATGCGCCTGAGGGCCACAGCGGCAGCCGCGGTCGCGGCCGTGCTGCTGCTCGCCTCCTGCGGCGACGACGACGGCAGCGGCGATACGGTCGCGCAGGAGACCGCCACCCAGGGGACACCGCAGGCGCCGGACACGGAGCAGCCGCTCTCGACAGCCGAGGAGCACGGGCGGGAGCTCTTCATCGAGAACTGCGGCTCATGCCACACGCTCGACGCCGCGGGAACGCAGGGCCAGATCGGGCCGAACCTCGGCGACATCCCGCTGGACACCGAAGAGGTCCTCACCGCCATCGAGATCGGAGGGCGCGGCAGCGGCAACATGCCGAAGGGCCTGCTCAGCGGCAAGAACGCGGATGACGTCGCCGCGTTCGTCGCCAAGTCCGGCCCCGGGGCTACCGGGCCCTAGTCAGTACTGAGCGGCTAGGTCTCCTGATAGAGCGGCCCGTCGCCGCCCTCGGGCGGGGTCAGCCGTCCGCCCTTGGCGGTGATAGCACCGCACTGCACGCAGTTGGAGGGCACCACCTGGACGTCCACGGTCTCGGCGCCGCTCTCGAGCTGCTCCTCGGGGATCTCGTAGACCTGGGCCGGGCACATCGACACCCAGCGTCTGCGCGATCTCCCTCGGGACCTTCTCCTGGATCCGGATGTGGTTCGGCGCGTCGTCGCGGGTCGCGTTGCCGGACGCGAAAACCGAGTTGAGCTTGTCGTAGAGGTACTTGTTGTCGGGCTTCGGGTAGCTCTTGGCTGCGCCGTCGATCTCCATCGGGATGTCGGCGTCGTCCTCGTTCTTCCAGTGGCCGCCGGGGAAGTGCCCCTTCGTGATGGTCATCGCGCTCGCCAGCGCGCCGCCGAAGAAGAAGCCCTTGGAGAAGGCCTGGCGCATGTTGCGCGACTCGTAGAGGTCGTCCTCGATGATCGAGTCCTTCACCCTGCGCTCGTAGGCCTCGAAGTTGACCGAGTCCTGCTTCAGCGCCTCGACGATCGCCTCGGCCGCGTACATGCCGGCGTGCATCGCGTAGTGGATGCCCTTCAGGGTCGGCACGTTGACCATGCAGGCCGCGTCGCCCGCGATCACCATGCCCGGGACCGAGAGCCGCTTCGGCATCGACCAGTAGCCGCCGGAGGGAATCGTCTTGGCGCCCCAGGCGACCCGCTTGCCGCCGTCGAGGATCTTCTTCACGAACGGGTGGGTCTTCAGCTCCTGGAGTGCGTCGTGGCAGGAGAAGGTGGCATCGGTGGTGTCGAGCCCGACGACGAGCCCGATCGCGACCTTGTCCTCGCCCATCGGGTAGATGAAGCTGCCGCCGAACTCGTTCCACTTGGCGCGCTTGCGGAGCGGCCAGCCCATGCGTGTGGATGACGCGGTCGAGCGGCTGCGGGACCTCCCAGACCTCCTTCACGCCGATCTCCCAGCGCCGCGGGTTGGCGCCGTGCAGGTCGAAGTAGTCGAGCGCCGCATCGGTGAGGTGACCGAGGGTCCCCTCGGCGAGCACGGTCGCACTGGGCGACCAGGTCGGAGCCCGGCTCGAAGTTGCCGAGTTCCTCTCCCTCCTTCCCGCGTCCCTTGTCGCCCGAGCGAACTCCGCGGACGACGCGGTCCTCGACCAGCAGCTTGTCGGCGGCGGTCTCGTTGAGGATGTAGACGCCGGCCTCCTCGGCCTTCTCGCCGAGGAAGCGGCCCAGCTTGGAGACCGAGGTGACGTAGTTGCCGTGGTTGCGGAAGTTCGGGGGCATCGGCACGAGCGGCAGCGCCGCGCGCTTAGGTCAGCAGGTAGACCGCGTCCTTGGTCACCTCCTGGAAGACCGGCCACTCGGACGGCTCCAGGTCCGGGAACAGCTCCCGCATCGCCGACGGCTTCATGTTGGCCCCGGACAGCAGGTGGGCGCCCGGGGTCTTGCCCTTCTCGACGACCGCGACCGGGACCTCGCCGAGCTTCTCGGTCAGCTCGGGCTCGTCCTCGAGCAGCTGCATCGTGCGGATCGCACACGCCAGGCCCGCCGGGCCGCCGCCGACGATGGCGACCCCGACCTCGATGCGCTCCTCCTCGGGATCCGTGATCCCGGTGACGAACTCCTCCGCCGGCTTCACCGGCGGTGAGAAATCAGCCGGCTCGACGGACATCAGCCGCCCTTCTTCGCCTTGATCGCCTCGGTCAGCTTGGGAACGATCTTGTGCAGGTCACCGACGACTCCGAGGTCACAGAACTCGAAGATCGGCGCGTTCTGGTCCTTGTTGATCGCGACGATGTTCTCGGAGCTCTGCATCCCGACCTTGTGCTGGATCGCGCCGGAGATGCCGAGCGCCAGGTAGATCTTCGGCGCGACCGTCTTGCCGGTCTGGCCGATCTGGGCGGCGTAGGGGTACCAGCCCGCATCGACGACTGCGCGGGTCGCCGCCACGGCGCCGCCACCGGCCTCGGCCAGGTCCTCGGCCAGCTTGAAGTTCTCCTTCTTGCCGAGCCCGCGGCCTCCGCCGACCAGGAACTCGGCGTCCTCGATGTTGACGTCCTCGCCGCGAGACTCGCCGCGCTTCACCATCTTCGCCTTCGAGGACCACTCGGAGAGCTCGACGGCAACGTCCTCGACCTCGGCCGTGCCGTCGCCCTCATTCTCGTCGAAGGCGTTCAGCCGGCCGATGATGATGCCCGGCTCCTCGACGTAGCCGACATCGGCGATCTGGGAGTCCTGGAGGATCGGCCGCTCGGCGACCAGCTTGCCGTCCTGGACGCTGACGGCGGTGACCTCCATGGTCACTCCGGCGTTGAGCCGTGCGGTCAGGCCCGCGCCGATCTCGAACCCGAGCAGCCCACCGCCGAAGAGCGCGTAGGAGATGTCGTTGTCGCCCATGACCTTGGCCATCGCGTCGACGATCGGCTGCGCCAGTCCCTCGGGCACGTCCTTGGCGCGGTAGACCTTCTTGGCGCCCCACTTGCCGAGACTCGCCGCCGCGTCTTCGGCAGCATCGCCGACGACGATCGCCGAGGCTTCGCTACCGATCTCGCCGGCCAGCTTCGACGCCTCTGAGAGGGCGCCGAGGGAGTTCTTGTTGAAGTTGCCCTCGTCGTCATGGAGGACGTAGACCAGGATGCCCGCCATCAGATCAGCTTCCTTTCCTCGAGCCAGGCGACGATCTTCTCGACCGTCTCGTTCGTGTCCTCGTCCTCGATGATCTCGCCGGCCTCCTTCTCGGGCGGCGGCTTCAGCTCGAGGACCGTCGTGCGGGAACCGCTCTCCCCGACCCTGTCGCCCTCGATTCCGACGTCACCGGTCGCCTTGGTGTCGAGCGGCTTCTTCTTCGCGCCCATGATGGCCTTGAGGCTCGGGTAGCGGGGCTCGTTGATCGCATCGCCGACGCTGATCACGGCCGGCAGCTCGACCTCGACGGTGTCGTAGCCGTACTCGGCCTGGCGCTCACAGGTCAGCTTGCCGTCGGCGACGTCCATCTTGATCACCTGCGTGAGCGAGGGCATCTTCAGGTGGTCCGCGACGACCGCGCCGATCGTGTAGCACTCGCCGTCATCCGACTGCTGGCCGAGCAGGACCAGGTCGGGACTCTCGGCCTCCAGGACCTTCGCCAGGGCGTAGCCCGTGGCGCAGACGTCGGAGCCGACCAGCGCCTCATCGGTGAGGTGAACCGAGCGGTCGGCTCCCAGGGCGACCGCCTTGTGGAGCGCACGGACGGCGCTCTCGGGCCCCATCGTCACCGCGACGATCTCCTCGACGTCGCTGCCGCCCTCCTTGACCTGCATCGCCGCCTCGAGCGCGTGCGTGTCGAAGGGGTTCAGGTTCTTCTCGCCGGAGCGGTCGAGGCGCTTGGTCTCCGAGTCGATCCGCTTCTCGACTGCGGCGTCGGGGACCTCTTTGACGAGCACGGCAATCTTCAACTGCGGTCCTCCTTCATGAGACTGGTTCCTGCTTGACGACGAGAGCGGCCGGGGGCCGCGCGGCGCGGAATATTAGCGACTCGGACTGGTTGACTGACCAGTCAATCGGGAACGGCCTCGCGGACGAACTCGACGATCTCCTCGGTATTGGCGCCAGGGGTGAAGACGGCCGCGACCCCGAGCTTCTTCAGCTCCGGGATGTCGTCGGCCGGGATCGTCCCGCCCACCGTGACGACGACGTCGTCGGCTCCCTGTTCCTTCAGCAGCTCGACCACCCGCGGCACCAGGGTCATGTGCGCACCGGAGAGGATCGAGAGCCCGACGGCGTCCGCGTCCTCCTGGATCGCCGTTTCGGCGATCTGCTCCGGCGTCTGGTGCAGGCCGGTGTAGATCACCTCCATGCCTGCGTCGCGCAGTGCACGAGCGATGATCTTGGCGCCGCGGTCGTGCCCGTCGAGGCCGGGCTTGGCGACGACCACGCGGATCTTCTTGGCTGTGGCTGGACTGGCGCTCATCGGTGGTTCGGAGGCGAAACTCCTCGGGTAAACCGTATTTGAACAGGGGATTTCTACGGTTTCGAGAACTCCATCCGAGAGCGACACTGTGATTACGAGGGGTAAGCCACAGGAAGGCATAGGCGTGTACGACGTTCTCTACATGAATCGGACTCAGAGGGGGAAGATCGTCGCCAGCGGGCTCGCTCGACAGGATGCTTGCGAGCTCGCTCGAGCCGAGGCACGGCGGAGGGGCGTGGGCCGGATGTTCCTCGCCGGGTCGGAGCTGGGCCGCACGGCGGAACTGGTGCTGATCGTCGAGTCGCCGCGGCGCCCCGTCTAGCTCCCAGGCGTCGCGAGTCGCCGAGGCGCGCAACCTTCGCCCTCCTACTGGTCTGACACAGAAGGGTCGCTCCTTTCGGAGCGCCCTTGCACAAGCCAGAAGGAGGAAAGATGAGGAAGCTCATACCCAAGTCCCGCGGGACCGTGATCGGCGTCATCGCCGTGGTCCTCGCGCTCACGGGCACGGCGATCGCCGCCTCGAACCTGCGGCTGGCCGATTTCGAGCCCACGAGCCGGGACAGGCTCGCCGGTACCGGCGTGATCCAGTTCGCGGCCGCGAACCTCGCAACTCCCGCGACCACGCCCACGTTCAGCACCGTCCACACCTTCACCGTGAGGTGCGCGGCGGAGAAGAAGGCAACCGCCGGCGGGTTCAAGTGGACCGGCCAGATACCCGATCCCGCTGACTACCGGCTCCTCGACGCCTATCCCAACGGGGGCGGGTTCGTCGTCCGGCTCCAGCTGCGGCCCGACGATCCGGCGACCCCTGCCGTCAACGAGGGGTCTGGACTGAACAGGCCGATCGCCGTGTACGCGAACTGCGTCAAGTCGCGCAGGCAGGACGGCACCCCGCCCAGCTAGGGCGACATCGGCGCAATGGCATGAAGGAAAAGGGCCGCCTGCGGGCGGCCCTTTTCATCTCAGAAGACCGGCGACTCGGTGTAGTCGCCGAAGACTTCCTGGAGCGCGGCGATCATCTCGCCCTCGGAGGCGCGGGCGCGCGCGCAGTCGAGGAAATGCGGCATCAGATTCGCGTCGGTGGCCGCAGCGGCCTTCAGCTCGGCGAGGGACCGCTCGACCGCGGCGGAGTCGCGGGCGGCGCGGGTCGTCTCGAGGCGCCCCGCCTGCTTTCGCTCGAGCTCCGGGTCGATGCGGAGGATCGGGATCTCGTCGTCGTCGTGCTGGACGTAGTCGTTCACCCCGACCACGATCCGCTGCTTGGAGTCGACCTCCTGCTGATAGCGGAAGGAAGCGTCGGCGATCTCACGTTGCGGGAAGTTCTGCTTGATCGCCTCCACCATCCCGCCCAGCTCGTCGATCCGGGCGAAGTACTGGTAGGCGGCGTCCTCCATCTCGTCTGTGAGCGTCTCGACGAAGTAGGAGCCGCCCAGCGGATCAATGGTGTTGGTCACGCCCGACTCATGCGCGATCACCTGCTGTGTCCGCAGCGCGATCCGCACTGCCTCCTCCGCCGGAAGCGCGAGCGCCTCGTCGTAGGAGTTGGTGTGAAGCGACTGGGTCCCTCCCAGCACCCCGGCGAGCGCCTCGATCGTCGTCCGCACGATGTTGACCATCGGCTGCTGGGCGGTGAGGGAGACGCCCGCGGTCTGGGTGTGGAACCGCATCCGCATCGACTCTTCGCGCTTGGCGCCGAAGGTCTCCTTCATCTCCTTTGCCCAGATCCGGCGAGCGGCGCGGTACTTGGCGACCTCCTCGAAGAAGTCGATGTGGGCGTTGAAGAAGAAGGAGAGCCGCGGAGCGAAGTCGTCGACGGCGAGACCGCGCTCGATCGCCTGCTCGACGTAGGTGAATCCGTCCTTGAGCGTGAACGCGAGCTCCTGCTGGGCCGTCGAGCCGGCCTCGCGGATGTGGTACCCGGAGATCGAGATCGGGTGCCAGCGGGGCATGTTCTCCGAGCACCACTGGATCATGTCCCCGACCAGCCGCATCGCCGGCTCGATCGGAAAGCACCACTCCTTCTGCGCGATGTACTCCTTGAGGATGTCGGTCTGGATCGTGCCGCCGAGCCTCTCCGCCGCCACCCCCTGCTCCTCGGCCGCGCAGACGTAGAAGGCGAGCATGATCGCGGCGGGGGCGTTGATCGTCATCGACGTAGTGACCTCGCCGAGGTCGATCCCGTCGAAGAGCGTCTCCATGTCGTCGAGGGTGTCGATCGCCGTGCCTTCCACCCCGACCTCGCCGAGGCTGCGGCCGTGATCGGAGTCGAAGCCCATCAGCGTCGGCATGTCGAACGCGGTCGAGAGTCCGGTCTGCCCGTGGTCGAGCAGGTAGCGGAAGCGCGCGTTCGTCTCCTCGGCCGTGCCGTAGCCGGCGAACTGCCGCATCGTCCAGAGGCGGCCGCGGTACATCGAGGGATAGACGCCCCGGGTGAAGGGGTACTCGCCCGGGAAGCCGAGGTCGCGCTCCGGGTCCGAGTCGGCGCGGTCCTCCTCGGTGTAGAGGGGCTTGACGGGCTCGCCCGAGATCGTCTCGAAGAGCGCCTCACGCTCCTCGAGGGATCCGTAGACCTCCGTCAGCCACTCGTGCGCGCGGCGCTGTGCCTCGGGCTCTACGGCCATGCGGGAAAGGCTACCGGCGGGAAATGCGGCTGCGAGAGCGGGTTCCGCGTCTAGGCCCGGCGCACGGCGTAGAACGTGACCGACTCGTACTTGCCCTTGAGGGAGATCCCGGGACGGGGCTCGAGCCCGTCGGAGCGGTTGAGGAGCGCCGCCGTCTCTTCGCTGAGGAGCACCGTATCCCCGGTCTCCCGGGTGGCGCCTCGACGCGCGCGGCGACGTTGACCGGGTCCCGATCACGCTGAACTCGAGCCGGCCGGCGCCGCGATGCTCCCGGCGACGAACGCGGCCGAGTTGAGGCCGATCCCGATGCTCAGCGTGTCGCCGAGCTCCTCGCGGACGCGCGCGCTGCGATCTCGCAGAGCCGCGAACAGGGCGCGCTCGGCGTGGTCCGACGAGCGCCGCGGGGCGCCGAACACCGCCAGGAAGCTGTCGCCGACGAACTTGTCCACGTGCCCGCCGTGCTCCCGCACGATCGGGACCGCGAGCTAGAACAGCGGTTGAGGGTGGAGACGACCTCCTGCGGCGGCGCGCTCTCGGCGAACCGGGTGAACCGCGAACGTCGAGGAACATCAGAGTCACCTCGACCTCCTCGCCCTCGGGCGAGGCCTCCTCGCTGAGGATGTGCTCGGCGACTCCGGGTCGACGTAGGTGCCGAGCGTCTCGCGGATTCGCTCGCGTTCGCGGAGGCCGGCGACATGCGGTAGAAGCCGGCCTGGAGCAGACCGACCTCGCTGCCGTCGTAGACGGGGACCTCGGCGTCCAGCTCCCGCGCTCGACTGGGCGAGGGCGTTTCGCACCGAGGTGATCGGGTCGGCGGTGGCGTGGGCGGCGAGGACCGAGACGATCAGCCACACCGTCAGCGCCAGCCCGCAGAGGGCGAGGATCACGATCGCCAGATCACGCTCGCTGACGTCGTCGCCGGTGAGCACGCCGAGCGCGACCAGGATCAGGCCGAAGAGCGGGACGACCGTGCCGAGCGCCCAGAAGATGATGCTGCGCGCGGCGACCCCGGGACCGATCAGCTTCTCCGGTGCGCCGCGTCGCCATCGCGCGCGCGGCCGCGGCGCCGGAGCAGCCGCTCGCTCAGCAGGTAGGCGAAGGCGCTCGTCGTGATCCCGCCGAGCGACCGCGGTGACGCTGAGTTGGCCCCGAGCTCGAGGGAGTAGGTCGCGTTGAGCACGCCGAAGATGACCACCGCGCCGGCCGACATCGCCGCGTTGACCTTGGCGACCACGAGCGGCGCCGCAGCACCATGCGGCGCTCCTCGGGGGTCGGCTCGCGCTCCTCGGCCAGGAAGGACCTGAACGGGCGCAGCTTCTTGTTGCCGATGACCGCGCCGAGGATCAGGGCAGCGACGGAGATAGACGACGTAGGTGATCGCGTTGACGAGGCGGACCTACGACTCGTCGCTCGACGGACTCGGTGGAGACGATGAAGTTGGCGAGGACGAAGACGCCCGTAGCGCAGACCACGCCGGCGATGCTGAGCGTGAGGGTGAGGAGGATCCGGGTCCGGAGCTGGAGCGCGCGCCCGGTCCGGGCCGCCTGGGGGCCGAGCCAGGCGAGCGGGTGTCTCATCGCGCGGCTGGAGGCAACCGCCCCGCCCCCGACCGCGGCGGCCAGCGCCGCGGCGCCGATCGCGATGCGACGGCCGAGCTTCTCGAAGCGCATCACCTCCCAGCCCTCGGCCTTGGCGACCTCCGCCAGAGCGTGGTCCGGGTTGACCACGACCGGATGGCCGACGGCGCGGAGCATCGGCAGGTCGGACGCGGAGTCGGAATAGGCGTAGGAGGCATCGAGATCGATGTCGTGCTTCTCGGCGAAGCGCCGCATCGCCTCGACCTTGCCCTCGCCGTAGACGAACGGCCCGTCCATCTGGCCGGTGTAGACGCCGTCGTCCCCGACCGCCCAGCGGGTTCCGATCCCGCCCTCCATGCCCAGCACCCCGGCGAGCATCCGCACGAGGTCGTTGCCGGCGGCGCTGACGATGAAGGTGGCCCGGCCCTCGTCCTGGTGGCGGTGCACCTCGTCGAGCATCTGCGGATAGATCCGCGGCAGGATCCCGGCGAGGATCTCCGGGGCCATCCGCTCGACGTCGCGCTCGGGCATCTCGGCAAAGATCCGCTTGGCCACGTCGAGGACCGCCCGGTCTGCGCGTCGGTTGCGCCACGAAGGCGATAGCGGAGGTGGTCCCGCCCCCACCTGGCAGCTGGCTGCGCGGCACGAAGCCCCTGCGGTTCGCGACGCGCGCGAACACCATGCCGCTGGACCCCGCCATCAGGGTCTTGTCGAGATCGAAGAAGGCCGCGGAGCGGCTAGGCGCCGTTGACTTCGAGGACGATGGCATCGCCCTGGCCCCCGCCGGAGCAGATCGCGGCGACACCGAGGCCGCCGCCCTGGCGCTGGAGCTCGTGGATCAGCGCGCCGACGATGCGCGCGCCGGAGGCACCGATCGGGTGCCCCAGGGCGATCGCGCCGCCGTTGACGTTGACCTTGTCCTCGTCCACGCCGAGCATGCGGACCGAGTTGAGGGCGACCGAGGCGAAGGCCTCGTTGATCTCCCAGAGGTCCACGTCCTCGGGCGACTTGCCGATCTTCTCGAGCGCCTGCTTGGCGGCGTTGGCCGGGGTCTTCGCCAGGTAGGGGAAGTCGTCGGCGACCTGGCCGTAGCTGAGCACGGTCGCGATCGGCGTCTTGCCCTCCTTCTTCGCCCACTCATCCGAGGCGACGATCACGGCGCCGGCGCCGTCGTTGACGCCCGGCGAGTTGCCGGCGGTGTGGGTGGCGTCGTCGCCGCCCACCGCCTTCAGCTTGGCGAGGGTCTCGAGGTCGGTGTCCGGCCGGATCGCCTCGTCCGTCTCGACCACCGTGTCGCCCTTCTTGCCGGGGACGGTCACCGAGACGATCTCCTCGGCGAGCTTGCCCGTCCTCGGTCGCCTTGTGGGCCAGCTGGTGCGAGCGGACGGCGAACTTGTCCATGTCGGCGCGGGTGATCTCGAGCTCGTTCGAGACCTCGCTGGCCTCGTTGATCATCTGCTTCTCGGTGAAGGGGTTGGTGAGCCCGTCGTGGGTCATGGCGTCGAGCGCCTTGACGTCGCCCATCCGGAAGCCGAAGCGGGCGTCGGGAAGCAGGTAGGGCGCCTGGCTCATCGACTCCATGCCGCCGGTGACGCCGATGTCGAGGTCGCCGGCGCGAACCGCCTGGTCGGCGATGCCGATCGTCCTCATCCCGGAGGCGCAGACCTTGTTGATGGTCTCCGAGGGCACCTCCTTCGGGATGTCGGCCTTGATCTGCGCCTGGCGCGAGGGGATCTGGCCCTGGCCGGCCTGCAGGACCTGGCCGTAGACGACGCCCTCGACCTGGTCGGGCGTCGACCTCGGCGCGGTCGAGCGCCTCGGAGATCACGGTCCCCCCCAGGTCGGTCGCGTCGAGCGGGGCGAGCCCGCCGCCCATCTTCCCGAAGGGGTCCTGGCGGTCGAGAGGATCACGGTCTTCGGCATCGGCACCTTTCGTCGAAGTTGGGCCGGGAACGATAGCCGGGGCCGGTTTGGCCAGCGGCTCCGGCTATGCTCCGCCGGCCCGTGCAAGGTGGAGGTCGCCGAAAAGCCGCTCGCCGAGGCGAGGCCGACCTCACGCGTCGCCCTGTTCGAGGGCGAGGAGCTGCCGGAGCCGCTGGCGGGCGCGCCCGGATCCGACGCCGCCAAGGGCGGCTTCAGGAAGACCGCCCTGCTCCATCCCGAGGGCGGGCCGGTGCTGGTGGTTGGCCTCGGCGACCGCGAGGACTTCGACCTGGAGCGCGCGCGGGTGGCGGCGGCGCTGGCCGCGAAGCGGGCCGCGAGCCTGGAGGCCACCTCCCTGGCCCTGGCCGTCCCGGACGAGGGCGAGGCCGCCGAGGTGGCGGCCGCCCTGGTCGAGGGCGCGACGCTCGCCTCCTACCGCTTCGACCGCTTCAAGAGCAAGAAGAACGGCGACGAGGACGAGGACGAGGCCCGACAAGAGGCTCGAGTCGCTGACCCTGCTCGGCGACTCCTCGCTGGCGGAGGCGGCGGAGGCGGCGCGGGTCACCGCGGAGGCCGCCAACGAGGCGCGGGAGCTGCAGCACCTGCCCTCGAACGTGGCGACCCCGACGTACCTGGCCGAGCGGGCCGAGGAGCTCGCGAAGGAGCTGGACTCCGTCTCGGTCGAGGTGCTCGACCGCAAGGCGATGGTCGAGAAAGGGCATGGGCGGCCTCGAGGCCGTCTCCGCCGGGACAGACGAGGAGCCGCGGCTGATCGTGCTCCGCTACGAGGCCGGCGGGGACGGGGACACGCTGGGGCTGGTCGGCAAGGGCGTCACCTTCGACTCGGGAGGCATCTCGATCAAGCCCTCCGAGGGCATGCAGGAGATGAAGATGGACATGTCGGGCGCCGCCGCGGTGCTGGAGGCCGTCGAGGCGATCGCCGGCTCGAGATCCCGATCAACCTGATCGCGGTCATCCCGTCCACCGAGAACATGCCGAGCGGACACGCGATCAAGCCCGGCGACATCATCACCCAGCTGAACGGCAAGACCGTCGAGATCAACAACACCGACGCCGAGGGTCGGCTGATCCTCGCCGACGCGCTCGCCTACTGCGGTCGAGCTGGGCGCCGACCGCATCGTCGACCTTGCCACCCTGACCGGGGCGGTCCTGATCGGGCTCGGCTCCACCTACGCGGCCCTGATCTCCAACGACGACGCCTGGGCGGAGAAGGTCGCGCGAGTCGGCGGAGCGAACCGGCGAGCTGGCCTGGCGGCTGCCGCTGCACCCGGAGTACAAGGAGCTGACCAAGGGGACCGTGGCCGACCTCACCAACGCCTCCGCGAAGCGGAAGGCGGGGACGATCTACGCCGGGTCCTTCCTCGAGGAGTTCGTGGACGACGTGCCCTGGGTCCACCTCGACATCGCCGGCACCGCCTGGGACGTCGGCCGCGAGTACGTCGGCAAGGGCCCGACCGGCTACGGCGTGCGGCTGCTGGTGGACCTGGCCGCGCAGCGGCGTCAGCCGACGGCTCGAGCCGCCCGCGCAGCAGACTCGCGAGCCAGGCGAGCTTCGCCGGCTAGACCGCGAGCAGCCGAATCAGGCGGCGCGCGAGGGTGCGGTCGCCCTCGACGCCGCACCGCTTGTTCGCGAGCCGGCCCGAGGCCGCGCGCGCCCCGCGGCCGGCGCGGGTCGGGGACGCCGTGGAAGCGGCCGCCGAGGATCGGCACCGTCGCGAAGTGGACGATGTCGGGAAGGCGGCCGGCGATCACCAGGTCGGGCTTGCGCAGGTCGCCGTCCTCGACGACGACGCTCTTCGGGCGGAAGGTGATCCGCAGCGGCGAGAAGTCCTCCGCGAAGCGGAACACGACCCGGCCCCGCATCTGGCCCGCCAGCGCCGGGTCGCGGCCGACGCCGCGCTCGATCAGGCCGAGGATGCTCGGCGCCACGCCGTCCTCGACCATGCGGCCCAGGCGGACCCGCGGCCTGTCCGTTGGCGCAGCTCATGCGAGCGCGGATCGTAGGACCCGCGCCGGGCAGCTGCCCTACAGCTCGAGGATCATGCAGGTGGAGGTGCCGGTGGCGAGAAGCTTGCCCGAGTCCGCCTCGACCAGCTTCGCCTCGGAGACGGCCTGGCGCCGGCCGCCGTGCACGACGTCGGCCTCGACCCGCACCCGGCCCGTGTCCCGGGTGATCGGGCGGACGAACTTGACCTCGATCGTCTGGGTCGTGTACGCGGAGCCCTTGGGGAGGGTCGTGTGGACGGCGCAGCCCAGCGCCGAGTCGAGCAGGGTCGAGGCGTAGCCGCCGTGGACGACGCCGATCGGGTTGTAGTGCTCCTCCCCGGGCTCGCCCTCGAAGACCGCGTGCCCCTCGCTGACCTCGATCAGCGTGAAGTTCATGGTCACCGCGATCGGCGGCGGCGGGACCTCGCCGGCGGCGATCGCGCCGCATGTACTCGAGGCCCGACAGCTCGGCCCCCGCTCCCGCGGAGGGCATCGGGTCCTGCCAGGTGAGGGTCCGGGTGCGCGTGATCTCGGGCGAGATCTTGGCGAAGTCGGCGGCCGACGTGGCCGCCCGGCCGTCCTTGGCCACGTCGGTGGCGCTCACGCGCGGGTCCTGCGCCGGGGAGCGGGCCTGTCGCCGTTCGGCGCGTCTTGACCGGGGCCGGGTAGTTGAGGTCCGCGAGGATCTCCTCGGCGAGTGATCTTCACTGCCTGCGGCTGGAACTTGAACTCGAGGTTTCTCATGGCGCTTGCCTCTCTCGAATGGTTGCTTGATGCAACTCGTGGTGCTACGCTACCAGCCTAGGTTGCGTGATGCAACCAAGTGTGCGACAGTTCACACGACGATGCTGGGCAAGGACTACGAAGGACAGCACTGCTCGGTGGCCCGCCCCTGGAGCTGATCGGGGAGCGCTGGACGCTGCTCGTGATCCGCGAGGTCCTCTACGGGCGCCGCAAGTTCAGCGAGATGCAGAAGACGCTGGGGGTGGCCCGGAACGTGCTCACCAACCGGCTGCAGCGGCTGGTGGACGAGGGCATCCTCGAGCGCCGGCCCTACAGCGAGAAGCCCGAGCGCTACGAGTACTTCCTGACCGAGAAGGGCCTCGACCTCTGGCCGACCCTGGTCGCGCTGATGTTCTGGGGCGACAAGCACATGCCGCTCCCGAGCGGACCGCCGGCGCGGCTCGTCCACAAGGGCGAGTGCGGCGGCGCGGTCAACGACCGGCGGATCTGCGAGCGCTGCGGCAAGGAGCTGAGGTGCGGGAGGCCCGCGCCGAGATCAGCCCGGTCCTGGAGCGGCAGCTCGAGGAGGCCGGCGTCTCCTAGGCTGCGCACGCCGGCCTGTGCTTGACTGCGCCCGCGCATGGACTTCGAGCTGACCGACGAGCAGCGGCTGCTGCGCGACACCGTCCGCGACTTCGCCCGCCAGGAGGTGGCGCCGGTCGCCGAGGAGCTCGACCGCGAGCACCGCTTCCCCTACGAGCTGGTCTCCAAGATGGGCGAGCTCGGCCTGATGGGGATCCCCTTCCCCGAGCAGTACGGCGGCGGCGGCGCCGACACCCTCGCCTACGCGCTCGCGGTCGAGGAGCTGACGCGGATCGACTCCTCGGTGGCGATCACGATGGCCGCCCACACCTCGCTCGGCACGATGCCGATCCACCTCTGGGGGACCGACGAGCAGAAGGACGACTGGCTGCCGCAGCTGTGCAGCGGCGGGAAGCTCGCCTCCTTCGGGCTGACCGAGCCCGAGGCGGGCTCCGACGCCGGCAACACCAAGACCACCGCAAGCTCGACGACGGCGAGTGGGTGGTGAACGGCGCGAAGCAGTTCATCACCAACGCCGGCACCGACATCTCCGGCTGCGTGACGATCACCGCGGTCACCGGCGACTCGAACGGCGCCAGGGAGATCTCCAACCTGATCGTCCCCAACGGGACGCCCGGCTACGTGGTCGGCGAGCCGTACCGGAAGATGGGCTGGAACGCCTCGGACACCCGGCCGCTCAGCTTCGAGGACGCCCGGGTGCCGGAGGGGAACCTGCTCGGCCGCCGCGGCGACGGCTTCAAGCAGTTCATGCAGATCCTCGACGGCGGCCGGATCGGCGTCGCGGCGATGGGCGTCGGCCTCGCCCAGGGCGCGCTCGACGAGGCGCTCTCCTACGCGAAGGAGCGCAAGGCCTTCGGCCAGCCGATCTCGAAGTTCCAGGCGATCCAGGCGAAGATCGCCGACCTCTCGGCCCAGATCGAGGCCTCCCGGCTGCTGGTCTACCGCGCCGCGATCGAGAAGGACCGCGGCGAGCCGTTCACGCTGACCGCCGCCCAGGCGAAGCTGATCACCGGCCGGCTCGCGGTGCGCGCCACCGAGGAGGCGGTCCAGATCCACGGCGGCTACGGCTACATCGAGGAGTACCCGGTCTGCCGCTTCTACCGCGACGCCAAGATCCTCACCATCGGCGAGGGCACCGACGAGGTGCAGCAGATGGTGATCGCGCGCCAGCTCGGGTGCTGATGATGGCGAAGAAGACCGCTGAGATAGACGAAGCCGAGGCGCGCGAGCTGCTGAAGCGCGAGCGCGATCGCATCGAGAGCTCCTCGCAGACTCGGCGCGGGTGCGCCGAGCGAGGAGGATGAGGCGCGATACGGCCACGGCCGCCGAGGACGACGCGGAGGTGATCGAGGACGAGCAGGTCGACGACGCCCTCGCGGCGCAGCTCCGCGCCGAGCTGGAGGCGTTGGAGCGCGCCGAGCAGCGGCTGAAGGACGGCACCTACGGCTTCTCGGTGGAGAGCGGCGAGCCGATCCCGGCCGAGCGCCTCAGGACGGTGCCCTGGGCCGAGCGCACCGCACAGGAGCAGCAGCAGTCACGAGCGCGGCGCCGGCGCCGGCCCTAGCCGCTCAGTCGATCAGCGCGCCGCCGCTGACGTTGATCGTCGCCGCGGTCATCGACGAGCCGAGTCCGAGGCGGCGAAGGCCGCCGTGTTGCCGACGTCCTCCAGGGTCGCCGCCCGGCCGAGCAGCGTCTGGCCGCCATCCCCTCGGCGATCTGCTCCCGCCCCTCGAAGTCCTCCGGGAAGGTCTCGGGGATCCCGCCGGTCTCCAGCGGAGACGAACCGGATCCCGTGCGGGCCCAGCTCGACGGAGAACTGCCGCCGGAGCGACTCGACCGCGTCGAAGGCGAGCCGGGTGCCACCCAGGTAGTAGTCGCGCAGCGGGGCCGCGCGCTCCCCCGGACCGCCGAAGGCGAGGAACACCCCGGACTTCTGCTTGATCATGTGCGGGGCGGCGGCCTTCACGGTGAGGAAGTGAGTCCGCGCGGCGACGTTCACGGGCGCCATGAAGTCGTCGACGTCCATCTCGTGCAGGGGAGTCCCGTGGGTGTACGGGTGGGTGATCGAGTTGAAGGAGATGTCCAGGCTGCCGGCCTCCTTCGCCACCGCGTCCGCGTGCTCGTCGACCGCCTTCTCGTCGAGCGCGTCCACCTGCGCGGTCTCGGCCTGCCCTCCGGCGGAGCGGATGTCCTCGGCCACCGCCTCGAGGGTCTCCTTGGTGCGCCCGGCGAGATGGACCCTCGCCCCCTCGCGCCCGAAGGCTCGGGCCACCGCGCCGCCGATCGACCTCCGCCTCCGTAGATCACCGCGTTCTTGTCCTCCAGGAGCATCTTCGACCTCCTCTGGTTGGGCGGCGCGTTCGCCGCTTCACGATCACGACGAGCGATCGTGCCCAATCGACGTTTCGGGCTAGGCCTCGGCCGGGACGGCGCTGATCTCGTCGGCGTTGCGGTCGCCACCTCGGCCGCGCGGGCCTTGCCCTCCCGGATCTCCCAGAACGAGCACAGCTCCAGCTCCTGGACCGCGGTGAGCGCCTCGTTCGGCCGGAAGCGCGGCGCGTCGCGCACCTGGTCGCGCTCATAGGCCGCCCAGAGCCGGCCCCCGGCCTCGGCGACGTGGTCGAAGGGGATCGCCGTGCAGCCGGCGATCGGGCCGATCCGGATCAGCGCCCAGCGCGGCTCGCCGCTCTCGGCATCCACGTGCAGGCCGGCGAGCTTGCCGAGGGTCCTGCCCTCGCGGCCGTCGATCCTCATCCCGATCCAGCCCTCAGGCATCGGCTCGCTCCAGCAGCTCGGTGGCGGCGCTGGCGGGATCGAGCTCGCGGCGGACGACGCGGTCGAGCAGCTCGCCCACCGAGGGGTCGTCGGCGATCGTCGACTCCAGCTTCCGGCGCATGCGCGCCGCGGCCAGCTCGAGCACCTCGTTCCGCAGGTTGCGGGCACGGCGCTCCTCGAGCGTGCCCTCGGCCTCGATGTGGGCGCGGTGCTCGGTGATCTTCTCGGCGAGCTCGGCCACCCCCTCCCCCTTGGCCGCCTCGGTGCGGAGGATCGGGACCCTCCAGCTGACGTTGGGGCCGAGCGAGAGCACCCCGCGGATCTCCCGGATCATCGTGTCCGTGAGGGGGTGATCGGCCTTGTTGACGACGATGATGTCGGGGATCTCCATCACGCCGGCCTTCAGCGCCTGGATCGAGTCGCCGGAGCCGGGCATCAGGACGAGCACGACGGTGTCGCCGTGGTCGACGATGTCGATCTCCGCCTGGCCCACCCCCACCGTCTCGATGAAGACGTCGTCCTTGCCCGAGGCGTCCATCAGCAGCGCGGCCTGGAGGGTCGCCTCGGAGAGCCCGCCCAGCGCTCCGCGGCTCGCCATCGAGCGGATGAAGACGCCCTTGTCGAGGAAGTGCTCGGAGAGCCGGATGCGGTCGCCGAGCAGGGCGCCCTTCGTGAAGGCGCTGGAGGGGTCGATCGAGAGGACCGCGACGTCGCGGTCGTCCTCCCGCATCTCCTTTGTCAGGGCGCCGATCAGGGTGCTCTTGCCGACTCCCGGCGGCCCGGTCAGGCCGACGATCCTGGCCTTGCCGGTCTTCGGATAGACCTCGCGCACCAGCTCCCAGCCGGCGGGATCGTCGTTCTCGATCAGCGAGATCGCCTTGGCCAGCGCGCGCTTGTCGCCCGAGAGCAGTTTCTCGGCGAGCTTCGGCATCTGGGCCGCCTTCGCCATCGGCGCCGGAGTCTAGATGCGGCCGAACCTATGATCCGCCGCCGTGATCCGGCTGCTTCGCTTCCTGCCGGGAGAAGCGGGATGCTGAACCTGCGCTACGCGCGGCTGCTCTGGCGATACCTCTGGCGGCGGTTCCTCACGCCCTCGGGCTGGCGCTGGCGAACGGAGGGCCCGGTGTTCTTCGGCAAGAACCTCCAGCTACAGATCGCGAAGGGCGCCGAGCTTCACCTGGGCCGGTTCAGCTGGATCGGCGACGGGACCAAGATCCGCTGCCACGAGGGCGTGGTCGAGATCGGCGCCCAAGACGGTGTTCGGCCAGGAGTGCACGATCTCGGCCTACAAGCGAGTGAGGATCGGCGAGGGGTGCGTGATCGCCGACCGGGCGATGTTCATCGACTTCGACCACGGGGTGACCGAGGTCGAGCGGCCGATCCGCCACCAGGGCATCTACAAGCGCGAGACGATCATCGGCTCCAACGTCTGGATCGGCTACAACGCCTGCTTCCTGCGCGGCGTCCGCGTCGGCGACAACTCGATCGTCGGCACCAACTCGGTGGTGACCAAGGACGTGCCGGCCAACGCGGTGGTGGGCGGCGTGCCGGCGCGGATCATCCGCATGCGCGAGGCGCCGAAGGAGCTGCGCTGGCCCGATCCGGTCGAGCCCGAGGGCGAGGGAGTGCTGAAGCCGCCGAACTGACGCGCCGCGGGGGTCGATGTGCATATACTCAGTTTTGAGGCATGAGGCCTCATCGAAACTCGGGGGGTAAGGCATGAAGCCAGCCGCAGGGTTCGTCGCTTCTCATCGATCGTCGCTCGCAGCCTGTGCCGCCTCCAGCATCCGCGCAGGCGCTCACCGTCTCCGGGCACGGGCGCTCCCGGACGACACCTCACGGCCGGCGCCAACAGCGACTTCAACATCCATGACTTCGGCTTCGCCGGCGATCACGTCCAGGACCTGACGATCGGCCTGCCGCCCGGCGTCAGTCGGGCGACCCGACCGCGACCCCGAAGTGCACCGGCCGACTGCACGCTCGAACGGCGACGACGCTGCCCCGCGAACACGCGAGGTCGGCACGGTCGACGCCGACGCGACCGTCACCGTCATCGCCGTGCCAGTCACGCTCGACGGTCACCGGCAACCTCTACAACCTCGACGCCGCAGCCGGGCGAGCCGGCGCGGTTCGGGATCGTCCTGCCGCCCGGCCCGGGCCGGGCTGCCGTCGCGCTGCCACCGATCATCCTCCAGTCCGGCGCTGAGCTGCGGCAGAGCGACTTCGGCCTCGACACGATCATCAACGACATCCCGAACGAGACCGCACCCTGCTGGCGCGGCCTCCCGACCCACATCAACTCGCAGGACGATCACGCTGTACGGGACCGCGCCGGGCACCGGCAAGCCGTTCATGCGCAACCCGACCTCGTGCGACGCAGAAGCCGTCACCAGTTCACGGGCAACGACTGCGGCCGACCGACGACACCGTTCGCGACCGGCACGGCGCCGCCGTTCACCCGACCGACTGCGGCGCGCTGCCCTTCTCCCCCACCTTCAGCGCGAACCTCGGGTGCCCCGGGCACGTCGAGCCCGGTACCAAGCCCACGCTGACGACGGTCGATCGAGCAGGACAACGGGCGAGGCCGGCCTGCGCAACGCCCAGGTGACTGCTGCCGCGGACCTCGGCCCGACCTCAACGAGCTGCTGCGCAGCGAGATCTGCCCGCATCCGCACGTTCCAGGCGAGCACCTGCCCGGCGAACACGGTGATCGGGTCGGCGATCGCGACCTCCCCGCTGCTGACCTAGCCGCTGACGGGTCCGGTGACCCTGGTCGACAATCCCGTGGGCGTCGCCGAAGATCGGCCTCGACCTGCAACGGCGAGCTCAACATGCAGATGCAAGGGCAAGCTTCGGCGCTCGACAACTCGGGACCGCCTTCGCCGGGCTGCCGGACATCCCGATCTCTCACTTCGCGCTCAGCTTCAAGGGCGGCCCCGATGGCCTGCTGTTCGCGAGCCGCGACCTCGTGCATGCCGCCGGCGCCGTGTCTTCAACACCGAAGTTCGATGGCCCACAGCGGCGCAACCCAGGCCGGAGACACGCCCGCGACCATCGAGGGCTGTGGCCCGCCGGCAGTCGCCGGTCACGAAGCGAAGAAGGTGCAAGAAGAAGGAGCAAGTCGAAGGCGCAAGAAAAGCGGAAGAGAAGGCTGCCGCGACGAAGAAGAAGTAAGAAGGGAAAAAGAAGAAGCCTAGAGGCGCTTGCCGGAGGCGAAGAGGCCGACGCCGGCGACGAAGGACACCCCGCCGAGGACCCAGAAGAGGACGCCTCCGTTCTGCAGGGCGGTGAACATCAGGAACAGGCCGATCACCAGCAGGGGCAGGCCGAAGGAGATCGGCACGCTGATGTTCAGCCCCGGGCCGAAGCTCGGGGCCGAGCGCCCACGGGAGCGCTCCTTCGGCGGTTGGACCTCGCGCTCGGGGAGGCGTCCCATCAGCGCGGGGCGACCGCCCCGAGTCCGGCATAGACCGCCGCGGTCCGCTCGGCGACATCGCCCCAGTCGAAGCGCTCGAGGTGCCGGAAAGCATCCGCCGTGAGGCGGCGGCAGAGCTCGGCGTCGTCGAGGACGCGGATGGTCATCTCCGCGAGCGACTCGGGGTCGCGGGCGCGGAAGCGCAGGCCCACCTCGTCGTGCGGGACCACCTCGCGCAGGCCGCCGGTGTCGGCGACGATGCAGGGACAGCTCGACGCCATCGCCTCCAGGGCGACCAGGCCGAAGGGCTCGTAGATGGAGGGGACCACGCAGACGTCGGCGATGCAATAGAGCGAGTGGAGCACGTCGTCGCCGATCCAGCCGAGGAAGGTGCCGTGCTCCATCAGCCCCAGCTCCTCGGCCTGGCGACGCAGCTCCTGCTCATGGGTGCCTGAGCCGGCGACGATGAAGCGGGTGTTGGGTACCCGCTCGATGATCGAGGGCAGGGCCTCGAGCGCAAACTGGAAGCCCTTTTCGTAGACGAGGCGGCCGACCAGCAGGACGAGCGACTCATCGGGCGCGGCGAACTCGGCGCGCAGCCGTCGCAGCTCGGCGTCGTTCTGCGGCTGGAGCTCGTCGGGATCGATCCCGTTCGGGATCACCTCGACCCTGTCCTCGTCCACCCCGAAGACGTCGACAATCTGCTCGCGCATGAAGGTGGAGCAGGCGATCACCCGGTCGCAGCGGTTCGTGATCCAGCGCTCGACTCCGTGGATGTAGGTCTGCGGGTGCTTGTTGATCCAGCCCTGGTGACGGCCGTGCTCGGTCGCGTGGATGGTGGTGACCAGCGGCACGTCGAAGCGTCTCGCGAGGTGGTCGCAGGCGTTGGCGACCAGCCAGTCGTGGCCGTGGACGAGGTCGAAGCTGTAGCTGTCGCCCAGCTCGACCCCCGCCGCCAGCATGTCCGAGTTCATCCGCTCGACCCAGGTGACGAACTCGTTCAGGTCGGCGGGACGCGTCGGCTCACGCACGCGGTGGACGTGGACGCCGCCGGGAAGCTCCTCGGCCGGGGACTCCTCCCCACCCCGGGTCAGCACGTGGACCTCGGTCCCGATCTCGACCAGCCCCTCCGAGAGCTTGCGGACGTGCCGGGCCAGCCCGCCCTCGATCAGAGGCGGGTACTCCCAGGAAAGGATCAGGACTCGAGGCGTGCTCATGAGGGGAACGGCTCCGTCAGGGTTCGAGCAGCGGCGCCAGGCTGAGGTCGGGGACGAGATTGCGCATGCGCGGATCCGGAGCCTCGGGGGATTCTATGGCCTCGAGCATGGCCCCTGAGTGCCCCAGCACGCGCGTGAACGGGTAGTCCCCCGCCTGCTTTCGGTGATCCATGAACGCCCAGTCGCTCGACTGAACGGCCAGCAGCTCGCGCGCCGCGCGCTCGGCGGCGGCGGGCTCGAGTCCCTGCTCGACCGCGCGGAGCAGGCGCAGCTCGAGACGCCGCGCGCCCCAGACGAGATCCGCGACCCCGGGCGAGTCCCACGTCTCGAGCGACTTGCCCTCGCCCCAGCTCGACTCGTGCGCGGGGCGCTCCTCGGGCTCGTGCTCCCGCAGCGCCTGCGGCAGGGTGAGCAGCCGGACGCCCTCGTCCTCCGCGGTTCGCAGCACCTCCCGCAGCCACGCCGGACCCTCCGACCACCAGGCGCCCAGCAGCTCGGTGTCGATCGCGAAGACGCAGAGGCCGGGGCGCCCGGTATCTGCACGGTGGCCCTCGAGCCGGTCGCGGATCGCGCCCAGGAAGCTGGCGGCGTGCTCGGCCGCCCTGGCCTGGGCGGCGCCCGGGTCGTAGGGATCGCCCGAGATCGACCAGAGCCTCATCCCGTTGACGGAGAGGCGGTGGTACTCGAGGTAGGCGGGATCGGCGGGATAGCCCCGCTCCGACCAGACCAGCTCCACGGCGGGCCAGTCGATCGTGAAGCCGACCGTGCCGCCCGGCAGGCGGATCGGGGCAAGCGCGGCCGTTCCGCTCTCCCGCTCGCTCTGGTCGAGGCAGGTGTAGGCGATGCCACGCTCCTCCAGGACGTCCTCCAGGCCGGGCACATAGGCGCACTCGGGGAGCCAGAACCCCTCGGGGGCACCGTCGCCCTCGAACCGCCGCCGGTGCGACCGCAGGCCGGCGTCCACCTGTAGGCGGCGCCCGGCGATGGTCGCGAGCTTCGGGAGCACTGCGTGTGTCGCCGCGGAGCTCATCAGCGCGACGCGGCCCTCCTCGTGGGCCCGCTGGAAGGCGCGCAGGGGTTTCTGATCGAGTTGCTCCAGGCGCCCGATCGCGCCCGCGTAGCGCTCCGCCTCCGACTCGGCCGCCGGGAACAGCTCGGCCTCGCCCTGCTCCGCATCCCGCGCGGCCGCCCCGACCCGGTGCTCGCCGAGGAAGGCGAGCATCCGCTCCCCCACCCCCTCGGCCTCGAGCTGGTCGGCCAGGACCGGGGTGACGGTCATCGTCAGGCTCTCGGCGACCTCCAGCACCGGCAGGTGGGAGCGCGCGAACGCATCGAAGAGCCACTCCTCGCCGAAGGGATAGGTCCCGAACCCCTCGACGTAGGGCATGTGGCTGTGCAGGACGATCGCCAAATCACCAACCGGCACGTCCTCCGCTTCGCGTCCGGGCGTGCCGGGGGTCATCTCCTACACACGGCGACGAAGTCCAGGGCCTTGTCGAGGGTGCCCTCGTCGAGGCGGAAGTCCTTCGCGCTGATCGCCGGGATGAACCGGTCGTAGAACGGCTTGGTGATCCGGAGCGCCGGGTGCACCCGATCCCAGCCGGCGCGGATCGCCAGCTCGTGGGCGCGCAGCTTGCGCGCGTGGAAGACGCCGAGCAGCTCGACCGCGGAGAAGTGGGGCTCCAACAGCTCCCGGTACTCCCCGGCGTCGTACTCGCGCAGGTGCCAGGGGTTGTCGGACTTCTCAGCGTCGGGGCCCGCCAGGGTCAGCCGGTTGGGCGTGGAGATGTAGGCGACCGGCGCCACCTGCGCGATCCGTCCGAGCAGCTTCCCCGGCTCGTGGATGTGCTCGATGGTCTGGAGGAACACCACCGCGTCGCGCTCCTGATCGAAGTCCTCGACCAGGCCCCGCTCGAAGCTCAGGTTCTCCCGCGTGTACTTCGCCCGGGCGTGCTCGAAGGCCTCGGGGTTGGCGTCCACCCCGATCACGTCCGCGGCGGTTCGGGCCAGCAGGTCGGACCCGTACCCCTCGCCGCTTGCCAGGTCCACGACCCGGAGGCCGGCGACCCGCTCCGCGATCCACTCGTAGACCGCGACGTGACGCTGGTACCAGTAGTTCTCCTCGGGGACGTCGGGAAGCGTGCGCTCCCCGGTCAGCTCCAGGGGCGGCACGCCCTCGGGCTGGTCCTGCTGCAGGTACTCCATGGACGGCAGCGTAGGTTGTCCGTTCAGCGAGGCGGGGACGGACGGGCCTAACATCCTCGCCGTGCCCGCCCCGAGCACTCCCGAGCAGATCAAGGACGTCAACGAGCGCTACCACGACCACGCCGCGGACTCCTATGACTCCAAGTGGGGGATCGACTACGGCCCGGTCGGTCAGGGGCAGGTCCGCGCCAAGCTGCGCAAGGCGCTCGGCGGCTGGCCGACCGACCCCTTCGGCGACGCGCTGGAGATCGGCGCCGGCACCGGCTACTTCACGCTCAACCTGCTCCAGCTGGGGGCGATCGAGCGCGCCACCGCCACCGACATCTCGCCGGGGATGATCACGGCGCTCGATCAGAACGCCAAAACCCTCGGCCTGAAGGTCAAGACGGTCCAGACGGACGCCGAGCAGCTCCCCTTCGACGACGAGAGCTTCGATCTGGTCTTCGGCCACGCGGTCCTCCACCACATCCCCGACCTCGAGCGCGGCTTCGCCGAGCTGAGGCGCGTCCTGCGCCCCGGTGGCACGCTCGCCTTCTGCGGCGAGCCGTCCCGCTACGGCGACCTGCTCGCGGCCCTGCCGAAGCGGAGCGCGCTGCTCGCCGCGCCGCTCTGGCGCCGCGCGATCGGCGCGTCGAAGCGCGACTACGACGCCGAGCCCGACGCCAACGGGCACGCCCTGGAGCGCGACGTCGACGTCCACGCCTTCTCCCCCGGCGACCTGCGCCGCCTGGCGGACGGCGCCGGCTTCGACGACGTCCGGGTCAAGGGCGAGGAGCTGCTCGCCTCGATGCACGGCTGGACCATGCGCACCCTCGAGGGCAGCGCCGTGGACGAGGAGATCCCGTGGGGCTGGAAGCGCTTCGCCTTCCGCACCTATCTCGCCCTGCAGCGGGCCGACCGCGTCCTGGAGCCGCGCCTCCCCCCGCAGCTCTTCTACAACCTGCTGGTCAGCGCCCGGAGGCGCTAGTCAGTTCGCCGTCGGCGAGCCTGCGAACCAGCGCTTCAGGCGCTCCTTGCTCATCAGCTCCGACGGCTCCTTCTGGCGGGCGAGGGCGTCGCGGAGGTCCTGGCCGGCGCCCGGGTCGGAGGCCCAGCCGCGGAAGACGGGCTCGGATCGGTCCGGGCGGGGGAAGCGGCCCCAGGTGAAGCTCCAGTCATAGTGCTCGGCCGAGCGCTCGTCGCGCCAGGCCTCGTAGCCGTCGAGGGTCTCGCCGTTGCCCGAGAGGACCTCCGCCACGTAGACCGCCTGCTCGACCGCGTCACCGATCCCCTGCGCGGTCGCCGGGTGCTTGAAGTGGCCGGCGTCGCCCACCAGCGCCCAGCCTGGCCCGTTCGGCCTGCGGTAGAAGCCGCGCATCAGCGACTCGGGGGCGACGGCTACGTCGGTGACCATCTCGGCGTCGTCGAGGAGCTTGGGGTCGAAGGTCTCGGGGAAGTGGCGGATCAGCTCCAAGTACTTGCGCTCCCGCTCGTCCTGGCTCCCCTGCGTCAGGTCGGGCTTGCCATTGGCGATCAGGAGCGCGAGCCCGTCCTCGACGGGCCCGTGGTAGAGCATCTCCTCCATCTTCACGTGCAGCGTGCCGAACCCGTCGAAGGCCTCGGATGGGATCCCCTTCCAGTAGGAGTAGGAGATCGCGAGCTCGCCGCGCTGCGGGCGCTCCTTCTCGATCCCCAGCTTGCTCGCGACGGTCGAGCCGCGGCCATCGCAACCGAACACCCACCGCGCGCGGATCTCGCGGCCGTCGTCGAGGACCACGCCACCGACCGGGTCATCGTCGGTCCCGGTGCCGATCAACCCAACGACGCGGCTGTCGAAAACCCCCTCCACGCCCTTGGTGAGAGCCGTGTCCACCCCGGCCTTGTCGAGCGCGATCCGGCGGGGCGCGAGGCCGCGATCGAAGCCGTTCACCGGCGTGTACGTGCCGGCCGCCTCGTGCCCGAGGCCGACGAACCGGTGCTTGAGGAAGGTCAGCTCGTGGTTCGCGGCGAGCGTGCCGAGCGTCCCGACCTCGTCGAGCCGCGCCAAGCCATTCGGATAGATCAGGTGGGTCGAGATGGTGGTGCTGGGAAAGGTGTCGCGGTCCACCATGACCACGTCCCAGTCACGATCGGCGAGCGCGCTGGCGAGGGTCGAACCCGCGCATCGTGCGCCCACCACCACAGCGTCATGCTGCTCCACGCGGCGAGACTAGCGGCGAAACCGGGCCTGGACATGGAAACGGCCCGGCGGAGCCGAGCCGTTCCCCTAAAGGTCCTTCTCCCGAAGCTCAGGCCGCGACGAGAACCTCCTCGTGCTCGACCCCGAAGCCGTCTTCAAGGTGCCGGTGCGACGGGCAGTACTCCTTGCCCGGGCGCGGCTCGCGCTGACACGGCGTCCCCTTGCGCGTGTGGGCCGGGCACCGGCGCGGCTCACCGTTGAGCCAGCCCTCCGGCTGCGACTCGACGTACTCGACCGCCTTGTCGACGTACTGCTCGATCACCATGTAGACGCGCACCTGCTCCGCGAGCGTGAAGAGATCGCGGACGTCGGTGAACAGCGTCTTGGCGGGCCGCGCGAAGTAGCGGTAGTCGGCGACGAGACGGTCGATGGTCGCCTCGCACGCCTTCAGCAGCTCGTGCCTCGCGGCGGCGTGTGCCTCGTCATCCCCCTCTCGCCGCGCGATCCGCGGGGCGAGCTCACAATAGATGGCTCGGCTGAACTGGTACATGCTCCCCGTTCTCCTCCTTGATTGGTGCTCGTTCGTCCTTGACCTTGGTGATCGTGTTCCCGTTTTCCCGGAATTCATCCCTGAGGCAGCCGACCGGTTCCGCCTTTCCGCGGGCCGTCGTGGCTGTCAGTCCCCATGGACTTCCTGATGAAGGCGGCGTCGAGCAGGGCCGGCTGGTCGCTCGGCTCCCGTTGCCAGAGCGTCAGCCAGCGCTGTGGTACCCCCGCGTCAGCTTCGATCTGGCCCTGCTCGGCGCCTACCGAATTTTGTGGATCCTGGGGCATCTACCTAATAAAACGGATGGCATACCCACTTTTGTGACACCCGGGCCCGAATTCATCAATTACGGACTAGTACGGATGAAAAGCCGTGCCTGGAGACGGAGACTTCAGGCACGGAGGAATCGGCTCAACATCTCGCTTCGGAAGCCGGCGGCGAGGGGCTTGACCAGCGCTGCACGATGCTCGCTGCGCGCGCCGGACGGGGGGATGAGGCGGCCGTGGAGGCGCTCTGGGAGCTGAACGAGGCCGACGTGCACGTGCAGCTTTCCCGCTACCTGCGGGACCCCCGCGACGTCGCCGAGGCGTCCCAGGAGGTCTTCATCCGGATGATCACCGCGCTGCCCGAGTACAAGCCCAGCGAGACGCCCTTCCGCTTCTGGCTGCTCCGCATCGCGCGGAACCACGCGATCGACCTGCTGCGCCGGGAGAAGTTCAGCCGCGTCGAGGACGAGGAGCGCATCCACCGTTTGATGGAGTCCTCGGGCGAGGGGAGCGGCCGGCCCGAGTGGGGCTGGCTCGACGACGAGCGAACCGCCACGGCGGTCGCCTCGCTGCCGCTCGAACAGCAGCGCATGCTGCTCCTGCGCTTCGGCTTCGGCCTCAAGTCCGAGGAGGTCGCCGAGGTCCTCGAGATGAGCCCGGCGGCGGTGCGAAAGCAGCAGTCGCGCGCGCTGCGCCGCCTCGCCGAGACCCTCGCCGAGACCGAAGAGACCGCCTAGCCGAAGGTAAAGGCGTAGCCCTCGATCCCCTCGTCGAAGACGAGCGAGAGCCGGTGCGCACCGACCCGCGGCAGGTCCACGAGCCGGTAGAGGCGGTGGGCCTCCACCGTGGCGCGGCCCCCGCGGACGTCCGCGCCGGCGAACCTGGCCGGGATCGGCCTGCCGTCGAGCAGGACCTGCACCGAGCGCGCCTCGCCGGGTGAGCCGAGGACGAGGAAGGCGCGGCGAGCGTTGAACTGAAGGTCGATCTGGGCGCCGCCGCCCGCGATCGCCGACTCCTCCCCCACCGTCCAGCTGCCGGAGTAGGCGAACTGGTCCGGCCTGAGGCGGCCGGGCGGGGCGCCGAAGTCGTGGTGTCCAGGGACGATCGGCCCATTCACCCAGCCGTCGGCCCGGGCGGCTCCGAGGTAGGTCTCCGGGGTCGTGGTCCCCTTGGACGGCGCCTCGCTGCTGGCGCGCGCGCCGGCGCCGACCTCGCTCCCGGCCTCGCGCAGCAGCGTGCGGATCGCCTGCTCGGTCTGGTCGTACTCGCCCTCGCCGAAGTGGTAGTAGCGAACGTTCCCGTCGGCGTCGACCAGGTACTTCGCGGGCCAGTAGCGGTTGCCCCAGGCATCCCAGGTGGCGAGCTCGTTGTCCTGGGCGACCGGATAGGTGAGCCCGTTCTGCTCGATCGCGTCCTCGACGTTCCCCTCGTCCTTCTCGAACGGGAACTCCGGCGAGTGGACGCCGACGATGATGAGGCCGCGGTCGCCGTAGGTGCGGTCCCAGGATTCGACGTAGGGCAGCGTGCGGATGCAGTTGATGCAGGTGTAGGTCCAGAAGTCGATCAGGACCACCTGCCCGCGCAGCTCCTCGAGGCTGAGCGCCTCCCCGTCCGGCGTGTTGAACCAGCGCTGGTTGCCGGTGAAGTCCGGCGCGCGGCCGAGGTTGGGCAGAGTGAGGGACTCGTCCAGCTGCTCCTGATCGGAGATCACCGGCACGCCGCCGGCATGGATCGAGGCGAGGTCTGGCGCCACCGCCTCGCTCTCCTCGATCTCGGCGGTGGGGTTGACCAGGAACGCGGGGAGGTCGCTCGCGATCGCCGTCTGAAAGCGCGTGTCGAGGTCGGCGGTCATGGCGACCGCGACCAGGATCATCACCGCGCCCAGCGCCATCTGCACCCGGCTGCGGATCGGCGCGAGGCGGTCCGCGAAGCGGCGGCCGCCGATCAGGAGCAGGTAGAGCACGATCGACGAGCCGACCGCGTAGGAGAGCGCGACCGCGAGACGGCCGGCGGTGAAGTCCTGCGCGGCCGAGACGGTGATCACCCCGGCCAGGATCGGGCCGGCGCACGGCGCGTAGACGAAGCCGAGGCTCGCGCCGACCAGCAGTCCGGAGCCGAAGCCCTCACCCCGGAACCGCGCCGGGCCCGGCGCGAGCCTCGAGGCGAACGCCTCCACCCGGTCGCCGATCGGGGGCACCAGCAGCGAGATCCCGAACCCGAGCAGGACGACGATCGCGAGGGTCCGGGCGATGTCGTCGGGGAGCCCGAGCGCCTCGATCAGGTAGACGAGCGCCACCGTCGCGAATGTGAAGGACAGCGCCAGGCCCGTGACGACCCCAAGCGGCCGCCGCCTGCCTCCCGTGACCCCTGCGGAGAGCACCGCGGGCAGGATCGGCAGCACGCAGGGCGAGAGGGCGGTGCCCGCTCCGGCGACCAGCGCGAACAGCATCAGCAGCGCCATCTCACCCCAGCCTTACGGGCACCCGTAAAGGGCGGATTAGCTCGCCTCGGCCCGGCGGATGCGGTGGACCGGAACCTCGCCCCTGATCCCCTTGAAGTGGTGCTTGCCGGCGAAGGAGAAGTCGAACCCCGGCTCCTTGCCGACCGCCTTCTTCACCTCGTCGCTGCCGACGACGCTGTCGGGGCGAGCCCAACTCGTGATGCGCGCCGCCAGGTTGACCGGCCGCCCGTACCAGTCACCCCCTCGGCTGAGAGCCTGACCCGTCGCGACCCCGGCACGCAGCGAAGGGAGCTCCTGGGTACCGGCGGCCTCCACCAGGTCCATCACCGTGTCGAGCACCTGCTTGGGCTCGGGCGAAGCGAACATGGCAGCGTCGCCGATCATCTTGACCAGGCGCACCGGCGGGTTCGCAACCTCGGTCGCCAGCCCGAAGAGGCGGTCGGTTAGTTCTCCGATCGCATCGACGTCGAGGGTCTCCCCCAGGCGGGTGAAGCCGACCAGGTCGGCAAAGGCGATCGTGGCCTCGTCCGCGGCGCGCAGGGTGCCCTCCGCCAGGTCCTGCTCCGTGATGACGGCCTTGCGGATCTCCTCGCGCAAATGGACGTTGTGGGCATAGATGAGCGCGTCGGCGAGGCGCGGAACCATCGCCTGTGCGGCCGCCGCGTACCGCATCGCAAGCTCCCGCTCGTTCACCCCCGGCCGGATCAGCTCCTGGCCGATCACCTCGCGATTGGCGGATGCGAGCTGGGCCATGCTCAGGCCGACGACCCGCGAGACCTCGAGCAGGCCTTCCTCGGACAGGCCGGCGTCCAGGAACTCCTTCGCCCGGATCGCCTCGGCCAGATCGGCGCTGGTGTGGACGCGATCATCGGGATCGACCCTCGGCATCCCCAGAGCCCGCCTTAGCCGCAGCACCGACTCCAGCGCGAGCCCCGACTTCTCGGCCACCTCCTTGGCGGTGTAGCGCTCGCCGTCGGGCTCGAAGACCCGCTCCACCGGGAGCAGGACCAGGCGTCCCTCGGCGACCGCCGCCTTCAGCTCCTCGAGGGCGATCCCGGCGTCGGCCAGGTCACGCAGGAGCGCCAGGCGCGCCTCGCGCGCCTCGCCCTTCAGCCCCTCGAGCAGGCCCTCTGCCTCGAAATCGATCTCGGCCACGCCGCTATTCTCGCCTGATGGCGGATCAGGAGTTGCCGATCTTCGAGCTGCCGATCGTGCTGCTGCCCGGTGAGCGGCTTCCGCTGCACATCTTCGAGGAGCCCTACAAGCGGATGATCGGTCACGCCCTCGAGGAGGGCGAGCCCTTCGGGATCGTGCTCCGCGACGACGACGGGGCCCGCTCGATCGGCTGCACCGCCCGGATCGACGACGTGCTGGAGCGCTTCGAGGACGGCCGGATGAACATCGTGGTCAGCGGCGAGGAGCCGTTCAAGGTGCTCGACCGCTACGAGGGGGACGACTATCCGGCCGGCGAGGTCGAACTGATCACAGAGGAGGAGGCACTGCCGCCGATCGACGAGAGCTCGGCCGCGAAGGCGCGCGAGGCGTTCGCGGAGCTGGCGGAGCGTGCGCTCGGCGAGCGGCCCGAAGCCGAGGAGCTCGAGGGCGCCTCCGCCTACGCGATCGCTGCGAGGATCGAGCTGCCGCCGGAGACGAAGCAGCAGCTGCTGGAGCTGCGGGACGAGGACGAGCGCATGGAGCTGCTCGCCAACGCCCTGGGAGCGGTGGAGAAGGCCCTTGAGCTGGCGGAGAAGTCAGCCGAACGGGCTGCCGGGAACGGCAAGGTCCAGTTCGACCAGGACTGAGGGCCGCGGCTGAGAAAACCGCGGCTGAGAAAACCGGCGGCCTCCCGAAGGAGGCCGCCGGCCTGCCTTGATCTGGCAGCGGGCTTGTCGGCTACGGGCAGCTGCGCAACTCGTTGTTGCCCGAGCCGCCGCGGCAGTTGTCGCGCGCGCGACCTCCACCCAAGAAGTCGTCGTCCGCGTTGCCGCGCAGCTTGTCCCGGCTCTTGTTGCCCTTGAGGACGTCGTCGCCGGTGTTGCCGAACAGCTGGTCCGGACCGGTCCCACCGATGATCGTGTCGCCCTTCGGGCCTCCGCTGGCCAGGTCGGAGCCCGACCCGGTGCAGATGATGTCCTTGCCGTCGCCGGCGAACACCTGGTCATTCCCACCGAAGGTGACGATCACGTCGTTCTTCGTCGTGCCGGCGATGCTGTCGTTGCCGGCCGTCCCGCTGATCGTCGGGGCGCCGCAGCCCTTGCTCTTCTTGCCCTTGCCCTGCCCTTTCCCTTCTTGGGGGGCTTGGTGGTCGTGGGCTTGTCGTTGATCAGCGTGGTCTCGGTGTCCGAGTTGTTGGCGTGTTCGGCGTCCATCACGCCGGTCGTGGTCACCACGGCGGTGTTGGACGCGGTCCCGGTCCTGTCGGCCTTGACCACGATCGTCACGGTGGCCGTGACGGCTGCGTTCACCTGGCCGAGATCGCAGGTGACGACGCTGCCGGAGCGGCTACAGGTCCCGCTCGACGGAGTCGCCGACTTGTAGTCGACCTGCGACGGAAGCGTGTCCGTGACCATCGACGTCGGTCGCGTCGTTCACGGGCCCGGGTTGGTGACCCGGATCGTGTAGCTGAACTCGCTGTCCTTGGTGACCGGGTCGGCGCTGTCGCTCTTGGTCAGCGACAGGTCGGTCGCCCCGAGGGGCCGCCGAGGCGCCCGGCAGGCCGATCACGGCCAATGCGAGCGCGGCCAGCAGCGTCGATGCCCATCACCAGGCGAGGCCCGCGCTGACGGCTCGTCGCCTGTCCTCGGAGTCTCATCTTTCTCAACTCCTCTGTGCCGTGCGGTGCCAAACCCGCGTTTCCCTGGCAAAGCGGTGTTACCCGCTATTCACCGGCTTAAAGCGCCAGTCGGCGCCCCAGGGGTACGCGGGGTGCTCAGGCGACCACCACCGCCCCGCCGCGGCGGGGATCCCCGCCGCCGGTGAGCGCCGCCCGAGGCCGGGTCGCGGGCCACCGCCTGCACGCCGCCGAAGTAGAGGTTCTGGCGCTTCCAGCGGATCACCGGCACGCCGCGCTCCTCCAGGCGCTTCAGCGCCGTCCTCGTCCACCCCCGGCTCCGCCTGGACGGTCCCGGCCTCGAAGTGCAGGCGCCCCGCGCGGACGGCCTCGCCCGCGTCCATGCCCCTCCTCGAGCACGCGGACGGTCGTCTGCAGGATCGCGGAGCGGATCCGATTGGAGCCGGCGCTGCCGAGCCCGACCACGATCTCGCCCTCCCGCAGGGCGATGGTCGGGGCCATCATCGAGCTGACCCGGCGGCCGGGCGGGATCTTGTGGAAGCCGTGCGGGTTCAGGTCCTCCTCGCCGAGCATGTTGTTCACATGCACCCCTGTGCCGGGGACGTAGAGGCCCGAGCCGGTGCCGTTGGAGCAGGTGACCGAGGCGCACATTCCATCTCCGTCCAGCACCGAGAGGTGGGTGGTGGACCCGAGCCGCTCGCCCGGGCCCCCGCGCCTCCGGCCCCGCCGATCCACTCGCCGGCCTTGATCCGGGTCACGACCTCGCCGAGGCGGTCTGGGTCCATGAAGCCTTCGATGAATCCTGGGGTGTGGAGCCCTTCGTGGAAGTCCTCCTCGCGATGCGAGTTGGCCGCTTCGGTGGCGGCGACGATCTCCTCCACCCCGCTCCGGTCGCCGAGGCGCTCGAGCAGGCCGAGCGAGTAGGCGATCAGGATGCCTCCGGAGGATGGCGGCGGGTTGGTGAGCACGTCGCAGCCCCGAAAGCGGGCCTTGACGGGCTGGCGCTCGGCCGGCTCGTAGGCCTCCATGTCGTCCATCCCCAGCGTTCCGCCCCTCTCACGCACCCAGTCGCACACCGTGCGGGCCACCTCGCCGCGGTAGAACGGCTCGGCTCCCTCGACCGCGAAGTGCTCCAGCGCGTCGGACATCTCCGGATGGCGGAAGACGTCGCCCTCGGCCAGCCGCTTCCCCCCCGGCGCGTAGAGGGCCGCGCACTCCGGGGTGGAGGTGAGGATCGGGTTCAGGATCTCGTGGAAGTAGGCCTGCTCCTTCGTCATCCGGACGCCCTCCCGCCCCAGGCGCACCCCCTCGGACGCGAGCCTGGAGAGCGGCAGCGTCGCGAAGCGCTCCACGACGTGCTCGAGGCCCGCGGGGTTCCCCGGGACCCCGCAGGAGGCGGCGCCGCAGTTGAAGGTCTGCGGCGTCTCGTCGAAATAGACGGGGATCGGGACCAGCTCCGCCGTCCGTTCCACCCCGTCGGCCCCCCCGGCGGCGACGAAGAAGTCCACGAGCACGTCGGGATCGCCGGGCTTGTGGATCAGCATGAAGCCGCCGGCGCCGAAGCCGGTCAGCGGGCTCTCGGCGACGAAGGAGGTGAGCACGGCGCAGACCGCGGCATCCACGGCGTTGCCGCCCTCGCGAAGCACCTCCGCGCCGGCCTCGGCCGTCACCGGATGGCCCGCGGCCACCACTCCTCTATTCAAGGTTGCCACGCCGCTCGCACCCTAACCCGGCAGCGCGGACGCGAAGCGGAGCAGGCTGCCGGTTGGTCTCAGTGGCCGGGGATGAACTCCGGCACGTCCAGCACCAGCCCGCCGCGCGTGCCCGTGCCGGGCTCAGCGGGGAGCCGGTCGCGGCCGCGGCCGGCCGGGCGGCCCTGGGCCCACGGGGGCTCATCGTCGCGGGGGCCGTCGTCGCGCCAGTCGCCGACCGGGTCGGAGTAGCGGCCGACCTCGCGGCCCCGGCCGTCGCGCTCGTTTCGTTCCTCGTCCCGACGGGCGCGCGTCTCACGCGGCTCACGCGGACGATCGCCATCGCGGTGCTCGCGGTGATGGCGGTGGGCGAAGGCGTTGTCGAAGCGGGTCGCGATCACCGTCACCCAGACCTCCTCGGACATGTCCTCGTCGATGCTGGCGCCGAAGATGATGTTGGCGTCCGGGTGCGCGGCCTCGCGAACGATGTCAGCAGCCTCGCTCGCCTCAATCAGCGAGAGGTCGGGCCCGCCGGTGATCGAGAGGAGCATCGAGTGGGCGCCCTCCACGTGCGTGTCGAGCAGAGGCGAGGAGACCGCCTTCTCCGCGGCGAGCTGGGCGCGGTGCTCCCCGACGCCCATGCCGATTCCGAGGATCGCGTCCCCGGCCTCGATCATGGTCGTGCGCACATCCGCGAAGTCGAGGTTGATCAGGCCGGGCAGCATGACCAGGTCCGAGATGCCCTGGACCGCCTGGCGCAGCACGTCGTCGGCCACCCGGAAGGCGTCCTGGATCGAGGTCCGGCGCTCGAGGATCTCGAGCAGCCGCTCGTTCGGTACGACGATCAGGGTGTCGACCTCGGCGCCCAGCGCGGCGATGCCCTCCTCGGCCTGCGCCATGCGCCGCGCGCCCTCGAAGTGGAACGGCTTGGTGACCGCGGCGATCGTGAGGGCGCCGACGTCCCGGGCGAGCTTCGCGACCACCGGCGCAGCGCCGGTGCCGGTGCCGCCGCCGGAGCCGGCGGCGAGGAAGACCATGTCGGAGCCCTTCAGGAGCTCCTTGATCTTGTCCTGCTCCTCGAAGGCGGCCCGGTAGCCGACCCGCGGGTCGGAGCCCGAGCCGAGGCCACGGGTGAGCTCGGCGCCGACGTGCAGGGTGGCGTCGGCCTGGGAAGTCTGGAGCGACTGCAGGTCGGTGTTGATCGCGATGAACTCGACGCCGGGGATCCCGGCCTCGACCATCCGGTTGACCGCGTTGACGCCCGCTCCGCCGACGCCGACAACGCGCAGCACCGCCTGGTGGGTCCGGGGGACGAGCGAGGCACGCGCTCCGCCGGGCTCGTCGCGGCCGAAGGCGGGCTTCACTTCCTCCGGCTCGCCGCCCAGCAGGCGCTCGAGGCCCTCGTGCTGGGGGCCCGGCTCCTGGACGGTGCGGTAGCTGCGGGGCTGGGGCTCCTCGGGCTGCTCGGCCTCCTCGGGGGTCTTGGTCACGGTGACCTCGTCCTTGGGAGCCTCGGGCCCGGCGGGCTTGGCCTCGACCTCAACGGTCCGCTCGACCTCGATCTTCTCCTCGACCTCGACGACCGGCTCCTCGCCGGTCTGCGGCTCCGGGGCCGCAGCCTCCCCCTCGGGCTCGACGACGGCGACCTCGACCCGGGCGGTCGGGTTCTCCTTCTTCGTCGGGGTGACCTTGACCTCGTCGTCTGACACCGACTCCTCGGTGGAGCGAAACAGGTCGGCCAGGGGGCCCTCGCGCATGCTGGCCCGCTTACGAGCCATGGGAGAGGACCTCCTCGGCGAGGCTCCGGTACGCCTTGGCGGCGTTCGAGTTCGGGTCGTACTTGAGCACCGAGCTGCCCTTGACCGGCGCCTCGGCGAACTTGACCGCCTTGCGAATCCGGGACTCGAAGACCAGGTCGCCGAAGTTCTCCTCGAGGATCTCGACCGCCTCCTTGGCGTGGACGGTCCGCGAGTCGAGCATCGTCGGCAGGATCCCCTCGATGTCCACGTCGGGGTTGAGGTTCTCGCGGATCATCCGAAGCGTGTTCTGAAGCTGGACGAGGCCGCGCATCGACAGGTACTCGCACTGGACGGGCACGATCACCTTGTCGGCGGCGGTCAGCGCGTTCACCGTCAGCAGCCCGAGACTGGGCGGCGTGTCGATGCAGATGAAGTCGTAGTCGCCGCGAATCTCGGCAACCGCCTTCTCGAGGGCGCGCTCGCGTCCGATCTGAGTGCTCATCGCGATCTCGGCGCCGGCGAGGTCGATCGAGGCGACGGCCACGTCGACCTCCTTCTCCACGATCACCTCCCGCAGCGGCGTGCCGTGGACGAGCACGTCGAACATGCTCTTCTCGACCTTGTCGGGATCGACGCCCTGGCTCATGGTCAGGTTGCCCTGCGGGTCCATGTCCACCGCGAGCACGCGGTGGCCGGACTCCTTGAAGGCCACGGCCAGGTTGAGCGCGGTGGTGGTCTTGGCGACGCCGCCCTTCTGGTTCGCGAAGGCGATCACCTTGGCGGGACCGGTATGCCTGGGGGCCTGCTTCGGCTCCGGCTGCTCCTCAGCCTGCTTCTCGGGCGCCTCGGAGGCCTTTTCCTCCTTCTTGGCCTTCCTGCGCCTCAGGCGCGAGAGCTTGGGCCCGACCAGCTGGTCGGGGCTCAGGCGACCCGATTCGGCCATTTTCACGGCCTTCTTGCGACGGGACTTAGCCATCTCTGACGCCCTTTTTCGCAGGCGGAGGCGTATTTCCTGCCCATCTCGGCAAGAATCCGCCCGTGCCTGATCTCCTCGAGAAACGGCTCGTCTTCGTCACTGGCAAGGGAGGCGTCGGCAAGTCGACACTCGCGATCTCCCTGGGCCTCGCCGCCGCCGCCCGGGGCAAGCGGACGATCGTCTGCGAGGTCGCCTCGCAGGAGAACGCCTCCCGCGTGTTCAAGAAGGGCGAGGTCGGCTTCCACGAGGTCGAGGTGGCCGACAATCTCTGGGCGATCTCGATCGATCCTGACGAGTCCCTGCGCGAGTACCTGCTGCTCCAGCTCAAGGTCCGCGCCATGCGCGACCTGCTGGTCCGCTCCAGGATCTTCAACTACCTCGCCGCCGCCACCCCCGGGCTCAAGGAGCTGGTCACGATCGGGAAGATCTGGGAGCTGTCCCAGACCGACCGCAAGGTGAAGAAGGCCAGCGGGTACGACCTCGTGATCGTCGACGCGCCCGCGACCGGGCACGGAATCGGCTTTCTCTCCACGCCCCGCACCTTCGCCGGGATCGCCCGGGTGGGGCCGATCCACTCGCAGGCCAAGGAGCTCGACCGCTTCATCACCGACCACGACACGACGGGGGTCGCGATCGTGGCGATTCCCGAGGAGATGCCGGTGAACGAGTCGGCTCACCTCGAGCGGGAGCTGACCGAGAAGGTCGGCATGTCGGTCGATCGCGTCTACATGAACGCGCTCTACCCGGAGCGGTTCTCTCAGGACGAGGCCGGCGAGCTCGAGCGGGCGCTGGACGACTCGGACGGGGCGGCCAGGGCCGCGATCCGCGCGGCGCTCTCCGAGCACCGGCGCGCGAGCTCCCAGCGCGATCAGCTGGAGCGCCTGAAGGTGGCCGTGAGCACCCCCGTCAAGACGCTCCCCTTCATCTTCAAGCCGACGCTCGACGTCGAGGAGCTCCGCTGGCTCTCCGGGGCGGCGGCGTAGTGGCGGACGTCGCCGAGATCCTCGAGGGCCGCGGGATCGCGATCTGCGCCGGCTCGGGCGGCGTGGGCAAGACGACCACCTCGGCCGCGCTTGCGGCCGGTCTGGCCGCGCGGGGCCAGAAGGTCGCCGTGCTCACCATCGATCCAGCCAAGCGGCTCGCGGACTCGCTGGGGCTGAAGGAGCTCGAGAACGAGCCGCGGCAGGTGGACGCGAGCCTGTTCGAGGGCGCCGGAGTCGAGATGCGGGGCGAGCTCTGGGCGATGATGCTCGACGCCAAGGCGACCTTCGACGATCTCGTGCAGAAGCACGCCCCTGACGCGGAGACCCGTGACCGCATCCTCCAGAACCAGATCTACCGTCAGATCTCCAACGCCCTGGCCGGCTCACAGGAGTACATGGCGATGGAGAAGCTGTTCGAGATCCACCAGGAGGGCCGCTACGACTTCCTCGTGCTCGATACGCCGCCCTCGCGGAACGCGCTGGACTTCCTCGACGCGCCCAAGCGCCTGACCCAGTTCATCGAGGGCCGCTCGATGCAGGTCTTCATGAAGCCCACGGGCCTTGCCACCAAGGTGGTCGGCCGGGGCAGCTCGATGATGTTCGGTGTCCTGAAGCGGCTCACCGGGCTCGACCTGCTCACCGACCTGAGCGAGTTCTTCCAGGCCTTCAGCGGCATGGTGGAGGGCTTCACGGAGCGCGCCAAGCGCGTCTCAGAGCTGCTCTCCGACCCCGCGACGACGTTCCTGGTGGTCTGCGGCCCGCAGGGGGAGCCGATCGAGGAGGCGGTCTACTTCCACCGCAAGCTGGTCGAGGCGAAGCTGCCGGTCGGCGGCGTGATCGTCAACAAGGTCCACTACGAGACCGAGGCCGACCTGGAGGGCGGCGAGGTCGAGGACGACCTCGGGGACCAGCTGGACGACGGGCTGGCCCGGCGGGTGGCGGAAAACTTCGCCGACTACCAGGCCCTCGCCCAGCGCGACGCGCGCAACATCGACCACCTCGCGCGGGAGCTGAACGCCCGCCGCGTGATCCGCGTGCCCTACCTGGACGAGGACGTCCACGACCTCGAGGGGCTGCTCAAGATCAACCGCTACCTCTTTGCCACCGAGGAGCAGCGCGAGGCGCTGGCGGCTTCAGGGGCGGCGTAATCACACTCGGCGCTCAGTTTCTGCGATCCCGTCAGTCCTCGGGGACTCGTCGAGAGCGCAGGGCGCCGACGACGATCATTCGCGCCATCGTCGCTGGCGCAACGCCGTATTCATCGCTGAGGTCCCCCAGGCGACGAAAGTCGGCCTCGGGCAGCCTGAGGCCGACCTGCCGCGAACCGAACCCATCCCTCGGCCGCACCGGCTTCAGCCCCGCGGGCATCAATGGCGGCAGGCCGTTCTGTCGCCGCCAGAGGTCCTCGAGGTGCTCTAGGTAGTCATCCAGTGACTCGAACCCGCTGTCCTGGAACAGTGGGGCACCATCCGGCATACCAACCACGCCGTCATCCGGATATCGGTCGCTATCGGCCCCGCAAGCACTGTCCTGGGAAGTGGGATATCCCGGGATATCGGTCACATCTGGAGCGGAGTCCTCCGGTGGATAGCCCCTGATATCGGGATTCTCATCCGAACTCTCCGAATTCTCCGGACACCGGCCCCTTTGCCGCGGCATGCCTCCAGCCTCGCACCGGATGTCGCACGCCGATCGCGCAAAATGCGCCGCTAGCTGCGCTTCTGGCGCTTTTCGTAGCGCAGCTCGCCCACATCCCAGTCGGTCTGGTCCGGGACGGGGAACAGGTACCTGACGCGGTCTGAGGCGCCCTCACGGTCCTTGGCGCGGTCGCGGTCGCGGTCCTTGCGCCGCGGGCTGGCGAAGGCGGGCCACTCGACCTCGCCGTCGCCGTCTCCGGCGCTGAACCAGTCGGCCTCGGCGCTCGGCTTGGGCGTGAAGGGTCCGTCGCGCGGCGCCGGCTCGCGCTCATCGTCGCGGCCGCGCTCATCGTCGCGGCCGCGCTCGTCGTCGCCGCCGGGTCGCTCGTTGGCGGGGGCCATTTCCGGTAGTTCGACGTCATCGAGCACGTTCCTCGTGCCCGACGCGGTGGTGTGCTCCCGCTCGGTCGGCGGGTCCGCCTCCGTCGGCTCGCCGTCGGGGCCGGGGTCGAAGTCGTCGGGATCGGGCTCGTCCTTGGTGCGCCGCACCTCGATCTCTCCCACGTAGCCGTCGTTGATCGCGCTGAGGTCGATCCCGTCGGTGTCGCCGACTGGATCCGGGATGCGCCACTCCGCGGTCTCGTCGTCGCGGTGGGTCTGGGCCTCCCCCACCGCGAGCCCGTCCTTGAGCAGGATCTCGTCGGCGGTGACCCTCAGATCGCCCTCTAGCCCTCCGGTGGCGAGCCCGTTGAGCAGCCGCCTCAGCAGCTCCTCCAGCTCGGCGATCACGTCCAGCGGCGAGGCCTCCGCCGTCGGGCGGAACCGCCCGCCGCTCATCAGCTTTCGCTCGATCAGCAGGGCCCGCTCGACACAAAGCCGGCCGGCGTCCCTGTCCTCTGGCTCGCAGGCGAGCGTGGCGACCCGGGCGGCGAGAGAGGTCCGCGTGCGGCCACCCCCCTCGAGCAGTCCGCGCAGCGCCAGCAGGTAGTCGCTCAGCGCCTCGATCAGCGAGGCGCGCTCGGCGCCCAGCTCGAAGCGCGACGCGGCCCAGTCCAGGGCCGGCAGGCGCGCACCCCGTTTGGCAAGTGCCTCGGAGAAGCTCTCGAGCTCGCTGACCTCGTTCCCGGTGAGGCGGTAGCCGCCCTGGCGCGGGCGCGCGGCGCCCGTCCCGAACCGTTCCCAGCCGCCCGTCCTGCGAGCCCAGCCGTGTGAGCCCAGCCCGACCGCGCCGGGCCTGAAGAGGCGCATCGTCCGCAACGCCCGCCGCATCTCATCCGCGACGGCGGCGGCAGGAGCAACGTTGGCGCTCGGGCAGGTGACCCGGGCGAGGAAGCCCGGCTTCCCGCCCCGGCCGCTCCGGGTGGCATCAACGGCGTCGGGGGGCGCATCCGGCACCGAGTCGGCGCGTACGATCCGCACCCCGTCGAGCTCGATCTCTTCGGCGGGCATGTGGAAGCCGATCAGCGGGACGAGCACCTCGCCGGCGGGAGTGGCCTCGTCGGAGTCGGAGGAGATCGTCGCCAGCACCCCGTCGATCGCGCCCTGGAGGCGGTCGCCGGCGATCTCGAACTCCGTGCGGTTGTCCCAGAGGCCGACCATGAACCCGATAGCCGCCTCCTCCCCCGCGATCTCGCGAACCTCGACGAAGGCCTCGAGCCGGCGCAGCTCGGCGACGTGGCGCTCGATGAAATCGGCCGTCCGCGGCGCGTACTGATACATCGGCAGGGGTGAGTCGTCGGTCGGCTCGATCTCGAAGGGCAGCTCGGCGCCGCCCGCCAGCAGTTCGTCGAACACGTCGGCGGCCTCGACGGCGAGGCGCCGGAGGGCCTCCTCCAGCCGCTCGGTGGTGCTCTCAAGCGTGGTCACATGGGCCGAGTTCTCCCGGCCGGGCGGGCGTCCTGCGTGTGAATGGAGCCTTGCAGCTAGACAGCGGCCGGCTGCCGCTCGTCCTGCGGCAGCCAGCGGCGGCCGTAGGTGCGCATGTCCTCGATCAGCGGGACGAGCGCCGTGCCCTTGTCCGTGAGCTCATACTCGACCCGTGGCGGGACCTCCGGATAGGTGCGCCGCGAGACGATCCCCTGGTCCTCGAGGGCCCTCAGCCGCAGGGACAGGGTCCGCGGGCTGATCCCCTCGAGCGACCGCTCGAGCTCGCAGAAGCGAAGCGAGGAGTCGGCGAGGTCCCTGATGATGAGGAGGGTCCACTTGCCGGAGATGACCTCCGCGGTGCGACACACCGGGCATTCCTGATCGAACACGCCCCGGAGGATACCCCCAAAGCTTTACTTAGTAAAGCTAGCCCTGCGGGGGCTTCGAGCTGACGATGCGCCGGTTGCGGATGACCTGGATCCGGTAGATCTTGCCGTCGACGCCGTAGAGGAGGTCCTCGGTCTGGTCGCTGCGCAGTGCGAGCATCGAGCAGTCCGTCGGACTCGGGAGGCACTCGCCCTGGCCGCTCACCTGCGTCACCTCGTTGGAGATCAGGAAGAGCGCCCGCTTGCCGTCGAGCGTCGCTCCCAGGTAGATGGCGACCGGGGCGTACTCGCTCGGCAGCGGCGTCAGCGCCTTGACGCCATCGCGTCGCTGCAGCGTCAAGGCGGCCTCGCCGACCATCAGGTCGGTCGTGTAATAGAAGTAGCGAACCTTCGACTTGCCGCCGCCGCCTCCACCGCCGCCACCGCCTCCACCTGTGTCGGTGGATCCGCCGGTCTCAGGCGTGGTGGTCTCGCCGCCCCCTTCGGGGGTCGTGCCGGGAGTCGTCGTCTCGGTGCTCGTTGCGCCACCGCCCCCGGTCAGGCTCGTCTCCAGCTGCGAGGCGGCCGCGGCGACCTGGGTGAACTGCTGCTTGAACGGGTCCTTGGCGGTGAGGTCCTTCAGCCGGTCCTTGTAGTTGCGCACGCCGGGCTGGTAGGCGACCACCGCCTTCTGGTTCTCGGGCGCGAGCTCGGCGGCCTGCTCGACTACGGCTTCGCTCGCAGACGGCGACGACTTCGAGCCGCCACTCGTGATCAGGAGCGGGACCGCGACCATGCCGACGAGGAGCAGCACGACGATGGGCAGCAGCCCTCGCTGCCGCAGGTCGTACACCACGTCGCCGGCGAACTTTCTGGATCTTCCAGAGCTTCATGGCGCCACCGTCGAGCTCGCGGGGGTGGCCTCAGGCGCGGCCGGCGCTGGCGCGGGCCCGCCGGGGGAGGCGCCCGCGGTCAGGCCCTGCTCGGCCGGGGTGACGAAGCTGGTGAGCGAGAAGTCGAGGTCGAGCATGTTCACTCCACCCTCCAGACGCGGGTGGCTCATCGCGAATCCGTCAACGGTCAGCAGCCGGCCGTTGGCCGAGACCTGGCCGGCGGACTCCCGCTGCGTCACCAGGCGGTCGACCCCTGCCATGAAGTTGGCGACGCCGAAGAAGTCGCCCTGCATGGTCACCTCGTAGGGAAGCGTGGGCAGCCCGGCCGGCCCCACCACCGCACCGATCGGCAGGCTCGCCGCCGTCGCCTCGGTCGCGGGGGCCGGCGTAGTGCCGGTGGTCGTGCTGCTCGAGGCGGGCGTCGCGCCCGTGTCCGCCGTGGCCGGCGGCGCCGACTCGGTTGGGGGCGGCGTGGCGCCGGCGGACTCGCCGTGCGCCGGTCGCGGGCGCTGGGGCGGTCCCGGTCGTGGGCGCTGGGGCGGTCGTGCCGGCGGTGGAGCCGCCGCCCTCACCACCGCCGCCGCCCGCCGAGAGCTCGATGCCGCGGAAGTCGATGTCGGCCCGCTCGGCGAGGCTGTTCACCTGGACGAGCATCGAGGCCGAGTCGGCCTGCTCCGGAACGGCCTTGCCGAGCACGACGAGGCGGCCGTAGTAGCGCGGGAACTCCTGCCGCGCCTGCTCGGCGAACTGCGTCACCTGCTTCTGCCCGTCGATCGAGGTCTCGAGCTTGGTGATGTCCTCCTCCAGCGTGGATGCCTTCTGGCGCTTCGGCCCGAGGACCATGAAGTAGAAGAGGAACAGCACGGCGGCGATGCCGACCGCGGCGAAGATCATCTTGCTGTCGCCTGCGCGCTTCACCTCAGCCTCCCGGAATCACGTTGGTGGCCTGCTGGGACTGGTCGATCTGCTGGTTCATGTTCGAGGGGGGCGCCGAGCCGGCGGGCTGACCGCTGCCGGTGGTGCCTGCCGGGGCGGGCACGCCGGGCGCCGTCGTGGCGGTCGCGGGGGTCGGGACCGCGTCGAAGGCGACGACGATCTGGAACTGGACGATGGTGTCCCTGGTCCGGCAGTCGTCGGCTCCCTCGCCGCTGCTGCTATCGGCCGGGGCCGAGGACTCCGCTTCCTCCGTGGACTCCGACTGCTTTGATCTCCTGGACGCCGACTCGGGTGACGCCGTCGATGTCCTCGAGAGCGGAGATGAAGCCGGCGACCGCCTCCTCGCTGGGACCGCAGCCGATGAGCTCGAGCGCCGGGCCGGGGACGTCGTCCCTGGTGGTCACCTCGGCCCCGTTCTGGACCGCGACGGCTGGGCTGACGGTGCCGGTCATGTTTGTCAGCCAGATGTCGGGCGGGAGGATCAGCGAGAACTCCTTGATCACCCGCTCCCAGTCGAAGCGGCTCTGGGCGAGGCTCGCGACCGTCGCCGTCCGGGTCTCCTGGACGGCACGGAAGTCGGCGAAGGAGCGGAGGCTCTCGGCGCGAGCGGACTCCTCCTGGAGCTGGACCTCGAGCTCCTGCTTCTCGGATTCGCGGTCGGAGACCTGCTTGGAGGTGAAGGCGACGGCAATGATCCCGAGCATCAGCAGGGCGAGCCCGCCGACCAGCAGGTAGGTGAACGCGCCCAGGCGGAGCTCGGAGTGGTCGCCGCGGCGTTCCTCAGCCGGAATCAGGTTGACGGGGCGCATCAGCCCTCCCCCAGCGCGAGGCCGTAGGAGACGGTGAGCCGGGCGGCGTCTTCCGGGTCGAGGTCACCGAGGGCATCGGGGCTGACCGCCTCGATGCCGAGGCCGAGTCCGGTCTGGACGTGCTCGGGCAGGCCCGGGATGGTGCTACCGGGACCGCAGACGACGACCTGCTCGATGGAAGGGACGTTCTCCTGAGCGCCGTAGAAGTCCAGTGACAGCCGCAGCTCGTCGGCGAGCTTGGTGGCACCGCGCTGGAGAGCCTCCCGGGCGGCGACGGCGCTCGCGCCCTCCTCGTCGAAGAAGTCAACGGACTCCTCGAGGCCGACCTCGAGAAGCAGGTCCCGCGCATCCTCCGGCGACATCTCCTGTCCCTCGGTGAGCTCGGCGGCGATGCTCTCCATCCCGAACGGAGCCACGCGGGTGAACAGGCATTCGGCGCCGCGGGCCACCGCCAGGTTCGTGACGTCCCCGAGGTAGCAGTAGAGCGTGGTGGTGGCGAGCTGATCTCCGTCGGGGAGAGCCAGGGGCTCCGGGACCGTGGGGGCCTCCTCGGCCGGGGCGTCCTCGTACTCACCCGCCGCGTCCTCGTACTGACCCGGGGCCTCGTCGCCCTCCGGGGCCTCGGCAACCTCCGTGGTCATCTCGCCCTGCCCGTTGCCGTCAGCCGGGGTGTGACCGTTGCCGTCGTTCCCGTGGAGCGCGCGGATCATCCCGAAGGCGGAGAGGTCGATCCCGATCGGGCTCAGGCCGGCCTTCCGCATCGCGCCGAGAAGCGCAGCCACCATGTCCCGCCGGGCGGCGACCGCAACGACCTCCATCTGGCGCTCGCCCTCGGGGCCGGTGCCCATGGAGACCACGTGGTGGTCGAGGACGGCCTGGTCCAGCGGCATCGGGATGTGCTCCTGGGCCTGGAAGCGGACCGCGGTATCGAGCTCCTCATCGTCCTCGATCAGCGGCAGGTGGAGTGTGCGAACGACCACCCGCTGGTTGGCGATGCCGAGCCGGACCCGCTTGCTGAGCTTGTACTGCTTGAAGACGTTGCTGAGGGCCTCGGAGAGCGCCTCGGTGTCCTCGACCTCGCCCTCGTTGACGACGCCGGGCGGCAGCGGCGCGATCGCGGTCCGGACGACCTTGGAGCCACGGACCTCGGTCGCGGCGATGCTGCTGGTCTCGACATCGAGACCGACGATGCCGCCACCCGGGGACCTAGTGCCCCCGATATCGATGCTCCTTTTCCTGGTGACCTGGATTTTCATCGCTTGACCGCCTCACGCCCAGGCAGCGCTCCCGCTGCCCGGTACCTGGGCCTTGGACGTTCATCGGACATCCAGGCGTGGCTCGCCATACCTGAAACTTGGGGTTCACACGCGTAAATCGCACTCATGGCAGCCACCTAGCCGGCGAAGGTGTCCAGGTAGAGGTCGAGCAGCTCGGGGCCGGCCAGAAGCCCAACCACGCCGCCGAGCGCCAGGAAGGGGCCGAACGGGATCGCCCTCTTGCGCGCCTCGGCTCCCTGGCTGAGCATGATCGCGACCCCGACCACCGCTCCCGCGGCGAGCGCCACGAGCAGGGCCGGGCCCACGGAGCTCCCCAGGAAGAGGCCCATCACGGCGGCCAGCTTGACGTCGCCCATCCCCATTCCGCGCGGGTGGATCAGCAGGGCGGCGAGCAGGAAGCCTCCGGCGGCGGCGGCCGCGATCGCCCGCTCGGGAAGCGAGCCCGGGTCGGTGGCCGCGACGATCCCAACGCCGATCACCGTGCCGACCAGCAGGACGGCGTTCGGGATGATCCCCCGCTCGAGGTCTGTCAGCGTCACCGCGGCGAGCATGGCCACGAAGACCAGCCCCAGCGCCAGCTGGGCCGGCTCGTCGTAGAGCACGATCGCGGTCGCCGCGAAGGCGGCGCCCACCGCAAGCTCGATGAGCGGGTAGCGCGCCGGGATGCGCTCGTGGCAGCTGCGGCAGCGGCCGCCGAGCAGGAGCCAGGAGACCACCGGGACGTTGTCGTAGGCGGCGATCGTGGCGCCGCATGACGGGCACTCCGAGCGCGGGCCGACGATTGAGCGGCCCTGCGGGACGCGGTGCGCGACCACGCCCACGAAGCTGCCCGCGATCATGCCGCCGATGAATGCAAGCGAGGCGATGGGAAACATCGAGGTTTGTGTCGGCGGACCGCGGTTGAGGCTTTAGAGCTCAGGCACGACGGAGTGCGTCTTGAGCTCGATTCGGGTGTCGAAGCTGGGCTCGTCGTAGAGGAACTGCAGGCCCTGGGTACCGTCGCCCGTGCCCGTCCCCCCTCGCTCGACCGCGAGCGCCACGCCGACCCGGTCCCCCGCCTGGAGCGAGGCCAGCGTGAACGTGAGCGGCACGTGGATCTCGCTCCAATTCGTGGGCCAGCTCGCCTGTGAGAACGGGAAGGAGAGCAGCCCCTGGTTGGGCGGGGCGGCGTTGACCGCGGGGGTGTCGACACCGGCCGCCGAGCGGATGAACAGCCAGACGCAGATCGAGCCCGAGTAGGGCTGCGCGTTGACGGTCTGGGTCCAGAGGTTGAGGGTTCCGTCCCCGTCGAGGGCGATCGACGACCCGCTGGGCAGCGGCGGGCTCAGCCACTTGTGGATCTTCAGGAAGCGGTCCTCCTCGGCGTCCGGGGTGCTCATGACCTCGGTCGCGTAGGTGGGGCATCCGTTGATGAGGCCGGGGACCATCTGCAGGCCCTTGTCCTGGGCGGGGTTGACGCTGGGCTCGACGTCGGTCGCGTAGTCGAAGAGCGGCGACTCCGGGTTGAAGATCGGCGCCTCGTCGAACATCAGGTCCGGCGCGCCGGGATCGTTGCCGGTCGTCATCCCGCTGGGGCAGACGCCGCGGGTGTTGTGCGTCAGGTGGTCCGCCGTGTTGACGACGCGCGACGCGTTGTCGCAGGTGGTGTCGCTGAACCACAGCGTCCACGGGGTCGCGTCGTCCTCGCCGGGCGGCAGCGGGTTCTCGTTGTCCACCGGCTCCACGTCGGGGTCGACGATCTGGGTCTGGATCTCCTGGTACTCGCGCACGCCCCCGGACGGGGTGGTGTTCAGCCTCACCGCTACGATCACCCGCTTCAGGTCCTGCGTGCCGGGGCAGTCGGCGGGAGAGCAACTCTCGTCGTTCTCCCAGACCACCACGCGGTAGACATTGCCGGTCACGTCGCCGCTCGTGAAGGGGGTCGGCCCGGGGTCGATCGCCCCGCCGCTGACGTTGCCGCCGCCGAAGATCGGGCTCCCGTTGTAGACCATCGGCTCCGGGGAGCTGCCGTCATGCGCGATCCCAAAGCTCGTGCCCGTCACCCGCCACCGCGGATCCGTGATGTCGCTGGTGTCGGCGGGGACACCGGTCAGCGCGACCTGGTCGAAGTGGAGCCGCTTGATCCTCTCCATCTCCTGCTGCAGCCGGTCGGAGACGACCTGGCTCTGCTCGGCGCGGAAGTTGTTCCGGGCCGCGGCGGTGACCAGCGAGGCCACAGCGAGGGCGCCGAGCACCACGATCACCGACGCGACGATGACCTCGACGACGGTCATGCCCTCCTGCCCCGCGAGCGGGCGGATGGGTGTCCGAGTCTGGCGGGAAAACCCGATCATGATGCGGCCGGGTTTCGAAGGGTGGCGCCGTCCTCGACGGTGATCGCATCGTCCCCGTTCTTGGCGGGGAAGGCGAGCGTCAGGTTGATGAAGGTGGGGTCAGCGGCGCTCGGGGAATAGCCGAAGACGATGCCATTGGAGATCCCGGTCACCACGGTCTCGCTCGGCCCCGGATTCAATCCGTTCGGCAGCGCCTCCACCCGGGTGCAGGACCCGGCGGTGCAGGTGTAGGTCACCCGGCACAGGATCGCGTTGGTGCCGGGGTTGCCGCCGCAGGTGACGCTGTTCACGTAGGTGAGCAACGAGAGCTGACTCGAGTTGGCGACCGGCACCTCCGAGCCCTGCCGGACCTCGCGGACGAGCCGCTCCATGGCCGTTCGCGCCTCCTGGATGGATGTGCTCCGCCCCGTCTGCTCTGGCTGGGTGTGGACGGCGGCGCTGAACACCATCACGCCGGTGCCGACCACGAGCAGCGAGAGCACCATCGCGACGAGGAGCTCGGGCAGCGTGAAGCCGTGCTCGCCTCCGGCTTCCCTCCGGGCCGTTCTCAGCGCTGAGGCGAGCATCTCTCAGCACCCGCTGTTGGGAGGCGTGGCGGGCGCGGTGCTGCAATCGACGAACTGCTCCATCGTGAAGTGGGCGGCGGTGGCCGGGACCACGAAGTTCTGTGCGCCGCTGCTCGTGTAGACGCGGGCGTTACTGTCCATGTGCAGCGTCTCGCCGGCGACCGCGCCGCAGTAGGTCGAGTTGCTGTTCATCTCGATATGGCTGCGCGGCGCATAGACGACGAAGTTCTGCTCGCAGGCCGCGCCGATGTTGGTGTTGCTCGAGAGCAGGACGTTCGTGTCGATCGTGTCCGAGCCGACGAACAGCAGCGCGGCGTTGGCAGCGGCGCCGTTTGGGCCGGTGATCCGCGCGTTGGAGGACATGTCGAGCTGGTTCACCCCGGACGAGTAGCCGCACGCCTCCGGCGAGTCGAAGTAGATCGCGACGCTGTGGCCGGCGGCGATGTAGATCGCCGTGTTGCTGCTCATGGTCAGCTTGCAGAAGCTGTACTTGGAGCCCCCGAGCGTCACCGACGAGTTGCTGTCAAGGGCGAGGTGCCGCGCGCCGCAGCTGCCGCTGGTGCCGTTCCCCTTCAGGCCGTTGAAGCACACGTCGCTGGTGCTGCCGCTGATCAGGTCCTGGCCGAAGAGGCGGCCGTTGTCGTTGTTGGTGACCACGTCGCCCTGGTTGACTGGCGGAAGCGAGATCTCCTCGTGGTTGAGGGTGCCGGACTGGGTGCACTCCGCGTCGCCGTGGTACTCGGAGTTGCCGTTCAGGATCAGGTCGTGCCCCTCCCCCACGCTGGCCTGTCCGCACTGCACGGCGTTGCTCGAGAGGACGATGTCGCCGTTGGTCGCGGCGCCGGCGTGGATCTCCGCGTTCGAGTCCATGACGATGCCCTCCCCCATCTGGACCGAGTACTCGCTGAAGATCTGCTGGGCCGACGCGGAGTCGGCCGAGATGTAGACGCGGCGGCTGGCCCCGCTTGCATTGGAGCTGGTCCCGGTGGAGACGATCTCGAGCGTCCCCGCCAGGTCGAAATTGAAGTTGCTCGCCCGCACCTGGTAGCTGTAGGTGCCGCCCACGTCCGCCCCGGAGATCGGGGGGCACCAGCCCTGCGCATCGGGCGGGCTGGAGGTCACCGGGCCACACGGGCTTTCCTCGTCGGCCCAGATCCGGTTGTAATGCAGCATGGCTTCGCTCACGCCCGCCTCGGCTAGCTGCAGCGCGGACTTGGTCCCCTGGTCGCGCACCGTGCCGCGCTGGGCGTTGATCGAGGCGACCACGCCGATGCTGACGATCGCGAACGCGGCGATCAGCATCAGCAGCGCGGTCGGCACGGCGAAGCCGTCTTGTGCGCCTGGATTAAGGGGTCGCCTCAGCATTTGGAGGTGCTCCTCAGTCCCCATCGGCACCCCGTTTGTGCCCGAGATACCCACTCCTTGGGAGGCTGGCCATTCGTGCTAGTCATCACAGGGTCTGCTTTCCGCTTTGGTGGAGAAACGATGGAAGGGCGGACCCTGGGGCCCGCCCTTCCAAACAGCTGACATCCGTCAGGCCGAACCGGGACTAGTCGCCCCAGTTACCGCCGCTCGGACAACCGCCGTCGCCGGCAACCGGATCGCACGCGAGCGACGTGGTACCACTCGTGGTACGACTAATCCGGAAATTGTGACCGGTAACAGTGGACGCCACCTGGACCGTGTACTCGGTGTCGGTGGCAGTCGGCACGGTCAGCCTTGTGCCGACATCAGACAGCGTCGGCTCGATGGTCACGAGGGCCGCCGGGGCTGCCCCCGTGTACTGACCCTGGTGATCGGTTGCGTACGTCTCGATTGCCGTCTGAGCCGTACGGACTGCCGCCTTGGCGTCCGCGTCCTTCGCCTTCTCCCGCTGGGAGAAGAACGAGGGGATCGCGATCGCGGCCAGCAGGCCGAGAATCAACATAACGACCAGGAGCTCGACAAGGGTGAACCCCGCTTCGCTCCCGCTCCTCTCACGGAGCTTCTGCAGCATCTGAACCTCCTTGGTTCACTTGCCTTGCCAGAGCCCCGTGGGTCAACTTTCTAAGTCTTGACCCCGGTGGCGGCCCGGCTGACTCCCTTGAGGGAGCCCCGTGGCTTTGCGTGCTCCACCTCGCGATGGGCTTGCCTTGTTTCACCGGAGCCCTGGCGTATTGGTTTACGCAAGTGCCATCGGCCACGCTCAGGAGGGCTTTAACGAAAAACTCGAAAAGTGCTTAGGGGTGAAATGGAACGTGCGTCCAGGGAGTTCCGCTTACTACAGGCAATGGATGCCGGCGTCCCGGCCCCCCAAAGCGGCCGCTTCGAAAACCGAGCTCGCGGTCCCTACTTGATCTTGTCGTACAGGCTGAAGATCGGCAGGTACATCGAGATCACGATGAACCCGACGATGCCGCCGACGAAGACGATCATGATCGGCTCGAGCAGCGAGGTGAGGGCCTTCACCTTGGCGTCCACCTCGGCCTCGTAGAAGTCGGCGACCTTGTTGAGCATCTGCTCGAACTGGCCGGTCTCCTCGCCCACGGCGACCATGTGCCCGACCATCGGCGGGAAGAGATCGCGGCGCTTCTCGATCGGATGGGCGACCGTGCCCCCGCTCTTCACGGAGTCGTAGACGTCGTCCATCGCCTCCTCGATCAGCCTGTTGCCCGAGGTCTCGCCCGTGACCTTGATCGACTGCAGGATCGGGACGCCCGAAGCCACCGTGCCGGCGAAGGTGCGCGACCAGCGCGCCAGCGCGACCTTCTGGATCACGTCCCCGATGTGGAAGGGGATGCGGATCTTCACCGAATCCCACTGGCGGCGGCCGGTCTCGGTCTTCTTCCACTGGAAGAAGCCGATCGTCCCGCCGACCAGGCCTGGCAGCCAGATGAACCAGAATCCGGTGATGAAGTCCGAGACCCCGACGACGATCTGGGTCAAGAACGGAAGCTCAGCCGACTCCCCCGGTTGCTCGGCGGCGATCTCCTCGAAGACGCCGACGAACACCGGCACGATGAAGGACACGATCGCGATCAGGATCACCATCGCGAGCCCGAAGACGAACGCCGGGTACATCATCGCCGAGCGGATCTGCCGCCTCAGGGCGTCCAGTTTTTCCATATGGAAGGCGATTCGGTCGAGTGCCTCCTCGAGTCGTCCCGAGCCCTCGCCCGACCGGACCATCGCGCGGAACAGCGTGTTGAAGATCTGGGGCCGGCGCTCCATCGCGTCCGCAAGCGACATGCCCGCCTCGACGTCCTGGCGGACGCTCCTGACCGCCTCCTGCAGCCGCTCGTCCTCGGTCTGGTCCTCGAGCGTGTAGAGCGAGCGAAGCATCGGCATACCCGACCCGATCAGCGTCGCGAACTGCCTCGAGAAGATCGCCATGTCCCGCATGCCGATGCTGCGGAAGCGGTCCAGCAGCGACTCGAGCTTCATGGCCTCGGCCTGCTCGGTCACGTCGAGGACGATCAGGCCGCGCTCGCGGAGCTGCGAGGTGACCTGGCCCTTCGACTCGGCCTCGACCTCGCCGCGCGAGGGGACCCCTGCGACGTCGACGGCGCGGAAGGCGAAGGTGCTCATGGCTCAGCCCGTGTAGGCCGGGGTCGCCGGCTGGTTGTTGGTCTGCGCCGGCGCGGTTGCGCCACCGAGCAGCCGCCTGAGCTCCTCGGGCACGGTGGCCCGCGACTCGGCCAGCTCGCGCGTGATCCGGTTCATGCGCACCAGCTGAGCGAGGTGGGCGTCCATCGTCTGCATGCCGATCTGGCCGGAGGTCTGGATCGCGGAGTAGATCTGGTGGGTCTTGCCCTCCCGGATCAGGTTTCGCACGGCGGGCGTCGGCATCAAGATCTCGCACGCGACCACGCGGCCGACCCCGTCGGCCGTGGGGAGAAGCTGCTGGGTGATGATCCCCTGGAGGGCAACGGAGAGCTGCATCCGCACCTGCCGCTGCTGTTCGGACGGGAAGACGTCGATGATCCGCTCAACGGTCTGCGCGGTGGACTGCGTGTGCAGGGTCGCGAAGACGAGGTGGCCGGTCTCAGCCGCGGTGAGCGCGGTGGACATCGTCTCGAGGTCCCGCATCTCGCCTACGAGGATCACGTCCGGGTCCTCGCGCAAGCGCCGACTTCAGCGCCAGCGAGAAGTTCTCCGCGTCGGCTCCGATCTCGCGCTGGTTGACGATGCAGCGCCCATGGCTGTGCAGGAACTCGATCGGGTCCTCGATCGTGAGGATGTGCTCCTCGCGCTCCTGGTTGATCGAGCGGAGCATCGCCGCCAGCGTGGTGGACTTGCCCGAGCCGGTGGGGCCGGTGACCAGCACGAAGCCGCGCGGCTTGCGGGTCAGCTCCTCGAGGACAGGTGGCAGGTTCAGCTCATCGAGCGACGGGATCTCGTGGGGAATGCGCCTGAAGGCAGCGCTGATCGCGCCGCGCTGGAAGAAGCAGTTGACGCGGAAGCGGGAGACGCCCGGGACGGCGTATCCGAGGTCCAGTTGCTTTTGCGACTCGAAGCGCTTGCGCTGGTCGTCGTTCAGCAGCGTGTAGACCAGGTCGCGCGTCTGCTGAGGGGAGAGCTCGCCGTATTCCCGCAGCGGCACGATGCGGCCGCGCACCCGGATCGCCGGCGCGAAGCCGGGGCTCAGGTGCACATCGGAGGCACGCTCCTCGACCATGCGAGTGAGCACCTCTGCGAAATCGAAGTTCTTCGAGGCTTCCATGTCGTCTCCTCCTGATCGGCCTTCCGTGCCCGGCGCTTTAGCCGCGGCTAGGTGGCGACCCGGGTCACCTCCTCGATGCTGGTCAGGCCCGCGCGCACCTTGGCGAGGCCAGCCTGGCGCAGGGTGAGCATGCCCTCCTCGATGGCGACCTTGGCGATGTCGGCCTCCGGCTCCTGGGCGACCACCATCTCCTTGATCGTGTCGCTCATCACCATCACCGAGTAGATCCCGATGCGGCCCCGGTAGCCGATCCGGTGGCAGCGGGGGCAGCCAACGGGCTCATAGGCCTCGAGGTCCGTGGCGACCCGGAAGCCGGCGCGGTTGAGCGCCGCCTGCGGGATCATGGTTCGCTTCTTGCACTGGGAGCAGAGGATTCGCGCGAGCCGCTGAGCGACCACGCAGTCGACGGCGGACGAGGTGAGGAAGGACTCGATGCCCATCTCGTTGAGCCGGGTGACCGCGCCGGGGGCGTCGTTCGTATGCAGCGTGCTCAGCACCATGTGGCCGGTCAACGCCGCCTCGATCGCGATCCGAGCCGTCTCGGCGTCGCGGATCTCGCCGACCATGATCACGTCGGGGTCGGCGCGAAGCACCGAGCGAAGGCCGGTGGCGAAGGTCAGCCCGGCCTTCCGGTGGACGCCCATCTGGTTGACGCCGTCGAGTCGGTACTCGACCGGGTCCTCGATCGTGACGATGTTCCTGTCGACCGAGTTCAGCTCCTGAAGCGCGGCGTAAAGCGTGGTGGACTTGCCGGCACCGGTCGGACCGGTGGCGAGCACGGTCCCGTACGGCTTGCGGAACGAGCCCTCGAACCGCTGGCGCTCATCGCCGTCCATGCCGAGCTCGTCGAGCGTCTTCAGTGCCGCCGACTCGTCCAGGATCCGGATCGAGCAGCCCTCGCCACGCTGGGTCGGCAGGGTGGTGATGCGCAGGTCGATCCGCCGGTCCTCGATGGTGACGCCGACGCGGCCATCCTGCGGGATCCGCTTCTCGGCGATATCGAGGTCGGCCATGACCTTGATTCGCGAGACGACTCCGGCGACCATCCGCTTCGGGACCCTGGCGGTCTCCTGGAGCACGCCGTCGATGCGGAAGCGGATCCGCATCTCGGTGTCCTCCCGCTCGAAGTGGATGTCGGAGGCGCCCTCTGTCACGCCCTGACCGAGGATGCTGTTGACCAACTTGATCACCGGCGCGTCCTCGGCCGAGGCGCGGATCTCGGTGACCTCGGCCGCGTCGGCCTCCTCGTCCTCCTCGTCCTCGGCGATGGCCTCGGCGAAGGTGCTCTGCAGCGTGCTGAGCTTCCCGATCAGGGACTCGACGTCGGCGGCGGGTGCGACGGCAACCCGGCAGTTCAGCCCGGTCGCCATCTGCACGTCGTCGAGTGCGACCACGTTGGCGGGGTCGGCCATCGCCAGGATCAGGGTGGCCTCGTCGATGAAGCCGATCGGCACCGCCTTGTGGCGGCGGGCCGACTTGACCGAGATCAAGTTCGCCGCGCCCATGTCCACCTGGAAGACGGCGAGGTCCACGAAGTCGAGGCCGTACCGCTCGGCGACCGCCCTGGTCACCTGCTCGGAGTCGATGACGCCCTGCTCGAGCAGGAGCTGCTCGGGGGAGCGGCCGGCCGTCCGCGACTGCGCGACCACCTGCTCGATCTGCTCAGGCGTCGCATAGCCGAGGTCGCGGACCGAGTCCGTGATGAAGGCGCCGGAGTGCCCCCGGCTCAGCGGAGGGATCAGGCCGGGGATGCCGCCTTCCGGGGTGCGCTCGACGGGGGTCGGGGTACCGTCAGCGTCTGGTGTGACGGCCGTCTCGACCTCGACCTCAACCTCAGCTGGCGCGGCCGGTGCGGCCGGCGTTGCGGCCGGCGGCGGGGCCGGCGGGGTCATCCCGCCTCCGGCGCCGTTGCCGCCGGCACCGGTCTCCGTGGTCTCAGCCGGGCTCGCCGCAGGAGGAGGCTCCGGGCCGGGCGGCGGCTCAGTGGCGGGCGAGGGGTCCGCCCTTCTTTTTACGGGGGAGGTCTTCGGGGGCCGCGAAGGCGGAGGGAGCGGCGGAGGATCCGCGGGCGGCGGCGAGGGGCTTCCCTGCGCGGGAGGGGGTTCGGGCGCGGGAGGAGGTGCGGGGGCGCGAGGCTGCGGGGGCCCCGGCGGATAGGGAGGCGGCGAAGGGGTATCCGGCCGCGCGCTGGCGCTGGGGGCGGACCCGTTGGCCGGCGACTCCGAAGGCAGCTGGGGCGGGCCGACCGAATCCGGCTCGGACTCGGGAGCGGTTGCCGCCTCGGCAGGCCCCGGTACGGGCTGCAGGTAGTCGGGACGATCCCGCGGGGTCATGGTTCCCTTATCCGGGGCTGTAGGGCAGGTCGTCGCGGCCCGAGTAGAGCGCGTCGCGAACGGCCTGGACCACGCTGCCGGCGTTTCGGAAGCCGTAGCTCACCTGAGCCTGCGGCACCGAGCTGACCCGGCGCGGCCGGACCACGACCAGGGCGGGGACCCGGCTCACCCCGACGCCCTGGGTGATGCGCGAATAGCGCGCAATCTTGTTCGCGGGGACGACGAAAACCGAGGTGCTCGGCTCGGACAACCTCGCCACTGAGCTCAGAACGAGCCTGTCATCGGCGGCCGAGGGCTTGACGATCAGCAGAACGATCGCGTTGCCGCGCTCCCAGGCCGCCGCGAACTCGGGCGGCATGCCCGGGCCAGGCTCCAGCGCCTCGGGGTCGACCGTGCCCGAGCTGGTGGGAACTGAGGACGGTGCGCTCGGCACCGCCGGGGACGGCGCGCCGGTGGGGGTGCTGACAGGGGCCGAGCCCGTCGGAGAGGCTGTCGCGCCCGCCGTGGTCGCGGCCCCGGGCGTGCCGCTGGGCGGCGGCGCGGGCTCCTCCTTCTTCATCACCTTGGTGAGGAGGAAGAACGCGAACACGACCAGCAGCGCGCCGACCACGGCCATCTGAACCTTGGGGTTTTCGTTTATCGCCTTCCTCATGGCTGAATCCGCTTCCTTGCGGTAGCCAGATCTAGGTCGGACGTTGGGCGAGAAAGCTTGAGCCCGAACAGGCTGCGTTCGTGCCTAGGACTGCCCGGCACCGTCGCCCACCACCTGCTCGATTCCGCTCGCGCGCCGGCCCTGTGCGGCCAGCATCAGCTTGAAGTCGTGCGGACTCGACGCCGTTTCCATCGCGACCTCCTCGGAGATCGCGCCGGAGGTGACGAACCCCAGCAGCGCCTGGTCGAAGGTCTGCATGCCGTAGAAGTCGCCCTCGCCGATCACCTCGGTGATCCGCCCCGTCTCCTCCGGATTGAGGATCAGATCCTGGATTCGCCCGGTGACGACCATCACCTCGGAGACCGCCACCCGGCCCTCGTGGTCGGTGCGGGGGACCAGCCGCTGGGAGATGCAGCCCTTGAGGGTCGACGCCAGCATCACTCGCGCCTGCTGCTGGTGGTGCGGCGGGAAGAAGTCGATGATCCGGTTGATCGTCTCGCTCGCGTCCAGGGTGTGGAGGGTGGAGAGGACGAGGTGGCCGGTCTCCGCGGCGGAGAGCGCGGTCCGGACGGTCTCCTCGTCGCGCATCTCCCCGATCAGGATCACGTCGGGGTCCTGGCGAAGGACGCGGCGCATCGCGCGGGCGAAGCTCTCGGTGTCGGCGCCGACTTCGCGCTGGTTGATGATCGAGAGCTTGTCGCGATGCAGGTACTCGATCGGGTCCTCGAGCGTGACGATGTGGCGCGCCCGGTTCGAGTTGATGTGGTCGATCATCGCCGCCAGGGTCGTCGACTTCCCCGACCCGGTCGTGCCGGTCAGCAGGATGATCCCGCGGGGCTCGTCGGCCAGCCGGCGGACGACCTCAGGCAGACCCAGTTCGTCGATGGTCCGGACCTGGTAGGGGATGGCGCGCATCACGACGGAGGTCGTGCCGCGCTGCCGGAAGGCGTTGACGCGGAAGCGGGAGACGCCCTCGATCGAGTACGAGAAATCGGCCTCCCCGACCTCCGCGAACTCCTTCCGAGCTGACTCATTGTCCGCGGCGATGTGCTCGAGGACCGCGTCCGTGTCGGCGGCGGTCAGGGGCTCGGAGCCCTGGATCGCCCAGAGGTCACCGTGGACGCGCGCCACGGGCGGCGCGTCCACCTTGAGATGGAGGTCTGAGCCCTCCCGCTCGACCGTGTACTTCAGGGCAGCATCGATGTCGAAGGCCATCACCCCGCCTATCGGCACTCAGGCGCGGGGCTTGAGCCTCACCGTGCGTGGGTCGTGGGCGCGAGTGGCGGGTGCGCCGCGAGGAACGCTCCCAAAAAATCAGCGAGCGAAGCGAGCGCGTTCCGAGCGGCGCAGTCGCCGCTCGCGTCTACGCAACTTCGCGCAGCTTCTGAGCCTCAGCCAGAGACTGAAGCTTCTTGAGCACTGGTTCTCGATCTGCCGAATGCGCTCGCGGGTGACGTTGAAGGTCCGGCCCGACCTCGTCCAGGGTCCGCGGATGCTCGCCGCCGAGCCCGTAGCGGAGCTCGAGCACACGGCGCTCGCGGTAGGAGAGGTTCTCGAGGGCCTCCTTCAGCGCCTCCTTGGTGAGCAGCTCGGCGGCACGCTCGAAGGGCGACTCGGCCCGCTCGTCGGCGATGAACTGGCCGAACTCCGACTCCTCCTCGTCGCCGACCGGCTTCTCGAGGGAGACGGGGGCCTGCGCCGAGCGCTTGATGGAGTCGACCTCCTCCGGCTCGATGCCGGTGACCTCGGCGATCTCCTCTGGGCTCGGCTCACGGCCCAGCTCGGTGACCAGCTTCCGCTCCGCGCGGCCGATCTTGTTGAGCTTCTCCACGACGTGGACCGGGATGCGGATGGTTCGCGCCTTGTCGGCGAGCGCGCGGGCGATCGCCTGGCGGATCCACCAGGTCGCGTAGGTCGAGAACTTAAAGCCCTTGCGGTAATCGAACTTCTCGGCGGCGCGCACCAGGCCGAGCGTGCCCTCCTGGATCAGGTCGAGGAAGGGCAGGCCCTGGTTGCGGTAGTTCTTGGCGATCGAGACGACCAGACGGAGGTTCGACTCGACCATCTTCTGCTTGGCGTCGAGGTCGCCGCGCTCGATCCGCTTCGCGAGCTCGACCTCCTCGGCCGCCGTCAGGAGCCTGACCTTGCCGATGTCCTTGAGGAACAGCTGCAGGCTGTCCGTGGTCATGTCGGGCTTCAGGTCGAGCGCCGCCTTCTCCCGCTTGCGACCGCGGCCCTTGGTCCGCTCCGCCTCGGGGGAGTCCTTCAGGGCGGGGTCGACGTCCTCGACCAGCTCGATCCCCGACTTCTCGAGGTGGCCGTAGAGGTCCTCGACGTCGGACTCGTCAAGCTCCACCTCCGAGACGGCAGAGGAGACGTCACCGTAGGTGAGCACGCCCAGCTGCTGACCCTTGGTGATCAGCGTCTTTACTTCCTCGAGCTCCTGTATCTCCGCGACTAGCATCCTGTTCTCCGCTTACCCAGTTATGTCCAAATCAGATTCGACCTCGGGGACCGAACCTTTACTTCCGGCCCAAAAAGGCGGCAAAAACGCGGGCCAGGCATCCACCCCGGACCGCGCGTGACTACAAGCCTAGCCACTATATTTTTTGAAGTCAAGCCTGGAACACACGCCTGGCCGCAAAGTTCCGCGCGAACTGCGAAGTACACCGGCACGGACGTTCGTTACGCATGAGGCGTGGCTGGATCTCGGTCTGGCTGCGGGCCTTCTGGAACCGCGCCTACAAGGAGAACATCACCGGCCTCTCGGGGATGGTCGCCTACAACCTGATGCTGGCGGTGTTCCCCTTCGCGCTGCTGGTGCTGTTCGTGTTCGGCCAGGTGGTGGACAGCCCGGAGATCGAGGAGAGCGTGATCATCGACATCCAGCGCCTCTTCCCGAACATCGAGCAGGACGCGCTGATGAACGCGATCGACCGCGTTCGCGACAGCTCGACCACGATCGGAATCGCCGCTGTGGTCGGCGGCCTCTGGATCGGCGCCTCCTTCTGGGGGGCGATGGACACCGCCTTCTGCCGCATCTACCACGTCGAGTGCCGGGGCTGGGTGGAGCAGAAGCGCTTCTCCTTCGTAATGCTCCTCGCGCTCACGCTGCTCCTCGCGGCCAGCGTCGCGGTGCCGGCCGTAGAGAGCGCGGCGCTCTCCGGCGCCGAGGACCTTCCCTGGGGCCTCGACGACCTGGGGGCGATCCGGGTCGGGATCGTCGTCGCCGGCGGCTTCGCGATCACGTTCGGGATCGTCTCGGCCATCTACTGGGCGGTTCCGAAGGGGCACATGCCCTGGCGCTCGATCTGGCCGGGCGCCCTCTTTTTCAGCGCGGCGGTCAGCGTCGCCAACTACGTCTTCCCTCTCTACCTGACCAGCATCTCCGACCTCAACCGGATCGGCGGGACGCTCGGCTTCATCCTCGTCGCCCTGCTCTGGTTCTACGCCGTCAGCCTCGGCCTGCTGGCCGGCGCGGTGATCAACTCACTGCGCCATGAGCGCGACCAGACCACGGGCCACCTGCCCACGGAGGGCTAGGCCCACTGGCGCGCTCGTGGCGCCAGGCGTGCCTACTGCTGGACCTTCTTCGTCTCCTGTCTTACCGGGGCAGATGTGCTTGGTACCTCTTGGTCTTCTTCACCACTTTCCTGAGGACGGCCGTCGCCTCGGTGCCCGGCGGGGGCTTGACCCCGGTGGCGGAGAAGTTCCCGCCGGCGTCCGTAACCACGGTCGTGAGGAGGACGCCTCCGACGTAGATGTCCACGGTGCGCTTCTCTCGACAGATCCTGGCGCCGCCGACATGACCCGAATACTGGACCGTGGTCGGCCCGGTCGAGACCGTATCGAAGACGAAGCTGGTCTGGTGCGTGATCGTGCGAGCCGAGGCGGTGCCGCCCAACAGAGAAAGCGCCAGCGCCGCGGCGACCGAAGCGGCCAGCACGGAGGCAATGGCCCGCGGACGGTTTCCTTGCTTTCCCACTTTGTGATCCTCCTCCCCCTACCTATGCGGCCGCCCTCCGCGGCCGCTGTCGTGACCACTTTAGCCGCTGGGGGCGGATCCGATTCGACCGGTTGGGCGGCTAGCCGTACAGCCCTCCGGTGACCTCGCGCAGCTTGGGGCGGTCGTGGATCGCCTTGACGCGGCGAATCGTGCCCGAGCGGGACCGCATCACCAGCGACTCGGTGGTCGCGTGGCCGTCGTCGGTGACCCGGACCCCCTCGAGGAGGTCGCCATCGGTCACCCCGGTCGCCGCGAAGAAGACGTCGTCTCCCCCGACCAGGTCGTCGGTGTCGAGCACCCGGTCGAGGTCGTAGCCGGCGTCCTCGGCCGCCTTGCGCTCCTCGTCGTCGCGGGGCCAGAGCCGTCCGAGGATCCGCCCGCCCATGCACTTGATCGCTGCTGCGGAGAGGACGCCCTCGGGGGTTCCGCCGACGCCCCAGAGGAGGTCGATGCCGGTGTTCGGCATCACCGCGAAGAGCGCGGCCGCCACGTCGCCGTCGGAGATGAAGCGGATGCTCGCACCCACCTCGCGCAACGCCTCCACGGCCTTCTCGTGGCGAGGCCGGTCGAGCATGATCACGGTCACATCCCCAGGCTCGCCGCCCTTGCGCTCCGCGATCTTGGGGATCAGGTCCTCCAGCGGTGTGTCGAGGCTGATCAGGTCCGCGGCGCGCGGCCCCGTCGCGATCTTCTCCATGTAGACGCACGGGCCGGGGTCGAACATCGTGCCCCGCTCGGACAGGGCGATCACGGACAGGGCGGAGGGCTGGCCGCGTGCGGTGAGGGTGGTCCCCTCGAGGGGGTCCACGGCGATGTCCACGACCGGCGGGCTGCCGTCCCCGATCTCCTCGCCGTTGTAGAGCATGGGCGCCTCGTCCTTCTCGCCCTCGCCGATCACGACCACGCCGTCCATCGGCACCGTGTCGAGCATCAGTCGCATCGCGTCCACGGCGGCGCCGTCCGCGCTCTCCTTCTCGCCGCGGCCGACCCAGCGGCCGGCCGCGAGCGCCCCCGCCTCGGTGACGCGGACGAGCTCGAGCGCCAGGTTCCGGTCCGGGTGCGAGCCGGAGCGGACGTCCTGGGAGATGACGTGTTCTTCTTCGGCCTTCGCCACGGCCCAGAGGCTAGGAGACCTAGAACGTTGCCGGCGGTTTTCGCTGTGCGCCGCCGCCGCTCTCCACGGCGCGGAAGCCGCCGGCCAGGAAGATGCCGAGGGAGGCGAGCAGGGCGATGATGTAGCCGTAGGAGAGGCTGACCTGGATGTCGTTGGCCGAGGGCTTGTCGACGAGCCCGTTGTAGGCGATCAGGACGAAGGCGGTGAGCCCGACGATCGCGGTCAGCTCGCCGCGGGGCCAGGTCAGCTGGTGGCCGCGGATCACGATGTAGGAGAGGATGAACGGGGCCGAGGCGGCGGCGATCAGCAGCCAGCGCAGGATCGGGAACGTGTCGAAGCCGCTGCAGCTGTTGTTGCCCTCGCCGCACACCCAGTCCTCCGACTCGTCGCGAACCGCGTCGGAGCCGAGCGAGTACCACTCGAGGAAGAGGCTGACGACGAGGATCAACGCCGCGATCAACCCCACGATCTCGGAGCGGCGAAGTTCCGAGGTGTCCATGGCCGCGACCCTATCCGGTTTCACATAGGGTCGCGAGCGTGAACCGCTGGGCGCTGACGCTGCCGCTTCCGATGACCTCGCTCGCGGACTCAGGCGAGCACGTGAAGCGAGCCGAGGCAGCGGGCTACACCGACGTCTGGTCGGGCGAGACCAACGGCCCGGACGGCTTCACCCCGCTCGCGCTCTCCTGCGAGTGGACCGAGAAGGCGCGGCTCGGCACCGGCGTGGTCGCCGTCCCGATCCGCGGCCGGGCCCTGCTCGCGATGCAGGCGGCCGCCCTCGCCGACGCCTCCGGCGGGCGATTCGCGCTCGGCATCGGCTCCTCCTCGGACCGGATCGTCGAGGGCTGGAACAAGCTGCCGCTGGAGAAGCCCCTGACGCGGATGGCCGAGGCGATCGACTTCCTCCGACCCGTCCTGAAGGGCGAGCGGGTGGACGGCTTCAAGCTCGAGTCGGCCCCGGGCAACGAGGTGCCGATCGTGCTCGCCGCGCTCCGGGGGAAGATGCTGAAGCTCGCCGTCGAGAAGGCCGACGGCGCCTTCACCAACTTCCTGCCGCTCTCCGGCCTTCCCCAGGTGGCCGAGCAGCTGAAGGGGTCGCCGGAGGGCTTCGAGGTCCTCTGCCGCTTCTTCTGCCTCGCCGGCGAGCGCGAGCAGGTCGAGCCGATCGCCCGCTTCATGTTCTCCTCCTACATAACGGTGCCGGTCTACGAGAACTTCTACCGCTGGCTCGGTCATGGGGACAAGATCGACCCGATGGTCGAGGCCTGGGCGGCGAAGGACCGGCAGAAGGCCGCGGAGCTCGCCCCCTGGGAGCTGATCGAGGACATGTTCATCCTCGGCTCGCCCGAGGAGATGAAGGAGCGCCTCACCGCCTACGTGGAGGGCGGCATCACCTGCCCGGTGATCACCCCGATCACGACGCCGGACAAGCTCGGCGAGCTGATCGAAGCGCTCGGGCGGTAGCTAAGCAGTGCGCGCGAGGCTGAGCGCGTAGAGCCCGTCCGGGTCGGTCCACCAGTCGGTGAGCTCGAGCCCGGCCTCCGCGTAGATCCCCTCGAGCCCCTGGCGCGCGAACTTGGTGGAGATCTCCGTCCGCATCTCCTCGCCGGCCGCGAATGGGACCTGCATCTCGAGCGCGGAGACGTCGATCACCTGGTTGGTCAGCGAGCGCAGCCTGATGTCGACCCAGAGGTTCTCCGCGTCCCATCGGGCGACGTGCTCGAACGCGTCGAGGTCGAAGTCGGCCCGCAGCTCGCGGTTGAGGACCGAGAGCACGTTCTTGTTGAACTCGGCGGTGACTCCCTGCTCGTCGTTGTAGGCCGCCTCCAGGGTGGCACTGTCCTTGACCAGGTCGGTGCCGAGCAGGAAGCGGTCCTCGGGGCCCAGCAGGTTGCGGATGCGGCGCAGGAAGCCGGCGCGCTGCTGAGGCTCGAAGTTCCCGATCGTCCCGCCGAGCAGGGCGATCACGCGCGGGCCCGCCACCGGGATCCGCTCCAGATCGAGCTCGAAGTCGCAGACCAGGCCCCGGACCATGACGTCCTGGTACTCCTCGGCGATCCGCTGGGCGGTGTCCCGCGTGATCTCCTCGGAGATGTCCACCGGGCAGTAGGTCTCGAGGCATTCCGCCTGGCACATCGCGCTGAGCAGGACGCGCGTCTTCGCCGCCGAGCCGGAGCCCAGCTCGATCAGCGCCGCCGGGCAGTTGGCGGCCTCGCAGATCGCGTCCGACTCGGACTCGAGGATCGCCCGCTCGCAGCGGGTCGGGTAGTACTCGGGCAGCGCGGTGATCTCCTCGAAGAGCTGTGAGCCGCGCTCGTCGTAGAAGTAGCGGGGCGAGAGCTCCTTGAACGGCCGGGTGAGGCCGGCGCGAACGTCGGCCGCCATGCCTGAGAGGGGGCCGCCGGGCGGCAGGTGGACCGCCACCGACACTCGATCCTCTGTGGTGGCGACCTGTTCCATCAGCCGGCGTCGTCCTTGGCACAGCGGATCCCGGAGAAGATCTGGCGGCGCTCGGCGAGGTCCCAGTTGCGGAAGCTTGTGCGGATCACGTTGCGCCGAGTCGCCCAGGCGCCGCCGCGAAGCACCTTGTAGGTGTCGCCGAAGAAGACCTCGGAGTACTCGGGATACGGGAAGGCCTCGAAGTCGGGGTAGGCCGTGAAGTCGGAGGAGGTCCACTCCCAGACGTCGCCGAGCATCTGGACGGCGCCGCAGTCGGACGGGGCGTCGCCGTAGACGCCGGCCGGCGCGCAGCCGAAGGAGAGCTGATCGAGGTTGGCGCGGTCGCGGTCGGCCCCCGCCGCGGCGGCCTCCCACTCGGCCTCGGTCGGGAGCCGCTTCCCGGCCCAGCGGGCGAAGGCGTCGGCCTCGTGCCAGGAGACGTGGATGACCGGCAGCCGCCCGTCGACCTCCTCGGTCCGGCCCATCGCGGTCCTGGTCCAGCCGCCCTCGCCATCCCGCTCCCAGTACATGGGGGGCTCGGCGCCGGTGTCGGAGAGGAACTCGATGTAGGCGGCGTTGGTCACCGGTGTCCGGTCGATCCAGAAGGCCTCGAGCTCGACCTCGTGCCGTGGCCGCTCGTTGTCGTAGGCGAAGCCCTCTGGGCCGGCGCCGATCGCGTGGGCGCCGCCCTCGACCTGACCATCTCGGGTCCCGTCGGAGACCGGCTCCTCCCCCGGGCCCGGATCGGTCTCGACCGGCTCGTAGGACTCGACCAGCTGGAGCAGCTGCATCATCGTCTCGTTGTGCTGGTGCTCGTGGGCGAGCAGCATCTCGTAGATGAAGCCGTCCGCCAGGAGCGGCTCGTCCGGGTCGAGCTCGATCTCGACCAGCACCTCGAGGGTGCGTTCGCGCACCTCCTCCAGGTAGGGGCGAACCTCCTCGGCTTTGAGGATGGGCAGCTCGCCGCGGATCTTGCGCGGCTGCTCGATCGCGTCGTAGAAGTCGCCGAGCTCGCCGCGCAGCGGCTCGCGGCCGCCGACCCGCCGGACCAGCCAGAGCTCCTCGAAGTTGGCGATGTGGCCGAGGTCCCAGATCAGCGGGCTGAGGATCGGCGAGTAGACGCGGTTGAGCTGCTCGTGGGTGAGCGGCTCGATCAGCCGGAGCGTGTGGTCGCGTGCTTCTCCGAGTCGCTCGGCGACTGAGTCCTTGAGCTCCGCCGGTTTGGGACGGGCCCCGTCCTCCTGGGCTGCCGCGAGCTCCTGGGCGATTGAGAGAGCCTACAGAGCGAAGACGGGCGGCTGTGCCAGCTCGGATCCCAATGATCGGCCCCGAAGGCGCGACGATCGGCTTCTAGGCGAGCCGTCCCGCGTGATGAGCGTTTGATAAGCGCCCCTGCGTAGTGTCGGACGCGCTCAATGACCTCCCACGCGACAAAGAACCGAATAACGGGGTGGCCGACCTCAACGCCCGGGGCTAAGGTGGACTGATGGGCCGGAGAGTGACCTCATCCCTCCTGCTGGCTACGGCACTCGTGGTGGTGTCGGTGGCCGTCGCGGCTCCGGCATCGGGCGACGGCGCGTCCTCGGCCACAGACACCGCCGCGGCAGCGAAGAAGAAGTGCAAGAAGGGCGCAGCCGTATCCAAGAAGAAGTGCAAGAGGAGGAAGCCGGCGACACCCCCGGCCACGACGCCCCCGGCAACGACGCCCCCGGTGGTGACGCCACCCGGGCCGGCGCCGGCCAGCCTCTCGATCTCGCCGACGAGCCACGACTTCGGGCCCATCATCGATGGCGGCTACAGCGGCAACCAGACGTTCACCGTGACCAACGATGGGGCCAGCCCCAGCGGGACCCTGGCCTCCTCCCGCGGCGGGACGCATCCCACCAACTTTGAAATCTCCGCGAACATGTGCGATGGAATCAGCCTCGCTGGAGGCTCGAGCTGCACCCTCGACGTCCGCTGCGTGGCGGTGGACGCGGTGCAGGACACCAAGACGGCGACCCTGACCGTGGCGGGCTTGCCCGGAGGATCTCCGTCCGCTTCGCTGACCTGCCTTCAGACGACCTAGCGCGGCTCGCGTATGCTGCCGCGCCGTGAAGGTCGAGGGCGCGAGCGCGCTGGTCGCCGGCGGAGCCTCCGGGCTCGGCGCCGCCACCTCGCGCGCGCTGCACGAGGCCGGGGCCTCGGTGGTGATTGCCGACCTGAACGCGGAGAAGGGCGAGGCGCTCGCCTCGGAGCTGGGCGACCGCGCGAGCTTCGTCGAGGCCAACGTGATGGAGACCGAGCAGGTGCAGGCCGCTGTGGACGCGGCCGCGGGCGCCGATGGCGGCCTGCGGATCTCGGTGTGCTGCGCGGGGATCGGCTGGGCGACCAGGGTGACCGGCAAGCAGGGGCCCCACGACCTGGAGATCTTCCACAACGTGATCAAGGTGAACCTGATCGGCACCTTCAACGTGCTGCGGCTCGCATGCACCGCGATGAACGAGAACGAGCCCGATGAGGGAGGCGAGCGAGGGGTGTGCGTCAACACCTCCTCGATCGCCGCCTGGGACGGGCAGATCGGCCAGGTCGCCTACGCCGCCTCGAAGGGCGGCGTGGTCGCGCTCACCCTCCCCGCCGCCCGCGACACGGCGAGCCGCGGGATCCGGGTGATGACGATCGCCCCGGGGCTGTTCGACACCCCCCTGCTCGCAGCACTTCCCGAGGAGCAGCGCGAGGCGCTCGGCGCCGGCATCCCCTTCCCCTCTCGGCTGGGTCTGCCGGAGGAGTACGCTCAGCTCGCGATCCACATCGTGGAGAACCAGATGCTGAACGGCGAGTCGATCCGGCTGGACGGCGCGCTGCGGATGCCGCCGAAGTGAACGTCGGCTTCCTACTCCTGGCCGATCACAGCGAAGCGCTGAACGGCAAGGTCTATGCGATGGGGGCGGGATGGAACGTGCTCCGCTTCCCCGAGCTCCCACAGCAGTGGGCCTTCGGGCTCGCGCTGGGAGTCGACGTCCCATGGGACAAGACCAACCAGAGGCACGCGCTGACCATGCACCTCGAGGACCCGGACGGCGAGCTGCTGGGAGACGAGTTCTCGATGGAGTTCGAGGCGGGCCGGCCACCGGGATCGATCCAGGGCTCCGACCAGCGAATCGTCCTCTCGCTCCGGACGCAGGCCGAGTTCGCGACCGCCGGCCCACACGCCGTGGTGGTCAAGGTCGCCGACGAGGAGGTCGGGCGGAGCCGCTTCTACGTCGTCGAGGCCCCGATGGAGATGGAGCCGCAACAGGGGCCCGAGACGCCGCCGCTCGAGGGCTGAACGGACAGGTGGATTTGGCGCCCGGCGTTTACCGGGCGCGCCATCGGGCATACCAGTTGCCGCACGAGGCAGCACACCCGAGCACACAAGGAGGAGTGAGCATTCGTGGGCAACAACACGGTCTGGACGATCGTCGGGATTCTGCTGATCATCGTCCTCGTCGCATACTTGGTCTAGCGCCGGGCGGGACAGGATGATTGGGCTAGACGAGCCGACTGGGTGATCCGGTCGGCTCGTTTCAGTCCGTCCCCTCGTACTCCGGGTCGAGGAAGACCCGCTTCCGCCACGGCGGCGAGACCGCGAACTGCGCGCCCTCGCGGCTGGCAAGGGATTCGATCGGGATCAGCCTGACGCGATGGTCCTTGGTGGTCCGGGGAACGGAGCGCCGGCTTCCGGCACGGCCGGCATGGCTTCCACCTGAGACGTAGACCGTCCCCGTCTCGGGCCCCCAGCCGCCGGGACGCCCGACGATGGAGAAACGGTCGTACTCGTAGCCGTAGTGCGAGCTGGCCCGGGCGGAGCGCCCGCCCGGCCCGATCCGCACCATGTAGGACTCCCAGTCGTCCGGGTGATAGGTGGAGTGGCCCAGCTTCGAGCTGACCGACCGGATCGGGCCCTTGAGCGGAGTGCTGCCCTCCCCGGTCGCGCTGCCCGGGTAGTAGAACCAGTACTGGAGGTAGACGTTCCGCGCCCTCGGTCCGGAGCAATCCGTGCCGGCCGCCGCGGCCGCGACCCGGCAGTCGATCACGTGGGTGAAGGCGACGACCGGGTGGCCGCCGTTCGACCGCGAGACCGCCCCCTCCTCCCCACCGGCCGCGCACCCGTCCTCCCGGCAATGCCGGTAGTCGACCGGCAGGGCCGTCATCCCGTCCTCGTAGAGCAGGGTCGGTGCGTGGGCGCGCAGCAGCGACGCCAGCTCGGCGCCGTGCGCCGCCTTCAGCTCGGGCTCGGCCGCGCAGTCCTCGCTCAGCCGCACCGCGCAGACGATGCGCTCGGCGACCGCCTTGGCGAGCACCACTCCCGGGATGCGGGCGCCCGCCAGCGAGGCCAGGGCGGCGATCGCCAGCGCCACCAACAGGACCAGGCCCAGCCACTCGACCGTGGCCTGGCCCCTCGCTCCTCTCCCGTGATCACACTCGGCTGACGCTAGGAACCGTCAGCTCGCGGAAGGCATGAAGTCGTCACGGATCGGCAAATGAATCCGCGCCGAGGCGGGTGGTAGGGTCGCGGCCGATGGAGGGAAGCCCCGTACCCGGCGGTGGCGGCCGCGGAGCGAAGTTCTGGATGGTGGTCGTACTCGCCCTCCTCGGATTCGTCTTCGTCGCGGTGAACTTCCAGAAGGTCACGATCGACTTCGTGATCGGCGAGACGCAGGCGCCGCTGGTCATCGCGCTCCTGATCGCGGGGCTGATCGGCTTCGTCATCGGCCTCGCGCTGCCGCGCTTCCGCCGGCCCCACGACTAGACCCCGGGTCGGGCTAGCTACAAATTCTCGACCTCGGCGGCGATCTCCGAGGCCGCGCCCTTGGCGTCGGAGAACAGCATCGAGGTGTTCTCCATGTAGAAGAGGTCGTTGTCGATGCCGGCGAAGCCGGGGCTGAGCGACCGCTTGATCACGATCACCTGCTGGGCCTGGTCCACCTCGATGATCGGCATCCCGGCGATCGGCGAGTCGGGATCGTCCTTGGCGGCCGGGTTGGTGACGTCGTTGGCCCCGATCACCACCGCGACATCCGTCCGCGGCATCTCCGGGTTGATCTCCTCCATCTCCTTGAGCTGCTCGTAGGGGACATCCGCCTCTGCGAGCAGCACGTTCATGTGACCGGGCATCCGCCCCGCGACAGGGTGAATCGCATAGCTCACGTGCACTCCGCGCTGCTCCAGCTCGTTGGCGAGCTCCTTGACGGCGTGCTGGGCCTGCGCCACCGCCATCCCGTAGCCCGGGACGAAGACGACCGAGTCCGCGTAGCCGAGCTTGATCGCGGCGTCCTGCGGGCCGATCGAGGTGACCGGTCGCTCCTCCCTCTCCCCCGCCCCGGCGGCGGCCGCCCCGAAGCCGGAGAAGAGCAGGTTGGCGATCGAGCGGTTCATCGCCCGGCTCATCTCGAGCGTGAGGATCGTTCCCGAGGAGCCGACCAGGGTCCCGGCCACGATCAGAACGATGTTGTCGAGGGCGAAGCCCGCGGCCGCGGCGGCCAGGCCGGTGAACGCGTTCAGCAGCGAGATCACCACCGGCATGTCGGCGCCGCCGATCGGCAGCACGAAGGAGAGGCCGAGGATGGTGGCGGCCAGCAGTACCGCGATGTAGAGGCCCTCGGGCGGGGACTCGTTATCGATCCCGAGCGCGATGCAGGCGGCGAGGATGCCCGCCAGCAGCAGCCCGTTGAAGATGTGCTGCAGCGGGAACTGGATCGGCTGGCTCGGGATCAGGTCCTGCAGCTTTCCGAAGGCGACGTTGGACCCCCAGAAGGAGACCGAGCCGATCACGGTGGAGAAGAGCAGCGGGATGAAGACATCGAGCTCGATGCCGCCGCCATGGCCGGTCAGCTCGCGGAACTCCGACCAGGCGATCAGCGCCGCCGCGCCGCCGCCGACCCCGTTGTAGAGCGCCACCATCTGCGGCATCTGGGTCATCTGCACGCGGTAGGAGGCGATCGTGCCGACCAGGGTCCCGATCAGGATCCCGATCAGGATCAGGGCGCCGTTGCCGATCACGTCGAGCGCCAGCGTGATCGCGATCGCGATCGCCATTCCGGCGGCGGCGATGATGTTGCCCTGGCGGGCGGTGCTCGGATGTGTGCCGCGCCTGATCCCGAGGATGAACAGGGAGAAGGCGACGATGTAGGCGACGGTGACGATGTCGTCGCTCGGGGACAGGGCTGCGAGGATCACTCGGGCTCAGCTTCCTTCTTCTTACGGCCCCGGAACATGCCGAGCATCCGGTCGGTGACGAGGAAGCCGCCGACGATGTTGATCGTCCCGAACGCGATCGCGATCACCCCGATCGCCTTCTCGAGCGTGTCGTCGGCCGAGCCGATGACGATCAGCCCGCCGAGCATGACGATGCCGTGGATCGCGTTGGTCTGCGACATCAGCGGGGTGTGCAGGGTGGTCGGAACCTTCGAGATCACCTCGAAGCCGACGAAGGCGGCGAGCACGAAGATCGTGATCTCGGTCATCAGGTCCATGGTAGCCCGCGGCCTCCTTCGCTCGCTCGTTGACGATCTCGCCGTCCTTGGTCAGGCGGCAGCCGACGACGACCTCGTCGTCGGTCTCGAGTTGCAGATTGCCGTCGTCGTCCACCAGGAGCTCGATCAGGTTCTGGAGGTTCTTGGCGTAGAGCGCCGAGGCATCCGAGGCCATCTGGCTCGGCAGGTTTGCCGGGCCGATCACCTTCACGCCGTTCTCCTCGACGGTCTCCCCCGGCTTCGAGGGCTCGACGTTGCCGCCCGTCTCCGCGGCCATGTCGATGATCACCGACCCCGGTCGCATGGAGCGCACGGCGTCGGCTGTGAGGAGCAGCGGGGCCGGGCGGCCCGGAATCTGGGCGGTGGTGATGATCACGTCCTGGCGCTTCGCCGCTTCGGCCAGCTCGCCGCGGAGCCTCTCGTTCTCCTCGTCGGTCAGCGGCCGCGCGTAGCCGCCCTCGCCCTCGGCGTCCTTCACCGCCTCCACCTCGAGGAAGCGGCCGCCGAGGGACTCGACCTGCTCCTTGACCACCGAGCGCACGTCAAACCCGGTGACCACCGCGCCGAGCCGCTTGGCGGTGGCTATCGCCTGCAGCCCCGCGACGCCCGCGCCGAGGACGAGGACCTTCGCCGGCGGCACGGTGCCCGCGGCGGTGGTCATCATCGGGAACAGCCGTCCCGACTCGCGGGCGGCGATCAGCACGGACAGATAGCCGCCGAGGTTCGCCTGCGAGGAGAGCGCGTCCATCGACTGCGCACGCGTGATCCGCGGGATCGCCTCCATCGCGAAGCTGGTGACGCCGGCCTCGGCCAGGGCCTTGGCCAGCTTCGAGTTGGTGAGCGGCTCGAGGAAGCCGATCAGGACCTGTCCCTGCTTCAGGCGGCCGACCTCCTCCTCGGTGGGCGGGGTGACCTTGAGCACGACGTCGGCGCCCCAGACGTCACCGCCGACCTCGGCGCCGGCGTCCTCGTACTCGCTGTCGGGGTGGGCGGAGCCCTCTCCGGCGCCGGGCTCCACCGCGACCTCGATCTCCTTGGCGGTCAGCGCCTTGACCACGTCGGGCACGAGCGCCACGCGGCGCTCGCCCCCGGCGGTCTCTTTGGGCACTCCAATCCTCATCGGGACCGCGGCAATCTAGTCCACTTGCAGTGATTAAGGGTTAGGGTGCGCCGGCGAAGACGTCGTCCAACCGAGGGAGCCGAGATGAACTTGAAGAGACTTGCGTCGCTGTTCGCCGTGGTGCTCGCGACGGGACTGATCGCCGGCGGGTGCGGAGACGACGATGACGATGGCGGCGACGGCGGGGACGGCGCGACCGCCCCGGCCGTCTCGGTCCCCACCGACATCAGCGTGCCGACCACGGAAGAGGATCTCGAAGAGGCGAGGGACCAGGCCTACGAGGCCTGCAAGGACTCGCTCGATCAGGTCCCCGAGGAGCAGAGGGACGCTGCCGAGCAGGCCTGCGAGACGCTGAAGTCGGAGTAGCCGCTACGCGGGCGACCCGGCGCCGACCAGCTCGGGCAGACGCTCGAGGGTATGGAGGCGCTCCTCCGGCGTGCCCTGAACCGGGGAGATGATCATCCGGTCGACGCCGGCGTCGGCGAAGCGCTTGATCCGCTCGCCCACCTCGTCCTCGGTGCCGATCATCGCGGTGGCGTCAACCAGCTCGTCGGGGATCGCCGCGTAGGCCTCCTCCCGCTTGCCGTCGAGATAGAGCGACTGGACCTCGTCGGCGGCCTCCGCGAATCCAAAGCGCCGGGTGAGATCGGCGTAGAAGTTGGTCTTCTTGGATCCCATCCCGCCCAGGTAGAGCAGGAGCCCGGCCTTGACGATGCCGCGGGCGGCGTCGAGGTCGCCATCGATCGCGACCTGGACGGACGGCGAGACCTGGAAGTCCTCGCGGCTGCGGCCGCCCTTCTTCAGACCGGCCTCGATGTGCTCGCCCCACGCCTCCTCCCACTTGTCCACCGAGAAGAAGATCGGGATCCAGCCGTCGGCGATCTCCGCGGCGAGCTCGACGGACTTGCGGCCGATCGCGCCGAGGTAGACGGGGATCTCGTTGCGGACCGGGTGGACGTTCAGCTTCAGGGCCTTGCCCTGCCCGGTGACGCCCTCTCCCTCCATAAGGGGCAGGGTGTAGTGCTTGCCCTCGTAGGTGAGCGGGCCCTCGCGGGCGACGATCTCCTTGACGATCTCGACGTACTCGCGGGTCCGCCCCCACGGCTTCTCGTAGGGGATGCCGTACCAGCCCTCCGAGACCTGCGGTCCGGACGGGCCGAAACCGAAGATGAAGCGCCCGCCTGAGAGGGCGTCGATCGTGACGCCGGCCATCGCGGCCGCCGCGGGCTGGCGGGCGGGCACCTGGAAGATCGCCGCGCCCAGCTGGATGGATTCGGTCTTCGCCGCCAGGTAGGCGAGCACGCTGACCGCGTCCGAGCCGTAGGACTCGGCCGCCCAGACCGAGTCGTAGCCGGCCTTCTCGGCGGCCAGCACGAAGTCCACGGCCTCGTCGCCCTGGGGGCCGATCCCCCAATAGCCGAGGTTGAGTCCGAGCTTCAGCGCCATCGCGACCAGCCTAGTTGAGCGAAACCGGAAAAGAAGGGCTCCCCACCGGTTAGGCCGAAGTTAAGCGCTGCCAGGCGCGCAACCTGCGCGCGCACTACCGGTTTCTGAGGTGAAGATGGCCCCATGGCGGGCCGATTAGGGCACCAATGACGACTGAGCAGATGATCTTCCGCGCGGAGCAGGCAGAGCACCTGAAGGACCGCTTTGCCGAACTCGAGCGCGAGCGCGAGCACTCCGGCCTCTACGAGGAGGCCCTGGAGGCGCGCCGCATGCGACTCGAGCAGGAGGCGGCGGTCCTCTACTGGCGCTCCCGCGCCAACGGCGACGCCCCGTAGGCCGCGCTTCTTCTTTTCTTCCTCTTGCAGTTGTCAGGGCGGGGTGTTGCCTTTCCCTCGGCCGCCGGATAGGGTCGTGTGGACTAATCCACGTCCCAGGGAGATGACATGCGGCGTATCGGAGTGGCCTTTGTCCTGAGCTTTGCGGGCCTTTCGATGCTGGCGCTGCCGAGCGGCGCGAGTGCGGCGACCACCGTCGGCTCAAACCTCGCCGGCACTCCCAATTCGGTTCCCTCCGCGAACATCTCGATGGCGCCGAGGACGCAGCCTCCTGGCGTCACGCTGCCGCTGACAGCTCCCTCGGCCGGCGTGATCGTTCAGATCCTGCTCAAGCACGGCAGCTCGGGGCCTAACCCCGGGGCCTACGGCTTCAGGGTCCTGAGCGGGTCGGCGGCCATGTACACGACGACCGGCGCTCCCACAGAGCTTCCCGACTTTCCCTGGCCCGCCAGCGACACGCCTGACACCGATTCCTTCATTCCCGCGCTCGGCGGCGTGCCCAAGGGCATCCCGATCGCCGCCGGTAATAGGTTGGGGATGGTCCGTATCGGGGGCACGGGAATGCAGGGGGTGTCGATCAGGGCCAACTCCTCCATGGGGGAGCTGGATCAGGTCGTCGGGGTTCACAACTCAGGGCCACTTTTCTACGACACCCTGGTGCCCAACGAGCTGATGGTGCAATACCGGATCGAGCCGGACGCTGACCTCGACGGCTTCGGGGACGAGACCCAGGACAGGTGCCCGACCAACGCGGCTACCCAGGCAGCCTGCCCGGCGACGGCCACCCCGGCCACCACCCCGGCCAAGAAGTGCAAGAAGAAAAAGAGGAAGAAGAAGGGCAAGAGCTCCGCCGAGGCCGCCAAGAAGAAGAAAAAGGGCGGCTGTAAGAAGAAGCGCAAGAAGAAGAAGTAGCGCTCCGCTATCAATGCCGGGGTGAGCGATGAGAGGCATCCCGGCGGGCTGTCGAGCAAGGAGGCCGCAAAGCGGCTTCGGAAGCTCGGGCCGGTCGAGGATCGCACCAGCCGCTCAGTCGCCAGCATCGTCGCGGGCAACGTCTTCACGCTGTTCAACGCGATCATCGGGGGCTTCTTCATCCTCATCCTCTCCCTCGGGCTGTTCGCCGACGCGCTCTTCGGCCTGATCGCGGCGGTCAACAGCTACATCGGGATCCGCCAGGAGCTCAAAGCGAAGCGGACGCTCGAGGAGCTGGCGGTCCTGGTCGAGCCGCGCGCGAAGGTCGTCCGCGAGCGCGAGCTGGCCGAGCTGCGCTCGGACGAGGTCGTCCCCGGCGACTGGATCCGGGTCGAGCCGGGCGATCAGCTCGTCGCGGACGGCGAGGTCGCGGAGAGCCGCGGCCTCACCGTGGACGAGTCGCTGCTGACGGGCGAAGCCGACGGCGTCCGGAAGAAGGTCGGGCAGCGGGTGCTGTCGGGATCGTTCGTCATCTCCGGCTCCGGCTACTACGAGGTGGACGCGGTCCGCGAGGACAGCTATGCCGAGAAGGTCGCCGGCGAGGCACGGGCCTTCCGGCATCCCCCCTCCCCGCTGCAGGAGGAGGTCAACCTGGTGATCAAGGCCAGCACCTGGCTGATGCTGCCGCTGGCGGCGGTGCTCATCTTCTCCCTCAGCGCACGCGACGAGCCGCTCCAAGAAGCGGCCCAGACCGCGACCGCCGGGTTGATCACCCTGATCCCGGAGGGTCTGGTGCTGCTGATGAGCGTCACGCTGGCCGTCGCGGCGGTGCGGCTCGCCAGGCTCGACACCCTCGTCCAGCAGATGAGCGCGACCGAATCCCTCGCCGCGGTGGACACGATCTGCATCGACAAGACCGGGACGCTGACCACCGGCGAGCTCGAGTTGCTCGGCATCGAGGTCGCCGACGAGAAGCAGGGCGCCGCGGCGAAGAAGGCCCTCGCCCGCTTCGCTGCCAGCGCGGGTGAGCGGAACCGGACGCTGGCCGCGATCGCCGACAAGTTCAAGGCCACCCGGGAGCGGGTCTCGGCCGAGGTCCCGTTCTCCTCGGAGTGGAAGTGGAGCGGGCTGACGCTGGGCGGCAAGCGCGGCGGCGAGACCTACGTCCTGGGTGCGCCCGACGTCCTGGCGGCCCGCGGGACGATGTCCCTGCCCGCACAGCTGCAGCAGAAGCTCGAGCGGCACACCAAGGCCGGCCGTCGGGTGGTCGCCTTCGGCCGGGCCTCCGGCGGCCTCCCCGACAACCCCTACTCCGATGCCCCGCCGCCGATCACCCCGCTCGCGCTCGTGGTCCTGCAGGAGACTCTTCGCCCGGACGCCCGCGAGACGATCGAGTTCATGCGCCAGGAGCAGATGGACCTGAAGCTGATCTCGGGCGATGCGCCGCAGACGGTCACCGCCGTGGCGGCGGCCGTCGGCGTCCCCGAGGGAGCCGGGATGGTCGAGGGCGACCAGCTGCCCGAAGAGCGAAGCGCGCTGGCGGAGGCCGCCCAGCGAAACACGATCTTCTGCCGCATCCGGCCCGAGCAGAAGAAGGCCCTCGTCTCAGCCCTGGCCGAGCGCGGCCGCTTCACCGCGATGATCGGCGACGGCGTCAACGACGTGCCGGCGCTGAAGCGCGCCAGGATGGCGGTGGCGATGGGCTCCGGGGCGCAGATCACGAAGGGGATCGCGGACATCGTCCTGCTGAAGGACCAGTTCTCCAGGCTGCCGCGGGCCGTCGCGGAGGGGCGCCGGATCGCCCGCAACATCCACCGCCTCGGCCGGCTCTACGTGACGAAGACGGTCTACGCCGCCGCGCTGATCGCGCTGGTCGCTGTCCCCGGCTGGGCCTTCCCGTTTCTCCCCCGCCACCTCACGATCGCCGCCGCGCTGACGATCGGGATCCCCAGCTTCGTGCTCGCACTTGCGCCGAGCGACGGACCGCTTTACCGCGGCAGGCTGTTACGGGCTCTGTGCGCCTTCGCGGTCCCGGCCGGCCTGGCAATCGCCGCGGCCTCGCTGGCGAGCTTCTTCCTGGTCGACACGGTCTTCGGCGGCTCGCTCGAGGAGGGGCGCACCGCGGCGACGACCACGCTCGTCGTGCTCGGCCTCTGCTTCATCCTCCTCCTGGAGCGCGGCCCCGGCCGCGAGCACATCGCGATCCAGAGCTACATGCTGGCGCTTGTCGCGGCCCTAGGCGCGCTCTACGCGCTGGTCCTCGCGGTGCCGGTGGCGCGCGATTTCTTCGAGCTGGCCCAGCTCGGGGGCGGCCAGCTCTTCCTCGCTCTGCTCTCGGCGGCGGGCGGGCTGGTGCTGGCGAGCGTCGTCTGGAGGCTGCCCGTCATCGAGCGGCTGGAGGAGCCGGCGGAGAGCCCCGCCGACGAGCACGAGACCGAGCCGCGCCGCCCACCCCCCACCCACATCCCGCAGACGCACCCGGACGGGTAGGGAATGGCGGCGGCGGTCATCCTCGACATCGACGGCACCCTGGTGGACACCAACTACCACCATGCGCTGGCCTGGTATCGCGCCTTTCGTCAGCACGACGTGGTCGTGCCGGTCTGGCGGATCCACCGGGCGATCGGGATGGGCGGCGACCAGCTGATCGCGGCCCTCGCGGGAGACGAGGTTGAGGAGGAGAAGGGGAATGACATCCGGGACACCGAGAAGCCTGTCTATATGGGGATGATCAAGGAGGTCGCGCCGTTCGAAGGGGCCAAGGAGCTCGTCCGCGACCTTTCCGCGACCCGCACTGTGGTCCTGGCCTCCTCGGCCAAGGAGGACGAGGTGGACCACTACCTGGACCTGCTCGAAGCGCGGGAGGCGGTGGCCGGCTGGACCACCTCGGCCGACGTCGAGGAGACCAAGCCGGAGCCCGACCTGGTCGAGGCCGCGCTCGAGAAGGCCGGCGCGCGCGAGGCGGTGATGGTCGGCGACTCGGTCTGGGACTGCGAGGCGGCGAAGCGGGCTGGTATCGAGAGCGTGGCAGTGCTCACCGGCGGCTACGCCGAGGCGGAGCTCAAGGGAGCCGGAGCCCGCGAGGTGCTCGAGTCGGTGGCCGACCTCGGCGAGAGCGCCCCGAGGTCCTCGACGCCACCGTGGAGGCGGCCTGATGCGCGCCTCCGAGCCCGGAGCCTCCGGCCGACCCCGGCGGACCAAGATCGTCGCCACGCTCGGGCCGGCGAGCCGGGAGCCCGACGTCCTGCGCGAGCTGATCGAGGCCGGCGTCGACGTCTTCCGCCTGAACTTCGCCCACGGCACGCCCGAGGACCACGCAGAGAACGTCAACCGCATCCGGGAGATGGGCCGGGAGCTCGGGCACGAGGTCGGGCATCCTCGGGGACCTGCCGGGGCCCAAGCTTCGGCTGGGCGACCTGGAGGGCGGCGTTGCCGTGCTCCACTCGGGATCAGACGTGGTCCTCGAGGGCACCTCCAACGGCCCCCCGGGCAACGCGGAGCGCCTCCCCGTCCAGTGGCCCGCCTTCGCCAGGGCGGTGAGTGAGGGCGATCCGGTCTTCCTCGCCGACGGCCGCGTGCGCCTCAAGGTCACCGCGATCTCCGGCGACGAGGTGACGGCGGAGGTCGAGGCCGGGGGCGCGGTCAGCTCGCATCAGGGCGTCAACCTGCCGGGCGCCGACACCGCCCTGCCCGACACTGGGACCTCCGACGAGGCCTGGATCCACTTCGCCTGCGAGCTCGGGATCGACCTGCTCGCCGTCTCCTTCGTCCGGCGTCCCGACGACCTCGAAAGGATCCACTCCGTGATCCGCGAGCAGGGGGCCGACATCCCGCTGATCGCAAAGATCGAGAAGCCGCAGGCGGCCGAGCGGGCCGCGGAGATCATCGACGCCGCCGAGAGCGGGATCATGATCGCCCGCGGAGACCTGGGCGTCGAGCTTCCGATCGAGGAGGTCCCCGGCGTGCAGAAGCGGCTGATCGCGATGGCGGGCCGCGCGTCGAAGCCGGCGATCACGGCGACCCAGATGCTCGCGACGATGGTCCGCCAGTCGCGGCCGACCCGGGCCGAGGTGACCGACGTAGCCAACGCGATCTATGACGGCACCGACGCCGTGATGCTCTCCGAGGAGACCGCCGTCGGCGAGCATCCGGTCGAGGCGGTGCGCGTGATGGACCGGATCGCCCGGGTGACCGAGCAGCGCCTCCCCTACGGCGAGTGGGTCTTCACCCGGGTCGAGGAGCGCGACGACGACATCGCCGAGACCGTCTCACAGGTCGCCGTCGCGGCCTGCTACCGGCTCGGCCTCGCCGCCATCATCGTCCCGACCACCTCGGGGCGAACCGCCCGCCTCGTCTCCGCACACCGGCCGCGGGTCCCGGTGCTTGCGGTCTCGGCCCGCCCGGAGACCGTCCGCCGGATGAACCTGCTGTTCGGGATCCACTCGGCTCCGGCGGAGGAGTGGACCAGCCTGCGCAAGCTGCTCGACGACTGCGCGGTCCTGGTCCGCGAGCAGGGCTTCGCGCAGTCCGGGGACCTGGTCGCGGTCACGGCCGGGCTGCCGGCCCAGGAGCTCGGCACCAACCTGTTCGAGATCCACAGAGTTCCGTAGCTCAGTCGCCCGGCGGGTAGTCGCCCTCCCGCGGGCGCTCGGCGCGCGGGTCGCGGCCCGGCAGCACGAACTGGGTGACGATCAGGTTCGCCGACCAGCTTCTCCCCGGAGGTCATCCGCGCCTCGATCACGGCCGTGCTCCTGCCGACGTGGAGCGGGCGCGCCTCGCAGACGATCTCGTCCCCGAGCTCCCCGGCCGCGAACACGTTGAGCTTCAGCTCGATCGTGGTGAAGTCGTGGTTCGGGGGCAGGTTGCGGAAGGTGGCCCACGCCGCGACCGAGTCGCCGAGCGCCGTCCAGACGCCCCCGTGGACGAAGCCGCCGGGGTGCAGGTGGCGCTTGTCGATCACCATCCGGCCCGTCGCGACCTCATCGGTGATCTCGGTCGGCTCGATCGCCATGTCGCCGGGGAAGGTGTCGGGCAGCCACTTGGCGATCTGCTCGGCGGTGATCTCGGGGTTCTTGCCAGGCACGGTCGCGGCAGTATCGCGGACCGATGAGTTGTGGCCCCGCTCACAGTCTCAATCCCCGAGGTGCCCGACCATTACCTTGACCGGAGGATGAATCCCGAACCAACAGGCGAGCGGCAGCCCGCGATCACGATTCGCGGCGCCGTCAAGCGGTTCGGGCCGATCACGGCGGTGGACGGCCTCGATCTCGACGTCCCGAAGGGGATCTGCCTCGGCCTGCTCGGGCCGAACGGAGCGGGCAAGTCGACCACGATGAAGATGCTCACCGGCCAGGTGATCGCCAACCAGGGTGAGATCCGGGTCTTCGACCAGGTGTTGCCCGAGGACTCCAAGCCGGCCCGGGCGATGATGGGCGTCGTCCCGCAGCTCGACAACCTCGACATCGACGTCACGGTCGAGGACAACCTGGCGATCTTCGCCCGCCTCTACCGGGTCGAGGACGTGGGGGCGGCGGTCGAGCGCGGTCTGGCGCTGTCGCGACTCACGGGTCGCCGCCGCGACGAGGTGGACAAGCTCTCCGGCGGCATGCGCCGGCGCCTGCTGCTCGCGCGAGGCCTGGTCCACGACCCTGACCTTCTCCTCCTCGACGAGCCGACCGTCGGGCTCGACCCCCAGATCCGGACCGAGCTCTGGTCCCTGATCGACGCCCTCCGCACCCAGGGCAAGACGATCCTGATGTCCACGCACTACATCGAGGAGGCCGAACGCCTCGCCGACGAGGTGGCCGTGATGCACCGGGGCAAGGTGATCGCGCGGGCCACCCCGGCCGAGCTGATCGCCGAGCACGCGGGGCGGGAGACGGCAGAGGTCTACGGCCCGCCCGATCGCCTCGCCGAGGTCCGCGCGCTCGCCGAGAGTGAGGGCCTCAGGGTCCGCCCGGCGGGCCCCGCGATCGCGATCGTCGGCTCCGAGGGGTCGCGCAACGGCACCGTCCCCGAAGACGCGATCCGCAGGGCGGCGACCCTGGAGGACGTGTTCGTGATCCTGACGGGCGAGGAGGCGGAGTGATGGAGGCCGCCCAGACTCGCGCGACCCGGATCAGGCGCCTCGACCCCGCCGCGATCAGCGGAGTGATGAGCCGCGAGGCGGCGAACTTCCGCACGTACTGGAAGGGCACCGCCTTCTCGAGCATCCTCGAGCCGATCGTCTATCTGCTCGCGTTCGGGGTCGGGCTGGGCGCGACGCTGATCGACGGGGTCGACGGGCTGAGCTACGTCGAGTTCGTCGCGACGGGGATGGTCGCCACGGCGGTGATCTTCTCCAGCGCCCTGCCGGCGATGTTCGGCACCTTCGTCAAGGAGCGCTTCCAGAACACCTACGACGCGATCCTGGCGGCACCAGTGGATGTGGAGGAGCTTGTCACCGCGGAGATGCTGTGGATCGGCATCCGCGCGGGCTTCTTCGGATGCTTCCCGCTGCTTGTCGGCATCGCCTTCGGGCTCGACCCGACGGCGGCGATGCTGCTGGTGCCGATCTTCGCCTTCTTCACCGCGCTCGGCTTCGCCGCCTTCGGGATCTCCGTCGCGGCCAGCGTCGCGAAGATCGACCAGTTCAACTACGTCACGACCCTGGTGATCACGCCGCTCTTCCTGGTCGCAGGCACCTTCTTCCCGATCGACCAGCTCCCCCAGGGCCTCCAGGTCGCCGCCAACTTCAACCCGCTCTACCAGCTGGTCGAGCTGGTCCGGGGCGCAGCCTTCGGGTTCGAGTCGGTGGACATCCTGCGCTTCGCCTCCCTGGTCGCGTTCGCGGTCGCCCTCTGGCGCATCGCCGTCAGCCGGATGACGAAGCGCCTGATCGATTAGTGGCGGGACCGACCCACGCCGCGTTCCTGCGGGCGGTCAACCTGGGCGCCACGCGAAAGGCCCCGAGCGCGAAGCTGGTCGAGATCTTCGAGGGGCTCGGGTTCGAGGAGGTCGCCACGTTCCGGACCAGCGGCAACGTCGTCTTCCGCGCCGGCGGAGGCTCCGACGCGAAGCTCCGCTCCACGATCGAGAAGGGCCTGGAGGATGGCCTCGGCTTCGAGGTGCCTACCTTCGTCCGCAGCGCCCGCGAGCTGAAGGCGATCGCAAAGCACAGCCCGTTCCCCGCAAAGGCCGTCGAGTCTTCCAAGGGCAAGCTCCAGGTGGCGCTGCTGGAGAAGGCGCCGGCAGCGGCCGCCAGGAAGAGGGTGACAGCGCTGGGGAGCGACGACGACCGCCTCGCCCTGAAGGGGACCGAGCTCTACTGGCTCCCGAGCGGCGGCACCCAGCAGTCCCCGCTGGACATGAAGGCCATTGACGGAGCGCTCGGCCTCAACACGCTCCGCACCCAGGGAACGATCGCGCAGCTCTACGAGAAGTTCCTCGGCTAGCGGTCGAGCCCGAAGTCCCCGAACGGCTCGTCCCGCTCGCGGACCGCCTCCTTGAAGCCCTTCTCGGCGGCGCGTTGCTGGAAGGCGAACCCCTCCGGCGTGTGGCGCGCGATCCCGTCCATCAGCACGCCGAGCTCCTGGGTCGCCTGCAGGCCCTGGGCGTAGATGGCCTGGTTCACCAGCAGCTTGTGCATGACGAGCTGGTTGATCGGCACCCGGGCGATCCGCTCGAGCAGCGACTCGAAGGCCTCGTCCAGCTCTCCCGCGGCGGCCGACTCGATCGCCAGCCCCCACTCGACCGCGGTCTGCGCCGTCGATCGAGTCGCCGGTGAGGAGCAGGCGCTTGGCCCGCGCCGGCCCGACCCGGAATGCCCAGAGCGCGGTGGTCGGCACACCCCAGACCCGCGCCGGCGGATAGCCGATCTTCGCCTTGTCCTCGGCGACGAGCAGGTCGGAGCAGAGGGCCATGTCGGTCCCGCCGGCGACGCAGTAGCCGTGGACCTTGCAGACGACCGGCTTGTCGGCGTTGAAGAGGCTCATGAAGCCGCGGACGTTGCGGCTCATCATCTGGTAGTCGACCACCGGATCCCAGGTGCCCGACGGGTCGTGGTTCTTCGCCTGGACCATCGGGATCCAGCGGCGAGCCCTCGGGCGCCTCGGCATCGGCGACACCCTCCATCTTTCCCTCGGCCGACGCCACCAGGTCGTAGCCGCCGCAGAAGCCCGTGCCGTTGCCGGCCAGGGCGATCACGTGGATCTGCGGGTCGAGGTCGGCGCGCTCGACGCAGGACGCCAGCTCCCGCGGCATCTCCAGCGTGATGCCGTTGCCACGCTCGGGGCGGTCGAGAGTGATCCGCGCGATCGCGCCGGTCACGTCGTAGGTCAGCGTGCTCAGCGGATTCTGCGATAGGCCGCCGATCCTATGTACGCCTGTGGCGAAGGGCAAGATACACGCACGATCGAGGCGGCCGGGCGAGAGGTCCGCCTCTCCAACCCGGACAAGGTCTTCTTCCCGAAGGGCCGGTCTGGGAAGGGAGGTCACACCAAGCTGGATCTCGTCACCTACTACCTCGAGGTCGCCGACGCCGCCGTCAACCAGCTCCGCGAGCGGCCCGGGACGATGAAGCGGTTCGTCGACGGCGCCGGCGGCGAGTTCTTCTTCCAGAAGCGGGTGCCCGAAGAACGCGCCCGACTGGCTCGAGACCGCGACCTTCACCTTCCCGAGCGGGCGGACCGCGACCGAGCTGGTGGCAAACGACGCCGCGCATCTCGTCTGGGCGGTCAACCTCGGGGTGATCGACTTCAACCCGCACCCGGTCCGCCGCTCCGACCTCGACCGTCCCGACGAGCTGAGGGTGGACCTCGACCCGCAGCCGCGGGTCCGCTGGGACACCGTCCGCAGGGTGGCCATGTGCGTCAAGGAGGTGCTGGAGGACCACGGGCTGCGCGGTTTCCCGAAGACATCCGGCTCGCGCGGCATTCACGTCAACGTGCGGATCGAGCCGCGCTGGGATTACGACGACGTCCGGCGGGCCGCGCTGGCGCTGGCCCGCGAGGTTGAGAGGCGGGAGCCGAAGCGGGCCACCAGCAAGTGGTGGAAGGAGGAGCGCCACGGCGTCTTCGTCGACTACAACCAGAACGCGCGCGACCGCACGATCGCCTCGGGCTACTCGGTGCGCCCCGTCCCGGACGCGCGGGTCTGCTGCCCGCTCGAGTGGGACGAGGTCCCCGACGTCGAGCCCGCCGACCTCCGGCTCGACACGGTGCCCGCGCGCCTGCAAGAAGAAGGGCGACCCCGCCGCGGACATCGACGACCACGCCGGCTCGCTCGACCAGCTGCTCGAGCTGGCCCGGCGGGACGAGGAGGAGGGCCTCGGCGACGCGCCCTGGCCGCCCCACTTCCGCAAGCAGCGCGGCGAGCCGAAGCGGGTGCAGCCGAGCCGCGCCCGTGCCGATGATTAGGCGATGAGCGCCAACGAGTACGCCTTCACCCACGGAATAGCGAGCACGCGGTCCGCGCTCGAGCGCTGGCGGCGGGACCCGGCGCCGGTCCTCGGCTCCTGGTTCGCGGGTGCGGCGGCGATCTCGGTGCTGCTCCTGTGCGCGGTCTGGGCGGTGGCGTCCACGGTCGGGGCCGACCTCGGCTTCGAGTACCTGCCGGGCAGCCCGCACGGGCTCGAGCTGGATGAGATCGCCGAGATCATCGGGCGCAACTCGCTGGTGCTCGCCCTCCATGCCTTCGCGTGCATCGCCGGCTTCATCGCGGGCAGCTCGCTGCCGCTCTCCGCCGCGCGCAGGTCCGGGGTCTCGCGCTGGGTGCACGAGCGGGCGAGGCCGATCGCCTTCGCCTGGGTGGTCGGGGTCACCTGCTTCTCGCTGCTCACCCAGGCGTTCACGCTCGGGGTGATCGGATCGACCATCGCGGACACGGCCGGGATCTCACCCGGGTTGCTGGTGCTCACCGCCCTCCCCCACGCGCTGCTGGAGCTGACCGCGGTCTTCCTGCCCCTGGCCGCGTGGACGATCGCCAGCCGCCGGAGCGAATGGGATCAGCTGCTCGCCGCGACGCTGGTCACCGTGACGATCGCCATCCCGATGCTGATCGCCTCGGCGCTCTGGGAGGTCCACGTCTGGCCCCACATCCTGGGCGCGGTCTCCCCCGGCGTGTGAGGCGGGCGCTGAGTCAGACGAGCTGATCGATCGTGCAGTCGCGCGGCTTCTTGTCGTCGCGCCAGCGCATGATCTTGGACCCATGTCGGATCCGGCCGCCGCTGGTGTGGTCGTAGGTGACCTCGACCACCAGCTCCGGCCGGAGGCTGATACCACTCGAGCTCCCGGTCGGAGTCCCAGCGGCTCGGATCGCCCGAGCCCTTCTCGCCGGTCTCGTACGGCTTCAGCTCCTTGACCAGCGCCTTCTTCTCCTTCGCCTTCAGCCCCGAGGTGTGCCCGATCGGGATCAGCTTCCCCTTCTTGTCGTAGAGGCCGAGGATCAGCGAGCCGACCGTGCCCTTCTCCTTGCCCGGCCGCCAGCCGACGATCACGCAGTCGATCGTCCGCACCCGCTTCACCTTGACCATCCCCTTGCGCTCGCCCGGCTTGTAGACGGCGTCGAGCTGCTTGGCGATCACGCCCTCGCCGCCGGCAAGCCAGGGCTCGGCCGTCTTCGGGCGACTTCGTCAGCGGCGTCACCTCGACCGAGCCCGAGGCGCTCTTCTTGCGGCCCGGCGCGGCGGCGATCAGCTTTTCCAGCGCGGCGCGGCGCTCGGCGAACGGACTTCGAGGTCAGCTTGGTGCGGTCGCGCGCCAGCAGGTCGAATGCCCGGAACCTGCGCCGGCGTCTCCTCGGCCAGCATCTTCACGCGGGACTCGGCGGGGTGGAGACGCATCTGGAGGCGGTTGAACTCCTCGCGGCCGTCGTCGTCGAGGATCACCAGCTCGCCGTCCAGGACGTAGCGCCCCTTCGGGAACTCCACCTCGGGGAAGTAGCGGCGCAGCGGCTTGCCGCCCCGCGACTGGAGGTAGACCTCGTCGCCGTCCACGTATGCGAGCACGCGGAAGCCGTCGTACTTCGGCTCGTAGACCCACTCCTCGCCCTCCGGCAGCTCCTTCCGCGACAGGGCGAGCTGGGGCTTGATCGGGGGCTTGAGCGGAAGGGCCATGCGCGTGTAACTTTGTCGCAATGAGGGGAGCGATCGCAGTCGGGGCGCTGGTGGCAGGCCTCTCCGTGCCCGCGGCGGCCGGAGCGGTCTCCTACTCGAACCCGACGCCGCTCGGCCCGCCGACAACGGGGCGGTCGCTCCGTACCCTCCTCGATCGCGGTAGCCGGCGAGCAGGGCATCACGCTCGAGGTCACCGCGACCCTGGTCGGGATCACCGCGAATCCGGAGGACAGGCAGCTCGACGCACTGCTGGTGGGCCCCAGCGGCGGCCGCGGGATCCTGATGTCCAGACGCCTGCTCAGCCCGGGGCCATCGTTCCGAGACTGGAGCGGCGCCACGCTCACGCTTCGACGACGCTGCGCGCGAACGCCGTGCCCGGAGACTGTGCGATGGGCGCCGTGGACCTCGCCGGGGACGATGAGGCCGCCGACATCCTCCCGGGCGACTTCCCCGGACTGCCGCGCCGTATCCGACGGGGCTCGCGGCCTTCATCGGCGGCTCTCCCCGAACGGGCTCTGGAGCCTCTATGTCGTGGATGACAACGCCGCTGACAACACTGGTGGTCAGCGGCGGCTGGCGGCTGGACATCACCACCACGGGCGCGCCACCGGCGACGCCCGGCGTCCACGCCGGTGAAGAAGAAGAGGAAGTGCAAGCGCAAGCGTCGTAAGGGCGCGGCCTCGGCAAAGCGCAAGCGCTGCAAGAAGAAGCGGCGCCGCTAGCGCCGCGTGACAGAGCCGCCAAAGTCGTGTGACCTGCTGGTGGTCGGCGGAGGCATCCTCGGGCTGGCCGTAGCCCGCGAGCTGCTCGACCCGCCGGCCGGGCGCGAGCCTCTGCGTCCTGGAGCGCGAGCCCGAGCTGGGGGCCCACCAGACCTCCCACTCGAGCGGGGTGATCCACGCCGGCATCTACTACGAGCCCGGGTCGCTGAAGGCGCGCCTCTGCGTCGAGGGCGCCCGCGAGCTCTACGCCTACTGCGAGGAGCGCGGGATCGAGGCGCGCAGGGACGGCAAGCTGATCGTGGCCGCCGACGAGACGGAGCTGCCACGGCTGGACGAGCTGGAGCGCCGGGGCCAGGCGAACCAGGTCCCCGGCCTGCGCCGGATCGGCGAGGACGAGATCCGGGAGTTCGAGCCGCACGCGCGCGGGGTCGCGGCGCTCCACTCCCCCGCGACCGGGGTCGTGGACTTCACAGAGGTGGCCCGCTCCTTCGCCGCCGACGTCGAGGCGGCCGGCGGCGACGTGGTACCCGGCTGCGGCGTGACGGCGCCTGAAGGCCGGCGGCGACGGCGTCCGCGTGGAGCACGTCGCGGGCTCGACCGACGCGGGCTACGTCGTCTCCTGCGCCGGAGCCTGGGCGGACCGGCTCGCGGTCGCGGCCGGCGCCGACCCGGAGCCGCGCATCGTCCCGGTCCGCGGCGCCTACCTGAAGCTGAAGCCCGAGCGGCGCGAGCTGGTGCGCGCCAGCATCTACCCGGTGCCCGGATCCGGACCTGCCCTTCCTCGGCGCCCACCTCACCCGGACGATCGACGGGGAGGTGCTGCTCGGCCCGTCCGCGCTGATGGTGGGCGCGCGGGACGGCTACCGGCTGATGCGGGTGCGGCCCGGCGACGCCGCGTCGACCCTGGCATGGCCCGGGACCTGGCGGCTGATGGGCCGCTTCTGGCGCTACGGGGCCGCCGAGATGGGGCGCGCCGCGAGCCGCCGGCTCTACGTCCGGGACCTTCGCCGCTACGTCCCCGAGCTGCCGCACCGCGGACACCCGCCGCGGCCCGGTCGGCATCAGGGCCCAGGCGCTCGACCGCAAGGGCAAGCTGGTCGACGACTTCGTCGTCCACCGCACGGAGCGCGCGCTCCACGTCCGCAACGCCCCCTCCCCCGCCGCCACCTCCTCCCTGGCGCTCGCCCGGCTGATCGCCGACGAGGCCGAGCGGCGCTAGAGACCCGGGATCCGCTCGAGCAGGTCCTCGATCGGCTGGAACCCACCCCCGGGCGGAGGCTCGATCGTCTGCGGCTCGCCGAGATCGGTGAGGACGACGTCCAGATTCAGAGCCTGGGAGCTGAGTTGAAGCCGGCGGATGGTCCCGTCCTCGACACCCACCCAGGCCTCGACCGTTCCGCCCTCGAACGCGGCGAGGTCGGCGGGCGCCCCGCCAAGCCGGCTCAGATCCGCGGCCAGGGCATCCGCCTCCAGCGGGGCCGCGATCCGGTAGGTGTCCACGTCCCCCACCTCCTCGCTGCCGGCGTGCCGCGGCGGGCCCAGCCAGGCTCGCGGATCTATCGCCGTCAGCGCGCCGCCCGAGAGCCGCAACCCGCGTCGGGCCCGACCCTGTAGTTCTCGCCGAAGAAGACGACGAACGCGTCATCGCCGGTGGAGACGAGCCGAAGATCGACGCCGAAGCCGGCGGCCTGCGCCTCTCCCTCGAGGTCGAAGCTCGGCACGGCGCGGCCGGAGCTGTCGAACGGCCCCTCCAGCTGGGCAGTGGCGCGCTCTGTCGGATCCTGCGGGAGCTGTGCGTCGACGTCGATCTCCGCCCGCCCCGAGGTCGGTAACCGTTCGAAGGCGCGGTCCAGCATCGCCTCGGCCGAGAGCTTTGGAGGCGGGGGCTCATCGTCGGTGCCGCACGACGCCAGCAGCAGCGCGAACGCCGCGGCAGGCTCAGTGCCGCCCTCAGCACCCGCCGAGCGTCAGGAATAGGAGGACGACGATCCCGACGAGGGCCGCGATGGCGATCAGCCGCCGGCGGGCGTAGATCTCGTCGCCACCGCCATAGCGGCGCATCGAGGAGAGGTCGGGGCGCTTCCAGCCGCTGCGCTCCTCCTGCGGCTCCTCCTCCTCGACCGGCAGTCCCTCTTCACGCGCCTCTCGGGCCCGCGCCCGCGCTTCGGCGGCGGCCCGGCGCTCCTCGGAGCTTCTTCCTCCTCCGTATTCGATGCCCCAACTCTAGTTCGGTCACGTGACGAGTTGCGCAGTAGGCTGACCACGATGGCCGTCAGGGAAGCGATCCCCAAGGCGCCCGAGGCCGAGACTGAGCAGGGCGTCTCCTCCTTCGCCAAATCGCTCTTCCTCGGCGAGATCCACGAGCAGTGCGTGTTCCCCTGGCCGAAGCCGGAGACCGGCGAGCAGGACCGGATCCGCGAGCTCAACACCAGGATCCGCGAGTACTGCGAGGAGAACTACGACCCGCGCCGGGCGGAGGAGGAGCGCTGGATCCCCGACGAGGTCCTGCGCGACCTGGGCGAGATCGGTGCCCTCGGCCTCTACGTGCCCGAGAAGTACGGCGGCCAGGGCCTCTCCCAGACCGGATATGCCCGGGTCTTCGAGACGGTCGGCCAGATCGACGCCACGCTGGCGATCGTGCTCGGCGTCCACCAGTCGATCGGCTTCAAGGGGATCTCGCTCTACGGCACCGACGAGCAGAAGGAGCGGTTCCTCCCCGACCTCGCCACCGGCCGCAAGCTCGCCGCCTTCGCGCTGACCGAGCCCGAGGCGGGGTCGGACGCGTACCACGTCAAGTCTCGAGCTGTCCAGCAGTCCGACGGCTCCTGGGTCCTGAACGGCGAGAAGCGCTTCATCGGCAACGGCTCACGTGCCGACGTGATCACCACCTTCGCCCGCGCCGAGATCAACGGCGAGGACCGGCACATCGCCCTGCTGCTCGAGAAGGGCATGGACGGCCTCGAGGTCGGCGAGCGCTACGACACGATGGGTCTGCGGGCCAACGATCTCCGCCGCCTCTACTTCAAGGACATCCGGGTGCCGGCCGAGAACGTGCTCGGCGAGCCCGGCGAGGGCTTCCGAGTCGCGATGCAGATCCTCAACAACGGGCGAATCGGGCTCGGCACCGGCTCGGTCGGCGGCGCCAAGAAGCTGCTCGACCTCGCCATCGACCACGTCAAGGAGCGCCGGCAGTTCGGCCAGCCGCTCGCCGACTTCGAGCTCGTCCAGGACAAGATCGGCTGGATGGTCTCCTACCTCTTCGGCCTGGAGTCCATGTGCTACCTGACCTGCGGCCTGGTGGACAAGGGGATCCCCGACTACTCGCTCGAGTCGGCGGTCTGCAAGGTCTCGGGGACCGAGTTCCTCTGGTACGCGGCCAACCGTGCCCTCCAGCTCGCCGGCGGGGAGGGCTACCTGCGCGACAGGCCCTACGAGAAGGTGCTCCGCGACACCCGGATCTATCCGATCTTCGAGGGCGCCAACGACGTGATGCGCGCCTTCATCGCCCTCGGCGGCTTCAAGCCCGTCGGCGAGAAGCTCGAGGGCCTGGGCGAGATCGGGCTGAACGACCCGATCGGCTCGATCGGGGTCCTGGTCGACTACGCCTCGGACCGGATCCAGCGCGAGGTGCGGCCCGACAAGATCACCAAGGCCCACGAGGAGCTCTCCGAGCACGCCGACGCGGTCTCCGATCAGGTGAAGCAGCTCGCGAGCGTCACCGAGAAGCTGCTTCGCGAGCACAAGAAGGAGATCATCCAGCGGCAGTTCCAGCAGAAGCGGCTCGCCGACAACCTCGCCGACATCTACGCGCAGATCGCCCTGCTCTCCCGGGTCAGCCACACCTTCGAGGACCAGGGGGTCGAGGCCTCGGGCCAGGAGCGCTTCATCGCCGACACCTTCTGCACCCGGGCCGCTCACCGCGTGCGCGCCCGCTTCGACCAGGTCGAGTCGAACGACGACGAGCGGATGACCTCGATCGCGAAGCTCGCGTACAAGCGCGGCTCCTACGGCTACGCGCTGTTCGAGAACTGGCCACGGCAAGAGGCGCGGTCACATGCTTGCCGGTGCAGCCGCGCCCGCTTAACCTACAGCCTGTATGTCAAAGGCCAGGACCGTGGATGCCGCCCGCCCCCGCGACGAGAGGGCGCGTGCGACCCGTGAGGCGCTCGTGCGGGCCGGGCTCGACCTGTTCGCGGCACGCGGATACGCGGGGGTCGGCACCGAGGAGATCGTCGCGCGCGCCAGGGTCACCCGCGGCGCCCTCTACCACCACTTCGAGGACAAGCGCGACCTGTTCCGGGCGGTGCATGAGAAGGTCGAGGAGGACCTGGTCGAGCGGATCGCCGCTCAAATCGGCGGCATCGAGGATCCCTGGGAGCTGATGCTGACCGGCACCCGGGCATTTCTCGACGCCTGCGACGAGCCCGCCGTGAAGCAGATCGCTCTCACCGACGCCCCCTCCGTGCTCGGCTGGAGGGAATGGCGCGAGGTCGACCTCCGCTACGGGCTCGGGCTGATGCGCGCCTCCCTCGGCGGCGCGATGGAGGCGGGGGTGCTGCGCAAGGTGCCGATCGAGCCTCTCTCCCACCTGCTCCTCGCGGCGATGGCCGAGGCGGCGCTGATGATCGCCAACGCCGACGACCCCAAGGCCGCCCGCAAGGAGGCCGAGGCCGGGCTCACCGAGCTGCTGGAGGGTCTCCGGTCGTAGGTGGGCCGCGCCGCCGTTCCCGGCGCCTCTCCAGCGCCACCTTGATCCGCTTGCGCAGGAAGAGGATCAGCCCGATCCCGACCGCCAGCAGCACCAGCACCACCGCGAGCGCGATCAGTGGCTCCTTGAGGACCAGCGAGAATCACCCCGGCCGCCGTCGCGTCCTCGGCCAGGCTGACGAGGATGTTGGAGACCGGCTCCGGGGAGGTGTTGATCCCGAGCCGCAGCCCGGCCTTGATCCCGTGGCTGACCAGGGCGGTGGTGCCGCCGGCGCCTCCCGCGGCGACGGTCTCGGCGCCCGGTCACCTGGTCGAGGTCGGCGAACTCGACCCCGATCAGGCCGCCGATCGCCGGCCGGATCGCCGTGTGGAAGACGTCCCAGACGTTGTCGAGGTAGGGGACCTTGTCGGTGACGAACTCGATCGCGTACAGCACCCCGGCCCCGATCAGCACCGAGTCGGTGGTGAGCGCGTCGGGGACCTCGCCGAACCCCGCCCGGCCGAGCAGGCCCAGCAGCAGCGACCGTGCCGTAGGCGTTCAGCCCGGCGGCGTAGCCGGCCGAGATCGCGGTCGGGATCAGCTCCACGGCCGGCGCCAGCCTAGTCGCAGGGCCCCGGAACGGCCGCGGCCGCCCGGAGGCGGCCGCGGAGAAACCGATCTAGCGCTTAAGGCCTACTTCTTCTTCTTCTTGACCTTCTTGCACTTGCCCTTGACCTTCTTGAACCCCTTCTTGCACTTCTTCGGGCGGGGCCGCCGACGGGGCCGGGGTCACGGACCGGTCGGCGTCACCGCCGGCGGCGGCGTGAACGGCTGCGAACAGTCCCCGATGCAGAAGCCGTAGGTGGTCGGCGTCTGGTCGCGCGGACCCCGGCGGCGTTCACAACCGCGGACCCCGGAACGTGTGCTCACCATCGAACAGGTCGTTGTACGTCGCGGGCTGGTGCACGGCTCGAACGGCTCACCGGCGAGCTCGCTCGCGGCGGCCCCTCGTGGAGCTGGCAGATGAAGCTGTCGCCTGGCGCGCGGGCCGACCGATTCGGCGCGAAATCGAACGTCGCCGAGGTCGGGGCCGATCGTCGCGTCTGGTGACCGTCGGGCTGTTGTCGGGCGGGTTGTCCGCCGGCGAGACCTGGCCCGCCGCCGCCGAGCAGCCCGGGTCGCTGATCCACCCTGACGTTGTCGACGAAGGCCGCGGCGTCGTAGATCTGATCGCCCTGGTCGAAGATCGACAGGCAGCACCGTGTGGGCCCCGGCGGCCGCCGGCACCCTGGCGCGCAGCAGCCTCGTCGCCCCGTCATAGGTGGTCCCGTATGCATTTACGGCGCTCACCGATGCACCGCCGGTCGCGTTGATGCTGATCTGGTTGCCGAACTGGTCCTTGGCGAAGTTCTGGGTGCCGGTGATCGTTGGAGCCACTTGTCGCTCCAGTCGCTCGTGTCCAGCTCGGCGATGAACGCGTCGTTGTACTCGGTACCCACAAACTCCGGATACTCGTCCGAGAGGAAGCGGAACTCGAAGTTGAGGCAGGGGTTGGCGACCGCGGGGACGGTGCCGGGAAGCCTCAGAATGGTGACGTCAAAGATCCGGACGTGCCCGCCGGAGTGCTGCCACCGCCCAGGGTACGCGCCGCTGCTTGGGGAGGTGTTCGGGTTATCCGCCAGCTGCGGATCGCCCGACGTGAGGATCCCGAAGGTCGTCCCCCGGCTGAGCGGAAGAGCGGCAGGCGTGGTCGGCATGGCGTTGGTCGGCGGTGGCATTCGCCGTTCCGCCAGCCGGGGCTGGTGTCGAAGCTCGGCGCTCGCTGTCAGTGAGTGCGACCGGCGGTCGGCGTTGATCACCGTGGCGATCGTGGGCGCGCTGCTGGTCGACGTGATGTTCACCGCGCTCGCCTGCGAGGCGAACACGAGCGCCCCCAGCGCCGAGATCGCAAGCGTCAGCGCTCCCAAGCGTCGAGGCCTGCTGCGAAATCCTGTTCCTCCGTGCATTCCATTCCTCCTGTTTGTGGCCCTACGTGCCTGGCACCGCCGCACCCCCCACGCTACGGCCGGGCGCTCATCAAATGCTCATCGCGCCCTTGGAGCCATCTGACCCTGGCCTCCCTCGGCCACCCCCTTGGGATGCCGCAACTAGAGCACCCCGCGCCATCGAATGTCAAGTCGCGATTTTTGGGTGGGTCAGACGCGCTCGACGATCATCGCCTCGCCCTGTCCCCCGGCCACGCACATCGTCTCCAGGCCGACCTGATGGTCATAGATCCCGGCTGCGCGGCGGATCAGTTCAGCCGCGGCCGCCATGCCTACGGACGTGCCTCGCTGACGTCGAACGGCGAGGACAGCGGGTAGCAGACGATCCTGAGCCCCTTGCTCTGCGCTCTCCTCGGTCCTATGAGGAGGTGCCCCTCCAGGTAGTCGTCCTCGAACACGACGGTCGCGGTGAAGCTCCCGTCGGCCGCCGCTGTGACGAACTGCCTTTGCGTCTGGGCGTGCGACGCGTAGACCTCGATCGTCCGTCCCTCGACGCACGCCTTCCGCACCGCCCCCGGGCACTTGACCTTCCTGCCGTTCGTAGACGCCGAGGTGAAGCATCCCCGCATGGCCAGCTTGCCGGTGATCGCGAGGGTCACCGTCGCCGAGCCCGCCGGCCGCGGGGGCGCCAGCATGTGCTCGGGGACCTCGAAGCGGGGCGCCGCGATCAGCTTCCCGCGGTGGGCCGCACCCTGGGATGGCGGCTGCGGCATCAGCGCCGCGATGGAGGTCAGCGCCGCGAGCAGGGCGAGGCCGATCGTGGTCCGGCGAGCGGTCAACGGCTCGCGCCCGCTACTTGTTCCTCTTCTTGCGCTTCGGGGCGGCCTTCTTGCTCGCGAGCCACTCGAATCCGCCGTCATAGCTCGTGTTCCCCCCACCGCTGCCCAAGTCCGTGAGGTGGCACTCCTCGCTGCCGACCGCCCCGCGGGTGGTGTTGAAGGTCGCCAGGTTCGCGTGTCCCCTGAACTCGCCCGCTAGCTTCTGCGTGGGGGTAAACGTCCTGCCGTCAATGTGGATGCCGCGAAACGGCGGTCCGCCCGACGGGGGCCGGGGATCGCCCTCTTGCGGCATTGGCGGCAGCGGGTCCTCGTACCCGAAGCGGAGCCCGATCGGGAGGCCCCTGCGAGGGAGGGGCGCTCCGAGCGACATCGGCGGGGCGGCGATCGTGTCCAGCCGGTTGTAGTAGACCGTTGTGCCTGGCGGTCCGTAGTTCTCGATGTGGCAGCTGAGCTTCACGTTCGTGATCACGAAGTTGACGATGGTGCCGTCGGGGGTCAGCTGGAACGTCAGCCTCGGAGTCGGCGCCCCCGGCAGCGTGGCAATGTTGTCGAACCCCCCGACGTAGAGCCCGGCCGCGCTCCCCCGCTTCCGCTTCTTCTTCGCGTCGGCCGTCCCCGCGGCGGCGAACAGCGCCACGGCCGCGAGTGCTGTGAGCGCCGCAACCAGCATCCGGCGTGGCAGTGGTGTCAGCGAATCGGTCGTGGCCACAACTCTACGCCCATCACGCCCGCGCGAGAGAGCCGGGGGCCGGCGCGCCGGCTAGTTGAGGCGCTCGACGATCATCGCCTCGCCCTGCCCGCCGGCGACGCACATCGTCTCGAGGCCGACCTGATGGTCATCGGTCTCCATCACGTTGAGCAGGGTGCCCATGATCCGGGCGCCCGTCATCCCAAAGGGGTGGCCGAGCGCGATCGCCCCGCCGTGCGTGTTCATCTTCTCCAGTGGGATGTTGCACTCGGCCATGATCGGGATCACCTGCGCGGCGAAGGCCTCGTTCAGCTCGACCACGTCCACATCGTCGATCTTCATGTCTGCGCGGTCGAGCACGGTCTTGATCGCACCGATGGGCGCCACGCCCATGTACTCGGGCGCGAGGCCATGGGTGGCGGCGGTGATGATCTTGGCCTTGGGCTGGAGGCCCAGCTCCTTGGCGCGCTCCTCCGACATCACCAGCACAGCGGCGGCGCCGTCGTTGAGGGGGCAGGAGTTGCCGGCGGTCACGCCGCCGCCGCCCTCGAAGGCCTCGGGCAGCTCAGAGAGCTTCTCCAGGGTCGAGCTCGGGCGCGGACCGTCGTCCTTGGCCACCTCATTGCCCTCGTGGTCGGAGACCGGAACGATCTCGCGGTCGAAGAAGCCGTCCTCCTGGGACTTCACCGCCAGCTCCTGGGAGCGCTGGGCGTACTTGTCCATGTCGGCTCTTGACACCTCGTACTTCTTGGCCACGTTGACGGCGGTGACGCCCATCTCGATGTACGCGTTGGGCTGGCCGTCCTTGCCCTGGAGCTTGGGGTTCTGGTCATCGGCCCCGGCGGGCTCGGTGCGCTCGTTGTAGCGGCTCACCCATTCGACGCCGGCCGCGATGTAGGTGTCGCCCTGCCCGGCCTGGATCGAGTTCGCGGCGTGCCGGATCGAGTCGAGGCTGGAGGCGCAGTAGCGCGACATCGTCACCCCCGTGACCTCCTGCGGCAGCTTCTCGGAGAGCAGCACCATGATCCGGGCGATGTTGAAGGCTTGGAGGCCCTGCGGCATGCCGCAGCCGCAGAAGAGCTCGTTCACCGAGTCAGGCTCGACGTCGGGGTTCCGCTCGAGGAGCTGGTCGACCACGTAGGCGCCGGTCTCGTCGGGGCGAAGCTGGGCGAGCGAGCCCTTGAAGGCTCGGCCGATGGGCGTGCGGACGGTGTCGACGATCACTGCCTCGGGCATCTGCTGGTCTCCTTGGGTCGGGGATTCCGCGGGGTCGCGGGAAGCGGAATGGTAGGGATCGCGTCTCTGTCAGCGCCCCGGCATCAGCGCCCCATCCGGCGGCTGATCATCCGCGGGCGGGGCTTTGCCGCCTCGGTCTCGATCCCGAGCTGCTCCTCGAGGTCCACCAGCGCCTGCCTCAGCTCCGCGATCCGGCGGGCGGTCTCCATGTGCGGGTCGTACTCGCCGCCGGCCTCCTCGGCCTCGCGCCGCATCCGCTCCAGGTCCTCGCGAGTCTCGGCCTCGCGGGCCTCCTCCATCGCGTTGATGATGATCGCGATCAGGATGTTGATGATCAGCAGCGAGGCGAGCAGGACGAAGCTGATGAAGAAGATCCACGACCAGGAGTGGACCTCCTGCGCCTGGTAGAGGACGTCGTTCCAGCCCTCGAGGGTGAAGACCGTGAACAGCGTCAGCATCGCCTCGCCGATGTTTCCCCAGCGCTCGGGGATCTCGTCGCCGAAGAGGATCCAGCCGAGCATCCCGTACACGTAGAGGAAGAGCAGCGCGAGCACGCCCATGCTGCCGATCGGGGGCAGGGCCCGCCCCATCCCCGCGATCAGCACTCGCAGCTCGGGCAGGACGCTGACCAGGCGCACCACCCGGAGCAGCCTCACGAGCCGCAGCAGCGTGGCGTTCTGGCGCAGGCCAGGCAGGAACGCGGCGCCGATCACCACGAAGTCGAAGACGTTCCAGCCCTCCTTGAAGAAGTCCTGCGGGCGGCTGCCGTAGGCGGAGATCCGGATCGCCACCTCGACCACGAAGATGCCCAGGCAGGCGTCGTTGAGGACGGTCAGCAGCTCCCCGTAGTCGTCGCTCAGCCCGTCGTAGGTGTCGAGGCCGAGCACGACCGCGTTGAAGACGATCACGCCGAAGATGAACGCCTGGAAGCGCTGGGACTCGGCGATCCGGCTGCAGCGTGCTGCGATCCGCTCAGGCACAGGCGCAATCTATTTCCAGAAGCACGGTGACCGTCTCCAGCGCACGACGACCATGCCTGATCACGCCTATTTCGTGGCAAAATGCACGAACTTTGTGCCTGGAGAGCATGATTCCCGCCACGCCCGTCCGAGAGGTGCTCTAGCGTGATTTACGAGGGATCCACGCACGGAGCGTGGCTAGAACCCTCGAAAGGCCAATTCAGGCTCTGAAAGGAGGACTCAGTGGCTGAGGGCTACTGCGTCAAGGAGCGTAAGAAGGTCGAGATCAAGGACCCCACGCAGGTGACCATGAAGAATGGCCGTCCGGCCATTCAGGGCACGTGCCCGGACTGCGGCACGAAGATCTTCAAGATCGGGAAGCTGGAGGCGTAGCTCTCCTAGCCCTGGCTCTGCGCACTCGTGGGGGTCCACCCACGAGTGCCCTGCGGCCCGCCGGGGCTGGCGGCACGCGTGTTCTGAGTTCATCAAGCAGGCGCGTCGCCAGCTCGGCAGGCTCCTCATCAGGTCGCGGGTCGCCGTCCGCCGGCGGGTAGAAGCTCACCCGCACGCGCGGCCGGCGGGGAAATCGCACGTACTCGGTCGTGCCCTCGACCGCACAGAGCACCACCTGCACGCCCGGGCACCACTGCGCGAGCCTGCCCACCCCGCTGCGCGCACGCAGGCGCTCGCCCCAGGAGAGGCCCCCCTCACAGAACACGCACACCGCCTCGCCGTCGCGTAGCGCCGCGACCGCCTGCTCGAGCGCCTTGGCGTCGCCGGCGCCGCGCCTGGTCGGGATCTGCCCGAGCCCGTAGAGAATCGGCGCGAGCCCGGGGATCCGCCACAGGCTCGCGCGCGCGAGGAAGCGCAGCCGCCGCCTCGGCTTGATCGCGAGGCCCGCCAGGATCGGGTCCCACTGGCTGTCGTGGTTGGGGACCACGAGCAGCGGCCCCTCGGCCGGGAACGCGTCCAGGCCCTCGACGCGGAGCCTGCCCCACCACGCGGCGGGGCGGAGCAGGGCGGCGACGAAGTCGTAGAGCATTCTTCAGTACCCCGGGGGCGCCCCGTAGGCATCAGATGGGTCGGGACCGGATTCGTCTGAAAAACGGACGCTGGCGTCGGGCCCGATCGGATCGATGTCCACGACAGCCGCCTCGCTCAGGTCCACCAAGAGGCGCAACTGGGTCACGTTCTCCGCCTCCAGCACGGCGGAGTGCTGGAGGTAACGGAGACAGGGATCGGGGTCGGGCGCGCCGGCGGGCGGCTGGACGGTGGTGGGGAATCTACCCCATCGACTCCGCGGGCGGCGTGACGCGGAGCTCCACGACTCCGCCCTCGAGCTCCAGACCGCCGGCCGTCGTCCAAGCGCCAACCGATCTCACCCGGTACGTGGACGTCCCCAGGACCTCCTCGAGCGTCGGATCGCGCGCCACGAGCTCCAAGACGCGCTGCTCCTGCCCCGGGGTGAGCTGTGTGATCGACGCGCCTTCGGTGATGCAGTTGGCGGCGCGGCGCTCGACGCCGTCGTCATCTCCACAGCCGCACCAGACCGCCACGAGGCCGAGGCCGACGGCGAGGCGCACCCGCTTCATGGGCGGACTCTAGGAGACCTACCTGAACGCGACGAGGCCGCCGAGCACCCCGACGTAGGCGGTGCCGTCCGGCGCTATCGTCACCGGCGCGTAGTTGTTGTTGTAGCCGAAGCCGCTGCCGGCCAGGCGCTTGAAGACGGTCTTGCCGTCTCGGAAGTCGAGGGCCGTCAGGAACCAGGCGTCGCGGCCGTCCGCCCGCTGCGGCTTCGTGTAGGTGTAGACGAGCCCGTTGGCGAGTGAGAGCTTGGGCACGACCGAGGGGGCGCGCTCATTGCTCGTCCACACCGTCTTGCACTCATAGGTCGTGACGGGCATCCCCTTCTTCCTTTTTTTCTTCTTCCTCTTCTTCTTGGCGGCGAGGGCTCGCTTCTTCTTCCTCTTCTTCTTCTTCTTCGCCTTGGGCTTCGTCGTCGTCTTGATCACGTCGACGCGCGCCAGGCCCGGCTCGGTGACCCCGCCCTGCATCGTCGCGGTGATGCCGGAGTAGCCGTAGTTGTTCTCGACGACGAGCGACTTGTCGGTTCCGATCAGCGAGTTGTCGGTCGCGCTGGCGCCCCGGCGGAAGACCGGCTCGGAGCAGACCTGCCGCGACTCGGCCGGAACACGCCCCTTTTGCTTCTTCTTCTTCTTCTTCTTGCCCTTCTTCTTGGCGGCGAGGGCTCGCTTCTTCCTTTTCTTCTTCTTCTTCGCCTTGGGCTTCGTCGTCGAGGGCTCGATCTTCGCGGCGCGGCGGTAGACCTGGATGTTCATCGGGTCGGCGTTGTCGGTGATCGCCACCCATCCGTCCTTTCCGTCCCCCATCAGGGTCGGGGTGGTCCCGGAGCCGGCGTCGCTCTGGCTCGGCTTGCGGATGCCCGAGTTCGGATAGGCGATGCTCCAGGTGATGGCCGGCGCGCCCTGGCCGTCGGCGTCGAACCGGTAGAGCGCCTTGTCGGAGACGATGAATACCCCGCCGGTCTCGTCCACCGCGAAGGAGTTCGAGATTCCCTCCCCGAGCTTGGTGGTGCGGACCTGGCCGCTGGCTCGGTCGATCGTCCCCACCATCCCCTGCCGGGTGACGAACCAGAAGCGTCCGCTCCAGTCGGGCAGGACGGAGATGATCCCGTCGTTCGCGGGGATCATCTGGCTCAGGTTGAAGTCGCGGACGGTCGAGAAGGCGGGCCCGTCGACGATCGCGATCTCGAGGACGTGGCGTTCGTTGGTTCCCAGCACCGCGTGATCCTGGTGGTCGAGGTAGAAGTAGCCGCCGCCGGAGAAGTCGTTGAAGGGGTTGCTGCCGCTCTGCAGGTTCCTCACCGGCAGCTGCATCGCGGCGAGGACCGCCAGCGTCTGGGGATGGAGCAGCGCCAGGACCGGGCGATCGAGCCCGACGCAGATGGTCACGATGCGCCCCTGGGAGTCGAACATCACCGAAGCCGCACTCCCGGAAGAACAGGTTCGACGCCGTCGTTCCCCCGCCCAGTGGGCCGGAGAACGTGTACGTGTCGGTCATGTAGCCGTCGTCGTGGATGTTGTTGCGCCCGTTCGGCGCCATGAACGGGTTCTGCGGGATGGCCGGTGCGGTCACCTGGTTGGCGATCGCGGCAGCGCCCTCGAACGGGGTGATGGTGGCGTTGCCCGGATCGGTGGGGATCGGGGTCACCGGCGCGCCGGCGGTCTGGGCCGCGGCGACGCCGGGCAGGGCGAGGCAGGCGACGATTGCCACAAGGACGCCCGTCAGCGCTACCCGTCTGGCGCGGTGCTCCCGTAGCCCCATACCACGACGAACTCTAGTCACGAGGCCGAAATCGGGCGCCGGTCGAGCCCAACGCGTGCGATCCGTCACATGAGCCACCAACCGCCGCATGGCTCGTTGCCCTGGTGACAGAATCCGCCGCGCTGACGAGGGAAACGGAGAAGCTGGATGGACCAGAGGCCGCTCGAGCTGATCCTGGCTCGCAACTTCCTGACGAGCCTATCGACGCCTGCCTTCCTCGTCGACGAGTCGGGCGGGATCATCTTCTACAACGAGGCCGCGGGCGGTCTGCTTGGAATTTCGTTCGAGGAGTTCGGCCACACCTCCGCCGAGGCTTGGAGCGGCGCGATCGGACCCTTCGCCGAGAACGGCGAGCCCATGCCGATCGAGGAGATCCCCACCACCAAGGCACTGCGGCGTGGGCGCCCCGCCCACGGCAATTTCACGATCCGCTCGGTCCAAGGAGAGGAGTACGAGATCGAGTCGACCGCGCTGCCGATCGTTGCCGAGGGCGGTCAGGAGGGGGCGATGATCTTCTTCTGGGTGAGGAACGAAGTTGCGCCGGGAAATGGTTAGGCGGGTAGCCTCGTGGTAGGAGCAAACGAGAGGTGAGCTTCACATGAGAGTCAAGGTCTGGGGGGCGAGGGGTTCCGTGCCGGCGCCGGGGCCGGAGATGAACCGGTACGGCGGCAACACCTCCTGTGTGGAGCTCGAGCTCTCGGACGGTTCGACCCTGATCATCGACGCGGGCACGGGCATCCGCAGCCTCGGGGTGGGCATCGCCAAGAAGCTCCCCAAGATCAACATCCTCCTCACCCACCTCCACCTCGACCACATCCAGGGCCTGATGTTCTTCGCGCCCTGCTTCCGCTCCGACTCCGAGATCACGATCTGGGGCCCCTCCTCCCCCGAGGCCTCGCTCGAGGAGCGGATCGCCCGCTATATCTCGGCCCCGCTCTCACCCGTCGAGGTTCGCGAGCTCCCCTGCGAGGTGTCCTTCCTCGACACCCCGGCGACCGAATGGGAGATCGGGCCGGCCCGGATCCGCGCCGAGGCCGTCACCCACCGCGGCCCGACGCTCGGCTACCGAATCACCGACGGCGACACGAACCTCTGCTACATCTCGGATCACGAGCCGGGGCTCGGTTCGCCGCTCGAGACCCTGGAGCCGGAGTGGATCTCGGGCTACGACCTGGCCCGGGACGCCGACCTGCTGATCCACGACTGTCAGTACACCGACGAGGAGTACCCCGAGCACGTCGGTTGGGGGCACTCGCGGCTGAGCGACACGCTCACCTTCGCGCGCCGCGTCGAGGCGCAGCGGCTGATGCTCTTCCACCACGACCCGCTGCACTCCGACGACTTCCTTGACGAGTTCTTCGGGATCGCCACCGAGCGCTGGGGGGAGCTGGGCGGAGACCCCAAGGCGATCGAGATGGCGGCCGAGCGCCTCGAGGTCGAGGTCGGAATTCCGGCGAAGGTTCCGGCCTAGGCGTCAGAGCTCGGGCGTGCGGTCCGCCCAGGGGCGCTCGGCCTCGAGCTGGGCGGCGAGCGAGAGCAGCGTGCCCTCGTCGTTGGACCGGCCGACGATCTGCACCGCGATCGGGAGGTCCTCCGCCGTGCGGCCGGCCGGCACGGATACGGCCGGGTTGCCGAGGTGGTTCCAGGCCACGGCGTTCGGATAGAACCGGCTCTCGCCCAGCAGGCAACGCAGCGCACCCCGCTTCGAGAAGCGACCATGCTCGAACGCGGGACCCGCGGAGAGGGGGGTCAGCAGCACGTCGTGGTCGCGGAAGATCTTGCCGATCCGAGCTCGGTCTTTCTCCTCCAGTCGCAGCGCCCGGCGGATTGCCCAGCCGGGTGCCGCCACCCTGGCGATGCGGCGGTAGCCGCGGGTCATCGGCTCGAGCTTGCTCGGATCCGCCACCTCGTCCACGTCCTCGGCGATCCCTCCCATGTACCGAGCAGCGATCTGGTTGCCGACGTTGCCCCACTCCGGGTCGCGCCACTCGACGTCGTGGCCCAGCGATCTCAGCAGCTCCGCCGTCTCTTCCACCTTGGTCCGGGACTCGTCCCCGAGCAGCGGCGCGGCGATCGCCCGCGGCGGCTTCAGGGTGACCGCGATCCGAAGCCTTCCCGGTGGGCTCGCCGCGAACTCGCTGAAGGGCCGGTCCGGCGCGGCGGGAGCCTGGTCGGACCAGGCCGGCGCCGAACAGACGGCGTCGAGGAAGAGCGCGGTGTCCGCCACGCGGCGGCTGACGCAGCCGTTGACGGACAGCCCGAGCCAATGCCCGGGCGGGTCGATCGGCACCCTGTCGCGCTGTGGCTTCAGGCCGAACAGCCCGCAGTGCGCCGCCGGGTAGCGAATCGAGCCCGCGCCGTCGGAGGCGTGCGCGATCGGCACCATTCCCGCGGCCACCGCGGCGGCGCTGCCGCCGCTCGAGCCGCCGGTGGTCCGCTCGGGGTTCCAGGGATTCCTCGTGATCCCGAAGGTCTGCGACTCGGTGTAGCCGTGGATGGCGAGCTCGGGCAGAAGTGTCTTGCCGATGATCACTCCGCCCGCACGGCGAACCCTCGCCACGAGCTCCGAGTCGCTCGTCTCCACCTGATCCCAGGCGCCGGTGCCGTGGGTGGTGGACTCGCCCTCCACGTGCTCGTTCCTGTCGTCCTTGATCGCGATCGGGACGCCGAGCAGCGGCGCCTCCTCACCGGCGTTGAGCCGCTCCTCGGCCCGCTCCGCCTCAGCCCGCGCCTTCTCCGCCAGCACCACGCGGAACGCGTTCAGCTCGGGATCGATCCGCTCTATCCGCTCGAGATAGAGGTCGACCAGCTCGCTCGGGGAGACCTCCCGGGAGCGGAGCATCTCCGCCTGGCGCGCAGCGCCCGCGAAGGCCAGGTCGCCCACGGCCACCTTGCTCACAGCCGCCATCCTTCCGCATCGAGGACCTCCTCGGCGGCCCGCTCGCCGGAGCGGACCGCGCCGTCCATGTACCCGCACCAGGCGGTCGCCATCTCGGCGCCGGCCCAGTGGACCCGCCCCGAGGGCCGTCGAAGCTCCTCGCCGTAGGCGGTGAGGGCGCCCGGCGCCGGTGAGCAGACCGGCCCGCCGCCGCTCCAGTGCTCTTCGGCCCACGCCTGCTCGAAGTAGGCCGAGGCCTGGCGCGCCCGCTCCCCGAACATGCGCGCGAAACCCTCCAGAACGATCTGGCGGCGCTCCGACTCCGGCTTCCGAGCGTGCTCAGTTGCCAGGGGACCGCCGATGAAGCCGAGCATCACCCCCGGGGTGCCATCGGGCGGGGAGTTGTCGAAGGTGGTCTCCACCGGTCCGATGTCGCTGACGGCGGAGCCGCTGAAGCCGTCCTCCCGCCAGAAGGGCTCGTCGTAGACGGCGGTGCACTTGGTGAGGGCTCCGCTGGCCATCCACTGAACCAGCTGGTCGCGGCGGCTGGAGAGGCCCGGCTTGAACCGGATCCGAGTGGTCAGCGCCGGGGGCATGGCCACCACCGCCCGCTGGGCGCGAAGCGTGAGCCCCCCGGTCCTGACCGTCACGCCGTTCCCGTCCTGACCGATCGTGTCGACCGGAGCGGAGAGCGTGACCGTGTCACCCAGTTCCTCGGCCATCCGCTCGGAGATCTTCTGGGACCCTCCGACGAGCCGGTCCTGCTGCGCGCCGCCCTCGGTGTCGATCAGCGCGTCGAACCCGCCGGCGCCATGGACGATGTGGAGCATCCACAGCAGGGATGTCTGGGACGGGGTCAGGCCGAGAGCCGTCCCACACGCAATCTCGAAGAGGCGCCGCGCCCGGCGGTTTCGCACGTTCCTGCGCAGCCACGAATCGACGGTCAGCGCGTCCAGCTCGGCCGCTCGCGGCGCCTTCCAGGGAGCGTCGGTCGGCACGGTCTCGGCGAGCCGATCGAGGCGGCGGCGCCCGCGGTCGATGGCCAGCAGGACGTGCGGCGCCAGCCGGGGGATCGTCCCCTTGTACCGCTTGCGGCGTCCCGCCAGCTCGAGCAGGTTCTTGCCGTCGGTGTGGGTCGGGAAGGTCTCGATCCCGAGCTCGCCACAGAGGGCCAGCACACGGTCCTGGGTCGGACCCACCCACTGTCCGCCGATCTCGGAGATCTTGCCGTCGCCGATCGGCATGCTCAGGGTCCGGCCCCCAACTCGGTCGCGGGCCTCCAGGACCTGCACCGAGCGCCCCGACTCCTTCAGACGGCGCGCGGACACCAGGCCGGCGATTCCGGCCCCGACGACGATCACGTCCGCGTCGCGCCGCTCTAGCTCAGAGCTGGGCACGCGGGCAAGCTATCGCGGCTGCGGCGGAGGAGCTACCGCTTCCGCCTGCAGCGCTTGCGTTTCTTGGGGCCCGCGCCGCGCCTCTTGGGCTTGCACTTGCCCGGCTTGGCGGCCGGCTTGGGCATCGGGGCGCCGAGGGTGCCCTGGATCGTCGTCTCCTGGATCGCCTGCCCGCGGAACTCGCTCTCGCAGAAGGGCGGGTTCACCCACTGCTTGCTCGAGAACATCCGGGTCTGGTCTGCCCAGAACGGGGAGTTCGGGTTCGAGGTCTGCGAGTAGGTGAGGATCGAGCGGTCGTCGGCGCAGCCGTCGGTGAACTGGGTGACCATCACGAAGCTCGAGCCGTGCGGGATGTTGTTGTAGCCCTCGCTGGTCCCGGACCAGGTCGCGCCGATCGCGTTGAAGACGCCGAGGGTGCCGGGTCCGCCGTGGATCGGGATCCGCTCATCGCCACGCCGCTCGAACTGGAAGCCGCGCAGCGGCGCGTCCAGCGGAATGCCCGCGTCCCGCAGGTCGGTGACGGCGTCGGCGAGCGACTGTTGCACGCGCGGGTCCGCGACGTTCAGCCCGTTCGGCGTATTGACCGGATCGCTGGCGTTGAATGGACTCGTGTAGAGGAAGGGGTCGGAGGAAAGGCCGACCGCGGCAAGCGCGTGGGTGGCGAAGCGGCGGAAGAGGATGGCGCCGTTCGAGTCCAGGTCGTCATGCATGTTCCAGCTCCGCAGCACCGGACACGCCTCGCTGACGTCGACGGGCCCGCTGCTGCCCAGCAGGTGCCCACCCGGGGCGCTCTCGCAGAGCTCCGCCAGCTCGTCCCGCCACAGCTCGCCCGCGTACTGGCGGTTGTTGAAGACCATGTCCTGCACGTCCTGGCGGTCGATCGGATCGCTCGCGGGCTGGTCCGCGCCGTTGCCGAAGTTCTCGATCACCTGCTTCAGCCCGATCCGGGTCCGCAGCGTGCGCTCGGTCCGCTCGTCGCCGATGATGCGGGCGAAGCCCTCCAGGGGCTCCTCCGGATTCGAGACCCAGTAGCTGTCGTTCGAGTTGGTGACGTAGTCGTCGCGGAAGAGCTTCGGCAGGTTGTCGTAGCCGAAGATGCCCGGCGCCACCGCGTCGGGATCGCTGTCCCACTCGCAGTCGGAGCGGGAGCCGTCGAGGAACGGCAGGCCGAGTGCCGCGAAGGTTGCCTGGCCGACCGCGCTGTTGCAGGTCTGCGCCTTCTCGTTGGACACGTTCGGGATCGCGCCGATGTCGGCGTAGTAGGCCTCGCCCGACGAGTCGGCCGCGATCGTGTTCACCCACGGGATGCCCTGGTAGGTCCGCTCGATCTCGTCCAGGCGCCTGACGCTCTGCGCCCGGTTCACCTCGAAGAAGTGGTTGAGGTAGCGGAAGTTCTGGGCGTTGACGTCGCCCATGGCGAATGCAGTCGCCGGCGTCCAGGGGAGCGGAATCCCGAGCAGATCGTCGAAGACCGGCCCGTGGTGGGTCGAGTAGATGGTCCGAGTGCGCGACTCCAGGTTGCCGGTGCCGTCGTCGACCTGAACCGTGACCTCGTCCTCTGTCATATCGCGGAACTGCCCGTCGTGGAGGTACTGGGTCGGGTCGGCCGGGTTGAGCGTCTCCTGGAAGGGCGTGAACCGGAAGGCCGTCGAGACGGTGTGGCTCCAGGCCATGTTGTCGGTGTGGCCGATCAGGATCAGCGGCACGCCGTAGAGGCTGGCGCCGGAGACGTTCACCTCGCCCGGGATCGTGAGGTGGGCCTGGTAGAAACGCTCGGGACCGTCCCAGGGGAAGTGGGGATTGCCGAGCACGACGCCCTTGCCGTTGGTCGTCGCCTCCTTGCCGAGCCCGTAGGCGTTCGAGCCGATGGCGCCGACCGGCAGCTGGCCTTCCAGCTCATTCGCTACCTGGGAGGCACTGACGGGTGAGGATGCGCCGCCGGGCGTCTTCTCACCGGCGATCCCGTCGATCGCGACGCTCTGGCTCGCCAGCAGCGCCAGCTGGTAGAAGCGCCGGTAGGCGTCCATCTCGCTGATCGGCTTGACCCACTCGGCGCCGCGGCAGCGCGGATCCGGGAGGTTGTCCACCCCGGTGTCCTGGAGGTACTTGTTGTAGCCCGCGACGTATCCGCTGGCGCCCTCCTTGATCTCCTCGACAGGCCCGTGCGGCGGCGGCTGGTCGATCAGGCCCTCGACGATCCCCTTGTCGATGATCCGCTGGTAGAAGAAGTCGGAGTTCAGGTTGTTGACCCTGACGCCGTTGCCCCGCTGCTCGTAGCTCCCGTCCGGGCCGAAGCTGCTGTCGTCCATGCCCTCGCCCGTGTAGCGCGACCGCTCGGCGCGAACCGTCACGTAGGTCTCGGCGATCGTGCAGATGTTGTCCTCGGCAAGGGCGTAGCCGTAGCCGAAGGCGAGGCCCTTGAAGTCGTCGGCGAGGATGTGCGGGATGCCGTGGGCGTCCCGCCTGATGGTCGCCTCGACGGGCGAACCGGGCTCGCCGACTGTCACCTCCGCCGCCCCGGCCTCGGACGCCCTCATCCCGAGCAGGGCGAGTGCCAGGCCAACGGCAAGCAGCGCAGCGAGCGTCGCCACGAACAACCTCCGCCCAGTCACGCTCCCATACCCCATGCGCAGCGGAAGCCTACCTACCGACTTTTCGCGGTGCGCCGCTTACTCCGCGAGGATCTTCGCCTTCTCCCTGTCGAACTCGCTCTGCGTGATCGCGCCGGACTCCTTCAGCTTCTGCAGCCGCTCGAGCTTGCCGATCGAGTCGCTGCCGACCTTGCCGGCGGCCGCGCCCTGGACTGAGCTCGACGCCGCCGAGCCGAGCTTGCCGAGCCCGGGAATCTGGGAGAACACGCCGGCCGCCCCCGCAGGGGCGCCCGCCGGGCCCTCGTCGCGGCCGGTGAAACCCTTGATCACTCCCCACAGGCCGAGCAGCAGCGCCGGCACCCCCATCACCAGGAACGTGATGCCGGTGATCTTCGCGCCGAGCTCGCTGTCCGCGCCCAGGCTGTCGTCGCTGAGGGACGCGATCAGCATCGTCGCGCCGGTGCCGGCGAAGAAGATGCCCCAGGCGAGCGTGCCGTATCCGAACAGGCCGACGAACGACCGATCGCGCTTGCCCCAGGGAGGGTCTCCCCGAAAGGCGAAGACCGCGCCCCCGATCAGGCCGATGAAGATCGAGGCGGTCAGGAGCAGGATGTCGGTGCCGGTCCCCTCCGGGCACTCGTAGCCGGGGGCGATCTCATACGGGACGTTCCCTGAGGCGCAGGTCCCGACGTCCAGCAGCTGGAGGAGCTTGACGTTGAAGAGGACGATGCCACCGAAGAACAGCGCCAGCCCGACGCCCGCTTTGACCAGATAGCCCACTGCGCCGGGAGGCTAGCGGCGGCCGAGGGGGTTCAGGAGCCGGCGCCGGCGGTGCTTGCGCATCGCTTTCTTCACCAGGTCGCGGTCGTGCTCGTAGGTGAGCAGCTCGTCCGCCTCCTTCCGGGTGAGCCAGCGCAGCTCGTCCACCTCGCCGTGCGGCTCGAACTCCCCCTCGATCGGCTCCATCAGCCAGTAGCGGACCAGCTTGCTCCTGCCCTTCCGGTCAAGGTAGGAGACCGGGGGGAGCTCGGTGCTCGCCTCGCTGCGATACCCGGTCTCCTCCTCGACCTCGCGCAGGGCCGCATCCCTCCAGTCCTCGCCCTCCTCGAGCTTTCCCTTGGGCAGGGACCAGTCCATGTACTTCGGCCGGTGGATCACCGCCACGCGGGTCTTCCCGTCGTCGCCGCGGTCGAGGACGACGCCGCCGGCGGCCTCGATGTCCGGCTTGCTGCCGTCTATGCGCAGATCGTCCCGGGCCATGAGGTCGTGGAGCGTAAGGCAGGTTCTATCCATCCGGTCCTCGTGAGACCCTCGCGCCGTGCTGCTGGCGAAGATCGTGTGCTCCGATCCGGACTGCCCCGAGGAGGCCGAGGTAGCGATCAAGAACGTCCGGGAGCTGGAGGGCCGGGTGTGCGAGTGCGGGTTCGGCTTCGTGCTGATGCAGATCTCCGAGCTGACGGAGCCCGGTGGCCAGGTCGTTTCGATCGCCACCCGACTGGATCCCCCGGCGCCGCAGCGGCGCGCCGCCTAGCTCGACGGCCCGGCATAGCATCGCGGCGTGCCGGCACGCGAAGCGCACCTCTCCCTGGGAGGCACCCTCGCCGAGGCGTTCTCGCTCTACCGCCGCCACTGGAGGCTGCTCGCCCCGCTCGCGGTCACCGTACTCCTCCCCCAGGCGGTTCTGGGGTCCGTCATCGGCGACGTCGAGGTCGACAGGATCGAATCGTTCGGCGACGTCGTCAACCTGCTCAGTATTCCCCTGATCACGGTGGTGGCGCTCGGCGGGGAGGCGTTGCTCGCCGGCCTCATCACGGGGCTGGTGCGCGAATGGAGGGTGGGCCACCGCCTGCCGGGACCCGCGACGTTCGTCCGAAGGCTGCCCTGGGTCAGCCTGATCACGGTGGACCTGCTGCTCGCCGTGGGTACCGCCGCGGGGCTGCTCCTGCTGGTCGTCCCCGGGCTGGTCTTCATCACCTACTTCGCCATCTCGCCCGCGGTGATCGAGCTGGAGGGCCGCGGCGCCGTGGACGCGCTGCGGCGTAGCGCTTCGCTCGTCCGCCGCAACTTCCCGCAGGCCTTCGCGCTGATCGTCGGCGCCGCCCTGATCACGGAGGGAATGGCCGAGGGCCTCACGCAGCTCTTCCACCACATCGGCTCCGAGGTGGTTTCGGAGATCGTTGTGGACGCCCTGCTCGAGTCGGTTCAGGGATTGATCGTCGCCCTGATGGCGATCTCGCTGATCCATCTGCAAGGCGACGAGATCCCCGCTCCCGAGCATCACTGAGCCTAGACTGCCCGCGATGGGACGGGTCATCCACTTCGAGGTCCATGCCGCGGACCCGAACCGGGCGGTGAAGTTCTACGAGGGCGTCTTCGGCTGGAAGGCCGAGAAGGTGGGCGGCCCGGTCGACTACTGGCTGGTGACCACCGGGGCAGAGGACCGGCCGGGGATCAACGGCGCGATCCTGAGGCGGATGGGATCGGAGCCCGGCAGCGACCAGGCGGTGAACTCCTTCGTGAACACGATCGAGGTGGACTCGATCGAGGAGACGGAGCGGACGGTTCCCGACGCCGGCGGAGAGCAGGTCCTCCCCCGTCAGGAGATCCCGGACGTCGGCAAGCTCGCCTACTTCAAGGACACCGAGGGCAACATCTTCGGCGCCCTCGAGCCCACGTAAACCGACCCCACGCAGCAAATAGGCCGCCCACTCCCTTGGGCGGCCCATCTGAGTCGGTGCGGCGGGCGGATTTCCCTTCCTCCCCTGCGGGAAGCATCGTCGGCGCGGGCCCGCGTTTCATCGGGAGAAACCCCGGTTTCGCATCCGTAGTTACCCGCCATCCGTTTAGGATCGCCGCCGTGCTGAGCAGCGATCCAAGCCGGTGGCGCCGGCTCGCGCTGGCGGCGGTCGCCCTCTCGGTCGGCCTCGGCGCCTGCAGCGACGACGAGGATGGGGGCGGCGGGGGCCGGATCAAGCCCAACCGGGCCAACGAGGGGGTCGAGGTCACGATCGGCTCCCGCGCCGGGACCGAGCAAGAGATCCTGGCCGAGATCTATTCGCAGGCGCTGGAGGCCGCCGGATTCACGGCCGTCACGGACTCCGATTTCGGCTCAGAGCAGGAGGCCCGCCAGGCGCTCTCCTCTGGCGAGATCAGCGGCTATCCCGCGTACCTCGCCGAGCTCCTGAGCGCCTCCGGCGCGGCGCCCAGTGACAAGGACGAAGCCACGGCGGCGGCCCAGGCGGATCTCCGGCGAGACGGCCTCGTCGGGTTCGAACCGGCGCCCTACAGCCGGACCAGCGCGGTGGGCCTGCTCGTCCCAACCGCCGAGGAGCTCAAGGTGGAGCAGATCTCGGACCTCCGAGGCAAGGCCGGGGGCCTGCGAATCTCGGGAACGGCGGCGTGCGAGTCCTCGCCAACCTGCCTGGCGGGCATCGAGGACGCCTACGGACTCAGCTTCGCCGAGTTCGTCCCGGCCGACCCAGGGGCCAACTACAGCGTGCTTGACGAGGGCGTCGCAGACCTCTCGATCCTGGAGACCACGGACGCACCGCTCTTCGCGACCCCCCTCCACTACACCGTCCTCAATGACGACGAGGGGGTGTTCCCGGCGGGCAATCCGATGTTCGTCTCGAGCCCGCGCGCGGCCAAGAACGCCGGATCGGACTTCCGGGCCACGATCGAGAGGGTCCAGGGCGGCCTCGACCTCAACCAGATCCAGGAGCTCAACGCGCTCGTCGACGTGACCGGCGAGAACCCCGCGCCGGTGGCGCGGGATTACCTCCTGGAATTCGGCTACATCCCCGAGAGCTCGGCGGCACCCGAGGGGGGCGGGCTACTGGAGCGCCGATAGAGCGACGAGCCGGGCTAGGCGCCCGGCTCGTCGTCGGCGTCGCGGTCGCGGTCGCGGCCGATCTTCTGCTTCACCTTGTCGGCGACGTCATCGATCTTGTCCTTGACGTCGGAGACGGCGCGATCCACGCGACCCTCGTTCTTCAGGTCCTTGTCATCCGCCAGGTCGCCTGCGGCCTGCTTGGCCCGGCCCTTGGCCTCATCGATGTTCTCACCCATGATCGAGCTCTCCTTTCTCGTCTTAACCCCTGAGTACCCACCGCTCACTCGGGAAAACAGCGCGCCATCATGCGGGCATGCCCCAGTCACCCAGCGGCGAGAGGCTCAGCTTCGACGACGCCCAGATCCTCAGGCTCGAGTCCGACGCGATCAAGGGGCACACCGGGAAGCTCGTCGTGCTCGACCCCGACGACCGGGGCCGGCCACTCGAGACCACCTCCCTGCGCAAGCGGGCTGCGGAGCGCCTCGCGGACCTACCGCGGCTCCGCCAGAGGGTCGAGCTGCCCAAGCAGGGCCTTCCGATGTGGGTGGATGACCCCGACGTCGACCTCGAGTGGCACATCGCCGCGGACGCAACGGATCCCGTCGACGATGAGGCATTCCGGCGCATGGCCGGCGAGATCCTCGCCGAGCGCCTCGACCACTCGCGGCCGCTCTGGAGGCTCGATCTGATTCCGCTGGAGTCCGGCCGCACGGGCATGGTCGGCCGGATCCACCACGCGATGGCGGACGGGGTCAGCGCGATCCGGATCGCCGGCTCCCTTCTCTTTGATCCGGCCCAGCGGCCGCAAGCCCGCTCCACTTCGGAGCGAAGGGCGAAGCCCGAAGCCGACTCCATGCTGGGCGGGCGCAAGCGGCCGCGCCTGATCGGCGGAGCCGGGAGCCGAGCCAGTGCTCCGCGCGCCTCCCGGGTACGCTCCGCCGCGAGCTGCGGCCGGGGGCCGACACCGTGCTCGACCAGCACATCGGCTCGGAGCGGGAGATCGCGTGGGTCGCCTTCCCGCTCGAGCGGCTGAAGGAGGTCGGCCACCGTACGGGCGAGGGCATCACGGTCAACGACGTGGTGCTCGCCGCGGTAGCCGGCGGGCTCCGACGGTGGCTCGGGGACCAGCCGGCGTCTCTGCGAGCGCAGGTCCCGGTGTGCCTGCATCTCCGCGACGCGGATCCCTCGATCGGCAACCGGGACTCGTTCCTCAACGTGGACCTGCCGCTCTCCGAGCCCGACCCGATCGCGCGCCTGCGCACGATCAGCGAGGAGACCAGCGAGCGGAAGCTCGACCACGACGCCGACACGCTCTACGCGTTCTTCCACGCCCTGGGGCGGTTCCGGCCCCTCTATCAGGGGGTGACGAGGGTCACCTCCGGCCCGCGCGAGTTCGCCCTGTCGGTCTCGAACGTCCCTGGGCCGCGGGACCGCCCATCGATCCTGGGCCATGAGGTCCGCGAGTTCTGCAGCTTCGCGGAGCCCGCTGACCGCCACGCCCTCCGCGTCGCGGTTGTCTCGCTGGGCGGCGATCTCGCCTTCGGGCTCTGCTCGGACCCCGAGGCCATCGACGGTCTCGACGGCCTCGCCGAGGCGCTCGAGGAGTCGGTCGCCGAGCTCGAGGGGGCCCAGGGTGCCAAGTAGAAGGAGCTCCCTCGCCGAGTACGAGCGCAAGCGCAACTTCTCCAAGACGAGCGAGCCGAGCGGTCGCGCGAAGGGCAAGGGCCGAGCGAGGCGGCGCCATCCGCGCTTCACGGTCCAGAAGCATGCGGCGACCTCGCTTCACTACGACCTCCGCCTCGAGGTCGATGGCGTGCTCGCCTCCTGGGCCGTTCCCAAGGGCCCCTCGACCGATCCCGCCGACAAGCGCCTCGCGATGCGTACCGAGGACCACCCGATGGACTACCTCGAGTTCGAGGGCGTGATCCCCAAGGGGGAGTACGGCGCCGGCCCGGTGATCGTCTGGGACCGCGGAGTCTTCGAGAACATCTCGGAGACGAAGCAGGGAAAGAAGATGGACCTCCCGGAGGCGATCGAGAAAGGGGACGTGAAGGTCTTCCTGCTCGGCGAGAAGATCCGCGGCGCCTACGCGCTGGTGCGGACCAGGTCCGACGACCGCGGCCGCGAGCAGTGGCTGCTGATCAAGAAGCGCGGTGAGGGAGCCGACCGCCGCCGCAGGCCGACCTCGAGCCAGCCCAAGTCGGTGCTCAGCGGCCGCACCATCGAGCAGGTTCTGAAGGAAGAGAGCTAGACGCCGGGCTGCAGGCAGTAGCCGTAGGCGGTCAGCCCCGGCGACGGCCCGAAGAAGCCGAAGCTCCTCGCGGTCCAGGTGTTGTCCTGGTTGATGGAGCCGCCGGCGAAGAACGTCTGGGTGGCCCCGCCGGCGCTGAACCCGCCCGCGATGAGGCGTCCTCCGCCCGGGCACGGGGGGGTGGTCGCCGTGGCGGGCATCCCGAACGGCACGGGGGTCGAGGGCGACGCCGCCTCGGTGAGCAGCGGCCGCTTGCTCTTGGTGCAATACCCGAGCGAGGTCAGCTCGCCGCCGTACTGGCCGTGGGCGGTGCCGGTGACCGTCCAGCCGTTCTGCCCGACCGCGCGGGACTCGGTGACGTAGTTGCCCCCGTCGTCGAGGAAGTCGGTCCGCTGGAACCCGCCGGACATCAGGACCTGGCCGCCAGGGCAGCGGGAGGTGACTGTCTTCGTCTCGCCCGGCCTGATGAAGGCCGTCTTGTGCGGAGAGCTGTCGGGAACGAGGCCCTTTCCGCAGACGACTTGGACGGTGAGCTGACGGCTGGCGCCGTTATAGGTCGGGTCGAACAGCCACGCGGTGATGTGCCAGCCGCGCTGGGCGCCGAGGCGCTCGAACGACTGCGGGTAGATCCCCTCGCCGTCAGGGCCGAGCCCGGGGCTGGTGACCATCCCGCCGCCGAGCGGATAGGTCTTGCCGGGGCAGACGGTCTCGAAACGCAGCCGCTTGTTCTCCGAGTTCACCTGGAAGGACTTGGTCGCCATTGTGAGAGCCCGCAGCGGCCCGCGGTTCAGCCTCGCGGTGTTCTCGCCGCGGTTCTTGCCGACCAGCCGGATCTCCCCGACGCCCGAGTCGAGAATGTAGAGATCGTTGCCCTGCCGGAAGGCCATGCGCACGACGTTGCAGTTGGTGCCGCGGGTCAGGACGAAGATGACGCCGGCCCGCGGAGCGCCATTGGCCGCGACGCCGGTCTTCAGGCCCTTCTCCTTGCCGATCAGCTTCGCCAGCGCGGCCGGGGACTTGTAACAGGCGGTGTTGCTGCTGACGCGGTCACGAAGCACGATCGTGAAGGAGGCCTCGAGCTTCCTGGTCGCCGGATTGAAGCCCTGGCCGCCCGCAGAGGCGGTGGCGGGCAGCGCCATCAGCGCGATCAGCAGCGCGATCAGGGGCAGGCTTCTTCTCGTGGCTGCGTTCATCCCGTGCTTCAACAGGGGAGCCGGTCGAATGTTTCGCCGTCCTCCCGATCTTCCCGAGCCGGGCAGAGTAGCGATGACCGCGCCCCCGTGAGACCCCGGCGGCGCTAGCGCTGCTCGGGGTAGTTCGGCTCGAGGACCGCGAAGGCGGCGCCCTGCGGGTCCATCAGCACGGCCATCCGCGCGACCGGGATGTCGATCGGGCCGAACAGCAGCTTCCCGTCCGCCCCCCTGGTCCGCTCGATCGCCGCATCGGCCGACTCGACGGCGAAGTACACCTGCCAATGCGGCGGAGTATCAGGTGGCATGTCGTTGCCAATCGCCATCAGGCCCCCCAGGCCCTCCGGCCAGCGCTGATCGGCGATCTGCCAGTTGAGGATGCCCGGCGGTTGCTCCTCCGATTGGGTCGCCTCCCATCCGAACACGTCGCCGTAGAAGTCCTTCGCCGCCTCGAGGTCGCGGCTCATCAGGTTGTTCCAGGTCCAGGAGCCGATCTCGTTGACCAGCTCGGCCCCCTTCAGCTCCCCGGGCTGCCAGAGCGCGAAGACGGCGCCCTCTGTGTCCTGGCAGACCGCCAGCGAGCCGGCGCCGCCTGGAACCTCCAACGGGCCGGCGAGGATCACGCCTCCCGCGGCACGGACTTTGTCCGCGCCCTGGGCCGCATCGTCCACCCTGACATGTCCCAGCCAGGCGGGAACCTGCCCCTTCGAACGGAACCCCTCGAGCCCCGCGACCAGCTTGCCGTTGTGCCTGAGGTACCAGTAGCCCTCGGGATCGGGCTCGTACCGTTCCCGCTCCCACCCAATCAGCTCGCCGTAGAACTCTGCGGCGGCGTCGGGGTCGGGCACCCCCAGGCCCACCCAGCAGAACTCGCCCGCGTTGTAGCCGCTGCGCTCGCTCACAGTTCGAGGTCGTATTCAATCCAAGTGTCGCCCGTGGCGCCGACCCGCTCGTAGACGGCCCGCGCGCGATGGTTGTCAGGGCGCGTCAGCCAGTCCAGGGCAGGGGCCCCGCGCTCTCGGCAGAGCTGCGCACAGGCATCGATCAGCGCCTCGGCGGTTCCGCTTCCCCGCGCGTCCGGCGACACGAACAGGTCCTCGAGGTGGCCCATCCGCGCTCCCCGGGACGCCGACCACCTCCAGTCCATCGTCGCCACGCCGACCGCTTTCCCCTCGCCGTCGCGAGCGATGAAGACCGCGCCCTGCTCCGGGTCCGCGATCAACGACTCCAGTAACTCGCGCAGCCCGGAATCGGGAGGGTCGAACTCGTAGAAGTCGCAGTAGGCGCGCATCAGCGGCAACAGCTCCTCGACCTCGTCTGGACCGGCGGCGCGAACCTCCATTCCCGCATCTTTACGCACGCCGAGGCCCGTAAACCGGCGAGGAAGGGGCCTCCCGACGGCGAATAGATGGGGTTGGCATGCCCACCGTCGACTCCACGCCGCGCGCGATCGCCCGGGCAGTGCTGGTCGTCGTCGCGGTGCTGCTCACCCTGTACGTCCTCTACCTGCTGAGAAAGCCGCTCAGCTGGCTGATCATCGCGGCGTTCATAGCCGTCGCCGCGGCCGGCCCGGTCAACGTCCTGCAGCGCCACATGAAGCGCGGGCTGGCGATCGCGATCGTCTACCTGGTGCTGATCCTGATCCCGGTCGGACTGGGGGCCCTCCTGATCCCGCCGCTCGTGGGCGAGGTGCAGGAGGTCGCTGAGAACGCGCCGGAGTACGTGCAGGACATCGAGGACTACGTCCAGGACAACGAGACCCTCAACAACCTGAACGAGGACTACGACATCACCACCAAGCTCCAGGACGAGGCCGAGAAGCTGCCCGAGAAGATCCCGGACGCCGCCGGCGCGCTGAGCGACATCGGGGTCGGGCTGGTCAACTCGATCTTCGCGGCGGTGACCATCTTCATCCTGAGCATCTTCATGGTGGCCGGCGGGCCCCGCTGGGTGAGGGGGTTCGTGGAGATGCAGCGACCCGAGCACGCCGAGCGCATCGAGCGCGCCCTGCAGCGGATCGCTAACGCCGTCGGCAATTACGTCGGCGGAGCGCTGATCCAGGCGACGGTCGCCGGCGTGTCGGCGTTCATCATGCTGAAGATCCTCGGCGCCCCCTTCGCCGGGCCGCTGGCGGTGGTGGTCTTCTTCTTCGACCTGATCCCCGTCGTGGGTGCGACGATCGCCGCCTTCCTCGTCGGGCTGGTGATGGTCTTCGTCAACTTCCCGGTCGCCCTGATCATCTGGGTGGTCTTCGCGGTGGTCTACCAGCAGATCGAGAACTACCTGATCCAGCCGCAGATCCAGAAGCGGGCGACGGAGATCGACCCCTTCGTCGTGCTCGTCGCGGTCCTGTTCGGCTCAACCCTGTTCGGCATCATCGGGGCGATCCTGGCGATCCCGACAGCCGCGTCGATCCTGATCGCGATGCACGAGTGGAACCTGTTCCGGCGCGAGACGGCGGGCAGTGACGAGGGAACCACCGGCCCGACCCCGGCGCCGGACGGGGGTCCCACCCCCGCGCCCGAGGCGGCCGGCTAGGGCGGCGTGTGCTGCCCGCTTGCCGCGCGCTTACCGAGTGCGCGGTCGTAGCCCGTCCGCATCAGGGCGATCACTCGCTCCGTCGCGTCGTCATCGTCGAGCTCCACGGTCACCCAGCCGGACCCCGGCGGGGTCCAGCGATGCTCGCGTGCGTCTCCGGCGGCCACGAGCTCGCGGGCGACCTCGGGGCGCAGGGGCAGGTCGGCGATGCTGTCGCCGTGCAGGTGGCCGAGCTCGCGCCGCCCGATGGTGAACCGCACTGAGCCGAAGCGGCCCGGTCCAACCTCGACCTCCGGCCAGCTCTCCACCTCCTCGCGGATCCGTTCGCTCGGAGTCACGGGCGCTGCCCCGTGTCCGGCTCGGCGTCGAGCGCCCGGCGGAGGATGTCGCGGAGCGCGATCTGATCCTCCTCCGACAGCTCGGCGATGAAGGGCGGCGGCTCCGCGAGGCGCTCGGTGATCTTCGCTCGAAGCTTCTCGCCCTTCGGCGTGAGGACGAGGAGCTTGACCCGCCGGTCGGTCTCGGCCGCCTGACGCCGGACCAGGCCGCGCTCCTCGAGGCGGTCCGTGATCCCGGTGACGTTGGAGCTGTCGCAACCGAGGTAGCCGGCCAGCTCACGCATCGGACGCCCGCCCCCGCCCAGGATGCGCAGCGCGATCATCTGCTGAGGGGCGAGGTCGAACTCGCGGCCCATCGCCATGAAGCGATGCTTGTTGGAGATCATCGCCCAGTGCATGAGGCTCCACGCCTCGCTGCCCGGATCGGTGCGCCCCGCCTCGCTTGCCAGCCAGTTCTCGGGACGCGCCCCTAGCGGATTCACCGCCTGCTCGCCCGCAATTTTCTCCCGCGTTGCCATTCTCAGCTGGGCTTTACATTACCAGTCTTCGTCAATAGTTGCAAGCCTCAACTATTGTGCTACTCTGCCGTCTCGATCAACAATGACTTCAGCTCGCAAGCTTACGGAAGGGGTCGGCGCAGATGACTGAAAGCCCGAACGGAACGACGAGCGCGGCGGACAACGGAATCGAGGCGACCGGCCTGGTTCGAGAGTTCAAGGGCGGTGTCCTCGCCGTCGACGGGATCGACCTCGAGGTGAAGCCCGGCCAGATCTACGGCTTCCTCGGCCCCAACGGCGCGGGCAAGTCCACCACGGTCCACATGCTCACCACGCTTCTCCCCGCAACCGCGGGGTCCGCGAGGGTCGCGGGCTACGACGTTCAGACCGAGGGCGCGCACGTTCGCGACGCGATCGGCGCGGCGCTCCAGGAGGCCGCTCTCGACCCGCAGCTCAGCGCACGCGAGCACATGCGACTCCAGGGCGCCCTGCACGGAATCCCCAAGGAGGAGCGGAAGCGGCGCGGTGAGGCGCTGATCGAGCGGGTGGGCCTCACAGAGGCGGCGGACCGCAAGGTGGCCGGCTACTCCGGCGGCATGAAGCGCCGGCTGGATCTCGCTCTCGCCCTCCTGCATGGCCCGCGCGTGATCTTCCTCGACGAGCCCACGACCGGCCTGGACATCCAGAGCCGCACCGCGCTCTGGGACGAGATCGCCCACCTCTCCCGCGACGACGGCGTGACTGTGTTCCTCACCACCCAGTACCTCGAGGAGGCCGACCAGCTCGCCGAGAGCGTCGGGATCATCGACCAGGGCAAGATCGTCGCCGAGGGGACTCCCGCCGAGCTCAAGGCTGAGGTGGGCCGCCCGACGGTCGAGGCCGTTCCTCAGGCCAAGGATGACCGCGATCGCGTGGCCGGCGTGCTCGGCCGCTTCGGCGAGCTCGTCCCCGGGACGCCGAACGGCGCCGCCGTTCGTCTCACGGACGGGGTCCAGGAGCTGACCGAGATCGTGCGCGCCCTCGATACGGAGGGGATCCGGGTGGCGAACCTCGAGCTCCACGCACCGAGCCTGAACGACGTCTTCCTGGCCAAGACCGGCCGCTCGCTCGAGGGCGCCCAGGCCGAGGCCGAGCAGGCCGGGACCGGCGAGCAGCCGGTCATGGAGGGCGCGGCCGCGTGAACGGGACGCTCAGCATCCAGATCAAGGAGCTGGCGAGGCGCTCCGTGCTGCGCACGCTGCGCCAGCCGGCGCAGATCGTCCCGGCCACCGTCTTTCCGCTGATCCTCCTCTCGATCAACTCGGCGGGCCTCGACTCGGCGACCGACCTGCCGGGGTTCCCCACCGACAGCTACGTGACCTTCGCGCTCGCCTTCGCGTTCCTTCAGGCCGGGGTGTTCGCGGTGATCGGAACCGGCCAGAACCTCGCCGAGGATCACGTGAACGGGTTCTTCAACCGGATGCAGCTGACGCCGATCCGGCCGGTGGCGCTGGTTGCCGGGCAGCTCATCGGGACCCTCGCCCTCGGCCTCTTCCAGGCGGGGCTCTACATCGCGGTCGGGCTGGCCGCCGGGGGCCACATCGAGGCCGGCATTCCCGGCGCCCTGGTGCTGATCTCGCTCGCGACCCTGATCACGCTCGCGTTCGGGTCGATCGGGCTGATCGCGGGGATGCGAGCGAGCACGCCCGAGAACGTCCAGGGGCTCTTCCCCCTGATCTTCGTGTTCCTCTTCATGAGCTCGATGGCGCTGCCTCGGGACCTGATCCAGACCGAGTGGTTCCAGACGGTCGTGACCTACAACCCCGTGAGCTACCTGATCGAAGGCATCCGCAGCCTGCTGATCACCGGCTGGGACGCCGAGGCGCTGGCGCTCGGCTTCGGCTTTGCGGTGCTGATCCTCGCCGTCTCGCTCACGGTCGCGACCCAATCGATCAAGGGAAGGATGGCCCGAACATGATCCGCCGCTACTTCTCCGTCGCCGGCGGCCTCGCCAGGCGGCTGCTCGACGTCTTCCTGACGAGCCCCGCGCTCTTCCTGCCGCCGCTGCTGATGCCGATCTTCTTCTTCGTCGCCTTCGCGGGCGGGCTGTCGGCGGTCAGCAACAACCCGGCCTTCGACTACCCGGCGGGATACACCGCCTTCGAGTACGGCTTCGTGCTGATGCAGGCGGCCGCGTTCGGCGGGGTCTTCACGGGCTTCTCGATCGCCGCCGACTTCCAGTTCGGCTTCGGCCGACGGCTCCTGCTCGCCACCCCGCATCGCAGCGCCCTGCTCCTCGGCTATGGGATCGTCGCCCTGGTGCGGGCCACGATCACGCTCACCATCGTCACCGCGATCGGGCTGGCGGCCGGCATGGACATCATCGGTGGCCCGCTCGACCTGGTCGCGCTGTATGGGCTGGCGGTGCTGGTGAACATCGCGGGGACCCTGTTCGCGGCGGGCATCGCCCTCCGCTTCCGGAGCCTGCAGGCGACGCCGCTGATGATGACCCCCACCTTCCTCCTCCTCTTCCTGGCGCCGGTCTACGTGCCGCGCAACCTGCTCGCGGGCTGGGTCGGCGCCGTCTCCGACTACGACCCGGTGACGCACGTGATGGAGAGCGGGCGCGAGCTCATCGCAGGGCAGCAGGCGGACTTCCTCGCGGCGCTGGCGATCGCGCTCGGCATGGCCGCGCTGCTCGCGATCTTCGCCATCCGAGGGCTCCGCAGCGCCGAGGCGGCTGGGTGAGCTTCGAGGACCGTCAGCGGCTTGTCGACTGGATCGCCGAGACCATGGCCCGCGAGAGCGATCACGCCTCGCGCTCGGCGATGCGGCGGTCAGCGCGGCGCTTCGCCCCCTCGGTGACCGGCCGGCCCACCGCCGTGCGGTGCTCGGCCACCCAGCGGTAGCCGCGATCGACGAGGCCAGGAACGCGCTCGGCGACCGCCGCAAGCGGCCAACCGCCGGGCAGCATTCGCAGCAGGGGCGCGAGGGCCGGGCCGCCCGACCGCACCTCGCCGTCGGGCGTGACCAGGTGCCAGGAGGCCATCCGCTCCTCCTCCCCCATGCCCGCGAGAAGCCGGTCGGCCTCCCCACCCTGCAGCGGGACCGGCCGCAGCAGCCGGCGCCGGTCCCAGGCGAGCAGCTTGGCAAGCGCCCAGCGGCAGAAGCCGCAGTCGCGGTCGTAGAGAACGACTGACCTCGGGAGTGCCACAGCGGCTTTGTACCTGCTGCGACGCGGGGAGTAGGCTCTGCCCGTGGCCTCGGATCAGCAGGCGACCGCCAGCCTCTGGGAAGAGATCGTGGACGCGCTCAACGCGATCAACGGCTCGCACCCGGGCTTCCGCGCCGTCCACGCGAAGGGCACCGTCTGCGAGGGGACCTTCGCGGCCACCCCCGACGCGAAACGGCTCTCCCGGGCCGCACACCTCCAAGGGGAACCGGTCAGGACCACCGTCCGCTTTTCGAACGCGAGCGGCAACCCGAAGACCTCCGATGCGAACCCGATCGCGGGTCGCGGCATGGCGGTCAAGTTCCACCTCGCGGACGGGGAGGCGACCGACATCGTCAGCGTTCCGCTCGAGGTCTTCATGGTGCGGACGCCGGAGGACTTCCTCGCCTTCACCCAGGCACGGGTCCCGGATCCTGAAACCGGCGAACCCGACCAGGAGAAGGTCGTGGCGTTCATCGCCGAGCATCCCGAGACGGGCAACGCGCTGCAGCTCGGCCTGCCGAAGCTCGCGCCCACGACCAGCTACGCGACCTCCGACTACAACGCCCTGCACGCGTTCGGGCTCGTCAACGCCGGCGGCGAGACGACCTGGGGCCGCTACGGCTGGCGGCCCCGCGAGGGCGAGCATTATCTCTCCGAGGAGCACGTGGACGCTGCCGACCGCGACTACCTGCAGCAGGAGATCCGCGAGCGGCTGGATGGAGGGACCGCCGGGTTCACGCTCGAGTTCACCGTCGCGAACGACGGCGACCCGCTCGATGACCCCACCGCCGTCTGGGAGGGCGACCACGAGGTCGTCACCCTCGGCGAGCTCGAGCTCACGGATGTCGTCGAGGACCCGGAGACGCCGGAGGGCCCGCTGGTGATGGATCCGATGCTGCTCACCGACGGCATCGAGCCATCAGAGGACAAGATCCTCGCCGCCCGCCCCAAGGCGTACGACGTCTCGATTCGGCGGCGGACGAGCTCCTAGTCCAGGAACGTCAATTTGAACGCCGGGTGGCGCGGGGCGATCTCGCGCAGCTCGTCGTCGCTCGCGTCGGGATCGACCTCGAGGAAGCCCTTCACCTCCCAGGCCCACTTGTCCACGTAGAGCCGCAGCAGCGGCAGCTTCTCGGAGTCCTCCACCTCGGTCGCGCGGAACCGCCTGACCTTCCGTCCCGAGCGCAGCTCCCCCTCTCCGGCGGCTCGCAGGTTGCGTGCCCACTGGGTGGTGCCGCGCGGCGCCAGCAGATAGGTCTGGCCGTCCAGCTCGAACGGGTTGACCGGCGTGGTTCGCATCTCGCCGCTCTTCCTACCCCGGACGCTCAGGGTCTGGGCACCGGCCAGCGGGAGCCCGATCCGCGCGAGCATGCCGACCAGCGGGTTGAAGACGTGAGCGGTGAACCAGCCGGGCCGCTTGAAGTAGGTCTCGGAGATGAGCCAAGACTACGCGCCGCCCGCGCGAGTTACCGAATACCGCGGGTTTCCCCGCGGCCGGCCGGGGTAGTCCCGAGTCACCATGAACCGGCGCGGCCCGAGCATCCTCACGATTCTCTACATCGCGATCGGCGTCTTCGTCGCCGCCGACCACAGATACCTCAAGAACATCGACGACGTCGAGGCGGTCATCTCGGCGGCGCTCGCGATCTTCCTCTGGCCGCTGGTGCTGCTCGACGTCAACCTGCACATCAGGTAGTAGGTTCGGGCCATGGAGAGTTCGATCCGCTGGCCGGAGGAGCACCGGCCCGAGGGCTCCGACCTGCATGCGGTGAACGAGCTGCAGATGGACGCGCCGCGCGCGAACGTCTGGGCCTGGCTCGTGCGCCCCGACCTCTGGCCGCGGTACTACTCCAATGCGCGTTTCGTCCGCCACCGTGCGGGCGCCTGGCCGGAGGTCGCGCTCTACAGCAGCTTCCGGTGGCTGACCTTCGGCGTGATCGTCAAATCCGAGATCGTCGAGTTCGAGCCGAATCAGCGAATCGCCTGGTCGGCCAAGGAGCTCGGCGCCAGCGGGCACCATGCCTGGGTCCTCGCCGACCGCGACGGCGGCACCTTCGTCCACACCGAGGAGACGCAGCGCGGCTGGGGGATGAAGATCGCCAAGCCAGTGATGAGCAGGCTGATGGTGAAACAGCACCAGAAGTGGCTCGAGGGGCTGGCCCGCATGGCAGCGGAGGGCCCCCCACCACCGCCCTGAGGCATAGGCTTTCGGCATGGCCAGGGCGACCGCGATCGAGGACCTGCGGAGTGTCGATCCCGTCGCCTACATCAGGGCCACCGGCCTGCACCCGGAGGACTCCTATGGATTCCTCCCGATCGAACTGAACAGCGCGACCTCCTTCTTCTTCTTCTACCGCGACCGGCCCGAGTACGAGAAGACGCGTCCCGCGCTGCCCGGGGCCGAGCAGATCGGGGCCGTCGGGGGCCTCGCTGAGTTCGGAGGCATGGGAGGCGCGGAGTCGAGCATGGAGATTTCCGACATGGGCAAGCTGGGCGAGGGGCTCGGCAGCCTGGTCGAGGAGGCCCAGAAGGCGCAGCAGGCCTGGGGGGCGCGGGGCGTTCCCGGCGGACCCGGCGGACAGGGTGAGGAAAAGCAGCGGCTGGAGGCGATCGAGAAGATGAAGGAGATGGGGGCGATCAACGAACAGGAGGCGAAGCAGCTGAGGTCCGAGGTCCAGGGCGGCGAGGCGGGCCCGTCTCCGGGTGGCGCGCCGGCCCGAAAGGCCGCCAAGGACGCGCCCCCGATCGTCGTCCACCGCGTCTACCCGGGGATGCGCATGCGCTCCTCCACCCGCCAGCTCAACCACTTCATGCCCGACTACCGCGACGCGCTGCAGCTCTGCCCGGAGGACGTCTACGGCGTGTTCCCCCGGGACACCCGCACCAGCAGCACCGCGGAGAGCTCCACCACCGAATGGGACGACTTCTGGATCGTCTATCGCGACCGCGACGAGTACGCGGCCGGCCGGGAGGCCTGGGCGAAGAAGATGAACAAGAAGGGCAAGTGGCCCAAGGCGGAGGAGTATCCCGGCGTTGCCGGGCCCGGCGAGACCGCGTTCGACGATGCGAAGGTCGAGGTGGAGAAGGACCGCTGGCCCCGGGAGAAGCTGGTGATGCGCGAGCAGGGAAGCGATCTCGGCGACTCCCTCCGGGAGAAGATCGGGAAGTGGGGCTACGAGCCCGAGGACTCGTTCGGCTTCTGTCCCGACTTCGACAACAGCGGCATCTACTTCGCCTGGCGCAAGCGCTGAGTTGGCGGTACTCGGCGAGCTTCGGGAGCGGCTCGGGCGGATCCACGACCTGAGCCGGGCCGCAGGCCTCCTCGCCTGGGACGAGCGCACGATGATGCCCTCGGCGGGGGCGGAGGCTCGCGCGGAGCAGCTCGCCACCCTGGCGCGGGTCCGCCACGAGATGTTCACCGACGAGGAGATCGGCGCGCTGCTCGAACGCGCGAGAGCCGACCTGGGAGACGAGCTCGAGCGCCATGGCGAGTCCATCCACGCAGACCTGGTGCGGGTGACGAGCCGCGACTGGGAGAAGGCGCGCCGCGTCCCGGCCGAGCTGCGAGCGGAGATCGCGCGCACCGCGGCGATCTCCGAGCACGTCTGGGTGGACGCCAAGGCGGAGTCCGACTTCGGGAAGCTCCTCCCACACCTCGAGCAGAACGTCGAGCTGGCCCGTCGCTACGCCGACTGCTACGAGGGCTTCCCCGGCTTCTCGCATCCCTACGACCCGCTGCTCGACGAGTTCGAGCCGGAGATGACCACCGAGGAGATGCGCAGGGTGCTCGGCGAGCTCCGGGACGGGCTCGTGCCGATCGTCAAGCAGGCGGGCGAGGACGGCGCCCCGCCCGAGGATGTGTTCCAGGGCGACTTCCCCGCCGAGGCTCAGCGCGATCTGCTGGGCGAGCTGCTCGCGGAGCTTCCCTTCCCCCAGAGCTCCTGGCGGCTGGATCCCACCGAACACCCCTTTGCGATCTCGATCGGCCGCGGCGACATCCGGCTCACCACCCGCTACGACGAGTGGGGTCTCGGCATGGCGCTGTTCAGCACTCTGCACGAGGCGGGTCATGGCCTCTACGAGTCGGGTGTGGACCCCGAGCTGGCCCGGACGCCGCTCGCGAAGCCTCGCTCCCTCGGTCTGCACGAGTCACAGAGCCGGCTGTGGGAGAACTGGGTGGGCCGCGGGCGGGCGTACCTGGAGCACCTGCTGCCGCGGCTGCGGGAGTGGTTCCCGGACGAGTTTGCGGGCGTCGACGTAGGTCAGCTTGAGCGCGCGGCCAATCGGATCGAGCGTTCCCTGATCCGGATCGAGGCCGACGAGGTGACCTACAACCTCCACATCCTGGTCAGATTCGACCTGGAGCTGGAGATCTTCGACGGGGCCCTCGAGCTCGCCGATCTCCCCGACGCGTGGAACCAGCGCTATCGCGACTACCTCGGGCTCGAGGTGCCCGACGACGCCCAAGGCGTGCTCCAGGACGTTCACTGGGCCGCCGGGTCCTTCGGCTACTTCCCCACCTACAGCCTCGGCAACGTCATCGCCGGACAGCTCTGGGAGGCCGCCTCGCGCGATCTTCCCGACCTCGGCGAGCGGATCCGCGCCGGGGATCTGTCGGCGCTCGGCGATTGGCTGCGCGAGAAGGTCCACCGCCACGGTCGCCGCCTCTCCCCCGCCGAGATCCTGGAGCGGGCCGGCTGCGGCGAGCTCTCGGTCGCGCCGCTGCTGCAGCACCTGCGGTCCAAGGTCCCAGGGCAGTGAGGCTGATCGTCGACGGCATGAACGTGATCGGCTCGCGGCCGGACGGCTGGTGGCGCAATCGCGAGAAGGCCTGGCGCCGGCTTGCCGGACAGCTGGCCGATTACGCGTCTGCGTCGGGAGACGAGGTGAGACTGGTCCTCGACGGTCGCAGGCCCACGGACTGGGAGGACGGGGTGGAGACGAGCTTCGCCCGCGGCCGCCGCGGCGCCGCCGACGACGTCATCGTCGAGCTGGTCGAGGCCGACCCGGATCCGCGGTCCCTCAGCGTGGTGACGAGCGACCGCGAGCTCGAGCAACGCGTGCGGCAGCTCGGCGCCGACGTCATCCCGGCCCGCAGCTTCAGGGGGCTCCTCGAGGAGACCGAGGGCTAGCTGGTTTGGAGGCGCCGAATCTGGTAATCATTTGATTACCAATGACCCGAGACGCTGACTCCTCCAACGGCAGGGCCACGCCGGACCGGATCGTCGACTCCGGACTCCGCCTCTTCTCCGAGAACGGCTTCCAGGGGACGACCGTCGGCGAGATCGAGCGGGGCGCGGGTCTCACCCCGCGGGCGGGGGCGCTCTACAAGCACTTCCCCAGCAAGGAGGCGGTGCTCGAGGCGGCCTTCGAGCGGCACGTCGCCGAACTCCAGGCGGTTCATTCCGCGATCGAGATGATGCCGCTCGGCGATCTTCGCGCTGAGCTCACCCTGCTGGCCCGCTGGGGCCTCCACATGCTCCGGGAGCAGCGAGACCTGCGCCGGATCGTCATCGCCGAGGGCGATCGCTTCCCGAAGCTGAAGCGCCGCTACCGCGAGGGGATCGTCGACCGGGCCTACGACGAGGTCATCGCCTTCGTCCGCCAGAAGATGGAGACGGGCGAGTTCCCGGAGGGCGACGCGGAGGCGATCGCCGTCTTCATGACCACGGCCCTGCTCGGCTACAGCATCGAGCACGACGTCTTCGGCCGGGACCCGGCCGGCGTGGACGAGGAGAGGCTGGTCGAGACCGTGGTCGACACGTGCATGGCCATTGCCGCTGATCGAGATAGGGAGGCGAGCAGATGACCAACACCCTCGAACAACATCCGATCGAGCGGCACCGCGGCGCGATTCGCTTCGCGCTGATCTACATGGCCGTCGCGATGGGATCGGTGGCGCTCTACATCCTGTTCGCGCCGCGCACCTTCTACGACGACTTCCCCGGCTGGGCCCAGTGGGTCTCGGCGCTGCCCCCGTACAACGAGCACATGCTGCGCGACTTCGGCTCGGCCGGACTGGGCCTCGCCGTCCTGGCGGCGCTGGCGGGGGTGTGGCTGGATCGCCGGCTCGTCCAGGCGACCGCGATCGCCCTCCTCGCGGGGAACCTGCCCCACACGATCTACCACTTCACCACGACCGAGAGCTACTCCACGAGCGACAACGTCGCCAGCCTCGGAGGCCTCGTCCTCCAGTGCGTCCTGCCGCTGCTCGTCCTCTACCTGGCAAGCGGCGCGCGCCAGTCGGGCCCGGCCCGGCTTACACTCGCAAACGACCTCAAGGGAGGCATGACATGGCACGCATAGACCCACCCGAGAACCCGGGGCCCATGACCCGGATCGCCTGGCGAGTTGCCAAGCGCCAGGCCGGAGGCACGCATGCCCGAGCCCTTCGCGCTGATGGGCCACAGCCCGCTGATGCTCCAGGGATACGGCGGGTTCGAGATCGGCCTTCAAGCGCGCCAAGCACGCGCCGAAGCGCCTCCAGGCACTGGTCGAGCTGAAGGCGGCGGCGCTGGCGGGCTGCGAGTGGTGCATGGACTTCGGCTCCTGGCTCGCCACCAACGAGGACGGGATCACCGAGGAGCAGCTCCGCGAGCTGCCCAACTTCCGCGACTCGGATGCCTTCGACGAGGACGAGAAGCTGGTGCTCGAGTACGCCGAGGGGATCACCCGGACCCCCGTCGAGGTCTCCGACGAGCTGTTCGAGCGGCTGCGCGAGCGCTTCGACGAGGCGCAGATAGTCGACCTCACCTGGGCCGCCGCGATCGAGAACCTGCGAGCCCGCTTCAACTGGGCGCTGCGGGATCGACTCGCAGAACTACACGGAGGGCGCGACCTGCATCCGGCCCGAGAGCGTGCCGGCGGAGGCGGTGACGGCCAAATGAGCGATCTCGTCGAGGACCCGGTCTTCAACTACCGGCTGCGGTTCCATCCCGTCAAGCGAGACATCCTGAAGATGGACATCTCCGTGGATCCCGGCGGCGGGGTGAGCATCCCCCACTACCACCCGAGCCTCGAGGAGCGCTTCGAGGTGACCCGGGGAGAGGTGACCTTCACCGCCGACGGCGAGGAGATCGTCGCTGGCCCCGGCGAGAAGGTCGTGGTGAAGCCTGGGGTGCGTCACGGCTTCCGGAACACCGGAGCCGCGGAGGCCCAGATCACCTGCGAGGCCGAGCCGGCGCAGGACCTGCAGGCGTTCCTGACCGAGGCCGCTGCGATGGCGCGCGACGGCGTCTACACGAAGCGAGGCATTCCGAGGGGTCCGGGCGCGCTGCTCCGGGCGGCGGAGTTCACTGATCGCTTCCGGGACACGGTGGTGATCACGGCCCGGACGCTGCCTCCACCGAGCCTCCAGCCCGCCCTGATGGGCCCGCTCGCCCGGCTGCAGCGCCGGCGCACGAGGAAGAAGAGCGCGGCCTAGCCCTTTCCGGAGATCAGGTCCCAGGCGCGGCGGAGCTTTCGCTTCAGCTTGTCCTCGTCGCCCGCGGCGACGTCGTCGGGGCTGACCTCCAGGGTCGCCGGGTTCTCGCTCGGCTCGGGCAGCCGCTCGGCGGCGGCCCGGTCCAGCTTCAGGAGCACGCCGCGCTCGAAGATCTCCTCCACCTGATCGGCATCGGCGAAACGATGGCCGCCGGGCAGGACGCTGGTGTCGAGCACCAGGCCGTCGAAGATGTCGGCGTCGGGGTCGGCGAGGACGTGCTCTACCTCCCCCACCTTCTCTCCATCGCAGGAGTAGACCGGGACCTGCGGCTTCAGGGACAGGTATGAGCTGGGCTGCCCGAGGTCATCCATGCCGCGAGGCTACCTCAGCGCTACTCGCAGATCTCGATGTGGCCGCCAAGGATCCCCGCGATCTTGCCGCCGCGGATGTCGAAGTTCAGCGCTGAGCGCGGATCCTGCTCGTCCTTGACGACCCAGAAGCCCGCCTTCGGCGTGGGTCCGGTTCCCAGGGGCAGCGGCTCGAGGTCGCTCCCCCAGTGCTGCTTGAGGCTCGCGTAGCTGTCCCCCACCCTGTCTCCGAGGGTGGTCTCGAAGCCGGGACTGGTGGTGCGGTAGTAGCCGAGCTCCCCGCTGCCGGCGTCGAAGTTGAGAACCACTTCGCCCTCGTCCAGCCGGTACGTCCAGGCGAGGGCACCCTTCGCCTGAGGAGCCAGCTCGCAGCCCGGCCCCTTCTGCTCCTGGTCGGGCGCTCCGAAGAGCTGTTCGACCTCCTCGGTCCTCATGCCCTGCTGGACCTCCCCGATACCTGTGGTGGTCAGGTCACCCTGGGGGCCGGTGCCGGCCGCCGGGGTTTCGCTCTCCGTCGCCTCGGTTGAGGTGGCCGCAGTCTCCGTGACGGTCGTCGTCTCCTCATCGTCGCCGCATGACGCGAGGGCCAGCGCGAGCGCCGCGAAGGCAATAGCGGCCGAACGGATCACTAGCCGCTCAGGATCTTCCCGAGCCCCCCGCTGCCGCTGGCGCTGCCCCCCGCGGCGGCGACCCGGCCCTCCGACGGCTGGATCAGCAGCCAGCCCTTGCCCTCGAAGGACATCTGGAACGACTCGCCCGAGCCGCGCCCGATCAGGTTCTTCATCGAGACGTTGGTCTTGATCCCCGTCTTCAACCCTTCAGACCAGGTGATCGCCGCCTGCGGGTCGGCGTAGGTCGCCTCGCCGTCCAGCTCCAGGAGCACTGGCGTGCCGTCGGTGACCACTGCGACGTAGCCGGAGCCCTCGAGATGCGTGTTGTAGAGACCGCCGCCGAGCATTCCCGAGACGCCCTCGACCTTCTTGATGTCCCAGTCGATGTCCGCGTCGAAGGCGAGCAGGTTGGCGCCGTTGACGGTGATCGCCTCGTTGTCGAGCTTGAGCAGCTGGATGTCCTGGGCGAGGTCGGCGAGGAACACCTCGCCAGTGCCCTCGACCTTCATCAGGGTGGCGCCCTCGCCGGTGACGGCCTTCTTCGCCATCCGCGCGAGCCCGCCCGAACCGGCGTGCTCGAACTTCACGTCGCCCTGGTAGGCGACCATCGAGCCCAGCTTCGCCTGGATCGTCTCGCCGTCGAGGTTCACCTTCACGCACTTGGAGTGCTGAAGCTCGAACGACTCCGTGCCCGCAGTCTCCTTGAACTCCTTGAGCGACGCCTCGACGGCCATGAAACCGACCTCCTTATCGTGGATCTTGGGAGGCGCAGCTTATTGGCCCGCACACAGGCGCCGTCAAGGGATCGTGAAGATGGGAGGTCTAGGCGGGTCCGCCGCCCTCAGCCGGCTTTTTGCGGCGGCGACGGACGCGCCGGCGGGGTTTCTGGCGGTCCTTCTTCTTCTGCTCGACGTACTGCTCGGCGACCGAGGTGAGCAGGGCGACGAGCACGCCGAAGCCGGTGAGGATGTAGACGACGGTGAAGATCTGCGTTCCCGGGGTCGTCGGGGTGAAGTCCCCGTAACCGACGGTCGCCAGGGTCACGATGCAGAAGTAGAAGGACTCGATGATCGTCCAGTCCTCGAAGCGCCAGTAGAAGAGCGTCCCCGTCAGCACCAGGACGCCCGCGACGACGGGCAGCGCCTTGGTCTCGGGATCCCGCCAGACGGCGACGAGCGCCCGCCCGAGCTCCCGGGCCGCAAGCAGAAGTGGAATCACTGGCCTGGTCTTCGCCAGACCCGTGCAACTTCCTGGGCGCTGACGGCCAGCCCTGGAAGGGTCTAAAGGGCGGCCTGCGCGCCGGCGCCGAGCTTGCCCAGCTCGCTGCCAAGGGACTCGGGCGTCCAGCCATCGACGCCGGAGAGGAGTAGGCGCGCACCAGCCTCGGCGAGGCCGGCGATCGCGTTTCCGAGCAGCCGGGCGGTCGTGTCGAGCTCGGTCTGGCTCCGCTTCTCGCTGTCACGCTCGAGCCATCCGCGCGCTAGCAGTGAGAGTGCGTCCACCTGAGCCTCGCGGCCCCGCTGGATCCGCCTCGCGACGGCCATGTTGCCTCCCCCCTCCTGGAGGAAGATGAGGCGGTAGACCTCGGGGGAGGCCGCGACGGCGCGGAGGAAGGCCGTGAAGCCTCCGGTCAGCGTTCGCTCCGGGTCTGCGAGATCAGCCTCGCCGAAGGCAGCCTGGATCTCGCCGAGGATCCGGTCCTCCTCGCGCCGCAGCAGGGCGCGGAAGAGCTCCTCCTTCGAGGGGAAGCAGGCATAGACGACCGGCTTGGTGACCTCCCCGCGGTCGGCGACCGCCTGCATCGAGGTCCCCTCGTAGCCGCGCTCGAGGAAGAGGTCGAGCGCCGCATCGAGGACTTGGGGCCGCCGCCGCTCGGGCCCGAGGTGGGCGGCGCGCTTGCGCGTGGGCGGCTTGTGTGACGAGGTTCTCGTTTGAGCCATTCCTACTCAGGGTAGCAATTTGCTACGCTCGGTAGGAATTCTTCGCCACAGGCATCAAAAGGAGACTTTCGGAGATGACAGACGCAGAATCAGCCGTTGCCAACCTGGATCAGGTCGCCCCCGAGGACTTCGCGAAGCTGATCGCCGCGTCCACCGATGAGCAGATCGCCGCGGTGGTCAACGGCCCGCAGCGCAAGCAGGTGCTGGATCAGATCTTCGGCCGCATGGCCGATCACGCGGAGAAGGACAAGCTCGGCAACACGACGGCCGTGGTCCACTTCAAGATCCTCGACCGCCCGGAGGACCAGGGCGGCGGCTACGACCACTACGAGGTCGTCTTCGAGAACGGCAAGTGCACCGCCGGCGATTCCCCGGATCGCGACCCGGACGTGACCATCAGGGTCGGGCCGGTCGAGTTCCTGAAGCTCGCCGCCAACAAGGCCTCCGGCCCCACCCTCTTCATGACGGGGAAGCTCAAGCTGGAGGGCGACGTGATGCTCGCGAGCCGGCTGACCACCTTCTTCCGAATCCCGACCGCGGGCTGACAGCCGCGACGAGAGGAGTGACTGAACGAATCATGGCTACGACCGAGAAGGCCGCCAAGGAATCGGCCGAGAAAGCGAAGGAGGCAGGGGCCCAGGACCATGCGGCCGACCAGGTCGCGGACCTCGGCATCGAGGTCTCCGACAGCCCCTTCTCCCTCGAGCTCTCCCAGGACCAGGAGGACATCCGTGAGTGGGTACACGGCTTCGCCGAGCAGACCGTGCGGCCGGCGGCCCACGAGTGGGACGAGAAGGAGGAGTTCCCCTGGCCGATCGTGGAGGAGGCAGCGAAGATCGGCCTGTATGGCTTCGAGGGCGTCGCCCAGTTCTGGGCGGACCCGTCCGGGCTCAGCTTCCCGATCGTCAACGAGGAGCTCTTCTGGGGCGACGCGGGTATCGGCATGGCGATCTTCGGCACCACGCTCGCCGTCGCCGGCATCTACTCCTCCGGGACGCCCGAGCAGCTGCTCGAGTGGGTGCCGCAGTGCTACGGCACGCCCGACGACGTCAAGGTCGCGGCGTTCTGCGCGTCTGAACCTGATGCTGGGTCCGATGTATCGGGTTATCGCACCACAGCGAAATACGACGAAACGAGCGACGAATGGGTGTTGAACGGCCAGAAGGCCTGGGCCACCAACGGCGGCATCGCCGACGTCCACGTGGTGATCGCCTCGGTGGACCGCGAGCTGGGCTCGCGCGGCCACGCCGCCTTCGTCATCCCCCCCGGGACCAAGGGCTGCGAGCAGGGAGCCAAGGTCCTGAAGCACGGCATCCGCGCCAGCCACACGGCCGACGTCCATCTGGACGACTGCCGGATTCCCGGCTCATGCCTCCTCGGCGGCAAGGAGAAGCTGGACGAGAAGCTCGCCCGGGCGCGTGAGGGCAAAGGATCCAAGGGACAGGCGGCGATGAAGACCTTCGAGGTCTCGCGCCCCACCGTCGCCGCACAGTCCGTCGGCATCGCCCGTGCCGCGTACGAGTACGCGCTCGACTACGCAAAGGAGCGCGAGGCGTTCGGCCGGAAGATCATCGAGAACCAGGCGATCGCCTTCGCCCTGGCCGACATGAAGATGGAGATCGATGCGGCGCGCCTGCTCGTCCACCGCGCTGCCTGGATGGGCCGCACCGGCAAGGACTTCGACAACGCCGAGGGATCGATGTCGAAGCTGAAGGCCGGCGAGGTCGCCGTCTGGGCGACCGAGCGCGCCATCCAGATTCTCGGGGGGAACGGCTACTCCCGCGAGTTCCCCGTGGAGCGGATGCACCGCGACGCCAAGATCTGGACGATCTTCGAGGGGACCTCGGAGATCCAGCGCTTGGTGATTTCTCGGGCGATTTCGGGCATGCACATCAAGTAGGAGCGATGGAGCTGACCGCCACACCCGTCCCCAGGCCGGGGGAGCTCGTACCCATGCAGGAGGTCGAACTGCATGGGCACCGGGTCGGCTACCGGCTTGCCGGATCGGGCCCGCCGCTGGTCCTGCTGCACGGGATCACCTCGACCTCCGACGCCTGGCGCGACGTGATGCCACGCCTCGCCGAGCGGTTCACGGTGGTTGCACCTGACCTGGTCGGCCATGGCCGCTCGGCCAAGCCGCGCGGCGACTACTCGCTGGGCGCCTATGCGGCCGGGGTGCGCGACCTGCTCGCCGTGCTCGGCTTCGAGCGCGGCACGGTGATCGGCCACTCGTTCGGCGGTGGGATCGCCATGCAGTTCTCCTACCTCTTCCCGGAGTACGTCGAGCGGATGGCCCTCATCTCCTCCGGCGGGCTCGGCAAGGAGGTCCACCCGCTGCTCCGGGCGGCCGTCCTGCCGGGCTCGGAATGGGTGATGCCGCTGATTGCGCGCGAGTGGTCGGTCCGCGCGGGCGGGGCGATCGCCGCGGTCGCCGGCAGGCTCGGCCTCGAGGCCGGACCCGATCTGGCCGAGTTCGCCCGCGGCTACGCGTCGCTCGCCGAGCAGGACGCCCGCGAGGCCTTCATCCACACCATGCGGGCCTGCATCGACCCCGACGGCCAGCGCGTCTCCGCGCTCGACCGCCTCTACCTCGCCGACCAGATGGCGACCCTGATCATCTGGGGGAGGGACGACCCGGTGATCCCCGTCGAGCACGGCCGCAATGCCCATCGAATTGTCCCGAAGGGCCGCTACGTCGAGATCGAGGGGTCGGGCCACTGGCCGATGCTGGACGCGCCCGACCAGATCGTCCGGGAGCTGACCGCCTTCGTCGAGGAGACCGAGCCGTTCGAGTACTCCCCGGAGTCCGTCCGGGAGCGGCTGCGGAGGGGACCGCAGCGATGATCCCGCTGCTCGCGGCCGAAGAAACCCCTCCCGCTGGCGGCGCGGACCCCGGCGAGGCGATCATCGTCACGGTCGGAGCGGGGGCGTTGCTGGGCCTGGTCCTCCTCCTGATCCTCGCCTACAAGGCCGGGCGGTTCCCATTGCTCGGCCGCGCCGCGGCCCTATCTGAGCGCGTCACCGGGCTTCCCGGCTGGGCGGCTCTGCCGGGGGCGTTCCTCGGTGTCGTGCTGCTTGTCGCCGTCTTCGGGATGTACTGGGACATCTCCCTGCACATCGACGACGGCCGCGACCCCGGTCCGCTCGCCAACCCCGCCCACTACTTCATCCTCGCCGGGCTCTTCGGCGTCTTCATCGCCGGGGTGCTCGGGGTGGCGCTCGCCGACCGGCCGACCCGCACCTCGTTCAAGATCGCCGAGGGCTGGTATGCGCCTATCGGCGCGGTGATGATGGCGATCTGCGGCGCCGCCTCGCTATCGGCGTTCCCCCTCGACGACGTCTGGCACCGCATCTTCGGCCAAGACGTGACGCTATGGGGACCAACCCACCTGATGCTGATCGGCGGCGCGTCGCTCTCGATGCTCGGCGCCTGGGCGCTTCACATCGAGGGCGACGAGGAGCGCCGCACCGCGGGCCGTCCGCTCTGGCGCGGGGCCCGCATCAACGAGTTCATGCTCGCTGGCGCCTTCCTCGTCGGCCTCTCCACCTTCCAGGCAGAGTTCGACTTCAGCGTGCCGCAGTTCTCGCTGCTGCTTCAGCCGGTGCTGATCATGATCGCGGCGGGGATCGGGCTGGTCACGGCGCGGATCCGCCTCGGCCCCGGCGGCGCGATCATCGCCGTGCTCGTCTTCTGTGCGATCCGCGGGCTCCTGGCGCTGCTGGTCGGCCCGGTCTTCGGCCAGACGATCCCGACCTTCCCCCTGTACCTGGCCGAGGCACTCGTGGTCGAGGGCGTCGCGCTCTTGTGGCTGCGGGGCCGCCCCGCTGCGGAACGCCCCATCACATTCGGCGCGATCTGCGGCGTCGGGATCGGGACGATCGGGCTCGCGGCGGAGTGGGCCTGGAACCAGACCTGGGTCGTGAACGAATGGCCCGCCTCGCTCTTCCCTGAGGCTGCGATCCTCGGCCTTCTCGCGGCGCTCGCTGGTGGCGTGGTCGGTGGCTTCGTCGGTCGCACGCTGACGCCGGGTGTGGAGCGGACCGAGCGCGTCCCGAGCCTCGCCGTTCCGGTCGCCGCCGCGCTCGGCGTCGCCGCGATCGCTTACCCGATCCCCGCCAACGCGGGCGACCCGGTCCGCGCCAACTTCATGCTCACCGAAACGCAGCACGACGGCCAGCGCGCCGTCACCGGCATCGTCAGGCTCGACCCGCCCGACGCCGCCGAGGACGCCTGGTGGTTCAACACGACGAGCTGGCAGGGCGGCGACGGCACCAAGAGCAGGGTCAACACGCTGAAGGAGATCGGGCCCGGCAACTATGAGATCACCGAGCCGATCCCGGTCGAGGGGACCTGGAAGACGACCCTTCGCCTCCACGAGGGCCGCCGAGTCGCCGGCCTCCCGGTCTTCCTCCCTGAGGACACCGCGATCCCGGCTGAGGAGGTCCCCGCCGAGCCTGTGATGACGCGCGAGTTCATCCTCGACAAGGAGAACCTCCAGCGCGAGCAGAAGGACGACGTCTCCGGCTGGCTGACGCTGGCCGCCTATCTCTTCGTCGGCTTCATCTCGCTCGGCCTGATCGCGCTCGTCGGCTGGGGGCTGAAGCGTCTCGAGCGCCTCACCGGCGGGCCGCCGGACGAGGGCGCCGAGCCGGAGGGTGTCGGGCCCGCGAAGGAGGGCGATGACCGATGGCCCTCGCCCACGCCGGCCACCTCCTGATCGACGCCGCCTAGTCGTCCGAGAGGTCGGGATCCTCGGAGGGCTGGAGGGTGAACTTCTCGTCCTTCCAGGCCTTCATGCCGCCCTTCATCACCCTCGCCTCGAAGCCGCGCTCGCGCAGCGAGCCCGCAACCTCGGCGCTCTGATCGTCGTCGTCGCCGACGACGATCACGGGCTGTTCGGTGGAGAGCTCCTCGATGCGAATCTCGAGCTGCTCCCCGGCGGCATGGAGCGATCCCGGGACGTGTCCATCCAGCCAGGCCTCCTTGTCGCGAATGTCGATCACCTGGGCCTCTGCCGTGGCGATCGCCTCGCGTGCTTCGGTGACCTCGATGGTGTCCTTCGCAGACGCCTCCATCCAGGGGAGGCGTACCCGCTTCAGCGTCTTCGAATCAGCGGTTCGCTGCGTATGGGGCTCGGGAGTCGGAGGACCAGCCGGTGTCCTCCTCCTCGCTGCCGCGGCCCCATCCGCGCGGGATGGGGATGAAGGCGATCAGCACCGCCAATCCGAGCAGGATCGCGAAGAGCTCCCAGCGGCGCGCGACGGCGGTGAAGGGATCGGTGCCGAAGCTGAGCGACGAGCCCGGGGCACTGGCTGAGCGCATCCGGACGACATAGGTGCCCTCGGCGGGGACGTCCATCTTGGCGATCGAGCCGCGCGAGGTGATGTCCTCACTGCGCTGCGCCTGGACCTCGCTCGTTCCGTTCTTCGCGGTGGGCTCGAGGGGAACCGGAGCACCCCCGCCGGCCGGTACGACCTGGAAGCTGACCGGCACGGCCAGCCTCGGGCTCCCCTGCTGAGCGGGGGCGCCCTCGTAGAAGACCTTGACCGTCCCCGTCGGCAGATCCACCTCCCCGCCGGCGGGCGGCACGCTTCCGTAGTCGGCCTTGTGGTCGGTGAACACCGTCACGAGAGCCACCGCCAGGGCGGCGACGACCAGGAGCGTCGGAACCACTTGCTTTAGCCAGCGCACTCGATGAACCTCCGCAGTGATCTTCGGCACGAATGGACGCCAGTCCAAGCGCTGCACGAGATCCCTCGACGGACGTCCGCCTGGCCCGCTTCCGGTTTACGCGTGCAGGCCCACCGAGGCGAGCGCGTCGGAGATGTCCGTGTACGGGGTGAAGCGCGCCACCTTCTTGTCCCGGTTCTCGAAGACATGGGCGAGCGGCACGTCGAGCTCCACCCCGCTCTCGGTCCCCTTGATGTGAAAGCGGCCGAGGACCACGTAGCGATCGTTGCCCGCGAAGCGCACTCCCTCGGGCTGGAAGCGCTGCTCCTCGAACAGCTCCTCCATTTCCTTTCGCCACTTCGTGAAGCCGCGCACCCCCTTGTAGACCTTGCCGTCGAGGAAGATCGTCTCCATGTGGATCTCGAAGTCCGGATGCAGGAGCGCGGCCAGGCTCTCCCCCTCGCCTGAGGCGAACTCGTCGTAGACGCGCTTCAGGGCCTCGAGCGCGGCGCCCGTGTCCGCCTCTTCCATGGCGGTGTTGAACTGCCGCTCCAGTGCCTCGACGTCCTGCTTCTCGTACATGGGACTTGAGTATCTCCCCAGTAGTACCGATGAACAGCTAAGCCCGTACGGGAAGCTATCGGAGGGATCGCGCGCGCACCCTTGAACGAGCAGGAGACCCAGCTTCGGCTCGCGTCCGTGGCCGTCGGAATCGGCCTGACCGTCGTTGTCTGCCTGGGCAGCGCCATCTACGCGCTCGCCACCTGGGACGACGGGCCCAATCGCGGCTGGATCCTCGGGCTGATCACCGCCGGATTGCTGAGCGCGCCCCTGGTCAAGCTGCTGCCATGGGATCGCATCGTCCGCAGCCCGCTGCGCGATGACGTTTTCATGCTGTGGTCGATCGGCGACGCCATCCTCATAGCGGCGTGCGTCGCGCTCGATGGGGGCTCGCGCAGCCCCTACGCGCTTCTCCTGGTTCTCCCGCTCCTCTTCGCCTCGCTCTCCTACCCGCTGCGCTCTGTCGTCCTGGTCGGGCTGATCGAAGCCGCTGTATTTCTCGGAGTGGCAATCCTGATCGGTGGAGGGCTCGTCTACAGCGGCTTCGGCGCGTTCGCGCTCCTGTGCGTGGCGCTGCTCAGCGGCTGGGAGTCACGCAACCAGTCCGAGCGGAGGGCCGAGCTCCTTCGTACGACTCAGGCCCTGCAGACAAGCGAGGAGACGAGCCGCATGCAGGCCTCGCAGCAGCTCGAGGTTGCGCGCTTCGGGCAGCTGGCGATCGAGGGCGCCAGCATCGAGGAGCTCAAGTCCGAGGCCGCCGACCGGCTGAGTCGCGTCCTCGATGTCGAGATCGCGGCCATTCTCAAGCTGCTTCCCGAGAGCGAGGTGTTCATCGTGGAGGCGCAGTCGGGTCTGGGAGAGGAGACCGTCGGCTCAATGACGATTCCGACTGGCCACCAGTCCCAGTCCGGCTACACGCTCGCAACCGGAGCGCCGATCGTGGTGGAGGACTGGAGGGCCGAAAGCCGATTCCGGAAGTCGGACGCGCTGAAGAGGTCCGGGGTCCTCAGTGGCGTGACCGTCCTGATCAAGGGGAAGGGCCAGCCCTACGGCGTGCTAGGCGCCCAGGCGACCACGCGGCGGAAATTCACCGCCGAGGACGTGAACTTCATGGAGGCGATCGCCAACGTGCTGGCGAACGCCATCGAGCGCCGCAGCTCGGAGGAGAAGACCCAGCACGAGGCGCTCCACGATCCGCTCACCGCGCTCCCGAACCGGACCCTCTTCCTCGACCGGCTCCAGCACGCCCTCGCCCAGGCACGCCGCCACGAGTCCGCGGTCGCCGTGCTCTTCCTCGATCTCGACCAGTTCAAGATGGTCAACGACAGCCTCGGTCACGCCGCCGGCGACGAGCTGCTTGGCCGCAGTGGCGCCGCGGCTGGAGGAGGCTGTTCGCCCCGGCGACACGGTCGCTCGCTTCGGAGGCGACGAGTTCGCGATCCTGGCCGAGGACATCTCGACGGAGCGCGGCGCCACCAGAATCGCCGAGCGCATCGCGGAGGCGCTGACCAAGCCTTTCGTGCTCCGTCACCGGGAGCACTTCGTGAGCGCCAGCATCGGCATCTCCATCGCGACCGGCAAGGAGACCCCGGAGGCGCTGATCCGGGACGCGGATGCGGCCCTGTACCGGGCGAAGGAGAGGGGTCGGGGCGGCTACGAGATCTTCGACGAGGTGATGCGCTCGCGCGTGATCGAGCACATGCAGACCGAGAACGACCTGCGACGGGCCCTCCAGCGCGACGAGCTGGAGCTTCACTACCAGCCCATTCTCGACCTGCGCGACGGATCGGTGGTCGTCATGGAGGCGCTGCTGCGCTGGCGGCACCCCGACCGCGGGCTGCTCGGGCCCACCGCGTTCATCCCCGTGGCGGAGGAATCGCGGTTGATCGTCCCGATCGGCCGCTGGGTGCTCGAGGAGGCCTGTCGTGAGGCCGCGCGATGGCAGCAGCGCGACCCCGACTCCCGTCCGATCGGGATCGCCGTCAACCTCTCCCCGAAGCAGCTCGGCAGCCCGGACCTCCTCTCCCACATCAAGGGCGCGCTGGAGGACAGCGGCATCGAGGCCTCGACGCTGCGGCTGGAGCTGACCGAGAGCACCCTGCTCGAGGACACCGAGGCGGTCGAGGGATGCCTGCGGTCGCTGAAGGCCCTCGGCACTCGGCTGGTGCTCGACGATTTCGGCATCGGCTTCTCCTCACTGGGCTACCTGAAGCGGCTCCCGCTCTCGGCGATCAAGCTGGACCGCTCCTTCGTGGAGAACCTGGACACGGACTCCGACGACGCGGCGATCGTGCGGGCCGTCGCCCAGATGGCCGACGCACTGGAGATCAATGTCGTCGCGGAGGGCGTGGAGACGGCGGAGCAGCTTCGAGAGGTCGAGGCGCTAGGCTGCGGGTACGCACAGGGCTTCTGCTTGTCGGAGCCCGTTCCCGCCGGAGAGGTGGACGCTCTCCTGAAGCAGCCATTGAAGGCTCTGACTTGAGATTCCGCACACGCGTCGGTCTCGCCGTGGTCGCGACCGCGGTTGCGGCCCTGCTGGCGCCGAACCTGGCCTCGGCGGCCGACCCGAACTGCGTGCCGACGGGGGCCACCACCGAGGAGTGCACCTACCGGGTGCCGATCAGCGTCGGTCCCTACGAGGTGCTCCAGACAGCGAACTTCGCCCCGCACCCGACGGACACCGGCTTCATCACCCACATGGAGACCGACATCGTCGACGGCGGCGGGGCGCAGGTCCCGATCAGCCGCCTGATGCTCCACCACATCGTCTTCGCCAACCTGGCGAGACCGGACCGCACCTGCGGCGGCATCACCCTCTGGGACGGCCTCGGCCGGATCCAGGCCCCGGAGCGCTTCTACGCCGCCGGGGAGGAGCGTGCGAAGCTGGCGCTGCCGGCCGGCTACGGCTACAGGACCAACAACACGAGCTGGGCGCTGCTCTACATGGTGATGAACCATCGCAACGTGACCGACAGCGCGTTCATCCAGTACAAGGTCACGGTCGAGACCAACCCGGCCGCGCACGGCGGGATGAAGGAGGTCCATCCCTACTGGATGGACGTCGAGAACTGCCAGGCCGATCCCCAGTACACGGTGCCGGGGACCGGCGGCCCGGGCTCCACCCACGTGCGCACGATGGACCTCGCGATGCCGGAGGCGGGCCGCATAGTCGCCGGCGCGGGTCACGTCCACGGCGGCGCGCACAAGCTGACGTTGACCGAGCCCAACTGCGGGAACCGGCAGATCTCCGAATCGGTGCCGACCTGGGGCCTGGCGAACCATCCGTTCTACAACGTCCGGCCGATCCTCCATGAGCCCGGGCCGATCAACATGACCGCCTTCACGACCCCGACGGGGATCCCGGTGGGCGCAGGAGAGACGGTGCGGCTCAACTCGCTCTACGACAACTCGGAGCCCCACATGCGCGTGATGGGCATCGAGCTGATCTACGTGGCTCCCGACCCGACGGTGACGACGAGCTGCGGGCCCATGCCCAACGACGTCACCACGCTGGCCTCTAACCAGCCGGGAGGGCCGGGGCCGGTCTCCTTCAAGGTCCCGCTCACCGGCCTCAACGCGGCCGGCGAGGCGGTGACGATCAATGCGCCGCCCGGGAAGCTGAAGAAGCTGAAGAAGAACAAGAGGCCGATCGAGGTCGGCGACCGCTACTTCGCGAAGACGAACATCCAGATCCGGAAGGGCAAGAGCCTGACCTGGAAGTTCGGGGGCGAGATCCACAACCTGACGCTGGCCAACGGCCCCGAGGGATTCGCCTCGCCAAACCTCAACGGGGATCGCGCCTACTCCGCCCGCTTCACGCGGCCCGGCACCTACCGCTTCTTCTGCTCCCTGCACCCGGTGCAGATGACCGAGCGGGTCGTGGTGAAGAAGAAGGGCAAGAAGAAGAAAAAGGGGAAGAAAAAGAAGCGCAGGCGAAAGTAGCGCGCCGCTCCCACACCCGGTGCTACCTTCGCCGGCCGATGCCTCGTTTCGTCTACCTCGCGATCGGCGTGCTGGCGATCGCCTGCCTGCCCCCCGCGCTTGCGGGGGGTGTGCCCGCCGAGGAGCCCCCCTCGCCCGACCGGGTCTCCCTCGAGTCGGTCCGGATCTCCGGGGCGGAGGACGTCCAGCGCCTGGAGCGCCTGGGCTTCGACGTCACCCACGACGTGGGTCAGACGGACGTGACGGTCGCCCTCCACTCCGACGCCGAACGCTCGCGGCTGGACGCGGCCGGGTTCTCCGCGCGGACGCTCGTCGCCGATCTCCAGGAGAGGAGCGCGGCCGACCGCGCCGCCGAGGAAGGGATCGCGATCCCGACCGCGCTCCCCAGCGGCCGCAGCACCTACCGCGTCTACGAGGACTATCTCAACGAGATGGACCAGCTCGCGGACGACAACCCGGGCATCGTCCGCAAGCTGACGATCGGGCAGAGCTTCGAGGGCCGGGACATCATCGGCTTGGAGATCGCCTCGGAGGTGAATCGCGAGGACGACGGGCGGCCCGCCTACGTCCAGTTGGGCCTGCACCACGCGCGAGAGTGGCCGTCGGGCGAGTTCCCGATGGAGTTCGCGATCGACCTGGTCAACGGCTACAACGCCAGCGACGCCGAGATCACCGCCCTGCTGGACGGCGTCCGTGTCTTCATCGTTCCGGTCGTCAACCCGGACGGCTACATCGCCTCCCGGGGGTCGGCGCCCAGCGCCGGCGGTGCGCCGGTGATCGTCGGCGGCTTCAACGAGTTCCGGCGCAAGAACTGCCGGCCGCTGCCGGACGGCTCGGACGCGGCACTTCCGTGCTCCCTGCGCCCCAACTCGGGGGTCGACCTGAACCGGAACTACGGCTACTACTGGGGCGGCCCGGGCTCGAGCACTAGCGCCACCTCGGAGTCCTATCGCGGCACCGCGCCGTTCTCGGAGTCGGAGTCCGAGGCCGTGCACCAGCTCTCCTCGGGCATCCACCCCACCGCCTTCATCAGCAACCACACCTTCACGGACACCGGCTGGTGGCTCCGCCAGCCGGGGTTCAACGCGAACTTCTTCCCGCAGGAGGCCCCCGGGTACAGCCCTGGGTGCGATGCCAATCCCGCCACCTTCGACTGCTCGGTCATGCCCGACGAGCCCGCGATGAAGGCGCTCGGCGACGCGATGGGCGATGACGGGGCCGGCGATCCCGCCCTGGGCGCGACCGGCTGGCCCTCCGACCTGGGCTGGGAGCTCGGCGACATCACCGGCGCGACCGAGGACTGGAACTACTTCGCGCAGGGCGCCTACGGCTACACGCCGGAGGCCCGCGGCCTCGATTTCCACAGCCTCTACTCCGACATGGTGATCGAGGAGTACGAGGGCGACGCGAGCCACGTCGGCGAGGGGGTGCGCGAAGGCCTATCTGCTCGCCGGCGCGGAGGCCGCCGACACCGACAACCACGGCGTGATCAGTGGGACCGTGCCGCCGGGCGCCACGCTGAGGCTGCAAAAGCAGTTCAACACCCCGTCGCATCCGAACGCCCCGGGCAACCCGACGGTCCCTGAGACCCTCGAATCGACGCTCGTCGGGCCCGCCGACGGCACTTATGAGTGGCACGTGAACCCGTCGAGCCGCCCGGACATCGAGGACGGCCCCGGACGGACGCCTCCCCTGGAGACGTGGACGATGACGTGCGAGCGGCCCGGGCAGGGGCCCTTCGAACCGGTTCAGGTGGACGTGGAGCGCGGCGAGACCGAGCCCGTCGACTGGGAGGGCCCCGGCGACCCATGCGGCACGGACGCCCCGGGCAACGTCCTCCCGGTGGCGAACTTCGACTTCACTCCTGCGGCGCCCGAAACCGGCCAGCAGGTGAACTTCATCTCGACCTCGGTCGACTCCGACGGCGCGATCGCCCCCGAGAACACCAAGTGGGACCTCGATGACGACGGAGCGTTCGACGACGCCACGGGCCTGACCGCGACCCAGACCTTCAACTCGGTCGGATCGTTCGAGGTCTCGATCGAGGTCACCGACAACGACGGCGCCGTCGACACCGAAACGAAGACGATCGACGTGAGCGCCTCCGCCAACACGCCACCCGCCGCTGGCTTCACCTTCACGCCCTCCTCGCCCGCGGTCGGCCAGGACGTGGTCTTCGATTCGACCTCGACCGACGCCGACGGGGACATCGAGCAGCTCGCCTGGGACTTCGACTCCGACGGACAGTTCGACGACGGGCTCGGGGGCCAGGTGGTCCGCGCCTTCACCCAGGCGGGCGCGTTCCCGGTCTCCCTGAGGGCGACGGACGACGACGGTGGGTCCGATACCGCGACGCGGTTAGTGATCGTCGGCGGACAGGCCGCGTCGCCGGTCCCCCGTACCTCCGCGTCTCAGACCGCGCCCTGCCGCGGGCTCCCCCCGACGATCGTCGGAACGAGCGGTGATGACGTGCTGCGCGGCACCGGCGCCGACGATGTGATCGTGGGCCTGGGCGGCGACGACCGCCTGCTGGGGCTGGGCCGCGACGACACCGCCTGCGGCGGCGGCGGCGACGACCGCCTCGGCGGCGGCGCGGGCAATGACACCCTCCTCGGCAACAGGGGCGACGACCGGCTGCGCGGCGGGAACGGACGGGACCTCGTGCGCGGCGGCCAGGGACGCGACCTCGTCGGTGGCGGGGCCGGCAGGGATCGCTGCGGGGGCGGCACCCTCAGCCGCTGCCCCTAAGCGAAGGCATCGCGACTAGAATCCCGCCCTTCACTGGACGTGGGGCAACAGGACTCGACTCAGGGGAGACAGCCATTCCCACAGCATCGGCCAACGACATACCTCAGTTCGAGGTCAGCTCCAAGCGCTCCGCAAAGGGACCCTGTGTGATCCGCGTCGTCGGAGAGCTGGACATCTCCCACGAGGACGAAGTTCGCGCAGAGCTGCGCAGCGCGGTCGAGTCGGACGGCGCCGGCATCGTCGTCGACCTGACCGAATGTGCGTTCATCGACTCGAGCGGGGTCAGGGCGCTGCTGCTCGGATACGAGGCACAGCGGGAGGACGAGGACGACGATTCGCTCCTGGCGGTCGCCGCCGACAGCGAACAGATCCTCCGCATTCTCACGGTGATGGGCGTTGACAAGGTGATCCCCGTCCGGCCCTCGGTCGACCAGGCCATCGCCGAGCTCGGGACTTGACGGCGCCCGCTCGCGGACATAGGGTGCCGGGCACCTTTGGAAGTTGCGCGGCAGCCCGCGCCCAACGGGACGCGGAGCTCAAGCCGCCAATTGGCGCTCGGCCCGCTCACTCGGCGAGCCGGGCGCCTCTGCCCACCTGATCCAGAAAGCGGCCGCAGAGCTCGCGGCCCAGCCGATTCCACTCCGCGATCCGCCTCTCGGTCTCCTCCCCGAGCACCACCTCCTCGTCCGCCCGGCGGTCGTCGATCCACTTCGCCGCGGACGCCTTCGTGACCTCGGCGTGGAACTGGATCCCCCACGCCATCTCGCCGGCCCGATAGGCCTGGGCGCACACGGGACTCCGGGCCAACAATGCGGCGCCCGGCGGCGGGACGAACTCGTAGCTGTGCCACTGAAAGGCGGTGAACTCTGGCGCGAGGGGGCCGAGGAGCGGGTCGCGTTCGCCCTCCTCGGTCACCTCCACCGGATGCCAGCCGATCTCGGGCCGGCTCGCGCGGCGTGCCGAGCCCTCCGCCGCCTCGGCCAACAGCTGGGAACCGAGGCAGACGGCCAGGATCGGGACGCCGTCCTCGACGATCGCAGCCAGGAAGTCCTTCTCGAAACGCAGCCACGGATGGCTGTCCTCCTGGTCGGCGTGCATCCTGCCGCCGAAGGTGAGGATCGCGTCGTAGGCGGCGATCTCCCGTGGCGGACCCTGGCCGCGGCGGCTCATCGCCCACTCCTCCAGCTCGACGCCGCGCGACCGCATCTCCTCCGCGAAGACCCCCGGACCGGCGTCCGCCTGGTGGACGATCGCAAGAGCCCGCATGCTGGGGAGTCTGCCAGCGAGTAGCCTCGCGGCCGTGCGCCGCGCGGTCGAGACCGACGGAGCTCCCGAGCCGATCGGGCCCTACTCCCAGGCGGTCGAAGCCGGGGGCGTCCTCTACTGCAGCGGGCAGATCCCGCTGGATCCCGACAGCGGCGAGCTGGTCGAGGGCGGGATCGCCGAGCAGGCACGCCGCTGCCTGAAGAGCCTGGACGCGGTTTGCATGGCGGCCGGAACGAGCCTGGACGGCGCTGCCCGGATCACGATCTACCTCAGCGACCTGTCGCTCTTCGGCGAGCTGAACGACGTCTACTCGGAGTTCTTCTCCGAGCCGTTCCCGGTCCGGACCACCGTGGGCGTCTCGGAGCTGCCCGGCGGCGCGCTGGTGGAGATGGACGCGACCGTCCCGATCTCGTAGTCGGCGGGATCGACGCGCTTCGTCCGCCGCCGGTACTCGAGCGTGAACCCCGGCCAATTGTTGACGTTCCGCCCGTTCTCGTCGACGTACCAGTTGCTGCAGCCGGTCTGCCAGACCGATGTGGACAGGCGCTCCTGGAGCTCGCGGCTGAACTTCTCCTGGACCTGAGGACGCACAGCGAGATACGAGGCGCCCGTCCGCTCCAGGGTCCGGACCGCGTCGAGGATGTAGGCCATCTGGCTCTCGAGCTGGTAGATGATCGAGCCCGAGCCCAGGTTGGTGTTCGGCCCGTACATGATGAAGAGGTTCGGGAAGCCGGCGACCGAGATGCCCAGGTAGGCCTCGGCCCCGTTCCGCCAGGCCTCGTTCAGCTCGAGGCCGTCGAGCCCGTGGATCTCCATCGGGGCGAGGAAGTCGTTGCTGGCGAACCCGGTGGAGAGCACCACGACATCGGCCTTCCGCTCGGTCCCGTCCGTGGCCACGACGCCGTCCGCGGTCAGCTCCCGCACGCCCTGGGTGATCAGCTCGACGTCCTCCCGGCCGAGGGTGAGGTAGTAGTCGGGCGAGATCAGCACCCGCTTGCAGCCGATCATGCTGTCGGGCGTCAGCGACGCCTTCAGCTCGGGATCGCTCACCTGCTCGGACAGCTGGCGCTCGAACAGGCGCGCGGCAACTCGCCCCAGCGGCTTGAACCGGTTGAAGGCCGCGACGAACACCTCGAACACCAGCCAGGTCCGGAAGCGCTCGAGCCGCCGCGTCATCGGAGCCCACCGGAACAGCCGCTTCTCCCAGCCGCGGTAGGGGCGGTCCTTCTTCGGCAGCACATACGGCGCAGAGCGCTGGTAGAGGTCGAGGTGGCGGACCCGCTCGGCGATCGCCGGCACGATCTGGATCGTGCTGGCGCCGGTGCCGATCACCGCGACCCGCTTCCCTGACAGCTCGACGTCGTGGTCCCAGCGTGAGGAGTGGAAGATCGGCCCCTCGAACCGGTCGAGCCCCTCGATGTCGGGGGTGGCGGGCCGGCTGAGCTGCCCGGCGGCGGAGACCAGGACGTCGGCCTCGATTCTCGCCCCCGCGCTCGTCTCGATTCGCCAGCGGCCCGATCCCTCGTCGAAGTCGGCTCTCGCCACCTCGGTCCCAAGTCGCACGTGCGGCCCGAGGCCGTATCGGTCCACGCAGCGCTCCAGGTATTCGAGGATCTCGGCCTGGGGCGAGAAGCGCCAGTTCCAGTCCGGGTTCGGCTCGAACGAGAACGAGTAGAGGTGCGAGGGGACGTCACAGGCCGCCCCCGGATAGGTGTTGTCTCGCCAGACGCCGCCGACGCGGTCCCCCTTCTCGAGGATCGTGAAGCTCTCGATCCCCGCGCGCTTCAGGGTGATCCCGAGGCCGAGGCCTCCGAAGCCGGCGCCCACGATCGCGACCGTCGGGGTTGGCCCGCCGTTCCTGGCGACGGCCGCATCCTGTCCGGGGCCAACCGTCTCGCCCCAGAATCGCCGAATCGCCCGCCCTATCTCCTCGACCGCCCGCTGTCCCTCGGCGAGCAGGTCCGGCGCAAGCTGGAAGTCGTGCCACATCCCCTCGAACACCCGCAACTCCGCCTCCACCCCGGCCTCGCCCGCTCGCTTCGCGAGCGCCGTGGAGTCGTCCAGGAGCGATGTCGTCGCCGCCCACCTGGATGTGGATCGGCGGCAGCCCGGACAACTCGCCCCAGACGGGTGAGATCTCGGGATGCCTCGGGTCGCGGCCGGCCCGGTAGGCCTCGCCGAGCGCCGCCGCCCAGGAGGGCCGCAGCCCGGCGTCGCGCCGGGCGTTCGCGGCGACCGAGGGGCGCGTGCAGGTGATGTCGAGCCAGCCGTTGATCGAGACCAGCCCCGCGGGCTGCGGCTCACCGGCGTCGCGGAGCCGCATCGCGGCGGCGATCGCGAGCCCCGCGCCGGATGAGTCGCCGGCGATCGCGATCCGGCCCGGCTCGATCCCGGACTCGACCAGCGCCCGATAGGCGGCCAGGGTGTCCTCCAGCGCGGCCGGGAACGGATGCTCCGGTGAAAGGCGGTAGTCGAGGACGTGGACCGGGGCGCCGGCCGCCAGTGCGATCCCCGCGCCGAGCGGCCCATGGGTTCGGGAGGACCCGACGGAGTAGGCGCCGCCGTGGAGGTAGAGCACCGCTCGGGTCGAGTCGCAGCCCGGCCCCTCCATTCGTGCGCCCGGGACCTCGCCGAGCCGCTCCGGAATGGCGCGGACACCCTCGGGCAGCCGCGCCAGCCTCGAAACCAGCTCGCCGTAGCGGCGCTGGACACCGATCGGGATCCACGTTCGCTGGGTCGAGCGCGCCAGCAGCCGCGCCGAGATCCGAGCCACCGACACCGGCAGCTGACGGCTCATGCGGTCCCCTCGCACGCGGTCACGCTGCCGGGAGCATAGGCTTCCCGCATGCCCTCCCACGAGACGATCGACCTCACGGTCAGCGAGGGCGCGGCGCGCATCCTGCTCAATCGTCCCGACGCGCTGAACGCGTGGAACGAGCAGTTCGGCAGGGACCTGCTCGATGCGGTCACCTCAGTCGCGAACGACGAGGCGGTTCGCGCGGTCCTGATCACGGGCGCCGGACGCGGCTTCTCCTCGGGCGCCGATCTCAAGGAGCAGCGCTCGGGCAACGAGGATGGGCTGCCCGATCTGAGCGAGCGGCTCAAGGAGATCTACCACCCGATCATCATCGGCCTGCGGGAGATGCCCAAGCCGGTGGTCGCGGCGGTCAACGGGCCGGCGGTCGGGATCGGCTGCTCCCTCGCGCTCGCGGCCGATCTGATCCTGGCTGCCGAGTCCGCCTACTTCCTGCTCGCCTTCGTCAACATCGGGCTGGTGCCCGACGGGGGCTCGACGGCGTTCCTCCCGGCCCGGATCGGCCTCGCCCGCTCCGCCGAGATGGCGATGCTGGGAGAGCGGGTCCCCGCCGAGCAGGCTCTGGAGTGGGGCCTGGTCAACCGGGTGGTGCCCGACGAGCGGCTCGAGGCCGAGGCGACCGAGCTGCTGGAGCGGCTGGCCAAGGGCCCGACGGCCTCCTACGGGGGTTCGAAGCGGCTGCTCAACCGCCGCGTCTACGCCGATCTCGAGGGGCAGCTCGAGGCCGAGGCCGACGCCCAGAAGGAGCAGGGGCACACGAAGGACTTCATCGAGGGCGTCCTCTCGTTCGTCGAGAAGCGCCCGGCAAACTTCACCGGCAGCTGATCGCTAGCGGCTAGTAGCCGCTCGGGTGCCGGGCGACGTAGCCCGACGGCGAGACCATCGCGGTGCTCCAGCGCGGGCCGTTGCCCCCGGTCTGGCTGGTGTCAAAGCGCAGTCCGGCGATCACGACGTAGGTGTGGCCGGAGTGCGCGTAGACGGTGATCCAGCGGCCGCCGCCCGGCTCGCCGAAGGCCGTCAGGCCGCCTGAGTCGAGTGGGCTGTCGAGGAAGCCGCCGCCATGCAGTGCGTAGCTCACCGCGCCTGAGCAGTCGTAGCCGCTCGATTCGAAGGAGCCGTGGCCGCCACCCCAGACGTAGGGCAGGTCGTTGATGTCGTTGGCGGCGTCGATCGCGGCGCGAACCGCGAGGGGGGCGTTGGGCGGCGGGATGGCCTCGCCGTTGACGAGGGCGGCGCGGCCGGCTGGCGCCGGGATGTTGTAGAGGTCCTCCTCGAGCGCGTTCTCCTTCTTCAGCAGGGCGTCCAGAGCCGACTGGCGCTGCGCACGCGCCGCGTTCAGCTCGGCGTGCCGCGCCTCGACCTGCTGTCGGGCGCTGGCGAGCTCCCTCTCCTTGCGGAGGACCTCATCGCGGGCCGCCTTGATCTGCTCGTGGGTCTCGGTGAGCTGCGCGACCAGGACCTCGACCTCCTCGCGGAGGCCGCGGACCGATTCGATGATCGCCTCGTCCTGGTCCTGTATGTGCTCGACGTACTGGCTCTGGGCGACCAGGTCCGAGAAGTCCGCCGAGCGCATGACGATGCTGGTCAGGTCGGGCTCCCCCGACTTGTAGATCCGGATCAGCAGGTCCTCGAGCGCGGCGGTCGCCGCCTCCAGGCGGGCCCGCAACTTGGCGAGCCTGGCCTTCTGCGCGTTCAGCTCCGCCGTGGCCTGGTCCAGCTCGGCCTGCTTGGCCGCGAGGTCCTCCTCGACCGCAGCCTCCTGTTGGCGCAGCTGGGACTCCTGCCCGATCAGCTGGTCGACCTCGGCGTTCATCGAGTCGATCTGGGACCGCAGCGAGCCCTGGCTGGACTGGACGCGGTCCAGCTCGCCGAGCTTCTGCTCGATCTTGTCCTGGGCGTCCTGGGCGGGCGCGGGATCGCCGACGATCGCCCACAGCGAGAGGGCGATCAGAACCATCAACGCCAGGACGGCCGTCCGCCCCCGGGAGGTGGAAGAGCTGCGAGGCACGCACGGCCACCCTAGAGAGTCCCGTGCCTATTTGTATGCAGTTGCTAACACGCCTGCAAGATTCGTTGCGAATGGGCCACGCACTAGCATCGTGCGTGGCATGGCTGAGGAATTCGCCGACGTCGGGCGCGGGATCACCCTCTGTTACGAGCGGTTCGGCGACCCCGCGGACCCCCCCATCCTGCTGATCATGGGCCTGGGCACGCAGATGATCGCCTGGCACGAGGACTTCTGCGAGGAGCTCGCCGAGCGCGGCTTCCACGTGATCCGCTTCGACAACCGCGACGTCGGGCGCTCGACCCACCTGGACACTCCGCCGCCGACCCTCGGTCAGCTCGTGAGCCGCCGCTTCCGGCCCGAGCAGTACACGCTCTCGGACATGGCGGAGGACGCCGCCGGGCTGATCGAGAAGCTCGACCTCGGCCCCGTCCACGTCGTCGGCGTGTCGCTGGGCGGAATGATCGGCCAGCTGCTCGCCGCAGAGCATCCCGAGCTGGTGCGCTCGCTCACCTCGATGCTGTCCAGCACCGGGAGCAGGCTCCACGGGCAGCCCCACTACTCGGTCCTCAAGTACCTGCTGCGCCCTCCCCCTCGGGACCGGGAGGGCTACATCGAGCGGTCCGCCGAGGTGTTCGGCCTGATCGGCTCGACCGGCTTCGACCGCGACGAGGCGTACATCCGCGAGCGGGCTGGCCGGAGCTACGACCGCGGCTTCAGCGTCTCAGGCGGCGGCCGCCAGCTCGGTGCGGCCCTCGCCACCGGCAACCGGACCAACCTGCTGCGGAGGATTAAGGCGCCGACCCTGGTGATCCACGGCACCGAGGACAAGATGATCCGGCCGTCCGGCGGCCGCGCCACCGCAAAGGCGATCCCCGGCGCGCGGCTGATGATGATCGAGGGCATGGGCCACGACCTCCCGCGCGGCGCGTGGCCGCGGATCGTCGATGCGATCGCGATCCACGCGAGAGCTGCGGACGGTGAGCGCGAGCGGGTCGCCGCCTAGATGCCGGAGCCGCTGCCGCTCGAGCAGTTCCGGATCACCGAGACCGCCCTGCGCTTCGAGGGCGCGGATAACGGCTCCACCATCTCCTTCTTCGTCACCAACCACCCGCCCGAGGCGAGCGTACCCCTGCACCGCCATCCCTACGAGGAGACGTTCATCGTCCAGGAGGGAAGGGCGTCGTTCAGCGTCGGCGACGAGACGATCGAGGTGAACGCCGGCGAGGCGCTCGTCGTTCCGGCCGAGACGGCCCACGGCTTCGTCAGCGTCGGGGAGGACAACCTCAGACAGGTCTCCATCCACCCGTCGGCGCGGGTGGAGCAGGAGTGGCTCGAGTAGCAGCCACAGCGGCCTGGGTTTAGACGGCGCCTCGCTCACGGTAGTAGTCGATGGCTCCCGTCCGCTCGAGGTCCTCGAGCAGGATCGCCTCGGCGTCGAGCATCAGGTCGATCTCGTTGCTGGCCACCGCCCCGCCGCCGGGGATCTCGTCCTGCCAGGAGACCCCGAAGTCCTGGCGGTTCACCCTGCTCCTGGCCTGGAACCCCATCCGGCGCATCTCGCCCTTGTTCTCGTCCCCCTCCCACCACGGCGTGGTCCACTCACCGAGGTAGCCGATGTCGAGCGGCACCGTGCGCATGTTGCCGCGGATGGTCACCTCCGCCTCGCCCTTGAACTGGGTTCCCGAGAGCCGCTCGGTGAAGCGACCCTCGAAGGTGATGGTGGGATGCTTCTCGACGTCGAAGAAGTCGGCGCTGCGCAGGTGCTCGTCGCGGGTCGGCTCGCCCGACCACAGCTTCGTCGCGTCGATCTCACCCCTGAAGGTCGACTCCAGGCAGCTGTCCCAGTCGAACTCGAGGACGCCGCGGATGTCCTTGAAGGAACCCCGCACGTAGGTGACCATCATGTGCAGGGCGCGGAACTCGGCCGCGGTATGGCCCGGCTCGAAGATCCAGGTGGCTATTTGAGCTCCTCGAGGGAATCGCGCAGACGGTCGAGCATCGACCACAGGTCCGGCATCTGGCTGGTCAGCTGACGCATGCGATCGATTCTACGGCCGGCTAGCGGCGGTCAGGCCGCTGGCTTCAGGAGCGAGGGCGAAAGCCCGAGCGACTTGTGGTGGGCGGCCGCTACCGCCGCGATCTGATGGCGAAGCCGTCCCTACGCGCCGGTCAGCGGCGGCAGCTGGAACGCCAGCACCAGCGCGGTGAGGCCCAGCGCGGCGATCCGCTGGTGCGGGCGCCGCGCGAGCGCCGCGAGCGGCAGGAACCAGACCAGGTACCACGGCAGCAGCCAGGTCGTCGTGGCGAGCAGGGCCAGGGTCGCCCAGCCGGCGCCCTCCAGCCAGTCGGCGCCCCGGTACACGCGAACGAGGAGCAGGGCCACGACCGGCCCGAGCACGAGCATCCCGATCCGGCTGAGGGCCTCTGTCGAGAGCCCGAGCCCGAACAGGTCGTTGATCGCGCCCGGCACGTCATTCGGGGCGGCGAGCACGGAGTTCTCGCGCAGGACGTCGAAGACGCTGGTCACCTCGGGGCCGAAGGCGAGCAGGGCGATCCCCGCCACCGCGGCGGCCGCGCCAGCGGCCCAGACCAGCGCCCTCGTCGGCCGGCGAGAGCCGAGCAGCGCGAAGGGCAGCACGATCGCGGCCGACAGCTTCACCCCGGCGGCCGCGACGATCCCCGCCACCCCCGCCTCCCGCCCGGCGAGCAGCAGGTAGATCCCCCCGAGCGACGCCAGCACCATCAGGGCGTCGTTGTGCGCGCCGCCGACCGTGAAGACCAGCACGATCGGGTTGAGGCCGAAGAAGAGCGCCGCCGGGAGCGGGTCCCGCCCCAGGCGCTCCGCGCACTTCCAGACCAGCGCCACGCATCCGAGGCTGGCGGCGGCAACCGAGAGCTTGAACAGCCAGAGCGAGGCCGTCAGGCCAAGCAGCGCCAATGGCAGAGTCGCCAGCGTGAACAGCGGTCCGTAGGCGCTGGTCTGGTGCGGCCAGCCGATGAACTGGTAGCTCGCGTCCAGGGGCTCGGCCGCCAGGGGGTGGACGTAGGGGTTGAGATCGTGGAGGACGTCGAGCCTCGCGTAGCCGAGGTAGTTGAAGAGGTCGCTGGAGAGAAGCGGCGGGGCCAGCGCCATCAGCAGGTGGAGCCCGGCGACCGTCCCGAGGCCGGCGCGCACCGAGACCGACCCCGCCAGAGCGAGCACCAGCAGGTAGCACGCGCTCAGCACCACGCAGAGGACGACGAAGTCGGTGCCGCTGATCGGCAGATCGAGGAACTGGAGCGGTCCCCTGATCGAGCCGGGCGGGTCCAGCTTGGGGCCGTAGTCCCGGGCGGCGGTCCCTGCCGCCATCAGAAAGCCGCAGACCAGCATCAGGGTCAGGGATGCGGCAGCGAGGGACCGCTTCGCCACCAAACGCGGCCACAGGCGGCCGCCCTCCACGAGTCGCTCCGGGCTTCGCCCTGCGCTCCGAGGTAGAGCGGCCTGGTGGCCGCTAGCCGTCTCCACCTAGCGCCTGACCAGGTATGTGCCCTCGGGGCTGCGGAACTCGGCGACGAAACCGTGGGACTCGAGCCGGCGGATCGCCTCGGGCACGTGCGCGATCACCGCTCCAACCCCGAGGCGGTCGACCGACTGCGGCACGTCCGCCGCCCAGCCGCGCAGCACCCCGTAGGTGTCTGCGAGTTGCGGGCGGGTGAAGTGCTCGAGCCAGCCGTTCAGCACGACGGGCGTCTCGGGCGAGCGCCACAGCATGTAGGAGCCCGTCCCCGCATAGGTGAGGATCCGGCCGTTCTCCGGTGGGTGGGCGAGGGCGTAGTCGACCACCGGGGAGCCCAGGTGCGACTCAGCCTTGGGCGGGCCCAGGATCGTGGCCCAGACGAGCAGGGCCGCGACCGCGGCGGACCCGGCCACCGCGAGCGGAGCCCGCATCATGCTCACGCTCCGGTCGGGGGCCGACCAGGCGATCTGAAAGGCCAGCGCGGGGCCGACGAAGATCAGGTTCCGCAGGGATAGCGTCGCGAAGGCCACGAAGCCGACGGCCACCAGCACCCCTGTCGCCCGCCGCGGGCGGGGGGAGCGCAGCCACATCCAGACCGCGAAGGCGGCTGCAAGCGCCACGTACACGGTCGCAATGGGTGACTGGAATACCGAACGCCACTCCTCGCTTGCGTGCGAGATGGCCGAGGCCAACCGCTGGAAGCTGAGCAGGTAGTCCCAGATGGCACTGCCGAGCGGTGTCGCGAGGGTCACCGTCCCCACCGCCGCGACGGCGAGCAGGCCGAGCATGGCGATCCGGGGGAGCGGGATGCTGGGGATCCCCCTCCAGTGGTCGATCGCGAGCCCGACGGTCACCAACGCCAGCAGCAGGATCCCCGCCATGAATCCGCCGTGCAGGTTCGCCCAGACCGCGAACAGCGCGAGAATCCCGACCAGCGCCGGCCAGAGGTGACGGGCGGGGCGATCCCCCCCGCCCGTCCTCCTCACCGCGAAGATCAGCCCCACCAGCAGCGTGAACGCGAGCACGGTGAAGCCGGCGGCGCGCGGGTGGATCACCGACAGCAGCCCGGGGAAGTAGAGGGCCGCGATCGCGAACAGCATCGGCCAGCCCTTGTGCCGGCAGAGCCAGAGCAGGAGTGCCAGGGGCGCCGCCAGCAGCACCGCGTAGACGACCGTGAGCCCCCCGAGGCCGACCGCGTTGGACGTCCCGAAGAAGGCGAGCTGGGCAAGCCACTGCTGGTTCAGCCACGTGTCGCCCTGGGCGACGGTGGGAAAGGGATCGTGGGTGACGAAGCCGTGCTCCGCCACGAAACGGCCGCCGAGCAGGTTCAGGTAGAGGTCGCTGTTGTGAAACCGGTCGAAGCAGAGCACCAGGGCGCCCACCAGCACGAACAGGGCGCCGATCAGCGCCCAGGTGGATCTCGAGTTGGCTCGTGCCTGGAGAGGTTGCATTTAGAAGGGGTCCCGGCCCGCGGACCAGCGGGTATTCCTAGCAGCAGGGGCGGCAAGAGGCGTGAATATGTGGGTGTCTGCTAATATGACGTGTCCCGCCGGGCCCATAACCCGGCTTTTTGCAGGCGTTTCGCGCAGTCCAAGCCTTGACCAGCAGCCTTCGCGAACGCAGCACTCGACCCGCGGAGGTAATCATGCCTAAGACCCAGACCAAGCACGCCAATCCCAGAACGCGCTCACGCGGCTCCAAGAGGGGTCCGCGTCGCTGGACCTGTAAGGGCTGTGAGGTGACCGTGCGCTACGGCGCCGGTGCCGACGCCCCCAGCCGCCCTGAGGGCTGGGCGAAGCGCAGCGGTCGCTGGCTGTGCCTGCACTGCAGGCGTGAGCTGGCGGTCGAGAAGGCGACCCAGAAGTCGGGCGACGACGGCTGGGCCTCCAGGCGCCAGGCGCTCGTCGAGTTCGAGCTGCGCCGCAGCCCGAACGAGCCCGATGGCGTGATCGCCAAGCGCGCGAACTGCTCCACCGGCCACGTGCGCAAGCTGCGGATGCAGCTGCTCGAGGCCGGCAAGCTGCCCAAGGCCGCTTAGGCCAGGCTCAGATTCGAGGAGAAGGCCCGCGTCAAGCGGGCACTTGCTCGTGTGCGGCCAACCAGGTCTCGACCTGCTCGGGCGGCATCGGCCGGCTGAGCGCATACCCCTGCACGGTGTCGCAGCCCAGCCCCACCAGGGCATCCCAGGTCTCGCGATCCTCCACACCCTCGGCGCAGGCGGTGAGGTCGAGGGCGTGCGCGATGCCGATGATCGAACGCAGCATCTCGTCGCGGTTGCTCTCGTCGTATCGGCGCATGAAGAGGCGGTCGATCTTCAGCGTGTCGATGGGAAGGTCCTCGAGGCGGGCGAGCGACGAATAGCCCGTGCCGAAGTCGTCGATCGCGATCTCGGCGGAATCGACCGAGCGGAGGCGGGCCAGCGTCCTGGCCACCTTCGCGGGATCGTCCATCACCGCGCTCTCTGTCACCTCGAGGATGAGCCGATTGGGCGAGAGCGCGGCCTCCTCGAGCATTCCGCCGATCTCCTCGGCCAGCCCCGCGTGATCGACCGTGGATGGAGAGAGGTTGACCGCGACGCCGACGTCGTGGCCCCGCCCCTCCCAGCGCCCGCATTCCTCGATGGCCACACGGAGCGTGTAGAGGGTCAGCTCCCAGATCGTCTGGCTGTCTCCCTCCGCGAGGGGGACGAACTCCATCGGCGGCACCAATCCCCGCTCGGGGTGCTCCCAGCGGACCAGCGCCTCGAACGCCACGACCCGGCCCGTGTCGGCCTCGGCGAGCGGCTGATAGTGGAGGACCAGCTCGCCGCTGGGAATCGCGCGGCGCAGTCGCGCCCTGTCCACTGCGTTACTGATGTTGTAGTCGCCGAGGAGGCCGTGCGCGTAATAGCCGGTGAGCAGGCCGAGCGCAAAGAAGAGCAGCTGCCGGTGGTTGATCACGTCGCCGGTCTGCACGCCATCGCCGACAGCCCAGCCGAAGAAGCCCGCCGAGGCGATGAACGCGGCGGCGAAGCCCCCGCCCGGGCCCCAGATCATCGCCACCAGCATGATCGACGCGGCCACCAGGGGGGTGAGCCAGTTCGGCTCTCCCAGCACGATCCCCAGGGCGCTGAGCCCGATCACGAGCGCCGCCGCCGCGATCCCGGGAGCCATCCGGCGCGAGAGCAGCGCATCGAAGAGGACCTTCACATCGTCGATCGCGCGCCTGATCGTCCTGTTGATACCGGGCGTCGCAGTGCCCAACGCGGAGGTATCGCCCGGCATCAGCCTGTCCGGGACCGGCGGGACAACCGCTTGCTCCTCTTGCTCCCGGCACCGGTAGCGGTCGCGCACTTCCTGTTCTTTCGCCTGACCGTGATCGCGACGGCGGCACTCGAGCCACCGTTCAGGGTGTAGGTGAAGCTGTCGGCGCCGCAGTAGTCGCGGTCGGGCCTGTACGTCAGCGAAGATCCACCTGCTGCCACCGCCACGGTGCCGCGTGGCGCATCTGAGGCCGAGACGATCACCTTCGGCCCGCCATCCGGATCAGGGTCGTTCGCCAGGACATCGACGGTGGTCGCGCCCGTGTTCTGAGCGACGGTTTTGGCGTCGTTGAGAGCCAGCGGAGGATCGTCCACGCAGCTTACGCCGATGGAGACGGTGGCGGCCGAGCCTCCGTTGAGGCTGTAGGTGAAGCTGTCGGGCCCGCAGTAGCTGGCGTCAGGCGCGTAGGTGAGGCCCGAGCCGCCGCCCGTCACCGCCGTCGCCCCGTGGGCCGGGTCGGAGGCCGAGGCGATCGACTTCGGGCCGCCGTCAACGTCGGTGTCGTTGCTCAACACGCTGATTGCGTTCATCCCGGAGTCCTCGATGACCGCGGCGGAATCGGTGACCGCGGTCGGGCCGTCGTCGACGCAGCTGACGGTGATCGAGACGATGGCGGTGGAGCCGCCGTTGAGGCTGTAGCTGAAGCTGTCGGGCCCGCAGTAGTTTGCGTCGGGGGCGTAGGTGACCGAGAGGCCGCCGATGGCGATCGCGGCCGTGCCGTGGCCCGGGTCCGAGGTGAAGACGACCGTTCTTCCGCCGCCGTCGGGGTCGGTGTCATTGGCGAGCACGTCGATCGTGCGCGCGCCGGAGTCCTCGGTGACCGCGGCCGAGTCCGCCACGGCGGTGGGGCCGTCGTCATCGCAACTGACCGTGACCGAGACGGTCGCCGTGGAGCCGCCGTTGAGCGTGTAAGTGAAGCTGTCGGGCCCGCAGTAGCCGGCGTCCGGCGCGTAGATCAGACCGGAACCGCCACCGGTGACCCCAGCGGTCCCGTGGGCCGGATCCGACGCCGAGGAGATCGCCGTCGACCCGCCATCGGCGTCGGTGTCGTTGGCGAGCACGTTGATCGCGGCTGCCGCCGAGTCCTCGGCGACCGTGGCGGAGTCGGCGACCGCGGTCGGGCCGTCATCGACGCAGCTGACCGCGACCGAGACGGTGGCGCTGGAGCCGCCGTTGAGCGTGTAGGTGAAGCTGTCGGCGCCGCAGTAGTTCGGGTCGGGGGCGTAGGTGAGGCTCGAGCCGCCGCCTGTGACCACGGTCGTGCCGTGCCCCGGGTCTGATGCCGAGGAGATCGTCTTCGGACCGCCATCGGAATCGGTGTCGTTGGCGAGCACGCCGATCGGCGCCGCCGCCGAGTCCTCGATGACAGTGGCAGCGTCGTCGACCGCCGCCGGCATGTCGTCGTTGCAGGTGACCGTGACCGACACGGTCGCGCTGGAGCCGCCGTTGAGCGTGTAGGTGAAGCTGTCGGCGCCGCAGTAGTTCGGATCGGGGGCGTAGGTGAGGCCCGAACCGCCGCCTGTGACCACGGTCGTGCCGTGCCCCGGGTCTGATGCCGAGGAGATCGTCTTCGGACCGCCGTCGACGTCCGTGTCGTTCGCGAGCACCGCGACCGCCGCGGCGGCGGAGTCCTCGGCCCTGGTCACGGTGTCGCTGACCGCGACGGGCGGATCGTCGACGCAGCTGATCGTGACCGACACGGTCGCGGTCGAGCCGCCGTTGAGGGCGTAGGTGAAGCTGTCGGAGCCGCAGTAGTTCGAATCGGGGGCGTAGGTGAGGCCAGAGCCGCCGCCTGTGACCACGGTCGTGCCATGCGCCGGATCCGACGCCGAGGAGATCGTCTTCGGGCCGCCGTCGATGTCAGTGTCGTTGGAGAGCACCGCGATCGCGGCGGCGGCGGAGTCCTCGGTCCGGGTCACGGTGTCGCTGACCGCGACGGGCGGATCGTCGACGCAGCTGACCGTGACCGACACGGTCGCGGCCGAGCCGCCGTTGAGCGCGTACGTGAAGCTGTCGGGCCCGCAGTAGTTTGCGTCGGGGGCGTAGGTCAGACCGGAGCCGCCGCCGGTCACCGCCGTCGTCCCGTGGGCCGGGTCGGAGGCGGAACCGATCAGCTTCGGCCCGCCGTCCGGATCGGTGTCATTGGTGAGCACGCCGATTGCCGCTGCCGCCGAGTCCTCGGCGACCGTGGCGGCATCTGCGACCGCTGTCGGACTGGTGTCCGGGGGTGCGAAGCTCGCCGAAACGGCCTTGTCGGCGCTCATCGTCAGCTGACAGTCACCGGTGCCCGAGCAGGCGCCGCCGCCCCAGCCGGCGAAGCTGGAGCCGCCGGTGGCGCTCGCACTGAGGGTCACCGGGGTGCCGTCGGGGTAGTCCTGGGTGCAGTCGCCGGGGCAGTCGATGCCGCTGCCCGTCACCCGGCCCGTGCCCGAGCCCGCTGTGCTCACGGTCAGCGTGCGCTGAGGCGGCGGACCCGGGTCGATCCGAGGCCGGTCGGGAGCGGCCGCGTCGAGCCTGATCCACTTCGCGACCGAAGGGACCCCGTCGCCATTCAGCAGGAAGAGCATGTAGTAACCGGGCTGGGCGACTCGGTTGTTGGGCGGTGCCTTCACGTTGAGGCCTCTGCCCGCGAGGTCCTCGGTGACCTCGAGCTCGACATGGCGCTGGTTCATGTCGTTGGCGTGGGTGACCGCCGCGGGCGCGACCAGCGTGGCTCGCGAGACGTCACTCCCGCTTTCGATCCCGAACTCGTCACCCCAGTTGACGCTCCCCGGCGCCGAGGCGATCCCGGGCCGCGTGCCCCTGAAGAGGTATGGCGGCTCGTAGATCTCGGCGGTGTCGGCGCCCGCGGTCGCGTAGTAGTCCTCAGACCCCGCGGAGATCACCCGGCCATCCGGCAGCAGCACGGCAGTCGAGTGATACGCCCTGGCCTTGACCTGCGAGGCGCCGGTCCGCCAAGTGCCTCCCCCCGGGTCCAGGAGGTCCACCTGCCGGTGCTCCGGGTCTGCCGCCCACAGGCCCTCGGGGGTGCGCTTGCCGACGCCGCCGCCGAAAGTCGCCATCCCGCCGTCGGGCAGCAGCACGGTGTTGTGATGGGCGCGGGCCACGTTCATCGACGGCCCGCCCTGCCAGCCGAGCCCGGGAGCAGCCTCGTCGTAGACGGTCGTGGTGGACTGGACCGGTCCTGAGGACCAGTTCTTGCCGCCGGTGAGCGTGACCTTGGTCGAGCCGGCCGGCCCGGCGGGGGTGTGGACGGCCGCGCCCCAGAGCCTGGAGTTCGGCGGGTTCGGGATTTCAGCCCAGGTGAATGCGCTGGGGCCGATCGTGTTGAAGAACCAGCTGTCCTCCGGGGAAGGGCCGGCCACCAGGGTGCGTCCGCTCGGCATCACGAACATGTGGGGGTAGAGCTCCCCGTCGGGCGGGTTGCCGGTGCCACCGCGCGTCCCGACCTTGGTCATGGTTCCGACGCCGTTCATGTCGGCGGAAGGGGTGAAGACCTCGATGTCGAGATTGTTCGAGCCCTGGCCGTTCTCGTTGTAGCCGCCCATGACCAGCACGCGGCCGTCGGGAAGGAGCTTCTGGCTCGGATACCACCGCCCGTGGGGCATGTCCGGCTGCTCGGTCCAGGTCTCGTTGAACGGGTTGAAGGTGTAGACCTTGTTCAGGCCCCTGAAGTTGGGGGTGCCGCCGGTGTAGGCGAGGTTCCCTCCCGTGACGAGCACCCGGCCGTCGGCCAGCAGGACCTGCCCGCTGCACCAGATGTTTGCCGGCTTCAGCTGCCCATCTGCGGGGTCTCGCCACAGCGGCGGGTCGACCCGGTTACTCGTACCCGTGACCGGGTCCCACAGCCAGGCCTGCGCGGTGTTGGTGGTCTTGAAGCCGTTGGGGTACGACCACCACATCACCTTGCCCGGTCGGGAGCATCACCGCATGGGTGGCGGTGATGGGGACCGAGAAGGGCGCGGACCACTGACCGACCTGAGAGGGGTCTCCGGCCGCCTGGGCGAGCACGACATCCGACTGGGACACCGGTGACGCGGTGAACGGCGCCGGAGGCTCCTGCTCCTCCGCGACCGCCCGCTGGCGCGCGTGCTCGGCGGCGTGCTCCGGGCCGAGGATGGCGCTCTCCGCCTCCCGAAGCTCCCCCTCTTCCATGCCACGGACCCCGAGCGAGCCGCTCGACGTGTGGGCGAGAGCCAGCGGGATCCCGCCGAGGAACGTGGCCAGCACCATCGCCGGAACGGCGAGGCCCAGGCGCTTCATTCCCGGCACGTGACTCACCTGTCTAGGCTACGGGCGGCAATCCTCCCTGCCATCCGTAGTTAGCCGCACACGCAGGCGTGCCGCGCTCAGCGCTTCTTCTTGCTCTTAGCGCGGCATCTCCGCTTTCCGCGCTTGATCGTGACCGAGACGGTGGCGCTGGAGCCGCCGTTGACGCTGTAGGTGAAACGGTCGGCGCCGCAGTAGCTGCGATCGGGTTTGTACGTGAGCGAGCCTCCACCGGCCGCGACGACCACCGTCCCGTGCGGCGGGTTCGAGGCGGACGCGATCAGCTTGGGGCCGGCGTCCGCGTCGAGGTCGTTGGCGAGCACGTTCACGGCGGTCGCCGCCGCGTTTCGATTCAGCGTCAGCGTGTCGTTCACGGCGACCGGGCCCTCGTCCACGCAGGCGACGTTGAGCGTGACCATGGCGCCGGAGCCTCCATTGAGCTCGTAGCTGAAGCTGTCGGGGCCGCAGTAGTTCGGGTCGGGGGTGTAGGCGAGGCTCGAGCCGCCTCCGGTGATCGATGCGGTGCCGTGGGTCGGGTCGCCGGTCGCGGCGATCGACAGCGGGCCGCCGTCGGAGTTGCCGTCGTTGGCGAGCACGTCGATCGGGCGGGCGCCCGAGTCCTCGTGCAACGAGGCCGCGTCTGCGACCGCCGTCGGCAGCCCGTCCGGCCCGATGGTCGCGCGGTCGGGCGCGCTCGAGTCCAGCCTGATCCAGCGCGCGACGGACGGCGCGCCGTTCTGGTCGAGCAGGAAGAGCATGTAGTAGCCGGGCTGGGCCAGGAGGGCGTTCGCTGGGGCCTCGACGTTGACACCGCTGTCAGCGTGGGTCTCGGTGATCGCGAGCTCGATGAAGCGCTGGTTCATGTCGCTGCCGTGCGTCTCCGCGGCGGGCGCCACCAGCGTCGCGCGCGAGATCTGGCTGCCCCAGCTCTTGATCCCGAACTCGTCGGCCCAGTTGACGCTGGCGGGAGCTGACTTGATCTCGGGGCGCGAGCCGTGGAAGAGGTAGGGCGGCTCGTAGATCTCGGCCGTGTCGCGGCCCGCGGTGGCGAACCAGTCTTCCGAGCCGGCCGAGATCGCGCGGCCGTCGGGTAAAAGCACCGCCGTCGAGTGGTAGGCGCGGTTCTCCACCTGCGAGGGGCCGAGGCTCCAGGTGGAGGTGGCCGGGTCGAACAGCTCGACCTGGTGATGCTCCGGGTCCGCCGCCCAGTTCCCTTCCGGCGGCCGGGTCCCCGGCCCGCCGCCGAATGTGGCCATCGCCCCGTCGGGCAGCAGGACCGTGTTGTGATGAGCGCGGGCGACGTTCAGTGACGGCCCCGCCTGCCAACCCGATGCCGGGGCCGCCTCGTCGAAGATCAGGCTGTTCGCGAGGGTGGGCCCGTCCGTGAAGTCCTTGCCGCCGATCACGGTGACCTTGTTCGGGTCCTCCGCGTTCGGAACGGTCGTGCCCCAGAGGTGCGACTCGGGCAGGTTGGCGACATCGCTCCAGGTGAACGAGCTCGCGCCGATCGAGTCGAAGAACCAGGTGTCCGCGGGGTCCGGCCCCGCGATCAGTGTCTTGCCGCTGGGCATTACGAACATGCGCGGATACAGCTCGCCCATGGGCGGGCTCCCGGCACCCCCGCGCGAGCCGATCTGGGCAAGGGTCCCCACTCCGTTCATGTCAGGTGAGGGCGTGAAGACCTCGACATCCGCGTTCTGCACGGAGGGGGTGCTGCCGCTCTCGTCATAGCCGCCCATGATCAGCACGCGGCCGTCGGGAAGCAGCTTCTGGCTCGGATACCACCGTCCGTGCGGCATGTCCGGCTGCTCGGTCCAGGTCTCGTTGAACGGGTTGAAGGTGTAGACCTTGTTCAGGCCCCTGAAGTTCGGGGTCCCGCCCGTGTAGGCGAGGTTCCCTCCCGTGACGAGCACCCGGCCGTCGGCCAGGAGGGCCAGTCCGCCGCACCAGATGTTGGCCGGCTTCTCCTGCCCATCAGCGGGATCCGTCCAGAGCGGCGGGTCGACCCGGTTACTCGTACCCGTGACCGGGTCCCACAGCCAGGCCTGCGAGGTGTTGGTGGCCTTGAAGCCGTTGGGGTACGACCACCACATCACCTTGCCGGTGGGCAACATCACGGCGTGGGTCGCCGTGATCGGGGCCGAGAAGGGCGCGTTCCAGCGGCCCACGTCGGACGGATCGTCGACGCGCGTTGCGGCGGGGGCCGGCTCAGAGCCACCCGCACGAGCGCCCCCCTCCTCGGCGATCGCGCGCTGCGCGGCGTGCTCGGCCGCGTGCTCCGGGCCGAGGGTGGCGGTCTCGAACTCGCGGAGCTGCTTCTCGCTCATGCCCTCGACGCCGAGTGAGCCGTCCAGGGGGTGGCCGGCGAGCGCAGGGGCTACCGCCGCGAGGAGAATGCCGAGCGCCACCGCCGGGACGGCGAGGCCCCTGCGCATGAAAATGGGCACGAGACGCACCTGGTCAGGCTACGGGCGGCGCCCCTGCCCGCCATCCGTATTTCGCCACACACGAAAACGCCCCAGGCGCGGCGCGGGTAGGTAGTTCGTCCATTGGCGCGCCAGGCCAGCGGCGCTAGGCGCGGGTCAGCGCTTCTTGCGGTGCGGGCCCTTCCACGCCGTGGCCTGGCGCGACACGAGTGCGACCAGGGAGTCGAGGGCGACGGGCGGATTCGAACCCGCGACCTTCGGGTTATGAGAAGGCTCGACGCCGCTCGGTCAACCCAGCGCAGGCGTCATCAGGCAATCTCCCGTCGCTTCAGTTTCGCTCAGTCTTGCTCAGTTCGGTACCACGACTGGTACCTCGGGCTGAGCCCCTCCGGGCGTCCCAGGGCAACTGAACTGGAACCTTCCCGGCCAGTTGATCCAGTTGCACTTCGGGCGGCCCTAGAAAATGGCGTGCTCCTTGAGTTGTTCCGTGTGGCCGCACGGTTCGCACTCCGACGTGAACCCGCGACCGGCTAGCGCCAGCGCTCCAGCAGCTGCCGGTCGGGAACGAATCCAGCAGCACGGGCGGGCACGCCCATGACGACGGCGCGTGCCGGGACATCACGAGTGACGACTGCGCCGGCCGCGACGAACGCTTCCTGGCCGACTTCCACGCCCGGGGTGAGGAGCGCGCCGCCACCGATCCTGCACGCCCGCCGCAGCGTCGGAGCTCGCAACGCAGCATCGGCCGGAAGCCGCGCCATCGTGTCGTCGTTCATCGTCACCATTCCCGGACCGACGAACACGTCATCCTCGACGACGGTGTCCGTGGTGAGCCACGCGTTCGTCTGCACGCGGACACGGGATCCCAGCCGCGTGTGGCACCCACCGCTGTGCCGCGCCCGACGACCGTTTCGCCTCCCACGACGGCGCCCTCTCGCACGTGGGCTTGGTCGCCGATCAACGCCGCCGTGCCGACGCGCGCAGCTTCGAAGACGACGGCTCCGGTGCAGACCACCGCGGCCTTGCCGATGATGAGCCGCCGCGGCTGCGCTTCGCCCGCCCTTGAGCCGCGTCTGCGCACCACTGCCTTGCCGAGCACCACCGAGTCTTGGACCTCGACGCGGTCCTCGAGGACCGTGCCCGAGTGGATGACCACGTTCGCCCCGAGCACCACCCCATCGCCGATCTCCACGTCGCCGCCGACCCAGAGGTTGGGCGCTGTGCCGCACGGTCGCAGCTCCCCGTCATCCATTTGCAGAAACCGTATGCGTCTGCCGCTCGTAGCCGAGCTCGGCAAGCAGGGAACCAGCGATCGATTCGAACTCTTCCACCGCCTCCGCCGACAGCTCCTCTCGCCAGCGCCCGATGCGTGTGGGGTCCGCGGGAAGCGAGGCTCTTTCGTGCATCCGGCACCGAGTCTCCCGCGTGATGAGCACCCCCCCGTCGCGGCGGGCCGACGGCAGCTCCGCGAAGCGACCCAGGGCACGCTCATGGAAGCGCAGCATGCCCTCGTCCCAGGGCAGTTCCAGCCACTTGCACAGTTCTCGAAGCACCACCTCGGGCTCTGTTACGAGCCGCTCGTAGCGAAGTTCGCGGTAGTGCTCGATACTGCTCGCCTGGCGACGGGCCTCGATGATGCTGGCCTGCCAGTCGCGGGCGATCGCCTCGATGCTGCCATCGCCCGCTGCGAAATGCAGCCCGCGGACCGACGCCGCAGCGTCGCGGCCGTCGCGAATCAGGTGTATGACATGGGCCTCGGAGAAGAGACTGCCCAGCGCGGCCAGATGGCGAATCTGCATCGGCGTCTTGTCACCGAAGCGCGGCTTCCCGTGGCGTTGTGCGTAAGCCCGGTAGAGCGCTCGCAGCCCGTCGCCTACCGACCACGGCTTTACGTTCAGGAGCAGCGCACGAGCCTGGTCACTCGGGAAGCTGAGATCGGCCCACGTGGGCAGGCGAGAGATCTCCGCGAGCAGCTCATCGACGCCGCCCCCTCGCGCGGCCACGCCGGCGGCGACGGGTACGAACCCCGTCTCGGGAGGGATCGCGAGCAGCGGATGGGCGTCGAGCATGAGGCGGAGCATCGTCGTCCCAGATCGCGGCACGCCGACGATGAAGGGAGCCGGCGGCCGCTCCGCAGTTGCCTGGCGTGCCTGCCGGGTCCGGCGCTCACGTGTCGCTCTGCGAAGCCGGTCGACGGGGCGCAGGATGCGCTGCATGACCCGTACGCGCCGGGTCCGTTGAAGCTCGTCGAGGTCCGCTCGCGCCTGCTCCGCCTCTCTCCGATGGTGCGCCGCCTCCGTGGAGGCTTCTTCAGCCGCCGCGACCGCCCTCTGAGCTCGCTCCCCAGCTCGGCCTCGAGCTCGTGGATCCGCTCGCTGCGGCGCTCGGCCTCAGCATGCAGGGCGAACAGTGTGGAGTCCGCGCGGTGGTGTAGACGCACGAGCCGGGCGAGTTCACGCAACGGCGCATCGACGGGTTGCGGGCGCGGCGCGACTCGCTGCAGGACCTCCATCAGCGCCGCGGCGTGCTTGGTGGCTGAATGATTCGCGACGATCAGGTCTCGGTTCACCAGGCCCATATCCGAGCTGTACAGGCCGAGATCGGCCGCCAGCCGCTTTTCGTCGAGGGCCCGCGGATGGGCCTGTCCTCCGAAATTGTCGCGAACGAGGGCCGGGTAGCTCTCCGCGGTGACCCAACCCTCTGCTCCGTGATGATCGAAGACGTACGCAGCCCGTCCACAGGCCATCGCCTCGTGGATCACCCGGGCCTTCCCGAAGACGATGTCTCCGCGATTGAGGGCGATTTCCGCCGGCTCCGCGTTGCCGGCATGCACACCCACCTGCTGGAGCTCGATCCCTGCGCGCCTGCACGCGCGTTCGAGCAGCTCGAGCCGCTGACCATGCGTGTAGTTGCCCAGCGCGAGTGCGACGCGTGGCCGCTCGGGCAGCGGGCGGGACGGCTTGAACCGCTCCACATCCACCGGTTGGCTGAGGCGAACCATCTCCTGCTTGAGCGACTGAGCTCGGATGCGACGCTCGACCCGGTCGTACAGGGTCACGACGACCTGCACGAGCTCCGGCAGTTGTGGTGGAAGCTGGACGTCGAAGATGTCGCTGTGGGCTACGAACACCTGCGGCGCATGGGGAAAGTGATGCGCCAGCCCGTACGACACCTCAGCGTCCTGCACGAGGATGGCGTCGGGTCGATCCGGGAGATCGCCCTCGTCGCGCGCGACGCGCACGCCAAGCCGCTCGGCGGCATCCGTCGATTGTCCGTGAGCGAGCGAGTGAAGCCAGACGTCGTGCCCCAGCCGCTGAATATGGTCGGCCATGGTTGTGACGTAGGTCTCGCTGCCGCCCAGCCCCTCAAGCGACATCGCCGAGAGCACGAGCTTCATGGCTGTGCGGGTACGGTCTGCCGTGTTCCCAATGGGAGGCCGAGGGCCTCACGGACCTCGGGGGGCTCGGCGGGCCGCCGACTAAGCAACTCCGCGAAGGTCGCCGCTCGCTCGACGAGCGAATCGTCCACGGTGCGGATGCTACGCGCTCCGGCCCGACGGGGGCATCCGGTGAGACCGACCACGAAGACGAAAGGCCTGGATCGCTCCAGGCCTTTCGAGGTAGCGGGGGCCCGATTCGGTTCTCGCTACCACCGCCCGAGGATTAGCGTGACCAGTCGACACTCCTAACCGGGCTATCGCTTCCGTCCGGAGCGGAGGTGGCTCCGCGAAACCGGGCGGCGCCACTCCGCGCTTCTCGTCCCTAGGCCGCGAGCCTCTCGGCGAGCAGCTCGAACGGCCCCGCATTGAGCCCTCGGTAGCCCTCGTCGTCGATCCAGTGAAGCCAGGCCTCCCGCGCTGCGACGTGATCGCCCGCGGCCCGCAGCTCGACACGAGCGCCTAGCTCGGTTGAGGTGCCGATGGCGGCGTCGTAACGCTGGCTCAACCGGTTCCGCTCGGCCAGCCCCGCCTCCAGCCGCTGCACCGCGCTGTCGCGTTCCTCGGTTCTTGTCATGCTCCTAGAGCCTTCCCGTCCCTCTGGTGGGTTCCGCTCGGAAAAGTAGAGGGCTAGAACCCCCGAGCGGTTAATCAGATGGGGACGAAGCCACCGGGACGGTGGGGTATCGCCGTAAGAGGTACAGCACCGACCCCGCAGTCAAAACCCAGTAGCCCCCACCTCACGCCTCGTGGCGCAGGACGCGCCGTCGGTGGCATTCCGGGTGGGGGTTGAGCGTTCTGGCCGCAGGGCCAGCCGCAACTGAGGTTACTCCTATTGCGCGCGATTGTGTTACCGCATTTCCCGGCGAGCGGCACTCAGCTGGAGCTCGGCCCACGCCTGCACCGTGCGTCTCCGAAAGATCACATCGGCGGCCCGATCCGCTTCTCGGTACCACTCGACGCGTGTCCGGGAGCAAGCCGGCCTCAGTTACTTCGCCTTCTTCTTGCACTTCTTTCTGCTCGAGGTCACGCGCTTCTTCTTCTTCTTGCATTTCTTTTTCGGCGGTTCGGCGCCGGTTGGGCTGCCGGCGGTTGGGCTGCCGCCTGGATCGTCACTGCCACTGTCGCGGTGGCATTGTCGAGCGAAGCCGAAACGGCGGCGGCTCCCGGCGTTGCGCCGGACGTCAGGGTGCTGGTCGCGACGCCGCCGGAGGTCATCCGTGGGGTGAGGATCGTGCCGAGCGTCGTCGCGAACCCAACGCTCGTGCCCGCCGGGAAGCCGGGACCAGCGAGCGCACCGTCGGAGTTCCTGGTCAGGTCCGCCGCTATCTGTGAGGTCTGGCCGCCCACCTGAATCGTGGTCGGATTTGCGCTCACGCCGAGTACGAGCCAAGGGTCGGTGTCGACGCCAGCGGCTCCGGTTCCATCCTTCGTGTCGCAACCTGGGCCGCCTGGGCCCTGGTTGCATCCCCACCAGTTGTTCTGCAGGTCGATTGCCTCCATGCCGTTGTAGGTGATTCCCCCTGAGGGGTTTCCGCTGATCCGGTTGAAGTGCGCCTGGTTGGTCGCAATCGTTCCGGCGGCCTGGGTGGAGCTGAAGAAGATCGCCTCGCCGTTGTTTACGGCGCCGTTGCCATTGAAGGTGTTTCCGGTGACCAGGGCGTTCTGGGCACCGCGATCGGCACCCATGTTGCCGAAGCTCGTCAGGCTGAGGCCGGACCGGCCATTGCCGGTGAAGGTGTTGCCTGAGATCGTCGAGTTCTGAATTCCGCCCTGCAGCCCGTCGAAGGTGTTGCCGGCGAAGGTGTTGCCGGAAATGTTGCCGAACTGGAACGCGCGGCTCCCGAGGTTGAGACCGACGTTATTGGCCTGGATGAGGTTGCCACTCAGCGAGGGCGGACGGTTGACGCTCATGCCGACGTTGTGATTTCCGTCGACAAAGAACCCGGTCGCGGTCGCGCCATTGACGATGTTGTTGGCGGTCAGCTGAAAGCCGTTGAAAATGTCGATATCAAGGTGGACGAGGCCGCCACCGCCGACCTTCGAGCTGCCGTCAACGACGTTCCGATCGACCGTGATGTCGACGCCCGGGTCGTTGAGAAAGATGCCCGCCCCCGTAAAGCCGACGATGCGGTTGTTGGAAATCGAAACGCCGTCGAGGGGCCCGCCGGCACCGTCTGACTCGATCCCCCTGACGCCGCCCGAGAGCGTCAGCCCGTCGATCGCTGAGCCCGCCGAGCCGGGCTGGAGGACCATCGCCGTACCCGCCGCGGGGGCAATCGTCGACTCGGTGGCGCTGCGCCCACGCGCGTCCACACCGGCCTGGGCGCCGAGGAACTGCAGGCTCTTGGGGACGGTCAGGTTCTCGGCATAGCTGCCTGCGCAAATCTGGATCGTGTCGCGCGGGGGCGTGGCGGGTGCGGCGTTGATCGCGGCCTGGATCGTCGCGAAGTCAGGATTGAGGCAATCGGCACCGGATGGCCCGGGGCCCGTGGTGTTGTCGTTGACCACGAAGGTGGCCGCGTCGGCCCACGCGGGCATTGCGCAGAGAGCCGAAATAGACAGGGTCAGCGCCAGAATCGTGCATCGAAGTCCCGCTGAGCGCGAATGTTCTGGGCCCAAGTGCTCTCTGATGCTGAGAACGCTACCTGTCATTCGACTCCCAGGTGATGAGGCCCGGAAACACAAGGGCCCCTCGAAGTGAGGGGCCCTTGCTAGGTAGCGGGGGCGGGATTCGAACCCGCGACCTTCGGGTTATGAGCCCGACGAGCTACCAGACTGCTCCACCCCGCGACGGGTAGGGGCATTTTACCGCGCCTTCCCGAATGATCAAAGGGGCGAAACCCCTCGTGCGGGTCCTCATAAGTGGGTACCACAGGGACGCGTGAGCGTGGTTAGAGTGCCAGCCGTGAGTTGGGCGGTAAAAGGGGCAACCTCACGGTGCGCGTAGCGGTCGTCGACATCGGCACCAATTCCACCCGGCTGCTGGTCGCCGACGTGGATGGCCCGAGGGTCGATGAGGTGGACCGCCGGACCACCGTCACGAGCCTCGGCCGCGGCGTGGACCACACCGGCACCCTGCGCGGCGAGGCGATCGATGACGTCTGCAACGCGATCGCCGGCTACCGGGCCCACTACGAGGAGCTCGACGCCGACCGGGTGATGGCGGTCGCCACCAGCGCCGTCCGCGACGCCGCCAACGGCGAGGCTTTCATCGCCGAGCTGCGCGAGCGCTTCGGGCTCCAGGCGCAGCTTCTGACCGGCGAGGAGGAGGCCCACCTCACCTACCTGGGAGCGACCGCCGCGCGGCCGTCGGACGAGCCGACCCTCGTCTTCGACATCGGCGGCGGCTCCACCGAGCTGATCGTCGGGTCGGGCGCCAGCGTCGACTTCCACACCTCCCTGCCGGCGGGGACGATCCGCCATTCCGAGCGGCACCTCACCACCGACCCGCCCAACCCGTCCGAGCTCGAGGATCTCGCGGCCGATATCCGGGGGCTGGTCGAGGCGGCGACGGCCGCCCGGGACGGCGCTCCCCCGGTGCGCGCGATCGGCACCGCGGGGACACCGACCTCGCTCGCCGCCATCCACCAGGAGCTCGAGCCCTACGACCCCGACCGGGTCCACGGCTACAGGCTCGGCCTGCGTGGGATCCAGCGGATGCTCTCCCGGCTCGCCTCGGTGCCATTGGCGGAGCGGCTGGACATTCCCGGGCTGCACCCGGGGCGGGCGCCGACCATCGTCGCCGGCACCGTCATCCTGGTTCAGGTGATGAGGGCCTTCGGCTTCGATGAGGTCGAGGTCTCCGAGCGGGACATCCTCCACGGCTCCGCCCTCTCCGCCTCATTGGCGCCAGCCTGATCCAACGGTCGGCCACGAATTCGGCCTGCCGTGGAAGTCACCCAGTTTTGGGTATGGACTTCCCGAGTATCCGGTGGGATGCTCTGTGCGTCGGGAGAAATGGTGCTGGGCAGGACGCCCGACACCACCTCTCGGCACATAGGTTCCAGGCGTTTGCCGCAAAGGCGCCTCCCGTCGCCTGGAGCCGCTACATACCCCCCAAGTAAGGCCCCCGAGACGTACCCCTGCCCGTCCTGACGGGGCCTATTGCAAAGACCGGCCGCCATGGATGGCGGTCGGTCTTCATGTACGAACGATTACGCCGCGGCGAGCGCCGGATCAGTGGCAGCTCGGGCGAACGCCGCACGCGTCAGCAGCCCCGCTGCGATGCCGGCGATGCCCGCCATCACCAGGACTGCGCGCGGATCGACCGCCTCGGCCAGCCAGCCGGAGAGGGGGGCGCCGATTGGCGTCGAGCCGAGGAAGACGATCGAGTAGAGCGCCATCACCCGCCCGCGCATGCGGGGCTCCGAGGCGAGCTGGAGCGCCGAGTTGATGCTCGCCGCGAGGGTGACGCTGGCAGCGCCGAGCGGCGCCAGGACCAGCACCTCCCACCCCAGGGTCGGGGCCCCCGCCGCCAGAAGGGCGAGGCCGCCGAATCCGATCGAGGCCGCCGCGAGCACCCACGGGGTCACGTTGTTCCGAGCGCCGTTGACCAGGGCGCCGATCACCGCGCCTATGCCCATGGCGCAGACCAGCGCCGCGTAGGTACCGGCGCCGCCCTCGAAGGTCAGGCGGGCGAGCAGAGGCAGGATCGCCTGGAAGTTGTAGCCGAGGGTTCCCACCGCGCCCATCAGCGCCAGGGGGATCCACAGGTCCGGGGACGAGCGCACGTAGCGGAGCGCCGCGCGGATCGCGCCCGGCTCCCGCTCCACCGATCTCGGCCGGGTCGGAGGGCCTCGGTGTCCATCGCCGCCAGGGCGATCATCATCACCCCGAAGCTGGCCGCGTTGAGCGCGAAACAGGGCTCGACGCCGACTGTCGCGATCAGCACGCCGGCGATCGCGGGGCCGATGATGCGGGCGGAGTGGATCAGGGCGCTGTTGAGGCTGATCGCGTTCACCACCCGCTCCCCGCCGACCATCTCCATCACGAAGGCCTGGCGGGTCGGGTAGTCGACGGCGTTGACCGAGCCGCGGACGAAGACCAGCGCGAAGACCATCCACGGGACGAGGGCACCCTCGAGCGCCAGGGCGAACATCGTCAGCGGCGCGGCCATATGCAGGCCCTGGGTCAGCAGCAGGAGGCGCCGCTTCGGGACCCGGTCGGCGATCAGCCCGCCCCAGGCGCCGAACAGCAGCATCGGCAGGAACTGGAGCGCGGTCGTGAACCCGACGGCCACGCCGCTTCCCGTCAGGGTGAGGATCAGCCAGATCTCGGCGACCGTCTGCATCCAGTTGCCCGAGGTCGAGACGAGCTGGCCGGTGAAGAAGCGACGGTAGTTCGGGATCTGGAGGCTGGCGAAGGAGCGTCCGAGGGCCTCGGTCACTCGAGCATCCCCTCCAGGAGCTCGACCGAGCGCTCCAGCGCGCGCAGGTCGTCGGGCTCGAGGTCCTGGAGCTGCTTCGCCAGGTAGGCCGTCTTCCGCGCCCGGATCTTGCGGAGCAGCGCGCGGCCCTCCGGTGTGACGCTGAGGATCGAGGAGCGGCCATCCTGGGGATCGCGGATCCGCGTCACCAGGCCGGCCTTCTCGAGCTTGCCCAGAATCCGGGTGGCGGTCGGGCGCTTGACGCCCTCGCGCTCAGCCAACTCGCTCGGCGAGAGCGGGCCCTGCCGCTCGATCGTCGCCAGCGCCGCGCTGGTCGCGGGGCCGAGCTCGCCGCCGGCCTCCTGGCGAAGTCGCCTCGCCGTGCGCACGACCGCCAGGCGCAGCCGCGCGGGCAGCTCCTCCTGCGCCTGCGCTGCGACCGGGCTCTTGTCCTGTGCCAAGTTCATTAGCTGTGCTAACTATCTTAGCAGATCGCACGCACGCACCGGCTCGTGCCTGCGCCCCGCCCTACCGACTACCGGGTCTCAGATATCCGTCCAGGGCTTGTGTCAGGCACGAATCGTGCCGACGTTCTTTCTAGGTGAAAGACACCAACCCACTCGTGCGCGCGGCCTCCCGGGGACTCACGATGAACCGTGAGTTGGCCGATCGTGGTCTGAATATGGTCAACCCGGACGTCAGCCGCGAGCTCTCGGCCAACGGGCTGACGCCGCTCGACGGCCGGCAGCCGCCCGCAGGCCCGCCGCCCCGCGCAGGGACCGCCATCACCGCAACCGCCGGCGCCCCCGGCGCCCGCGCAGCCGCTGCCCCCGCCTCCCCCGGCGCACTCACCGCTTCCGCCCCCTCCCCCGACGCGCCCGCAGCTCCCGCCGCTGCCGAGCGCCTATCCGCCCCCGCCCCCGCCGCCTCCGGCGCAGTCGCCGCTCCCCCCGGCGCCGCCTGGGCAGTCGGTCCCGACGATGCCGCAACCGCCGGCTCCGCCGCGCCAGACCGACTTCGATCCTTCTCCCTCCCCACCGCCGATGCGCACCGTCCAGGGCGAGGTCACCTTCGCGATCGCCGAGGCGATCTCCCGGATGGACCGCGACTGGCGCGACTTCCCGGTTGAGCTGACAGTCTCCGCGGTCCCCGACGGCCACGGCGGCGGCCGCCTGCGGGCGCTGGTCCACGACGTCTCGGAGCGCCGGCGCGCCGATACCCACCGCGAGACCCAGCTCGCCGTCGCCCGCGCCCTGGCCGAGTCGGCCAGCGTGGAGGAGGCGATCGCCGGGGTGCTCGACGCGCTCGGCAACGGCTTCGACTGGCGGCTCGGGCTCTTCTGGGGCCCAGACGAGGAGGGCGGGCCGCTGAGGCTCCAGGGGATCTGGGGCCGGATCGACGACGCGGCCTTCGAGCGGGCCAGCCGGACCGCCGCCCTGCAGCCGAATGACTTCCCCCGCCGCGACTGCCCGGCCGGGCTGGAGCCGGCGGTGGACATCCCACTGGTCAGCGGGCACCACACGCATGGCGTGATCGAGTTCTTCACCGACGCACCCGACCTCGACCCCCAGCTCGACGCGACCGTCGCCGCGATCAGCGCGCAGATCGGCCAGTTCATCGGGCGGAAGCGGGCCGAAGCGGAGATCGAGAAGCTGAAGGACGAGTTCTTCGGGCTCGTCTCCCACGAGCTGCGCACCCCGCTCACCTCGATCATCGGCTACACGGAGATGCTCAGCAAGGTCGAGGGCGAGCAGATGTCGGACCGCGGCCACACCTTCATCGACGTGATCCGCCGCAACGCCCGCCGCGAGATGCGGCTGGTCGGCGACCTGCTGGTGCTGGTGCGGATCCAGGCGGGCACGTTCGAGATCGAGCTCGGCGAGGTCACCCTCCACAAGGTGCTGGAGGAGAGCGCCGAGACCGCGCGGCCCGCCGCGGAGAAGGGCAAGGTCGAGCTGGTGGTCGAGGCCCAGGAGATCCCGCCCACCGCCGGCGACAGCGAGCGCCTCGCGCAGGCCTTCGACAACCTGCTCAGCAACGCGGTCAAGTTCACGCCGGAGGGCGGCAAGGTCACCGCGCGCCTCTTCGCGTTCGGCGAGAAGGCGATCTTCGAGGTGACCGACACCGGGGTCGGCATCCCGTACGAGGACCACGAACGGCTCTTCGACCGCCTCTACCGCGCCTCGAGCGCGACCGAGGGCCACGTGCCGGGCACGGGCCTCGGGCTGACGATCGTCAAGGCGATCGTCGAGGCGCACGGCGGCGTGGTCAGCGTCGAGAGCGAGGTGGGCGAGGGCTCCACCTTCCGGATCGAGCTGCCGCTCCATCCGCTCGTCGGCGCGCAGGTGACTCAGGACTTCGGTAGCCAGGAGGGCTATGGCCAGGTGGTCGAGCAGGCCGGTGAGGGTGAGCAGGTGACCGAGGGAGTGGAGCAGTGAGCGCCGTGGAGGCGGCGACCGCCCTGATCCTCGTCGCGGATGACGACGACGACCTGCTCGAGCTCGCCTGCATGCAGCTCGAGGACGCGGGATACGACGTGGAGCGCGCGCACGACGGCTCGGAGGCCCTGCGGCTCGCCCATGAGTCCCGGCCGGACCTCTGCGTCTTCGACGTCCACATGCCCGGGCTCCAGGGCCACGAGGTGCTCCGCGAGATGCGCAACGAGCCGGACACCAAGGGGATCCCCGTGATCCTCACCACCGCCACCCTGCACGAGCGCTCCTTCTGGCGGATCGGCCCGCGCCCCGACGACTTCCTGCGCAAGTCGCGGGAGATCCTCGAGCTTGGAGATCGGGTACGGCGCGTGCTCGAAGACAGCAACGGCAACCACAGGAACGGGAACCGCAGCCATGACTGAACCCAACGGACAGCGCCCCAACGTCCCGCTGGTCGTGGTCGCCGACGACGAGCCGGACATCCTCGACCTCGTCCGGATGGTGCTCGAGGAGGAGGGCTACGAGGTGGAGACCGCCGACAACGGCGCGAGCGCGCTGCGGCTGGTGAACCAGCGCCGGCCCGACCTCTGCGTGCTCGACGTGATGATGCCCGAGGTCGACGGCTACGACGTGGCCCGCGTCCTCAAGCGCGACGAGGAGCTGCGCGACATCCCGGTGATCCTGCTGACCGCCCGGACCGAGCCGGAGAACGTCGCCCGCGGCCGCGAGTCCGGCGCCGACGAGTACATCGCGAAGCCCTTCATGCCCGAGGAGTTCCAGAGCGCGGTGCGCTCGGTCCTCAGTTCCCGGTCGGGCGCCAACGGCGCGGCGGCGGAGCCGGTGGAGATCGAGCTCGAGACGGAGCCCCTGGTCGAGCCGGAGCCCGAGGTTGCAGCCCGAGTCCGAGGCGGAGCCCCAGGTTCAGCCCGAGCCCGAGCCAGTGCCCGAGGCGGAGCCCATCCAGTTCCAGCCGCAGCCCGAGCCCGAGCCGCAGATCGAGATCATGTCCGAGCCGGAGCCGGTCCCGCCCCCGGCCCAGGGCTTCACGGTGCTGCTCGCCGGGCCGAACCAGAACCTGATGAACGTGGCGCGCTACCGGCTCGAGCTCGGCGGCTACCAGGTCATGACCTCGCCCGACCCGATGCAGGCGATCGAGCTCGCCGCACAGCTCGTCCCCGACGTCTTCGTGCTCGACGCGACCATGCCTGACGCCAACCCCGAGGCCGTCGCCCAGCTCCTGCGCGGCAGGCACGAGACCCAGAGGGTCGCCTTCGTGACGCTCTCCAACGGCGGCCCCTTCGACGCGCAGCAGCTCTTCACCGAGATCGAAGCCGCGCTGGCGCAGCGCTAGCGGCTGACGGCGGGCGCGCGTCCTAGCATCGCCTGATGCAGTTTCCGGGAGGGAAAGCACCGCTGCTCGTCTGCGCCCTGGCGCTGATCGCCTTCGGCCTCGGTTTCGGCATCGGCATCGGCGGGGACACGGCCGACGCCAAGAAGAAGCACGGCGGCCAGCCGCCGCGCGGGCCGTACCCCAGCTTTGCGCCCTGCACGATCTTCCCGAAGCCGAGCGTCGGGCCGAACGCCGCGTCGGTCGGCGACCAGTCCGCCTGGAACCAGGACATCTCCGGGGCCCCGCTCGACCCCAACTCCGCCAACTACATCGCCCACATCCTCGCCCACGGCGGCAAGGACACCCACCCGGACTGGGGCTACCAGCGCGAGTACGGGTTCCCGTACGCGGTCGTCGGCAAGAAGCAGAAGCGGGCCAAGGTCAACTTCACCGCCTACGGCGACGAGTCCGACCACGGCCCGTACCGGGTGCCGCTGGGGGCGCTGGTCGAGGGCGGGCAGGCCTCCGACGGCGACCGCCACGTGCTGGCCGTGGACAGGGCGCGCTGCAAGCTCTACGAGCTCTACCGGGCGTTCGCGAAGGCCAAGGCGAAGCCGCACTGGAACGCCGACTCCGCCGCGATCTGGGACCTCCGCTCGGCCGCGCTCCGGCCTGACGGCTTCACCTCAGCTGACGCGGCGGGGCTGCCGATCTTCCCGGGCCTCGCCCGCTTCGACGAGGCGGCCTCGGGCCAGATCAACCACGCGCTGCGGATCACCGTCAGCGAGACCCAGAACGCCTGGATCCACCCGGCCTCGCACTGCGCCGGCGCCACCAGCGACCCGAACGCTCCGCCGATGGGCCTGCGGCTGCGGCTCAACGCCGGCTACGACATCTCGGGCTTCAACCCGCACGCGAAGGCGATCGCCACGGCCCTGAAGCGCTACGGCGCCTTCATCGCCGACAACGGCTCGAACTTCTACATCTCGGGGACCTCGGACAAGCGCTGGACCGACGCGATCATCGAGCCGCTGCGCGACATCCCCGGGACCGCCTTCGAGGTCGTGCAGTCAGCCTCTCCCATCCACCGCTGCTAGCGGCGGTGAGGGGTCGCGCGTGCGCTCCTCCCACATCCGTTCCAGCGAGCGCATCACCTTCGGGTACACGATCAGGTACCGGAACGGCTTGATCGCGGCCATGTAGGCGTGGCCGAACAGGCCGTTCGGCTTCACCAGCACCGCCATCTGGCCGCGATAGCCGCCGGCTCCGTCGGGAACCCAGCTCAGGTGCACGATCCCGTGGACCGTGCGGTTGGCGGTCTCCGCCGCCATCTCGTTCTCGGTCAGGTAGAGCGGGGTGAACGGGAGCTCGGCGAAATCAGGACCCGGGGAGCTACGGAGATCCTCGGGCAAGCGGTCGCGAAGCGTAGGCACCCTGGAGCCGACGCCGGAGTCCTCGTCGTCCCAGCCGAACAGCTCGCCGAGCTTCCAGCGCAGATTCCAGAGGAACTTGGCGAGGCCGCCGAATCGCTGTGACGGATCGCCCGCGGCGAACTCCTCGGCGAGCAGAGGGAAGTCGTCCGGGCCGCCCGGGGTCGGCAGCGTCCAGACGTCCTCGAGCCGGAAGTCCCCGGCGATCTCGTGGATCCGCCAGGGCCGGTCGGTGTGCGCGCTGGCGGGGAGCCGCGCCGAATCTCTCATCAGGGCTCCCAGCATCACAGAGCCCCCAGCCAGGCCAGCACCGCCGTGAGGGTGAGCAGGGCGGGACCGGGATGCTTGACGAGGGGCCGAAGCGACCGGGTGTCGCCGGCCCCCGATGCGATCGCCGTCGCCGCAAAGCCGGTGAAGGCAACGGCGCCGAGCACCGCGAGCGCGCGGGAGGCATCTTCGTCGAGGGAGGTCCCCGCGAGCAGCAGCGCGACTCCGACCGCGAGGAAGGCGACCGTGGTCATGTGCCAGCTTGCGTGGATCATCGCCATGGTCAGGCGCGGGCCGCCCAGGCGACTGGGTGGCAGCTCTGCCGCGGACAGCTTCCTCACCACGAGGACCTCGCCGCCCGCCCCGTGAACGGCGGCGCCGATGATGGCGAGCGATCCGGCGACTATCAGCGGGAGGTCCATGACTTCACTCCTTTCATCGCCGCGTCCATGCGGGGGCGTATGGAAGTCCATACGTTAGCGTATAGTCGTCCGAGATGCCCCTCACCCGCACACCCCGCGCGAGTTGGGTCGACGAGGGCCTGAACGCCCTCGGCGCCGGCGGGCCCGACGCCGTCCGGATCGAGGCGCTCGCCCGCTCCCTCGGCGTGAGCAAGGGCGGCTTCTACTGGCACTTCGACGGGCGCCAGGCCCTCCTCGACGAGATGCTCGACACCTGGGAGCGGTTGGGGGTCGACGAGGTGATCGAGCGCGTGGAGGCCGAGGGCGGCGACGGCCGGGCGAAGCTGCGGCGGCTGTCGGCGATCGCCGCCTCCGGTGAGGAGACGCTCGGGATCGACCCGCTGAGAATCGACCTCGCGGTGCGCGACTGGGCCCGCCGCGACAGGAAGGTCGCCCGCCGCCTGCGGGAGGTCGACAACCGCCGGATGGACTACATGCGCGGGCTGTTCGGCGAGTTCGTGGCGGACGAGGACGACGTCGAGGCTCGCTCGATCCTCTCCTTCGCCCTCTGGATCGGCAACCACTTCATCGCCGCGGACCACGACGGCCGGAACCGCGACGAGGTGCAGGAGCTGGCGTTCAACCGGCTCCTCGAGGACTGACGGACCTCAGCCCGGCTAAGCCGCGGCCTTGGCGGCCTGGCGCTCCGGCGAGATCCGCACGACGTCCCAGACCAGGCCGAGCTTCTCCATCGCCCAGATCAACCAGGCCGAGGGATCGGGCTGGAAGCGGCGCAGCCCGTGCACGGCCGAGGTCGGGAAGGCGTGGTGGTTGTTGTGCCAGGACTCCCCTCCGCTCAGCAGCGCCAGGGGCGCGAAGTTCCGCGACTCGTCGCCGGTCTCGAACGGGCGTCGCCCGAACATGTGGCAGATCGAGTTGATCGAGTAGGTGACGTGGTGCAGCAGGAAGATCCGCACCGCACCTCCCCAGAGCAGGCCGGTGAGGCCGGCGACGACCGTGCCGCCGATCGCGACCCCGAGGCCGAAGGGCACGGCCAGGCCGACCGCGACCCAGAGGACGAAGGTGCGATCGACGAAGCGCACGACAGGGTCGTCAAGCAGGTCCGGCGCGAAGCGCTGCTTGTTGCCGCGCTGGGTGTGGATGAAGAGCCAGCCGAGATGGGCGTGGAAGAAGCCCTTGAACTGGGCAAGGACGCCCTCGCCGTGGCCGACGTGGGGGCTGTGCGGGTCGCCCTCCTCGTCGGAGAAGGCATGGTGCTTGCGGTGGTCGGCGACCCAGGAGATGACCGGGCCCTCGATCGCCGCCGAGCCGAGCCCGGCGAAGAGAGCGCGCACCCACGCGTATGTCTTGAAGGCGCGATGGGTGAGCATCCGATGGAACCCGACGGTGATCCCGAACATGCACGGGACGTAGACGATCGCGAAGACGACCAGGTCGTGCCAGTTGAGCGTCGAGCTCCACGCGTGGTAGATCGCGAAGCCGAGCAGCAGGAAGGGAGCCACCGTCAGGGTCCCGGTGATGATCCGATCGCGGGTCTCGTGCTCTACCGGTTGGACGGCCGTCGCGAGCGAATCGTTGGCACTCATGCTGATGCCCTTTCTCGTTGGTCCCCGGCCACGTCCGCGAAATCAAGCGTCCGCGGTGCCGGGTCTTGTGCCCAGCAACCCTACCAACGGCGCTAGTTGCTACGGTCCGCTCGTTCGGCCGGATGAACTACCCGGCAAAGTTGTGCCAGCGCTCGCAGTAGTCGTTGCTTCGCATTTCGACCTCCGAGTAAGCAGCACACATAAGTTGGAGGTACGAAGTGCCTACAGGAACCGTGAAGTGGTTCAGCAACGACAAGGGCTACGGGTTCATCACTCCCGACGACGGCTCTGACGACGTGTTCGTGCACCACAGCTCCATCGAGGGCGAGGGCTTCAAGACCCTCGACGAGGGAGCGAAGGTGGAGTACGAGGTGGAGCAGGGCCCCAAGGGCCCCGCGGCCGCCGGCGTCAAGGCAGCCGCCTAGCCGGAACCACGACTTCACGCTTCAGGAAAGGGCCCTCCTCGGAGGGCCCTTTTCATTGCGGGGTCATGCCGGCGTCAGGCCTGCGTCAAGGCTGGCGCTCGCGGGCGTTAGGACCGCGTCAAGAAACGCATTTCGCCTGCACCCGGGCGCTAGAACGGATGCATGGCTTCCGCGACCGGAGCCGTATCTCGTCTGTTGGTGGGGCGGCCGATGCGCAGCGACCGGCTGGAGGAGACGCTGCTCCCGAAGCGCCTCGCGCTGCCGGTCTTCTGCTCGGATCCGCTCTCCTCCGTCGCCTATGCCACCGAGCAGATCTGCTGGTCCTCGGCCTCGGCGGGCTGGCGCTGCTCCATCTGACCCCTGGGTGGCACTTGCGGTCGTCGCGCTGCTGACCATCGTCATCGCCTCCTACCGGCAGACCTGCCACGCCTATCCGAACGGCGGCGGGGCCTACGCGGTGAGCCGGGCGAACCTCGGCGAGAACGCATCGCTCACGGCGGCCTCGGCGCTGCTGATCGACTACGTGCTGACCGTCGCGGTCTCGGTCGTGGCCGGGGTCGCCGCGATCACCAGCGCCGCCCCGGAGCTGGCCCCGCAGGCGGTCGAGCTCTCGATCGGATTCGTCGCCCTGCTGACGATCATGAACCTGCGGGGGGTGAGGGAGTCGGGCCGGGCCTTCGCCGTCCCGACCTACGGCTTCGTGGCCTCGGTCATGCTGCTGCTCGCGGTCGGGTTCGCCCGCGTCCTCTTCGGCGACGGCATCACGGCGGAGAGCGCCGACTACCACCTGCAGCAGTCGGCCGAGACCGGCGGGCTGCTCGCGGTCTTCCTGGTCCTGCGCGCGTTCGCGTCGGGGTGCACGGCGCTGACCGGCGTCGAGGCCGTCTCCAACGGCGTACCGGCCTTCGCGAAGCCGAAGAGCCGCAACGCGGCCACGACGCTCCTGATCATGGGCGTGCTGGCGATCGTCATGTTCGCCGGGATCACGGGCCTCGCGATGGCGGCGGACGTGCACATGGCCGAGGACCCGGCCAACCTGATCGGCCTCGCGCCGGGTGAGGAGCAGAGGACCGCGATCAGCCAGGTCGCCCTCGCGACCTTCGGCGAGGGGGCCCTCTTCTTCGTGATCCAGGGGTTCACGGCGGCGATCCTGATCCTGGCGGCGAACACCGCCTTCAACGGCTTCCCGGTGCTGGCCTCGCTCCTCGGCCGGGACAACTTCCTGCCCCACCAGCTCTCCAACCGCGGGGACCGGCTGGTCTTCTCCAACGGCATCGCGGTGCTGGCCCTGGTGGCCGGCCTGCTGATCGTCGCCTTCGACGCCAGCGTCACCCGCCTGATCCAGCTCTACATCCTCGGCGTCTTCCTCTCCTTCACGCTCAGCCAGGCCGGCATGGTCCGCCACTGGTCCCGGGAGATCGCCGAGCGCGGGAGACGGCGAGCGGGCGAAGCTCCGGCGAAAGCGGGCGGTCAACGGGCTCGGGGCGGCCGCCACGGCGCTCGTCTTCGTGATCGTCCTGGTCACCAAATTCGCGGAGGGGGCCTGGATCGTCGTGCTGGCCGCCCCGATCCTGTTCCTGGCGATGAAGGGGGTCTCCAGGCACTACCGCGACCTGGGCACAGCAGCTTCAGCCCTCCGCGGCGGGCACGACCGTGCCCGGGACGGGTCCACCGGTCGTCCTGGTCTCGAACCTGCTGGCGCCGACCCTCCAGGCCCTGGCCTACGCGCAGAGCACCAACCCGGCCAGCCTGAGGGCGGTCCACGTGGCGGTCGAGCACGACGACGATCGCCTGCCGAAGGAGTGGCGCAGGCGCGGCGTGCCGGTCGAGCTGGTGGTGATCGAGTCGCCCTTCCGCGAGACCACGCGGCCGGTGATCCGCTACGTGCGGCAGCTCCAGCGTGAGAACCCGGGCGACGTGATCTCGGTCGTCATCCCCGAGTACGTGGTGGAACACTGGTGGCAGAACCTTCTTCACAACCAGACGGCTCTGCGGTTGAAGGGGAGACTGCTATTCGAGCCACGGGTGACAGTCACGAGCGTCCCATGGGTGCTCCGGTGAGCACGGAGATCACCTATGTGCGAAGCGAGGACCTGCTGGACGACTCGGTGCCGGGCCGGGTCGCGCGCAGGCTTGGGCTGAGCCGACGCCGCCAGCTGAGCGGGCTCGGCTTCGCCGTGGTCGCGCTGCCGCTGCTCACCCTGCTGCTGGACGCCCTCGACGAGCAGCTCGCCCTCGACGGCCAGGTCCTGCTCTACCTGCTGGTCGTCGTCGTGGTCGCGCTGATCGGCGGTGCGGTGGCGGCGCTGATCTCGGCGGTCGCCGCGGCGCTGCTGATCAACTACTTCTTCGTCGATCCGATCCACACGCTGACCGTCGGCGACCCCGACCAGGTCGTGGCGCTCTTCGTCTTCGTCGCGGTGGCCGGCCTGGTCAGCGGCGCGGTCGAGATCGCGGTGCAGGCGGACCCAGGCGGCCGAGCGGGCCCGGGCCGAGGCCGAGACGATGTCGGCCCTGGCGGGGCCCGACCTGACCGGCGAGGAGTCGCTGCACGAGGTGCTCCGGCACGCGATGAACACCTTCCGGATGGAGTCCGTCGCCCTCAAGGTGCGCGAGCCGGGCAGCAGCGAGTGGGTGGACGCCGACAAGGTCGGCTGGGGGCCGCCCGGGGACGAGGCGCCGCTCCGCTTCGACGTCGCCGCCGGGCCGCGCCTGCGGCTGGTCGGCCGCGGCCCGGCGCTGTTCGCCGAGGACGAGCGCGTGCTCGAGACCTTCGCCGCCGCCGCCCGGACCGCCTACGAGGGGCATCGCCTGAGCGGCGAGGCCGAGGAGGCCCGCACTCTCGCCACCGTGGACAAGCAGCGGACGGCGCTGCTGGCGGCCGTCGGCCACGATCTGCGGACCCCACTTGCCGGGATCAAGGCGAGCGTCAGCTCGCTTGCGCCAGACCGACGTCGAGTGGTCGGAGGAGGAGCGCGACGAGCTGCTCGCGACGATCGAGGACTCGACCGATCGGCTCGACACCGTCGTCCGCAACCTGCTCGACGCCAGCCGGCTCCAGGCCGGCTCGCTCGCGGTCCGGACCGAGGCCGTCGCCCTCGACGAGATCGCCTCGGCCGCCGCCCTCGAGGTTCCCGAAGCGGCCGGGCAGCTCGAGCTCGACGTCCCGGAGGACCTCCCACTGGTCCGCGCCGATCGGGGACTGCTCCAGCGGGTCTTCGCCAACGTGCTCGACAACGCGGTCCGCCATGGCGGCGGTGAGGAGCCGATCACGATCAGGGCGCCGCGCCGGCGCGGAGAACGCGAAGGTCGAGATCGTCGACCACGGACCCGGCGTCCCCGAGTCGGCCCGGGAGGGCCTGTTCGAGCCTTTCCAGCGGGCCGGCGACCAGCAGCGGGCCTCGGCCTCGGCCTCTCGGTCGCCCGCGGCTTCATCGAGGCGATGGGCGGCGCGATGGTCGCGGACAGCACTCCCGGCGGCGGGATGACGATGCGCATCCGGCTGCAGCTCGCGAAGGACGGCGCCGCTCCCGAGGGCGGGCCCGAGCCGCGGCGAAGACGGAGGAGCCGTCGTGACGCGGGTGCTGGTGGTGGACGACGAGCAAGGGCCTGCGCCGGGCGCTCGGCATCAACCTGAAGGCGCGCGGCTACGAGGTGACTCTCGCCGCCGACGGCAAGTCGGCACTCGAGGCGGCCTCGCAGGAGCCGCCCGACGTCGTGGTGCTCGACCTCGGGCCTGCCGGACCTCGACGGCGTCACCGTGATCGAGGGGCTGCGTGGCTGGTCGAAGGCGCCGATCCTCGTCCTCTCCGCCCGCAGCGGCGAGCCGGACAAGGTGGTCGCCCTCGACGCCGGCGCGGACGACTACGTGACCAAGCCGTTCGGGATGGACGAGCTGCTCGCCCGGCTGCGGGCGGCCCTGCGCCGGACCCCGAACACCGACGAGGCCCCGAGCGTCGAGACCGCCGACTTCACCGTCGACCTCGCCGCCAAGGAGGTGCGCGGCAGCGACGGCGAGCCGATCAAGCTGACCCCGACCGAGTGGCACCTGCTCGAGGCGCTGGTCCGCAACGAGGGCAAGCTCGTCGGCCAGGTCCAGCTCCTGAAGGAGGTCTGGGGCCCGGCCTACGAGAAGGAGTCCAACTACCTGCGCGTCTACATGGCCCAGCTGCGGCGCAAGCTCGAGCCCGACCCGCCCCGCCCGCGCTATCTGATCACCGAGCCCGGGCTCGGCTACCGCTTCGTCAGCGGTGCTTGACGCCCTTCCTCGACGAAGTTGGCGAGGGGGGCTCGGTGACGGGGATGTCGCCGAGCGCCTCGTCGATCGCCTCGAGCACGTCGGCTGAGAGCTCGACGCCGGAGGCCTCGACGTTGGCGTGGACCTGCTCCGGCCGTGAGGCGCCGATGATCGCCGAGGCGACGTTCTGCTGGCGCAGGATCCAGGCGAGCGCCATCTGCGGCATGGACAGCCCGGCGCCCTCGGCGATCGGCACCAGCTTCTGCACCGCCTCGTAGAGGTCGTCCGAGCGGTAGCGGTCCATCGCCCAGTTCATCTCGCTCGACGCCGCGCGGGAGTCGGACGGCGGCTCCTCCCCCGGCTTGTACTTGCCGGTCAGCACGCCCTGGGCCAGCGGCGACCAGACGATCTGCGAGATCCCGTGCTGCTCGCAGAACTCGAGCAGCTCCGCCTCGGGCGCCCGCCAGATCATGTTGTACTGCGGCTGGGAGGAGACGAACTTCTTGGCTCCGGGCACCTCGAGCGAGGCCTCGATCTGCTCGACGGTCCATTCGCTGAAGCCGATCTCGCGAACCTTGCCGGCCTCGCAGACCTCGGTCAGCGCCTCCATCGTCTCCTCGATCGGCACGCTCGGGTCGGGGCGGTGGCACTGGTAGAGGTCGACGTAGTCGGTCCGCAGGCGCTTCAGCGAGGCGTCGAGCTGCTTGTGGATCTGCTCGCGGGAGAGGCCCCGCTCCTTGTCGTCCTCCCCCATCTGGAAGAAGACCTTGGTGGCGAGGATGTAGTCCTCGCGCGGTGAAGTCGGAGAGGATCTCGCCCCAGGCCTCCTCGGCGGCGCCGCCGCCGTAGACGTTGGCGGTGTCGAAGAAGTTGATCTCGGCGTCGAAGGCGGCCTTGGTGCAGGCCTCGGTGTGCTCGCGCTCGAGGCCGCCCGAGTAGGTGAGCCAGGAGCCGAGCGAGATCTCAGAGACCTCGAGGTCCGAGTCGCCGAGCTTGCGGTAGCGCACTCCCCGACCCTACCGAGAGGGGTCGTCCTCCTTCACCTCGAGCTTGCCTGAACCGGTGATGTTTAGGTGATTGGCCATCGCACCGAACAGCAGCGAGATGAACGTGATCGAGATGACGTCGAGCCCCACCGACAGGATCCGGCCCTCCGTGGTCAGCGGGTTGGGCAGCGACGAGGAGACGGTGGTGAGCTGCGAGCTGGTCCAGAAGAGCGCGTCGCCGTAGTTGGTGACGTGGGTCCCGGGCTCGGCCTCCTCGGCCCAGAGGAAGAGGCCGGCGGCGACCAGGTCGAAGGCTGCCACGGAAAGCACGAGGAAGAACAGCCGCGCAGAGAGCAGCTCCCGTGAATGCCGCGGATTCCGCAGCTTCTCCAGCGGGCTGCGCATGCGCCAACTATCAGCGACCGGTCGGACGGTCGCGGGGGTGAGATCAGCCGCCGCGCTCGCCGCGGGCGAAGTCGAGGATCTCGCCGCACGCGGCGATGGTGGCCGCGAGCGCGATGGGGGCAAGGACGATCAGCAGGGGGCGGACGAGGCGCGGCACGAGGGCGGGCGCCCTATCCGTTGAGGGGACGGAAAGAGTCTCCCGTTCCCTGGCCGGGACCGGCGAAGGCATAGTCGACCCGACTACACGTCCTTTTCGGAATACCGCATCCATGTGGTGCATGCGGCATGCGCCTGATGCATCGGATATTCCCCTGGTGCATCGGATATTTCGAAGAGGACGGGTCTCTCGGGAGGGCGGGTCGTCTCGGGAGGACGGGTCCTCTCGAGCAGGTAGGGTCGCGTCCGCACCATGGGGAGATGGCTGACCACGCGGTGGCTCGCCGGCATCGGCGCGCTCGCCTACTTCCTCGGCGTCGCGATCGAGAACCAGGAGATCCTCACCGCCCCGACCCTCGACAGCGGGGTCGAGGACATCCGGGCCAACTACGCGGACCACGCCTTCTCGGTGATCACCGGCGCCGCCGGCGCTCTCGCACTGGTGGCCTTCGTCCTCTTCGCGGTCGCGCTGGTGGTGTGGCTGCGCGAGCGGCGCGACCCCGGCGAGCCCTGGCCGACCCTCGCGCTCGCCGGCGGGATCGCCTCCCCGGTGATCGCCGCGGCGGGGCTCGCGGCGGGAGCGCCGCTGCTCGCCGATCCGGCCGCGGTCGGCGACGAGCTGGTGACGACCCTCTTCGAGATCGACCTGCTCGCCCAGTTCGTCGCGGCCCCGTTCACGGCGCTGTTCCTGGCGGGCGTCGGGATCTCCGCGCTTCGGACTGGAGCGCTGCCGGCGTGGCTCGCCTGGTTCGGGCTGGCCACCGCGGTGCCGCTGCTTCTGCTCGCGCCGGTCGCGGTCTTCCAGCACGCCTCTGGCCTCGAGTTCGTGGTCAAGCTGGCCTTCGCGGCCAACGCGGTCTGGGTACTGCTCGTCGGGCTCTGGCTGCTGCTCGGCGACGGCCCCGGCGGCTACGCGCTCATCCGGCGCGCCGCCTTCCTGCTGGTGGCGATCTCGGCCGGGGCGATCGGGATCGCGCTGCTCGCCGCTCCCGACGGCACGGCGGAGTTCTTCGCCTGGTTCCTGGGACCGAGGCCGCTGGCGGCCCTCGCGGGAGGGCTCTACGTCGGCGCCGCGGTGACCTACGCGGAGGCGATCGCCGCCCCGGCGCGCGAGGTGCGCGGCCTGGTGCTCGGCGCCGCGGTGCTCGCCGTCTCGGTCCTGATCGTCAGCCTCGCTCACACCGACCAGTTCGACTTTGACCGCCTCCAGGCGATCCTCTGGTTCGCGCTGTTCGTCGTCTTCTCGCTGGCCATGATCGCGCTCTTCATCCTCGACCCGGTGACCACGCCGCGGCGGCGCTCGCCGCTGGCGCCCTGGGCCCGGGCGATCCTCGGTGGGGTCGCGGTCGCCGGCGCGCTGCTCGCCCTCTGGCTCTGGATACACCCCACCGGCGTCTCCACCCCGTTGCCGATCGAGTTCGGCCCGCTGGGCGGGAGCTTCATCGGCTGCTGGGTCGCTCTCCTCGCCGCGGTCTGCGGCTGGGCCGCCTACCGCAACCGCGCCGACGAGGCCGGCCTCCCCACCCTCCTCCTCGTCTGCCTGGCGGTCGGCGCGCTGATCGCGGCGCTGCGCACGCTCGACGACCTGCTGCCCTCCGGTGAGGCCGCCGCCTACGTGATCGTGCTGGGCCTGCTGGTGGTCGGTGGGATCGCCGTGCTCGACTCGGTCTGGCCGAAGCCGAAGGCCGCGTCGGTGCGGGGGCGCTCCAAGAGCTCAGCTAAGAGCCGGCGCCGCTAGCTCAGCTCGGGCGCTTGCTCTCGAGGCCGAGGCGCGTGCGGGCCTTGCGGACCGCGTCGATCGAGGTGTTGCAGGCGCTGGCGATCCGGTTGTCCTGGCGGTCGGGCTTGCGCTTAAGCTCGAACTCGATTCGCGCCTGGGAGCGGATCTTGCTGAGCTCGTCCTGGTTCGCTCCCTCGGGCGCGGCGGCCACTCCCGCCTCACCGGCGAGGTCGCGGCGGCAGGCGAGGCAGTAGAGCAAGCCCTTCTCCTCGACCCAGGTCGCCGGCCGCTCCGGGCGCTCGACGTCGGCCATCCAGCTCACGGTCACCTCGCAGCGGGCGCAGGTCCAGTCGGCGGTTGTGGTCTCTGCGGTCTCCGTCATCAGCAAGGACCGGTCGGATACATGCCGAGCCTGTCGCGGACCTGGCGGACCGCGGCGGCGGAGGCGTTCGCGGCGCGCGCGATCTTCGTGTCCGCCCGGTTGGGATCGCGGCTCACCTCGTTCTCGATGCGGGCGGCCGAGGCCTGCTCATCCTCGAACTCATCCCGGGCGTTTCGCTGCGCGGCTGGTTCTAGGTCGGCCATGTCGTTCCTTCCTGTGCCGTCCTCTTGGGTGGTCGCGCGAAGGTAGAGTCCGATAGAGCCGACGAGCGATTGCTGCTCTTCCAGAGTACTCCCCCGCACGGAGAGTTTCCGCGGTTGGGCCCTTACGTAGGGACGATGGGTGCCGCTCAGGCGAAGGCGAAGCTCGCTCCGGCCGACCAGCTCAAGCGTGAGGTCCAGGCAGCGCTGAGCGAGGAGCTCATCAATAACCGGTACAGGTCAGGCCACGGGCGCTACGACGGCCACGCCTACGTCGCCGCCGAGGCCTACTTTCGCCTGGCCGGCGGCGCCGACTCCGGCCTCCAGCCGATGCAGCTCAAGTACCGCGGCAAGTCGCACTGGTGGCTGGTCAACCCGGACGGCCGCGTGATCGACCTGACGCTCGGCCCGCGCGAGACCTCGAGCTTCCCGTACCACCGCGGCCGCAAGCGCCCCTTCCGCTACACGCCGGCCGGCATCTCCCGGCGCGCCCAGACCGTGGTGGACCGGGTCACAGCCGCGCGCTAGAGACTCAGCCCCACGTGTAGGGTCAGCTTGCCTTGATGGGCAAGAAGGCCCACCCGTCCTCTGGAAGCTGGGTCCCCGGCGCGAACGGCTCGGGCTTCGGGATCGAGCACCTGCCCTACGGCGTCGTCCGCCGCCGTGGCGGCCCGCCCCGCCCGGCCGTGCGAATCGGCGACCAGGCCCTACAGCTCACGCCGCTCGCCCAGGCCGGCCTCCTGGATGCGGTGGCCTCCGAAGCGGTGGCGGGGACGGCGACGATCGCGGCTGCCCTCACCCAGCCCACACTGAACGGCCTGCTCGAGCTCTGGCCCGGCGCCTGGTCAGCCCTCCGCGCCCGGCTGCAGGAGCTGGTCGGCGCTGAGAACCCGGAGCTGCGCGATTCGGAGCTGGCCGGCGAGGCGCTGGTCCCGCTGGCCCAGGCCGAGACGGTTCTGCCGGTGCAGGTCGGCGACTACGTCGACTTCTACTCATCTCTCGAGCACGCCTCCAACATCGGTCGGCTGGTGCGACCCGAGGGCGACCCGCTCTTCCCGAACTGGCGCCATCTCCCCGTCGGCTATCACGGCCGCTCGGGAACGGTGGTGCTGAGCGACACCCCGATCAGGCGGCCCGTCGGACAGAGCCCGCCCGAGGGGCCGGATGCCCCGCCGGGCTTCGGCCCCGAGCAGCGCCTCGACTTCGAACTCGAGCTCGGCTTCGTCACCGGCCCGGGCCCGGCCTCCGGCGAGCCGATCCCGACCGCCGCTGCGGCGGAGCACATCTTCGGCTTCTGCCTGGTCAACGACTGGAGCGCCCGCTCGATCCAGGTCTGGGAGTACCAGCCCCTCGGCCCCTTCCTCAGCAAGTCGTTCGCCACCTCGATCGCGCCCTGGATCACGCCGCTCGAGGCGCTCGCGCCCTTCCGCGTTCCCGGACCCGAGCAGGATCCGCAGCCTCTCCCCTACCTGCGCACGGAGGAGGACTGGGCGCTCGACCTGGAGCTGGAGGTCCTCCTCGCTGACCAGGTGATCAGCCGCACCAACGCCCGCCGCCTCTACTGGAGCGCGGCGCAGCAACTCGCCCACGCCACGATCAACGGCGCCCCCGTCCGCGCCGGCGACCTCTACGCCTCCGGGACGATCTCGGGCGAGGAACCTGGCACCCAGGGCTGCCTGCTGGAGCTCACCCGGGCCGGCCAGGAACCGCTGCGCCTCGAGGGTGGCGCCGACCGGACCTTCCTCGAGGACGGCGACGAGGTGATCCTGCGCGGCGCCGGCGCTCCCGGCGACGGCCGCCCGGAGCTCACCCTGGCCGAGGTGCGCGGCCGCATCGAGCCGGCGAGCTGAACCGAGGCCCGGCGATCGCCCCTAAGCCGAGGCCCTCGCCTCGGTGATCGCGCCAGGAGCCGTCTGCGCTTCGGAATATCCGATGCACCCCGTGCATATCTGATGCACCAGGCGAATCGAAAATTCACCCAATGCATCAGATATTCAGAAACACAGAGCGTTTCCACAGACATACCGCTCCGACGCGGCCCAGAGCGTGTGGTGTTCGGGGCGGCCGTCCCCCGCGGCGCAGCGCTACCCGGAGAGAGGTTTATCCGGTCGTGCTCTGCGCCACGGGGGACGGCGTGCCCTCGCGCCACGAGTAGGCGTAGCCCGGTTCGTCGAGGTCGCGGGCGAAGGTCGTCAGCTTCATCGGCGCGAAGGTGTCCCACATCACCGCCAGCTCCTCGGTGCGCCGCGCGCCGAGGGACTCCTCCACCAGGCCGGGCTGCGGCCCATGCGGCAGGCCCGACGGGTGCACAGTGATCGAGCCGATCTCGATCCCCTTGCGCGAGCCGAACTCGCCCGGAGACGTAATAGATCATCTCCTCGGACTGGAGGTTCGAGTGGTGGTAGGGGAGCGGGATCGCCTCGGGGTCGTAGTCGAGCTCGCGCGGGCAGAAGGAACAGACCACGAAGTTCGGCCCCTGGAAGGTCTGGTGGGTGGGCGGCGGCAGGTGGATGCGGCCGGTGCGCGGCTCGAAGTCGTGGATGTTGAAGGTGTAGGGGTAGACGTAGCCGTCCCAGCCGACCACGTCGAGCGGGTGGTAGTCGAGCGTGTAGTGCTGGAGCCCGCCGCGCACCCGCACGATCAGCTCGATGTCGGCGCCCCCACCCTCTCGATGTGTGACCAGCTCCGTCGGTGGATGGAGGTCACGATGGGAGAAGGGCGCCGACTCGAGCAGCTGTCCATATCGGTTGCGGTAGCGGTTCGGGGTCTCGAACTCGCCGGGGGTATGAAGCACCAGCATCAGCTGGTCGGGGTGGGAGAACCGGAAGCGGTAGGTGGTCCCGTGCGGGATGACGATGTAGTCGTGCCGGCGGTAGGGCAGGGTGCCGAACACGGTCTCCAGCTCGCCCGAGCCCTCGTGCACGAAGATCAGCTCGTCGCCCTCGCCGTTGCGGTAGAAGGCCTCGCCGTCCTCGGTGGGCCGGCAGAGCGAGACCTCGAGGTCCTTGTTCCACATCAGGCAGCGGCGCCCGCTGATCGGGTCGCCCTCAGCGTCGATGTCGCCGGTCTCCAGGTGGCGGTGGACGTGGGCGTCGGGGATCCACTCCTCGTGTGAAATCGGCTCGAACTCGCCCGCCTCGGTGATCCGGCAGGGCGACTGCAGGTGGTAGAGGATCGACTCGTTCCCCGAGAAGCCCTCGAAGCCCATCACCTCCTCGACCAGCAGGCGGCCGTTCTCGCTGAACTGGGTGTGGCGCTTCGGCGGGAGCTGGCCGAGCTGGTGGTATCTCACAGGTTCCCCCGCTTCTCCTGCTCGCGCTCGATCGCCTCGAACAGCGCCTTGAAGTTGCCCTCGCCGAAGCCGCGGGCGCCGTGTCGCTCGATCACCTCGAGGAACAGGGTCGGCCGGTCGGAGAGCGGCTTGGTGAAGATCTGCAGCAGGTAGCCCTCGTCATCGCGGTCGGCGAGGATGCCGAGCTCGGCGAGGTCGGCGAGATCCTCGTCGATCTCCCCGATCCGCTCCGGCAGCTCCTCGTAGTAGCTGCCGGGGGTCATCAGGAAGTGCACGCCGTGCTCGCGCAGGGCGCGCACCGTGGCGACGATGTCGGTGGTCGACAGGGCGATGTGCTGGACGCCCGGGCCGCCGTAGAACTCGAGGTACTCCTCGATCTGGGACTTGCGCTCGCCCTCGGCCGGCTCGTTGATCGGGAATTTGATCCGGCCGCTCCCGTCCGCCATCACCTTCGACATCAGCGCCGAGTACTCGGTGGAGATGTCCTGGTCGGTGAACCGGATCATCTCGGTGAAGCCGAAGACCCGCTCGTAGTAGCCGACCCACTCCTCCATCCGGCCGAGCTCGACGTTGCCGACCACGTGGTCGATCCCGGCGAAGTGGCCCTCCTTGGCCTGGCCGTCCCCCTCGCGGCCCTCGGCCCGTCCCGCGTCCTCGACCGGCTCGAAGCCGGGCAGGAAGGCGCCCTCGTAGCTGTCGCGCTCGACGAAGGTGTGCAGGGTCTCGCCGTAGGTTGCGATCGTCGCCAGCCGCACCGCGCCGCGCTCGTCGCTCTCGGTGTGCGGCTCCGCGATCCCCCGGGCCCCGCGCCGGACGGCCACCCGGTAGGCCTCCTCGGCGTCGGGGACCGCCAGCGCCACCACCTTCACACCGTCGCCGTGGTCGGAGTGGTGGCGGGCGATCTCCGAGCCGCCGTGGAGCGGCGCGGTCAGGACGAAGCGGATCCGCCCCTGCTCCACCACGTGGGAGGCGCGGTCGCGCATCCCCGTTTCCAGGCCGGCGAAGGCGGTCTCGCGGAAGCCGAGCGCGTGGGTGAAGAAGTGGGCGGACTTGACGGCGTTGCCGACGTAGAGCTCGATGTGGTCGATGCCGAGCAGCGGCATCTCGTCGTTCTTGGGGACCGGCGGTGTGGCGGTCTTCAGCCCGGTCTCGTGTGCGGTCTTCACCTCCATCGCTCTGTGCTTTATGATTCCCCCGTGAGGAGCGCATTACAAGCGCGATTTATTGCGTCATCGGCCTGAATATGGCGATTACCGACGACACAGACCAGCAGATCATTGCGCTGCTGCGTGAGAACGCCCGCCGCTCCTTCCAGGACATCGGCGAGCAGGTCGCGCTGACCGCGCCGGCGGTGAAGCGCCGCGTCGACCGCCTCGAGGCCGAGGGAGTGATCCGCGGCTACACCGCGACCGTCGAGCCGACCGCCTTCGGCTGGCACAGCCACGCCTTCGTCGAGCTCTTCTGCGAGGGGCGGATGTCCGGCGACGAGGTGAGGGCCGCCGTCTCCAAGTACCCCGAGGTCGAGGGCGCCTACACCGTGGCCGGCGGGCCCAGCGCGATCCTGCACGTGCGGGCGCGCGACACCCAGCACCTCGAGCAGGCGCTGGAGAAGATCCGGGAGACCGACGGCGTCAACCGCACCCAGACCCAGGTCGTGCTCTCCACCCTGTTCGAGCGGCCGGTCTCCAACGGCAAGGTCACCTCGGCCAAGAAGCGGCGGCGCTGAGGGAACCGGAGACGCGAGATGGCCGACCAAGTCAGCGACCTGAAGCTCCAGCACCTGGTCGAGCTCTCCAAGCTCGGGGACGGCTGCGCCGAGCTCGAGTCCGAGATCGAGGCCTGGCTGGCCGAGCACGACGTCGTCTTCGACGGCCACACGATCCCCTTCGTGCTGATGCCCCATTTCGTCTCTCCCGGCCAGGTGCGCCGGGTGCGCCGCGCGGTCGAGTCGCTCTGCGCCGTCCTCAACCGCTTCTGCGAGGCCTACCCCGATGACGAGCGCCTCCAGGAGGAGCTGGCGCTGCCGACCTTCGAGGACTCCCTGGTGCGCGTCTCCCCCGGCTACTCGGGGCCCCTGCGGATCTGTCGGCTCGACGCCTTCCTCGCCGGCGACCAGGTCAGGTTCCTCGAGTTCAACGCGGACTCGCCGGCGGGGGTCGGCTACACGGACGTCCTCCACGAGGGGCTGCGCAGGGCGATCTCGCTGCCGCGCGTGGACGGCGAGTTCGACACCGCCTATGAGCCGATGCTGCCGCTGCTGACCGAGACCCTGCTCGACTCCTACCGGGAGATGCGTGCCGGCCGACCCGAACTGCCGGAGACCCCGCGGCTGGCCCTGGTCGACGTCCCCGGCAGCCCCTCGGTCCCCGAGTTCCGGATCATCTGCGCCGCGGCCGCCGAGGCGGGGATCGAGGCGATCCACCCCACCACCGAGGAGCTCTCCTACGACGGCTCGGTGCTCCGCGCCGGCGGCGACCCGGTCCACCTCGTCTACCGACGGGCGCTGATCGACGACCTCAGCGAGGGCGATCTCACCGCCGCCTACCGCGACGGCGCCGCCTGCCTCGTCAACCCTCCCCGGGCCCGGGTCGCCAACAACAAGAAGCTGATGGCGCTGCTCGACGACCCCCGCTTCTCCCACCTGGTCGAGCCGCGCGAGGCGGAGGTGATCGCCGCGACCATCCCCTGGACCCGGATCCTGCGGCCGGGCCAGGTCACCTACGGTCAGTGGGTGGTGGACCTCCTCGACTTCGTCTCCGACAACCGCGTCCGGCTGGTGCTGAAGCCGGCCTCCGAGTACGGCGGCCACGACGTCGCGCTGGGGATCGAGACCGAGCAGGCCGACTGGGACCGGATCATCGCCGAGCACGCCGAGCGCGGCCGACTTCATCGTCCAGGAGTACGTGCCGGTGCCCGAGGAGATGTTCCCCACCGTCGAGGACGGGCACGTGCAGATGCGGCTGAAGCGCTTCAACATCAACCCGTTCGGGATCGGCGGGCGCTACGCGGGGATGATCACCCGGATCTCCGACCGGGCCGTGATCAACGTCTCCGCCGGCGGCGGGCTGCTGCCGAGCGTGGTCGGCCGCCACAAGCGGCGTTTGCTGGCCGAGGAGGAGGTGACGGGAGATGGAGCGATAGAGGCCTGAGCGAGCTGCGCCTCGGGTACGACGTCGACGCGAACGCGACCCGCTACTCGAACTACCACCACCTGCTGCGCGAGCTGGTCCACCTGTCGGCTGGCTGGCTGGCGCTGGCGCCCGAGTTCGAGCTGAAGTACGCGCTCTCCGACCACCTCCACGACGACGCCCGTGCGATCTCCAAGATCAAGCGGCGCCTCTACGAGCTCCGCCACCCGAGCGACTATCCCGGCGCCCCGGACGAGGAGCTGGCCGGGCTGCTCGACCGCCTCGATCGGGCCGCGACGCCGGCCGAGTACGTCGCGCTCGCCTACGGCGAGGCGAAGCCGGCGCTGCTCCGCGCCTTCCGGGTCCACCTCGAGCACCTCGACCCGGTCTCCGACGAGCCCTCGCTGCGCCTGCTCACCAAGCTCGCCGAGCGCCAGGAGCGCCACGTCTCCAGCCTCGGGCCGGGCGCCGACGGCCCGCTGCCGGTGATCGACGACCTCGGCTCGCTCCCGATCCGGCTGAAGGCCGAGCCACGGGAGCTGCGGGTGATGCCGCCGCTGGACGAGCCCGCCCGCGACGAGTTCGTCGAGGTCACCGCCGAGGGCGATCCCTTCCTCGCCCGCGAGCTCTACGTCAACGACCCCGACGAGAACCACGTCCCGGTCGAGCCCGAGGAGCAGCGCCACTTCTTCCACGCCCTGATGGACGCCGAGCTCTGCGCCGCGGAGCTGATGGCCCGCAACTCCCACGAGCATCCCGAGATGCCGTGGGACTTCCACGTCGACATGGCGCGCCAGACCTGGGACGAGATGCGCCACGCCCGGCTCCACTTCCTGCTGATGCCGAAGGAGCTCGGGTGTAAGTGGGGCGACTACCCGGTCGGCTTCTCCTACTTCCGCTCGGTCTACGCGCACGACCTGCTCGGGCGCCTCGCCCTCTTCAACTCGACCTCCGAGCAGAAGGCGATGTGGCGCCACTCCCACCGCCGCAAGGTGCTGGTCGAGCGCGGCCAGGAGCAGATCGCCCAGGTCTTCGACTACCTGCTCGCCGACGAGGTCCCCCACGTCCACAACGGCACCCGCTGGGGCACCTACCTGTGCGGCGGCGACGAGTCCGCCTACAAGGCGCAAGATCCGCGAGCTCCGCGCCGGCCTCGACGAGACCGGCGCCCCGACCGGAGAGCCGCAGGCGGCCTGAGCGCGATGGCGACGCCACCCCGCACGGAGGCGGGGCCCGCGGTGCAGCCGGTCACGCGAGACGAGGTCGTGGAGGCGGCGGAGCGGATCGTCCCCTGGGTGCGCCGCACCCCGGTGCTCGCCCTCGAGCCCGGCGCCCTCGGTGTCGACTGCCACCTGGTCGCTGAAGCTCGAGCTGCACCAGGTCTCCGGCTCCTTCAAGGCGCGCGGCACCTTCAACCGGCTGCTCTCCGCCGAGGTCCCCGAGGCCGGGGTGGTGGCGGCCTCGGGCGGCAACTTCGGCCTCGCCGTCGCCCACGCCGGCGAGCGGCTCGGGCTCCGGGCCGAGATCTTCGTGCCCGAGTCCACCCCGCCGGCCAAGCTCGAGCGGCTGCGGGCGATGAGCTGCGAGGTGGTGGTCGAGGGCGAGTACTACGACGACTCGCTGGCCGCGAGCGAGCGCCGCGCCGCGGAGAGCGGCGCGCTCTTCCTACACGCCTTCGACGACCGTGAGGTGGTCGCCGGCCAGGGCACCTGCGGCCTCGAGCTCTCCCAGCAGCGCCCCGAGCTGGACACGGTGATCGTCCCGGTCGGTGGCGCCGGGCTGATCGGCGGCATCAGCACCTGGTACGGCGACGCCGCCCGCATCGTCGCGGTCGAGTCCGAGACCACCAACTCGCTCAACGCCGCCCTCGCCGCCGGCGAGCCCGTGGACGTCGAGGTCGGCGGCCTGGTCGCCGACTCGCTCGGCGCCGCCCGGGTCGGCCGCTACGGCTTCGAGGCCGCCCGCCGCTGGGTCGACGACTCCTCCTCGTCACCGACGACGCGATCCGCGCCGCCCAGCGCGAACTCTGGCAGCGCACCCGGATCGCCTGCGAACCCGCCCCCGCCGCCACCCTCGCCGCCCTCACGACCGGCGCCTACCGCCCGGAGCCCGGCGAGCGTGTCGGCCTGGTCATCACCGGCGGCAATTTCGACCCCGCCGATCTCGCCTGAGGTTGGCGCTGACCCCGGCGTTGGAGCGCGCTACCGAGGGACTCCCGCATAGCGGTGGGAGAGAAGTAGGACCCTCGCTACCCCGACCCCCACCGAGCATCAGTTCAATTCCGTAGGCGAACCCGACCGAATCGTCCAAAGCGGTAATGACGGCGGCAGTCGGAAGGGCGCTGCCTAAAAGCCAAAACCAGGCGTCCTAATCATGGTTTCAGGTTAACGCCAGGACGAGCAGCTGCAGGATGCCTACGATGGCGCCGATGACCAGTCCCCAAGCGATCCATTCGTCTAGCATCTCCTTTCGCTGTCTGATCAGCGCAAGGGCAGCTCCGACCACTGCTCCGTCCGCCGCGTAGTCAGCGATCGTCCCCGTCGGGTCCACCTAGGCTGAGCGCGTCAAGCCCATTTCTCGCCCCGGTACTAGGGTCGAGCGGCCCGATGAGCACAGGCCGCACCCGCCCAGCCTCTGGCTCGACCCGCCGCCCGAGCCCGGGCCGCCGCTGGAGGGAGACATCACGTGCGACTGCGTCGTGGTCGGCGCCGGCTACACCGGCCTCTCGGCGGCGCTCGCGATGGCCGAGGAGGGCGCCGACGTGGTCGTGCTCGAGCGCGACTACGCCGGCTTCGGCGCCAGCGGCCGCAACGCCGGCCACCTCACCCCGACGATCGGCAAGGACCTCCCCACCCTGCTCCGCCTCTACGGCCGCGAGCGCGGCGGCGCCCTGGTGCGGCTCGCCGAGGAGGCGATCGAGCACACCGAGCAGACCTTCGACGAGCGCGGCATCGACTGCGACTACGTCCCGGCCGGCAACGTGCTCGCCGGGATCCATCCCGGCCAGGCGGAGAAGCTGGAGAAGGCGGCGCGCGCCGGCAAGGAGCTGGGCGGCTCGCTGCGGATGCTCTCGGTCGGGGAGATCGAGGAGCGCGGCCTCCCCGCCCACGTCGCCTGCGGCTACCTGGAGGAGAGGGGCGGGATCCTCAACCCCGGCAAGTACGTGCGCGGCCTGCGCGAGGCGGCGGTCGGCGCGGGCGCGAAGCTGTTCGAGGGGACCAGGGTCGCCTCCATCACCGAGGGCACCGGGCCGGGCCGCCGCCAGATCCGGGTCGAGACCCCGCGCGGCCGGGTCGCCGCCGAGCACTGCCTGATCGCCACCAACGCCTACACACCCGAGCTCGGCTGGCTCCGCACCCGGGTCATCCCGCTGCGGGTCTCGATGTTCGCCACCGAGCCGCTGTCAGAGGAGCAGCGCGAGCGGGTCGGCTGGCCCGGCCGCGAGGGCATCTACACCGCCCACGAGATCCTCGAGAGCTACCGGCTCGACGCCGACGACCGCATCGTCGGCGGCTCGCGCTACGTCGCCTACGCCTGGGGCAGCCGCATCCCGCCCGACGACGACCCGGTCGTCTTCCGCAAGCTCGAGACGATGTTCCGCGCCCGCTTCCCCGAGCTGCCCGACGTGCGGATCGAGCGCAACTGGTCGGGCCCGATCGCGATGGCGCTCGACTTCCTCCCCTGCATCGGCCGCACCGGCAAGAGCGGCAAGATCGTCTACTCGCTCGGCTACGCGGGCCACGGAGTCGCGATGGCGAGCCACCTCGGGACCCTCGCCGCTGGGATGGTTCTTCGCGGGGAGCCGGGCCCAGCCGCTCTGACCAACCGCCGACGCGTCCCTCTTCCGCCCGAGCCATTCAGGTGGCCAGTCGCCAAGGGCATCATTGGAGCGTTGCAGGCCGTTGACCGGCGCACGGACCTCCGAGCCAGGCCTCGGCCGAGCCAGCCGACGCCGTCAGCTGCGCCCCGAACCCCCTCCGTTCAGCGCCCATAGTTCAGGAAAGCAAACGACGCCGCTCCTGGCTAGGAACCGAGGCGAGCGGCGATCTCTGGCTTAACGCTAGGACCGACGAAGTGCTGCACGTAGGCCTTGAGATCGACAGCCTCGAGATCGGTGACGAGCGAGTCCTCGGCGCGGCGCCTGATGACGGCAGAGTAGATCCAGGCGCAGGATCCCGCCAGCAAGTCGGCTATCTGAATCCGTGGATCGTCTTGCGAGCGGGCAAAGGTCACATCGGCGAGCCCGATTGGAAATCGAACAGTTGCCTCTCCGACCGAGAACGACTCGACCTCGGCCTGCCCCAACTTGACCAGAACGTCGACCCAGTGCTCCAGCACCTTGGAGTCGTCGTGGACGATCGAGAAGGGCTCTCCGCCGAACTGCTCGGACCAAGCGGACGCCAACCAGCTGGCGCTCGGAATAGCCGGGTCGAGCGCGTCTGCAAAGCCGTCAACGTGCTCGGCCAACTGCTCTTCCGTGTCGAGCATGGTTCTCAAGGCCAAGAGGAGGCGCTCGTCGCGACAGGCAATGCGCGCCTGACGAAGTCGTTCTAGGTAGCTGGCGACGGTCGAGCTGCTGTAGTCACGCAGCAGCTCGACGAAGGCGACCTGTAGCTCGGTCCAGACGCCGCCAATCTCGGCGAGGCCACGATGGTGGAGGTCGTCGGAGATCTTGATGTGAATGCCGGCGCCATAGAAGCCGCCCTGCAGGCCCTTGGCCACCATCCGTGGCTCGATCAGGATGTCGACCATCTTCGCGGTCACCATCCAGGCCTTGTCAACAAGGGCAACCTTGGCCTCGGAGGGATCCAGGTTGGCGCGCCTGAAGAGGTCCAGCAGGGTCTTCTGACCGGTCCGACGCTTGCGCAGGGTGGCGAACTTGAGCTCGGTTTCAGTCTCCTGGCGTCCAGCCATCGTCTCGCTGACGATCGTCGTAGCGCGGTCGAGATCGATGCTGACTCCGGCGAGGGCATAGACAGGCTGGTCGCTGTCAAGCAGGTTGGCGCCGGTGTTGCCGGCCTCGTCAGCGGCGACGACGTGGGCCGAAGGGTTTGTGCCATTTCGCGGGGTAGACATCTTCGAGCAGAGGGCTAGGTGGTTCGAGTTGTGGTCCGCTGGGACGCGGTGGGCCGGTGAGGTTGCGCCTAGATGCGGCGATGCCTAGGCGGCGTCCTCGTGCTTGGAGGTCGGCTCGCTTTCGGCGCGTTCGAGTTGACGCCGTCGGATCCGCTCCGCCCTCGCAGCGACCATGCCGGCCACTGCGGCGGAGGCAACCGAGCCTACGGGCCCGTGCACGTAGGCGACGAAACGAGAGTCCAGATTGGCTGGTAGAGCCGGGTCTTGGGATACGCCGCGGGGCGCTTCCGCAGCCCAAGGCGCGGGAGACGGGTCGGCCTGGTCCCGGACGAAGCTAGAGCTAACCGCCGGGCCGAGAACGAGCAGGCTGAGTAGCGGATCACTCCCCGCCGCATCTAGGAACTCGTCGACGATATGGGTCGCCGACTGGCAGACGCCAGCGGCGTCGACTTGGTCGAGCCAGTTGATTAGCTCCCGAAAGGGCAGAGCCGGGTCGATGTGGGCGGCGAATCCGTTGCGACATTGGCGTGTTTCCTCGCGCAATTGCATCGACACCGCGGCCTCGAGCTCCTTCAGGACGGCTCGTCCATATGAGCGCCGGTCATTCGCGATCAGGCTGAGAAGGGAATCGAAATCCTTTGGTGCACCCGACGGCGGGCCCAAAATCAAGTCGAACAGAGCCGCCATCTCCATGAAGACGGCTGCGCCATGAAGGCGCGCGAACGACCCGTCGGGGACGACACCCAGGAGCGCACCAAGGGCGAGCAGCTGATCAACGACATCATTTACCTGGGCGACTCGCCGGCCCAGCTCATCGCCCCCCGAGACGGTCAGCGTCCCCTCGGTGACCGCGCCGTAGCTGCCGGTATTGATCGTCAGGAACCGGTCGCCACCCTCAGGTTCAAGGTCAACGAGAGCGGCCGCGGCCCGACCTAGATCGTCGTCCAGCGGCGCCGGGACGGGCCGGCCATCGGCAGCACAAAGTGCGTCGATCGCGACCGATGCCTTCTCGAGGAGAGTTTCCAGCGCGTCGCGGTCGAGCATGGCCCACAGCGCCGCGGTCTGGCGAGCGTCAACTGCTCGGTCGGCGTCAAACGGTTGGCGCTTCGCTCCCAGCTTGTGCCGTACCGGACCGAGCCGATCCCTGGTCCGAATAAGAGCCCGTAGGGCGTTCTTGGCGTTGCGGGTCGCCTCTTGTTTGGCTCCTGAACGTGCCAGATCCTTGCGCCATGCCAGGCCAAACTTGATCAACGGCTCGCAGAAGACAAAGGCGTAACGAGCGAGCGCTCGACGTCGGTGGTCGGTGGGGGCACAGGACGCCAGCGCGTGCGAACAGCGCACCATCTCGAAGCTGTGGAGCGTCTTTTCGGGGGCGTCGACCACGCGACCAGAGTAGGGAACGACCGCAGAACGTCGAGGTCTCCGCCGAGGAGAAGCGCATCCTCGAGGGCGGCTTCTTCAACCAGAGCTAGGGCGCGTCCTCAAGGGCGCCCCTTCAGCGCGCCTGAGCCAAGGGAACGGGACCCCCTGTCCAGTGGGGCACCTCCACACCAGCGTCGCCGGCGAAGCGGACTTGTCACACAGTGGAAAGCACCCCGGCACGGCAATGTCGGGGCCCCCTCGTATCGTGCAATGAAGTCATGCCACAGCTTGGAGTCGATGATCAAGCGTTCCTGCTGGATTCTGCGGATCCCGTTGCGTCGAAGGCCGCACTAGGCGTCTTTGGACCGAACAGATCCTTGCCGGTGCATCGCTGGGTCAGCCTGACGGAAGGCTTCAGCGCGCAGTTGGTTGCACGGGAGCTTGTAAATCTCGGTGGGCCCAAGGTGGTCATGGATCCATTTAGCGGCACGGGAACGACGCCGCTTGTAGCCGCGCAGCTAGGGCATCGCGGCTTGTGGGCCGAGGTCAACCCTTACTTACGTGAGGCCGCAGAGACGAAATTAGCTGCAGCTTGCGCACAACCGTCTCACCGCCGGGCGGCGGTCCATGATCTTCAGCAGGCTGTTGCATCCGGCCCAACGACAAATCCCCCGGACAACCATCCGGTCTTGGAAGCCAACAGCCGACGCGAGTTCTTTGCGCCGGGTATTGCCGAGGAGCTGGTCCAATGGGTACGACGCTTTGAGGACCTCGAGAACAGACTCGCGCGACGGGTCGGACGGCTAGCAGTCGCGAGCTCCGCGATCTCCGTTTCCAATATGAAGCGGGCGGTCGACTTGAGGCGGCGAACATCCTCTGAACTCCAACAGGTCCGTCCCTTGGGCTCTCGCACGGTGTGCGCACGGGTTGCCGACTTTTGCGCGGACCTTGAAGCAACACCCAAAGCGCCGGGCTCCGCCCGTTATGTCAGCTCTGATGCACGCAAACTACCCATGGATCTGGAGCCGGTGGACATCGTGGTGACGTCCCCTCCCTACCTCAACGGCACCAATTACTTCCGAAATACGAAACTTGAGCTTCTCTTGCTCGAGATCATCAGCGACGAGACAGAGCTTGGATCTTTAAGAACAAAAGCAGTTACGGCTGGAATCAACAATGTGTCTCGCCGCATTCCAGAGCCCGAAACGCTGGATTGGGTTGAGCCGATCGCCAGACGCCTCGATGAAGTCGCATATGACGCACGTATCCCGAAGATGGTCCGGGCTTACTTCGCAGACATGAAGACAGTGTTGGCGACGACAAGACACGCGCTAAGGGTAGGAGGTCGACTTGTCCTGGACATTGGTGACAGCAGATTCGCTGGCGTGCACGTCGATACACCAACCATCCTCACGCGGATTGCCGAGTCTGTCGGCTGGAAGTTCGAACACAGCGCTGTGCTGCGTAGTCGCGTAGCCAAAGACGGGAACCCTCTGTGTCAGAAACTGCTCTATCTCTCCCGATAGCCGAGTCCACGTCCGGCCTGGAGGGCGTTGACCTCGAGAGCGATGCGCAGGTGCGCCAAGCGGCTATCGATTTCTGCCAGACGTTGCCCTACCGCCGTAAACCGTATGCCAGCCGCAACTGGGGAGGACTCCTTCACTCATTGTGTTCGTACCAAGGGAAGCTGAAGCCCGCGATCGCACACTTCTTGATTCGGCGTTTCACCACCCCGGGCGAGGTGGTGTTGGATCCAATGGCGGGTGTCGGCACCATCCCGCTTGAGGCTCGGCTTCAAGGGCGCAGCGCTATTGCTGGAGATCTGAGCGAACTCGCGGCCGCTGTGAGCCGCGCAAAGTTGGAGGCTGTCGATCTCGCGAGCATCACCTCTGTCACGAATCAGCTATGGACCGCCATCGAGGCCTCAGACTGCCCTACCGCCGAGCTGATCGAGGAGGAGCATGGATCCTTTGGGCTCAACGGCCCGGTACAGGATTACTTTGAACACCAGACCCTCCGGGAGGTGCTGCTAGCGCGTCGTTTCTTCAGGCCTCGGGTGTCGCAAGCCTCCTCAGCGGAGGCTGTTGTTTTGACAAGCCTCCTGCACATTCTGCATGGGAATCGACCATACGCTCTGTCAAGGCGATCCCATCCGCTCACTCCATTCAAGCCCAGCGGACCGAGAGAGTACCGCCCGCTTCGGGCGCATCTGGAGAAACGGCTAGACCGAATTCTGGAACCAACCATCGCATTGCCGGCGAGTGGCAGCGCGTTCCTGGCCGACTTCAGGTCCGTCCCTATTGAAGACGGGAGCGTTGATGCCGTCATCACCTCGCCGCCTTTCACAGAGTCCGTGCGATTTTTTTCTTCCAACTGGATGAGACTCTGGTTCTGCGGATGGACCCCCGAAGACTTCAAGCGCCGCCCCAGCGAGTTTCTGGAGCGCATGCAAAAGACCGACTTCGACGAGTCTTACCGCGATTTTCTAAGTGCGATGCGGCGCCTTTTGAGGCCGAGCGGACTTCTGATCATGCACCTGGGTGAGACGGCTAGCTTCAATATGGCAACACGGATAGCCCCACTTCTCGAAGCTAACTTCAGGCTGATTCATGTTGGACGCGAGTGTGTCGTGGACACCGAGAGTCACGGCCTCTCGGATAAGGGTGCCACCCGGGCACACGCTTTCTTGTTTGCCAGAGCGCTGAGCTAGCATCCGGGCGGGTCGCCGCGATGACGGCGAGCTACCCGACTTGGCTAAGCGACGTCACAGACCTACTGGAGGGGGGAAGCGGCACGGAAAGGCTGAATGGGCTGGCCGTCGACGGCCAGCTACCCGGAGGGCTGGGTTCACCAGCCACCCGGACACGACGGGTGGGGAGCTGCAAGTGGTCGGCGTCGGGGGCTGGGAGCTCGGGACGGGCGCCTCCCTGACCGTCGAGTTCCGATTGCCCATAACGCCTGAGGGGACTCTGCTCGGGTTCGGTGGCTGGTATCGCGCGACGAGTGGTATCCACGCCGAACTACTTGGCGTTGATGGTCCGCAGGTCCTAACACCACCCGCAGATCCTGACTGGAGCAAGTTCGGCAGCCTGTGGTACTCCGACGGCGACGAGCCGAAACCCATCTTGTTTCGTCTGTGCGCGACAGCTCCGGGATACGTCGCGCTGTACTCACCAGGTGCCGGCGCGGTCACGCATCGCTATTACGACGACGCCCGTAATGACCCCAGAAATCTTATGAAGAACATGCACCAGATCGCGCCCGAAGGCATTTTCTATGGCTCCGAGTTCCATGCCGAAGTATCCGAACCCCATCTTGACGGCGAGGGGCAAGAGCTGCAGATGACTGGCGAAATCCATCTGAAGTCATGCAACCGCTGCGCTCGCTTCTTACCGATCAATGTGGGGAATGAGCGACTTGCCCTGAGCTTCTCCAATCATTGCACCGCACCCCACCGGTTGCCCTGTTCTCATCCACTTTTCAGCAGCCTTCGCAACGTCGAGTCAGATGAGATTCTCCATTTACACAACGGCTACCAACTGGAGTGCCGCTTCTGCAAGAAGTTCGAAGTGAACGCAGCGCTCAATCCTCAGCGAACTGCTGGTCAGATGAAGGAGGATGCTGCCAGGCGCAGGGCGTTTGAGCTGCTACTGACCGAGCTGTACGGCGGCAGCCCAAGCCTCTTGTACAGGGAGAAGACCGATAGCGAGCTAACAGTCGACGTCTGGGAGCGGTTTGAGGGCCGCTGCTTCAAGTGCGGAACGCCCCTGGCTGAGCCCCGCGATATGCACCTCGATCACACGAGGCCGCTCGCGCTTCTCTGGCCCCTAGATGGGTCGGCCACTGCGCTTTGTGCCACACATAACAGCGAGAAGCGCGATCGACCGCCTGGCGAGTTCTACGACCCTGATGAGCTCAAGCGACTGAGTCGCCTAACCGGGATTTCGCAACGCGAGCTACGCGATCCAGGTCCAAATCGAGAGGCTGTTGACCTATTGGAGAAACGTCTCGATTGGTTCTTCGACGATTTCCTCCAGCAAGAAGACCTACAGACGGAGCAGGAGGGCAAGATTCCTGCAGATCTGCTCGTGAAGGCCCTCCAGAAGGCGCTGAATAGGGACCCACACGGACCTCAGCTTGACGTCGAGAATCTCTACCGGGAGCGGCGCCGCCCAGGCGACTAGCTAGCGCGGTACATCTCCTAGATACTTGCGCCATGAGTGATCTCAAGCTATTTCGCGTCAACTCCTCAGAAGTGGCCGAGCTCGCTAGCCAAAGCGTGGAGGTTGAGAAGTCGCTGCAAACCCTGGTTGAGAAGCACCTCGAGGGGCTATTGGCGGTCCGCTTGTTGGGGTCGGAGTATTCGACTGGCCATACGCACGCAGGACGTATCGACACATTGGGCATCGACGAGAACGGCTCTCCAGTGATCGTCGAGTACAAACGCAGCCGGAATCAGAACGTCATTAACCAGGGCCTCTACTACCTGGATTGGTTGCTTGATCACCGCGGGGAGTTCGAGCTTCTAGTAACGAAGGCATACGGATCGTCGTCAGCTGAGCAGATTGATTGGAGCAACCCTCGATTGGTGTGCATTGCTAGCGATTTTACGAAGTACGACGAGCACGCCGTCCAACAGATCAACCGCAACATAGAGCTGCTCCGCTACCGGCGATATGACGGTGGGTCTCTCCTGCTGCTCGAGCTTGTCAATGCGGTGGCGAGCGAGAGCGCCACCGCGACCCAGGCGCCGGGCGGTAAGAAGATCGCAAGCAACTGTCACCAGCCTCCTTGACAAAGCAGAACCGAAGCTCACTGATCTCTACGAATCGCTGCGGAGTTTCTCCGAGTCGCTCGGCGACGATGTCCAGGTCAGGACGCTCAAGAACTACTTTGCGTTCCGGCGGTTGAAGAACTTCGCCTGTGTTGAGGTGCATCCAAGCTCCGGCAACCTGCTCGCCTACGTCAAGGTCGATCCCGACTCTGTCGTGCTGAAGGAAGGGTTTACCCGCGACGTTCGCAAGATCGGTCATTTCGGGACGGGGGACTTGGAAATTCGGATCGCTTCCGAAGACGACCTCGAAGCGGCAAAGCCTTTACTGACATCGAGCTACGAGTCGAGCTAGCCCAAGCGAGGCGCGTCAACTCTCCCAGTGCATCTCTATGTACCCGTGAGTCGCCTCTGGGTCCAACGGCTTTGTCGTATTGCCGACCCGGACGAAGAATTCCGCCCCGTCCTTGTCCTTCAGGAACACTGGCTTAGATGACTGTTCGACCTCAACTCGGGCAACCGTCCCTCCGTTGACCGAGTCATAGGAGCTGGCGACCAGATGGCTGAACTCAGACCCGAGGAACTCTCCGAGAACATTGCGAAGCGTCTGCTCGAAGACGTCGAGATTGCCGTTCTTAAGCGTCCCTAGGTCATTTTCGATCCCGAGCACTGTCCCGTCGTCGGCAACGCCGATCAGCAGGGTGCCACCTTCGGCATTCAAGAACCCCCCAACAGTCTTGGCTATGACCTTGTGGAGTCCAGTGTTCACCTGGTCTTGCTGGTAGTCCCACCTCATGCTCGACTTGTATTCGAGGATTGGGCTTTCGCCAACCTCGATCAGCTCCAGGATGGACTTGTCTCCGACCGGCTTCACCTCGGTCTCGAGTGCCTTTAGATGGGCGTTGATTCCATCAGCAATCAAACGGCGGCGTTCGGCAAGGAAGTCTTGATAGCGATCGATTTCCCAGAGCTCTGGGTTCGTTGGAACGAACTGCTTCCCGAGCGCACCTGGGTATTTGTCCTCGATCTCCGGAAAATAGTCCGCAGGCTTTGCGTTGCCGAGCTGCACGTTCGCCGTACCGGTGAGGAAGGCGCGGTTGGCGATCTCATTGACGAGCTTCTTGTGAAGGTGATTCTCAGGGTCGAACCCACCTTCCTCGTACAGAATCGACGTCGGAAATATGTGATGGCTGTGAATGGCGTAGGCAGACCCATGGGTTGAATGGAGTGGGCTGCCGTTGAACCAATCGACTGCACCAGCGGACTTGGCCGCCACGTAGGTCATCCGGTACAGGGGGTGCTGAATGATGCGCCCCTCTAAGTCGCTTGCTTTGACCTCAATGCGTCCCCGCTGCTCGATGATCGCGTCAACGAGAGGTGACCACGGATCGTCGATTTGAGAGATCAGGGAGATGTCGTGGTCGAGGCGCTGGTCAGTTTGACTCGTATATCGCGCCCATAGGTTGGCTGCATATAGCCAGTGGATGAATAAGCGCATCTCCCGATCCTCTGAAAACTGACCGCCATTCTGGGCTAGGTATGCGATGCCCGGGACCATGACGGTGGTGCTATTCAGGTCCTCAGTCGAGTGAATGTTCGCGTGCCCGGGGAGAACAGTCACCAGGTAGTCGAGCAACTTGCTGAGCTCAGCCCAGCCCTTCTCCAGGTCGTTCGCAGGCGTCTTGTGGATGGTCTCGAACAGTGCGCGACGTTTGACAACGGCTGTCAAACAGCGGGTCATGAAGTTCAGGTTGAAATGGAAATACTTGGCGGACAACTCTTCGATCTTGGCCTTCATCACCTGACGAGCCTGTGGCCACTTGCCTGTGATGTGGGCCAGGGCCAGGTCGGCGGCGGCGAGTTTCGTGCCGAGGCTATTGACGCGGTCGAAGACGTCGATCGCCTCGTCGATATCAGCGGTTGCCGGGACAACCTGGATCGGATAATCCGCTTCACGAATGTTTAGAAGCCGCTGAAGGTTCGCGTAGTAGCGCTCTGCCAGGGAACCTACGTCACCCTCGTCGCCAGCCTTCTCCTTCGCGATATCAAACGGATTCACTTTGCCTTCGGTGAAACAGTCGACGACGGGGATCCACGTCGGGTTCTTGGACATCAGGATGTGCTGGTAGTACTGAAGATCACCAGTCTCGACATCGAAGTACAGATCACGGGGGTCGTTCTTGATGTCCTCCGGCGTGTAGTACGGAGGGATCCCATCCCGGGTCAGCAGGTAAAGCGTGGTCAAACGCTGTTGGCCGTCGAGAATCACGGAGGTCGTGCCCATCTTGCTCTTATCGACGGCTGCGTTCTTGATCTCCGGAGGCTTATCGGTCTTCCAAAAGAGGAGGCTGCCGGTCGGATAGTCGCGATACAGCGATACGAACAGTTGCTTGGCTTGCTCGCGCTCCCAGACGTACTCCCGTTGGAATTCTGGGAGGACCAGATCGAACTTATCGATCCCGTCTGTCAGCTCGCGAATCTTCATGGCCGCCCTCCTCGCGAACCTATCTCATTGGACGGCCAATAGGTAGGCGTCGCACTCGCGGCCTGTGCGGCTCGACTCGGGCATAGGTCAGTGGTCGCCCTAGAAGCGCTACCCGGCACCAAACGACCTAGGTGTGGATGATGATGAGGCTTCCTATAGCGACGGCCCCGAAGATCACCAGCTTCACAATCGCCGCACGTTCATCGAAATGCCACTGGCTCGTAGCTAGACCATTGGGGTAGCGCATTCCAGAGATCGAGGATTTCCTCAGCGTCAGCTCCCTCAAGCACCTTTGCTCGCGGGCCTCGGCGGACATCTAGAGTCAGACGGAGCACCGGTGCATCGAATCGTAGAGCGACCCAAGGCTTTTGGAATGAAGAACCCGTGGCAGGAGCTTCCGAACAGGGCGCCGTACGTACTCCCCGAGGACAGACCCCATGTTGAGGCGTTCAACGCGGCGGTTAGCGACGCCTTCCGCCTGGATCTCTCACTGCTCCCGCATCCGTTTCTCGGGCCCCGCGATGCTCCGCTTGTCGTCCTGGGCCTCAATCCTGGGATCAGCGAAAGATCTGCCTCGGACCATGCCGGCGAGTTGGGTGATCAGCCACTGCGCGGCAACCTCGGTCCGAATGCGGACAGCCACCTTCACCTTGGATTCTTGCCTGACTACGCAGAGACTGGGCTCGGTCGCTGGTGGCAAAAATGCTTTCGGAGCATGCGCGAGGATGGGGTCGAGCCCGAGCAACTCAGTCGGAGCGTCCTGGCGGTGGAGTTCCACGGTTATCACTCGAAGCGCTGGCGTCCGATCCCGATCACGTTGCCCTCGCAGGCGTACGGGTTCTGGCTGGTAGAGCAGGCAATCGATCGAGGAGGGACGATCGCGGTGATGCGGGGTGTCAGGCCCTGGGAGGTCGCCGTGCCCTGTCTGCGCGGATATTCGGGGCGGGTGCCGATTGCGAATGCGCGCACCTCCAGCTTGAGCGTGGGGAATTGCGGCCAGGACGGATACGACCGCGTACTCGCCGCCGTGAGGTGATCGCCGCGTTAGTCTCGCCGCGTGCCTGACTTGGAGGCGGCTGACATCTTCTATGACGAAAGCCTCCCTTGGGAGGAAAAGAGGCGCCGCCTTAAGGAGCGAGCGGAGAATGGGGACACGCAAGCCCGCGGTTACATGGAGAGCATCAGTCGACTAGAGCACTTTCGCCGAGAAAGAGGGCGCCGTTTCCAGGATTGACGATGATCCGAGCCATTGACGCGGCGCTCCCCGGGGTCGCCCAGAAGCTTTCGTCTCAAGAGAGCCCTCCGGATGAGGGTGATTTCGAGCGAGAGCTTGCGCAGCGGGTCCGCCGCAAACTTCCCGACGGCGCCGTTCTCACCACGCAAGACGAGATCAAGCTTCGGGGCTGGCCCGGCGTCGGACCAGTCGATATGACGCTTCGTGTGCCGGGTTGGCAGCCTTTCCTGGTCGAGCTGAAGTGGGGTGCCGGGTCGCTCTACAACTGCGCTTGGGACGCTCTGAAGCTGGCAACGGCCCTCGCGGAGGGTGTCACCGTCGCCACCGCCGACTTGATTGCTGGGGCGCCACAGGCGTCTTGGGAGAAGGGTGAGCTCGGAGCCGAGCTTTTCGCCGAAACCGAGGATTGGGACACCCGAGAGTTCCTCGAGCGCCATGCTGAGAACTTCGCCTACTGGCGCGGCGAGGTCAATACCCGTCCGCGTCTGGTTCCCGAGCGCTTCAGCGTCGATGTCGCCGAGGACGCCAGCTTTCCGCTGCAGATCGACGGGGTGGAATGGGAAATCCGCTCAGCGGCTGTCACCCTGACCCTCAAGTGCGCCTGGCTCGCGATTGACGAGGACGGACAGATCGGATCCGTCCCGGCGGATCTCCCGTTCCCGCGGATGCAATGGGAAAACAGATAGCGCCGCCAGCGGCTTTAGTCAGATAGCCGTTGTTCCTCGCGGACACGCGTCGCGTCATAGCGAGAAGCGGATCGGGCCGCCTATTCGATCTTCTGGAGACGCACAGGTCGCGCGACTCGTTCTCGCGAGCAGCATCGAAAAGCGACGCGGGGCCTCCGGATTGAGTACGGCATACGATTCGGTTATGGATCCGCTGGCGATCCTCTCGATCGTTCTCGGGGTGCTTCTGCTGCTCGCGTGTGTTGGGTTTGCTTCCTACCGCGCAAGACACCCCCATACGAGGGAGGACCTTGACGCTGCGCGCGCTGAGTCCGTGAAGCTCAGTCGCGCGACTCGAGACGGGCGCGCCTACGAGCAGCTCGTGCCCTACCTCCCCGAGTTCGAGCAACATTTCGACCGTGGCGATGCACGGCTGCTCCAGTCACCGATTGACTTCATCGTGTTCGATGGCCTCTACAGCAACGCCGGCGAGCTACGCGAGATCGTTTTCCTGGAGGTGAAGAAGCGGCAACCCCGCGCTCAATCCCTCCGAGCGCGCGGTGAAGCAGGCGGTCGACGAGCGTCGCGTGAGATGGGAGCGGATCGTGCTCTCCCGCGGCGGCCACTCCGCTTGAGCCGATCGATGCCCGCGCGAGTTCGAACTCTGGTCAACGCGGAGGCCGAAACAGGAAGGCCGAGAGCGGCCGCGGGCTTCTGCGGCAGCAGGCGGTGAACCGATGACCGCCCCCACGAAGCACGTGTTCCTGATGTCCTGCGGCAGCGAGGAGTTCCGCTTTCCCGACGAGTGGATGACGGCGCAGCCGCCCGCCAGCAGGGCTGTCACAGACACCCACATCAACAAGTGGTGGTCGAGCGGCTGCCCTCACCAGCTTCACAATGGCGACATCGCTGTCCTGGTGGCCACGGCGTCGGGCAAGGTCATGGGCGCCTTGGAGGTCGTCAGCGAGCCGGTCGAGGATCGCTCCCATCCCGACGACCCGGACAAGTGGCCGTGGACTGTGTTGTTGCGCCCGCTCGTGCTCCTCGACGGCACGCTGGCCCCTCGGTTGCGAGATCTCGGTCTAACGGCGCCGCACAAGTACAAGCGCGTCGACGACCCCGTCGCCGCAGGCGAGTTGCTGAGGGCCATCCATCCGTCGCTCTGAGTCCAGGAGGACCGATGTCTCGCCTGTGATCCAGGCGGCCCTTCGAGAGGCAGGCGAGGAAATCAGCTGCTGTGAGGACACGCGCGCCTGTGGCTTGAGCGAAGCGCGCACTGCTCCAACGGGACCGACGCGCCGGCGGGTTCCACTAAGAGTTCGCGGCACCCGGACTAGCGCCGCTACTGCAATCGCGTGAAAGCGGAAGCGCGGGCTAGCTGGGCTGGCGAGTGGTCTCGCGGATACCTGTGCGGTGGTAGCGAGAAACGGATCGGGCCGCCGATTCGATCCCGTGACGCACGCCGCGTCGCGCAGTATCTGACCGCGCCTTGCGCGAGGCTACGAGGGTGAGCAAGCGGGGCGAGAACCAGGCGCAGGCGGCTCTTCCTGAGATGGATGAGGCGCAGACGGCCCTCCGGGGCCTCGAGGGGGTTGACTCGGAGCCGGCGGAGGCCCGGCGCGCCTACGAAGGGCCGCGCGACCCCGACGCCCTCCTCGCCCACCTCGGCTACGACAGCTTCCGGCCCGGCCAGCGGGAGACCGTCGAGGCGACGCTCGCCGGGCGGGACTCGCTGGTGGTGATGCCCACCGGGGGTGGGAAGAGCCTCTGCTACCAGCTGCCCGGGCTCGCTTCGGGGGAGCTGACGATCGTGGTCAGTCCGTTGATCGCGCTGATGGCGGATCAGTGGCGGCGGTTGGCGGCGGGTGGGCATCCGGCGGTGATGATCGCCTCGGGGCTGCCCGAGGAGGTGGCGCGGGATGCGATGGCGCAGATCCGTGGCGGGCAGGCGCGGATCGTCTACTGCTCGCCGGAGCGGTTCGCCTCGCCCGCCTTCATGGAGGCGGTCGGGCAGCGCGAGGTGGATCTGCTCGCGGTGGACGAGGCTCACTGCATCTCGGAGTGGGGGCACGACTTCAGGCCCGACTACCTGCGGCTGCCGCGGGTGATCGAGCGGCTCGGGCGGCCGGTGGTGATGGCCTGCACGGCGACCGCGACCGAGGGGGTCGCGACCGAGATCTCGCAGCGGCTCGGGCTCCGACGACCCGCTGATGATCCGGGCGGGGTTCGACCGTCCCAACCTCTCCTTCGACATCGTCCAGTTCGAGGGCAAGGGGTCGAAGGCGCGGAAGCTGGCGATGCTGCGCCACGGGCTCGCCGACGAGGCGAACCGGCCGGCGATCGTCTACTGCGGGACCAGGCGCGACACCGAGGAGGTCGCCCAGGCGCTGCGCGAGGACGGGCTGAGCGCCGCCGGCTACCACGCGGGGATGGCGCCCGACGAGCGCGCCTCCGCCCAGCACCGGTTCATGAGCGGCGACGCCGAGGTGATCACCGCCACCAACGCCTTCGGGATGGGGGTCGACAAGGCGAACGTGCGCTCGGTCTGGCACTGGGCGATCCCGACGAGCGTCGAGGCCTACTACCAGGAGGCGGGGCGCGCCGGCCGCGACGGGCTGCCCGCCCGCGCCGTGCTGCTCGCGGGGCGCTCGGACCTCGGCCGGCTGGTCCGGTTCATCCAGATGCGCGAGGTCGAGCCCGAGAGCGTCTCGCTCTACGCGCAGCGGCTGAAGGCCGGCGCCGACGAGGAGGGGCGCTCGACGATCGACGCCCCGCGCGACGACCAGGACCGGGTGAAGCTCGCGGTCGCCGAGCGGGCCGGGGCATTCGAGGTCGAGCCCGCGCCCGGCGGGCGGCTCGAGCTCCGCTTCAACGCCACGATCAACCTCGCCCGCGCCCGGGCGGCGTGCAAGGAGGCGCAGGATCGCTCCTGGCGCGCCTACCGGGCGGTGGAGCGCTTCAGCTTCTCGGAGAGCTGCCGGCGGCGGGCGCTGCTCGACCACTTCGGGGACTCGACCCCGGGCGCGCCCGAGGGGCGCTGCTGCGACGTCTGCGACCCGGCCTCCTGGCTGCCGGATCCCGAGGAGCTCGAGGTGAAGGCGACCAGGCGGCGCGGCTCGCAAGTCCGCCCCTCCCCCGGCCGAGCTCTCACCCGAGGGCGAGGCGCTGCTCGAGGCGCTGCAGGACCTGGCGCCTGGAGGCCGCGGCCGGCAAGCCCGCCTACACCGTCGCCAACAACCGCACGCTGGAGACGATCGCCGCCTCGCGCCCCCGGGACGTGGACAGCCTCGCCGAGATCCACGGCGTCGGCCCGGCCTTCCTCAAGCGCCACGGCGACGACGTGCTCGAGCTGGTCGCCGCGGCCTGAGCCGCACGGCCCGCTTCAGGTCACCCCTTCGTGCCAACCTACGCGCATGCGTTTACACATAAGCCTCGAAGATGAGCTGGTGGCTGAATTGGACCGGAGAGTGGGAAAGCATCGGCGAAGCGCGTTCATCGCGCGGGTCCTGCGCCGCACGCTGGACGACGAGCGACGATGGGACGAGATCCTCGCCTCGATCGGGACGATTCCCGACCATGGACACGACTGGGACGAGGACCCGGCGGCGTGGGTTCGCGCTCAGAGACAGGGAGATCCCCACCGGGTGGGCTGAGCCGTTCGCTTAGCTGACCGGTCCGCTGCCGCGCTGGGCGCCGGAGCCCGGCTGGCAACGGGCAACACTCGCGACTTTCCGATGCCCGAGCTCGAGGTCGAGCACTGGCCGGTCGGAGAGTGAGCCACGCCACGGCGACGACGTGCTCGAGCTGGTCTCCTCCCATCCCCAGCCCGAGCCCGCCTGACGTCTGCTGTTACTCCTTGTCGTCGGCCTTGTCGCCGTCGTCGGCCTTGTCGCCGCCGGTGAACTTGTCCTTCACCGAGTCGACCACGTCCTCGACCTTGTCCTTGAGCGAGTCGCCCTCGGGCTGGTCGGCCTGCTCGGTCTGCTCGACCTGGGCCTCTTCGCTGCCTGCGTCCTTCGTCTCTTCCGCTGTCTGATCAGTCAACTGTGTTCCTTTCGGAGACGGATGGCGAGAGCGCGTGCGGCGCAATCGGTTCCGCCTCGTATCGGGCCCCATCCGCACTGGTTGCGAACGAACCCTCTGGACGAGAGTAGCGGTCGCCCCCCGCCGGCGGGTTGCGCCCTAGCGCCTGACGATGTTGTGGATCTCCATCACCTCCGGCTTGCCGGGCTCGATTCCGATCTCGGACAGCACCGGCATCAGCTTCTCGCCGAATGCGTCGAGCTGCTCCTGGGAATCCCAGATCTCGCTGACGCGAAGGTTGCCTTCGGTACCGAAGCAGACGTGGTAATCGAGTCCGTCAGGCGGGAAGTCACCCGCCTCCTCGAGCTTCTTGACACTCTCGTCGTACTGGGCCGCAGTCAGGGACGCGGGGGCAAAGCGGATAAGGACGCTCATCGAGCTCCTCCTTGGTCGGGTTCGGGCCGACCCTATCCACAATGGGGTGAGCCCTACCATCCCGCGTCCTCATGACCACCGCCCGCCGCGAGGACCTCCGCAACATCGCCATCGTCGCCCACGTCGATCACGGCAAGACGACGCTGGTCGACGCGATGCTCTGGCAGTCCGGGGCGTTCCGGTCGGGGCAGGACGTCGCCGAGCGGGTGATGGACTCGATGGACCTCGAGCGGGAGAAGGGGATCACGATCCTCGCCAAGAACACGGCGGTCCGCTACGGCGAGGTGAAGCTCAACATCATCGACACGCCGGGGCACGCGGACTTCGGGGGTGAGGTCGAGCGGGGGCTGACGATGGTGGACGGGGTGCTGCTGCTGGTGGACGCCTCGGAGGGGCCGCTGCCGCAGACGCGGTTCGTGCTGCGGAAGGCGCTGGAGGCGAAGCTGCCGGTGATCCTGGTGGTGAACAAGGTCGATCGGCCCGACGCCCGGATCGGCGAGGTCGTGAACGAGGTCTACGAGCTGTTCATGGATCTCGACGCCGACGAGTCCCAGATCGACTTCCCGATCGTCTACACCAACGCCCGCGCCGGCTGGGCGTCGCTCGCCGAGGGTGAGGAGGGAACCGACCTGAAGCCGCTGATGGACCTGATCACCGAGGCGATCCCGGCGCCCACCTACGACCCCGACGCCCCGCTGCAGGCGCACGTGACCAACCTCGACGCCTCCTCTTATGTAGGGAGGCTGGCGATCTGCCGCGTCCACAACGGGACGATCGCAGGCCGGCAAGCCGATCGCCTGGTGCCGCGCCAACGGCGAGATCGAGCGGGCGACGGTCAGCGAGCTCTACGTGACCGAGGCGCTCGACCGGGTCGAGGCCGCCGAGGCCGGGCCCGGCGAGATCATCGCGGTCGCCGGCCTGCCCGAGGTGACGATCGGCGAGACGCTCGCCGACCCCGAGGACCCGCGGCCGCTGCCGGTGATCTCGGTCGACGAGCCCTCGCTCTCGATCACGGTCGGGATCAACACCTCGCCGCTGTCGGGCAAGGACGGCGACAGGCTGACCGCGCGCCAGATCCGCGACCGGCTCGACCAGGAGCTGGTCGGCAACGTCTCGATCCGCGTCCGCGACACCGACCGGCCCGAGGTCTGGGAGGTCGAGGGCCGCGGCGAGCTCCAGCTCGTCGTCCTGCTGGAGATGATGCGGCGCGAGGGCTTCGAGCTGACCGCGGGCCAGCCGCACGTGGTCACCCGCGAGATCGACGGCAAGACCAACGAGCCGGTGGAGCGCCTCGCGATCGACGTCCCCGAGGACTTCGTCGGCGTCGTCACCCAGGCGCTGGCGGTGCGCAAGGGGCGGATGGAGCAGATGGTCAACCACTCCACCGGCTGGGTGCGGCTCGAGTACCTGGTGCCGGCGCGCGGGCTGATCGGCTTCAGGACCGAGTTCCTGACCGAGACCCGCGGCACCGGGCTGATGCACCACGTCTTCGAGGGCTGGGAGCCGTGGGCCGGGGACCTCCACGCCCGGCCGACGGGCTCGCTGGTCGCCGACCGGGCCGGCAAGACCGCGGCCTTCGCCCTGTTCGGGCTACAGGAGCGCGGGAACGCTCTTCCTGGGGCCGGGCGAGGACGTCTACGAGGGGATGGTGATCGGCGAGAACGCGCGGGCGGAGGACATCGACGTCAACGCGATCAAGGAGAAGCATCAGACGAACGTCCGCGCCGCAGCAGCCGACCAGCTCGTCCGGCTCGTGCCCGCGAAGCGACTCTCTTTAGAGCAGGCTCTCGAGTTCCTTCGCGCGGACGAGTGCGTCGAGGTGACCCCCGAAGCCGTCCGGCTCCGGAAGGTCGACCTCGATCAGACCGCCCGCGTGAAGACGGCGCGCCGGGAGCGCGCCGCCACGGGCGCCTAACGCCGTCCCCGTCGGCTGCTCTTGGGACGGGCGCTGTAGGTCCGCCCCTTCACGACTCTTGCCGCTCGCTGCCCCGTTGCCGGAGCCTCCGTTCCTGGAGTGCTGGCGAGCGGCGTGCTCGAATCCGGGGCCTGAATCGAACTCGCGATGCAGGCCGAGGTCCGTAGCAATCTTGCGCATCTCGCCGTGCTGGTCGGGAAGGACGAAGCTGGCGGCGACGCCCGAGGCGCCGGCGCGGCCCGTGCGGCCGGTGCGGTGGACGTAGCCGTCGCGGTCGGCGGGGGCGTCGAAGTTGATCACGTGGGTGATGTCGTCGACGTCGATGCCGCGGGAGGCGACGTCGGTGGCGACCAGGGTGTCGCAGCGGCCGTCCTCGAAGTCGGCGAGGGCGCGGCTGCGCTGGCCCTGTGACTTGTTGCCGTGCATCGCCAGCGCCCGGATCTTCTGGCGGCTGAGCTTCTTCACCAGCCGGTCGGCGCCGCGCTTGGTGCGGACGAAGACCAGGGTGCGGGCGTTCTCCGCCTTGCGCAGCTCGCGCGACCAGGGCGTCGACCTTGGCCTCGTGGGCGAGGTGGATGAAGCGGTGCTCGGTCTCGGCGTGCTTCTCGACCTTCGGCTTGTGGACGTGGCGGCGCGGGTTGCGCGTGTAGGCGGCGGCGAGCTTGCCGGCCGCCCCCTCGAGCGTCGCCGAGAAGAAGAGCGTCTGGCGATCGCGGGGCATCTTCGCCGACGATCCGGTCGACCGGGGGCTTGAAGCCCATGTCGAGCATCCGGTCGGCCTCGTCGAGGACGAGGATCTGGACGTTCTTGAGGTTGACCGAGCCGCGCTCCATCAGGTCCTCGAGGCGGCCGGGGGTGGCGACGATGATGTGCGCCTTGGCGGCCTTCTTGGCCTGGGCGTGGATGCCGACCCCGCCGTAGACGGGGGCGACGCGCAGCGCCTTGGCGTGGGCGATCGAGTGAAGCTCGTCGACGATCTGCTCGGCGAGCTCGCGGGTGGGCGCGAGGATCAGCGCCGCCTGCCGCGGCCCGTTGGAATCGAGCCGATCGACGATCGGCGCGCCGAAGGCGAGCGTCTTGCCCGACCCGGTCGGCGACTGGACGAGGACGTCCTCACCTGCGAGGACGTCGGCGATGCAAAGTCTTTGAACCGCGAACGGCTCGGTGATGCCGCGCTTGGCGAGCGCGCCCACGATAGGGCGAGACACGCCGAGATCGGCGAATGACTGCGTTGACATGTGACTTACTCCTTAAGTTGAGTGATGTAGGGGCGCTGCTGTGGCCTCGGAGCGCGCCTGGGCCAGGCGGGACTGCGCCGTCTCGGTGAGGCGCTCCAGCTCCCGGAGCCGGCTGGGCTCGGTCGGCCTCGGACCGTAGGTCTTGGCCTTGTAGAGGTCGTAGCGCTGCTGGGTGTGGGTCGCCTCGGCCTCGAGCTTCCTCAGCCGAGTCTGCGCCTCCCGCCTTCGGTTTATCTCCGACATAGCTCGCGCCGGCTCAGCTCGGGGCCGGGCTCTTCATCCCGAGCCGGTCCCGCGCCTTGCGCACAGCGGTGATCGAGGTGTGGCAGGACTTCGCGATCCGGTTGTCCTGGCGATCGGGCTCGCGCTGGAGCTCGAACTCGATCCGCGCCCGGGAGCGTGTCTGCTGGATCGTGTCGAGTGAGGCATCCTCGGCCAGTCCCTCGACGCCTGCATCTCCGGCCAGGTCGCGGCGGCAGGCGAGGCAGTAGAGCAGGCCGTTCTCCTTGGCCCAGGTGGTCGGCAGCGTCGGCTTCTCGACCCCCTCCATCCAGCTCACCGTCATCTCACACTTCGCGCAGGTCCAGCCTGCTGTCGCGGTCTCAGGCATTGGTCTTCGCCCTCTCGGCACGCGCCGTGGCGACCAGCGAGGCGCGCTTCAGCTCCCTCAGCCGCCCGGGGCTGGTCGGGCGTGAGCTGAGTGTCTTGGCGCGGTAGAGGCTGTGGCGGTCACGCGCGTGTTGCGCCTCCGCCTGCAGCTCCTCGAACCGACTCGATTCAGTCATCTGGGTCCACCTTCCTGGCCCTCTCGGTGTGTTCGCGCGAGGGAAGAGGGTGGGCCACCGGGCGAATGCTGCCTACCTAGTGTAGAGGGCCGAACGGCGGCCGACCGCACGGCGGCGCTCAGGCGAGGTTCGCTACTCCGTGGGGGTCGCCGGCTACGGCAGGTAGCCGAGTTCCCTTAGATGACGCAGCTCGACCGCTTTGATGATCCGCTCATCCTCGGGGCTCAATTCGAAGTCGTGCTTGGAGGTCATTTTTCGCCAGGGGGCGGCCGGCGGCCCATACCTAATTCGGTACTTGACCTTCTTCCTTTTTCCCGTGTGATCACTCATCCTGCATCTCCGGTGGCATCGCCTCACGAGCATACTCTCGCCAGGCGGTATCGATCAAATCCTTGACCTCGGTCAGCAGGCTGGCAGGGAAGGAGATCCGCGCGACCAAGACTCCACGCGCCGGATCGTCGGGGTCGCTTCGAGCGAAGTCAAGCGTGAACTCGTGCCGAGAGCTGTGCAGTCACGGTGCGAGATTCGCCCCGTCGACGACAACTGGCGCGGTCTCAGGCGAGGTTCGCCCTGCGCGGGTACACGACCTCGGGGTCGGTGAGGACGTTGACCAGCGCGGGCTTGCCCGAGGCGAAGGCGCGCTCCAGGGCGGGCTGGAGCTCGGCGGGCTCCCGGACCAGCTCGCCGTGGCAGCCGAGGGCGGAGACGACCTCGTCGTAGCGGGTCTCGGGGCGGAGCTCGGCGGCGAGCGAGTAGCCGTAGAGGAACTTCATCGGGTGGTGCTCGAGCGCCCAGATCCCGTTGTTGCCCATCACCGCGACGATCGGGAGGTCGTGGCGGGCCATCGTGTCGAACTCCATCCCGGAGAAGCCGAAGGCGCCGTCGCCGAGCAGCAGGCAGACCTGGCGCTCGGGGTGGGCGAGCTTGGCGCCGATCGCCTGGCCGGGGCCGGCGCCGAGGCAGCCGTAGGGGCCGGGGTCCATCCAGGTGCCGGGCTCCCAGGTCTCGACCACGCGGCCGGCGAAGCTGACGAAGTCGCCGCCGTCGCCGATCACGATCGCGTCGCGGTCGAGGAACTCGCCGAGCTCCTTGTAGACGCGCATCGGGTGGAGCGGGGAGCGGTCGTCGTCCAGCATCTCCTGCTCCTCCCCGCGCTTCTCGGTCTCCACCTTCCGCAGCTCGGAGATCCAGCTCGGATGCTCCCCGGATCCCGGCCGACTCGCGGATCGCCGAGAGCGTCGCGCCGATGTCGCCGACCAGCTCGAGGTCGGGCTGGCGGGTCTTCTCGAGCCGCGATCGGAGCGAAGTCGAGCTGGATCAGCTTCGCGTCCTCGGCGACCGCGCCGCCGAAGCCGAGCCGGAAGTCGAGCGGGACGCCGATCACCAGCGCGACGTCGCAGCCCTTGAGGCCGGCGCCGCGGGCGCGGCTGAAGAAGAGCTCGTGGTCGGGCGGCAGGCAGCCGCGGCCGAGGCCGTTGAGGAAGACGGGGATGCCGAGCGCCTCGGCCAGCTCGCGCAGCTCGGACTCGGCCCGGGCCCAGTAGAGGTTGGTGCCGGCCATGATCGCCGGGCGCTCGGCCCCGGCGAGCAGCTTGGCGGCCTCCTCCACCCCATCGGCGGGCCTGGGCGACACCGGCGCCGGATCGGGGACCTCCGACTCCGCCTCCATGAAGACGACGTCGAGCGGGTAGTCGGCGAAGGTGGGGCCGAGCGGCGGCTCGGCGGCGGTGTCGATCGCCTCGGCGGTGGTGCGGGCGATCTTGGCCGGGTCCCTGACGGTGATCGCCGACTTCACCAGCGGCTCGACGAAGGGCACGTGGTCGATCTCCTGGAGCGACCCCATCCCCCAGCGCATCTCCGGCGCGCGGCCGCCGAGCGTCACCAGCGGCACGCCGTCGGCCTGGGCTGAGGCGATCGCGCTCATCCCGTTGGTCACCCCGCAGCCAGCGGTCAGGGCGCAGACGCCGGGCTCGCGGGTCGCCTTCGCCCAGCCGATCGCGGCGAAGGCGGCCGACTGCTCGTGGCGGGTGTCGATCACGTCGATCCCCTCCTCCTTGCAGCCGTCGTAGATGGAGAAGAGGTGCCCGCCCGAGAGCGAGAAGAGCTTGGAGACGCCGCGGCTCTTCAGGGCCTGCGCGACCAGGCGGCCGCCGTGGACGGCGCCTGCTGACCCGACCTTCGCCTCGGTCTCTTTCTGCCGTGTGGCCACTAACGCGAGCCTAGCTAAAGGGCCTTGGCGAACGGACGATGGTCCGGGACCATGCGCCGCCTCCACTTTCCAACCCTGGTCGTCTACCTGGGCCTTTGCGTAGGCCTGCTCGGGTTTGCCGTGGGCGCCAACAGTCCGGCCGAGACGAGCTCGACGAGCGCGGGGACGGCTTCTGCCCCCAAGGTCCGCGAGCGGCCGGCGGCCTCGGTGAGCTCACCGTCAACACCGCCAGCCGCCCCTAAGCCGCAGCCGCCGAACAGAACGCGCCCAGTCGATCGCGAACTCCGGGCGGGCGCGAACGGGTCGCCGGTCATCGCGGCGAGACTGCCGCAGGACCTAGCCGCCGGGCCGAGCGTCCTGTTTGAGCGGCAGTCGCTTGCGCGCGTTGCCGACCCCGAGCACCGATGCACCGCAGAGCTGTGCGATCTCGTGGTCCGGGCGGTCGGGGTCGCGTTCCAGCTCGAACCGGATCCGCGCGTCCCGTTCGGCGTGGTGCAGCGCCTCCAGGTCGGCGAACGGCATCTCCGCCCGCGCCGCCTCGGCGGCTCGATCACGGCTGCAGTCGATGCAGTAGGCCGAGTCGCCGTCCCACGCCCAGCCCAACGGAGGATTCACGCTCCCCTTCACCTTCACGGCCACAAAGCAGCGGGCGCAAACCCACCCGCGGTACGTCCCCCTGGTCCTCACAGCTTCGTCGCACTCCTTTGCAGTCGGCTTGCCGGTCCGTGGCTCGCCCTCTGGATCGGGGTCGCTCGGAGGCCGAGGGCGAAGGGACCAACGAGCGAACGACCGTGAGACTAATCAGGGACGCGGTCCGGTCGCGAGAAGCGGCCTAGAACATTCGTCCACCCCGCATCGAAGGGGGCGCCTGTCACTCGAGGTCCACCCGGATCGTCAGCTTCTGGGTGCTGACGATCCGGAGGGCGGTGTCATTGACCGGGCGGTCGAGCCAGCGCAGCCGGTCGGCCGGGTCGTCGTCGGGAAGGATGTGGGCGGTGCCGTCCCGCCAGGGGCCGCGGCCCACCTTGACGCGGACCCGCGGATCCTTCTGGATGTTCTTGACGTAGTCGGCGGCCGTAGCCGTGCTCGGTGACGATCCAGAACTCGTCGCCGCGCAGCCCGTTGCCGATCGGCGTACGGCGAGGCTCGCCCGACTTCCGCCCGGTCGTCTCGAGCAAGGCGTGGGTGCCGGGAAAGAGCCCCTGCTCGAGCAGCCGCCGAGTCACCGGGTTGACCAGCTTGTTGGTGACGAATCGCGCCACCCCGCGCTTCGCGCCGCTGCCGCTCTTGGCGTCCTCGGTCATCGCCTAGATCTCATCAAGCTTGCGCTTCGCGGTCTTCAGCTCCCGCACGGCCTCGCGGTACCAGGCCTCGCGTTCCTCGAGGGTGTCCCGCGCGTTCTCGACCGCGGTGCGCCGGCGCTGGAGCGTCTTCTCCAGCGCGGCGACCTTCCGCTCCGCCTCCTTGCGGCGCTTCGCCTCCCGCTCCCGGGTGCGCCGCTCGGCGGCTCCCTTCGCCTTCCGGTCGTACGCCTCCGCCGGCGCGCTGGGCGCCGTGGGACCCACCAGCCCGAGCCCGACCGCGCGCCGCTCGCGGTCGAGGCGGCCGAGCTCGATCGCCCTCGCCACCTCCGGATCGCTCGACGCCCCCTGCAGCGTCTCCCCCACCCGGTTGAGGATCTGGGAGCCGACCCTGTGCTCCCGGCCGAGCGCCTCCGCGGTCTGCAGCAGCGAGTCCACGGCCTTCTGCTCGCGGTCCGCCGCCTTGCGGAGCGCGTCGCGGTTTACCGACCCGGCCACCATCTCCTCCTGGCGGCGTCGCAACTCCCCGCCGGCGTCGAGCAGCTTCTTCACCGCGGCCGGCTTGCGCGCAGCAAGCTGATTGACGAGCCAGGCCGCGCGGGTCGGCTTCTTCAGCGCCCTCACCCACTCGGCGGCGTCGGTGTTGCCGGCCTCCTTCAACGACTTGGCGAGCTCGTTCCGAGCATCCGTGAACCGCTCGAGCGGCCCGCTGTAGAGCCGGGTCAGCTGAGGGGCCGGGACGCCCTTGGGAGGGTCGAGATCCACCTGCACGGGTTAGCTCCCCGGCAGCGTGCGGGTGCCGGTGCCCCCGCCGGTCCCCTTGCCCAGGCCGTCGCCGGGGACCGGGGCTCGGCCCAGGCCACCCACCTCCCCCTCGGGAATCGGCATCGACTCGTCGCTGCCGCGCTCGTCCACCTGTGCCGCTACCGGCACGAGCGGGGCAAAGAGCTCCACCCTGCGGTCATAGCCACGGATCTCCTGCTCGCCGCGGGACATCACCTCGATCGTCTCCGAGAGCTGTTCCCTGGTCTCCGCGGTGATCAGGACGGGGTCACCGGTATCGCGGGTCTTCGCCTCGACCCGCGAGCAGAGATTGACGGCGTCGCCGATCACGCTGAAGGAGAGGCGCCCGGCGCCCCCGATCGACCCCGCGACGACGGTCCCGGTGTTGACGCCGACGCCTATCTCGAAGCCACCGGGGCGGCGGCTGTTGACCGTGCGCGCCAGCTCCACCGCACACTGGACAGCACGATCGGCATGGCGCTCGACTCGCTCCGGCGCGCCGAACACCGCCAGCACCCCGTCGCCGAGGAACTGGTCCACGTGCCCCCGGTGGCGGGCGATGATCGGGACGACGCACTCGAAGAGCTCGTTGAGCCGCGCCACGATCTCGTGCGCGCCTGCGTCGGCCGCGGCGGTCGTGAAGTCCCTCACGTCGCAGAAGACGAGGGAGACGTCGACCTCCGTGCCCTCGGGGTCGTACTCCTCGCTGATGATGTGGCGGGCCACCTCCTCGTCGAGATAGGTGCCGAAGGCCTCGCGGAGCCGCTCCCGCTCGGCGAGGCCGTCCACCATCTGGTTGAACGCCGAGGAGAGCTCGCCGAACTCGTCGGCGGTGGTGACCGGCACGTGCTCGTCGAAGCGGCCCTGCCGGATTCGCTCGGTCGCCGCCTCGAGGTCCTCGACCGGCCGCAGGATCGAGCGCGAGAGCAGCACGACCAGCTCGAAGCTGACCAGGAAGGAGGCGGCGAGCGCGATCAGCACATTGATCCCCAGCGCCTCCGCCCCACCGCCCTCGGCGGTGAGCGCCGCCACCACCATGCCGGTGATCACGTTGATCAGCGGCAGCGAGGCGAGCAGCTTGAAGCCCAATGGCAGGCTCGCCTTGTCGATTCGCACCGGCGTGTCGAGCGCCGCGTTGATGTCGAAGAGGATCGGCCGCATCGCCAGCTCGAGGGCCAGGTAGTGGAGCGTCCCCGAGTAGCCGATCGCGAGCAGGCCGGCGATCGCGATCGGGAAGAAGGCGAGCCAGCTCGTCTCGAGGATGAGCACCGCCCCGACCGCGGTGAGCAGCGTGACGAAGATCGGGAAGTAGAAGTCGCGGCGGATCAGCTCCATCGGCATGTCCACGCACAGCCTCCAGGCCCTCGCCGTCTGCTCGGGGGAGCGGGCGCCGCCGATCCAGTCCTGCACCGGGCGCAGCCGCTTGTAGACGCGCGCGAGCACGACGACGATCGCGATCGCGGTCAGACCCAGGGTCAGGCCGAGGACCCTGAGGAAGTCCTCCTTGCTGACGTCGTAGTAGGTGCTGAACAGGGCGACGGCGCCCGTCGCGACCACGAAGGCCGACGGCAGCTCGAGCGTGATGAACACCGTCGGGTACCAGCGCCCGATCTTCCTGTACATCCATGTCAGCGGCCGGGACATGACCGGGAATTGTCCCGGAGTGGCCGGATCGGCGGGTGACGCACGCACGGATCGTGCGTGGCCTGCGTCTGAACGGTTGTCGGTTGACGGGGGCGCGCCGCCCATTGATGATGGGGCCGTGCCTCTCGGGCGATCCACACTGATCCTCGCGGCCGCGCTGCTCGCGGCGGCAATCCTCTGCGCGCCGGCGATTGCGAAGCCGGGCAAGCTGCTCGGCAAGGGCACCGACGACGGCTTCCCGATCGCCTACGCGGGCGGCATCGCCAAGAGCCCGAAGCAGCTGCGGGTGCGCGTAAAGGCCACCCCGAGCTCGCCGGTCGAGGTGCGCTGGCAGGTGACCTGCCGCAGGGGAAGCAAGAAGGCGAAGGTGCCGAGCGGCGAGTTCACCGTCACCCCGACCCCGACCACCACGAGGAAGCTGAAGATGGGCACCAAGCGGCCCGACAACTGCACCGTGGACGTCCAGGCCGCCTACGTAACGGCGGACGTCGCGGGCTTCATCAAGATCGAGCTGTTCGCCCGCCCCCGCCGCTAGGGCCGGGCGGCCGAGCAGCCCGGCCGATGGAGGTGCCCGGGGCGGGACTCGAACCCGCAACGCCCCCGAGGGGGCAGCGCCTTTTAAGGGCGCAGACTTTGCCAGTTTGTCTACCCGGGCAGTTCCGGATCGTAGCCGCGGGGAGGCGCTCTCCAGGCAGGGACCCAGGCACGATCCGTTTGGCTTCCGGCGCCCCCCGGGCATTAAGCCCTCGTCATCAAAATTGGGTACCTTCAAGTTCAGGGGGTCAGGTTTCCGATGAAGACAGGGATGAAGCGTGAGCGCAACATGGAGAAGCTCGTGGCTGTCTATACGCTCAGCGCGGCCGTCATTGGCACGGCCATTTCGGCTTTCCTCAACTCCGGCGCGTAGGCCGGGGCTAAGCTGGATTGCGCAGGGATTAAGCGTCCCCAAGCGCAACCGGACGCTTGTTACCGTGTTCCCTCGGTAGGGGAAACCGCGCTGGTCCACTCCGTGGAAGCCTCAACACTCACACACGCGCAGCGCCGACGACTCTTTGCTCGCCGCTCGCCCCTGTTGAAGTTCCAGGGAGACGAGTCGCTCGTCGCCCTCACGCGCGACGGCAACCAGAACGCCTTCGAGGCCCTGGTCACGCGGTACCAGTCCAGGCTGCTCGGTTTCTGCCGGCAGATGCTGGGCTCCACGGAGGACGCGGAGGACGTTCTCCAGGAGGTCTTCGTCGCCTCCTACAACGCGATGTGCGCGGACGACCGGCCGATCGCGGTGCGGCCGTGGCTCTATCGGATCGCGCGCAACCGCTGCCTCAACCATCTTCGTAAGCCCACCGCGGACGGGCAGGACACCATGGACACCCACCCCCATATGAACGGGGTGACCACCCTCGAGCGGGTCCAGAACCGCGAGGAGTTCCGCAGCCTCCTCGACGACGTCGGCAGGCTCCCCGAGACCCAGCGCACCGCGCTGCTGCTGCGCGAGATCGACGCGATGAGCTACGAGGAGATCGCGCACGCCATGGACACCACCGTTCCCGGCGTCAAGTCGCTGCTGGTGCGGGCCAGGATCGCCCTCGCCGAGTCGAGCCAGGCTCGCGCGCTCACCTGCGACGACGTCCGCCTCCAGCTCGCCGAGGCCGCCGAGGGCCTCGCCAAACTCGACGGCGCGGCGCGGCGCCACATCAAGGCCTGCGAGCCCTGTGGCGAGTTCCGCAAGCAGCTCCGCAAGGACTCCAAGGTCCTCTCGGCGCTCTTCCCCGCGGGTCCCCTGCTGCTGCTCAAGGGGTTTCTCGTCGGCAAGCTCAGCGGCATCTTCGGCGGTGGCGGCGGCGGGGCGGCCGCCGGGGCCGGAGGCGGCGGAGCCGCCGGAGCCGCAGGTGCCGGAGCCGCCGGTGCCGGTGCGGCCGGCGCAGCCGCCGCCGGAGCAGGCGGGACGGCCGCGGGTGGAGCCGCGCTCGGTGGAGCCGCGGCGGTCGGCGGCGGAGCCGCCGCCGGTGGCGCCGGAGCCGCGGCGGGTGCCGCCGCGACCGCGATCGGCACCAAAGCGGCCGCCGGGCTCGCGACCGCGGCGATCGTCGCCGGCGGTGTGGCCGAGGTCAAGCACATCACCAAGGACCCCGCCGGAGGCAACAAGGCCGCGCAGGCGAAGGCTGCCAAGCCGGAGCCGGCACCGGCGCCCGGTGGCGTGCAAACCGCCATCGCCGCGGCGCCGGCGACCGCGGCGCCCACGCCCACCACCGCCGCCCCCACCACCACCGCTCAGCCCGAGGAAGCCGTGACCGAGCCGGTCCCGGGCGAGGATGACGAGGCGCTCCCCGGCGAGGGCGAGGAGATCGCTACCGGCGGCGTGCTCGCCGACTCCAAGCGCAAGCGCAAGCACGGCGCCCAGACGGACGTCAATACCACCCCGAAGACTCAGCCGGCCCCGGTGGCCACCGGCATCACTCCCGCGTGCGACGCCAACGGCGACGGGGTCGTCGATCAGGGCGCGGGTGCCGAGTGCTATGGCACGGGGGCCAGCACGCAGGTCTCCCAGGCCGAGGCGACCCCGCCCCCGCCCCCGCCCGAGCCGAAGGCGCAGGCCAAGAAGAAGAAGTCCGGGGCCAAGAAGTCCGGCGCCAAGAAGAAGCGCTAGCCGCTACGCGGCGGCCGGCATCACGCCGATCACCTTGAGGCGGCGCGAGAGGCACTGCGCGGCGAACTCGTGAGTCTCCTCGCGGCTCACCCCGAATAGCTCGTAGTCGTCCTCCTCTGCCCACGGCGGGTCGATGACCTTGTCCGCGACCGGGGTGGCCTCAACCAGCATCCCCTGGATCACCTCGCGGTAGCGATCGTCCTCCTTGACCATGTCCGTGAGGAAGCGAACGCCGAAGGCGATGTGGCGGTGCTCGTCGCGGGCGACGTTGGAGAATCCCTCGACGAACGCGGGCAGGGTCCCCATCCGCTCGTTGTAGTCGATGATGAAGTGCTGCCCGGTGAGGGCGAGCATTCCCTCGATCACCATGTGGTAGAGCGTGATCGCCTCGACCATGGCGTCGATGTCGCCGGGCTCGTTGGCGAGGCGGTCGACTCGGCTCTTGAGCAGTCCGTCGAAGAGCTCGCGGAAGGCGTCGTTGAGGTGCTCGTCAAGTGCGTCGAGCCGCTGCTTCAGATCGGTCGCGTTCTCCAGCACGCCGACCTCGGAGAAGAAGCGGTCGAAGAAGCGGACGTGGCGCGCCTCGTCGGCGATCTGCGTCGAGAGGAAGATGCGCTGGTCCTCTGATGGGGCGGCGCGCATGATCGGGCCGAGCTCGTCGGCGACCTTCTGCTCCCCGATGAAGAAGCTCGAGAGCCCGTACATCCGCTGGAAGCGCTCCTCCTCGGGGATCCGCTCGTGCCAGTCGATCCGGTCCTGTGAGAAGTCGAGGTCCTGGGTGAGCCACTGCTGCTTCTCCCAGAGGGAGTAGAGCTCGGTGTAGTCGAGGAGCTTCACGTCGCTGCGGTTGCCCTCCTGCAGGGCGGGATCGGAGGTGGCCTTGAAGTCCTCGCGCCCGGTCCTCGACGGGGCGGTCGCGTCCTTCGCCTGCACTGGCTCCACTGCTTGCTCCTCTCTCCTCGACGTCCGGGTCGGGCTCAGCGTACCGGGAAAGCCGGGCAAACTGGCTGGCTGGCCAGTTCCTCGGTCGGGCACTGCGCAGGCAGCGCAAGAAGCGTGTCCTCCGCAGGGGGCACCGTTCAATTACCGAATCTTGTGCTGATCGGCACGACTCCAGATGCCGATTGGAGGTGTTGAGGACTGAAAGGGAAGTCATGTCCAGGAACACGACACAGATTTGGACCCGCGGCAACCGGATCGTCGGCTACGACCCGCAGCTGCGTCGGATCTGGATCGGCGGGCAGCGCCTCCACCACGGGGTCACCGGCATCCTGCTGGCCGGCGCCGGCCTCGCCGGCCTCGCGACCCGCCGCTCGGCGAACCACGCACTCGCGTGGACGCTCGCCGGCGGGGCGATGATCGCGCACGACTGGAAGGACCGCGGCGTCTGGTTCCGCCGCGGCGACCAGGCCGACTAGCGGCCGTCAGGCCGCTCTCTATCGGAGCGAAGGGCGAAGCCGTCCCGCGCTCTCTCATAACCCGGCGGCAGCGGGATGGCCTTGAAATCCGACGGCGCCATCTCGCAATCGACCAGCACGTCACCCGGATCCGCCAGGTACACGCGGTCGGGGACCGGGTCAGGGACCTGCCCGAGTGGATCTGCGCGGAGATCGTCGCTGCCGCAGCGAATCCGGTCGAAGGTGCCGTCGAGCGCGTAGATCTGGTCAGCGCCGCGGCCGCCGAGGATCAGGTCGGCGCCGGGGCCGGCGCCGATGACATCCGGGCCGGGCCCACCGATGACCGTGTCGTTGCCGGGTCCGGGGCGGAGATCGTCGGCGCCCGATCCGCCGACGACGCAGTCGTCGCCGCCCTTGCCGAGGCCGTAGTCGGCGCCGGCCGCCAAGTCGACCAGCTGCCTTCCGGCGCCACCGGCGAACACCTCGCCCCCGCGGCTCAGGTGGAGACGAGCGAGGAGACCGAGCAGACAGCCGCGCGCTCCGGCTCCGCCGGGCGCGACTGCGGATGAGAACGCGCTCGCGGCCGGCGCCCGCAGGCCGAGCTCGGCGAGCGGGTCGACGGGGGCAATGGGGGACTCCGAGTAGGACTCGACGACCGGCGCCTTGTCGTTCTGGGTCAGGGTGTGCAGCCGCTTGCTGCCGGGGTAGATGATCGGACACATCGTCGCCTGCTTCGACTTGTCCGCGCAGAGACTCGAGTTGTTGCGGCCTCCGTAGTGGTCGCCGGTCCAGCCCTCTGCATGCCCGAGCTCGTGCGTCGCGACGCCCTGCAGGTCGTACTGCGTCCTGGGTGGGTTGCCTTTCCCGGTGTAGAACCTGAACCTCGTGTTGTAGGTCTGCCGGAAGCCGATCAGCCGCCCCGTCTCGAGATCGACGCAGCTGCGGTTCTCGGCCAGCGTGCTACCCGCAACCGGACCCCGGAGGATGCCGCCGACCGGCACGCCATTCACGCGCGCACAGGGATCGGGGTCGAGCGCCATGGTCGGCGACTTGTGGACGTTGAAGAGCGCGACGCCGGGAAGCTTGTTCCAGGCCCCGGCCGCGTTGACGATCGCCGTCCGGAACTTGCCGCCCGGCACCGACGGATCGAAGTAGACGTCGCGGGCCCGGTCCCCGGTGGCGTAACGCCCGGTCACCGGGTCCTCGGCTTGCGCCGCCACCACACCCAGGAAGAAGACGATGCCACCCAAGGCGAGCAAGGCCGCCGCTTTCTTCGCCGGCGAATCTGCGCGAATCGTATGGGGCGAGAACATCAATGTCTCCCCTTCCTTGCTCCGTGCCCCCCTGCTTCCGTGCGACTCTTCAATCATAGGCAAGGCGCGGCCCCGCCACCGAGAGATGACAGCCAGCCGTCAGATCGAATGCGACCCGCCGGGCGCGAGCACGGCGACCTTCGACTTCGTCTCCGATTCCACGTCCTGCTTGAACGCCTCAGCGTCGGTCTCGATCGGCGGGAAGGTGTTGTAGTGGACCGGGATCACCAGATCGGCGCCGACGAACTCCGCCGCGACCACCGCGTCATGGCGGTCCATCGTGTAGTGGCCTCCGATCGGAATGAATGCGACGTCGACGGGGTTGCGCTCCACGATCAGCTTGAGGTCGCTGAAGAGCGCGGTGTCGCCCAGGTGGTAGGCCGTCTTTCCGCCGATGTTGACCAGCAGCCCGCATGCGCTTCCGATCACCGTGCCGGGAGTCGGGCTGTAGGGCCTGTCCGCCGATCCCGGAACCGTGCTCGTGTGCCAAGCCGGCACGAGCTTCACCCAGCCCCAGTCGTACTCAGCTGACCCTCCGAGGTTGATGTCGGTCGTGTCCTCGACTCCCTGCTCACCGAGAACGTTGGCCAGCTCCGTGATCGCGACAAAGGCGGCCCCGGTCCGCTTGCAGATTGCGACCGCGTCCGCGTAGTGATCCAGATGGGCGTGGGTCATGAACACGTGGGTGGGGTCGAGCTCGTCGGCCGTCACCTTGGCGACGGGGTTGTTGGGTGCGAGGAACGGGTCGATCAGCACCCGGGTATCGCCCTCCACCAGCTCCACCGTCGAGTGGCCGATGTAGTTGATCTCCATCTGCGTCAGTCCTCCTCGGTTGAGTTTTCGAGCCGTTCCACCAGGGCCCAGCCGACGGCGACCCCGACCAGCATCCCCATCCGCGCCTCTTCCGCGAGCAGGGTCCGAACGGCTGTCAGTCGCTCCTCCTCGTCGGGAGTCGTGGCCGCCTTGAGCACCTCGGAATCGCGCGACTCGCCGAGCCATCCGCCCGCGTTCAGCGCATCGGCCAGGATCGTCTGGAGTCGCGGCGCCAAACGGGCGACCTGGCTCTCGGCTTCGCGGAAAGCCTCGGGGTCCGAGAGCGCCTCGACCGCGGCGTCTATCTGCTCGTCGGAATAGGGACCCTCGCGCACGCGCGCAACATACCCACGTCAGGCGGGCTGGCGCCGCTCCCACATCTGCATCGCGCCGTAGTCGCGGTATCCGAGCTTCGCGTACACGGGCGTGCCCAGCTTGGTCGCCTGCAGGGTGGTCGTCTCCAGGCCGCTCTCGCGCGCGTCCTCCAGGCCGCGGGCCAGCACCCGCCCGGAGATGCCCCGGCCCCGCGCCTCCGGCAGCGCCGCCACCCAGACGACGATGGCGTCCGACTTGTACGCCGCGATGCCGAGCGTGCACACGTCCCCCCCGTCCACTCGCCCGAAGTAGATGCGCAGCCCCGGAGCCGGCGAGTTCCGGATCACATCGAAGTCCCCCTCCGGGTAGCCGTAGGCCACCTCGTTGATTCGCGCCATCGCCCCATAGTCGTCGCGCTCGACGATCTCGAGCTCGGGGGCCGGGTCCGGCGCCGGAGCTCGTCCAGCGCCATCGCCATGTCGCGGGGCTCGGCATCGAGCACGTGGCCCGCTCGCTCGAGCTGCTTCGCGACCCCCCGCTGGCCCTCCGGAACCCAGACCGTCCACGCCTTGACCCCCGCCTCCTCGTATTCCCGCGCGACGGCATCGAGCTGGGTATAGATCCCCGGGGCGTGGCGGTAGAAGACCGAGTTGAAGATCGACCGCTCGGGCGCCGCGGGCATGATCGACGCGAACACCCCCTCCTTCTTCCAGATCCTGCCGCCCGAGGCCTCTGCGAGCGGGCGGTAGCAGGGAGGCTGACCGGAGCGAATCAACTCCCTCCAGCCGGCGTCGTCGGTTGGAACGCTCACCCGCCTACCTCTTCCGCACCAGAGAGATCCCGTCGGCGACCCCGAGCATCGCCACCTCCACGCGGTCGTCCACGGCCAGGCGGTCGTTCAGCTCGCTCATCACCTGGGACGACTCGTCGTCGGGGTCCGGATCAAGCACGCGGCCGTCGAGCAGGACGTTGTCGAGCATGATCAGCCCTCCGGGGCGCAGGAGGCGCAGCGCCTGCTCGTAGTAGTCGGGGTAGCCGGGCTTGTCGGCGTCGATGAAGCAGAAGTCGAACCCGCCATCGTCGGTCAGCGCCTTCAGGCCATCGCTCGCGGGGCCGACGCGAATGTCGGCCTTCTCCAGCAGCCCCGCCTCCTCGAGGTGCGCTCGGGCCCGCTCGGCGTAGTCCTCGTCGATCTCGAAGCAGATCAGCTCCCCATCCTCGGGCAGGCCACGCGCGATCGAGACCGCGCCGTAGCCCAGGAAGGTGCCCACCTCGATCGCGCGCCTCGCCTCGATCGCCTTGACCAGGACCGTGATGAAGGCGGCCTGGTCGCCCGCGATCTGCATCAGCGGCGCGGGGGTGTCCTCGGCCGCCGCCTCGACCTTGCGCACGAGGGGCTCCCGATAGGAGCTGTGATCCACCAGGTAGCGGTGAAGCTCCGGCGTCAGCGCCGTGAACTTGTCGACGGTCAACGCGGGATCGTCAGCCGGGCCTCTTCTCGCGCCTGGCCAGCACCGCGACCAGGCCGCAGGCGGCGCCGACCAGGGCGCCCGAAAGGCCGACGAAGACGTTTGCGAAGTCCTCCACCAGCGGCAGCATGATCAGCAACGCCGCGGCGACCGCGGCGCCGATCACCTCGACGTCCTGCTCGGGATCGGCGCGCAGCTCGTAGACCTTCAGCACCGCCCAGGTCGTCAGCAGGCCCAGCGCGATGCCGTTGCCGCCAGCGGCGAGCAGGGGAGTGCCCTCGTCCCCGAGCGCATCCTCGATGCCGACCGCCGCCAGCATTCCGAGGGAGCCGCAGGCGATGATCAGGATCAGGGTCGGGACTGTCCCGAGGCGCGCCTCCACGGCCGAACCGAAGATCACGATGCCCAGCGAGCACGCGAACAGGTAGGTGACGTCGGGGTATGCGAAGGGCGCCGCGAGGTAGCGCCACGCCTCCACATCGGTGGTTCCGATGATCGCGCCGAGGTCGGTGATCGGCAGGGAGCCTGCTCGCTGCGCCAGCACGCCAACGATGCCGACGGCTACGGCGGCCATCACCGCGTAGGGGCGCTCGCCCTCCCCGACGATCGCGCGGTAGCCCTCCATCCGCTCCCGGCGCTCCGCGCGCTCGCGCCGGCGGCGCTGCCGCCTCGACTCGCGCGGCGCCAGCTCGTCGCCCTGGCGCTCGAGCTTCGGCGCGCGCTTTCGTAGCCGGGTGCCGCAGTAAGGGCACTCGGTGACGTAGGCGCTGACCTCCTCGCCGCAGTTGGAGCAAACGACGCCGAACTCGACCTGGCTCACGCCTGCGAGGATACCCCGGCGCGCTCCGCCCACCGGTTGACCTCGTAGAGGATCCGCGCCAGCTCGCGGCCGTTGCCGCTCAGCCGGTAGCGCCGGGCGTCGTCCTTCTCCACAACGCCGAGCGCTTCCAGCTCACGGAGCCGGGTTGTCAGCATCGAGGGGCTCATCCCGGTCCGCTCCCGCAGCTCCGAGAAGGACACGGTGTCCCGCCGCAGCTCCCAGATCAGGCGCAGGCTCCAGCGCCTGCCGAGCTGGTCGAGCACCATCGCCATCGGCCGGTCCACGCTCATTGGTTCGATTTTCGTACTTCATGCGCGAAAAAGCAAGTAAATCCCTACGAAATATGTACTCGGGCTGCGTGAGACGGTTCGTGGCGGAACCTGCTCAGGGGGCGCTGGCGTCGATGATCTCGCGCATCATCCCGTCCACGCTGCCGTGGTCGGCGAGCCAGTCGATCTGCTTGCGGGCGCCGGTGCCGTTCTCGCAGATGTCGTTCAGGCTCGCCAGCTCCTCCTCACACCCCAGCTCGCGGGCCGGCGCGCGAAGCTCCTCGATCACGCCGCGGGCCATCTGGGAGCCCTCCACCTCGACCCCGCGGTCGAAATCGATCAGCTTGCCCTCGATCCCGACCAGGGCGGCCCGGACCTTGTTGTCGTCGATCAGCTCCCAGGGATGCTCCATGCTCGGCACGCCGTCGTCGTAGCGGCCGGCGAGCGTGTGGACCAGGGACTGGACGAGCGCGGCGAAGCCGATCGTGTGCTCGACCCGCGTCTGCTGGTCGAACACCCTCGTCTCGACCGTTCCGAGGTTCGGGTGCGGCCGGACGTCCCACCACAGATACGTGTAGTCGGGGATCGCGCCGCCGCGCATCATCAGCTCGACCCGGTGCGAGTAGATCTCCCAATTCCCGTAGTACGGCGGGATGCCAACCCGCGGGAAGCTGCGGAAGACCGGGGTGCGCGAGGACATCATCCCGGTCTGCTTGCCGCGCCAAAGCGGCGAGTTCGAGGACATGCCGAGGAGCAGCGGCAGGTACCCGCGGATCCCGTCGGCGATGTAGACGGCCTTCTCGGCGTCGTCGACCCCGATGTGGATGTGCGTGCCGAAGATCAGCTCCTGCTCCGCGATCCAGCCGAGCTCCGCGGCGAGCTCCTTGTAGCGCGGCCGGTCCACGATCTCCTGGTCCTCGTAGCGGGCGTTCGGGTGGGTGCCGGCGGCCCCGATCGCAAGCCCCTTCTCCGCCGCGATCTCGCGCACCAGGCGCCGCAGCTCCCGCAACTGGGTGTCCGCCTCGGCGACGCTCTCGCAGGGCAGCGTCGCCACCTCGAGGACCGACTGCATGAGCTCGGGCTTGACGTAGCCCCGGGTGTCCTCGGGCACGGCGGCGAGAATGTCCTCGATCGACTGCGACAGCTCGAGCGTCTCGGCGTCGCAGATCATCAGCTCCTCCTCGATACCGACCGTGAAGGCGGGTCCATTGAAGGCGTGGCTCAGCACGGGCCGGGACCATGACAGCCACGCCCGCCTGAATGGGGCACCTCCGTGCGAGCACGCATGCATCCACGCCAGGGGATCGGGCATACTGGCCCTAGGTCCAACCAGGAGGTAATCGAACCGATGGAACTCAAGTCGATCACCGAGCAGAAGTCACTGCTTGCAGTGCTCAGCCCCGGCAAGCGTGCGCGCCTTCGCCGGCTGCTCTTCGAGTTCGGTCCCGGTCACGGGACCCTGATGCTGCTGCCGATCGACCAGGGGATCGAGCACGGCCCCCGCGACTTCTTCCCCAACCCCGCCTCCAAGGACCCCGAGTACCAGTTCAGTCTGGCCGCCGAGGCCGGCTACTCGGCGATCGCCTGCCAGATCGGGCTCGCCGAGAAGTACTACCCCGACTACGCGGGACAGGTGCCGCTGATCCTCAAGGTCAACGGCAAGACGGACATCCCGCCATCGGACGAGGCGCTGTCCACCACCAACGCCTCGGTCGAGGACGCCGTGCGCCTGGGCGCCGACGCCGTCGGCTACACCATGTACCTGGGCTCACCGCTCCAGGGCGAGGACCTGCACCAGCTCAAGGGCGTGCGGGAGGACTGCGACCGCTTCGGGATGCCGCTGGTGATCTGGGCCTACCCGCGCGGGCGCGACATCGAGGAAAAGGGCGGGCGCGACTCCTTCTACGCGATCGACTACGCGGCGCGGATGGCGATGGAGATGGGCGCCGACGTGGTCAAGCTCAACATGCCGAAGCTGAACCCCGACAAGGACAAGGACTCACCGGCTCCCTACAACGAGATGGAGGTGAGCCAGCAGGAGGCGATCCGCCAGTGCGTCGAGTCCGCGGGCCGCTCGCTGGTGGTCCTCTCGGGAGGATCGAAGGCCGACGACGAGATCGTCCTCGACCACACGCGGATGATCATGGAGGCCGGCGGCTCGGGCGTGATCTTCGGGCGCAACGTCTGGCAGCGCGAGAAGAGCGAGGCACTCGAGATCATCGGGCAGATCAAGGAGACGCTGCTCAACAGCGTCCGCCGCATTCCGTAGCCGCCCCTCCGACACCGGCGGCCCGGCGGCGCCGGGCCTCTCGCGGGAGCCACTCTCGTCGCGAACCCTCTCGCAGCGGCCACTCTCGTCACGAGCGCTTTGCGTTTCTGAATCTTTGATTCGTGGGGTGCATGATCAATGCACCCACTGGGTCGGCCACCCGCTTGACGCATCACTTATTCCGAAACGCACAGGCCTCTCGCAAGGAAGGTGAGTGGGCCGGCACGCGAGAACTGGTGCAGGGGGAGAGTCCTTGGAGCGACCACCTTGTTTGAGAATTGGCCGGCATCGTCTCAACTACCACCCTCTCCACAATCGTGGGCGGCTCGTGCTGAGTAATCGGAACGAAGATCTGGGCGCCACGGAGAGATGGGAGCTTCTCTATCGAACCGTGTATACGGAGATGGTCGGGCGGCGCCTGAAACGGCTCCGCGAGTCCCAGCGGCTGAGCCAGTATGAGGCTCGCCATCGCGCCAGGCGACCCAAGGGCGAGCCCTACTCGCAGAGCACCTTGTCGAGGCTGGAGGCGGGGTACGCGAATGCTCCGCTGTACGTCTACATCCACTTCGCCGAGGGCTACGGCGTGGATCCCGGCCGCCTGCTCGGCCACGACAGGGTTGAGGACCGGGTCAGCGAGGCGGAGATGACGCTGATCGGGTTCATGCGGCGGCTGGGCATCCGGCCCGATGAGGCGATTGCCCGACTGGCGCGCCCCCCTCGAGGATGACCCGGACGCGGAGGCGCGGAGCCTGGAGAGGGCCGTTGCTCGGGCTGGTGGTCGTGGCCCTGTTCCTCTCACGCTGCGGCGAGGAGGAGACCGGTGAGCCGGGGCTGGCCGATCGCGCCGGCGTGCTGCGTGCCCAGGTGATCGACGTCTACGACGGTGACACCATCGAGGTGGAGCTAGCGGACGGCAGCCGCGAGGACGTCCGCTACATCGGCATCGACACCCCGGAGACGGCCAAGCCGGACGCCCCCGCCGAGTGCATCGCGGACGAGGCCGAGGCGGTGAACGAGGCGCTGGTCGGCGAGGATCGCGTGACGCTCCGCTTCGGGCCGGAGCGACGGGACCGTTACGACCGGCTGCTCGCCTATGTCTATGCACCGGCCCCCGGCGGTGGGACGAGGTTCGTCAACGCGGTACTGGTTCGGCGCGGGCTGGCGCGGCCGCTGACGATCGCCCCGAACGACGCCCGGGCGCCGCTGTTCGAGCGGCTCGCCGCCAGGGCCGGGGCGGCCGGACGTGGGCTCTGGGGCAACTGCCCGGTCTGAGATTGGCGCTTGCTAGCCTGTCCGCGCCCCCAGGGACCCGGGGGCGCGCCCATGGCTCAGATGCGAATGCGACAGAGCATGTCCCAGATCGAGCTGGCGTTCGAGCAGGAGATGGCGCTCGAACGCCGCCGCCGGGAGCAGCTGCGTAAGCGTGCGTCCAACCGCTCGCGCGCCCGTCGCATCTCGCGCAACGAGTCGCGCGGCCGGGCTCGGTTCAGCGTCCTGCTCGTGTGTCTGACGATCACCGTGGTGACCGTCGTCTTCGCGATGTTCGAGACGCTGGCCTGGCTGATGGCCTAGGTCGAGACCTCGACCTCGACCTCGACGCGCCCGTCCGACGACGCCCGCTCGTCCGCTATCCGCTCGTAGACCTCGTTGCGGAAGATCGGCACCTCGCGAGGCGCCGTGATCCCGAGGCGGACCTTCTCGCCGGCCACGGAAAGCACCTGGACCTCCACGCCGTCGCCGATCATGATGCTCTGGCCCGGCTTCCTTGTCAGTACGAGCATCGCGCCTCCAGTCCGTGTTGACGGGTTACCCCCCAAGCAGGCCCCTCTGAAAAGCTGCCTACTTAGAAGTGAGTAGAGTAGCGGCCGCGGAGGCATGCCACAAGCGGGTAGTGGCTGGGCAGGGCCGATCATCTAGAGTCAGGCGGGGATGGCGCGAAAGTCGCTGAGGCCACAGCTGAACCAGATCCGCGCCTGGGTCAGACAGGGGCGCACCGACGCCTGGATCGCTCACCAGCTCGAGGTGAACGTCGCTCAGCTGCGCGAGTTCCGCAAGCGTCACGGTCTCGAGGGCGAGGGCGAGGAGCCCGAGGCGGACGTCGACCTCCGCGACGAGATCGAGGCCGAGATCGAGGCGGAACTGGCCCAGCCCGACGAGCCCGAGCCAGCCGAGCAGGAGGAGGGCTCGACCGACGACGACGAGGGCGAGGAGCCCAAGGGCGGGGGGCGCCGCAAGCGCAGGCGCCGGCGCCGTGGGGGCGGACGCGGGCGAAAGCGCAAGGACCTCGAGGCCACCTTCGACCACGGCGAGAAGGAGGGCTACGGCCTCTGGCTCGACGCGGCGGTGAAGAACGACCCGGTCTACACCGAGCACTGGGCGAAGCAGCGGGCGCTCAAGGTGACGATCGAGCCCGAGCGCATCGTGCTCGAGCGCGCTGACGACTGACTTATTCGGTGGGGATCAGCCTGCCGCCGGCGTAATCCGTAGCGCCGCGGAGGTGCAGATAGAAGGCGCCGTCGGTGATCGCCTGCGGATCGAGCTCGGCGGCCTCCAGCGGCGCCGCCCGCCTGGCCGCCTCGAGGCACCAATCGGTCCCCCGGCCGTACAGGTCCGCCAGCTCGGCGCCGGTGAAGGTCGCACCGATCCGCCGGCGGAGCTCGTCACGGACGGCATCGACCGCGCGGTTCAGCCGACGCGCCCGCCGGGGGTCCTCGGAGAGCTCCCGCAGTCTGCGGTAGCCCTCCTCCCATTGGTAGAGGGCGTTGTCCAGGGGGTAGGGCACCCCGCATGTGGTAGCAAACGGCGGCCGGCTACTCCGCAACGGGCGCGACAGGCTGATCGACCTTGCCGCAGGCGATCGGATCGAGCGGGCCCGTCAGCTGCCAGACGCTGACGAGGCCGGCACCGGCGACCTTTCGCACGTTTCGCCCCGCGGCGACCCAGGATGCCTGGACCGGGACCACGTCCTTTTCGGGGGCGTCCTGGTTGTACGCCGGGGTCGTGATGACGTAGTCGTAATCGCCGTTGTTGATCTTCCCGATCCACTCGGGGCACTCGGGGATCTCCTCGAAGGAGCCGCGGTCGCCGCGCTGACCGATGTAGCGGACCTCGTTCGTGCCGTCCTGGCCCCACAGCCCGTACTGGAACAGGGCGCCCATCGTCCCCGAGAGGGCGATGCTCTCGTCTCGGGTGGTCCGCGCCCAGTCATAGGCGGCGCCCAGGCCCTGGCCGAGCTCGACCGACGGCTGCTCGGTGCGCGGATAGTCGGGCGCCGCCGAGGAGTAGCGCAGCTGGAGATAGTCCTCCTGCGCGAACCGCCCCGCGACCGCGAGGGCGATGAGCGCCGCCGCGCCGGCCCCGGCGAGCACCATCCGCGAGGCGCCCCGGCGCGAGAGGAGGACGAGAGTGACCGGCAGCCCGACCACCGCCAGCGCCAGGATCACGGTCCCCGGGATGCGGTCGGTGTCGATCGCCTCCGCCGCCCCGGCGCTCACCACGATCAGCGCTGCGAAGACGACCAACGCCCCGATCCGCCAGAACCCCTGTCGGCGCTTGAAGATCGGCGGCGGGATCGCTGCCAGCACCAGCGCGAGCGCCAGGCCCGGCGCGAGGTAGCGGATGTTCAGCCGGAAGCCGACGGGCGATCCCTCCGGGCCCGACGCCCCAAGGGGCGTGATCAGGTAGGCGACCGCGGCGAGCAGCGCGACCGCGGCGAGCATCCGCTCGAGCCCGCCCCCGCGCCAGAACCAGAGAGCGACTCCGGCGACCGCCAGCGCGAGGACGAGCGGCCAGAGGTCGCCGAGGCGCTCCTCGAGGCCGGGCCTGAAGAACTTGTCCCAGACGTCGGTGTCGGTCAGGTAGTGCAGAACGGTGTGCGGGTCACGTCCCTGCAGTTCCTCAACTCTGTCTATTGGGCCAATGCTGACCCACGGCAAGGGGTTTCCGCTCACGATCAAATTGCGGATGTACCAAAGGCCTCCGCCGACGGTCAGCCCTGCCAGCCATGATCCCGCGGCACGTCCGCGGTTGCCGGCGCCCGCGATGTAGATCACGCCGGCCGTCAGGGCCAGCACCGGTGGGACGACCGTCAACTTCGTGCCAACGGCCAATCCTGCTGCAAGGCCCGCTACCAGGAGGGCGCCGCCGGGAACCGGCTGGGCGCGACTCGGCGAGGAGCTGCCGGGTGGGGCGCCCCCCAGCCAGCGCGTGTTGACAAGAATCGCCACGGCGGCAAGGAACAGGGCGATCGCCACGACGTCGTTGTTGGCGTTGCCCGGTTGGCGAGAGAACAGCAAGTTGGCCGCCATCAACGCAGCTACCGCGGCAGTTGTGGGCGCTCCCGCACCGTACGGCCTGCCGATGCACCAACCCGCAAAGAGAGCAAGCCCCAGCCACGCGAGATTCAGGAGAGGAGACAGGAAGTCGTTGCCCAGCACCAGCAGCCCGTCGCCGTGGAGCAGCTCGGAGACCTGGGGGTAGAACCAGTTGAGGTAGAGCGGATCGGTGTAGAGCAGCTCGGTGACGGACCCGCTCTGGGCGAAGTGCGCGGCGAACGGCATGTGGTACCAGAGCGAATCACCGCCGTAGATGCCCCGGTCCAGCGTCAGCAGCGTCGGCGCGGCCCACTGCGCCGCGACCAGCAGCGCGAGGACGATCGCGGCTCCGATCTCCAGGCGGCTGACCGGCGGCGCCTCGCGCTCACGGCTCTCCGGCCATCTCCCGGTCTTGGAGCCTCGCTTCGCGGCGCGAATCAGCAGCGGCTCGAGTCGCACCCCGCCACCTCCCACGATCAGGCAGGCAAGCACCAGCACCGGGCCATCGAGGAGCCCGAAGAGGCCGAGGAGCTCGGAGACGGCAGTCAGGATCGCAATCGCGAGGATCCCGTCCGCGAGCAGCGCCGGGGCACCGGTCCAGCCGGGCAGCGCGGCCCGGCGGGCTGTGCGCCCGGCGATCGCCATCGGGACGACGATCAGCGCCAGCCCGAAGATCCCGAGGATGTAGTCGCCGGTGCCGTCCATCACTTTGAGCGGGGGCGTCCGCACGCGGCCGGGTCCAGATCCCCCTCGAGGCCGTACACGGCCGTCCGTCCCTCCAGGAGAAGCCGCTGGACGTTCGGGTCGCCGTCCACCCAGCCCCGCTCCGGTGAGGTGCGAGCGCTGGCCGGGTTGTTGAGGTCCAGGTCGGGAGTGGTCACCAGGTAGTCATAGTCGCCATCGTTGAGCGCCGCCCGGAAGTCCTCGCACTTCTCGATCCGCCGGAAGTCGCCGCTCGGGCCCTCCTCCCCCACATACTGGACGTAGTTGGCGAGCTCGTCGCCGTAGAGGCCGTATTGGTTGTAGGCGCCGCTCGTCCCGGCGACTGCAATTCGGAGGCCACTGGTGCCCTTCGCCCAGCGGAAGGCGTCGGCGAGCTCGAAGCGGAAGTCCTCCGCTCGGTCGTAGCGGTGCTCGAAGTAGTCGTCCTGGCGCTCCCACCCGACCGCGGCGATCGCCAGAGCGAGCACCGCCCCGGCGCCCGCGGCGAGTGCGGGGCTGCGGCGGGCGAGCAGTGCGATCGCCACCGGTGCGCCCACCAGGACGATCCCGATCAAGGCGGCGGCCGGGATGCTGCTGAAGGTCTCGGTCCAGATGTAGGCGGAGTCGGAGGAGGTCGTGACGAGGATCAGCGCCAGAACCCCGCCTATAAGCAGCGGCAGCCGCCAGCGCTCCGGCGCCAGCTTCGGCTCGAGCGGCAGCAGTGCCAGGCCCAGGGCGAACCCCGGCGCGAGGTAGCGGAGGTTGATCCCGAAGGCCATCGGGTCGCCCTCCGGTCCGGCGGCCGTGAGTGGGGTGAAGACGTAGGCGATCGCGGCGGCGATCGTCACCACCCCGCACAGGCGCACCGCCGGCGAACGCGGCCGCAGGACGGCCAGGACCGCCCCCGCCCCCGCCCCGCCCAGGATCAGGAACCAGACCGGCCCGAACAGATTGGTGATCGACTTGTAGAAGTCGCGCCAGACGTCCACGTCCGGGTTCTCGAAGATGTAGTGGCCGACGGTGTAGTCATCGCGGCCCTCCAGCCCCCGGCCCGGCCCCGGCAGGTCGATCGGCCCGATGTCCTGGATCCACGGGAGCGGGCTGCCGGAATGAATCAGATTGCGGAGGAACCAGATGCCGGCCGTCGCCGCCACGCCTCCCAGGAACAGCAGCAGCGCCCGGCGGCGGAGTTCCGGCGGGACGATCAGCGGCACGCCGATCGCCATCGCCAGGGTTGCTCCGGCGATCGTCAGCTTCGTGCCCAGGGCCAGGCCCATCGCCAATCCGGCGATGAGGATGGCGGCGCCGAGCGCCGGCAGCGAGGGCCCGCCGCGACGGCCCACCGCCCAGGCGTTGATGAGGAGGGCAGCAGCGGCCAGCAGCAGTGCGACCGGTGCCATGTCCGTTGCCGGGGTGCCGGCCTCCCGCGGCACGAGCGGGCCCGTGTCCATCACGATCGCTGCAGCGACCAAGGACAGTGGCGCCACTCCGTAAGGCCTGCCGATGCACCAGGCCGCGAGGAACGCCAGGCCGAGCCAGCCGAAGTTGACGAGCGGGCTGAGGATGTCGCGGTCGAAGAGGGCGATGCCCGCGCCGTGGAGCAGCTCCGAGTTCTGCGGGTAGAACCAGTTGAGGTACAGCGGGTCGGTGAAATGGAGCCCCCACACCGACCCGGTGTCCGCGATGCGCGCCGCGAACGGGCCGTGGTACCAGAGCGTGTCGAAGGTGAGCATCCCCCGCGCCCAGACGTCCTGGAGGCCCGTGGCCCAGTGGGCGGCGACGAAGGCCGCGGCCGCGAGGGCTATGGCCGTCTGCAGACGAGGGACGGGCAATGAAGAGGGGATGAGGCCGCCCTCCGTGCCTCCCGCACCGTCGGCGGCGGCCTGTGCCCGAAGCCAGGGAGCCCGGTGAATGCCAACACCGACCGCCACCGAGGTGACGACGAGCACGACCGGCTCGAGGATTCCGAGGACGCCGAGGAGCTGGAGCAGGATCGTGAGTACCGAGATGCCCAGCACGGCCTCGGCGAGCCGCGCGGGCGGGCCGGTCCACGCCGGGAGCAGGCGCTCGCGCAGCCGCACCGCCGCCAGTGCCATCGGGACCGCGACGGCAGCGAGTCCGACGACCCCGCCGAGATACTCGCCGAAGCTCACTGCCCCGCGATGCGCTTACCGGGTGCGTCGCACTCGGCGGGATCCAGGTCGCCACTCAGCTGGAAGACGAAGGCCTGGTCGCTGGGCTCATCGCCGTCAAACGCGAGCACGCGGCGGCTCGTGGGCTGATCATCGGCCTTGGTGGGCCCGGTCCACTCGGCCTCGACCGGGGAGGAGCCCTGTGTGCGCTGGTCGGGAGAGATCACGACGTAGTCGTAGTCGCCGTCGTTCAGCGCCTCGCGCCACTCCTGGCACTGCTTGATCAGGTCGGGATCGGAGGCCTCCCCCCTCTGCGCCGCCTCACTGGCGATCGGGCGGAAGGTCCCGTGGTCCCCCTCGTCCGCGACGTACTGGACGTGGTTGGAGAGGTCGTCGCCATAGAAGACGTACTGCTTGAAGCCCGCCCGGCCGCCCACCACCGCGATCCGCGCGTCATCGGGCTCCTCCTCGTTGAACCAGGCGAGGGCGGCCTTCATCCCCTCGGGGAAGTCGTCGGGCGCGGTGGCGGCCCGGTAGCGGTCGTCCTGGTAGTCGTCGATCTGCTTCCAGCCGATTCCGATCACGAGGCCCAGGGCGAGCGCCGCCGCCGCGACGATCCCGATCCGGGGGAAGCCTCGCTGACCCGCCAGGGTGAGGGCAACCGGGACCAGGACGAGGAAGAAGGCGAGCGCGACACCGCCGATGAAGAAGCGGGCGCGCCAGACGTCGTCGCCGAGGTCCCAGAGCGGGATCGCGGAGACGAGCAGCAGCAGGGCGAGGCCCCAAAGGGGCCAGCGTCGGCGCTCGGTCGCGCGCGAGGGCGGGATCGACCGCGAGCAGCATCGCGCCGAGGCCGAGCGCTGGTGAGGCGTAGCGGAGGTTGGTGTCGAAGGCGGTCGGCGAGCCCTCGGGCCCTGCGGCCGTCAGCGGAGTGAACAGGTAGGCGATGGCGCTGAAGAAGGCGACGAACCCGAGCATCCGGATGACCGGCGTCCGGCCGCGGAACATCGCGAGGACGAACCCGCCGATCACGACGGCCAGGACGACCGGCCACAGCACCCCGAAGCTGTCGTTCAGCCCCGGGATGAGCGAGTCCGAGATGACGTCGAAGTCCGGTGGGAAGACGTAGTCGGCGACGGTGTGGGGCTCGCGGATGTCGATGTCGAGCTGGTCCGGGCCGGGCAGCGATCCCTTGTCGAGCCAGGGAAGCGGGTTGCCCGCCTCGACCAGGTTGCGCGCGAACCAGAAGCCCCCGGTGACCAGCGAGCCGGCGGCCCAGATGACGGCGGTCCGGATCCTGCGGCCGGCGCCGGCGACGAAGATCACGCCGAGCGTCAGCAGCCCGTACGGCGCCAGCAGGTTGAGCTTGGTGCCCAGCGCCAGGCCCGCCGCCAGCGCGGCGACGAACAGGGCCGTGCCGGGGAGGATCGGGGTGAGGCCCACCCCGGTGCCGACAAGCCCCCGCCGTGGCGGCTCGGCCACCGCCGCGTCGGCCTCGGGCGATCCGCCGGCAACCGGCCGCGCGGCGCGGGTCGCGGCGCGGGCCTGCGCCTCCGCGTTCACCAGGATCGCGGCGGACGCGAGCAGGAAGAAGAGACCCGCGGTGTCGTTCTTCGCGTCGCCCGGCTGGTAGAGGAGGAGCATCTCCGCGTCGAGGACCAGGGCGAGGGCGAGCAGGGCGGTGGCGGCTGCCCCGTAGGGGCGCCCGAAGCTCCAGGCCGCCAGCAGGCAGAGCGCCATCCAGCCGATGTTGAGCAGCGGCGAGAGAAAGTCGCTGTCGAGGAAGAGGACCCCGGCCGAGTGGAGGAGCTCGGAGTTCTGCGGGTAGAACCAGACGGTCAGGCGCAGGACCTCGGTGAAGTGGAGCGCGCCCACCTGCCCCTCCTGCACGAAGCGGGCCGCGAAGGGAGCGTTGTGCCAGGTGGTGTTCGGCAGGTACATGCCGATGTCCAGCCCTGTCTGGGTCGGCATCGCCCAGTGGGCGGCGACCAGCAGGGCGCCGAGCAGCGCGACGCCCAGCGCCACCGGCGGAATCGCCGGTGACGGCAGCGGAACGGCGTGCCACGGCCGGCCCGCCGCGAGACCGGCGCCCACCCCGGCGACGAGAGCGCCCGCGAGGACCCATCCCGGCTCATACAGTCCGACGACGCCGACCAGCTCCAGCGTCACGACCAGCAGCGAGATGCCGAGCACGACCTCCGCCAAGCGGGCAGGGGCGCCGGACCATCCCGGCAGCCAGCGGCGCCGCAGGCTGACGGCGGCGAAGCCCATCGCCGCCGCGACCAGGATCAGCTCGATCGAGCCCTGGAGGTAGTCCCCGAAGCTCACGTGTGCGCCAGGTCGCCCAGCTCCTCACAGGTGCCGGGATCGAGCTTGCCGTTGATCTTGTAGATCCGCGCGGGGCCGGAGCGGAGGAAGAGATTCGCGTTCGGGTCGCGGAAGGTCCACACGTTCTCCGGTGGATCCCGATCCTCGGACTCCCCGACCCGCGGCGTCGTCACCACGTAGTCGTAGCCACCCTCGTTGATCGCCACGCGCCACAGCACGCAGTTGTTGATGGGCCGGAAGGTGCCGCGGCGAAGCTCCTCCCCGATGTACTGCACGTGGTTCGAGAGGTCGTTGCCGTAGAAGAAGTACTGACCGAAGGCGGCGGCGCGGCCGCTCACCCCGATCCTCTCGTCCTCAGCCTCCCGGCCCCACTCCTGGAGCGGGGTCCACTGCGGGGTGGCGCGGAACCCACCCGTCAGCGGCGGCGCCACATCGGCCAGGTAGCGATGCTCGAGGTACTGGTCCTTCTGCACGCGCCCCAGCGCCACCACCGCGATCAGGGTGGCGAGGCCCACCCCCCAGATCGCGGCCGCCGGCGCCCCGGCCCGTCCCACCGCCACCATCAGTGCGGGGACGCCGACGAGCAGGAGCGCGAGCTCGATCGACTCGTCGAGGTGGGCGGCCTCCCAGTTCGACTGGGTGATCGTCCCTCCCAGGATCAGCGCCCCGAAGAAGCCGATCAGCACCCAGGGCCGGATGCCGTGACGCATCATCGGGACCAGGGGCAGCAGCACGAAGGCGATGATCAGCACCGGCGCGACGTAGCGGAGGTTGGCGTCGAAGCCGCTCGGGTCGTACGGGTCGCCGGAGGCGGTCAAGGGCGTGAAGACGTAGGCGAGGCCCGCGACGATGCCGGTTATCGCCAGCACGCGCATGAAGTAGCTCCCGCCCTTGAAGAGCGCCAGGAGCAGGCCCGCCACCGCCGCGGCCAGCACCACGGGCCACAGCGGCCCGAGGCGGTCGTCCAGCACGGGAAAGAGCTTGTAGTCCCAGACCCTGGGGTCGTTCCAGTACTCGCTGAGGCTGTGCGGCGCCCGCGGGTAGAGCGCGATCTGCTGCGGGCCGGGCAGGTCGATCGGGCCGAGCTTGTCGATCTGGGGGAACGGGAAGACCGCGTGGATGATGTTTCGCCCGTACCAGAAGCCCGCGGTGATCACCATGCCCCCGAGCCAGATCCCCAGGGCGCGCACCCAGTGGCGCGGCCAGGCGAGGTAGGCGATGCCGATCGTGAGGACGCCGAGCGTGGCGAGCAGGGTGATCTTCGTGCCGATCCCAAGGCCGGCGGCGAGCCCTCCCAGGAACAGCGGACCCACCCCGATGCCCGCGAGGGCCCGCGGATCCCCGGCGACGGGCACGTCCTCGATCACGCCGCGATCGGGATGCTCGGGAAACCGCTCGTCGGGGTCCCCGTCATCGTCATTTGCGCCGCCCGCGATCGGAGGCGCGCTCGCGACCTCGGGGGCCGCCCGCGCGGTGGCGGCGCCGTCGATCAGGAAGGCGAGGGCGGCTAAGAGAAAGAAGAGCCCGGCGATGTCGTTGGGGGCGTTGCCGGCCTGGGTCCCGACCATCATCTCGGAGTCGAGCACCACGGCCGCACCCGCCACGGTCACGCCGCCGACGGCATATGGGCGTCCGATGCACCAGGCCGCCAGCAGGGCGAGCGCCACCCAGACCAGGTTGATCAGCGGCGAGAGGAAGTCGCTGTCGAGCGCGACGATCCCGACGCCGTGCAGAAGCTCGTTGTTCTGCGGGTAGAACCAGGCCGCGAGCTTGAGCGGGTCGGTGAAGTGGAGCGGCCCGACCTCGCCCGTTTCCGCGAACCGGCCCGAGAACGACATGTGGTACCAGGTGCTGTCCTGGAAGTACATGCCGCGATCGAGGCTCTGCTCCGTCGGCTGGGCCCAGTGGGTGACGACGACCGCGGCGGCCACGATCGCGACCGCGATCATCGCCCGGCTCGGCCTCGCCTCGGGCGCCTCCACCTCGTGGCGGATGCCGCGGCTCCGGGCCCACCATGCACCGGCGAGCCCGACGATGACGCAGGCGACCACCAGGGGAACCTCCTCGAGCAGCTTGAAGAGGCCGAGCAGCTCGGCGATCACGACCAGGGCGGAAAGCCCGAGGATGATCTCCGCGAGCCGGGCGAGCGCCCCGGTCCACGCCGGCACGAGCAGCGCGCGCACGTTGTACGCACCGAGGCCCAGGGCGGCGGCAATCACGGCCAGCTCCGCCGTCCCGAGCAGGTACTGGCTAGTGCTCACTAGGTCTCATAGCCCGATCTCAGAGGGAGTCCCCTCGCATAAAAAACGCGGCCCAGCGGCCGACGCGCGGGGATGATAACCGGGCTTAGTCGCCCAGGCCGTGGACGACGTAGGAGCGCTCGCCCGCGCGGATCAAGCCGAGGCGGCGTGCCTCCCGCTCGACCGTGAGCGGGCTGGAGGCCCGCTCCACCTGCTCCTCGAGGGACGCCTGCTCGGCCTGGAGCTCCGCAAGACGCTCCTCACCCGCCTTCGAGTCTCGCCAGGCGTCGATCAGGTTGACGACCGGGTTGAGGTAGGAGATCAGCACCCCGAAGAGCACCAGGACGAGGGCGATCCTTCCCACGCGGTCCCAGCGCACCCGGCTGGGCCCCACCCGCCGCCTGACTCTGCGCGATCCCGGACGCCTGGCTGCATACGTGCTCACGGTCCTGGGATTCGTCGCCCGGGGCCGCTAGTCCTCCCCCACTACCGCTGAAACACGGAGGCGCCCGGGTACTCGGCGCGGTCGCCGAGCTCCTCCTCGATCCGCAGCAGCCGGTTGTACTTGGCCACGCGATCCGACCGCGAGGGCGCGCCCGTCTTGATCTGCCCCGCGTTGGTCCCGACCGCGAGATCGGCGATGGTGGTGTCCTCGGTCTCCCCCGAGCGGTGCGAGATCACCGTGGTGTAGCCGGCGTCCCGTGCCACCTGAATGGCCTCCAGCGTCTCGGTCAGGGTGCCGATCTGGTTGACCTTGATCAGGATCGAGTTGGCGACACCCTGCTCGATGCCGCGGCTGAGGCGCTCCGGATTAGTCACGAAGAGGTCGTCGCCCACGAGCTGGGTGCCGTGAGCCTGGAGCTTCTCGGTCAGCAGCTTCCATCCCTCCCAGTCCTCCTCGTCCATCCCGTCCTCGATGGAGACGATCGGGAAGCGGTCCACGAGCTCGTGCCAGTAGTCGGCCAGCTCGGCCGGCGACAGCTTCCGGCCCTCGTGCTCGAGGTCGTAAGCGCCGCCCTCGAACAGCTCGCTTGTCGCCGGGTCCATGGCGATCTGCACGTCCACCCCTGGCGCGTAGCCGGACTCCTCGATGGCCGCGACCAGGAAATCGAGCGCCGCCCGGTTGGACTCGAGGTCGGGGGCAAAGCCCCCCTCGTCGCCGCCGGCGGTCGAGAGGCCCTTCTTCGCGAGGGTGCCCCTGAGGGCGTGGAACACCTCGGTGCCGACACGCAGGCACTCGGCGAAGGTCTCTGCACCGCTCGGGACCACCATGAACTCCTGGAAGTCCACCGAGTTGTCGGCGTGCGCCCCGCCGTTCAGCACGTTCATCATCGGCACCGGTAGTACTCGGGGATCACCGGCGTCCTCGGCGCCGGTCCCCTTGTAGAGCTCGGCGAGGTGCTCGTAGAGCGGCCTGCCGGCGTCGGCCGCCGCGGCCTTGGCGGCAGCGAGTGAGACGCCGAGGATCGCGTTCGCCCCCAGGCGGCCCTTGTTGGGCGTCCCGTCGAGGTCGATCAGCTTGCGGTCGAGCCCCGCCTGGTCGGCGGCGTCCGCCCCCTTGAGCGCCGCGGCCAGCTCGCCGTTGACGTTGGCGACCGCCTTGGAAACGCCCTTGCCGTCCCACTCGTCACCTCCATCGCGCAGCTCGACCGCCTCGAACTCGCCCGTGGACGCCCCGGAGGGCACGGCCGCCAAGCCGCTCGCGCCGGAGTCGAGCACGACCGCTGCCTCGACCGTCGGGTTGCCCCGCGAGTCGAGGATCTGCCGTCCTTGGATCGATTCGATCGCGCTCACCGGAGGCGGAGTGTTCCAGAGGCCGGGAACGCGAGCGGCCCGCCGGGGCGGGCCGCTCGTCGTCGTGTCTTCAGGCAACGAGATCTACGGAGAGGCGCAGATTACGTAGACCAACCCGGAGTAGGTGATCGTGGCATGCGTGTTCTTGAGGTTCACGAACCACCCCGTCGGCGTGCCCGAGGTGGGCGACGGACGGCTGGTGTCCACGAAGAGCAGCGTGGGGTCGATGGTCGTTCCCTGAGCGAAGCCGCCGCCCGTTGCCTTCTCAGCACCAATGCAGAGGGCGGTGGCGCTGTTCGTGGCCCCCGCCGGGCCGACCATCAGGCCCGCCGTCCGGATGGTCACGTTGGTCGCGCCGTTCGTGCCGTTGGTCCCAGGGGTGCCGTTCGTCCCCGGCGTTCCCGGGAGGCCCTGTGCGCCCTGGGCGCCCTGTGCGCCCTGGGCGCCGGGGCCGCCGGCAGGACCCGGCGGTCCTGGCGGGCCACGCCTTCCCTTCTTCGCCGCCTTGGTTGCGGCCGAATCGTTGCCTCCAGAGCTGAGGCCACCGCCGGCGATCGCCGTGGTGATGAGAGCGAGCGCGGCGACGCCGCCGAGCCCGGTGAGAACGTATCTGCGCTTCATGAGGTTCCCTCCTTGTTGAAGCCCCTATTAGGTGCCACTCTATGCCTCTGAGGGCCCGCCGAGGAGGAAATTCGTCAATCGTTGTTGGTGCGCCGCCTGACGGCCATCCGCAGCGCGAGTTCCGGGTCCACGCCCAGGCGCCGTGACTCGGCCACCGCCTCGAGTAGGAGCTCGCCGATGCGGCGTTCGGCCTGGTCGCGGGTCGCCGGGTCCGATTCGGGGCCGCCCGGCTTGGCGCCCCCCGCCGACCCCTCTGGATCGAGGCGGCGCAGCGCCTTGCGCGCGTAGAGGAGCGCCGGCAGGTTCTCGGGGAGCTCGCGGTGGACGCCGCCGTCGCCCTCGACCTCGCGCTTGATGTCCTCCCACTGGGCGAGGACCTCGCCGGCGGTTTCGAGGTCCCGGTCCCCATAGACGTGGGGGTGCCGGCGAATCAGCTTGGCCGCGCAGGACTCCGCCACCGCGGCCAGGTTCCCCTCCCCGCGCTCCTCGAGGAGCAGCGAGAGGAAGAGCACCTGAAAGAGGACGTCTCCGAGCTCGTCCACCATCGCCTCGGTGTCGTCCCGGGCGGCCGCGTCGGCCAGCTCGTAGGACTCCTCGACGGTGTGGGGGACGATCGAGCGGGCGTCCTGCTCGCGATCCCAGGGGCACTCGCGGCGCAGGCGACGGGTGACGGCGTCGAGATGCTCGAGCGCCTCCCGCGTCGGTGGGTCCATGCGCCCGAGGGCGCTACTGGCCCGGGGGAGCGCCGCCCGGGGGAGCGCCGCCGGTCGGAGGCGCCGTGCCCTGTGGGACCGCGCCGCCGGGCGGAAGTCCGCCGCCAGGCAGCGCACCACCCGCGGGCGGCGCCTGATCCTCGCCGGGCGGGTGCGGACGCTGGGGCGCGCCGGCGGTGGGCTGGCCGAACTCCGGGGCGGAGCCGGGGCTGATCGGCGACGGGGTGACCACCGGCGGCGGACAGCCGTTCTGCTCGAGCTGCGCCTGCTGCTGGTCCTCAGGAAGGCTCGGGTCGGGACACGGCTGCGCCACGGCGCCGTCGAAGTTGTCGCAGCGGACGATCAGATAGTCCTCGCCGCAGATGGTCAGCTCGGTCCAGTAGTCCCGGTAGTCGGAGAGGAAGGCGGCGAACGCCTCCTGGTCCAGCTGCCCGTTGAGCTGCTCCTGGATCTGCGGCAGCGCCTCGTCGAAGGCCTGCGAGCTGGCTGGCGTCACCGAATCCACCTGGAAGACGTATGTGGCGACGTCCGTCTCGATCGGGCCGACCAGCTCTCCCTCCTCGGCGTTGAAGACCTCGTCGTCCAGCGGCTGCTCGAAGACGCCCGGGGTGACGTTCTCGCGCAGCCCGCCCTGGCTGTTGCCGACGTCGTCGGTGGAGAACTTCTTGGCCACGTCATTCCAGCTCGCGGGCGAGTTGTCCTGCTGCAGAAGCTGGGCCGCCTCCTCCACCTTCGCCGCGTCCTCGTTCTGGATCAGCCGGATGGTCCGCTGCTCGGGCTGCTCGAACTGCTCCTTGTTCGCGTCGTAGAACTCCTGCGCGTCCTCCTCGCTCGCGTCCGGAGTGGACTCGGCGAGCTTCTCCTGGATCTTCTGGCTGACGACCTGGAGCTCCACCCGCTGGATGACCTCGTCCTCGTTGAGGCCCGACTGCTTGAGGAACTGCTGGAAGGCCTGCTCGGTCTTGAAGCTCTGGGACTTGACGTTCTGGAACTCCTCCTGGACCTCGGTGGGCGTCACCTCGATGCCCTGCCGATCGGCCTCGCCCTTGATCCAGGCGATGTCGAGCACCAGACCGACCGCCTGATCCCGAATCTGCTCGTACTGCTCGTCGCCCGGCTGGGGGGCTGCCGGCAGGCCCGACTGCTTCGCCGAAAGCTCCATCGCGCGGTCGAAGGCCTCCTGCGAGACATTGCCGTCCTCGACGACGCCCTCCACGGTGATGTCCTCGTCGATCACCGCGATGTCACCGTCCGGGACATCCGGGTGGCCGTACCCGCTCGTCGCCCCGATCAGGACGATCACGAGCACGAGCACCGCCCCGAGGACGATCGCGATGGTCCGCTTGTTCCCGAGTCCTGCGCTCACAGGCGCGGCAGCATAGCCACCTGTCTAAGTAGGCGCTAAGCCCGTGGCGGGTTGAGCGCTTCCGCCAGCTCTGACCTCGATGCGATGTCGAGCTTCTGGTAGGCGTGGGTGAGGTGCGTCTCGACCGTGCGGAGGCTGACGAAGAGCTGCTCGGCGATCTGGCGGTTGGTGGCGCCGGAGCTCGCCAGCTCGCAGACCCGGCGCTCCGCCGGCGTCAGCGCATCCGGTCCGGAGAGCTCGCGCCGCCGCGGCTTCGCTCCGGCGGCGAGGAGCTCCGCGTACGCCCGCTCCTCCAGCGCCCGCGCCCCGAGGCGCTGGGCGAGGTCCAGGCCGTCCCGCAGCCGCTGGCGAGCCTCGCTCAACGAGCCATGCCGGCGCAGCGCGGCTCCCAGCTCCACCCGCGCGCGGCAGAGCTCCAGCTTGGAGGGCGACCGCTCCAGCACTTCGACCGCCTCGCGTAGCCGCTCGACGCCCTCGGCGCCGCCCTCGGCGAGCCCGGATGCGCACAGGGCCATCCCCAGGGGCCGCGCGGCGCCGAACTCCCGGGCCTGCTCCAGAGCCTCTGTTGCCAACCGCCGCGCCTCCGAGCGGTCGCCCAGGAGCAACGCCGCGCGCGTGGCGTCCGTGCGCCAGGGCAGCGCGGCAGGGGAGTGGACGAAAGGAAGATCCGATGCGAGACGCTTCAGATTCTCGAGCTCCTGCCTCGCCGTGTGTCCGTCGCCGCGCGCCAGCGCGAGCTGGCCGCGCCCCCCGTGGAACCAGGCCTGGTGAATCGGTTCCTCTAGCTGTCGGTCGGTCGGCGGGGGTTGGAGAGCACGCTCCGCCTCCTCCAGCTCCCCGCGCTCGATCAGAGCACGTGACAGGAACCACTGAGCCCCGACGAGATGGGCACTCCAGCCGCCTCTCCAGGCATCTACGGCGGCCTGCGCATCTGCCGCCGCCGCCGCGAGCTCACCGCGCCAGAACCGGATCCATGACCGGCCGAACAGCACGTAGGCACGATCGGCCACGGAAGGCCGGGTGCTCAGCAGCTCCAGCGCCATGTCCATCTCGTGCTCCGCCGGGTCGAGGTCATCGCACCAGATCAGGCAGGAGCCGGCCAGGCTCCAGTTGAGCGTGACACCACCTTCGGCGAGCATCGCCCCGTCACCAAGGGCCCGCGTTGCGAGCTCCCGCGCCTCATCCACCCCGCGCCCGGCCAACATGCGCGCGACCGCCAGCTGGGTCAGCGCGTTGCGCTGTCCCGGGGTAACTCGCGCGTCCCCGTCGAGCAGGCCTGCGTCACTCAGCTCACGTACGGCGTCGAGCCCAGTCCGCGAAAGCGCGGAGATCGCGAACGCTCCGGTGCGCAGCTCGATCGCCAACTCGCTCCGATCGTCCTCGAGCTCCTCGACGCCCCGCGAGAAGGCCCGCGCCGCATCCGCGTGACGCCCCACGCTGAACAGCTGCCACCCGAGGTCGCGCAGAGCCTCGGCTCGCTCAACCCCTTCCTCGAGGAGGGCGACCGCCTCCTCCAGCCTGGGGACCGCCTGCGGGTCGGCGATCGCGGCCTCGCCCCGGGCGAGCTCGACCAAAACGCGGGCTCGCTCTTCGCCGATCGGCGGCTCGTCGAGCGCCCTCCGCAGGTACCGAACCGCGGCGTCCGTCGCCCCCTCCGCCACCGAGCGACTGGCCGCGTCGCGAAGTCGTTCGACCACGGTGGCATCGCCGGCGGGCTCGACCTCGAGCAGGTGCACGCCGATCTCCTCGGCGGGCGCGCCCCTTTCGGAGAGCACGTCAGCAGCACTGCCGTGGAGGCGCGCCCGCGCGGGGGCCGTCATCTGCTCGTAGACGACCCGCCGGATGATCGGATGGACGAAGGCGAGGGGCAGGTCGCGCCCGAGGACGTCGGCGTGAGCAAGCTCCCCGGCGGAGTCGGCAGCGGCGTCACGGTCGAAGCCCGCCACGTCGGCGGCGTCGGCGAGGCGAGCATTCGCACCCAGTACGGCGACGCTCTGCGCGAGCCGCAGCGCCGCCTCGGGCAGGCGGGCGAGGCGCAACAGCACTGCGTGCCCAATCGCCTCTGGGGTCACCTCGGAGACGCGCGGGGCGTTCTCGCTGGTAGGCCCAACCTCCTCCAGGTGGAGTTCGATGTGCAGCTCGCTGAGCAGGAAGGGGTTGCCGTCCGTGGCCAGGTGGCAGGCGGCCACGAATTCCGCATCCGGCTGCTGCTCGAAGTCGCGGCGGATCAGCTCCTCCACTCCGTCCCGGCTGAGCGGCGAGGGGCGAATCACCTGCACCCGGTTGGTGAGCGTCTCCAGGCGCCGCGCCTCGCTTCCCGGCTCCGCCGGGCGCCCGGCCACCAACAGCAGGACGGGCAGGTCCGAAATCCGCTGGGCGAGGTAGGTGAGGAAGTCGAGGGAGGCGGGGTCGGCCCAATGCGCGTCGTCGACCGCGAGCAGCAACGGGCCTCGCTGCGACAGGTTGGACGTCAGCCAGAAGAGGCCGTGAAGCACCTCGGCGAGCTGGTCGGAGGCCGGCTGGGGCTGGGCCGTCGTCTCAGCGAGGATCGGGCTCGCAAGCCCGGCGGCTCCGGAGAGGAGCGACACGCGCTCCCCCTCGTCGGCTTCTCGTAGCGATCGCCCGAACAGGTCGCGGACCACGGCCCAGGGCAGACCTCGCTCCAGCTCTCCACCTTGCGCGGTGAGGACCGTCATCCCCGCTCGCTCCGCGAGCTCCTGCGCACCGTTCAACAGCGCGGTCTTCCCGATCCCGGCCGGTCCGTCGATCAATACGGCGGCGCCATCGCCACTCGCTGCCGCGCTGACCATCGAGTCCAGCTGGGAGAGCTCGCTTTCGCGCTCGACCAACTCGGCGACCTCGCGGTCACCTTCCCCCCCATCAGAACGGTTCGCCCGTCGCTCACTACTCAACCGCCAAATTACCCGATTTGCAGCGCCCCCCAAAAGTTCGTGGTGGCGACCACGATGACAGGGCCCGCTGCAGGCCGTACGTTCGCCCTCGATGTTCGACTTGAAGGCAACGGGGAGGACGATGCGACACGGACGGGCTGCCCTGATCGTGGTGTCGGCGGCTGCGCTCGGGGCGATGGCGATCGCAGGATCGGCGAGCGCGAACGCCGCGGAGCGCGCGCCGGTCGCGAGCGTCGCGAAGAAGAAGTGCAAGAAGCCGGGCAAGGGTGCGAAGTCCTCGAAGCGGTGCAGGAAGGGCGCGTCGCGCGCCACCTTCATGGCGACGATCAGCGGCACCGAGCGGACCAACTGGACCCTGAACCGGACCGACTCCCCCTGCCAGGGAGCCGGAAGCGAGGTCGTCAGCTTCTCCACCGGGGCGCCCCAGCGCCTGACTGCTTCCGTCGAGGGGGGCCTGCTCTACCTCGACTTCGCGGATTACTGGGGCGTGCCGGTCACGGCCAAGCTGCAGCGGAGCGCGAGCTGGTCTCAGAACTCCGGTTGCGGGACGGGGCCGGACGACGCGCAGGCGGTGCCCTGCTCCGGCGGCGCCACGCTCCCCTGGGCGCTCGAATTCGGGCTCGGACGGGCCGACTCGAACCTCCTCGTCCTCCGGGAATCGCGTTATCGCCCCTGGCCATATGGCGAGGATTACGACCCGGTCCCCGGATGCTGGGTGCAGGACAATCCGTTCCCGAGGCTCATCTGGTTGGACGGAAACCAGCATGCGTTCGGGGCCCCGCTCTCGACCGCCGAGCTGCTCAACGCGAAGCGCAAGAGCATCACAACCAGCGCCCACGGGGTCCAGACCTTCGAGCCCTCGGAGATCGCCTCGAGCACCGTCGTCGACTGGACGCTGACCCTGGAGCGGGTCGGCGGGCGGAAGAAGTAGGACATGCCGCTGACCGGCCGAGAAGGGGCAGCGCATCGCTGGATCCGCAGCAACGTGAGGGCCTTCATCGCCGGGATCCGCGGTGCGACTACCGGCAACGCCGACGCGATCAACGTCGTGATCGACTCCGCCGGCCAGCTCGGCACGGTGAGCTCCTCGCGACGGGTGAAGCGCGACATCGAGGCGCTCCCCGGACTCTCGGAGCTGAGGGACCTGAAGCCGGTCAGCTTCCGCTACCGCGAGGGGCCGCCCGAGCTCCACTACGGGCTGCTCGCCGAGCAGGTGGCGAAGGTGTTCCCCGAGCTCGCTGTCTACGGGAAGGACGGGCTCCCCGAGACCGTCCAGTACCAGGAGCTGCCGGCGCTGCTGCTGGCCGAGCTCCAGGCACAGCGGCGGCAGATCGCCCGCCAGCAGGAACAAATCAACCGGTTGACCCGCGAGGTGCGGGGACGGTGAGTGGGGCCGAGGCGCAGATCGTGGTGGCGCTCGATCTCACGGCCACCGAGCTCTCCGGCGTGGTGCGGCTCGACGGCACCGACGAACGCCGCTTCGTGGGCTGGCTCAGCCTGCTCGACGCGCTCCAGCGCGCCACGGGCGAGGTGCGGGGGGCCGGATCTCGCGAAGTCCAAAAGTCGCAACAGGAGGAGGACGCATGAGGCACGAGACAGTCAAAATCGGGGGAGCGCGAGGAGTCGGGAGCAAGGTGCTCGCGATCGCCCTCCTCGCCGGCACTGCCGCCCTGCTCGGTCCGGCGCAGGCATCGGCGAAGGTGAGCAGATACCAGGGCCCCGTTTTCCAGACGCCGAGCAGCAATCCGAACTGGGCGCCGCCCACGATCGAGTTCAAGGGCGGCTTCGGCAGGAAGCTGAAGAGCGGCAAGCGCACCCCGAACACGGTCTCCGAGTTCAATTTCCGAAGGGTCTGGTACGCGTGCTCGGACGGGAAGGTCTATTTCCCGGGATCCACCGGGGGGGACACCTACGAATCGGTGATCGGGCTGGAGCTACTGGACATCAACTTCAGGAAGAGCCGATTCTCGGTCAGCGACACGGTTGGGGACGACCTCTACCAGGAGACGATGACGATCACCGGGCGGCTGTCCCGCAGTGGGTCGGCAAGCGGCACGGTCCGCTACTTCGTCAACGACTCCGGGCGGGTCTGCGACACGGGCGTCCTGAACTGGACCGCCAACAAGGTCGGGTAGGAGCGCGGCGCGCTCAGGCGGCGGCGGCCGTCGCCTGGGCGACGCCGAGGCCGTCGGCGAGAGCGAGGAGCGCCCCGAGGCGCGCCCCGGGCTCGTCCGGGACCGGTACCGCCAGGGTCTTCTCGCGCCACTGGTAGATCACGTCGGGCACGCTCTCGCGGAGCGCTTCCACGCGATCTGACTCGAGCTCTATCGGCGAGACGCGCAGGCGGCCCGCGCGGAACTCGACGGCGAGTACGCCGGCGTCGCCGAGGGCGATCCGTGCCCGCTGCAGGTCGATCAGGTTGGAGACCGGATCCGGGACCGGGCCGAAGCGGTCCTCGAGCTCCTCCCGCAGCGCCCGCAGCTCCCGCGGGTCCCCGGCCGCCGCCACGCGCCGGTGGATGTCGATCTTGGCCGCCTCGAAGGGCACGTACTCCGCCGGCACGTAGGCGTCGACGTCCACCTCGATCCGCACGGGCTCCCGCGGCTCGATCTCCTCCACCTCCGCAGCTCCCGCCCGCATCGCCTCGGCCGCGTCCTCGAGCATCTGGCAGTAGAGCTCGAAGCCGACCGCCGCGACGTGGCCGGACTGCTCGTCGCCGAGCAGGTTCCCCGCTCCCCTGATCTCGAGGTCGCGCATCGCCACCCGGAAGCCCGAGCCGAGCTCGGTGTTGTCCGAGAGGGTCGCGAGGCGGGCCGCGGCCTCCGGGCTGAGCGTCACCGGCGACGGATAGAGGAGGTAGGCGTAGGCGCGCTCGCGGCTGCGGCCCACCCGGCCGCGGATCTGGTACGCCTGCGAGAGGCCGAGCTGGTCGGCTCGCTCCACGATCAGCGTGTTCGCGTTGGGAATGTCGAGCCCCGACTCGATGATCGTGGTGGCGACCAGGACGTCGTGCTCGCCGCGGATGAAGGCGAGCATGGTCGCCTCCAGGTCGAGCTCGTCCATCTGCCCGTGCGCCTCGGCGAAGCGCACGCCGGGGCACAGCGCTCGCAGGCCCTCGACCATCTCCCCCAGCGACTCGATCAGGTTGTGCAGGAAGAAGACCTGGCCTCCCCGCTCCACCTCTCGTTCGATCGCGCCGCCTGACCAGCTCCTCGTCGTAGGGCCCGACATGGGTGCGGACGGGTCGCCGGCCCTCGGGCGGGGTCTCGATCACGGAGATGTCCCGCAGGCCGGCGAGCGACATCTGCAGGGTGCGCGGGATGGGCGTGGCCGACAGGGACAGGACGTCCACCTTCAGCTTCATCTGGCGCAGGAGCTCCTTCTGCTTGACGCCGAAGCGCTGCTCCTCGTCCACGATCAGCAGGCCGAGGTCCTTCGCCCGGACGTCGCGCGAGAGCAGGCGGTGGGTGCCGATCAGGATGTCCACCTTCCCCTCCGTGTAGCGCTGGAGGACCTCCCGAACCTCAGCGGGCTTCCGCAGCCGCGAGACCATCTCCACGTTGAAGGGCGTGTCGGCGAACCTCTCGCGGAACGTGCCGAAGTGCTGCTGGGCGAGGATCGTGGTGGGCACGAGCATCATCATCTGCTTGCCGTCGGCCGCGGCCTTGTGCGCGGCTCGCAGCGCCACCTCCGTCTTGCCGTAGCCGACGTCGCCGCAGATCAGGCGGTCCATCGGCCGCGCCTCCTCCATCCCGGCCTTGACCGCGTCGATCGCCTCCATCTGGTCGGCCGTCTCGCGATATGGGAAGGCGGCCTCGAAGGTGAGCTGGAGCTCGCCGTCCGGAGCGAAGGCGTGGCCGCTCCGCACCTGGCGCTCGGCGTAGAGATTGAGGAGCTCGCCCGCCATCGCCTGCGCGGCGCGGCGCGCCCGGGCCTTCATGTTCTGCCAGCGCTTCCCGCCGAGCGGGCTGAGCTGGGGCTCGCCGCCGTCGGCGCCGAGGTACCGGCTGATCCGGGCGAGCTGATCCGTTGGCGCGAAGACCCTGTCGCCATCGCGGTACTCGAGCTCCAGGTAGTCGCGGGTCACCCCGGCGAGGGTCTTGGTGTCGAAGCCCGCGAAGCGCGCGATGCCGTGGTCCTGGTGGACGACGTGGTCGCCGACGCGCAGCTCCACGGCCGCCGCGAGCTTGGCTCGTGCCGACACCGGGGCCGCCGTCCGCCGGCGGTGAATCAACGCCCGCTGCGGGATGACGGCGAGCTTCAATTCGGGAGCGAGAAAGCCCTCCCGAACGCGAGCCTCGGCGAAGGTGACGCCCGGCCCCTCAGGCACCTCGTCGCCCAGGAAGGACGGGTCGATGCGGTTCAGGTTGTATCGGGCCCGCTCCGCCTCGCCCCTGCCCTCGAAGCTGACCACCGCTCGGTATTCCGAGCGGACCAGCTTCTCGAGCTCGGCCTCTGCCTCCGCGAGCGTGCGGGAGGGGAACTCCGCGCGCCGCGCCCTGAACGAGTGCTCCTGGCCGGCGTCGGGGCCGAGGGAGAGGTCCGCCCTCTCAGCCAGTGGCCCGGCCACGTCCACGTAGAGCTTGCGGGCCTCGTCCTCGTGGATCGCCGCGCTCACGTCCTCCCAGTGGTCGTGGAGCGCGCCAGGAATCTCCTCCGCCGCGGAGATCGCGATCAGGGCATCGTCCGGAACGAGATCGAGGGGCGCCAGGAAGCCGCCCGTATCGACGTCCTCGCGGTGCTCGGCGGCGAGCTCGGCCGCCGGCGCGAGCTCGACCCGGTCCGTGTCGCCGAGCGAGCGCTGGGTGAAGATCGAGAACCACCGCAGCGACTCGACCTCGTCGCCGAACAGCTCGACCCGCACGGCGCGCTCCTCGGTCGCCGGATAGACGTCGAGGATGTCGCCGCGGATCGCGAACTGGCCGCGCTCCTCGACCTGGTCCGTCCGCTCGTAGCCGGCGTCCGCCAGCAGCTCGGCCACGTCTTCCAGATCGACCGACTCGCCCTGATGGAGGACGAGGCCGTCGGGCCGGAGCTCGGGATCGGGAACGGCCTCCGCCAGGGCGATCGCGCTCGCGACGACCACAGGGGCCCCCGCTCCGGTCGCCAGAGCATCGAGAGCAGCGACTCGGAGACCGGCCAGATGGGGCGGTGGCTCCACGTGCGAGTCGTAGGTGGTCCCGCGCGACGGGTAGAGGTGAACCGGGCGGGGCGCCAGAAAGGCATGAAGATCCGAGGCGAGGTTGCGAGCCGACCGGTCGTCCGGGGCGACGATCAGGACCGGACCATCGCCGGGTCCCCCCGGGGCCTCGACCAGAGCGGCGAGGAGGTAGGGACGGAGGGACGCCGAGACGTAGGCCTCGACTGTGCCCTCCCTCGCCGCCAGGGCATCGCGAAGCGACCCGAGACCGGGGTTATCTGCGGCGATGTCGAGTAACGGTCTGAGCTTCATGGCACGACGAATGACCGGATCGGGTGTCCGGCGGTCCGTCCGGGCACGGGCCCGGCGTGCACTGATCCTAGCCCCCGGCCCCTGCCAGACTCCCGGCATGCCTCCCGAGTTGATCGCCTTCTGCGGGGTGGCCGCCGTCCTCGTCGTCACGCCCGGCCCGGACATGGCGCTGGTCGCCCGCAACGCGCTGGTCAGCGGCCGGTCCGCCGTGCCGGTGACGGTGCTGGGAATCTGCGCCGGGATCGTCGTGCACGCGATGGCGGCGGCGATCGGGCTCTCCGCGCTCCTCGAGGCGTCTGCGACGGCCTACGCGGTGGTGAAGGTCGCCGGCGGGATCTACCTCGTCTATCTGGGGATCCAGGCGTGGAGAGCGTCCATGCAGGACCACGGAGACACCGAGTGGATGCTGGGTCCCGCCCGACGGTTCGCCGGCGGCAGCGCATTCCGCCAGGGATTCGTCTCCAACGTGCTCAATCCCAAGCTCGTCGTCTTCTTCATCTCGGTCCTGCCCGGGTTCACCTCACCCGACGACGCTTTCTTCCCGCAGGTGGTCGTCCTCGCGATCGCCTTCGAGCTGCTGACCGTCGTCTGGCTCTTCACCTACGGGGCGGCGGTGGCGCGCCTCGGCGAGGCGATGCGCCGCCCGGGCGTGCGCCACTTCCTCGAGCGCGTCAGCGGCACCGTCCTGATCGCCCTCGGCCTGAAGATCGCCGTGGACGGCTCGCGCGAGCTGTAGCGCCCGCCGCCCGGCTCAGTCCCGGTACGGAAGCCCCGGCCCGGTGCGCTGCCACTCGACCTGGCCGCGGCCCTCCTCGGCCGACCGCTCGACCACGCCGTCCCAGTCGAGCAGCATCTGCTTGAGGCGGGCCACCGCCTCGGGCGGGTGCGCCGCCACCTCGGTGGCGAGCTCGATCGCCGCCCCCTCGGTGCGCGCGGCCGGCGCGACGCGATGGACGAGGCCCATCCGCAGCGCCTCGTCGGCGCCGACGTTGCGGGCGCTCAGCAGCAGGTACTTGGCGGTGGAGAGGCCGCAGAGGGTGACGAGGCGGGCCGCACCGACCGGGACGCCCAGCTCCCCGCCGGGGAACTTGAGCCGGAGGTTGCCACCGGCCACCCGGAGGTCGCAGGCCACCGCCACCTCGGCGCCGCCGCCCACGACCGCCCCGTGGCAGGCGGCCACCGTCGGCTTCGGGAAAGCGGTCAGCTCGTCGTAGAGCTGCGCGAACAGCCCCATCCGGCGCACCTTGCCGTCGTCGTCGAGCTCCTCGCGGACGTCGGCACCGGCCGAGAGTCCCAGGTGGTCGTTGGAGGAGAGAACCAGTACGCGCACCTCCTCGTCGTCCCGCGCCGAGGCGATGTGGGTGAGCATCTCCTCGAGCATCGCGGTGTTCATCGCGTTGCGTGCCTTCTCGCGCTCGAGGCGCAGCAGGGCGACGCCCGCCTCGTCGACGCTGTAGCTGGTGAGGCTCAACCGAGCTCCTCGACCAGCCGCTCGGTCTCGTCTGCGGCGTCCCGGATCAGGGCAGCGACCTCCTCCTCGGGCTCCGCGAAGGAGGTCAGGACGTAGCGGGAGACGGTTTCGGGATCGGTGCTCTCAGGCCGTCCCACCCCGGCGCGCACCCGCCAGAAGTCAGGTCCCCCGAGGCCGCGCCCGAGGCTCTTCAGCCCGTTGTGGCCGGCGAGGCCGCCGCCGAGCTTGCTGCGGACCTCACCGAACGGAAGGTCGATCTCGTCGTGCAGGACGACGACCCGGTCGAGCGGCACCTTGAAAGCACCGCGCGCCGGCCCCGCCGCTTCGCCTGACTCGTTCATGAAGGTCTGCGGGAGGAGTACGGCGACGCGCGGGCCGCCCGGCCCCGTGCGTCCATCGGTGATCAGCCCGCCGAACTTCTTCTGCGCCTTCGGCAGCTCCCAGTGCCGTGCGAGCTCATCCGCGATCTCGAAGCCGATGTTGTGTCGCGTCCCGGCGTAGCGCGAGCCCGGGTTTCCCAGTCCGACGATCAGGACGTCCGCCTTGGCTGGGCCGTCCCCGCCGCCTCCCGGGTGCCGCCGGCGACGGCGAAACAGCGCCAGTGGCTACTCCTCCTTCGATTCGTCGCCGCCCTCGCCCTCGGCCGGCGCCTCGCCCTCGGCCGCGGGCTCCTCGCCCTCGGCGGGCTCCTCGCCCTCCACCGGCTCGCCCTCCTCGCCGACCAGCTCGGCCTCCTCCTCGATGTCCGGCTCCGGCTCCTCCTCGAGCCGCGGCGGGCTCAGCGTGGCGATCGTGATCTCCTCCGGCTCGTCGACCATGAACTTGCTGCCGGCGGGCGGCGTCACCGTGGCCAGCGAGATCGTGTCCCCGATCACCATCTCGGACACGTCCACGGTGATCTGCTCGGGGATCTCGGTGGGGAGCGCCTCGACCGTCACCTCGCGGGTGACGTGCTCGAGCACGCCGCCCTCCTTGACGCCGGGGGCCTCGTCGGTCCCCTCCAGCTCGATCGGGACCTCCGACTGGATCTCCTCGTCGAGCCGCACCTCGAGGCAGTCGAGGTGCAGGACGTCGCCGCGGACGGGGTGGTTCTGCTGTTCCTTGATCACCACCGGCACGGGCTTGGCACCGTCGAGCTTCAGGTCGATCAGGGTGTGGCCCTCGGTGAGCAGCACCCGCAGGTCGCGCTGGGGCACCTGGAAGGGGCGCGCCTCGCCACCCTGTCCGTAGACGACCCCGGGGACGAGCCCATCGCGGCGCAGGCGGCGGCTCGCCCTCGAGCCGAATGTGTCTCGGGCGGTGACGGTGAGTGTGGCGCGATCTTGGGCCATTCTGAAAGCGGCCGACCGGGGTTGGACACCCGCCGAGGCCGCGGATCGGCCAGGATAGAAAATGTCACCTGCATATGGCCAGCGACCAGGACAAGGAAAAGACGCCAGACGTCCCGCGGACCCGAATGGGGCGCTCCGCCAAGCTCGGCTCCGCGATCGGCGCCCAGGCGACCCGCTACGCGGGAACGGTAGCGGCGAACGTCGCGCGCTCTCCTGAGAAGTCCGCGGAGCGGATGGAGGGCCGCCACCTCGAGTCGGCGCTGAAGCTGGCCTCGGTCCTCGGCGAGATGAAGGGCGCCGCGATGAAGATCGGCCAGATGGCGTCCTTCATCGACATCGACTTCCTGCCTCCCGAGTACCGCGAGATCTACCAGGAGAACCTGGCGAAGCTCCGCACCAACGCGCCGCCGATGCCGTGGGAGAGCGTGGTCCAGGTGCTCGAGGAGGAATACGACCAGCCGCTCGACCGGCTGTTCAGCTCGATCGAGCAGGAGGCGTTCGCCGCCGCCTCCATCGGCCAGGTCCACCGGGCCACGCTGCGGGACGGCAGCCCGGTCGCGGTCAAGGTCCAGTACCCGGGGATCGCGGACGCGCTCGAGTCCGACATGGCCAACGCCGGCATCCTGGTCCGCCTCTCCAAGGTGCTCGCCCCCGGTCTCGACGCCGAGGCGGTCGCCTCGGAGCTGCGCGAGCGGGTACTGGAGGAGCTCGACTACGAGTACGAGGCGCAGAACCAGCGCTCGTTCGCGCGCGCCTACGAGGGACATCCGTTCATCCACGTCCCGAAGGTCCACTCGAGGCTCTCGCGGCGCCGGGTCCTGGTGAGCGACTACGTCGAGGGCCGCGGCTTCGAGGAGGTCAAGAAGCTGCCGCAGTACGACCGGGACATCTTCGGCGAGATCGTCTTCCGCTTCTGCTTCGGCTCGATCTACCACCTGCAGCACTTCAACGCCGACACCCATCCCGGCAACTACGTACTGATGGAGGACGGGCGCGTCGCCTTCCTCGACTTCGGGATGACCAAGCGCCTGCTGCCGGAGCAGATCAAGCTCGAGCAGCGCGCCGTGGACGCTGCCTCCCGCGACGACGCCGAGGCCCTGCGCGACGCGCTGGTCGACCTCGGCTTCCTCAACGATCCGGCGGCGGTGGAGGCCGAGCGACTGATGGAGCACGTCAAGCTGGTCGGCGGCTGGTACATGCAGGACGCCGAGGTCGAGATCACCCCGCGCCGGGTGATGAAGATGATCGAGGTGACCTCGGACCCCCGGTCCGACTTCTACGACCTGGTGCGCCGCGAGAGCGTCCCGGCCGACGAGCTGATGGGCCGCCGGATGGAGACCGGGCTGCTGGCCGTCCTCGCACAGCTGCGGGCTACCGCGAACTGGCACCGGATCATGCGCGAGTGGGTCTACGCCGATCCGCCGTCCACGGTGCTCGGCGAGGCGGAGTGGCGGTACTTCGAGCGTCGCGGCACCCGGCAAACGCCCGGGCTGCCAAGCCGGGTCTAGCCGCTCGCCGCCGCTTCCTTCTTGCCGGCCTTCTTGGCGGGCTTCTCGTCCCTCTTGAAGATCCCCGCCTTCTTCTCGGGCTTCTCTTCCTTCTTCTCCGCCTTGTCCTGCTCCTTCAGCGCCTTCGCCTCGGCCTTCGACGCCTTCCTGGCCGCGCGCTTCTCGGCGCGGCTGAGCTTCTCCGGCTCAGTGGGGGCCTCGGGCGCCTCGACCTCGGCGAAGAGCCGCGGATCGTTGGTGCAGATCCCGTGCACGCCCATGTCGAGCAGGTCCCGCATGCGGGCCGCGTCATCGACGGTCCAGGCGATCAGCTCCACCCCCGCTCGCTCGGCCGCCTCGACCAGCTTCGGGGTGATGATTTGGTGGTACGCCCAAACCGCGTCGACGCCCAGGGTGCCCACGCGGGACTCCAGCTCCGACGGGAACCGCCGCCGGATCGCGGCGATCCCCGCCATCAGGGCGGGTGCCATCCAGCGGTACTGGGTCCAATCGCGCCGCGTCTTCGGATAGGTCCAGCCGAGGCGCAGGTCCGGCTCGAGCTTCCTCAGCTTCATCAGGCTCTCGACCTCCATCGTGGAGATCATCGAGCGCTCGAGCAGGCCATGGCCGGCCAGGGCCCCGGCGAGCTCGGCCTCGCGTCCCGGGAGCTTGAGGTCGCAGTCGATCTCCACCTCGTCGAGCGGGGGATCGAGGAAGGCGTCCAGCGCATCGACGAGGGCGAGCGGCCGGCGAGAGAGGGCGTCCTGGTAGTCGTGAGCGATCACGAGGCGGCCCTCCCGGTCCCGGAGAACGTCGAGCTCGACCATGTCGACGTCGTGCTCCACCCCCGCGATGAAGCTGTCGATCGTGTTGCCCGGCGTGATCGCGTCGGCCCCTTTGTGACCGATGCGCCGGTAGACGTTGGGCTTCTCCTGCTGGACCTTCTCGCCGTTGTCGGACATGCGAATAAGCTAGCCGTAACCGTGCCGCGGAGCATCACAGCCGCCCTCTGCGCCGTTCTGCTCGTGGCTGGGGCAGGCTGCGGGCAGTCCGACCAGGAAAAGGCCCGCGAGGTGGTGCAGGAGTACGTTGACGCGCGCAACTCCAAGGACTTCGAGGCTGAGTGCGATCTCTACTCGGAGGAGTTCAAGGAGCAGCTCGGCGCCGTTGACTGCCCCGCGTTCGTGGAGGAGCAGTCGTCGGGCGCCGACTTCAAGCAGGAGCTGACGATCGTCTCGGTCCGCGTCGACGGTGACCGGGCGCAGGCCGACCTCGACGTCACGGCGGAGGGAGGCGGCACGACGCGGGTCGGCCTCGTCCTGGAGCGCCAGGACGGCGAGTGGGCCATCACCGGCCTCCAGTGATGCTTAGAAGAGTTGGTTCTGGCCGGCGAAGATCTCTGAGACCGAGTCGTCGCTGAAGATGCGGCGGATCGAGTCGCCGAGGGTCTGGGCCGTCGATACCACGGTGATGTTGTCTGGGGCACCCGGGCGCTGCGGCAGGGTGTCGGTGACCAGGATCTGCTCGATCTTCGAGTCGGCGAGCCGCTCATAGGCGGGGCCTGAGAACACCCCGTGGGTGGCACAGGCGATCACTCGCTTCGCGCCCTCGTCGAGCACCGTCTGGGCCGCGGCGGTGAGGGTGCCCGCGGTGTCGATCATGTCGTCGACCAGGACAGCGGTCTTGCCCTTCACGTCGCCGACCACGTACCCGATCTCGGCGACCTGCTGGGCCGGCCGCTCCTTCTCCATGACCGCCCAGTGCGTCCCCACCTTCCGCGCGAAGTTGCGGGCGGTCTTCACCCGGCCGGCGTCGGGAGAGACGATCACGGTCTCCTCGTCGAAGCCGAGGTTGGCCACGTAGTCGCTCAGCATCGGCATCGCCGTCATGTGGTCCACGGGGACGTCGAAGAAGCCCTGGATCTGGCCTGCGTGCAGGTCCATCGTCAGGACCCGGTCGACCCCCACCCGCTCGAGACAGTGGGCGATGATCCGCGCGGTGATCGGCTCACGGGGGGCCGACTTCTTGTCCTGGCGGGCGTAGCCGTACCAGGGCATCACGGCGATGATCCGGTGGGCCGAGGCACCCTGGGCCGCGTCGATCATGGCCAGCAGCTCGACCAGCGCGTCGTTCGGGGTCATGCCCTCGGACACATTGGCGGCGGTGGACTGGACGAGGAAGACGTCGGCGCCGCGGATGGACTCCTCGTAGCGGCAGTAGATCTCGCCGTCGGAGAAGGTCTTCAGCGTCACCTGCCCCAGGTCGACGCCGAGGTTCTCACCGATCTTCCCGGCGAGCTCCATCGAGGCGCGCCCACCGAAGATCATGAGGCGCTTCTGGTAGTCCTGGGTGATGCCGCTCGCGGGCTGAACCTCGGTGGCGGTGTCGATTGCGGTCACGAGCCCTTCCCCTCTTTTTTGGCTTCCTTGGCCTTCTTCTCCGCGTAGCCGTCGACGTTCTCCTGCTCCGCCCTCGTGATGCCCAAAGCCCCGGGCGGAACATCATCTGTGATCACCGAACCGGCCCCAGTGTAAGCGCCGTCGCCCACTTCTACGGGAGCCACCAGGGAGGTGTCAACCCCCAGCCGGGTGTCCTTGCCGACCTTAGTCCGGTGTTTGCGAAAACCGTCGTAGTTGGCGGTGATGGTGCCCGCTCCGACGTTGGTGCCGGCGCCAATCTCGGCGTCGCCGATGTAGGAGAGGTGCGGGACCTTGGCGCCCTCGCCGATCTCGGAGTTCTTGATCTCTGTGAAGGCGCCGGCCTTGGCGTCCTTGCCGATCCTGGCGTCTGGGCGCACGTAGGCGAAGGGCCCGATCTGCGCGCCGTCGGCGACCTCGCACTCCGTCAGGTAGGAGTGTGGGATGGTCACGTTCTCCCCAACCTTCGCGTCGATCAGGGTCGTCATCGGGCCCACCACCGAGCCGGAGCCGATGCTGGTGGCGCCGCGCAGGGTCGTGCCCGGCTCGATGGTGACGTCGGGCGCCAGCTCGACCTCGGCGTCTATCCAGGTCGCCGCGGGGTCGACGATCGTGACCCCCGCGAGCATGTGCTGCTCGAGGATGCTCTGTCGTGCCTTTTCGTTCACGTGGGCGAGTTGCAGCCGGTCATTGACCCCCATGTTGACGGCTGAGTCGTTCGCGCGGTAGGCGACGACTTTCAGCCCCGCCGCGCGAAGAAGGGGCAGGACGTCGCCCAGGTAGTACTCGCGCTGGGCGTTGTCGTTCGAGAGCTTTGCGACCGCCTCGGCGAGCGGGGCGCCGGCGAAGACGTAGGTGCCGGCATTCACCTCCCTGATCGCCAGCTCCCCGGGGGTTGCGTCGCCGGGCTGCTTCGCTTCGACGATCCGCTCGACCTCGTTCTCCGCCCCGCGCACGATCCGTCCGTAGGAGCCGGGGTCGTCGAGCTCGGTGGTCATCACCGTGCCGCCGGCTCCCGACTGGCGGTGCGTGGCGATCAGCTCGGCGATCGTCTCCCCGGAGATCAGCGGGTGGTCACCCGAGAGGACGATGACGGTCTCGGCGGCCGCGATCACGTCGCTCGCCGCCCGCAGCGCGCCGCCGGTGCCGTCGGCCTCCGGCTGCACGATCGTCTCGGCTCCGTCGAGAGCCGGGGAGAGGTCGCGGTCGGGAGAGACGATCACGCAGACCTGGGAGGCACCGGCCTCGCGGGCCGCGCGGATGGGCCAGGCGACCATGGGCCGGCCGCAGACCTCGTGCAGAACCTTGGGCCGCGCCGAGCGCATCCTGGTGCCCTCGCCCGCGGCCATGATCAGGGCCGTCGGAGCCGACTGGTTCACCCCAGAAGGGTATTCCGGTTATGCGGTAGGCGCCTGGTGCGGGTCCTGTGCGTTGAAGGCCGCGGTGACCACGTCGATGATCGGCTGCGGGGCCTTCTCCGGCGAGCCCGCGTCGAACGGCGGCTCCGGGTCGTACTCGATCCCGAGCTGCACGGCCTGGGCGGCCTCATCCCCGTACATCAGCTGCGCCAGGCGCAGCGCCATGTCGATCCCGGAGGAGACGCCGGCCGCGGTGATGATCTTGCCGTGCTCGACGACCCGATCGGGGACGGGCTTGGCGCCCAGCTCGGCCAGGAGGTCCCTAGCCAGCCAGTGGGTCGTGGCGGGCGCTCCCTCTAGCAACCCCGCGGCGGCGAGCAGGAGCGCCCCGGTGCAGACCGACGTCGTGTAGGTGGTGGTCTCGTGCACTTGGCGCAGCCAGTCGAGCAGCGGCTCGTGCTCCAGCAGGGCCCGAGTGCCGAAACCGCCGGGGACCACGACGATCTCCGGCTTGGTCACCTCGGCGATCGCCTTGTCGGCGACCAGGGAGAGGGTGTCCGATTCGTTGCGCACAGGGCCCGCCTCCTCGGCCACGAAGATCGACTCGACATCGGGCAGGGGGTCGAGGACATCGTGCGGTCCTGTGATGTCGAGGGCCGTGAAGCGGTCGTAGAGCAGGTAGGCGACTTGCATCGGTTCTCCTTGTCTAGGCGGTGGCTTGGGACACCCGCCGGAAGCGGGCGCGATAGGCGGCGGGTGCGGCCCCGACGCGGCGGGCGAAGGCTCGGCGCATGGTCTCCGGCGTGCCGAAGCCGCACGCGGCGGCGACCCGCTCGACCGGATCGGAGCTTCGCTCGAGGCGCTGGCGGGCGGCCTCCACGCGGAGCCCCTCGACGTACGCGCCGGGAGTGAGGCCGGTCTCGCGCCGGAAGGCGCGGGCAAAGTTGCGAGGGCTCATCGAGGCGCGCTTGGCGAGGGCCTCGACGCGCAGGTCGCCGTCCACGTTGTCGGCCATCCAGGCCTGGAGCTCCCTGAGCGGGCGGCGCTCGGCGGTCTGGGCCTCGAGGTGTGAGCTGAACTGGGACTGGCCACCCGGACGCTGGAGGAACAGGACCAGCCAGCGGGCGGCCTCACGCGCGATCTCAGGGCCGAGGTCGTCCTCCACCAGCGCGAGGGCGAGGTCCATCCCCGAGGTCACGCCGGCCGAGGTCCAGAGCTCACCGTCGCGGACGAAGATCGGGTCCGGGTCCACCTCGACCTCGGGATAGCGGCGAGCGAGCTCCCCGGTCGAGGCCCAGTGGGTGGTCGCGCGGCGGCCGTCGAGCAGGCCGGCGGCGGCGAGCAGGAAGGCCCCGGAGCAGACCGAGCCGACGCGGCGCGAGCGCCCCGCGGCGCGGCGGATCCAGGTGACGAGCTGCTTGTCCTCCTGGGCCTCGGCGACCCCGAAGCCGCCGGCGATCAGCAACGTGTCGATCCCGCCGCGACAGGCCGCGGTGGTCTTGGCCGGAGCGATCCCGTAGCCGGAGGACCGGGTCATGATCGGATCCGGGTCCTTGGCGACGACCTCGACGGTGTATGCGCCGCCGCCTGCGATCTCCGACGCGGCGGAGAAGACCTCGGCCGGGCCCACGACGTCGAGCGGCTGTAGGCCCGGGAAGGCGAGGATCACGACCCTGTGGGGTTCGCCGGTTGCGGCCATATCGGACATGATGCCGTGCCTGCGATCTGTCCGCAATGACGAATACCGGACGATTTCTGCCAGACGCCTAGCTGGGGAGCCCGGAATCGAACCGGGATAGCGGCCACCAAAAGACCGAGTCTTGCCTTTAGACGACTCCCCAGTGGGGCTAAGAAGTCTAGGCCCGGACCAATCTTCGCCGACCGCCCACTGCTCCGCTACTTAACCGCAATCCTCCACCCGGTCTTCCGCTACAACCACAACTGGTCGGTGAAGCGCGCTTATCGAGGGGCTCGAGCCTTACGCCAGAAGCCGCGCGTAGTCTCCGGGTCGCATGTCGACCCTCGCCTCGCGCTTCCCCCGGATCGCCAGTTACGGCTTTCTCTCCGACTGCCACACCGGCGCCCTGGTCGCGCCGGACGGCTCCGTCGAATGGCTCTGCCTCCCCCGCTTCGACTCCCCGAGCGTCTTCGGCTCGATCCTCGACCGCTCCGCCGGCTTCTGGCAGGTCGGACCGCCCGGGCTCGAGGCGCCGGTCAGCCGCCGCTACGAGCCGGGCAGCAACGTCCTCGAGACGACCTGGATGACCGGGTCCGGCTGGTTGATCGTCCGCGACGCCCTGACCGTGGGCGACTGGCGGAAGGGCCACGACTTCGCGCCGCACAAGCGGCCGCCGTCAGACGACGAGGCCGAGCATGTCCTGGTGCGGACCATGGAGTGCGTGCAGGGAGAGGTGGAGATCGGGATGGCCTGCCAGCCGGCCTTCGACTACGGGCGAAAGCGGGCGGAGTGGCAACCCTGGGGGGACGAGGGAACCGGCGCCGAGATCGACAGCGGCGACCTCAAGCTGATCCTCACCGGCGATCTGGGCCTCGGTCTCGATGGCCCTGACGCCCGAGCGAGGCACCGCCTGCGCAATGGCGAGATGTGCTTCACGGCACTCTCCTGGGGCCCGGAGCCGATCCCGCCCACCTCCGCCGAGGAGTGCACCAAGCGGCTGGACCGGACCGTCAACTTCTGGCGCCGCTGGCTCGAGGACGGGTATTTCCCGGACCACCCCTGGCGGGGATACTTACAGCGGTCAGCCCTGGCGCTGAAGGGCCTCACCTACGCGCCGACCGGCGCGCAGATCGCGGCGCTCACCACCTCACTGCCCGAGACGCCGGGTGGCGAGCGGAACTGGGACTACCGTTACACCTGGATCCGCGACGGCACCTTCGCCCTGTGGGGGATGCACACCCTCGGCTTCGACTACGAGGCGACCGACTTCATGGGCTTCCTCGCCGACATCTACCGCGGGGGCGAGATGAAAGAGGGTCTCCAGATCATGTACGGGATCCGGGGCGAGCAGGACCTGACGGAGAAGACCCTCGACCACCTCGGCGGCTACGAGGATGCGAAGCCGGTGCGAATCGGGAACGGCGCCTTCAGCCAGCGCCAGAACGACGTCTACGGCGCGCTGCTCGACTCGGTCTACATCCACACCAAGGTCCAGGACCACTTCCCGAGCCGGCTGTGGGAGGCGCTCTGCGGCCAGGTGGAAACGGCCGCCGCCGTCTGGAGCGAGCCGGACCAGGGCATCTGGGAGGCGCGCGGCGACCCGAAGCACTACGTCTCCTCGAAGCTGATGTGCTGGGTGGCGCTGGACCGGGGGGCGCGGCTTGCGAACCGCATGAGCGATGACCGGCGCGAGCGCTGGACGAAGACCGCCGACGAGATCAAGCAGTCGATCCTCGAGCACGGCGTCTCCGACCGCGGGGTCTTCCGGCAGCACTACGACACCGACGCGCTCGACGCCTCCACCCTGCTCATCCCGCTGGTCCGCTTCCTCCCCTCCGACGACGAGCGCGTCCGCAAGACGGTCCTCGCCATCTCCGAGGAGCTCACCAAGGGTGGCCTCGTGCTCCGCTACAAGGTCGAGGAGACCGACGACGGGTTGAGTGGGACGGAGGGGACCTTCACGATCTGCTCGTTCTGGCTCGTCTCGGCGCTGTCGGAGATCGGTGAGAAGGACAGGGCACGGGAGCTCTGCGAGCGCCTGCTGCCGATGTGCGGGCCACTCGGCCTCTATGCCGAGGAACTCGACCCGACCACGGGGCGCCACTGGGGGAACTATCCCCAGGCCTTCACGCACCTCGCCCTGATCAACGCGGTCACCCACGTGATCAGCGACGACCGCTCACCCGGGGCGCGCGGGCCGACCGGGTTGCTCAGCGAGATTGTGTCCCAGCAGGGTTAGCGGCCACCAGGCCGCTCTCAGTCGCTTTCGTGCCTGGGCACCCGCCCGCCCTTGGCGCCGGGCTCGTCGGCCGGGCCGACCGGAGAGGCGATGCCGAGCACACGCATCGCCTTCAGACCGAGTCCGAGCTTCTCTCGTCCCTCCGTCGAGGTGATGTCATGCCCGCACAGGTCACGAGCCCGCTCGAGGCGGTAGCGGATCGTGTGGCGGTGGGTGTAGAGCCGCTGCGCGGTCGCCGCGACGTTGCCGTCGTTCTCCAGGTAGGTCTCGATCGTGACGAGCAGCCCGGTCTCGTACTGGTCGTCGTAGGCGACCAGCGCCTCGACCGTCTCCGAGTAGAAGCGCTGCAGCTCCTCCGGGTCCTCGCTCATCGCCGGCAGCAGCAGCCGGTAGGCGCCGGTGTCCTCGAAGGCGAGGATCCGCTCGCCCTCCGCCTCCCCGACGTTCGCGGCCAGGCGGGCCTCGTGACCGGCGCGGTAGAGATCCACCGGATCGGCGGCGATGCGACTGCGGGACACCACGACCGCGAAGCCCGTGAGCTCCTGCTCGAGCTCGGCCGCCAGCGCCTCGGCCGCGCGAGCGGCCCGCTCCTCGTCCTCGGCGGGAAGGACCGCCACCACCTCGGCGCCCTCCCCCTGCCAGTCGCCCTCCGCCGCCAGCGCGCCGGGACTGATCGCTCGGATCGCCCGCACCGCCACGGTGAGCACGCGGGACCGCCACTCGCCGCTCTGCGCGGAGCGCGGAATGGCGCGGCCGATGAGGACGGCGGCTCCTGAGGAGAGATCCGCGCCGAGCTCCGAGGCGCGTGCGGCGATGTCCCCGCGGTCGGTGACGGAGCGGTCGAGCAGGGAGCGCACGAAGTCTCCCGCCGCCTCCTCGCTCGCCCACTCCGGCGAGCGCGAGCGCTCGAGCTCCAGTCCGAGCAGGGTCCCCATCATCCGCAGGAGCGCCGCATCCGGCTGAGCGTCTCCCCGCGGCCGCCAGCGCAGCTCGCCCACCGGGTTGTCCGCGACCCGCAGCTCGATCTTCTCGACGCCGGACGCGGCGGAGAGCAGCTTCTTCTCCTCGTCCGGTGAGGCGGCGGCGACCGCGAGCACCGCGCTGGAGCGGTCGATCAGGGCCACGCTCGCGTCGAGTGCACGGCCGGCGGCTCGCGCGATCGCGGGCAGCCCGGCGCCCGACTCGATCGCGGCCGACAGCTCCTCGAGCGAGCCCTCGCCGGCGCCCCGGCCGGAGGCCTTCGTTTCCTTCGTGCTCATCGGCGCATTCTAGGGGCGGCCTTCTGCCCCTAAAACCAGGTGGAAATCTCGTCCCAGTTGAAGAAGACGTAGACGCCGATCGCGAGCCCGATCCCCACAAGGGCGGCCAGCACGAACAGCGAGAGGAACCCAGCGGCGGCCTTCTCCCACGGCCTCCCGTAGGCGCCGAGGGCGGGGGCGAGAATCAGGGTCACGAAGGCCGTCACCGAGATCACCCCGGCGACGCCGAAGAGGTAGTACTCAGTTCCGAGCGCCAGAACCGGCGCGAGCAGTGCGCTTGCGAGGTCGCCCACGGCGGGCATTCTGGCGGATGTGGGCCGCGACGAGCGCCACCGCCGCGACCGCCGTGAAGCAGCTCACCCCCAGGGCCCAGCCGCCGAACACGTCGCTCATCCAGTGCACCTGGAGGTAGGCACGGGTCACCCCGACGATGGCCGTCACCGCGATCCCCGCGGCGATCACGAGGCCCCCGCGGGTGATCCCGGGAACCACCCGCACGGCGAGCGTCACCGCGAACCAGGTGTAGATCGTCGAGTAGGCGGCGTGGGCGCTCGGATAGGCGGAGCCATCCGCATCGACCAGGCCGCCCGTGGGCCGGGGGCGGTCGGTCCAGTCCTTGATCAGGTGGTCGAGGACGACCATCAGCACCATCCCGACCACCAGCACCGCAGCCTCCGCCCGGCGCCGGCTGGCCACCAGCCCGGCCGCCGCAAGCGCGGTGAGCGGGAAGACGACGGCGCCGGAGCCGAGCTTCGTGACCACCCTGGCGAGGTCGTCGAGCCAGGCAGTCCGGATGTCGTTGAAGAAGTCGAAGAACGTCTCGTCTCCGCCAGTCGGGCCGGGATCGCCGGCAACGATCGACCAGTAGGCGATCAGCACGTAGAGCGCCACCGCCAGCGCGGCCATCAGCGTCGTCAGCTCGAGCCCGAGCCCGCCGGGGGTGAGGCGCTGGCCGACGAAGGCCGCCTGCGGCCGGAACCTCCGGCCGACGGCCAGGATCGGGCGCAGGTAGGGACGGCGCTCCATGGCCGCGGCCACCCGCCGCCGGTTCTCGGGCCGCTTGAGGTACCGGACGACGAGGACGATCCCGACGATCACGCCGACCATGAAGCCGAACACGAACAGCCCCGTCCCGACGACCTCGGTGACGGTGTCGAGGCTCTGGGAGAAGAAGTACCCGACCAGGATGAAGGCGGCCGACCACAGCCCCGTGCCGAGGATGCTGTACGGAGCGAAGGCCCGGTAGCGCATGTTGCTGGTCCCGGCGATGAACGGCGCGAGTGCCCGGACCAGGCCGATGAAGCGCCCGATCAGGATCGTCCGGCCCCCGTAGCGCTTGAAGTACCCCTCCACCTGCTTGAGCCGCTCTTCGCTGATCCGGACGCGCTCGCCATGGCGCACCAGAAAGCCGCGCCCGAGCTTGGCTCCGAGGGAGAAGCTCACCGTGTCGCCAGAGGAACGCGCAGAACCAGGTGACGCCGATGATCAAGGGCAGCGACACCTCCCCCTGCCCCGCCACGGCTCCGCCCAGCATCACAGTGAACTCCCCGGGCGCCACCAGCCCCACGAACGCGCCGGTCTCGAGGAAGGCGAGCGCGCCCACCAACAGATACGTCCAGGAGCCGAGCTCCTCCGAGAGGTCCTGGACCACCTCCTCGAGGCTGAAGTCCGGAAGCTGGTCCCGGAAGATCAGGAACGCCGCGATCAGCGCGATCGCGATCCCGCGCCCGATCCAGCGACTGTTCAGACGAGGCTCCTTCACGAGCGCACCGGGACCGTCGAACGCACCAGGGGGAAGCGGTCGCGAAGCGACTCGGCGGCGGCTGCGGCGTCACCGCGGGACGGGAACAGGCCGAATGCCGTCGGGCCGGAGCCGGTCACCATCGCGTGAGCCGCCCCGGCTTCCAGGAGAGCCTCCAGCGCGCCGCTGATCTCCGGGCGGAGCGAGATGGCCGCCGGCTCCAGATCGTTGATCAGGTGCTCCGGATAGCTCAGCGGCGAGCGGCCCTCGGCGAGCGCGTCGCGCAGCCCGCGCCGCAGCGCCTCCAGCTCCGATGCGCTCCGCGAGACCCCGATGCGGTCAGCCTCCGCGTAGACCTCGGCCGTCGAGAGCCCCTCCTCCTGGGGAATCAGGACCACGCCGTGATCGGCGGGTGGGGGTACCGGCTCGATCACCTCGCCGGCACCCGCGACCAGGCAGGCACGCGGCTGAAGCTGCGCCGGCACGTCGGCGCCGATCGCCGCCGCGATCCCCCGCAGGCCCTCGACCTCTCCCATCGCCATCCGCAGCACGGCCGCGGCGTCCGCGCTACCCCCTCCCAGCCCGGCCGCGACCGGCAAGCGCTTCTCGACCTCGATCCGCAGCGGCGGCGAGTCCCAATCGCTTTCGCGCAGCGCCGCCAGGGCGCGCGCGGTCAGGTCAGGGGCGTCGATGCCGTCGAGCACCACCTCGTCCTGATCGGCCTCGCTCACCCGCAGCTCGTCGGAGACCTCGAGCGGCTCGAAAACCGAGACGATCTCGTGGAGCCCATCGTCTCGCGTCGGGCCGAGGTACAGGCACAGGTTGAGCTTGCCGGGGGCGAGCAGGGTCCGCGGGAGCGACTCGCTCATGCGTCGACCTCCCCTGCGGGCATCTCCTCCGCCAGCGCCGCGAACTCCGGCGGCGTCAGCGCCTCGGCCCGGATGTCCGCCGGCTTGCCGATCCGCTCCAGCGCGCGCCGCGCGGGGACGAGGCTCCCCGGGCGCGCCAGCTCGAGCGAGCGCACCAACGACTTCCGCCGGTGCGCGAACGCGTCGCGGACGAGCTGCGCGACCTCACCGGAGGCGCCCGGGCCCCGCCGCTTCAGCCGCAGCAGGGCCGACTCGACGCGCGGCCTCGGCACGAACACGGCGGGGTCCACCGTGCGCAGCAGGCTCACCTCGCAGGCGAGCTGGACCAGGACGCTCGGCGACCCGTACTCGCGGGTCCCCGGCTCGGCCCGGAGCCGGTCGGCGATCTCGCGCTGGACCATCACCACCCACTCCGAGATGGAGGGAAGCTCGGAGATGGTCCGGATGAGGAGCGGCGTTGCCACCGAGTACGGCAGGTTGGAGACCATCTTGGTGGGAGCGGGCGCCAGCGCTGCGAGGTCCTCCCGCATGACATCGGCCCAGACCAGGCTGACGTTTCCCGCCTTGGCCGCCAGAGGCTGGAGGTCGCCGCGCATCCGCTCGTCCACCTCGATCACGTGGACGCAGGCCACCCTCGGTGCCAGCACCTCGGTCAGCGCTCCGCCACCCCCTCCCACCTCCAGGACCACATCTGCGGGGTCGAGCTGGGCGTCGCGGACGATCGCCTCCAGGAGGTTCGTGTCGGAGAGAAAGTTCTGCCCGAGGCGCCGCGCCGACCGCGACGCCCGGACACCGCGATCGCTCACCACCCGAAGACCCTCGACGCGTTCGCCTCCACGGTCTGCTCCAGCTCACCGTAGGCGACCCCCCGGACCTCGGCCAGGCGCTCGGCCGTGGCCACGACGTTGGCGGGCTGGTTCGGCTTGCCCCGCACCGGCTGGGGCGCCAGGAAGGGCGAATCGGTCTCCACCAGCAGCCGGTCGGCGGGGACCAGGGCCGCGGCCTCCCTCAGCGGCTCCGCCTTGGGATAGGTCAGGTTGCCGGCGAACGAGCAGTACCAGCCGTGCTCTGCTGCCCGGCCCACCCACGCCGGCCCGGCCGAGAAGCAGTGCAGAATCACGTCGGTGCCCTCGGCCTCCTCGGCGAGGGTGGCGAATGCCTCGGTGACCGCCGCCTCGGAGCCGTCCCGGTCGCGCAGGTGGATGACCACCGGCTTGCCGGTCCGCCGTGCGATGCCGATCTGCGCCTTGAATGCCCGCCGCTGATCGTCCGGATCGGCCCTGTCGCGGTAGAAGTCCAGGCCGGTCTCCCCGACGGCGACCACGCCCGCCTCGGAGCACAGCTCCTCGATCGCTTCGGCGGCGGCCTGATCGAAGCCGGTCGCTCCGTTGGGATGGCGGCCGACGCAGGCGAACACCTCCTCGTGCGCTCCCGCCGCGGCCACCGCCGGCGGATTCGAGTCCTCCCCCAGCCCGACGGTGAGGATGCGCCTCACCCCGGCCTGACGCGCCGCCGCGACCAGCTCGCCCTCATCGGCCTCGCAGAGCCCGAGGTGCGCGTGGGTATCGACCACGGCGCCGAGTCTAGGCCCGCGATTACCGCTTCAGCTTGAAGGTCCGGCTGATCGACTCGACCGCGCCGGTCATCGTGTTCGTCGCGGTGACCGAGCTGATCACCTTGAACTTGCCGGGCTCGTCCTTCATCTGCTTCAGCAGGGGCCCGTTGGGGTTGAAGAAGGGACCGCCGGGCACGTTTGCGGTGAGGGGTCCGGAGACGTCGAAACTGTCGTTGAACTGCGGCCCCTTGACGGTGGTGGTCGACTGCACGCTGCAGTTCGCCGAGCAGACCAGCGTGATCTGGAGCTTCTTGGCGACCTTCAGCTTCGTCGGCCCGACGTAGTTGATCAGTACGCCGGATTTGGTCGCCGTCGGGCTGGCGGACGCTGCCGCCGGCACCATCAGTGCCGCCGCGGCCGCCACCATCCCTGCTGCCCTGGCTGTACGCATCCTGCGCACTGAGCGCAGCCTACACATCGAGCTTCGGAAAGAGCGGGGCGAGTTCGCTGAGCGACTGGCCGCCGCCCCGGGAGCCGAACTCCACCAGCCCGCGGTCGCCCTCGCCGAGCGCATCGAGCAGCTTGCCGGTGCTCTCCGGCATATAGGCGTGGAGAAGGAGGGTCGTCACCCGGAGGCCCTCCGCGAGGCCGTAGAGGACGGCGTCGAGCCGGTCGTCGTCCCCCTTGGCGAGCTCCCAGGGCTTCGTCTCCTCCACGTATTGGTTGAGCCGGCGGACGAGCTTCCAGATCTCCTCGAGCGCCTGGGTCAGCTGAGCGGCGTCGAGAAGCTCGCGGACGCGATCGGCCACACCGCCGAACTCCCGCGCCAGCTCGGCCTCCGCCTCCGCCTCCGGGACGGTGCCGTCGCGGTAGCGGCCGATCATGGAGAGCACCCGGTTGACGAGGTTGCCGTACTGGTCGGCGAGCTCGGACTCGTAGCGGGCCTCGAACCCGGCCGGCGAGATCTGGCCGTCCTGGCCGAAGGAGACCTCCCGGAAGCAGTAGAAGCGCAGCGCGTCGGCGCCGAACTTCTCGATCACCACGTAGGGATCGAGCACGTTCCCGAGCGACTTGGACATCTTGTGGCCCTCCATCAGCAGGTAGCCGTGGATGTACATCCCCTTGGGCACCTCGATCCCGGCGGCCATCAGGAAGGCCGGCCAGTAGACGGCGTGGAACTTGAGGATGTCCTTGGCGAGGATGTGGAACGCGGGCCAGAACCTCTCGGTGAGGTCCTCGCCGCCACCATCATCACCGCCATCGGCGTAGCCGAGGGCGGTGTAGTAGTTGAGCAGCGCGTCGAACCAGACGTAGATCACCTGGTCCGTGTCCCACGGGACCGGGACCCCCCACTTGAGCGTGGGCCGCGACAGCGAGACGTCCCGCAGGCCCTGCTTGATGAAGGCGAGCGCCTCGTTGCGGCGGAAGTCCGGGCGGACGAAGTCGGGACGCTCCTCGTAGAGGCGCTCGAGCGGCTCCTGGAACTTCGACAGCGCGAAGAACCAGTTCTCCTGCTTCTCTCGGGTCAGCTCGATCTTGTGGATCGGGCACTTGTTGCCGTCCACGATCTCGGACTCGGTCTTGAAGTCCGCGCAGCGCGGGCAGTACCAGCCCTCGTAGGTGCCCTCGTAGACGTGCCCGTTGTCGTGGACGCGCTGGACCACCTCCTGGACCCGCTTCATGTGGCCCTCGTCGGTGGTGCGGATGAAGAAGTCGTTCGACGCGTTCACCTTGGCGGCCAGCTCCTTGAAGCGCGGCGCGTAGCGGTCGCCGAGCTCCCTCGGCTCCACGCCCTCCCGCTCGGCCTCCTGCGTCACCGGCTCGCCGTGCTCGTCGGTTCCGGTCAGAAAGAAGACGTCCTCGCCGCGCTGGCGCATGTGGCGGGCGAGGATGTCCGCCGCGATCGTCGAGTAGGCGTGCCCCAGGTGGGGCTCGCCGTTGACGTAGTAGATGGGGGTCGTGACGTAGTAGCTCACGGGCGGGTGAGCTTAAAGCCGGCCCCGCTCAGCGCTTCCTCTTCTTGCACCTCTTCTTCGCCGCCGCGGCGCCCCGCCGCTTCTTCTTCCTCTTGCACTTCTTCTTCTTCCTCTTGACGGGCGTCGCGGGTGTCGTCGCAGGCGGCGTGGCGGGGGCGACCTCGAAGAACTCGTCGCCGCCGATGTCCAGCGCCGAGCCCATGGTCCGGGCCTGGCCATCGATGTCGGCGGCGCTGGTGAATGCCGCCGGGCTTCCGGCGTTCCGCGTCGGCGACCCCATCAGCTGGTGGAAGTCGCGCACCGCCGCGCTCCCGTTCACGAAGAGCGGCGCCGCGGTCTGGTTGCCACCCGCGTCGATGAAGTCGCCCTCGGGCTCGACCTCGATGAAGCTCGAGTAGTTGGAGAAGGAGGTGACGACGTCGAGGTTGTCGGTGCCCGCGTCATCCTCGGCGCGGATCCCCTCGCCCATCGCCCCGAATCCCCGGGCGATCGAGTTCCGGATCGTGACGATCTGGGTCTCCGGATCAGCGACGATGCCGTCCGCGCCATCGCCCAGGCCGATCGCGGTGGCGTTGCTGATGGTCGCGCCCCCGATCACCGCGCGCACCGTGTCAGCCGCGGCCCCGTCCTTATTGGTGGAGGCGAAGCTGTCACGGAACACCGCGCCGTTCCGGAGGAAGACGGCCCCGCTGGCAGGGTCGGTGGCGCGGACCTCTAGCCGCTCGAGCGTCGCGCCGCTCGCATCGACTGTGGGGTTCCCGTTCGTCGACTCGATGTACAGGTCCTGCACCAGGCTGCCGGCCCCGACCTCGAGCGCCGCGGCGTTGACGGTTACTCGCGGCTTCGGCGTGCCGGGCTGACCCCTGATCGTGACCGGGTTGGCGAAGGGGATGAGGGTCGCAGCTGGCGCGTAGTTTCCGGGCAGGATGGTGATCACGTCCCCCGCCATCACGAAGACGCTCTCCATCGCTATCTCGATGTCGCAGGGGTCGCCCGCCGGGCAGGTCATGGCGGGCCCGTTCCCACCTGGCTCCGCGAAGCGCTCAGCGGCGACAGCCGCGGGCGCCAACACCAAGGTGACGACGCCGGCGAGCAAGCATCCAGCTGCTCGACGACCGGCCATCGCGTTGAAGCTACCAGCGCCGCAGCGGCGATTCCTGACCTATTTTCGTAGCCGGATTCGGCGGCTCAGAGGAGCTTCTCCTGCCCCTTGGCGGTGCGCCGCCGGCGCCTCGGGATGCCCGCGGCCTCGGTCAGGGCCTCCTCGACGTCGGCGAGGATCGCGTTCTCCGACCGGGAGGCGACGATCGGCTCGTCCAGCCCCTCCACGTGCACGTAGGTGCGGCGCCCGTCGCCGCGGTCCTTCGGATCCAGCGGGACGAGGGCGTAGATGCGGTCCGCCCGGGCCATCTTCCCGTAGCCCAGCGAAACCATGCGTGCCTCTCGCTTCGGCATAAGTCCTCTCCGTCCAAGGTAGCGACCGGCAAAGCGGGAATGCTTCGAGTATGGCCGTGACGCACCACGAGAGGCCAGTCCGGCCTGGGTCGGTCGCCTGGCGGATAGGCGCCGAGGGCGTGCTGATGCTCGGCGGCGGGCGGGCGCTGATCCTCCAGGTCGCGCACCCGAAGGTGGCCGCCGGTGTTGCGCAGCACTCGAATTACCGGGAAGCGCCCTGGCGGCGCCTCTACCGGACGCTCGAGGTGACCACCCGGATCGTGTTCGGCGACCAGCGTGCCTCGGCGGATGCCGCGGCGGGGCTCCGACGCGTCCACGAGCGGGTCCGCGGCCGCGACGACGCGGGCGAGCGCTACAACGCCACCGACCCAGAGCTGCTGCTGTGGGTGCACGCCACGCTGCTCGACACCTCGCTCCTGATCTACGACCGCTACGTCCGCCGCCTCAGCGCGGCGGAGCGGGCCCTGTACTACGAGCAGATGCGCCCTGTCGCCGCGGCCTACGGGATCCCCCGGGACCGGCAGCCGTCGGACTGGCTGGCGTTCCGCGAGTACTTCGAACGGATGCTCGCCTCCGAGCTGCGGGTGACCGCGACGACCCTCGAGGTCGCCGACTCCCTGCTCAAGCCGGAGCTGCCGCTGCTCGCCCGCCCCGCCGCGCTGCCGGCGATCGAGGCGATCCGCCTGGTCACCATCGGGACCCTGCCCCCGGCGCTCCGGGACGAGCTCGACCTCTCGTGGGGACCGCTTCGGGAGCGATTCCTGGCCGCTTCCCAGGGGACGATCAGGCGGCTGCTTCCACTCCTACCCTCGCTGCTCCGCCAGTTCCCGGCGGCCCGTCGCGCCGCCTGACCCGTAGACCACTCCGTGCTCTCCGATTTGCGAGGCTCAAACCGGAAGGAGCTTCGCCTTCTTGATGCACTTCCTGCGCTTCCGCTTGTTGTGCCGGAACTTCTGCTTGCATTTCTTCAAAGCCGCCGCCCGCAGCCCAGTCGGCTGACTCGTGACGGGCGGCTGAGTCGTGACGGGCGGCGAAGCGACCGTGCAGTCGAGCCGCGAGCCGAACTCGTCAGCGCCGATATCGCGCCGCGGCGTCTCCGGGCACTGCCCGTCGCCGTCGAGCGCTCGCGGGTCGCCGTCGATGTCGAGGGCATCGGCAGGTGGAGCCAGTGGGTTCCCGGCGTCGATCATGGGCGAGCCGAGAGTGAGATGGAGATCCGGCTCCCCAAACAGCGGCGATGGGTCGACGAAGGCGGGATCGGCGCTCGTCTGGAAGTCGGCACAGCCGTTCCCGCCTGGGGTCATCGTCGGCCCGCGGGAGTAGGTGATGGTGCATCCAACCGCGCCGCCTCCCATCCCGGTCCCGACTGTCACGATGTCCGAGCCGACGATCGAGGAGTCGAGGGTAAGACTGGCCGAATCCAGTCTGGCGTCGGTCGTGGTGTTCCCGTAGACGGTCACTCCAGTCGCATCGACGTTTGCGTTAGAGGTGTTGGCAGCGAACACGTCGTGGGCGCGGATGCCGACGTCGAAACCGGTAACGAGGTCACCGTCCATCGTCACGGGCGCCGCATCGTTGATCCGGATCCCGTCCACCGCGCCGCCGCCGTAGAGCTGGTTGCGCCGCAGCGTCGCCGAGGCGATCGGCGGAGACGCCGTATCGAGGATGCTGATGCCCCAAACGATGGCAGGCAAGGGCTGTACGTCAGTGACGAGGTTGTCGGCGATCACCGCCGTCGCATCCTGGACCGTGATTGGCTCGCCCCCTGCCGAGCCGACTGAGAAGATCCCGCGGACGATGTTGCGGGCGATCTCGACGGTCGCACCCTCGAAGGCGATCACTCCGACGCGGAATGCGCTCCCGGGCGAGCCGACTCGGTTGCCGGTGACTGACGCCTCGGAGCCATTATGGACTCGGATCGCGGTCTGACCGCTCGTGTTGTCACCGGAGAACTCATTGTCGTCGACCGTCACGAGGCCGGCCACGCCCGCCGTGACGTCGATTCCGACGGCGCTCGCGGTCTGGACCACGGCCGAGTTGCCGCTGAGGTTGATCGGACCGGCGATCTCGATCATCGGATTCGCCGTCGAGGTGATCGTGAAGCCGCTCACGGTCCCGGCACCGCTTGCGAGCACGTCGATGGCGGGAGACGCACCTCCGTCGATCGTCGCGTCGCCCTCGGGCCCACCGACGAAGTCCTCGGCGATCACGCTCTTCCCGTCGGCGATCTGGAGCGCGAGCGAATAGGTGTCGGGGTCGACGTGGACCGTGGCCGCGGCGGTCGCCTCATTGATCCCCTTCTGAATGGTCAGGCAGGGCTGTGCCTGGGTGCAGGGGTTGGCGTCGGAGCCCGTATCGGCGTCGACGTGGGTGTCCGCCGCTAGGGCGAAGGCGGGCGCAACAAAGAACGCAGCTACAACGGAAAGCCAGAACCGGGCGTCAATGACCCTTCTCCCCACGGATCCAGACTAGCGCCGCGGGTCGCGCCCGGTGATCCCCTTGTAGAGCTCGTTCGCGGGGACCCCGGTGAGCGCCGAGACGACGCTGGCCGCGGCGCGCGGGCGGGCGCCGGCGCGGACCAGGCCGCGGAGGGCGTCGGTCGCGAACCCGATGTCCTGGGGGCCCGCCTCGGCCGCCGGGCCGATCACCACCACGATCTCGCCCCGGACGTCGTCGCGGAAGCGGCGCGAGAGCTCTCCGAGGGTGCCGCGCGCCACCTCCTCGTGGAGCTTGGTCAGCTCGCGGCAGACCGCCGCCGGACGATCCGGGGCGAGCTGGGCGAGCGCGGCCAGCGAGTCCGGCAGGCGCCGCGGTGACTCGAAGGCGATCAGGGTGTCCGCCGATTGGAGCACTCGCTCCAGCTCCCCGGTTCGCCTGGGAAGGAAGCCCTGGAAGCGCCAGCGATGGGTCGGCAGCCCCGAGGCGACGAGCGCGGTGACGATGGCCGATGGCCCCGGCAGCACCTCGATCGTCAGGTCGCGGTCGATACAGGCGCGGATCAGGCGGAACCCGGGATCGGAGATCGCCGGCATGCCGGCGTCGGAGACGAGGGCGACGCTGTCGCCCCGCTCGATCCGCTGCGCGAGCTCGCGGGCCCTCTCCACCTCGTTTCCCTCGTGGTAGGACATCAGCCGGAGGCCCTGGATCTCGAGCCGCTCGAGGAGCAGGCCGGTGCGTCGGGTGTCCTCGCAGGCGATCACGTCGGCCTCGTGCAGCGCGCGCTTGGCGCGCAGCGTGATGTCCTCGAGGTTTCCTATCGGGGTGGGGACGACGACGAGGTTGCCGGGCATTGGCTCAGTCTCCTAGCCGGACTTCTCGAGCTCCATCCGCGCCATCGCCGCGGCGCCGATCATCCCGGCGTCCGGCCCCAGCTCGGCTGCCTTCACCTCGGTCCCGTTCATCGGCGGCAGGGCGCGAGTGCGGACCTCCTCCCTCGCGGGCTCGAGCAACAGGTCGCCGACCGAAGAGACCCCACCGCCGATCACGATCACATCCGGCTCGAAGATGTTGGCGAAGTCGGCCAGCGCCACGCCCAGGTGCCGGCCGGCGGTTGCGACCACTTCCCGGGCGACCTCGTCGCCGGCGATGGCCGCTTCCGTCACCGTCCGGCCGCTCAACTCGCCCTCTTTGACCGCCCGACCGAGCGCTGACTCGGGATGGCGCTCGGCGGCGACTCGCCCCTCGCGGGCGAGCGCGGTGCCGGAGGCGTACGTCTCGACGCAGCCGCGATTGGGGCAGCTCCCCTGGCAGGGCGGGCCGTTTTCGTTGATCACCGTGTGGCCCAGCTCCGCGCCCGCGCCGATCGAGCCGCGATAGAGCTCCCCGTTCAGCACCAGCCCTCCGCCGATGCCGGTGCCGATGGTGAGCATGACCAGGTTGGTCGCGCCCCTGCCCACCCCATAGAGGAACTCCGCCAGGGCGGCGACGTTGGCATCGTTGTCCACGAAGACCGGCAGGCCGATGCGCTCCTCCAGGATCTGCCGAAGGGGCACGTCTGTGATCTCGAGATTGACCGCGTTGATGGCGACCCCCTTCTCGTGGTCAATCGTCGCCGGGATACCGAGGCCGGCCGCGGCGACATCGGGCCGCGCCTCGCGCGCCTCCTCGAGCTCCGCGGCCAGCACCTCGACGATCTCCATCTCGGTCTTCCCGGTCGAGGACTCCCGGCTCTCGTGCAGGACTTCCCGGTCCCCGGCCACTACACCGACCAGCATCTTGGTTCCGCCGAGATCGACCCCGATGGTCTCGGGGCCACTCACCTCGTGGGCCGGTGGCGTTCTCGCGGCGGCATGCGCAAGTATTGATAACCCATGTCCCCGCAGGGAGATGAGCAGCGGCCCGGAGGGCCGGATGAGCCTGAGCGCCCGGAGCCGCCCGACCAGGGCGAACCTGAGCGCCCGGAGAAACCCGAGAAGCCCGAGTACACGGTCTACGGGTCCAAGGGCGGCAAGGCCGGCCGGAAGCAGGAGGCGCCGGAGGGTGAGGCACCCGAGGGGCCGAAGGCGCCGGTGCCCCCGGGGCGCCCGTCCAAGCCCGAGTACAAGGTCTACCGCTCGCGGCCGAGCCTTCGAGACCGCCTTCGGAAGCCGGACCTCGCCGGGCTGAAGCGGCCGACCCCCGGGTGGCGCAGCAAGCTCCCCTCGGGGGGAGACCGGCACTGGCTGCGCTGGGTCCTGATCGCGATCTTCGGCTGGCTCCTGATCAGCTTCGTCGCCTTCGCGGTCTCCGCGCAGATCCAGAAGGGGAAGCTCGACGACCCCGCCAAGGAGGCCCTCGCCGGGGGCCCGGACGTCCTGGCCGGTCAGAACATCCTCATCCTCGGTGGGGACCGCCGCGGAGAGAACCAGGAGAACGCGCAGGGAACCGAGTTACAGGGGCCGCCGCGCGCGGACACGATCATGGTGCTGCACGCGAGCCTGACCTCGTTCCGCAAGCTCTCGATCCCGCGCGACACCTACGCATCGATCCCGGACTGCGGCGAGCAGCGGATCAACGCCTCCCTCGCGTGCAACACGAACAGCCTCGACGGCAACCCCGCCTCCACCATCCGAACCGTCTCGGACTTTCTCGGGATCGACATCAACCACATCGTGATCATCGACTTCGACGGGTTCGCGGACTTCATCAACACGCTGGGCGGGATCGAGGTGAAGATCAAGAGCAAGGTCTGCGGCGACGTGGACGGCGGCAAGAAGCAGGGCGGCGTCTCGATCCAGCTCCCGCCCGGCGAGCACACCCTCCAGGGCGACAAGGCCCTCGCCCTCGCCCGCATCCGCAAGAACGAGTGCCAGCCGAGCGAGGACGACACCGACCGCGCCGCCCGCCAGCAGGTGCTCCTGAACGGGATCAAGGGCCGCCTCACCAGCATCACCGCGGATTCCCTACAACTTCATCAAGGGACCCTGGATCGGCTGGAACGCGCCGAAGGCGTTCATCAGCGACATGGGCGGGCTCACCCTGCCCCAGGTCGCGATGGCGGCGATCTTCGGCGGCAGCGGCTCCACGAACGTCCTCGGCCGCGAGCCCGATGGAACGCTCCATGTCTCGCCCGGCCCCGACGGCAGCCTGGTGATCCCGCAGGGCGAGTGCCAGCGGGCGGTCGAGGACCTGACGGGCGGCGAGCCGGACCGCAAGCCCGAGTGCTCGCCCTAGTCCGAGGAGCCTGACTTCGCCTTCGAGCTCTCGCCGGAGCCGGAGTCGGACGACTTCGACTCGGACTTCTTCTCCGATGGCTTCGAGTCGCCCTTCGAGTCATCGCCGCCGCCGTCGGACTTGGCCTTGCCCGCGTAGTCGGTCGAGTAGAACCCGGAGCCCTTGAAGTGGACGGCGACCGGGTGGAAGACGCGCTCGACCGGCGCTCCGCAGACCTCGCAGGTCTCGACGGGGTCGTCGGACATCGCCTGGATCACCTCGAAGGTGTGCCCGTTCTCGCAGCGATACTCGTAGATCGGCATCGCGGGGCAGTCTAGGCTGCACGCTCAATGGCCAAGACCGAACAGACCCAGGCCGAACAGGCCCAGGAGAAGGTGACACTGGAGAAGATCGTGGCGCTCTGCAAACGCCGCGGCTTCATCTTCCAGTCGTCGGAGATCTACGGAGGGCTGGCGTCCACCTACGACTACGGCCACTACGGCGTGCTGCTGAAGAACAACGTCAAGGCCGAATGGTGGCGCGCCGTGATCCAGGAGCGGGACGACATGGTCGCGCTCGACGCCGCGATCCTGATGCACCCCAAGACCTGGGAGGCCTCGGGGCATCTCGAGGGCTTCACCGATCCGCTCGTCCAGTGCCTCGGCGAGTGCAAGAAGCGCTGGCGCGAGGACCACGTCCGCGAGGAGCAGCTGGGCGCCGAGGACGCGGAGGGGGAGATCCGCTGCCCCGAGTGCGGCGGCGAGCTCTCGGAGCCGCGCCAGTTCAACCTGATGTTCGAGACCCACATGGGGCCCGTCCAGGACGAGGGGTCACGGGTCTTCCTGCGGCCCGAGACCGCGCAGGGGATCTTCGTCAACTTCAAGAACGTCCTCCAGTTCGCCCGCAAGAAGCCGCCGTTCGGCATCGCGCAGATCGGCAAGGCCTTCCGCAACGAGATCACGCCGGGCAACTTCATCTTCCGCACCCGCGAGTTCGAGCAGATGGAGATCGAGTTCTTCGTCCCGCCGGCCGACGCGGAGGACTGGCACCAGCGCTGGATGGACGAGCGGATGCGCTGGTACACCGACCTGGGCATCCGCGCGGACCATCTGCAGCTCCGCGAGCATGGCCCCGACGAGCTCTCCCACTACTCGAGCGCCACCTCCGACATCGAGTACCTGTTCCCGATGGGCTGGTCTGAGCTCGAGGGGATCGCCAACCGGGGGGACTTCGACCTCACACAGCACGCGAAGTTCTCCGGGGAGAAGCTCGAGTACGTGGACAGCGCCACCGGCGACCGCTTCGTGCCGCACGTGATCGAGCCCTCCGCCGGCGCCGATCGGGCCACGCTCTCCTTCATGGTGGACGCCTACGACGAGGAGGAGGTCGAGGGCCGCGAGCGGGTCCTGCTGCGGCTGCATCCCCGGCTGGCTCCGGTCAAGGTCGCGGTCCTGCCGCTCGTCAACAAGGACGGCCAGCCGGAGAAGGCCCGGGAGATCTACGAGGACCTGCGCGGCCGGATGCCGGCCGAGTACGACACCGGCGGCTCGATCGGCAAGCGCTACCGCCGCCAGGACGAGATCGGCACGCCCTGGGGGGTCACGGTGGACCACCAGACGATGGAGGACGACACCGTCACCCTCCGGGACCGCGACACGCTTGACCAGTCGCGGATCGCGATCCCGGAGCTCGGCGACGAGCTCGACCAGCGCCTGAAGGCGCCCTGGACCTCCCCGAAGTAGCTTCGTGCTCAGCCGGGTGAGCGAGTTGGCTTGACCCGATCCCGGTGTTAGTGTCGTGGGGCACGAGAGGTGAAAGCAAGGGGACTAATGACCCAGAGAGCCACACGCCTCGCCACCGTCATCGTCCTCATGCTCGCCGTGACCGCGAGCGTCTTGCTGACCTCCGGGGCCACCGCGAAGAAGATCCGGCTCCGGCCGCCCACCTGATCGAGGAGACGGAAGAAGACGGTGTCCAGAGGAACACACGCTAATGAGAACCACCAGATCAGCTGAGAAGAGACGGGGCTTGCCTCGCTTGAAACGAGATACTCGCCGCTGAGTTGTGAGATAGGAAATAGTAGAAGATGTAGTAGCTATATAGATAGCGGGCCGAACTCCGGGATCGAGCTCGGGCGGATCTTGCAGATCGGCGTCGATGATCACGACCGCGTCGCCGCTGGCGAACTCGAGGCCGGCGGAGATCGCGACCTGATGGCCGAAGTTGCGTGACAGGGATATCAGCTTCAGAAGAGGATCGCTCGGTGCAACTCCATCGCAGCTCCGAGGCTGCGGTCGGTGCTGCCGTCGTAGATATAGGATGAATTAGGTTGGTGTTGTAGAGAGATTTCGCCCACCTGCGGGCAGAGCCGGCGGTGGAGTTCTGGCAGGACTTCCTCCGCGATAGAGGACGGGGATCAAGAACGAGTAAGTGGGTGTTTAAATAGCTGTCTCTGCGTCTTGGGCCACGTAGTAATGGGTTTTTAGTGGTAGGTGTTGGAGGTGTATATATAAGAGGTTAAGTTTAGGGATTTATAGGGGGAAGAAGATGATGTAAGAGGATTAGATTGGTTAGAGGTGGGTGGAGTAGAGAAGGTTAGATGTTTGTTTATTAGAGAGCAGTTAAGTGTATTAGTAGAAGGGGTAGTAACGCAAGGTTTTGCGAGTGAGAGGGTTCCAGGATTGTGCTAGAAGATCGCTACTAGGTCGTTTGGTTTGGTGAATTGCGTTATCTATGTTGTTAGTTGTGGTTGCTCTTATAACGGTACGTGGTGGAAGACGCAGATTGCGAAGGTGAGGTAGAAGTTGGCGTCGTAGTGGGGTAACGGGTTTCTCGGCGCGTAGCTCGAGTAGCTCGCTCAGGGGTTGCGCTCGGCGGCTCGCTCCGCCATCGGCGCGCTCACGTCAACCCCGTGCAGCGCCAGAACGCACAAACGACGAAAAGGTCCCGCGGCCACAACTTCGGCTACAGCGACACCTGCCGTCTGATCCCGCCCAACAAGCGGCGGGGAAGCGGACGCATCATCGACTATCGCCCCCCGGGCAGCGACCCCAACTACCCCAATGGGCAGCCCTTCTACGAGTTCGGTTGGTACGAAGTCGTCACATGACCGAGTCGAGCTGAGCGGGAACGCCGTGATGTAATGAGTCCGCGAGAGAGCCAGTGGTCATCTGCGAGTGCTAGCGCTGGAATCCGCGGGGGCCAGTTGGCAAACGAGAATCTGAACATGATACCGCCCACCTGCGAGCAGACCAAAGCGGGTGATCCAGAAACACCGCGAATCAGATCAGCGTGGGGCTTGCTTCCTTCGGATACTCGCCCGACGAAGTCCGCGGCCACAACTTCGGCTACAGCGACACCTGCCGTCTGATCCCAACAAGCGGCGGGGAAGCGGGACGCATAGCATCGACTATCGCCCCCCGGGCAGCGACCCGAACTACCCCAATGGGCAGCCCTTCTACGAGTTCGGGTTGGTACGGAAGTCGTCACGAGGACACGGAAGGGCACGCTGACGAGCAGCAGACGAGAGGGCGAGTATGCGACGTTTTGTCTATAAATTGATATGGTATCCGCGGCAGAAGCCTGGCCGCCTGAGCTAACGCAAGAGCCAGTACTACTCGCTACGGCGTCCAGACCGGCACGGGCATCGCGGACGGGCGCCCTGACGAGCCGAGAGCGAGTACTGCCGCTACGGCGTCCAGACCGGCACGGGCATCGTCGGCGAGCGCGCCGCCAGGCGTCTTTTCTCAGGCCGACGGCGAGCACTGCTAGCCGGCGCTAGTCGTATCTCGTCTTGAAGCCGCGATGAACCTCGCCGAGGGGACCTCGAAGGCGGCCGAGCGCCAGCCGGCGGATGTCGCACTGAGGCTGGACGAGACGGCCCTCACCTACGAGGGGCTGGAGCGCTCCGCGGCGATGGCGGCCGCGATGCTGCGGGAGAAAGGCGTCGGACCCGGCGACCGCGTCGGCCTGATGCTTGCCAACGTCCTCTCCTTCCCGGTCCTCTACTACGGAGTGCTGCGCCTGGGCGGGGTCGTGGTGCCGATGAACACGCTGCTGAAGAGCCGCGAGGTCGCGCACTACGTCGCGGATTCGGGAGTCGGGCTGCTCTTCTGCGCACCCGACGCGGCCGATGAGGCCCAGGCCGGCTCGGGCGACGGTGCAGAGGTGATCTCGATCGGGCCGGGCGATCTGCACGAGCGGATAAAGGATCAGGCGCCGCTCGAGGAGATCGCCGACGTGGAGCCCGGCGACACCGCGGTCATCCTCTACACCTCGGGCACCACGGGCCGGCCGAAGGGGGCCGAGCTGACCCACTCGAATCTGGACGAGAACGCCGACGTGGCGGCGCGGACCCTGCTGGAGATCGGACCCGGCGACGTGGTGATGGGCGCTCTGCCGCTGTTCCACTCCTTCGGGCAGACCGTCGCCATGAACGCGACGCTTCGCTCCGGGGCAGCGCTGACGCTGTTGCCGCGCTTCACGCCGGAGGGCGCCCTCGAGGCGATCGAGCGGGACGGGGTCACCGTCTTCCTCGGCGTCCCCACCATGTACGCGGCGCTGCTCCATTGCGACGAGCGAGGGGGCACGGACACCTCCTCCCTGCGGACCTGCATCTCGGGTGGGCAGTCGCTGCCCGTCGAGGTGCTGCACGGATTCGAGGAGGCGTTCGACTGCAAGATCCTCGAGGGCTACGGGCTCTCGGAGACCTCGCCGGTCGCCTGCCAGAACCGGCCGGACCGGGAGCGCAAGCCCGGGTCGATCGGGGTGCCGATCGACGGCGTCCAGATGAAGGTGGTGGATGAGTCCGGAGCAGAGCTCCCGCCGGACGAGGTCGGCGAGATCCTGATCAAGGGGCCCAACGTGATGAAGGGGTACTGGCGCAACCCTGAGGCGACCGCCGAGACGATCGTCGACGGCTGGCTGCACAGCGGCGACCTGGGGCGCACCGACGAGGACGGCTACTTCTACGTGGTCGACCGCAAGAAGCAGCTCATCATCCGCGGCGGCTACAACGTCTATCCCCGCGAGGTGGAGGAGGTGATCTACGAGCACTCGGCCGTCCGCGAGGCGGCGGTGGTCGGGGTCCCTCACCCCGAGCTGGGCGAGGAGGTCGGGGCCGCGGTCGCGCTCCACGACGGGGCCGAGGCCGCCCCGGAGGAGATCTCGGAATTCGTCAAGGAGCGGCTGGCCGCCTACAAGTACCCGAGGCTGGTCTGGTTCATCGACGAGCTCCCCAAGGGGCCGACCGGCAAGATCCTGAAGCGGGAGATCTCGGTTCCCGGGGATTGAGGGCCGCTCCCAGGCGACGGTTCCCACTTGCGATACCTACTAATCGGTAGGTACTCTCCCCGGCCTGTGGGAGAACGGATGAATCGGATCGCGAGGAAGGGGGTCCTCGCAACGGGGCTGGCGCTCTCGCTCGCGGCCGCGTTCGCCCTGCTCACCGGCACTCCGAACGCCCCCGCCGCTGCGAGCCCCCCGCCACTGCTGGAGTCCCAGACGTTGCTGAACGACGCGCTCACCGCGTCCGATGGCAGGCAGGGCACCCCCTGCCACAGCGCCTACATGCCGAACCGAGCCGCCGTGGCGACCCGCAGCGTTGATGTCTCGGGCCCGGGGCAGGTCACGGTCAGTCTTGCTGGCACCGAGGGCGACTGGGACGTCGCGGTGTTCGACTCCACCGGCCGAGCGCTGGCCGCCGACGCTTCGCCGGACGCCCAGGAGGTCGCGATCGGCTACACGGCAGGCGGCCGGCTCGACGTCCAGGCCTGCCGGCGCTCCGGCGGTGCTGCCTCGGTGCCGGCGTCGCTCGAGTTCCAGGCCGTCCGCGCCAGCGCACTCGAGCAGACCAGGGCCAACCCGCCCCAGCTCGTCAGCGTCAACACACCCGACCAGCGCCGGAAGGACGAGCTGCTCGCCCTGGGCCTCGACATGACCGAGCACGGCGGCAGCGAGAGCCTCGGGGTGGTGCTCCACGGCCCCCAAGACGAGGAAGCCCTCCGTCACGCCGGCTTCACCTGGCAAGTGCTCGTCTCCGACCTCGCCGCCGAGAGCCGTCGTCAGCGAGCCGCTGAGGCGCGCTACTCCGACCGCACCGCCCGCTCCGTCTTGCCCAGCGGCCGTGACACCTACCGCACTCTCGCCGACTACAACACGGAGTTGAAGGCGCTCGCCGACGCCAACCCGGGCCTCGTCCGCCTGTTCACGCTGCCGTACAAGACGTGGCTGGGCAAGGAGGTCCTCGGCGTGGAGATCACCGAGAACGTCGCGCGCAACGATGGCAAGCCTGCGTTCCTGAACATGGGTGTCCACCACGCGCGAGAGTGGCCCTCGGGCGAGCACGCGATGGAGTGGGCGATAGAGCTCGTGAACGGGTTCAAGAGCGGCGATCCGCGCGCGACGAACATCGTCCGCAACAGTCGCAACATCGTCGTCCCGGTCGTCAACCCGGACGGCTTCGAGGCGTCGCGCAACGCCGCGGGCGCTCCCGCCGAGGGCCGCGACGAGGCCGTCGACGACACCATCTACCTCGTCGGCGGGACCGCGACCGGCGGCGAGTACCGGCGCAAGAACTGCCGGCTTCCGGACGACTCGGAGGCCGGCAACTGCACGACGTCGAGCGGCCTGACCGAGAACGGCGTGGACCCGAACCGCAACTACGGCGGCCTATGGGGCGGCCCGGGCGCCGACCCGAGCAACCCGCTCGTGCAGACCTACCGCGGCCCCGGCCCGTTCTCCGAGCCGGAGACCCGCAACATCCAGTCGCTGATCTCCCGCAACCAGGTGGTGACGATGATCACCAATCACACAACCGCCGGGCTGGTGCTGCGCGCGCCCGGCCTCGCCGCGCTCGGCGACCCGGTCGACGAGAACCGCGGCTACAAGGCGCTCGGCGACGACATGGCCAAGCACAACGGGTACTTCAGCCAGAAGGGCTGGGAGCTCTACGACACCACCGGTACTACCGAGGACTGGAGCTACAACGCCACCGGCGGCTTCGGCTTCACCTTCGAGATCTATTGCGGTGCTCCGAACTACACGACCGGTGACTGCGACGACCCGGCCTTCCACCCGCTCTACGACACCATGGTCAAGGAGTGGACCGGCGAGAATCCGATGGCCGACCACACCAACGACCCTGGCCCCAACGCCGGCTTCGACGGCCAGGGCAACCGCGAGGCGTACTACATCGCCGCCGAGAGCACGCTCAACGAGCAGCGCCACAGCGTGCTGGAGGGCAGCGGGCCGCCCGGCGCCACCCTGCGTCTGACGAAGACGTTCAAGACCGAGACGTTCCCCCAGGAGCCCGACGACCAGCCGCTGCTGGTCGACGACAAGCTCGAGACCGTCTACGACATCGGCTCCGACGGGCGCGTCCGCTGGCACGTCAACCCGTCCACGCGCCCGATCGTGGCCAAGGAGACCGGCGTGGCAAACCCCGGCGACCCGAGCCCGATCCGGAGATGCAGACCGGCGGTGTGGCCGGCTCCTCGACGACCGGGGACGACCCGGACGACGGGGCCGCGCCGTCTGACTCCATTCCGCCCAACGCCAACGACAACGACACGATCAACTACAACGACCACCCGATCACGGTCCCGGCGACCGGCGACAACGGCTCGATGAGCGTGCGCGTGTCCTGGGCCACGTTGGGCAGCGACTGGGACATCAAGCTCTACGAGGACACCAACGGCGACGGCCGCTCCCAGACCAGCGAGCCCGTGGTCAGCACGAGCCAGACGGGCCCGGGCAACATCGAGGAGGTCTCCGCCAACGGGCACGCCACGGCTGCCCGCAGGCAAGAAGTACGTGCTCCGGGTGAACAACTTCGCGGCCTCGGAGCCCTACGACGTGGACATCACCTACGAGGCGCCGATGCCGCTGAAGCCGGCCCAGGTGGAGAGCTACACGCTCACCTGCGAGCAGGGCGGGCGGGTGCTCGACACGCAGCAGGTGCAGATCGATCGCGGCCAGGTCAGGCAGCTCGACCTGAGCGCCTGCACGCGGCAGGCCACGCCGGGCACGACGGGCACGACGGGGAAGTGCAAGAAAGCCCGGAAGAAGCGTGGCAAGGGCAAGGCCAAGGGCAAAGCAAGCGCCAAGAAGAAGAAAAAGAAGAAGTGCAAGCGGAAGCGGAAGAAGCGGCGCCCGCGCCGCTGAGACCGCTTCGAGGACGACCCTCCCGAACTAGGCCTGCCAGCGCTCGCCGGAGCTGACCCGCTCCATCCCGAGCCAAGCGAAGTCCATCGCGGTGGCGATGACCCGCTCCTTGGGGACGTCGCGGTGCTCGCCCCACCAGTCGGCGAGTGACTGGATCGCGCCGATCTGCTGCTGGGCGAGCATCTCAAGCGCGCCGCGCAACTCCGGGTCCTCGCGGATCAGCTGCTCGGCCTCCTCGGTCATCAGGGTGACGATCTGGGCTCCGATGGCTTCGCGCAGCCTTCCCAGCCACTCCGCCACGTCCGGGTCGCCGGTGTTGCGCAGCATGATGGCCGCGGCGCCGCGGCGCTCCTCGATGAAGTCGAAGAACGCCTCGAGGCCGGCGCGCAGCCGCCCCTCTCCCGGCTCCGCGTCCACCAGCGCCTCGTTGATCCGCTCGATCAGCTCGTGGACGTGCGCCTCGAGCATCGCGGCGTGGAGCTCGCGCTTCGAGGCGAAGTGCTCGTACAGCAGGGCCTTGGAGACCCCGGCTCGCTCGGCGATGGCGTCGAGCGAGGTCCGGTGATAGCCACCCTCGGCGAAGCTCTCGCGCGCGGCCTCGATGATCAGCTCGCGGCGGTCGGCCGCCGCCATCCGGGGCCGGGGCGCCTTGGCGCGGGTTTTTGGCTCTGTGACCGACATCACGGACTTACTGACCAGTCAGTCAGTTAGTGTACGGCCTACGGCGGAGCGAAAGACGAGGAGGAACGATGGCGAGCAGCACCCGGACACCGACGAAGGCCACCCAGGGGTCCAACGGCACCGGCAAGAAGGAGGACATCTCCTCCCGTCCCGGCGCCCAGATCTCCTACGAGGACCTCTACCGCCGCTGGGAGCAGGGCAACTGGAAGGCCTACGACCTCGACTTCACCGAGGACCGCAAGGGCTGGCAGGGCCTGAGCGAGATCCAGCGGGATTCGGCGATGTGGCTCTACTCGATGTTCTTCTACGGCGAGGACGCGGTGACCGATGGCCTCTCCCCCTACATCGACGCGGCGCCGAAGGAGGAGCAGAAGTACTTCCTCGCGACCCAGCAGGTCGACGAGGCCCGCCACGCCGTCTTCTTCCACCGCTTCTTCAAGGAGGTCATCGGCGCGCCCGGTGAGACGCTCTCCGAGGGCCTCGCCTTCACGGAGCCGCACCTCGACTGGGGCTACAAGGGCGTCTTCGGGCGGCTCGAAACGATGTGCGAGGAGCTGCGCGCGGACAAATCGCTGCCGAAGTTCGCGCAGGCGATCACCCTCTACCACCTGATCATCGAGGCGTCGATGGCCCAGCCGGGCCAGCACTTCATCGAGGACTACTTCACCAAGTCCGCCGAGATGCCGGCCTTCTCCGATGGGATGCGAAACGTCGCCCGCGACGAGCAGCGCCACATCGGCTTCGGGGTCAAGGTGCTCTCCGAGCTGCTCGAGGAGTCCGACGAGTGCAAGGCCGCCGTCGTCGAAATGCTGCGGGAGATGCTGCCCTACCTCACCTCCGTCTTCATCCCGCCCAACTGGGACGAGGAGTACACCCGCTGCTACGGGTTCACCATGGAGGAGATCTTCGCCTGGGGCATGCGCTCCGTCGAGATGAAGTGGAAGGCGATCGGCTATCCGCTCAGCGAGATGCCGGCAGGGATCTACCCGTTCGATCCCGAGAGCTCGCACGAGGAGCGAGCGAGGAACCAGCTGATTCTGCTCAAGGCCGGAGTGCTCGGGCCGCCGAACGGCCCCGCGAAGACCTCGCCTGAGATCCAGCGGGTCTACTTCGACACGATCGCGCGCTCGGCGAAGACCGACGCGGTCGAGAGTCCGCTGACGGTGCAATGGAAGTTCTCCGACGCCGAGCCCTGGCACATCGTGATCGACAACGGCTCGAGCCGGGCCGAGCCGGGGGTCGCCGAGAGCGCCAACGTAACGCTGATGACCACCTGGCCGCAGTGGATCGAGATCTCGATGCGCGGCGAGAGCCCGGTCAAGGCTGTCCTGCGGCGCAAGCTGCGCCCGCGTGGCACCCCGCGACAGCTGCGCCGGCTGGGTGACGTGTGGGAGCCGCGCCGGGTGACCGGCCCCCCCGAGCCCGCCTAGCCGCCGAGCAGCTTCTTCTTCTGCGCCTCGAACTCGGCGTCGGTGATCTCGCCAGCGTCGCGCTTCTTCGCGAGGTGCTCCAGCTGGGCAACGTGATCCTGGGGCGGTGGCGAGATCCCACCGCCGAAGCCTCCGGCGTTCGGGATGTCGACGCCCCTCTTGAAGAGGGCCCCGAGGATCGCCTCCTGGAGGCCGGGCTTGGTGCTCGCGTCGATCGTCTGGCCCTTCTCGTCAGGGTCGATCCCGTGCTCGCGAAGGACCTTCTCGACCTCCTCGCGGGCGCCGGTGCCCCGCAGGTCGATCGTCTTGCTGGACTGCTCCACCTCGACGTTCGCCTTGCTCGGGTCGATTCCGAGCTGTTCGAGGACCTGCTCGGCGTCGTCGGGGATCTGCTGGGCATCATCCGACCCCTCGGTGCTGGTCCAACCCGACTCGCCCATCGAGACGCTCTGCTCGTCCGGGATCGCCGAACCCTGGACGGTGGCCTCGAACTCCGGGCTGCCCGGCTTGGGGATCGCCCTCTCGTCCTTGCGCCGTAGGAAGTCGAACAAACCCACGACCTGATCCTACGCCCCGGGCTCGTCCTCGGGGTCCGAGGAATCCGAGCCGAGCTGCTCGACGCCGCTCAGGTTGGCGGGGCGCCCGGGCAGGTACATGGAGGATCCCGTCGCGAGCGCGACGCTCTTGCCCTCGGCGTTGGTGAGCTCCGCGTTGGCGATGGCGATCGTGCGGCCCTGGTGCTGGACAATGGCGCGAGCCACGAGGTCCTGGTCGTCCGGGAAGACCGGCCGCAGGTAGTTCACCTTGAGGTCGAGCGGCGCGATCGCGGTGCCCGCGGGGGCCGTGCTGAACACCGCAGCGGCCATCGCGGCCTCGGCGACCATCGCGGTGAACCCGCCCTGGATCGTGCCCGCCGAGGTGGAGAGCCAGCGGCTGCACGGCAGCGCCATCTCCGCGCGGCCGTCCGCGACACCATCGAGGCGCAACCCCGTCAGGTGATGGATGGGAGGCCGCGGCAGCTCGCCGGAGAGGAACGCCTCGAGCATCTCCCTGCCGGTCCTGCCCTCGAACTCCTCCTGCGGGATCACCGCGCCCTCCGGCTCCCTCCGCAGCGGGTCGTCGGGGCTCTCGCCCGGGGTGGGCTGGTCGATCACCGGCAGGTCACCGTCGTCCGGCCGCTCGGGTGGCGGGTCGAGCGGCGGGAAGACGGTGCACCGGGAGGTGCCGTGGGCGATCAGCTCGTCGCCGGGATCGAACAGGAAGGCCTCGGAGAGCCCCATCCTCCCCCCGCGGTGGATGAGCTGGCCGGCGCCGCTGATCGAGCTTCCGGGACTGGGGGCGACCGGGCGCAGGAAGCTGAGCGACAGCTCCGCGGTGGTCATGAACTGCCCGGGCGGCAGGTCGCCGTGGACGACCGAGCCGAGCGCCGCGTCGCCGATCACCGCCAGCACTCCGCCGGGGATGAGGCCCGCGGAGTTCGCGAACCAGGGGGACGCGGGCATCTCGAACGCCGAGTGACCGACCGAGGCCTCGGTCATGTGGAGCTCGGTCAGGTAGCTCATCGGCGAGTTCCGCATCCGGCCCTCGCGGCCTGCCCGCTGGCGCTCCTGGCCCGACAGCCCCGCCACGGCGCGATCCGGGTAGCCGCCGGGGGCGGGTTCCTGCCAGATCATGGGGACATTCTGGCTGACGGCTTCGCCATCAGATCGCGGCGGCAGCGGCCGCCCAGCTCGAGTCGCTCAGGCTTGCGCCTTCGCTCCTGAGGCCAGCGGCCTGGCCGCCGCTGGCGACCGCTCAGCCTGGCCCTCGAGCCCGATGTGCGGCAGCAGGCGGTCGAGCCAGCCCGGCAGCCACCAGTTCCAGTCGCCCATCAGCTCCATGAAGGCGGGCACCAGGATCAGGCGGACGATCGTCGCATCGACGGCGATTGCGACCGCGTTGCCGAGCCCGAGCTGCTGAATCGAGGGGACGCCGGTGAGGGCGAAGGTGGTGAACACCGCGACCATGATCAGCGCGGCTGAGGTGATCACGCCGGCGCTCGAGGAGAGGCCCTCCGCGACGGCGCGCCGATTGTCGCCGTGCTCCTCGTAGTGCTCCTTGATCCGGGAGAGGAGGAAGACCTCGTAGTCCATCGAGAGCCCGAAGACCACCGCGAGGACCAAAGGGGGCGTCAGGGTGTTGAGGGCGCCCTGCTCCTCGAACCCCAGCCACTCGAACCAACCCCACTGGAACGTGGCGACCAGGACGCCGTAGGCGGCCCCGATCGACAGCAGGTTCATCAGGACCGCCTTCAGCGGCAGCACCAGCGAGCGGAGCATCAGCATCAGGACCACGAACGAGAAGGCGAGGACGAAGAGGATGATGCGCCACATCGCTCCGTCTATCTGGTCTCGGGAGTCCTGGATCCGGGCGGCCTCGCCGCCCACCTCCACTGCGGCGATCTCGTCAAGCGACGAAGCGGGGACGATCTCGTCGCGCATCCGCCCCACGAGTGCGAGCGACTGATCCGCATCGGCCGAGTCGGCCTTCGTGCGCACCTCGATCAGCGCCTGCCGGCCCTCGACCACGGGCCGCGCCACGGACTCCACCTCCCGATCCGCCTGTGCTCGCCGGCTGAAGTCCTGTATCGCCTCCTCGTTCGCAGGGGTCCTCGCCGTGCCGTCCTCGAAGGTCGTGAGCACACGGACCGGGTCGGCGCCGCCTCCGCTCGCCGCCGCAGCGAGTTCCGTCCCGACGCGAGCGTCATGGTCCTCTTCGAACTGCTGGAGGGCGCCGTCTCCGGTCTCGATGTCCAGCACGGGGACCGCCATGACGAGCAGAATCCCCGCTGCGGCGACGGCCGAGATGACCGGCCGCCGCATGACCCGGGCCGTCCAGGTCTGCCAGAAGCTCTCGCGGTCCGGGTTGGTGGAACCTGGGCGGCGCCGCTTCCGCCACAGCAGCCGGAACCAGCGGAGGACCCGCCAGGCGAGGCCACCGGCCTCGACCCGGTGTCCGAGGATGCGGATCAGCGCCGGCAGCAGCGTGGTCGCGACCAGGATCGCGACCGCCACGACGATCATCGCCCCCAGGGCCATCGAGCGCAGCGCCTGGTTCTCCACCATCCAGAGGCCTGCGAGGGAGATGATCACCGCCGCGCCGGAGAAGACGACGGCAAGTCCCGACGTGGAGAGGGCCTCGGCGCGCGCCTCCTCGGAGCTGCGGCCGGCGCGCACGGACTCGCGGAAGCGGGCGAGGATGAAGAGCGAGTAGTCCACCGCCACCCCGATCCCGATCATCGAGGCCATGTTGGTTACGAAGACCGACATGTCGATCTGCTGGGAGAGGAGGTAGATCTCCGCGCCGGTCACGGTGACGGCCACGAGGCCGAGGGCGAGCGGCAGCGTCGCCGCCGCGAGGGATCCGAAGACGGCGATCAGGATCAGGGCGACGATCGGGAAGCCGATCGCCTCGGCCTTCTGGAGGTCCTCTTCGGACACCTCGGTGAGTGCCGACCACATCGCCGGCTGGCCGACGACGTAGGCGGTGACGCCGTCCACCGCCTCGCCGGGCGAGAGGCCCTCGCGGAGGTCGGTCGAGGTGTCGATCAGCTCGTCGGCGCTGCCCTTGGCCTCGATCGGAACGACCGCGACCTTCCCGGCCGCCAGAGTCGTCTCGGCCTCCGCGGCGATCCGCTCGGGGACCCTGGCGCCGTCGGCGGCAGCGACCTCATCGGAGGCGCGCTCTACCGCGGCGCTCGCCTGCGCCTGTGTCATGCCGGGCTCCGGCTCGAGCACGAGGCCGATCCGGCCGAGGTCGGATTGCTGGAACCTCGCGGACGCGTCCTCGACGGCCTTCGACTCGCTGCCGGGGACGTCGAAGCCGCCCCCGGTCAGCTCCTCGGTCTGGCGGGCAGCCAGGGGTGCGCTGAGGACCAGCGCGATCAGCCACACCCCGACCACGAACCAGCGCCGGCGAGCGAGCAGGCCGGCCAGTTTCGCCATCCAGGTCCTCACACGCCTAATCCTGGCTGGCTGGCCAGTCCGCGTATGTGAGGTCGCTCACTCCCAACATCAGTCGCATCGACATGCGCCGCAACACCTGGCGCCGCGGCCAAGGCCGCGGCTATTAAGCCAGCGGCTTGTCGCTGCTCAGGAGGTGCCGAGCCGCCTCGGTCGCGGCGACGACCATGTCCTTGTGGTCGCGCTTCGGGTCCGAGAGCATCTGGAGCGCGAGGCCGTCGGCAAGCGCGAACAGGAAGCCCACCACTGCGTCGATCTCGAAGCGCGGGGAGATCACGCCCTCCCCCGCCTTCGCGCGCAGGATGTCCGCGACGTGCCCCTTCGTCCGGCTGAAGAGCTCCGCCACCTCGCGCTGGATCTCCGGAGTGCGCCTGCCCGCGGTGAACAGCTCGAACAGGAGCACCCAGAAGCCGGGCTCGTTCTGGATCGAGTCCTCCAGATCGGCGACGAGAATCCCGAGCAGCTCGTCCACCGACCCGGCCTGGCCGAGCGGCTCGTCAAGGCGCGCGATCCGGTGCTCGGTGTCGCGCCGGACGACCTCGACCAGCAGGGCCTCCTTGGTGCCGAAGTAATAGTGGAGGAGTCCCCGGCTGACGCCGGCCTCGCGGGCGACGTGCTCGAAGGTCGAACCGGAGATTCCGCGGCGGGCCACGCTCGAACGCATCGCCTCCACGATCCGCGTCGCCTTCTCGCCGCTCAGCTGCTCCTTGGTCTTCTGTGCCGCCTCCATCCCGGGGTCGGAGTCTAGGGCGCTTCCCCTAGCCGAGCTTGACCGGCGGGTTGTGCCCGGGGATGACCACGGCCGGCTCGAGGTCACGGATCTTCCGCCACTGCGCCAGCAGCTCGTCGCGCTCCGGGCCGAAGTCCTCGGGGAGGTCCATCTGGTCGAAGTACTCGGGCAGGGGCCCGACGCAGTCGGAGGCGATCGCGACCAGGCCATCGTCCGTATCGACCAGCAGCGTGATCAGGCCGTCCGAATGGCCGGGTGTCCGGATCCAGCGCAGGCCGGGCTCGATCTCGCCCTCCTCTCCGTCCAGCACCTCGAGGTTGGCGTTCTCGAGCTGGCCGGCGACGATCTGGGAGTAGGGGGCCTCGGTCTCGAGCTTGTGGACGTAGGTCCGCCGCATCGGCCAGGCCGCCATCCCCTCCGCGTGGTCGAAGTGGAGATGGGTGAGGATCACGTCCTTCACCTCGTTCGCGTCCACCCCGAGCTGCTGAAGGGCACCGATCACCGGGCCGCCCTGCATGATCAGCCCGGGATCGACCAGGTAGTCCCGCTCGCCGCGAATCAGCAGGGTGTTGGGGAACGCCACCATGCCGACCGTCTTCCCCTCATCCTGCAGCTGCTTGTAGCGCTCGAATCCCTCGGCCGAGTCCTTGATCGAAGCAGGCTCGGCCTCACCGCTCTCGACGGCGAAGACGTACCGCTGTGCAGGGACGAGGATGTGAACGCTCGCCATGGGCGCTGGACCCTAGCCAAGCCGGAGAACGAGAGAGGGCGCCGTTTCGGCGCCCTCTCGATAATCCGTTGTGGCGGTGTCGCACGAGCGTCAGGTCGTCGGGACGCTCTCGCTCTCCGTCTGCGGAGTGGTCGTCGAGGTGTACTCGAACTCCTCCTCGGCTCCGAACAGCTTGTCCAGCACGGCGTTGCGGGCGTCCTCGCTGAGTATGAGGATCAGCGCAGCGCCGATGATGCCCACCAGCAGGGCCTTGCCGAGACTGAAACCGCCGCCCTTCCGCCGCTTGCCGCGCAGCTGCTGCGAGGCGTCGCGGAGGGACTCCGCGGCGACCTGCAGGTCGCGATGGACCTTCTTGTCGTCCATCAGCGACGTCGCGGGCCCCTTGCCGTTCGACATGCGCGCGTACGCATCCTTGGCCGCCTCGAAGGCGACGCGGATGTTCTGGCGAAGCTCCTCGTCCTCGAGCAGCCGCCGCACGTAGGGGTTGGAGGCGACCGACCGTGCGGCGTCACCAGCCTTCGCGCTTCTATTGCTTGCGCCCATGGGTCTCCTCAAGTTGTTTCCAGGGTGCTTCCAGGAGGTTATACCCGAAGCCGCCTACGCCGCCGCTTTGGCCTTTTCGAGCGAGATGGCCAACGCCTGCCCTATCTCCTCGACGTAGTGGAACTGAAGGTCCTTGCGCTCCCCCTCGGGAATCTCATCGACGTCGCCCTCGTTGCGGTCGGGGACGATGATCTCCTTGATCCCCGCGCGCTGGGCGGCGAGGGACTTCTCCTTGAGGCCGCCGATCGGCAGCACCTGGCCGCTGAGGGTGATCTCCCCGGTCATCGCGACGTCGTTGCGCACGGGCGTGCCGCTCACCAGAGAGGCGAGCGCGGTCACCATCGCCAGCCCGGCCGAGGGGCCGTCCTTGGGGACGGCGCCGGAGGGGACGTGGACGTGGATGTCGTGTTTGGCGAACCAGTCGTCCGCGAGGTCGGATGCGAGCTCGTCCACATGGCGGCGGACGTATGAGAGCGCCGCCTCCGCCGACTCGCGCATCACGTCGCCCAGCTGGCCGGTGATGGTGAGCTTCCCGGAGCCCGGGACGGAGGTCGCCTCGATGAACAGGACCTCGCCGCCGACCGGCGTCCAGGCCAGCCCGGTGGCGACGCCCGGGTCCTTCGTGCGGCGGCGCTGCTCCGCGAAGAACTTCTGCTTGCCGAGCAGCTCGCGGGCCCGCTTGGCGGAGATCCTCGTCTTGCCCTCGATCTTGCCCTCCGCAACCTCGCGGGCGATCTTGCGGGCGACGGTGCCGATGGTTCGCTCCAGGTTTCGGACGCCGGCCTCGCGCGTGTGCTCCTCGGTGATCGCGACGATCGCGGGGTCGGCGAACTCGATCTGGGAGGGCTTGAGGCCGTTCTCCTTCAGCTGGCGCGGCACCAGATACTTCTTGGCGATGTGCAGCTTCTCGTCGACCGTGTAGCCCGCGAGCTGGATGACCTCCATCCGGTCCTGGAGGGGGATCGGGACGGTGTCGAGGATGTTCGCCGTCGCGATGAAGATCACGTCGGAGAGGTCGAAGGGGATGTCGAGGTAGTGGTCGCGGAAGCTGTCGTTTTGCGCAGGATCCAGGACCTCGAGCATCGCGCTGGCCGGGTCGCCGCGGAAGTCCGCGCCCATCTTGTCGATCTCGTCGATCATGAAGACGGGGTTGCGGGTGTCCGCGTCGCGGAGGGCTCGGATGATGGTCCCCGGCATCGCGCCGACGTAGGTGCGGCGGTGGCCCCGGATCTCGGCCTCGTCGCGGACGCCGCCGACCGAGATGCGCTCGAACTCGCGGCCCAGGGCGCGCGCGATCGACTTGCCGAGGCTGGTCTTGCCGACGCCGGGCGGGCCGACGAAGCAGAGGATCGGGCCGGGCGACTCGGGGTTGAGCTTGCGCACCGCGAGGTACTCGAGGATGCGGTCCTTGACCTTCTCCAGGTCGTAGTGGTCCTCGTCAAGCACCTCCCTGGCGTGCTCGATGTCGAGGTTGTCCTCGGTCTCCTTGTCCCAGGGCAGGTCGACCAGCCACTCCAGGTAGGTGCGGATCACGCCGTACTCGGCGGCGATCGGCGGCAGCTTCTCCAGCCGTGACAGCTCGCGCTCGGCGGCCTTGCCCGCCTCCTCGGGAAGGTTGGCCTCCTCGATCCGCTGGCGGAGCTCGCTCAGCTCGGCCTGCTGCTCGTCCCCCTCCCCGAGCTCGTCCTGGATCGCCTTCATCTGCTGGCGCAGGAAGTACTCGCGCTGGCCCTTGTCGATCTCGGACTCGACCTGCGACTGGATCTTGGAGCCGAGTCTCACGACCTCCAGCTCGCGGGTGAGGATCTCGCTGAGCCGGCGCAGCCGCTTGGCGACTTCGACCTCCTCGAGCAGCTCCTGCTTCTCCTCCGTCGGGATCCGCAGGGCGCCCGCGATCAGGTGCGAGAGGGCCGAGGGCTCATCCAGGTTGGTGACTGCGAGCTGCAGCTCCTCCGGCAGGTAGGGGATCGGCCTCGATGATCTCGCTGAAGGTGTTCTGGACGTTGCGGGTGAGCGCCTCGAGCTCGGGCGAGGGCTCGAGCACCTCGGGCATCGCCTCGATCCGCGCCACCAGGTAGGGCTCCTCGGAGACGAAGTCGACGATCCTGATCCGCTCGCCGCCCTGCACGAGGATCCGCAGGGTTCCGTCGGGGACCTTCATCATCCGCGCGACCGTCCCGGCCACCCCGACTCGGAAGAGATCGTCGGGACCCGGCGTGTCGTTCTCGGGGTCCTTGGAGCCGACCATCGCCAGCATCCGGTTGCCGGAGAGGACGTCGTTGACGAGCTTGATCGACCGCTCCTGCCCGACGGCGAGCGGCGTCAGGGTGTCGGGGAAGGTGACGGTCTCGCGCAGCGGGAGGACGGGCAGCGCGTCGGGAAGGGGCTCGTCCTGACGGACGGCATCCTCGAGGTCCGGTATTTCGACGACCTCCAACTCGGGTGTCTCGACTTCGGCCATGTCCAAGGGGCCTTCCTCCGCTTCGCGGTGCACTACTCGGCGCGTCGCTCGATCGGGACCTGCCGGGCGGCCTCCTCGATCCGGACCGGCAGCTCGACGCGCAGGATCCCGTCCTCGTAGGTCGCCTGGGCCTGGTCGGCATCCACGTCGACCGACAGCTCGACGATCCGGCGGAAGGGCCCGGAGGGAAGCTCGACCTGCTGATAGGTGCGTCCCTCGGTATCCCGTACCGGCCGCTCGCCGCTGATCACCAGGGCTCGGCCCTGCACCTCGAGGTTGACCGCCTCGAGCTCGATCCCAGGCAGCTCGACCTTGACGATCGCGCGCTCCGGCGCGTTCTCGCCGCAGTAGTAGACGTCCACGCGAGGCACGAAGGCGATCGCCTTGCGGGGTGTCTGGTAGCCGGCCTGGTCCCAGAAATCGCCCAGAAGCTCATCCATCTCCCGGCGCATGCGGGCGAAGTCTGCGAAGGGGTCTCGTTGCCTCGTCATCGAAAGGAAGGGTAGCCCGGTGGCTAAACGTCGTAGGTGGCGCCCTCGCGCGCGACCTCGACGGCGCCCCCGAATCCGCGCTCGGCCTCCTCGCGGGCCCACTCGTCGCCGAGCTCGTCGGAGATGTGGGTGATCACCACGCGCTTCGCGCCGGCCCGCTTGGCGTGATCGCCCGCCTCCTCGGGGGTGAGGTGGCCGCGGACGCCGGTGCGCTCCGGGCGCGGGAGTGTCGCCTCGACGAGCATCAGGTCCGCGTCCCTGGCGATCTCGACGAGTTCGTCCCCCGGCCGCGTGTCGGCGCTATAGCTGAGCTTGGAGCCGTCCTCGCTCAGGTTGACGGCGAAGGTGTCAATGAAGTGCGGCACCGGGTGAAAGCTGGCGCGGATGTCATCGACCTCGACGCTGGCGTCGGGCTCGTACTCCTCGAGCCGGAAGGCGCTCTCGATCAGGTCGTCATTGCCCCAGGCGCTGGTCACCTGGCGGAAGACCTCAGCGGCGCCGGGCGGCGCGATCAGCCGGGGCCGGGCCGGCGAGTCCGTGCCGGGCCACGTATGGACGGGCACCGGTTGCTGCTTGGGGGCGTAGATCAGCGCGTATGAGTAGGGGACCAGGTCGAGCCAGTGGTCCGCGTGCAGGTGGGAGAGGATCACGGCGTCGAGGTCGACGTAGTCGAGTCGCTCGCGCAGCTTCCCGAAGACGCCGTTCCCGCAGTCCAGCAGGACGTTCGTCTCCCCAGCCTGGATCAGATAGCCGCTGCACGCGCCCCCGGCGTCCTGCCACGAGGGCGACTTGCCGAGCACCGTGATTCTCAAGAGGTGAGCCTCATCGCATGCCCCGCGGGGACTCTAGAGGAGCGGGCTATGCGTGCTTGCAGCCTAAGCGGCGGTCTGCTGGAGCTCCGGGGCGGCGGCGTCGCGCCCCGCACGGGTCAGCAGTGAGGGCTGCCGCGGGGGAACCAGTCCGTCCGGCGTGTCGGGGCGGAAGGTCGGGCACGGCTCGTCGAGGCCGAGCGCACAGAGGTTCCGGCGGTGGAAGAAGCAGTCGTCGCATGAGGCAGCAGCATTCCGTGACCGTGTCTCGGCCAATTTCCAGCCCCCTTCCTTCCTCTCTCGGGTTCTCCGTTCCCTAAGCCCCTGATGTTTCTGGAGCCGATGTGAACGCCTGGTCATAATGCCACGCCTGACGACGCCCGTTTTGTGCGTTGCCGCAAATGGCGCTTTTCAAAAATAAGGCTCTTCTCACATCTCCCGCTAGGACCGTAGAACCGAGGGCCGTCGCTAGACTTTTTTCGCCGTGGCCCACGAGCCAACAGCCCGCCTCTCGTCCTCCCCGCCGATGTTCGAGAGCCGCTTTCTCGACTTCTTCTCCCGGGTCCACCCCGCCATCCCGGCGATCGTCTTCGTCCCGGTGGTGGTCGGCGGCGTCTGGCTCGGGATCGACCGGGGCCTGGGCGCTCTCTCGGCCGTCCTGCTCGTCCTGGCCGGCCTCTTCATCTGGACGCTCACCGAGTACTGGCTGCACCGGCTCGTCTTCCACTGGCAGCCGAAGTTCCGGGGCGGCGACCGTCTCCACTTCATCATCCACGGCGTCCATCACGATCACCCGAACGACGCGATGCGGCTCGTGATGCCGCCGGCGGTCAGCATCCCGCTCTCGGCGCTCTTCCTCGGCCTCTACGTGCTGGTCTTCGGGACCCCGGAGGCGTTCCCCGCCTTCTCGGGCTTCATCGCCGGCTACCTGCTCTACGACTACACCCACTACCACCTCCATCACCACACGCCGAAGACCGACCTCGGCAAGCGGCTGCGCGAGCAGCACATGCGCCATCACTTCCAGGACCACCGCTACGGCTTCGGCGTTTCGTCGCCGATGTGGGACGCCGTCTTCCGGACGCTGCCGAGGCTCAGGCGATCGGGTTCGGCGGATCCCGCCCCTCGAGCGCGGCAATAACGTTTTCCGCGGCCGTTCGGGCCATGGCGTCTCGGGCCTTGACCGTCGCCGAGCCGATGTGCGGCAGCAGTACGCAGCGCGGCGCCTCGAGCAGCGCCTGGGGCACGTCCGGCTCGTGCTCGTAGACGTCGAGGCCCGCCGCGCCGAGCGCGCCTGAGGAGAGCGCCGCCGCCAGCGCCTCGGAGTCCACCAGCGGTCCTCGTGAGGTGTTGACCAGCACCCCCTGAGGACCAAGCAACTCCAGCTCGCGGGCGCCGATCATCCGCTGCGTCTCCGGGGCGGATGGCGCGTGCAGGCTGACCACGTCAGCCGCCTCCAGCAGCTCCTCCAGCCCGAGCATCCGGGCGCCCAGCTCCCGCTCGGCGTCCGGCTTCGGACCCCGGGCGGTGTAGACCAAGTCCGCTCCCATGCCCCGCACCAGCTCGGCGTAGCGCCGGCCGATTCTGCCCAGCCCGACCACCCCCACCGTCGCTCGCCGGAGCTCGAGGCCGCGGTGGGCGGCCGGGTCCCAGCCGCGCCAGCGGCCCTCCCGCAGGTCGCGCTCGGCATCGCTCATCCGCCTCGCTGCCGCCAGCGTCAGCGCCAGGGCCAGCTCGGCGGTCGCCTCGGTGAGGACGCCGGGGGTGTTGGTGGCGACGACGCCGCGCTCGGAGCACGCTTTCAGGTCGATGTTGTCGTGGCCAACCGCGAAGTTGGCGACGATCTTCAGCCCATCGCCGGCCGCGTCGAGCACTTCGCCGTCCACCGGAACGCTCGGGTCGGCGACCAGCGCCGCGGCGCCCGGGACCAGCTCGAGCAGCTCCTTCCGGGTCACGTCGAGCCCGCCCTCTCGGATCTCAAAGCGCTCCCGCAGCGTATCCCTCCCCGCCGGCAGGAGCATTCGGGCGATCACGACCAGTGGACGACTCTTATTCATGCGGACGGACGCTAACGGTTACAGTGAGGTAAGTAACAGTTAACTTTCGACTAGGGGAAGGGACACGGATACATGCCACAGGGAAGTAACACAGTCGACCGGGCGCGGGCGCTGCTGGAGCAGCGGCGCAGCGAGCTTCACGACGAGCTCCGCCAGATCGAGAAGGCAATCAGCGGACTCGGCGGCCGGCGCGGGCCGGGTCGGCCCCGCGGGTCGGGCGGCAGGCGGCGCCGCCGGCGCGGCGGCCGCTCAGAGCAGGCGGTGAAGCTGATCAAGCAGAACCCCGGGATCACCGTCTCGGAGCTTGGCAAGAAGATGCGGCTCAAGGCGCCCAACTACCTCTACCGGGTGCTGCCGGAACTGGAGAGGGAGGGGCGGATCCGCAAGAAGGGGAAGGGCTACCACCCCGGCTGAGGTTAGGCCGGGGACGTCACCTCGGCTTCGTCGCCCGCCATGGCGTCGGTCAGCTGTTCCCGCGAGCCGATGTCGAGCTTCTGGTAGACGTGGCGCAGGTGGGTCTCGACGGTCCGCACCGTCACGAACAGGGTCTGGGCGATCTCCTTGTTCTGGAGACCGTCCGCGGCCATTCGGGCCACCCGACGCTCGCTCGGGGTGAGCGACTCGACGCCACCGCGCAGCAGCTTCCGGGGCCTGGCCCCGGTGGCCTGGAGCTCCTCGAAGGCGCGCTCTGCGAGCGGAGTCGCTCCGCAGGCGCGCGCCAGTGACATCCCATTGTTGAGCGGCTCCCGGGCCCTGGACTTGTCGCCGCTTCGCCGCACCGCCGAGCCAAGCTCGACCCAGGCGTGCGCCTGCTCCAGGCGCGCCTCGGAGTCAGCCAGAGCGTCGGCCGCCTCACCCAGCAGCTCGACGGCCTCGTCCCCCCCGGCCACCATGCCGCGGGCGCGCAGCGCAATGCCGAGCGCCTGGGTGTTCTTGGCCCCCCGGGCCAGCTCGACTTGCTCATCCGCCAGCGCCTGGGCCTCCTCGTTCCGGTCGAGCCGGGCCAGAGCGAGCGCCGCGTCGGCCCTCCACCTTGCCGCCGCGGGGTTTCGCATCCCGATGGACTCCCAGCGCCGCCCGGCCTCGCGTAGCTCCTCGACCGCCTCCTCCGGGCGACCCTGAGCGAGGCGCAGCCGCCCACGGCTCTCCAACAGCAGGCCCCAGGTGAACTCGGGCAGCTCGACGCTGAGGTTGCAGGCGGCGTGCTGTCGCTCGGCCTCATCGACCTGCCCCTGCTCGACCAGGACGTCCGAGAGCACCGCGACTGGCCACGGAGTGGCCGTATCGGTCTGGCGCTCGCGGGTGAACTCCACCGAGGCTGCCGCGTCCGCTCCCGCCTCACCGAGGTTGCCCCGCCGGAACTCGATGTTCGAGCGCAACCACTGCGCGTAGGCGAGCGGGCTGGGCCAGCCGCGGGTCCGGGCCTCCTCGATCCCGAAGTCGCAGAGCTGCGCCGCCAACTCGAGTCCCTCGTTGAGCACCAGCACCGCAGCGGACATCGACACCAGCAGCGAGTCCGTCTCGCCGGCGAGCGCCCCGCTGCGGAGCGCCCGCTCGACCAGCGAGCGGGCCTCATCGGCGCTGCCGCCATCGAAGGTGATCGCCCACGCGTGGTCGATCAGCATCAACGCCTCGGTTGCACTCGCCGCCGGCAGAGTGTTGCCGTGGCGATCCAGCAGGTCGCGGGCGAGCCCCGAGGTCTCCGCGAACAGGGACGCGTTGAAGATCAACTCGGCGGCGAGTCGCTGGAAGGCGACGTCGTCGGGATCCTCCCCTGCCTCCAGCCCCAGCCTTCCAACCTTGACCGCGTCTGCCTGGGCGCCGCGACCGAGCGCACGGATTGCCCGCAGGGCTAGGTCGCGCAGCTCCGGCCGACCCTCGGCGAGCTCGACGGCGCGCGTAACCACCGGCCCGGCCTCCGGCAGGCCGGTGCGGAGCAGGACCAGCCCCAGCTCGAGCTGAATCTCTGCGAGCTCCTCGGCCGGAGGGGGCTCCGCCAGGGCGCGCTCGAGATGCGTCGCCGCAATGTGCAGGGCGCCCCGCTCGGCCGCCGCCGCCGCCGACTCTCTGAGCAGCTCGACCACGCGGGCGTCTCCGGAGGGCTCGATCTCGAGCAGGTGAAGAGCGACGTCCTCCCCTTCCGCGCCCGCCTCGACCAGGATGCGAGCGGCGCGGCTGTGCATCTCCGCCCGCTCCAGCGGCCCCATGCTGCGGTAGATCGCGGTGCGGACGATCGGATGCTGGAAGTCGAGCGGTCGCTCGGGCCGGAGCAGCTGTACTTCCGCGAGCGCATCCGCACAACGAGCGGCCTCGTCCGGCTCCAGCTCAGCGAGGGCTGCGACATGCATGAGCTCCGTGCGATCGCCGAGAATCGCCAGCGCCCGCGCCAGCCGGCCGCAGGCCTCGGGGAGGCGGGTGAGGCGCGCGAGAACCGCACGGCCGACAGTTCGGGGACCGATCTCCGCGACGAAGGAGGCAGCCCGGGCATCGGGGGTCACTGCATCCGCCTTTGCCGCCGCCAGCAGCTCCTGGCAGTAGAAGGGATTGCCGCCACTGGCCTCGCGGCAGGCACGGGCGAACTCCGGCGCGACCTCGGCCTCGAGCAGAACCTCCGCCAGCTCGGCGACGGCCGACTCGGACAACGGGCTGGGCTCCACCACCGCAACCTCAGACGAGCCGACCAACTCGTCCAGGAGCTCGTACTCGGTGCCGGGCTCGGCGGTTCTCACCGTCCCCGCCAGCAGGATCGGAAGGCCATCGATGCGGCTCGCGAGGTACGCGAGGAACCGCAACGAGTCCGGATCGGCCCAGTGCGCATCGTCCACCAGCAGGGCCAATGGGGCCCGCTCGGCCAGATTGGCGAGGAACCAGTAGAGGCCGTGCATGGCGGCGAACGAGGGATCCTCGGCCTGACCCGTCCCGTCCGCCCCGACCGGCAGGCCGAGCAGAGGGCGCGCCAACCCCGCGGCGCCGCTCAGCAGCTCCTCGGCCTCGGCGATCTGACAGCCCGGCGATCGCCGGTTCGCAGAGCTGCCGGGCGACCCCGAACGGGAAGCCGGTCTCGAGCTGCGAGGCCCGTGCCGTCAGCACCCGGAGCTCCTCCTCAGTCGCACGCTCGCGGAGCTCTTCCAGGAGCCGTGTCTTTCCGATTCCCGCGGGCCCGAGGAATACGAGCACCCCGCCCTCGCCGGCGCGCGCACGCTCGAGCGCGCCCGCCGCCGCCTCAAGCTCCCCCTCGCGCTCGAGCAACGCCCGAAGAGCGGTACCGGCCATTGCGCGCAGGCTAACGCCGGAAACCCTTTCCCGCCAGGGGGTTTTTAGGGCTTTGCCGGGCGTTGATTCACATCGACGCCTGAGGCCCTACCTCTTTTTCCGCTTCTTCTTGACGCACTTGCCCTTCCTCAGCTTCCGGCCCTTCTTGCACTTCTTCTTGGCGGGAGCGCTCGGGGCCGCTACGGGGGTCGCCACCACGGGCGGGTTGACGACGGGCGGTGTCGGAGGCGGCTGGACCTCGAAGGCGCCGATGTCGCACACCCCCGCGCCGCCGCCGCGCGGCAAGCCGCGCTGGTCGGTGGCCTCACAGGGCGTCCCGGGACCGCTCCCCGGGTAGCCGGCGTTCAGCGCCGGGCTGCCGCCGAGCAGAGCATGGGTGAGGGTCTGGCCGCCGTTGTCGGCGAGCAGGGCGAGGCCCGGGTTGGGGTTGGTGATGTTTCCCGTCAGCACCCCGCTGGGGGTGCAGCTCGACGTGTTGCCGAACAGGTTGTAGCCCCCCGAGGCGGGCGTGCCGCTGCAGTCGGGCGCCTCAGCCCCTGCGGACAGGTCGCTGTTGCCGGCCACGATCGTGTTCATCAGAAACAGCGTCGCCGAGCCGGTGTCCAGCATCCCGCCCCCGCTGCCCGCGGTGCCCCCGGAGTCGAAGTCGGCCACGTTCCGAGTGATCGTCGCGTTGCGGAGGGTGGTCGTCCCGTCGTCGGTGAAGATCCCGCCGCCGTTGCCTCCCGCCTCGTTGCCGGACACGGTCGAGTTGGTGACGCCGAGTGTGCCGGGGCTCGATCCCACGACCCCGCCACCGGTATTCGAAGCGTCGTTGCCGGCGACCGTGCTCCTGGTGACGGTGAGATCGCCGGTGGTGCTCGAAATGCCGCCGCCCGACGTCGCCTCGTTCCGGATCAAGGTCGTTTCGGTGAGCGTGGTGGTTCCGGTCAAGGCGAGGACGCCGCCGGCGCCCCCAGTGGTCTCGTTGTCGCTGACCGTGCTGTGGGTGAGGGTCCCGCCGCCGGTCAGGTTGAGACCGCCCCCGCTGCCCCCGGCCTCGTTCCCGGTGACCGTACTGTCGGTGACGGTGGCGTTGTTGGCCTCCATCCCGCCCCCGGAGGCCGATGAATCGTTGCCGTTCACCTCGCTGTCGGTGAGGGTGGCGGTGCCGGCGAAGATCCCACCGCCGTCGGCGCCGGCGCCGGCCCCCACGTTGCCGCTCACCTCGCTGTCGGTGAGGGTGGCCTCACCGGCCCGTATGCCGCCCCCGTCTCCTCCGGTGCTGTTATTGCCGCCGACAGTGCTGTCGTCGAGGGAGACGCTGGTATCGGCGAAGATTCCGCCACCCCTCGTCGCCGTGTTGTTGCTGACCGCACTGCCGTTGAGGGAGACGGTCTCCCCGGCGATCCCACCACCGTCGGTGGTGGTCTGGCTATCGGTCACCTTGACGTCGGTGAGCGTGGAACCGGCCACCCGGAGGCTGCCGCCGTCACCGGTCGCCGATCCATCGTGGACGGTCAGACCGCTGAGGTTCAGGGTCGGGGTGCCGCCCGGCACGTCGAGGGCCCGGTCGAGATCGTTGGCGTCGATGCCCGTCGCGCCCTGGCCCGCGCCCTGGATCGTCAGGTTTCCGCCTGTGGCGCTCACGTCGAGATCGCCGTTGACGTTCGTGTCGTCGATCCCGACCCTGGTGAGGTCAAAGGCACCTCCGGCGAGGACGATCGTGTCCGCGTCGCCGACGACGTTGTCGGAGTCGGTGCAGCCGTTGACGGTCGTGTCGTCGTTGGCGAACTGGACCGCCTCGCGGAGCGAGCAGGGCGCCACGCCGTCCAGCTGGTCGAGGGTCGTGCTGACGACGATGTTGCTGGTCGCCGGCGGCGCGGTGGGCGGGGTCTGGGCCTCGAAAGCACCGATGTCACACACGCCCGCGCCGCCACCGCGCGGCTGGCTCCGCTGGTCGGTCCCGAAGCAGGGCTGGCCGAGACCGCTGCCCGGATAGCCGCCGTTGTGCGCCGGGCTGCCGGGGAGCAGGGCGTGGGTCAGCGTCGGTCCGCCGTTGTCGGCGAGCAGCGCGAGCCCGGGAACAGGGTTGGTGACGTTGCCCATGGTCACCCCGCTGATCGTGCAGCCGGTGGTGTTGCTGAACAGGTTGTAGCCCTCGGAGGTGAGCGTCCCGGCGCAATCCGGGGCGCCCCCGCTGAGGGCCGTGTTGCCGGCGATGATCGTGTTCCTCAGGTTCACGACCGTGGACCCTGCGCTGCGAACGAGGCCGCCTCCAGTTCCGCCCGCGGTCGAGTCCGCGTCCGCAACGTTCCGGTTGATCGTGGCGTTGCCGAGGTTGGTGTTCCCCTCATCGGTGTTGATCCCTCCGCCGAAGTCGCCGGCGCTGTTCCCGCTCAGCGTGGAGTTCGTGACGTCGAAGAAGCCGATCGAGGTGAAGTAGACGCCGCCACCGTCGTCGAGCGCGTCATTGGCGGCGATGGTGCTCTTGCTGACGCCGAGATTTCCGGCGCCGTCGGTGAAGACCCCGCCGCCGTCGACGGCCGCCTTGTTCCGGATCACCGTGCTGTCGGTGATCTGGCCGTCACCGAACATCCCGCCGCCGTTGGTCCCGGCGGTGTTGTGGCTGAGCGTGCTGTTCATGAGGGTCGAGCTACCACTGATCCCACCGCCCACCGTGAGGGCGCTGTTGCCGGTGACCGTGCTGCCCGCGAGGTCAGCCTCGTCGGCGAAGATGCCGCCCCCGCTCGCTCCGGCCTCGTTTCCAGTGACCGTGCTGTTGGTGAGGGTCGCGAGGTTGCCCGTGTTCATCCCGCCGCCGTTGGTGACGGCGGTGTTGCCGCTCACCGTCGAGTTCGTGAGCGTCGCGCCAAGTGCGTTGATCCCTCCGCCCGCGTTGCCCGAGTCGTTGCCGCTCACAACGCTGTTGATGAGGGTCGCCGTACCGGTGGTGCGACCGTTGATCCCGGCGCCGGCGCCCGTGGAACTGTTGCCGCTGACGACGCTGTCAGTGAGTGTCGCCGCGTCGGCGACGATCCCGCCCCCGCTGTCATCCGACTGGTTGTCCCGCACGGCGACGTCGGTCAGGTTGACCGTCCCGGCATTGATCCCGCCGCCGTCGGAGCCCCCCTCGGCGGAGCCGTCGTGGACGGTGAGCCCTGAGAGCGTCAGGACCCCAACCCCGCTGAGAACCCGATCCCCGGTGACGGCGCCGTTGCCGTCGATCCCGGTCGCGGCGGATCCGGCGCCCTGGATCGTCACGGCCTCGGTCGAGTCCAGATCGCCGTTGGTGTTGGTGGCGTCGACGCCGACCCGAGTGAGGTTGTACTCGCCTCCGGCGAGCACGATCGAGTCGGCGACGACGGCTTCGTTCGCGTCGGTGCAGCCGCCGCTCGGGGCATCGTTGTTGGCAGTCTGGACCGCCTCGCGCAGCGAGCAGGTGGCGTTGGGCGCCCCGTCGAGCTCGTCGAAGGTGGTCGAGACGGTGATCGTGCCCGCCTGGGCGGGCGCCGCAGCCAGGGCGGCTGCGGCCGCGACCGCGCCGATGACGCTCAGACTGCGAAGGGCTCTCACCGCCGCTTCCTCTTCTTCTTGACGCACCTGCCCTTCCGGAGCTTCCGGCCCTTCCTGCACTTCTTCTTCGCCAGAGGCTGGGCGGCGGGCTGCTGGATCGGCAGCAGCACCTGGGGCTCGGCAAGGGCGTCGACCGCCTCGCAGCTCGTGACCGAGTCGAGCGAGAGCTGGTCGGTCTGGGCGCTGTCGGTGAGGCCGCTGCCACAGTTGACAGTGTCGGCGACCCCGTCGCGGGCGAAGAGCTGGTCGCTCTCGAAGCCGCCGATCAGGGTGTCCCCACCGCCGTTGCCGGTGATCGCATCGGAACCGCTGCGGCCGTCGAGCGTGTTGGGACCGCCGTCGCCGATCAGGGTGTCGTCGGCGGACGAGCCGGATCCATTCTCGATCGAGCTGAGGGAGGCGGTCGTGCCCGTTCCCGACGGGATCGAAGCGACGGCGCCAGCGAGATTGATCGTGCCGGGAACGGCCGTGGCATCGCTGTCGAGCGAAAGCGTGTCGGAACCGCCTTCGCCGAACACCTCGTCGGTGCCGCCACTCGGCTTCTCGATCACGAAGTCGTTGCCGCCTCCGCCGCAGACCTTGTCGTCCCCGCCGAGGGGATCGATCTCGTCGTCGCCGACAGAGCCGACGATCACCTCGGACGCGGCTGTCCCGGTGAACGATCCGTTCGCCACCGAGTCGGCCACCGTTCCCTGGCAGCGGTTCAGCTCGTAGGCGCCCTTGTCGCACTCGGGTACCGTGTCGCCGTCCTCATCGAACCCGCGCGGCGCTCCGCGCTGGTCCGTGGCAAGCGGGGCCCCGTCGGCGTCGAGGCAGTTGGCGAGCGGGATCTTGTCCACGGCAGGACTGCTCGAGAGCAGATCTCCCGTCTGGGTCGGGCCACCGTTGTCGTCGAGGTCCTGGACATTGGGATCGGTGCTGAGGACGTCGCCGGTCCCGGTCAATGGGCAGCTGCTGTTCTTTTCGATGTTGAAGCCGGCCGACGTGATCGGGTCTGGCCCGCTGCAGGCCGGGTCGCTCTCGTCGAAGATCGAGCCGCGAACGGTCACCGAGGAGGCGGGGTTATCGCCGGCCGTGAAGTCGTCGTACTGGATCGCCTTGCCGGTGGCCGCGTTGTTCACCATGAAGGTCGAGGCCGCGATCTTGGTCACCCCACCCTGGATGTTGGCCCCGCCACCGAAGATGAAGCCGCCCGCGCCCCCGAGGTTGCCTGCGAAGGTCGAGTTCTCGATCTCGAGCGGACCCTCGAGCGGGGCGAGGTCGCGGTAGAAGAGGCCCCCTCCGAGGCGCGCGAACGGCGTCCCGGTGACGAGGTTGCCGACGATCAGGCTGCGCCTGATCGTCACCGGGATGCCCTCGGCGAAGATCCCGGCGCCGAGCGCGTTATCGCCCGAGTCCGCCGGATTGACCGAATTCCCAGAAATCGTCGAATCGACGACGGTCAGGCTTCCGATCGTTGCGGCAATGCCGCCGCCGGAGACGTCGTCGTCGTTCGCGTCATCGGGCGAGTTGACGGCGTTGCCGGTGATCGTGCTCCGGTTGATCGTCACGTCACCGTTGGTGGCGATGCCGCCGCCGACGTTCCCGCCGGTCTCGGTCGAAGCATTCCCCGAGACGGTGCTGTTGTTGAGGGTCAGGTCGTCGACGACGAGCATCCCGCCGCCCCTGGAGTCGGTGTCGCTGCTGGTGACCCTCGAGCTGTTCAGGGTGACCTTGGTCGATCCGACCACGCGAAGGGCGCCGCCGTTCTCGCCCGCGGGCGGGGTCCCGTCATCGAGCTGGATCCGGTTCAGGGTCAGCGAGGTGGAGCTGGCACCGCTGGACTTCTCCATCACCCGGTCGGTGTTCGCTCCGCTGCTCCCGTCGATCTCGGCTTCGTCGATGGCGCCCTCGATCGTCAGCGGGCTGGCCGTCGTTGGTGCCAGATCCAGGTCTCCCGTCTGGTTGCCGATCTCGCCGGCGCCGGGCAGCGTCAGCAGATAGAGGGGCGCCTCGAGGACGATATTGTCCGCCGCGGAGGCGCTCCCCGGCGTGCAGAGGTCCACGGCCGCGTTCGTGTTCGACGCCTGCACCGCCTCGCGCAGGGTGCAGTTGCCGTTGTTGGTGATGTCGTCAGTGGCGACCGTCGGCGAAATCGTCGCCGCACCGGCCACGGGCGCGAGCGCGAGCCCGAACAGAAAGGGGGCCGCCAGCAGACTCGCCGTCCCCGCGCGCCTCATTGCTTTCTCCGATTTCCGCGTCCCAGCGGCTTCGTCTCGCTCATCCACCGCTCGATCTGCACCGGGAGCTCGCGCAGCTCGAGCCGCGCCTTGCGCCCGGTGCGGACCTCGTGGACCGTGGCGGGCCCGTCCTGGTCTCGGACCGAGACGACGAAGGTTTTGCGGGTCGGGGTCATCGCCGCCGAGTCCGCCTCAGCAGCCGAGGGTGGTGTCGTTGATGATCGATTCGACCTGCCCGGTCTCCCACTTGATCCTGAGGTGTGAGACACCCGAGGCGCAGTCGAGGTAGAGGACCGCGCTACCGGCTGACGGGGTGGCCGGTTCCGCGGTCTCGCTGATCAGAAACTGATTGATCCCGCTCAAGGTCCCACCGACCGAGAGGCTGTCGTCGGTGCGCAGCGTGTTGGCGGCGGATCGGTACAGGTTGGTGTCGCCCCCCATCACCAGTGCGTCGGCGGCTGCGGTCGCGTTCGGGAGGCTGACGGGGCCCGCGTTGATCGTGGCTGTATCCGTCGCGGCGTTGCCAAGAGCTGCGTCGCCATTCAACGTCGCGGAGCCGTCAACCGTTGCACCGCCGTCGACATCGAAGGCGTCGTCCGTATGGAGGGTGTCCGCGGCACCTCGATAGAGATTCGCCGGGCTGGCGCTGCCGAACACCGCCGCGTCAGCCGCGCTCGTTGCATTGGGAAGGTTGAGAGGCCCCGCATTGACCGTGGCCGTGTCGGCGTTGTTGCTGCCGAGCGTCGTATTGGCGTCGACCTCGAAATTGTCATCTGTGTGGAGGGTGTCGACAGCGGATCGGTAGAGGCCGGTATCGATCGAGCCGATCCTCAACGCTCCCGCAGCACTGGTCGCGTCAGCGATGCTGGTAATCCCGTTGATCGTGACGTTTCCGCCGCTCGAGTTTCCGAGAATCGCTGGGCCAGTTGCCCTGAGCACGGCGGCGACTTCGAGCTCGTCGTCCGTCTTGATCTGGTTCGCAGCATCTCTATAGAGGTTCGCGTCGGCGCCGAAGTTGATCCCACCGGTCGGTGAGGTCGAGCTGGCGACGTCCAGTCCGGCGACGGTGCCGACCGTGGGGTTCGGGTAGGTGCCGGCGAGCTCGCCGCCCGCGGTGCCGCTGGGCGGGCCGCCGACGCCGGAGGGTCCCTGCGGGCCCTGGAGGCCCTGCGGGCCCTGGGCTCCGGCCGCTCCCGCCGGGCCGGGGGGTCCGCGCTTCACCTTCGCCTTGGCCGACTTCTTGGCTGTCGCCGTGCGTCCGTCGCCCTTGCTCGCGGTCTGCACCGCGACCGCGGTGCCGTTCAGGGCAATGAAGATCGCGACCAGGCCGAGCACATTGCTGCGCAGCCAGCTGTGAGCTGGGGAGCGCCGGTATCGGGTGTCAGTAGGCATGGGCTACTTCCCTTTCAGTTGCGCTTCTTCTTCTTGACGCACTTGCCCTTCCGGAGCTTCTGGCCCTTCTTGCACTTCTTCCTCGGCGGCGCCGCAGCGATGGCCGGAGCTACTCCGGTGGGGATGGGAGAGCTGCCAGCCGGCGGCGGCGTCGGAGTCCCGGGCGGATTGCCGAGCGTCTCGCAGTTGCTGACGATGTCGAGCCCGACGTCGACCCCGGCCGAGTCCGCCTCGGTCCCGCAGTCCACCGTGTCGGCGATCCCGTCCACCGCCTCGATCCGGTCGATCCCGCCGAGGCTCGAGAGATTGTCCGCTCCGCCCCCGCCGGTGAGGGTGTTGGGGCTGGCGTTCCCGGTCAGCGTGTCGCCGCCCGACCCTCCGGTCAGGTTCTCGACGGTCGTCTGCACGTCGTCGGTGTCCGTGTCGTCGTCGCCGCCGCCGATGTCCGCGATGATCGCGCCGGTGCGGCTGGCGTAGGTGACCGTGTCGCCGCCGGTCCCGTTGACGCCGCCGATGAACTCGTCCCCGCCGTCCGCGCCGGGGCCGACGCCGCCGGTGAGCAAATCGTCACCGCCGCCGCCGTCGAGCACGTTGTCGACGACGGACCCGTTCAGCACGTCGGGGCCGGAGCCGCCTGTCACGTTCTCGATGGTGCTCCCGATCGAGTCCCCGTCCGGCCCCGCTCCGCCCCCCGTCGTGTTGAGGGTGGCGGTGAGACCGTCGGTCCGCGATGCGTAGCTGACCGTGTCGCCGGGGCCGCCGTTGTCGCTGCCGGTGAAGGTGTCGTCGCCGTCCGGGCCGGCCTGCTGGCCCCCGGCGAGGGTGTCGTTCCCGCTCAGCCCGGTGAACCTGTTGTCGTCCCCGTCTCCGATGAGGATGTCGTTGACGGTGCCTCCCGTGAGGTTCTCGACGTCGCTGCGAACGTCGTCGTCCTCGCACCCGGCCCCGTCGGGGCAGACGCCCGAGCCGTCGTTGTCCCCGCCGCCGATGTCGACGTTGGCGCCGCTGACTCGCGTGGCGTAGCTGACCTCGTCCCCGAGGTTCGAGTTCTGGCCACCGGCGGTGCCATGGGTCCCACCGATCAGCTCGTCGGCGGCGTCGGCCATGATGCCCGCGTCGCCCGCCAGATCGTCGTCTCCCCCTCCCCCGTCGAGGTCATTGGCAAGGGCGCTGCCGGTGAGGTCGTCATCGCCGGAGCCGCCGACCAGGTCCTCGACGTCCGCGGCGACGGTGTCGTCCTCGCAGCCGGCGCCCGGGCAGGAGGCCCCGTCGTCGTCGACCGCCCCGTCGAGATCCACGTCGAGGTCGTCGGTGCGGGAGCCGTAGGAGACGTCGTCGTCTCCGGTCCCGCCGACGAATCCATCGGCGCCGTCGGGCCCGGTGCCCTGGCCGCCGCGAAGGCTGTCGTTGCCCTCCTGACCATCGATGTCGTTGGCCTGGGCGTTGCCGGTGAGCGTGTCGGTGCCGTCGTCGCCGGTCAGGTCCTCGACGTCGTCGTCGATCGAGTCGCCCTCGCCCGAGCGCCCGTCGTCACCGGCGCCGTCGTCGGCGTCCGCCGTGACCGCTGCGGTCCCCACGGTGAGCTGGTAGTCGACCTCGTCCCCGGTGGCGTTGCTGGGCCCGCCGTTGAAGTCGTCCGCCCCTTCGGAGTTGAAGAGGTCGTCGTCATCGCCGCCGCCGTTGAGCGTGTCCGTGTCCTGGGGGGCGGCCGCGTTCTGGCCCCCGTCGAGATTGTCGTTGCCGGCATCGCCGTTGAGGGTGTCGTTGCCGGCGTCTCCCTGCAGTGTGTCGCCGCCGTCGCCGCCGTTGAGGGTGTCGCCGTCGGCCCCACCCTTGAGCTCGTCGGCGGAGTTGTCGCTGCCGCCGCTGACCTGGTCGACGCCCGCTCCACCCTGGATGTCGTCTCCCGCCGCGGTGCCGTCCCCATCGGCGCCGGCATCGATGATGTCCGCCCCATCCCCACCGTCGATGTCGTCGTTGTCGGCCAGCCCGTTGAGGGTGTCGCCGCCGTCACCGCCGAGAAGCGTGTCGTCGCCGTCACCGCCGTCGAGCGTGTCGGCTCCCGGCATCGAGTCGCCGTTGAAAGTGGGGCTGATGTGATCGGGCCCTACCCCGCCGTTGAAGTCGAAGCTCACGGGGGCCTCGGAGTCGTCGACGTTGATGACCTGGCCGTTCGGGTCAGCGCCGATCACGAACTGGGTCACGCCCGCGGTTGGACAGACGGCCTCGAGGCCCTGGTCGGTGCAGCCGCCACCGGGGTCGATGTCGCCGCAGGCGCCGCCGGGGCTCGCCGCCGCCACAAACTCGTACACGTTCCCCGCGACGTCGATGCTGACCAAGCCCTCGTCGCAGGAGACGTCGTCGACCGGAGTGACGGTGATCGTGCCGCCGCCGCTGCTGACGGTGGCGGTCGTCTGCGCCTGCGCCGCGGATGGGAGGACCAGAACGCACGCCATCGCGAGGCCGACCAGTACCGCCGATCTCCCTTTTGTGCCGAGCACGCTATGGGCCGCTGACGTTGCTGGCGTTGGCGCAGATAGCCCAGACCTGCACTGCGGTGATCGCGTTGGTGGCGTGGAGGTTCTGGAGCGAAACCCGCCAGCCGGTCGGCGGGGGACCTCCGAACGGCTCGTTGAACACGGTGGCCGTTTGGGTGTCGGGCGTGGTGTCGAATCCGCCTCCCACGGGTCGGAGCCCGGCTGGGCACGGAACCTCGAGGTCCGCGCTGAAGGTGCCGGCCGAGATGCTGCCGGCGAAGTTCTGCTCGACGTACTGGACGGTTCCGAACCCGTTGATACCGGGGGCCCCTGGGGCGCCGGGAGCGCCCTGTGCGCCGCTAGCGCCGGCCGGACCTGCGGGGCCAGCCGGGCCGCGCGGGCCGCGCTTCCCCTTGGCCGCGGCCTTCCCATCCGGCCCCCTATCTCCCCCCGGTCCGGCGATCGCGGTCCCCACCAGGGCGACCACGGCGACCAGGGCGAAACCCGTCAGTACCTCTCTCCGTCGCATCGCCCGCAGTCTCGCCGCGGGTGCGCCGCTTCGCGTCAGCGACGACCACGTACATCGCCACTGATATTCGGTTCTCAGGCGTGAATCGGAGCTAGATCAGGCCGAGCTTCTCGACCGCCCCGCGCTCCTCCTGCAGCTCGGCGACGCTCGCGTCGATCCGCTCCTGCGAGAACTGGTCGACCTCGAGGCCCTCGACGATCTTCCACTCCCCATTCGAGCAGGTGCACGGGAAGCCGGAGATCACCCTCGAGCTGACTCCGTAGGAGCCGTCGGAGGGGACCGCCATCGAGACCCAGTCGTCCTTGGAGGTTCCCAGCACCCAGTCGCGGACGTGGTCGATCGCGGCGCTGGCCGCCGAGGCGGCCGACGAGGCGCCGCGGGCGTCGATGATCTCGGCGCCGCGCTTGCCCACCTTGGGGATGAACTCCTCGGCGATCCACTTCTCGTCGCCGACGACGTCCCAGGCGATCTTCCCGTCCACCTCGCAGTGGGTCAGGTCGGGATACATGGTCGGCGAGTGGTTGCCCCAGACGCTCATCTTCTTGATGTCCGAGACGGGGGCGCCGGTCTTCTTGGAGAGCTGCGCGATCGCCCGGTTGTGATCGAGCCGGACCATCGCGGTGAAGCGCTCCCGCGGCACGTCCTTGGCGTTCGACATCGCGATCAGCGCGTTGGTGTTGGCCGGGTTGCCGACCACCAGCACCCTGACGTCGTCGGCCGCTCCCGCGGCGATCGCCTCGCCCTGTGGCTTGAAGATGCCGCCGTTCGCCTCGAGCAGGTCGGCTCGCTCCATCCCCTTCGTTCGCGGGCGAGCCCCGACCAGCAGCGCGATGTTGCAGCCGTCGAAAGCCTTGCCCGGATCGTCGTGGATGTCGATCCCGCTGAGCAGGGGGAAGGCGCCGTCGTCGAGCTCCATCGCAGTCCCCTCGGCAGCCTTCACCGCGTCGGGGATCTCGAGCAGGCTGAGGTGGACGGGCGTTTCGGTGCCGAGCATCTCGCCGGCCGCGATCCGGAAGAGGATCGCGTAGCCGATCTGCCCCGCGGCGCCGGTGACGGTGACCTTGACCGGGTCTGCCATCGCGGCGGAATCCTAGTCAGCGGGACGAGGAGCGGTGCTTCCGGCGGCGCTTCTTCTTCCTCTTGTGCTTCTTGTGACGGCGCTTCTTGCTCGCCGGCGGGCTCGTCACCTGTGTCCCGGGGGCAGCCGCGTCCACAGGGGCGGCTCCCTCGCGGGTCGGCAGCCGCAACTCGAGATTCGAGACGTCCACGGTGAAGGCCGCGTTCGAGGGCCGCGCGTAGGGAGGGTCGGCGCCGAGCAGCTCGAGCTTCGCCACGTGCCCGGCGGCGAAGCGCCACCCGTTCGCGTGCAACTCCCACGAGTCCGTGGCGTCGCCCGACGGCCGCAGCGTTCCGCGGGCGACGAGCCGCTGGTTGTCCCCGTCCACGTCCCAGAGACGGGCATCCACCTGGGCGTCGTCGGGCGCGGCGCCGCTGACCTCGAGCGCCGCCGTGATCTCGGGCGCTCCGAGCAGCGTGTAGCCGGCGCCGGTCGCGGCCGGGAGGCGATAGGTCGCGGTGTTCGGCACATCCCGGGACGACACCTCCACGCAGCCGTCTCCCTGCCCGGCGGCCGGATCGATTGCCGCCGCCACCGAGGGGTCGCCCCCGCCCTGCGAGAAGGTCCGCGCCTCTGAATCGGAGAGGCGAACCTCGCCCCGCGCGAGCCCGGCGAAGGTCGGCGCGCTGAACGGGCCCTCGGATGGCTCGTCGCGCGGGCAGGTCTGGGTGGTCGCCCTCACTCCCGTCCGCGGCGCTGGACCCGATCCCTTCAGGTAGTGGTCGAACCAGTCGTGGATCTCGTCGACCAGCAGCTGCCGGTCGGCGGGCTTGTTCGACGCGCGCTGGTGCCCGTAGTCGCCGAAGTACAGGGAGAGGGGAACCTGGGGATGGGAGGCGCGCATCCGGTTCGTGAACCGCAGCGTCTCGTCCACGGGGAAGAGGTCGTCGCTGAAGCCGGCGCCCACGTAGAGCGGCGGCGGGGGAACGGAGTCGTCGATGCCGTACGGGGAATGGAAGCGCTCGAGCTGCGAGACGATCTCCTGGGCGTTGGCGTCGCTGTACGGCTCACCGAGATCGGAGCGGGCGACCCAGCCGATCACGTCCGCTTCGGGGTCGGTCCCCACCGGCGACAGGTAGCCCATCGGGCGACCGGGGATGAACGGCTCGCCCGTCGGCTGGCCGGGCCCGATCGCGTTCTGCGCCGCGGCGAGGATCGCGTTGGCGACCGAGAGCTTGAAGACGCCGACGGGATCCGCCTGGGCGCCCGGCGGGGTCACCTCATAGGCGCGGGTCCGGCCGTTCGGGGCGATGGCGCCGACGATGCTCGTCCAGGGGATCACCGGGGCCGCGGCGGCGATGCTGAGCGGCGTCCCGGCCGGGCTGGTCCAGGGCACGAGGGTGCCGTCGGGCAGCATTGTCCGGTTGCGGAGGGCGGCGAGCTCGAAGGACTGTCCCGCCGCCATAGGAGTCGCCGGTGACCCCGATCCGCGCCGGGTCCGCGATCCCCTCGTCAACGAGACGGCCGATCAGCTCCTGCGCGTCCCGCGCCTCGTACCGCGCATCCGCGAGGTGGATGTAGCCCGATGCGCAGTCGGCCGGGCTAGCCAGGCGCGCCTCGGGGGTGCCGCACGATCCCCACAGCCCGCGGGCGGTGTAGGTCAGGACCGCGTAGCCCTCCTTCGCCCAGTTGTAGGCGTTGTCCGTGTACGCCTGAGAGGCAGGGTCGAGGTACTCGTACTTGGAGTTGCCGAAGCCGTGGATCTCCGTGACCAGGGGCAGGTCCGCGGCATCCGCGGAGGGCAGCACGACGGTGACGTCGAGCGGCACCCCGTCCCAGGTCTTGACCAGGCCGTCGCAGCGGTAGACGCCCTCGACCGTCTCGCAGGAGCCGAGTCCGAGCGGCGCAGCAGAGGCACTCGCGCTCCAGCCGAGCACGAACGCCGTGGCGAGCCCCAAGCAGAGCCTTCCCCGTCCCACCCGAACGAGAGTACGGGCTAGCCCATCTCCTTGCGCAGGTTCTCGTCGATCGCTGCCAGGAACTCCTGCGTGTTCAGCCACTCCTGCTCCGGGCCGATCAGCAGCGCCAGGTCCTTTGTCATCTTGCCGCTCTCCACCGTCTGCACGCAGACCCGCTCGAGGGTCTCCGCGAACTCGATCACCTCGGGGGTGTCGTCCATCTTCCCCCGGGCGGCCAGGCCGCGGGTCCAGGCGAAGATGGAGGCGATCGGGTTGGTCGAGGTGGGATTGCCCTTCTGGTGCTCGCGGTAGTGCCGGGTGACCGTGCCGTGGGCGGCCTCCGCCTCCACCGTCTTGCCGTCGGCGCTCATCAGGACGGAGGTCATCAAGCCGAGCGAGCCGAAGCCCTGGGCGACCGTGTCTGACTGAACATCGCCGTCGTAGTTCTTGCAGGCCCAGACGTAGCCGCCCTCCCACTTGAGCGCGGCGGCGACCATGTCGTCGATCAGCCGGTGCTCGTAGGTGAGCCCCGCCGACTCGAAGTCGTCCTTGAACTCGGAGTCGAAGATCTCCTGGAAGAGGTCCTTGAAGCGCCCGTCGTAGGTCTTCAGGATCGTGTTCTTCGTCGACATGTAGACGGGGTAGTTCCGCTCCAGCCCGAAGCGGAACGACGCGCGGGCGAAGTCCCGGATCGAGTCGTCGAGGTTGTACATGGCCATCGCGACCCCGCCCTCGCCTTCCGGGAAGTCGAAGACGTCGAGCTCGATCGGGGACTGCGAGGTGTCCTTGGGCTGGAAGTTCAGCGTCAGGGTGCCCTCGCCGGGGACGATCGTGTCCGTCGCCCGGTACTGGTCCCCGAAGGCGTGGCGGCCGATCACGATCGGCTTCTCCCAGCTCGTGACGAGCCGCGGGATGTTGGAGATCACGATCGGCTCGCGGAAGATGACCCCGCCGAGGATGTTGCGGATAGTCCCGTTCGGCGAGCGGTACATCTCCTTGAGGCCGAACTCCTCGACCCGCGCCTCGTCCGGGGTGATCGTGGCGCACTTCACCCCCACCCCGTGCTCCTTGATCGCCTCGGCGGCGTCGATCGTGATCTGGTCGTTGGTCTCGTCGCGCTTCTGGATCGAGAGATCGAAGTACTCGAGGTCGATGTCGAGGTAGGGCAGGATCAGCTGCTCCTTGATGAAGGCCCAGATGATCCGGGTCATCTCGTCGCCGTCGAGCTCGACGATCGGGTTCTTGACCTCGATCTTTGCCACGGGGCGGGCGATCCTACCGGCGCGGATCGGCCATCGGTACGCCCGCCGCCCGCCTAAGATGGGTGGAGATGGCGACGGTCGAGCGGCCCACCGGAGTCCGCACCCACGAGGTGGAGAACCAGCCTCCACCGCTCGTGGACTACAACCTCTTCGAGGCCGACCGCCCGCTGATCGAGGCGGTCAAGCGGGAGGGCGCCGACTGGGCCGCGGACCGGATCTCCGCCGTGGGCGAGCTCGCCGGGCGCTCCGAGGTGATGGAGCTGGGTCGACTCGCCAACGAGAACCCCCCGAAGCTGAAGACCCACGACCGCTACGGCAACCGGGTGGACGAGGTCGAGTTCCATCCCTCCTGGCACGAGCTGCTCGGGATGGCCGTCGAGACCGGGCTCCACTCCCTCCCCTGGACCGACCCGCAGCCCGGCGCGCACGTCGCCCGCGGCGCGGCCTTCATGTGCTTCTCGCAGGCAGAGGCCGGGGTCGGCTGCCCGATCTCGATGACCTACTCGGTGATCCCCGCGATCCGCCACCAGCCCGAGCTGGCCGAGGAATGGGAGCCGCGCTGGAACTCCAACCAGTACGACCCGCGCAACGTGCCCGCGACCGAGAAGCCCGGCGCGCTGGCCGGCATGGGCATGACCGAGAAGCAGGGCGGCTCGGACGTGCGCGCCAACACGACGATCGCCCGCCCCATCAACGGCGGCGGCCCGGGCGGCGAGTACGAGATCACCGGCCACAAGTGGTTCTTCTCGGCGCCGATGTGCGACGCGTTCCTGGTCCTGGCCCAGGCCGAGGGCGGCATCTCCTGCTTCCTCTTCCCACGCTGGACACCCGACGGCGAGCGCAACCGCTTCCGCCTCCAGCGGCTGAAGGACAAGCTCGGCAACCGCTCCAACGCCTCCTCGGAGATCGAGTTCGACGGCGCCTGGGCTCGCCTGGTCGGCGAGGAGGGAGCCGGCGTGCGGACGATCATCGAGATGGTCAACCACACCCGCCTCGACTGCGTGCAGGGCTCGGCCACCGGAATGCGCGCGGGTCTTGTCCAAGCGATGAACCACGCGGAGCACCGGGCGACCTTCGGCAAGACCCTGATCGACTGGCCGCTGATGCAGAACGTGCTCGCGGACCTGGCGGTCGAGTCCGAGGCGGCGACGATCTCGGCGATGCGGCTCGCTAGGTCCTACGACGAGGCGATCGCCCCGCATGACGGCGACTCCTCTGCTTCGCGTCCGGGGTCGCCCGACGAGGCGCAGGCCTTCAAGCGGATCGCGAACGCGGTGCTCAAGTACTGGATCTGCAAGCGCGGGCCGGAGCACGCGGTCGAGTGCCTCGAGTGCCTCGGCGGCAACGGCTACGTCGAGGAGTCGGGGCTGCCCCGCCTCTACCGCGAGGCGCCCCTCGCCTCCATCTGGGAGGGCTCCGGCAACGTCCAGTGCCTCGATGTGCTGCGGGCGATGGTGAAGAACCCGGATTCCGTGGAGGCCTTTTTCGCGGAGGTCGACGAGGCGGCGGGGACGGAGCCGCGGCTCGATGCCTACGTCAAGGAGCTCCGTGACGAGCTCGGGCACATGGGCGAGATCGAGGCCAGGGCACGGCGGATCGTCGAGCGGATGGCGCTCGCGCTGCAGGGCTCGCTGCATGGTCCGCTACGCCGACGAGGCGACGGCCGACGCGTTCGCCTCCTCGCGCCTCTCGGGCGACTGGGGCCAGGCCTTCGGCACACTGCCGGCCGGCACCGACTTCAAGCGGATCATCGAGCGCAACCGCGCCGCGGTGTAGCCGCGCGCGTCTGACGCGAAGGCCTAGGCAGTCGCGAAGCGCTCGGCCGAGCGGGCCTTACGCTTGGCCGCCTCGACCTCGCGGTCCTTCGGCGGCGCCTTCGTCACCAGCGAGTCGAGCAGGGTCCGGACCGTGTCCGAGACCTCCTCAACGGCCTGGTTGAAGGCCTCCTCGTTCGCCTTCGACGGCTTGTTGGAGCCGCTGATCTTGCGAACGAACTGGAGCGAGGCGTCCTGGACCTCCTCCTCGCTCGCGGGCGGGTCGAAGTTATGCAGTTGTCTGATGTTCCGGCACATGCGGGTCAGGCTACACCCGCTCGTAGCGCAGCCAGAGCTGGCCGTCGGGGTAGCGCGTCTCCTCGAGCAGCCGGAGGTCCGCCTGGCCTCGTCCCACCGGGAGGAACGGCTTGCCGCCCCCGACCGCCACCGGGGTGACCCAGGGCTGGAATTCGTCGATCAGCTCGAAGAGCGAGGCGGCGAGCCCGGCGCCCCCAAGGCCCAGGTGCCCGCCGGCCTCCTCCTTGAGCCGCCTGACCTCGTCGAGGGCATCGGCGCTGCGGACGATGCGGACGTCGTCGCTCACGCTCTCGAGCGTGTCCGAGAAGACGATCCGCGGCGTCGCCACATAGGCGCGCGCGAACTCGGCTCCGATCTCGTCCACCTCCTGATCCCCGGCGGCGGCCGCCGGCCAGTAGCCCTCCATCATCTCGTACATCCGGCGCCCGTAGAGGAAGGCGGCGGCCCCCTGCGCCTCTTCGTTCGCGCGCCGGTGGACACCCTCTTCGGGGTCGGCCCAGTCGAAGTTGCCGTTCTCGTCCTCGACGTACCCGTCCAGCGACGTGCCCATCGAATAGGTCAGCAGTGCCACGGTGCCTCCTCTCGCATTGTCTAAGTGTGTAGACCTCGCGAGGGCGGGGAACTAATCGCCGCCCGCCGGTTGGACGTTTCGGAGCGCTACGGGTCGGGGTCGAGCTCGGACGGGGGTCGCTCCATGACGCGCTCGGAAGGCCGGCCGAAGCCGAAGCCCGCGTACAGATCGTGCGCGTCCTCGGTCCCGAGGATCCAGCGAAGCTCAGCTTGAGGCCCTCGCTCCACCGCCTCGGCCACCAGCTCCTTGCCGATCCCGTGCCCGCGGTCGGGCTCAAGCACGAAGACGTCGGCGAGGAACGCGAAGACGGCGTCATCCGAGACGACCCTGGTGAAGCCGACCAGATTCCCGTCCGAGTCGTAGGCCCCGACCACCCGGGTCGCCTCGGCGATCAGACGATCGACCTCGGCCCGCGGTCTCCCCTGCGCCCAGTACGACTCCTCAGAGAGATAGCGGTGGACGACCTCCGCGTCGATCCGGGCACGGTCGTCGTCGAGCTCGTAGCCGCGTTCCAGGTCGCGCCTCACGACGCGCAGCCTCAGCCCTTGGCGCGCTTGAAGATCAGGAGGTCGCCGTCCTGGCCCCGCTGGATGTTCACGTTGAGAGAAAGGCTAACCAGCTCCCAGCCCTCCTCGCCGTGCTTCTCCAGCGAGTCCTCGAGGTCACCGAGTTGAAGCTTCTCCTCGCCGAGGACGGACTTGAGGACGTCGTGGGTGTACTCGAACTTGGGCATCGTTCAGCTCCTTTCGTCACAAACCGTGGAGCGTCTCGTAGCTCGCGGTCGCCATGGGGACGGCACGCTAACCCTAAGATCAACTCCATGCCCCAAGGCGGCATCACCCTCCTCCACGTGAGGGGGATCAGGATCTCGGTGGACTACTCGTGGTTCGTGGTCCTGTTCCTGATCATCCTCTGGCTCTCGAGCTCCTTCCGCGACACGCTCGGCGCCGACTCCGGCGACATCGCGCCATATGTGATGGCGGTGGCGAGCGCGCTGCTCTTCTTCGGATCGATCCTGTTGCACGAGCTGGGTCACGCGCTGGTGGCCCTCCGCAACGGCATCGGGATCTCCTCGATCACGCTGTGGATGTTCGGCGGCGTCGCGAGGTTGGACCGCGACTCCGATTCGCCCGGGACGGAATTCAAGATCGCGATCGCCGGGCCGCTGGTCACGGCCGCGATCGTGGTCGTGTGCGTCGCGGCCGGGATCCTCATTACGGGAGCGGAGGACTTCAACGACGCGCTGATCGCCGATGCCGGCTCGGGGGTCAGCGAGGTGGCCGCGGTGATCGGCTGGCTCGCGGGGATCAACCTGATCGTCCTGATCTTCAACCTCGTTCCCGCCTTCCCGCTGGACGGCGGCCGGGTCGCCCGCGCGATCGCCTGGAAGGTCACGGGGAACCGGACGGGCGCCACCCGGTTCGCGGCCGCCCTGGGCCAGGGGTTCGCCTACCTGCTGATCGGCTTCGGGATCTTCCTGTTCTTCCAGGGGGACGTCGTCGGAGGCCTCTGGTCGGTCGTGCTGGGCTTCATCCTCAACGGGGCGGCGCGCGGCGCGGTCGCCCAGAGCGCCATCACCGGCCGGATCGAGGGGGTCTCGGTCGCCGATGTGATGGACCGCGAGCCGGTGGCTGTGCCCGAGGACGCCCCGGTCGAGCGCGTCCTCGACGAGTACTTCCACCGATACCGCTGGCCGTGGTTCCCCGTGGTGGACGCCCAGCAGCGCTTCGTCGGCCTGCTCGACCAGGGAGCCGCGGACCGCGTCCCCGAGGTCGAGCGCGACTCGACGACCGTGGGCGAGATCCTCGCGCGGGACAGCGGAACCGCTTCGATCCCCGAGGACACCCCGCTCGAGTCGCTGCTCGGCAACGAGGCGCTCCGGCGCCTCGGCGCGCTGGTCGCCACCGACGCCGACGGACGGCTGCGCGGCGTGATCACGGTGGACGCGATCGGCCGCGCGTTGCGTGACCCCGTGGCGGGCACGCCCGGTTAGCGCCCCGAGATAGGATCGCAGGCGTGCCTGACCACGATGTCTTGGTGATCGGGGCGGGGCTCGCGGGACAGCGGGCGGCGCTCGCGGCGGCGGAGGCGGGCGTCGGCGTGGGGATCATCAGCAAGGTCCATCCCGTCCGCTCGCATTCCAATGCCGCTCAGGGGGGCATCAACGCCGCCCTCCAGGAAGACGACTCGTGGGAGTCACACGCGTTCGACACCGTCAAGGGCTCGGACTACCTCGCCGACCAGGACGCGGTCGAGATCATGACCCAGGAGGCGCCGGAGGAATTGCTGCACCTCGAGCACCTCGGCGTCACCTTCCACCGCAACGAGGAGGGCAAGCTCGGCACCCGGGCCTTCGGCGGCGCCTCGGCGGCCAGGACGTACTACGTCGCCGACATCACGGGCCAGGCGATCATGCACGTCCTCTACGAGCAGCTCATGAAGTACTCGGACGAGGTTGCGCGCTACGAGGAGTTCTTCACCACCGGCCTGGCCATGGACGACGACGGGAACTGCGTCGGCGCGATCTGCCGGAACGTCCGCGACGGCTCGATGGAGCACTTCGGCGCCAAGGCGGTGATCCTCGCCACGGGCGGGAACGGACAGGTCTGGCAGCCGACCACCAACGCGCTGATCTGCACCGGCGACGGCATCGCGATGGCCTACCGCGTCGGGGCGAAGCTGATGGACATGGAGATGATCCAGTACCACCCGACCACCCTGGCGGGCAAGGGCTTCCTGATCACCGAGGGCGCCCGGGGCGAGGGCGCACACCTGCTCAACGCCAAGGGCGAGCGCTTCATGGAGAAGTACGCGCCCAACAAGATGGAGCTGGCCTCGCGCGACGTCGTCTCCCGCGCCGAGCAGACCGAGATCAACGAGGGCCGGGGTTTCGAGGACGGCACGGTTGCGCTGGACGTCACGGTCGTCCCGCGCAAGCGGATCCACGAGGCGCTGCGCGAGATCGTCCTGGTGGGCCGCGACTTCGCCGGCGTGGACATCACCAAGGAGCCGATCCACATCAAACCCGGCAACCACTACACGATGGGCGGCGTCAAGACCGACGTGAAGGGCCGCACCGACATTCCGGGCCTCTACGCCGCCGGCGAGGTCGCCTGCGTCTCGGTCCACGGCGGCAATCGCCTCGGCGCCAACTCCCTGCTCGACACCCTCATCTTCGGCAAGCACTCCGGTATCGACGCGGCCGAGCGGGCCAAGGGCCGCGAGCCGGTCCACGCACCCCACTCCGCCCTGAAGGACGAGGAGGCGACGATCGCCGAGATCCTCGGCCGCGAGAAGGGCTCCGGCCGGCGCGTCTCGGAGATCCGCAAGGAGCTCGGGCAGACGATGGACGGGAACGTCGCCGTCTTCCGGGATGCCCAGGGCCTCGAAAACGCGCTGGAGGCAGTCAAGCGCCTCAAGGAGGAGGCGCGGACCGCCTACATCGACGACCACAGCTCGGTCTTCAACCAGGACCTGCTCGGCGCGATCGAGCTCGGCTTCATGCTCGACAATGCCGAGGCGACCTGCGTCGCGGCGATCCACCGCACCGAGAGCCGCGGCGCCCAGTACCGGACCGACTTCCCCGAGCGCAACGACACCGACTGGCTCAAGCACATCGACCTCTCCATGAACGAGGAGGGGCCCGAGATCAGCTACTCCGACGTGACCATCACGCAGTGGGAGCCGCAGGAGAGGACTTACTAGGTGGGTAGGGTGAAGGGTGATGGCTGAGTTCGCCCTCAAGGTCCGCCGCTTCCAGCCGGAGTCCGGCGAGGGCCCGTACTGGGAGGAGTTCAAGGTCGAGCTCGACCCGACCCTCTCGGTGCTCGACGGGCTGCTCCAGGCCAAGGACCGCGACGACGGGTCGCTCGCGGTGCGCTGCTCGTGCCGCGCGGCGATCTGCGGCTCCTGCGGGGTGAAGATCAACGGCCAGTCCGGCCTCGCCTGCAAGACGATGCTCGGCGAGGCCTCGGAATACGCCAATCGCCGGCGTCGCGACAACGGAGCCTCAGCATCCCCCACGTCGGCGTCGCCAGCCGCCGCCCCCGGACGCGAAGCGGAGGAGGCGGCGGGTGATGCTCCCATCACGGTCGAGCCGATGGGGAACATGCCCGTGATCAAGGACCTGGTCACGGACATGGAGTCGACCCACTGGGCCAAGATCCGCCGGGTCACGCCGTGGCTGCTGCCGGAGGGAGACCCGCCCGAGCGCGAGTACGTCGTCCCGCCCGAGTCAATGATCGATGTCACCCAGTCGATGGCCTGCATCCAGTGCGGCGCCTGCGTCTCCGCCTGCCTCTCGATGGAGGCCGACCCGGACTTCATCGGCCCCGCGGCGCTGGCCAAGGCCTACCGCTTCGTCGGGGACCCGCGGGATGGCGAAACCCAGGAGCGCCTCCACGACCTCTCCAACGACCCCCACGGGATCTACGACTGCACCCACTGCTTCTCCTGCATCGACGCCTGCCCGAAGGGCGTGGCTCCGATGGACCAGATCATGCGCCTCCGCCGGATCGCCAGCGACGAGTACGAGATCAACGACGTCAACAACGGCCATCGCCACGAAAAGGCGTTCACCAAGATCATCCAGAAGAAGGGCACGCTCGACGAGGCGGCGCTTCTGCAGGAGTCCTTCGCGCCCGGGATCAAGGGCAAGCTGAAGCCGCCGCGGGGCGCGATCCGGGCGCTGATCGAGTCGCTCCCCACCGCAATCCGCGCCTTCCGGACCGGCAAGGCTCGCAGCCCCTCGAAGCTGATCCCCGGCGTCCACCCCAAGCTCCCGGACGGCGCCCAGGACCAGGTGAAGCGGATCTACGCCCACGCCGAGGACCACGAGATCCAGCTCAACCTCTACATCAAGGGCGAGGAGGCCGACGAGGACGTGCCGGTCGCCGAGGTCGAACCGGAGCCCGACGAGAGCCTGCCCGCCGAGGGCGATCAGAGCAAGGGGGCCGCATCGTGAAGGTGGCGTACTGGCCGGGGTGTGTGAGCCGCGGGTTCACCACGGAGCTGCACGGCGCGATGGCGCTGGTGGCCGAGCGGCTCGGCATCGAGCTGGTCCAGCTCGACAGGGCGAACTGCTGCGGCGCGGGCGTGATCGCGGAGCACAACCAGGAGCTCGCCGACACCCTCAACGCGCGCACCTTCGGACTCGCCCAGCAGACCGGCCTGCCGATGATGAACATCTGCTCCACCTGCCAGGGCGCCCAGTCGGAGTGCCAGCAGCGCCTGGACGCGGACAGCGAGTACCGCGCCCACATCAACGAGACGCTGTCGGAGGAAGGCCTTTCCTACGAGCCCGAGGGCTTCTCGAACAAGAACTTCCTCTGGGTGCTCGCCGAGGACTACGGGCTGGACAAGCTCAAGGAGCAGGTCCAGCGTCCCCTCGAGGGGCTGAAGGTGGGCCCGTTCTACGGCTGCTACGTCCTGCGGCCGCGCCATCGCCTCGGCTACGAGGACCATCCCGAGCGCGACCTCTACCTCGAGCGGCTGATCGAGACCCTCGGCGGCCAGGTGGTCGAGTACGACGGCGCTCGCAAGTGCTGCGGGTTCCCGATCATCACCATGGCCCGCGAGGTCTCCCTGCGCCAGGCCGGCACCCACATCATCGATGCGCTCGAGTCCGACGCCGACTGCCTGGTGACCCCCTGCCCGCTGTGTCACCTCAACCTCGACATGCAGCAGCCCGAGGCCGCCAAGGTGGTCAACCACGAGCTCGGGCTGGCGATCCTCCACCTTCCGCAGCTGGTCGGGCTGGCGCTCGGCTTCAGCCCGAAGGAGCTCGGGATGCGCAAGCACATCGCCTCGACCGAGTGGGTCGAGGAGCGGCTCGAGGCGGTCCCGGCCTAGCCCGATGGCCGAGGCCCGAGAGCTGCTGGAGCTGAAGCAGCGGATCGCGCTGCTGGAGACCCGGCTGCAACAGGTCTTCGAGCACCTCGACATCGCACCGCGCGAGTCCGAGCCACTCGATCCGATGTCCGACCCCGAGGTCCAGGACCTGCTCGCCAAGGGCAACGAGGCCCAGGCGATTAAGCGCTACCGGGAGCTGAGCGGCCTCGGCCTCAAGGAGGCCAAGGACGCGATCGACCGGGCCCAGGCAGGCGACTGAGGCTTGCCCCACCGGATCACTGTCAGGGTCCTGGTCGTCGCGGCGTCGCTCCTCGCCTTCCTGGCGATCTTCACCAGCTGGGTGGACCGGCAGCTGCTGGACACCGACCAGTGGGTCGAGACCAGCGGCAAGCTGCTGGAGGACGAAGCGATCTCCGATGCCGTCGCCGACTACTCGGTCGAACAGCTCTACGCGAACGTTGACGTCTCGGGCCAGCTCCAGAAGCGGCTTCCCGATGACCTGAAGCCGGTCGCGGCACCCCTCTCCGGCGGACTGCGCGAGTTCGCGATGAGGGCGGCTGAGGAGGCGCTCCGACAGCCGCGCGTCCAGGGGCTCTGGCAGGACGCGAACCGGGTCGCCCATTCCCAGCTGATCGAGATCCTCAAGGGCGACAACGAGTTGGTCTCGACCGAGACCGGCAGGGTGGTGCTCGACCTCCGCCCGATCGTCCTGCAGCTCGCCGACCGGATCGGCCTGCAAAAGCAGGCCGAGGAGCGGCTTCCCCCGGACGTCGCGGAGCTGGAGGTCGCCGATGCCGAGCAGCTGCAGACAGCGCGCACGATCACCCGGACCCTGGAGGGGCTCGCATGGCTGTTCTCGATTGGGACCTTCGTGTTGTTCGCGATCGCCGCCTACCTGGCGCGGGGCAGCCGCTGGGTCGTGGTACTCGGATACGGCCTCGGCCTGGTCGCCGCGGGGCTGGCGGCGGTCGCGCTGCGAAGCGCGGCGAGCGGCCTGGTCGTCGACGAGCTCGCCCAGACCGAGGCGGCGCGGGTTCCGGCCGAGCACGCCTGGACCATCGCCACCTCGCTGCTGCACAGCATCGCCACCAGCGTGATCGCGCTCGGGGTGCTCTTCACCGCGGCCGCGTTCCTCGCCTCCCCCGCCCCCGCCGCCGTCGGCATTCGCGCCGCGGTGGCCCCCCATCTCCGCGACCGGTCCGGAGTCGTCTGGGGTGTCTTCGCGGCCGCGGCCTTCCTGTATCTCATTGTCTCCCCGCCCGACGGGACGCGGCAGCTCGTGATCGTCCTGGTGCTGATCGGGCTCGCGGCGGCGGGCCTCGAGGCGCTCAGCCGCAAGACGCACCACGAGTTCCCGGACGCCCGCCGCGGCGAATGGATGGTTCGCATGAGGCAGCGGGCGCGTCAGGCCAGTTCGGAGGCGGGGCGCCGGATCGGCGCCGCGGTCCGCGACCTGGGCGATGACGACCGTCACCCCGACGACTCCAAGCTCGACCGCATCGAGCGCCTCGGCGAGCTGAAGAAGAAGGGCGTCCTCACTCAGACGGAGTTTCGCGCCGAGAAGAAGCGGATCCTCGAGGACAAGGTCGAGGACTAGGCGGCCGCCCGCCTCCTTCGCCGCTGGAGCCAGTTCGTCCCGAGCGTGTCGGTGAGGCCGTGGGCGAAGATCGACGCGAGGACGACGAAGGCCGCGATCTCGAAGATCAGCCCTCGCTCGCCGACCTCCGAGTTCAGGACGAAGAGGCCGAACAACACCGAGGCGACTCCCTTCGGCCCAAACCAGGCGATGAACGCCTGATCGGGCCTGGGCAGGTCCACTCTCAGGAACGAGATGGCCACCGAGAGCGGACGGGCGACCAGCAGGGCGAAGACGATGAAGAGGAGGAGCAGGGGGATGCTCCCGCCGTATCCCGTGGCGACGATCAGCGCGCCGAAGACGAAGAACGTGAGCACCTGGAGGATCGAGCTGACGTTCTCCGAGAAGATCACGAAGTCCTCGGCGATGTCGTGCTCGGCGACCGCCAGAGCGATCCCGCAGACGAAGGCGGCGATGAACCCGTTGCCGAAGGTGACGTCGGCGAGGCCGAAGGCGAACACCCCGACTCCCAGCGCGTAGATCCCCTCGTAGCGACGGTCGATCCCGCCACCCGGCAGGTGATGGGTGATCCGGCCCGCCAGCAGCCCGAGGGCCACTCCGATCACCGCGCCGACCCCGGCCTCCCCGAGCAGCTCGAGCGCCTCCTGCCCGGCGTCCCCGCCGGGCTGGGCGAAGATGATGAAGAAGAGGACGAATGGCAGCGCGAGGCCGTCGTTCAGGCCCGACTCCAGGTTGAGCGTGTGCCGGACCTTCTCGGGGACCTTTCGCGACGTGACCACCGTCGAGGTAACCACGGGATCGGTCGGCGAGAGCACCGCTCCCAGCAGGAAGGCCTCGGCCCAGCTCAGCTCGGCGAACAGAAGCTTCGCCGCCAGCGCGAGCAGGACCATCGTCAGGGGCATGGCGAGTGCCAGCGCGCGGGCCGCCGGGCTCCAGTGGACGATCAGCAGCTCGCGCTCCACGAAGAGCCCGTCGGAGAACAGCGTGACGATCAGCGCCAGCTCGACGAGCTGGATCACCGTCTTGTCGCCGGGATCGATCTCGATGACGTCGGCGGCGGCGAGGCCGAGCCCCACCGCCACCGAGAGGACCGCGATGGAGAGCACCGTCCCACGGAACAGGCCGGAGAGCGCCGCGGCCACCGCCAGCAGCCCCCCGCCGTACAGCAGCACCTCGCCGAACCCGAGCTCCATCCCGGGGCTTATAGCCGACTCGGAGGCCGGCCCCCCTAGGAAGCCGGCCTCCGAGTCTTGAAGTTACTCCCCGCGCAGCGCTACTTCTTCCGCTTCTTCTTGACGCACTTGCCCTTCTTCAGCTTCCGGCCCTTCTTGCACTTCTTCTTCGGCGCGGCGGGTCCCGGGCTCATCAGGGGCGTCGGCGTGAGCACCGGCGGGTTCACAACCGGCGGCTGCGGATCCGCCGGAACGGTGGCGGTGAAGCACTGCGAGAACTCGGAGCTGTCGCCGGTCGCGTCGCTGGTGTTGGTCGCGGTGGCGGTGATGGTCGTGACGCTGACCGGCGTCGTCGTTGGCAGGCTCGCGTTGAAGGTCCCGTTGCCCCCCGCGTCCGTGTTGGCCATCGTGGAGCCGAGGTAGAACGCGCCCTCGCCGTTGCCCGACCCGTCGCAGCCGGTATTGGCGAACAGGTCGACGGCGAAGGTGTCCGAGCTGGTGCTGTTGAGCGCGCCGGAGACGTTGAAGCTGGTCGAGTTCCTGGTGGCCGCGGTGATCACCGGGAAGTTCTGGTAGCCGAGGCCGTTCGCCCCGGCGTCGGCATCGCCGGCGTCATTGGCTGTGATCCCGCCGGCCGGATCGCCCACCAGGAAAAGGTCAGTCCCGAGCCTGGCGTTGTTGAAGATCCGGTTCCCGCGGATCCGGTTGGCGCCGGCGGAGTCCTGATCGAGATGGATCCCGTTGTTCACCTTGGTGTTCGCGATCACGTTGCCCTCGCCCGCGCCGGCCCCGCCGATCTGGACGTTCCCGCCACTGTCGATAAAGATCCCCGACGAGTCGAGTGTCGAATCTGACGTCTGATTGTTGCCGAAGGTCGCCGCGGTGCCCGCACCGCTCGCGTCGGTTCCGATCAGGTTGCCCTGGATCGCGAACGGGAAGGCGTCCGCGACCAGGCGCATGGCGGAGGTGCCGCTGGCCGCGACAACGTTGCCGTTGCCGGCGCCGCCGACCGTCGCGCTGGTGAGGAAGTTGGCCTCTATCCGCATCCCCTGGTTGCCGTTGCCGATCGCGGACATCCCGTCCGCGCTGGTGCCGACGAAGTTCCGCTGGATCGTCACAGTGCCATCGCCGCCGTTGATGCGGATCCCGTTGTTGCCGTTGCCGGAGATCAGGTTGCGGGCGCTGTTGGAGGTCCCCCCGATCAGCAGGTTGCCCTCGAGGGACTGGAGGTCCATCCCGTGCTGGCTGTTTCCGAGCGCCGCGGTCCCGGCCAGGTTGGTGCCGATCCGATTCCCCTGGATGATCACGTTTTCGGTGCCGGCGGCGAGTATCCCCTGGTCGTCGTTGCCCGAGATCAGGTTGCCGGCGCCGGCGGCGGTGCCGCCGATCAGCGTGTCGTCCGATCCACCCACGAGCTCGATCCCCCGGTTGTTGCCCAGATCGGCGGTGCCCGCCGCGTTGGTGCCGATCAGGTTGCCGACGATCTGCGTCCCGAACGCGGCCCCCGAGGCGGTGACCCCGGCGTCAGAGGCGTCGGCGCTCTGGCCGGAGATCACGTTCCCCTCCCCCGCGGCCGCTCCGCCGATCACGGCACCGACGCCCCCGGCGATGATCCCGTCGTTTCCATTGCCGATGGCGGCGGTGCCGGCCGGGTTGAGGCCGACGTAGTTGCCCTTGACCACCGCGCTCGAGCCGGTCTGGAGGTTGATGCCGAACAGGGTGTTGCCGGAGACCACGTTGCGCTCGGCGGAGGTGTCATCCCCAATCGTGATGTTGAGCGTCGAGCTGTTGACCAGGATTCCGTCACTGCCGTTGGCGGAGGCGGCGCCGGCGGCATTGAGGCCGACCCAGTTGCCCTCGATCGCGATGTTGCTCGTGTTGTCGACCCTGATTCCCCGCGCGAAGGCGTTGTGCAGGACCAGACCCTGGATCGAGCTGCCGTCGGAACCCGTCATCAGCCGCAGGATGTCGTCCTCGACGCCGACCGCGTCTATGTCGTTTCCGTTGATCACGATCGGGGGCATTCCAGCCGGTGGGTCGGGTTGGGTCGACCCGTCGATCGCGACGGGTGAGGTGACCGCGGGCAGCAGGGAGCTCGCCACCGTGATCGTCTGCTGGCCACCCGGTGCGATGTTGAATTCGATCCGATCCACGCCCATCGCCGAGCCAGTGATGCACTCGCCGGCCGTCACCCCGGAGGCGGTGTTCGTGTTGGCGGCGGTGATCGCCTCGCGCAGTGTGCACGCGCCGGTGTCGACGACGTCATCCGCGGTCGTGGTGACTGTGATCGTGGCCGCCTGTGCTGCCGGCACCGCACCCAGCAGGACCCCGGCGGCGAGGCCGAGCGTGAGGAAGGGGCGAAAGCGTCGAAGCATCTAAGGTCATCTCCCTGGTCTGGTGCGCCCGCCCCCTGCGAGCACAACGCGCACGCTAGACCGCGTGCGACCTCCAGTCAATCAAAATTCGCTGAGCGGCTGCCGCTCAGGCGCGGGCGGGCACCCGGACCAGGTCGCGCTCGTGCAGCAGCTCGGCAACCTGGACCGCGTTGGTGGCGGCGCCCTTGCGGAGGTTGTCGCCGACCACCCAGAGGTTGAGGCAGCGCTCGTGCGAGGGGTCGCGGCGGATCCGCCCGACCAGGACCTCGTCGCGGCCCTCGACGGCGATCGGCAGCGGGTAGACGCCCGCGCCCGGGTCGTCGAGCACCACGATCCCGGGCGTCTGCGAGAGCAGCTCGCGCGCCTCCTCGGGAGGGAGGTCGCGCTTGGTCTGGACGTTGACCGACTCGGAGTGCCCGGTGACGACGGGCACCCGCACGCACGTGGCTGAGATCCCCACGTCCTCGGAGAGCCCGAGGATCTTGCGGGTCTCCTTCATCACCTTGCGCTCCTCGGTGGTGTAGTCGTCGCCCTCGGGGAACGTCTCCACCTGCGGCAGCACGTTGAAGGCGACCTGGTGCGGGAAGACCTCCGCCTCGACGTCCTTGTCGTCGAGCACGGCTGCGGACTGCTCCTTCAGCTCCTTGATCGCCTCGCGCCCGGTCCCGCTCACCGACTGGTAGGTGGAGACCACCAGCCTTTCCAGCTCGGCGGCGTCGTGGAGCGGCTTCAGCGCGACCATCATCTGCATCGTCGTGCAGTTGGGGTTGGCGACGATGCCGTTGTGGCCCTCGGCCGCGTCGTCGTTGACCCCGGCGACGACCAGCGGGACGTCGTCGTTCATCCGCCAGTAGCTGGTGTTGTCGACGACCACCGCGCCGACTTCCACCAGCTTCGGCGCCCACTCGGCGCTCACCTTGCCGCCGGCCGAGGTCAGCGCGATGTCGAGGCCCTCGATGCTCTCAGGGGTCAGGGGCCGGCACTTCAGACTCGAGCCGTTGAACTCGACCTTCTTGCCCTCGGAGCGCTCCGAGGCGAAGGGGACCACCTCGCCGGCGGGGAAGTCGCGCTCGGCGAGCACGTCGAGGATGGTCGAGCCGACGGCGCCGGTCGCACCGACGACACCGACCACGTATCCGTTCTCAGAAGCCATACCGAAAGGGTAGGGCTACGACGAGACCGTCGGGCGGTGCTCCTCGCCCGTCGGGTCCTCCTCCTGGACCGCTTCGGAGCCCAGCTCGAATGCCGTATGCAGGGCCTTGACCGCGACGGGCACCTGATCGCCGCGGATCACGCAGGAGATCTTGATCGGCGAGGTGGAGATCATCTCGATGTTGACGCCCTCCTCGCCGAGCGTCCTGAAGACCTTGGCGGCGACGCCCGGGTGGCTGCGCATCCCAGCGCCGACGATCGACACCTTGCCCATGCCGTCGTCGGTCTGGCACCTCCTGCGCCGCGCCCTGCTGCTCGATCGTCTCCACCGCCGTCTTCAGGTCGTCGGCCTCGACCGTGAAGGAGAGGTCGGCGCCGCCGTCGTGGGAGACGGGCTCGTTCTGGATGATCATGTCCACGTTCACGTTCGCGTCGGCGAGCGCGCCGAAGATTCGGCCCGCCACGCCAGGCTCGTCCGGGACGCCGGTCAGCGTGACCCGCGCCTCGTCGGTCGAGTGGGTGACTGCGGTTACGAGCGGTCTCTCCATCGTCTCCTGCTCCGAGACGACGAGGGTACCTGTGGAGTCGTCCGCCGAGCTTCGGCAGTGGATCCGGACGGCGTGGTTTCGGGCGTACTCGACCGAGCGGAGCTGGAGGACCTTGGCGCCGGAGGCGGCCATCTCCAGCATCTCCTCGTAGGAGACGACCCCGAGCTTGCGCGCGTCGGGCACGATCCGCGGGTCGGCGCTGAAGACTCCGGCGACGTCGGTGTAGATCTCGCAGACCTCGCCGCCGAGCGCGGCGGCGAGGGCCACTGCGGTGGTGTCCGACCCCCCTCGGCCGAGCGTCGTCACGTCGCGGCTGTCGGTGGAGACGCCCTGGAACCCGGCCACCAGCACGATCGAGTCCTCCTCGAGCGCCGCGCGGATGCGGTCGGCCCGGACGTCGATGATCCGCGCCTTGGTGTGCGAGGAGTCGGTGACGATTCCCGCCTGGGAGCCGGTCAGGGAGATGGCCTGGTGGCCCATGTCCTTGATCGCCATCGCGCAGAGCGCGCACGACTCACGCTCCCCGATCGAGAGGAGCATGTCCATCTCGCGGGGGTCCGGCCGGTCGGACATCTCCCGCGCGGCGTCCACCAGCCGGTCGGTGGTCTTGCCGCGGGCCGAGAGGACCGCGACGACCTTCTGCCCCGCCTCGCGGGCAGCGACGATCCGCTTTGCGGCGCGCCGCAGCTCCTCGGTCCCCGCGACCGAGGTGCCGCCGAACTTCATCACGACGATGTCGCCCGTCTTCGTGGCCACGCGTAGAGAGTAGGCGAGGCCCAGGCGTGGCCGGGACCGGGCCTTGCGTGGCCACGCTCACACAACTGCGTATATCTGGCTGATATATCTAGCCCAGGATGGAGTTGAGTTCGACAGCGAAGGTGATTCTCGGGATGCTCGCCAGCCACCCCCGGACCGGGTACGAGATCAAGAGCCTGGCCGACAACTCCACCCGCTTCTTCTGGACCGCCAGCTACGGCCAGATCTACCCCGAGCTTCGCCGCCTCGCCGACGCCGGCCTGATCGAGGGCACCTCCTCTCCCACCGGCGGGCGCCAGCGCACCGTCTACCAGCTGACCCGGGCCGGCCGGCATGAGCTGAAGCGCTGGCACGAGCTTCCCGCCGAGGTCTTCGAGTACCGCGACGAGGGGCTCCTGAAGCTGTTCTTCTCGGACGCCGTCGACCCCGAGCGCGCGGCGGAGATCGCGCGGCAGCTCTCGGAGCGGGCGACCGAGATCGGTGACGAGCTGCGCGAGGTGGAGGCGCAGGCCGAGGGCAAGTACCCCGGCGGGTACACCGTGCTGCGCTTCGGGATCGCGTTCAACGACTTCATCGCCGAGTGGTTCGAGCGCCAGGCCCTCGCCTTCGAGGAGGGCGTGCCGCTGTCCAAGGACGACGCCGTCCTCGAGAGGGATCGGGTCTGATGTTCGATCGCCTGGCAGCACTCGCTCAGTGGCATCGCAGGCCGGTGCTCATCCTCTCGGTCGTCTTCTTCGCCGTCGCGGGAATGCTCGGGGGATCGGTCGCCGACCGGCTCGACCCGTACGGGGCCGAGGACCCGGCGACCGAGGCCGTCAAGGCGGATGAGCGCCTGGAGGACGCCGGCTACAGGGACACCAGCGTGATCGTCCTGATGCAGGGCACCGATCCGACCACCCCCGCCGGGGCGAAGCGGGTCCGGGAGATCGAGCGACAGGTGAGGTCAGAGGACGAGGTCGCCGGCGTGGTCGGCTATGCGCAGACCCAGAGCCCGGACTTCATCGCCGAGGACGGGGACTCCACCTACCTGGCCGTCAGCCTGATGCCCACCGAGGACAAGGAGCTCCAGGAGGCCGGCCAGCGGATCAATGACGAGCTCGAGGGCGAGCCCGGCGTCAGCGTCGGCGGCTACGCCGTCGCCACGGAGCAGGTCAACAAGCAGGTCGAGGAGGACCTCCAAACGGCGGAGATGATGGTCTTCCCACTGCTCTTCCTGCTGCTGTTCATCTTCTTCCGCAGCCTGGTCGCGGCGCTGCTGCCCCTGATGGTCGGCGGCCTGGCGATCGTCGGCACGTTCCTCCTGCTCAGGATCGGCAGCGAGCTCGGCTCGATCTCGATCTTCGCGCTCAACCTGACGACCGGGCTCGGCCTCGGGCTGGCCATCGATTACAGCCTCTTCGTGGTCTCCCGTTACCGAGAGGAGATCGCCAAGTCCGGTGCCGGCTTCGAGGCGATGAAGCGGACCATGGCCACGGCGGGCCGGACGGTCTTCTTCTCGTCGCTGACGGTCGCGGCGGCACTCGCCTCGCTGATCGTCTTCCCACAGCGGTTCCTCTACTCGATGGGCCTCGGGGGCTCGCTGGTCGCACTGCTCGCGGCCGTGATCGCGCTGACCGTCCTGCCCGCGGTACTGGCGCTGCTCGGCACCCGGGTGAACTCGCTGGCACCCAACTTCCTCCAGCGGCGCGCGGAGCGAGAGGCGACGGACATGGAGTCGGGCTTCTGGTACCGCCTCTCCCAGTTCGTCAAGCGGCGGCCAATCGGCATCGCCACCGCGAGCGCCGCGGTCCTGATCGTCCTCAGCATCCCCTTCTACTCGATGAAGTTCACCTCGGTCGACGCGCAGGTGCTCCCCGAGAGCGCCAGCGCCAGGCAGGTTGACGACGTGCTGCGGACCGAGTTCCCGCCCTTCCGCGACAGCCCAGTGCGGCTGCTGGTCGAGAACCCGAGCGCCCAGTCTCTATCCCAGGTCCAGAGGGAGCTGCAGAGCCTCGACGGGATCGTGCAGGTCAATCCCCCGCAACAGCTCCCCAACGGCGACTACGTGGTCGAGGCGGTCAACGACAGCCCGTTCATCGAGGCTGCAAGCCGCGACCTGGTGGCGGATGTCCGCGCCGTTCCCGATCCGGCCGGATCCACCGTGCTGGTCACCGGCGCCGCCGCGCACTTCGTCGACTTCCAGGGCAGCCTCGAGGACCACCTCCCGATCGCCTTGGCGATCATCGTCATCTCCACCCTGGTCGTGCTCTTCCTGATGACGGGGTCGGTGGTGCTGCCGATCAAGCAGCTGGTGATGAACGTCCTCAACCTGGCGGCCGTCTTCGGGATCCTCGTCTTCGTCTTCCAGGACGGGAGGCTCGAGGGGCTGCTCGACTACCGGAGCCAGGGGGCGCTCGAGCAGACGATGCCGATCCTCCTGTTCGCGTTGGCGTTCGGCCTCTCGACCGACTACGGGGTCTTCCTGCTCTCGCGGATCAAGGAGGCGCGCGACAACGGGGCCAGCGACTCCAATTCCGTGGCCATCGGCCTCGAGCGGACCGGGCGAATCGTGACGGCGGCGGCCATCCTGTTCGCGGTCGCGGTCGGCGTCTTCGCCACCTCGGAGATCATCTTCATCAAGGAGAACTTCATCGGGGTGGCACTGGCCGTGCTGATCGACGCCAGCATCATCCGAGCGCTGCTGGTGCCATCGCTGATGGAACTGCTGGGCCGCTGGAACTGGTGGGCGCCGAAGCCGCTGCGCCGCCTGCACTGGAAGATCGGCCTGAGCGAGGGCCCGCACGAGGCCGCCCCCGGGCGCGCCTGATGTAGGCGGAGAGATCGTACAAGCGAGCGCGGAGCCCGGGCGATCTTCGAGGCCTTCGGCAGAAGGAGCGCCGACGACTGGCGCGCGACATGGACGGGATCGCCCCCGACGTCCATCACGTCTTCCCGGGCGACAACGCGATGGGTGGCGAGCGCCACTCGACGCGAGGCGATGGAGCGATGGCTCGAGCGGGTCTTCTTCCTCCTTCCCGAGATCAAGTTCGAGGTGAAGACGTGGCTGTGCGCGGCTGGCCCTGGAACACGGCGTCGCTGATCGAGTGGGCCGACCGGGGCGAGCCGGCGCGACGGCGTCCCCTACGAGAACGAGGGCGCGCACTGCGATCCACATCGCGCTGGGGCAAGGCCGACTACATCCACGCCTACCTGGACACCGAGAAGGTGACCGAGGATCTGCGACCGCCTGGCGGCGGCTGGCGTCGAGGCTGCAGCCGCCCCACCGATCACCGACTAGCATCCCCGGCCGTGACGATCGCCACGGCCATATTCCTGATCGCGATCGGGGCGATCCTCCGCTACGCGATCAACGTCAACACCGACGTGCTCGACATCCCCACGGTCGGCCTGATCCTGATGATCGCCGGAGGGGCCGGCCTTGCGCTGTCCCTGCTCTACGAGCTGGTCCGGTCCGGCGATGGCCGCAAGAAGCGCGACGAGATCCCGCCGCGCAGCTACTCAGAGGACCCGACCCGCCGGCTCTAACCTCGGGCGACCAGCACCGCCAGACACAGCAGGGCGGTCGCCGTGATGCTCGCCTCGAGCACCTCGTTCCTGCGCTGGCGCTCCAGGCGAAAGCCCACGAACCGGCGATTGACGGCGTGGAGCGCCATCGCCCAGGCGATCATCGTCGCCGGGCAGCCAACCAGGACAAGCGGGTAGACGAGGGCGTACGACTGGCCCAGGTGGGGCAGCAGCCACATCCAGCCAAGAGGGATCGCCAGCAGCAGCACGCCTCCCGCGAAGATGAGCAGCGCACCCACGATCAGCCCCCGATCGGCGCCCGCGGGTTGGCGCCCCAGAAGACCAGGGTGCCGAGCATCCCGATCAGATGAACCAGAACGATGTTCAGGAACATCGACTTGGCGGTCGCGGTCCCCACCCCGACCGGTCCGCCGCGGGCGGTGTAGCCGAAGTAGCAGCCGACCAGCACGATGGCAGTGGCCATCACCATGCCCTTGATCACGCTGAATAAGAGATCGGGCGGGTTCTGGAACATCCAGAAGATCAGGAAGTAGCCGCCGGAGCTGACGTCGCCGATCTGCTCCACGACGGCGATCCAACTGGCGAAGAATCCGACCCCGACGGCCCCCAGATAGACGAAGGGCAGCACGATCCACGCCGCCAGCAGCCTGGTGCCGCCAAGGAAGGTGACCGGCGGCACTCCCATCACCTCGAGCGCGTCGATCTCGTCGGAGATCCGCATCGAGCCGAGCTCGGCGACGATCCCGGTCCCGACCTTCGCGGCCATCATGTAGCCGAAGGCATACGGCGTGATCTCGCGCAGGTCACACCAGGCGGCGAACACCCCGGCGTAGGCGGGGGCCCCCTGGGCGCGCAGCAGGTAGGCGCCCTCGATCCCGCAGGTGAGCCCCGAGATGAAGATCAGGCCCCAGATCACCATCGTGGAGCCCAAGATCAGGATCCCGGCCTGGCGCAGCGTCTCCCCGAAGAACTGGAAGACGCGGCCGTTGAAGACGTCGCCCATGACCCGGGCACCGAAGCCGGCGATCTCGCCCATGCCCTCCAGCCAGGCGCGGGGGACGGCCAGCCAGCCCCGCTCCATCTATCCGACCGCCACTGGCGCTCGCCGCGTCCGCCCGCTCGGCCCTGGGATCACCCGGTCCGCCAGCTGCCAGGCCGGCCGGACCGCGATCTCCGCCCGCAGGTCGTAGCGGTAGGCGAGCAGGCAGATGCTGGGCGCGATCTGGAGATCGGCGGCGTTGGGCTCCGGCCCGTTGAGCACCCCCGCCCGGATCCATGCATCGACCTGATCGAGCACACCGGGCAGTGCGGCGAGATCCAGGGCCTCGGTGTAGTCGCTGATCTTGAAGAAGTGGCGGGCGGCGATCCTCATGATCCGCGCGCGCCGGCCGCGCCTGCGGGCGAGGATCGGGCCGAGCCTACCGGTGTCCCCGTAGTCGACCAGCGAGCCGATGTCCCTGGCCCCCGCCGCGAGCACGAGGCGGCGGGCGGTCGGCTGAAGCACCTGGTCAGCGAACCGCTCCGCCTCCTCGATCTCTCCTCGCTTCTCTCGCGGCAGCAGCGGCCGCGCCGGGACCAGTTCGTCCAGGAATCGTGCGATCGCGCGATTCGTCTGAACCCGGTACCCATTCAGCGCGAGCGCCGGGACGGTGCCCGCCGGATAGCCGCGGGTCCTCAGCACGGGGGCCTGGAAGCCGGTCGGGATCTCGACGGGCTTGTAGGAGATCCCCTTGTGCTCGAGCATCAGCATCCCGGCGCGGCACGCGTGCGAGCCGAGGATCACGTACAGCTTTGACTTAACCATCTGGTTAAGTATATCTAGGAACGGAGAAGTGTGTCCAGCTTGCGGAGGCTGCCCTTCCAGCCATAGCGGTGGAAGGCGCTGATGCGGCGACTCGGGTTGCGCTCGTGCGTCAGGACGACCTCGGTTCCCTCTTCCCGCTCGTGGAACTCGACCGTGACCGTCGTGGACTCCGGGTCCACGCGGATGGTTGGGAACTCCTCCCAGCCCACGGTGAAGACGAGGCGCTCCGGCCGGTCGATCTCGAGGTAGCGGCCGACCATGTAGACGACGCCCGTCTGCCCGGGGATCAGGGAGAACACCTTCCCCACGCCGGAGGTCATCGCGATGCGGAACTCGCCCCCGACCCTGGGGTCCACCTCCGCGGAGGGGCTGGTGGCGCGAGGTCCCGTCAGCCACTGGCGCAGCAGGTCCGGGTCCATCCAGGCCTCGAAGACCCGGTCCCGTGAGGCGTCGAAGGTCCGCTTGACCTGGACAACCGCCCACTCCTCTGCCGGCTTGGGCCCGGCGACGGCCATCAGCCGGCTCCCTTCCGCTGCTTTACCAGCATCCGCTCGAGCGAGTCGAAGCTGTCCTCCCAGAAGCGCCCGTACTGCGCGATCCACTCCAGTGCGCCGGCGAGCGGCTCCGGCTCGAGCCTGCAGCGCCGCACCCGGCCCTCCCGCTCGCGGGTGATCAGCCCCGCCCGCTCCAGCACGCTCAGGTGCTTGGAGACCGCCGGCAGCGAGACGTCGAACGGCTCCGCCAGCTCGCTCACCGAGCGCTCTCCCTCGGCCAGGGCGAGGAGGATCTCGCGCCTCGTGGGATCGGCCAGGGCTGAGAAGACCTCGTCGAGGGTCTCAGCGGACTTAACCATACGGTTAAGTCTAGTGGACTGAGCGGCGGCCGGCGAGCGCCTTGCCGAGGGTCACTTCGTCGGTGTGCTCGAGATCGGCGCCAACCGGCAGGCCGCTGGCAAGCCGCGTGACGGTCACCTTGTCCCTCAGCTCCTCGGCGATGTGAAGGGCGGTGGCCTCTCCCGTCGTGGTCGGGTTGGTGGCGAGCACCACCTCGCTGACCTCCCCGTTCACCCGCTCGAGCAGCTCGGCGATCCGCAGGTCCTCGGGATCGATCCCGTCGATCGGCGAAAGCGCGCCCCCGAGCACGTGGTAGACGCCGCGGTACTCGCCGGTGCGCTCGATCGGGATCACGTCGGCGGGCTCCTCGACCACGCAGATCACGGAGCGCTCCCGGCGCCCGTCCTCGCAGATCCGGCAGCGGCTGCCCTCGGCGAGGTTGAAGCAGACCTCGCAGAGGCCGACCTTCTCCTTGACCTCGCGGATCGCGTCGGAGAGCGCGAGCGCCTCGTCGTCCTCGGTGCGCAGGAGGTGGAAGGCGAGCCGCTGGGCCGTCCGCTGCCCGATCCCGGGCAGCCGTGACAGCTCTGCGATCAGCTGGCTGATCGGGCCTGCGTACATACCCTCAGCCTAGAAGGCGGATCGGGGCCCTAGCCACCCAGGCCAGGCAGACCGCCGGGGCCGCCCATGCCCGGGAGGCCGCCGCCCATCCCGGCCACGCCGCCGAGCTTGTTGCTGGCGAGCTCCTGCGCCGAGCGGAGCGCCTCGCTGACCGCCGCGGCGACCATGTCCTGGAGCATCTCGGGGTCCTCGGGGTCGATCGCCTCGGGCGAGATCTCGATTCCCTTCAGCTGGAGGTCGCCGCTCATCGTCACCTTGACCATGCCGCCGCCGGCGCTCGCCTCGACGGTCTCGTTCTTCAGCTCCTCCTGGGCCTTCGCCATCTCGGCCTGCATCTGCTGGACCTGCTTCATCAGCTGGCCCATGTTCGGCTGCTGCGCCATCAGCCGGCCTCGCTCTCGCGCTCGTTCAGCTCGACCTCGCTCGCGTCGAAGTTGTTCTTGAGCAGCTCGATCATCTCCTCCTCGCCGAGGGCCGCCGACAGGGCTTCGCTCGGCGGCTCCTCCTCGCCGTCAATCAGCTCATAGGCCGGGCGCAGCTGCTCGCCGGCGATCGCCTTCAGCGCCTCGGCGATTCGCTCGACGTTCGCCGGGACCTCGGCCTTGCGCTTGTTGAACTTGGCGGAGGCGGGGAATCCGATCTTCAGCACGCCCTGCTCCGGGTCCACTTCGAGCGGCCGCGCCCCCTCGAACAGACTGGACAACATCGCCGATCCCGACTGCCGAACATGCTCGATGACGGCGGGCCATAGCTCCACGATCCGATCGAGGCCGACGCCGGCGACCGCAGTCGCAGTGTGGGTCTCAGCTGATGGCGCCGCCTCGGCGGCCTCAGCCTGGGCCTCCGTCGGCGAACCTTCATCTGAAGGCCGTGCCTGTGGCGGGGGGGCCGGTGAGGGCTCGACGGACGATCCCAAATGATTTGCTTTTTCGTCCGGAGAGACCTCAGCGGCCCCCCCGCCCTCACTGAAGCGGCCCTCGAGCTGTTCGATTCGCCGCAGAAGCGCATCCTGGGATGCATCCAAGGACGGCCGAGCCACCTTCAGCAGCGCCACCTCCAGCGACAGGCGAGGGTCGTCTCCTTCGCGCATTGCGGCGACGGCGGCGGAGAGGGCGTCGATTGCACCCATCAGCTTGGCCTCCTCGATCCGTTCGGCCTGCTCGGCGAGCCGCTGCGGCTGAGCCACCGTCACGGTGAAGGACTCCGGGACCTCGCCCGTGGCGCGGGCGACCAACAGCTGGCGCAGGTGCGCGATCAGGTCCCTCGCGAGCTGGCCGGGATCGCGGCCGGAGCGAGCCAGCCGCTCAACCGCCTCGAGCGCCGCCTTCGCGTCGCCCGCGGCGAGGGCGTCCGTGGTGTCGAAGAGGATCTCCGCGTCCGCGGCCCCAAGCAGGTCGACGACATCCTCGGTCGAGACCTGGTTGCCGCCGAAGGCGACGATCTGATCGAGCGTGCCGAGCGCGTCGCGGAAGCTGCCGGCCGCGGACCGGGCGACCAGGGCGACCGCCCCGTCGTCGATCTCGATCCCCTCGGTGTCGGCCACACGGCGCACCACCTCGGCGATCTGCTCGAGCGAAGGGCGCTGGAAGTCGAAGCGCTGGCAGCGATCCACGATCGTCGGCATCACCTTCTGCGGCTCGGTGGTCGCCAGCACGAAGGCTGTGTTCGGGGGCGGCTCCTCGAGCGTCTTCAGGAAGGCGTTCCAGGCCTCCTTCGTGAGCATGTGGGCCTCGTCCAGGATGTAGACCTTCCAGCGGCCCTCGGCCGGCGCGAAGCCGACCCGCTCGCGCAGCTCACGAACGTCGTCCACCGAGCGGTTCGAGGCGGCGTCCATCTCAATCACGTCGAGGGAGGTGCCCGCCGCGATCGTCCGGCAGGGCTCGCACTCGCCGCACGGCTCCAGCGTCGGGCCCTTCACGCAATTGAGGGATCGCGCGAGGATCTTCGCCATCGAGGTCTTGCCGGTGCCCCTGGAACCGACGAAGAGGTAGGCGTGGTGGACCCGGCCACTCTCCACGGCGTTCGAGAGAGTGCGGACGACATGCTCCTGCCCGACGACCTCGCTGAAGCTCTGAGGCCGGTGGCGGCGATAGAGAGAGGCGGACTCGGCCACGCGCCGAGTCTACCCAGCCGCCCCCCGGTCACTCGGCCGCAGGTGGACGTAGACGGGCGCCGGGCCGGACAGGGCCGGCCCGGCGCCCGAACTCACGCTGTTCTGAGGAACCACCCCGCCGCGATCTCGAGCACTCCGCGCAGCAGGAAGCCGATGCCGACGATCAGCGCGACAGTGTTGACGCCGATGTCGGGATCGGCGATCAGGAGCACCCCGATCGCGACGCCGACCAGACCGAAGAGGGCCGAAAGCCACCGGCCCGTCGGCTCGATCACGGCGCGAGCCAGGTCGGCGATCCCGACCATGATGAACCAGAACGCCACCGAGAGCAGCACCACGAGGATGCTGGCGCCCGGTCGCACCACGCAGAACAGGCCCGCGAGGACCGCGAGGATGCCGAGGAGCAGACGCAGGACGTGCGCCCCGGTGCTCCCCTCCTCCTCGACGGCGAGGATGATCCACGCCGAGCCGGCGATCAGCAGGTAGATGCCGATCAACAGGCCGAGCACCCGCAGGGTGATGTCCGGATAGGCGATCGCCAGCGTTCCAGCGGCGATCGAGATCACACCGAGCAGCATTACGACCCACCAGCGCACCGGCTTGACCGTCACCACGCCGACCGGGACGTCAGCAGCAGCTGGGCTCATTCAGACACCTCCATCTCGTTTGTCACTGACCGGATGGTCCAGCAACGCCCGGACGGTGGGCAGAAATGGACCGTGCACCCGCCGTCGAAACGAGGCTCCCGGGCGTGTCCACCGCGTTTGGCTCGGGCCAGGCTTGCCTGCATCACATGCCGGCTACCGCTTAAGGCTGCTTCCTTCCGGACCTGACCTGGTTCGCGGGCCCACATTGCGCAGGACCTGGCCGTCAGCGCCGCGTGCGGCTTGACGACCCGAGGGCCGGCCCCTCGGGCGGGGGTTCGGCCCCGCTAGAGCGGATTGCGGATACAGGGCACCGCTAATTCCCCGCCTAGCACGGTCCGCCCCTGATCCTAGCGGCGCGGGGCCGCCGTATCATCAGCCGCCCCCGGGCGCGTAGCTCAGCGGGAGAGCGCTCCCCTCACACGGGAGAGGTCGCTGGTTCGATCCCAGCCGCGCCCATCAGCCGGCAGCAGGAGGTGCTCAGCCCGCAGGCCGCAGTACGACCAGTGCACTGCGCCGCTCGAGCGAGGTCCCGGCTCCGTTGGCGGCGGTGAGGGTGACGCGGTAGCGCCCGGGACGAAGGCCTCTGGACGGGATCCGGATGGTCGCTCGCCCGGCCGGGAGGGCCTTGCTGCTCGTGGGCCCACCACCGAGCCGGACCTTGCGGTGCCGACCGGGCCGACGGGGCCGAGGGCAGCGGCTGCGCTGCCTCGAGGAGTGCCGCCTCTGCAACCGGACCCTGACGGTCGCGGCCTGGGACAGCGAGAACCGCAGGCGCGCCTTCGCGCCACGGGCGACGCAGCGCTTGGCCCTGAGACCGTCGATGCGGGGAGAGCCGAGCACCGCGAACCGCGTACCCGTGAGGGCGGTGACGCTGGGGAGGCTCGTCCCGTCGAAGACGATCGTGATGGTGTGGTTGACCGGGTCGACGACGAGCGAGTCCGGGACGGCGGTGCTGCCGGCCACCGGCACGAAGGTCCCCGTCGCGCGGTCGAAGAACCTCAGCGACGTCAGCGACGGCACCGAGCCGTCCCCGGGGTCGGTGTAGCTGAAGACCACCACCAGCTTGCCGCCGACGGCGTTCACCGTCCGCACGTCGAATCCGGCGAGGACCGAGCCGGTCGGCCCCGCGTCCACGAAAAAGGGATTGCTCGGCGCGTAGGTCGCAGTGAGGATCGTCGCGCCGTCTGGATTCGACGCGGGCACGTCGAGGGTCGCCGTCACGCCCGGAATCACCAGGGTCCCTGTGGCCCCGGGGGCGACGAACGCGATCCCCTGCGAAAGGGGGCCGGGCAGAAAGACGTGGGCGTACGTGCTCGCCGACTCGGGCCCGGGCTTGGTGACCGTGATCCGGAAACTCGCCTCGCTCGTGTACAGGTGGGTGAGGGGCGCCGACCCGGCGGTGACATCGAGCGCCTGTGGCTCGCTGCCGTCGCCGTAGTCCACGGTATCCCCGCTCTCGACCCCCGAGACGGTTGCGTGATAGAGGTCGCCGAGCTGCACGATTTGGTCGGGCGGCATCACCGGCGGCGCCGCGACGGCGGCGCCCGGGGTCGCGACCGCGAACCCCACCAGGAGGACAAACAGAACGAGAGATCTAGCCGCCGGCTTCACCTGAACCACCAGTGACCATTATCGGCACCCGGCGGCAAAACCTCCAAGCGTCGTTCGCGATGGAGCGCCCATCCCTCTAAGGTCGAATCATCGCTGCCGGTGACCTGACCAACACGACCGTCCGCTACCTGTTCGCGTCCACCTGGGCGCCGCCCGGCGGGGCCGGCCCCACCGTAAAGGTGCCCGGCGCGGTGGTGGACGGGCCCGACACGGCGGACGACCTCCTCAACCTGGCGATCTGGAGCCTGCGCGAGCGGGGGCTGGTCGAGGTGGAGCAGATCCGGCCCGTCGAGGAGGAGAGGGTCCAGACGCTGGGCGGGAAGTCGTTCGTCCGCATTCGTCCCCTTCCAGGGGAGGCGCTGAAGCTCGGCGGCCTCGAGGGCGCCCTGCTCACCAAGGCTCGGGAGAAGCCCGGGGACAGCCTGCTCGGCCGGCTGCACGAAAAGGTCGCGGACCTCGCCTCGGTCGACGACGAGCTGGGCGCGAGAAACCTGATCCTCCAGCTCGAGATCGGCGGGGGCTCGCCCTGGGGGCGGGTCGCCGAAATCTGCTTCAACGAGGCGGAGGCCGCCGGTCTAGTCGAGAAGAAGGGACGGATCTTCAAAAAGCCCGTGATCTCCGACCCGGCGGCGGTCGAGGCCCTCAAGGAGCGCGACGCGGAGATCGTGGCGGCGCGCACCAAGTACCGGTCCGAACAGCAGGAGCTGGACCACGCCACGATCGCCGACTGCATCCAAGCGCTCCACTGGGCTCACTCCACGTCGGCTTCCAACTAGGATCCCGCGCCATGGATCGGCGCGTCATAGGACTGCTCGCCTTCGGCGGAGCGTTGCTCGTGACAGTCGTCATCGTGCTCGTCGCCGGCGGCGACGACGACGACTCCGGCGAGTCGACCACCGTTGCCGCGACCACGACGGAGTCCGCCCCGGCCGAGGTCCCAGACAAGCCGAAGGTGGAGGTCCCGAAGGGCGCGCCGCCGACGGAGCTGCAGGTGGAGGACCTGGAGGAGGGTGACGGCGACGAGGCCGAGGCCGGCGCCCAGATCGCCGTCCACTACGTCGGCGTGGACTACGAAACCGGCAAGGAGTTCGACTCCTCCTACGAGCGGGGGGAGGCGTTCCCCCTTCAGCTCGGCAGCGGCCAGGTGATCCCGGGCTGGGACGAGGGCCTGGAGGGCATGAAGGAGGGTGGCCGCCGCCAGCTCATCATCCCGCCCGATCTCGCCTACGGGAAGCAGGGGCAGCCGCCCGACATCGGCGCGAACGCCACCCTGGTGTTCGTGATCGACCTCGTCTCGGTCGAGTAGCGAGCCGCCGCAGGCGCCTAGAGCTGCGGGGCCAGGGCCTGGCAGTCCGAGCTGAGGCCTCTGGCCGGCTTCCCCACCTGGCCCGAAACCGTGATCGTCCCGGTCACCGTGGCGTTGGGGCCGGTCTGCGTCTTCGTGCCGGTGTAGGTACCGGTCATCCTCGCCGTGGCCGCGAGCTTGGTTCCCCCCACGAGGCTGAAGCTTCCGGTCTCGGTGTTGCCGTTGTTGGAGACCGTGGAGTTCCAGGTCAGACAGGCATCCCCGAGCTTGCCCTGGCCGAATCTGATGACCTTCACGCCGCTGAACGTCCCCGTCTGAGTCATGGCGTTGAAGGTCCCGGCCAGCTTCGAGACGAAGCTGCCGCTGACCGATCTGAAGCCACCTCCCGCGGCTGCGGCCTTCTTCTTCTTTCTCGGGACGGGATCGATCTTGAACGGCAGGGTCGAGTTGAACGTCCCCTTCACGACCTGGTTGCCGACCGCGAACGTGCCGGGGCCGGAGGGCGTGAAGGTCGTCCCCGGCTGGACCGTCTCGCTGACCGTGTAGGGGGCGGTGACGCTGATCCTCTTCACCGGTGCCTTGCCGCCGCCGGCGCCGCCACCCAGCGGCGCAGACAGGTAGCCGCAGCCCCCAAGCACGAGGGCAGCGAGGCCCACGAAGACGATCTGAGCGGATCTGATCCTGGCCGAGGCGATGGGACGATCCTATGCCTGGCTCAGCAGCGCGCGCAACCCCAATATCTAGGGTGGAGGATTGGCCCTTAAGCTTGTGCGTGAATGGCCGATATGCCCAATATGCAAGGCGACACCAGGTGGGAACGCGTGGTGCTCGAGACCGATCGCCATCGGATCGTCGGGCACGTCACCCTGCCCTCGGAGGGCTATCGCAGCCGGCTCTCCGATCTGCTCAACCGCGAGGATCTCAACTTCATCCCTCTCGTCAACGCCCAGGTCATCGACCTGCAGAACGGCCGCGAGCCGGAACAGCGCGCCTTCGTCGCTGTCGGCCGCGAGCACGTCCACGTCGCTTACGAGGACGCGGACGAGGGCCCCGAAGAGTAGGCACGCCGCCCGCTAGTTGACCGACGGATCCGGTGGCATCCGGGCCAGCAGCGCGTACTCGCCACCCTTGCGTGCAAGCACGCTCGCCCACAGGTCGCCCTTGGCGAAGGGGTCATCCGGATGGGCGTCCTCGAGGATCCAGGCCTCCTCCTCGAGCTCCCCGTCGAGCTGCTCAGGCCCCCAGCCCGCATAGCCGGCGAAGACCCGAACCCTGCTCAGGGACGGCGGCTCGTCGAGATCCACCATGCCGACCATCCCGACGATCAGCTTGGTCGCCTCGCCGGGATCCTGGTGCTCGCCGATCGCGGTGACGGCGTTCGGCTGAACCGGGCCGCCGACGTGTAGGACATGCTCGTTCCCGATCAGCTCGCCCAGCTCCGGCGCGACCTCCCCCACTGTGGTCTCCGAGGGCCGGTTGAGGACCAGGCCGAACGCGCCCTGCTCCGAGTGCTCCACGACCAGGATCACCGTGCGATGGAAGTAGTCGCCCATGCTCGGTGCGGCGATCAGCAGCTGTCCGCCGAGGGGCTCGCTCATGACGACAGGGTGTCAATTAGATTGCGGCGATGGCCGTGAAGCTGTACGGGACGCCGCCGTCGCACCCCTCACACGCGGCGCGCCTGATGCTGGAGCGGAAGGGGATCGATCACAAGATGATCTGGCTGCTGCCGGGGCTGTGGCCAATCCTGCTCAGGACCCGCGGGTTCCGCGGCGGCACGGTGCCCGCGCTGAAGCTGAACGGTCAGCGGATCCAGGATTCGCGCGAGATCTCACGCGCGCTTGAAGCGCATCAGCCGGAACCGCCGCTCTTCCCGACCGACCCGAAGCGGCGAATCGAGGTCGAGGAGGCCGAGCGCTGGGGCGAGGAGGTGCTGCAGCCGGTCCCCCGCCGGATCATCCGCTGGCTGGCCGTTCACCGGCCCGAGGTGCGGACCGCGATCGCACGCGAGGTGGGAATGCCCGCCCCGAGGCTTGCGGCGGAGGCGAACGTGCCGATGGTGCGCTACCTGGCGCGGAAGGCTGGTGCAAGCGACGACCGTGTTCAGAGGACGATCGCCCTGCTGCCGGCCTTGATCGCCCACGTCGACGAGCTGATCGCAGCGGGGACCATCGGAGGCAAGGAGCCGAACGCCGCGGACTTCCAGATCCTGACCACTGTTCGCTCCCTGATGACGATCGACGACTTGGCGCCGGCGGTCGAGGGGAGCCGCGCGGCAAAGGCGGCGATGAAGATCCTGCCCGAGATCGCCAGCCCGCGGATCCCGCCCTCGCTCCCGCAGGAGTGGCTCGCCCCCCTGACGGCTCGGAGTAGTTAAGGCGACAAGACGATCTTCAGCGCCTCGCGGTTGTCGTAGGCGCGATAGGCCTCCGGGGCCTCGTCGAGCTTCATGTGATGGGTGACGAGCGGTGATGGATCGAGGACGCCGTTCGAGAGCTGCTCGACCACGCGGTCCAGGTGGCCGATCACGTTGGCGTGTCCGCTGTGCAGGGTGAGGGCCTTGATCCAGACGATCCCCATGTGCAGCTCGATCCGCTCCGCGTAGACGCCGGTCGCCGAGACTGTCCCAGCCTTGCGAGCGAGCCGGCAGGCGAGGTCGAGGGCCTCGGGGTGCCCGACGGCGTCCACCGCGAGATCCACGCCCCGGCCCTCTGTCAGCTCCTTCACCTTCCCCCGGGGATCGTCCTCCGTGAGGTGGACGGGGGTGGCGCCGAAGGACTCGGCCATCTTCAGGCGGTCCTCGACGGAGTCGATCGCGATCACCTCCGACGCGCCGGCGGCCCTGGCAGCCTGCACGGCGCAGAGCCCGACCGGGCCGAGTCCGAGGATCGCCGCGGTCTCCCCCTTGGCCAGCGGCCGAGAGTCGATCGCGTGGTAGGCGGTGCCCATCACGTCGCCCGCGAACAGGGCGACGTCGTCCGAGAGGCCCTCGGGGATCTGTCGCAGAGCCAGGTTCGCGTGCGGCACCAGGACCAGCTCGGCCTGTGCGCCTTGGAGCGAGCCGAGCGTCTCGCCGTGGCCGAAGACACGGGCCTCGTCGCACTTGTGGAACTCGCCCCGCTTGCAGAAGAAACACTTCCCGCAGGCGGTCCCATAGGTGCCCAGCACGCGATCCCCGACCGAGACCTCGGTGACCTCGTCGCCCGCCGCGACCACCTCGCCGACGTATTCGTGGCCGATGATGAAGCCGGGCTCGATCTGCACCCGCCCGTGGTAGATGTGGAGGTCCGAGCCACAGATGCCGCTCGCCTCGACCCGCACGATGACGTCATCGGGGGCGAGCAGCTCCGGGTCGGGCCGCTCGTCCACCCGGACCTCGCCTGGCGCCTGGAAGGTGACGGCTCGCATGTATGGAGCCTATGAGAGGATCGCCGCAGACGACCGAAGGAGAAGAGATGGGGATCGACAAGTCCAGGCCTGTGCTGATCACCGGCTGCTCGACCGGGATCGGGCGGGCGACCGCCGAGCGACTGGTTGACGACGGCTGGAACGTCTACGCGACCGCGCGAAGCACGGACGCGATCGAGGACCTCGGCAAGCGCGGCGCGAAGACCCTGGCGCTGGACGTCAACGACGAGAAGTCGATGAGCTCGGCGGTGAGCGAGGTGGAGAAGGACGGCGGCTCGATCGGGGCGCTCGTGAACAACGCCGGCTACAGCCAGAGCGGCGCGATCGAGACGATCCCGATGGAGAGCGTCCGCAAGCAGTTCGAGACCAACGTCTTCGGGCTGATGCGGATGTGCCAGCTGGTCCTCCCTGGCATGCGCAACGCGGGCGAGGGCCGGATCGTGAACCTGAGCTCGATGGGCGGAAAGCTGGTCTTCCCCGGCGGCGGCGTCTACCACGCCACCAAGCACGCGGTTGAGGCGCTGTCCGACGCACTTCGGTTCGAGGTCCGCGGCTTCGGCGTCGACGTGGTCGTGATCGAGCCGGGGCTGATCATCACCGAGTTCGGCCAGACCGCGGCCGGCAGCATGGAGGGGCTTCACGGGGATGGGCCGTACGCCGAGTTCAACGCGGGCGTGGCGAAGCTGACCGCCGGCGCCTATGAGGGAGGGATGGCGCGGTTCGGGGGCGGCCCCGAGAAGGTCGCCGCCAAGATCGAGAAGGCGCTGACCGCCCGCAGGCCCGACACCCGCTACAAGGTGACGCCCTCGGCCGGCGTGATCATGGGCATGCGGAAGGCGATGACCGACCGGATGTGGGACCGCTTCGTGGGCACCCAGTACCCGCAGCCGAAGCGGGACCCGCAGCCGAAGCGGGAGGTTTGAAAACCGTTCCTCCTGACGATGATGGGAACACGGTGGAGCGGATGGCGGTCGATGAACTGCCCGAGGAGGGGAGCGCCGAGCGGACGAGGCTGATGGCCTCAGCGCTGCACCGCCGCGAGCGCCAGGCGTTCGGCGGCGCGATCCAATGGGAGGCCGCCTTCTTCGGATTGCTGGCCGCGATCGGCCTCGCCGTGACCCTCGCCACGATGACGGCCGCCGGCGGCATCGCCGTGGGCCTGACCGAGTTCAGGGAGCCCGCCGCGGACCAGCTCGAGGAGCTGAGCTTCGCGGGCGGCGTCCTGCTGGTCGTGATCGTCGCCATCGCCTTTGCCGCGGGGGGCTACGTCGCCGCCCGCATGGCGCGCTTCGACGGCTGGCGCCAGGGACTCGGCGTCTGGGCGCTGAGCGCCCTGATGGGCCTGGCGGTCGCCGTGGCCGTCTGGATCGCGTCCGGGGAGCTAAACCCGCTCGACTCGATCGAGCTCCCGGATCTCCCCGTCGGAGAAGGACCGCTCGGCGCCAGACCGGGCATCGCCCTGGCGCTCCTGGCCGGCGTCGCCCTGATCGCCGCGGTCGCCGGCGGAGCGCTCGGCGAGCGCTTTCACCGCGCCGTGGACGAGGCGGGAACCGAGATCATCCCGCCGTGGGAGCGAGCCGATGAGGCAGAGCCGGCGGAGCCGGAGCCCGTGCCCGCTGGGGAGGGACCCTTCGACTCCGACGCGGCCGGCGACGACTCCAGCCGGGACGAGGACTGAGCGCGCGCTCCACCTGATCGGGCCCGTCGCCGCGGTGATCGCGCTGGGCGGTTCTGGTTAGGGTGCGTGCTGCGCACGCCCGATCACGACAGGAGGCCCCGATGCCCACCAAGACATCCATCGTCACCGGCGTCGACTTCATCGCCGTGCCGGTCTCAGACTACGAAGCGTCCAAGCAGTTCTACGGGGACGTCCTGGGACTGCCGTTCGGCAAGCAGTGGGGGAACATGCCCGCCGGCGAATTCGAGACCGGGACCGTGACGCTGGCGCTGATCCAATCCGACGCCTTCGGCATGGACTTCGCGCCCCACTCCGCCCCGATCGCCTTCCAGGTGGACGACGTCGAGGCGGCTCGCGCCGAGCTCGAGTCGAAGGGGATCGAGTTCAAGGGCGAGACGATCGACAGCGGCGTCTGCCACCAGGCGATCTTCGAGGACCCCGACGGCAACGTGCTCGACCTCCACCACCGGTACGCGCCGAAGGACCAGAAGCCCGGGTAGCAATGGAGGAAGGCGTGGTCGTTCGCGGCCACGAGATCACGAGGCGCTTCGGCGAGGGCGAGACCGCGGTGGAGGCGCTCCGGGGGGTGAGCGTCGATCTCGATCGCGGCTCCTTCAGCGCCTTCATGGGGCCCTCCGGCTCCGGGAAGTCCACCCTGATGCACATCCTCGCCGGGCTCGACAAGCCGAGCAGCGGCTGGGTCGAGATCGCGGGAATCCGCCTGGACGAGCTGTCCGACCACGACCTGACGGTGCTCCGCCGTGAGCGGGTCGGGTTCGTCTTCCAGATCTACAACCTGATGCCGGTGCTCACGGCCGAGGAGAACATCGTCCTGCCCCTCTCCCTCGCCGGAGAGCGACCCGACCCGGAGTGGCTCGACAGCCTGATCGAGACCGTGGGGCTCGGCGACAGGCGGTCGCACCGGCCGAGCGAGCTGTCCGGCGGCCAGCAGCAGCGGGTCGCGGTCGCCAGGGCGATGATCAGCCGGCCCGACGTCGTCTTCGCGGATGAGCCCACCGGAAACCTCGACTCAGCTGCGGGGGAGGAGGTGCTGAATCTGCTGCGCCGGGCGGTGGATGAGTTCGGGCAGACCATCGTCATGGTCACCCATGACCCGAGGGCGGCCGCGGTCTCCGACGAGGTGCGCTTCCTCGCCGACGGCCGCATCGTCGATCGCCACGAGCAGCCCAACGTCGAGGACATCCTCGATCACCTGAAGGCCATGGCGTGATCAAGCTGTCGCTGCGCGGGATGTCCCAGCGCAGGCTGCGCTCCGCGTTGACCGCCATCGCGGTGCTGCTCGGCGTGGCGATGATCTCGGGCACCTACGTGCTCACGGACCAGATCCGCAACGCGTTCGGGGAGATCTCCGCGACCGCGAACGAGGGAACCGACGCGATCCTCACTGCGAAGACCGAGTTCGACAGCGGCTTCGCGCTGCCGGAGGAGCTGCCCGCCTCGCTCACCCGGAGGGTCCGCCAGGTATCAGGCGTGGAGGAGGCGGTGGGGAATGTCCAGGCCAACGGCGCCCTGATCGTCGACGGCGAGGCGCTCCGGGCGGCGGGAGGCGCGCCCAACCCGGTGATCGGAGTGGTCCCCGAGCCGTTCGACGCGACCGAGGCGGTGGAGGGTCGCGACCCGGAGCGGTCCGGCGAGATCGCGGTCAGCCGCGGGCTCGCCGAGGACAACGGCGTCGAGGTCGGCGATCAGGTCGAGCTCGAGACGGCGCAGGGCGCGGAGCCGGTGACCGTGGTGGGCCTGGTCAACTTCGGCGGCTCGGGCTCGGCCGGGGGCTTCGGCTTCGTCACCGCCACCCCGGCGGACGTGGACCGCTGGTACGACAAGCAGGGCGAGGTCGTCTCCATCGCGATCGCGGCGGAGGACGGCGTCTCCGACGCCCAGCTCGTCAAGGCCCTCGAGGCCGCCGTGCCGGCCGACGTAGAGGTGGAGACCGGCGAGCAGAACGCCGCGGAGGAGGCGGGCGAGATCTCCGACTCGATCAACTCGTTCCTCGGCCCCGCCCTGCTCGCGTTCGCTGGCGCGGCCCTGCTGGTCGGCGCCTTCATCATCTTCAACACGTTCTCCATCTCGGTGGCGGAGCGAACCCAGGAGTTCGCCTCGCTCCGGACGCTCGGCGCCACCCGCGCCCAGGTGCTCGGCTCGGTCGCGCTCGAGGCGCTCCTGATCGCCTTCATCGCCTCGGTGGCGGGCCTCTTCGCGGGACTTGGCTTCGCCAAGCTGCTCGCGTCCCTGATGGACGCCTCGGGATTCCCGGTGCCGACCTCCGGGCTCGTGCTCGCCTCCCGGACGGTGATCCTCGCCCTCGGGATCGGGATCCTCGTCACGCTGGTGGCCTCGGTCGGCCCGGCCTCGCGCGCGACCCGGATCCCGCCCGCGATGGCCCTTCAGGAGGGCGCGAGGCTGCCTCCGGGGCGGCTCGCCCGCCTGGCGCCGTATGTATCCGGGCTCGTCTCCATCGGCGGAATCGCCCTGCTCGCCGCGGGTCTCTTCGGCTCCGGACCTGCCGCCGGGAGGCTTCTGGCGATGGCCGCCGGCGCGGTGCTTCTCTTCGTCGGCCTGGCGCTGGTGGCCAGGTACATCGTCCGCCCGGTCGCCGGGACGCTCGGGCTCCCGCTGGAGCGCCTCTCGGCCGTGATCGGCCGACTCGCCAGCGAGAACGCCCAGCGCAACCCGGGCCGCACGGCGCTGACGGCGGCGGCGCTGATGGTGGGGCTCGGCCTCGTGGTCTTCGTCGCGGTCTTCACGAGCAGCCTCAAGGCCTCGATCAACGACCAGATCGACAGGCTGATCGCCGCGGACCTCGTGATCAGCACCGAAGGCTTCGAGCCAATCCCCCGCCGCGCCAGCGAGGCCGCCGCGAGCGTCAGCGGAGTCGAGGAGGTCTCCGACGTGCTCTACGACCAGGTCGAGGTGAACGGCCGCCCGTCGAACGTGATCTACGACGCGCTGCTCGGGGTCAATCCCTCGACCCTTGCGGACGTCTACCGCTTCGACTGGCTCGACGGGGACGACGAGCTCCTCTCGCAGCTCGGTGCGGGCAACGCGCTGGTCGAGGAGCAGTTCGCGAAGGCAAGGGACATTGACGTCGGAGACACCTACGAGGTGGTCACGCCGTCGGGGGGCCGCGCGACCCTGACGGCGATCGGGATGTACAAGGACCCGACGATCCTGCAGGGCATGATCGTGAACCGGGCGACGGTGGAGGCGATCTCGACGGCGAGCGACCCGTTCTTCGTCTTCGTGAAGACGGCGCCGGGCGCCGACATCTCGGCCGTGGAGGACCAGGTCGACATGGCGCTTGACCGCTTCCCTGTGGCGAACGTACAGACGCTCGAGCGCTTCCGCAAGGAGACTGAGCGCCGCACCGACCAGATCGTCTACCTGCTCTATGCGCTGCTCGCGATGAGCGTGGTCATCTCCCTGTTCGGGATCGCCAACAGCCTGTTCCTCTCGATCCACGAGCGGACCCGCGAGTTCGGGCTGCTGCGGGCGATCGGGGCCACCCGCAGGCAGGTCCGGCGCATGGTCCGCTACGAGAGCGCGATCACCGCCGCGATCGGCGGGCTGCTGGGCACGGTGGTCGGGATCGTGTTCGCCTCGCTGATCGTCGCGTCGCTGAGCGAGTTCGGGCTCATCTTCGAGGTGCCCTTCGGCCAGCTGGCGATCTTTCTAGTGCTCGCCGTCATCGTGGGCGTGGTTGCCGCCGTCCTGCCGGCGCGACGAGGTGCGCGGCTGGACCCGCTCGAGGCGCTTCACTATGAGTGAGCCGGAGGGCTTCGCCGGCCCGGCCGGCCCGTGTGAGGCATCGCGGCGTCAGACCGGAAGCCGGTTCGCCCTCTGATCAGCGGGCGCCGCGGAACCCTTCTTTGGCGGTCGAGACCGACGGCTCGTAGAAGCCCCAGACCGCGAACGGGCCCGCGGACGCGCCGTCGCCGAAGCTGCCGCCACGAACCGGGGCGGCGGGGAAGCCGGTCGAAGCCTGGGTGTCGGCCCTCCCGAGGCAGGTGAAGTCGCCGCCGAAACCGGCCGACCAGGTGCCGCAAGCGCCCGCCACCTCGTCCCAGTCGGCGACCCACTCCCCGAGGTTTCCGACCATGTCGTTGGCGCCGTGGCCGGAGATGCACGCACCGTTGGCGCCGGTGCTCGCCACCACACCCGTGGAGACGTTGCAACTCGTCGAGTCCGGGGTGCCGGCGACCGCCTGCTGCCACTCGGCATTGGTCGGCAGGCGCTTGCCGGAGTTGGCGAGCGCCTGCTGGGCCTGGAACCAGGTGATGAAGCGCGACGGGGTGACACCGGCCACCGAGCGTGCGTAGATGTTTGTGCAGTTCTGGCCATTGTCGCTGCACGGGTAGTTATCGGTACTCGCTCCGTATTGGGTGCCGCCCGTGGGCGAGGACCAGACCGAGACCTCGTACTTGTCGATGCAGACCGCGCCTGCGGAGACCATGGTGTCGCCGGAGCCGTTTCCCTGGCAGGCGGTGGCGGTGGCCGCGGGACCTGCTGGGCCCCGGGGCCCTTCGGGGCCCTGCGGGCCCTGCGCCGCCTGCCGCGCCTCGAGCGTCGCGACTCGCTGCTTCAGTTTGCGCAGCTGGCTCGCGAGGCTTGCGCTCTTAGCTCTCGGACCGCTCGAGTCGCTGACGCCCCCCGCGATCGCGATCTGGGCGACGAGTACCGCGGAGAGGACGGCCGCGAGAGCGACGATCGAACCCCGGGAGACCGTAAGGCGGCACATCAGACCGGCAGCCTGTTGGCGCGCTTTTTGCACGTCCTGCGGGCCGCCCCGCGCTTCTTCTTGCACTTCTTGAGCGCCGCGGCGCGCAGTCCAGTGGCAGTGGTGGTCGCTCCCGAGCCCGAGCCCGTGCCGGTGCCGGTGCCCGTGCCCGGGCCGCTGGGCTCCGGGCCGGGATCCGGGGGCGGGGGCGGAGGCGGCTCGACGTACGTCTTGAAGGCGAGGTCCTCTACCTGGCTGGACCAACTCGCTCCGGCGTCGCTGCTGCCCACGCGTGTCCCGCTGCCGTAGAGATCTTGGACGGTGTAACCCCAGAAATACCCGGTGGCCCAGAGGATGTCGCCCATGAAAATTGGGCAAGCTGTCGGCGACGCCGCGACGAGCGCGTAGCGGGTGCCCGCGGTCACCGTGGCGGGCGTCGGAAAGAACACCATCACCCACCCCGGGGTCAAAGCCTCCACGCTCGCGGCGGGAATGGTGGCGGTGGCGAGGACGGTGCTCGTCGGGAGGGGGGGATCACCCGAGACGGTGCGGATCTGGACGCTGGGATCGGCAGGAGACGGGCAGTTGCGCGCCAGGTAGAGGTCCGCCCGTTCGAGCGCCCCGCTGAGCCCGGCGGTGAACGTCTGCCCCTGGTGGAAGGTGCCACCCCCAAGAACTTGGTGTAAGGCGGAGCCGACGCCGGCGCCACCATCGGATCCACTCGTCTGGGACTGATCGAGGGTGCCCGCAAGGGCAGGGCTCGCTGCGAGGCCGAAGATCGAGGCGCTCAGTGCGAACGCGGCCGCAAAGCGCATCATCGACTCACCCCTCTCGCGGAATCCTCAGCGTCGGAGGCGGCCTTCAGCCGGGCCTGCTCGAGGAGTGTGAGGAGCCGCAGCCAGCCGGCGAAGTAGTGCTCCCCCCCGTGCTCGTCGTAGAGCCATCCGGCGATCGGCTCGGGATCGGCGTGAGGCTCGAGGCGGAGCGCGAGGAGGCGGTCGGTCGTAAGGCCTGTGCGTGCTCGGTTTCGCATCCGGCGGCGAGTGTCCCGCCGGCGCGTGTGGTCACCGTGAGGGCTGCGTTATTCCTGCGTGAGAGCTGGTTGCGCGCTCAGTCGGTGACGGCGAGGAGCTCCCACTCGCCGGGCACGTCCTCGAGGCGCACCGCACCCTGCTCCTCGAACTCGATCTCCGACCCGACCACCAGGTCGCGGACGGTCCGGGAGGCGAGCGTCTGACCGGCCTGGGCGCGCGAGCCGACCCGCTCGGCGATCTGCACGGCCATGCCGTCCACGTCCTCGCCCCTGAGCTCGATCTCGCCGGTGTGAAGGCCGGTCCGGATCTCGATCCCCTGCTGCGCCAGCGACTGGCGCAGGGACTGAGCACAGCGGATCGCCATCGCGGGGCGATCGAAGGCTGCGAGCAGGCCATCGCCGGTGCTCTTGATCAGCTGCCCCTGGTGGGCCTCGATCTCGCGGCCGACCGTCGCGTCGCGATCCTCGATGGAGTCCAGGATGTCGATGAACAGGATGGTCTTGAGCACCCGGTCGATCTCATGCTCCCGGCGGGTCCCAGTGAGGAATTCTTCGATCACGTCGAGGACCTCCTCGTCCTTGTCGGTCGCGCTGAAGTGGAAGTCGCCAGGAAACTCCGCCAGTCGGGCTCCGGGTATGTGCTCGGCGAGATAGCGGGCGAGCGCCATGGGGACCACTGGATCGCCGCTGCGATGCGCGACCAGGGTCGGTGCCGAGATGGCGGGCAGGGCCTGACGTGCGTCTATGTGCAGGGAGAACCTGTTGGCCGCGGAAGCCATCGCCGGCGTAGCCGCGGCGCGCTCGAAGCGCGCCAGGTGGCGCCGCGTGTCCTCGTCATCGGGCGCATCGTTGATCGAGATCACCGGCCAGACCAGGCCTTGGCCCCAGACCTGCTCGATCTGGTCGCAGCCCCGCTCGCCCCCTTCAAGATCGATTCCGTCAGGGTAATCCGGTGCCCAGGCCAGGCGAGCGAAGGTCCCCCAAAGGACCAGCGCGCTCACGCGCTCGGGGTAGGTCGCCGCAAACAGCAACGCCATCGCCCCGCCCTCGGAGACGCCGACGATGGTGGCCTTCTCGGACCCTGCCGCATCCATCACCGCCCGCACGTCATCCATTCGCTCCTCGAGGGTCGGCAGGTCCGCCGTGCGATCCGACAGCCCCATTCCGCGCTTGTCGAAGGCGATCAGGCGCCCACACCCGGAGAGCCTGCGGCACATAGCCGCAGACGCCGGTGTCTCCCAGCCAAGCTCGACGTGCGACAACGAGCCGGAGACGAGCACAACATCTCGGCCCGTCCCGGCCACCTGGTAGGCGATGCTGAGCTCGCCGCTCTTCGCATAACGGGTCTCCGAGGGTGTGTGCGGGAGGGCCAGCGCCGGTGCAGGCGATTCGATCCCTGAGTCTGTGGGCCCCGCGCCGTTCCCGGCGCCCGCCGACCCGTTCTGGACACTCTTAGCCAACTCCTTGATGCCAGCCGACGGGGCCATTTCCAGATCACGCCGCAGCCGCGTGGCGTAGGCCCTGTAAGCGGCCAGCGCGCCGGCGCGATCGCCGGTGGCAGCGAGCCGGCGAATCAACTCGCGCTGAGCCTCCTCCGAGAGGGGGTCGAGGGCCACCTGCTCGCGGGTGCGTTCGAGTGCCGCGTCGAGGTCCTCGGCCTCCTCGGCCTCCGCCGCGATCCGGCCGAGCAGCTCGAGCAGCATCCGTCGGTGGTACTCCCGCGGCTCGTTCACCCAGTCGTCATCGAGGTCGGCGAGCAGGTCCCCCTTGCAGAGGGCGGCGGCTTCCTCGAGCTCCCCGCGTGAGGCCAGCTGGGCGAACGCGTCGAAGTCGATCTGCACCTCTCCCGGCACGATTCCCACGCGGTCGCGGGTCCCTGTCACCAGATCGACCCCCGCCGGGCCGAGTTCCCGCCTCAGGTTGGCGAGGGTGGTCCTCAGGCTGGAGCGCGCGCTCTCATCGAGCACGTCGGGCCAGAAGACCGAGGCGACCCTTGCCCTGGAATGGAGTCCGGGATGGATGGCGAGCCAGCCGAGCAGAGCGCGCGCTCTATGGCTCGCGATCTGCTCCAGCGGGCGTCCATCCGCCTGCACCGAAAGCTCGCCGAGAACGGAAACACTGAGCATCTGCGACCAGAGTACTCGGCGCGCATCCGTGCGATCAAGGGGCCTCAATCGCCCAACGAATAATGACTAGACGCGGCGGTTCAACCGCCCGAGCGGCCGGAGCGGGCATGGTGTCAGACTGGCAGCTGTCCTGGCCCTCCCCTTGCACGTCCTGCGCGCGGAGCCACGCTTCTTCTTGCACTTCTTGAGCGCCGCGGCGCGCTGTCCGGTAAGCCCAGTCGCGCCTATCGATCCGGTGGTGCTGCCCGGCTGCGACGAGGGAGGATCTGTTGGCGGTGGTGGCGACCCCTCGAACGTCGCTTTCCAGAGCTCGACCCCGTTGGTGCCGTCGTCGGCGGCGAAGTAGAGGGTGCCGTTGACGTCGGCGAGCGCGGTGGGTGAGGAGCCCGCGGCGCCGGGCCTGAGCCCGCCGCCGGGGACGGGGTCCTCGATCATCTTCGTCCCCGCAGCGGTGCGGTCGCTCCTCCATAGCTCGTAGCCGTTGGTGCCGTCGTCGGCCCCGAAGAAGAGGATGCCGTTGACGTTGGAGGCGAGCCGGGGTTGGACGAGTTGGCGCCGGGGTTGATCCCGTCGCCCGGCATGCTCGGATCGAAGGGCGGCTCCACCATCATCGTCCCCGCGGGGGTGCCGTCGCTCTTCCAGAGCTCGAGGCCGCTGGAGCCGTCGTCGGCGGAGAAGAAGAGGGTGCCGTTGACGTTGGTCAGGTTTGAAGGGGAGAAGACCCCGACCGTCGTCGTTCCCGCGGGGGTGCCATCGCTCTTCCACAGCGTCAACGCCGCCGCCGACCAAGGCGTCGAAGTAGAGGGTGCCATTGACGTTGGTGAGCGATCCGGGGAAGGAGCCGATGGAGCCGGGGTTGAGTCCCCCGCCGGGGACGGAGTCCTCGACGATCGTCGTCCCGGCAGCGGTGCCGTCGCTCTTCCAGAGCTCGTTGCCGCCGAAGCCGCCGTCTGCGGAGAAGAAGAGGGTGCCGTTGACGTTGGTCAGGATTCCGGGGAGGGAGCCGGCCGCGCCGGGGTTGATGCCGCCGGCCTGATTGAGGGCCGGGACGATCGTCGTCCCGGCGGGTGTGCCGTCGCTCTTCCACAGCTCGTAGCCATTGGTGCTTTCGAAGGCAGCGAAGAACAGGGTGCCGTTGACGTTGGTGAGCAAGAGAGGAGAGGAGGAGGCCGGGTGGGGCGGGAATCCAACGTCCCCCGGCATGATGTCCGCGACGATCGTCGTCCCCGCGGGGGTGCCATCGCTCCTCCACAGCTCCACGCCGTTGGTGCCGTCGTCGGCGGCGAAGTAGAGGGTGCCGTTGACGTTGGTGAGCCAGGTTGGGGAGGACGAGTCCGGAGTGTTGGGCGTTTCATCCGCCCCTGGGATGATGTCCTCGACGAGCGTCGTCCCCGCGGGGGTGCCGTCGCTCATCCACAGCTCCACGCCGTTGCTGCCGTCGTTGGCGGTAAAGAAGAGAGTCCCGTTGACGTTCGTCAGGTTTCCGGGGAGGGAGCCGGGGGGGCCGGGCTTGATTCCGCCGGTGAAGGGATCGGAGTCCTCGATCACCATCGTCCCGGCCGCGGTGCCGTCGCTCTTCCAGAGCTCGGCGCCGTTGATGCCATCGTTGGCAGTGAAGAACGCGGTCCCGTTGACGTTCGCGATCTGGCCGGGAGACGAGCCCGAGGAGCCGGGATGGATGTCGGCAACCGCTGTGGCGGCGACGTCTCCCGGGGCGCCGGCCGCGCTGGCGCTGCTCGCGAGCACCCAGCTGGCCAAGACGCCCAGGGCGAGCGCGCTCACCGCTGAGCGGCGCGCAACTCGTTGAGCCCGCAAGGACATCGGCGCGAGCACCGCTAGCACCCGAGCCTTCGGAGCTTGCCGCGGATCTTCTTCTTCGCCGGCTTGGTCCTCGCCTGCTTCAGCTTCTTGCGAAGCACCTGGCACAGCGGGTTCTCAGTGCCTTGGAGACCCGTGCCGGTTGACCCGGTTGAACCCCCGGTAGAGCCGCCCGGGTCCTCCGGCATGGACGGCGCGGCGTCGGAGAACTTCTGGATCCGGTTGTTGGCGAGGTCGGCGACATAGAGGTCGCCGGCCGCGTTGGTGGCCGCGCCCCATGGATAGTTGAGTTCGCCGCCCAGCCCCCCGGTCGCGCCCGCTCGACAGCTCGCGGCCGCGGTGCAGATCTCGAACCCCGTCTCGGGGTTGCCGGCTACGACGTCATTACCCCACGCTCGCAGGAGGGCGCCGGCGGAGTCGAACTTCTGGATCCGGTTGTTGGCGGAGTCGGCGATGTAGAGGTCGCCCGCAGCGTCGATGGCCACGCCACTGGGGTAGTTGAGCTCGCCGCCCAGCCCCCCGGTCGCGCCAGCCTGGCAGGACGCCGCCCCGGTGCAGATCTCGAACCCGTTGAGCCCGCCCGCGTCGACATTCTTGCCCCACGCCCGCAGGAAGTTGCCCGAGGAAGTGAACTTCTGGATCCGGTGGTTGTAGGCGTCGGCGACGTAGACGTTGCCGGCGGGGTCGGGTGCCGCGCCGCGTGGGAAGTTGAACTCTCCTCCGAGCCCCCCGACCTGCCCCGCCTGACAGATCGCCGCCGCGTTACAGGTCTCGAATCCGTTGAGCCCGAAGATGTTGACGTTCTTGCCCCACGTGAGCAGGAAGTTGCCCGAGGAGTCGAACTTCTGGATCCGGTGGTTGTAGGTGTCGGTGACGTAGACGTTGCCGGCAGCGTCGGTGGCCGCGCCGGCTGGGAATTTGAGCTCGCCACCCAGTCCCCCGGCAGCCCCCTTCTGGCACCGGGTTGCGATGGTGCATACCTCGAACCCAGTGCCCCCGAAGACGTCCACGTTCTTGCCCCACGTGAGCAGGAAGTTGCCCGAGGAGTCGAACTTCTGAATCCGATTGTTGGAGGTATCGGCGACGTAGACGTTGCCGGCCGCGTCGGTGGCCACGCCCTTGGGGTCGTAGAACTCGCCGCCCAGCCCCCCGGAAGCGCCCGTGGATTGGCAACTCGCCGCCGCGGTGCAGATCTCGAACCCGGTCTCGGCATTCCCGCCGACCACGTCCTGGCCCCAGGTCCGCAGGAAGTTGCCCGAGGAGTCGAACTTCTGGATCCTGGCGTGTAGCCGGTCGACCACGTAGAGATTGCCCTCCCCGTCCGTGGCAATGCCCTCGGGGGAGTTGAGCTCGCCGCCCAGCGCCCCGGCGGCGCTGCCTCCCTGGCAGCTCGCCGCCGCGATGCAGATCTCAGAACCGGTCCCCCCGCCCGTAAGCACGTCCTTGCCCCAAGTCCGATCGAAGATCCCGGAGGCCCCCTGGGCGGGGGTCGCGATCGCAAGCGCCACCCCCACCACAAGCATCACGGCTGTGAGGCGGGGGCGCATCAGACCGGAAGCCGCTTCGCCCGCTTCTTGCACTTAGTGCGCGCCGCGCCCCGCTTCTTCTTGCACTTCTTGAGCGCGGCGGCGCGCAGTCCCGTCGCCGTGGTGCTGCCAGTCGTGGTCGTGCCCCCGGCACCGGTACCGGTACCGGTGCCGTTACCGGGCCCTGTGCCCGGGTCCTCGGGGGCGGTGGCGGGGTCGGCGAACTTCTGGATCCGCGCGTTGCCGGAGTCGACCACGTAGAGGTTGCCTGCCGCGTCGGTGGCCACGCCCTGGGGGGCATAGAGCTCGCCGCCCAGTTCCCCAAACTGGCCCGCCTGGCAGAGCATCGCCGTGGTGCAGATCTCAAAACCCGTGTCGACGTTGCCGCCAAAGACGTCCTTACCCCACGCCCGCAGGAAGTTGCCCGAGGAGTCGAACTTCTGGATCCGGTGGTTGGAGGTGTCGGTGACGTAGACGTTGCCTACCGGGTCGGTGGCCGCGCCTTCGGGGTAATAGAGCTCGCCGCCAAGTCCCCCGATCCCGCCCCCCTTGCAGTTCGCCGCTGCGGTGCAGATCTCGAACCCCGTACCCACGCTCTCATCGACGTTCTTGCCCCACGCCAGCAGGAAGTTGCCCGAGGCGTCGAACTTCTGGATCCTCTCGTTGAGCGTGTCGACGACGTAGAGGTTGTCGTGGGCGTCAGTGGACACGCCCTGGGGGGCATAGAGCTCGCCGCCCAGTCCCCCGAACAGGCCCGCCTGGCAGAGCCCGGCGGTGGTGCAGACCTCGAATCCCGCTCCAATCGGGCCGAACAGGTTCACGTTCTTGCCCCAGGTGAGCAGGAAGTGCCCGTCGGAGTCGAACTTCTGGATCCGGTTGTTGCCAGCGTCGGTGACGTAGAGGTTGCCGGCCGCGTCGGTGGCGGCGCCACGGGCGAATTTGAACTCGCCGCCCAGCCCCCCGGTCTGGCCCGCCTGGCAGAGCCCCGCCGTGGCGCAGGTCTCGAACCCATTACTCCCGAAGATGTTCACGTTCTTGCCCCACGTGAGCAGGAAGTGACCGTCGGAGTCGAACTTCTGGATCCGGTTGTTGCCGGAGTCGACGACGTAGACGTTGTCGTGGGCGTCGGTGGCGACGCCGTGGGGATCGACGAGCTCGCCACCCAGCCCGCCGCCAGTGCCCGCCTGGCAGCTCGCTGCCGCGGTGCAGACATTGAAACCCGCCCCCCCGCCCACGAGCACGCCCTTGCCCCACGCGGCCAGGAAGTGGCCTGAGGAGTCGAACTTCTCGATCCGGTCGTTGGAGGCGTCGACTACATAGAGGTTGCCCATTGTGTCGGTGGCCGCGCCCCGCGGCTCGTAGTTGAATTCGCCACCCAGAACCCCGAGACCGCCCGCCTGGCAGCTCGCGGCGATCGTGCAGATCCCGAAGACCCCGCCGCCGTTCACGTTCTTGCCCCACGCGCGGTCGAACTCACCGGAGCTCGCCCGCGCGGGGGCGACGGCCACGGCGGCGAGGAGCACGACGGAGAGGGCCAGTGGGCGTCGCATCCTCAGCACCCGAGCCTTCGCAGCTTGCCGCGGATCTTCCTCTTGGCCGGCTTGGTCCTCGCCTGCTTCAGTTTGGTGCCGAGCACCTGGCACAACGGATTCTCGGTGCTTGTGGTGGTCGTTCCCGAGCCCGAACCCGTGCCGGTACCGGTACCCGTGCCCGGGCCACTGGGGTCTGGGTCGGGATCCGGAGGCGGGGGCGCCAGCGGGTTGACATCGATCACCACGGTGTCGGTGTCGCAAAGCGACTGCAGCGAAACCGGGTTGGCTTCGTCACAGACCTCCAGCGTGAACGTCAGCGGCATGTCCGCTGATACGTCTGGCGCCGTGAATGTCGGAGTCGAAGAGCTCGGATCGGTCAACGTGACGCCTGTGTCCGTGGTGGTCCACGCGTAGGTGAGATCCTCGCCGTCCGGATCGGACGATCCCGTTCCGTCGAGCGTCACCAGAGACCCTTCGTTGACCATCTGGTCGGGTCCAGCGTTTGCCGTCGGCGCGTTGTCCGGCGGGGGCGGGGGCGGCTCGACGTACGTCTTGAAGGCGAGGTCCTCTCCCCCGCTGGACCAACTCGCTCCGCCGTCGCTGCTGCCCACGCGTGTCCCGCCGCCGTAGAGATCTTGGACCGTGTAACCCCAGAAATACCCGGTGGTGAAAAGGAAGCCGCCGGAACCCGGGCAAACGGCCCCCGACGCCGCGACGAGCGCGTAACGGGTGCCCGCGCTCACCGTGGCGGGCGTCGGAAAGAGCACCGTCACCCATCCCGGCGTCGAAGCCGGCACGCTCGCGGCGGGAACGGTGGCGGTGGCGAGGACGGTGCTCGTCGGGAGGGAGGGATTGCCCGAGACGGTGCGGATCTGGACGCTGGGATCGCCAGGAGACGCACAGTTGCGCGCCAGGAAGAGGTCCGCCTGGTCGAGCGCCCCGCTGAGCCCGGCGGTGAAGGTCTGCGCCGCGTGGAAGGTGCCGGCCCCAAGGACTTGGTGGGCGGCGGTGCCGACGCCGGCGCCACCATCGGACCCACTCGTCTGGGACTGATCGAGGGTGCCCGCAAGGGCAGGGCTTGCCGCGAGGGCGAAGATCGAGGCGCTCAGCGCCAGCCCGGTCACGAAGCGCATCATCGACTCACCTCTCTCGCGGAATCCTCAGCGTCGGTGGCGGCCTTGAGCCGGGCCTGCTCGAGCAGGGTGATCAGCCCGAGCCAGCCCGCGAAGTACTGCTCGCCCCCGCGCTCGTCGTAGAGCCAGCCGGCGATCAGCTCGTGATGAGCGTGGCGCTCGAGACGGAGGGTGAGGAGGGATTCTGTCTCGTCAGGAGCCGCTTGGGCTGTCCGTGAACGGTTTCGCATCCGGCGGCGAGTGTCCCGCCGCCGCGTGTGTTCACCGTGACGTCTGCGTCATTCGCGCGTGAGAGCTGCCGCAGTGGAAGCGAGTGACTGGAGTACGATCGGGACGTCCTATGAGGGAGAAGTGATGCCGCGGTATCTGATCGAGCGCCTCTACGGCGACGCCGAACAGGAGGCGATGCAGAACATCGGCCAGCGCATGAAGCAGGTTGCAAAGGAGTCGTTCCCGGACGTGACCTGGGAGCACAGCCACGTGGTGAGCGACGAATCCGGGATCAAGACCTTCTGCGTCTACGAGGCACCGAACGAGGAACGGCTGCGCGAGCACGGCGACATGGTCCGCGAACACACCATCGCCCGCATCTACGAGATCCCCGCGGACGTGACGCCGGCGGATTTCCCGGACTGACCAGGCCGTCGGCGGCTGCCCACCCGGAAGGCTCTATGCGTGGCGGATCTGGCGAGCGTCAGGGGTGTGAGTGAAGACCGCATAGGCGACTGCCCGCTTCAGGTTCACCTCGCGGCGGCGATCCTCATCGTCCTCGGGGATCAGCGCGAGCGCCTGGTTGTAGAGGGCGATCGCCTCGGCGGTCGCCCAGCCGCGTCCCGCCTGCTCCGCTGCCGAGACCAGATAGCGGACCGCCCGCTCCGGGTCACCGGCCGGTCCGGCATCGGCCAGATGGCGAGCGAGCTCCGGCAGTCGCTTGGGGTCGTCGCCGTGGAGCCGTTCGATCGCGTCCGCGACCCGTAGGTGCAGCAGTGACCTCCTGGCGGCGCCCAGATCCCTGTACACGGTCTCCCGCACGAGGTCATGTGAAAACCGGTAGCGGGCGTCACCCCCCGGGACCTCTCGCAGAAGGCGCGCCCCGAGCGCCGCATCGAGAGACTCGACGAGCTCGTCCGTCTCTCGCTCGGATGCCTGTGCGAGCTCGCGGAGGTCGAACTCGTGGCCGAGGACGGCAGCGAATGCGAGCGCCTCCGAGCTCGGCTCGCCGAGACGGTCGACGCGTTGTCCGATCACCTCGCGCACCTCCGCCGGCACTCCTGAAGCCAGGCCTCCCTCGCCAAGGCCGGCCGCGCCCTGTGCATGGCGCAGCAGCTCCTCGACGAACAGCGGATTCCCACCCGTGCGTGCGTGAAGCTCGGCGGCCAGTCCTGCGGGCTGCTCTTTCGGCAGCCAGACAGACGCGAGCTTGCCCACCTCCACTTCGGAGAGCCCCTCGACCGGGATCCGCACCAGCCGGCGATCGTGGGCGAGCTCCCCAACCAGTGTGGTGAATCCGTCGGGGCACGGCTCGCTGTCGCGAGCCGTGCCCAAGACGAGGATCCGCGACGATGATGCGGTCCTGGTCAGGTGGGCGAGCATGACGAGGGTGGAGTGATCGGCCCAGTGCAGATCCTCCAGCACAAGCACGACGGGAGCGCGGTTCGAGGAGTCGGCGACGACCGAGACGACCGCCTCGAAGAGACGATAACGCGCCTCTTCGGGATCACCCGAGGGAGCGGACGCAGCCGGGTCGGAGCCCGGCAACTCGGGGAGCACGCGTGACAGCTCGGCCGCCGCCCAGCCGGAGAGGGCGGGAAGGGCGTCCGCGGTCAGGCGGTGCCTGAGCGACTCGACGAAGGGACCGTACGGCGTCGCCGAGTCCTCGTAGCAGCGCCCCGCCCAGACGTCCGCGCCCGATTGGTGCGCCTCGCGTGCGAACTCCGCAGCGAGCCGGCTCTTGCCGCTGCCGGCCTCACCGGTGATCAGGGCCGCGCAGAGATCGCCCTCCGCGCCGCGGGCCAGCGCTGAGCGCAACTGCTCGAGCTCGGCTTCCCGCCCGACCATCGGCGCCGGCTCGGATCGCGCCAGCAGCGGAGGTAGAGGGGCGGGTAGGGATCCAGACTCGGCAGCTCCATTGCCGGCTCCGTCAGGCACCGATTCGCCGCGTCGGACCCCATCCACCAGCTCGCGGATCCCGGCTGCCGGCGCGAGCCCGAGCTCGCGTTGGAGCCGATCACCGTAGGCCTTGTACGCGGCCAGCGCGCCGGCGCGATCGCCGGCCGCCGCAAGCCGGCGCACCAGCTCGCGCTGGGCCTCCTCCGAGAGCGGGTCGAGAGTCACCTGCTCCCGGGTGCGGGCGAGCGCCGCATCGAGATCGCCGGAGTCCTCGGCCTCCGCCGCGATCCGGCCGAGCAGCTCCAACTGCAGCCTGCGGTGGTACTCGCGGGGCTCGTTCACCCAGTCGTCGTCCAGGTCAGCCAGCAGGTCACCCCGGCAGAGGGCCGCGGCTTCCTCGAGCTCCCCGCGGGAGGCCAGCCGCGCGAACATGTCGAAGTCGATCTGCACCTCTCCAGGCACGATTCCCAGGCGGTCGCGCGTCGCGGTCACCACATCCGCGCCGGCGGGGCCGAGCTCGCGCTTGAGGATGGCGAGGGTGGTCCGCAGGCTGGAGCGTGCGCTCTCATCGAGCACGTCGGGCCAGAAGACCGAGGCGACCCGGGCCCTGGAATGAAGCCCGGGGTGGATGGCGAGCCAGCCGAGCAGAGAACGCGCTCTAGGGCTCGCGATCTGATCCAGCGGGCGCCCATCCGCCTCGAGCGAAAGCTCGCCGAGAACGGAGACGCTGAGCATGTACGCCGAGAGTACTGCGCGCGCTGCAGGGTGACCGAGCGATCTCACGCGTTCACGAAAAGTGATTAGGACGATGCTCGCCCTATGGCCGGAACGGGCGGGGCTCGCCCCAGCCCAGTGTCGTCAATCGTGCGAAGCCTGCGGATAGAGCCAGCGACGGAACAGCATCGTCACGCGTGGCATCACGACCCACGTCATCAGGGGAACGGCGATCGCGGTGGTGATCCCCAGCCTCAGGGCCACCGGCAGCTCCTTCAGCAATGGGCCGGTGACCACGACGATGCCGGTGATCAGGGGGAAGATCGTGATCCAGGTCAGTAGCGCCATCTTGTATGGCGGCGGTGGGGGCGTCCCCGGCTGCCCGGGCAGCGTGAACCAGCTCTCGAGACCGGTCACGAAGCTGGTCCGCATGGGGCCGATCACATGCGGCTCCGCCTGCTCCAGCCAGGCTGCGTGCTCGTCGGAGTCGAGCCAGGCGCGCAGATGCTCGGCGTTGTCGAACCGGTAGACCGTGCGGTACTCACCGGCGGCCGCGCTCTCCGGCCGGAACACCTCGACCCCGAGGTGACCGGGGAACCCGCTCGCCGCGGCGATGATCCCATCGAGGAACTGCTCGTATGAGGCTTCGTGACCGGGCTTGACCCGGCGGGTCACGGTGGTGGTGACTGGACCGTCCGCATCGTCGGGCGGCCCCGAGGCCCCGTTCGCTGCACCCTCACCACTCAACTCGATCCATCGTCCTTGAACTGCAGCAAACCGATCGAGTTGCCGTCGGGGTCGACGAACCAAGCAGCGAGCGCGAAGCCGACGTCGGCGATGCCGTCGTCTGTCTTCAGACCGGGCTCGTCGAACTCCTCGACGTCGACGCCACGGGAGCGCAGCTCCTTCACCTCGGCGGCCAGGTCTGCGACTCGCCACGAGGCCTTGGTGGCATCCTCGCTCGACCCGGTAGTGCTCTTGGTGAGCACGAGACGGCTGTCGCCCCCACACTTAAAGGTGAGGAAGTCGTCGGTCTCGATCAGGACCTCGAGTCCGATCTTGCCCCCATAGAAGTCCTTTGCGGCGGCGAGATCGGTCGCCAGCAGCATCACGTCGATCGGGTGCTCGGCGAGCATCGTCAGGTCCCGAGGGCCTCGATCATCTGCCGCGCGGCCGCTTTGCCGGAGAACTGCTGCTGTCCGGTGATCAGATTTCCGTCACGGACCGCGTGGGACTTGAAGCGCCCGTTGACGATGAAGTTCGTGCCGTCGAGCTTGCGCGCCTCATCCTCGATCCTGAACGGCTGTACCCGCCGGCCCACGTAGTCGTCGACGAAGTCCTCCTCCGAATTGGCGAAACCCGTCCATGTCTTTCCAGCGACCAAGAGCTTCCCGTCCGCGAGGCGAGCCTTGAGGAGCGCGCACGTTGCATGGCAGATCACCGCTGTCACCTTGCCCGCATCGTAAAAGGATGCGAGCAGCGCGTGGACGCGCTCGTTGTCGAAGAACGTATACATCGGCCCCTGGCCACCGAGCAGCAGGATCGCGTCGTAGTCGTCAACGCCGACCTCGGAGAGCGGTCGCGACTCTTCAACAAGCCTCAGGTGCTCCGGGGAGTTGATGAACCCGAGGCTGATCAGATCGTCGGCGGAGTAGCGCGAATCGTCCCGCGGGTCGCTCCACGCATCCGCCTCCAGCCGGCCTCCGTCGGGACTCGTCACGTCAACCCGGTAGCCGTGCCCGGTCAGCTCCCAGTAGGGGTGGCTCAACTCGGACCACCAGAAGCCGATCGGCCACCCTGTCTGCTCGGACACGGCGGGGTTGGAGGCGACGATCGCCACCCGCTTCGGGGCGTCCGGGTTGAGGATGTCGATCGTGCCCGCGATCCGTCGACGGTATGGGGCGCCGCCCTCCCGGGCAACACCGATCGCGTCTGACGTAAGACCGATCGGGTATGCGTCGGGTCTAATCTGGGCCTGGTGCCGGAGCTTCGTCATCTGCGCTACTTCGTCGTGGTCGCTGAGGAGCTCAACTTCAGCCGTGCGGCGACTCGTCTGCACATGGCGCAACCACCCCTCAGCGTCGCGATCCGCCAGCTCGAGCAGGAACTCGGCACGGACCTCTTCGTCCGCACGACCCGTGAGGTGAAGCTCACGGAGGCCGGCCGGGTATTGCTCGAAGGCGCGCAGAAAACACTCGCCGAAGCCGACCGCGCCGTCGACGCCGCGAAGCGAGCGGGAGCGGGCGAGCTGGGGCAGTTGCGGATCGCGTTCAGCTGGAGCGCACGGTTCGAGACGCTCCCGGCACTCGCCCGCCAGTTCAGGGCGGGACACCCGGATGTCGAGCTGGTCACTCAGGAGATGTGGAATGGCCAAATGGCAGGGGCGCTGCGATCCGGGGTGATTGATGTCGCGATCTCGCTCTGCCCCGAGCTCGCCCCCGAACTGAGCGATGAGGTGGTCCGCTCCGAGCGGCTCGTAGCGGTGGTCGCGGCGGACGGTCCCCTGGCGAGCGAGGGTGAGATCTCGCTTGCCTCGCTTGCCGATGAGGAGTTCCTCCTGTTCCCGCGGGAGCTCGCCCCTCGCCTTCACGACGCACTGATCGAGGCTTGCCGCCACGCCGGCTTCGAGCCGCGCCTGCGCAGCGAGAGTTTTCACACCGCCATGGACGCGCGCTTCATGACCGAGTTTCCCTGTGTCGCGCTTGCGCCGAGCTCTGCTGCGAGCGGGCTCAGCGAGGGCCTCATGGCCCTGGAGCTCGCCGGGCCGGTCGACACCGTCCCGACACATCTCGTTTGGAGCGAAGGCGATGCCTCACCGATCCTCGAGGCGCTCCGCGCCGCGGCCCGGTCCGCCTTTGCGACGGAGCCGACGGGCCTATAGCGTCTGGGTCTAGCTCCAGACCCCATCGGTGTTGGCCGCTGGCGGCCGACCACCTACCGTTGAAGCACCTGCCCCATTCCGCAACTGAAAGGGAGGCGCGATGACGAAGGTGCACCGAGTCGAGTCGACGGTAGGCGAAACGCCGGTCAACGCCTACCTGATCGAGGGCGAAGACCAGCTCGTCGGCGTGGACGGGACTCTGACCGTCTCAGGCGGGCGTTCCATCAGCGAGCGGATCGAGGCGATCGGCAAGCCGCTCAAGGCGGTGGTCCTGACGCATGCGCACCCCGACCACTACGGCGGTGTCGTCGAGTTCGTTGCCGGCACCGATGCCTCGATCATCGCCACCCCAGGGGTCGACGAGATCATCCGTCGCGACGACGAGGTGAAGGAGCAGACCCTGCGGCCGATGTTCGCCGATGAGTGGCCGGCGGAACGAGCGTTTCCAACTCGGACCGTCGATGGCGGCACCGAGCTCGCCTTCGGGGACATCGAGCTCACCGTGCAGGACATGGGCCCCGGCGAATCGCCCCACGACAGCATCTGGTTCCTGGGCGAGGGGCGGCGCGACGTGTTCCCCGGCGACCAGGGCTACAACCACATGCATTGTTTCCTGGCCGACGGCTACTGGGAGGAGTGGCTCACGAACATCGAGAGGCTCGGTCGGGAGCTGCCCGCCGATGCCCTGATGCACGTCGGCCACGGTGATCCAACGGATCCCAAGATCCTGGACTGGGAGCGGGCCTATATCGAGCGATTTCTTGAGGAGGTCCGCGATGCCGACTGGGAGGACACCGACGCGGCCAAGACCGCCGTCAGCGAGGCGATGGGGAGCTTCCTGAAGACTCAGGACCTCCGTTTCCTGATGGAGCTGAGCATCGAGCCCGTCGCGACCAAGCTCGGCCTGATCAAGCAGTAGCCATGCGGACCCCGATCGAGGTGGCTGATCGCCGTCGCTGGCTGGCGCTGGCGCTGCTCGGCACTGCCTTCTTCATGGTCATCCTCGACGGGACGATCGTCTTCACGGCGCTGCCGCTGATTGCCAACGAACTGGGGATCTCATTGGGAGGCGCCCAGTGGGTGATGAGCGCCTACCTGCTCTGCTTCGGCGGCCTGCTGCTGCTCGGCGGTCGCACGGCGGACCTGCTGGGGCGGCGTCGGGTGTTCATGGTGGGCGTGGGGCTTTTCGTCTCCTCATCCCTGATCTGCGGGCTCGCCTGGTCCGGCGGGGTGCTGATCGCCGCGCGGGTGGTCCAGGGCGCCTCCGCCGCGATCATGGCCCCGACGGCGCTCTCGCTGCTGATGACCGTCTTCCCCGAGGGGCCCGAGCGCAACAAGGCCCTGGGCATCTGGGGAGGGATCGGGGGGGTCGGCGCGACCGCCGGGCTCTTGATCGGCGGGCCGGTCAGTGAGTTCCTCGGCTGGGAGTGGATCTTCTTCATCAACATCCCGGTGGGACTCGGGGTACTGCTGCTGACCCCGCGGTTGCTGCCGGAGAGCGTCGACGAGGATTGCGTACGGTGCTTCGACCTCGCCGGAGCGGTCACGGTCACTGGAGGGCTTCTGCTGCTCGTCTACGCGATTTCCCGCGCCCCCGAGGAGGGTTGGACGGATCCGCGGATGATCGCCCTGCTGGCGGCGTCCGCCGCCCTGCTCGTGCTGTTCGTCCGGGTTGAGGCCCGCTCGCCGGGGCCCCTGGTGCCGCTGCGGATCTTCCGCTCTCGATCGCTGGTCGGGGGCAATCTGGTCTTGCTCACGGCGGGCATTTGCATCGACGGGATGCTGCTGATCGTCACCCTCTACGCCCAAGACGTGCTCGGCTACTCCACGATCCAGTTCGGGCTGATGACCGCCGTGATGACCGTGATGTCGGTGGCGGGCGCCTACACGGCGCAGGCGGTCGTCACCCGGGTAGGCTCCAGGCGGGTCGCGGCGTCCGGGATGGTGCTGATCGCAATCGCCTGCCTGCTCTTCACCCAGGTCTCGGCCGCTGGCAGCTACATCGACGATCTCTTCCTGGGCCTACTCGTCTTCGGGGCGGGGCTTGGCGCGGTCTTCGTCGCCTCCCAAATTGCCGGGCTCGCCGGGGTCGCGGACGAGGAATCCGGGCTCGCCGCCGGCCTCGTCGACAGCTCGTTCAACATCGGGGGCGCCCTCGGCGTGGCGATCCTTTCGACCGTCGCAATTGCGCGCGCCGACGACGTGCTCGCGGATGGGTCGGACGCAGAGCTCGTGGCGATGACCGAGGGCTTCCAAACAGCGTTCGCGGTGGCGGTCGGGTTCGCGCTCGTCGGTCTGGTGACGGCCCTGGTCTTCCTCCGGCGGACTCCGGAACCGAGCGCGGAGCCCGCGATGGAGACTTAGGCGCGCGAGTCTGCGTTCCCATCGACGAAGGGAGAGAAGATGCTCGACAAAGCCCAGGTGGCGCCCAGGATCCCGGTGCAGGACCTCGAGCGTGCGAGGGGGTTCTACGCCGAGAAGCTCGGCCTAGAGGCCAGCGAAGAGCGGCCTGGAGGTTTGCTCTACCGGGGTGCGGACTGCGAGTTCTCGCTGTTCGAGTCGGCCGGCGCGGCGCCCGGCACGTTCACCCAGATGGCTTGGACCGTGGATGACATCGAGGCGACGGTGGCCGAACTGATGAAGCGGGGGGTCGCCTTCGAGCAGGTCGACGTGCCTGGACTGAAGACGGTGAACGGGATCGCCGAGGTGGCCGGCCAGTATCCGAGCAAGGGCTCGGGTGAACGTGCCGCCTGGTTCCGCGACAGCGAGGGGAACATGCTCGGGATCAGCGAGCTGGTCCCCTGAGCCACACGCGCCCAGCCGCCGTGCGTCCGTGCGTGAGCCAGTAAATCCGGCTCACCTTCATGAGTCCCGGGCTGATTCCGCGCTTCGGGCTCCCGGGCGATATCGAGCCGTAGCCCTACTGGATTGGCGACCGCCCACACGGCTCGGGCTGAGGAAGCCATCCGGTATCCGGCTTGCGGCTGAGGAATCGGCTCAGGCGCCGAAGGTGCGCGGCGTGGAGCCGCAGGATCTCCTGGATCTCCTTCGTGCGGGTGAAGGGATCGGCGATGATCGCGCCGGTGGTGGGCGAGGTCGCCGCCACGAGTCGGCCATCGATCTCCGCGCCGAGCAGCTCTCCATCGGGCACCTGACTCGAGTCGAGCTGAGCCAAGCGACGGACCGCGTCGGCGTCGCTCGAGGTCAGGCGCCGGAGCGTGATCGCTGCATCTCTGCTCAACATGTTGGTCCTGCCCTTCTCATTCCGCGCCGCCGGTCGCCGGGAGCGGCTCGAGCTGCTCCTCCACTTCCTCCTGCGGTGCCGTCCGCGGCCGGCCGAGCAGCGCGAGCGCCAGCGCCACCCCGATCCCGGCCAGGACGACGCAGGCCACGAACGCGGATCCGAAGCCCTCGGTCAGCACGACGAGCGGATTGGCACCTTCGTTCGCCGCCAGGAAGTCCTCGGAGCGGGAGACGGCGACCGTCGAGACGATCGCGACACCGAGCGCTCCGCCGATCTGGAAGGCGGTGTTGCTGAGGCCCGACGCGACCCCGGACTCACGCTCGGCCACGCCGTCGAGGGCGGCGATCGTGGCGGTGGCGAAGGCGGGGCCGATGCCGAGGCCGAAGACGAGCAGGCCGAGGAACATGTCTCCCAGATAGCTGCCGCCGACGGACACCTGCGTGAGCAGGAGCGACCCCGCGCCCAGGAGCGCCATGCCCGTCGCGGCGACCGGCCGGAAGCCGACCTTCTGGACCGCGGATTGCGCGACGATCATGCCGACCGCCGCCGCAACCGGGGTGACCACAAAGCCGGTGCCGAACTCGAGGGCCGAGAAACCGAGCACCTGCTGCGCGTACTGCGTGAGGATGAACGGCATCCCAAAGCCGACGGTGCCGAAGAGGAGCATCACCGCGTTCGCGCCGACGATCGTGCGTGAGCGCAGGAGGCGGAGCGGCACGAGCGGCGCCGGGTGGCGCGACTCGATCAGCACGAAGGCAGCGAGGAGCACCGCGGAGGCGGCGCCGAGGAGGAGCGTCTGGGCATCTCCCCAACCCACCTCCGGCGCTTCGACGAGTGCGTAGACGAGCAGGAGGAGCGCGCCCGTGATCGTCACCGCCCCGGCCGGGTCGTAGCTCCGCCGCGTCAGCGCAGCCCGGCTCTCGCGCAGGAGCACGGGCGAGAGCGCGAGTGCTGCCAGGCCGATCGGGATGTTGATGAAGAAGATCCACTCCCAGCCCGGCCCGTCCACGAGCGGGCCCCCGATCAGGTACCCGCCGGTGGCGCCGAGGGCGCCCATCATTCCCCAGATCCCGAGCGCCTTGTTCCGCTCGGAGCCCTCCGGGAAGGCCGTGGAGACGAGCGAGAGAGCCGTCGGGGTCATGATCGCCGCCCCGATGCCCTGGAATGCGCGGGCGCCGATCAGAGCGTCGGACGACCAGGCGAGCCCGCAGAGCACCGAGGCCGCCGTGAAGAAGGTGACACCGACCATGAAGAGGCGGCGGCGCCCGAGCAGATCAGCGGCCCGTCCTCCGAGCAGCAGCAGGCCGCCGAAGCTCAGGAGGTAGGCACTCAGCACCCACTGGAGGCCCTGCTCCGAGAAGCCGAGGTCGGATTCGATCGAGGGCAGCGCCACCGCCACGATGTTGGCGTCGAGGATGACCATGAAGAAGGTGGCGCAGAGGAGGGCGAGCGCCCACCAGCGGCGGGGGTCGGGCTCTGCCGGAAGCTGTGCTTGCTGCGGGCTGGACATTTGCTGTCCTCCTGGTCGATGTCGCCGCCCGAATTGGCGGCCTCGACAAGACGTCGCAGCAGGGAGGGCGATTTGGACAGCCCCCGAGGAATTCGTTCAGTCGGCCGCCAGCGCTCCGAGTCGCCGTTCGAGCTCAGCACGCTCGACTTCATTGGCGCTCAGCTCGATCGCGCGCTCATAAGCGTGCGCGGCGCCGTCGGCGTCGCCGGAGCGGCTGAGCAGCTCGGCGTGCGCCGCGTGAAGCGGCTGGTAGCGCTCGAGCGCGGGATCGCCGAGCAGCGGCTCCAGCAGCGCCAGGCCCGCGGTGGGCCCGTCGGCCAGCCCGACGGCCACCGCGCGGTTGAGCTCGATGACCGGCGACGGGTTGAGCCTGCCCAGCGCGCCGTACAGCTCTGCGATCTGCGCCCAGTCCGTGGTCTCGGCATCCGGGGCCTGGATCTGCAGGGCGGTGATCGCAGCCTGGAGCTGGTACTCGCCGGGATGCTTTAAGCGGATCGCGCGCTCCAGCTTTGCCAGCCCGTCCCCGATCCGATCCCGATCCCAGAGCGACCGGTCCTGCTCGTCGAGCGCGACGTACCGGCCGCTGGGGTCAACCCGAGCGGCGCGGCGCCCGTCGTGCAGGAGCATCAGCGCCAAGAGGCCCCAGACCTCGGCGTCGTCGGGCATCAGCGTGGAGAGGAGCTGGCCGAGGCGGATCGCCTCGTCGCACAGCTCCCCGCGGACGAGCTGATCGCCCTCGGCGGCCGCATAGCCCTCGTTGAAGATCAGGTACACCACCCGCAGCACGCCGCGCAGGCGGTCGGGCAGCTCCTCGTCGGCAGGCACCCGATAGGGAATGTGCGCGTCGGCGATCTTGCGCTTGGCGCGCACGATCCGCTTGCCCATGGTCGGCTCCGCGACCAGGAAGGCGCGGGCGATCTCGCCGGTCGTCATGCCGCCGAGCGCCCGCAGCGTGAGCGCGACGCGCGCCGGCATCTCCAGCGCCGGGTGGCAGCAGGTGAAGATCAGCCTGAGCCGGTCGTCGACTATCGAGCTCTCGTCATCCATGTCGGGCTCCTCTTCGTGCTGGGCATCCAGGCGCATCAGCTCGGCCAGCCGCTCGGCGCGATCCACCACCGACCGGTCCCGGCGCAGGCGGTCGATCGCCCGCCGCCGCGCCGCGGTGGTGATCCACGCGCCCGGATTGGCCGGGACACCGTCGCGCCGCCACGCCGTGACCGCCGCCTCGAAAGCGTCCTGGACCGCGTCCTCGGCCAGTTGGAAGTCGCCGGCTTGCCGGATCAGCGTGGCCAGCACGATCGCGCGCTCATCCCGAAACGCCCGCGCGACCGCGTCCGAGACCGGGTCGGCCGGTTGAGCGCCGTTCATGCCATGTCTTCGACCGCCTCGTCGGGAAGGTCGGCGCCGGCCTCGCGCGACACGGTCAGCCACTCGTCGGGCGTCATGATCGGGCGCACCTCCACCGTCCCGAAGCGCGCGGCCGGAACCCGCGCGGCCTGCTTCAGCGCCTCGTCCAGGTCATCGCACTCCAGGATGTAGTAGCCGGCCAGGACCTCCTTGGTGACCGCGAACGGGCCGTCGGTGAGCTCCGTCTCCCCCTCACGCACGCGAACCGAGGTCGCGCTCTCCGGCGAGTGCAGGCGCTGGACGCCCACCAGCAGCCCCGCCTCACGCAGGCTGCGGTGCAGCTCGACGAACAGCGGCATCTCCTTCTCGCGCTCGGCCTGCTCGGCCTGGTCGACCTCCTCTTGGTACACCAGCAGCATGTATTGAGACATCGGGCCTCCAAGCATCGTGGTCTTCGCCGCACCCTACGCGGCCCTCATCAATACGTCGGAGCACGCCACGCGATTTGGACATCGCCGGCCTGTCCAAATCGCCCTCCCTCCTGCGACGTCTTATCGAGGCCAATGCCTCGACCGACAACACAACTCGCAGAAGGAGACCTGAAATGCGGAAACTGATCGCTGGAATGCAGACCTCCCTCGATGGGATGATCGACGGGCCCGAGGGCTTCGCGGACTGGGTGGACGCGTGGTCGGACAACTACGAGGTGATGCCGCGGGTCGACGCGGCCTTGCTCGGTGCAGGCATGTACCCCGAATACGAGCAGTATTGGACCGCGGTGCGGAATGGGCCGCCGGGCAAGCCTCTCCCGAGGACCGAGAAGGTCCCTACACCCGCCGAGGTGGAGTACGCGCAGTTCGCTGCGCGGACCCCGCATTACGTGCTCTCGAACACCCTGACCTCCGCTGAGTGGCCCCAGACGAGTTTCGTCCGTGGGCTCGATGAGATCGCCGCCCTGAAGCAGCAGCCCGGCAAGGGTATCTATCTCGTCGGGGGTGCTCGAATTCTCACGAGCCTGCTCGACGCCGGGCTGGTGGATGAGCTCCAGCTCACCGTCCATCCGCTGATTGCCGGTGAAGGGAAGTCGCTCTTCGCGACTGCGGAAGCCCGTCGTGGGCTCGAGCTTCAGGAGGTTCAGCAGCCTGAGGACGGGCTTGTGACCTTGATCTACGGAACCAATTGAGCGAGCAGCCCACCACGAGCAGCAGCACGCTCGTCTCGCGCTCCCGTCGGCGAGCGCCGTGCTCACGAACCAGCCCACCACGGCTCGGCGCTCCGCGGCGCGCCGGCGCGTTCGTGGACCACTCGCCGCTTGTCCTCGGCCCTGCTGGCCCAGGTTTCGACCATCCGGTCAAGCAGGGTTGCGAGCAGCAGCAGGTCCTCTTCGCTCCATTCCTCGACGACCGCAGCGAACACCTCGAGACCGAGTGCGTCGAACGAACGCAGCTCTGCGCGGCCGCGTTTCGTCGCTTCGATCAGGAATGCGCGGCCGTCGTTGGGATCGGCCGAGACCGCGACGTGACCGAGCGCGTGCAGCGCCTGCACCTGCCGGGTGATCGAGGACGGATTGACCCCCAGCTCCCTCGCGAGCTCGGTGGGCCGGATCGGGCCACGTTCGACGGCGAGCCGCAGCACCCCCACCCGCGTGGGGTCGAAGACCTGCTCCATGCCGCGGCGAGTTGCCTCGACGAACCGCGTGCAGGCCGCGGACGCAGCCTTCAGTGTGTCGGTATTTGTTTTCATTAAGCAAATGATATAGTCCGGCCGCGATGGCAAGCTCTGACTCCCCTAAGCGCGGCCTCATCATCGGCTGCGGCATCGCGGGCCCAGTGGTGGCGATGTTCCTGCGCAGGATCGGGATCGAGCCGGCGATCTACGAGGGACGCGAGGGCGTGCGCGATGAAGCCGGCTCGTTCCTCGGCCTGGCTCCCAACGGTCGCGACGTACTGGCCACGCTCGGAATCCGCGATCAGATCGCGGCGCTCGGCATACCGACCCCGAAGATCGCCTTCCACAACCACAAGGGGAAGCAGCTTGGGCTAAACCCTCAGCCGATCGTCACGATCAAGCGCGGCCCGCTCGTCAAGGGGCTTCGCGAAGCCGCGCTCGCCCAGGGCGTCGCGATCGAGTTCGGCAAGCGCCTCGTGGCTGTTGAGCAGAACGCCGGCTCCGTCGTCGCGCGCTTCGCCGACGGCAGCGAGATAGAGGGTGACTTCCTCGTGGGCTGCGACGGCATCCGCTCGGCGGTGAGGCGCTCGATCGCGCCCGCCGCGCCGCCGCCCGAGTACACCGGGCTGATCACTAGCGGCTCCTACGCCAGGGTGGACGGACTCGAGTCGACCGATGGCACGATGCACATGACGTTCTGCAAGAACGGCTTCTTCGGCTACCAGGTGGCGGACGACGGCGAGGTCTGGTGGTTCGAGAACTTCCACCAGCCCACCGAGCCGAGCCAGGACGAGCTCGACGCGATCTCCGATGCGGACTGGAAGCGTCGCCTGCTCGACTTGCACAACCCGGATCACGCTCCGATCGGCGCGATCATCGCCGCAACCGAGGATCGGATCGCCCGCTTCCCGATCCACGAGATGCCGATCCTCGAGTGCTGGTACCGGGACCGCGTGTGCCTGGCAGGCGACGCCGCGCACGCGGTCGGGCCGCACTCCGGACAGGGCGGCTCGCTCGCGCTGGAGGACGCGATCGTGCTCGCCAAGTGCCTTCGCGACGCTCCCAACGTGGATGCGGCCTTCGCCGCGTACCAGCGCATCTGCAAGGAACGCGCTGAGCAGGTGGCGCACCAGACCCGCCGGATCGGCAACCGCAAGGCTCCGCCTGGACCAATCGGACGGGCCTTCCGGGACCTCGTGCTGCCGGTCTTCCTCCGCCAGGGCGTAAAGACGTTCGAGCCGATCTACGCGCATCACATCGAGTGGCAAGCCAGATGAACTCGAGATCCACTCAGACAAGAGCCGCTAATGACATCCAGCTGCTCCCTCCGCTTCACCGTGCAGCTCCGGGCAACCGGTGCTGCGGAATCAGTTCTGACGACCAGGAGGAAAAAAGCGATGACTGACCCCGCAATGGACACACCCCCGACCATGTCGCCCCACGAGTGGGAGACCGCCCGCCAGGAGCTGCTGGTGGAGGAGAAGAAGCTCACCCGAGCGTACGATGCGCTGGCGGCCAAGCGTCGTCGGATGCCGAGAATGGCCGTGGAGAAGGAGTATTCCTTCGAGGGCCCGGACGGGCCGGCGAGCCTGCTCGACCTCTTCGAAGGGCGCCGGCAGCTGATCATCTACCGCTTCTTCTACGAGCCCGGGGTGATCAACTGGCCCGAAGGTGGCTGCCCCGGCTGTTCGTTGGTCGCGGACCAGGTGGCCCACCCCGCCCATCTGAACGCCCGAAACACCACCCTTGCCTTCGTGTCGCGCGCGCCGCAGTCCGACATCGAGCGCTGGAAGGGGCGGATGGGCTGGGAGCAGATCCCCTGGTACACGATCACGGATGACTTCGACACCGACTTCGGCGTCGACGAGTGGCACGGCACCAACGCCTTTCTTCGCGAAGGCGACCGGGTGGTCCGCACCTACTTCGTCAGCAGCCGCGGCGACGAGGCGATGGGCAGCACTTGGAGCTACCTCGACCTCACCGCGCTCGGACGGCAGGAGGAGTGGGAGGACTCGCCGGAGGGCTACCCGCAGACCCCGCCGTACCAGTGGTGGAGGCTGCACGACGAGTACGGGTCGGACGACAGCGCGTGGGAGCGGAAATCCGAGGAGGCGCTGGCCCTGCGCGAGCAGGCGCGCGGCGCGACCGGGCGCGCGCCGTGATCGCGCATGTCGGAGGCGTGCCGGTCGAGGAGCTGATCCCAACGGCGGTCGGCGCCAGCGCGACACTGCTGCTGGCGCGCGCGTGGGTTGCATCGCGCGTGCGGCGAGGGCGCTCACGGTCCGCGGATTCTCCGCGGGTCCAGGGGAGTTGACGATGGATCGGTCCGGTTATTCGTCCAGGAAGGAGCGCTGCACATGAATCGTCATCAGCCCCTCGCCCGAAGAACCGCCCTCGTCGCCGGTGCGACTCGCGGTGCGGGTCGTGCCTTCGCGATCGAGTTGGCTGCCGCCGGGGCGATCGTCTACGCCACCGGACGTAGCAGCAAAGACCGTCGATCCGAGATCGATCGGCCGGAGACGATTGAGGAGACGGCCGCTCTCGCCGCAGAGAGCGGAGGGGATGTCGTCGCGGTCGTCTGCGACCACCTCGAGCCGCCGCAGGTGCGGGACCTGATCTCTCGCATCGAATCCGAGCGCGGCCGTCTCGACATCCTCGTCAACAACATCTGGGGCGGCGACCACCTCACCGGTTGGAACGACAAGATGTGGGACCACGATCTCGACGCGGGCCTGCGCATCCTGCGACTTGCGATCGACACGCACATCATCACGAGCCATGCTGCGATCCCTCTGCTGATCCGAAACCCGGGCGGTCTCGTAATCGAGGTCACCGACGGCGACGCCGAGTTCAACGCCGATTACCGTGGCACCTTCTTCTACGACCTGGCGAAGGTGACGCCGCACCGGATCGCGTTAGCGCTGGCCGCAGAACTCGGCGACCGGGCGACCGCGGTGTCGCTGAGCCCAGGGTGGATCCGCTCGGAGGCGATGCTCGACAACTTCGGCGTCACCGAGGAGAGCTGGCGCGAGGGCACGGCCAAGGATCCCCACTTCTGCATCAGCGAGACACCGCACTACGTTGCCCGTTGCGCCGTCGCGCTCGCCGCCGACCCCGATAGGGCTCGCTTCACCGGGCAATCATTTGCGAGCTGGGACCTGGGACCGATCTACGGCGTCACCGATCTCGACGGCACTCAACCGCACTTTCCCAAGTACCGCCGCGAGGTAATGGAAGCTGGCAAGCCCGCCGACGACTCCGGATACCGGTGACGCGGTCCCGGTTACGAGCCGGAGGCCGGCCCTGCGGTACTCGGGGTGCGCTTCGCGGATTTGGCTCTACTGAGCGGAGGGGGTGGGATTCGAACCCACGAAGGACCGAAAGGCCCTTAACGGTTTTCGAGACCGCCCCGTTCAACCACTCCGGCACCCCTCCGGGACAGCAGCGCCAAGGCTAGCGTCAGCCTGTTTACGTGGAGGCCGGAAGCTTGCCCTCGAGCACGTAGCGGAGCACGGCCACCACCTGCTCGGGTGTCTCCGCCGTGGCCATCGCCGCGCGGTCGATCTCCTTCAGCGCGTGCGTGGTGTCGGGGTCGTGCAGGGTGACGATGGGCTTGCCGAGGGCGGCGGCGAAGCCGGCGTCGAAGGCGGCGTTCCACTGCTTGTACTTGTCGCCGAAGCGGACCACCACCACGTCCGCCTGGCGGACCAGGGTCTGGGTGCGGATCGCGTTCACCCCGGCGCCCTTGTGGTCCTTCCAGAAGCCCTCGGACTCCTCCCCGAGGATCGCGACGCCGACGTCGTCGGAGGCGCCGTGGTCGGTGACCGGCGAGGTGAAGGTGATGTCGAGGCCGGTCTCCCTCGCGCCGTCGGCGATCCGCTCGCGCCAGTCGCTGTGGATCTCGCCCGCCAGGTAGACGTTCCAGGCCATCGGGCGGAGTTATACGCGACCCGGCCCCGGCGCTCCGAAGAACGCCGGGGCCGGGCCACGCAGATGTCTACGCCGCCGGTGCGGGGGCGGTTCCCGACCCGCCGCGCGCCCGCATCGTCAGCAGGATGCTGGCGACGAGAATCCAAATTGCGCCGAGCGGGAAGGTGACGAAGCTCGCCGGCCCAGCGAAGGCGACCACTCCGATCACGGCCGCCGCCCAACCGAGCCAAGCGGGCAGGGCCTTACTGCGAAGGCTCGAGATGGCCAGCGCCGGCCAGAGCACCATCATTCCCAGGGCAAACGGCAGGAAGTCGTTTTCCCACAGCGCCTGCAGGGTCTGCATCGAGGCGGGCTCGATGTCATCGGCCGATTCGGCTAGGGCGAACGAAATCGTGCCGTCGATCGCCCCGCCGACCGCGACGATCGAAGCGCCGATGACGACCAGCGCTGGCAGAACCCCCTGGTCCCCTGCGGCCCGCAGCACCTTGCTCACGTAGCCGAAGAAGAAGATCAGCACGGCTCCCGCGACGGCGCCGAGGAACGCTCCGACCTGACGGAGTCCTTGTTGTCGACGTAGTGATCGACGATCTCCTGTGCCGAGTCGTCCTCGCGCCCGGGGGCTCCTCCCCGGCGACGATGAAGCTCGCGGCGATCAGCAGGATGAACGCGACCCCGGTGAGCGGCACCAGCCACTCCTTGCTGCTCTTTTCCTCCATCTCTCCTCCTTGGTTGGATGCAGTCAGTAGGCGCGGTACCCCCCAGCGCGCGGGCGCAGTATTACCCTTCGCGACGCGGGTTGCCCCTAGGGGCGATCCGTGAATCCGGAGAGGTGTCCGAGTGGCTTAAGGAGCTCGCTTGGAAAGCGAGTGGGCGGGTAATCCCCGCCTCGTGGGTTCGAATCCCACCCTCTCCGCTCAGCAGGGTCAGCGGCGCGCCGAGAAGAACGACTCGAGCAGCGCCGCGGATTCCTCGGCGAGCAGCCCGCCCTCGACCAGCGGCCGGTGGTTGACCACCGGCTCCGAGAACAGGTCGATCACGCCGCCGACCGCCCCGCCCTTGGGGTCGGGCGCGCCGTAGACGAGCCGCGGCACCCGGGCCAGGGCGATCGCGCCGGCGCACATCGCGCAGGGCTCGAGGGTCACGTAGATCGTCGTGTCGGGCAGCCGCCAGCCGCCGAGGCGCTCAGCCGCCTCGCGAAGCGCCAGGACCTCGGCGTGGGCGGTCGGGTCCGCGCGAAGCTCGCGCTCGTTCCCGGCCGCGCCCAGCACCTCGTCGCCGCGGGCGACCACGGCGCCGATCGGGACGTCGCCGTGGCCCGCCGCCTCCTCGGCGAGCTCGAGGGCCCGCCGCATCAGGCGCCGGTCGATCTCGGTGAACCGTTCGTCGGCCATCACGCGCAGTATCGGGGAACGCGCACGTATGCTCCCTGCCCTCCTGGGCACGGGAACTTTGCGTCAGTGCTGGTGTTTTACGTCACGCGGCGCGCCCACCGGCCGCCCAGGGGCCAGGATGCGAAAGACGATCCTCACAACAGCGCTTCTCTGCGCCGCCGCGCTGGCCGTGGCGGCGGCGCCCGCCTGGGCGGACGAGGCCCAGCCGCAGTTCGTCCCGGGCGAGCTGCTGGTCCGCTTCCACGGCGCGCCGGAGCGGGTCCTCCGGCTGCCCTCCGCGGTCGGCGTGGACGAGGCGGCGGAGGCGCTGCGCGCCAACGACGGAGTCGCCTGGGCGGTCCCCAACTACATCGCCCACGCCTCGGCGGTCCCGAACGACACCGGCTTCAACGGAACCCCCGGCGGCTGGCAGCGGGTCCAGTGGAACTTCCTGCCGTGCGGCTCGCTCTGCGGGCAGTCCACCACTCCCCTTCCCTTCGAGGCGCGCGGCGGCATCAACGCCCCGGGCGCATGGGACGTGCTGAAGCAGCGCCGCGCCCCGGGCGCCAAGGACGTCAAGGTCGCGGTGCTGGACACGGGGATCGCCTACCGGACGATGAAGCCCCGCTTCCGCAAGAGCCCGGACTTCGGCCGGAAGCAGTTCCTGCCGGGACGCGACATCGTCGTCGGCGACGACCTGCCGCTCGACCGGGACGGTCACGGCACCCATGTGACGGGGACGATCGCCGAGCAGACCGGCAACCGCTTCGCGCTCACCGGGCTCGCCTACCGCGCGAAGATCATCCCGGTGCGGGTTCTCGACCAGCAGGGCTTCGGCAACGCCAAGGACATCGCCGACGGGCATCCGGTTCGCGGTCAAGCGGGACGCCCGGATCATCAACATGAGCTTCGAGTTCGGCGGCGCCGTGAACAGCTGCGCGAAGATCCCGCAGATCTGCAAGGCGATCAAGTTCGCCGCGAAGAAGCAGGTGGTCGTGGTCTCGGCGGCCGGCAACGACAACACGCAGCCGATCGCCTTTCCCGGCCGCCGCGCCGCACGTGATCGGCGTCGGCCGGGTCACCAAGGACGCCTGCCTCGCGGACGGCTCACGCACCGGAGCGGGGCTCGACCTGGTCGCCCCCGGCGGTGGCCCGCCCCTGCTCCCCAGCTGCGGCGCCAACGACGCCTACTTCGCGCGCAACGCGCCGATCTTCCAGCTCACCTTCGACGGCCCGAGCTTCAGGCGCTTCGGCTATCCGACGTTCTACGAGGGAACCTCGATGGCGGCGGCGCACGTCTCGGGAGTGGCCGCGATGGTGATCGCCAGCCGTGTCGTGGGCAGCGCGGCGACGAGGGTCGAGTGCCAGCTCGAGGCGACGGCGCGCAGGGGCGTCGGACAGCTCGGCCAGGCCTACGACCCGATCCTCTTCGGGGCCGGGCTGGTGGACGCGGCGGCCGCGGTCACCGCGCGGGCGCCGGGCTGCTAGCGCCGCTTCTTACGACGCGCCTTGCAGCGCTTCTTCCGCTTCTTCTTCGCTGCGTCGGCGGTTGCCGAGTGGGAGTGATCGTGGCCGTGGCAGCGGTCTTCTTCCCCTTGCGCTTGCGCTTCTTCCGCTTCTTGCACTTCCTTCTTCTTCGCCGTGCCGGGCGTCGTCGCGGGATTCGAGCCCGGCTGGCTGCCGCCGCCGGCGGCGGTCGCCGGCTCGCAGGCGTCGCCGAGCCCGTCGCCGTCGCTGTCCTGCTGGCCCGGGTTGGGGATGCCGGGGCAGTTGTCATCCGAGTTGTCGATGCCGTCGCCGTCGGAGTCCGCACCCGGACGTGGATCGAACACGAGCAACTCCACGTTGTTGTCCTCGTGCCGCCCCTTCGCCGGTGCCATCGCCGGCCTGCGGGTCGTTGAAGGTGAGGGTACGGCCGATCGAGGCGAGCTGGTCGGCGTTGAAGCGCGCTGGCGTCTCCCGCCGGCGGTGCGCGCCGGCCGCGGCGGCGTGGTCGATGACGGTGCCGAAGATGGAGAGCGTGTCCGTCCCGTCGTCGTTGTCCATCACCTCGATCAGCCGGCTCTGGGTCGGCCAGTCGGCCACCGCCGAGGTGTTGATCTCCCACCAGACGCTGCCGTGTGTTTCGGCGGGTGAACGGGATGACCCTGTTCTCGTGGGTGTGGCCGGGCACGTACGCGAGCACGTTCGGGTACTGCTCGAGCAGCTCGACGAAGCTCTGGCCGTTGGTCGCGCCGGCGCCGGGCGTCCCGAGGTGGATCGGCTCGGAGACACGCGGGTCGATGTCGCAGCCGGGATTGGTGTCGTGGCCGTGGGCGTCGTCGGCGGTAGCACGCACGGGCCCGCCGCCTCGTCGGGGACGTTCGAGACGAGGCTGCGCACCGGGTGGTGGCCGAAGATCACGACCAGCTTGTTGGCGTTCTCGGCTGCGTCGAGCTCGGCCGTCAGCCACTGGAACTGCGGGTCGTCGATGTTGCCGCTCGAGCTCTGCTCGACGACGCCCCCGTCGGAGTTGGTGTCGATCGAGATGAAGCGGAAGCCGGGCGTCTCGCGGCGGATCCCAGGCGTAGTAGGAGGCCGAGCCGCCTGAGGCCGTGTCCTGGGCATTGTCCACGAAGCCGAACCCGTGGCCGTCGTCCTCGCCGTCGTTCCCAGGGCCACCAGGCACCGCGCCGTAGATCGACTTGACCTGCGGCTTCGACGCGAACTGCCGGTCGTCGTCCGGGGGCACCAGCATGAAGGCGGAGGGATTCTGGAGCAGCTGGAGCGGCCCGGGAGGCAGTCAGGATCGGGGTTCGTGCACGGCGGGCCCCCGGGCTGGGCGCTGCTGGCCAGTACCTTGAGGCAGCCGGTCGCGATCTGCTCGAACTCTCGGTTGGCGTCCTCGTTGCCCTGGACAAGGGTGTCGTGATTGCCGTTGGTGACGTAGAAGGGGAGGTCGCCAACCGCGCCACCCGGCTTGTCCAGACCGGTCGGGGTGAGCGGGATCTGCTGGGCGCGGTCCATCAGGTTGGTGTAGGTCGGGCCAGCCCGCGTACTGCCCCGTCGGGGTGTTCGGGTCGTAGTAGAGACTCTGATTGGGCGCGCCCAGCGGATAGTCGGTGTAGTCCTGAACGCCCGTGTACTTGGGCGCCTCGAGCGTCAGAGCGGGCACTCCGGGGTTGACGCTCGCGGCGGCACAGCCGGGAAGCGCCGGGTTGAGATCGGCTACGTCACCGCTGTTGAAGTTGGGGAGCTCGGGCGGCCCGCCCTCCAGCAGGTCCCGGACCCAGATCGACTCGTTCTTCTGCATGTTGTCCGCCTGGTCCCCGGTGATCAGCGCGAAGTCCATGACATTGCCCATGCCGCTTCCCTGATCCACCGGGCTCTCGCCGGCGAATGCGTTGATCTGCTGGACGGTTTCCTCCACCTGGAACGGGATCAGGGCTTCCTGCGGGCGCCAGGCGGAGCTGGCGCCAGGATCCACGAACTCGACGCGCGCCGGCGACTCCTCGTCGGCGAGCTGGAAGTCGGTCATCTGGGCGAAGTAGGCGAGGGAGTCACGAGATGCCGCACGGCCGGGGCCGGCGCTTGGGATCGCGTCCGGATTCACACCCGCGTGGGGGTTGGCCGTCTCGTAGGCCTTGTCCCGGACGATGTGGGTCTGGTCCGGGATGTCGCTCATCTGCAGGTCCTCGTAAGGGCTGGCGCCGTTGCCGACGAGAATCTCCTGGAGCGTCGTGTGCCCCTGCGGGCCCCCGCCGATGTGGCTGGCGTATGCGACCGCGGCGGTTACGCCCACCAGCACACAGGCGACCCTGTGACACGGCGCCAGCTCGGCCGCCTCAACCAGCTCTCTCGCTGCCTTCCCATCAGTCCTCTCTCCTGAAGCGGGGCGCCCCAAGCCCCACCGAGAACGTACATCAGGTGCGCGGTGTGCGCGCCGGTTCAGCCGGCCTCGGCGGCGCGCTCCAGCTGCTCTTTCAGGTTGGGCTCGGCGTGCGGCTCCGTGTGGCCCGCGAGCACCAGCTTCGGGTCGAGCGCGGCCAGCTTCGCGGCGGATTCGCGGCCTTCTCGTGATCCCAGTTCCAGGCGCGATGCGGGACGCTCGGATGGTCCTGGGGCTTGAAGCGTCTCGGAGTCGGCGAAGTACACCGTGTCGGTGACCAGAGCGACGCCGTCGGAGGCGCGCCAGAGCCCGATCTGTCCCGGGGCGTGGCCCGGGAAGGCCTTGACCTCGAAGCCGCAGATCTCGTCTCCCTCCTCGACGGTGCCGGCGATCTCGACCGCCCCGCCGTCCCAGCGGTTGTGGAGCCAGTGCTTGTAGAGGAAGCGGATCGAGGCGACCGCGGAGCAGGTCCATGTCCCAGTAGGGCGCGTTCTCCTGCCAGGTCGCGGCCTCCGCGTAGGGCTTCTCGTCGGGGTGGCAGTAGACGGGGACGCCCAGGTAGGGGGCCGTTCCGCGGTGGTCGGAGTGGCTGTGGCCGAGGACGACCCGCTTCAGTCCCCCGAGCTTGTCCGCCGCCGTCTTGACGGCCTTCACCATCGGCTTGGTGCCCGCGTCGAACGCGGTCACCCCGCCGTCGTCCTCGAGCAGGTAGACGTTCATGCCCCAGCGGAGGTCGCCGCGCACGAGCCAGACCCCGTCGGCCACCTTGCCCAGCGTCGGGCTCCAGGGGGGCCGGAACAGGATCTTCTCGACCTCGTCCGCCACGCGAGCGGAACCCTACCGGCGATCTGGCTGGGCAGCCAGGATCGCGCGCGCGGCTAGGATCGCGCCATGCCGCGCGTCTGGTCGATCTCCCTCGGGATCCTCGTGGTCTGCCTGCTCGCCTCGATGGTGATCGCGGTCGTGAAGCTCACCTAGTGCGACGGCCGCGCGCGAGGTTCGGGATAGGATGCCCGCGAAATCCGGCTTGGCGAGGAGGACGAATGTTCAACCGCATAGTGGTCGGCACCGACGGCTCTGAGACCGCGAAGGAAGCGGTCTTGACCGCGATCGAGCTGGCCAAGCTCTCGGACGCGAAGCTCGAGATCGTCAGCGCCTACGAGCCCATCCCGCAGCAGCGGCTGAAGGACGAGGCGGAGGGGATCAGCGGCGACGTCTCGCACGCCGTCAACCCCCGCGAGGACGTCCAGTTCATCCTCGACAAGGCCGCCGCCGAGGCGAAGAAGGAGAAGGTGGACGTGGTCACCCACCCGCGCGAGGGCGATCCCGCCGACGCCATCCTCGACGTCGCGGAGGAGAACGGGGCGGATCTCGTCCTGGTCGGCAACAAGGGAATGACCGGGGCCAAGCGCTTCCTGCTCGGCAGCGTGCCGAACAAGATCTCGCACCACGCCACCTGCGACGTGTGGATCGCGAAGACGACCTAGACCGCTGAGCCGACCACCGGCTACTCCGCCGGCAGGGTGGCCAGGGCCTCGTCGATCTGCGCGACCAGCCGGGGGTCGCAGTTGGTGCCCTCGAGGTTCTCGGCGATGTCGCCCAGCGCGAGGCGAGGAGTCGTGCCGCCAGGCATCCGGCCCCCGCCGGCTGCGCGCGGCCAGGGCCGCGAGCTCGTCGAGCGCCGCGTTGACCCGCTCGAAGTCGTCGGCGTGGGCCCGGCCCGCCGCTGAGAGCTCTGCCCGACCTTGCGGCAGTAGGCCGCCACCTCGTCCTCGGCTCGCTTGATCACGCGGGCGGGCGGCGCCGACCGTGCTGGGGCCGGTCGGGCGCGGTCTGGGTCGGGGCCGGCTGCGGTCGTGCCGTCGCCCGCCGTCCTCGTCGGAGTCACCGCAACCGAGAACTCGCCGCGACCACGCCGATGGCGAGGGCGCAGAGAATGGCCGCGGAGGCGCAGGCGCCCCCGCCGAGTTCATCGGCGCTTTACGTTCTCGCAGTTGCTGAGGTTGTCCGCGGCGTCGGCGATGACCCGGTCGTCGCCGCCGCCGCAGTCCACGGTGTCGGCCTCGCCGTCGCGGACCTTGACCACGTCGCGGGCGTTGCCCGAGCGGACCGTGTCCGCGCCCCTGCCGCCGTTCACCCGGTCGCGGCTGTTGCCGCCGCTGATCTGATCCGCGCCGTCGCCGCCGAACAGCCGGTCCGCCCCCTTGTTGCCGAACAGGCAGTCGTCGCCGGCCAGCCCGCTGATCAGGTCGCCACCGAGCAGACCGAAGAGGCGGTCGCCCTGGTCGGTGCCGACCAGGCGGTCCTTGCCGCGCGTGCCGCTCTTGGTCGTGGCGCATGGACCCGCCGTCGGGGCAGCGGCGCCTGGCCGGCGCCGCCACCGCCGCCATCGCCGCCTCGGAGCGAGCCGGTGATCGCGGTCGCCGCCGGCCGTGCCGGTGAGGTTGTCCTTCGCCGGCGGTACCACTCTTCGCGGTCGCGCAGGGGCCGCTCGGGGGCTGCGCGGTCCCTCCACCACCGCCGGCCCCACCGCCGCCGCCCGGCGCCGAGCCGGGATCGGGATCGCAGGGGTTGCCGATCCCATCGGCGTCATAGTCGAGCTGGTCGGGGTTGGGGATGAAGGCGCAGTTGTCGGCGCCGTCCGGCACGCCGTCGCCGTCATCGTCGGCATCGCAGACATCGCCTGAGCCGTCCCCGTCGGTATCCGTCTGGTTCGGATTGAAGACGGCCGGGCAGTTGTCGGGGGCGTTGTTGGGCACACCGTCGCAGTCGTCGTCGATCCCGTCGGGTACGCAGTTGCCCTTGTCGAAGGAGGCAGTCCGGCCGACGTTGTCCTGATCGTCTACGGCCCTCAGCGCCAGGTGACGAAGGGCCCCATCCGGGATCGTGAAGCTCTGCGAGCTGCCCGGGGCGGCCGGGACGGGGCAATCGGGGGTCGCCCCCCGAAGCCGCAGAGCCGCGTCGCCGAGTCGAAGTTGGACTCGTCGATTGGGCTGTTCGAGGTGACGATCTCGTACCGGTCCGCGTTGGCGCACATCAGGTCCTCCCCCGGAGCGACGAAGGACATCGTTGTCCCCGTTGGGAGCATCGGGTCGGTCGGCTTGCCCGGCAGGACCGCGTCGCGGCTGTAGTCGCCCGAGTTGGCGTTGTCGTGGTGGAAGCGCGGCCAGGACGAGGGCGTGCAGGCGGCCGCATCCGTGTCGTAGGCGAACAGGTAGCCGGAACGGGTGAGCCCGATCAGCGCCTTGCCCTCGTTGGTCGAGCCGGGGCCTGCGTCGAGCGTCCCGAAGCTGCCGATGGCCGGGCTCGCGACGGTCCAGTCGCCGGTGAGCTTCGGGAAGCCGGGGACCGGGGTGCCCGCCCCGCTGAACGCGGCGAGGTCGAAGGAGGCCGTGCCGCCCACGACCTCCTCGGTGTTCGGCACCGCATCGATGTCGGCCACCGACGGGCCGGTGAGGAACTGGAGGTCGTTGACGATGCCCGGGAAGCCCGGCTGCGGCTGCGCGGTCTCCGAGTTCCAGGCCATCAGGAAGTCCTGGCCGCCCTGGTACTCGTTGATGCCCAGGTCGACGGCGCGAATGACGCCGGCGGCCGGCGAGAGGAAGGAGGGGCTCGCGCCCGGCACCAGCGCCCCGAACGCCGGACTGCCGACTGCCGCCAGGACCGGGGTGTCGTACTTCTGCGCGGTGGCGCCGAAGTTGGTCTGCAGGGTCGTGTCCCTGCCTTCCCCGTCGCGGCCGTAGCAGGACTGGCCGTTCGGGTTGAAGACGTAGGCGAACCCGTTGTTCGGGATCACCCCCACCTTGGGGCCGACCGCCCCGCCCTCGCAGGCCACGGGGCCGATGATCGGCGGCGCCGTGATCCCCTCGCCGACCACCGGCAGCAGGCCGGTCAGGGCGATCCCGATCTTCGCGGGCCAGCCGGCGCGGAACGCGCCAGCGGGATCCGGGTCCGGGTTCGGATCGCCGCCGGGGTTCACCGCGTAGAGGCGGCCGTTGCCGGGCTCGAGCAGGCCGGCCTGCTCGATCAGGGTGAACGAGCCGGCGTTCACCGAGTCGGCGTTGAGGCCGCCGTCATCGCCCGCGCTGTACTCCTCGTTTGTTCCGACGACGATCTCGGGCAACTCGTCGGGGCCGATGTCGTTCGCGTCCCCGTCGAGGTCGCCCACCGCGGGCGTGTCGACGATCGCGCCCTGCTGCTCCGACCCGGCGTTCGCGTTGAAGGTGATCCGGTGCGTGGTCGGGTCGATCGACGCCACCTTGGTCATGTCGACGACCAGGAGCGGATAGCCGGGAACGCTGGAGCCGTTCGGATCCCAGGCGTAGAGGTGCCGGTCCATGTTGGCGGCGACGATCTCGAGCGCGCGGTCGCCGTCGATGTCGGCGAGCACCGGCGAGCCGATGAAGCCGTGCTGGGTCCGGTTGAACTCGCCGTTGCGGACGTTCTGGAACGGGGAGAGCGGCTTGCCCGAGAAGTCGATGTTCGCCTCGCGGGTGAAGATCCGCTGCCCACCGGCGCTCCAGCCGTAGACCTTGCCCTCGAAGTCCGCGGCCCAGACCTCCGGGATGCCGTTGCGATCGGTATCGCCGACCGCAACCGAGGAGAGCATCGCGCCCCCGAGGTTGGAGGAGACGTCGGGCGTGGAGTAGGCGCGGCCGCCGGTGTGGAGGAAGCCGGGGGCGTCACCGCGGACGGGCCAGCCGGGCAGCTCGGTTCCGTTGCGCCTGAACGCGTGGACGAAGCCGTCGGAGGAGCCGACGATCAGCTCGGTGCGGTTGTCGCCGTCGAGGTCGGCCAGCGCCGGCGAGGACTCGCCGTCGCCGGTGAGATCGGAGTTCTCGGTGATCTTGCGGGGGAAGCCGGTGAGCATGTCGGTGTCGCGGTGCAGCCACATCGCTCGGCGGTCCTCGCCCGCGCAGGGTCGAGACCCCGCTCGAGTCGGTGAACGTGGTGTCGGCGACGACGTTGACCGTGAAGCCGTGGGGCGCCGCGAAGGGCCGGCCGTTGTCGACGACAGGGGTCGGCGGAGGCTCGGGCCCGGTGAAGTCGGTTCCGGCCGGGAACCGTGCCTGCAGGGTGGCGACGCTGACGCTGGCGAGGACGCCGTCAACGGGGGCGTCGCAGTTCGCCGGTGGCGATCTGCTGGAAGTCCCCGGTCGGCACCTCGGCGTTGTTCGGGTAGTGACCCGGGGCGATCAGCACCCGGTAGGTGCAGGGACCCGAGCCGGGGCGCTTGGAGATCTGGCCCCGGACGTCGAAGGTCGCCTGGCCGGGGTTGATCTGGTCGTACCACTCCGGAGAGGTGATCTCGACCTCCGGCGGCAGCAGCGCCTTGACCGTCGGGTCGCCGAGGCCTCCGCGGATCAGCGCGCCGGTCGCCTTGGCCATGTTGACCCGGCCCCAGCCGTAGAACTGGTCGTGGCCGCCGCGCGCCGGATAGCTTCGGGTCTCGGCGAGCGGCGAGATCACCGGACGGCTGGTCGCGACCTGTGCAGCCGATGCGGCGGTGCTGGTGCAGCCGGCGGTCGGCGCCAGCGCCGCAGAACGGCTCGACGCCGGCCAGGAAGTCGACGTCGTCGGACGTCGCGGTCCCGCCAACCGCTCCGGACGCCATCAACTGGCGCACCTCGTTGGCGGTGACCAGGCATGGGTCGAGGCCCGGTGTTCCGTCCACGTCGACCGCCCGCTCGCAATCGGAGGCCGGAGTGGATCGAGCTTCCCCCGCTCCGACGGCGTTGAGCGCCGCGCTGTAGATCAGCCCCGCCATCCCCGAGCCTCGACCGGTGGCGTCGGAGGAGCAGCTCACCGACGGGATCGCGACGGTGATCTTGGCGTTGAAGTTGGTGCAGCCGTTGAACTGCAGGTAGGAGCGCGGGAGCGGGCTCAGCGTGTCGTCGTACTGGGTGACCGAGTTGACCAGGATCACGTGCGGCAGGCTCGAGGGCCAGTTGTTGTGCTGGGCGGCCTCGTCCGCGGCCGAGGCGATCACGGTGACGCCGTGCTTGTAGGCGTAGTTGACCGCCTGGCGGGAGAGCCGGGAGTTGTTGAGCGTCCCGAGCGCCTCCTGGATCACGTGTGCGCCGTTGTCGGTCGCGTAGAGGACGCCCTGGGCGAAGCGGTTGACGTCCGCGATGAAGCTGTCGCCCACCCGCATGTGCATCGACATGCAGTTCGGGCAGGTGCCCAGCTCGCCGCCGTTGTTCGCCTCGGCGGTCGAGTCCTGCGCCTCGCCCGTGCCGTGGCCGTACTGGACGTCGTCGTAGGGGTCGTTGTCGTCGTCGAGGAAGTCCCAGCCGACCATGTCGTCCTCGAACCCGTTGTCGTCGGCGTCGTCGCCGTTGGTGAAGGCGAGCAGGAGGTCCTGGGGTGTGAGCATTCCTGCTGGCCCGACCCGGCGGGAATCGGTGACGTTGACCCGCGTGTCGCAGGCGAAGTCGGCGAGGTTGAAGACCTCGTCGCCGTTGGCGTCGTCGACGCCTCCCGTATATCCGGCGCAGTCGCCGCCGAGCAGCGACTCGGTGGTGCTGCCGCCGTCGTTGCGGCCGGCGTTCGGCGCCGGCACCTCGCCGGGGTTGACCCAGGTCTTGAAGCGCAGGTTGTTCATCGCGCCGGCGTCGTTCCACTTGATCCCGGAGTCGTGGACCGCGATCAGGACGTCGGGCCGTCCCAGGGTCGTCTCCCAGGCGGTCGGCGGCGCATCGGTGGCGTCGCCGACGTGGCCGCCTCGGACGCCGCCGAGCTCCAGCGGATGCGAGTTGTAGGGATTGCCAGCCTCGGGGGTGGCCGCGTACATCCACTCGAGCTTCCCGGTGAGGTCGCTCGGGCGTCTCGTGGGTGAGGAAGAAGTCCTTGTAGTCGGTGGCGCTGCCGCCCGTGCGGTTGTACGGGAAGGCGCCGAGCGCCGGGCCGGCAACGAGGGCGCTCACCACCAGCGCGAGCAGCCCGCGCGATCGCGAGTTTCGTGCGCGTTCTCATCGCTTGCGCGCCTTCTTCCCGGCGCCGTTCACGTTCTCGCAGTTGACGAGCTTGTCCTGCGGGTCGGCCGTCACGCGGTCGACCGCGCCGCCGCAGTCGATCGTGTCGGCCTCGCCGTCGCGCGCCCTGACTACGTCGCGGGCGTTCCCGGCCCTGATCGTGTCCGCGCCGGCGTCGCCGTTGATGCGGTCGCGGCTGTTGCCGCCGCTGATCTGGTCGCCGCCGGTGCCGCCGGAGACCCGGTCCGGCCCCTTGTTGCCGAAGATGCAGTCGTCTCCGCCCAGGCCGCTGATCCGGTCACGCCCGCGCTGGCCGGTGATTCGGTCAGAGGACTCGGTTCCGGTCAGCCGGTCGCCCGCTCGCGTCCCGTTGACCGAGTTGGTGCAGGCACCGGCCGGCGGGGGCTGCTGAGCCGCCGGCGGAGGAGTGCCGCCGCCGGTGCCCACCGGGTCGCAGACGTCGCCGATCCCGTCGCCGTCCGTGTCGTCCTGGCCCGGGTTGGGGTTCGTCGGGCAGTTGTCGGTTGCGTCCGGCTCGCCGTCGCCGTCGCCGTCCGGCGGCGGCTCGCAGGCGTCGCCGGTGCCGTCGTTGTCCGCGTCCTCCTGAGCGGGTTTGCCACCAGCGGGCAGTTGTCGTCGCTGTTGAGGACGCCGTCGCCGTCGGTGTCAGCGCCGCCTCCCGCAGGGGCCACCTGGGCCAGCAGGCCCCAGTTGCCTCGCTCGGTGCCGGGGTCGGCCTCGTCGCGGTAGAGGATCGCCAGGTGGCTCGCGCCGGCGACCTCGGCGGAGGTGAGGGAGATCTGCTTCGCCGTGTCCACCGCGCCCTCGGCGGCCTGGTCCTTGACCGTCACCCCGTCGGAGGGATGCTGGATCGGGGCGTTGGACCGGATGACCCGGAAGATGTTGCCCTCGCCACAGAGCCAGTCGTCGCCCGGAGCGACCCAGCTCAGATCGACCCCGCCGCTCTGGTTGACGGCGCCCATCAGGTTGCGGGGCCGGCCAGGCGGGCGCCCGTCGTGCCCGTAGTTGTTGGTGGAGTGCTCGTCGTGGTGGAAGGTCCACCACTCGTCGTTGCTGGAGTCGTCGCAGGCGTCCACGCCGGTGTCCCAGAGGAAGGACCAGCCCTCGCGGGTGACCGTGCTCACGTCGAGGTTGCCGTCGCCGTCGGCATCGCCGATCGCGGGAGTCGCCTGCTGCCAGCCGCCGGTGAACTTCGGCCAGCCGGCGGGCTCGGTGCCGCCGGTGCCGTAGGCGTGCAGGTTGTAGAGCCCGGTGCCGACCAGCACCTGACGGCCAGGGGCCGCCCCGCCAACCCGGGCGATCGAGGCCTGACCGAGCAGCTGGAAGTCGTCGGTGGCGAGCGGATAGCCGGGCAGCGCGGCGCCGGTGGTCGGGTCCCAGGCCTGCTCGACGTGGCTGAACGGGAGGTTCTGGTTCACGGCGAGCAGGTTGGCGGCGCCGTTCACGGTGAGCCCGCCCTTGAACACCGAGGGCTGTCCCGCGCCAAGCAGGTCCCCGACCGACTGGTAGTCGGCGAGGTTGACGATCGCCCCGCCGTCCGGTGAGGAGTTCGCGGGGGCGTTCTGGTAGCTCATGATCGTGTTGCCGTTGCCGTCGACCAGCCGCGTCCCGCCCGGCTGGACCGAGGTCGCGGCCGACACGGACACCTCGTCGTCGCCGTTGCCGTCCGAGTCGAGCACGGCGGAGTCGTGGCCCGGGAGCACCATCGGCAGCAGGTCGCCCGCCGCGGTGCCCACCTGGACGGGCCAGCCGTTGACCATGGTGCCGTCGCCGTGGACCGCGTAGACCGGGTTGGACCCCGTCGCGTTCTGGATCAGGAGGTTGAAGATCTGGAAGAAGTTGCTGAGGTCGGCGTCAGGGGGAGACGGATCGGCGTCAATGACCTCGTTGGTCGAGATCACGACCTCGGGGCCCTTCGGGCCGGCGCCGGTCGCGGCGCAGTCCCGGCCGTCGAGCTCGGCGATCGCGGGCGTGGTGACGATCTCGGCGCCGTCGGCCCCGGCGCTCTGGAGCTTCTTCGGGAAGCCGGGCAGCAGGTTGCCGTTCCCCCTCCAGGCGTAGAGATGCTGGTCCAGCGACCCGGCGACGATGTCCAGGTTCCCGTTGCAGTCGAGGTCGCCGAGGGCCACCGAGCCGAGGAAGCCCCGCTTGATGTGGTTGGAAGAGGTGATCCGGCGATCGGCGGTGTTGAAGCAGGGCTTGGCGGCGGCACCGCCGAGGCAGGGCTCCGAGAGGCTCCGATCAACCGCCGCGTCGCCCGGGCCGCCCTGGAACTCCGGCAGGGGCGTGCCGTCGAGGTTCCAGGCGAAGACGTGCTCCCCCGCGTTCATCACGATCTCTGCCTCGAGGTCGCCGTCTATGTCGCCGATCGCCGGCACGCGGGGTGACTGCCGCGGCTGCGGCAGCGTTCCGGGGACGGGATGGTTCTCCTCGAGCGCGTAGCGCGATGTCATCACGGGGTCGCCGCCGTTGAAGCTCGCCACCGGGGTGCCGTCGGAATGCAGGGCATGGAGCTCGCCGGAGGTGGTCGCCAGCAGGACGTCCAGCTCGTTGTCGCCGTCCACGTCGAAGAGGCGGGTGGAGACCTCTCCGCCCGAGCCCGTGACGAAATCGCCAGCGGCTGAGCCGGTTCCGATCGGCTTCGGCCAGCCGGGCAGGTTGCCGTCGTCCTGGTAGGCGAAGAGGGTCTTGCGGTAGCGGCCGAAGTTGGCGGTGTTGCCCAACTCCTGGACGGTGAGCCGGAGCTGGAAGGCGTGCCGCTCGGGGTCGGGGTTCGGGTAGGGGTCGCCGGGCCAGCCGTCGGCGGCGCCGCCCGCCGGGCGGCCGGCGTCGTCCTCGACCTCGCCGTTGCAGTTCGCGGCCAGGTCCTCGAGCCGGACCTGCGGGATCGTGCCAAGGACGCCGTCTACCTGGCCGTTCCCGTTGGCGAGCGTGTCGGTGGGGTCGGAGTCGAACCTCGCGTCCGTAACGTCCTGTCCACACTGCAGCTCGAGCCGCCAGTTGCCGGCGGGGCTGCCATGTGAGGAGCGGACAAACCCCTTCACGGGCACGTCGCCCGGGCCGCCTCCCTCGACCGGAATCGGAGCGAACCAGGCCGGGGAGTCGATCTGCGCCTGGGGCGGCACGTCGTTGTCGCGAATCCGCTGCATCGCCCCGGCCAGGTTCACCCGGCCGTAGCCGAAGTGGGGATCCCAGCCAGTCGCGGCCTTGTCCACGAACGGCGCGCCGATCAGGCCGAGGTTGAGGTTGCCCGTCCCGGGCCGGACGTCCTCGGCGGTCATGGTCAGCAGCTGGCGGATCTCATTGCCGCTCAGCGGGTTGCCGGCCCCGAACACGAGCTTGCCGAAGGAGGCGACCAGCCCGGCGGCGCCGGCCGCCTGGCCGGTGTTCTCCGAGCCGGTCGAGCCCATCAGCACGATGTCGGCCTTGCCGCCGTACTGGGTCAGGTTCGAGTTGCGGAAGAAGCTCGTGGTGGAGGGCTGGGCGGTGGGGACGACGCCGACGTTCGTACCGAGCAACTGCAGGAACTCGTCGCAGCCCTCCTCGAACTCCTCGGGAGGCGAGGGCGGCTCGATCAGGAGCCCACCCGGCCCGGAGCAGGTGTCGTTCGGCGCCGTGTCCGGAAGGGAGCCCGCGACGTAGACGGCCTCGTTGTAGTTCGTCGGGTAGTTGTGGTTGGCGCTGTTGATGTCGGAGGAGACCAGCATCAGGGCGACCCCCTGCTCGTCGGCGAACTTGAACGCCTCGCGGGCGAAGTGGGTGTTGCCGAGGCCGCCGACCGCGCCCTCCACGACCTCGGCCCCGTTCTGGGCCGCGTAGACGACCCCCATCGCGTAGAAGTCGATCGGGACGACGAAGGTGTCCCAGACGCGCAGCGGGATGATCTGGCACTCCGGGCACATGCCGGCGTCGGAGCCGGCGTTCGCGGCGCTCGGCTCGCCCGCGCCGTTGTTGGTCTCCGCCGCCGCCTCCCTGGCGCGGCCCGTCCCGTGCCCGCTCGCCGAGCAGCAGCTCGAGGCGTCGAAGGGGTCGTTGTCGTCGTCGAAGTAGTCCCAGCCGGCGATGTCGTCGTCGTAGCCGTTGTTCTCGTTGTCGGCGCCTACGCCATCGAAGTCGTCGGAGAAGACCGCGATCAGGTCGGAGGGGTCGAGCACCCCGTCGGCCTCCTGATCGCCGGCCGCGACCGGCACCCGGGGGTCGTTGGCGAAGTCGCGGACGTCGAAGGAGCCGTCTCGCGTTGCAGTCATCGGCGCCACAGGGGGCGCCGCCCGCCGGTCTGCGGCTCGGGCAGCTCGTCCTCGTTGAGGGCGATCTTGTTGCGCAGCTCGCCGTTGTCCCATTCGGCGCCGGTGTCGAGGATGGCGATCTCGACCTCAGGGTCGCCCGGCAGCCCCGGATCGTCATGGGGCGCCTGGTTGAAGAACTTCCAGGCCGTGTCGGCCCGGACCCCGGCGATCTGGTAGCAGCGGGCCAGCGGGTTGACCCCGCCCTCAGCCGCCTGGTTCGCGTTCTCCCCCTGGGTGTCGAGCTGGCCGTCGCCCTGCGGCGTGAGGGGGTTGCAGTCCGAGTAGAACGCGCGATTGCCCGGCGAGATCTCCGCACTGTCGGGACTGAAGCCGAACTGCTGGTAGCGCTCCTCGAAGTAGGTGGCGCACTCCTGGACGCCGTCGGCATCGTCGCCCTCGCACTCGTCGAAGTGCGAGTCGTCGGGCGTGTTCAGCCTCGGGCTCTCCGCCGGGTCGTTGCCGGGGAAGGCGGGGTTCGCGCCGAGGGCGATGGCGGGAATGACGAGGCAGGCGACGCAGACCCCCAACGCCAACCCGAGGTCAGCGCGAAGCGACCTCCTCCCAGAAACCCACCTTCGCATCAGGGGAGCGAATCTAACCGCGTTTACATCTCGGCGCGCCGCTTGTTTTAGCTATCCGAGCTGGGCTAAACGAAGCGGTGGCGACCTAGTCGCTGTCTGGCGGATGCACCGTCGGCGCGGGGACTCCGGCGACCGCGGTCGGCGGGGTCCCCGGGGCCAGCTCGTACCAGTCGACGTAGCGGCCGCACGACCCGGCCAGAGCGATTCGCTCCCTGGACGGGTCGGCCGGGGTGGCTGCGAGCCGGCCGAGGTAGGCGCGGCCCTCGGTCCCGAGCAGGCGCCCGACCCGCGGCGGAGGATCGACGGTCACGGTGAACTCCGTGCCGACCGTCCCGGCGACGCTGTCCGGCGGGCCCTCGATCTCGATCGTGCCGACGGGGTAGTACGGGGAGGGGCCACGGAAGAGGAGGTTCGCCCGCATCGTCCGCTCCAGCCCGGGCGCGGAGATGTGGATGTCCTGGGTGCTCGCGTACTGGAGCGAGAGCTCCCATTTGCCGGGGGGAAGGTCGAGCCGCTGGGTCGCCGGCGCCGCCTCGGTCGGCTCGTCATCGGGCAACCAGTCGCTGCCGAGCACCGGCTCCCGCGGGAGCACGGTCGCGGACCCGTCCGCGCGCGCGAGGGCGGCGGCCGGGCCCGGGCAGTCGGCGGTGGCGCCGGGATCGAGATCCTCGATCAGGGTGCGCCGGTCGGGCGTCTCACCGGTGCGGCGCCAGAGGATGAAGTCCTCGGTTTCGAGGGCGGGCTCGAAGCTGTCCGGCGCCTCGCTCTGCATCGCGGCGCGCGTGGTCAGCACCCAGTCGAAGCGGCGGGGCTCGTAGTCGCCGGCCCCGTCGAGCGGGCGGCCGTCGAGGACCTCCACGGGAACGTTGTCCCAGTCGAACTTGGCGTTGATCGGAGTGGCCCGGTAGAGAGAGGGGAGCTCCTCGGTGTCGTAGTGGTTGATGATCGGCGCGTACACCTCCGAGCCGATCAGCTCCCAGGAGATGAAGTTGTCCCGGCCGAGGAAGAGGACGTCCTGGCCGTCGACCAGAGGACGCATCCTCATCAGCTCCTCCGTGTGGTCGGTCGGGCCGACGGCGGCCTGGCGGAGGGGCAGCAGCGAGGAGAACGCCGCGGCGGCGACGAACGCCAGCGCCAGCAGCGGCAGGCCGAATCGGACGACCGGCGCGGGCAACCAACTCCCCCAAGCCGCCCCCGGACGCGAAGCGGAGGAGGCGGCGTCTGGTTCCTCCCCCTCGAGTGAGTCGGCGGCGAACAGCCCTCGCAGGATCACGACCATGACCACGGGGGCGGCGATGGCGAGCGCCTTGGCCGACGTGTACGCGGTGCCGGCGCCCACTGCGCCCAGGTACCCGAGCGCGCCGGCGCCGACCGCCGCCGGCAGGGCCGCCTCGCGGCGGGCGAGCGAGCGGCCGATCCCCCAGGCGAAGGCCGCGAGGGCAAGGAGCCCACCGAGCCAGAAGGCCGCGGCCGGTGTGCTCGACCGGGCGGGGGTGATCCTGAACTCGGACGACGGCCAGATCCCCAGTGCCTCGAGCGGGTTGAGCGGCTGGCGGAGGTTGCCGAAGCCGGTGTTCCCGCCCTCCCCCGACGGGCTGAAGGCCTCGAAGCTCGCGAAGTGGGCGAGGCTGACGAGCTCCGGAAGCGCCGCGACGACGGTGACCGCGACGGCCAGCCAGATCGCGGGGCGCGCCGACCGCAGCCTGCGACCGAGGTCGAGGCCCCCGCGCCGCCGCCGGTCCCGCCAGGCGACGAGCAGCGCCCAGAGCACGGCGGTCCCGATCAGCCAGGCCAGCCCCGGGAAGCTGTAGTTGTAGATCGTGCCGGCGGCGATCACCCCGGCGGGCAGCCCGGCCACGGGCGACCAGTTCCCTCGCAGCGCCGGCAGCGTGAGGGCGAAGCCGAGCACGGCCAGTCCGAGCAGCGGCTCCTTGAAGGCGCCCTGCGCGAGATATGCCGCGCCTAGGTAGGAGGCGGACGCGAGCACGGCCGCCGGCGCGCGCAGGGGCTCGCGCACCCCGCGCAGCGCGCCGAAGGCCGTCAGCGCGGTCAGCACCGCGATCGCTCCGGTCAGCCCGGCGAATGCCTCGATCAGGTCGGCCCCGCTCGCCTTCGATGCGGCCGAGACGACCGCGTGCGGGCCGAGCGGATAGCCGTCCTCCACCAGGTCGGGGGTCGGCCCCTCCCGCGTGTCCACCCATTCCGTGAACAGGAGGTGGGAGGCCATGTCGTCGTTGATCAGGCCCTGCCCGAGGATCCCGATCCTGCCGTTGGTGGCGAAGGGGATCGCCACCACCAGGACCGCCCCGAGCACGGCGACGATCGCGCCGATGCGGACGGTTCCCAGGGGCGCGCGGCTCCGCCCCAGCACCACGACCGATGCCGATCAGGGCCAGACCCGTCGCGATCGCTGCCGTGACGCCGTGGCCGGGCAGCTTGACCGCGATCCCGCAGATCACCATCAGCGCCGAGAGGCCGACCGCCGGCCCGGCCGCCGAGTGCCGCGGGCGCCCGGCGAGGACCATGATCGCCGCGCCGAGCAGGAGTGAGGCGAGGACGATCAGCGCGCCCGCCAGCAGAGCCGAAAGCATCGGCGGAGGTTAAGCCGGGTCTAGGCCGCGGCGGTTTCCGGTTCCCACTCTGCGCGGAAGACCCGATGGCTCCCGGCGAGGCCCTTCAGCTCGAGCTCGCGGCCCTCGTCGAAGTTGAACCCGTTGCCGGTTCCCGCCGCCTGGCGCATCTCCTCGGAGACCAGGATCTCCCCGCCGCCGGCCTGGGCGGCGATGCGGGCGGCGAGGATGACGTTCTTGCCGAAGAAGTCGCCCTCCTCGGCGATCACCTCGCCGGTGTGGAGGCCAATCCGGACCCGGAGGGTCTCGCTCTCTTCGTCTCGATCGCGCTCGGCGAACGCGCGCTGCACGTTCACCGCGCACTCGAGCGCCTCGCAGGGGTCCGGGAAGGCGAGCATGAAGCCGTCGCCCTGGCTCTTGACCTCGTAGCCCTCGTGGCGCTGGAGCTGCTCGCGGAAGATCGCATTGTGCTCGCGCAGGACCTCGAGCCAGCGCTCGTCGCCCAGCCGCTCGGTGAGAATCGTCGAGTCCTCGATGTCGCTGAACAGGATTGCGACCGTGCCGTCGGGGGCGGCATGGGCCCGCATGTCGGGGCGCTCCGTCTCCAGCTCGGAGACCAACTCGTCGATCGAGGTGGTGACGTCGACCCCGGCCAGACCCTGCGCCTCGAGCCGCGAGGCAAGCGCCTGGTCGGCCACGAAGCGCGCACCAATCTCACGCGCGGACGAGAGGGTCTCGCCGAGCAGCTCGAGCGCGCGCTCCCGGTCCCCGGGCGAGTCCCGCTTGAGCAGGGCGTCCGCGAGGTTGGCCCGTCCGAGCGCCAGATACGGCCTGTCCCCCATTCTCGTCGAGAGCTCGATCGCGCCCTGGAAGTGCCGGATCGCGTCGTCGGTCCGGCCGGCGGTGTCGGCGAGCAGGCCGAGGATCCGGCCCGCGGGACCGTTGTTCGCCGCCGCCCGTGCCGCCACGATCACCAGGCCCTCATAGGGCAGCAACTCGTCGTAGATCATCTGGGAGCGCTTCGAGTCCCCGAGCAGCGCCGTGGCCTCGCCCAGCAGTCCCAGCGCCGTCACCCAGACGGCGTCCCGGGCGATGACCGAGAAGTCGTCGCCCACGAAGCGCTCGAGCTCGATCCGGCCCTCCTCCAGGTTGCCGCTGAGCGCATCGAGGCTGATCAGCGCCGTCCTCCACGCGGGGATCAGCGGATAGCGCTCCGCCAGCTTGCGCACCGCCGGGCGCAGTTCCTCCGTCCGGCCCTGGAAGCGCCGGACCTGGGTGAGCTGGATCCCGTAGTACTGCGCCGCCAGCGGCTGCTCGGCCCGCTCACCCTTGCCCCGGGCCTCCTCGGCGAGCCGCTCGGACTCCTCCAGGTCGCCGTCGACCATCGCCCGGGTGCTGCGCAGCGCGTAGATGTGCCAGATGTGCTGCGGCATCCGCAGCTTCTGGGCGAGCCGGGCGAACTCCGCCAGCTCGCGGTCGACCCCGTCGATGTCGCCGAGCTCGAGGAACTCGCGCAGCCGGTAGCCGTGGCAGCGGATCACCATCTCGCGGTCGCCACACTCCTCAGACACCTCCTGCATCTCGTCCACGATCGCCAGGCGCTTCTCGCCATCGTCCGGGCCGATCGGGATGAAGTAGAGGCGCTGGAGCGCCGCCGCCAGTACCGGCTTGTCACCGACCTGGCGTGAGACCTCGACCGCCTCCTCGGATAGCCGCGCCGATTCGCCCTGGGCGTCGATCCAGTACACCTCCTGCGCCTTGGCGGTGAGCAAGCCCGCCCGCTGCGCCGAGGGCCCCTCGTCGATCGCCGCGAGCGCCTCGTCGCAGAGCGCGATCAGCTCCTGGTTCGCCTTGCCGGCCTCGCTCAGCACGGAGAGGCCGATCGCCGCGCCGACCAGCTTGTCGGTGTCTCCCGTGGCACGTGCCGACTCGGCGGCCCGCTGGAAGGCGTCGCTCGCGTTCCCGAACCGCGCCGACCCCGTCTGGGCGCCGCCCAGGCAGAGCAGCAGCCGGCAGCGAAGCGTCTCGTCCGGCTCATCCGAGAGCTCCAGCACCTCGAGCGCGCGCTCATACAGCTCGGCGGACTCCTCGTAGGCGAGCTGGCCCATCGCCTGGGCGCCGGCGCGATCGGCGTAGTCGATGGCCTTGTGGATGTCACCGCGCGGTGCCGCGGAGAGGAAGTGGTGCGCGAGCTCGCCGATCCTCGAGTCCGGATCGTCCCCGCACATCTCCTCGAGCGCGAGGCCGATCCTCTCGTGGAGGGCGGAGCGCTGCGTCGGGCTGACCTCCTCGTAGAGGGTGTCGCGGACGAGCGCGTGTGCGAAGGAGAAGCGCATCGGTCCCGACTCGCTGACCAGCCGTTCGGCGATCGATTCCTGGGCCGCCGCCGTCAGCTCCTTGGGTGAGAGCTCCGCGACGCGCCAGAGGAGCTCCCCCTCGAAGTCGCGCCCGATGACCGCCGCGACGCGAAGCGCCTCGTTGGTCTCCTAAGCAGAGCCGGTCCAGGCGCCGGCCGATCACCTCCCGGACTCCCTGGGGGATCTCGAGGTCGGCGCCGGCCGTCGCGCCGGTGAGCTTGCCCTCGCTGGCGAGCAGGCGCACGATCTCGCCGACGAAGAACGGGTTCCCCTCGGTCTGCTGGTGCACGGCCTCCGCCAGTCCGGGTGGCGGGGCGGCGCCCGCGGTCATCTCGACGTAGCGGGCGACGGCCTCCGTCGAGAGCCCCCGCAGGACGATCTTGCCGCTCCCCTCGATCGAGGAGAGCTCCCCGAGGACGCGGGCGAGCGGGTGGTGGCGGCCCAGCTCGACGTCGCGGTAGGTGCCGACCAGGAGCAGGCCGCTGTCCGCGAGCTCCCTGGCGGCAAACCTCAGGAGGAGGAGGGTCGGCTCGTCGGCCCAGTGCAGGTCGTCGAGCACGATCACCAGCGGGCGGTCCCGGGCGACGGCGATCAGGTAGCTGGTCACCGAGTCGAAGAGCTGGAAGCGCGCCTCCTCGCTCTCGCCCCGCGGGGCCGGCTCGATGTCGAGCTTCTCGGCGACCTCGGGCACGAGCTGGGCGATGTCCGCGGCGCCGCCCCCCATCTGCCAGGCGAGGGCGACCGGGTCCGCGTCCCGGACGAGCGAGCGGATCGCCTGCACCCACGGCCAGTATGCGGGGGCGCCCTCGTCCTCGCGGCAGCGGCCCCAGTGGACCCGCGCGCCGCTGACCCGCGCGAAGGTGGCGAGCTCCTCGGCGGCGCGCGTCTTCCCGATGCCCGGCTCGCCGGCCAGCATCTGCAGGCTGCCGTGCCCGCCCATCGCGGCATCGACCGCCTCGCGCATCCGCTCGAGCTCGCGCTCGCGTCCGACGAAGACCCCTCCGGCGAGGCTGTCCAGCGGGTTCTCCTCCTTCTCCTCACCCTCCTCGGCGGCCGGCTCCTCGAGCGCGGCCAGCAGCAGCTCTCGCGCCTCGGCCGCTCCGGCGGGCCGGTCCTCCTCGCGCTTGGCCAGCAGTTGCAGGACCACCCGATCGACCGCCTCGGGGACCTCCTTGTTCAGCCGGGACGGCGGGACCGGGTCGGCGTGCAGGTGCTGGCTGATGATCGAGACGGCGTCGTCCCCGGAGAAGGGCGGCTGGCCGGTGAGCATCTCGTAGAGCAGCGCGCCGAGCGAGTAGAGGTCGCTCGCCGGCCCCGAAGCGTCGCCGAGGGCCTGCTCCGGAGGGAGGTACGCGACCGTGCCGACCAGGGTCCCGCCGCTCACCCGCGAGCGGCCCTCCGTGGTGGCCAGCCCGAAGTCGCCGAGCCTGGCGTGTCCGTCGTCGTCCAGCCAGACGTTGGCCGGCTTCAGGTCGCGGTGAACGATCCCACGGGCGTGCGCGTGCTCGAGGGCGCGGCAGACGTCGGCGGCGATCCCGACCGCGCGCTCCACCGGGAGCCGGCCGCCCTCGGCCGAGAGCAGGCCCTCGACGTCGCCGCCGGGCATGTACTCGCTGACGATGAAGGGGTTGCCGTCCTGCTCGCCCGTATCGAGGACCGAGACGACGTGCTGATGGTCTCCGAGCTTGCGCATCGCCTCGGCCTCGCGCTTCGCCCTCGCCTGGATGGCCGCGGCGACTCCCTCGGTGTCGAACAGCGCCACCGCGACCTCCGTGCTCGAGGCCGAGTCCTGCGCCAGGTAGACCCGCTTGCGGCCGCCCTGGCCGAGGAAGCTCTGGATCCGGTAGCGGCCTGCGATCTCGGCCGGAACGTCCGAGGGCAGGACCTCCGACGGCGCGCCGTCCCGTGCAGCCTCGGCCTGAAGCTCGGCTCCGCATGAGTCGCAGAACCGCGCCCCTTCGCGGTTCTCGTTACCGCAGGACGGACAGCGCATCTCTCATCTAGTAAACCAGCCGCGGCCCCCCGGCCCTGTGACCGCCGTTACACGCAGGCGGCACGCACGCCGTGATCTTTTGCCCGGGCGGAGATCTCAGTGAGTGAGGGTCCGTTCTTGCTCAGAACGCGGAAAAGGAACGAAAGGGCCGCCTGGAGCCTGCGGGAGGGCGCGCTGATCGCCCCAGGGCGCACGGCGTTGAAGCCGATCGGCGGCGGCAGCCTCTACGAGGTCTATCTGGCCTGGGACGAGCCGATGCACGCCATCTGCGTCGCCAAGCTGATCCGGCCGGACCAGGTCGAGGACCCCGAGGCGCTCGATGATCTCCGTGAAGAGGCGGAGATGCTCGAGCGGCTCGCTCATCCGGTGATCGTGAGGAGCTTCGACGCCGTCACCGCCGGCCCCTACCCCCACCTGCTGCTGGAGCATCTCGAGGGCCCGTCCCTCCGGCGACTGATCAAGCGCGGTGGTGCGTTGCCGCTCCAGCAGCTGCTGCCCCTGGCCCTTCACGTGTCCGGCGCGCTCCACTACCTCCACGGTCAGGGCTTCGTCCACCTCGACGTGAAGCCAGACAACATCATCATGAGCGTGCCGCCGCGGCTGATCGACCTGAGCATCGTGCGCTCGCTGGACCGGGCGAAGCGGCTGAGGCGCCCGGTCGGAACCGACCCATACATGGCCCCGGAGCAGTGCGCACCCGACCGCCGTCCGGGCGAGGTGGGGCCGCCCGCGGACGTCTGGGGCCTGGGCGCGACGCTGTTTCACGCCGTCGCGGGGCTGAAGCCGTTCCCGAAGGGCGACCGCGACGGTGAGCAGGCGGAGGCCCGCTTCCCGCAGCTAGTGGAGGCCCCGGTGGACCTGCCGGATCACCTTCCGGATGGGCTGACGAACCTGATCGAGGGGATGCTCGAAGCGGATCCGTCCGCTCGGCCGTCCGCGGCGGAGGGCGCGGCAGGCCTTGAGCCTCTCATCTCGGAGCTCCCGAGCAGGCTGACGCTGAGCAGGCGTGGCCGGATCGTCTAGGAGGCCGGTTTGACGCCGAAGGGCACGTGGAAAAATGTGCGCATGGAGCCAGGGGAGAATTCCCGGATCCGCCTTTCCCCGCTGTTGCGTCTACAAAGCGACGACCGCCTGGCCGGGCTCGCCGCGAAGGGCCATGAGCCCGCCTTCGAGGCGCTGCTGCGGCGACACCGGCGCGTCGTCGACAGGACCTGCAGGAGGGTTCTGCCCCGCGAGGGGGCTGAGGACGCCGCCCAGCAGGCGATGCTCAGCGCCCACCAGGCGCTGGTCCGGAATGGCCCGCCCGACCGCTTCGAGGCATGGCTTCGCCGGATCGCCCTCAACGCGGCGCTGAAGGAGGCCGGCCGCCGCGACAACGACGCGGTGCCCCTCGATGAGGAGTCAATCGACGGCGTCGAGCAGCCGGACGACGCGTACGAGCGTCGAGAGCTTCTCGGCCGCACGATCAGGGCGGTCGCCGACCTGCCGCCTCGCCAGCGGAGGGCGCTGGTGATGCATGAGCTCGAGGGGAGGAGCCATGAGGAGATCGCCACGACGCTCGGACTGACCCGCGGCGCGATCCGGCAGCTGATCCACCGCGCCCGCGAGGGAGTCCGGGGCGTCGCCACCGCGCTGACGCCCCTCGCCCTGCTGCGCACCGGCGGGGCGGGAGCGGGGACCTCCGGACAGGCGAGCGAGATCGCCGCGGGCGGACTGGCGGCAGGCTTCGGCGCAAAGGCGGCCGTGGCGCTGCTCGCGACCGGAGGCATCGCCGGCGGGGTGGCGCTCGCGCCGAGCCATCCCGGGCCCGATTCCCGCGGCGGAAAGGCCGCGGACGAAGCGGCGATCATGGGTCCGGAGGAGGCCACCGCCAGCGATGATGCCGGTCCCGGCTCTCGCAGCTCCGGACCTGGACGCGCCGGCAGGCGCGATCGCGACTCAAGTGGCAGCGGCGATGGCGACGGCCACGCGGCGGTGGACAACTCAGGGCCAGGTTCGGCCAGCTCCGGCTCGGGATCCGGGTCCTCCGGGTCAGGATCGGGCTCATCGGGATCCGACTCCTCGGGATCGGGCTCATCGGGGTCCGGCTCGTCCGGGTCCGGCTCGTCCGGGTCCGGCTCATCGGGCTCTGGCTCCTCCGGCAGCGGCTCAGGCTCGAGCGGATCCGGCTCCGGCGATCTCGACCTGGACTGATCCAGGCCCCACGCACGGTTCAGGCACCGGGGCCGGATCGCCCCGTGATCTTTCGCCGACCCCCGGATCCAACTCAATGAGGGGGCAAAGCCTCCTCTTTGGAATCAACTCCGAGCGTATGCCAGGAGGGATGAGCAAAATGGCAAAGGAACATCTGCGAACAGGTCGCGAAGCCGATGGAGCATCGCGAGCGTTCCTGCAGCTCTCCGAGGGCAACGAGCTCGCCGCAGAGAGCCCGTCGATCGCGCGCAAGGCGGTCGCCGTGCTGCTCTCGGCGCTGTTCCTGTTCTCGGTCCCGCTGCTGTGGGCGAGCACCGCCGACGCCGGCAAGGCCGTGAGGCCCGCCGCCAGCGGTCCCGGCCACGATGGCGACGGCAGCGGCGACGATGACGACAACAGCGGTCCCGGCGGAGGCGACGATGACGACACCTCCGTCACGTCGGGCGACCGCTCGACCCTCGGGACGTCCAACACCTCGGTCTCGACGCGAGATACCGCGACGAGCCGCAAGGGCAAGGACACCCGCGGGACCACGGGCGTCGACGACTCGACGCGTGCGACCAGCACCGGAACCTCGCGCGCGGCATCGACAGCCGGCACCACCACAGGCGGGACCACGGGCTGAGAGCCCACCCAGTCGGCGGAGAGCACCAGGCGGTCCCGGGGCCCGGGGGGCTCCGGGGCCGCCCCGCCTAGACCTCGTCAGGCGAGAAGGTGTCGCACTCCTCCAGCTCGCCCGAGTCGTAGCCCTTGCGGAACCAGGTCTGGCGCTGCTCCGACGAGCCGTGCGTCCAGGTCTCGGGGTCGATCCGGCCGGAGGTCTGCTCCTGGATCCGGTCGTCTCCGACCGCCTCGGCGGCGGTGATTCCCTCTTCGAGGTCCCCGCTCTCGAGGATCCCCTCGTCATAGGCTGAGCGACCCCAGACGCCGGCGTAGCAGTCGGCCTGCAGCTCGAGCCTGATCGAGAGCTCGTTCGCGTCGTCGGGATTGCTCTCGCTCTGCGAGCGGACCTCCTGCTCGGTGCCGAGCTCCTGCTGGATGTGGTGGCCCATCTCGTGCGCGATCACGTAGGCCTGGGCGAAGTCTCCGGGGGCCTCGAAGCGCTGGCTCAGCTCGTCGAAGAAGCCGAGGTCTACGTAGACCGTCTGGTCGAGCGGGCAGTAGAACGGGCCGACCTGGGAGGTGGCGGAGCCGCAGTCCGTGTCGACCCCGTCTCGGAAGACGACGAGCGTCGCATGCTCGTAGGGCTTGCCGGCTCCCTGGAACTCTCCCTCCCAGAAGTCCTGCGTGTCGATCAGGACGAAGTTGACGAACTCGAGCTGCTTCGCCTCGGGATCCGGCCCTTTGGGGAGCTTTCCCTCCCCCTTGCCGCTCGCCGGCGCCTGTGGGAAGCCGCCGCTCGGGCCGGGGACGTCGAAGCCGCCCTCCCCGCCGCAGCTGCGCAGCACGAAGAAGACGACGATCACGATCAGGATCGTCCCGATGCCCCCGCCCATCCGGCCGGTCGGGATCGGCAGGCCGCCTCCGCCCCCCGGGAAGCGCATCCCGCCCCCGCCGGAGCGCTGGTCGCGCAGGTCAGGGCTGCGCTTCTGGCGCTTCCACTTCATCGCGCCGGGACTCTACCCCGGGCACTCGAGTCTCAACCGTGGCCGTCTACTCGAGCGCCCGGCGCTGTGAGAGGACGTAGAGCAGGCCGAGCGAGGGGACGATCACCACGACGGCGATCGCGAAGACGACGATCACGGCGGTGAGGCTGGCCGAGGCTCCGGCGGCGTCATCGATCGTCAGCGAGGTCGGCAAGAGGTAGGGGTGCTGGGCGACGAACCATCCCCAGACGACGCTGACCACGGCTCCGACCGCGGCCGCCCTCATCAGGAGGGTGATGCGTGCATCGAAGCCTCGCGAGAGTCCGCCGATCAGCAGCCCGATCGCGGCCGTTCCGCAGAGCGCGGAGAGGATCACCAGGGGCAGACCCTCGTTGGTGAGGCCGTCGTAGACGAACTCGGCGTCGGCGTTCAACGCGAAGATCCCGGCGAGCGCCGCCGCGCCGGCCACCACGGCGGACGCCAGCGCGCGCCGTGCGAAGTAGCGCTGCAGCTCCTCGTCGCCGCTCGCCCCGGCGTCGCGCACCAGGAAGACCGCCGCCAGGTAGGCGGCGGCCGCCACGAACATGGCGCCGGTCAGGAGCGGCAGCAGGCCGGTCCAGCTCGAAGTCGGATCCCCGCCACCGTCCGCTGGGACCTGCCCCGAGGCGACGGCGCCCACCACCGTGCCGAGGAAGAACGGAGTCAGCACAGAGGAGACGCCGAAGACGCGGGTGGCCGGTCCGTGCAACGGGCCCGGGAGGGCGTGGCGGAAGGCGAACCCCGAACCCCGCAGGACGATGCCGAGTGCGGCCAGAGCCAGCGGGATGTAGAGAGTCGTCATCACCGCAGAGAAGGCAGGCGGGAACGCCGTCAAGGCGACGACCAGCACGAAGATCAGCCAGACGTGGTTCGCCTCCCAGACCGGCGCGATCGAATGGTCGATCTGGGCGCGGGCGCGGTCACCGCGGGTACCGCGGGCGATCAGGTCCCACATGCCTGCCCCGAAGTCGGCGCCGCCGAACACCGCATAGACCGTCACCCCGAGGGTGAGGATGGCGGCGACCGCGTCCGGCTTGCTCATGAGTCCCCCTCCCCGGGCGCGGGCGGGCGGGGCCCGTACGGGCCGGCGAGCGCCTCCGCATCCTCCTCGCGCCAGCGCCGGGCGAAGGCCCGCAGGATGAAGACGGCCGCCGCCCCCACCGCGGCGTAGATCGCGATGGTCGCGGCGAACACCCACCAGAGGCCCTCCGCGCCGGTCACCGCGTCCTCGGTGCGCATGTACCCGTGGACGATCCACGGCTGCCTGCCCACCTCGGTGACGATCCAGCCGCACTCCATCGCGACGATCGCCGCCACCCCGCTGGCGGCCCCGGCGCGCAGGAACCAGCGGGTCGACGGCAGGTCGCGCCGGCGCCACCAGACGAACCCGAACCAGCCCCCGAGCATGAGCAGGGCGGTCCCGATCCCGACCATCGTGTCGAAGGAGAGGTGGAGCAGGGTCGGGGAGGGCGGCTCCTCGTCGTCGGGGAATTCCTCCAGCCCCTGGACCACGGTGTCGGTGCTGAATCCCGCCAGCAGCGAGTCGAGCCCGTCGATCGAGATGGCGTACTTCACCTCGTCGTCGGTGCAGATGCCGCCGATGTGCTCGGGCTGGTCGTCCCCCGTCTCGTACACGCACTCCATCGCCGCGAACTTGACCGGCTGGTCGTCGTAGACCTCGCGCGCCGCGATGTCGCCGACGAAGAGCTGTACCGGCGTGATGGCCGCGGCGACGGTGAACGGGATCAGGAAGCCGAGCCGGTGGTAGCGATCGCGGCGGCCGCGCAGCATCCCGACCGCGTAGACGGAGGCCACGGTGAATCCGGTGACCATGTAGGCGGCAAGCCACATGTGAGGGAACTCGTGCCCGAAGGCGGGGTTGAGCAGCACCTGGCTCACGTCCACGTCGGTCACCCGCCCGTCCGCGCCCAGCTCGAACCCCTGCGGGGTGTTCATCCATGAGTTGGCCGCGATCACCGCAGCGGCCCCGCCGATGCCGGCGAGCACGATCGGGATCCCGCTCCAGAAGTGCGCCCATCCCGGTAGCCGCTTCCAGCCGTATATGTAGACCGCGATGAAGATCGCCTCGAGAAAGAAGAAGAGGCCCTCGATCGAGAAGCCGATGCCGAAGGCGTCGCCGAAGCGGCGCATCATCTCCGGCCAGAGGAGCCCGAGCTCGAAGGAGAGGACGGTCCCGGTGACGGCCCCGACGGCGAAGAGGACGGCCACCGCGCGCGACCACCGCTCGGCGAGCCGCAGGGCGTCCTCGTCGCCATGGCGCCGCCCTCGGTACTCGGCGATCAGCATGATCGCGGGGAAGGCGACCCCGAAGCAGGCGATGATGATGTGGAACCCGAGCGTGAACGCCATCTGGTACCTGGCGGCGAGCAGGTCCGAGCCGGCGTCGGCGAGCAGTGGCGTTAGCTCGGGCATCTAGGAGGAGCGGGGCTCGAGGACGACGAGCGGGATCTGCCGGTTGGTCCGCTCCTGGTAGTCCGCGTAGCCGCTGTAGAGATCGACCACCTCCCGCCAGAGGCGCTCGTGCTCCTCGCCCTCGGCGACCCTGGCGTGGACCGGCACGTGCTTTGAGCCCACCTGGACAGATGTGTCGGGGTGCGCCTTGAGGTTGTGGAACCAGGCGGGGTTGCGGGGGTGGCCGCCCTTGGAGGCGACGATGACGAAGTTCTCCCCGTCCCGGAGGTAGGCGAGCGGCGTGGTCCGATTCCGGCCGCTCTTCGCCCCGACGTGGTCGAGCAGCAGCATCGGCGGAGCCCCCGGGACGTGGTGGCCGATCAGTCCCCTGCTGAGCCGGTAGACGGTGGTGTGCCCGCCCATCATCCAGCGCAACAAGCGGCCAGGTCCGATCCACGAGGCTGTTGGCCATCGGGCGGAGCTTATGCCCTGCTCGCCAGGTGAAAGCGGTCGCAGAAGTCGCAGCGGTAATAGGTCTTGCCGAAGCGGGCGGCCTCGGCCTTCGCCTTGGCCTCGGTCGTATAGCCCCGCTTGGGCTTGCCGTCCTTGTTGAAATGGCTGCCGACGATGCGCCTCGCCACGATCCCTTCGAGCCTAGCGGGGCACCCGCACGGCCCCGGGACGTTCGCGGGCCGATTAGGGGTCATTCCCTATAGACGGGAGGCGCGGCGGCCGTCAAGGTCGTACCCCTCATGAACGACCAACCCAAGAAAACTCAGCCCAAGCAAGAACAAAGGAACAGCGGGGTCGGCCCCCAGCGCCGCCTGCTCCGGTCGCCAAGCGACCGGATGATCTGGGGCGTGGCGGGCGGCCTCGCGGAGCATCTGAGCGTCAGCTCGACGCTGGTTCGCGCGGCGTTCGTCATCACCGCGCTGTTCAGCGGGATCGGCCTGCTGGCATATCTCGTGCTCGCCGTCGCGCTCCCGCAGGACGACGGCAGCGGCAAGCCGGTCGAGGAAAGCCTGAGCTCCAGGTTCGGCCGGGTGCTGCTCGTCAGCCTGCTCGTCGCCGCCGTGATCTGCCTGGCGATCTGCCTGGCCGCGGCGAGCGCGTGGGTGACGGCCACCGGACACGGCACCGTCGTCGCCGGAGTCGTGATCGCCGTCGGCGTCGCCCTGGTGGCGGCCGCCTTCGTCGAGAGCGTCCGCCGGAGGGTGCTGCCCTGGCTGGTGGGTGCGGGCCTGGTGCTCGCCATCCCGGCCGGCGCGATCGCCGCGGCGGACGTGCATATCGACGAGTCGGTCGGCCAGCGCGAGTACCGGCCGACGACTGTCGCAGACATCCCGGAGGACGGCTACGAGCTCGGGACCGGTCAGCTGATCGTGGACCTGCGCGACCTGCCATGGGCCAAGGGACAGACCATCCCGGTCTCCGCCGAGCTCGGCATGGGCCGGATGATCGTCTCGGCCCCGAGCGACGTCTGCGTCGTCGCCGACGCGAACGCGAAGGCGGGCGAGCTGCTCGTCGCCGGCGACCGGAGCGACGGCCTGGATCCCGAGGTGGACTCGGGTGAGCCTCAGAGCCAGGGACCCCGCCTGGAGCTCGACGCCGAGCTCCAGTTCGGGCAGCTGGTCGTCACCGATCGGGACCCCGTGGCCGTCCAGGAGCACGGACCCGGCCGCGGCTTCGACCACGGCGATACCGATGAGGAGGAAGACTCACAGCGTCAAGCATGCGGCCGGTGAGCAGACCTGAGTCGAGCGCGCTGGGGGCCGGGATCTCGATCCTGGCCCTCGGCGTGCTGCTGCTCCTCCAGGAGGGAGGGGGTCTCGACCTGCCGCCGGGCTGGCTGCTGCTGGCTCTCGCGGCATGCACCGGGATCGCCGTGGCGGCGATCGTCACGGGAGAACGGGATCTCCCCCGCGCCGCTGTGGGGGTCTCATGGGTCGTCTTCGGCGGGGCGCTGCTGCTCGCCGCCGGGCTGATCGTCCTCTGGGCGACCGGCGCCCTGGACGCCGCCGGGGAGGTGGTCTTCGCCGCCTTGGTGGTCTCGATCGCGCTGGGGCTGGTGTCGGCTCCGATCTGGTGGGGCCTGATCCGCCGCGTCACGCTGGAGAGGTCCGCGCGAATCCGCTCCGAGGAGCGCGCCGAGCTCGGCGCCCACCTCCACGACTCCGTACTGCAGACGCTCGCCCTGATGCAGGGCCGGGCCGACGACCCCAGCGAGGTTGCCCGGCTGGCCCGCCATCAGGAGCGCGAGCTTCGCTCGTGGCTGGCGCGCGATGAGCCGACCCGCCCGGGCGAGCGGCTGGCCGACGCCCTCCGGGCCGCGGCCGAGGAGGTGGAGGAGGCGCACTCGGCCCAGATCGAGGCGGTCGTGGTGGGAGACGCGGCGCTCAATGAGAGGCTGGAAGCGCTGGTGGCGGCGACCCGGGAGGCCCTCACGAACGCCGCCAAGTTCGCATCCGATGCCGGACCAGTGCGGCTCTACGCCGAGATCGAGGACGGCACCGCCCGCGTCTTCGTCGACGACCGGGGGCCCGGGTTCGATCCCGACGCCATCCCGGGCGACCGCCGGGGCGTGCGTGAATCCATAATCGGGCGCATGGAGAGACACGGCGGCCGTGCCGAGATACACAGCCAGCCCGGCGGCGGCACCGAGGTCGAGCTGGAGATCCGGGGCGGCCGATGAGCCCCGAGCGACCGAGCGTGGTCATCGTCGACGATCACGCGATCTTCCGCGCCGGAGTCAGGGCCGAGCTGGGCGAGCTGGTTCAGGTCCTCGGCGAGGCGGAGTCCGTGGAGGACGCGGCTCGGACGATCTCGGAGTTGGAGCCCGACGTGGTACTGCTCGACGTCCACATGCCCGGAGGCGGCGGGGTCGAGGTGATGGAGCGGGTCGCCAAGCAGCGGCCACAGCAACGCTTCCTGGCCCTGTCGGTCTCCGACGATCCCAAGGACGTGATCGCGATCGTCCGCGCGGGCGCGCGGGGCTACGTCACGAAGACGATCACCGGCGAGGAGCTGGCCGACGCGATCGAGCGGGTCCGCGACGGCGACGCGGTCTTCTCACCGCGGCTCGCCGGATTCGTGCTCGACGCCTTCGCGGGAGAGCTCCCGCCCGAGGAGGTGGATCCCGAGCTCGACCAGCTGACGGCGCGCGAGCGCGAGGTTCTGCGCCTGATCGCGCGCGGCTACATGTACAAGGAGATCGCGCACAGGCTCTCGATCTCGCCCAAGACCGTCGAGGCGCACGTCAGCTCGGTACTCCGGAAGCTGCAGCTCTCCAGCCGCCACGAGCTGAGCCGGTGGGCGGTCGCTCGCCGGCTGGTCGACTAGCCCGAGAGCTCCCGAACGACGTCGTCGGCCCAGGGGTTGTCGCCCATCCCGTCCTGGTCGCAGACGATCACGCCCTTCCGCTTCATCTTGTACTTGAAGGCATGCACCGTCTTCGGGGTGACCGCCAGCAGGAAGCCGCCGGGCAGCCCGCCCGCGCGCTTCTTCCCCATCAGGCTCGCCGCCCCGTAGGCCAGGGCGCCGGCCTGCGTCTTTGAGATCGCGTACTTGGTGCCCGAGCCGGTCGTGCGGAAGGTGCCGACGGCGAGCACGTCCTCGTCCAGATTTGGCTGAACGGCCTCGCGGAACTTCCCGCGATACTCCTCGGCGACCTCCGGACTGATGTCGAAGCGTCCCATCGGTCTCTCCTCCTCCCCCTCCTCGGTCGGCGTGACTCTACCCGCGGTGGTTCGGCCGTGGCCCCTGGCGAGCTAGACGGGGAGCTTGTTCGCCCGCTTGATGCAGTTCCGCCGTGCCCTGCCGCGCTTCTTCTTGCATTTCTTGAGCGCTGCGGCGCGCTGCCCGGTGGGAGTCGCGGCGGGCGGAGTGACAAGAGCGGGCGGGATCACTGGGGGGACCAATGCAGCGCTCACCACCGAGCTCTCGTTCGGGTCGTTGCAGGCGGTGGCGACCGCGGCGTTGTTGGCATCGCCGGAGTAGGAGGCCCGCCAGCGGTAGGTGCCGGCGGTGGCAGGGGTGAAGGCGGGGGCCGAGTTGTAGTTGCCGTTGCCCGAGACCGTGACGGCGCTCGAGGTGTAGGCGGGAGCATTGGCGCAGGTGGTGTCGTTCGGGCCGTAGGCGGTGAAGGTGATCGACCCGGTCGGGGCGGAGCCGGCGGCGATCGTCGCCTGGTCGGAGATCTGCCCGCCGATCGTGGCGTTGGCGGTGGCGACGGTCGAGATTGTCGGCGTCACCTGGGCCACCACCGAGCTCTCGTTCGGGTCGTTGCAGGCGGTGGCGACCGCGGCGTTGTTGGCATCGCCGGAGTAGGAGGCCCGCCAGCGGTAGGTGCCGGCGGTGGCAGGGGTGAAGGCGGGGGCCGAGTTGTAGTTGCCGTTGCCCGAGACCGTGACGGCGCTCGAGGTGTAGGCGGGAGCATTGGCGCAGGTGGTGTCGTTCGGGCCGTAGGCGGTGAAGGTGATCGACCCGGTCGGGGCGGAGCCGGCGGCGATCGTCGCCTGGTCGGAGATCTGCCCGCCGATCGTGGCGTTGGCGGTGGCGACGGTCGAGATTGTCGGCGTCACCTGGGCCACCACCGAGCTCTCGTTCGGGTCGTTGCAGGCGGTGGCGACCGCGGCGTTGTTGGCATCGCCGGAGTAGGAGGCCCGCCAGCGGTAGGTGCCGGCGGTGGCAGGGGTGAAGGCGGGGGCCGAGTTGTAGTTGCCGTTGCCCGAGACCGTGACGGCGCTCGAGGTGTAGGCGGGAGCATTGGCGCAGGTGGTGTCGTTCGGGCCGTAGGCGGTGAAGGTGATCGACCCGGTCGGGGCGGAGCCGGCGGCGATCGTCGCCTGGTCGGAGATCTGCCCGCCGATCGTGGCGTTGGCGGTGGCGACGGTCGAGATTGTCGGCGTCACCTGGGCCACCACCGAGCTCTCGTTCGGGTCGTTGCAGGCGGTGGCGACCGCGGCGTTGTTGGCATCGCCGGAGTAGGAGGCCCGCCAGCGGTAGGTGCCGGCGGTGGCAGGGGTGAAGGCGGGGGCCGAGTTGTAGTTGCCGTTGCCCGAGACCGTGACGGCGCTCGAGGTGTAGGCGGGAGCATTGGCGCAGGTGGTGTCGTTCGGGCCGTAGGCGGTGAAGGTGATCGACCCGGTCGGGGCGGAGCCGGCGGCGATCGTCGCCTGGTCGGAGATCTGCCCGCCGAACGCGACGTTGGCGGTGGCCTGGGTCGTGATCGCCGGGGCGTTGAGGAACTTCTGGATCCGATTGTTGTTCGTGTCGGCGACGTAGATGGGGAGGGTCGGGGAGGTGGCGACGCCTGCGGGGAGGTTCATCTCGCCGCCCAGCCCGCCGGCGCTCCCCGTCAGGCAGCTCGCGGCCGCTGTGCAGACCCCAAACGCGCTGCCGCCTTTGACCCCCCTGCCCCAGGTGCGCAGGAAGGTGCCCGTCGAGCTGAACTTCTGGATCCGGTAGTTGAACGTGTCGGCGACGTAGACGTCGCCGGCCGCATCGGCTGCGACGCCTCGCGGTGTGCTCATCTCGCCGCCCAGTCCGCCGACGTTGCCCGCCTGGCAGCTCGCGGCCACCGTGCAGACCCCGAAGAAGCCGCCACCGTTCACGTTCTTGCCCCAGGCGCGATCCCAGGTACCCGAGGAGTTGAACTTCTGAATCCGGTGGTTGTCCCGGTCGGCGACGTAGACGTTGGCGCTCGCGTCGGTTGAGATGCCGCCGGGGATGTTCATCTCGCCCCCCAGCCCGCCGGTGCTGCCCGCCTGGCAGCTCGCGGCCGTCGTGCAAACTGCGAAGACACCGGGGTTGGCGCTGTCCACGTTCTTGCCCCAGGCGCGCAGGAAGGTGCCCGTCGAGTCGAACTTCTGGATCCGCTGGTTGGCCGCGTCGGCGACGTAGACGCTCCCGGCCGAATCGGTGGCGACGCCAATGGGGAAGTTCATCTCGCCCCCCAGCCCGCCGGCGCTGCCCGCCTGGCAGCTCGCAGCCACCGTGCAGACCCCGAAGACGCCGCCGCCGTTCACGTTCTTGCCCCAAGCGCGCTCCCAAGTGCCCGAGGAGTTGAACTTCTGGATCCGGTTATTGCCCAGCTCTGCGACGTAGACATTGCCGCTCGCGTCGGTGGCGACCCCGTTGGGAGTGCTCAGCTCGCCCCCGAGCCCGCCGGTTGTGCCCGCCAGGCAGCTCGCGGCCACCGTGCAGACCCCGAAGACGCCGCCGCCGTTCACGTTCTTGCCCCAGGCGCGCTCCCAAGTGCCCGAGGAGTTGAACTTCTGGATCCGGCTGTTGTTCTGGTCGGCGAGGTAGACGTTGCCGCTCGCGTCGGTGGCGATCGCGACCGCAACGTTCATCTCCCCTCCCAGCCCGCCGCTGCTGCCCGCCAGGCAGCTCGCGGCCACAGTGCAGACCCCGAAGACGCCGCCGCCGTTCACGTTCTTGCCCCAGGCGCGATCCCAGGTGGACGCTCCCGCGGGTGCGGCAAAGACGAGGGCGCTGCCCAGCATCGCCAGTCCGGCGAGCATGAGCACCGAGATCTGCCTGAGCGGATTCGGTTCCGCGAAGTCCCTCATCCCGGGCACAGTATGCACCTATGACTCACGCTGGACGCTCCATCTACTGGACCCAACCATAAGGCGAGGCGCTCATCAAATGCTCATCGTGCGCCTTGGCGTAGCCTCGCCCCGAGGTTAGGGCCGCTCTCTACCTAGAAATGGCGGGCATCAGCGTGGAAGATGGCCCGGTGGATGCCGCCTTGAGCTAGAGGAGAGGCAGGCCGTCGCGAAGCGATTCCACGGCGGCGTCGGCGCCGGCCTCGAGCAGCTGGTCGACTGTGTATTCGCCGGTGGCGACCCCGACGACGCGGATGCCGGCGCCGTGCCCTGCCTCGATGTCGCGCGGAGTGTCGCCGCACGAGAAGCACCGGTCCGGCGCCAGCTCGTGGCAGAGCGCTGACTCGGCACGGTTCAGCGCCTTCTTTGTCAGCTCGGTGCGGTCGGGCGAATCGGACCCGTAGCCGCCGAAGGAGAAGAAGCGGTTGAGGTCGGCGCGGGCGAGCTTGATGTGCGCGGCCTCCTCGACGTTGCCGGTGGTAAGGCCGAGCAGGAGCCCGTCCTTGGTCAGCCGCTCGAGCAGCTCGACGACCCCCTCCTGGACGACGTAGCCCGGCGAGTTCTCCACCTCCTCGGTCAGGTGGTCGAGGCGGCGGCGCATCAGCGCCTCGGCCTCCTCCTCGGTGGGCTCGCGCCCGATCACGACCTTGAACGCCTGCCGCCCGACTGCGGGATCCGGCACACCCTTGCCGGTCACCTTGCCGATGTCGACGTCGACTCCGTGCAGCTCCTTGAAGGCCCGCTGCCAGGCGCGGTTGCTGGCCCCGCCGGTGGTGATCAGGGTCCCGTCGATGTCGAACAGGACGGCCTCGGTCGGCGGCGTCATCCGGCGCAGCCTCGCAGACGCAGGGGGTCAGCTATAGCGCCCACCAGGAGTTGATCGGCCGGCGCTAGGGGGAGAGATTCGCCGCGCCGCCGGTGACGCCGGAATTACCGAGGCTGGAGCCGCCAGCGCCACCGGTGCCATGGGCGAGGCTGGCGGTCAGCGTCATGGAGCTGACGTTTCTCCGGTAGACCGCGTAGGTGGCGCCGCCCGCCGCGCCTCCCCCGTGCCCGCCGCGGCCTCCGTTTCCACCTGCGCCGCCGTTACCCGCACGTTCGAGCACGCCGAGACATGTCGCTTCCTCGGCTCCTGCGCCGCCGTTACCGCCGGCCCCTCCGGGCCCGCCTACGCCCCCGGCTCCACCCTGCCCTCCGTTTCCGGAGCGAATGGAGCCTGAGGTCACAGACGGTCCGGGGCCGCTGCCCGAGTTGAAGACAAAGAGTCCAAACGAGCCCCCGCCGGCCCCGCTGCCGCCGGCCGGCCCACCACCGGCGCCACCGGCGCCACCACCGCCGCCACCGTTGCCGTCATCCGTGGAAACGTTGGCTGAGCCGCCACCGCCACCGCCACCGCCGCTCCCAGGCGGCCCTGTGGAGCCTGGGTTGCCACTCGCTCCCAGCCAGAATCCGGAGCTCGCCTCCCCATCCACATCGGAGGCGCCGGCGCCGTTGGTGCCGTCCGCGCCGTCAGCGCCGTTCCCACCGGGCGCCGGAGACGACTCCGCCGTCGATTCCCCCGGCGCCGCCGGCACCCGGCGCGCTCCCAAGGCCCGAGGATCCGGTGGATCCATTCGGATTCGTGGAAATCTGGAACCGCCCGCCGTTGCCGCCGGCGCCGCCAGAGACATTGGTGATGCCCGCGGTGTGGGATGCACCCGCACCTCCGGCTCCGGTCCCGCCTGGGCCGCCGCAGGAACCCGGTGTCCCGGGCGATCCATTGCCTCCGTCGGCCCCGTCGGTCCCAGAAGTACCCGCGAACCCAGGTCCCCCGTTCCCCGCCTCGATCATCACCTGGTCGAGGGTGAGTCCCGGAGAGTCGGCGGCATAGACGCCGTAGACGGAGACCCCCAGCGCCGTCGTTGAATCCGCGCGGATGCTGAGCAGCTGGATCGTCGAGGGATTGCCCGTCGTGATCCCGTTGGCGGTCAGGGTGATGATCCGTCCGCTCGAGGCGGTGCGGTTGATCACGGTCGCCGCATGCGGCGCCGACCTCACGTCGAAGCCGTTGCCGTAGAAGCCGCCGAAGCAACAGCGCTGCTCGCCGAAACCGCCGTAGATCGACTTGCCCGCCGGCAGGGTGACGCTCTCCTCGTAGGTCCCGTCGCCCACGAAGATGTTGGGCCTGTTGACCGCCACCGACCGCGCGAACCCCTGAGTCAGGGTCCGGCACGGGTGGTTACCGGCGCCTGTGCCGGTGGGACCCAGGCCGCAGGTGGGGTCATCGAGGGCGTTCGGATCGTTCGCCCAGACGAGGATCGCCGAGTTCCGGTTGCCCGCAACGCCGTCGCAATTCTGGTCCACCATGCCGCCGGCCGGCGTCTCCGGAGCTCCGAAGTAGATGTTTGGGTCGGTCGGAGCGCAGTCGCTGTCGTCCAGGTCGCCGTCGTTGTCGCCGTCTGGCTTCAGGACGACCGTCTGCGCGTCGACGTCAATCCCGCCGTCGTCGTCGGTGACCCGCACCCGGACGATGCGGCTGTCGTTGGTGGGGCCGCCGGAGCCGAAGTCGTGAGTGACGACGGGGCCGCTGGCGTCGTTGAAATCCAGATCGCCGTCGAAGTCCCAATCGGTCGAGACGATCGTCCCGTCGCTGTCGCTGGACTGGGAGGTGAACTGCCAGTTCGTGCTGCCGAAGTTTTGGGAGGAGCTGCTGAACAGCGCGACCGGCAACGCATTCGGCGGCGATGCCGGGGCCTGGGCAAGGGGTGTGGCGAGCGGCGAGGCCACGATCATCGCGGCGGAGGCCGAGCAGTTGTTCCTCTCGCTCCGTTCGCGAACCGCGGCCGTCCCGTCGGCACACCCGATCACGAAGTAGGTGCCGGGGAGGAGCGAGGCAGGAACGGTTGCGGCCGTTGAGCCCGCGCTGCTCTTGCCGCGCCGCAGCCGCGAGACGCTGCGCTCGCCCAGCGGCAGGTCCACCCCTCCGACGACCGTGTCCGTCGAGAGAACGTACGTGGTCACGCTTGGGCGGGCGGACCCCTTCGCCTTGTTCGCGGTGGTGTCTCCGATCTGGAGCGATCCGCCGGGTGTGATCGAGCCGGGGCTCGCCGTGACGGCCGAGGCAACGAGATCGGGCTTCCCGGGCTTCCGCTTCTTCGCCTCCGCGCCGGAGGCGAACACGGCGATCGCGAGCATCGCCGCGAGCGCGGCGCTGACCAGCAGCATCGGACGTCCGGCAACTTCTCCCATAGTGAACCCCCTAAATCGGCGCCGACTATAGGCGCTCGGGGCGCTCTTGTCTATACCGCCGGATCAGGGCGTTGGTCGAGCTGTCGTGCTCGAGGTCCGGCTCCTCTGCGGCCTGGAGCTCGGGGATGATCCGCTGCGCCAGCTTCTTGCCGAGCTCGACTCCCCACTGGTCGAAGGAGTTGATACCCCAGATCGCGCCCTGCGTGAAGACGCTGTGCTCGTAGAGGGCGACCAGCGCGCCGAGCGTCCTCGGGTCGAGCCGCTCGGCCAGGATCACGTTCGACGGCCGGTTGCCCTCCATCACCTTGTGGGGGACGACATCGCCCTGGGTGCCCTCCGCCTTCACCTCCTCGGCCGTCCGGCCGAAGGCGAGCGCCTCGGGCTGGGCGAACACGTTCGACATCAGCAGATCGTGATGGTCCCCGAGCGGGTTGAGCGAGCGCATGAAGCCGATGAAGTCACACGGGATCAGCCTCGTCCCCTGGTGGATCAGCTGGTAGAAGGAGTGCTGGCCGTTGGTCCCGGGCTCCCCCCAGTAGATCGCGCCGGTCTCGTAGTCCACCCGGACGCCGTCGAGCGTGACGTGCTTGCCGTTGGACTCCATCGTCAGCTGCTGGAGGTAGGCCGGGAAGCGATGCAGGTACTGGTCGTAGGGGAGGACGGCAGAGGTCTGGGCGCCGAAGAAGTCGCCGTACCAGACGGCGAGCAGGCCCAGGATCGAGGGGAGGCTGGCGCCGATCGGCGCCTCGGCGAAGTGCTCGTCCATGGCGTGGAAGCCGGCCAGCATCTCGCGGAAGGCCTCGGGTCCGATCGCGAGCATCGTCGAAAGCCCGATCGCCGAGTCCATCGAGTACCGGCCGCCGACCCACTCCCAGAAGCCGAACATGTTGTCGGTGTCGATCCCGAACTTCGACACCTCCTCCGCGTTGGTGGAGACCGCGACGAAGTGCTTGGCGATCGCCTCCTCCGACCCGAGCTTTGCGAGCGCCCACTCCCGCGCGGTGTGGGCGTTGGTCATCGTCTCCAGCGTGGTGAAGGTCTTCGAGGAGACGACGAACAGCGTCTCCTCGGGGTCGAGGTCCCGCGTCTTCTCGGCGAAGTCGGTGCCGTCCACGTTGGAGACGAAGCGGAAGGTCAGATCCCGGTTCGAGTAGTGCTTGAGCGCCTCGTAGGCCATCACCGGGCCGAGGTCGGAGCCGCCGATGCCGATGTTGACCACGTTGCGGATCGGCTTGCCGGTGTGGCCCTTCCACTCGCCGGAGCGCACCCTCTCGGAGAAGGCCGACATCCGGTCGAGCACCTCGTGGACCTGCTTGACGACGTCCTCGCCGTCCACGATCAGGGAGCGATCCCTAGGCATCCGCAGCGCCACGTGCAGCACCGCCCGGTCCTCGGTGACGTTGATGTGCTCGCCGCGGAACATCGCGTCGCGGCGCTCCTCCACCCCGCACTCGCCGGCGAGCTCGCTCAGCAGCTTCAGCGTCTCGTCGGTGACCCGGTTCTTGGAGTAGTCGAGGAAGAGCCCGGCGCCGTCGGCCGCCAGCCGCTCGCCGCGGTCGGCGTCCTCGGCGAAGATCTCGCGCAGGTGCCGCCCGCCGATCTCGGCGTGGTGCCGCTCGAGCGCCTGCCAGGGATTACTACTGCGCAGAGACGGTGCCGGCTCGCCCTTCATTCGCGGCAGGCTATCCGCCCGCCGGAGCTCAGATTGTCGGGTCGATGCCCGCGCAAGCCGGCGCCTGGAACTTGCTCTGGTCCCAGGCACAGGCGGTCCAGGTCACCGGGCCCGAGGCGCAGCTTGTCGTCGTGCCGTCCGGATGGGTCCAGAAGGTGCTCACCTGCAGGGTGCCGGTGGCGTTGCGGGGATTGGTGAAGCGGCCGGTGACGTCGTAGGTGATCCGCTTCGGGATGCCGTAGACGACAACGTCGTAGACCTCGTGCACGGAGAAGCGTCCGTTGCGAAACGTCAGCTTCGGGCCGCGTCCAGGGCCGCCGCCCGATCCCACGTAGCCCGGGAAGTTCTGATACTCGGAGTATGGAGCCGGGCTACCCGTGCAGGTGACGGGCGCCCCGAATCCCCACCTCTTGAGCTTGAACGGGAGCTTCTCCTTCCCGTTCTTACGCACGGCCTGGGTCGTGAAGTCGAGCGCTTGATCACCCGCGCTGGCGGAGCTCGGTCCGGTCCAGTCGCGCTCGATCGCGCCTGCCTTGAACCCGGCGGCGCCGGCAGCCGAGCCCAGGGTGGCGACGGCCGCGACGGTGAAGGCCGCTAGGAGGATTCCGGCTCTTTTCCTGGTGATCATCTTGGCCACGAAGCTACACCCGAGCGCTTATCAAACGCTCATCACGCGTCCCGCCCCTCATACGGGGAGCTTGTTGGCGCGCTTCTTACAGTTGCGGCGCGCCCTGGCGCTCCTCTTCTTCTTGCACTTCTTGAGCGCCGCGGCGCGCTGACCCGTCGTCGCCTGGGGAGTGAACCCGGTCGGCGTGCTGCCGCCGCCCCCGGCGGGGGGCGGTGACGGAGTCACCTCGGTGTAGGTGACGTTCACGGTGGAGCATGCCGAAGGACCAAGAGCCGTGGTGGCCGTGGCCGAGAAGGTCGTGGTCGAGTTGTCCGGGACGGTCACCGCGAACCCCGGCGGGGCGAAGGTCGATTCGGGTCCTGTAATGACCGACGGCGGAGCGCACGTGCCGTTGTCGTAAAGGGTGACGGTGGACCCTGTCTCCGCGGTTCCGAACACCTTTGGGTTGTTGTTGTTCGCCGGCGAACCCGGGTCGGTGCCGGTCAGGACCGGCGCCGGCGGCGCGGGGAGCTCGTCGGCCCCGATGTCGGGAGCCGGGCCCTGATTGCGAGCCTGTCCCTCGAGGTCGAGCTCACCAATGAGCAGCCCGGCTGCGGTGCCGAGGTTGACCGTTCCGGCCGACGACGCCTGCTGATGGAAGTCGCCGGTCGCGGCGTTGACAAACACCGGGGGCGTGGTCTGATTCGTCAAGGCTCCGGGGTCCGTGATGTCCCCCGGGCTGGCCTCGGACTCCGTGGCGTAGTTGGAGTGATCCAGCGTCGCGGTTGCGGCGGTGCCGCCTGAGGCCATTTGGGTAAGGACGTCCTCCCCCCCGGTACCCCCTGCGCCCTTCGCGATCACATTGGTGGCCGTCATGGCAATCGAGCCGCCGTTCGCCGCAAGGACCCTTATCCCAGGGCCTATGGATGTCACCGCCGTGACGTGGCGGAGCGTGGCGAAATCCCCCGCGAACGCGGAGCCAACCTGCATGGCGCTCGCGCTGCTTCCGCTGACGCTGGAGTTCCAGCACACGATGTCGCGAACGGTTGCCCCGTTGGTAAGCCCACACGCCCTCGCGTCATCACCGGACTCGTGGACGCTCACACGCTCGACGGTGCCGCCGACCACGGTGAGCAGGGTGTTGCTTGCCACCGCCGAGGTGAGATCAACGTCGCGCAGGACGCTCCCCAACCCTACGTAGAAGGAGGCGCCCCCAGCTGCCGTCGAGTTGACGACGGGACGGGAGCCCGGGGCGCCGTGGACCGTCAGACCCGTCTTGATGGCGCAGCCGCACGGCTGCACGACCCCGAGCGCAACCGAGCTCGTGAAGGGGCCGCCCAGCAGGGTGATGTCATCCCCGGAACTGGCCTCGTTGATCGCCACATCGATCGGGCAGGGGTCGAGCGAATCGTCGCAGGGACTTGCCGCGGTGCCACCCGGGGAGGCGTACCGGTCATCGGCGATCGCCGCGGAGGGGACAAGGCCCATCAGAAGCAGGGCGAGGGCAACTAGGAGAGCGGCGCGAATCCCGCCGCGTCGATTGCGTCCTTGCGAGTCGCGCATAAGGCCGCCTAAGTTAAGCAGCGGCGCTCATCAAACGCTTATCGCGCCGTTTTTGGCTGTGTTAAGCCGCGAGGCGGGCGGACTCCGACTCGATCGTCTTCAGGAGCTCCTCCCAGGACTTGACGAAGGCGTCGGCGCCTTCCTTCTGAAGCACCTCACCGAGCGCGTCGGTGTCGATCCCCTGATCTCGGTGCACCTGGAACACCTGCTCGGAGTCTCCGCCGTCGGCCGGCATGGGCCCCTTGATCTCGCCGTGGTCGGCGAGGGCGACTAGCGTCTTGTCGGGCATCGTGTCGATCGTGTCCGGCGCGGCGAAGGCCTCGACGTAGAGCGTGTCCGAGGCATCCGGATCCTTGGTGCCGGTGCTGGCGAAGAGCAGGCGCTGGACCAACGCGCCCTTGTCGGCGAGGCCCTTCCAGCGGTCGGACTCGAGCAGCTCGAGCCAGGCCTTGTAGGTGGCCTGCCCCACGGCGACGCCCAGCGTGTTCTTCATCTCGTCCGGCACCTGGTCGTGGACCTTCACGTCCCAGCGGCTGATGAACAGCGAGAGGACGGAGGGCACGTTGGGATCGAGGCCGTTCGCGATCCGCCGCTCGATCCCCTTCATGTAGGCATCGGCGGCGGCGAGAAGCTGGTCGGTGGAGAGCAGCAGGGTGACGTTGATCGGCACCCCGGCATAGATGGACTCCTCGATCGCGGGCAGACCCTCCGGGGTCCCCGGGATCTTGATGAAGACGTTCTCATTGGCGCGCGAGTGGAGATCCGCCGCCTGCTGGATGGTCGCGTCGGTGTCGTAGGCGAGCTTGGGCGAGACCTCGAGCGAGACCCAGCCGTCGACGCGATCGGTGTCCTTGTGGACCGGGGCGAACATCTTCGCGGCCCGGTTCAGGTCGGTCAGGGCCAGCTCGAAGAAGATCTCCTCCGGCTCGAGGCCCTGCTCGCGGAGCTCGGCGATCTGCTCGTCGTATGCGTCTCCGCCGCTGATCGCCTTGTCGAAGATGGTCGGGTTCGAGGTCTGGCCGGTGACCGAAAGCTCGTCGATGTAGCGCTGCTCCGTGCCGTCGTCGAGCATCGTCCGCGTGATGTTGTCGATCCAGATGCTCTGGCCCAGCTCCCGCAGTGCGTCGGTGCCCTTCATCGCTTCAAGACCTCCTTTGCCGCCTCGGCCACCCGGTCGGGGGTGAACCCGAACTTCGTCTGCACGTCCTTCAGCGGCGCCGAGCTGCCGAAGGTGTGCATCCCGATCTTCTCACCCCTGGGACCCACCCAGCGGTCCCACCCCAGCGTGGAGGCCTCCTCGACCGAGACCCGTGCCTGGATCGAGGGCGGCAGCACCTCGTCCTTGTAGGCGTCGTCCTGGCGGTCGAACAGCTCCCAGCAGGGCAGGCTCACCACTCGCGAGCGGACGCCGTCGGAGATCAGCTTCTCGTGCGCAGCCGCCGCCAGAGCCACCTCGCTCCCCGTGGCGATCAGGATCACCTCGGGGTCGCCCCCGTCGGGATCGGCCAGCACGTATCCGCCCCGACGCAGCCCTTCGGCGGAGGCGTAGCGGGAGCGGTCGAGGACCGGCACGTCCTGGCGGGTCAGGACCAGGGCCACAGGCTGGTGATGGCGGTCCAACGCCGCCCGCCACGCCTCGGCGACCTCGTTCGCGTCGCAGGGCCGGATCACGTCGAGCGCCGGGATCGACCGCAGCGCCGCGAGATGCTCGACCGGCTGGTGGGTCGGCCCGTCCTCGCCGAGGCCGATCGAGTCGTGGGTGAAGAGATGGATCACCGGCAGCTCCATCAGGGCCGAGAGCCGGATGGACGGCTTGGCGTAGTCGGAGAAGGTCAGGTAGGTGGACCAGAGTGGCCGGAGCTTGCTGAGCGAGAGGCCGTTGGACATCGCGGCGGACTCGTGCTCGCGGATGCCGAGGTGGAGCTGGCGCCCGGCGCGGTCATCCGGCTGGAAGGAGTCGGCCCCTTCCAGCCCGACCGAGGTCGAGCCGGTCAGGTCGGCGGAGCCCGCCAGCAGCCACGGGACCCTTTCGGCGACGGCGTTCTCCACCTGGGTCGACGCCTTGCGGGTGGCCATCCCCTTTTCGTCCGCGTCGAAAGACGGGATGTCGTTGTCCCAGCCCTCCGGCAGCTCGCGCCGCTGCATCTGGCCGAGCTGCTCGGCCAGCGTCTCGTGCTCGCGCCCGTAGCTGACCAGCAGGTGCTGCCACTCCCTGTGCAGCTCGCCGCCGCGCTTGCCGATCCCGTCGGCGAAGTGCTCCGGCACGCCGTCGGGGACGAGGAACTCGGCGTCCTCGGGCCAGCCGTAGAAGCGCTTGGTCTCCCGCACCTCCTCCTCCCCGAGCGGCTCGCCGTGGACCTCGGCGGTGTCCTGCTTGTGCGGGGAGCCCCAGCCGATGTGGGAGTCGACGATGATCAGGGTCGGCCGACCCTCCTCCTCGCGGAACGTCTCGAAACCGCGGCTCGAGCAACTCGAGGTCGTTGGCGTCCCCGACCCTGGTCACGTTCCAGCCGTAGCCGCTGAAGCGATCCGCCACGTCGTCCGAGTAGGTGATCTCGGTGCGGCCGTCGATCGTGATGTGGTTGTTGTCGTAGACCCAGCAGAGGTTGTCGAGCTGCTGGTGCCCGGCGAGGGAGGCGGCCTCGCCGGAGACTCCCTCCATCAGGCAGCCGTCGCCGGCGAAGGCGTAGACGTCGAAGTCGAAAAGCTCGAAGCCCGGTCGGTTGTAGTTGGCGGCGAGCCACTTCGAGGCGACCGCCATCCCGACCGAGGTGGCAACGCCCTGGCCGAGCGGACCGGTCGTGGTCTCGACCCCGGATGTCCAGCGGTACTCCGGGTGGCCGGGGCACTTCGAGTCGAGCTGGCGGAATCGCTTGATGTCCTCGAGGCTGACCGAGGGGTCGCCCACCACCTCGTAGTCGGGATCGACCGCCTTGACGCCGGCGAGGAAAAGGAGCGAGTAGAGCAGCATCGACGCGTGACCGTTGGAGAGCACGAAGCGATCGCGGTTCGGCCAGATCGGGTTCTCGGGGTCGAAGCGGAGGAAGCGCTGCCAGAGGACGTAGGCGACCGGCGCCAGCGCCATCGGCGTCCCCGGGTGCCCCGAGTTCGCCTTCTGGATGGCGTCGATCGAGAGCGTCCGGATGGTGTTGATCGAGAGCTCCTCGATCCCGGCCTGCTTCTCTGCTGCGACTGCCATGGGCACGATGCTACGGATAGATTGCCCAGCGGTGGGCTCGCCCAATCTCGACCAGGAGAAGCAGCTGGCCGCCCGGGCAGCCGCCGAGCTGGTCGAGGACGGGATGGCGGTCGGCCTGGGCACGGGCTCGACGGTCGCCCATCTGCTGCCGGCGCTGGCGGAGCGGGGCCTGAAGGAGCTGCGCTGCGTGGCGACCTCGGTGGCGACCGAGGAGCAGGCGCGTGAGCTGGGCATCCCCGTCGAGGACTTCGGGTCGCTGGAGCGCCTCGACATCGCGATCGACGGGGCTGACCAGATCGCGCCGGACCGCTGGTTGGTGAAGGGCGGCGGCGGCGCGCACACCCGAGAGAAGATCGTCGCGGTGACCGCCGAGCGGTTCGTGGTGATCGCCGACTCCTCCAAGACCGTGGAGCGCATCGAAGCCCCGATCCCGCTCGAGCTGCACGCCTACGGCCTGGCCTCGACGCTGGCGCGGCTCACCGCCGATCTCGGAGAGGTGACGGAGCGGCCGGACACGCCCCGTAGCCCCGACGGCGGCGTCATCGCCGACTACAAGGGCGAGGTGGGAGACCCCGCCGAGCTCGCCGCCCGGCTCTCGTCGACGCCCGGGGTCGTGGACCACGGCCTCTTCCCCGCCTCGGTGGTCAGTGACGTCCTCGTGGCCCGGGGCGAGAGCATCGAGCCCGGCTGACCGCCGTGGGCGCCCAGCTGGACAAGCTGCGGTCCCTATATGAAGAGTGGGCCCGTGGGGACTTCTCCCGTGAGATCTTCGACCGCGAGATCCTCAGCCGCACGGTCGGCTGGGTCGACTTCGACGCTGAGATCCGCGGGGCCGACCAGATCCTGTCCACGATGCGGGATGGCTGAGCGCCTGGGAGAAACCGCTGCGACTCGAAGCGGACGAGTTCATCGAGTCCGGCGACCGGATCCTGGTGCTGGTGCGGTGGCGCGGCCGCGGCAGGGGGAGCGGCGTTGGGATGGAGGCCGAGGGCGCACACCTGTGGACCATCCGGGACGGCCGCGTGGTGAGCTGGGACGTCTACCGCGATCGCGACGAAGCGCGGGCGGCACTCGGCCGGGCCGACCGGGGCGGCCACACCTAGTATCCGAGCGTGGGGTACCGGCTCAGGGTTCGGATCGTTCCGCTGACCGTCGCGATCGCGGCGGTTCTATCGCTGGGCGGCGCCTCACTGAGCGCCGCCTCGACCGGGTCGGAGGTGGTCGACCACGCACAGCAGCGCTCCCCGGCCGCGATCAGCGACTACTGGACCCCGGAGCGGATGCGCGAGGCGGTACCGCTCTCGGGGCCGAAGCAGGCGGCGGCACTGGTGGACGGAGCCGAGGCGGCGGACTTCCGCGCCGCGCCCACGGACCAGGAGACCTTCCCCGGCGCCGACACCCTCTATCCGCAGCGCGTCCACGGAAAGCTCTTCCTGACGATCGGCAGCCAGATGGCGAGCTGCTCGGCGACGGTGGTCACCTCGTTCAGCCACGACGTGATCCTCACCGCGGGACATTGCCTCGCGAACGCGGGGCCGGCGATAGGGCAGACCACCTTCTCCCAGAACGTCGCCTTCGCCCCCGGCTACCGCGACGGGGCGGCGCCGTTCGGCACGTATCCCGCCACCAGTGTCCAGACCCCTGGGATCTGGGCATTGGAGGGCGACATCTCGTTCGACGTCGGGGCCGCCAAGCTCGCCTCGCCGAGCGGGGTTCCGATCCAGGACCAGCTCGGCTCTCTGGGCGTGAGCTTCAACCGCCCGAGCTTCAACGGCCAGGTCTTCGGGATCTACGGGTATCCCGCGGAGCCGGCTGAGTTCTACAACGGAATGCGCCTGATCTACTGCTCGTCTCCGTTCCTCGGCTTGGAGAGGGGCACCGGCGGGATCATGGCCGGCCCGTGCCGCCAGCAGCAGGGCTCGAGCGGCGGCGGCTGGGTGATCGGCAACGGCCTGGTGAACTCGGTAGTGAGCCACGGCGGCTGCCCGGTTCCGAGCACCCTCTGCACCACCACGGTGGGGACCTACCTGGGCGACCTCGCGTTCGAGACCTACGCCGCCGCCGGCGGCGGCATACCGGGCAAGCTCAAGAAGCGGATCAAGAACTGCATCAAGAAGAACAAGAAGTTCAAGAAGGAACAGCGCTGTCTGAACAAGATCGAGACCTTCCAGCCGGTCGCCCTTTAGCTAGGGCGCGGCCGCTTCGTCGGCGAGGATCAGCGAATCGCCGCCCGGCTCGACCCGGCCCGCCGGGATCGAGGGATCCCGGGCCAGGAGCTTGGCGAGCGGCTCTCGCTTCTCGGCGCCGGTGATGACCCAGAGCAGGCGTCGTGTCCGCCCCAGTTCAGTCAGCGTGAGGGTCATCCGGCGGGTGCCCTGGTACTCGCCCGCGGTGACGGCGACCCGCCGGTCGGTGACCTCGAGCACCGGATCGCCCGGCAACAGGGAGGCCGTGTGCCCGTCGGGGCCGAGGCCAAGGTGCGCCAGATCGAGTGCGTCGGGGAGGGACTCCGCGTAGCGCTCCGCCGCGGCCTCGGGGTCGTCGTCGGTCACCGGCATCGGCCGGAGGCTTCCCTGGGCCCCGATCGAGAGGCTCACGATCAGGTGGGTGAGGTTGCGCTCATCCGAGCCGGCGGGAGCGATCCGCTCGTCCACCTGGAAGATCTCCGTCTCGGTCCAGTCGATCTCGTGGTCCTCGAGCTGCGAGTACATCTCCCAGGGGTCCCTGCCCCCGCTGGCGCCCATCGCGAAATGGCCGCGCTCCGCGACCGACGCCCGGGCTGCCTCGGCGATCAGCTCCGCGCCCCGTCGGTGGACCGCCCCCGGGTCGGTCAGCACCTCGAGCCGGTGGCTCAGCCCTTCTTCTCCTCGTGCCCGCCGAACTGCTTGCGCATCGCCGAGAGAACCTTGTCGGCGAAGTCGTCCAGGTCGCGAGAGGCGAAGCGGGAGTAGAGCGCCTCCGTCAGGACCGGCGCCGGCACTCCCTCCTCGATCGCCGCGATCGAGGTCCAGCGGCCCTCACCGGAATCGGAGACTCGGCCCTCGTACTCGGCGAGGTCGGGTGACTCCTGAAGCGCGGACGCCGCCAGATCGAGGAGCCAGGAGCCGATCACGCTCCCGCGACGCCACACCTCCGCGACCGCCGGAATGTCCAGGTCGTACTGGTAGTACTCGGGATGCTCGAGCGGCGCCGTCTCGGCGTCGGCCTCCCGCCGGGTCTTCCCCGCGTCGGCGTTCTTGAGGACGTTCAGCCCCTCGGCGTACGCGGCCATCACCCCGTACTCGATCCCGTTGTGGACCATCTTCACGAAGTGGCCCGCCCCGGCTGGCCCGCAGTGCAGGTACCCGTGCTCGGCGCTGCTCGGCTTCCCCTTGCGCCCCGGCGTGCGCTCGGCTGCGTCGACGCCCGGGGCGAGCGTCGCGAAGATCGGGTCGAGCCGCTTCACCGCCTGATCGGGGCCGCCGATCATCAGGCAGTAGCCCCGGTCCAGCCCGAACACCCCGCCGCTGGTCCCGCAGTCGATGTAGTCGATCCCTCGCTCTCCGAGCGTGGCGGCGCGCCGCATGTCGTCGCGGTAGTAGGTGTTGCCGCCGTCGATGATCGCGTCGCCCTTCTCCAGGTACTCGGCGACGTCGGCGACCGTCTTCTCGGTGATCTCGCCGGCCGGCACCATCACCCAGACCGAGCGAGGGGCCTTCAGCTTCGAGGCCATCTCCTCCAGGGACGAGGCGCCCTCCGAACCCTCGCCCTCCAGCTCCTGGATCACGTCCGGGTTCACGTCGTAGACGACGCAGTCGTGTCCGTCCCGCATCAGGCGGCGAACGATGTTCGCGCCCATCCGGCCGAGGCCGACCATTCCGAGCTGGGCCATGGGGCGCATCCTAAGCGCGATAGTTTCCGCGGATGCCCAAGCAGGCCGACGCCGACGTGCTCGTCATCTTCGGGATCACCGGCGACCTGGCGAAGAGGATGACCTTCCAGGCGCTCTACCGGCTCGCCGCGAACGGGTCGCTGACGATCCCCGTGATCGGGGTGGGCCGCAGCGAGTGGACCGACGACGAGCTGAGGGAGCACGCTCGCAAGTCGGTCAAGGCCGCCGTCAAGGACTTCGACGAGAAGGCCTTCAAGAAGCTCGCGAAGCTGCTCACCTACGTCCGGGGCGACTACTCGAAGCCGGAGACCTGCGAGCGGCTCAGGGAGGCGATGGGCACGGCGAAGCGCCCGGTCTTCTACCTGGAGATCCCGCCGTCCCTGTTCGCGATGGTGGTCGGGCAACTCGGGGACGCCGGCCTGACCAAGAACGCCCGCGTCGTGATCGAGAAGCCCTTCGGCCACGACCTCAGGTCGGCCCAGGAGCTGGACCGCGAGCTGCACGAGGTCCTGGACGAGGAGCAGATCTACCGGATCGACCACTTCCTCGGCAAGGAACCGGTGATGGACATCATCTACCTCCGGTTCGGCAATTCGGTGTTCGAGCCGATCTGGAACCGGCGCTACGTCCACTCGGTCCAGATCACGATGGCCGAGGACTTCGGCGTCGAGGACCGGGGCAACTTCTACGACCCCGTCGGCGCCCTGCGCGACGTGGTCCAGAACCACCTGCTCCAGGTGCTGGCGCTGACCGCGATGGAGCCGCCGGCGCGCGGGTCGGACCTCGACCCGGTCCGCCACGCCAAGCTCGATCTGTTCAAGTCGATTCGGTCCGCCAACCCGAGGCAGTACGTGCGAGGCCAGTACGAGGGTTACCGGAGGGTCAAGGGGGTCGACCCGAAGTCCACGACCGAGACCTACGTCGCCCTCCGCCTCGAGATCGAGAACTGGCGCTGGTGGGGCGTCCCCTTCTTCCTGCGGGCGGGCAAGGAGATGGCCGGCAGGGCGACCGAGGTCCGGGTGATCCTGAAGAGCCCTCCTCCGGTCGGCATCGGCGGCCGCAAGCCCACCCCGGAGACCGACGAGATCGTGCTCCGGATCGACCCCGACCCCGGCGCCTTCTTCCTGCTCGAGGCGAAGTCGCCCGGCGAGGACAAGCTCCGGCGGGTCCACCTGGACCTTCTCTTCGAGGAGCAGTTCGGCGGCCAGCCCGGGGCCTATGAGCGCCTCCTGTGCGACGCCCTGCACGGGGACCAACAGCACTTTTCCCTCCAGGACGCGGTCGAGGAGACCTGGCGAATCGTCGAGCCCCTGATCGAGAAGCCGCCCCCTGTCGTGCCCTACAAGAAGGGCAGCTGGGGTCCCAAGGAGGCCGACAAGCTGATGCGCGGCATGCGGGGGTGGCGCGAGCCCTGGCTCCCCACCGGGGACAAGTAGAGTCAGCGGCGATGTCCCAGGCGACCCTCCACACCAACGCCGGCGCGATCACCGTCCAGTTCTTCGACGACGACGCGCCGAAGACGGTCGAGAACTTCCGCAAGCTGGCGGGCGACGGCTTCTACGACGGCCTGATCTTCCACCGGGTGATCCCCGACTTCATGATCCAGGGCGGCTGCCCGGAGGGGACCGGCACGGGCGGCCCCGGCTACACGTTCGAGGACGAGTTCAACGAGCACAAGATCGTCCGCGGCGCCCTGGCGATGGCGAACTCAGGGCCCAACACCAATGGCTCGCAGTTCTTCATCGTCACCACCGAGGCCGCATCCTGGCTGGACGGCAAGCACACCGTCTTCGGCGAGGTCACCGACGGCATGGACGCGGTGGACGCGATCGAGAAGACGGAGGCCGGCCCCGGCGACAAGCCGGTCTCGCCGCAGACGATCGAGCGGGTCGAGCTCTCGGACTGAACCGGCTCGCGCGGCACCCGGAGGTGGTTTGATCTCCGGGATGGGAGGACGTCAGCTGGCCTCAGTCTGGGCGGCTCTGCTGGCCGCCGCGCTCGGGTTGCTCGCGCCGGGGCACGCCCTGGGACAGAGTGGTGGCGATCAGTGCCTCCAGGCCGACCCGCCGCCGATCTCCGCGCCGCCCAATCCGCTTCGCTTCGGCGTCGCGCCCTTGGCGGCCGGGAGCGCGGGAGCGTCCCAGCTCCAGCCGAAGCCCGAGAACCCCGACGCCGCGCTCGCCGCGCTGGTCCGGCTGCGACCCGAGCGGAGGGAGCTGGTCCTGCGGCTCAACCGGATGTTCATGGCCGACGGCACCGACGGAATCCAGCGGTTCGCCGCGATCGTCGACCGCTTCGCCGCGGCAGGGTTCCAGACCGAGCTGCAGGTCCGCTACCACCCCGGCCCGGGGCAGGAGGGGGACATGGCCGCCTGGGAGGCGTACGTGCGCCAGGCCGCCTCGATCCTGGGGCGGCGCCCGAGCGTCACCGCCCTCTCGATCACGAACGAGGCCAACTTCACCGCCTCGCCCAACACCTCAGACGGGGCGTACGAGGGGGTGCGGCAGGCGATCGTGACCGGAATCCTCGCCGCCCGCGACGAGCTCGATCGGATGCACCGGACCGACGTCGAGCTCGGCTTCTCCTTCGCGTGGAGGTGGATCCCCAGCTCGGACGTGTCCTTCTGGGATGAGCTCGGCGCCCGTGGCAACGCCGAATTCCGAGCGGCAGTCGACTACGTCGGCCTGCAGGTCTATCCGCACCTCGTCTGGCCGCCCGCGCCGCTGCCGGGCCGCTCGGCGGGCGACGAGGTCGTCGAGGCGCTGACGCTGCTCCGCCACTGCTACATGCCCAAGGCCGGGCTCGGGCCCGAGGTGGATCTGTGGATCAGCGAGAACGGCTACGCGACCAACCTCGGTCGCACCGAGGCCCAGCAGAACGCCTCGCTCACCTCGACGCTGGCCGAGGTGCATCGCTACTCGGGAACCCTCGGCGTCACCGACTACCGCTGGTTCAACCTGCGGGACAACAACTCGACCGGTCCCGACCTCTTCGACGCGGTGGGGCTGCTGAGGGACGACTACTCAGAGAAGCCGACGTTCGGGACCTACCGTGCCGCGATCGAGCAGCTCGGGCGTGGCGCGCGCAAGAAGAAGCGCCGGCACCCGTAGGCTTCCTGCATGTCGATCGGCGACAGACTCCGCGGCATCTTCCGTACCGCCGGTGGGCCGCTGCACACGGACGGGCTCGAGGAATTACAGATCGGCGACGCCTCCTACGATGATTGGGAGGTCGTCCGCGACTTCGAAGAGCTGGAGGCCGCACGCGCCTGGCGGCAGCAGCTCACGGACGCCGGCCTGGAGGCGGTGATCACGGCGGATCACGAGCTGGATGAGTGGGGCCGCGGCGACGTCGCACTGCGGGTGCCGCCGGGGCGGTGGTCCGAGGCGAACGAGCTGCTCGACGAGCCCGCCTAGCGGCTCATCCGGGGACCGGCCTCCACATCAGCCAGAGCGGCGGCGAGTCCTCCAGGCTGATCTCGTCGGTCAGCTCGAAGCCGAAGCGGCGGTAGTAGGGGATGTTCGACTCGCGCTGGGTCTCCAGGTAGCAGCCGACCCGGTCCGCGTCGGCGCGGGCGAGGCCCGGCTCGATCAGGGCGGTGCCCACCCCGCCCCGCTGCGCGGACGGCTTCACGGCCAGCGTCTGCAGATACCAGTGCGGCTCCCGGGGGTGGTGCCTGCCGATCAGCTCCTCCCAGCGGCCGCCGCGGGCAAGCGAGTCGATTCCCTCCGGAAGCAGGGACAGGAGCTCGGTGAGTCGCTCGCGCCGGCTCAGCTCGAGCGTCCCGGGCGGAAACCAGAGCGCCGCCCCCGCCGTGTCCGGTGTGGTCCAGGCGCCGCCGCGCGGCATGTAGACCCGCCGGATCATCGCCCGGTAGTGGCGCGGCAGCAGCCGCCGGCGCTGCCAGTCGCGCCGCAGGAGCCAGACCCAGATCTCGTTGTCGAAGAAGCCGTCGGCGACGGCCCGGGCCGCGCCACGGACCAGCTCCTGCGTGATCGGGACGACCGGGATCATCCCCGTACCGAATCAGGAATCGAGGTCGAAGAGCTCCCGGTCGAGCTGGGGGTCCGCGTAGAAGACCAGCGTCCCCGCCCTGCGATCGGGCCAGCCACGGCGGCGCTGCTCGAACAGCACCCCCCAGAAGCCGAGCAGGAGCGGCAGGGCGGAGAGCGGCAGCCAGATCGCGCGGCGAATCGCCTGGCCCGTCCTCACCTCGCTGCCATCCGCCGAGAGCATCCGGATCCCCGCGAAGGACATCCCCGGGGTGCGCCCCGCGCCGGACCAGAACACGACCAGGTAGGCCCCGGCGATGAGCGTCCAGGCGGTCGCTCCGAGCGCGATCACCACCCGGCCCGCCTCGTTGTCGCCCGAAGCGAGGGTCGAGACGAGCAGGGCGATCGCCGCGGAGATGAGCAGCAGCCCCCCGTAGACGACGCCGGCGTCGATCGCCAGGGCCAGCGCTCTGGAGACCGTGCCGGCGTAAAGCGGCCTGGCGGTCCGAGGCGGGCGCCTCAGCGCGACATGCGCCGCCCGCTCGACCACCTCGTCCAGCCGGCGCACCGCTCGGCGCAGCCCCCGGCGCAGGTCCTCCAACAGTCCAACGCCCTGCGAGGTGATCGCCGAGCGGACCTCGGGCGCTTCGGCGACGCGCTCGACCAGCTGCTGGGCCTCCTCACTCTCCAGCACCTTGGCCCAGACCCGCTTCGAGGTCTCGCTCTCCAGGACGCGCTCCGTCGCCCGTTCGACGGCGGTGCTGTCGAGCGCGCGGTCGACTCTGTTTCCGACGGCACGGTCGATTCCCAGCCGTCGCGCCAGCCCGCGCGCCCCGCGCCAGCCGGCCCCGGCGGCCCTTGTTATTGGAGAGCGCTCGCTCACGGCGCGTCCGGGCAAGCGTAGTCAGCCCGGGCCGCGCTTTTGGTTAGGCGTGTCCCAGCATCTAGACGGCGTCGCCGGCGGGGTCCACCACCAGCCACAACCCGCCGAACTCCTCGACGTTGTGGCAGAGGACCTCGCCCTTGCCCTCGTGGGCATAGAAGTAGAGGGGGTGGCCGTTGTAGGTCACCTGTGTGGAGCCGTCGTCGCGCTGGATCGTGCCGAGCAGCTGCGCCTTGGCGCCGGGGCCCCCCTGGGGCTCCCCCTCGGTCAGGACGGGCGGCCACGCCTCCGCGCAGGCCCCGTAGCACTCGGCCTTCGGGCCGCTCTCCTTGTCGAACAGGTAGATCGCCTGGTCGGTGTCGTCGAACAGCATCTGTCCGTACTCGGAGTCCCCGACCTTGATCATGGTGCCGGGGGCCGTCGGCTCGGCGGCGGTCGTGGCCGTCGCGGTTTCCGGTCCGCCCGCGGCTGAATCGGAGGAATCATCGTCGTCGCCGCCGCAGCCGGCCACCAGCAGCGCTCCGGCGGTGGCGGCGAGGATCAGCGGTCGAAGCATCTCCTGGGACTGTGCCGGGCCGGCCTTAAGCGCCGATAAGCGGGCATCCCGGCGATCAGGGCGCCCAGGTGAAGCGGACCTGGGCCGAGCCCTTGGCGCAGGCGACGAAGCGGGCATCGGACTTGACGTCGCGCTTCGTCTTGCAGGTGTAGTCCTCCAGCGTGCAGGTGCGGTTGTAGCCCTCCGGCTTGCCGGGGTCGTCGATGGTGCTGCAGCGGTTCTGCTCCTTCTCCCAGGCGGCGGCGAGCGCCGCGGCATCCTCGCACGGGACCCCCTTGAAACTCAGCCTGCTGATCGTCCCCTCGGTCTCGCAGGCGTTCGGATCCGAGGTCGGCTCCGCGGGGGTCGGCTCGGGGGCGGGTGCTTCCTTCTGCGGCTTCGCCGGCGCAGTGGTGGCCGGCTGCGTCGCGGTGGGAGCTGGAGCGGGGGCCACGGTCGGTGCCGTGGTGCCCGGGAGGGATGCGGTCTCGTCCTCGTCATCGGCGCAGCCGGAGAGCAGCAGCCCCGTGGCCGCGCACACCGCGGCGAGAAGTCGGCTGTTCGCAGGCAGGGTCATGCCTCCGACCTGAAGCGGGCCGCCTCCTCCGAGCCGCCGGTGGCATCGCCGGCGCTGTAGGAATGGGCTCCGGCGCCGGCCAGCTCGCCACCGTCGACGATCAGATACTCCTCCCGCAGGGGGCGCTCGGCGAACCACGACTCGAGGATCTCCCGCACGCCCGCGGCGTAACGCGCCTGAGCGGAGAGGCTGGTTCCGGAGACGTGTGGGGTCATGCCGTGGTGCGGCATCGCCCGCCAGGGATGGTCCCCCGGCGCCGGCTGCGGGAACCAGACATCGCCCGCGTAGCCGGCCAGCTGTCCCGACTCGAGCGCCCGGGCGACGGCGTCGCGGTCACAGATCTTGCCTCGCGCCGTGTTGACGATGTAAGCGCCGCGCTTCATCCGCCCGATCATCGCATCGTCGAAGAGATGCTCGGTCTCGGGATGGAGGGGAGCGTTGATGGTCACCACATCACAGACCGGCACCATCGCTTCCGCCGACTCGTGGAAGGTCACGCCCAGCTCCTCCTCGACCTCCGACGGGAGCCGATGGCGATCGGTGTAGTGGAGCCCGACGTCAAAGGGTGCAAGGCGGCGCAGGACAGCCGAGCCGATCCGGCCTGCCGCCACGGTGCCGACCTGCATTCCCTCGACGTCATAGGACCGGCTGACGCAGTCGGCGATGTTCCAGCCGCCTTCCACGACGGTCTGGTAGGACGGGATGTAGTTGCGGACCAGTGCGAGGATCATCATCACCACGTGCTCTGAGACGCTGATGCTGTTGCAGTAGGTGACCTCGGCCACGGTGATTCCTCGATCCATCGCGGCCTGGAGGTCCACGTGGTCCGAGCCGATGCCCGCGGTGATCGCGAGCTTCAGTTCGGGTGCCTTGGCGATTCGCTCCGCCGTCAGGTAGGCGGGCCAGAATGGCTGCGAGATCACCACTTCCGCGCCGGGAAGCCGGCGCTCGAACTCCGAGTCCGGGCCGTCCTTGTCGGAGGTGACGATCAGCTCGTGCCCGCCCGCCTCGAGGAATTCCCTCAGCCCGAGCTCGCCGGACACGCAGCCGAGCAGGTCACCCGGCTTGAAGTCGATCGTCTCCGGCGTGGGTGTCGTCTGACCATCGGGATACTCCGCGATCGCCGGGATCCCGTCGCGCGGGTAGTCGGGCGGATAGCCGCCGGCAGGGTCGTCGTAGAGAACGCAGAGAATCGTGGCCATGGCTCCCCTTCGGTCTCGGTGAGGCGCTCCGCGCGGTCGAGCATAAACCGACCGGAGCGGTGGGACGTAGCCCGGGCTGGTTCGGACCCGGGCTACGCCGCCGCTGTGAGTGCGTGGAAGACGAGCGTCTTGACCAGCCGAAGGGCGAGCTGTATGAGGCCCACCCACGTCGCGTACCGCGGCCGGTACCGCGCCTCCCACGAACAGGATCGCCCGTCTCGATCCGGCTTTGGAGCCCCTTGCCGGAATCTGGACGTATTACCGACTAGTGGGTAATAAGGAGCCAGGCGCGATCCGCGCCCAAGACTGGCCAGTCAGCCAGTAGGCTGGCATGCGTGGAGAGCGGCACCCGCAGAGACCTCGACCAGATCGACGTCACGGACGCCGAGCACTGGGAGGAGGGGGTGCCCCACGAGATCTTCAAGGACCTGCGCGCCGAGTGCCCCGTGCACTGGAGCGAGATCAACGAGTACCCGAACGAGGAGGGGTTCTGGTCGGTCACCAAGGCGGACCACGTCCGCGAGGTGAGCCTCGACTGGGAGACCTATTCGTCCGAGCGCGGCGGCGTCACCGGCCTCACCCATGTGATCCCGCTCGAGCTGACCCGCGCGATGTTCATCGCGCAGGACCCCCCGAAGCACGACCGGCTCAAGATGCTCTTCCAGCGCGGCTTCACGCCGAAGCGGATCGCCGAGCACGAGGGCCGCATCAGGGAGATCACCGAGCGCGTCCTCGACGGGCTTGGGTCACGCGGGCAATGTGATCTGGTGTCGGAGGTTGCACAGCCCGTCGTCAGCAGGGTGATCGGCAGCTTCATGGGAATCGCCGAGGAGGACGACGCGACCTGGGCGAGGCTGATGAACGCCGCCCTCGGCCTCGGCGACCCCGACCTCAACCCCGGCGGGATCGACGAGATCCTCGGGAAGGAGATCCCCGAGATCTTCGAGCGCTGCCGCGAACTGATCGCGGAGCGACGGGAGAACCCGACCGACGACCTGACCAGTGTCCTGGTCCACGCCGATCTCGACGGTGAGAAGCTCGAGGAGCACGAGATCGTGATGGGCTTCTTCCTGCTCGTCGCGGCCGGCAACGACTCGACCAAGGCGACCTATACCGCCGGGATGCGCGCGCTGATGGAGCACCCCGAGCAGATGAAGATGCTGGCCGACGACCCGTCGCTGATCCCCGGGGCCGTCGAGGAGTGCCTGCGGATGTACCCGGCCTTCGCCCACTTCCGCCGCACCGCGATGAAGGACACCAAGATCGCCGGCTGCCCCGTCAAGGACGGCGAGAAGGTGGTCATGTGGTACGTGTCGAGCAACCGCGACGAGGACAAATACGAGGACCCGGACCGCTTCGACGTCCATAGGAACCCCGAGCACCAGGCCTTCGGCGCCGGCGGCCGGCACTTCTGCCTCGGCGCGGCCCTGGCCCGGCTCGAGCTGAACGTCCTCTTCGAGGAGACGCTGAAGCGTTTCCCGCGGATGGAGATAGCCGGCGAGCCGACCCTCGTCCAGTCGGCCTTCCTCAACCAGCTGAAGACGCTGCCCGTCCGCTGGTAGTCGCGGCCGCGCCGCGTTAGCTTCCACGGCGTGCCCCGCCCCCTGCTGGTTGTCGACACCCCCTCGCTGCTGTTCCGCGCCTTCTACGCCCTGCCGAAGTCGATCAAGGGGCCGGATGGCAAGCCGGTCAACGCCCTGCTCGGGACGGCGAACATGCTCCTGCGGGAGCTCGAAAGGCACGACCCCCGCGCGGTCGTGCTCTGCATCGGGCCCGACGCCGCGCCGTACCGGACCGAGCTCTATCCCGCCTACCACGAGGACCGCGAGGCGGCCTTCCCCGACGAGCTCGGTCCCCAGTGGGCGGACATGCCGGACTTCTTCCGGGCCTTCGGGTGGACGGTGACGGTCGCCGACGACCTGGAGGCCGACGACCTGCTCGGCTCCTACGCGCAGCGGGAGAAGAAGGGGGGTGGCCGCACCCTGCTGATGACCGGTGACCGGGACATGTTCCAGTGCGCCGACGGCTCGACCAAGGTCCTCTACGTCAGCACGGGGAAGCAGGGCGGCGAGGTCGTCGGGCCGGCACAGGTCAAGGAGCGCTACGGGATCGCGCCGAAGCTGGTTCCGGACTTCATCGCCCTGCGGGGCGATCCCTCGGACGGGCTCCCCGGCGCGAAGGGCGTCGGCGAGAAGGGCGCGGCCGAGCTGCTGCGAAAGCACGGCTCCCTGGAGAAGGTGCTGAAGGCGGCCTTCCGCGAGCCGCGACCCGGGCTCCGCAAGGCGCTGACGGAGAACCCCGAGGAGCTGCTCGCCTTCAAGGAGATCGCGACCCTCCGCGAGGCGAAGGTCGGCCGCCCGCGAGACAAGCGCACCGACTACCGCTCAGCGGCGAAGGCCGCCCGCGAGCGGGGGATGAACCGGCTCGCCGAGCGGCTGCTGGAGAAGGCCCGCTAGAAGACCCGGACCGCGGTGCCGATCGCCGCGAACTCGTAGACGAACTTCGCCTCGGGCGCCGACACCCGGACGCAGCCGTGCGATGCCGGGAACGCGGGCACGTCGGCGTACTCGTGGAAGGCGATGCCCTGGTTGAAGTAGGAGGCGTAGGGCAGCCAGGTGCTGAAGGGGACCGACCACGACTGGAGCTCCTTGCGGAACACCTGGAAGCTTCCCGCCGGGGTCTCGGTGCCCGGCGCGCCGCTCGAGACGTGGACGGCCCGCTTGGTCCGCCCTCCCTTGACCAGTAGCGCGACGCCCCGGTCGCGGTAGACCTCGATCCGCTTCGGCGGCCCGCCCGCCTGGGGCTTGGGCCGGGCCGCGCTGTTGAGGGCCCTCTTCGTCGCGGGGCCGGCGACGCCATCGCGCTCGAGCCCCTCCCAGGCCTGGAACGCGGTCACGGCCTGCTGGGTCCGGTAGCCGTCGAGCCCGTCGATCGCCGCCTTGGGCAGGTAGCCCAGCTCCCAGAGCCGCTCCTGGACCCGGCGGACCTTCGGGTGCTTCGCCCCGAGCGGCCTCACGATGGGCTTCGGGCCCGATGGCGGAGGAGCGTAGTCCTGGCGCTCGAGGTTCGGCGCCACGACCTCACCGTCGGCAAGGACCCTGGCCGAGTCCACCTGCTTGAACTGGGTCAGCGTGTAGGTCACCTGGCCGAGGCGCGCGTCGAGCTCCTGCTCCTGGTCGCGGGTCCGCTCATCGGGATCCACGGGGACGTCCTCGAGGAAGCCCCCCGAGACCTCGACCACCGCCTCGCCGTCCTCGACATCGAGCCTCTCCAGTTGGGTTCCGGCGGGGATCTGAGTCTGCGCGCCCTCCTCCGCCTCATCGGGGGTCGGCCCCTCGATCAGCTTGCTCGCTGTGGCCTCGACGGTCGACCCCGTGGACGCGACGTCGCGCTGGACCGGGTGGAACTGCTCTCCACCCGTGAAGAACAGCTTCACCGCCGTGGCTGACAGGTCCTCCTCAGGGGCGGGCTCGGAACCGCACCCCGCTGCGAGCAGGGCGAGCGCGACGAGACAGGCGATTACCGGTGCGGGGCGGATCATGCGGCTCGCCAGTCTGACGTTCCCACCGGCAAGCAGGGGCCCAGCCGGAGGGAACTGCGACATTCACTACCTAGTTTTGGTTGAGTTGTGGCCATGATCCGGGGGTTGCTTGGGGGGCTGACAGCGACTGTGCTCACGCTCGTGTTCGCGAGCAGCGCGGCTGCGTTCGACGCGCGCGGCAGCGTCGAGCAGGTCTACGCGACCGGGCTGACCCCGGGCGCCGAGGTCTCGCTGCTGGACTCCTCGGGCGGGGTGGTCGAGTCCCGGAACGCCAACGATCTCGGCGGGACGCTCTTCCGGAACGTCACCCCGGGTAGCGGCTACCGGGTGCGCTCGGGCGGAGAAACGTCCGGCCCACTCACCGTCCTGACCAAGCAGTCGGCCCCGCCCTCGACGGACGTCTACAACCAGGAGATCCCGAACGACGGGTACGGCTACCTGGCCACCCGCGACGGCACCAAGCTCGCCTACTCCGTCCACCCGCCGACGGACGTCAAGAACGCCCTCGGCGGAGCCCAGGCCGAGGAGTTCAACCCGCCGGCGAACCCCGTCCCGGCCCCGACCCTGATCGAGTACGGGGGCTACGCGTATGCGCGGCCGGAGGGCCCGACGAGCGGAATCTCGGCGCTCGCCAACCTGATGGGCTACACGGTCGTGGACATCCAGATGCGCGGCACCGGCTGCTCGGGCGGCGCCTTCGACTTCTTCGAGCCCCTCCAGAACCTCGACGGCTACGACATCGTCGAGACGGTCTCCCGCCAGCCGTGGGTCGCCCACAACAAGGTCGGGATGATGGGCATCTCCTACGGCGGCATCAGCCAGCTCTTCACCGGCCAGACCCAACCTCCGAGCCTGGCCGCGATCGCGCCTCTCTCGGTCATCGATCAGACGCAGACGACCCTCTATCCCGGCGGCATCCTCAACACCGGCTTCGCGTTCAACTGGGCGCAGGAGCGCATGCGCGAGGCCAGGCCGGCGGATCCCAACAACCCGAACAACGGCGCCCAGCCTTATGCCGCTCAGCGGATCCAGGAGGGCGACACGACCTGCGCCGAGAACCAGACGCTCCATCCCGAGGCCGCCGACCTCGAGCAGAAGATCCGGGAGAACGACCACTACATCCCGGAGGTGGCCGACCCGGTCTCGCCGATCACCTTCGTGGACAAAATCAACGTCCCGACCTTCATGGCCTGCCAGTGGACCGACGAGCAGACGGGCGGCCACTGCCCGACGCTCGCCGAGCACATGACCGGCACCGACAAGAAGTGGTTCACCTACACCAACGGCACGCACGTGGACTCGCTGTCGCCGGAGATCTTCAGCCGTATGTACGACTTCTTCGAGATCTACGTGGCCCAGGAGAACCCGGCCATCAAGGCGGCGGCCGTCAGAGCGAGCTTCCCGGCGGCCTTCCAGGGGATCTTCGGGATCGACGGGCCCTTCGGCCAGGGGGAGCCTCCGATCGAGGCGCAGCTACCGCGGGACCCGATCCAGGAACACCCCACCTACGAGATGGCCAAGGCGGCGTGGGAGGCCCAGCCCCCGGTCCGGGTGCTGTTCGACAACGGCGCTGGAGAAAACGCCCCCGGCAGGCAGAACCCCGGCTGGCCGTACCCCGGCTTCGAGCAGTCCTTCGAGCTCGATCAGGGACCGGACTCGCCCGGCCTGATCGAGGGCACCGAGGCCCGCGCCTGGTACGTGGGCCCGAACGGCTCGCTCACCGATCAGCCGAGCGGCACCGCGGCGGCGGACAAGTTCACCTGGGACGCCCACGCCCGGCCCCTGACCAACTTCACCGGCGACACCGGGTCGGGCGACAACGGCCTCTGGACCGCCACCCCTCCCTACAACTGGACCCAGGACCCGCCCGGCAGCGCCGTGGCGTATGCAACCCCCCCGCTGAGCGAAGACACCGCCGTGGTGGGCGCCGGCCGCGCTGACCTCTGGGTGCGCTCCTCGGCGCCCGACGTGATGCTCCAGGCCACGATCAGTGAGGTCCGACCGGACGGCAAGGAGACCTTCGTGCAGGGCGGCTGGCTGCGCACCGTCGCGCGCTCGCTCAGCGCGGAGAAGAGCACGGAGCTCGAGCCGGTCCAGAGCTTCCTCCTCGAGGACTACTCGGACCTGCCCTCGGGCGAGTACGAGAAGGTCACGATCCCGCTCTATTACGAGGGCCACATGTACCGCAAGGACTCCCAGATCCGCGTGCGGATCTCGGCCCCCAACGGCGACCAGCCCATCTGGTCCTTCAGCGAGACCGTGCCCGCGGGACAGGCCGACGTCGAGATCGGCTACGGCGGCTCGATGGATTCCCGCCTCCTGCTTCCGGTCATACCGGGCGTGAGCGCGCCGACCGAGCTCCCCCCGTGTCCAGGTCTCCGCGGCGAGCCGTGCCGCGACTACCAGCCCTTCACCAACGCCCCCGGCGTCCCTCCGGTCGAGGACGAGGATCCGGGGCCCGGCCCCGGCCCCGGACCCGGCGAACAGGGCGGCCAGGCGCCGGCCGGCGGCGGTCAGACGACGGGCAGCGCCCCGGCCCCTGCACCCCGCGCCAAGCCGAAGCGGTGCAAGAAGCCGAAGCGTGGCGCCGCGGCTGCCAAGAAGCGCTGCAAGCCCAAGAAGCGCTGAGGTCCCGGCGAACTAGCGCCGGGGCGGTTTAGACCGGCAGCTTGTTCGCCTTCTTCTTGCAGTTCGCGCGCGCCTTGCCCTTCTTCTTCTTGCACTTCTTCAGGGCTGCGGCTCGCTGGCCGGTGGGCCCGGGGGGCGTGGGCACCGTGGCCGGTGTCGTGCTGCCGCCCGCCGGCGGAGGCGGAGGCGGCACCGGCGTCACCGTGATCGTGATCGTCTCGCTGTCGTTGAAGGTGCCGTCGGTCACCGCGAGGCCCACGTTCGGGTGACTCCCGACCTGCGCGGCGCTCGGAGTCCATGAGAACACCCCGCTCGGGTCGACACTGGCCCCCGCGGGAAGCATGGACCCAGAGAAGGTGAGCGTGTCGAACGAATCGGGATCGGTAGCCGCGATGGCGAAGGAGAGGGTCTGCCCGGCCTGGACGGTCTTGTCACCGACCGGGTTCAGTGCGGGCGGCTGCTTCTCGTAGGCGCCGATATCGCAGATGCCAGCCACGCCGCCGCGCGCCTGGCCGCGCTGGTCCGTCGCCAGGCAGGCGGGCGCAATACCGCCCGGGGCAAGCGGATTCCCGGCGTTGATGGCCGGGCTGCCCGTCAGCAGGCGATGGGTTTCGGTCGGACCGCCGTTGTTGGCGAGCCCGGCCAGCCCCGGATCGGGCACCGAGACCTGGTCCCCGGTCCCGTTCAGGGCGCACTGGTTGGTGGGCGATTCGAGGTTGTAGCCCTGGCTCGACTGGCCGACGCTGCAGTTCTGCCCGGTCGTCGCAGTGCCGTTCGCGATGATCGTGTTCCTCACCGTGTACGCCGTGGCCGCGATGTTCCCACCAGTGCCGGTACCCGCGGCGAGGTTGTTGACGATCGTGGAGTTGGAGATGGTGCTCGTGGCGCCCCCGCTGAAGATGCCTCCTCCACTCCCGTTGACGCCGACGCCGCCGGCGGTGTTGCCGCTGATCGTGCTGTTCTGGATCGTGATCACCACGCCCATGGCAGCGGAGGCGCTGATGCCGCCTCCGCTGCCGGCGATCCCCGGGCCGCCGGCGGAGTTGCCGTCGACCGTGCTGCGGGTCAGGGTGACGTCGTCGAGGGTGTCGATGCCGCCGCCGAACCCGCCGCCCGACGCCATCGTGTTGGCGCTGTTGTCGCTGACCGTGGAGTCGGTCAGGGTGACGATGCCGCCGGGGTTCCAGATCCCGCCGCCGGCCGCCGTACCACTCGTCAAGGAGACCTGATTGCCGGTTACCGCGGAATTGGTCAGCGCCAGGGTGCCGCCTGCGACCCGGATTCCGCCGCCCCCGTCGACCCCTGCGCCGACGTTCGTGGCGATCCTGCCGTCGGTGATCGTCAGCCGATCCATGGTCACGATTCCGGTCGTGATCTCGAAGACGCGCTCGATCATGTTCGCGTCGATGGTGGCGCCGGCGCCCAGCCCATTGATGTTGACGCTTCCGTTGATATCGAGGTCACCGGTCGCCGCGGCGCTCTCCGCCGTGCCGGCGGTCGACAGCGTGTAGGTCCCAGCCGGGATGTTCACGTCATCGGTGCCCGGGCTCCCGTTGGCACTCTGGATCGCGGCTCGCACGGTGCAGATGCCTCCGCCGACGTCGCAGACGCCGTCCGCGGGTGTGGGATCGGCGGCGTCATTCGCATTCGACCCGGGGGTGACGTTGAACGGAGCAGCCATCGCTCCCGGCGCCAGCCACAGGCTGATAGCCATCGCTCCGACGATTGCCGTGAAAGTTGCCGCCTGCCGCGGCGTCCGGTTCAGCTGCCCGTGCATTCCTGCATCCTCCCTGTAGTCCTGGCCAATTTAGAAACGACCGGCTGACGATCCCTAGTCGCGCTGCCGATCAGCCGAGAAGCCTAGCCGAATTCGCGGCGTCCCTGGAAGCGCGCCCGACTGGACTCGAACCAGTGACCTAGAGGCTTGGTCTCAGGCCCTTATCTGCGCTGATCCAGACGACGAAGTGCCAGGACTCCTGGGAGCCGTGGCGCTGGCGGCCCGTAGGCCAGGGCGCGATACTGCGCGGGCGATGTCGCAGGAGAACGTGGAGATCGCGCGCGGCGTATTCGACAACTTCCAGGCTGGGATGGAGCGAAGTGACCCCGGCGCCTGGGTCGATTCGGCAGCCGTCGCTGACGATTTCGAATGGATAATCGCCCCTCCGGGCCTCGACGGAAGGTCGGTCTGGCACGGCCGCGAGGGTTTTGTCGAGTTCCTGCGCACCTGGACCGAGCAGTTCGAGGACTGGTCCATTCGGGTCGAGCGATGGATCGACGCGGGAGATGACCGAGTGGTCGCGCTCACGCACCAGTCCGCCGCTGGGATAGGGAGCGGCGTGCCGGTCGAGATGAAACTCGGCCTGGTCTATGAGCTTGAAAATGGACGCGTGGTTCAGGTGAGGAACTACTTCAGCCACGCCGAGGCCCTCGAAGCCGCCGGGCTGTCGGAGTAGCGCCAGCGCGCCCGACAGGACTCGAACCTGTGACCTTCGGTTTCGTAGACGCGCCCGGCTCTCCGGTGGAGTCCGGTTGAGTCGGACTTTTGGCCGCTAAGAGCTGATTTCCGACATAACGGCCGCGATCGAGTCCAGTGGAGTCCTGTGGCTTGGGTTACCACTCCGTTCCCACTTAGAGACTTGGCCTCAGGCCTTATCGGAGCTGACCAACACGACGAAGTGCCAGGACTCCTGGAAGCCCTGGCAGTGGCGGCAAGAAGGCCAGGGCGAGATACTGCGGGCCATGTCGCAGGAGAACGTCGCCGTCGTGCTCCGATCCATTCAGGCCTACGAGCATGACGAGGAGGCCTTTCTCAGCACGTTGGATCCGGACGTCGAGTGGTATCCGATCGGGGAGGGGCATTCCCTCTCCCGGGGTCATGAGGCCGCCATCCGTGTCCGGAGGAGCTGGCTGGAGAACTGGGAGGGCCATCAGGTGGATGTCGAGGAGATGAAGGACCGCGCGGATAGTGTGGTGGCCTGCTTGCACCCCACCGGCCGGGGCAAGATGAGCGGAGTGGAGGTCGACCTGCGTATCTATATGCACTTCAAGCTGCGCGGCGGCAAGATCGTCTATCTCTACGAGTACGCGGACCGCGCCGAGGCCCTCGAAGCCGCCGGGCTTTCGGAGTAACTGCGCGGTCACGCCGCGGACCTCGATCACCGGCAGAGCGAGTCCCTCCCGTTTATCTGTGAATGGGTGGAAGCCGGTGGCTCTGGCGACCCATATGCCAGAGGCAAAGTAACCTTGAGGCGATTCGCACACAGTCTCGGCGTTGCGTTGTTCGGGGCTGCTGGACGATAGGGGGATCGGGAACCAAACTGGGGAAGAATGAATGTCTCGCGCTTGGCCTTCACCGCCGTGTAGCCGGCGTTGGGCTCTCGTCGTCGCTTTGGCGGCGACGGGCCTGGTGGCCCTTGCCGCGCCGGCGTGCGCAGGCTCAGACGGCGGCGCCGCGGCGGCGCCACGCGCCCCCTTCACCGGCGCCGCGCGCGCCTTCGATGCCAGGCGCGCCTTCGCCGACCTGCGCCGCCAGGTGGCGATTGGACCACGGCCTTCGGGCTCGACCGGCGGACGGCGCGAGGTACAGCTGATCAGGCGCCGCCTGAGCGCCGCGGGGATCGAGGCGGTGCGCGTGCAGCGCCCGTGGCGAAACGTCGTCGCCAGGATCCCGGGCCGCCGCCGCGGCACAGTGCTGCTCGGCGCGCACCACGACACCAAGGACGCGATACCCGGCTTCGTCGGCGCCAACGACGGGGCCTCGGGCGTCGCGGTGCTGCTGGAGGTCGCCAGGGTGATGCCGCAGCGGCTTCCCGGCCCGTCGCTGACGCTGGTCTTCTTCGACGCCGAGGAGGCCCGGGGCAACCGACCTTTCCACGAGGACGGGATCCGCGGCAGTCGCCAGTTCGTCCGCTATGCCAGGTCTGGCGGCAGGCAGGGCTCGCCGCCCCTGGGCCGGCTGCGGGCGCTGTATTTGTTCGACATGGTTGGCGACTGCGATCTGAAGATCCCCCGCGAGGGCAACTCGAGCCCGGGCCTGTACCAGCGGCTGCGAGGCCCCGTCTTCGGGGGGGAGGTGCCGGGAATTAGCGACGACCACATCCCGTTCCTGGAAGCTGGGATACCGGCCGTCGACGTGATCGACTTCGCTTACGGCCCGGGGCCCCCCCCGGGGGGCTGGTGGCACACGCCGCAGGACACGCTCGACAAGGTCTGCCCGCCCAGCCTCGGCCAGGTGGGCCCGGCGGTGCTGAGGGCGCTGGGTACTCTTTGACGCGCTCCCCGCGCCGTTTCTGAGGCCGCATCCGCGGCGAGGCGGGCGGTTGTCTTCGCTGACATGAGGAACCTCCTATGAACCGCAGGCCTGGACTCGACTCCCGAACCCGCTGGCCTGCTCTTCGCGGTTCAGAAGTCGAGCCGTGCCGCTCGATAGGAGGCTCGTCAACCTCTTTGGCCCAATCGTCGCTGATTGAAGACCTAGCCCCTATTCGCCTCGGGTCTCGGCCCAATTCGACCGAGTCACGAATTCTCAGTGCTCTGGGTTCGTCAGCCCGTCACACCTTCGCGTCGTGTCGAGTACTCCCCGAGAAACGTATGCACGTTCGAAGGGCTTAGGCCGAATCGTACCGGAGTAGTCGTGGGGCTCCGAGCCGCGGCCCGGCACCGAAAAGGGCCGGAGAAGGGCCGCGAAACGACTGCCACTGGCTGGGGAAGCCCCCAACGTGCCCGATTAGCGCGGCTTTCTTAGCGCGCCCGACAGGACTCGAACCTGTGACCTTCGGTTTCGTAGACCGACGCTCTATCCAGCTGAGCTACGGGCGCGTGCGCGACTAGCGTAGCGACGGCCACGGCACGGCCGCAGCGATACTTGCGCGCGGTCACAGTGGCGGACGCAGTCAACATCGCGGACCTGGAACGGCTCGCCGAGGCGGCGCTCGAGCCCGGCGCGCACGGCTATTTCGCGGGCGGCGCCGGCGACGAGCGGACCCTGCGGCGGAACGTCGAGGCCTTCCAGCGGTGGGAGCTCCGCCCCCGCGTGCTGGTCGACGTGTCCGAGATCTCGCTCGCCACCACCGTGGCCGGGACGGAGTCGGGCCTCCCCTTCTTCGTCGCGCCGGTCGCCTTCCAGAAGCTCGCCCACGCGGACGGCGAGGAGGGGATGGCCCGCGCGGCCGAGGCCGCCGGCACCGTCATGTGCCTCAGCGCCCTCACCTCCACCCGCCCCGCTGACGTCGCGGCGGCGGCGCCGGGCGCTAAGCGCTGGATGCAGATCTACGCCTTCCGCGACCGGGGGGTAACCCGCGCGATGCTGGAGGAGGCGAGCGCCGCCGGCTACGAGGCGGTGCTGCTCACCGTGGACGCGCCCTACGCGGGGCGGCGAGAGCGCGACTTCCGCAGCGGCTTCGAGGTGCCGGCCGAGATCCGGGCGCCCGCGATCGAGGCGGCCGTCGGTCACGAGAGCCTCAGCGTCCAGGAGGTCTTCGGCCTGGTGGACGCCTCGCTCACCTGGCCGGACCTGGAGGATCTGATCGCCGAGTGCGACATCCCCGTCCTGGTCAAGGGCCTGATCACGGCCGAGGACGGCGGGCTGGCGGTGGAGCACGGCGCGGCGGGCGTGGTCGTCTCCAACCACGGCGGTCGTCAGCTCGACAACGCTCCGCCAACGATCGAGGCCCTGCCGGAGGTCGTCGACGCGGTCGCGGGCCGGATCCCGGTGCTGATGGACGGCGGGATCCGGCGCGGCACGGACATCGCGATCGCCCTCGCCCTCGGCGCGGACGCCGTGCTGGTCGGGCGCGCACCGCTCTGGGGCCTCGCCGCGGAAGGGCAGGCCGGCGCTGAGGTGGCGCTGCGAATCCTGGCGGACGAGCTGAGGCTCGCCCTCGCGCTGCTGGGCTGCCCCTCGCCGGCCGAGCTCACCCCGGCGCACGTGCAGCGGCGCCGTTGATAAGTAGGGTGCCGCGCTCGTGAACGACCGCCTGTCGGCATCCGACCTCTCCAACCTGTTCGCCGAGCGCGGGCCGATCCACGTCAACGTGGGCGCCACGATCCTGGTCGAGGGGGCTCCGCCCGCCTACGAGGAGCTGATCGCGCACGTCGAGCGCCGGCTCGACCTGGTGCCGCGCTTCCGCCAGCGGATCATCAAGGTGCCGGCCGGGGTCGCGAACCCGGTTTGGGCCGACGACCCGAGCTTCGACGTGCGACGCCACGTCCGCAACGTCGCGATCCCCCGCCCTGGCCGGCTCGACCAGCTCAGCGACCTGGTCGGCCGGATCATGTCCGAGCCGCTCGACTTCGAGCGCCCGCTCTGGCAGCTCTACCTGATCGACGGACTGCGGGCTGGCCGGCACGCCTATCTCTCGAAGACCCACCACGCCGTGGTGGACGGGGTCGCGGCGGTGGACATCGGCATGATCCTGCTCGACCCCAAGAAGACGGGGACCAGGATCAAGCCACCAAAGGATCCCTGGCGGCCCGCCCAGCCGAAGTCCGGCGCTCTGTTCGCCCAGGCGGCCGCGTACGCAGTTCAGCGTCCCTTCAGGGCAGCCGGCCGTGCCGTCGGGCACACGGTGCGCATGCCCGCCAGGACCGCCGCCAGCGTGATGCGGACGGCCGAGGCCTTCACCGAGTTGGCGACGGCCGGGCCAAGGGTGCCGAAGAGCCCCTTCAACGTGCGGGTCGGCCGCGACCGCCGGGTCGCCTGGGCGAAGGCCGACCTCGACCGGCTGAAGCGGGCGCGCGCCGCGGCAGAGGGCTCCACCGTGAACGACGTGATGCTCTCGATCGCGGCCGGCGCGCTGCGGCGCTTCATGGAGCGGCGCGGCGACGAGGTGCCGAACTATCTGGTCGCCCTGGTTCCGGTCAGCATCCGGCAGGCGGGCGAGGAGCTCGGCAATCGCATCTCGACGATCCTGGTCAAGCTGCCGCTGGGGGAGCCCGACCCGCGCAAGCGCCTCGAGCTGCTCCGCGACGAGACGGCGCGGCTGAAGGAGTCCGACAACGCCCGGGCGGCCTCCATGATCATCGAGGCTGCCGGCTGGGCTCCGCCGACGATCAACCGGGTTCTCTCCTCGGCGATGAGCCGGCCGCTGATCTTCAACCTGGTCGTCTCCAACGTGCCGGGTCCGCAGCAGCCGCTCTATCTCCTCGGCCGGCGGCTGCTCGAGATCTACCCGTTCGTCCCGCTCTCCCCCCAGAACCACGCCCTCGCGATAGGGCTGGTCAGCTACGACGGCGGCGTCTTCTTCGGCCTCGCCGGGGACCGCGACCTCGTCCCGGACCTCGACGAGCTAGCGGCCTCCATCCGCGAAGCGATCCGGGAGCAGCCGGTGCCGCGGCGGAAGCCGACGAAGAAGAAGCCGGCGGCAAGGAAGAAGTCCGTGGCGAAGCGGAAGCCCGCCGCGCGGCAGAAACCCGGGAAGAAGCGGACGACGAGGAAACGTGCGCCGCGGAAGTCGGCTGGCCGCTGGCGCCGGTCGCGAGCTAAGCCCTGATGAACACCGGCGCGCCGAGCGGCACGCGCGCGAACAGCGAAACGAGATCCGGGTCGGAGGCGCGGAGACAGCCCGCGGACGCCGCGCCGCCAACCGGGGCCGGCGTGCCGTGAATCGCGATCCGGTCGCCCCCGATCCAGTCCGGAGGGAGCTGGGGCTGATGGCCGGTCAGCGCCAGCACGCAGCAGCCGTAGTAGGGCCCGACCCCCGGCCCCGCCAGCCCGTCCGTCACCGAGTAAGAGCCGAGCGGCGTCGGCGAGCTGGGCGAGCCCACGGTGACCGGGAACCGGTCGAGCACCCGCCGGCCGTAACGGAGCTCGAGCATTCGCTCGGAGACGTCGGCGGCGATCGAGTAGCGGGTCTCGAGGACGTCGAGCCGGGACTCGTCGTTCTCGATCCAGGCCAGCGTCCCGTTCGGAAGCTCGGAGGTGGGCACCCCGAACCAGTTCCCCCGCACCTTGGCCACCCAGAAGGTCCGGACCGAGCCGAACTCCGTCGTCCCGCCGACCGTCTCGAGCACCCTGCCTCCCGGCGCATCGTTGAGCTCAATGCGGTCCCCGCTCTGGACCCGCGCGATCGCGAAGCGCGGCCCCCGAGCGTCCTGCGGCGTCGGCACGCGACCGGCGTCCGGCAGCGGGATCGTGGAGCGGAGAGCGTCGAGCAGTTCGCCCTCCCCGGCCCCGTCCGCACTATCGCGCTCGGCCGGCGCCCCTGCGGGATCATCCCCGCGCGCGATGAAGCCGCCGATCAGGGCGAGGACGCCGAGCGCGGCTATCGCCACGCGCACATTCACAGCGGAGAGGGAGGGATTCGAACCCTCGAGAGAGCTATTAGCCCCCTACTCGCTTAGCAGGCGAGTGCCTTCAGCCGCTCGGCCACCTCTCCTGGCCGGTCGGTAATAACTCTTACCGCCAGGTGCCCGATTGTAGGCTGGACCGGCAGATGTCGGCAACGGACGAAAGCCCAGCCCCCACCACCGAGCCCATCACGGACGAGCCGACGCGCGCGCTCGAGCCGCGCCTTCACAGGCCCGCACCCCTGCCGGACCCAACGCCCGCCGAGGCGTACGAGCGCTACGAGTCTGCCTTCGAGGGGGCGCAGGCGCCCTTCGCGTTCGTGGACCTGGACGCGGTCTGGGCAAACGCGGCGGACATGCTGCGGCGCTCCGGCGGCAAGCCGATCAGGGTGGCCAGCAAGTCGATCCGCTGCCGACCCGTGCTCGAGCGGCTGCTCGACCTCGATCCCGGCTTCCAGGGCGCCCTCTGCTTCACCCTCCCGGAGGCCCTCTGGCTCTGGGAGAAGGGGCTTCGGGACCTGGTCGTCGCCTACCCGACGACCGACACGGCCTGCCTCACCCGCCTCGCGCGCCTCACCGCGGAGAATCCCGAGGAGGCCCCGACGGTGATGGTGGACTCGCCGGAGCACCTCGACCTGATCGAGAGCGCCGCGACCTCGTTCGTCGCTCCGGTGCGGGTGTCGATGGACATCGACCTCTCGTGGTGGCCGCTCGGCGGACTGATCAAGGTAGGCCCGAAGCGCTCCCCGATCCGCACCCCCGAGCAGGCCGTCGCCCTCGCCCGAGAGATCGAGCGGCGCGAGCGCGTGAAGCTGGTCGGCCTAATGGCCTATGAGGGCCAGATCGCCGGCGTCGGTGACAACGTGCCCCGCAAATTCATCACCAACGCGCTGACCCGGAGGATGCAGTCGGCGTCGAGCAGGGATGTCGCGGAGCGGCGGGCGGCGATCGTCGACGCGGTGCTGGACGTCGCCGACCTCGAGTTCGTGAACGGCGGCGGCACCGGCTCGATCGAGCTGACCGCGGCGGAGACGGTGGTCAGCGAGGTCGCCGCCGGGTCGGGGTTCTTCGCCCCGGTGCTGTTCGACCACTACCGGGCGTTCGCGCTGCGGCCCGCCGCCATGTTCGCGCTCCCGGTGGTGCGTCGTCCCGGGCCTCGCGTTGCGACCGCGCTCGGGGGCGGCTATCTCGCCTCCGGGGTGGGAGCCAAGGACAGGATGCCGGTGCCACACCTTCCCGCCGGGCTCAAGCTCGATCCGTTCGAGGGGACGGGCGAGGTCCAGACCCCGCTGCGCGGCGCCGCCGCCGACCAGCTCTCCGTGGGCGACCGCGTCTACTTCCGGCACGTCAAGGCCGGCGAACTGTGCGAGCGCTTCAACCGCCTCCACCTGCTCACCGGAACCACGATCCGGGACGAGGTCCCCACCTACCGGGGCGAGGGCAAGGCCTTCCTCTAGCTCGCCCCGTTAGCCGTAGTTTGCGACTGGACACTCGTCCAGTACCCAATACCGGTCTTACGCATCGAGGGGCCCGTGACTACGGTCAAACGCAGGTATGGGAACGGGGCAGGTGAAGGGAGGGCGGCTGAGCCGCCCATTTCGGCTTCTCAGCGGAGACGCTCGGGGCGTTCCGCGCTGGATGGGCGCGGAGGTCGCGCCCGGCAGGTTCTTCGAGGGGAGCGACGTCAGCTGGCGCTTCGTTCCCTTCGTCCTGGCGGGCGTCGTCCCGTTCCTGCTGCTGCCGGCGGCGGGAATCTCGCTGACCGACACCCGCGTGCTGGTCGCCGCGGCGCTGGTGTCCGTGATCGTGGCAACTGCCCTTCGGCTGCCGTGGAGCCGCCTTCCGGCCTGGGCGCAGGCGATCCCGCCGCTCGCCTACTTCGTGGTCTTCGCCCTGCTGCGCGACGCCGACGGCGTCCCGAGCTCCTTCGATCCGCTGGTGGCGCTGCCGGTCGCCTGGTTCGCCCTCTATGGCACCGGCCGCCAGCTCGTCGCGGCGGCACTCGTTTCCGGGCTCGCGCTCGCCGCGCCGGTCTGGCTCGTCGGTTCCCCCGAGTACGACTCCAACCAGTACGTCCTTGCGACGGTGATGGTGCTCGTCTCGCTGACCGTGGGGGGTGCGGTGCAGATGGTGGTGACCGCGCTGCGCCGGCTCACCTACGACTCGAGGACGATGGTCGCGGCGCTGCAGGACGCAGAGGAGCGATTCCGGCGTGCCTTCGACGACAGCCAGGTCGGCATGACCCTGGTGTCGTCCGACGGCCACTACGTCCGGGTGAACCCGGCGTTCAGTGAGATCACCGGCCGCCCCATGGACGAGCTGACCGGCATGCACTACGCCGACATCACCCACCCGGACGACCTCGAGGCCGATGTGACCGCCGCCCGGGAGATGATCCAAGGCGAGCGATACGGCTATCGGACCGAGAAGCGATACGTCCACCGGAAGGGGCACCCGGTGTGGATCTCGCTGAACGTCTCGCCCATCCGCGATGCCGACGGAAAGCTGCTGTACATGATCGGCCAGGTCGAGGACATCTCCGAGCGCAAGGACGAGCAGGCGCGGCTCACGCGCCAGGCCCTGCACGACTCGCTCACCGGTCTGCCGAACCGCGAGCTGTTCGCCGACCGGGTCGGGATGGCCGCCGCCCGGCGAGGCGGGAACCTCGCGGTCGTCTACATCGACCTCGATGACTTCAAGCTGGTCAACGACTCCCTCGGCCACGCAGCGGGCGACAAGGTGCTGGTCGAGGTGGGCCGCCGCCTCAAGCGGCTGCTCCGTGTCGGGGACACGCTGGCGCGGCTGGGCGGCGACGAGTTCGCGATCCTCTGCGAGGGTGTGGGCGAGCAGGAGATGAAGCGGATCGCCGACCGGGTCGTCGGCGCGCTCGAGCCGCCGATCGACGTAGCCGGACGCCCGGTCCAGCAGCCGGCGAGCATCGGCGTGGCCATCCATCCCCGTGACGGCTCCCATGTGGATGCCGACTCGATCATCGGGGACGCCGACCTGGCGATGTACCGCGCGAAGGCCGCCGGCCGCTCCCACTACGCGGTCTTCGAGAGCTGGATGCGGTCCGGCCACGGCGACCGCGAGACCCTCGAACAGGAGCTGCGCTGGGCGCTGGAGCGGAACGAGCTCCGGGTCCACTACCAGCCCGAGGTGGACCTCTCCACCGGCATGATCACCGGGGCGGAGGCGCTGGTCCGCTGGGAGCATCCGGAGCGCGGCCTGCTGGAGCCAGGGCACTTCCTCTTCCTCGCCGAGTCGAGCGACCTGATCGCCGATATCGACGACTTCGTCCTCCGCGACGCCTGCGGCCACGCGGCGGACTGGGCCGAGCTGAGCGGCGCCGACGAGCCTCTGAACGTGTCTGTGAACGTCTCGGCGCGCCGGCTGGCCGATCGCGACCTGAGCTCGAAGGTCGCGCAGGCGATCTCCGACGCCGGCATCCCCGCCTCGATGCTGTGTCTTGAGATCGCGGAGCGGGCCCTGATCGACCGGCGTGCGAGCCCACCGAACGCGATGCCGGGGCTCGAGGAGCTCGGCATCCGCCTGCTGGTGGACGACTTCGGGGTGGCGACCTCGTCGTTCGGGAGCCTGCAGCGGCTGCCCCGCCTCAACGCGATCAAGATCGACGCGTCCTTCGTCGCGGGGCTCGGCCGCTCGGAAGAGGATTCAGCCGGAGTGGCGGCGATGGTCGGCCTCGCTCACGGGCTGAAGCTCACCGCCACCGCCGAGGGGGTGGAGGACGCCAACCAGATGCGCGGCCTCCGCGAGCTGAACTGCGACCGCGGGCAGGGCTACTACTTCGCCCGGCCGCAGCCGCCTGCGGCGATGGGCGACCTGCTGGAGTCGGCGCGGCTGGGCGAGCTCATCGCCTAGGTCGGCGGCCCGAGCACCCGATCCAGATAGGCGTTCCGAAAGCGGCCGTCCGGGTCGAGGCGGGAGCGGGCGGCGAGGAAGTCCTCCCACCGCGGGTAGCGCTCCGCGAGGGTCGCGGCGGTCTGGAAATGGCGCTTGCCCCAATGAGGGCGGCCGCCGTACTCGTTCATGATCGCCTCGACCGACCGGAAGTAGCCCTCCCACGCCATCCCCTCGAACTGGTGGACGGCGATGTAGGTGGTGTCCCGGTCGTGGGCCGGGCTCAGCCACGACTCGTCGCCTGCGACGAAGCGGACCTCGATCGGGAAGCCGACCGGAGGATCCGCGGCCTCGGCGGCGGCGAGCACACGCGGGATCGCCTCGCGGGCGTGCCGGCGTGGGATCGCGTACTCCATCTCCGTGAACCGCACGCGGCGCTGGCTGGCGTAGACGCGGTAGCTGCGATCCACCTTGGTGCTCCTGCCGATCTTCGAGGACACGAATCTGGATAGCTGCGGGATCCGCGACGGCATCCGCCGCCCCGCGCGGGCGATCGCCCCCATCACCCAGTTCTCGAGGACGACCTCCTGCCCGTACTCGAGCGCCCGGTTCCGGGGCTTCGGCGGCTCGTCGGTGCGCTCGCTCTGGCGCAGGAGAGCCACCTCGGTGTGGGGGAAGACGTAGAACTCGAAGTGGTCCGAGCCGTCGGCGAGGTCGTCGAGCCGGTCCAGGGTCTCCTCCAGCGGCAGCGGGGAGTCGAGCCGCCGGATGGTGAACGCCGGGATCGCGCGAAATGTGAGCGTCGCGATCACCCCCAGCGCCCCGAGGCCGACCCTGGCCGCCGGCAGGAGATCGGGCTCCTGATCGGCGGAGATCTCCATCAGCGTCCCGTCCGGCAGGACGAGCTCGACCCCCTCGATCTGCGAGGAGAGGTTGCGAAAGCGCGAGCCGGTGCCGTGCGTCGCGGTCGACACCGCTCCGGCGGCGGTCTGCTTGTCGATGTCGCCGAGGTTCTCCACCGCCAGCCCGTAGCCCCAGATCGCCTCGTTCATGTCCCGCAGGTCGATTCCCGCCTCGACCTTGACCCTGCCGGCCTCGCGGTCGACCTCCAGCACGCGGTCGAGCCGCTCGAGGTCGAGCAGGACGCCGCCGGTGCAGGCGATGTCGGTGAAGGAGTGCCCCGAGCCGGCGGCGCGCACCGTGAGGCCGGCGTCGCCGGCCCCCTTCACTGTCTCGATCAGTTCCCCCCGGCTCGCTGGCCTCTCGATCCGGGCCGGAAGACAGCGCTGGTCGCCGGCCCAGTTCCTCCACTCTTTGGCCATCTCCCGATCAGCCTATGGCAGGATGGTCGCCGCGCATGGTAGGCGTCCGACCGTTCGACCCAACTCGGCCGAAGGGGCCGATTCTGCGTGGGCTGTTGTGGCTCGGCAGGCAGAGGCCGATGACCTGGTTCCTGGTCAACGTCGGCAACCGGATCGACCCGGCCCTGATGCGTGCGTCTGGAGGGCGGCTCAAGTCGACGGGCATCGCCCCGACGGTCCTCCTCACCCACACCGGCGCCAGGACCGGGGAGCCGCGCGACACCCCCCTCTCCTACTTCACCCAGGGCGACGACGTGATCCTGATCGCGTCCCGGGGCGGCAGCCGCCGTCATCCGGCCTGGTACCACAACGTCCGCGCCAACCCGGAGGTCGAGCTCTGGACCCGCGGAGGCGGCGGGCGCTACCGGGCGCGCGCGGCAGAGGGCGCCGAGCGGGAGCGGCTCTGGGAGCTGGCTACCACGTATTACCCCGGCTTCGCCACCTACCAGGAGCGGGCGGGCGACCGGCGCATCCCGGTCATCGTCTGCTCACCCGCCGACTAGCCTTCTGGAGCAACGCGCATTGCCCCTCGGAGGGGTGGCAGAGCGGTCGAATGCGGCAGCCTTGAAAGCTGTTGACCGGGTTCTCCCGGTCCGGGGGTTCGAATCCCTCCCCCTCCGCTCCCCACCGATCGAGATGGGCGGCGGCCGGGCAGCCGCTAGCGCAGCGTCCCGGTCAGGTCGATCGTGCCGAGAGTGTCGTTCGGGCTGAAGTCCTGACTCGGATCGCCGGAGCGGTTGGGGAAGATGTTGTTGAGCGTGTCCGCCGCAATCGCGTTGAGCGTGACCGTTGCTCCGGTGACGGTGAACTTCTTCGTCGCCGGGTCCAGCGAGCGGCTGCCGGTATTGAAGTTGATCGACCCGACCGCACCATCAAGAGCCACGCCGTCCGGCAGCACGGCCTGGCCGTACAGCAGGTTGACGAGGAAGTCGGGCGAGAAGCCCAGGTTGAGCACGGTGGTTCCGACGGCGGGAGGCTGGTCGCACGCAGGCCCCAACGGGATCGCCATGCCGATGTTCTTGGTGATCCCCTGGCCGCCGGCGGTGAGCACCTTGCCGTCGCTGAAGTCGGGAGCGAGCGCTCCGCCGGTGACCGGGAAGCGGAAGGCTCCATCCCCGAGCGGCGGAAGCGGGCTCTGGGTGGCGGGCGGAACCGGATAGACGCCGTGCGTGAATGGGGGAAGTGCACCGACGGCGTCGATGCAGTGGTTAAGGAGCTTCGTAACCAGGCCCACGTTGGTGTGCAGGGTCATCTCGCCCCCCAGGACCTCGACGGTCTGCGGGATCGTCGTGGCCGAAACGCTCCCGAGTGGCAGGCCGGACTTGACAGCGCCGCCCTTCGCCGCCGCGCTGGCCCCGCCACGCTTCTTCTTCTTCCCCTTGCTGAACGCCTTGTTGAGCGCCTTCGCTCCCTTGGAACCGAGCTTGGCTTGGATGCCGCTCAGGACTGCGCCGAAGCCCTGGCGGGCGGTGGCGCCCCCACTCAGCGTCGCGAACGCGTTCACCCGCTTTTTGCCGACCTTGGCGTCGATCTGGCCGGCTGCGCCGGAGGCTCCGAAAGTGAGGCTGAGGATCTGCACCTTGGTCTTGCGCTTCCCGGACTTGGCGCGAAGCGTCCCGGCAGCTTCAACGGCGCCGGCACCCGTGACCGGGTCGACCTTGCCCTTGGCGATGGCGAGATTGAGGGCCGCGGGCTTCAGCTTCAGCCGCTTGCTGCTCTTGAACTGCAGGTTCACCGAGCCGCCGCTCAGGACGTCCTGCGCGGCGAGCGCCGGGCTCGACACAGCCAGTCCCGCGCCCAGCGCGAGCATGGCAATGACAGCGCCGGTTCTACGGCGGGCGCGATGTGGGCTCGCGCTGAGTCTCAAAGGTCTCCAGATCATCGAGGCAATTCCCTGCGGACTACATCCTGGCGTAAATCGCCCGGTAATGCGCTGGTCTTGTCGCGCCCTAGCCAGCCGGCTCGCGGTGCCCGACCAGGAGCGTCTGAAGCCCCCGGCCGATCCGCCCCTCGGTGTGCGGCGCTGACGCCGTTGCCTGAATCGGCGGCGGCGAGGACGCGCTGGAGTGTGGTAGCCGACGTCGTAGCCGGTGTGGAAGAACTTGCCGGGTTCCCCCTCCTCCGGCCCGGGTGGTGCTTCATCCCCATCGCTCCGGGGCGGCTCGAACTCGACGTCCTCGGTCCGCAGCCGCCAGCCGCGGGCCCGCATCAGCTCCTCGCCCCGTCGGGCTCGAAGAAGGTCTCGGTCACGCGGGCATCCTAGGAATCGGAGCGATGAGACACTTCACCAGCCTTTAGGCACGGAGCTACCCTCGTTTAGACACGAAAGAGAGGGCCAAAATGGAGAAGGTGAAGAAGACCGAGGAGGAGTGGAAGCAGGAGCTCACCCCGGAGCAGTACGAGATCGTGCGCGAGAAGGGCACCGAGGCCCCGTTCTCCAACGAGCTCAACGACAACAAGGCCGAGGGCACCTACAAGTGCGTGGCCTGCGGGCAGCCCGTGTTCAGCTCAGACACGAAGTTCGACTCGGGGACCGGCTGGCCGAGCTTCGACGCCCCGATGGGCGACGACGCGGTCGAGACCGAGGACGACAACAGCTTCCTGATGCGGCGCACCGAGGTGCTCTGCTCACGCTGCGACGCGCATCTGGGCCACGTCTTCGACGACGGCCCCAAGGAGAGCACCGGCAAGCGCTACTGCATCAACGGCTGCGCGCTGAAGTTCGACGAGGACTAAATCTTGCCGCCCGCGCCGAGGTAGCTGAAGCGCACTGCCAGCGCGACGGCCTCGGTGCGGGTGTCGACCTCCATCCGCGCGATCGCGTTGCGGACGTGCGTATGGACGGTCGCCGGGCTCAGTGAGAGCCGGTCGGCGATCTGCTTGACGCGAAGCCCCTCCGCCAGCAGTTCGAGGATCTCGCGCTCGCGCGGGGTGAGCTCGAGCAGCTTCTCGACCTCGCCCGCGCCCTGGCCGAGCTCGGTCCCGACGAAGGTGCCGCCGCCGGCGACCACCTCGATCGCACGGGCGATGTCCTCGCTCGGGGCCGACTTCAGCACGTAGCCGGAGGCGCCGGCCCGGAGCGCGAGGGTGAGCAGGTCGGGCTGGGCGTGCGCGGTGAAGATGATCACCCGCGTCTCCGGCATCTCCTTGAGTATGTCCTTGGTCGCCTCGATCCCGTCCTTCCCCGGGAGCTCGACGTCCACGATGCAGACGTCCGGCTCGAGCTCCTTGACCTTGGCGAGCACCTCCTCGGCGGTCGCCGCCTCGCCGACGATCTGGACCCCGTCCACGGACGCCATCCGCGCCTTGACCGCCTCGCGGACGATCTCGTGATCGTCGCAAAGTACGACGCGCTTGACGGACTCGTCGTTCATACCGTGGGAATGCGCTCCGGGATACCAAATTCCTGCAAAGCACCCGGAATTAGGGTGCCGCCATCCTCCGCCTGACCGTTCTCCAAGAGAGCAATCAGCGTTCGCCCCACTGCTACTGCAGTCCCGTTCAAAGTGTGCACGGCCTCCGGAGTCTCTCCTTCGGCGGGACGGTACCTGCAATTGAGGCGCCGTGCCTGGTAGTCGGTAGTGCTCGAACAGCTGGTTACTTCTCGGTACCTCTCCTGACTCGGAATCCATGCCTCGCAGTCGAACTTCCGGGAGGCCGAGGCCCCGAGATCGCCGGCCGCGATGTCCACCACCCGGTAGGGGATCTCGAGGGCACCGAGGATCTGCTCCTGGATCGCGAGGATGCGCTCGTGCTCTCCCCCGGACTCCTCGGGGCGGGTGAAGCTGAACATCTCGACCTTGTCGAACTGGTGCAGGCGGAAGATTCCGCGCGTGTCCTTGCCGGCCGCCCCGGCCTCACGCCGGAAGCAGGTGGAGAACCCGCCGTAGCGTCTCGGGAGCTCGTCCGCGGCGAGGATCTGTTCGGCATGAAGTGAGGCGAGCGAGACCTCCGAGGTCCCGACAAGGAAGAGCTCGTCGCGGGGGACCTCGTAGATCATCTCGCGTTCTCCCGGGAAGAAGCCGGTCCCGAACAGGGCGGGCTCGCGGACGAGGACCGGCGGGATCACCGGCTCGAAGCCCTCCGCCCGGATCGTCTCCATGGCGAAGCGGACCACCGCGAACTCCAGCATCACCAGGTCTCCCATCAGGTAGGCAAAGCGGGAGCCCGATGCCTGCGCGGCAGCCTCCATCTCGATCCAGCCGTGCTTCTGAGCAAGCTCGAGGTGGTCGAGTGGCTTGAAGCCGAAGTCCGTTTTCTCACCCACCTCGCGGAGGACCTCGGCGTCCTCCTCGGTCATGCCGTCCGGCGCGTCGGGGTGCGGCAGGTTGGGGAGCTCGGCGAGGAGCGCGTCCTCCTTCTCCTTCAGCTCACCCAGCTGCGGCTCGAGCTCCTTCAGCTCGGACTTAAGCTTCGAGGAGGACTCGCGGAGCTTCACGACCCCGGGGTCATCCGCCTTTCCCGCGCGGGCCGCCTCCTCGACCCGCTCGGAGAGCCGGTTCTGCTCGGCGCGGATCCCGTCGGTCCTGGTGTTGAGCTCGCGACGCTTCTCGTCGAGCTTCAGAAGCTCGTCGAGCTTGTCCGCTGCCCCGCGTCTCGCGAGCGCGGCGCGAGCCGGCTCCGGATCGCGGCGGATCTGCTTCAGGTCGAGCGTCTGAACTCCCTGCCTATGGGGATGCCGAATCCGGCGCCGGCTGCTCGGTCACGTCCTGGCCCGCGTACTTGGCCACGAACTCGGCGACCTTCTCGGCTTCGGTGCCGACCACGATGTTCTGGGGCATGATCGCCCCGGAGAAGCCGCCGTTGCGGATCGCGAAGATCACGTCGTCGACCGTCTCGGTCCGCTGGTCGAAGTCCGGGCCCTGCACCCGCTGGCTGCGGTTGGCGCTTCCCTGGGTGCCCGCGGCCGAGAGCGTGTGGCACCCGGAGCAGCGCTCGGCGAAGATCTCGGCGCCCTCCTTGACCCCGGCCGACTCGTTGTCGTCGAGGTCTATCCCCTCGCTGCCGCAGCCGATGGCCAGCGCGGCCCCGGCAACTGCGATCAGTAGAGCTGCCCCTCGCACGCGGCGGGATCATACGTACAACGGGTTGCCCTCGGCTTCGCCTACGGGCACCCTCGCATAGCGTTCACCGCATGGCGAACGGCGGCGTCTCACCCGAGCGATTCCGCAACGCGCTCGGCGCCTACCCGACCGGGGTGGCGGTGGTGACGGCGATCGGGCCGAATGGCCCCTCCGGGGCGACGGCGAACGCGGTCACCTCCCTCTCGCTCGATCCGCCGATGATGCTCGCCTGCCTGGACCGCGACTCCCGCACGCTCACCTCGGTGCGCGCCGCGGGCCGCTTCGGGGTGAACGCCCTGGCCGCCGGCCAGGAGGAGCTCGCCCTGCGCTTCGCGGGCAAGGAGCCCGAGCCCGTCCAGTGGGAGGGCGTCGAGTGGGAGGAGCGGCACGGCTGCCCGCGCCTGACGGACCCCCTGATGTGGGTGGTCTGCGAGCTCCGCGACCTGATCGACGGCGGCGACCACCTGATCTGCACCGGCTCCGTGCTGGAGGCTGACTCCCGCAACGGCCAGCCGCTGCTCTTCCACCGCGGCGCGTACCGGGACCTGCTCGCCGAGAGCTAGTCAGAACGCGGTGCTGGTGCCCGCCGCCCGCAGCGCCAGTCCGAGGATCACCAGGCAGGCGACCGCCATGATCCCCATCTCGCGGCGGACGATCGTCAGACCGATCTCGCGCTGGCGCTCCTCGGGAAGGGAGTGGAAGTCGAGCTCGCCGAGCTCCTGGGAGGCGGCGCCGGCTCGGGCCAGCTCGGCGAGAAAGGAAACGAGGAGCGGCAGCGCGCCGTAGAGGATGTGCAGCTCGTCGGTGCTGTGGTCGGTGAAGACGAGCAGCATCCCGAGCAGCACCTGCGCGATGACCGCCGTCTGCGCGACCCGGAGCGCGTACCAGAAGCCGATCGAGGGCCGCCGGAGAAGCCAGGCAACGCCGCCCCAGACACCGGCGACGAGGTTGGTGGCGAGGAGCGCGATCCCGAGGACGAGATGGACCTCAACCATGCGATTTCGGCTCTCTGATGCGGAAAAGCACTATGTAACAGCTTGATACAAAGTTGGTGGTATACCTCGCGACGCAGTGCTTCAGAGCTACCTCCCCGTCCTTGTCTTCGCCGGCCTGGGATTGATCGTGGGAGGCGCGTTCGTACTGCTCAACGGGGTGATCGGGCCGAAGCGCCCGAACCCGATCAAGGGACAGCCGTACGAGTGCGGGCTCCCGACTCAAATCACCAAGAGCTTCCGGTTCGGCGTGAGCTTCTACATGATCGCGATGCTCTTCATCCTCTTCGACATCGAGGTCGTCTTCCTCTATCCGGTCGGCGTCCTCGTCGAGTCCGTCAAGAGCGTCTTCGTGCTCGTGGAGATCTCGATCTTCGTCGCGCTGCTGCTCGTCGCGCTGGTCTTCGTTTGGCGCCGAGGGGCGCTCGATTGGAACTAGAGCGGGAGAGCCTTCGGTCGCGGCAACTGAAGGCGCGCGACATGCTCCGCGGGGACCTGGAGGGGCAGGACCTCGAGAAGTACGTCGAGGAGCGGGTGCTCGCGACAACGCTCGAGAGGGCGCTCAACTGGGGGCGTTCGAATTCGATCTTCCCGGCGACCTTCGGTCTCGCCTGCTGTGCGATCGAGATGATGGCGATGGTCTCGTCCCGATCCGACCTCGCCCGCTTCGGCTCGGAGGCGCTGCGCGCCACACCGCGCCAGGCTGACCTGCTGATCCTCTCCGGCCGGGTCTCTATCAAGATGGCGCCGGTCATCCGCCGCCTCTACGACCAGATGCTGGAGCCGCGCTGGGTGATCGCGATGGGCGCCTGCTCCTCGAGCGGGGGGATGTTCGCCAACTACGCGGTGGTGCAGGGCGCCGACAAGTTCATGCCGGTGGACGTCCACGTGCCCGGCTGCCCGCCCCGCCCGGAGGCCGTGGTTCACGGGTTCAACAAGCTGCAGCGCATGATCCGCGGCCAGCCCGACCTCGGCTGGCGCCAGCGCTACAACGCGACGGGCACCGAGGAGTGGGCACGTGACGAGATCGAGCCGACCCCCGAGGCGATCGAGCGGGCGGCTCTGGCGGTGAGGGGTGAGCCCGCCCCCGAGGAGGGCGGGAATGCCTGACGCCGCCGGCCTGGAGCTGATCGCCCAGGGGATCAACCAGTCGAGGGAGGGTACGGTGACCGAGACCTCCTTCGAGCACGACACCGCCACCCTGATGGTGGACCCGGAGAAGGTGCTGGACGCGCTGGGCTGGCTCCGTCAGCCGGGGGACCAGGGCTACACCTTCCTCTCCAGCCTGCACGCCGCGGACTACCTGCCGGCCACCCCGCGCTTCGCCGTCCACTACGAGCTGCTCTGCCGCGACCGGGTCGAGCGCATCCACATCAAGGCCGTGCTGGCGGATCCGGCGGCCGGGAACGGGTCGAGGCTCGGCGACGACCAGCCGCTGCCGGAACTCGACAGCTGCGTTGAGATGTTTCCCACGGCCGACTTCCAGGAGCGGGAGGTCTACGACATGTTCGGGATCGTCTTCCGGGGCCATCCCGACCTGCGCCGGATCCTGATGCCCGAGGACTACGAGGGCTGGCCGCAGCGCCGCGACTTCCCGATCGGCGGCGAGCCGGTGCTCTACACGCACAACGAGGTCGAGGTGCCTCGCTGGTTCGAGTGAGATGAATTCATGACGCCGGACGAGACGCTGAGAGACGAGGAGCTGATCGCGACGGAGCGCGGGGTCGCCCGCGAGACCGAGGACCCGACCGCCCACTTGTTCGACACCGAGGCGACGGCTTCACGCGAGCGCGAAGTCGAGGGCCTCGAGCCCGAGCAGGAGGTCCTCACGATCAACATGGGACCCCACCACCCCGCCACCCACGGGGTGCTGCGGCTGATCGTCACCCTCCAGGGCGAGCGGATCCTCGACGTGAAGCCGGTGATCGGCTACCTGCACACCGGCATCGAGAAGAGCTGCGAGGACAAGAGCTACTGGAAGGTCATCCCGTTCGTCGAGCGGATGGACTACCTCTCCTACTTCTTCAACATGGAGGCGTTCTGCGGCTGCGTCGAGCGCCTGGTCGGCCTGGACATCCCCGACCGGGCCAAGTACCTGCGGGTGATCCACATGGAGCTGAACCGGATCAAGTCCCACCTGGTCTGGCTCGGTACCTCGGCCCTCGACCTCGGCGCGGTCTCCATGTTCTGGTACTGCTTCCGCGAGCGCGACCGGATCGTCGACATGTTCGAGATGTCGACCGGCCAGCGCATGCACACGCGCTACTTCCAGGTCGGCGGCGTCTTCGAGGACATCCCGGTTGGGTTCGAGCAGAAGCTGCGCGAGTTTTGCGCGGACATGCCGAGCCGGATCGACCAGTACGAGGCGATCCTCGATCGCAACGAGATCTTCCTGCGGCGCACCAAGAACGTCGGCATCGTCTCCCGCGAGCGCCTGCTCGACCTGGGCGTGACCGGCCCGCTCCTCCGCGCCGCCGGCGAGCCCTGGGACATGCGGAAGGCGATGCCGTACCTCGCCTACTCCGACTTCGACTTCAAGATCCCGGTCGGCACGATCGGCGACGGGTACGACCGCTACCGCGTGCGCCTCGCCGAGATGCGCGAGTCGGTTCGCATCATCGAGCAGGCGCTCGACGGCCTCCCCGAGGGGCCCTGGCTCGCCGACGACCGCAAGTACGTGCTGCCACCGCGCGACGAGCTCTCCACCTCGATGGAGGCGCTGATCCACCACTTCAAGCTGGTGACGGAGGGCTACCGGGTGCCGCCGGGCGAGCGCTACTACTCGGTGGAGAGCCCAAGGGGGGAGTTGGGCTGCTTTGTGGTCGCGGACGGCTCGGCGAAGCCGGCGCGGGTCCACTTCCGCGACCCCTCCTTCGTCAACCTGCAGTCCTTCGCGGACATGAGCGTCGGCGGGCTGATCGCCGACCTGATCCAGAACCTGGCGATGCTCGACCCGATCCTGGGAGGGGTGGACCGGTGACCCCGCTGATGCCGAGGCGGCAGCGGCCCTGGCAGACCGATCCGGGGCACATCACGGACGTCCCCGAGCCACCGCCGATGCCGAATCGCCAGGGCGAACCGGTCGGAACCCCCCCGCCCACGTCGCAACCACATATCCCCGCAGGCGAAGCCGAGGAGATGGGCGTTGATGTTGATGGCGAAGCCGTCGACCGAGACCCCGCCCCGATCCCGGACCCCTCCGAGGTCGAGGTCCCGCCAGCGCTCGCGCAGGAGATCCGGCGGGCGATGAAGCGCTACCCGCAGACGCGCTCCGCCTCGATCCCCGCGCTCTGGGCCGTCCAGCGTCGCTACGGCTGGTGCAGTCCGGAGGGGATCCGGGAGGCGGCCGCGGTGATGGGGGTCACCCCCGCCTCCCTGGAGGCGGTGGCGAGCTTCTACGACCTGTTCCGCCTCGAGCCCCAGGGGGAGCACCAGGTGCTGGTGTGCACCAACATCTCCTGCTGGCTGAACGGCGCCGACGGCCTGCTCGAGGCGTTCAAGGACGCGGCCGGCAACGGCGCCTCCGACGGCGACCTCTTCATTCGGGGGTTCGAGTGCTTAGGCGCCTGCGACATCGCGCCGATGGCCTCGATCGACGAGCGCTACTACGGCCCGCTCACCAACGACGACGCGGCGACGGTGATCGACCAGCTCCGCTCGGGCGAGGAGGTCCTGCCGGAGAAGCGGCTCGAGGATCGCCCCATCGCGGGCGAGGAGAAGGCCGGCGCCGACCAGCGGCTCACCAAGCACCCGGTCAACAAGGTGAAGGGACGGGTCGGCTGATGGCGGAGGCGAAGGAGACCCGGGTCCTCTTCCGGAACGTCGACGAGCCCAACCTGAGATCGATCCGGGTCTACCAGCGCCTCGGCGGCTACGAGGCGATCCGCAAGGCGTTCAAGGAGATGCAGCCGGAGGAGCTCCTTCAGGATCTCGAGGCATCCGGGCTGCGCGGCCGCGGCGGCGCCGGCTTCTCCATGGGCAAGAAGGCCTCGTTCCTGCCTCGCGGGGACATGGACAAGTACCTCTGCTGCAACGCGGACGAGTCCGAGCCGGGCGCCTTCAAGGACCGCGAGCTGATGCAGAAGAACCCGCACCAGATGATCGAGGGGATCGCGATCGCCGCCCGGGCCGCTGGCGCCAACCGATGCTTCATCTTCATCCGCGGGGAGTACGACCTCCAGGGCGACATCCTGGACGAGGCGGTGGCGGAGGCCTACGACGCGGGCTTCCTCGGCGAGGACGTGCTCGGCACCGGCGAGCAGGTCGAGCTGGTCGTCCACCGGGGGGCCGGCGCCTACATCTGTGGAGAGGAGACCGCCCTGCTGGACTCGCTCGAGGGCAAGCGGGGCAACCCGCGGCTGAAGCCTCCCTTCCCGGCGGTCCAGGGCCTCTACGGCGGGCCGACCCTGATCAACAACGTCGAGACGCTCTCGAACGTCCCCCACATCGTCACCTCGGGCTCCGACTGGTTCAAGAGCTTCGGTACCGAGCAGTCGCCCGGCACGAAGGTCGTCTCGGTTTCAGGGGACGTGACCCGGCCGGGCAACTACGAGGTGGAGCTGGGGATCCCCACCCGCGACCTGATCGAGGGCCTCGCCGGTGGCGTGCGCGACGGGCGGAAGCTCAAGGGCTTCTTCCCCGGCGGCTCCTCCGCGCCGGTCCTGACCGCCGAGGAGGGACTCGACCTGCCGTACAGCTTCGAGGCGATGCAGGAGGCGGGCTCGATGCTCGGCTCCGGCTCGATCATCGTCTTCGACGACACCACCAGCGTGGTGGAGCTGGCGCTGCGGACCGCGCGCTTCTATCACCACGAGTCCTGCGGCAAGTGCACTCCCTGCCGCGAGGGGACGAACTGGACCGTGAAGGTCTTGGAGCGCATGGTCCGGGGCGAGGCGACGCCGATCGACCTCGAGACGACGGCCTCGGTCCAGACGAACATCATCGGCAACTGCCTCTGCGTCCTCGGGGACTCGATGGCGATGCCGGTCGGCTCGATGATCGAGAAGTTCCGCTCGGAGTTCGACGAGGCCCTTCAGACCGGCGTCCCGGAGGCGCTCGCGGCATGACCCGGCCGATCCGGAACGCGGTGACGCTCGTGATCGACGGCCGCGAGGTGACGGCGCCCGAGGGGACGATGCTGGTCGACGCGGGCAAGATGGGCGACGTCGAGATCCCGGTCTTCTGTTACGACCCGAAGCTCGGCGATCCAGTGGGCGCTTGCCGGATGTGCCTGGTGGAGATCGAGGGCATCCCCAAGCTGCAGACTGCCTGCTCGACCCCCGTTCGCGACGGCATGGTCGTCTACACCCAGACCGAACAGGTGAAGACGGCCCAGGAGGCGGTGGTCGAGTTCCTGCTGGTGAACCACCCGCTCGACTGCCCGGTGTGCGACAAGGGAGGCGAGTGCCCGCTCCAGGACGTCGCGATGGGATGGGGACCGGGCAAGAGCCGGTTCACCGACCCCAAGCGGCACTTCCAAAAGCCGCTCGAGCTGTCACCGCTGATTGCGATCGACCGCGAGCGCTGCATCCTCTGCTACCGCTGCGTCCGCTTCAGCCAGGAGGTCTCCGAGGACGACCAGCTGCAGCTGCTCGAGCGCGGTGACAAGAGCTTCGTCGGCACCTTCGACGAGCGCCCCTACATCGCGCCCTTCCACGGCAACATCATCGAGCTCTGTCCGGTGGGGGCCCTGACCTCCTACACCTACCGCTTCCGGGCGCGCCCCTGGGACATCGAGCAGGCGGGCTCGGTCTGCACCCTGTGCCCGAGCCAGTGCAACGTCGGCTACACGGTCCGGGACGAGCGGGTCCTGCGGGTGAACGCCCGTGACAACACGGCCGTCGACGACGGCTGGCTCTGCGACAAGGGCCGCTTCGCTTTCCAGATGTTCAACTCGGCGGAGCGGATCACCCGGCCGATGGTTCGGGGCGGTGACGGGAACCTCACTCCCGTCAGCTGGGAGAAGGCGCTCACGGCGGTCACCGACGGGCTGCGCGCCGCGGGCTCAGGCGCCGCGACTCTGGTCGGCGGCGGGGCCTCGAACGAGGAGGGCTGGCTGGCGCAGCGGATCGTGCGCGAGCTCGGCTCCTCCAGCGTGGCCTGCTCCCCGAGCCCGATCGAGCCGGGCCTCCTCGGCGAGCTCTCCCGCCCCGAGCTGGCCGCGAGGATCGCCGACCTCGACATCGCCGATGCGATCCTCGTGATCGGCACCGACCCGCTGCACGAGATGCCGATCCTCGACCTGCGGCTGCGCAAGGCGGTGCGCCGCGGGCAGGCGAAGCTGGCGGTCGCCTCCGAGCGGCCCACCGCGCTGGACGGCGGGGCGACCGAGACGGTCCGCTACGCGCCGGGCGACGCCGCGGCCTTCCTCAGCGCCCTCGCGGCTGGGCTCGGCGTCGAGGGCTACAAGGCCGGCGGGCCTCACCAGAAGGCGGCCGACGCGATCGCCGAGCTGCTCACGGGAGCGCCCGACCCGATCATCATCTGGGGCGAGCGGCTCTGGCGCAGCCCCGGCGCGGTGCAGGCGCTGCACGACTGCGCGCGGGGAATCGAGATGCACAAGCGGATCGGCCCCGGCCTGCTGGAGGTCCCCGAGGAGGCGAACGGGCGCGGGCTGCGCGAGGTCGGCTGCCTCCCCGGCGCGGGCCCGGGCCTGACCGCCACCGAGGGGCGGAGTGCCGATGAGATCAAGCAGGGCCTCGCCGGCGACGAGCTGGATGCGCTGCTGCTGATCGGCGCCGATCCGGTCCGGACCTATCCGGACGGCGACGGCTGGCGGAAGGCCCTCGCCGGCTCCTTCGTGGTCAGCGTCGCCATGTTCGAGGACGACTCGACCGCGCTCGCGGACGTGGTGCTACCCGCCGAGACCCACGCCGAGAAGGAGGGCACCGTCACCCATCCCGACGGCCGGCTCCAGCGGGTTCGCCGCAACGTCCCCTTGCCCGAGGACGTCCGCCCCGGTTGGCAGGTGCTCGCCGACCTCTCCCAAGCACTCGGGGGCCGCCTGGCTTTCGAGAGTGCCGCCGGCGTCTTCGAGGCGCTCTCGAACGAGGTTCCCTTTTACGACACGGTCACCTACGAGGAGATCGGCGGTAAGGGACTCAGGTGGCAGGAGCGCGATCCCGGTACCTCGTGGACCCCGGAGAAGCGATCCGTGGTCGCGACCCGGAGTGCCGAGTCCCCCGCCCAGGATGGGGACGGCCTCCTGCTGGGCACCTACCGCGACCTGTGGGCTACCGACATCACCAAGCGCAATCCGGCCCTCCGCTTCCTCATGCCGAAGCAGAAATTGGAACTGGCTCCGAAGGACGCCGAGCAGCTCGAGCTTGCCAACGGCGACGAGGTGACCGTCTCGGTTAACGGCACCAGCGTCGAGGCCCGGGTTGCGATCAGCTCGCGCATGGATCCCGGCGCGGCGTTCCTCATCGAGGGCACGGACGAGGGGAACGCGAACGTCCTGGCCAACGGTGTGCCGCAGAGGCTTCAGGTGGCGAAACGATGAGCCTGCCGCTCGCGGAGGTGGGGTTCGCCGAGGCGACCTGGGTGATGATCGTCAAGTCGATCATCATCTTCCTCGGCGTCTTCCTGATCGTGCCGGTCCTGACGGTGGTCGAGCGAAAGCTGATCGGCCGCTTCCAGAACCGCTACGGCCCCAATCGGGTGGGTCCGGTCGGCCTGCTCCAGCCGCTGGCCGACATCGTCAAGCTCGCCGGCAAGGAGATGTTCAGGCCGGACGCCGCCGTCCCCTTCCTCTACGCGATCGCGCCGGCGCTGGTCATCTTCTCCGGGGTCGCGACCCTGGCGGTGCTTCCGTTCGGCGACGTCCAGAACGGAATCGGCCTCTACGGGATCGACGTCTCGATCGGGGTCCTCTACTTCTTCGCCTTCGGCTCGCTCTCGTTCTACGGCCTGCTGCTCGCCGGATGGGCATCGGGGTCGAAGTACAGCTTCCTCGGGGCGATGCGTTCGGCGGCGCAGCTCATCTCCTACGAGGTCTCGATGGGCCTGGCGCTGCTCGGCGCGGTGATGATGGCCGGCTCGCTCTCGCTCACCGAGATCGTCCACGCGCAGGATGAGATCTGGTTCATCGTCCCGCAGATAGTCGGCTTCCTGGTCTTCCTGGTCGCCGGCTTCGCCGAGACCAACCGGGCACCCTTTGACCTGCCGGAGGCCGACGCCGAGCTCGTCCAGGGCTACATGACCGAGTACGGCGGGATGCGGTTCGGCTCCTACGCGCTCGCCGAGTACCTGGAGATGTTCGTCGTCTCCGGGATCGCGGCGACCTTCTTCCTGGGCGGCTGGATGGGCCCCGGCCCGGGCTGGCTCGATCCGGTCTGGATGGTGATCAAGACCCTCTCCCTGGTGATGTTCTTCATCTGGGTGCGGGCCACGCTGCCGCGCCTCCGCTACGACCAGCTGATGAGCCTCGGCTGGAAGGTGATGCTCCCACTGGCCACCCTGAACGTGTTCGTCACCGCGGTGATCGTCACGGTGAGCTGATGGAGGCGAAGCTCAACACCGACAGGACCGACTGGGAGCAGTTCCCGTACCTGAACTCGGCCGATGTGATCTCTGTCCAGCGCGGGCCCGAGCCCGGGGGCGCGGCCGGCGCGTACCGGGCTTTCAGCGAGACGCTGCGGGGCCTGCGGACGACCTTCGCGCGGATCATCGAGGGTCCGATGACGATCCAGTACCCGGAGGAGAAGACGCCGGTCTATCCCCGCTTCCGGGGCCGGCACAAGCTCCACCGCTTCGAGGACACCGGCCTCGAGAAGTGCGTCGGTTGCTCGCTCTGCGCCGCCGCCTGCCCGGCCGACTGCATCCGCGTCGTCGCGAAGGAGAACGAGCCGCACGACCGCAAGTCGGCGGGCGAGCGCTACGCCGAGGTCTACGAGATCAACCTCTCGCGCTGCATCTTCTGCGGCTACTGCGAGGTCGCCTGCCCCTTCGACGCGATCACGATGGGGCACGACTACGAGCTGTCGGACTACAACCGCTCCGACCTCATCTTCACCAAGGAGATGCTGATGGCCGAGCCGATCGACCGCACCCCGCTGCGCCGCGAGGGCGAGTGATAAGAGTGGTCGCGTGGCCGACGAGCATCACCAGCTCATCCGGGACTGGGCCGACGCCTTCAACCGCGGGGACATGGACGCCGCGCTGGGCTTCATCCATCCCGAGGTCCAGATCGACGATCCGGACCGAACCGGGAGGAGCTGGCGAGGCCACGACGAGTTTCTGGAGTTCGTCCGGGAGTGGCTCGAGAACTTCGACTCCTACCGGCTTGAGCTCGCCGCGATCGAGGATGGACCTGACGGGACCTTTGCGCGGGTCACTCAGACCGGCAAGGGCAAGGGCAGCGGGCTCGAGTTCGAGCTGCCGACCCACTTCGCCCTCCGCTTCCGCGACGGGAAGGTCGCGTACTACCGGATCGCGACGGAGGCCGAGGACGCTCGCCGGGAGGTCGGCCTGGAGTAAGAGGCAGCTCCCGTGAAGGAGGTCGTCTTCTTCGCGGGAGCGCTGGGCACCCTCGGCGGGGCGATCGCGGTGATCGGGCTCCGCAACCCGTTCTACAGCGTGCTCGCCCTCATCGTCCACCTGATCTCACTGGCCGGGCTCTTCCTCCTGCTGCAGGGCGAGTTCCTGGCCGCCGCACAGATAGTCGTCTACGCCGGGGCGGTGATGGTCCTCTACGTCTTCGTCGCCGCCTACGTCGGCAACGTCGAGGAGCCGCTCTGGGAGCCGATCCCGGGCCAGCGCTTCATCGCGCCGGTGCTCGGAATCGCGCTGTTCGTCGAGCTGAGCATCGCGATCATCGGCTCGGGGCTGAAGTCGATCGAGTCGGAGGGTCCGACGGTCGAGCTGGGCTTCGGCTCGCCGGCCGAGGTCGGCAAGCTGATGCTGGAGCGCTTCCTGATCGCGTTCGAGGCGGCGTCACTGCTGCTTCTGGTCGCGGCAGTAGGCGCTGTGGTTCTAGCCGGCCGCCATGGCGCGACCGGCGAGGAGACCAGCTGATGGACATCATCTGGTACCTCGTCCTCTCCGCACTCATCTTCGCCACGGGCGTGACGGGCGTGCTGCTCAGACGCAGCCCGCTCGTGATCCTGCTCTGCCTCGAGCTGATGCTGAACGCCGGCAACCTCGCCCTGCTCGCCTTCAGCCGCTCGCTCGGCGACCAGGACGGGCAGGTCTTCGCCCTGATGGTGATGGTGATCGCGGCGTGCGAGGTGGTGGTGGGCCTGGGGATCATCGTCGCGGCCTACCGACGCCGGATCCCGCTGAACGTCGACGACCTGCGAAGTCTCCGCGGCTAGGCGATGAGCGCGACGACCTACGGCTGGCTGGTCCTCGCCTTCCCGCTCGCGGGCTTCGCGGTCAACTCGCTGGGCTACAAGAAGCTCCCCGGCCGCTCGCCCGGCTGGATCGGCACGGCCTCGATCGGCCTCTCCTTCCTCGCGTCGCTCGGGATGCTGTTCATGCTCCTCGACCACCCCGTCGAGGAGCGCCAGCTCACCTCGTCGCTCTACGATTACGCGAGCGCGGCCGGCCTGGATATTCAGCTGAACGTCCTGGTCGACCCCCTCTCGGTCTACATGTGTCTGGTGGTCAGCGGCATCTCGACGCTGATCCACCTCTACTCGGTCTCCTACATGTCCTCGGACCGCGGCTACGCGCGGTTCTTCAGCTACCTCAACTTCTTCGTCTTCTCGATGCTGCTGCTCGTCCTGGCGGGCAACCTGGTCCTGCTGATCGTCGGCTGGGCCTTCGTCGGCTTCGCCTCCTACGCGCTGATCAGCTTCTGGTACCGGCGCGGGACAGCGACAGCGGCCGGCATGAAGGCCTTCGTCATCAACGTGGTCGGCGACATCGGGCTGGTGTTCGCGGCGCTGTACATCTTCCGCGAGCTCGGCACCTTCGACCTGCTCACGATCTTCGAGCGGGCGCCCGAGGAATTCACGACCAACGAGGGCGTGGTCGTCGCGATTGGGATATTCCTGCTGGTCGGCGCCTTCGCCAAGTCCGCCCAGGTCCCGCTCCACACCTGGCTCCCCGACGCGATGGAGGGCCCGACCCCCGTCTCGGCGCTGATCCACGCCGCCACGATGGTCACCGCGGGCGTCTACCTGATCGCCCGCTTCCACCCGGTATTCGAAATCGCCCTGACCGCCGCCGACATCGCGGCGCTGATCGGCCTGGCCACGCTGCTCATCGCGGCGACGATCGCGCTCGTCGTCACCGACCTGAAGCGGATCATCGCCTACTCGACCATGAGCCAGATCGGCTACATGGTCGTCGGGGTCTCGATCGGCGCCTACAGCGCGGGGATGTTCCACCTGATGACCCACGCCTTCTTCAAGGCGCTTCTGTTCATGGCGGCCGGCTCGGTGATCGCCGCGATGGCGAACCGCCAGAACATCGACCTGATGGGCGGCTTCCGGCGGGCCCTCCCCTTCACCTCGGCGATGCTGCTGATCGGCTGCCTGGCGCTCGCCGCCTTCCCGGGCACATCCGGCTTCTTCTCGAAGGACGAGATCCTCGCCTTCGCCGAGTACCGGGGCGGCTTCTATGAGATCTTCGTGATCGGCGGCTACCTCGGCGCCCTGCTCACCGCCTTCTACTCGTTCCGGATCGGGTTCCGAGTCGTCTTCCGCGCGCCGGTGCCGGAGGCGCAGTCGCTCGAGCGAGGCGAGATCGTTCACGCCGAGCCGGAGAACCCCGCCACCGGCGAGCAGGAGGACACCGACGTGGGCTTCCCCGGCCCGGAGCACCACATCGCCGAGCGGGCGCTGCCCATGCGGATCGCGATGTCCGTACTCGGGCTCGGCGCGCTCTTCGCGGGCCTGGTCCAGATCCCGGGAGTGGACGACGTCATCCACAAGTTCCTGCACGGCTCCTTCGAGGACTCCACGCTCTACGAGCAGGGGCCGTCCACCGGCGCCGAGTACGAGGGCCTCGCGATCGGCGGCCTGATCTCCCTGCTCGGGATCGGCCTCGCCTACTTCGCCTATCTCTCGCGACCGGGATGGACCGCCCGGCTCCAGTCCCGGCTCCCGGCTCTGCACACCTTCCTCGAGCGCAAGTGGTACTTCGACGAGCTCATCGACGTCCTGTTCGTCCGTCCCGCGCTGGCCATCGGGAGGTGGGCCAACTCGACCTTCGAGCGCTACGTCGTCCAGGGGCTGGTCGGAGGGACAACCGGCCTCGTCCGCGGCGCCAGCGCCGTGGTTCGCGGCGCCCAGTCCGGCTACCTGCGCTCCTACGCCCTGCTCTTGGTCACCGGCTTCACCGCCCTCGGCCTCTACTTCCTGGTGCAGGCATGATCCAGGTCCTGCTCTGGCTCCCCCTCGCCGCCGGGCTCGCCGCCTGTCTCGCGCCGCGTCGCATGGTGGGCTGGGTGCCGGTGGCCGGCGCGCTGGGGACCCTCGCCCTCGCGGTGCTGGTCGTCTGGGAGTTCGACCCCTCCGGCGGCCTCCAGCACACCGTCGACGAGAGCTGGATTCCCGACCTCGGGGTCCGCTACCAGCTCGGGGTGGACGGGATCAGCCTCTTCCTCATCCTCCTGACCGCTGTGCTGTGGCTCGCCGCGGCGGCCTGGTCCGCGATCCGCGAGCCCGACCGTCCCCGGACCTGGTTCCTGATGCTGGGCCTCGCCGAGACGGCGACCCTCGGGGCGTTCCTCGCGCAGGACCTGATCCTCTTCGTCCTCTTCTTCGACCTGATGCTGATCCCGTTCTACTTCCTGTTCGGGTCGTGGGGGACGGCGAGCGAGGGCGCCGGGCCCGGCGGCGAGGGCACCGTCACCCCGCAGGCGGCGACTATCAAGATGATCGTCTACACGCTGGTGGGGTCCCTGCTGATGCTGGCCGGGGCGATCGCGACCGGAGTGATCGCCGGGGACGGGACACCGGTCTTCTCGATGCAGGAGCTTGCGGCAAACCCGCTCGGCCAGGGCAGCCAGGACTGGATCTTCTGGTTCTTCGCCGCGGCCTTCCTGGTGAAGATGCCGGCCTTCCCGCTTCACGGCTGGATGCCGGACGCCTACCGGGTGGCGCCGCTGCCGGCGCTGGCGGTCTTCTCCGCCGTCCTCTCCAAGGTGGGCGCCTACGGGTTCCTGCGGGTGGTGCTCCCGATCTACCCGGACGCGACGACCCGCTTCCAGGAGGTGATCCTGGCGATCGCGCTCGCCTCGATCCTCTACGGCTCGGTGATGGCCTTCACCCAGACCAATGCGCGATTGGTCGCCGGCTACTCCTCCGTCGCACAGCTCGGCTTCATCACGCTCGGCATCTTCAGCCTGCGGCCCGACGGGGCCGACGGCGCGGTGCTCCAGATGGTCAACCACGGCCTGGTGGTCGCCCCGCTGCTGCTGATCGTGATCGTGCTCGCTGCGATGGCCCGCACCGACGACATCACCAAGATGGGCGGGATCGCCACCCGGGCGCCCGTCCTGGCGGCCCTCTTCCTGGTGATCACGCTGGCCCTGCTGGCGATGCCCGGCTCGGCCAACTTCGTCGGCGAGTTCTACATCCTGAACGGCGTCTTCCAGGAGAAGATCATGTTCGCGATGGTCGCGATGCTCGGCATCGCGCTGGCGGCCTACTACGCCCTGCGCCTCTACCAGGGCGCGATGCACAACCGCAAGCCGGAGGGGATCGAGTCGCATGAGATCCCCTGGCGCGAGGGCGCGATCATCGGCGGCCTCGTCGCTTGCATCGTCGCGCTGGCGCTCTATCCCGGCCTGATCCTCAGCCGGGGCGAGGACTCGGTCGACACCCAGCTGACCGGCGTCACGGCTCGGGACGAGGTGGCACAGCGATGACCTTCAACGCCCCCCACATCGACTACGCGGGGCTCTCGCCCGTGATCGCCCTGACCGCGGGGCTGTGCGTCGTGCTGATGGCCGGGCTGATCCCGCGCTTCGGGCGCTTCGTGATGGCCTACCTGACGATCGCGGTGCTGGCGGCGACGGCCGGACTCGCCATCTGGCAGTGGAGCGAGCAGGCCGATCTGGTCGCCGGGGCCCTCCGGCTCGACGCCTTCGCACTCTCGGCGGTGCTGATCTCCCTGCTCGCCGCCGCGGTCGCCGTCTTCCTCTCGATCCGGGAGCCGGCCGCCGAGGAGGCCGGACACGGCGCCTTCTACTCCCTGCTGCTCGGCTCGGTGCTCGGCATGACGCTCTTGGCGCAGGCCCAGAACCTGGTCAGCTTCTTCGTCGGACTGGAGCTGCTCTCGATCCCCCTCTACGTGCTCTGCGCCTCGGCGCGGCGGCGGGAGAGATCCCTCGAGTCCGGATTCAAGTACCTGGTCATCGGCTCGGTCGGCTCGGCCACGCTCCTCTATGGCTTCGCGCTCCTCTACGGCGCCTCCGGCTCGACCGACTTCTCCGGGATCGCCGCTGCGCTCGGCGAGGGCGGCCAGGCCGACGACACGCTGGCGCTGATCGGGACGGCCATGGCCGCAACCGGACTCGCCTTCAAGACCTCGCTCGCCCCCTTCCACCAGTGGACACCCGACGTCTACCAGGGTGCCCCCACCCCGGTGACCGCCTTCATGGCCGTCGCGACGAAGGCGGCGGCCTTCATCGCGCTCGCCCGGCTGTTCGAGGTGGCGCTGGCGCCGCTCGTCGACGACTGGCAGCCGGCGCTCGCTGCGCTCGCGGTCGCCTCGATCGCGGTCGGCAACATCGGAGCCCTCGGCCAGGACTCGCTGAAGCGCCTGCTCGGCTACTCCGGGATCGCCCAGGCGGGCTACATGCTGGCCGGGATCGTGGTCGCCAGCGAGACCGGGCTCGAGGCGCTCGTCTTCTACCTGGCCGCCTACTGCCTGATGAACCTCGCCGTGTTCACGGCGATCGTGGCGCGCGAGCGCGAGACCGGCCACGGCGACGACCTCCAGGCGCTGGCGGGGATCGGTCTGACCCGGCCGCAGCTCGCGTGGCCCCTGACGATCGGAATGCTGGCGTTGGCCGGCTTCCCCGGCACCGCGGGGTTCATGGGCAAGCTCTTCCTGATCGAGGCGACGGTGGAGGCCGACTACACCTGGCTCGGCGTCGCGATCGTGATCGGGACCATGGTCTCCCTCGCCTACTACCTGCGGGTGCTCGGGGCGGTCTGGATCTCCCCAGAAGCCGCCCGCTCCTCCGCTTCGCGTCCGGGGCCGGCGGGTGCCGGGGATGCTCCGGCGATCGCGGGTGCCTCACCGGAAGCGGACGTCATCCCCAGGGGTGCCAGCCGCTGCGGCCTGGTGGTCGGCTCGGGGATCCTCTGTGCTGCCGCGACGATCGCATTCGGCGTCTACCCGGATCCGCTGATCGACTGGGCCTCGCACGCCGCACGATCGCTTGGACTCTGAACACCCGAAGGAGGTTCCGAAATGGACAAGGTGAACGTGGCGGAGAAACTCGACCAGATCGACGAGCCCTGGAAGCCGAAGATCGTCGCCGAGTACAACGACAACAAGCTGGTGCTGTGCAAGGCACGCGGGGAGTTCGTCTGGCACAAACACGACGACACCGACGATTGCTTCCTCGTGATCAAGGGGAAGCTGGTGATCCAGCTCCGCGACCGGGAAGTCGAGCTGAACGAGGGTGAGTTGTTCGTAGTTCCCAAGGGAGTCGAGCACTGCCCGCGCGCCGACGAAGAGACCGAGATCCTGTTGATCGAGCCGATGGGCACGGTCAACACCGGGGACGCGGCGGACAGCGAGCTCACCGCCGATCCCGAGCGCATCTAGGCGCGATCGGCGCGGTCCGTATCGGGCCGCGCCGCCATCAGCCCAGTTGCTTCGCGAGGATGCCACCCCTTGGGCGTCCTGCTGACAATCGCCGTGATCGTCGCCTCCGGCGCCGCCGGGGTGGCTGCCGAGCGGCGCTGGCCGGACCGGGCCGTCTCCCGGGCGCGCCAGGCGCTGGTCGTCTCGCTGTACACGCTGATCCCCTTCGCGGTCTTCTTCAACCTCGCCCGGGTTCACCTCGACGCCGATCACGCCGGGGGCATCGTGCTCGGCTGGGTGGCGATCCTGATGGCGAGCGGGATCGCATGGCTCGTGGCGACGCGCGTCCTCCGGCTGAGCCGGCCCGCCACCGGCGCGGTGATCGTGTGCACCCTGGTCCCGAACTCGGGCTACCTGGGCTACCCGCTGACCGCCTCGCTCCTGGGCTTCGACGCACTCGGTGACGCGGTCATCTACGACATCGCGGTCGCGGCACCGTCCCTGCTGCTGCTCGCCTTCGCCGTCGGCGCCGCCTTCGGTGACCGCGCCGGCGAGAGCGTCGGCGACCGGGCCCTCGCCTTCTTCACCCGAAACCCGCCGCTGTATGCCGCGATCGCCGGGATCCTCGCCCCCGACTCCCTCGCCCCGGACGCGCTGGTGGACGCCTCGCGGGCTGCGGTGATCGCGTTGCTGCCGATCGGGTTCTTCGCCGTGGGCGCCGTGCTGACCGAGGAGGAGCATGACGAGGGGTTTCGGCTGGGCCTTCCGCTCGGAGCACCGGCCCTCTCCGCGATCCTGCTCCGGCTGGTGATCGCGCCGGGGCTGCTCCTACTGCTCGCGGCGCCGCTGATCGACCTCCCCGACCCCTACCTGCTGCTGGCGGCGATGCCCTGTGGGATCAACACCCTGTTGGTGGCCCATGTCTACGGCTTGGACGCGCGCATCACGGCGAAGGCGGTCGCCTGGTCGACTGCGATCGTGGTCGCGGCGGCGCTCTTCGCCCAGGTGCTCTGAGTCCGCTTAAGGGCGCCAGGCCCGCGCGGGGGGTGAGGTCGCTGGGGGGCCCGGTGCTCCGCCCGGCCGGCCGACCGGGGTCAGCGGGTCCTCGCGGTAGCCGGTCTGGCGCTTGCGCGCCCGCAGCGCCGAGTCGGCCGCGTCGAGCAGCTCCCCGGGTGAGGCGCCATCGTGCGGGAAGACAGCCGTGCCGACGGTCGCGGACATTCGCACCGATCCTGAGGTGATCTTGTTGAGCGCGAACTCGATCCGCTGGGCGAGCAGCTCGGCCTGCTCCCTGCTGGTCTCCGGCGCGATCACCGAGAACTCGTCGCCGCCCTGACGGAAGACCTGGTCCTCGGTGCGGACCTTGAGGTCGATCATCGATCCCACGATCGCCAGAACCAGGTCCCCGACCAGGTGGCCCTGGGTTTCGTTGACGGCCTTGAAGTCGTCGAGGTCGAGGGTGAGCAGGGCGAACTCGCGGCCACGCCGATGATGCCGCGCGGTCTCCTCGCGGAGCCGCTCGACCAGGGACCGGTAGTTGCCCACTCCGGTCAGCCCGTCCTCGCTCGAGAGCCGCCGGTACGCCTCCCGGCTCGCCTCGAGGTTGGCCGTGAGGCGACCGACCACGACCGAGATGAAGATCACGCCCGGGGCCGTCGCCAGGGGCCAGAGGATCGTCTGACGGACGGGCTCGTCCTCGTAGGCGAGCGGGAGCAGCAGCGCGGCCAGGATCAACAGCAGGAACGGGGCCTGGCGCCGAAAGGTCGAGAAGACAAGCGCCACGTAGATGGCGACGAAGAAGTAGAGGTAGGTGAAGACCGGGTTGGTGATCGCGATCGCGACGGCGACCTGGACCGTCGCGATGACCGGCACCGCCGCGAGCCAGCCCTCGTCGATGCGCCACCAGGGGAGGACGAAGCAGACCATGCCGCTGAGCACGGCGAGCGCGGTCAGCGAGTACATCCACGGCTCGAAGTCCTTGTCCAGCAGGAACGTGCCGGGGATGGTCGAGATCGAGCCGACGATGAAGAGCAGGCCCGCCAGGCGCCAGGCGCCTCTCAGCGTGATGGCCCGATACCCACGGGTGAGGCCGCCGCTGCCGTTCGCCGCGGCGAGACTTTCGGGGGTTGGTGGGATCACTCGGACCTCAGGTTCGGCTTCCAGGCGCTCAAGCTCCGCACCCAGCGGCGCCGGCGCTTCACTCCCCCAGTATCGATTGCGGAGCGACTCTAGCAATTACCTAGTTTTGGGTAGCCAGTACCTGGAGGCTCATCCTCATCCTTTCATCGTCGCCGCCGCGCAGGACGGAGCGGCGCCTACCTCCCTGACCCCCCGGAGATAGCGGGATCACGCTCGGCGCCATCGTTCGCCGTCAATACGATGAGCGCCATGCGCTATCCGGTCGAGAATTTCACCGAGGAGGAGCGTCGGCTGCTCGAGCCGCACTTCACCAACCTCGACCGGCCGGTGTTCGCGCTGGTCAACCTCTCGGAGACGGTGAAGGGCGCGCTGTTCGCGCGGTACTCCCGCTACGCCGGCACGGTTCGCCGCCTCTTCCTGGAGGAGTTCGCCGCCGAGGTGCCGGAGGGCGGCCGGCCCTTCGAGGGCGAGGAGGGGGAGCGGGCCGCGGGTCTCTACGAGCGCGTCTTCCTCGGCTACGGCGACGACTCGATCGCGCAGGTCGGCGGAGCCCACATCGCCTGCGAGTGGGTCTCGAACATCCTCACCAAGGTCCTGCAGCGCGGCCGGCTCGCCGCCTATCTGGAGCAGTCCACCCGCTACATCCCCTACGACTCGCCGCTGCCCGACTCCGCCGGCGGCGGCCACCGCTTCTATCGCGACGACGAGCTGGGGCCGGAGTTCGCGGAGGCGATGGAGGAGCTGTTCGCGATCTACTCCCGCTCGCTCGTCCAGGTCCAGGAGTGGGCGAGCAAGCGCTGGCCTCGCGCCGAGGAGCCGCAGGCGGCCTGGGAGCGCTCGATCAAGGCGAAGGCGCTCGACCTCCTGCGCGGGCTGCTTCCCGCGGCGACCCTGAGCCACGTCGGCATCTTCGCGAGCGGCCAGGCCTACGAGCAGATGCTGCTGCGCATGATGGCCTCGCCGCTTCCCGAGGCCCGCCACTTCGCCGGGATGATCCTCGAGGAGCTGAAGCAGGTGATGCCCAGCTTCGTCGCCCGCGTCGAGCGACCCGACCGCGGGGGCGAGTGGATCTCCTACCTGGAGCGGCGCCGGGAGGCGACAGAGGAATGGGTCTCCCGCCTCGGCCTCGACCGCCGCGAGACCTCCGATGCGCCCTCGGTCGAGCTGCTCGAGGTGGAGGGCGGCGAGGAGGAGCTGCTGGCCTCCTCGCTGTTCGAGTCCGCCGCGGTCTCCGAGCGGGAGGTCCGGGACAGCGTGGGCACCCTGCCGCCGGACGAGCAGGCCGAGATCATCCACCAGCTCGCGGGCGAGCGCGCCAACCGCCGCCACCGCCCCGGCCGCGGCTGGGAGGCCGTGCGCTACCGCTTCGAGATCGTCTCCGACTACGGCGGCTTCCGGGACCTGCAGCGCCACCGGATGCTCACCTGCCAGTGGCAGCGGCTCGGCCCCGACCTGGGAGCGGGGATCCCCGACGAGGTTCGTCAGGCGGGGGTGGGCGACTCCTACGAGCGGGCCCTCGAGCTCTCGCGACTGGAGTTCGAGCGGCTGGCAGATGCCGGGATGCCCGACGCGGCTCCCTACGCCCTCTGCCTCGGCTACCGGATCCGATACGTCCTCGACCTGAACGCCAGGGAGGCGATGCACCTGATCGAGCTTCGCTCCGGCCGCGAGGGACATCCGACCTACCGCGCGGTCGCCCAGGCGATGCACGAGCGGATCGCCGCCATCCATCCCGCGATCGCCTCGGCGATGACCCACGTCGACTCCTCGCAGGAGCCGCGCCTGGAGCGGATCATGAGCGAGATCCGCACTCACCGGAAGCGGCTCGCCGCGGATCGCGAGCCGGAGCCCTCCGACGCCCCGCCCGGCGTCAGCGCGCTGGGCTAGGTCTCAGCTGCCGGCGGCGACGCGCTCGCCGGCCGCCACCCCGATCAGGGCTGCCATGAACGCCGGCAGGTCGGGCGGGCGGCGCGAGGAGATCAGGTTGCCGTCCACGACCACCTCGGAGTCCTCCCACTCCGCGCCGGCGTTGCGGAGGTCGTCGGCGATGGCCTCGACGGAGGTGACGCGCCGGCCCTCGAGGATTCCCGCCGAGGCGGGCACCCAGCCGGCGTGGCAGATGAAGGCGATCGGCTTGCCGGCGATGTCCATCTCCCGGACAAGGCGCTGGACGCCCTCGTCCGTTCGCAGCTTGTCGGGCCCGTAGCCGCCGGCGATCACCAGGATGTCCAGGTCCTCGGCCGAGAGGTCGGACGCGGCGCGGTCCGTCGTCATGTCCTGGCCCTTCTTGCCGGTCAGCTCCTCGCCGGCCTCGTTGCCGATCAGCTCGACCTCGGCCCCCTCCTCCTGGAGGCGGTAGTAGGGGTAGGTCGCCTCGACGTCCTCGAACAGCGGGCCGATCATCACGGCCGCGCGCTTGCCGGCGAGATGCTGCGTCATGGGCGCACCCTACCCGCGATGGGCGGAACTGAACAGCCGGCTCCGGACGGGTAGGTTTCGCGCATGGCCGAGTCCGAGCTCGACGTCCTGCTGGAGACCGAGCGGACCTTCCCGCCGCCGGAGGAGTTCGCGAAGCAGGCGAACGCCAACGATCCGAAGGTCTACGAGCAGGCGGACGCGGATCCCGAGGCGTGGTGGGCGTCGTGGGCGGAGAAGCTCGACTGGATCGAGCCCTGGTCGCAGGTGCTCGACTGGTCGGACCCGCCGTGGGCGAAGTGGTTCGTCGGCGGCAAGCTGAACGCCTCGGTCAACTGCCTCGACCGGCACGTCGAGGCCGGCAACGGCGAGCGCGTCGCCTTCTTCTGGGAGGGCGAGGACGCGGTCCGGCGAGAGGTCACCTACGCCGAGCTGCTCGACTCGACGCAGCGCTTCGCCAACGTGCTGAAGGGCCTTGGCATCGGCAAGGGCGACGTGGTCGGGATCTACCTGCCGATGCTGCCGGAGACGGTCGCCGCGATGCTCGCCTGCGCCCGGATCGGCGCGATCCACAACGTCGTCTTCGGCGGCTTCTCGGCCGAGTCGGTGAAGGAGCGGATGCAGTTCTCCGACGCCAAGGCGCTGGTCACCGCCGACGCCACCCTGAGGCGCGGCGAGCCGATCCCGATGAAGGCGTCGGTGGACGAGATCGCCGGGGAGATCTCCACGCTCGAGCACATCGTCGTGGTCAACCGGGGCGACACCGACCCGCCGATGACCGAGGGCCGCGACGTCTTCTGGCACGAGGCGGTCGCCGAGGCGGACGCCGAGTGCCCGCCCGAGCCGATGGACGCCGAGGACCCGCTCTACATCCTCTACACGTCGGGCTCGACCGGCAAGCCGAAGGGGATCCTGCACACCACCGGCGGCTACCTGACCCAGGTCTCCGCCACCCACAAGCTGGTCTTCGACTCACCGCGACGACGACGTCTACTGGTGCGGCGCCGACGTCGGCTGGGTCACCGGCCACACCTACATCGTCTACGGGCCGCTGGTGAACGGCGCGACCAGCGTCATGTACGAGGGGGCGCCCAACTTCCCGGCCGAGGACCGCTGGTGGGAGATCGTCGAGCGCTACGGGGTCTCGATCTTCTACACGGCCCCGACCGCGATCCGCGCCTGCATGAAGTGGGGCGTCGAGCACCCGGAGAAGCACGACCTCTCCTCCCTCCGCCTCCTGGGGAGCGTGGGCGAGCCGATCAACCCGCGGGCCTGGCTCTGGTACCACGAGCACATCGGCGGCGGGCGCTGCCCGATCGTCGACACCTGGTGGCAGACGGAGACCGGCGCGATCATGATCACGCCGCTGCCCGGGCTGACCACCACCAAGCCCGGGCTCGGCCACGGTCCCCTTCCCCGGGATCGAGGCGAAGATCCTCGACTCCGAGGGCAACGAGATCGAGGAGGGCGCCGGGACGCTCGTCCTCACCAGGCCGTGGCCCTCGATGGCGCGCACCCTCTACAAGGAGGAGGAGCGGTTCGTCGAGACATACTGGGACCGCTACGGCAAGGACATCTATCTGGTCGGGGATGCGGCCAGGCGCGACGAGGACGGCTACTTCTGGATCGTCGGGCGGATCGACGACGTGATCAACGTCTCCGGCCACCGGCTCTCGACCATGGAGGTGGAGTCAACGCTGGTCTCCAACCCGCAGGTCGCCGAGGCCGCGGTGATCGGGATCCCGGACGAGCTCACCGGCCAGGCGATCGTCGCCTTCTGCATCCCGGAGGGCGATGGCGGGCCGGAGCTCGCGGGCGAGCTGCGCGACTACGTCGCCGAGAAGATCGGCAAGCTCGCCCGCCCGAAGCGGATCGTGATCTGCGACGACCTGCCGAAGACCCGCTCGGGCAAGATCATGCGCCGGCTGCTGCGCGACATCGCCGCCGGCGAGGACCTGGGCGACGTCACCACCCTGCGCGATCCCGAGGTGGTCAAGGACGTCGAGAAGCAGTTCGCCGAGCAGCAGGCCTAGCGCGCGGCGCTCAGCTTCTTCCTTCTTTCTTGACGTACTTCCCCTTCTTCAGCTTCCGCGCCCTTCTTGCACTTCTTCTTCGCCGGCGGCGGCGGAATGGGGTACTGGCCGGAGGCGTACCGGTCGTCGGCGGCGGGGTCGCCACCGAGGCCTCGAAGGAGCCGGAGTCGCAGCTTCCCCCCGTCGGGGAGGGGCGACTGAAGCCCCGCTGGTCAGTGGTCAGCGGCGCGCCCATCTCGTCCAGGCAGGACGCGGCGGGGACCTGATCCGAGCCCACCGACCCAGCAGGAAGCTCGTGCGTCTGGAGGGCGAACGGGAAGCCGGGCGACCCGACCAGGGGCCCGCCGATTTGGCTCAGGCCCCCCAGTGGCGGGATCGCGTTCTGGATGTCCCCCGCCAGCGCCAGGCCGCAGTGGCTGCCCCGGTCCAGGTTGAAGTGCCGGAGGTGAACCCCGCCCCGCCGTCGCCGCTGCAGACCTCGGCCGGCGTCGCGCTGCTCAGAATCGAGGCCCGGAAGGTCACCGACGGTGCCCCGTTCTCGGTGATCGTGTCGCCGGGGTCGGCCACGCCGCCGAGGTCACCCGCGAGGTTCCCTCCGAACGTCGTGTGAATCGACTGCATAGTCGTGATGGGTCCCGCGGTGATTTCAGTGATGTGGACTCCGCCGCCCGTCCCGAAGGTCGCGTCGGCGAGGTTGTTGCTCACGGTCGAGTTGAGCAGCAGCAGCGTCCCCTGGTTCGGGCCCATCTTGATTCCACCGCCGACCTGATTGCCATTGACGGTTGGTCCGGTCAGGGTGTTCCCGGACACGGTCGTTCGCCGCAGCTCCACCGTCGCGTCGGCAGCGTCGATTCCCCCGCCGCTGGTCTGGCCGTTTTCGTCGGTCGTGGAGGCGGTGTTGTCCGAGATGACGCTGTCGACGGCCCGCAGGGTGACCGTGCTGACGAAGGTGCCGACGAAGATCCCGCCTCCCTGAGCCCCGTTGGCTAGGCCCGTGTGCCTCGCCTCGTTGGAGATGACGACGGTCGAGTCGAGGGTTGTGGTCCCGTTGTTGAGGCGGAGGCCACCGCCTGAGACGTTGTTGGTGGCGTCGGTCGCCTCGTTGTCATTGATCGTCGAGTCCTCGATCGCCAGCGTGCTGCCCGGGAAGGTGGCCGAGTAGATGCCTCCACCCTCCTTGACGGTGTCGTTGTCGCTGATGTGCGCGCGGTGATGGTCGGGGTCGTGGTGGCGTCGTCCTGAAGGCGCAGGCCGCCGCCGAAGCCGTCCCCGCCCGTGACGTGGTTGTCGATCAGGCTGCTGTCGGTGAAGCTGAAGGCGAAGCCGTCCTTGCGGATGCCGCCGCCGAAGCTGCCCGCTGTGTTGGTAGAGATGCCGCTGAAGGTGACGCTCAGGTTCCCGAGCGCGGAGATGCCTCCTCCGGCGGTCGAGGCGGTATTGCTGGAGATCACGCTGCTGGTGACGTTCACCGTCCCGTTCGGCGAGGTCGCCGCGACGGCCCCGCCGTCCCCACCCGCGCCGGTCCCGTTGGTGTTCATGTCGACCTGGTTCAGGTTGAGGGTTCCCGCGCCGCCCATGAAGACGCCCCCTCCGTCCGCGCCGTCGCCCGGCGCGGTGGGGATCCCGCTCGACACGATCAGCTCCTGCAACGTCAGGGACGCGCTCGTCACTTCCATCACGCGGACCGTGGGCATGCCGATGGTCTCCGAGATCCTGGTGTTCGCGATGCCCGCACCGTCGATCATCAGGCTCCCCATGCCGCCGATGTCGAGATCGCCCTGTGCGTTGTTGTCGGGGCTCACGTCCTCGTTGATGCTGACCGCGTAGGTGCCGTTCCCGAGTTGGATCGTGTCGTCGCCGAGCGGGTCGCCGCCCACGGTGCAGTCACCCTCGACGCTCCCGTCATTCAGGTTGGCGATCTGGATCATCTCGCGCAGCGAGCACACGCTGTCGTCGGCGAAGTTGTCCACCAGGGGCGTCGCCGTGGACGAGCTGATCGTCGCCGCCCCGGAGGGCCCGGCGGCGACCATCAGGCCGATCGCGGCCGCCGCGCCGGCGAAAAGAATCCTTGCTGGTCCCCGCATCGGTTCCCTCCTCGATGCCCTTGGAGCGATGAGCCTACGGCACGCGATCGCTCAGCGCTTCTTCCGCTTGCACTTCCTGGCGGCCGCGGCGCCCCGGCGCTTCTTCTTCTTGCACTTCTTCTTGTTGGCCGGCTGCTGCACCGGCGAGGCGGCCGGCGTCAGGGGACCGACGGCCACCGGACAGCCGTTGTTCGAGGCCGGCCCGGCCTGGGTCGGGCAGCTGTCCGCGGTGTCGAGCACGCCGTCGCCGTCCATGTCACCCAGCTCGTAGGCGCCTGAATCGCAGCCGGCGACGTGTGGCCGGGGATTGCCACGCTGATCGGTGTTGTCCGGCGCCCCCGGACACGAAGCGAGTGGCACGCGATTGACGGCAACGCTGGTGGCGGCCAGCGAGCGTGTCATGGTCTGCCCGCCGTTGTCCGCGAGCGGGTTGAGCCCGATGGCGCCAAGCGGGTGCACGTCGCCGGCGCCGTTGAGGCCGCAGTCAACCGACATGTCGGGATCCTCCTCGACGTTATAGCCGCCGGTGGTGAGCACCCCGATGCCCGCGCATTCGCTGCCGCCTTCGGCGAGGATCGAGTTGGAGACGAAGAAGGAACCGACCTGTGGCATGTCGGCCTGGTAGCTGATCGCGCGGCCAGACTCTGCGACATCTCCCGCCGCCGTCACCGCTCGAAGGCGATCACCCCGCCGAACGCGGAGATCGCTCCACCGAAGCCCATCGAGGCGCCGGCGTTGTTCCCGGCGAAGGTGGTGTTCCTGACCAGGATGCTGTTCGTGGGCGAGGGGGTGAACCAGTGAACGCCTGCGCCGATCCGCCCGAAGCCTCCGGTGAGCAATTGCCCTCGATCAGCGACCGCGAGATCGTGCTGAGGGGCCCCGGGCTGTCGAGGCTGATCCCGCCGCCCCGCGGGAGGTCCCCCGGGTCCTGCGTCTCGACGACGTTGCGGGAAACCTCGGAGTCGGTGATCGTGGTCGTCGCGCCCGGGCCGATGTGGATCCCGCCACCGTGCAGCGGAATGTTGTCCACGTCGTCGAAATCGACGCGTACCTCGTTGTGGTCCACCAGCGAGCGGGTGGCGATCAGCTGGCCGCCGAGCAGGTCGATCCCCGCCTCCCTGGACTGTGCCCATCCCGACCGAGCCCCCGCTGTCCACCCTTGAGTCGATCACGCTGATCACGCCGCTACCGGTCGACAGGATGTTGCCGCCGCCCGCCCCGTTGTGAGCGCCGCCCTCAGTAACCCTGGCGCGCTGCACTGCCAGGTTGCCGTTCCCCTCCACCTTGACGTTGCCTCCGCCCTCGGTGGCGCCCGAGACGAAGCCCCCGATGAGGGTGAGCTCCTGAACCGTGCCGCTCCCCACGTTCAGGAAGTGCAGGATGCGATCGGCGTACCCCGTCACGGCGATCGTCGTGTCGCCCTGCGAAACCCCGTCGAACGTGACGCTGCCCATGGTGAGGTCGACGTCCAGGTCCCCGCTCGCGTTCCCGTTCTCGCCTTCCATGCCCCCGACTTGGTAGGTGCCCATGCCCAGCTGGATCACGTCGGTGCCGGCGCCGCCGTCGCAGTCGATGCCCCCGACGCCCCCGGGGAAGACGTCGGCGTTGGTATTGGCTGCGGTGACCGCCTCACGCAGCGAGCAGTTGCCGTCGTCGGCGACGGTGTCGGTGGTGATGTCGACGGGCAAGAGCGCCGCCGCGGCCGGAGCGGGCGCCAGCGCCATTGCCGCGAGGACGGTGGACGCAACCGTGACCCGAGCGGTACCGCGCATCGCCTCTCCCTCCCCCTATTGGTGTAGGTCGAGTCTAGGTCGCGGCCGACGGTCGGGCAATACCCAGAATCCGGGCCGGTCGCGCGGCTCGCTCACCTCCGCCTCTTGCACCTCCGCTTCCGGGCACCGCCCGGGCGCTTCTTCCGCTTGCACTTCCTCCTGCTTTGCTGCTGCTGCTGGGGATGCGCGGTCAGCGACGGAGCCGGGCTGGCCTCCTGCTGGTTGGGCGGGACACCTCGTACGCGCCGGCGTCGCACCCCAACCCGCTTGGCCGGGGTACGCCGCGCTGATCGGTGGTCAGCGGCGTCGTGCCCACGTCGAAGCACTGCCCTGCAGGCACGCGGTCGACGGCCGGACTTGTGTCCGCCAATGCGTGCGTCTGGGGAATTCCACTCGAGGCGATCGGACCGGCCGGCGGCCCGCCGTTGTTGGCCAGATTGAGGTCGAGCCCGGTCGCAGCGTTCAGCAGGTCGGTCGGATTCGCCGCCGAGGCGCAGCTCGCCCCGGCATCCACGTTGAAGCCGCCCGATGCGATCTCACCCTGGCAGGCCGCGTCCGTGTTGTCGATCACCGAGGCGCGCAGCACAAGCACGGACCCGCCCAGGTTGCTGATCGCCTCTCCCTGATCGGCCCGGTTGCCGGCGAGGGTGACGTGGTTGAGGCTGACCTCGCCTCCGAAGCTGCTGATGCCGCCGCCGTCGGCCCCGCCGCCCAGGGCGAGGTTGCCCGAGATCGTGCTGTTGCGGACGCTCACGGTGGAACTCCCGCCACCGTTGTTGATCCCAGCGCCGGACTCCGCCCCGAGCATCGCGTTGCCGGCAATGGTGCTGTCGGTGATGGTGAGCGACGCGCCCTGGAGGTTCTCGATCCCGCTCCGGTGACGGGGGAGCCGATCGACCCCTGGGCGTCGTTCGCAGAGATGACGCTGCCGTCGATCGTCGCGGTCCCGGTGTTCAGGATCCCTCCGCCCGCGGCCGGCGCCCCGTCCCGTAGCCTCCGCCATGTTGTCGAAGACGACGCTGGCGCTGAGGTCGATGGTGCCGCTGCCCTCGTTGGCAATGCCGCCGCCCAGCAGAGCGTCGTTGCTCTCCACCAGGCTGCGGCTCAAGCTCAGGGTCGCGCCGCGTTGTAGATGCCACCGCCCTCCCCAGGGCTGACGTTGTGGAGCACGCGGGAGTTGGTCAGCATCGCGTTGCCGGACAGATAGAGGCCGCCACCGGGGCCGTCGCCGGCGCTGTTGCCGATGACGTCGCTGTCGACCAGGGTCAGCGCGGCGTCGCCACGCGTTCGGATCCCGCCGCCGAACGTCGGAGAGCTGCCGTTCATGATCGTCAGGCCGTCCACCGTCGCCGATCCGGCCAGGTCGATGACCCGGTCGATCCCGCCACCGTCGATCGTGGTGCGATCGGCACCGCCCTGGATCGTCAGCGGGCCGGCCGCACCCGCGGTGTTGACGTCCAGATCGCCGCTGAGATTGGCGTCCTCTTCCGGGGCGCCGGTGAGGGTGTAGGTGCCGTCCCCCGCGAGCTGGATCGTGTCCTCGGCCGGCTCGGCCTCACCCGCCGCGCACTGGTCCACGGCGGTATTCAGGTTTGCGGCCGCGATCGC
>CAVVYW010000006.1:0-1068468 GCA_963752605.1 uncultured Solirubrobacterales bacterium
ATGCCCGGCGAGTGGCTGGCGCCGCTTCGAGGCTGAGCCGGGAGCTGCACCGGCGGCGGCGCGACCCGCTTGACCCGCTGGCCCTCATCCAACCGGCGCAGCGCCTCGTGGAGGCGCGTCCCGTCGGGTAGGGCGAGCTCCGGATCGAGCTCCGAGCAGCGGCATCAGCACGAAGCGCCGCGAGCTGTGCACCTCCGGATGGGGCAGGGTCAGCCGCTCGGTCGCCAGCTCGAGCTTCGCCGAGCAGCAGCAGATCCAGGTCCACCGGCCGCGGGGCGTGGCGCGGGCCGCCCGGGGCGCGTCCCCGCTCGGCCTCGATCTCCTTGCAGAGGTCGAGCAGCCCCTCGGGGGGCGAGAATCGGTTCGCACCCGCACCGCGGCGTTGAGGAAGTCGGGGCTGGTCGAGGACCTCCCCGACGGGCTCGGTTTCATACAGCGAGGAGGACGGCCTCGACCTCGATGCCGCGTTCGCGGAGGGCATCGACCGGCGGCGCACGCAGCTGTCCCCTCGCGGTCGCCCAGGATTGGAGCCCGAGCCCGACGTATCCGACCCGGGCCTGACCAGATCGCCGCCGTCGCTCCGACCGACCCCTCGTCATCGCGCTCACGGTCGCTGGCGCGCTCCAGGGTCACCTCGACCCCCGCCTCTCGGACCGAGTAGGAGAACCGGGGGCTCCGGCTTGGCGGCGCGCACGGTCACCGAGTCGCACCCGAACCGCTCCATCAGGCGCTCCGCGACCACCTGGCAGAGGCGCTCCAGGGTGCGGTGGCTGCGCTCGGTCGCAGCCAGGGCGACGATGTCGCAGACCTCGGAGTAGTCCACCGTGTCCTCGACGCGGTCGGTGAGGACCGCGTCGCAATCGGGCAGGTCGAAGGTGAGGTCGAACTCGAGCCGCTGCCCCACCTCCTGCTCGGCGTCGGTGACGCCATGGTGGGTGTAGATGGAGAGCCCCGGAGCTCCACCTCCACGGAGGAGTCGGACCCTTCGTGCGCGTCCACGCCGCCAACCTAGCCGATGCGAATGCTTGCGGCATCGCCGAGCAGGTCGTGATCGAGCGTCGCTTCCGGCGGGCCCCCGACAGCGCCAACGGCGGGTATGCCTGCCGGTGTGCTCGCGGCGCACGTCGAGCCGGACCCGGCCGTAGAGGTCACACTGCGCGCCCCGCCCCGCTCGACACGCGAGCTCCGCGTGGAATCGGACGATGGACCGCCCGGCTTCTTGACGGGCGAGACGCTGGTCGCCGAGGCCGTCCGGCGGGCGACCCCGACGTCGAGCCGCCGGCCGGGGTGACCCTCGAGTTGGCGGAGGCGGCGCCGGCGGGGGCTCCCCGATGCAGCACGACCATCCGTATCCGGCCTGCTTCGTCTGCGGGCCCGAGCGGACCGAGGACGGCCTGCTGGTCACCTGTGGACCGGTCGAGGGCCATGACGCGGTCGCGGCGCCATGGCGAAGCGAGTCGATGTCGGACCGGCGCGGTCGATCCCGGAGCTGCTCTGGTCGGTGCTCGACTGCCCCGGGGGGATCGCGGGCATGCTCCGGCCCGAGATCGGGCAGTCGGTGCTCGGCAGGCTGACCGCCAGGCTGCTGGCGCCGTCCGGGCCGGGGCGGGACTACGTCGCGATCGGATGGCCGATCGAGCACGAGGGCCGCAAGTTCGAGGCCGGCTTCCGCGATCCTGGACCCCGGCGGCGAGCGACGCACTCCGCCCGCGCGACCTGCGATCGAGCTCAAGGGCCCGTCCTGATGGCGACAAAGTCCTGATGCCGGTCCGACGTCGAGGATCACCGCTACGCCGACCTCCCGGAGTGCCGCCTCCACTACGTGGCCGCGGGCGAGGGAAAGCCGATCCTCTTCCTGCACGGCTTCCCGCAGTTCTGGTTCCTCTGGCGCCGCCAGCTCGACGACCTCGGCGAGGACCACGCCGTCTACGCGCCCGACATGCGCGGCTACAACCTCTCCTGCAAGCCCGGAGGAGGTCGAGGCCTACCGGATGCGGCACCTGCTCTCCGACCTCCGCGGGCTGGTCGAGCGAGCTCGGGGATCGCACCCTTCACCCTCGTCGGGCACGACTGGGGCGGGATCGTTTCCTGGGCGTTCGCCCTCAAGCACCCGGAGCTGCTCGAGCGCCTGGTGATCATCGACGCCCTCCGCCGTTCACCTGGAACCGCGACCTCCGCGAGAGCCCGAAGCAGCGCGAGGCCGTCAACTACATGGTCGAGCTCTCCAAGCCCTCGCCCGGACCCGAGGAGATGCTCGCCGCCAACGACTTCGCGGCGATGGACGATCTGCTCCCGGATCGGCGGGCAAGGGCGCGAAGCTCGGCGACGAGGAGCGCGCCGCCTACCACGAGGCCTGGTCTCAGCCGGGCGCGCTGCGTGGCGGGCTCAACTACTACCGCGCCGCCCGCATGGGGGATCAGGTGGCCGCCGGCGGGGTCCCGGAGGAGTACGAGGCGAAGATCACCTCGCAGCCGTCGAGGTCCCGACGCTCGTGATCTGGGGCAAGAAGACGCGTGCTGCTGCCGGCCTGACCCGGGGGCTCGAGCGAGTGGGTGCCGCACTCCGGGTCGAGATCGTCCCGGGCGCCGGGCACTGGGTGCCCTACGAGGACCGACGAGGTCAACCGCCTGATCCGCGAGTTCGTCGGACTAGACGTTGGCGTCGGCGCGGCCTCGGTCGAGGATCGCCTCGGCCACGGTGAGCGCCTCGCGCATCGGGCGCGACGTCGTGGACGCGGAGCACGTCGGCGCCGTTGGCGTAGGCGAGCACGTTCGAGGCGATCGTCCCGCCGAGCCGCTCGTCCACCTGGCGCGCCGGTGAGCTTGCCGATGAAGCTCTTGCGCGAGGTGCCGACCACGATCGGCCGGCCGAGCTCGCGAGCTCGCCGAGGCGCCGCAGCAGCTCGAGGTTGTGCTCGACGGTCTTGCCGAAGCCGATGCCGGGGTCGACCAGATCCGCTCCTCGTCGACGCCCTGCGGCGGTCGCGAACTCGATCCGCTCTGCGAGGAAGGCCTTGACGTCGTCGACGACGTCGTCGTAGCGGGGGTCCTCCTGCATCGTCCGCGGGTCGCCGAGCATGTGCATCAGGACCAGCTCGCAGCCGCGCTCGGCGCAGAGCGCCGCCAGCTCCGGCTCGGCGCGCAGCGCGGTGACGTCGTTGACGATCGCGGCGCCGGCGTCGAGCGCGGCCCGGCGACGCGCGCCTTCGAGGTGTCGATCGAGACCGGCACGCCCGCCATCCTCCGCGAGGCCGCGACCACCGGTGCGACCCGCCGCAGCTCCTCCTCGGCGCCGACGGCCTCGGCCCCCGGCCGGGTCGACTCGCCGCCGACGTCGAGGATGTCCGCCCCCTCCCCGGCCAGCTCGCGCCCGTGCGCGATCGCCCGCTCCGCGTCGAGGAACTCGCCCCCGTCCGAGAACGAGTCGGGGGTGACGTTGACGATCCCCATCAGCTGCGTCATCGGCGAGTATCGCGGAGCTACGCCGCGAGCTGGCGACGGCTCGGCGAAAGATCGCGCCACTGACTTGCGCGATGGCGCAGCGCGATCTCGGCGACTCGGTCCCGCCATTGCGCCTCAACTCGCGCGCTAGCTCTCGTCGCCGCGCATCTCCGCGGCGCCGCCGCCGGCGAGTCCGGGACGCGGACGCGGGCGCGGGCGCGGGCCCTCGCGGGCGGTGCTCTTCTCTTCCTCGGCGGGGGCCTCGGGAGGCGTCGACTCCTCCTCGTCGTCGGCGAAGACCTCCTCCTCGGGCTTGCCCTCGAGCAGAGCGACGAACTGCTCGGCCTCGATGGTCTCCCGCTCCAGCAGGATCTTGGAGATCGTGTCGAGCTCCTCGCGGCGCTCGGAGAGGATGTCGGTGGCGGCCTGGTGCGCCTCCTCGACCATGCGGCGGATCTCGTCGTCGATCTCGCGGGCGACCTCGTCGGAGTAGTCGGGCTCGGCGGAGAACTCGCGGCCGAGGAAGGGCATGCCGCGGTCATGGCCGAAGACGCGGGGGCCGAGCCGCTCGGACATACCGAAGCGCATCACCATCTGCTTGGCGGTCTCGGTCACCTTCTCGAGGTCGTTGGAGGCGCCGGTGGTGATCTCGCCGAAGACGATCTCCTCCGCGGCGCGGCCGCCGAGGGTCATCGCCATCGTGTCGTTGAGCTCGGCGCGGGTGGTGAGGAACTTGTCCTCGGTCGGCAGGGAGATCGTGTAGCCGAGCGCCTGGCCGCGGCTGATGATCGAGACCTTGTGGACCGGGTCGGAGTTCGGCAGTACGTGGCCGACGATCGCGTGACCGAGCTCGTGGTAGGCGGTGACGAGGCGCTCCTTCTCCGACATCACCCGGCTCTTCTTCTCGGGGCCGGCGATCACCCGCATGATCCCCTCCTCGAGCTCCAGCATCGTGATCTCGCGCTTGCCGGAGCGGGCGGTGAGCAGCGCGGCCTCGTTGATCAGGTTGGCGAGGTCGGCGCCGGTGAAGCCGGGGGTCTGGCCGGCGAGGGCGTCGAGGTCGATCTCGGAGGCCAGCGGCTTGCCGCGGGTGTGGACCTCGAGGATCTGCTTGCGGCCCTTGCGGTCGGGGCGGTCCACGACGATCTGGCGGTCGAAGCGGCCCGGCCGCAGCAGGGCCGGGTCGAGGATGTCGGGCCGGTTGGTGGCGGCGATGAGGATGATGTTGTCCTTCATCTCGAAGCCGTCCATCTCGACCAGCAGCTGGTTGAGGGTCTGCTCGCGCTCGTCGTGGCCGCCGCCCATGCCGGCGCCGCGGTGCCGGCCGACTGCGTCGATCTCGTCCATGAAGATGATGCAGGGGGAGTTCTGCTTGGCCTGCTCGAAGAGGTCGCGGACGCGCGAGGCGCCGACCCCGACGAACATCTCGACGAAGTCCGATCCGGAGATGGAGAAGAAGGGGACGCCGGCCTCACCGGCGACGGCGCGGGCCAGCAGCGTCTTCCCGGTCCCGGGCGGCCCGTAGAGCAGCACGCCCTTGGGGATCCGGGCGCCGAGCGACTGGAACTTCTTCGGGTTTTCGAGGAACTCCTTGATCTCGTGGAGCTCCTGGACGGCCTCGTCGGCGCCGGCGACGTCCCGGAAGGTGATCTTGGGGGCGTCCACCGACATGCGCTTCGCGCGCGACTTGCCGAAGCTCATCACCCTCGAGCCGCCCCCCTGCATCTGGTTCATCAGGAAGATCCAGAAGGCGAAGAAGAGCAGGAAGGGCAGGATGTAGGTGAGCAGCGAGAGGATGCCGCCGCCGCCCTTGCCCTCGATGTCGTACTTGACGCCGTTCCGCTCGAGGGTGTTCTGCAGCTGGGTCTGGGAGTCGCCGCTCTCGTAGCCGGTCTCGAACTCGTCGCCGTTGGTCTCCTTGACGTCGAGGGTGTTGTCCTTCGTCTTGAAGGTCACCTCCTCGATCTGGCCGGCCTCGATCATCGAGCTGAACTCGCTGAAGGTGGGCGGCTTCTCGCCCTCGTTCGGGCTGATCAGGCGCTGCGCGAAGAACGCCAGCACGACGACGATCAGGATCGGGAACGCGGCGCTGCGGAAGAAACGTCTCACCGAGGCGAGGGTACCAGGGGTGGATTAGCCCTCATGCGTGTTTTCCCGCAGTGCTGCCACGTATGAGAGGTTCCTGAACCGCTCGCCATGGTCGAGCCCGTAGCCGATCGCGAAGCGATTCGGGATCTCGAATCCGACGTACTTCACGGGTAGATCCACCCGGCGCCGCTCGGGCTTGGTCAGCAGGGCGCAGACCTCGATTGACTTCGGCCCCCGCGCCTGGAGGCTCCTCATCAGGTAGTGGAGGGTGAGGCCCGAGTCGATGATGTCCTCGACGATCAGCACGTCGCGGTCGGCGATCGGTGCGTCCAGGTCCTTGAGGATCCGGACCACGCCCGAGGAGTCGGTGGAGGAGCCGTAGCTGGAGACGGCCATGAAGTCGAGCTCGCAGGGGACGGTCAACTCCCTCATAAGGTCCGCGAGGAACGGAACCGCCCCCTTGAGGATGGCGACCAGCAGCGGCGGGCGCCCCTCGTAGTCGCTGCTCACCTCCGCGGCGAGCTCCGAGACGCGCCGGCGGAGGTCCTCCTCGCTGACGAGGACGTCCCCGATCAGATCGTCGTCATCCACCGGCGGGAGTCTAGGCGCGCCGGGGTCTACTCCACGACCGTGGCGCTGAGCACCGCTGAGGTGGAGCCGGGCGCCGCCGCGAACTCCTCCGAGACGGCGACCCCGGCGATCCAGGCGATGCGGTCCTCGGAGGTGACGACCGGCAGGGTGCGGCGCAGCGATCGGGGCACCTTGCGATCGGTGAACAGGTCCTGGAGGGACTTCGTGCCCCCGAGCCCGAGCGGTCGCATCCGATCGCCGTCGCGCCAGGAGCGGACCACGAGACTCTCGGTGAGGGCGGAGGGATCCAGAATGGCGAGGTCAACGCCGGTCGGCTCCGGCGCCTCTCGCAACTCGGCCCGGATCTCCCACGGGCCGAAGCGGCACCGGCCCGGGACCGTCAGGATCGCTGCCTCCGGCACCTCGTCCGAGCCCACAGCGAATCGAACGTGTCCGTGCTCGATCCGGGCCTCGACGCCCCCGCCGAGCTCGACCACACCGCCCTCGGTCGTCCGAGCGAGGCGCCAGATCTCGGCGGCCTGCTCCCGCCCGAGTGGAACCTGGCCGCCGGCGGCCCCCTCGGCAAGCTGGCGCAGGGCGAGCCTGCGGAGCGCCGGGTCGAGCTCGGCCAGGGCCTCGGCGCCGATCGTGCCCGTGGAATCAGCGCCGGCGCGCAGCAGGACCTCCGAGGCGAGCAGCTCGAGCAGGTCCGCCTCCTCGGCCAGCTCCGCTCGGGTCTCGGCAATCACCTGTTCGGCCGCGGGCCCAATCTCGCGCAACACCGGCATCACCTCGTTGCGGATCCGGTTGCGCGCGTAAAGAGGCTCGGCGTTGGTCGGGTCCTCGCGGAAGGGGAACTCGCCCTCGAGTGCGAGCTCCCGGACCTGGTCGCGTTCAAGCCCGAGTAGCGGCCGGACCACGGATCCCCGGCGAGGAGGTAGCCCGAGCAGCGCCCTGCGTCCGGGCGACGTCGCCAGCCGATAGAGGACGGTCTCGGCGAGATCACTGCGGGTGTGGCCGGTCGCCACCCAGTCGAGCGCGCGGTCGCGCCGCAGTCGCTCCGCGGCGGCGTAGCGGGCCTCCCGCGCCTCAGCCTGGACGTTTCCCGCCCCCAGGGTCGGACGCTCGACCACCAGCTCGACCCCCAACAGATCGCAGAGCCGGCGACAGGCGTCCTCGTCCTCGCCGGAGTCGGGTCGCAGCCCGTAGTTGAGATGGAGGGCGACCACCGCCTCAGGCCCGAGCAGCTCGCTCAGCCCTGCCAGGGTGGCGGCCGAATCGGCGCCGCCGGAGACCATCGCGACACCCCGCGAGCCGGGCACCACGAGACCGCTCTCACGGACCACTTCGGCCAGCTGGGGGCTCTCCTCGGCCATGCCCGGATTCTAGGAATCGCCCCCTCCGGGCACGGGCTTGCAGGGGGGCTCGAACAAGCGTCCAGCCCGCGCCGACGAAAATTTAGGACGGGCGGCCAAGCCGAGGGCCAGGTATTCAGCAGGCAGGTGGCGGGCTCGATGGGCTCAACATGGCATCACGGGCACGCATCGTCTCGGCACTGGCCGCGGTCGCGCTCCTCGGGATCGCGCCGGCGTCCGCCGCCGCTCAGTGCACCGATCAGGACACGGAGGCAGCGGAGCTCTCCGAGTTCCAGATCGAGGCCTCGGTCACCTGCCTGATCAACGAGCGGCGGAGCGACAACGGCATCGGGCGAGTCCGTGACAACGTGCGGCTCCGGCAAGCGGCGGTGGGCCACTCGCAGGCGATGGTGTCGCAGAGCTTCTTCGGCCACAACTCGCCGAACGGCAAGAGTTTCGTGGACCGGATCGACGCGGCCGGCTACATGCGCGGGGCGCGGTCCTGGTTCGTCGGCGAGAACCTGGTCTGGGGGAACGGGGAGCTCAGCACCCCGGCCAACCTGGTCAAGGCCTGGATGGAGAGCCCCGCCCACCGCGCGAACCTGCTCCGGGGCCGCTTCAAGGAGATCGGAATCGGCGTCCAGCGCGGCACCCCCAATGACGCCTCCCACCAGAACGGCGTCACCGTCTCCAGCGAGTACGGATTCCGGGCCGGGAATCGCCGCGCCGGAACCGCCCGCAAGCGCAGGTAGCGCCCCGGGACCGAGGCGCGGCTACTCCCTGGCGGGGGCCGCTATATAGAGACTGATCGGCTTGGGGAAGCCCTTCAGCTCGACCTCCCCGATCGGCTTGAAGGTCAGGTGCTCGGACTTGGGGATTCCAGCGACCACGGGTTCGGTGATGAGGACCTCGCCGGCCAGCGCCCGTGAGACGACTCGGTGGGCCAGGTTGACATCCGAGCCGAAATAGTCGCCGTCGCGGAACACGGCCGCGCCGAAATGGATCCCGACCCGGGGCTGGGGCCGCTCCTGGAAGAGCTTGAGGAAGCCGACCGCCCATTCGGTCAGCGGCAGGGGGTCGGGTGAGACGACCATCACCTCGTCGCCGATCGTCTTCACGATCGTCGCCTCGGAGGGCAGCGTCGCCTCGACCGTGTCGACGAACCGCTCGATCAGGTCCAGCGCCTCCTCGTCGCCCTCCTCCTCCGTGTAGCGGGTGAAGCCCGTCAGGTCCACGAAGCAGAAGGTCATCGACACTCGCGCCAGGCCCGGGCCCCCGCCCCCGACGTCCGACTCCATGTGCCCGACGACGTCCTGCTCTATGTAGAAGCGCAGGTACCGGTTGTGCATGTACTCCATGAGCGGGGTCGTGATCGGCAAAAGATCGGAGGCCATTTCCTCCATCTCCTCGGCGATCTCGAGCGGCGGGACCTCGTCCTGCATCAGCGGCTCGTGGACGTAGAGGTGGAAGAGGCGGACCTCGGCGTCCGCCACCTTGCGAATCGACTGGGCGTAGACCCGCACCAGCTGGAGGAAGGCCACCAGCGGGAATCCCGACGAGAGGACCTGCGCGCAATGCCTCATCGCCCGGAGGTCCTCCTCGTTCAGCCGCCCCTCCAGGCCAAGGGGCGTCCCCAGCATCGTCATCAGCCGCTCGATCAGCTCGGGCTCGAGCCCGATCAGCTCGCCTGCTTCCTCCGCCGTGTGCTGGCCCTCCGGAACCTCGAAGAGGTCTTCGGCGTAGCCGAATGCGAGACGGCCGCCGCGGGCGGCCTCCCTGATCGCCTGGTCCGAATACCCCCGCTCGCTCATCCGCGCGATCACCCGAGCCTGTGCCGCCGAGGCCCGGGTCCAGCGGCTGTCGTCGACCGGCACGAGACCCTCCTCGGCCCAGCGCTTGAGCTTCGCCGTGGCGACTCCCGAGAGGCGGCTCGCCTCGGCCAGCGAGATCGTCTTCTCCTCGTCCTCGGGACTCACGTCCCAACCCCCTTCTTCAGTCGATCGCGAGGTGCGGGTATTTCTCCGAGACGAGCTCGCGGTAGCGGGAGAAGAGCGGCTTCGCCGCCGGGAAGAACCGCAGCGCCGCCCCGGCGTCCGCGACGCTGGGCCGCAGGCGGCCGCGGGCGATGGCGATCGCGGGGTTCTCCCGTCCCTGCAGGAGCCGGTTGGCGACCTCGGACTCCATGCTGAGGCTGAGCTTCGGAGCCGCGGACGAGCGCCGTCGGAAGTCCCAGATGAGGCAGTGCTCTCCGCCATCGTCGGCCCGGACGTTGACCACCAGCTTCAGGTCCGGGAACTCCAGCCGAAGCGAGGCGGCGGCGGCCCGGAGCCGCGGGCCCTCCTCAGGGTCCCGGTCGATCTCCGCGAGCACCGTGTCGAGGATCTCGCGGAGCTCCTTGGATGAGGAGAAGCCGCTCATCCTCAGCCTCGACCGAAGGTCAAGAGTCGCTCCTCGTCGATCCGCGCACCGCCGCCTCGAGCGTCTCCAGCCGCTCGCTCAGGGACCGCAGCTCCGCCTCCATCCGGCGGGCCGAGGCCTCGCGCGCGTCCTCGAGCCGCCGGGCCGCGTCATCGCGCGCGTCCTCCAGCCGGCGGGTCGCGTCGTCGCGCGCCCCCTCGATGCGCCGGGCCGCCTCGTCGCGAGCCTCCTGTCCCCTGCGGACGACCTCGTCGAGCAACTCCTTCGCCCTATCGCCCGTCTCCGCAGCGGAGCTCGCGGTGGCCTCGAAGGTGCGCTCGATCGCCGTGCGGAGCGCGTCTGAGGCGCCACCCTGATCGGAACCCGGTAGTCGTGGCACGTCCTCAGCCTACCCCGGGAGCCCGGGTCCATCACCCCCGCCTATGCTCGCCGGCCCGATGTCGCCCCTCCACCTCCGTCCGAAGACCCCCTATGCCCGAGACGCGCTGCTGCCGGGCGACCCCGGGCGCGCGATGACCCTGGCCCAGCAGCTCCTGACCGAGCCGAAGATGAGCAACCACAACCGGGGGCTCTGGGGATACAGCGGCGAGACCGCCGAGGGCCGTCCGCTCAGCATCCAGTCCACCGGGGTCGGTGGGCCGAGCGCGGCGCTCGTCCTGCAGGAGCTCGCGGAGCTGGGCGTGAGGCGGGCGATCCGGGTGGGGACCTGCGGCGCCCTGGACGAGGCGCTCGGGCTGGGGGAGCTGCTCTGCGCGGAGGCGGCCCTCCCCGAGGACGGCACCAGCGTGGCCCTGGGGGCGAACGGGCCGGTCAAGGCGGACACGGCCCTGCTGGAGCGGCTCCGCCGGCGCGCCGAGGCGGTGACCGTGGCCAGCACCGACCTCTTCTACGAGCCCGACACGAGTGCGAGAGAACGGTGGATCCAGGGCGGTGCCCGCGCGGTGGAGATGGAGGCCGCAACGCTCTTCACCCTCGGCGCCCGGCTCGGGGTGGCAATGGGATGCCTGCTGGTGGTCAGCGACGTCTTCCCGGGTGGACAGCGCCGCCGGATCAGCGACGACGACCTGGCGGCCTCGGTCGAGCGGATGGGGACTGCCGCCCTCGATGCGCTCTCAGAACCCTAAAGTCGCCCTGGAGGGTTCGGGTCGGCGGTCCCGGGGGCCCGCTCCCCCTGCTGGCCGCGCCGGAGCTCCGCCAGCTCCCGGCCCAGCTCGTCGAGCTTGTCCTCGACGGCCTCGAGGCGCTCCGAGACGGCCCGCAGCCGCCGCCCGAACCGGTCCACGTCCGCGGCGGCGGGCACGTTCAGATTGCGCATCGCGCTCGCCCCGGCCTGCGAGGCGCGCTCCCTCGCCTCGAGGGCGACCTCGAGCACCTGCTTGAACCACGGGTTGTCGAGCAGTGCCTGGGCGAACTCTCCCAGCGCGTCCTCTCCGCGCGATGAGAGTCGGTCCCTAAGGCCTTCGTCGCCTGGGTCTTCCATGCACATATTGTGCCCAGATTGAGCGTCGGTTCCCCGTTGCAAAGCCGAATATGGTCCGATAGCTTCCTTGGCAAGCCTGCGTGCGGGGTGTGCCTGGAGGAGAGACCAGACCGCGGGGTTTGCGGGCGGGAAGCGGCCATCAGATGACCAAGAAGCTTCTACTGACTATTGCGCTCGGCGCCGCACTCGCGGTTGCCGCGAGCGGCACCGCCGTGTCGGTCGATGTGGGCGGCGTCCCCGTCCAGGTCCCGAGCGGAACCACCCCGCTCCCCGCGTGCTCGGACCTCGCCGACAACGACGGGGACGGCACTATCGACCTCCAGGACGCCGGCTGCACCGGCCCCCTCGACACCGACGAGTACAACCCGCCGACGCCGCCCCCCGGTGGCGGTGGAGGCGGAGCCGGCTCGGGCGGCGGCGGCACCGGCTCCGGCGGCGGAGCCGGCACGGGCGGCGGCCCCGGCATCGTCGGCCAGGCCCCCACCAAGCCGGGTGGCACCGGCGGCCCCGGCCTGTTCGGCAAGCAGGGCGCGAAGGGCGGCAACGCGAAGGCCGTCGCCAAGGCCGAGAGGAAGAAGCTCGAGGAGCCCACCCTGCGCAACGAGGACGGCTCGCCCACGGACCAGAACCCGGGCCTGACCATCGCGGACTTCGGCGCCGCCCCCATCGGCGTCCCCAACTTCATCATCGACCAGTACGAGATCCCGCCCTTCCTCCTCCCCATCTACCAGGCCTACGGCGCCCAGTACGGGATCCCCTGGCAGGTGCTCGCCGCGATCAACAAGATCGAGACCGGCTTCGGGACCAACCTCAACGTCTCCACCGCCGGCGCCATGGGCTGGATGCAGTTCATCCCGTCGAGCTGGCGAGCCTACGGCTGCGACGGCAACGAGGACGGGAAGAAGGACCCCTACAACCCGGTCGACGCGATCTGCGCCGCCGCCCGCTATCTGGCCGCCGCGGGCGCCGAGAAGGATCTCCGCTCGGCGATCTTCTCCTACAACCACGCCGACTGGTACGTGGACGAGGTCCTGATGTACGCGAACCAGTTCTCGAAGCTCCCCGATGACCTGGTCGGCTCTCTCACCGGCCTCACCGAGGGCGCCCACTTCCCCGTCGCCGCCGACGCCCGCTACGCCGACGACATCTCGGAGCGCGAGGCCGTCGAGCGTTCCCAGACCAATCGCGTGGAGCCCGGCAACGCCGCCGACGTCGTCGGCGACTCGCCGACCCGCCGAGGCATAAACATCTACTCGAGGGTTAATGCTCCGGTCGTTGCCGTCAACGATGGCGTGATCACCGACATGGGTGAGAGCCCGCTGCTCGGCAAGTTCCTCGTCCTCACCGATGCGTATGGCAACCGCTACACCTACGCGCAGCTCGGCTCGACCGCTCCCACGGTCCCGGTGCCGCGCGAGCACGCCCTCACCGCCAAGGACTTCAAGCTCGAGGGCCCGGACGGCGCCGACCCGCAGCCCAGCGACCCGGCCAGCAACACCAGCGACGAGGAGACCGGCCCCGCCGCCAGGCAGCCGGCCGAGGGCGAGCCGGCCGCCGACACCGATAAGGCCGCCGCCGCTGCCCCGGTCAACACCGAGGAGCTCCGGACCCGCCTGTTCGCCCTCCCGGACGGCTCGCAGAGCGCAGGGCAGACCGACGTCGGCGGACAGCTCGACAGCCTCCTCGGCGAACGAGTCCCGGGCTACGAGATCTTCAAGTCCTACGCGAACGCCACCTTCAAGTTCGATAGCTCCACGATGAAGCTGGAGCCGCTCAAGGTCGGGACCAAGGTCACCGGCGGCACCGTCATCGGGCGCATCGGCGAGGCTGCGACGGGTGCCCCCCACCTGAACTTCGCGATCCGGCCCGCAGGCCGCGGCGCCCCGAAGATCGACCCGAAGCCGATCCTCGACGGCTGGAAGCTGCTGGAGGCGACGGCGATCTACCGCGCCGCCGGCAAGGACCCGTTCGGCGGTTCCGACGCGACCATCGGCCAGATCCTGCTGATGTCCAAGGAGGTCCTGGCCCAGCGGGTGCTCGCCGATCCCAGGCTCCAGATCTACTCCTGCGGGCGCACCGACATCGAGAGCGGTCAGGTGGACCGCCGCACGCTCGCGATGCTCGAGTACCTCGTCGAGCGCGGTTACCGCCTCACCCTTACCTCGCTCAAGTGCGGCCACAGCTTCTACACGAGCTCCGGCAATGTCAGCGCCCACTCCTCCGGCAACGCCGTGGACATCGCCTCCGTCAACAACATCCCGATCCTGGGCCACCAGGGCCCAGGGTCGATCACCGAGGCCGTCGTACGTGACCTGCTGCAGCTCCAGGGCACGATGCGGCCGGCGCAGATCATCACCCTGATGGAGTTCGGCGGGCCCACCTTCGCGATGGGCGACCACGACGACCACATCCACGTCGGGTACACGCCGCTCTACGGCTCTGGCAAGCCGTTCGAGCAGCTGGCTCAGATCCTCAAGCCAGAGCAGTGGGAACGGCTGATCGGCCGCCTCGGCGAGATCGAGAACCCGACGGTCCGCACGAAGCCGTCTGACGCCTCGCTCCCGGCGAACCCGCCGTCGAGCGGCCAGGCGAGCGACGCCCACATCAGCGAGTAGCCCGCCTAAGCTGACCGGGCGGTGAAGCCCTTCGTTCAGCTGGAGCTGGCAGGCTCGATCGGCTTGCCCGACGGCCGCTATCTGGCTCGCGAGGAGGACTCCGAGCACGTCTTGATCGTGCAGACGCTGGGTGCTCCGCGCCCCGGCGGACGCAGACGACGCAGGCCGCAGCCCGTGGACCCCGCTGATCCGGATGCCGTCCCGGTGACGCGGGTGACGGTCGCCGCGGGGCGCGAGCTGGACGGCAAGCGAGAGGCGGAGGCCTGGCTCGAGTCGGCGACCGGCGATGCCGAGGGGCGCGCCGCCGAGGTGCGGTCGGCCACCCGCCTCGTCAACCGCGCGCTGAACGCGCTCCGGGCCGAGGCCCGGGACCCGCTCGTCCAGGACATCGGCGCCACGCGGGCGCTGGCAGTCCGGATCGGCTACGGGACCGGCGAGCAGCTCGCGGACGGCGGCTGGACTGAGGCGCGCGAGCTGCCCCCGCCGCGGCGTGGACGGTTGGAGGACGTCGATCCCCAGACCCGTGTCGCCGCGGTGCTCGCCGGCCGCGACGAGGTTCACCCCGCGGAGACCCTGCTCCAGAGGGCGCGCCTCGACGAACAGCAGGGCCGCGAGGCGGAGGCCCGCTACGGCCTGCGGGCGGCGAGAGCCGCGCTCGAAGAGCAGCCGCCGTCCAGCCAGGCCGAGCTGAGGGAGCAGTGCCAGGCGCTCGAGGAGCGCCTTGGGGCCGGAGGCGGGCGCTAGTCGTAAGCTGCGCGGTGATGAGGGTCGCCGCCGTACAGCTCGAGGCCCAGGTCGCGGACGTCGCGGCGAACCTGGAGGCCTGCGAGCGGCTCGCCGACGAGGCGGGGCGCGACGGGGCGGAGTGCATCGTCCTGCCCGAGTTCTTCACGACCGGGATCGGCTTCGCCGAGGAGCTGGCGGACGCCGCCCTGGCGCCGGACGGAGCCGCCACCGATCTCCTGCGCGATCTGGCCGCGCGCCACGGCGCGATGGTCGGCGGGTCGTTCCTCTGCAGGGACGCCGACGGGGAGGTCCGGAACGCCTTCCTGCTCGCGACCTCGGACGGCGAGATCGCCGGGCGCCACGACAAGGACCTGCCGACGATGTGGGAGAACGCCCTCTACGTCGGAGGGAACGACGAAGGCGTCATCGAAGCCGGTGACGTGACGGTTGGCGCCGCCGTCTGCTGGGAGCTGATGCGGACGCAGACCGTGCGACGGCTCCGCGGCCGGATCGACCTCGCGCTCACCGGCTCAGGCTGGTGGAGCCTCTCGGAGAACTGGCCGCCCCGCGCCCTGATGGAGCGGCTGGAGCACGACAACCGAGACCGCGCGGTGCATGCCGCCGAGTCCTTTGCTCTCTACGTCGGCGCACCGGTCGCCCATGCCGCCCACGCCGGCGAGCTCCGCTGTCCGATGCCGTGGCTCCCGCTTCCGTATCGCGGTCATTTCGAGGGCGGCACCCTGGTCGCCGACGCGGACGGCAAGGTGCTAGCCCGCCTCGAGGCTGAGGACGGCGAGGGCTTTGCGATCGCCGACGTCGAGCCGGGACGCCGCACGCCGCTGCGGCAGCCTCCCGACCGCTTCTGGCTGCACCGCCGCGGCGCGCTCGCCGCCTTCGCCTGGAACTATCAGCGACTCCACGGCCGGCCGTGGTACCGAAGGCATGTTCGTGGGCGACCGGCCCGAACGCTTGAGCGCGAGCGCGTACCCGTCTGACCCACAGCGGCGAGGAAACCTACGTCGGTCGAGAGCAGTCTGCGCTTCGGAATCTTCTATGCACCAGGTGAATGCGCCATTCACCTCATGAATCGCCTAACCAGAAACGCAGAGCCCTCCGGCCGCCCGAGCAACCCTCGGCGCAAGGAGCTAAACGGCCGCCAGAACGGCCTCGAGGTCGGCGACCACGTCGCCATCCATGCGGACAGCGGCGTCGCCGTCGTAGGGCGTGGGGCCCTTCGTGACGACCGCGAGCTTGCCGCCACGGCCCAGGGTGACCGACGGCAGCCCGGCGACCGGATAGACCTCGAGCGAGGAGCCGACGCAGAGCATCACCTCAGCCCGGCTGGCCAGCGCCTCGGCCTCGGCCATCGCGTCGAAAGGCAGCATCTCGCCGAACAGCACCACATCGGGCTTGATGACGGCGACGCAGCTGGGGCACTCCGGTACCCCCTCGTCCCCGAACAGCTCCTCGACCTCGGCGATTGCGAACCGCCCCCCGCACTGCGGGCAGCTGGAGGTGCGGATCGAGCCGTGTACCTCGACGACGCGTTCCGAACCGGCCTTGACGTGGAGCATGTCGATGTTCTGGGTGATCACGCCCTCGAGCAGGCCCCGGCGCTCGAGCTCTGCCAGCGCCTCGTGGGCCGGGTTCGGCTCGACCTCGCCGAGCGACTGGAAGCGCGGCCGGTAGAAGTTCCAGAAGCGGGCCGGGTCACGGCGGAAGGCGTCGATGTGCGCGACCTCCATCGGGTCGACCTTCTCCCACAGCCCCTCGCCGGGAGTGCGGAAGTCGGGAATGCCCGAGGGCACCGAAATGCCTGCCCCGGTGAGGGCGACTGAGCAACTCGATTCCCTCAGCAGCTCAGCCAGCCGCTCGGCCTGATCTGTGGCTATTTGCCCTTCCAACTCGGCTTCCGCTTTTGGAGGAACGCGGAGATCCCCTCGCGCCCGTCCTCGGAGAGGAACACCTTGGCGAACCCCTCCTTCTCGGCCTCGATCCCGTCGTCCAGGTCGCCCTTGTTGGAGACCTCCTTGATCGCCTCGACCGCGAGCGGGGCCTGTCCGCCCAGCTTGCGGGCCCACGAGATCGCGACGTCCAGCAGCTGCTCGTCGGGGACGAGGTCGTCCGCGAGGCCCCACTGGCGGGCCTCCTGGGCGAGGACCGCGTCGCCGGTGAGGTTCATCTCCTTCGCCCTGGCCTCCCCGACGAGGCGCGGCAGGCGCTGGGTGCCGCCGAAGCCGGGGATGATCCCCAGGTTGATCTCGGGCTGTCCGAAGACGGCCGATTCGGCCGCGACCCTGAAGTCGCAGGCCATCGCCAGCTCGCAGCCGCCGCCGAAGGCGATCGCGTTCACCGCCGCGACGGTCGACTTCTGGCTCTCCCCCAGCTCCTTCAGCAGGGCATGGCCGTCGTTGATCAGCTGGGCGCCCTTCTCGGGAGTGTCCATCTGGGTGAACGCCTTGATGTCGGCTCCGGCCGAGTAGACGACCGGCAGCGAGGAGTAGACGACCATCGCCTTCAGCTCGTCGTCGGCCTTGACCTGGTCCCAGACCTTGCGCAGGTCGCCGATCACGTCGGGGGAGATGGCGTTCATCGGGGGGTTGGCGAGCCAGGCGATCGCGACGTCGTCGCGCTTCTCCAGCTTCACCGAGCCCTCGCCCTCGCCCTGCGGATAGGCGTAGAAGCCGTGGCCGGACTTCAATCCGAGCCGGCCCTGGGCCACCAGGCGCTTCAGGATCCGCGGCGGCGCGAACCGCTCGCCCTGGCCCTCCTCGAATTTTTCTAGTTTCTCGAGCACCGTGTCGAGCCCCTCCATGTCGGCCTTCCAGAACGGTGGGAAGAGGCCGCGGCGCGGGTCCAAGCCGGCGCCGGCCATCATCCCGAGGTCGATCTCGCGGACGGTGCAGACGCCCTCCTCCAGCAGGCGGCAGGCCTCGACCAGCGAGTGGAGCAGGACGAGGTCCGTGAGCTCCTCGGGCGGATCGGCGTCTCCCTTGACGTTGGGCTCGCCGTCCTTGTAGAAGCCCTCCCCGCCGGTCTTGGCGCCGAGCTTTCCGTCCTTGACGAGCTTCTGCATTCCCTTGTGGACGTAGAAGCGGTCCCCGTAGACCTCCTTCAGGTACTCGGCGACGTGCAGGGTCGTGTCCAGCCCGAGCGCGTCCACCAGCACGAACGGGCCCATCGGCGCCGTCTTGCCGGCGGCGGCCTCGTCGATCTTCTTGATCGAGACGCCCTGCTCCTCCTGGGTCCGCCAGATCTCGCCAGCCCCCGCGTTCAGCACGCGGTTGACGACGAACCCTGGGACCTCGCGGCAGGTGATCGGCTGCTTGCGGATCGCCTGGGCGAAGTTGAAGGCGGTGGTGACGGTCTCGCGCGAGGTGTCCTCCCCGTAGATCACCTCGACCAGGGGCAGCACGGACGCCGGGTAGAAGAAGTGGAAGCCGGCCACTTGGTTCGGGCGCAGCGTCTCGCGGCCCATCTCGGTGATCGAGAGCGACGAGGTGTTGGAGGCGAGGATGGCGTGGCCCGGCGTCGCCTCGTCGAGCTCCGCGTAGACCGCCTTCTTGATCTCCATCTTCTCCGGCACCGCCTCGATCACGAAGTCGACGTCGCCGAAGCCCTCGTAGTCGGTGGCGCCGGTGATGAGGCCCATCACCTCGTCGAGGCGGGCGTCGGCGGCCTTCTGGTCGATCTTCTCCTTCTTCACAAGCCGGTCGAGCTGGCTCTTGGTCACCTCCCGCGACTTCTCGATCGCGGCATCGACGAACTTCTGCTCGATGTCCTTGACCACGACCGGGATATCGGCGTTGGCGATGACCTGGGCGATCTCGCCGCCCATCGTGCCGCCGCCGACGACGGCGGCCTTCGTGACGTACATTTCTGCGGATCCTCCTGGGGTAGCGGTCGGCCGGGGAAGGCTATTAGGCTCGGATCGATGCCGCCGCGTGAGCCCGAGGTTGCCGACGACGCAGCACTGCTCCGACTGTTCCTGGAGTTCGGGGATGCGGTCGGACGCGCCACGGCGGAGCGGGTCCAGGAGGTTGAGGGCGGCCACGCCGTGCTGACACCCAGCGCGGACCTGCTGCACGACGCCAGCTACCTCGCGATCGAGGACATTGGGCGATCCGCCGCCGACCTGGCCAAGCTTGCTAGCGAGGTGATGGAGCGGAACGGCCTCTCGGCCTTCACCGTCGCGCCGCTCGACCCGGTGGAGTCCGCTTCCCTAGAACCGGGCTTCCGCGAGCTGGGCTGGAAGGTCGAGCGAGGCGTCTACATGGTTCACCGCCGTCCGCCTGACCGGCCCCCGGACCGCCCCGTCACGGAGTTGGAGGGACCCCCGCCCGGAGACTCCTTCCGGGATCTGATGAAGGAGGTCTGGGCGCCGGACTACTCAGGCGACCCCGACGAGGTCGCCGACCAGTTCGCCGCGAGGGAGCGCGCCTACGCGGCGTTCGGCGGCGATCGCTGGTTCGTGGCAGAGCATGACGGCGCGCCGGCGGCATGCTGCTACCTGATCGAGCGGGAGGGACTCGGGCAGGTGGAGAGCGTCGCCACCGCCACCCAGGCCCGCAACCGCGGCCTGGCGCGCGCGGTGGTGCTCGCCGCCGTGGAGGCCTCGCGCCGGTCCGGCAACGAACTGACCTTCATCGGCGCGGAGGAGGACGACTGGCCGCAGGAGCTCTACCAGCGACTTGGCTTCGATCCAGTCGGGATAGAGACGACCTTCGTCAAGGGCGCGCCTAACCCCCGTAGACCTCCTTCTTGATCAGCGTCACCGAGCGGATCACCGAGTCGAGGAAGGGCTCGACCTCCTTCAGCAGCCGCTTGTACTCGCGGCGCCCCGCGGGAGTGATCGAGTAGTAGCGCCGGGTGCGGCGGTCCGGCAGCTCCCAGCGCCCCTCGATCAGGCCGCCGTTCTCCATCTGCCGCAGCAACGGATACATCGTGTTCGGGTTCACCGAGATCACCCCCTGCGTCATCTCCTCGATTCCCTCGATCAGCCGATTCCCGTACGTCGGCTCCTCGGCGATCAGGTGGAGGACGAGCAGCGGGAAGACGTCGCGACGGCGGATCTCGCCGCCGAAGACGTCGGAGGGACGTCCGCCGCGCCTGCGCTGGCGCTCCTTGACTCCCTCGGCGCCGGCTTTCGCGGCCTCGGCCACCGCTTCTGAGACCGGCTTCGCTCCCTTGCGCTCGGCCACCCGGCGAGTCTACGCCGCGACTTACCCGTAAGCACTCCCGGTTCCAGAATGACGAACGCCCCGGTCTCCCGGGGCGTTCTGAAGGGGGATCGTAGGGCGACCCGCTAGGCCGTCGCCTTCTCCTTGTCGGCGCTCTTGGCCTTCTCGGCGTCGCCCGAGCCGTTCGCCTTCGCCTTGGCCGCCTTCGCCTCCGGGATCTCCTCGTCGGCCTGGCGGCCCATCAGGATCTCCTTGGCGATCACGAGGCGCTGGATCTGCGAGGTGCCCTCATACAGCTGCATGATCTTCGCGTCGCGCATCAGCTTCTCGACCGGGTACTCCTTGATGAAGCCGTAGCCGCCGTAGACCTGCACTGCGTCAACGGTGACTTCCATCGCGGTGTCCGCGGCGAAGCGCTTGGCGTGTGAGGCGGCCAGCGTGTTGCGCTTGCCCTGATCGAGCAGCACGGCCGACTGCCAGACCAGCAGGCGGGAGGCCTCGATCTTGGTGGCCATGTCGGCGATCATGAACGCGACCGCCTGGTGCATGGCGATCGGGACGCCGAACTGCACGCGCTCCTTGGAGTACTCGGCCGCAAACTCGAAGGCGGCCTGGGCGATGCCGACCGCGAGACCGGAGACGCCGGGGCGGGTCCGGTCGAGGGTCATCATCGCCAGCTTGAAGCCGTGGTTCTCCTCGCCGAGCAGGTGGTCGGCGGGGACCTCGGTCTCGTTGAAGGTGATCGTCGCCGTGTTGGAGGCGCGCTGACCGAGCTTGTCCTCCTTCTTGTCCACGGTGACCGTGTCGTCCTTGGGGACGACGAAGGCCGTGATGCCGCGGTGGCCGGCGTCCTTGTCGGTCTTCGCGTAGACCGTGAACCAGTCCGCGTAGCCGCCGTTGGTGATGAAGCACTTGGAGCCGTTGATGACGTACTTGTCGCCCTTCTTGACGGCCGTCGTCTTCATGCCGGAGACGTCGGAGCCGGCGTCCGGCTCCGTCAGGCAAAAGGAAGCCAGCTTGGGCGCCTCGGTGAGCATCCCGAGGTACTTCTTCTTGATCTCCTCAGAGCCGCCAAGGCCGACGGGCGCGGCGGCGAGGCCATTGGCCATCAGGGAGGTGCCGATGCCGGAGCAGCCCCAGCCCATCTCCTCTTCGATCAGACAGCCGGAGAGGTAGTCGAGGCCCGGGCCGCCGTATTCCTCGGCGACATGGGTGTTCATCAGCCCGATCTCCCAGGCCTTGTCGACGATGTCCTGCGGCCAGGTCCCGTCCTTGTCGTAGTCCCACGCGACCTTGCGAATGTCCTTCTCGGCGAAGCTGTGCGCCAGCTCGCGCAGATCCTTCTGCTCGTCGGTAAGCGTCAGATCAACCACGGTGAGTAGAGCTCCTTGTGTAGGGGTCCGCGCTCGAAGGTCGCGGCCGAAAACCGATTGACTGGTCAGTCAGCCAGTGGAGGGAAGCGTACCGGATCATGCGCCGCATGTTCCCGGTTATGCCCGCGGCGTGCGTGTGCTACGCACGGCCCGACCCGGTCTAGTCTCTGCCCCATGCCGCTTGCGGTCGACACCGGCGTCGTGCTGATCCTGGTCGTGATTGCGGCCCTGCCGATCGGCGCCGCGGTCTTCGCGCTCGGGGCGAGTAACGCGCTCAGCCAGATCGGCAAGGGGGCCTTCGAGATGGAGCACGAGATGCCGCAGGCCGGCGGGCCGGCGCCCACGGTGACGAAAGAGGTCCGCGAGGAGGAGATCCGCCAGATGGTGGAGGCCCGCTCGTATCGCCGCGAGGCCCGGGGGGAGGAAGCGCTCGACGTCGACGCTGAGGTCGACAAACTGCTCTCCTCCGAGCGCGGCACGGGCTCCCTCGGCCACGACGAGGGGCTCCGCGAGGAGGTCAGGCAGCTGGTGGTCGCCCGGAACGAGCGGCTCGCGCGCCAGGGCAAGGAGCCGCTGGACGTCGATCAGGAGGTCGAACGCCAGCTCCGAGAGCTGGAGAACCTCGGTCAGTAGCGGCGCGCGAATGGGGGCGCGCCCGCTCGGGTATACATTCGGGACATGGAAGCTTCCGAGCGAGACGTCTCACCGCGGGACGAGCAACTCGAGAGCGACGCTGCCGACACGGTCGTCGAACTCGATGAGGTGCTGAACCGCCCCGGCACCTACTTCAATCCGCAGACCGAGGTGCTGGTGGTGGTCGACGACTCGACCTCACTCGACGAGGAGGTCTTCAACATGGAGGCCTACGAGGGCGCGGAATGGGTCCGGATCTCGGACGACGTCGCGATCGCCGAGGAGCAGCGGAACGTAATGCTCGAGGAGTTCCAGACGCACTATCACCCCGGCTTCAGCGGCTCGATGTCGGAGACCGCGCTCGAGCAGGGCGACGAGGAGACAGACGAGGGCGAGGAGGGCCAGGACCCCGGCCGGGAGGATTGAGCGGGTGGACGCCACCGCCCGCGAGCACGAGCATCACCCCGACGGTTATGACCTGAACCGCTCGGCGGTCAGCGCCACCACCCACTGCCTGACGGGCTGTGCGATCGGCGAGATCACCGGCATGTTCATCGCCACCGCGCTCGGCTGGAGCGATTTCGGTCAGATCGCCCTGGCGGTCGGGCTCGCCTACCTCTTCGGCTTCGCGCTCACCGCCCTGCCGCTGGCGCGGGCCGGACTCACGACTGGCGTGATCGTCAGCACCGCCCTCGCCGTCGACACGCTTTCGATCACGATCATGGAGGTGATCGACAACCTCACCGTGGTCCTCTGGCCCGGCGCGATGGAGGCCGGCGTGGGCGACCCGATCATCTACATCGCGGTCGCGGCCGGCTTCGTGATCGCATATCCCTTTGCCTTCCTCGCCAATCGCTACCTGATCGCGCGCGGGCGAGGCCACGCGCTCGTGCACGAATACCACTAGCTAGACCGTCACGACCACGATGAATGCGACGTAGAGGGCGAACCAGCCCAGGATCGCCGGCAGCTCGAAGCGGTCGCGCAGGCGCAGCGCCCAGTAGGCGAGCAGGCCACCGGCGAGGCCGAGCGCCATCGAGACCGCGGCGTTGCCGCCCAGCTCCCACTCGGTGAACATCAGCCCGATCCCGACCGGGATGGTCGACTGGAAGACCATTGCGCCGGTGATGTTGCCGAGCGCCAGCGAGTCCTTGCCATCGCGCACCCAGAAGAAGCTGTTGACCTTTTCCGGAAGCTCCGTCGCCAGTGGAGCGAGGATCAGCGAAAGGACGATCGCCTCGACCCCGAGGTCCTCCGCCACGTGCAGAAGCTCCTCCACGAACAGATGGGCCCCGCCGACCATCGCCCCGAGGCCAACGACCACCTGGAGGATCGAGGCCGGCCAGGAGGGATCCAGGCGCCGCCCGCGGCGGGGCTCGATGATCAGCGGGTTGAGGGTCTCCTCGGCCTGCAGCTCGCCGCCCCCGGCCAGCGTGCGCTGCACGTAGAGGATGTAGGCGATGAGGAACACGATCCCCGCCGCAAACCTCAGGTCCTCCGGGGCGCCGAAGCCGAGCGCCAGGGCGAGGCCGAAGAAGACCATGAAGAAGGCGAGGTCTCGGTCCAGGGTCGGCACGTGCGCCGTGAGCTCGGTGCCCTGCCTGCGTCGCCGCCGGTAGCCGTAGGCGGTCAGGCCGACCAGTCCCATCGCGAGCGTGGCGAGAAGGAAGGGGGCGCCCACGATCGCGCCGATCGCAACGTCCTCGCTCTTGGTCGCCCCTACCAGGGCGACGATCGCGATCAGGGTCTCCGGCAGCGCGGTGCCGACAGCGGCGAGGAGGCTGCCGACCGCCCCCTCCCCCACGCCGAGCTTGTGCCCGGTCCACTCGATCGCGTTGGTGAAGAGGAGCGCACCGGCGAGGATCACCGCGAAGCTGATGACGAGCAGGACGATCTCCATCAGCGCCCGGGTCTCCGCGGCCGGCCCGACATCAGGCGAAGTAGAACGTCAGCCCGAGGATCGCGTAGAGGGCCAGCAGTTGCACGCCCTCGAACCAGTTCGACTCCCCCTCGTTGGTGACCTGGTAGGCGACGAGCACGCCCAGGAAGACCGCCGCGATCTCGAATCCGTTGAAGACCAGGGGCATCGGGCCGGGCCCGATCACGAAGGAGAGCAGCACCAGCACCGGCGCCACGAACAGGGCCACCTGGGCGCTGGAGCCGATCGCGATATTGACCGAGAGGTCCATCTTGTTCTTGATCGCGACCAGCACCGCGACCCAGTGCTCGGCGGCGTTGCCGACGATCGCCACCACGATCACGCCGATGAAGAACTCACTCAGGCCGACCGAATCCGACGCCGCCTCGATCGAGCCGACCAGGATCTCCGACATGAGGCCAACCGCGACGCCCGCGACCGCCAGTGCGATCACCGACGTCCTCACCGACCAACCCCAGGTGTCGTCGTGCGCCGCGTCGTCCTCGCTGTGGGGGTTGAACAGCTCCCGGTGCGTTCTCAGGCTGAACAGCAGGCCGGCGACGTAGGTGGCGATCAGGACGACCGCCACCGCCAGGGAGAGATCCTCGACCGTGTCGTCGAACTCCACCCGCTCCTGGTCGATCCCCGGCAGGCCCTGGCCCTCGACCAGCTCGAAGATCGCCGGCATCACCAGCGCCGCCACCGCGAGGAAGAGCATCAGCGACTGGACGTTGGCCGCGGTGCGGTCGAACTTCTGGACCTTGCGGCCACCCCCGGTCAGCCCGCCCGCGAGCATCGCCGCGCCCATCACCAGGAGGATGTTCCCTAGGATCGAGCCGATGATCGAGGCCTTGACCACCTCCTGGAGCCCGGCCTCCAGCGCGAAGATCGCGATGATCAGCTCGGGGGCGTTGCCGAACGTGACGTTGAGCAGGCCCCCGATTCCGGGCCCGGACTTCGCCGCGACCTCCTCGGTGGCCCTCCCCATGAGCGCGGCGGTCGGGATCACCCCCAGCGCAGCGGAGAAGAAGATCAGTCCCGCGGCGGTATGCGACAGCTCGAAGACGATCGCGAGCGGGATGAACGGGAGGAGCAGGTAGGGCCAGCCGCCCGGCGTGAGCAGAAACCCCCACCCGAGGGTCGGCTGCGATCCGCGCTGGCTGGGCGATCCCCGCTGGCTGGGCGCCACGGGCGAAGCCTATGCGGCCTCGGGCTGAGGCCCTACTGGAGCAGTCCCTGGCACTCCTGCAGCGCCGCGGCGCCCTGAGCCTGCTGGATGCAATTCAGATAGGCGTCGGTGTCGCCGGCGCTCGGAGCAGTGGGCGAGCCGCCCGCCTGCGGTAGGCCGCCACCGCCCGCGCCGGATGCCGCGCCGAGCTGCCCGAGCGCCTGGTTCAGGATCGAGGAGTCGATGCCGAGGTTCTGCAGCAGCGAGTTGAGCGACTGGACGTTCTGCGGCTCCTCCACGGTCTGCGGCTCGTTGACGGCGCCGATCCGCGCCTCGAGGTCGAAGTCCACCTCCTGACCCTCGGCGTCGACGCCGAAGCTGGTGTCGAACCCCCGGATCAGGTCGTCGTCCTTGCCGACGTAGAGACCGATCTCGAAGTCCTTGAAGAAGTCCTGCACCTGCGAGAGCTGGCTCTCGACGGCGTCAAGCTGGGCCGGATCGATCTGCTCGCCCAGCGCTTGCGAGCACTCCGGCGTCTCGGTGGTGGCGCTGAGGAACTCGGAGACCTTGGTGAAGTCAAGGCCGCCGGTGATGTGAATCGTCTCCGCGCCCTCGATTTCCTCGTCACCCTCGTTGGACAGGTCGGTGAGCAGGGAGGTCGGACCGAGTCCCTGGCTCTCGAGCGCCTGCTGGCAGGCGTCGCCCTCCGCCTCCTGCTGCTCCTGTGCGCTGGTCGCGAGGGCCGCGATCTGATCGAACACCTGCTGCGGCAGCTGGTAGGCGGTGTCCTGGTACTCGACGAATGCGGACTTGCCGGTCGAGATCAGCGCCCCGTCCGCGGAGAAGCTCTGGCCGCTGCCCTCCGCGGAGAAGTCGCCCGCGATGTCGAAGGAGGGGAATTTGCCGTCCCCGCCCTGGAACGGACCGGACGCGTTCAGCCCGAAGCTTCCCTCCTGCTCGCCGCCGGCCGAGACGTCGATGCTGAGGTCGAGAGTGCCGCTGTCGATGCTCTCGTCCGCGTCCGACACCGCCTGAAGGACCTCCTCGGGATCCTCCCCGCCTCCGTCTCCGCCACAGGCCCACAGCAGGGTGGCCGAGGCGAGCGCGAGCACGAGGACGATCAGCGGGCGACTCCGGTTCAAGTTCTTTCTCCTGGCTAGGGGGCGAAGAGGCCGCAGCGTAGCGGCCTCGCGAGGGACGCGTCGCCCAGGGGAAGAACTCACGCTGTCCTATCCTGATCCGCATGGCGCCGGAGAGGACCTGCCCGGTCTGCGCTGCCACCAACCCGGAGCGTGCCCGCTTCTGCATGTCCTGCGGGTCGGAGATGCCGGCCGGCTGCCCCAACTGCGGAGCGGAGAACCCGGCCGGAGCCAAGTTCTGCATGGAGTGCGGCACCGACCTGGGCCAAACGGGCACCGCGACAACGGCCGCCGGATCAACCGCAGCCCCGGCCCCCGTCCCCGCGGAGGCGCCGCCCGAGGAGCGGAGGCACGCCACCGTCCTGTTCGCCGACCTCTCCGGCTATACGGCCGCGGCGGAGAAAATGGACCACGAGGCCGTCAAGGCCCTGGTGGATCGAACGCTGCGGCGGCTGGGGGAGGAGATCGAGCGCTTCGGCGGCGCCATCGACAAGTTCATCGGCGACAACGTGATGGGGGTCTTCGGGGCGCCGGTCGCCCACGAGGACGATCCCGACCGCGCCGTCCGCGCCGGCCTCGCGATGCAGGAGGCGATGACGGATGCGAACCGGGACAGCGAGGAGCGGGAGGGCGTGAGCTTCTCGCTCCGCGTCGGGATCAACTCGGGAGAGGTGATGGCGGGTGCCGTCGGCGACCGCTACACCGTGATGGGGGACGCCGTGAACGTCGCCGCGCGGCTCCAGGCGGCGGGACGCCCCAACAGCGTGACCGTCGGGGAATCGACCTACCGCTCCACCCGCGAGACCATCCATTACGAGCGGCTGGAGCCACTGAACCTGAAGGGCAAGGAGGAGCCGGTCCCCGCCTGGGAGGCGACCGCCGTGCTTGCCGGGCCGAAGACCGCCGCGGCGAGAAGCCAGACCCCGCTGATCGGGCGCGAGGAGGAGGCCGGCCTGCTCACCTCCCTCGCCGAGCGGGTGGAGCGCGAGGCCCGCCCGCACCTGGTCACGGTGATCGGGCAGGCCGGCGTCGGCAAGTCGCGGCTGCTGCGTGAGCTGATGACGAACCTCGATGACAGCGCGCACCCGCCCATCATCCGCCGCGGCCAGTGCCCCCCGTACGGCGCCGGCATCGCCTACTGGGCGCTCGCACAGGTCCTCCGCGAGGAGTTCGAGATCCTCGACACGGACTCGCCGGAGGTCGCCTGGGGCAAGCTGCGCGCGGGGGTCGGGAAGCTGATGGAAGAGCTCGATGAGGCGGAGGCGGGCGAGCGGAACGCCGCCCTGCTGGCGATCCCGCTGGGGATCGATCCGCCGGAGGAGGCCGAGCAGGTGGAGCGCGACCCGGAGCAGATGCGCGATGCGCTTTTCTCGGCCGCGAGAGCCATGGTGGAGGCAATCAGCCATCACCGCACCCTCGTGCTCGCGATCGACGACATCCACTGGGCGGACGAGGGGATGCTCGACCTGATCGACCACCTGACCCGCTTCGTGCGCGGGCCGCTGCTGCTCGTCTGTCTCGCGCGGGACGAGCTGCTCGAGCGCCGGCCCGGCTGGGGCGGAGGACGGCGGAACGCGACCGCGATCTCGCTGGAGCCCCTCACCGAGGACGAGACCCGCGAGCTGGTGGCCGCCCTGATGCCGGAGTCGGACGGCGAGGGGAACGGCGTCGTGCCGCAGGTGGCGGAGCGCTCCGGGGGCAACCCGCTCTTCGCGGAGGAGATGGTCAACCGCCTGATGGAGGAGGACACGGTCGAGGCGGAGGCCCTGCCGAGCACCGTCCAGTCGCTGCTGGCCGCCCGGCTCGATTCGCTCCCGCGCCCCGAGCGCCGCCTGCTCCTTCACGCCTCCGTCGTCGGGCAGACCTTCTGGGAGGGCTCCCTGGCGAGCGCCGCGCAGGAGGAGGGGCTCGACGTCGGCCAGACGGTCTCGGCGCTCGAGGAGAAGGACCTGCTGGTCCCGTCCCCGGGCTCCCGCCTGGCGGGTGAGCGGGAGCACGCGTTCAAGCACGTGCTGATCCGCGACGTCGCCTACGGGATGCTCCCCAAGTCGGTTCGCTGCCGGAAGCACATCGAGGTCGGCGAGTTCATCCGCGACCGGGTCGGTGACCGCGGCGACGCGATGGTGGGAATGGTCGCGGAGCATTACGCGCGCGCCGCCGCGCTGGGTGCGGAGTCCGGCCTCGAAGCCGACGAGCTCTCGAAGCTACAGTCGCAGGCGCTCGACCTGCTCGAGTCCGCCGGTGACGCCGCTGCCGCCCTGTACTCGAACGCCGAGGCCTTCGACCGCTACACGGCCGCCCTGGAGCTCTCCGACTCGCTCGACGCCTCCGACGTTGCCCGGATCGGCGAGAAGCAGGGCGACGTGGCGCTGCGGATGGGCCGGGTGGACGCCGCGGTCGCGGTCTGGGAGCGCTGCCTCGAGTTCCACCGCGGCGAGGAGGACCTGGCGCGGGTCGCGGACCTGCACCGCAAGATCGGTGCGGCCCTCTGGCACAAGGGCGAGCGGCGCGCCTCGATCGACAACTACCAGCGCGGAATCGACCTGCTCAAGGACGGGGACCCCAGCCTGGAGCTGGTCCGCCTCTACGAGGAGGCCGCCTCCCTCTACATGCACACCGGGGACAACATGCTCGCCATCTACGCCTCCGAGAAGGCGCTGCGGCTCGCCGAGCGACTCGGCGAGGCCCGCGCCGCGAGCCGGGCCCACGGGATCTTCGGCCGGGTCTTCGGCCGGATCGGCGACTCCGAGAAGGCGCGAGAGAACCTGGAGCGCTCGGTCGGCCTAGCCCGGGACTCCGACCGCGGCGAGGCGGTTCGCGCCCTGCTCACCCTCGGCTACCACCTCGAGGTCTCCGAGGCTGAGTACGAGGGCGCCGCCGACGCCTATCGGGAGGCGCTCGAGATCGCCCAGGAGGTCGGCGACCTTCCCTCCCAGGTCGAGCTGCACGCCTCGCTCGGGCAGCTCGCGGTCTATCGCGCGGACTGGGAAGAGGTCGAACGGGCCACCGAGGCGAGCGCCGGCCTGGCGGAGCGCGAGGGCCTCCGCGGAAAGCTCTGCTTCCCCTTCGTCCTGCGGGGCGTCCTCAGCTGGCGCGGGGGCGACTGGGAGGACGCCGCGAAGGCATGCCGGCGCGCCCATGAGCTCGGCGAGCAGGTGGGTCGCTCCGAGGTGGCCTTCTCCGCGCTGTTCTGGCTCGCCGCCACCCTCCGCGACAGCGGCGACCTCGCCGGAGCGGAGACCGAGCTGGCGAAGGCACTCGACATCTGCGAGCGAGCCGGACTGATCGCCCAGTCCGTGGAGGCGATCTCCGCGCGGGCCGTGGCGCTGGCACTGGCCGGCCGCGACGAGCAGGCGCGCGCCGCCGCCGAGGAGTCGGAGCGGCTCGCCGGGCGGCTCCACTATCCGGTCGGCCAGGCCGCCAAGGCGGAGGCCGCCGGCGCCGCCGCGGAGGACCCGGCGGTCTGCGCGAGCGAGATCGACCAGGCGCGGACTCGCTGGTTGGAGCTGGATCGCCCGCTGGACGCGGCCCGCTGCCTGCTCGTCAGGGGGCGCCTGCTGGCGAAGCAAGGCTCCGAGGATGCGGACGAGGTGCTCGCCGCCGCGGCGGAGGAGTACGAGGAGCTGAACGCCCCCGCGCTCGCCACCACCGCCCGCGAGCCCGTGGCCTGATCAACCGTGGCTTCCTGGAAGCAACAGGCGCTCATCGAGGCCCCGGTCGAGGCGGTCTGGGAGGTCCTCGTGGACCCCTCCCGCTCACCGGACTGGGACGGGGACGTGATCGAGGTCACCGGCGCCCCGGTCGAGATCGAGGTCGGCTCGACCTTCGGTGTGACGGCTCGTGGTCGCTTGGGCCTCAAGGACACGACGACCTTCAAGGTCGAGGTGCTCGAGGACATGCACGAGCTCAAGATGAAGTGCCAGAAATCGGGCTACTACGTGCACTGGCTGCTCACCCCGGCGCGAGGAAACACGTTCACCGAGCTCGAGTTGGGTGTCGAGCCCCTCCCCGGTCTCTCGGGTCGCGCGATGGGCGCGATCCACACCAAGGGGTACCTGCGACGCACGGTGGAGAAGACCATCGAGGCCCTGAGCAGGGCGATCGGTCGCGACCGGGCCAAGGCGCCCTGACCGAACAGGGCATCCGCTAGTTTCGGGGCGTGCCCGAGCTCGAGCGCGACGATGGGACCCTGCTCCACTGGGAAGAGCGCGGCGAGGGCCCGCTCGTCCTCCTCGCCCCCTACTGGTCGGGCCACCCGAGCGCCCACGACCCGATCGCGGACGAGCTGGCGAAGGATCACCGCGTCGTCCGCTATGACGCGCGCGGCACCGGCGAGTCCACCCGCCGGGGCCCTCACGATATGGAGACGGGGGCCGGCGACCTCGGCGCTGTTCTGGAGATGGCAGGCGGCGACGCGGTGGTCCTGTCCCTCGCCGACTCGTGCCCCCGTGCCGTCCGGGTGGCGGCCGACCGGCCTGAGCTGATCCGGGCCGTGGTCGCGCCGGGATCGGCGCCGATCTCGCTGGACGTCCTACAGGGAGCGGACGCCCTCGTGTCGTCCTCCACGGTCATCAACGCGTTCATGGAGATGATGAAAACGGACTACCGCGGGGCGCTGCGGACGCTGCTCACGCAGACCAACCCCCAGATGGAGGAGTCCGAGGTGCGCGAGCGGGTGGTCGAGCAGGCGGAGTACTGCCCGGCCGAGACTGCGGTCGCGCGAACGGAGGCCTGGTTCGGCGACGACTCCTTGGAGGCCGGCCGTGCGATCGGCGACCGCCTGGTGATTCTCTACTCCGACAACATGGGCGGCGACTGGCTCCCGGCCGGAGATGAGCTGGCCGAGACGCTCGGTGAGCACCTGCCCCAGGCGCGCCTCGTGGCCATCGCCGACGGCATCGTCAGCCGGCCGGATCTGGCCGCCGGGGTCATCCGCGACCTAGAATCGCGCTGATGGCCGCCGAGACCGGCAAGAGCTGGATCCTCACCGGCTCCCTGGAGAACTTCCACGTCAACGTCGAGCGAGGCTTCGACCCGATCGGCTTCAAGGAGGGCCGCCGCCGCCAGGCGGAGCAGTTCGAGCCGGGCGACCAGGTCTTCTTCTACGTCACCGGCGTGCAAGCCTTCGGCGCGATCGCGCGGGTGCGGTCGGAGATGTTCGAGGACCGCGAGCCGATCTGGCCCGGGAATCCCAGGAAGCCCGACGATTACCCCTGGCGCGTCGAGGCGGAGCCGGTGGTCGTGCTCGCAGAGGAGGACTTCGTCCCCGCCGAGGAGCTCGCGCCGGAGCTCGAGCATGTCCGCAAGTGGCCGGCCGAGCACTGGCACCTCGCGTTCCAGGGCCAGCTCCGCATCATCTCCGAGGCCGACGCCGCGCTGCTGCGCGGGCGCCTGACCGACGCCGTCCCCGCGCGCGCATGAGCGAGGAGGGAACAGAGCTCGTGTACGAGCGGCACTTCACCCGCGAGGAGGCGAACGCGCTGCTCCCCCGCCTGAAGCCGCTGCTGCGCCAGCTGCGCGACAGCCGGGACGAGCTGACCGACCCCGAGGCCCACGAGACCCTCTCGGAGGCCGCGCCCGGGAACGGCGGCGGCGAGGAGGGCGTCCAGGTCGGCGTCTCGTTCCTCGATGTTCGCCGCATGCTCGAGACCGTCGAGGACGCCGGAATCGTCCTCCGCGACATCGACCGCGGGTTGATCGACTTCCCGGCGGTCATCGATGGACGCGAGGTCTACCTGTGCTGGGAGCTCGGCGAGGACGAGGTGGACCACTGGCACGACCTGGACTCCGGCTACCGTGGCCGCCAGCCGCTCGACTGAGTTAGTCGCGAGGCTCCCGCGGCAATTGCTGCGCGACGTCCGCGGGCTCAGCGGCAACGAGCGGATCGCCTTCATGGGCGCGGCGGTCATAGTCGGCAGCTTCATCCTCCCCTGGTACCGGGCGCCGGTCTCGAGCGACCTGGTGCAGACCGGGTTCGGGGCGTTCAGCTTCGCCGAGGGCGCGCTGCTCCTGATCGCGGGTGCGACCGCCTTCCTGGCGCTCGAGGCGGGAGGCGGATACGTCCCTCCGAGACCGCTGCGCGAGTGGGGCCTCCTGGTCACCGCGGGAGGCTGGGCGGCTCTGATCGTCGTCTACCGGATGATCGAGCGCCCCGATTTCAAGCTCACGGAGGTCGACCAGGCCTATGAGATCCACTACGGGATCTTCGTGGCGCTGGCCGGCGCCGCGCTCATCATCGCCGCCGGCCTCCGCATGCGCCCGCGCGAGCGAGCGAAACGGCCAGTGGCCCCGGAGGGAAGGCCGGCGCGAGCTGAGAAGCCCGAGGTGGACAAGCCCGAGGGCTAGTCGGCCATCGGCCCCTCGACGGGAGGCGGGGGCTCTATTCCGTGGCGGCGCATGCCGGCCTCGATCTCGGCGATCACCGTCTCGATCACCTTGACTCGCGCGTAGCGCTTGGAGTCGCCCTCGATCAGGTGCCAGGCGGCGTGCGGCGGCTGGTCGTTGCGGGCGAGCATGTCCTCGACCGCCTCGGTGTACTGGGGCCGCTGTTCCCGGTTGCGCCAGTCCTCGTCGGTCAGCTTCCACGCCTTCAGCGGGTTCTTCTCCCGCCGCTTGAAGCGCTTCAGCTGCTCTGAGTCGGAGAGGTGCATCCAGAGCTTCACCAGGATCATCCCCTCGTCCGCGAGGCTCCGCTCGAAGCTGTTGATCTCGTCGTAGGCGCGAAGCCACGCCTCGCGATCGGCGAACCCCTCCACCCTCTCCACCAGGACCCGCCCGTACCAGGAGCGGTCCATCACGGTCATGCCGCCCCAGCCGGGCAGCTTCGGCCAGAAGCGCCAGAGGAAGTGGTGGCGCTTCTCGTCGGGGGTCGGCGCCGCGAACTGGACGACGCGGACATGCCGCGGGTCGATCTGGGCGACCAGCCGCTTGATCGCGCCGCCCTTGCCGGAGGCGTCCCAGCCCTCGAAGAGGACGGTGACCGGCGGGCCGATCTTCTTCTCGCCTATCTGCCCGCCCAGCGTGAGCCTCAGCTGGGTGAGCCGGTTCCACGCCCGCTCGAGCCCCTCTCCCTCCTCCTTCCTCGAGAGCTTCTTGGAGAGATCGAGCTCGTCGAGCCGGCCCATCAGCGGGTGCCCGGGGCGAGGATCTCCGGATTCGAGGGCGGCTCCTCCTCGGTCGCGATCAGCGCGAGCGGAAGGAGCAGGGTGGCCAGGAAGATCATCGCGATCCCGATCCCGACGATCAGCTTGCTCTTGTAGAGATGGCCGACCGCGCCCAGGACGAAGCCGACCAGCATCAGGGTCAGGTAGGGACTGATCGTGTGCGGCAGGATGTCGGCGAGGGGAAGCATCTGTCGTATCTATCATCCCCCGAATGAGCAATGCGGAGGAACCTCAGTCCGTCGCCAAGGTCCGTGAGGGGTTGGGGGAGGTCGGCTACCTCGCCGACGAGGCCGCGGCGCTCGTCTCCTTCCTCGCGCAGCGGCTCGGCAAGCCGGTCCTGGTCGAGGGCCCGGCCGGCGTCGGCAAGACCGAGCTGGCCAAGGCGCTCTCGCGTTCGACCGGCCGCAGGATGATCCGCCTGCAGTGCTACGAGGGGCTCGACGAGGCAAAGGCCCTCTACGAGTGGAACTACCGCAAGCAGCTGCTGCGAATCCAGGCGGAGTCGGGCGGCGACGAGGCCGCCGGCTGGGAGAAGGCACGCACCGACATCTTCTCCGACGACTTCCTGCTCACGAGGCCGCTGCTGGAGGCGATCAGCGCCGACGACGCGGTCGTCCTGCTGATCGACGAGATTGACAAAACCGACCAGGAGTTCGAGGCCATGCTCCTCGAGGTCCTCTCGGACTTTCAGATCTCGATCCCGGAGCTGGGGGTGATCGAGGCGAGCACCATGCCCCTGGTCGTGCTGACCTCGAACAACTCGCGCGAGCTGACCGAGGCGCTGAAGCGCCGCTGTCTCTACCTCTGGCTGGACTATCCCTCGGTGGAGCGGGAGCTCGAGATCGTGCGGCTCCACTCGCCCGAGCTGGACGAGGGCCTGGCCCGCCGCCTGGTCGAGATCGTCCACATGATCCGCCAGCTCGACCTGAAGAAGCCGCCCTCGATCGCGGAGTCGATCGACTGGGCGCGGACCCTGCTGCTGATCGGCGCCGACGACATCGACCGCGAGACCTTCGAGAGCTCGATGAGCATCCTGGTCAAGCACCGCTCCGACATCGACCTGGTCGCCGAGCGGGTCGCGGTGAAGCTCGCCGAGGAGCAGCCGGATGTCCACGACCGCGGCTAGCCTGCTCGCCTTCTTCGAGGACCTCCGCTCCGAGGGGGTGGCGGTTGGGACGTCCGAGATCCTCGATGCCTTCTCGGCGCTCGACGAGGTCTCCTGGACCGACCAGCGCGACTTCCGCGAGTCCCTGGCCGCCACCATCGCCAAGTCGCAGGAGGACCGGCGGATCTTCGAGCTGCTCTTCGACCGCCACTTCTTCCGCGCCGCCGAGGGGGAGGCGCTCGAGCTCGGGACGCCCGAGGAGCGCTTCGAGGGCGACGGCGGCGACCGGATCGACCTCGACGAGCTGCGAGAGGCGATCCGCCAGGCGATCACGGCGGGCAACGACGGCCAGATGCGTGACCTGGCGCGACTGGCGATGATGGCCTTCGGCCGCCAGGGCGAGCGCTCGGGCGTGATCGGAGTCGACGTTCAGCGGATCCGCCGCAACCTCGGCCTGCAGGCGCGCGGCCGCGGCGCCGACGGCGAGCAGGAGCCGCTCGACCCCGAGAAGGTCCGCCAGTTCGAGCAGTACCTCCGCCGTGAGCTCGAGCGGGCGACGATCGAGCGCACCGGCAAGTTGCCCCCCTCCCGCCCACTCGCCGAGCTCGACCGCGCGCTGCCGACCAGTCCCGCCCAGGACCTCGCCTCCGTGCACCGCGCCGTGGCCCAGCTCAAGCGGCGGATCGCCACACTCGGACATGAGCAGCGCGGGCGGCGCAAGGGGCGCGTGGTGGACGTCCGCCGCACGATGCGCGCCTCGCTGGAGACGGGCGGCGTCCCCCTCCGGCTCCGCTATCGGCCGAAGCGTCCGCGCCGGCCGGAGATCTACGTGCTCTGCGACGTCTCGACCTCCGTCAGCAGCGCCAGCGTGTTCTTCCTGAGCGTGCTGCACGCCCTGCACGACTCGTTCCGCAAGCTCCGCAGCTTCGTCTTCATCGAGCGGATCAGCGAGGTGACCGACGTCTTCGAGCACGAGCGCGACTTCCGGCGCATCTCCGAGCGGATCTCGTCAGAGGGCGGGGTCGCCGACGTCTCCGGCTACACCGACTACGGCCGGGTCTGGCTCGAGTTCGGCGAGGAGATTGCCGAGGACCTCGGGCCTCGCTCTACGGTGATCGTGCTCGGAGACGCCCGAACCAACGGCCGGGAGCCGCACGCGGACACGTTCGGCACGATCGCCGAGCGCGCCGGCCGCACCTTCTGGCTGAATCCCGAGCCCCGCCTGTACTGGAACTACGGAGACTCGGTGATGGCGTCGTACGAGCCCTACTGCGACGGCGCCTTCGAGTGCTGGACCACCAAGCACCTCGAGCAGTTCGTCAATGTGATCGCCAGCGGGACTCGAGCAGTTTCGTGAACTTCTTCGGCTTGCGGTCGTAGATCCGCTCGCCCAGTGAGGTCGCGGCGAACTGGAGCTCGCCGCGCCTGGCCCTGATCAGCTCGGTCAGATAGCGCTGGTCGGCGGGCTCGCCGAACGCGGCGGGCCTCCCCTCCGCCTCATCGCTGAGCAGAGCGAGGTCATGGTCGTCGCCGAGGTGGTCGGACAGGTCGTGGGCCTGGTCCGCGAGCTCCCCGACCAGCGTCCGATCCGCTTCCCGGATCAGCCGCAGCTGGTACCAGAGGTCCTTGACCCGCTTGCGCCACTCGTGCAGGTTCTCGACGGTCGGCGACTCCTCCACCTCCCTGAGGCGCTTGCGTCCGCGGCGATAGCTGCGGTGCAGCCCTGCCCCGATCAGATCCCAGTCGTCGCCCTTCAGCGGCAGCTGCTCGATCCCGTCGCGGCCGGACTCGAGATCGGCGGCCGCCCTCGCCATCGCCGGCTCCATGCCGTCTTCCCGCTGGCGGTGGAACTCTTGCTCGAGCTCGGCTCGGAGGCCCGAGAACCGCTCGCGCGCCGCATCGCCGTAGCGGTCGCCCAGCGTGTCCAGCGTCTCGACCATCACCTCGGCGTCACGGAACCCGCTCAGGGCGCGGCCGATCTCGCGGTAGCGCTCGTTCTCCCGCCGCCAGACGTCGTCGCCGAGCTCCGCGCGGACCAGCCGCAGCGCCGAACGGATCTTCTTCAGGTCCTTCCGCGCCTCGTGGACCCCCTCGGCGGGTTCGGCGGCGCCTCCGGAGAGCTGTTCGACTGCGTCGTCGATCCGGCCACCGATCACCCGCTTGACTCCGTCCGCGACGGACTCGCTCGGCAGCAGGCGATAGGCAGTCGAATCGCCCAGCTTCCCGTCGCCGCGGTCCCTGAGGTGCTTCAGCCCGAGACCCGCCGCGCCGGTGGCCACCGCGGCTCCGCCAGCCACCAGTGGGATCCCGACCTTCGTCTTCGATCGATCCATATCAATTGACTACCGAGAGAGTGGCTCCTGGAAACGGGGCCGTGTAAAAGCGCTGATAACGACGCTCAGGCGTCGGGTAGGCCCTCGACCGCGAGGGTCTCGTTGAGGTAGGCGTGTTCGCCGGTGACCTCTTTCCCGAACCAGTCGGGCGGTTCGAAGTCGCGTGCCCGCTCCTCGGAGGAAAACTCGACCTCGGCCACGGTCAGGCCCGCCAGCTGGGCCTCGTACACATCGAGCTCGATCTCGAGGTCGCCGTGGGGAATCACGTGGCGGCGCTTGTGGAGGCGCCGGCCCTCGGTGTGGGGCCAGAGCCGCTCGAACTGCTCCGCGGTCAGCTCGGTCTCCTCCTCCCCACGGGACAGACCCGAGCCCCGCTTGACGGTGAGCACGTGATCGTCCCCCCGCCGGCGCAGGCGAACCTCGGCGTCCTCCCCCGTCGCGAGGTATCCCTGCTCGATCTCGTCGGAGTCCGTGCCCTCCAGCGAGGGCGGCTCGGGCACCAGGAACTTCCGCTCCACCTCCACCGCCGGGACGGTACCCTGGGCCCATCCCAACAGGGGGGCTCGCGGGCTAGGTGCGGGCTGAGATAGCGAACCCCGGCATAAAACCACGTCCTCCGCTTCGCGTCCGGGCGTGGGCCACCCGTCGCTGACCCTTAGAACCTGTGCGGTAATGCGCGCGGAGGGAGCATGCTGACGAGACTTCGCGAAGACGCAGCAACGACGGCGGAGCGCCGCGAGGCCGAGGATGCCTGGCGGGCCCGGCAGGAGGATGCGGGAATCAGGGTCGCCGGGGTTCGCCACTCCTTCGGGGAACTTCGGGTCCTGGAGCGGATCGACCTCGAGGCCCGCCCCGGCCAGGTGATCGGAGTGGTCGGCCCCTCGGGATGCGGGAAGACGACGCTGCTCGAGCTGCTGGCCGGACTGCGCGATCCCGAGGCGGGGACCTCGATCTCCGTCGAGGGTGAGACCCAGCCCCAGAGGCGGCTGACGCGGTGCGCGTACATGCCGCAGCGGGACCTGCTGCTGCCCTGGCAGAGCGCGATCGACAACGCCGCGCTGGCCCTGAGGATTGCGGGCGTCTCCCGCCAGGAGGCGCGCCGCCAGGTGGCCCCTGACTTCGAGCGCCTCGGCCTGGGCGGCTTCGAGGACGCCCGGCCCGACGAGCTCTCCGGCGGCATGCGCCAGCGGGTCGCGTTTCTGCGGACGCTGGTGGTGGGACGGCCGGTGCTGCTCCTGGATGAGCCTTTCGCCTCCCTGGACGCGATCACCAGGGCCGAGCTGCAGAGCTGGCTGGCGGAGGTGCTGTCGGCCGACCGCCACACGGTGCTGCTGGTCACCCACGACGTCGAGGAGGCCCTCTACCTCTCCGACCGGGTGCTGGTGCTGACGCCGAGGCCGGCGCGGATCGCCGCGGAGCTAGAGGTCCCCGAGCCCCGCGCGGCCGACCGGGCCGCCGCGGTCAGCTCGCCGGCCTTCGCGGAGCTCCGGCAGCGCGCGCTGCGCGTGCTGGCAGGGGATCGGTCATGAAACGCGCCCTCGCTCCGGCCCTGGTCGTCGTCGGCCTGCTCGCCGCCTGGGAGCTGGCCGCTCGCTGGGACGTCCTCGCCAACCTGCTCAAGATTGAGGACTTCCTGGTGCCGGCGCCCAGCCAGATCGCGGAGGCGCTGTGGGAGGACCGTCAGCTCCTGGCCGAGGACGCCTGGGTGACCCTGCAGGAGGTGCTGCTCGGCTTCGCGCTGGCCGCGGTGGTGGGGATCGGGTTCGCATACCTGATCCATCTCTCCGAGACCGCCCGGCGGGCGCTCTACCCGCTGCTGGTCGGCTCGCAGACGATCCCGATCATCGCGATCGCACCGATCCTGGTGGTCTGGTTCGGGTACGACCTCGGCCCCAAGCTGGCGATCATCGCCCTGGTCTGCTTCTTCCCGATCACCGTCAACACGATCGACGGACTGCGATCCGTCGATCCCGAGCTGCGCAAGATGATGCGGACGATGGGCGCGGGCAGGATGCAAACCCTGTGGCGAGTGGAGGCGCCCTGGGCTCTCCCCTACACCTTCAGCGGCGCCAAGGTGGCCGTCGCGGTCGCCGTGATCGGAGCGGTGTTCGGCGAGTGGGCCGGCTCCAACGAGGGACTCGGGCACCTGATGGTGACCGCCCAGTCGCAACTCCTCACCGCTCGCGTGTTCGCGGCGATCGTCGTGCTGTCCGGGATCGCGATCTGCCTGTTCGGGCTGCTGACCCTGCTGGAGCGCCGGGTGGTCACCTGGAAGGCCACGCCGTGAGGGGCCACGCGATCATCGCGCTCCTGGCGGCCCTGGCGCTGGCGGCCACCGGGTGCGGCGAGAAGGAGGAGTCGCTCGGCAAGGTTGAGCACGAGCCCTTCGAGCTGGCGCTCGACTTCTACGTCAACCCCGATCACGCCGGGATCTACACGGCGCTGGCCAACGGCTACTTCGACCGCGCCGGCCTCGAGGTGACGCCCAGGGTGCCCTCGGACCCGTCCGCCCCGATCCGCGAGGTCGCGGCCGGGCGGGCCGACCTCGCGGTCTCCTACCAGCCGGAGGTGATGCTGGCCCACGAGGAGGGTCTCGACGTGGTGGCCGTCGCCGCGCTGGTGGACGAGCCGCTCACGTCGCTGATCTCGCTCCCGGCCGCCGGGATCGCGAGGCCGGTCGACCTGCGCGGCAAGACGATCGCCACAGCCGGCATCCCGTACCAGACCGACTACCTCGAGACGATCCTCGCCGGGGCGGGCCTCTCGATCGACGACGTCACCGAGGTCAACGTCGGGCTCAACCTCCTGCCCGCGGTCCTGAGCGGCCAGGCGGACGCGATGCTCGGCGGCTTCAAGAACATCGAGGGCGTCGACCTCACCATGCGCGGTGCCAACCCCGTGATCGTGCCGGTCAACGAGCTCGGCGTCCCGGGCTACGACGAGCTCGTTCTGGTCGCCAAGCGCTCAACCCTTGAGGACCAGCCGGAGAACCTGCGGCTGTTCATCTCCGCGCTCGCCCACGGCACCAAGGACGCCGTCGGCAACCCGCAGGCGGCCACCGACAACATCCTCAACGCCAGCAAGGGCCTGGACCCGGCCCTGACCAGGGCCGAGGTGGATGCGACCCTGCCGCTGCTCGCGGCCACCCCGGGTCAGTCGTTCGGACAGATGGATGAGGAGAAGTGGAAGCTGTTCGCCGCCTGGATGGCCGAGCACGACCTGATCTCCGACGTGCCCCAGACCGACGAGCTGCTGACCAACGAGCTGCTGCCGGGCGCCGAGGAGGAGTAGCTAGGCCGCGAGCTGATCCGGCGCCTTCTTCAGCCCGGCGGGGATCGCCTTGTGCCACGCCGCCAGGGCAAAGGTGCCCGCCAGCCCCCGGAACGGCGCGTAGGGCGCGAAGAACTCCTCGACCTCGTCCACCGTCGCCTGGCGGCCGAGACCCTCCAGATGGCCGACGAGCTTCACGAAGGCGAGGTCTCCAGCGGGCAGCGAGTCTGGCTCCCCGCGGCCATGGAAGCCGACGCACTGAACGGTCCAGGGCCCGATCTCGCGGATCGAGAGCAGCCGCTCGTTCGAGGCCGGGTCGCTGAGGTCCGCGCGGCCGCTCTCCACCTCCCCGGCACAGCGCAGCATTGCGAGCGCCCGCGCCTCGGTCAGATCCATCGAGACCAGCTCGGCCGGGGAACGCCCGGCGATCACCGCGGCCGAGGGCACATCCTTCAGCGGCCAGCGGCCGACGGAGGCGCGCGGCGCCCACCGGCTCACGATCCGCCGCTGGATCTCGGCGGCGCGCGAGGCCTGGATCAGCTGGCTGGTGATCGCCCAGGCGAGTGCCTCCCAGGGCCAGGGGCGGCGCCGGGGACGCACCCACGGCGTGCGGCGGATGCCAGGACCGACCAGCGGGTCCCGCTTGAAAGCAGCGAAGAACTCGCCCATGTCGTCCTGGAGGGCGAAGACGAATCGCATCCGCTCGAGCGCGAGCTCGAGTTCAGCCTCTCCGGCCGGGCGGTCCGGCTCCGCTCCGTCGGGGGCGACCTGGTGCTCGACGAGCGAGGGATGGATCGCCTCCGCGCGGAGGTGGACGAAGCCATCCCGCGCGTGCCAGGCGCGCACCCGCACCGGGCTCGGCCCGACGTAGAGGAACCGCTCGACGACCCCTCCGATGCAGCGCATCACTCCATCGGGCCCTCTGCCGCGCGGGAGGCGCACCGGCCAGCGGGGACTGAGCCGTTCCTCCACAACCCGGGACGGCGTCGTCCCCGCATCGGCCGCCCCGTCCCCAGGGGCCACGGTCAACGGCCGAGGATGTGTACGTCAACCAGGAAGCTGCGGCCGGCGATGATCCGCTCCCGTCGGCGGAAGAGACCGCGCCTGCGGCGGGCGGCGCTCCATCCGGCCCGCACGCGCGACCGCCACCGCTGCGACTCCGGCGGCGGCGCCGGCGGTGGCGGCGACCGCCAGGGGCCCGACCTGCCGCCCCCAGAGCTCGATCGTCCCGCGCTCCCGGAGCACCGGCAGGGGGCGCACGGGGCCCGCCTCGACCATCGCCTCGGCTCTCTGCAGCTCCTCCACCATCGCAGCCCATCCTAACCAGGGCAGAAGACCACTCCGGCGGGGCCTAGAGCTCCTTTTCGTAAAGACGGTATTTCTTCACGACCTTGCCGCCCATGCCCTCCATGGCGCGGTTCATCGGCTCGTTGGTCTCGAGGATCCAGCCCGTCTCGCCGCCGGAGACGCCGACCTCCGCCGCCGTCTCGATGTGCCGGACGTAGAAGCGGGCGGCGATGCCGGTGTGCTGGTACTCGGGCTTGACGCCGAGCGCGAAGACGCGGACGCGGTCGATGTTCCGCTTCCCGAGCAGGAAGCGCAGCCAGCCGAGGGGCAGCAGCCGCCCTCCCATCTTCTTGGTCACCTGGTTGAGGTCCGGCATGGTGAACGCGGCGCCGAGGGTCTCGCCATCGCGCTCGGCGATGAAGCACCAGTTCTCGTCGATCACCGGCTTCAGGTTCTTTGCCTGGAAGGCGACCTCCTCGTCGGTGACCGGCACGAAGCCCCAGTTCGGCGCCCAGGCCAGGTTGTAGACCTCCATGAAGCGGGCGATCTCCGCCTCCAGGTCGGACTTGTCGATGTTTCGAACCGTGATCCCATGCTCGGATTCGACCTTGTCGGCGACGGCGTGGATCGCCTCGGCGAAGCGATCGCCCTGCTTCAGCCCGCCCATCTCGAGGTTCCACATCAGCAGGTCCATCCGCTTGCCGTAGCCGAGGGCCTCGATCCGCTCGCGGTAATACGGCGGGTGCCACGGCTGGAGGATGTAGGGGTGCAGCTCGTAGCCCTCGATCAGGAGCCCGCACTCGTCGTTGGTGGTGAAGTCCATCGGCCCGAGCAGCCGCTCTCGTCCCCTATCGCTTGACCAGGACTCGGCGGCTCCGAGGAGCGCCTCGAAGGCCTCGGGATCGTCCTCGCCCTCGATGAAGCCAAACTGCGCGTCGTTGCCGCCCTGGAACTCGTCCCAGCGGCGGTCGATTTGGGCGGTGATCCTGCCGACCGGCTCGCCGTCGCGCCAGGCGAGGAAGTACTCGGCCTCGGCGTGCTCGAAGTAGGGGTTCCTGCTCCTGTCGAGGAATTGGCGCCGCTCGAAGATCAGCGGCGGCACCCACGGCGTCCCCCCGTGGAGCCCGAACGGAAACCTGATGAAGCGCATCAGCTCGCGCCTGCCCTGAACGGGTCTTACCTCGACGGGCACGGGTGCAGCCTATGCTTTGCGCGATGTCCGGCTCCACCAAACGGGACGCGCTGACGCGCGCCCTCGCATCCCCGGTGGACGTCTTCGAGAAGGCCCGCACGCACGACCGCGCTGAGCAGCTGGAGGCGGCCAAGCAGGGCGATCTCCTCCCCTACTTCCGCATCCTCGAGTCCCAGGCCGGCCCCGTCGTCGAGATGGAGGGCCGCGAGACGATCATGCTCGGGTCCAACAACTACCTGGGGCTGACGACCGACGAGCGGGTGAAGCAGGCCGCGCGCGAGGCCCTGGAGGCCTACGGGACCGGCGTCACCGGCTCGCGCCTGCTCAACGGGACCACCCCGCTGCACGTCGAGCTCGAGCGGGAGCTGGCCGACTGGATGGGGACCGAGGACGTGATCGTCTACACGACCGGCTACCAGTCGAACCTCGGCGCGATCAGCGCCATCCTCGAGCCGAGGGACACCGTGATCTGCGACTCGGGCGACCACGCCTCCATCCTGGACGGCTGCAAGCTCTCCGGCGCCCGCCTCCGGCCCTTCCGCCACAACCGGATGGACAAGCTGGAGACGATGCTGGAGCGGGCCGAGTCCGACGGCAGCGGCACCCTGGTGGTGGTGGACGGCGTCTTCTCCATGGAGGGCGACGTCTGCGATCTACCCCCCATCGTCGAGCTGTGCAAGAGGTTCGGGGCCCGGCTGATGGTGGACGAGGCCCACGGCGTCGGAGTCCTCGGCGATCGGGGCGCCGGGGCCTGCGAGATGTTCGGCCTCGAGGACGAGGTCGACCTGCGGATGGGAACGTTCTCCAAGAGCCTCGCCTCCTGCGGCGGCTTCATCGCCGGCTCCGAGGAGGTGATCGAGTACCTGCGGATCTCCTCGCGGGCCTTCATCTTCAGCGCCTCCGCGGTGCCGGCCGCGGTCGGGGCGGCGCTCGCGGCCCTGCGGATCATTCGCTCCGAGGGGCCGGAGTTGATGGAGAAACTCCTGCAAAACGCCACCTATCTGAGGCAGGGCTTCAGGGACCTGGGCCTCAAGGTGGTCGAACCCGGGACGCTCCCCGATGGACGGGAGGCCACGACCCCGGTTGTCCCGGTGATCGTCGGAGAGGACTGGCAGGCGGTGCTGCTCTGGAAGGCGCTCTTCGACGCCGGCGTCTACACCAACGTGGCGCTGCATCCGGCTGTCCCCCCCGGCGGTGCGCTGCTCCGGACCAGCCTGATGGCGACCCACGACCGCGATCAGCTGGACCGGGCGCTCGAGAGCTTCTCCGAGGTGACCGGACGTTTCCCGGACCTGCCGAAGGGGTAGGACGAGAAGTTTCTCCAACGGCGCGATCGCGTATAGAGATCGGTCAGCTGGATTAGCGGTTTTTGGGGAGGTGGAGACCCCGATCCGATTCCTCATCCGCCGCTGATCGAACCGCGATCAATCGGGTCCGAACAAAACGTTTGCTCTTAGCGAACGAGTCGTTTTTTTCGGCCTTGCATCTCGCCGCCGAACCCCGATAGGTTGTCGCTCGTCGCGCGCACCGCACCCGGGGCAGGGAGCGGACGGGCAGAAGGAGAGGAGAGGCCCGCCAATCCCCCCGGCTCTAGGAAGAGCGTCGGGGGCGACGCCGACGTAACTGAAGCCCCGCACCAACCAGACCACCTTCGAGGAGGGAGACCCGATGACCGTTGCTTCGACGATTGTCCCTGCGCATTCCCAGTCCACGCCCGAGATCGTCGAAGGAGACGAGCACCCTACGAGCGAGTCCCAGTGCATGAGGGCACTTGCCCGGGCCAACGAGGTCCGTCTCGCCCGCGCCGCGCTGAAGCGCAAGGTCGCGGCCGGCGAGCGCGACGTCACCGAGGTCGTCGCCGAGCTTCCATGGGAGGCGCGCAGCATGGCCCTCGCCGAGCTTCTCTGCAGCCAGCGCCGCTGGGGCCGGGCCCGTTCCCGCAAGCTGCTCAACTCGGTCGGCCTGAGCGAGGGCAAGCGCCTCGGCTCGCTGACGGAGCGCCAGCAGCGAATCCTCGTCCGGGCGCTCGAAGTGAAGAGCCGCGAGCGGATGACGATGGCGAGCGCCGGTGCGCAGCCGGTCGCGGCGACCTAGCCGCCCGGGCTAGTAGCTCACGTCCAGGGGGATGGGGCTCGAGCCGGAGAAGCCGAAGAACCAGACGACGAATACGAGGATCGCGAGGACCGCGCTGAGGACCAGCATCACCTCGAGGGGTGAGTTCTCGCCGACCGGCAGGCCGCGTGCCTCACGCAGTTCGACGTGGCGGCGGTTGAGCCAGGCGAGACCGGGGGCGATGCAGATGATGGTCGAGAGGGCACCCACCATCATCACCGCCAGCGCGGTCCCGAGCTCCACCGAGTTCTGCAGCTGGGATCCGATCCAGAGCCAGAGAATCGGCACCCCCACCCAGAGGAAGAGGCAGCCGGCGAGCATCAGGGCGAGCAGAAGGGCTGTCACGCCCTGAAGCGGAACAGTTCCCCGCCGGAGCGGCGGCGAAAGGCCAGCGCAAAGCCGTAGGTGGCAGCGGCGAAGACGACCGCCCCGATCGCCAGAGCAGCTCCCACCGGCAGTGCATCGGGACCGAGCACAAACAACCCGGTGAAGACGCCCACCCCGGCGGCACCGCCCAGCAGCAGCGAATGCGAGCGGTATCCCGAGAAGTGCTCCCGAACCCCAATCTCCAATCCGGCCAGCGATCCGAGGCCGAGCCCCACCCCGATCATCACCCCGCCGCGCGGGGGCGGCACGAAGAAGCCGGCCACCAGCAGGACGAGGGCGATCAGGATCACCAGCTCCGAGAGGGGAAACGAGCCCCAGGGCGGTGGCGGCGGGCCATCGCCGGGGCGCTTCCGCGCAGGCTTGGGGGGACCATCGGTGGATGCGGCGGCCGGGGCTGCCTGCTTGGGAGCGCCGGCTACCGGCTCCGCGGAGTCGCCCGCCGTGCTTGCGGCGCCTTGGCGCCTGCGCCGCTTCCTACGTTGCCGCTTTGTGGCCACTTGGGCTAGGGGGCCGCAGCCCCTCGGCTAACGGACAACCGGAGGAGATCTTGACCCGCCACCAGCCCAGCAGGGCGCCGAGCAGGCCCCAGCGGGGCCGGGAGTGCCAGTGCTTGCAGCCCGGCTCCCCGATGTCCTCGTTGGACACCCGCACCCACTTGTAGGACTCCGGCTCCACGGTCATCTCCTCGATCAGCTCGCGGTTCCGCTCCTCGACGTACGTGTGGTCGTTGAGGCGGCCCCGGACGTCCTTCACCCGGGAGAACAGCTCGTCGCGGACCTGCTCGAGCTCGTCGAGCGAGAGGATCCGCGGTCCGCCCAGGCCCGCAACACGGAACTCGATCCCCTTCCGCGGGAAGGCGGCGCCGAACAGTCTGGCCAGCTCCGCCTCCAGCGCCGCGATCTGCCGTCGCAGGTCCCGGCGGGCGGCGAGCTCGTCGTGCTCGTAGAGGGCGGTGTCGAGGCCGGGAGGAGGCGCCGGCGGAACGTGCGACAGATGCTCCTCAGGCGGGAACTCCACCTCGAGCGCTTCGTTCCTCTCCATCAGGTCAGGCATACACCGTCCTCCAAGTGGTGACGCCATTCTACGCCAGTCATGCGTGCATGGCGCTGGCGGCGATCCACAGGCCCTCCTCGAGTGCGACGTCGGGCACTCCACGCACCCCGATCGCGACCAGCGCCGTCCGTTTCGTCTTCGAGGTCACCCCCCTGCCCGCAGCCTTCTTGCCGAACAGGACCGCCAGCGGCCGCTGCTCGTCTGCGATCACGATCGTCCCGTCGGGCAGCGGCGAGACCCTGCCCTCGAACCCCTCCTTCTCGGCGGAGAGGCGCAGGCCGAGCTTCCCCTCGACCCGGTCGGCGTCAAACGCCTGGATCGCGACACCCGACTCCACCATTGCGATGGTCAGCGAGTCGTCAACCCGGTTTTCGCTCTTGAAGCGGCCGCCGCGCATCCGGTCGAGCGCCAGCTGCTCGATCGGGGTCGGCTGCCGATCGGGATCGAGCCCGATGTGCCGGAAGAAGACCCGATAGGCCCATGGAATGGCCTGCTGGCGGAGCTGAATCGCCTGCGCGCCTCCGAAGCGGTCGCTCAGGGTGCGCAGCCGCTCCTTGAGCGCCTCGTTGCTGCGCCCCGCGCCGACGGAGAGGGTGGTGGTCACGATCGAGAGGCCCGGGAACTCCTCCGCCAGCGCCCGGTCCACCCAGCCCGGCTCGGGGGCCGACTCCCACTCCTTCGGAATCTCGACCGAGTTCATCTCAGCGCATCCTCCCGCTTGCGGGATGCCGCCATCAACTCGGTGACCTGCTTCGCGAGCTCGCCCTCCGACAGCTCCCCGATCGAGGTTCCCTGGAGGATGCCGCCGGGATAGGCGTAGACGAAGCTGGGGCAGCCGCCGACCCGGTAGAGGTTGGAGAGCGCGCCATCCCGGTCGAGCCCCACCGGATGGGTCCAGTGGCGTTCCGAGATCAGGCGCCGCACCTCGTCGGGCTCGTCGCGAACGTCAACCGCCAGGAAGTTGACCCGGTCGCCGAACCGCCGGTAGGCCGTCTCGAAGACGTCCTGCTCGGCCTCGCAGTCTCCGCCCTTGGTGAACCAGAACGAGAGGACCAGCGGCCTGTCGAAGAGGTCGCAGACCCGGATCGCCCCCGCGACGTCGACCTCGCAGGCGGGCGTGCGCCGATCCTCCTCGGGGCAGGGAATCTGGGGTGTCTCGCAGTCGTCCTGGGCGATGTTGGCGTCGCCCCCAACGTCCTGGCGCGCGTCGGGCACGGCGAACTGCGCCAGTGGCAGATCGCCCTCCTCGCCGGCGCCGAGCACACCGGAGTCCTCGGTCGAGATCAGATTGACCGCCGCGACGGCGATCACGGCGATGAAGACGAGGCCGACCAGGATCGAGTAGATCGCCGCGGGTCTCCGGTCCGGGGACTTCCCCTCCCCACCGTTCCGGTCTGGGCCGCCGCTCTCCACGGGCTCAGCCTATGCGGCCGGACCGCGCGCTTCCGTCGGGTCAGCGCGCTGCGAGCGCATCCAGGAGGGGAGCGGGAACCCCTCCTCGGCCCAGACCAGGACCGCCGGCAGGACCAGCATCACCCCGGCCAGCGCCACGGCGAGGTCCGCGACGGTGACCAGCCCGAAGTCCCGCAGCATCCGGATGTCGGTCGCGGCCAGTGCGGCGAAGCCGGCGATCGCGGTCAGGCCCGAGGCGAGCACGGCGGTACCCGTCCGGTCGTAGGTCCGCCGCAGCGCCTCCCCCACGGAGAGGCCGCCGGCACGCTCGCGCTCGTAACGGGCGGTGAGGATGACGCTGAACTCGGTGGTGATGGCGATCACCAGCGCGCCGAGCGTCGCCGACATCGGGTTGAGCGAGACGTCCATGGCGCCGACGAGCAGGGCCGACCAGCCCGTCGCCAGCACCACCGGCACCAGCGGCACCAGGGCTCGTCTCGCCGAGCGGTAGACAAGGGCGAGCATCAGTGCCACCAGGGCCAGGCTGATCGGCGGCAACCAGAAGCGGCTTCGTGACAGGTCCTGGTTGGCGGCCGCTGCGATCACGGGCAGGCCCGCCAGCTCGACCTCGGCGCCGGCCGGGGGGCCGGGCAGTCCCTTCGGGTCGATCTGGTCACGGACGTCCTCGATCAGCTCCTGCTGGTCGTCCAGGGGCTGTACCCGGATGCCGAAGGCGATGTTGGCGGTGTCGCCGATCGCGCCCGTGTCGGGGTCGCGGCTGATCACCGCCTGCGAGAAGTAGGGCGGGATCGCCTCGATCAGGGCGCGCGCCTCCTCCTCGGTCCTCGGCTCGCCTCCGCCGGAGAACAGATCGCCGAGGGAGATCGCGGGGCAGAGGTCCGCCTGCTCGCAGCTCGGGTTCTCGCCGGTGAAGCCGTGACGCTCGAGCACACGCTGCTGGTAGGTGCTCATCCACTTGATCAGCTCGGGGTCGGTGAGGTTGTCGGAGCGAACCACCACGTTGACCTCGCCGGAGACTCCGGTCTCGTCCTGAAGCTCGTTCACGTCTCGAAGCGCGGGCAGGCTGGAGGGCGCCAGGTCTCGGATGTCGGAGACCACCTGCGTGCCGGCGCCGGAGATCCAGCCGCAGGCGGCGAGCACGGCGCCCGCAGCGAGCACGCGGCCCGGCCTCGTGATCGCCACCGCGAGCGCGGAGCGGCCCGTGTCGCGCAGGCGGGAGCCGATCGCACCGCGGCGCCGCTCGATGGCGGCCTGCACCCGTTCGAGCCTCTTGCGAGACCCCGATGACCGCTCCTGACGCCAGCCCGCCAGCACGAGGGCGGCGAAGCCGGCGGTCACCGCCAGCACGAAGGCGAGGGCGACCCCGGCGACCAGCAGCAGCCCGAAGGAGCGGACCATGGGGATCGGCGAAAGAGCGAAGGCGGCGAAGCCGGCCGCGGTCGCGAGGCAGGCGGTGCCGATCACCGGCCCGCCGCCCCCGGCCGCCGCCGTGGCGGCCCGGGCCGGGGCCAGCCCCTCCTCGCGCGCCTCGTTGAAGCGGGCCTGGAACTGGATCGCGTAGTCAACCGCAAGGCCGATCAGCACCGGCAGCACCGCGATCGAGGCCATGGTCAGGGACCCCCCCAGGAGCGCGAGCAGGCCGAAGGTGAGCCCGGCGGCACCCAGCGCCACTCCCAGGGGGAGCAGCCGGAGCGGCGGCGAGAAGACCAGCAGCAGGGTCAGCGCCATCACCAGCACCGCCGCGATCAGCAGCACGACGATCTCGGAGCGCAGCGCGTCGGCGAGTCCGTCCACCACCGCGGGCACCCCGCTCACGACGTAGTCGCCCTCGCTGAGGCCGAAGCGCGGGTCCTCAACCGCTTCCCGGAAGAGCTCGATCGCCTCGTGGCGCTCGTCGTCGCTCAGGCCGGGCTCGAGCCGAACCGAGATCAGCGCGGCACCTGAGCTGGGGAACAGATAGCCAAAGCGCTCCTTGGGCGTTCCCGCCGGCTGTCTCGGGTCGAAGACCACCCTGCTGATGAACTCGGGGTCGTCGATCTGGGGCGGGCGGGTGATCTGGAATCGAAGCGCGAGCCTGGCGAGATTGCTCTGGAACTGGCCGAGGATCGCCTGGGCCGCCTCCTCCGCGGCCGCCTGCTGCTCGTCCTCCGAGAGGCCCTGGCTCTCGGCCCGCTCGCGGGCCTGCTGCGCGGCCGCCTGGGCCTGCTGCTGCGTCAGCCCGATCTGTCCCTGCAGCACCTGATTGATCTGCTCGACGCTCTGAAAGAGGAAGGTGGCCGGCCCGAACACGACCCTGCCTGGGGCCAGCTCCGCGATCCGGTCGCAGACCTCCGGCAGAGGCGTGTTCTGGCGGCGCGGCAGGGTCGCCGCGAACTCGGTGCCCCCCGCCAGGCAGGTCTCGAGCTCGAACAGAGACTCCAGGTCCTGGGTCAGCACCAGCTTGCGCAGGTCCTCCCGGACCAGGATCACCGCCGAGTCGTCGCCGAACTTCTCGCGGAACCGCTCGGTCGCCTGGAACTCCCGGGAGTCCTCGTCCACGAGGGTGTCCGTCCCGGCGTTGGTCTTCAGGCTCAGGCCGGCGACGGCCCCCGCGGCCGCGAGGCCGACGACGACGAACAGCACCGCCCATGGCCGCCGCACGGCCACGCCGGCGACGCGCTCGAAGAATCTCCCCGCGTCCACGGTCAGGAGGTTACGGGCAGCCCCCGGCCGGTACGCCGGTCAGTTCGCGCCGCACCACCCGCGCGTTTCCGCAATCATGCCCGGCTCGTTTGACCGCAACCCTTGACCCGTTCCCCTGTTGAAAGCTCAGTCATGAGGCGCACGATCCCCCTCACCGCGGCGCTGGTCGCGCTGCTCGTGCTTCCGGCGAGCGCGACGGCGGCGCGCCAGGGCGGCTACGACCAGAACACCCGCAAGCTCGAGGCCGTGTTCAAGGTCGCCGGGTTCGAGCGGGCCGGCGACCCCCAGGGCTGCTACCCGTCCCCCAGCGAGCTGGCCAAGGTCGTCAAGCAGCGGGAGGGGACCAAGATCCTCGTGACGGGCGGCTTCGGTGGGGTCAAGAAGATGGGGACCGTGTACGTGATCAACGGACGCACCGACTGCAACCGGTTGGTGATGGCGCTTGACGCCGCCGCCGGCCTGTTCGTCCTCGACTCCGATCGAGGCCCGGTCTACATCCAGGGCAAGAAGGGCCAGAGCAAGGAGTCGATCGCCGGCGGCCGCGGCCCGCTTCGCGGCGTGACGCTGATCAGCAAGAACCTCCGCAACCCCACCAATCAGGACGAGCCCGAGCGGCTGGAGGTGTTCTGCCCCGGCAAGACGTTCCCCATCGGCGGCGGCATATCGCAGACCCCGCCGCTCGGCATGGACGGCGAGGGGGTCTATCCACACTCCGTCGAGCGCCTCGGCGCCCAGCGCGGCTTCCACGTCACCACGGCCTTCATCGACAAGAACGGCGGCGGCTCGACCGCGCGCACGGTCAACCTCCAGGTGCAGTGCGCCAAGGGCCTGGTCCCGACCGAGTCACCCCACAAGACCTTCTTCGTCCTCCCGGGGCAGACCAAGTCCGCGACCGCGACGTGCCCGGGCGGCACGAGGCTCTTCTCGGGCGGCTTCCAGCGCAGCAATTTCCTCGTCTACGGCGGCAGCTACCCCACGGAGTCGCGCGCCGTCGGTCCGAAGAGCTGGCGGGTCACCGGCAGCGCCTTCGGCGCCTTCGGCGGCGAGCTGACGGCGGTGGCGCTCTGCGCGAAGGACAGGAGCCTGCCGGTTGCCGAGGTCGCCTCGACCGCAATGCCGATTGCGCTCGGGCAGAACGTGAGCGCCACGACACCCGCCTGCCCGGCCGGCCGCAAGCTGACCACGGGCGGCTTCAGCTTCAACGGCTCCAAGCAGGCGTTCTTCGCCGACGGCTTCTTCAACAACGCCGGCACCTACTCGGTCACCGGGTTCGGCTACTTCGGGCCGGCCCAGCTGACCGCGTTCGGCTACTGCCTCCAGGCGTAGTAGCAGCCCCAGCACGCAGCTCAGAGCCCCAACGCTGGGGCGTGCGTTGCAGATGGATGGGTCCCCTGCGGCGACAGGACCCGCGCGCCTCGCGGCGGCGGGCCCTAGTCCATCGCCAGCGGGCCCTTGACGTCCGCGTTGAGGAACTGCCGGATGAACTCGTTCTCCGAGTTGAACAGCTCGTCGGCGGGGCCGCTCTCGACGATGCGGCCCTTCCAGAGCACCGCCAGGAACTCGGCGATCCGCCTCGCCGTGGCGAGGTCGTGGCTGATCACCAGGTAGCAGCCGCCGTTCTCGGCGTGGACCTCGCGGATCAGCTCGCACAGCAGCGCCGTGCGCACCGGGTCGAGGCCTGAGTCCGGCTCGTCGAACATGACGATCGCCGGGTCGAGCACCAGCGCGCGGGCGAAGCCGGCGCGCTTGCGCATCCCGCCCGAGAGCTCGTTCGGCATCTTGTAGACGGCCTCGGCGAGGCCGACCTCCCGCAGGCGCCGGTTGACGATCTCCGCGATCTCGTCCTCCGACTTGTCCGTGTGCTGGCGGAGCGGGAAGCAGGTGTTGTCGTAGACGTTCATCGAGCCGAACAGGGCGCCGTCCTGGAAGAGCAGGCCGAACTTCTTGCGCACCTCGAACAACTCGTCGTCGGTCATGTTGGGGATCGACTCGCCGTGCACGAGCACGTCGCCCGAGTCCGGGTAGAGCAGGCCGACGATGTGCTTGATCAGCACGCTCTTGCCGGTGCCCGAGGGGCCGAGCACCATCGAGATCATGTTGTCCGGGAGGCCGAGGTTGCACCCGTTGAGGATCCGCGAACGGCCGAACTGCTTGACGAGATCGATGATCTCGATCGCGTCCTCGCCCCCGTGGTCGCGCTTCTTGCCCGTGTGCCACTTGTAGGGCTCGTGGTCGTCGGGATCGACTCCCGGGATCACGTAGTCGCGGTCGGAGAAGTCCTCCTCGCCGTAACCCTGCGACGCGAGCGGATCCTCCGCCTGCGGCTCGTCTCTCCTCTGCTCGTCGGTTCTCTCTTCCTCTGCCAAGTCTCAGTCCTCCTTTGGGTCAGCCGCCGATCGGGGCCCTCGGGTTGGCGCCCCAGAAGACAAGTGTTCCCATCATTCCGATGATGTGCACGAGCACGATGTTGAGCACCATCGACTTCGCGGTCGCCGTCCCGACGCCGACCGGTCCGCCCGAAGCGGTGTAGCCGTAGTAGCAGCCCACCAGAACGATGGCCGTGGCCATCGTCATGCCCTTGATCAGGCTGAATAAGAGGTCTGGCGGGTTCTGGAACATCCAGAAGATCAGGAAGTAGCCGCCGGAGCTGACGTCGCCGATCTGCTCGACCACCGCGAGCCAGCTGGCGAAGAAGCCGATCCCGACCGCGGCCAGGTACATGAAGGGGAAGGCGATCCAGGCGGCCAGCAGCCGGGTGGCGGCGAGGAAGGTGACCGGCGGCACGCCCATCACCTCGAGCGCGTCGATCTCGTCGGAGATCCGCATCGCCCCGAGCTCCGCGACGATCCCGGTGCCGACCTTGGCCGCGAGCATGTAGCCGAAGGCGTAGGGGATCACCTCGCGCAGGTCGCACCAGGCGGCGAATACACCGGCGTAGGCCGGCGCGCCGACCGAGCGGTTGAAGTACGCGCCCTCGATCCCGCACTGCAGGCCGAGGATGAAGACCAGGCCCCAGATGACGATCGTGGAGCCGAGGATGAGGATGCCAGTCTGGCGCAGGGCCTCGCCGAAGAACTGGAAGACGCGGCCGGTGAAGACCAGGCCCGCCACCCGGATCGAGAAGCCGAAGATCTCCCCGATCGAGTTGAGCCATCCGCGCGGGACGGCCGTCCAGGCAGAGCCCATATCAGCTGACCGCCATCACTTGATCACCTGCAGTTCCGGATGAGTCGCGAGCAGCGTCTGGGTGAAGACGTAGTTGAAGGCGAAGACCCCCATGAAGGCGATCACCACCGCCTCGTTCACCGCGCGTCCGACTCCCTCCGCGCCTCCGGAGGCGGTCATTCCCTTGTACGAGCAGACGATCGCGATGATCGCCCCGAATAACGTCGTCTTTAAGACAGCGCCCCCAGAGGTCGGTGACCGAGGCGTTGTTAAAGAGGGTGGCGAAGAAGCCGCCGAGCGGCTCGTTGTAGAGCATCTCGGCGCCGATCCCGCCGACGATGCCGAAGATGAGCGCGTAGATGTCCATCAGCCCGGTGATCAGCATCAGCGCCAGGAAGCGGGGCACGACCAGGTTCTTGATCGGGTCGACGCCCAGGACCTGAAGCGCGTCGAGCTCCTCGCGGATCTTCCGCGCTCCCAGGTCGGCGGTGATCGCGGTGCCGGCGACGCCCGCGACGACCACGGCGGTGACGAAGGGCGCGAACTCGCGGATCGAGGCCAAGACGAAGAAGCCGCCGAGGCGGTCGAGCGCCCCGAACAGGCTCAGGAAGTTGGCGGCCTGCAGGCCCGGCGCCCCGAAGCCGAAGGCGAGCGTCGAGATCATCATCGGGAACCAGCACAGCTGCAGGGCGAACAGGAACTGGCCGATGAACTCGCCTCCATAGGGGTATGGAGGCCGGATCGCGGAGACGATCGTCTTCGCGGTCAGGATCATCATGTCCCCGACCTGCTCGAAGAGGGACTTTGCGGGCAGGAACGCCCTGTCGGCTACAGATCTGACCATTTGTCTCCTCCGCGTCGCACGAAACGACGCACGGACAGATTATGCGATGGAGGCGCGAATCGCCACCCACAACCGTGGTATTCGTGCGTCGGGATTCGTGCCCAGCAGCGTGGTATGTTGCCCCCCGCTTTGGAGGAGAGCGGCTCGACATCCCGTCTCCTGCGAGTGCGCGATCGTCTAGGGATGGGACTAGTCGTAGCTCTCTGCAGTGCAGGCATCGCTGCCTGCGGCGGCGGCGAGCGGCAGGATGAGGACGAGCCTGAGGGCGAGTTCCCCGTCCAGATCGTCAACGCCGAATTCCCCACGAAGCAGCGGCTCGCCCAGACGTCCGAACTGACGATCACGGTCAGCAACACCGGCGAGGAGACGATCCCCGACCTCGCCATCACCGTCTTCACCACCCCCGAGGAGAGCTCGGAGGACGAGGGTCAGGGCACCTCGACCGACGGCACCGCGACGACGGCGACGGAGGACGAGGAGGAGGCCCTCGACGAGGAAGCGGGGACCTCGACTGAGGAGACCGAGAACGTGGGGAGCAGCGTCGGCCCGGCGTCGGGCTCGTTCTCTGTTCGCTCGGACCAGCCTGACCTGGCGATCCCCTCGCGGCCGGTCTGGATCCTCGAGCAGGGCTATCCGCGCGAGGCCGGCACCGAGGCCGGAAGCCCGCCCCCCGGCGAGCTCTCGGGCTCCGGCGGCGCCGACACCGCGCAGACCAACACCTTCGCCTTCGGCGAGCTGGAGCCGAACGCGAGCAAGGAGCTCGTCTGGAAGGTGACGCCGGTTCAGCCGGGCACCTACACGGTCCATTACCGCGTCGCGGCGGGCCTGCAGGGCAAGGCGGTGGCCGTGACCTCGGACGGGAGCATCCCCGAGGGCGAGTTCGTGGTCGTGATCAGCGACACGCCGCCCCAGACGCGCGTGGACGACTCCGGCAAAGTCGTGCCGATCAAGCCCGGCGACATCATCGGCCAGGCCGGCACCGAGAAGCAGAAGGAAGAGCTGGGCGAGGACACCGCGCCGTAGTGCGAGCGGTCCTGCCGTTCCTGCTCGGCGCGATCCTGCTCGTCGGCTGCGGCGACGAGGGCGACGAGGCGCCCACGCAGGCCGCGCCGCCGGCGGACGGGAAGGGCGCGCCTCAGCGAGCGGGCGACGGCGCCGGAGACGTCCAGCTGGAGGAGGTCGGGGAATTCGACCAGCCGGTCTACGTCACCCAACCGCCGGGCGGCGGGGACCTCTACGTCGTCGAGCAGGGCGGCCGCGTCTGGACGGTGGGCGATGACGGGGTGCGAAACCAGCCGTTCCTCGACCTGAGCGCCGATGTGATCGTGGGCAGCGAGCAGGGGCTGCTCTCACTCGCGTTCGCTCCGGACTACGAGCAGTCGAGGCTCCTCTACGTCTACTTCACCGGAAACGACGAGGACCAGCACGTGGTCGAGTTCAAGGCGAGAGAGAACGGCGAGACGGTCGATGCCGGATCGCAGCGCGAGGTGCTGCGAATGGACGACTTCGCCCCGAACCACAACGGAGGCCTGCTGCTGTTCGGGCCCGACGACAAGCTTTACATCGGCACCGGCGACGGGGGAATCGCCGACGACCCGGAGCGAAACGGGCAGGACCTCGGCTCGCTGCTCGGCAAGATCCTCCGGATCGACCCGGCATCGCCCCCATCGACGGCGGTCACGGACGTCGCCGCCGGACAACGCCCCTACTCGATCCCAGCCGACAACCCGTTCGTCAGCCGCCGTGGCGCCCGTCCCGAGGTCTACTCCTATGGCCTGCGCAACCCGTGGCGATTCAGCTTCGATCGGGAGACCCGGGCGCTGACGATCGGCGACGTGGGGCAGAACGAGCAGGAGGAGATCGATCATGTCGCTGCCGGCGCTGGCGCTGGCGCCAACTTCGGCTGGTCGGCGTTCGAGGGCACCGACCGCTTCAACACCGACCAGCAGGCGCCCGGCGCGATCCCTCCGATCCTCACCTATCCGCTCGGCGACGGAACCTGCGCGGTCACCGGCGGCTACGTGGTCCGCGACCCCGACCTGACCTCCCTCCTCGGCCGCTACGTCTATGGCGACTTCTGCCAGGGCGAGCTGCGCAGCCTGATCGCGACGCCGGGCGGAGCGCGCGGCGACCGTTCGCTCGGTCTCTCGGTGCCGAACCTGAGCTCCTTCGGCGAGGACGTCGCCGGCCACGTGTACGCGACCTCGCTGAACGGCCCGGTCTACCGGCTGGCGCCGGAATAGCGAATCCCCGCCCGGGATCCGGTGTTTGAATGGCCGCCATGAGCCTGCCTCGCCCGGGACCGCGCACCGTCATGCTCGGAGCACTCGCAGCCCTGGTGGCGGTCACCGGATCGCTGCTGGCCGCCGACCGGGCCTCAGCGCTCCGGCTGACCCAGATCGGCGACTTCGACCAGCCGGTCCACGTCGAGGACGCCCGGGGGAAGAAGAACCGGAAGCTGCTGTTCGTGGTCGAGAAGCCGGGGCGGGTGATCGTTATCCGGGGGGGCAGCTCGCAGACCTTCCTCGACCTGACCGACCTCGTGCTGGGCCCGGCGCCCACCGAGCAGGGGCTCCTCTCGATCGCCTTTCACCCGAACTACGAGCGCAACCGGCTCTTCTACGTGTACCTGACGGACCGCAGCGGCGACAACGCTGTCTACGAGTTCAAGCGGGCGAAGAAGTCGAGGGTGGGGGCGGTCCGCGGCTCGCAGCGGCTCGTGTTGCACATCCCGCACCCCGACGACGCCAGCAACCACAACGGAGGCCAGATCAAGTTCGGCCCGGACGGGCTGCTCTACATCGCCCCCGGCGACGGCGGCTCAACGCCGACCGCGGCGCAGGACGTCAACAACCTGAACGGGAAGGTCCTCCGAATCGACCCCGTCAAGCAGACGCCGGGAAGGAAGGGGAAGCGGAAAGCAAGAAAGAGCGCCGTCGCCCCCTATGGAATCCCGAGAGGGAATCCGTTCGCGGGCGGCCCGGGGCTCGACGAGATCTACTCGCTCGGCCTGCGAAATCCGTACCGCTTCTCCTTCGACGCGGCCACCGGGGCGATCGTGATCGGCGACGTCGGCTCGAGCGACCGCGAGGAGGTGGACTACCGCGCCAGGGGAGGCGCCCTGGGCGTCAACTTCGGCTGGCCGCGCTTCGAGGGCACTCTTCTGCAGAACTCGAGCGTTCAGGCCCCGGGAGCGATCCCGCCGATCCTCGAGTACGAGACCGGCGCCAACGGCACCTGCGCGATCACCGGCGGCTACGTGATCAGGGACCGCCGCCTCGGTGCATTCGTCGGCCGCTACGTCTATGCCGACTTCTGCGCCGGCGACATCCGCACCCTGATCCCCTCGCCAGGAGGCGCGAGCGGCGACGCCTCGACCGGCCTCCCCCAGGTCCAGCAGCTGAGCTCCTTCGGAGAGGGGCGCAGCAACGTCCTCTTCGTCGCCCAGCTCACCGGCCCCGTCTACCGGCTCGATCCATGACCAGGCGGCTCGTCATCTGCGTCGCGCTGCTCGCGCTGGCCGCCGTCCCGAGCGCGGCCGAGGCCAAGATCAAGCTGAAGAAGGTCGGAAAGTTCAGCCATCCCGTCTACGTCGAGGACGCTCCCGGCACCGTCGGGATCTTCGTCGTCGAGCAGGGAGGCCGGATCAAATTGCTCCAGGGCAAGCGGAAGCGGCCCTTCCTCAACATCTCCGGCCTGGTCCGGGCAGGAGGGGAGCAGGGCCTCCTCTCGGTCGCCTTCCCATCCGATTACGCCACCTCCAGGCTGTTCTACGTCTACTACACCGACAACGGCGGGAACCAGACGATCGCTGAGCTGAGGGCGAGTCCGGACGGGCTGAGCGCCGACGCCGGCAGCCTACGGCAGGTCCTGGAGGTCCCGCATCCCGTCAACACCAACCACGACGGCGGCCAGCTCCAGTTCGGCCCGGACGGGCTCCTCTACATCGGCACCGGCGACGGGGGCGGGGCCGGCGACGGGCCCGACAATGCGCAGAGCACCAACGCCCTGCTCGGCAAGATCCTGCGGATCGACCCGAGGGCGCAAGGGGCGCAGCCCTACACGAGCCCGGCGAGCAACCCCTTCGTCAACGACCCCGGCCGCGACGAGATCTACGCGATCGGTCTCCGCAACCCGTTCCGGTTCTCATTCGACCTGGTCTCCAGCCCCGGGGAGCCGCGGATGATCATCGGCGACGTCGGCCAGGACCGCTTCGAGGAGGTCGACTACGAGACCGTCGCGGGCGCGCTCGGCGCCAACTTCGGCTGGAACGACTTCGAGGGCTTCGCCCCGTTCCCGGGCGCCCACCCGCCCGGCCCCGGCCGCCACGACCGTCCGATCAAGGTCTACAGCCTCAACGGCGGCGCCTGCGCCCTGATCGGCGGCTACGTGGTCTCGGACCCGAATCTCAAGGGCCTGCGCGGCCGCTACGTCTACGGGGACTTCTGCGTCGGCAAGATCCGCTCGTTCATCCCCGGCCTCGGCGGCGCCCGCAAGGATCGCGGGACCGGCGTCACCGTTCCGATGCTGAGCTCCTTCGGCGAGGCCCAGGGCGGCGCGATCTTCGCGACCTCGCTGAATGGCCCCGTCTACCGCCTGAAGCGCGGCAAGTGAGCGCACCCGGCTGAGCCGATCCAAATAACCTCCCGCGCTCGTTCGGGGGGCCCCTGCTCAGATGCGTGCACTTCTGACCCGTCGCCAGACTGAGACCGCGATCGCTGCCTTTGTGGCGGTGGTCGTCGGGATCGTCGGGATCGCCATCAGGGCGGGCGAGGAGACGGGGCACAAGTTCCTGGCTCTCGAGCGCGTCGGGCGCTTCGACCAGCCGACCTATCTCGCCCAGCCACCGGGCAGGGACTCCGACCTCTATGTGGTGGAGAAGCCGGGGACGATCCGGCGCCTGGCGGACGGCAGGTCGGGAGGGCCGTTCCTCGACCTTCGAGCCCAGGTGAAGGACACCGGCAAGGGCGGCGAGCAGGGGCTCCTCTCCGCCGCCTTCGCCCCCGACTACGGCGACAGCGGTCTGCTCTACGTCGCCTACACCGACAACCGGGACGCACTGCGCGTCGTCGAGTACTCACGCGATCCCGATGACCCGCAGCGTGCGGATCCCGGCAGCGCCCGGCTCGTGCTGCGGATCCCGCAGCCCACCCCGAAGCACCACGGAGGCCTGCTGCTCTTCGGCCCGGACGGGCACCTCTACATCGGCTCGGGCGACGGCGGGCCCTCGGGCGATCCCAACAACGTCTCCCAGAACAAGGATCTCCTGCTGGGGAAGCTCCTGCGGATCGACCCGCGGCCCGATCCGAGCCCTCCGCCCGATCGAGCGAAAGGGGCCTCGGGGAAGGGGAAGAAGCAGGGGAAGGGCAAGAAGGGCCGGGGCAAGAAGCGCAAGCGCCGCGAGCCGCCGGCTCCCACGGCCTACACGATCCCCGCGGACAACCCGTTCGTCGGCAAGGCCGGGCGCGACGAGATCTTCTCCTATGGCCTGCGGAACCCATGGCGGTTCTCCTTCGACCGCGCCACCGGCACCATTTCGATCGGCGACGTCGGCGACGAGACCTACGAGGAGGTCAACTACCTGGCCCTCGCCAAGGCCAGGGGGGCGAACTTCGGCTGGAACGCCTACGAGGGCGAAGAGCCGCGAACCGCCCAGGTGCCGGTCGGGCGCACCGTGCTGCCCATCTTCACGTACGCCCACGGGCGCCGGAACTGCGCGATCACCGGCGGCTACATCGTCCGTGACCCGAGGCTCTCGCGGATCCGCGGGCGCGAGATCATCGGCCGCTACATCTATGGCGACTACTGCTCGGGCCGCGTGTTCGCCTTCAGGCCCAGGATCGGGCAGGAGGTGGGGCGGCGCCGTAGCTTCAGGTTCAAGGTCCCCAGCCTGAGCTCGTTCGGAGAGGACCACTCGGGTCGCATCTACCTGCTGCAGCAGTTCGGTCAGACGAGGAACGGCAAGGCCGGCCTCGGATCCGTCTACCGCCTCGATACAGCCCGGAAGTAGAACTCCTCCGGCTCAAATCAGGCCGAGGCGCGCGGCGTGGGCGGCCGCTGCGGCGCGTGACGGAAGTCGCAGCTTCGTGCGGATGTTGGCGACGTGCCGGTGGACGGTGTGCGGGCTGAGCACCAGCCGCTCGGCGATCTCCGCGTCGCTGAGCCCGGAAGCGACCAGCTTCAGGACCTCCAGCTCGCGATCGGAGAGGTCCGTGTCGAGCCTGGCACGCTCCTCCTCGGCAGGGGTCGAGATCTCGACCTCCGGGTCTTCGACGCCCGCGAACTCCAGCACCGCCCGCGCGACGGCCGCGGAGTCCCCGAACCATGGGAGGTGGTCTGTGCCGTCCAGCGCCATGAACGTCGCCCCCGGAATCCGCGCGGCGAGGTCGCGCCCGAGCTCGAAGCGGATCCCTCGGTCGCCGGTCCGGTGCATGACCAGAGTCGGTGCCCGGATCTGGGCAGCGAGGTCGCCCAGGTCGAACTCGAACACGCTTTCAAGCCAGCGCGCCGCGAGCTCCGCGGGACCCGCATCGCGCTGGAACTCGACGAATTCCTGGCGCTCGGCGGCGGTCGCGCCGTGGATGAAGACGTCGGCGAGCATCCGCGAGCCGAGCCCCCAGTGAGCCCGGACGAGGTTGAGCGTCGCCTCCCGCTGCTGCGGCCCTGATATCTCGCCGCCGTTCACGTATGTGCCGAAGAGCGCGAGGCGCTCGACGCGCTCCGGATGCTCGGCGGCGTACCGCGCGGCGATCGGTCCGCCTCCGGAGCCGCCGAACAGGACGACGGGCTCGTCGCCGAGTGAGTCGAGGAAGGCGGCCAGCACGGCGACGTTCTCGTCGAGGGTCTGCACCAGCGGCCCGCGGTCCGCCAGCCCGGAACCGGGGACGTCGTAGCGGATGACGGTGCGGTAGCGGGCGAGGGCGCCGACGAAGTCACGGAACCGCGGGGTCGCCCAGTTGAGCTCGAGATGGCTCATCCACCAGCTCCCAATCACGAGTGGCGGGCCCTCGCCGACGCTTGCCCATGGGATCCGGCGACCGTCCAGGTCGACGAACCGGATCGCCTGCTCGGGGACGGTCACGCGCTGAGCCTACCCCTCTCGATGGCCGGTTTCGGCCATCGAGGATGGCCCCAACGGGCGAAGTCAGGAGGCCTGCGGGGCGCTGGAATCCCTCAAGCAAGGAACGCAACGGAACGGAGATCAAGATGAAGAGCTCAAGGAGGAAGCATGCGGTGGCCCTGGCAGCTGTCCTCGGCGTCCTCGGACTCGGCGCCGGCGCGTCGCCGGCGCTGGGTGCCGACGGATTCAGCGTCGGCATCGCCGGACCGGCCTCGGCCACCGTCGGGCAGCCGCTGACACTGAAGGTGAGCGGCAAGAACCCGACGCCCGGCTATCCCGACTACTACTGGTACGGGACCTGGCTCTCGGTCGACGTGATTCCCACCAGCATCGCTTCGACCTGCCCGCCGACCCACTATGAGGGCAGGCAGCTTGCCATCGCGGGCGCCGCGGAGGGCGGCGGCTACCTCGTCTTCACCCAGCGCGAGCCAGTCGACCCTAACGGGAACTGGTCGGTCACGGTCGGCTACCAGCCCAATTACGTGGGCCGGAAGCTGATCTGCGCCTACAGCGACGACGGCTACACGAACACGCTCGCGACGGGGGAGTTCGCGATCGACGTCAACGGCCCCGTCAGCGGCCCCGGCGCGGTAACCACCGCCAAGAAGTCGTGCAAGAAGAAGCGGAGGAAGTGCAAGCGGCGCCGCAAGTAGCGGTGGGAACGCGAAGCGGGCGGCCGAAGGGCCGCCCGCTTCGTTTCGCTTGGTGTTTCGGCTCTAGAGAACCGGCAGGTAGCGGTCCAGCTCCCACTGGCTGACCTGGATCCGGTACTCCTCCCACTCCTCGCGCTTCAGCTCGACGTAGCGCGGGAAGATGTGGTCTCCCAGCGCCTTCTTCACGAGCTCGGACTCGGCCGTGATCTCGATCGCCTCGCCGAGCGTCTCCGGCAGCTGCTCGATGCCGGCCGCCTCGCGCTCGTCGTGGGTGAGGTCGTAGAGGTTCCGCTCCATCGGCTCCGGCAGCTCGTATCCCTTCTCGATCCCCTCGAGGCCCGCGTGCAGCATGCTCGCGAAAGCCAGGTAGGGGTTGCAGGAGGGGTCCGGGCAGCGCAGCTCACACCGGGTCGCCTGCTCCTTGCCTGGGTGGTAGACCGGGACCCGGACGAGCGCCGAGCGGTTCCGCCGCGACCAGGCCGAGTACACCGGCGCCTCATAGCCGAGGACGAGCCGCTTGTAGCTGTTCACGTTGGGCGCGAACAGCGAGCAGATCTCGCGGGCGTGCTTGAGCAGGCCGGCGATGTACGCCTTGCCGTCGTCCGAGAGGTGGTACTCGTCGTCCTCGGAGAAGAAGGCGTTCCTGCCGTCCTTGAACAGGGACTGATGGGTGTGCATCCCCGAGCCGTTCTCGCCGAACAGCGGCTTCGGCATGAACGTGGCGTAGACGCCGTGCATGTGCGCGATCTCCTTGATCACGATGCGGTAGGTCATCGCGCTGTCGGACATCTTCAGTCCCTCGGCGTAGCGCATGTCGATTTCGTGCTGCGAGGGACCGACCTCGTGGTGCGTGTACTCGACCGGGATGCCGAGCGCCTTCAGGGCGTTGACCGTGTCCCGGCGCAGATCCGATCCCGCGTCGAGCGTGGTCAGGTCGAAGTAGCCGCCCTTGTCCAGGATGACCGGCTTGCCGTCCTCTCCCACCTCGTCGCTCGCGAAGTAGAAGAACTCGAGCTCCGGCCCGAGGTTGAACGTGTCGAAGCCCATGTCCGCCGCGCGGGCGAGGGCCCTCTTCATGATGAAGCGCGGGTCGCCCTCGTAGGGCTCTCCTCCGGGCACCAGGACGTCGCAGAACATCCGCGCGACGTTGCCCTTCCCCTCGCCGCCGTCGTCACGCCACGGCAGGACCGCGTAGGTGTCGGGATCGGGCATCGCGATCATGTCCGACTCCTCGATCGCGTTGAACCCGGTGATCGAGGAGCCGTCGAATCCCATGCCCTCCTCGAGGGCACCCTCGAGCTCCTCCCTGCCGACAGCGAAGGACTTCAGCGTCCCCTCGATGTCGGTGAACCAGAATCGGATGAACTCGATTCCCTCCTCCTCGACTCGGCTGAGGATGTCCTTCGGGTCAGTGCTGTTCTTCTTGGTCACAGTTGCCATCGGTTACCGGTTCTCCTTTTCCTTTCTCTCCAAGTCTTGGGCTCGGGCGAGCCCGGGAGCTTAGGTCAGGACGAGCGCCGGGGTTGGCCGCCCATGACGGCCAACCCCGGCACAACTCACCCTCGCACCGCAGGTTATGCGGGGATCTCCTCCTCCGCATGCGCCTGCAGGACCATCTCGCCCTCCTCGCCGGTGCGGATGCGGATCGCATCCTCGACCGGGAGGACGAAGATCTTGCCGTCGCCGACCTCGCCCGTACGGGCGTGCTTCAGGATCGTCTCGACGACGAGGGCCTTGTCCTTGTCCTCAACCACGACCTCCAGCTTCAGCTTCGGCCGCACGTTGACGGTCAGGGTCGAGCCGCGATACGTCTCGACGACGCCCTTCTGCCGGCCCGATCCCTTCACCTCGCCGATCGAGAGGGACGGAAAGCCCTTCTCGAGCAGCTCGGACCGGATCGGCTCGAATGCCTCGTGACGGATGAATGCTTCGATCTTCTTCATCTAGCTCACCCCCTCAGGCCTTGGCCTTGGCCGGTTCGCTGTTGGCCGTGGCGTGTTGGATCGCGGGCTTGCCCGTCGGCAGAGGACCGCTGCTGGCGCCCGGGTACTCCGGCTGCGGGATGAACTGCTCTGGATAGCCGTACATCCCGTGCTCGGAGATGTCGAGCCCGGCATCTTCCTCCTCGGGGCTGACCCTGAGGCCGTAGACCTTCTTGATGACCCAGAACGTCGCGAAGGACATCGAGAAGACGAACGCGAACGCGATCGTCAGCCCGACCACCTGCGCGATCAGCTGGCTCATCTCACCCGAGTAGAACAGGCCGCCATCGGGATCGCCGAAGGCGTTGTACTGGGCGAGCCGCGGGGACGTGAAGAACCCGCAGGAGATCGTTCCCCAGATACCCGCCAGCCCGTGAGCCGACAGCGCCCCGACCGGGTCGTCGATGACCTTGTCGATCGCGTAAACGGCGACCACGACGATCACGCCGGCGATGCCGCCGATGATCGGCGCGGCCCAGACCTCGACGTAGCCCGAGGGAGCGGTGATCGCCACCAGTGCGGCGATCGCGCCGTTCCCGGCCATGCCGATGTCGATCGTTCCCGTCCTCAGCCGGTTGGTCGCCACCGCCGTCAACACGCCCGCGGCCGCGGCCAGGTTGGTGATGAACAGGATCTCCGGGAAGCGCCCGTCGAGCGCGTTCAGCGTCGATCCGGGGTTGAACCCGAACCAGCCGAGCCAGAGGATCAGCACTCCGAGCCCGAAGAAGGGCATGCGAGTGCCCCGGAATCGGTCGTGGCTTGCCGTCCTCGCCGTACTTGCCTCGGCGAGCCCCGAGCAGCAGGAGCGCCGCGAGGGCGCCGCTCGCGCCGATCAGGTGGACCGCGGTCGAGCCGGCGAAGTCCTGCATGCCGGCGATCCCGGTGCCCAGCCAATCTCCGTTCTGGAGGAACCCGCCACCGAACACCCAGTGGGCGCCGAACGGGTAGATGATCGCGGCGAAGATCGCCGAGTAGATGATGTAGACGCCGAACTTGATCCGCTCGAGCGTCGTCCCCCAGACGATCGCGAGTGAGACAGCGCAGAAGGCGAACTGGAAGAACGCCTTCGACTCGATCGTCGCGTCGGACAGCGCCATCACCGGGAAGTCCGGCCGGAACAGGGTCGTGTCACCGCTGGCCACGGCGAGCGGGCCGAGATCGGTGAAGAACAGTCCGCCCTGATGCCCGACGAAGCTGCCCAGCGGGCCGCTGAACGCGAACATGAACCCGACCGCCCACCACGCGATCGCGGCGATCGAGAAGTTGGTGAGGATCTTCGCGACCACGGTCCCGGCGTTCTTGGCACGCGAGAAGCCGATCTCGAGGAACGCGAAGCCGGCCTGCATGAACATGACGAAGCACGCCGCCACGATCACCCAGAGCGAGTTGATTCCGACGGTCTGCTCGAGCTTGCCGTCAATGGCGAGCTTCAGATCGTCGGCGTTGGCGAACGCGCCCGGCGCGAGGAGCAGCAAGCCCATCAGCGCCAGCGGGATCGCCGCCAGGTACTTCCTCTTCATTGAGGGTTCCTTTCCCTTTCCATGCCCACCGGGGACCGAACCCGCGGTGGTCGCGGTTTACCGTCCGCTGCCACGGTAGGGACGGACTCGTCGTTTGCCTTTAGCCCGATGTCGGAAATCGAGCCCGGGGATTTCTCATCCGTGTCGGGCACGCACAAACTGGCTGCGTGGCCAGGATCGCTAAAGTGCGCCTAGGCACCAGGCAGCCGCGACCGAGGGGGCAGCATGGAGATCAAGGCGAGCACCGAGCAGAGCGGCATCAGGCGCCGGTTCGGCGACGGCGCGCCCGAGGCGGGCTCCTTCCAAGTGCACAACCCGGCCGACGGATCGGTCATCGAGACCCTCCCCATCGACGGGCCGGAGCGCGTGCGCGAGGTGGTCCAGCGCGTGCGTGGAAACCAGCCCGCCTGGGAGGCGCTCAGCCACAAGGAGCGCGCGCGGTGGCTCGGGAAGCTGCGCGATTGGCTGCTCGCCAACCAGGACGAGATCGCCGACACGATGCAGTCGGAGACGGGCAAGGTCCGCGCGGAGGCCGGCTCCGAGGTGCCCTACGTCGCCGACCTAATCAACTTCTACGGCAAGAAGGGCCGCAAGTTCATCGGGGAGCAGAAGGTCACGCCCCATTCGCCCCTGATGAGGACCAAGCGGCTCCGAGTCCAGTACCGGCCCTACCCGGTCGTCGGCGTAATCAGCCCCTGGAACTTCCCCCTGATCCTCTCGCTCGGCGATGCGGTCCCCGCCCTGCAGGCGGGCGCAGCGGTCGTGATCAAGCCCTCGGAGGTGACGCCCCTCGGCGTCGCGGAGATCGTCGAGGCCTGGAAGCGGGACATCGGCGGGCCCGACGTGCTCGACGTCGTCCAGGGCATGGGCGAGACGGGCTCCGCCCTTGTGGACGAGGCCGAGTTCATCCAGTTCACGGGCTCCGACCGGACCGCGAAGAAGGTCCTGGCCCGGGCCGCTGAGACGCTCACCCCCGTCAGCGCGGAGCTCGGCGGCAAGGACCCGATGATCGTGCTGCGGAGTGCCGACGTCGAGAAGGCCGCCAACGCGGCCGCCTGGGGCTCTTTCGCCAACACCGGCCAGGTCTGCATCTCGGTCGAGCGCCTCTACGTCGAGGGGGCGGTCTACGACGAGTTCATGGAGCGGTTCACCGATGAGGTCTCGAAGCTGAAGCAGGGCACCGACGACCGCGGGTACGGGCAGGACGTGGGCGCGATGACCTTCCCCGCGCAGACCGAGATCGTCGAGTCGCACGTAGCGGACGCCCGGGAGCGCGGCGCCAACGTGCTCACCGGCGGCGAGCGCATCGAGGGCGAGGGCGACTGGTACCCGCCCACCGTGATCACGGACGTCGACCACTCGATGAAGGTGATGACGGACGAGAGCTTTGGGCCCGTCGTCGGAGTGATGAAGGTCCGCGATTCCGACGAGGCGGTCCGCCTCGCCAACGACACCCGCTACGGCCTCTCAGCGTCGGTCTTCGGCAAGACGCGGGAGGCCGAGGCGGTGGCCCGCCGGCTGGAGGTCGGAACGGCCAACGTCAACGACGTGCTGGTCGGGTTCCTGGCATCGGACGTCCCGATGGGCGGCTGGAAGGACTCGGGCATCGGCTGGCGCCACGGCGAGTACGGGATCAAGAAATTCGTACGCCCCGAGTCCCTCGTCATCACCCGCTTCGGGCAGAAGCGGGAGCCGCTCTACTTCCCCTATACGGAGAAGCGCCGCAAACAGCTCCGCAAGATCGCGACGTTCTTCAACGCGCGCGGGCTGAAGCGGCGCCTCGGCCGCTAGCTCCCGTTGGCGGTAGCCAACTCGCGGTCGAGCCGCTCGGCCTCCCGGTCGAACCACTCGGAGACCACCCGCAGCCAGGCGACCTCGGAGCGGGTCCTGACCCGGACGTACTCCGCATGGTCCTCGCCGGCCAGCGTCAGCGCATCGGCGACGGTCAGGTTGTGACCGTGATCGCCGTCGTCCCCGACCAGGGTCCAGTCGGCGCGACCGCCGGGACCCTCCTCCTCCAGCGACAGCCTCGTGCCGTCGCTCAACAGGAGGGCCTTCGGCTCACGACCCCCTACCTGGACACCCTGCACGCCATTCGTCTCCATGAGTCCCTCCTTCGCTCGACTGCGTAGAGCGGGAGAGTATGCGAGCACCCGCTAATAAAACGCTAAAGGACTGTTAACAGGGTGCAAAGAACTTCCCAGTTTCCGGATGGTCGGAGGGCGCTTAGTCAGCCCACCAGTCGCGCTGGCCCTCGACGTCATCGCGCGGAGCCTCGCCGAGGTTGGGCGCGCCGATGACGATGATCTCGAGGCCCTCCGGCCCGGCCTCGTAGCCTCGCCACGTACCGGGCGGGACGCGCACCACGTCCCACTCCCTGAGCTCGACGATCTCGTCGTCGAGCTTCATCCGCCCGCTCCCGCGCACGACCACGTACACCTCCTCCTGCTTCTTGTGCGTGTGGCCGTACGGAAAGCGATAGCCGGGTGGCACGCGCTGGTGGCCCAGGCCGGATTGCTCGAGCTCGAGCGCTTCGGTCGCCAAGCGGAACTCCAGGTCCGGCGCCCCGTCGAAGTTGGACCCGAGGTCCGGCAGGTCCTCCTTGAGGTTCCTGAGCGTGAACGGCACAGCCGCAATCCTAGGGTGGCTACCTGGCTGCAGCCGCCCGACCTGATGCGTCAGCGCCCCGCTGACCGCTACGAAGCCGGGACGAGCTCCTCGCGGAGCTCTCGGGCGGCGTCAACCATGTTGCGGAGCGCCTGCTCGGTTTCCGGCCAGGCCCGGGTCTTGAGGCCACAGTCGGGGTTGACCCAGAGCTGCTCGGGCTTCAGCACCCGCGCGGCGGCGCGCAGCAGCTCGGCCATCTCCTCGGCGGGCGGGACCCGCGGGGAGTGAATGTCGTAGACGCCGGGGCCGATGTCGTTGGTGTAGCCGGTCTTGTCCCAATCGTGGAGCAGCTCCATCCGGGAGCGGGCCGCCTCGATCAGGAGCACGTCGGCGTCCATGGCCTGGATGTGCTGCATGATGTCGCCGAAGTCCGAGTAACACATGTGGGTCTGGATCTGGGTGTCGTCGGTGACCCCGCAGGTGGTGAGCCGGAAGCAGTGGACCGCCCAGGTCAGGTACTCGTCCCAGCGGTCGCGGCGCAGGGGAAGGCCCTCGCGGATCGCGGGCTCGTCCACCTGGATGATCTTGACCCCGGCCACCTCGAGGTCGGCGACCTCGTCGCGGATCGCCAGCGCAAGCTGCTTGCAGGTCTCCGATCGAGGCTGGTCGTCACGGACGAAGGACCACTGAAGCATCGTCACCGGCCCGGTGAGCATGCCCTTCACGGGGCGCTCGGTCTGCGACTGGGCATAGAGGGCCCACTCCACCGTCATCGGCTCGGGGCGGCGCACGTCGCCGAAGATGATCGGCGGCCGCACGTAGCGCGATCCGAATGACTGGACCCACGCGTTCTGGGTGAAGACGTAGCCGTCCATCTGCTCGGCGAAGTACTGGACCATGTCGTTCCGCTCGGGCTCACCGTGGACGAGGACGTCGAGGCCGATCTCGTCCTGGAAGCCGATCACCTTGTCGATCTCCGCCTTCATCAGGCCCTCGTAGGTCGTCCTCGTCGATCTCACCCTCGCGCAGGCGCTTGCGCGCGGTCCGGATCTCAGCCGTCTGCGGATAGGAGCCGATCGTGGTCGAGGGGAAGAGCGGCAGGTCGAGCTGGGATCGCTGGGCCTCGCGGCGCTGATCGAAGGCACTGTCGCGCTGGTCGTCTCCCTCCCCCAGCGCGTCGATCCGGGAGCGGACCTCGGGATTCTGGGTCCGGTGCGAGTTGCGGCGGTCCTCGAGCGCGCGATCGTTGGTTTCGAGCTCGTCGGCGATCGCCTCGCGGCCCTCGCCGAGACCCTTCGCCAGCGTCGCGACCTCGCCGACCTTCTGCACCGCAAACGCCATCCAGGAGCGCATCTCATCGTCGAGGTCGGCATCCACCCCGGCCGGCTCGGCATCGAGGTCGATCGGGGCGTGCAGCAGCGAGCAGCTGGTGGAGACCACCAGCTGGTCGGTGCGGCCGACCAGCCCCTCGAGGAGATCGAGCGAATGCTCGAGGTCGTTGATCCAGACGTTCCGCCCGTTGACGATGCCGGCGAACAGCCACTGGTCCTTGAGCCCCTCCTGCTCGGCGACGAACTCCGCGTTGTGGAGGCCGCCGTGCTCGTGGAACGGCGCGTCGCCGAAACCGATCCCCTCCTCGTGGATGAAACCGGTGAAGTCGAGGCCGATCCCCTCGACAGGCAGGTCGCGCAGGACGCCGTAGGCGTCGCCGACGTGGTCGAAGTAGGTCTTCACCACGATCCGCGGCCGCTCGTGGACCTTGCAGAGCTCCTCGTAGGCGAGCCGCAGCGCGTCGAGCGTGCGCTCGGAGCGGTCCTCGACGAAGCAGGGCTCGTCGAACTGGACCCAGGTGGCGCCCTGCTCGGCGAGGCGCTCGATCACCTCGCCGTAGACGCCGACCAGGTCCTCGAGCAGGGTGCTCGGGTCGAAGCTCTCGTCCACGCCGTCGGCGGGCTTGGAGAGCAGCAGGAAGCTGAGCGGGCCGATCAGCACCGGCACCGTGTCGACCCCGAGCTCCTCCATCGCCTCGGCGTGCTCGTCGAAGGGCTTGCTGGACGAGAGCGAGAACTTGGTGTCAGGTCCCAGCTCGGGGACGATGTAGTGGTAGTTGGTGTCGAACCACTTGGTCATCTCCATCGCGGTGACGTCCACGCCATCGGCCTGGCGGCCGCGGGCCATCGCGAAGTAGGTCTCCAGGTCCACGTTTCCGCCTGACGGGCCGTAGCGCTCCGGGACCGCGCCGACCAGCGCGATCGTGTCGAGGACCTGGTCGTAGTAGGAGAAGTCGTTCGAGGGGATCAGGTCGATCCCCGCGTCCTGCATCAGCTTCCAGTTCTCGACCCGGATCTTCTTCGCGGTCGCCGCGAGGTCCTCGGCCGAGGTCTTGCCCGCCCAGTAGCCCTCGGTCGCGAACTTCAGCTCGCGCTCGCGGCCGATGCGGGGGAAGCCGGAAATGTTCGACAGCGCCATGGACCAGTCAGGCTAGCGAGACAGCTTGGCCAGCGGCGGGCTAGCTGACGGGAACGCGGCCCTCCGTCCGCTCGCGGGCGCGCGGGCGCTCCGAGAGGCGGACGGGGGCGGCGGACAGCGCGCGGAGTCGCATGTCCGACCAGCTGACACCCTCGCGGACCAGCGCCGGCAGCCCGAGGGCGACGGCGGTGGCGATCTCCACGGCCTGCAGGACGACCCCGTAGGCAAGCGCGTCGGCGCCGCTCACCCCGAAGCCCGCGGTCAGCACGCTGATCACGGCCAGCTGGAAGATCCCGATGTTGGATGGGGTCGCCGGCACGACGGCGGTGACGTTGACCGCGAACAGGCACGCTGCCGCGGCGCCGATCCCGACCTGGTGGTCGAGGCCAAGGGCCGCGAACAGCGCCCAGCAGGACAGGAGCTGCAGGGCCCAGGCGCCGAGTTGCGCGAACGTCGCGAAGGAGCCGCGGCGCGGGTCGCGGAAGACGTTCAGGCCGGTTCGCACCTGCTTGAGAGCGCCCTTGACGGCCCTCACCGCGCGACCGATCCGGCCGCTCCCATCCACCCGAACCAGGCTGGGCGCGAGGGCCGCCACGATCAGGAGGAGAAGCGGCGCCATGGAGACCAGGAAGAGCTTCTGGGTGCTGGTCTGGAAGAGATCGGTGGTGGAGACGATGATCGCGCCAAGCATGCCCAGCGCGACGATGTTGAGAACGGACTGCGAGACCAGGGTCCCGATCAGCACCGCGAAGGTCTCACGCATGCGCCCGACTCGCCTGGCCAGGACCATCGCCCTGGCGGGCTCTCCGAGGCGGGCCGGCAGCGTCGCCGACATCAGCACCCCGATCATCGTCGCCGAGGTCACGTCACGGCGGCGCACGTGGCGGCCGGGGAGGGCCGCGCGCGCGATCGCCACCCACGAAGCGGCGCGGGCGAACATCGCCCCGACCATCAGGGCACAGGCGATCAGCACCCAGGTCAGATCCGAGCGGATCAGGTTCTCGGCGACCTTGTCCACACCGACCTTCTGCGCGGCCAGCGCGGTCAGAGCGACTCCGAGGATTCCGGCGGCCGCGACCCCGGCCCTGCGGGCGGTCTTGCGAAGCATCCCGGCGCCGCCGGCAGGGGCCGGCTCCAGCGACGGAAGCCGCTTGGCGGGCCGCCGGGGGCCGCCATCCAGGCGGGTGAAGCCGCTGCGGCGAGCCGCGCGCTCCAGGTTCGATGCGGGCTCGGGGGCGGGCTCCATCGCCCGCTCGTAGACCTCGGTCACCTCATCGGCGATGTGCGGCCAGGCGTAGCGCTCGGCGCTGACGCGGCCAGCCTCGCCCAGTGCGGCTCGGCGCTCGGGCTCGTGCCAGAGCCGCTGCAGCTCCTCGGCGAGCGCCTGCGGATCCGCGGGCGGCACAAGCAGGCCGTTCGCCTCGTCGGTGATCACATCCCGATAGCCGGCAATCTCCGAAGCGACCACCGGAGTCCCGGCGGCCATCGCCTCGATCAGCACCATCCCGAAGCTCTCGCCGGCCAGTGACGGAGCGCAGAGGACGTCCGCCTCTCCGAGCTGGCGCCAGAGCGAGTCGTCCGTGACCTTCCCGAGCACGTCTATTCGGGACGCGGCCTCCGGGTCGGTGACCCGCCGGAAGACCTCCTCGGGGTCGGCGCCGATCACGGTCAGCTTCGAGGGGACGTGCTCGACCAGCGCCTCGAATGCGGTGAGGAGGACCGGCAGGCCCTTTCGCTCCTCGGCGCGGCCCACGAAGAGCAGGCGAAGGTGGTCGGCCTCGGGCTTCGGCCCGGCGGGCGCCGCCTCGAGGTCGACGCCGTTGGGGACGATCGTGTAGTCGCCGCCGAACCAGCGCCGGCCGGTCCAGGCCGCGGCCTCGGAGACCGCGATCCGGGCCGAGAGCTGGTTGAAGATGCGGCGCCCGCCGAGCAGGTTCGCCATGTGGTTGGGGAACGGCTTGGTCGAGTAGGCGTGGAAGGTCCCCACGACCGGAGCGTCCCGGAAGGTGGCGGCGTCCCAGCTCACCAGCGGCGCGGGCGGCTCGTGCACGTGGACGACGTCGAAGCGCCCCGCGCGGAGCTCGCGCCTCAACCGCACCAGGGCCTCCGGGAAGACCGAAAGATTCGAGACCGCGCCGTTGGCGCCGAGGCCGATCGTGCGGCTGAGGGGGATCAGGTAGTCGGGCGCCTCTCGGACCTCGGGGGTCGAGCGGTGGAGGCGGCGGCTGAGCGCGCCGGGAGGGTCCCACGGCGCGAGGACCCGGGCGTGGTCCCCGCGGGCGAGATACTGCTCCGCGAGCGCCTCGACGTGCCTGTTCACGCCCCCCTGATAGGTCCATGAGTAGGGCGAAACCAGGGCGATACGCATCGGGGCAGGGTAGCGGGAAGCCCTATTGCGGCCGTTGCGCCCATGTGAAAATTAGGCATGCGGTGAGGGCGATGGTCCCGATCGTGAGAACGGTCGCCCCCGAATCATTCGCGACGGTTCCCACGGCGATGCTCGCCCCGGCCCCGATCAGGCCGGCCCGGAACAGGGGCCATGGGGCGAGCCAGGACGCGATCCTGCGGCGCAGGAACACCGCCGCCAGGATCAGCCCGAGCGCGACCCAGAACAGCGGCCGCTCGGTCCCGCTCGAGAAGCTGCTCGCCGAGAGCCTCAGCCGCCTCTCCGCGACGTCCGCCACGTCATCGGCGCCGCCGGCCTCGAAGACGGACCGGCTCAGGTGGGCGTCCCCTCCGAGGGCGAGGTCGATCAGGGCGAGCAGGGCGAGCCCCGCGAACGGCGCCGCCAGCAGGCCCAGCAGGAGCCCGCGGCGGCGGGACACTCCCGGCAGGCACACGATGGCGATCGCGGCGCCGGCGGGGAAGACGATCGCCGCACCGACGTCTGCGCCGAAGCGCCCCGCGGCAAAGACTGCCGTGGCGAGCAGAGCAATCCCGGCGAACCCCCCGACCGCCAGACGCGTGTCCGGCGGCCGGCCCCGGACGGCGAGCGCCGTCAGTCCCGCCCCGATCCCGGCCGGGATCAGGACGGACAGAATCGCCTCGAGCTCGTTGCCGATCCCGAAGAAGCGCACGCCGAGGCCCGGATTGGGCCCGAGCAGCGAGCGGGCCATGAAAGGCGAGCCCGCAATTACGTCGATCGCGTAGGCGGCGGACGTGATCCCGCAGGCGATCGCCAGCGCCCTCCAATCACGGGTCGCAAGGAGCGTGAGTCCCGCGAGCAGCGGAGCGCCTACTCCGACGAGCAGGCGCTCGAGACCCTCGCTCGGGTTGAGCGAGGCCGTGATCAAGAGCAGCAGCGGCAGATAGACGCAGGAGAGCCCGAGCACCGCGAGCGCGGGCCGCGCGAGGCCGCCCCGCGAGAGCAGCGCCACGAGGAGTGCCACCACGACCCAGATGGCCAGGTTGCGCACGATCACCGGCGTGCGGCGCTTCGAAACCACCTTCATCCGGTCCGCCCGCTCGGCCACGGCGCCGACGTCCACCTCCCCCTCGGCCTCGATCGGCTGCCCACTCATCTCGTCGGGGATCGCGATGCCGTACCGGTTGAGGATGGTCGGCGCGATGTCGGTGGCGAGCACGAACCCGTCGGTGCGGGTGGTGTCGGAGGTGAGGTTGCCCGCGAACCCCTCCCCCGCCACCCCGATGGCCAGGGTGTCGTGCTCCGGCGGGGGCGGCCGCTCCATCGCGATCAGCAGGTCGTCGTCGCGCAGACGCCGGATCAGCGCCGGCAGCTGGTCGGGGGTCGCCGGTACCACCGAGAACCCGGGGCAGCGCCGGTCCAGGCATTCGAAGGGACGCGTTCGCGCCACGAATCCCCGGCGGTCCACGGCGACAAGGGCCGGGGTGCTGAGCAGGCTGTCGGCGGCGACAGGGACGGCGTCGTGCTTCAGGCTCGAGCCCAGCAGCCCCGGGAGGATGTCCGCCGGGGCGCTCTCAGCCCGCGCGACGATTCGGCCCCAGTCTGGAATCTGGGGCCCGTATGTCGTGACCAGCGGCAGCTCCTGGTCATACAGCGAGGTGAAGACCCGGTTGCCCTGGCTGATGTCGAGATAGGTCTGCGTCGCCGTGACCTTGGAGAGGCCGGCGCTCATCACTCCCGGCGAGAGGCCCTCGATGCCCTCCAGGCCCGCTGGCTCCGTCCCCGCGGGCAGCATCGCCAGCGTGACGCTCGGTTCCTGCTGAGCCCTGGCGGACGGCGCCCAGATCGCGGTCAAGGCCAAGACCACACATGCGGCGACTACTACTCTTGCCCTGGTGGCCGACCGGACGTTCGTCAAGTTCACGTTCTTCAAGCTCGACCCCGCCTGGAGGCGGCGCAGCGCTTCCGAGCGCGCCCGCGACAAGTCCGAGTTCCAGGCCGCCTGCGACGACTTCGCCGAGGACAGATCGCTGCGAGCGTACTCGACGGTCGGCACCCGGGGCGACACCGACCTGCTGATCCTCTCCCAGAGCCCGATCCTCGAGGACCTGCACACCTTCCACGTGGTGCTCGGCCAGAGCGGCCTCGCCCGCTGGTCAACCATCCCCCACTCCTACCTGGCGATGACCAAGCCCAGTCCATATTCCGACGAGGGGTCGGTGCGTCCGCTCATCTGCACCTCCGAGCGGAAGTACCTCTTCGTCTACCCGTTCGAGAAGAAGCGGGAGTGGTACCGCCTGCCGATGGAGGAGCGGCAGCGGATCATGGCCGACCACATCGAGACCGGACGCCGCTACCCCCAGATCACCATCAACACCGCCTACTCGTTCGGGCTGGACGACCAGGAGTTCGTCGTCTCCTTCGAGGGCGACGATCCGGGCGACTTCCTCGACCTCGTCCAGGAGCTCCGCACCACGGAGTCCAGCGCCTACACGCTGCGGGACACCCCGATCTTCACGTGCGTCGCGATGTCGCTTCCTCGTGCCCTCGACGCGCTCGACGGGACCGCGGCCACCGCCGTCCAACCGGCCTGAAAGGAGTCCAGATGACCACGAGCAAGACCCAGAGCCTCCCGCCCGTCGTCTCCGAGGAGGAGTGGCAGGCGGCTCATGAGGAAGTGCTGGCCAAGGAGAAGGCCCACATGCGGGCCGCTGACGAGCTCGCCGCGGAGCGCCGCCGCCAGCCGATGTATGAGATCGGCAAGGACTACACGTTCGACGGCCCCGACGGTGAGGTGAGCCTGCTCGACCTCTTCGAGGGCCGCCCGCAGCTCGCGCTCTACCACTTCATGTTCGGGCCGAACCAGGATGAGGGCTGCGACGGCTGCGCGATGTTCGTCGACCAGCTCACCCACCTCGCCCATCTGCGGGCTCGTGGCACCACCTTCGTCCTCGTCTCACGCGCACCGCTCGAGAAGATCGAGGCCTTCAAGCGGCGGATGGGCTGGGACGACGTTCCCTGGTACTCGGACGGGAACAGCGACTTCGGCGTCGACTTCGGCTTCTCGCCGCCCGAGCCCCAGCCGGACGAGCACCAGGAGGGCGAGATCTTCGGCTTCAACGTCTTCATCCGCGACGACGACGGCCGCGTCTACCGCACCTACTTCACCAACTGGCGAGGCGTGGAGGCGATTGGGAGCGTCTGGAGCATTCTCGACCGCACTCCGTTCGGCCGCCAGGAGGAGTGGGAGGACTCGCCGGAGGGCCGCCCGCAGGGGCCCAAGTTCGACTGGTGGCGTCTGCACGACGACTACTAGGCCCCGGTGCGTAGGCAGCCGCGCGCAGGGCCCGCCCTCGGGATGGCCTACGCTTTCCCGCTCCCATGACCGCCATCGGGACTCAGAGGGAACCCTCTGCGCGTGGCCGTCGTCGGCTCCGGGCCGGCGGGCTTCTACGCGGCTGAGCACCTCCTCAAGCACGAGGAGGTCACCGCGGAGGTCGACATGTTCGACCGGCTGCCGACCCCATACGGCCTGGTCCGCGCGGGCGTCGCCCCCGACCACCCGAAGATCAAGTCGGTGATCCGCGTGTATGAGAAGACCGCGGCGCGCCCCGGCTATCGGTTCTTCGGCAACGTCGAGGTCGGCAAAGACATCGCGGTCGCCGAGCTCCAGGAGCGCTACCACGCGGTCGTCTTTGCCTACGGGACCAGCGTCGACAGGCACCTGGGCATCCCCGGCGAGGACCTGCCCGGCAGCCATTCGGCCACCGAGTTCGTCAATTGGTACAACGCCCACCCCGACTTCACCGATCGCGAGTTCAACCTCGACTGCGATCGGGTGGTCGTGATCGGCAACGGGAACGTCGCGACGGACGTTGCCCGGATGCTCGCCCTCACCCGCGAGGAGCTCGAGGGAACCGACACCGCCCACCATGGCATCGAGGGCCTCGCGGAGAGCGGCGTCAAGGAGATCGTCGTGCTGGGACGCCGCGGCCCGGCGCAGGCCGCCTTCACCAACCCCGAGGTCCGCGAGCTCGGGGAGCTGATCGACGCGGACATCGAGATCGACCCGGACGAGGTGGCGCTGGACGATCAGAGCAAGGCGTGGCTCGACTCCGACGACGCCGACATCACCGCCCGCAAGAACGTCGAGATCTTCACCGAGTTCGCCCAGCGCGAGCCCGAGGGCAAGAACAAGAAGGTCGTCCTTCGCTTCCTCCGCTCCCCGGTCGAGATCCAGGGCGAGGGCAAGGTGGAGCGGATCGTGATCGGCCGAAACGAGCTTCAGCAGGACGACTCCGGCGCGCTGCGCCCCAAGGACACCGGCGACCGCGAGACGATCGACTGCGGGATGGTGCTGCGCGCCGTCGGCTACAAGGGCGTCCCCGTCGAGGGCGCGCCCTTCGACGAGAAGTCCGGCGTCATCCCCAACGACGGCGGCCGGGTCACCGAGTCCGACGGCGGCGAGCAGGTGCCCGGTCTCTACGCGGTCGGCTGGATCAAGCGCGGCCCGTCCGGCGTGATCGGCACGAACAAGAAGGACGCGCAGGAGACGGTCGACCACATCCTCGAGGACCTCGAGGCGGGCAAGGTCCCGGAGGCGTCGCTGGCCGGTGACCGCGAGGCGACCGAGGCCCTCCTCAACGAGCGCAAGCCCGACCACGTCACCTTCCAGGGCTGGGAGGCGATCGATGCCGCCGAGGTCGCGCGCGGGGAGCCGCTCGGCCGCCCGCGAGTCAAGTTCTGCGACGTCGACGAGATGGTCGAGGCCTCGCGCTCCAAGACCGCGGCCTGATGGCGATCGCGCCCGACGAGGTGCGCCTGATGATCGAGGCCGCGCTCCCCGGATCCGAGGTCGAGGTGGTGGACGAGACCGGCACCCAGGACCACCTCCGCGCCACTGTCACCGCTCCCCAGTTCGAGGGGCTCTCCAGGGTCGAGCAGCACAAGCTCGTCAAGAAGGCGGTCCAGGGCCGCTTCGACGACGGCTCGATCCACGCATTGAGCATCAAGACCACCGCGCCCCAGGCGTAAATCAGGCGCGATAAGCGTTTGATGAGTGCCCGTCCGTACAGTGGACGGTGTGAGGTCCTCGACTCGATTCACCGCGGCGCTGCTTGGCGCCCTGGCGCTCACGGCCGCTCCCGCCTCCGCCGCGCCCGGAGATCCCGTCAACCAGGGCAACTTCGACCTGAGGGAGGTCGCCCTCCAGTCCGGCAAGACGATCCTCGCGGGCACCGCCGACCACAGCGACCTCGGCCTGATCCGCCTGAACGCTGACGGCAGCCCCGATCCGAGCTTCGACGTGGAGGGATTCGTCCGGGCCGACTTCGGCTCCAACGAGTCCGCCGCGGACCTGGCGCTCGCGCCCGGCGGCAGGATCGTCGTGGCGGGCACACAGGATCCGGGGGCGAGCCCGTTCGTCGTGCTGGCCAGCTTCAACTCCGACGGGAGCCCCGACACCTCCTTCAGCGGCGACGGCAAGGCGACGCTGGCGCTCGCCGCCAACGACGTGGTTACCTCGGTCGACATCAACTCCGGCGGCCGAATCGCCGTCGGGGTCAACGCCGGCAACGGCGACTTCAAGGTGATCACCTTCACCGGTGCCGGAGCGCCCGATGCGGGCTTTGGCACCGGCGGAGTCGCCACGCTCAACTTCGGCGGCACCGATCAGGTCACCGCCGTCGCCTTCCAGTCCACCGGCAAGCTGATCGCCGCCGGCGGGACCACCAAGAACACCGGCGACTTCGCGATCGCCCGCTTCGGTCTCAACGGGGCGATTGACAACCTCGCGGATGCCGACCCGGCGATCGGCTTTGCCAACGGCTCGGGGGCGCAGGAGATCGACGCATCCGGCGGAGGAGCCGACACCGTCCTCGCGATGGCAATCGACCCCGCCGACAGGATCGTCCTCAGCGGCCCCACCGGGACCAACGTCGTCGGCCGTCTGGTCAGCGGAACAGTGAGGCTGGCCGCGACGGGCGTCTCGGACGCGACGTTCGCGGGCGACGGCAAGGCCGAGTTCCCGGAGACCCAGATCTCGCACTTCGCCCAGGACGTCGCGGTCGCGGGCACCGGCGACATCCTCGTCTCCGGGGTGGGCAACGAGGCCCAGGGCTTTGGCTACCTCCAGCGGCTCAGCGACGCGGGCACCGAAACCTTCTCCAATACGGACACCGGCGCGAACGGCACCGTCTACGAAACCGTCGTCGAGGTCCACGTAGCCGCCGCGGCCGACGGCGCCTTCACCCTCGGCGGGCACGCCTACGAGCAGGTGCCTCCTAACTCCATCCCCGGCGCCTTCGCGCAGCGCTTCACCGCCGCGAACGCACTCGATCCGACCCTCGCGGGCGATGGGACGATCTTCCCTCGCTTCATCGAGCTGGCTCCCCCACCGCCGCCTTCGGCCGGCACGCAGCCACCGGCATCACAGCCGTCTGGCTCGACCCCGACCACCCGCGCCAAGCGGTGCAAGAAGGCCAAGAAACGCGCTTCCCCCGCCAAGAAGTGCAAGAAGAAAAAGAAGCGCTGACCCCGATCCCTATGATGCGTGGCGATGCCTGAGCCACAGCTCAAGGACAAGCTCGAGGACCTGATCAAGGAGAACAAGGTCTTCCTGTTCATGAAGGGAACCCCCGATGCGCCGCAGTGCGGCTTCTCGATGCGGGTGGTCGGGGTGCTCGAGCAGATGGGCGTCGAGTACGCCGCGCTGGACGTGCTTCCGGCCCTCGATCCGCTCCGCCAGGCCACCGGCGAAATCGCCGACTGGCGCACCTTCCCCCAGCTCTACGTCAACGGCGAGCTGGTCGGCGGCTGCGACATCGTCGAGGAGATGGCCGACTCAGGAGAGCTGGCCGAGCTGCTCGGCGTCGAGCAGCCGGACGCCCCCGCGCCGTCGGCGAAGCAAGAGCTGCAGCAGGACCCGCAGCAGTCGCCGCCGATGCAGATCGAGAACTAGACCGCGCTAGACGGAAGAGGCGGCCTTCTCGGCCGCTTCCTCATCAACCTGGAACGAGGAGCCGCAGCCGCAGGCCGCGGTGACGTTCGGGTTGTTGACCGAGAAGCCGGCGCCCTCGAGGCCGTCCACCCAGTCCACCTCGGACCCGAACACGAACTGCATGCTGGTCTTGTCGACCACGACCGAAACGCCCTTGTTCTCGAAGCGGTGGTCGTCCTCCTTGGGAGCGTCGAAGGCGAGCGCGTACTGGAAGCCGGAGCAACCGCCGCCTCGAACCGCGACCCGCAGGGCCTGCTCGGGGGCGTCCTGCTGGCCGGCCAGCAGCTCCTTGATCTTGGCCGCCGCGTTGTCGCTCAGCTTGATCGCCTCGGTGTTCCCGTTCTCAGCCATGTGCCGTGAATTGTAGAGGGGCCCTCACTCCTCCTTCGCGTCCGCTTGTGCGGATTCCTGCTCACGCCCGCCGTAGGCGTGATCGAGGTACTCGCGGATCCTCTTCGAGTCGTTGATCACCTCATCGCCATCCACGAGCACGGGCAGGTACTTCTGCCCGGTCAGCTCGACTATCTCGGGACGCTCGGAGCGCCGGTAGGGCAGGCGCCGGGTCTCGAACTCGAGCCCGAGCTTCTTCAGCTTTCGGGCCGACGCGCCGCACGGACAGAGCACGTTGGTTCTCGTCCGACATCGGTAGAGCACCCGCCGCCGGCCCTCCATCAGCGGCTCCCCAGGCCGATCAGCCGGTTGGGGATGGCGGCGGCGGTCGCGGCGAGCTCCAGCACGGCGTCGGAGAGATCGTGTCCCGAAGCGCGGTCGCCGAGCTGCTCGAGCTGCCAGCGGACCGTGTCCTCGAGGGTCTCCTCGTGCGGGCGGGGCTGGAAACCGAGGTCCCGGCGAGCCTTGTCGTTGCGATAGGTCCACCACTGCATCCCGGAGCGCACCTCGTCCGAGGAGGCCGGGGTCGGGAGCCCGGCGAGCTTCAGCACGCGGATGCCCGCCAGCATCAGGCGGCCATCGACCTTCACCGGCGGCGGCGGCACACCCGCGATTCGGCTGAGGTCGGCGAACAGGCGCTGGAGGGTGAAGTTGCGGCCGCTCAGCAGGTAGCGCTCGCCCTCGTGCCCCCGCTCGTCGGCGAGCAGGTGGCCCGCGGCCACGTCGCGCACGTCCACGATGCTGAGCGCTCCGTCCGTGTACGCGGGGAGGCGCCGCAGCAGCATGCGGCGGATCAGTCGGTTCGAGGTGCCGGTGGGATCGTCGGGGCCGAAGACGAACGAGGGATTGACGACGACCACCGGGAGCCCCTGGGCCGCGACGCGCATCGCCACGCATTCGGCGTCGTGCTTGGCGTTCACGTACGCGATCCCGAGCTCGCCCGCCGTGAAGGGCTGGGACTCGTCGGCGGCGCCGCCATGGGGCGCTGGGCCCACCGCGCCGGCGCTCGAGGTGAGCACCGCCCGAATCACCCCGGCGCGAAGCGCCTCCTCCATCACGTTGCGGGTGCCCCCCACGTTGACCTCGAAGACATGCTCGCGGGCGCCACTGCGCATGGACGTAGTGCCGGCGACGTGGAAGACCCGTTCCACCCCCTTCATCGCCTTGCGCACCGAATCGCGGTCCCTGACGTCCCCGATCGTCCGCTCGTACTCAATCCCGCCGAGGTACGCGGTCGAGCTGCTCTCGCGCATCAGCAGCCTCAGCTCGTCGCCACGGCGGGCGAGCTCCCGCACCAGGTGCGAGCCGATGAAGCCCGTCCCTCCGGTGACGAGCGTCCTAGTCATTGCCGTGCCCCATTGGGCCGCAGAATGGCAGAGGCCGCATCGAGGGGTGCCGTGATACAAGAGCCGGGTGAGTCCCTCGGCTCGGACCGCGCTCGTCGCGGACAGCACCTCCTACCTCCCCCCAGAGCTGCTCGCAGAACACGACGTCCACATGGTCAGCCTCTACGTCGGGCTCGAGGGCGATCAGGAGCGCGAGTCCGACATCACAGACCTGGACGCCTTCTACGAGCGGCTGCGGGTGTCGGAGGAAGCCGTCACCACCTCGCAGCCATCCGTCGGGGATTTCCTGGAGGTCTACGAGCCCCTCCTCGCGGAGGATCGGGAGATCGTCTCGATCCACCTCTCCGCGGGGATCTCGGGCACCTACGAGACGGCGGGGCAGGCGCGCGAGCGCCTGATCGCGGACGGCAAGGGCGGCGAGCGGATCCACGTCGTTGACTCGCACACCGGCGGCGGCGGAATGGGAATGCAGATCCTCGCCGCAGGACACGCGGTCGCGGGAGGCGCCTCCGGCGAGGAGGTCAAGGCGCACGCCGACCGGGCTCGCGAGAACCTGAAGATCTGGTTCGCCGTGGACACGCTCGAATACCTGCGCCGCGGCGGCCGGATCGGCGCGGCCCGCGCCCTGATCGGCTCCACCCTGAAGATCAAGCCGATCCTCACCCTGGAGCACGAGATCACCCCGATCGAGAGGGTGCGGACTCGCACCCGGGCGCTCGAGCGGCTTGTCGACTACGCGCGCCAGCGGCACGAGGACGGCGCCGACGCCTGGTGCGTCCAACACGTGCAGGACCCCGAGACCGCCGAGGAGCTGGTCGAGACCTGCAAACCAGTCTTCGGGCGTGACCCGCTGTTCGTGTCTGAGATCGGGCCGGTGATCGGCGCCCACGTCGGGCCCGGGGTGATCGGCGTCGGGGGCGCGCTCAGCTCGGACTTCGAGTAGCGGTGACGATCTCGGTTGGGAAGCCCATCTGGGCCATGTACTCCCTGCGTATCTGATCGAAGCCGAGCTCGCCCAGCACCGGCGCGGCGAGCACCCCGCGGCAGTTGGCGGTGAGGTTGATCCCCCTCGCGTAGAGGGCGTCCCAGACCCGGTGCCGGCGGGCCTCGCCGACGGTCATGTTGGAAAGAACCAGCCGACCGCCCGGGCGAAGGACGCGCTTGAACTCGGCGAGGGCCCGCGGGATGTCCTCGCGCGGGAGCAGGTCGAGCATGTAGCCGTTGACCAGCAGGTCGAAGCTCTCATCGGGGAACGGCAGGTCGAGTGCGGTGCCCTCCATCACCTCGACCCGGTCGAGACCCGCCTTTCGGAGCCGCTTGCGGCTCTCCGCGAGCATCCCGGGAGCGAGCTCCACTCCCCGGGTGGTCCCCTTCGGGGTCCGCCGGGCGAGCTCGACAAGTTGCACCCCGGTCCCGGTCGCCACCTCGAGCACGTCCTCGCCGTCCCTGACCGCGACCAGCTCGAGCACGCGCTTGCGGGGGCGCGACTCGGCGAGCCGTGCCCAGACCTCATAGACCGGCGCCAGGCGCGAGTAGGCGTCGCGGGCCTCGGTGCGCTGGTGGGCCTCGAGAACCCGCGAGCGCCAGTCATCCTGCTCCGCGCTAGCGTCCGTCAACGGTCGCCGTTGCGCGATCCGAGCGCGGCCTCGAGCGGGTCGAGCGCGGGGACCAGCCGCTCCTCCTCGACGCTGATCGAGAGGGTGAGAGCCTCGGCGTCGAAGTCGATGCCGAAGAACGAACAGCATTCGCGCTCGACCGCGATCGTCTCCTCGAGCAGGTTCCGGTCCAGGTCGCCCGAGAATCGCACGCTCAGAAGGGCGGGTCGGCGCTCGAGCACCGCGACGCGCCGTGACAGCTCGCGGTAGCGGTCCGCCTGGGCCCTCGCCTCGTCCGGACTCAGCTCGCAGGCCTCGATCATCGGCAGTTGTCGAGCCTCGCCGCTCAGCAGGGGCAGTCCGGGCAGCAGGGCTCGGTCGGATCGAATGTCAGTTCAGCCATGTGCTCAGCTCCTTCAGTGCGTCGGGTTCCACGTAATAGAAGCTCCAGAGGCCGCGCCGCTCGGAGCCGACGATCCCGGCGTCGCGCAGCACCTTCAGGTGGTGCGAGACGGTCGGCTGGGAGAGGTCGAAGAGCGGCACCAGCTCGCAGACGCATGCCTGGCCGGGGTGCCGGCGCAGGACGTCCACCAGCTGGAGGCGGATCGGGTCACCCAGGGCCTTCGCCACCATGGCCATCCTCTCAGCCTGGCGGCGGTCGGTCTCGGGATAGACGACCGGCTCGCAGCAGGGCTCGCCGATCGGTCGCTTGATCTTCGGGGCGAGCTCGAGATCGACGGGCATCTATGCATCACTCTAGCAATTACATCGACATTTATCGATGGAATATGATCGGGCCATGGCAACCGAGGTCCCCGAGGTCCTCTTCGTCTGCGTCCACAACGCCGGGCGCAGCCAGATGGCGGCCGGCCTACTCCAGCGGAAGGCCGGTGAGAAGGTCAGGGTCCTCTCCGCGGGGAGCGAGCCTGCGGACCGGCTCAATCCGGCGGTGGTCGAGGCGATGCGCGAGTCCGGGATCGACATCTCCGCCGAGCGCCCGAAGCTGCTCGAGGACGACATGGTCCGCGAGGCGGACGTGGTGATCACGATGGGCTGCGGCGACGCCTGCCCGATCTACCCGGGAAAGCGCTACGAGGACTGGGAGCTCGAGGACCCGGCCGGGAAGGACCTCGACACCGTGCGGGGGATCCGCGACAAGATCGAGTCGCGGGTCGAGCAGCTGATCGCCGAGATCGCCGGCTAGCCGCGGCGGCGGAGCGCGATCGCGCCGCCGATCAGGAAGCCGACCACGGCGGCGCCAACAAGGAGCTCGGTCTTGTGCTTTCGCACCTGGTAGCCGATGTCGGTTGCGCGAGTCCAGCGACCGCGAAGCGCATCCACCGAGCGCGAGAGCTCCTGGCGCTGCGCCACGATGTCGCGCCTGATCTCCTCCGCGGAGCGGCTGCCGGGAGGCGGCATCGCAGGGCGGTTGTTGCCGCTTGTGTGGACCCTGGTCGTCGCTTCCATCAGTGCTCTCCTTCCCCGTCGAGTGCGCTTCGAATCTCCTTCGCCTCCTCGATCGCCATGTCCGGCGTCGGAGGGGCGCCCTTCTTGAACGCCCGGTAGGCGTAGAGGCCGCCGCCTGCCGCGATCAGCAGGAAGAAGGCGGCCTCGACGAAGAAGCCGAGCCAGAAGTTGTCGAACACCTTGTCGTTCAGCACCCAGGCGACGCCGTGCATGCCCATCATCAGGGCGAGCAGGACGAAGATCCCGGCGACCAGCGCCACCACCGAGCCCCGCAGCAGGCTGTTGACCTTCTCGGTGACCTCGGTCTTGGCGAGCTCGATCTCCTCGCGGATCAGGACCGAGGCGCGGTCGGAGATCTCGAAGACGAGCTCCCCGACGCTCGCGTCCTCGTCGCCGTTGGTCGGGGCGCCCTCGGTCGGGCTGGGCTCGGGCGGCTTCTGCTCGGCGGCCGGCTCCGCGCCCTCGGGGTTGCCCTCGCCGTCAGTCAACGGGCGGCTCCTCGTTGAAGACGCGGCGCCAGATCACCTCGGAGATCCGGTGGGCCGCCACGGTCGCCAGCGCGCCCGTGGCCGCGAGGAGGGCTCCCCAGATCAGTCGCCTCAGCATGTCGCTATCCATCAGGCGGAGTAAACCAAGTCAACGCCCTTGCCACCAGGCCGGTCGGCCGTCCGCTCCGCATACGTCGCCCAGCGCTCGAAGAAGATGCGGTAGATCCCGTGGGTCCAGCGGGGATCCGCTGCCTCCAGGAGCCCGTGCGAACCCGGCGGGCAGCACCCAGACCCGCACGAGGTCGTTGCCGCGGGCGGCCTCCTCGAGGATCCGAGCCTGGTTCACCTTGACGATGTGGTCGTCCTCCGGGTGGAGGATGAGCAGCGGGACCTTGGCGTTCGGGATGTGGTCGCGCCCGGTGGAGCGCCTCCAGATCTCCTCGGCGTCCACCCCGTAGTAGGGGGCGGAGACGTGCTCCATCACGCGCAGCATGTCCTCGGCCTCCGGAGGCCAGCGGCCCGAGCGCACCCGCGAGGTGAGAGCGGCCTTGAACGCCGCGTGGAGCGGATAACGCGGATGGTTCCTCGGCACCGGCTCGGAGAGCCGCATCCAGACCTCCTTGGGGACGGCCGGCGGCGAGATCGCGAGGATGCCGCCGTCGAGCACTGCCGCCGTCTCCTCGTAATGCGATGCGTTGAGCACCGAGTTGGCGCCGAGCGAGATCCCGAGGGCGCCGACGCTGGTGGCGCCCAGTTCCCGCAGGTAGCGCGCGAGGGCGAGGATGTCCTCCCCCTCCTTCCAGCCGCCGGTCGAGGGCGCCGGGGTGGTCAACTCGGTCATGCCGAAGCTGCGCAGGTCGAGCGCGGCGACGTTGAAGCCCCACTCGTAGTAAGCGCGGACGGCGATCTGGCGGACGTAGTCGAAGCGGCTCGAGGTGAACAGGCCGTGGACGACGATCAGCGCCGGCCGGGCCGCCTCCTGCAGCGCGATCGAGGCGGCGATCCGCTCGCCGTCCGCCCCGGTGAAGATGTGATCGTCGAACTGGGCCGGGTACCGGTAGCCGAGCACGGCGCCCTCGCGATGCTGCGCGACGACGAAGTTGGAGATGTCGGCGAAGCCTCTTCTGAGCTCATTGAAGTTGGAGTGCCGAAGGCGGGCCGGGACCAGGTCGAGGTCCCGCATCAGGGCGTCCATGCTGCGCTCGCGCTCCGGAGGGCACCGGGAGCGGCCGCTTGGACCGCCGCTCCAGCCGCATCAAGAAGTCGCGGAACCGCCCCCCGACCGCCTGCCCCAGCAGCCAGAGGGGCATCGCGATCAGGCCGAAGAGGATGTTCGCCAGCTTCGCCGCGCCGTGCAGCACGCGGTCCTGCCGCTGCGTCCTTGCCAGCCCCTCCCACATCTCAGGGGGCCGCCACTACGAGGCCACGCGGTCGCGCGCCGGACGCGGCTCGAGCCCGCCGCAGATCGTCTCGACCACCTGCTCCTTGGCGTGCTCGAAGTCCCTGTCGGCGCCCGGCACCAGGCCGAAGATCCAGCCGGAGAGGAGCTGCTCGATCGCGCCGTAGAACAGCATCGCGGCGAAGCTCGGGTCCACGTCGTCGCGGAACTCCCCCGCCTCCTGCGCCTCGGCGACGATCTCCGCCACCAGGTCGTAGGCGCGCTGGATCTCGTCCAGGTGGGTGCGCCCGAACGAGTTGGCCGCCCTGGTCACCTCGACGATGATCACCTTCATCAGCTCGGGGTCGTGGCGGTAGGACTCGATGATGAATGAGGAGACCGTGGCGAGCTTGTCGCGCGGGGATGCGCCCGCCGCCTTCGCCTCCTCGCTCGCGTCCAGCAGCAGGCGCCAGCGCTCGCTGAACAGCTCGTTCAGCATCTCCTCCTTGGAGTCGAAGTAGTGGTAGACGAGGCCGTAGGCGACCCCGGCCTCGCCGGCGATGTCGGAGACGCGGGCCCGGTGGAAGCCCTCCCGCGCGAAGACGCGGATCGCCGCATCGAGGATCGCGCGCCTCTTGTCGGCCTGAGCCTCGGCCATCAGGGCGCTCCCTCGGGGTGGGCCGGCTCGGCGATCGAGGCGGGCTGGTCGGTGGGGCCGGCGCCTTCTGAGTCGGGCCAGTTGTAGGCGGAGGCGCGTCGGTTGTGAAGCGAGGGAAGGCTCTGGCGCATCTCGTTCTGGATCGGGAAGTCGAGATCGGCGCTGATGAAGCACTCGGTGTCGGCGGCCTGCGCCAGGACGACGCCCCATGGGTCCACGATCATGGAACGGCCGTAGCTCTTGAAGTGCGGAGGGGCGTCGCCGACCTGGTTCGGGGCGATGATGAAGACCTGGTTCTCGATCGCGCGCGCCCGCAGCAGGACCTCCCAGTGGTCGCGGCCCGTGCGCTCCGTGAAGGCCGAGGGCACCGAGATCACGCGCGCGTCGTTGAGGGCGAGAATCCGGTAGAGCTCGGGGAAGCGGAGGTCGTAACAGATGGTCATCCCGAGCCGGGTCCCGGCCACGTCGGCGGTGACGATCTCGTCACCGGGGTCCTCGATCTCCGACTCGCGGTAGGAGACGTCCTCGACGTCCACGTCGAACATGTGGATCTTCCGGTAGAAGGCCCTGGCGGAGCCGTCGGGGCCGAATAGCACGGAGGTGTTGCAGAGCTTGTCGCGCCCCTCGATGCGCTCGGCGATGCTCCCCGCCAGCAGGTGGATGCCGAGCAGCTGTGCCCAGCCGGCGGCTGCCCTCAGCGCGGGGCCGTCGAGCGGCTCGGCGCGTGCGTGCAGCGCCCCAGGCGCGCCGAGCACGGTCCACTTCTCCGGCAGCGCCACGAACTCGGCCCCGTCCTCGGCGGCGGCGCGGACGAGGCTCTCGGCCACCTCGAGATTGCGGTCGTAGTCGTCGGTGGAATTGAGCTGTACGGCTGCTGCGCGCATCTCTCCTCGCGGGGCCTGAATCCGGGTCTCGGAGGGCGATCCCCCGATTCGGCTGACTGACCAGTCAATCTAGCGCTCCGACCCCCCGTACGTGGCACGAAGCTCGCCAGGCACGGCCCTGACGCGTGTGAGTGGACTCACGTGCCGGTGTATGTGAAGCCCGCTCGTGGTATCCGAAAACGATGCTCAGGCGATTCCTGCCCAGCACACGCACGGCCTTCGAGTCGCGAACCGAGCTCTGGCGCCAGGCGGGGCTGGGCTCGGAGATCGACCGTGCCCAGGCGCGCCGCGGCAAGGGAGGCGCGCTGATCGCGCTCGCCCTCATCGGCGTGGTCCTGGTCGCGTTCTCGAAGCGGAAGGACCTGTTCCCCGGCTACGGAACCGAGGTCCGCGTCGCCACGGTCGTGCTGCTGGTCCTGCTCGGCTGGGCGCTGGCGCGGTCGCTCGGCCGGGGCCTCGGCCCGGCCCTGTACAGGCGCCTGGAGCCCGGGACCGCGGGCACGATGGGCTTCCTCGTCCGCCTGCTGACGATCGTCGCAGTGGTGGTGGTCGCGCTGCGCATCGCCGGCATCAAGCCCGGAACGCTCGCCGTCGGCGGCGCATTCACCGCCGTCGTGATCGGCCTCGCCGCCCAGCAGGTGGTCGGGAATCTGATCGCGGGCGTCGTCCTGATCACGAACCGGCCCTTCCGAGTCGGCGAGCGCGTGCGCGCTCAGGGCGGAGCGCTCGCCGGGCAGGTCGATGGGATCGTCGGCAGCCTCGGGCTCTTCTACACCACGCTGGTCAGCGGCGCCGACCGGATCATGGTCCCGAACAGCGTCATCCTGGCGAGCGCGCTGGTGCCGATGCGCGAGCCCGAGCGGGTCGAGCTGCGCGCCCGCTTCGGCGCCGACACCAGCCCGCGCGAGGTGCAGGAGCTGCTCGAGCGCCAGATCTCGGTGCCGCTCCGCTACCCGCCGCACATCGCGGTCGAGGAGCTCGACCGCGACGACGTCGTGGTGAAGATCGTCAGCACGCCCGAGAAGCCGGAGGACGGCGCCAGGCTCGCCGAGGAGGTCCTCGGCGGCATCCGCGCGGGAGACGGGACCGGCCGGGCCGCATAGGATCGGCCCGTGAAGGTTCTGGTCACGGGCGCAACCGGCAAGGTCGGCTACGCGATCGCCTCCGCCCTCCTGGAGCGCGGTGACGACGTCCGGGCGCTGGTGCGCGACCCGGAGCGGGCCGCCTCGACCATCCCCGCCGGGGTCGAGCTGATCTCGGGTGACGTCACCGAACCGGAGAGCCTGCCCGCCGCGGTCGAGGGCCGCGAGCTGGTCTTCAACGCGATGGGCCTGCCCGAGCAGTGGGTGCGCGACAAGGGGATCTTCGAGCGCGTGAACGCGATCGGCAGCCGCGACCTCGCGCGCGCCGCCCGCGAAGCCGGTGTGCCCCGCTTCGTCCACACCTCGACCCACGACGTCTTCCACGCCGAGCAGGGCCAGGTCTTCGACGAGACGAAGCTCGCCGACTACCCGAAGGGCACCGCGTACGAGCGCTCGAAGCAGCACGCGGAGGAGCTGGTGCTGGCCGAGCGCGACGGGATGGAGGTGGTGATCCTCAACCCCTCCGGCGTCTACGGTCCGGGGCCCTCGGCGAGCGTCTCGTTCGACAAGGGAATGTTCGAGCCGCTGGTCAAGAAGCGACTGCCGGCCCTCCCGCCCGGCGGCAGCGGGCTCGCCTTCGCGCCGGGGGTCGCGGCCGGCCACCTGCTCGCCGCGGAGAAGGGGAAGGACGGCGAGCGCTACATCCTCGCCGACACCTACGCCGAGTTCAAAGACCTGGCCGAGACCGTCGTGGAGGTGGCCGGCAGGGGCCGCGTCCCGCGGGTGATGCCGGTGCCCGTCGCGAAGGCGATGGCGGGCGCGGGCGAGGGGATCTCACGGGTGATCCGCCGCCCGCCGCTGCTCGCCCGCGGCCAGCTCACCTACTTCCTCTGGCAGGCGCACCCCGACTCGTCGAAGGCCCAGCGCGAGCTCGACTGGACGCCCACCCCGCTCGAGGAAGGTGTCCGCCAGACCCTCTCCGACATGGGCCTCCTCTAGCTGTTGAGCTTTGGGCCTAGAGGCTCAGAAAGTACTTCGGCGTGTAGCCGGTGGACATCCGCTGGGTCGAGCGCCAGCGCGGCCCGCTGCCGCTGTTGAACGCCTCACCGACAGCCGAGGTATCCCAGCGAAGGCCGGCGATCACGGCGTAGGTGTGGCTGCGGTTCGCGTAGACGGTGATCCACTGGCCCACCCCGTAGGTGCCCCAGCTCCTGGCGAGGGTGCCCGAGTCCATCGGCCGCTTCTTCAGGAGGCCCGCTGCGTGGAGCACGTAGCTGACCGCGCCGGAGCAGTCGTAGCCGGTGTCCTTGAACTTGCGGTGACCGCCGCCCCAGCGGTAGGGCATGTAGCGGATCCGGTTGGCGGCGTTGATGGCCTTGCGGACATTCCGAGGTGCGTCGGGCGGAGCGAGCGCGCTTCCGTCAGCCTGCAGCGTCGCGACGCCCGGAGTGGTCGTCGGCGGCGGTGTGGTCGGCGTCGTCGTGGTGGTCGTGGTCGAGCCCGGCGGCGTGGAGCCGCCGGTCTGCGCGAGCGCGCCGGTGCTGGCGCCGAGCAAACCCGCAACCGCTAGAGCAGGGACGAGACCCCTCCGCAACCTCAGACGTGAACGCAAGACAACCTCCTTCGTCGGCCTGCGGGGTTAGCTGTCGGGCTGGCGCTGAAGGAGCTTGCGCCCCCACGGAAAACAGTGGGCTCGCCCCGGAAACTTGGTTTCCCCGCTCTCGTCCTCACAAGACGAGACTCGGCTTGAGCGCGGCACCGTAGCAAGACTGGGCGTCGCCTTGCAACCGGGAGGAGGTCCCGGCCCTGCCTGGTTCAGGCGCCCGACGGCCCCCCGGGAATACCGCCATAGTCCTCAGAGACATGGACGTCGATTGAACGTTTCCGAGCCAGCAGCAACACCGTGCGCCAGCTGTGGCACCCCGAACCCCGCTGACGCGCGGTTCTGCGGCTCCTGCGGTGGAAGTGTGAGCCGGCTCGCCTGCCCGGGCTGCGGCGCCGAGAATCCCGCCAGACAGCAGTTCTGCAACTCCTGCGGGCAAGGACTCCAGGTGTCGGCGGAGCCCGAGCATCTTCCGACCGCCGACACGGCCGACTCGCAACCGACACAGCTGGACGGGGAGCGCAAACAGGTCACCGTGCTGTTCGCCGACGTCATGGGTTCCATGGACATGGCCGAGCAGGAGGACCCCGAGGAGTGGCGACGGATCATGCAGCGCTTCTTCCTGCTTCTGTCCGATGGGGTTCGCCGCTTCGAGGGCACAGTGGACAAGTTCACCGGCGACGGGATCATGGCCCTGTTCGGGGCTCCGATCGCGCACGAGGATCATGCCCCCCGCGCCTGCTTCGCGGCGCTTCACATCAAGGAGCTCGTCTTGGCCTACGCGGCCGAACTGAGGAGGGAGCGGGGACTCAACTTCTCAGTTCGGATCGGCCTCAACTCGGGCGAGGTCGTCGCCGGAGGGATCGGCGAGGACGATCAGCCCGCCTACACCGCGGTCGGCCACACGGTGGGCCTGGCTCAGCGCATGGAGGCGCTCGCCGAGCCCGGTAAGGCCTACCTCACCGAGCACGCAGCGGAGCTGGCGCAGGGCTTCCTGGAGCTGAAGGATCTCGGCGAGTTCGACGTGAAGGGAGCGAGTCGCCCGATCGAGGTCTTCGAGCTGGTCGGCGCGGGCTCGGCGCGATCTCGGCTCGACCTCTCGAAGGAGCGCGGGCTCAGCCGGTTCGTGGGCAGAGCGGAGGAGATGAAGATCCTCGAGGACGCGTTGGAGCAGGCCGAAGAGGGCCGGGGAGGGGTGATCGGCATCGTCGCCGAGCCGGGGGTCGGCAAGAGCCGGGTCTGTCACGAGTTCGCGGAGCGGTGCCGTGCACGCGGAATCGACATCTATGTGGGCGGAGCGCAGGCCCACGCCGAGGCGATCCCTTTCCTGCCGGTCCTGCAGATGCTCCGCTCGTACTTCGGGATCGAGGATCGCGACTCCGATCGCGTCGCCCGCGAGAAGATCGCCGGCCGGCTGCTGCTACTCGACCCCGGCTTCGCCGACGATCTGCCGCTGGTCTTCGACTTCCTCGCCGTGCCCGATCCCGAGCGCCCGGCGCCACAGGTGAGCGCCGAGGCCCGGGAGCGGCTCCTCCGCGGCGTGATCCGGCGCCTGTATCAGGCCCCCAGTCGCACCGACGTGGCGGTCGTCGTGATGGAGGACCTCCACTGGATGGACGAGGGCAGCGGGGTCTTCCTGGCGGAGATGATCTCGGCGGTCGAAGGAACCTTGACCCTGGCCGTGGTCAACTTCCGACCGGAGTACGAGGCCGAGTGGACCGACGCACCGGTCTACCGGCGCATGTCGCTGGTCCCACTCGGACTCGAATCGACGGAGGAGCTGCTCGATGACCTCGCCGGCAGTGACCCGTCGCTTGACGGTCTCGAGGAGCTGATCCACGAGCGCACCGGCGGCAACCCGTTCTTCATCGAGGAGGTCATTCGCGAGCTGGTCGAGGCCGGATACCTGGAGGGCGACCGCGGCTCCTATCGGCTGACCAAGCCAGTGGACGACAGCAGGGTGCCCGCGACGGTCCAGGCGATCCTCGCCGCCCGGATCGATCGCCTGGCGAGCGCGAAGGCGCTCCTGCAGGCAGCAGCCGTGATCGGGAAGGAGGTGCCCGAACAGGCGCTGCGACTCGTCGCGGACGCCGACGATGAGGCCATCGAGGAGGGGCTGAAGGAGCTGATCAACGCCGGCTTCCTCTACGAGGCCGAGATCTATCCCGAGCGGGTGCTTGCCTTCAGCCACCCTCTCACCCAGGAGGTCGCCTACGGGTCTCAGCTCGGAGAGCAACGGGCCAGGGCCCACGCCGCCACCGCTCGGGCACTGAGCGAGCTCAACCCCGACCGCCATGAAGAGCTCGCGGCGCTGATCGCCCAGCATCTAGAGCAGGGGGGCGAGAGTCTGGACGCGGCGCGCTGGAACGCCCGCGCCGCCCACTGGGCCGGCCACGCCAATCCCAATGATGCCCTCCGCCTCTGGACGAAGGTCTCGGAGCTGGCGGGTGCGCTTCCCGAGGACGAGGAGACGCTGTCGCTGGGCGCCTTCTCGCGGGTGTTCCAGCTCGACCACGCCTGGCGGGTGGGAATGGAGAAGGAGCGCGTCGACGCCCTGGTCGAGGAGGCCCGTGAGATTGCCACCAGAACAGGCGACCTGCGCTCCCTGACGATGCTGCGAATGCTCGAGTCCGCCCGTCCGGGTCTGGTGGCGCACGCGGACGACTGGGTCGCGGGGGCGGCCGAATCAATCGCGCTCGCGGACGAGTCGGGCGACGATGCGCTTCGGATGGCGATGCGGCCAACGGCCGCTTACGCATCGCTGATCGCTGGAGATTCCGACCGGGCTGAGCAGCTCATCGACGAGGCGTTCGAGATCGCCGATGGGGACCATGGCGCCGGCGCTGGAATCGTGATCGCTTGCCCCTATGCGTGGGGTTTGATGGCGAAGGGGGCGATCAAGCGAGACCGCGGCGAGTTCGAGGAAAGCGAGGAGCTGTTGGAATCGGCTCTGCGGATTGCGGGCGAAGCACGGGGATCCCGAGACCGAGGGCTGGGCCCGGGGCAACCTGGCCACCCTGATTGCGTTCCGCGGCGACCTCGACAAGGCGCTCGGGCTCGCCCAGCGAAATTACGAGCTGACGGACCGCCTCGGGGATGTCTTCTCACGTCAGTGGGCGCTGGTTCAGCTCGGGATCGTGCACCTCGAGCGAGAGGAGGCGGATGCTGCCCTCGACCACTTGGAGCGCGCCGACCGCCTCTACCGCGAGGCGATGGGAAACGGCGGTGAGACCGAATCGTGGCGACTGGCGCTGATCGCCGAGGCCCTGCTGGAGCTCGGCAGGGTCCCCGAAGGCGCTGAAGCTGGCCGAGCAGGCCGTAACAGTCGGAAGCGAGCGCGCCCTTTACTGGGCCATGCCGCGCGCGCTTCGCACCCTCGCCCGCGCGCGCATCGCCTCCGGTGAGCCGGGTGCCGAAAAGGCACTCGCGGAAGCCGAGGAGCTTGCGGCGCGCAACGGACAGGCCCTCGAGCTGGATTCGATCCGCGCCCTCCGCGACGCGGCGCTGGCCGGCTAGCTGAGACGCCCGACGCCGGGCAGGAAGCGGCCGACGCGCGCCGCGTAGGCACGGTAGGCCTCGCCATGCGTGCGGATCAGGTACGGCTCCTCGACGAGCCGGACCTGCATCTCCAGGCCGATGACGGCGACGACGAGCGCCACGATGCCGAGCCAGGTCGGGACCATCAGCGCAAACCCGATCCAGGCGAAGATCATCGACGTGTAGATCGGGTTGCGGACGGCCGCGAACCAGCCCGTGGTGATCAGGTCGGTCCCCTGGTCGTCGCTGACCCCGATCCGCCAGGAGGGGCCCATCCCGAGCTGCGCCCCGAAGATCGCGATGCCCGGCGATCGATGCGACGACCAAGCCGATCGCCTGGATCGGGTCCGACTCGAGCGCGTCGATCGTCCCCAGCTCGTCCCGGAGGACCAGAACGGGCGAGAGCACCCCCAGCACGATGCCGCCGATGAAGAAGACGCCGCTCAGCGCCTCCACCGGTCCGGCGCCCGGGCGCAGGCCGATCAGCCCGGTCGTTCCGGTCTGCCGCAGCGAGATCGCGACGCGCACGAAGAAGGTCAGCACCAGGATGGTGCCGAGCATCGCGAGCGCGAGGACTTCCATCTAGGCCTGGTCGCCGCCGGAGTCGCCGTCGCCGCGCCGGCGCTCGAGCTCGGCCACCATCTGCTTGGTGTGGAGGGCGGCCATCAGGGTGTTGAGCGGCTCCACCCCGGACTCGATCAGCTCCATCGCCCGGTCGGGATCGACCTCGCCGGCGAGCCGCTCCATCAGCACGTTGACCTCCTCCTTCACCAGCTCACCCATCGCCTGCTTGTAGCGGAGGGTGTCGTAGACGGTGAAGCCGATCCGCTCGTCGTAGCCGCCCGCCCGGAAGCGGCTGATCGCCTCGACGATGCGGGCGTCGCTGGGCGAGTAGCCCCGCTCGTCCGGGGTGAGCACCTCGAGCTCCGCGAGGCGGTCGAGCACCTCCTGCGGCACGTCGTAGCGGTGGCGGATCTCGGCGGCGCTGATCCGCTCCTGCTCCCCCGCCAGCGCCCGCTCCAGCATCCGGTCGCCCAGCTCGATCAGCGCCTGGGCGCGGTCGGGATCCTCGTCGAGCAGCTCCTTGATCACGCGGAGCGGCATGTAGCGCTCCTCCTGGAGCTGCTTGATCATGCGGATCCGGTCGACGAACTCGGCCGGGTAGTAGGCCATGTTCCGCGAGGTCTTGACCGGCTCGGGCAGCAGGCCCTCCCGGAGGTAGTGCTTGATGGTCGCCGCCGAGACGCCCGAGGCCTCCGCCAGCTCGCCCATCCGCAGCATCTCGGATGAGGTTCCCTTGTCCCGGGTCTTGGCGTCGGCCGCGCTCATGCCCGGAAGGCCTCCGCCTTCTGGCCGGCGTCGGGGCCCTTGGCCGCGCCCGGACTCGATCAGGGCCGCGATCTCGGCATCGGCGAGGCCGGCCTCGCCGAGCACCTCGGCGGTGTGCTCCCCGAGCGCGGGAGCGGGGCGGTGCACGCTCGCCGGGGTATGGGAGAGCTTCACGGGGAAGCCGAGCTGGCGGACCTCCCCGAGCTCCGGCTGCTCGTAGGAGACGACCATCTCTCGCTCGGTCACCTGCTCGGAGTCGAGCACCTCGTCGAGGTCGAGGATGGGCTCGATGCAGCAGTCGTGCTCGTCGTTGAAGGCCTTCCACTCCTCCCGCGTCCGCTGCTTGAAGATCTCGGCGACCTCGCCGTGCGCGTCCGATCCCGGAGCGTCGAACTGGTGGGAGATGAGGTCCTCGCGGCCGACGCCGTTGCACCAGGCGGCCCAGAACTTCTGCTCCAGCGCACCGCAGCTGACCCAGCCGTCCTTGGCCTCATAGGGCCGGTAACAGACGATGCGCCCCGCCAGAGGCAGGTCGCCGCGCTTCGGCACGACCCCGTCGCAGAGGTACTGGCCGGCGACCATCGCGAGCCAGGAGAGCGAGCCGTCGGTCATCGAGACGTCGACGACCTGACCCTGGCCGGAGCGCCGAGCCTCGTTGAGCGCCGCGAGGATCCCGACCGCGGCCATCAGGCCGCCGCCACCGAGGTCGGCGATCTGCCCGGCCGCCTGGATCGGGGGGCCGCCGGCGTCCCCGGTCAGCCCAAGGATGCCGTTGAGGCCGAGGTAGTTCTGATCGTGGCCCGCACGGTCGCGGTTGGGACCGTCAAGGCCGTAGCCGGTGATCGGGCAGTAGACCAGCGCGGGGTTCGCCTTCGCGAGCTCGTCGTAGCCGACACCGAGGCGGTCGAGCACGCCGGGGCGGAAGCTCTCGACCAGCACGTCGGCATCCTTGGTCAGTGTCAGCAGGGCCCGCTTGCCCTCCTCCTGCTTCAGGTCGAGCCGGATCGAGCGCTTGTTTCGGTTCAGCGCCAGGTAGAGGGCGGAGCGCGTGCCCAGCGGCGTGTGCTCGTCCTCCCCGTAGTAGGGAGGGGCCCAGCGCACGTAGTCGCCGGCGCCGGTGTCCTCGACCTTGATCACGTCCGCGCCGAGGTCGGCGAGCAGCAGGGTGCAGAAGCCGCCGGGCAGCAGGCGGGTGAGGTCGAGGATGCGGACGTCCGAGAGCGGTCCCGTCGCCTCGGTCACGCCTTCGCCTCCTGACGCTTCGGGACGCCGAGCATCTCGCGCGCCTCGGCGACGGTGGCGGCGCGCCGGCCCACGTCCTCGGCCATCTGCCGCGCCTTGGCGATCAGCTCGCCGTTCGACTTCGCCATCTCGCCGTCCGGCAGGTAGAGGTTGTCCTCGAGCCCGGCGCGGACGTTGCCGCCGAGCGTTCAGCGGCCGCGCCGAGCAGCTTCCACTGGTCGCGCGAGATGCCGATCACCTGCCAGTTGTTCGGACCCTCGGGCCCGCCCGGGATCTGCTCGGACATGAAGGCGACGTTGCGGGCGTTGGGGCGGATGCCGCCGTTCACGCCCATCACCAGCGAGATCTGCAGCGGCGGCTTCGAGCAGGCCCATGTCGAGGCAGCGGGTCGAGGTTGGCGACGTGGCCGGCGTCGAAGCACTCGTGCTCCGGCTGGATCCCGAACTCGTTCATCGCGGTCGATGAACTCGATGATCAGTGTCGAAGCTGTTCTCGAACACCGCCTTGAAGACGAAGTCCTTGCGCCTCCGGCTGAGTACTTGGCGTAATTCATGCTGCTCATGTTCAGCGCGGCGACGTCGGGCCGCAGCTCCCGCAGGTACTCGATCCGCTTCTCGATCGGGACGCCGATCGCGCCGGTCGAGTAGTTGATGATCACGTCGTCCACCTCGGCCTTGATCGCCTCGGTGATCGCCCGGAAGTCCTCGACCTCGTAGGAGGGCGTCCCGTCCGGCGTGCGGGCGTGGATGTGGATCTGCGAGCCGCCCTCGTCCACGATCCGCCGCGCCTCGGCCGCGTACTCCTCCGGCGTGTAGGGGATCGCCGGGCACTGGTCGCGGTTGGCGATCGCCCCCGAGATCGAGTTGCTGATGATCACCGGGTCCTCGAAGCGGCTCACGCCGGGGTCACCTCCACGTACGCGTCCTCGACCCTTCCGGAGAAGCTGGCCTTGTAGAGCCGGCGAAACAGGCTGTAGTTGGACTGGACCACCTTCTCCGCTGCGGGCTTCTCCTCCTCGGCGACGACGCGCCCCCTAGCCTCGATCAACTCGCCCTTCGGCTTCCCGCGCACGTCGCAGGGCCCGACCAGGACCCGCGGGTTGGTCCTGATCCGCTTGATCTTCGATGCGTCCGCATAGGTGCGGAAGCAGAGCTTGCCGTCGGTGAGCCCGAACCAGACCGGGGTGGGTACGGCCTCGCCGGAGCGCTTGAAGGTGGTCACCAAGCAGTACTTGTGTCCCACAAGGGCCGCGAGGTCGCCCTTGCTCGCCCCCTCGGTTGCCTCACGCGCCTGCGGGCTGCGAACCACGTCGTAGAGCCGGTTGGACGCGTGGGCGACCCGCTCGGCGACGCTCATACCGGCATCACCCCATGCTTCTTCCAAGGGCGGTCGACGCGCTTGTTGCGGGCCATCCTGAGGCCGCGGATGATCGTCGGGCGCGTCTCCCGCGGGTCGATCACGTCGTCGATCAGGTCGTTCTTGGCGGCGATGTAGGGATCGATCGTCTCCTTCACCTTCGCGACCATCTCCGCGCGTGTCTTCTCGGGGTCGTCGGAGGCCTCGATCGCGGAGCGGCCGATGATGTTGACCGCGCCCTCGGGGCCCATCACCGAGATCTCGGCCGTGGGCCAGGCGACGATCAGGTCCGGCTCGTAGGCCTTGCCGTTCATGACGTAGTAGCCGGCGCCGTAGGCCTTGCGAACGACGACCGTGATCTTCGGCACCGTCGCGCGGGAGACCGCGTAGAGCATCTTCGCTCCGTGGCGAATGATCCCCGCGTGCTCGACCTTGGAGCCGACCATGAACCCGGGCACGTCCTGGAGGAAGAGCAGCGGGATGCCGAAGGCGTCGCAGAGGTTGACGAAGCGCGCCGCCTTGTCGGCCGAGTCGTTCTCGAGGATGCCGCCGAGCTGCTTCGGCTGGCTGGCGACGATGCCGCACGGCTGCCCGCCGAAGCGGGCGAGGCAGGTGATGATCGTCTTCGCGAACTTCGGCTTGATGTCGAGGATCTCGCCGTCGTCGACGATCTCGGCGATCAGCTCGTACATGTCGTACGGGTGCCGCGCGGACTCCGGGACGATGTCGAGCAGCTTCTCCGACATCCGGTCGTCGGGGTCCTTCGTCTCGCGGATCGGTGGGCGCTCCTCGCAGTTGGACGGGAAGTAGGAGAGGTAGTCCTTGACCACCTGGATGCACTCGGGGTCGTCCTTCACCTCGAGGTCGCCCACGCCGGACTTCCGGCAGTGGACCTTGGCGCCTCCCAGGTCCTCCATCGAGATGTCCTCCCCGGTGACCGCCTTGGTCAGGTGCGGCCCGGCGAGCGCCATCGCGCCCTGCCCGACCACCATCGGCACGAAGTCGGCGAGCCCGGGGATGTACGCGGTGCCGGCGGCGCAGGGGCCCAGCATCGCGGCGACCATCGGGACGACCCCCGACATCGTCACCTCCTCGCGGAAGAGATGCCCGGAGCCGGCGAACAGCGAGCCCGCGGCCTCCTGGATCCGCGCCCCGGCCGAGTCGAGCAGCCAGACCATCGGCATGCGCTTCTGTAGGGCCATCTCGCGGAGGCGGCCCACCTTGAGCTCTCCGGTCATCCCCATCGAGCCGGCCATCACGGTGAAGTCGTAGGCGGCGATCGCGCACGTCTTGCCCTCGATGTCGCCCCAGCCGGTGATCACGCCGTCCGCCGGGGCCTCGATGCCGTCCATCGCGCGCTGGGCGAAGTGCGGGCCGGCGTGGATCCCCATCTCGACGAAGGTGCCCTCGTCGCAGAGCAGGTCGAGCCGCTCCCGCGCGGTGAGCTTGCCGCGCTCGTGCTGGAGGGCGATCTTCTCCTCGCCGCCGCCGAGCTTGGCCCGCTCCCGGCGGGCGTGGAGGTCCTCAGTCAGGCCCTTCATCCCGGTCTCCTCGCCGGCTTCGACCTTGCCGGGCGCCTCGGCAGCCTCCCCCTTGTGTTCTTGGCTGGTGTCCGACTTCTTCGTGGTCTTCTTGGTTTCGTCCTTCGCTGCCATCAGCGCCCCTTCCATTCGGGCTCGCGCTTTTCGAAGAAGGCCTTGACCCCCTCCTGGATGTCCTCGGTCGTGAAGGTGAGCGAGAGCTGCGAGCGGAGGAACTCGAGCGCGTCGTCGAGCGCCATGTCCTGCTGGCGGTACATCGCGTCGTGTCCGAGGCGCATCAGCACCGGGCTCTTCGAGGCGAGCTTGGTCGCCCACTCGCTCGACCGCGCCCTCGAACTCGTCAGCCGGCACCACCTTGTTCGCCAGGCCGTGGGTCACCGCGTCCTCGGCCGGCATCTGCTCACCGAGCAGGATCATCTCGTTCACCTTCTTGCGCGGGACGTTGCGGTAGATGATCGACATGATCATGTAGGGGAAGGCGCCGACGTTGATCTCCGGCGTTCCGAAGCGCGCGCCCTCCTTGGCGATCACCAGATCGCAGGAGAGGGCCAGCCCCAGGCCGCCGGCGAGCACGTGCCCGTTGGCGGCACAGAGGGAGGGCTTGCCGAGCCGCGGCATGATCCGGAAGAACTCGAGGAAGAGGTCGGAGGCGAAGTGCTTCTGGACCAGCGGCGCGTCGGCGGCGAAGCCGCCCAGGTCGGCGCCCGCGCAGAAGACCTTGTCGCCGGCCCCGGTGAGGACCACGGCGCGCACCTCCTCGTCGTCGCGGGCGCGCCTCATCGCGTCGACCAGGGCGGTGAGGAGCTCCCCGTTGAGGGCGTTGCGCTGATCCGGGCGGTTGAGCGTCACCCACGCCACCCGGTCCTTCACCTCGTAGAGGAGCACGTCGGCCATGCGCGGGCCAGCCTAGTGGTTCGGCGCCGGAATGGGAAGTGCTACGTCCTACTGCCCACTCGCTTGCAACCCGCCATCCAGCTGGCAGCGCTGGCGTGCGCCTCCCCCTTCGAAATATGATCGCCCGCGGTGCAGTCCCTGGGGCACTACGCGTACCGGCGGAGGGGACGCCTGCTGCTCATTTCCATCTGGGTGGTCGTCGCCTGCACGCTGGGCGCATCCGCGATCTTCGACCGGGCCGAGCCCTTCGGCTTCCAGGACCCGGACTCCGAGAGCTCCCGCGCCACCGATGCGCTGGAGGACGCGACCGGGGAGCGGGTGCTGCCCGACATCGTCCTGCTCGTCGAGCCCGAGGACGCGTCCCGAGGCGGCGCTCGGCGGCCCAGCGCGCCGCCGCCGAGCTGGACACGATCCCGGAGGTGACCCATGTCGTCGACCCCGGCCGACGATGCGCGCCTCGCAACCCGAGGACGGGCGGACCGCCCTGGTCCTCGGCTTCCTCAGCTCGGACACCGACGACGTGCCGGCGGTGGGCGAGGAGGTCGAGGATCGCTTCGGGGGCGAGCCCGGCATCACCGTCGGCGGGACCGCGGTCACCTCGCATCAGCTGAACAGCACCACCGAGGACGACCTGCGGCGGATCGAGCTGTACGCCGCGCCGCTGATCCTGCTCCTCTCGCTGGTCGTCTTCCGGGGCCTGGTCGCGGCGAGCCTTCCGCTGGTGGTCGGGGCGATCTCGATCCTCACCACCCTGCTGCTGCTGGGGTTCCTGAGCGCGGTGATGGACATCGACGTCTTCGCGATCAACATCGTCACCGCCCTCGGCCTCGGGCTCGCGATCGACTACAGCCTCTTCCTGGTCTCCCGGTTCCGCGAGGAGCTCGAGACCTCGCCGTCGACCGAGGAGGCCCTGGCGGCGACCATGAGGACGACCGGGCGGATGATCATCTTCAGCGGCCTCACCGTCGCCGCCGCGCTGCTCTCCCTCTGCATCTTCCCGCAGCGGTTCCTCTACTCGATCGGGCTGGGCGGGGCGCTGGTCGCGCTCGCCTCGACTGCGGTCTGCCTGCTGGTCCTGCCCGCCATCCTCGCGCTGCTCGGCCCGAGGGTGAACGCGCTCGCGCCCCCCTGGCTGCAGCGCGAGCGGAGCGGCGGCGGGCGCTGGCTCGGCCTGGCCCGCTTCGTCTGCCGCCACCCGATCAGCGTCGCGGCGATCACGGTGGCGGCGATGGTGATCGCGGGGCTGCCCTTCCTCCGGGTCGAGCTGACTCGCGCGGACGCGACGGTCCTCCCGAAGGACGCGACCGCCCGCCAGGTGGACTCCGAGATCCGCTCCAGCTTTCCCGCCGACCCGGCCTCGCGGATCGTCGTCGTCGTGGAGGCGACCACGCGGCGAGCCGGAGGCCGCGATCCACGACGGGACCCGCGCGCTGGGGGCCGTGCGAGGGTGTGGACGGCGTGGGGCCGCCGGTGCGGGTATCCGACGAGCTGGTGCGCGTGGACGCCCAGCTCACGGTGGATCAATTCTCCGACGAGGCGGTGGACGCGGCCGACGAGGCGCGCGCGATCGACTGGGGCGGCTCCGCCCTGGTCGGCGGGCCCTCCGCCGAGCTGACCGATCAGCGCGACAGCCTCTCCGACCACCTGCCGACGGCGCTCGCCTTCCTGGTCGTCACCACCGTGCTGATCCTGTTCGCGATGACCAGGTCGGTGACGCTGCCGCTGGTCAGCCTGGTGACCAACGCGCTGACGGTGAGCGTCGCGTTCGGGGTGCTGGTCCTCGTCTTCCAGGACGGGCACCTGGAGGGGCTGCTCGACTTCACCAGCCAGAACGCCCTGGACAGCTCGATGCCGATCCTGCTCTTCGCCGTCGCCTTCGGGCTCTCCACCGACTACGGGGTGTTCCTCCTGCAGCGGATCCAGGAGGCGCGCCGCGAGACCGACGACCCCGACGACGCGATCGCGATCGGGCTCGCCCGCAGCGGCGGCCAGATCACGGCCGCCGCGTTGCTGTTCGCCGTCGCGATGGGCGTCTTCGCCTTCTCGGAGCTCGTCTACGTCAAGGAGGTCGCGGTCGGCACCGCGGTGGCGGTGCTGGTCGACGCGACGATCGTCAGGGGCTTCCTGCTCCCCGCGGTGCTGACGCTGCTCGGCCCGTGGGCCTGGTGGGCGCCGAGTTGGATTCCCGGCGCGACGAGCGAGGAGCTCAGATGACCGGCGCGCCCTCGAGGTCCAGGGCGCGGAGCAATGCCTCGACGACCCGGGAGTCGAACTGGGTGCCGGAGCACGTCGAGCAGCTCCTCGCGGGCCCGGCTCCGTGCCGATCGAGAGCCGGTAGACGCGGTCGCTGGTCATCGCCTCGTAGGCGTCGGCGACGGCGACGATCGCGGCCTCGAGCGGGATCTCGTCAGCGGTGAGGCCCTTCGGGTACCCGGTGCCGTCGGGACGCTCGTGGTGCGCCAGGATCCAGTCCCTGACGTCGTCCAGCTCGCGGCTCGAGAGAATCCGGGCTCCGAGCTCGGGATGGCGCTTCATCTGCGCGTACTCCTCGGTGGTGAGCGGCCCCGGCTTGCAGAGGATCGAGTCCGGCACCCCGATCTTGCCGATGTCGTGGAGGATGCCGGCGAGCCGCAGCCGCTGGATTCGATCCTCGTCAAGGCCGAGCTGCGTCGCCATCATCTCGCAGAGGCGGCCGACGGTCTGGCTGTGGCGGGCGGTCCCCGAGTCGCGCTGGTCGAGCGCCTCCGCCAGGCTGAGCACCGTGGCGAGGTGGGCCTGGGACTCGACGTTCCGGCGGCCGGTGACCGCCCCCAGGACGTTGGTGACCTCGGCGCTGTAGATGACGGCGCGGTCACGGCCCAGCGCCTTGGCCGCGTGCAGCGCCCGGTCCCCGGCGGCCAGAAGCGCGGCGTGGTCGAGGCCATGCTCGGGGAAGCTCGCGACCCCGACGGAGGCGGTCAGCTCGAGCTGCGGCGGCGCAAACGACTTGCGCACCCTGTCGATCAGCTCCTCGGCGAAGAGGAAGGCGTGATGCTGGTCGGTCTCAGGGAGGACGACGGCGAACTCCTCGCCCCCGGACCGCGCCACCACATCCATCAGCCGCGTCGAGTCCTGGAGCAGCTTGCCGACCCGCTGCAGTGCCTGGTCGCCCGCCTTGATGCCCTGCCGCTCGTTGACCCGCTTGAAGCGGTCCATGTCGATGACGAGCAGGCTGACCGGCCGGCCCTCGGGCTGGGCCCTTTCGAGCTCCCTCTCGAGCGCTTCGTGCAGGGCGACTCGGTTCGGCAGGCCGGTGAGCGCATCGGTACGAGCCGCGTCGGTGAGCCTCCCGAGCAGCGCTCAACGCGCGAGCGAAGGTAGGTCAGGAGCGTCGCCGCCGTGATCAGGGTACCCGCGGTGACCACGAAGTGATGGACATCGCGTGTGGACCGGCGCCCCGGGGGGACCGGAGGAATGACCGCGATCGACGAAGGCGTAGTTGGCGGCCGCCCACAGCACATTGAGCGCGGCGTCGCCTCCGCGAGACCGGGAAATAGAAGACGTAGAGGCCGACCCACACGTAGAGGAGGGAGTACCCGCTGGTGCGTCGCCGCTGAAGATACACCGCGAATGGTCGTCATGCCGGTCGCGAGCGCGGGGCCGAGGCGCAGGACCCAGAAGGGGATCTGCCCGGCGCGGAGATAGACGAAGACTGCCCACATCGCCGCGGCCGCCTGCACGGCAAGGAGCCCGGCGACGTTGAAGTAGGGCGGATGCGGCAGCAGCGCCGCCGCGGTGCCGGTTACGGCTGCGCCGGCCGCCAGATAGGCCTGGGAGAGCGCGATCGGCCGGGCCGCCGCCGGTCCCGAGCAGAAGGTTGCTTGGGATCGCGCGCTCGCAGGCGCCGGTCGTCGGCGACGACCTCCTCCTCGTCGTAGACCGGGAACCCCTCCTGCTGGAGCTATGAACCCATCGCGGCGTCGAGAGTATCGGCGGAATTTGCGCATTTCTTGTCCCTGATATTGGGTGGGTTGAGCTATCGCGCACTCCTAGACGGATATTCAACGGCCAGGCGGGATCTCCGGAAGATCGGTTGCACGGGTTCTTCGGCCCGCTCCGAGACTCGAGGGCGCCGGCTACTCCGCGACGCTGGAGTGGCTGTGCGGAGCCCGGACGGGCGACTTGAAGCGCTTGGACCCGGTGGGCCAGGTCACGCCCGGAGGAACGTCTTCGACCAGCGCCCTTCCCTTCCCCCCGGGCGAGAAGGTGAACCGCCGCCGAGCAACCGGCTCCGGCCTGGTGTCGACCGCACTGAGTGTCGCTTCCTCGAGCATCGTCCTCAGCACGACTGCCATCTCGTAGCTGGGCAAGCCGGCGCCCAAACAACGGCGGACACCACCGCCGAAGGGGATCCACGCTCCGGTCTGCTCCAGGTTCGTCCCGTTAAGGAAACGCTCGGGCCGGAACTCGTCGGGATCCGGATGGATCTCGGGATCGCCGTGGATCAGGTAGATCGACACCATCAGCACCGATCCGGCGGGGATCTGGTAGCCGAGGAGCTCGATCGGGCGCGAGCGCCTTCCGGGCGGCAATCGGGATCACGGGCCGGCGACGAAGCGTCTCCTTGACCACCGCGTTCAGGTAGCTCTCATCTCCCTGCTCAAGCTCGGTGACAGGCGCTCCCGCTTCTCGCGGCGCTCGCAGGAGCCGCTCCAAGCCCACGTGAGCCGGCTGTCGTCGTCTCGTAGCCGGCCATGATCAGGGTCAGTAGCTCGTCGCGGATCTCCTTGTCCTCGAGCGGAGAGCCGTCTTCGTGGTCGCCTTGATCAGCAGCGAGAGGCGCGTCGTCACGCACCTGGGTCAGGGGATCACGCGGCGCTCGGTGATTGCCTCGTAGAGGAGCTCGTCGATCCCCTCGATGACGCGCATGAGCCGCGCGTAGGGGCTGACCCCGCCGAGGCTCTGGCGGAACCAGGGGATCAGGGTGAAGGGCGACTCGCAGCGGTCCATCATCTTCGGAATCAGAGTCCTCAGCTGCTCCTCCCGTCGCTCGTTCCATCGCTCGCCGAGGGCGACTCCGCATGATCACTCGAACGAGATCGCCTCCATTTCATCCTGCAGCGCGACCTCCTCGCCGGCCTTCCAGGATGGCGATCCGGGCGCGGGCGATCTCCCGAACCTGCTCCGCGAAGCGCTCGGCCGTGCTTGCCGACGAACCGGGAAGCAGGATGCGCCGATGGCGCGTCGTGCTCCGGGCCGTCGAGGAGCAGGATCGAGTTGGACCCCACGACGGGCGGAACATTCCGTTCGTGTCGCCGGCGCGGAAAGGGCTCGGGATCTGCAGTGAGCACGTGCTTGGCTGCGGCTCGGGTCGGCGATCACGATCACGCGGCCCGCCCGGGCCGAGCCGGATCGAGAAGATCGGCCCGTACTTCTGCCGGCAGTGCTCCATGAAGCGGGATCGGCCGGTACATCCACTGCAGGGTCTGCACCGCTCCCGGCGTCGAGGGACCAGGGGGAAGCGTCATCTCGTACGTTCCCATTACGGCCCTGATGCTGTCCCTCCTGCATGGCTGGCGATGCTACGCACGACGAGGCGCCCTGCCATCGGGAGAAGGCGCAATTCAGGCAGGGGTTACCCGCAGACTTGGGGTGAGCGTTGCAGTAGGAAGTAGGAAGTCCTACTATTCACTTTGCCGCGCCCAGCGCGCCGCGATCCCCTGGTCCCCTCGAGCAAGGAGCGAAAGCAGTGGCCACAGCGACCGACACCGTCCCCAAGCCCGACTACGGCGCCAAGCGCGACCACTTCATCTTCACCGACGAGCACGAGGACCTGCGCGAGTCGATGAAGGCCTGGGTGCTGAAGGAGTGCACCCCGAACCGGTTCGAGTGGGAGGAGAACCTCTGGCCCGACTCGATCCTGAAGCGGGCGGCGGACCTCGGCTACATCGGCCTCTGCTACCCGGAGGAGTACGGCGGCCAGGGCGGCGACTACTTCTACTCGCTGGTCCGCGCCGACGCGATGAGCTACTCGGGCTGCGGAGGGCTGAACATGGGCTTCGCGGTCCACACCGACATGGCGACGCCGCCGATCCACCTGCTCGGCACCGAGGACCAGAAGCAGCGCTACCTGGTCCCCTCCATCAAGGGCGAGCTGATCAGCTGCCTCGGGATCACCGAGCCCGGCGCCGGCTCCGACGTCGCCGGCATCCGCACCACCGCCAAGCGCGACGGCGACGAGTGGGTCATCAACGGCTCCAAGACCTTCATCACCAACGGGCTCCGCGCCAACTACATCGTCCTCGTCGCCAAGACGGATCCCGACAAGGGCCACGACGGGATCACCCTCTTCATCGTCGACATCCGCGACACGGACGGCAAGGAGGTCGAGGGCTTCAGCGTCTCGCGGAAGCTGGAGAAGATGGGGATGCACGCCTCCGATACCGGCGAGCTCTCCTTCCAGGACGTCCGCGTCCCCGCCGAGAACATGCTGGGGCAGGAGGGCAAGGGCTTCTACCACATCAGCTGGGAGCTCCAGGGCGAGCGCCTGGTCGCCGCGATCGGCTGCGTCTCGGGCGCCGAGCGCGTCTTCGACCGGACGCTCGAGTACGCCAAGGAGCGGCAGGCGTTCGGCCGGCCGATCGGCAAGTTCCAGGCGATCCGCCACAAGTTCGCCGAGATGTCGATGAAGATCGAGGCGGCCAAGCAGATGGTCTACATGACCGCCTGGCGCTTCAACAACGGCGAGTACCCCGTCCGCGAGATCACCCAGGCGAAGCTCTACGCCTCACGGGTGATCGAGGAGGTCGCGGACGACGCGATCCAGATCCACGGCGGGTACGGCTACATGAAGGAGTACGAGGTCGAGCGCGCCTACCGCGACGCCCGCCTCAACCGGATCGGCGCCGGCACCGACGAGATCATGCTCGACGTGATCGGCCGCTCGTACGGGCTCTAGCTCGCGGTCTTCTCCTTGTAGGCCTCGGCGACCTCCTCGGCGGTGTCGAAGATCGGGCGAATCTCGACCGCCCCGCTGCCCGGATCGGCGTTCGGGATCTTCTTCACCCACTCGATCGCCTCGTCCATGTCATCGACCTCGAGGATCATGTACCCGGCGACCTGCTCCTTGGACTCCGCGAACGGGCCGTCGGTGACGACGATCTCGCCGTCCTTTCCGTAGCGAAGCGTCCTCGCGTCGTCGTGGGGGCCGAGGCCCTCGCCGCCCGCGTAGACGCCCTCCTTCTCCATCACCTCGATGAACTCGTCCATCTCGGCGACCATCGCCTGGAACTGCTCGGGCGTGGCCTGCTCGATCCAGGTCTCGTCGCTGATCAGGGAAACCAAGAACCTCATCGTCTTCCTCCTCTGCTTGAGCGGCGCGGTTCGCCGCTTTCACCCTAACGACGAGCGCCCGGCGCCCATCAGACGTTTTTCTCCAGCTCCTCGATCCTGCGCTCGAGGAACGCCCGCTGCACGGGGTTGGTGCTCAGCTCGAGGCCTCGGCGGTAGGCCTTGGCGGCCTCCTGGTCGCGCCCCAGGCGGGCGAGCAGGTCGGCGCGGCTGACGTGGAACGGGGCGTAGCGATCGAGCCCCTCGATCGAGTCGATCAGCTCGAGGCCCGCCTCCGGCCCCTGGTCCATCGCGACCGCGATTGCGCGGTTCAGCTCGATCACCGGTGAGGGCGTGATCCGGGTGAGCTGGCCGTAGAGGAGCCCGATCCGGCGCCAGTCGGTGTCCTCGGCGCAGCTCGGCGCGGGCGTGCTCGGCGGCGATCCTCGCCTGGATCGAGTAGGGGCCGACCACGCCGGTGAGCGTGTCCACGAGGGCGAGCCCCTCCTCGATCTGGGCGCGGTCCCAGAGGGTGCGGTCCTGGTCCTCCAGCAGCACCATCTCCCCCGCATCGTCCAGCCGGGCCTCGCGCCGCGAGTGCTGGAGCAGCATCAGGGCAAAGAGCGCCCTCGACTCGGGGTCGCCCGGAAGCATCTCGACGAGCACTCGCGCCAGGCGGATCGCCTCGTCGGCAAGCTCGGTTCGGATCAGCGCGTCGGATCGCGAGGCGAAGTAACCCTCGTTGAAGATCAGGTACAGCGTCGCCAGCACCGAGGCGACCCGCTCGGGCAGCTGCTCGGCCGAGGGAACCTCGTAGGGGATGTTGGCGTCGCGGATCTTGGCCTTGGCGCGGACCAGCCGCTGCGCCATGGTCGCCTCGGAGGTGAGGAACGCGCTGGCGATCTCCGCGGTGGTGAGGCCGCCGAGCGTCCGCAGGGTGAGCGCGACCCGCGCCTGCGGCCTCAGAGCCGGGTGGCAGCAGGTGAAGATCAGGCGGAGGCGGTCGTCGGGCATCTCCGGCTCCGGCTCCTCCTCGATCTCCTCGGAGCTCGGCTCCAGCGCCTCGAGGCCGGCGAGCACCTCCTTCTTCACCTGGAGGGTCTTCTCGCGCCGCAACCGGTCGATCGCCTTGTTGCGCGCGACCCGGGTGATCCACGCGCCCGGGTTGTCGGGGGTGCCGTCGGCCGGCCAGCGTTCGAGCGCCACCACGAATGCCTCCTGGACCGCCTCCTCGGCGAGGTCGAAGTCGCCGAGGACGCGGATCAGACTCGCGACCGCCCGCCCCGACTCGTGCCGGAACAGGCGGTCGACGATCTGATCGGAATCTGCTCCTATGAGGTGGTTGCCTCGGCGGCCATGTCGGCCGGGCTCTCGTAGCCGAACTCCGAGTAGTCCATCACGGGCCGGACCTCGACCGAGCCGTTCTGGAAAGGGATCTTCTTCGCGTACTCGAGGGCCTCGTCGAGATCATTGACCTCGAGCAGGTAGAACCCGCCGAGCTGCTCCTTCGACTCGGCGAAGGGACCGTCGGTGACCTCGGCCTTACCGTCGGCGATCTTCACGGTCGAGGCCGTCTCGCTCGGCTGGAGTCCCTCGCCGGCGAGGAAGGCGCCCTTCTCGACGGCCTCCTTGCTGTAGGCGTCCCAGCGGTCCATCACGGCCTTCATCTCCTCGGGGCTGGCGTCCTCCATGCCGCCCTCTTCGCCGATCAGTGCGAGCAGATACTTCATCGTCTTCCTCCTTCTCTAACGGCGCTCAGGCCGTTGCCGTCGCTTTCGCTGCCTTCACGGTCGCGCTCTCGTAGCCGAACTGCGAGAGGTCCTTGATCGCACGGACCTCCATCGAGGCGCCGGGGCGAAGCGGGACCTTGTTCGCCCACAGGAGCGCCTCGGTGCGGTCTTCGACGTCGAGCAGGCAGAAGCCGCCCAGCTGCTCCTTCGACTCGGTGAAGGGGCCGTCGGTGATCGTCTGCTCCCCCTCATCGTCGAGGCGGATCGTGGTCGCGCTCGAGCCCATCTCGAGCGGGTCGCAGGCGATCATCACGCCCGCGTCGAGCGCCTCCTGATCGAATGCTCTCCAGCGCTCCATCCCCGCCTTCAGCTCCTCGGGGCTCTGGTCCTCCATGGCGCCCTCCTCGCCGTAGAAAGTCAACAGGTACCTCATCCTCACCTCCGTCTGTCCGCAGCGCTTATCGCCGCATTCACCCTAACGACGATCAGGAGACCGCCAAATCGACAGGCAGCGGGTGAGAATGCTCGTCGATCGGCCACCTCGACCACATCCGCTCCTACTACGACGCGCTCAACACGGGCGACGCCGAGCTGGTCGCCTCGCACTTCACCGACGACGCGGTCCACTACTACACCCGGCTGGGGCCGCACGAGGGGGCCGAGCGGATCGGGAAGAACGCGGAGATGGGCGTCGGGATGATCGACGGCCAGTGGTTCATCGAGCACGGCATCGAGTCGGGCGACGAGGCCGTGATCGAGTGGACGATGACCTGGCGTGACCCGAAGTCGGGCGAGAAGCGCCTCGATCGCGGCACCGAGTGGTTCAAGCTGCGCGACGGCAAGATCGCCGAGGTGCGCGCCTACCACCACGGGGGCAAGAAGAACCCGCAGGGCGACCTGCTCGGCTTCGACCACAAGGGCCGCGGCTACACGATGCTCGAGGACTGGCAGCCGCCGCCGGAGGCCGCCAAGGACAAGGCCGGTTCGGCCGGCTAGCCGAGCAGCTTGGCCTTCTGGGCGGCGAACTCCTCGTCGGTCAGGACACCGCTGTCCCTGAGCTCGCCGAGCTCCTTGAGCTTCGCGATCGTGTCATCGCCTCCGCCCGGCTGCTCGGCCCCACCGCCCTGCTGGGGCGGCGCCACGTACTGGCCGACCGGCTCGCCCTGTTCGGACCAGCGCCTGGCCTGGCGCCGGGAGACACGGTTGCTGACGGCCGTGGCCGTCCCGGCCCTGACCGCGGTCCGGGCCACACCTCTGAGCAGCATTCCGTCTGCCATCAGTTCGTCCTTTCGAGTCTCATGACTTCGCCGCCGCCGAGTCCTCCTCGACGGCGTCGAGAGCGGCCAGGATGGCCTGAACCGGGATGCGGCCGTTGGCCACCAGCTGCCCACCGCCGCGCCGCACGGCCGCTGCGAAGGGCCCGGCCCAGCGGTTCTCGTAGACCAGCAGGGCCGCGGTGGTCCCGGGCTCCAGGGCCTCGCCAGCGGCGGCGATGTCGTCGTCTCCGATCAGCCCGGATGATGCCCCGTCCAGCACCTCGAGCTCCGGCACCTGACCGGCGACCTCGGCGAACTCGACGGCCGCCACGCCGCCGTCCTCATCCTTGGTGGCGAAGACCAGGTCGAGCACGCGGATGATTCCCCGCTCGACAAGGTCGACCAGCAGCGGCGCGGCCTCGCCGCTTGGCTGCTTGCCGGGCCACTCGATCACCACGTAGTCGATCGGGCCCATCTCCTCAAGCTCGTCGGCGTTCATGCCTTCTCCTTCCCCTCGGTGATCGTCCTCGGCCATCTTATGCGCGCGCCTGGGAAACTTCTGGGCGTGACCGTCATCAAGGACACCGGCAGCCGCGCGCCGATCCCGCCGTTCGGCGAGGAGCACGAGGAGCTGCGCGAGTCGGTGCGGCGCTTCGTCTCCAAGGAGATCGCGCCCCACGTCGAGGATTGGGAGGAGGCGCGGGAGTTCCCGCGGGAGCTCTTCAACCGCTGCGGCGAGCTGGGCTTCCTCGGGCTCAAGTTCGAGACCGAGTACGGCGGCCAGGGCGGCGACTACGTCCACGACGCCGTCTGGGTCGAGGAGCTCTCGCGGTCGGGGGCAAGCGGCGGCGTCTCCGCCGGCATCGGCGCCCACGCCGAGATCGCGATGCCGCCGATCTGGAAGTTCGGGACCGCGGAGCAGAAGGAGCGCTGGCTGGTCCCGGGGATCAAGGGGGAGCTGGTCGGCGCGCTCGGGATCACCGAGCCGGGGGCCGGCTCCGACGTCGCCTCTCTCAACACCATGGCCAGGAAGGTGAACGGCGGATACGTGGTGAACGGCGGCAAGACCTTCATCACCAACGGCGTCCGCGCCGACTTCCTGGTCACCGCCGTCAAGACCACCGACGAGGGCGGTCACGATGGCATCTCCTTCCTGGTGCTGGAGCGGGAGATGCCCGGCTACGAGGTCGTCAACAAGCTGGAGAAGATGGGCTGGCACTCCTCGGACACCGGCGAGCTCAGCTTCACCGACGTCGAGGTGCCCGAGGAGAACCTGCTGGGCCAGCGCAACGAGGGCTTCAAGCTGATCATGGCCAACTTCCAGTGGGAGCGGCTGACCATGGCGCTCGGGTCGGTGGGCGGGATGCAGCGGGTCTTCGAGGCAACCCTGGAGTACGCGAAGGAGCGCGAGGCCTTCGGCCGCCCAATCGGCCGCTTCCAGGCGATCCGCCACAAGTTCGCCGAGATGTCGACCAAGATCGAGGTCAGCCGCGCTCTCAGCTACGCCTGCCTGCGCAAGTTCGCCGCCGGCGAGGACGCGACGCGCGAGGTCACACAGGCCAAGCTCCTCACCCAGCGGGCGATGTGCGACATCGCCGACGAGGCCATCCAGATCCACGGCGGCTACGGCTACATGCGCGAGTACGGCGTCGAGCGCGCCTACCGCGACGCCCGCCTCGGCCCGATCGGCGGCGGCACCGACGAGGTGATGAAGGAGATCCTGGGCAAGCAGCTCGGGCTCTAGGCGATTCGATGGCCGAGCTCGTCCTGGGACCACTGCTCCGGTATGTGGACGAGACCCAGGCGACGGTCTGGGTGGAGACCGATGCCGCCTGCGAGGTCGAGGTGCTGGGCCGGCGCCAACCCACCTTCTGCGTCAAGGACCACCACTACGCGCTCGTCTTCCTCGAGGAGCTGGAGCCCGGCAGCTGCACCTCCTACGAGGTCCGCCTGGACGGCGAGCTGCGCTGGCCGGAGCCGGGCAGCGATTTCCCTCCGTCGGTGGTCCGCACGATCGACCCGCACGAGGAGATCCGGATCGCCTTCGGCTCCTGCCGGGTGAGCGTCCCGCACGAGCCTCCCTACACATTGGACAAGGACACACACGAGGCCGGCCGGGAGCCGGACGCGCTGCGCACCTACGCGCTGCGCATGCTGGAGCAGCCCCGGGGGGAGTGGCCGCAGCTCCTGTTCATGCTCGGCGACCAGATCTACGCGGACGAGGACGCCCCGGAGACGCGCGAGTTCATCCGCTCGCGGCGCGACACCTCGGAGCCGCCGGGCGAGGAGGTCGCGGACTTCGAGGAGTACACCCGCCTCTACCGCGAGTCGTGGAGCGACCCCATCGTGCGCTGGTTGTTCTCCACTGTCGGCTCGGCGATGATTTTCGACGACCACGACGTTCACGACGACTGGAACACGTCGATCGCATGGCTCGAGGAGATACGCGAGCAGCCATGGTGGGAGGAGCGAATCGTCAGCGGGCTTGTCTCCTATTGGATCTACCAGCACCTCGGCAACATGTCTCCGAAGGCACTGCGGGAGCGCGGGGTCCTGGCGAACGCCTACGACTACGAGGACGCCTGGGATCACCTCTGCGAGTGGGCGAAGGAGGCCGACTGGGGCAGCGAGGGGCGGCGCTGGAGCTACTCGCGGACCCTCGGCCGCAACCGCCTCGTCGTGCTCGACTCCCGCGAGGGACGCTGCCTCGGAGACGAGCCGCGCCGGATGTTCGACGACGAGGAGTGGGACTGGCTGAACGAGCGGATCTGCGGCGACGTCGAGCACCTGATCGTCGCCGATACGCTGCCGATCCTGCTGCCGCCGGCGATGCATGACCTCGAGGCCTGGAACGAGGCGGTCTGCGCCGGTGCGTGGGGCGGCTGGGCGAAGGGGATCGGGGAGAAGATCAGGCGGGCGATAGACCTCGAGCACTGGGGCGCCTTCAACCACTCCTTCCGCCAGCTGATGGGCCTGATCGAGGAGGTCGGCTCGGGCAAGCGCGGCAAGGCCCCTCATTCGATCGTGATGCTGGCCGGCGACATCCACCACGCCTACCTGGCCGAGGTGGCCTTCAGGCGCGAGGCAAAGGTGACGAGCGCGGTCTGGCAGGCGGTCTGCTCGCCGTACCGCAACCCGCTCGACAACACGGAGCGCCGGATCGCCAGCTTCGGCTGCTCGAAGGTGGCGCGCCCGATCGGCACGGCCCTGGCGGCCTCGGCGGGGGTGCCGAGGCCGGATGTCCGCTGGCGGCTGGTGCAGCCGCCCACGTTCGACAACCAGATCGCGATCCTGCGCATCGACGGCCCACATGCGAGCGTCGAGATCGAGCGCACCCGGCCGGCGGACGAGCCCAGGCTCGAGACGTCGCTTAGCCATCAGCTCGCCTGACGCCCGGCTCGCTCAGCCCTTGGGGGGCTACCCCCACTGTCCCCCACGGGCCGGGGTCGTACGGTGTAGCCCGGATGACCAACCGGCTCAAATCCATCGGCGGGCGGTTAGCCGAATTGCCGGGCGGCCGACGCACAAAGTTCGCCGTGATCGGCGTCTGGCTGGTGGTCCTGTTCGCAATCGGCCCGCTGGCGGGCAAGTTCGAGGATGCGCAGGAGAACGACCCGGCCGACTACCTCCCCGCCAACGCCGAGTCGGTGGAGGCGCTCGAGCAGCTAGACGGCTTCCCCTCGGACGACGAGGCCGAGGCGATCACGGTGTTCCATCGCGATGGCGGCCTGTCCGCCGAGGACCGGCTCGCGATCGCGCAGACGCGCACCGCGATCAACGAGCGAGTGGCTCCCGCGATCAACGACCAGCGCGCCAACACCGTCGCCGTGACCGGCCCGCCGGTGATCTCGGAAGACGGGGCCACAGCGCTCCTGACCACGCCGATCACGGTTCCCGAGGAAGCCAGCGGCGACGCTGAGGACCTGCTCACCGACACGCCCGAGGAGATCAAGGCCGAGCTCGACTCGCTGCCGAGCGGGTTGGAGGCGAAGGTGACCGGCCCGGCCGGCTTCGCCTCGGACGCGGTCGAGGTCTTCAACGACATCAACGGCACCCTGCTGTTCGCGACCGCCGGGCTGGTGCTGCTGCTGCTGATCATCATCTACCGCAGCCCGATCTTCTGGACGATCCCGTTCTTCTCGGTGCTGCTCGCCGAGGTGACCACGCGCGGCTTCGGCTACCTGCTGGCCGAGGCGGGGGTCACCGTCACCGGCCAGTCCGGCGGCATCCTTCCCGTGCTGGTCTTCGGAGCAGGGACCGACTACGCGCTGCTGATGGTCTCGCGCTATCGCGAGGAGCTGCGGCGGCACGAGGACAAGCACGACGCGATCCGGGTGGCGCTGCAACGGACGAGCCCGGTCATCCTCGCCTCCGGCGGGACGGTGATGGCGGCGCTTTTGACTTTGTCGCTGGCCGAGGTCAGCTCGACAGCCGGCCTGGGGCCGATCGGAGCGATGGGCATCGCGATGGCGATGCTCTCGATGCTGACATTCCTTCCCGCCCTGCTGACGGTGTTCGGGCGCCGCGCGTTCTGGCCCTTCATCCCACGTGTCGGGACGCACGGTGCCGACGTCACCCACGGCACCTGGCGCCGGATCGCCGACTGGGTCGCGCGGGCCCCCCGGCGGGTCTGGGTCGGGACGACCGCCCTGCTCCTGGTGATGATCGCCGGGCTCGCCTTTCTCAACAGCGACCTGACGACGGGCAACATGTTCCGGGACGACGTCGACTCGGTTCAGGGGCAGGAGCTGCTCGAAGCGGGATTCCCCGCCGGGACCAACGCCCCGACCGATGTCCTGGTCACCGATCCCTCCAAGGTGGATGCCGTTCGCATGGCCGTGGCTGAGGCACCCGGAATCAACGTGGTCTCGCCTCAGGTGGAGCGCGGTCCCGGCGGGGTAAAGCTCGAGGCCACCCTCGAGGAGGATCCCTACAGCACGGCCGGATTCGACCTGATCCCGGGCATCCGCGACGCGGCGGGCCAAGGGGCCGGCGACGACGTGCTGGTCGGCGGTCCAACGGCGGAGGAGTACGACCTGCGGCAGTCCGCGGCACGCGACAACCGCCTGATCGTGCCGATCGCGCTGGTGGTCGTCTTCCTGATCCTCGCCGCGCTGCTGCGGGCGATCACGGCGCCACTGGTGCTGATCGCGACGGTGATCGTCTCCTACTTCGCGGCCCTCGGAGTCGGGGCGTTCTTCTTCGAGAACGTCTTCGACTTCGCCGGTATGGGTCCCGATCTGCCGCTGTTCGCGTTCATCTTCCTGGTGGCGCTGGGAATCGACTACAACATCTTCCTGATGGCGCGCGTGCGCGAGGAGACCCTCACGCACGGCACGCGCGACGGGATGATCCGGGGCCTGGCCGTAACCGGGGCGGTGATCACCTCGGCGGGCCTGGTCCTGGCCGGCACCTTCTCCACCCTGGCGGTGCTGCCCCTGGTCTCTCTGACCGAGATTGGCTTCGTGATCGCCGTCGGCGTCCTGATCGACACCTTCCTGGTGCGGTCTCTGCTGGTGCCGGCCCTGGTGCTCGAGATCGGCGATCCGGTCTGGTGGCCGTCCGGTCTCGCCCGCCGCGCTCAGCGAGGTGGGGACGAGCATGCCGCGGACGGGATCGCGGTCGAGACCGAGTGACCTTGGGGGTCACGAGCTACGAGTTCTCGCTGTTCATCCACATCACCGCAGCGATCATCGGGCTGGGCGTCACCTTCGCCGAGGGGCTGATCTATCCGGTGGCGATGAGGCTGGACCCGCGGCACCTGCCGCTCAAGCATCGCCTGCAGCTCGTCATCAACGTCGTGCTGGTATTCCCCGCGCTGATCGTGGTGACGGCCACCGGCCTCTACCAGGTGTCCGAGCTGGACTACGAGCTGGGCGACCTCTGGCTGAGCGGGACGTTGACGATCGTGATCGTGCTCGCGCTCATGCTCGCCGCCTACTTCATCCCCGAGGACAGACGGCTGCAGCGGATGGTCGAGCGGGACATCGCGGCCGCCGGACGCGGCGAGGTCACCCTCTCCCCTGAGTACCGGCGCCGCGTGCACATTGAATCGGCCGCCGGGACGCTTGCGGACCTACTCGTGATCGCCGCCGTCTACCTGATGGTCGTCAAACCAGGCCTCTGATCCGGGCCTCACCCGCCTGCCAGGGCGATCGCGAACGCCGCCGAGGCGGCGATGCCCGCCGCGGCGCGGACGTGGTTGCCGCGGGTCCACTCGATCAGATAGCGCGCCCACAGCTCCGCTCCGTCGGGGCTGTCGGGGTCGGCCGCGGCCAGGGAATTGTTGCGCGGCACGTGGTACCCCATCGTCACCCCGACGGGGCCGGCGAGGTAGAGGGCCGCGCCCACCACCAGATAGACGCCGTAGGACTCCTCCAAGCTCGCGATCCCCCAGACGCCAAGGATCCCGCAGACCACCCCGGTCCCGAACAGAGCCGTCATGAACACGGGTGTCACGGCGAGCACGTTGATCGACTGCATCGCCCGGATCCCCTCAGGGGCCCGGAGCGCGGCGAGCGCCTGCATCACGAAGCTGGAGAACCCGAAAAGCGCCCCCGCGCTCAAGCCGCAACCCAACACCGCGGCCAGCGTGAGTGCGAACAGGAGCCCGTCCATCTAGACGCCAGGATAGTCGCGGTCCGGTATCACGCGGCCTCCGAATACGCGGGACTGGTGCTCGCCGCGGTGGCGGTCGCGGTGAGGGGGTTAACCGAACTCAGCCGGCGTGCAGGAAGGTGAGAACTGCGAGGACGCGGCGGTGATCCTCGGCGGTCGGGGTGAGGTTGAGCTTGCTGAAGATGCTCGTCACGTGCTTCTCGACCGCCCGCTCGGTGACCACCAGCTCCTCGGCGATCGCGTGGTTGGAGCGGCCCTCGGCGATCAGCGCCAATACCTCCCGTTCACGATTGGTCAGCTCGCCGAGCGGATCGTCGCGGCGTCGGCCCAGCATCGTGGCGACCACCTCGGGATCGAGTGCCGATCCCCCGTCCCCGACGCGTCTCACCGCGTCGATGAAGCCGTCAATGTCCGCCACCCGGTCCTTCAGCAGGTAGCCGGTGCCGTCGGCGCCGTCAGCGACCAGGTCGAGCGCGTAGCTCTCCTCCACGTACTGGGAGAGGACCAGCACCCCGGTCCCCGGCAGCTTGCGGCGAATCTCGAGTGCGGCCTGCAACCCGTCATCGGTACCGGTCGGCGGCATGCGGATGTCCACCACGGCGAGGTCCGGCTTGTGTGCCGAGACCTTTCGCACCAGGTCCTCGGCGTCGCCGGCCTGACCGACGATTTCGAACCCCGCATCCTCGAGCAGGCGTACGACCCCCTCCCGAAGCAGGACCGAGTCGTCGGCTACGACGATTCGCATGGGATCCTCGCTCGGATCAAGGTCCCGGCACCGGGCGGTGAGTAGATCTCCAACTGGCCGTCGAGCGCCGTGATGCGGTCGGTCAGGCCTCGCAGGCCCGTGCCGTTCGCCAGGTTGGCACCCCCGACCCCGTTGTCAGAGACCTCGACCGTCACCCACCCATTGGCGCGGGCAACGCCGATGCTGGCATGTGCCGCCCGCGAGTGCTTGGTCGCGTTGGCGAGCGCCTCGGAGACGACGAAGAACGCGGCGGATTCGACACCTTCGGGCAGCCGCTCCTCGGGGACCGACCGCAGATCGACCGCGAAAGGTGCGCGGGACGCCAGCGAGCTCACGGCCGCTTCGAGGCCGCGGTCGCTGAGGACGGCCGGGTGGATCCCGCGGGCCAGCTCGCGGAGCTCGCCGAGAGCACGCTCCAACTCGTCGCCGACCGAACCGAGCATCTCGCCGGCTGCGGCAGGATCCGAGCGGAGCTTCGCCCTGGCCAGGCGGAGCTCGAGCGCCAGCGATACGAGCCGTTGCTGGGCCCCGTCGTGAAGGTTGCGCTCGAGCCTCCGACGTTCCTCGAAGCTCGCCTCGACGAGGCGCTCGCGCGACGCGCGCAGCTCCTCGAGCTTGGTGCGCAGCTCGACCTCCAGCTCGTGCTTGTGCATGGCGATCCCCGCGGCGGTGGTGGCGGCCTCCACCAGTCCCGGGTCGTCGACGAGCTCCGCGTCGTAGAGCATGGCCGCTCCCTTGGACTCGCCGATCTCGATGGGCGCGAGCGCGCGGGGTGAACCTGGGCCGGGAACCTCCAGGGGCTTGCCTTCCGCCGTCCTGTAGACCTCGTCCGCCGACTGCCGGCAACCCAGCTCGAGCGACGGATCGCCGACGGCCTCGCGGATCGCCTCCTGAACCTCGTCCCAGTCGCGCGCCTGATCGATGCGGGTGGCGAGATGGCCGACGGCGCCCCCTCCCAGCATCCGGCCGCGAAGCAGGCCAAGGAGGAAGGCGTATGGCACGGCCGCGAAGGCGGCGGTGGCGACATTGAAGATGTCGTTGACGATGTGGACGCTGAACGCGAGGGCGAGGATGGTGAGGTCGAGCAGGACGGTGGTCGCGACGCCCGCGAAGAGCATCGGGGTGAAGGCCCTCCGCCGCCAGCCCTGAGAGTTGCGCCAGGTGACGAATAGGCGCACCAGCACATAGGCGAGCAGCCCCGCGGCCAGCAGGTCGGCCGTCTTGATGACGACGTCGGCGACCGTCGGGTCGTGGACGACCTGGAGGACGTTCTCCGCGCACACGGCGCAGGCGAACTCCACCGACAGGTCGGCGACGAGGTATACGGCCAGGTTCCCGACGAAGAAGATGGCGTACCCCGCGATCGCGGCAAGACGCGCCGCTCGGCTCGTCAGCCGGCCCGATGGGAACGCGAGCAGGAGATGGACGGTGGTCGCGTGGTAGAGGGCCCCGAACACGCCCGCGAGGGTGCCCACGGTCGCATCGGTGGAGTAGCTGAGGTCGGAGACGAACCAGAGGAACCCGGTCGCCGTCATCAGGGGGCCGGTCAGGTTGGAGGGGCGTCGCCACCAGGCGTAGACGCCGACGCCGACGAAGCTCCAGCCGACGAACAGGTTGAGGAAGCCGGTGAACGTCGATGGGTCGACGATGCTGTCGGCCAGCACCAGCCCGAAGACGGCGCCGGCGAGGGCAAGAGCGACATAGGCGGGCGCAGGGAGGTTCAGCGTCACCGACCGCACTGCTCTTGTTGCTGAACTCGTCACGCGGGCACCCCCACTCCGCTTGCTTGATTGTTGCGCATCAGAGAAGCGCCTCGAGCGCCTCCCTCGACAGCTCGCTCTTGGGCACGAATCCGCGGGCACCGCTGTCGCGAATCAGCGGCTCGAACTCCATTCGCCCGTGGCTGGAGATGAGGATCACGGCGGGGGAATCGTCAAGGCTCCTCAGCCGGGCGGCCACCTCGAGCCCGTCGATGTCCGGCAGGTAGATGTCCACGAGCACGAGCTGCGGCCTCAGCTCGCGCACCCTCCGTAGGGCGGATTCCCCATCGGCTGCCTCCCCGATCACCTCATAGCCCTCGGCTTCGAGCAGCCTCCGCGCGGAGTCGCGGAAGCCGGCGTGATCGTCGACGACAAGGACCGTGGTGGCCATCCCCTTCAGTCTGCCCCGAGACGGGCGTGGGGAAAATACGGCTACCCGCACCGTGATTCACGGGTAAGCCGCATTGCCGCCGCTGGGGTCCAGTCGCACACTGGTCCCATGCGCGAGCCACCGATGAGTTCCCCCCCGGTCGACGGTCAAGAGGGCATGGACCTCGACGGGGTCACCGTGCGCTTCTCCGCTCCGCTCGACCGAGAGGCCATCACCCGGCTCGCACAGCTCGACTCGACGCCAGCCCCGGCCGGACCATCACTGGTGGCGGAGGTGGGCGGGGAGCTCGTGGCGGCGCTGCCGCTCGACGGCGGTCGGCCGATCGCGGATCCCTTCCGCCGCACCGAAGAGATCGTCCGCCTGCTCACGGTGCGAGCGGCGCAGCTGAGGGGCGCCGGGCCGAGGGGGTCGCGATGACCGCGACCGAGCTTCGCTTTCAGCTCGTGCAGCTCGAGGCGGAGCGCTCACTCGCGTTGATCTCCGGCCTGGCCGAGGTCGAGAGCTACATGGCTGACCTCCATGAGGAGCTCGAGCTCTGCCGCGAGCTGTACGTCGGATCGGCGGTGACCGAGATCGCGACCCTGCGCGCCGAGCTCTTCGGACCCCAGCGCGGCTAGTGGTCAGAGAAATCACTGACAAACGAGGAGGACCACGATGAGCGTATTCACAGAGGGCGAGCTGCAGTATCTCGACGCGGTCCAGTTCCCCGAAGGCACCGGCTCCCGCCTCGCCAGGCTCGCCACGGTCGGCGAGGACGGGACCCCGCACGTCGTCCCCGTCGGCTTCCGATACGACGAGGAGTCCGACTCGATCGTCGTCCGGGGACACGATCTGAAGCGCACCAAGAAGTACCGGGACGTGGCGCGGGCGGGCAGGGCCGCGATCGTCGTGGACGACCTCGCCAGCGTCGACCCATGGATGCCACGCGGCATCGAGGTGCGCGGGCGCGCCGAGGCGGTCGACGGCGACCAGCCGCTGATCCGCATCCACCCGGAGCGGATCGTGCCATGGGGCATCGAGGACGGTGGAGCCGCACGAAGCGTCAGCCCGTCACGAGGGGCGTAGTCGAGCGGTGCGGATATCCGAACATCGATTGACGAGGAAACCCCATTTCTCCTGGAGGGGGTCTCCTCCACCCTGGAGCGCGCAATGACGACGGCAGATCAGACCCATCCACGTCCCTCGCAATTCGTAATGGCGTCACACATGGACCGATGAATTCAGGGCAGTCTCAGGGTCATTCCCTATTGAAGGCGCTGGTCATGTCGATCATCGTGTCGATCTTCGTGTCGCTCATTCGTCTTACTTCCAAAGAGGCCCAAGGAGAACTGAACTGAAATGACGCGTTTTCTCGCCAAGCTTGCCGATGTCGCCTACCGCCGCCGCCGCCGCGTGGTCTTCGCCTGGATCGCGGCGATGGTCGTGCTGATCGGCGTCGGCTCCTCGCTCGCCGGGGAATACCAGGCCGACTACGACACCCCAGCCTCCGAGTCGAAGGCCGCCAGCGACCTCACCGAGGAGCGCTTCGACGGGTACTCCGGCCAGGAGGTCTTCGTCGTCGCGAAGGACGAGAACGGCTTCTCGAGTCCCGCTGAGGCGGAGCAGCAGCTCCAGGGCTTCTTCGCCGAGGCGGAGAAGGTCAACCACGTCGATCCCCACGTCACGCCGCTTCGAATCTCCGAGGACCAGACGATCGTCTCGACCACGATGCCTTTGACCGCTCCCGGCTGGGAGATCGAGAAGGAGGACGGCGAGAAGCTCGTCGCTGCCGCAGAGGACAACAGCGGCAACGGACTCGAGATCGAGCTCGGCGGCGATCCGATCTATCGCGCGCAGGAGGGCGGGAGCCCCGAGGGGTACGGACTCCTCGGCGGCGCCATCGTGCTGCTAATCGCCTTTGGCTCGGTGGTCGCGGCCGGTCTGCCTCTCGCGATCGCCCTCGTCGGACTCGGGATCTCGTCCGCTGGACTGATCGCGCTGCTGGCGAACGTCATCGACGTCCCCGACTGGACGACCGCGGTCTCCGGGCTGATCGGAATCGGCGTCGGGATCGACTACGCGCTGCTCGTCCTGACGCGCTTCCGTGCCGCGATGCATGCCGGCAAGGACCGCCACGACGCGATCGTCGAGTCGGTGACCACTGCGGGGCGCAGCGTGATCATCGCCGGCGCAACCGTGGTGGTCGCGGTGCTCGGCCTCATGCTGACCGGGCTGCCGTACATGTACGGCGTCGCGATCTCCGCCTCCCTTGCGGTGCTGGTGGTGATGCTCGCCTCGGTCACCCTGCTGCCGGCGCTGCTTTCCATGCTCGGTCCGAGGGTGGACAAGCTGCGGATCCCGTTCCTGGGCCGGCAGCTGAAGGCCGAGGGGAACGGCGAATCTCCCGCCGCGCGCTGGAGCCACGCCGTCCAGCGGCGCCCCTGGCCGGCCGCGATCGTCGCCACGGCGATCCTGCTCGCGCTGGCGGCGCCCGCGCTCGGCATGCGGCTCGGCTTCCCCGATGCGGGCAACGACCCGCCCGACACGATGACGCGCATGTCCTACGACCTCAACACCGAGGGCTTCGGGCCCGGTACCAACGGTCCGCTGGTGATCGCGGCTGAGCTGCCGCCGAACGACCCGGACGCAGCGGCCACGGTCAACTCGTTCGCACAGACGGTGCGCAACACCGAGGGTGTGTCGTTCGTCCCCGACCCCGTGGTCAACGACGCGGGCGACGCCGCCATCGTCACGGTGATCCCGGAGACCTCCCCGCAGGATGAGGAGACCTCGGACCTCGTCAAGAACCTCCGCGACGACGTCGTTCCCGGCGCTGTCGCGGACACGGGAATCACCGCGCACGTCGGTGGCGTGACCGCCGCCCTCGAGGATCAGAGCGAGTACATCATCGACAAGATGCCGGTGTTCATCGCCGGCGTCGTCGGCCTCTCGTTCCTGCTCCTGCTGGTGGCGTTCCACTCGCCGCTGATCTCGCTGAAGGCGGGGATCATGAATCTGCTCTCCGTGGGCGCCGCCTATGGCGTGATGACCCTGGTGGCCCAGGGCGGCGCGGTCGGCGGGTTGATCGGGATCGACCACGAGGTGCCGATCGCTCCGTTCATGCCGGTGATGATGTTCGCCATCCTCTTCGGCCTCTCGATGGACTACGAGGTCTTCCTGATCTCGCGGATCCGCGAGGAGTACCTGAAGGACGGCGACACGCGGCGCGCTGTGGCCGATGGCCTGGCCAAGACCGCGCGCGTGATCACGGCGGCGGCAGCCATCATGGTGGTCGTCTTCCTCGCCTTCGTGACGGCTCAGGACGTCTTCCTGAAGCTGTTCGGGATCGGACTCGCGGCGGCGATCTTCCTCGACGCGACCGTGGTGCGGATGGTGCTTGTGCCGGCGGTGATGCAGTTGCTGGGCAAGCGCAACTGGTGGATCCCGGATTGGCTGGAGCGGGTCCTCCCCCGCCTCGATGTCGAGAAGGTTGCACCGGGCACGGGCACAGGCACAGGCCCACGGCCCGCTGTGGAAACCGAGTAGCGAGGCGAGGACCGGGCGTCCGCCCCAAGAGGCCCGGTCCCCTCGCGACTCACGTTCCGGAACACGAGCGGGACGCGGCCCCTCCCTCGCCGCGTCCCGCTCAGCTTTTCCGGCGCCGCGCACGGCCCGGTGGGCTAGAAACTCCTTGAGATGTCAGGCCGGGCCGAGATCGGGGGCTGGCAGCGCGTGGCGCTGGCGGTGGCGGCCGGTCTGGCTCTGGCCGACTCATCGATCGTCACCCTCGGCCTCCCCTCCATCCTGGTCGAGCTCGACGCGACCGTCGAGGGGGTCGCGCTGGTGCTGGGTGTGTACACGGCCGTCCTGGCGATTGCGGTGCTCCCGGCGGCGGGGCTCGCCCGCCGGATCGGCAGCGAGCGCCTGGGCGCGGCCGGGATCGGGCTGTTCATCGCCGCCTCGCTCGCCTGCGGGCTCTCGGACTCACTCGGCCTGCTGCTCTTCCTTCGCGGCGTGCAGGCAGTGGGAGGCGCCGCGGCGCTGGTCGCCGTGTTCGGGCTGCTCGACGGCGGCTCCCCGGGCACCGGGCGAAGGCTATGGGTGGCGGCGTCGGTGTTCGGCGTGGCGGTCGGTCCAGCGCTCGGCGGGGCACTGACGCAGCTCTTCGACTGGCGGGCGATCTTTCTCGCCCAGGTCCCGCTCGCCGCGCCCGGAGGGCTGGTGGCGCTCCGCGCGGCGCTGCGGGCCGCGCCCGTCCCCGCGGGCGAGGAGCCCGCGGCGCCCGAGCCCGCCTCCCCACGCCCTGCGCTACGGCCCGCGATCGCCCTCGGGCTGCTCTCGGCGGCCCTGACCGCCGTCATCTTCCTGGTGGTGCTGCTGCTGGTCTCGGGCTGGAGCATCGAGCCGCTCACCGCTGCGCTCGCGGTCAGCGTGCTCCCGGCCGCGGCGCTGGCGGCCTCGCGGATCAGCGGCGAGCCCGAGACCCGGGCCGTGGCCGGCTGCCTGCTGGTCGCCGGCGGGGTCGGCTGCCTCGCGCTCCTGCCCTCCGCCTCGGCGTGGTGGACCGTGATTCCCCAGGTCCTGGCCGGCGCCGGGATGGGGATGGCGCTGCCCGCGCTGGCCGGAGAGCTGCTCCCCGAGCGCAGCCGGAGCCAGGCGGCGCGGCTGCTCTCGATCCGCCACGCCGGCATCGCGCTGGCGCTCGCGGCCCTTGCACCGTTGATCTCCGCCAGCCTCGACTCGACGATCGCCGACGCGCGCGAGCAGGGAACCGCGGCACTGCTCGACGCCCGGCTGCCCCCGGAGTCCAAGCTCGCGCTCGCGCCGCAGATCTTCGCGGGCATCAACACCGACGACCCCCGCGGGCAGCTCGAACGCGACCTCGAGGACGCCCGGGAGAGCCTCGACGAGCCCGATCAGGCGGCTGAGCTGGACGGTCTCGGCGACCGACTCGACGACGTCGTCACCGGGGCGGTGCGCTCCGCGTTCAGGGCGACCTTCGTGGTCACCGCCGCGCTGGCGCTGGCAGCGGCGCTGGTCCTGCTCTGGGGAGCCCTCGCCCCCGCCCGGGGAGTTCGCCGGATCGCGATCACGATGGCTGGGGCGGCGGCGATCGCGGCGACGGCCGCGTACGGCGTCGCCTTCGCCGACTCCGAGCGCGAGACGGTCAAGATCGAGGACCCCTGCACCGTCGACCGCGACCTCCCCGAGACCGGCGGCCTCGGCGGCTTCCTCCAGGACCGCTCGCTCGAGGCGCTCGATCGGGCCGCGTGCGAATTCGGCTCCAGCCGCGAGGAGCTGCTGCTGGCGCTGTTCGACGACGAGCGGCGCGACGAGTTCGAGTCCGAGCACGGAGAGGACCCGCGCTCCCTCACCGAGCTCGGTCCGGCGCTGCTCGGCCTATAGCGGGTGGCTCACCAGCCAGGGATTTGGGTAAGAATCCCCGCGCTCACCAACTAAGAAGGAGACGGACTTTGGGACTGCTGGATGGAAAGAGCGCGATCATCACCGGCTCGGCGCGGGGCATCGGCCGCGCGACAGCGGAGCTGTTCTGCTCCGAGGGCGCCAAGGTGCTGATCAACGACCTCGACGGCGACGTCGCCGAGGAGGCCTCTAAGGAGATCGACGGCGAGACGGCCGTGTTCGCCGGCGACCTGACCAAGGAGGGCGCCTGCGACGACCTGGTGAAGGCCGCGATCGACGCCTTTGGGCAGGTCGACATCCTGGTCAACAACGCCGGCTACACCTGGGACGGGGTCGTCCACCGGATGACCGACGAGCAGTTCCAGGCGATGATCGACATCCACACGATCGTCCCGTTCCGGATGATCCGTGCGCTCGCCCCCTCCTGGCGCGAGGCGGCCAAGTCCGAGAAGGAGAAGGGCGAGGAGGTCTTCCGCAAGATCGTCAACGTCACCTCGATCTCGGGGACGATGGGGAACGCCGGGCAGGCCAACTACTCCTCCGGTAAGGCCGGCGTCACGGGCCTGACAAAGACGATCGCCAAGGAGTGGGGCCAGTTCAAGGTCAACTGCAACGCGGTCGCGTTCGGGTTCGTCGAGACCCGGCTCACCCAGGCGAAGGAGAAGGGCGAGAAGATCCAGGCCGCGGGCGACAGCGAGGAGCAGGTCGAGCTGGGCATCCCCGAGCAGATGCGCACCATGGCCTCGATGATGATCCCGCTCGGCCGCCCGGCTCAGCCCGAGGAGGCCGCCGGTCCGGTGCTCTTCCTCTGCTCAGATTTCGCGAACTACATCCACGGCCAGGTGATCAACGTCACCGGCGGCCAGTTCACGGGGATGTACACCTAGCGGGTAGCTACTTCCGCTTCTTCTTGACGCACTTGCCCTTCTTGAGCTTCCGGCCCTTCTTGCAGCGCTTCTTCTTGGGCGGAGTCGCGGTCGGCGCCTGAGGAGCAAGCGTCGGCGGAGCCGACGAGGCGGCCACCGCAAGCACGGCCGTGCCCTGGCTTGGATCGTGGAGGTTGTCGCCCGGATACGCGGCGGTGACCTGCTGGAGCCCCGCGCCGGTGGGCGTATAGGTGACCGGGCAGCTCGCCTGGCTGCCGCTGACCATCATCAGCGTGCAGTTGCCGCCGACGCCGGATGCGCCCGAGAGGTTCACGATGCCGCTGGGCGTGTCGGGACTCGGTGAGGTGTCGGTCACCGTCACCGTGCAGTTGCTGCCGCCCGACCCCACCACCAGGGATGACGGTGAGCAGGTGACGCCGGTCGTGGTGCCGTTGGCCAGCTCGTCGGCGCCGATGTCGGGATTCGCGCCCAAATCGCGGGTCTGGCCGTCGATGTCGAAGGCTCCCAGGGCGACGGTATCGGTGCCTTGATCGGTCGTGCCGCCGGAGGCGCCCGTCTGGTGGAAGTCGCCGTTGGCGGCATCCCGGAAGACCGGGTCCGCAGTCTCGTTGTTCAGCGTGCCAGGATCGGTGACGGTTCCGTTGCCGACCTCGTTCTGGGTCTCGTAGTTCGAGAAGTCGAGGTCGACGGTCGCCGAGGTGCCGCCGCCGACCGCCTCCGCGTCGAACCCGGCCCCACGGGCGATCACGTTGCGGCCGTTGAGCGTCGCGTTCGAGTTCGCGCCGCCGGCTCCGGCCTGGACACCGACTCCGCCGGTGCCGCTCGCGATCGCGGTGACGTTCCGCAGGGTGGCAGTCCCGGAGAAAGTCGGACCCCGACTGATCCGAGCGGCGACGGCGCCGTCTCCCTCCGCCCAGCAGACGCTGTCGCGAATCGTCCCGGAGACGTCGCAGGCCACGGTGTTATCGAGGGTGGCGTGAACGAAGACCCGCTCTGCCAGATCGGTGGACTGCTCGACCTGTAGTAGTTGCGTCGGGGAGCTTCCGGTTTCGACGATCGTCACATCCCGGATGGTGCCGCGCACCACCACGCCCGCGATTGTTGGCGCACTGAGGGCGACGTTGATCTGCGGACGGGCGCCTGGGGCCCCGTGGACGGTGATGGCCCCGAAGGACGTCTCCAGAAAGGTGAGGTCGTCGGTGAGGTTGTAGGTGCCGGGGCGGAGCGTCACATCGTCCCCGCTGACCGCGACGACCTCGACCGCACGCTCGATGGTGCAGGGATTCATCGCATCCGTACACGGGTTGGTCGCGATAGCGTCATTTCCAGTGGGCGAGGCGAACAGGTTCGCGGCGCTTGCCGGCGCAGCGCCAATCAGCGAAACGGCGCTGACGGCACAGATCGCGGCGAGGGTCCACCGTACTTTCTCCCTAGCCCTCCCAAACACAGGGGCGGAGATTACCGTCGAAATAGCCTGTTGTGAATGCCCAAAAGTTGGGAGGTCTGGCTCCCATCGGGTCCGCTTGGAACCGGCGCGAGGCCGGTTTCCAGGCACTAATCTCGGCGCCGATGCTTGGGGAACGCATCGCCCGGGCGGTGGCACGCGCGGTCGTGGTGACCGCGCTCGTATTGCTGCTGCCAACGGCAGGCGCGAACGCCGCCCTGCCCAGCGTCAGCTCGGGCGAGCGCCCGGGCCCGCCGATCCTCTACGCGCCGGCCCCGGCCGCCCCGCAGCTCTCGGTCGCGGCTCCATTCTCAGCTCCTCCCCTGCTGGTCTCCGGAACCGACGCCTACCGAGACGGCGACTACGTCTACCAGGACTACCTGTTCGACGACCGGGGCGCCGACACCTCGCCCGGGGTGGGCAGCAGGCCGGAGTCCTCGGACCAGACCTTCTCCCCGCCGGCCGGTGACGTCCAGTACCCGACGGCAGCGCGCTTCGCGGGCAACGCCGCAGACCTGGTCGAGTTCCGCGTCACGAGGACCGCGGACGCGGTCGTCTACAGGATCACGCTGAACTCGATCGCCAACGCCGACGACACCGTTGTCGGGATCGGGATCGACACCGACCGCAGCGGCGGCGCCACCGTCCCGTGGCCCAACGGCGCCGGGGTGAGCTCCCCTGGCCTCGACCAGTTCATCACCGCCTGGGGAACCGGAGGCGAGGTGACGGCCCTTCCGGGCGGCGCCACCACGGCGCTGCCCGACGGCTCAGTCGCGATCGACTCGACCACCAAGCAGATGACGATCAGCGTGCCGCGGACGACCATCGACCCCGGCACCGGGATCTGGCGTTACGTGGCGGGCACGGGCCTCTGGAACATGGCCGGGCACACCTGGAAGACGCCCTCGACCTCAACCTCCCCGAGCGCCGAGCAGCCAGCGTCGGGCAGCAGCACGAACGGCGCACCGGCCGTCTTCAACCTCGCCTTCCGCTTCGACGAGCCGCAGGACGGCGATCCTGCCCCCGACCCGCCCTACACCACGGGGCCGGGAGTCGGCAACTGGTACGAGGACAAGCAGGCCCTGGCCCTGGACAACGGCACGACTGCGCCCAGCGGAGTCGGGGCTCCACCTGCTGGGGGAGGCGACTTCCACGCGGATGTCGACTTCTCCAAGCTCGAGGCCGCCACCGACGAGGACGTCCACGCGCCGGGCATGACCCAAGCCCGGATCATGGCGTCGGGGCTCGGCCTGCCACAGGGAGTGAAGAGCCCCTTCACCTTTCCGGAGTACGGCGGACAGCTCCAGCCGTACGTGCTGCGGGTTCCGGCCACGCTTCCTTCCGGCCCGGCGGGCCTGACCCTCGCCCTGCACTCCCTCGGCGCCACCTACACCCAGTTCGCGGTCTTCTCCCCCAACCAGCTGGTCCAATTCGGGGACGAGCGGGACAACCTCGTGGCGACCCCGCTCGCGCACGGACCGGACGGCTGGTACCACGACCAGGGCGAGTCAAGCGTCTTCGAGGTCTGGGCCGACGTCAACCGCCACTTCGACCTCGATCCCGATCGCAGCTACGTGAGCGGGTACTCGATGGGCGGCTACGGCACCTACAAGCTCGGGGTCGAGTACCCGGACCTCTGGGCCCGCGCGTTCACCACCGTCGGCCCGCCCGGGGAAGGGATCTGGGTTCCGCCCGGAGACCCGACCTCCGGTCCGGAGACGCTGACGCACGACCTGCTCGAGAACGTGCGCTGGGTGCCCTACCTGAACTGGGCCGGTAGCACCGACGAGCTGGTGCCGGTCCCCGGACCAATCGCCCAGCAGCAGCGATTCGACGAGCTCGGACTGCGCAGCAGCCTCGTCGTGTTCTTCCCGTCCGACCACTTCGCCCTGGCGATCCTGGACGCGTGGGATTCCGCCGCCGAGTTCCTCGGTGATGCCACTGTCACCCACGACCCGAGCCGGGTGGACTACGCCTTCTTCCCGGCAGCCGACCGCCCGGACCAGGGGCTGGTTCATAACCACGCCTACTGGGTGTCGGAGCTCGAGGCGCGCGACACCTCAGCTGGCGACGGCGCACGGGCGGAGATCTCGGCGCGCAGCTTGGCCTACGGAGAGGCGGACCCGACCACCGCCACCTTCGGCGGCCCCGGCGCGTTGGACAAGGGCCCGCCCCTCAGCTACATCGAGACGGGGACCCAGTGGACCGGGATCCCCGCGGCGGCCGTGGAGAACGCGCTGACCGCGACCCTCGAGAACCTCGCGGCCGGCGAGATCGACGGGGTCCGGGCGCGGCTCGACGGGACCAAGGAGCTTCGCGTCGAGGTGACGACGGACGGGTCGTCGCAGCTCGGGCTGGAGCTGCCCATCCCCGCCGGTACGACGGTGACCAAGCTGGTCGGCGGCGCGGAGGAGCCCGCCCCCGAGGTGACCCTCGAAACCGGCGGCGCAGAGTTCGACCTCGCCACCGGCACCGCGACCTACCTCTTCCACCCGCCCTCGACCGGTGGAGGGATGGGCGACGGCGGCGGTGGAGGAGGCGGCGGCGCCGGGCAGCCGGCCGGCGGTTCGCCCGGCATCACCGGCAGCGGGGCGGCGCCTCGCTGTCACGGCAGGACGGCGACGATCGTCGGCACATCCGGCAGCGACCGCGGCTCCAAGGCGATTCGCGGCACCTCCGGCAACGACGTGATCGTCGCGCTCGGCGGCAACGACACCGTGCGGGGAGGTGGCGGCAACGACGTCATCTGCGGCAGCCCCGGGAACGACAGGCTCGGAGGGGGTGGCGCCGACGACACCTGCTACGGCGGACCCGGCCGCGACGCGATCGCGGTCAGCTGCGAGGTGGCGCGCAGCCCGCGGCGGCGCTAGGGTCGGCCCATGGCGGTGAAGCTCCATCGCTGCAAGCTCACCTGGCTGAAGATGGACAGCCACGCCTGCTGGCGCGTGCAGAAGGCGCTGGACGAGAAGGGCATCTCCTACGAGGTCGTCACCCACTCGATGCTGCGCCCGCGCCGGCACGAGATCAAGGAGATGACTGGACAGGAGGCCCTCCCCGTGCTCGAGCTCCAGGACCGCCGGGCGATCCGCGAGGAGTCGAAGGACCTAGCCGCGAAGATCCGCGCGGGCGAGCTGCCCTAGCCCTTCCGCCGCTCCTCGGCCAGGGGTTGTTCCCGGCCCTCACCCGCCGCGCCACCGGGCGGCCAGCTGCCGAACCAGTTGTCCCGCGCCCCGTCGATCGTCAGCACGCAGCCCGAGAAGAAGTCGCCGGCCGGCGAGGCGAGGAAGGCGAGTAGCCAGGCCATCTCCTCTTCCGTCCCGAGCCGGCCCAGGGGGACGGTGTTGGCGACGTTGTCCACCACCGCCTTCGGGTACTTGGTCCGCAGCGTCTCGGTGTCGAACTGGCCGACGGCGACGGCCACCAACCGGATGCCGAAGCGCGCCCACTCCACCGACAGCGTGCGCATCATGTTCTCGACCGCGGCCCGGGCCGCACCGGTGTGGACCATGCCCGGGAAGCCCATGTGCGGGGAGACCGTGAGGCTGAGGACCTTGCCATCTTGCTGAGGGATGAACGCCTTGGTCGCCGCGGCGTGGGTCATCTGCCAGGTCCCCTGAACATTCAGCTCGATCACGGTGCGAAAGCCCTTCGGGCTGATCGCCTCCGCAGGGCTCATGAACTGCCCGCCTGCGTTGTTGACCAGCAGGTCGAGCCGGCCGTGCCGCTCCATCACCCCGTCGAAGAACCCGTCCACACCATCCTCGTCGCGGATGTCGAGGGGCTCCGCCTCGGCCTTGCCCCCCGCCTGCGTCACCTCGGCGACCATCTCCTCGAGCGGCTCGGGGCGGCGCCCGCAGCCGATCACGGTGGCGCCGAGCCCGGAGAGCTCGAGCGCGGTCGCCTTGCCGAGACCGGTCCCGGCACCTGAGACCACGCACACCTTCCCACTGAGTAGTCCGGGTGCGAGGATCCGCGAAGTCCGTCCCTCCATCAGCGCCAGCATATGAGGCGGGGTCCGGGACCGCGACTAGGCTCATGGCCGTGAAGGTGCGGGCGGACGCGATCCCTCTCGACGGGCCGCTTCCGGGGGGCCGGGAGGGCGCCTCGGTCGTGGTCGAGCCGATCGAGGCGGGCAGGGCGATCTTCGCCCCCGAGTTCTTCGAGAGCGAGGGTGGCCTGTTCGCATGGAAGCGCGCCCTCGGCATCGGCGTGTCGAAGGACGAGTACGTGAAGCTGCCCGTACCCGCCTACCTCATCCGCCATCCGAGCGCGGGGGCGATCCTGGTGGACACGGGCCTCCACCCCTCGATCGCGCGGAACCCGCGCGACAACATGGGGCGGATCATGGCTTCGAACTTCTCGCTCGAGGCCGGACGCGACGTGCCGACCCAGCTCCGCGAGAAAGGACTGAGCGCCGGCGAAATCGAGGTCGTGATCCTCACGCACCTCCACCTCGCTCACGCGTCGGCGCTCTCGGAGTTCCCGCAGGCGGTCTTCGTGCTGAGCGAGACCGAGTGGGAGGCGGCGACCACCGGCTCGAGGCCGCTGCTGCGGGGGTACCGGCCGAAGCACTACGACTTCGCCTTCGACTACCGCACGGTCGACTTCGATGGGGACGAGATCGACTCATACGGGCCGTTCGGCAGGACCTTCGACCTGTTCGGCGACGGCTCGGTCAGGCTGATCTACACGCCCGGGCACACCGCGGGACACATCTCGGTCGCGGCGCGGCTGCCGCGGCGCGACTTCCTGATCACGGCCGACGTGGCCTACACCTGGCGGCAGCTGAACGGTGGGCCCGAGCCCTACCGCGTGGCGGACCGCCACAACTGGCGGCGTTCCCTGCGGGAGACGCAGGCCTACCGCAAGGCGTATCCATATGCCCTGATCGTCCCCGGGCACGACCCGGAGTTCTGGGCGAAGCTCGACGCGCGCTACGCGGAGTAGCGGTCGCGCACCCTGACTTCCTCCACCACGTCCCCATCACGGCGGACGAAGGTGAAGTGCAGGCCGAGCACGGGATCTAGCCGCGCCCGCGGGCGTCGACCGCGCCCGGGTCGGGCGTGGTCGCCGGCAGGCCCTCGCGCAGGGAGCGGAGGACGCCGCGGCGCCCCTTCTCCTCCAGGTCCACATACATCGCGCGGACCCGGTCGAAGACCTGGTTCGCCACCTGCTGCTGCTCCTCGCGGCTCGGGTTCGCCTTGACCGGGAAGGAGAGCGGCTCTCCGTACTGGATCGTCACCTTCGGGAAGCGGAGCCGCTTCCAGGCGCGCGCGTGAGCCGAGCCGTGGATCGCCACGGGCACCACCGGGGCGCCCGACTCGAGCGCGACCTTGCCGACGCCGCGCTTGGGCTCGCCAAGATCGCCGGTGCGCGAGCGGCCACCCTCGGCGTACATCAGGACCGTGCCGCCGCGGGCAAGGATCATCTCCGCCGTCTCGAAGGCCTTCTGGTCGTCGTAGCCTCGGCGGACGGGGAAGACGCCGCCGTTGCGGAACACCCACTTGACGAATGGGTGGCTGTAGAGCTGCGACTTGGCCATGAACTGGACCCTCCGGCGGAGGTAGACCGCGGCGAAGAAGTGGTCCATCTGGCTGAAGTGGTTGGGGGTCAGGATCACCTGACCCGTCAGGGGCACGTTCTCGACGCCGATCGCCCGCGCCCGGTACATCGCGATGGTCGGGCCTGTGAGGAGGACTTTCACCAGGTCGTACGCGTAGCCCGCGCCGTTCCGCGCCGTCTCGTGGAGCTCGTCGAAGGCCTCCGGGGGCCTTGGATCCTTGTAGACCTGCGGCTTCATGTCGCGGGGATTGACCTTGGGCATGACAGAGCACCGGATGACCGGTGCGTGTTGATTTCTACCCGCTTTCTACGCACGGGTTACGCACCGGATCACTCGCGCGCCCACTTCATCGAGCGCTCGAGCGCCTCGCGCCAGCGTCCGAGGAGTGCCTCCCGCTCGCCGTCCGTCATGGCCGGCTCGAACCGCGCGCGCTCGTGCCACATCTCGCGCACCTGCTCCGCGCTCCACAGCTCGGTTGCGATGCCGGCGAGGTAGGCGGCGCCGAGGGCGGTCGTCTCGGCGACCTCCGGCACGATCACCGGCGCGCCCAGGACGTCCGCCTGGAACTGCATCAGCCAGTTGTTGGCGACTGCCCCCCCGTCCGCCTTCAGCGAGGGGACCCGCTCGCCGGACGCCGCCTCCTGCGCCTGGACCGCGTCAACGGTCTGGTATGCGATGGACTCGAGGGCCGCCCGCGCGAGGTGGGCCCGGCCCGAGCCGCGGGTCAGCCCGACGATCGTCCCGCGGGCATATGGGTCCCAGTGGGGGGAGCCGAGCCCCGTCAGCGCCGGCACGAAGTAGACGCCGTCGTTGGACTCGAGCGACTCGGCCAGAGCCTGGGTCTCGCCCGCCTCGGAGATGATCCCGAGCCCGTCGCGCAGCCACTGAACCGCGGCGCCGGTGATGAAGACGGCCGCCTCGAGGGCATAGATGACCTCACCGCCGAGGCCCCAGGCGACCGTGGTCAACAGCCCCTCCCCCGGCTCGGCCGCCTCGGTGCCGGTATTGAGCAGGACGAAGCTACCGGTCCCGTAGGTGTTCTTCGCCTCACCTGGCGAGTGGCACGCCTGGCCGAACAGGGCCGCCTGCTGGTCGCCCGCGATCCCCGCAACCGGGACCTCGCCGCCGAACTCGCCGGTGCTGCCGTAGACCTCGGAGGATGGGGCCGGCTCGGGCAGGCTCGCCGGATCCACGCCGAGCAGCTCGCAGAGGTCCGGGTCCCAGCGCAGGCCTCGGATGTCGAACAGCATCGTCCGGGATGCGTTCGAGTAGTCCGTCAGGTGCCGGCCCGTGAGCTTGAAGGCGATCCAGGAGTCGATGGTCCCGAAGACCACACCGTCGGGAAGTTCGGCATTGCGGAGCAGCCACTCGATCTTGGTCCCGGAGAAGTAGGGATCGATGACCAGGCCGGTGCGCTCGCGGACCAGGCTCTCGTGTCCCGGCTTCTCGCAGCTCGTCGCATCGAGCCGCCGTCCGGCGGTCCTGCCAGACCAGCGCGCGGTGCACGGGCTCGCCGGTCTTCGGGTCCCAGGCCACAACGGTCTCGCGCTGGTTGGTGATGCCGATGCCCTTCAGGGCGCCGCCCTCCACCCCCGCGTCGCCGAGCGCCCCGGCCGCGACCTTCCGGGTCACCTCCCAGATCTCGGTGGCGTCGTGCTCGACCCAGCCCGGCTTCGGGAAGTGCTGCTCGAACTCGCTGTAGGAGCGCCCGAGCTCCCGCCCGTCCTCGCCGAAGACGATGCAGGTCGTCCCCGTCGTGCCCTGGTCGATCGCGAGGATCATCGCGGCGGCAGGCTATCCGCCACCGCGACGCGCCCGCGCCGCGCGGCGGATGTCGCGTAGCTGCCGGGCTCGGTGAATGAAGCCGCCGAGCGTGCGATGGGTGGCGCGATGGGAGAGCGGCAGCTCTATCTCCTGCACCCGGCGCCCGGCCCGCATGGCGTCGACGGTCATGCCCAGCTCCATTCCGAAACCGTCCGCGAACGGAAGGAGGCCCCGCAAGGTCGAGGCCCGCATCGCCCTCTGCCCGGAAATGGGTGCCTCGGCCTGAAAGCCGCAGAGCTCCTCGATCTCCCGCCGCGCGTAATTCAGGGCGATGCCGAACCCTCCGCCCTCGCTCCGGGCGAACCTCGCCACGGCGAGGTCGCAGTCGCCGCGCTCGACGGCCTCGATCAGCGCGACCAGCTCCCGAGCACTCGCGCCTAGGTCGGAATCGCACAGCAGCACGATCGGGTCCCCGTCGAGATCGCTCAGCAGCGCCTCGGCGGCGGCGGTGACGTTGCCACCCTTGCCGTGCGAGCGCCCGCGGCGCACCACCCAGGCGCCGTGCCGCATGGCGGTCTCCTGTGTGCCGTCGGTGGACGCGTCGTCGGCGACGATCAGCCGGGCGCCGGGCAGGGCCTCAGCGAGGGCGTCGAGGGTCGCGCCGACCCTGTCCGCCTCGTTGTGAGCCGCCGCGATCGCGACGCGCCCGTCCTTGTCGGCCTCTTGCCGCTGCACCGGCGGATATTGTGCCCCGCCGTGGCCGATATCGAGGCGCACATCACCGGCACCGTCTGGAAGATCGAGGTCAAGGTCGGCGACGACGTGTCAGAGGGCGACACCGTCGTCATCCTCGAGTCCATGAAGATGGAGATGCCCGTCGAGGCCGAGGACGACGGCAAGGTCACCGAGATCAAATGCGAGGAGGGCCAGTCGGTCTCCGAGGGCGACGTGCTGGTCGTCTTGGAGTGACCGAGGAGCTCGCCGGCGGGAAGTTGCGGCTCGACTATCCGGCCGAGGCCGTCGCCCGGTTGACGCTCGACCGTCCGGACGCCCGCAACGCCCTGGATCAGGAGCTGCTCGACGGTCTCGCCGAGGCCATGCCGAAGCTCGACTCGGGCATCGAGACCCGCTGCGTGCTGATCACCGGGGAGGGCAAGGCGTTCTCGGCCGGCTACGACATCGCGGCGATCCCGGCGGAGAGCTTCGAGCGCGACGCCGAGGCGCTGGTCGCCCATCCGTTCCATGCATCCCTCGAGGCGGTGGCCGGGCACCCCTGGCCGGTGGTCGCCGCGGTCAACGGCCACGCCCTCGGCGGCGGCCTGGAGCTGACGCTCGCCTGCGACCTGCGCATCTGTGCCGAGGGCGCCAAGCTCGGCATGCCGCCGGCCAAGCTCGGGCTGATCTACGGGCACACGGGGCTGCAACGCTTCATCGACGCCGTCGGGGTGCCCCGCACGAAGGAGCTGTTCCTGACGGGGCGGAACCTCGACGCGGAGCGGGCCGGCGAGATCGGCCTCGTCAACTGGGTCGTCTCGGACTCTGAGCTGGAGGCCGCGTCGGTCGAGCTGGCCGCCGAGATTGCCGCCAACGCCCCGCTCTCGATGAAGGGCAACAAGCACGCAATCGACAGGCTCAACTCCTACCGCCGCCTCACCGACGAGGACGAACGCGAGCTGATCGAGCTGCGCGAATCCTGCTTCGGCTCCGAGGACTTCCGCGAGGGGATCGCGGCCTTCGCCGAGAAGCGAAAGCCGACCTGGAAGGGGCGCTAGGGTCCGAGGTCATGGAAGCCCCGAGCGAAGAGGAGCTTCGCAAGGAGGCGGTCGCGAGCCTCAAGCGCAAGCGCGCCTTCAAGCAGAGCGCCCTGACCTATGTGCTCGTGAACATCCTGCTCGTGGTCATCTGGGCGGTCGACGGGACCGACAACTTCTTCTGGCCGATCTTCGTGATCGCCGGCTGGGGGACGTTCCTCGCCATCCAGGCCTGGGGCGCCTACGGGCACAGCGAGGACATCGGCGAGGACGAGATCTCCAGCGAGATGAACCGCATGCGTGGCGGGAGCGGCTAGCCGCCCGGGGCGGGCTCGGGCCCCGGCTCGACGCCGGTGTCCTCGCGCAGGGCGCCGCCCGCCTGGGGCGTGGACGGCCACCAGATCCTGTCGCCGATCAGCTCAACGGCCGCCGGGACCATGATCGTCCGCACGATGAAGGTGTCCAGCAGGATGCCGAGCGCGACCATGAGGCCGAGATCGAACGTGAAGGTGACCGGCAGGGTCATCAGCACCGAGAAGGTGCCGGCGAGGATGATCCCGGCGCTGGTGATCACCGGGCCGGTGGCCGCGAGCGCGCGCAGCATTCCCTCGCGGGTCCCGTGCTGGCGCGCCTCCTCGCGCACCCGGGCCATCAGGAAGATCGTGTAGTCGATCCCCAGGGAGACCAGGAAGATGAAGGCGAACGTCGGAATCGAGGCGTCGAGGCCGGCATCGCCCACCACGTAGCGAATGAACAGGATCGAGATCCCCAGCGTCGCAACGAAGGAGAGGATCACGCTCGCGATCAGCACCAGTGGCGCGATCACCGCCCGCAGCAGGATCGTGAGGATGACGAAGATCACCAGCAGCGCCAGGGGCGCGATGAGACGGAAGTCGCTCTCCACGGCCTTGTCGAAGTCGTAGTTGATCGCCGTCGAGCCGCCCACCAGGGCGGTGACCCCCGGTCCGACATCCCCGACCGCGTCACGCAGCGGAGGAACGATGTCGAGCGAGGACGATTTAAGGGGGTCGTCTTCGAGAATGACGTCGACCGAGGCCCTGGTCATGTCCTCCGAGACGAGCCCGGTGGGAATGGCGGTCGCGACCCCGTCCACCCCCTCGATCTTGGTGAGCGCCTCCCGCACGTCGGCCCGCGAGACCGAGCCCTCCTCGTTCGTGACGATGACGGTCATCGGCGCCACGCTTCCCGCCGGGAACGCCTCCTCGACTATCTCGAAGCCCTCGACGGCGTCGACCTCCTTCTTGAAGAAGGAGGTGATCGAGTAGTCCACCTTCCAGGCGAGCAGCCCGAACGCTCCCGCGGCGAAGGCGATCACCGTCACCATCAGGGCCTGCGCTGGTGCCTGCAGCACCCTGTCGCCGACCCGCCGCCAGACCCCGGCGCGCCGCTGGAGGGCATGGTCGGGGTCGTAGGCGACCGCGCCCGAGCGGGGCCAGAAGCCCTTGCGTCCGAAGATCGTGAGCACCGCGGGCAAGAGGGTGAGGCCGGCGATGAATGCGCAGGCCACGCCGATCGCGGCCACGGGACCGAGGGTGCTCGTATTGCGGGAGTCGGCCACGGTCAGCACGAGCATGGCCAGCGCGACCGTCAACCCGGAGGCGAGGATCGCCGGCCCGGAGCGCCGCAGGGCCTGGAACATCGCCTCGTGCTTGTCCTCGACGCGATGGAGTTCCTCGCGGTAGCGCGACACCAATAAGAGGCAGTAGTCCGTGCCGACCCCGAATAAGAGGACGACGAGGATGGTCGTGCTGTTCGAGGAGACGGTGGCACCCCCCTTCGCCATCAGGTAGATGAAGCCCTGGGCGACCGTGTAGGCGAAAAAGACGACGATCAGCGGGCTCAGCGCGACGAGGACCGCCCGGTAGATCGCGCCGAGCAGAACGAGGACGAGGATCACCGTCGCCCCGAGCAGCTTGGTGTCGATCTCGCCGAAGACCTCCTCGGCGTCGGCGCTGAAGCCGAGGTCCCCGCTGAGCAGCGCAGTCATCCCGTCGGAGGGCTCCTCCTCGATGACGTCGCGGACGGCCTTCCCCCAGTCCCCCGAAGCCTCGAAGTCGGTCGGCACCGTGAGCACCGTGGTGGCAACCGTGCCATCCTCGGAAACGAGCCCGGGTGGAGCGCCGGGCTGGAAGGGGGTCAGGGGCTCCTCCGTCAGCGGAACCTCCGGCTCCCCGTCCTCCCGCGCGATCTGGATCTTCTCGGCGTCGTCGAGGATCTTCTGCTCGTCGGCGGCGTCGAGCCCGCCCTTGTCCTGGTAGACGATCAGGCCCGTGGTGGTCTCGCCGCCGGGGAACTCTTCGTCGAGGATCCGGACCACCTCGGTGGACTCGGCGCTCTCCGGCAGGAACGAGACGGTGTCGTCCTGGGTCTCGTCCGCAAGCTTCCCGCCGAGCGGGGCCATGACCGCAAAGGCGACGATCCAGAAGGCGATCACCACCCACTTGGAGCGTCGTCCGGTTACCAGGGATGCCAGCGTGCCCAAGAGACCTCCTGTCGATGGCAGGCGGAGGGCGGCACACTAGTAATTTCCAGCGTGGGTATAGGTACGGGAAACCACACTTGAACGGAGAAGGACACGATGGAAGCCAGCGTTGAGCTTGACCAGGAGGTCATCGATCGCGTCGACGCGCTGATCGAGGGCGGCCGCGAGCGCAACTGCGTCGAGCTCTCGGAGGTGGACAACCTGGCACAGGAGGCCGGACTCACTGACGAGCAGGCCGAGCAGCTCCACGAGCGGATCGAGGCCGCGGGCCTCTCGCTCGAGGACGACTGCGGCAAGGCCGCCGAGCAGGGCGGCTACAAGAACGGCGAGCTCGCGGAGCAGACGACCGACGCCCTCCAGCTCTTCTTCAACGAGCTGCGCAAGTACCCGCTGCTGACCAAGGAAGAGGAGATCGAGCTCGCCCAGGCGGTCGAGCGCGGCGACCTCGAGGCGAAGGAGAAGCTGATCAACTCGAACCTCCGGCTGGTCGTCTCCAACGCGCGCCGCTACATGCGCCAGGACCTGAACCTGCTCGACCTGATCCAGGAGGGGATCCTCGGCCTGATCCGGGCGACCGAGAAGTTCGACTGGCGCAAGGGCTTCAAGTTCTCCACCTACGCCACCTTCTGGATCAGGCAGGCGATCCAGCGCGCGCTGGAGTCGAAGGAGCGGACGATCCGGATCCCCAACCAGGTGGCTCAGCGGGAGCGGAAGGTGATGAGGACCGAGCGCGAGCTGGCCGCGAAGCTCGGCCGGGATCCAACCACCGAGGAGATCGCCGAGGCCACCGAGCTCGAGCCCGCGCAGGTCGAGGAGATCCGCGAGCTGACCCGGGTGGTCACCAGCCTCGACCGGCCCGTCGGCGACGAGGATGGCTCCTCGCTCGGCGAGTTCGTCGAGGACGAGCGGACCGGGCCCTCCGAGGAGGTTGCGCTCAGCCTGCGGGACGAGACCCTCCGCGAGGCCGTCTACTCCCTCCCGGAGCCGGAACGTCAGGTGATCCAGCTTCGCTACGGCATCAACGGCGACGAGCCCACGCCGCTCCGCGAGGCCAGCCGGCGGCTCGAGATGAAGCAGAACGAGGTCTCCGAGCTCGAGCGCCGCGCCCTCGACCGGCTCTCGCAGCAGCGCGAGGTCGAGGCGCTCAGCGACGCCGCATAGCTAGAGCGTCGAGCGCAGGGCGAGGATTCGGTCCACGGACCGCTCGAACTCCGCGCGGTCGAGCGTCCCGCTCTCCAGTGCGTCCCGGAGCGTCGCCGCGGCCTTCACTCCCGCATCGCAGTGGACGTAGAGCAGGATGTCGGAACCCGCTGCCGCTGCTCGCGTCGCGACCGTCGCCGGTGAGGCGCCGGCGGTGGCGCCGGGCGCCTCGAGCGAGTCGGTGATCGAGACGCCCTCGAAGCCGAGCCGCCCGCGCAGCTCGTCGGTGGCGATCGCCCGCGACTGCGAGGCCGGGAGCCCGCCTCCGCCGAGCGCCGGGTACCGCGCGGAGCTGATCATCACCAGCTTGCCCCCCGCGGCGATGAAGCGGGCGTAGGGCGCCTCGTCGATCCGTCTCAGCTTCGAGGCGCCGAGCCGGATCGTTGCGGGCCGCTTGTCGGTGTTGTCCGCGGTCGAGCCGAGGCCGGGGAAGTGCTTGGCCGTGGCCGCGACGCCGGATCGCTGAAGCCCCTCGGCGAAGGCCACGCCGGACCGGGCGACCCCTCCCGGCTTGGACGAGAAGCCGCGGTCCTGGTCGGCGATGAAGCCGCTCGGCCGCGCGACGTCGAGGACCGGCGCCAGGTCCACGTTCACCCCCGCCCTCTTCAGCGAGGCGCCGGTGGCGGCGCCCTGCGAGCGGGCGGCCTTCGGCCCCCGGGCGCCCATCTCCTCCGCGCTGAACTTGGGCGGTCCCGGCAGCCGCTTCACCTGGCCTCCCTCCTGGTCGATCGTGATCAGCACCGGAGGGCGCAGCGGCGCGGGCCGTTGGGTGGCCTGGATCGCGGCGCTCATCCGGGCGACCTGCCCGCGGCTGCGGATGTTGTCGTCGAAGAGGATCACGCCGCCGATCTCGCCGTTGGCGATCGCGTTCAGAAGGCTGGTGGGCGCCGTGCGCCCGTCGAAGCCGCAGACGATCCGCTGGCCCGCGAGCTGGCGCGTGGTCAGCTCGGATGCCGCGTGCAGCTCGGGGGGGACCGGCTCCGGCGCTCCCGAGGGAAGCGCAACGGCCGCACAGCGCCGCCAGGAAAAGGATGCCCCGCACAACCCGGAGGCTAGCCGCGCTTCGGCTTCTTCCGCTTCCTCTTCTTCTTCTTGGGCAGGCAGCCCTGCTTGCGGAGCTTGCGGCGGAGCTTGCGCTTCGTCTTCTTCTTCTTCTTCGCCTTCTTGAGCGCGGCGCGAAGCGGCGCGCAGCGATCCGCGGTGCCGGCTGCGACGGCCGCGACGCTCGCCCCCTGCGCCACCGAGCGCTCCCACATCTGGAGGTAGGCCTCGGCGCCGTTGACCATGTCGTTCATGACCGCCTGACCGCCGATCAGGCGCACCGCCTCGGCCCAGTCCGGGTAGAGGCCGTAGTGGGCCGTGCCCGTGACGTTGTAGTCGTAGGTCTTGGTCCCGGACTGCTGCTGGTCGATCATCACGCCCGGCTGGACCGGGGACTCGAAGGGATAGGTAATCGGCTGAGCAGGTGGCCCGCCCTGCTGCGCGAAGCCGTTCATGTCGGCGCCGTAGCCGAAGCCGAAGAGGTACGGGTTTGTGTCGTCGCCCCAGCCGTGCGTCCTTGATCTCCTGCCAGTCTGCAATGAAGCCAGATGGCGACTTGGCGGCCGGCCCGATGAAGCCGCCGAGCGCCGAGATCCTGGGCAGGGCGTTGTCGGTGCTCCAGCTGTGCGAGGTCATCACGCCGGGATAGCCGAACTGCTCGACCAGGTCGAGTGCCTGGTTGCGCGCGATCACGCTCTGGTGATCGGGGTCGAAGATCATGCCCTTGCCCATCATCCGGAGCAGCGCCCGCTCCCCGAGGTTCGAGAACCCGCGCTGGTTGCAGTGCGGGGGCGGGCCATAGGCTGGGAAGGTGATGCCGGTCGTGTCGCCGAACAGGTCGAGGCCGCCGGCGATCAGGTCATCGTCGTTGTGGGTGGGTGTGGCCGGCGAGTGGTCGTGGTTGTCCGGATCGTCGCAGTGCTCGTAATCCCAGAAGGTCCCGGCCGAGTAGAAGTTGCCGAGGTTGGTGATCACCCCGGCCTGCCCACTGTCGCCGGCGACTCCCGTGAGGGCGTTGTCGAACTTGTTGACGATCTCGACCTGGCGGATGCCGAGGTCGTGGTAGATCTCGTCGACCCCAGCGTCGACGCCCTCCGCCGTGCACAGCGGCATGTCACCGGGCTGCATCAGCCGGCAGCCGAAGGGCTCTGAAACTTCCATTCCCTTGATCACCGCGAGCTTGCCCTGGTTGATCACCTGGCGTGCCTCCTGCGGGCTCTCGACGAGCCGGTACCAGCCCTTCCCGGGTCCGCCGTTCTGCGCGTCGATGTAGCGCTCGAGCTCGTGGATGCGCTGCACCTGCCGGCGCACCGAGTCCATCTCGTTGCAGTTCTGGGTCGAGGGCGGCGGGGTGAGCGGATAGATCTCGCACAGCACCCGGTTCTCGACCATGAGGTTCACGAAGATCCGCAGTCCGCCGCGCCACGAGCGCTCGAGCCACTTGTAATAGGACTGCTCGTGGGTGTAGTGCTCGTGCTTCGGCCAGCCGTTGAAGGTCGGCCAGCCGTCTGTGCTGTGGCAGGGGTCGCCGGAGAGAGCGGTCTCGAGCGCGGCCCCGCACGCGTTGTGGTCGTCGCAATCCTTCAGCGCGAAGGGGGCGCCGAAGCGGTGCCATGGCCGACCGCAGTGGAGCTTCCCGCCGAGAAACTCGAAGGCCATCTGGTGCATGTGGGTCTCCACCAGGCCCCTGACCGGGGCGTTCGGCGAGTTGGTAGGTGGAAGCGGCCCGGTGACGTTGACCTCGATCTCGGGATAGTCGGCGCAGCCGGTCGTCTCCTCGAAGGTGAAGAGGCCGGCCGCCCCGCCGTCGCCCTCCGCGACGGTGACCAAGGCATCGCCCGCCCCCACCGCCAGGTCCCTACCAGCGAACTCGTTGACGATCCGGAAGGAGGACCCGTCCTCGGTGACGGTCCAGTCGGAGTTGTCGCTGGGCTGCGTGGCGGGGCCCACCGTGCCCGCGGGAGGGGGAACGGTGATCGCCATGAAGTCCGGGGTGGGCCCGTAGAAGAGATAGCGGCCGAGGTCGGTCGCCTGCATCCGGAACTTCTCTGCATTGGCCAGGTTCGTCTCCGTGGCGGTGTAGCCCAGCCCGCCCTTGACGACGTACTCGCCGGTCTGCTCGGAGCGAAGCGCGAAGCAGCCGGTCGCGAGCGTGTAGCGGTCGTCGGCCGACGGATCGTGCGTCTGCGCCTCGGCCCTGGCCACCGAGAGGAACGAGAGAGCAAGGAACATCGCCGCCGCCGATGCGGCGTTCCTTACCGCTTTCGCTCGCGCTGCCGATCCGGCGCGCGGCCCACCCCAATACACAGGCCGAGAGTATCCCGCCGATCCCGGCGATGCGCCGATTCCCGCCTGGACCGTCCGGGCGCCTGCCTAGCCTTGCCGCGTGCCGCCTTTGATCAGCTTCGAGGAGGCGCTCGAGCTCGGCGAGCTGAGCGACCGGGAGGACATCTCGACGCTCGTCGAGCGGGCATGGCAGGTGCGCAGCGAGCGCTTCGGCGACTCGACCGACATGTGCTCGCTCGTCAACGCGAAGTCGGGCGGCTGCGCCGAGGACTGCGGCTTCTGCGCCCAGTCGCGCTACGCCGAGGCCGACACGCCGATGCACGCGATGATGGAGCCCGACCAGATCCTCGAGCACGCGAAGGCGGCGGAGGCGGCGGGCGCACACCGCTTCTGCATGGTCACCCAGGGCCAGGGCCTCTCCAAGCGGGACTTCGCCAAGATCCTCGAGGGCGCGAAGCTGGTTTCGGAGAACACGAACCTGAAGCGCTGCGTCTCGATCGGCCACATGTCCGCGGAGCGGGCGCGGCAGCTGAAGGAGGTCGGCATCCAGCGCGTGCACCACAACGTCGAGTCGGCGCGCTCCTACTACCCCGAGGTCTCCACGACGGTCCGCTACGAGGGACGGCTGCGGACGATCGACGCTGTGAAGGAGGCCGGGCTCGAGAGCTGCGTCGGCGGCATCCTCAACCTCGGCGAGTCGCCTCGCCAGCGGGTCGAGATGGCGTTCGAGCTGGCGGAGATAGACCCGGACTCGGTGCCGATCAACCTGCTCAACCCGCGATCGGGAACGAAGTTCGGCGATCGCGAGCTGATGGACCCCTGGGAGGTCGTCAAGTGGGTGGCGATCTTCCGGCTGATCCTGCCTGACGCCCTCTTCCGGCTCTGCGGCGGCAGGGTCGAGAACCTCGGGGAGCTGCAGCCCCTGGCGGTGAAGGCCGGTCTGAACGGCGTGATGATGGGGAACTTCCTGACCACGCTCGGGGTCGAGCCGGCCGAGGACCGCGAGATGTTCGAGGAGCTCGGCCTCAACGTGGGGCGGCAGGAGGACAACGGCGCGGACCCGCGGCCCGACAACCGCTCCGGCTGGCTCGAGGGCGAGACCCCGAGTACGCCGGTGGACGAGCTGATCGACAGCCAGGCGGACGCCAACTTCTGGGATCCCTCGACGCAGCTGCGGGTGGTGAAGAAGGAGGGCAAGGTCCCGCCCTATCCCGAGCCCGAGCCGGCGGGCTGGGGCGATTGATTGATCTAGAGCAGACGCTGGCCGAGCTGGAGTCCAAGGGGCTGCGCCGGCGGTTGCGGGTGATCCAGGGCGTGCAGGGTCCTCGGGTCCTGCTCGACGGGAGCCCGGTGCTCCTGCTCTGCTCGAACAACTACCTCGGGCTCGCCGACCATCCGCGGCTGCGGCACGCCGCCGCCGACGCCGCGCTGTCGCTCGGAACGAGCGCCGGCGCGTCGCGCCTGATCTCGGGCACGATGTCGGTGCACGGCGCGTTGGAGGAGCGGCTGGCCAGAGTTCAAGGGCAAGCCCGCCGCGCTCCTGTTCGGCTCCGGCTATCTCGCCAACCTGGGGGCGATCGCGGCACTGGCCGGCCGCGACGAGGTGGTCTTCTCCGACGAGCTCAACCACGCGAGCATCATCGACGGCTGTCGGCTCTCCCGGGCGGAATCGTTCGTCTACCGGCACCTGGACACCGAGCACCTTGCATGGGGTCTTCGCAAGGCTCGGGGCAGGGCCGCGCTGATCGTCACCGATGGCGTCTTCTCGATGGACGGCGACGTTGCGCCGCTACGCGAGCTGGCGGATCTGGCCCGCCGCCACGGCTGCCGGCTGATGGTGGACGAGGCCCACGCGACCGGCTGCATCGGCCCGGGCGGCCGAGGGTCGGTGGCCGACGCGGGCGTCGGCGAGGAGGTGGACGTGGTGATGGGGACCCTCGGCAAGGCCCTCGGCAGCTACGGCGCCTACGTCTGCGGATCGCGCGAGCTGATCGACTACCTGGTCAACAGGGCCCGCTCGCTGATCTTCTCCACCGCCCTTCCCCCCTCCGCGGTAGCGGCCGCGGGGGCGGCGCTCGACCTGCTGACCGAGCGGCCGCGCAGGGTGGAGCGCCTCCAGGCGAACGCGGAAGCGCTTCGAGAGTGCCTGCGGGATGAGGGACTGGAACCGGGCGGAGCCGGCACGCAGATCGTCCCGCTCGTCATGGGGGAGGCCGCGAACGCGATGGCGCTCTGCGAGCGCCTGATCGAGCTCGGCGTCTTCGGACAGGCGATCAGGCCGCCGACGGTGCCACCGGGAACCAGCCGCCTGCGCCTGACGGCGATGGCCACCCACCGAGTGGGCGAGCTGCGCCAGGCCGCCCGGCTGATCGGAGGCGCGATGCGGGAGCTGGACCTGGCAGCCCCGAACTGGCCGCCGGAGGCTGGCCAGGGCCGCGTGATGCAGGGAGTCTTCGTCACCGGCACCGGAACCGAGGTCGGCAAGACGGTCGTCGCCGCCGCGATCGCCCGCAGCGCGGCCCGGCCCGGACGTCGGGTGGCGGTCTTCAAGCCCGCGGTGAGCGGACTCGACGAGCTGAACGGTGTGCCCGCCGACCACGAGCTCCTCAGGAGCGCCGCGGGCAGCGATCAGCCCGACGACGAGGTGGCCCCCTACCGATACGGCGCCCCGGTCTCCCCCCACCTCGCGGCGCAGCTCGCCGGTGAGGAGATCGAGCGGGCGCAGCTGCTGCTCGCAGCGGACCATGCGATGCGTCACGCGGACGTCCTGGTCTGCGAGGGGGTCGGCGGCTTCCTGGTTCCGCTCAACCGGAGTTACCTGGTGCGCGACCTCGCGGCGGACCTCCGGCTGCCGGTGGTGATCGCGGCTCAACCCGGGCTCGGCACCATCAACCACACGCTGCTGACGATCGAGGCCGTCCGCGCCGCCGGGCTGGAGGTCGCCTCGGTGGTGCTGACGCCGTGGCCGGACTGGCCTCGGGAGCTGGAGCGCAGCAACCGGGCCACCATCGCCGAGCTCGGTGAGGTCCCGGTGAAGGTCCTGCCCCGGCTCGACCTGAGCCGCCCGGCGAGCTGGCCCAGGCTCGACCTGGGTCATGTGTCCAGCCCGGAGCGAGTGCTCCGTCGCGCCGCCTGACCCTCACGGTTCCGGCCGACCCGAGAACTATTTTCACCGTGCTGATGCGCACGGAGGCCCAGCTCGATCACCTTCATGTGTGGCATCCGTTCACCCAGCAGCAGGACTGGGTCGGCGAGGAGCCGCTGATGATCGAGCGGGCCAGGGGCAACGAGTTGATCGACGCCGATGGGCGCCGCTACCTGGACGGCGTCTCGTCGCTGTGGTGCAACGTCCACGGGCATCGCCATCCCCTGATCGACCAGGCCGTTCGCGACCAGCTCGAGCGCGTCTCCCACTCCACCATGCTCGGCCTCTCCCACCCCGGCGCGGCCGAGCTGGCCGCCCGGCTGGTCGAGCTGGCGCCGCCGGGCCTCTCACGCGTCTTCTACTCGGACTCCGGATCGACCGCCGTCGAGGTCGCGCTGAAGATGGCCTTCCAGTACTGGCAGCACCGCGGCGGCCAGCACGTCCGCCGCAAGAGTTTCATCTGCCTCGGCGACGCCTACCATGGCGACACGATCGGCTCGGTGTCCGTCGGCGGCATCGATCTCTTCCACAAGGCCTTCGGCCCCCTCCTCTTCGAGACGCATCGGGCGAAGCCGGGGGACGTCGAGGACATGGCGCGGCTGATCGCACGACATGAGGAGGAGCTGGCGGCGGTGATCGTCGAGCCGCTGGTCCAGGGCGCGGCCGGCATGCTCACCCATCCGCCCGGCTACCTCCGCGCGGTCCGCGAGCTCTGCGACCGCCACGGCGTGCTGCTGATCTGCGACGAGGTCGCGACCGGCTTCGGGCGAACCGGGACGATGTTCGCCTGCGAGCAGGAGCGCGTCGCACCCGACCTGCTCTGCCTGGCCAAGGGACTGACCGGCGGCTACATGCCGCTGGCGGCCACACTCGCGACCGAGCGGATCTACGAGGCCTTCCTCGGCGAGCACGACGAGTTCAAGACGTTCTTCCACGGCCACACCTACACCGGCAATCCCCTCGCATGCGCGGCGGCACTCGGCAGCCTCGACGTCTTCGAGATGGAGCGCACGCTCGTCCGCCTGCAGCCGAAGATCAGGCTGCTCATCGACCTGCTCTCCAGCGTCCGGGCCATGCCCGAGGTCGCCCAGGTGCGCCAGCGCGGCTTCATGGTCGGGATCGACCTCGGGCAGCACGACCCGGCGCTGCGGCTCGGCCACCGCGTCGTCGCGGAGGCACGACGCCGCGGCGTGATCATCCGGCCGCTCGGCGACGTGATCGTGCTGATGCCCCCACTCTCGATCTCGAAGGAGGAGCTGCAGCGCCTGGTCACGGCCACCGCCGAGGCGATCCGCGCGGCCATGCCCGTCGCCGAGGTCGATCCGGGCGCGGCCGGCCGGCTCGACTCCGCCCTGCTCGAAGCGGCCTAAAGGCCGGCGGCGCGCTCGGCCTCGTCGCGATCGTTGAACCACTCGAAGCGGACCACCTTGCCGTCCCGCAGGGTCCAGATGTGCGGCTCGTACTTGTCGAGGTCCACTGAGCTGCCGCGGCCCCGGGCACGGAAGGTGGTGATCACCAGCACCTTGTCGCCGGCGTCGACGAACTCAGCCGGGATGTGCGTCCACGATTCGAAGGACTCGTCGAGGTTCTCGGCAGCGGCCAGCCACCCCTCCTTGCCGTGCCGCGTGCCCGTATGGACGGCGTAGGGCGGATTCACGTACTCGAGGTCATCGGAGATGAACTGCCAGGCGCCGGAGCTCGGGTCCCCTCCCTCCCAAACCTCGTAGATCCGGCGCACGATCTCGATGTTCTCGGCGGACATCCGAGAGGGATCGTACGCCCGGGCCGATACTGGGTGTGATGAAACGACGCCTGCTCCGTAGTAGGGACGTGAGCACAGCCGCGGTCGCCACAGCCACGGAACCGGTCGACGAGGCCCGCCTCGCGTTCGAGGCGCTCTACCGCCAGAGCCGCGACGATGTCCACGCCTATCTCGCCGGCCTGCTGCGCGACCGGTCGGTCGCCGAGGAGGTGACGGCCCAGGCCTTCGAGCGCGCCTGGCGCCGGCGCCGTCAGCTCGATCCCGGCCGCGGCTCGGCCCGCGCCTGGCTGTTCGGGATCGCCCGCAACGCGGCGCTCGACGAGCTTCGCCGCCGGTCCCGCTTCACGGATCCCCCGAAGCAGGAGGGCGTCGCCGACGTGGACCCGGCGGAGGAGGCGGTCGTCCGCACGATGCTGCGGGACGCGCTCGACTCGCTCAGCGGGCGGGAGCGCGAGCTGGTCGCGCTCAAGTACTTCGCCGGCCTCTCCAACGCCGAGATCGCAGCCGTGATCGGCACCAGCGAGAGCAACGCCGGCACCCGGCTCCACCGGGTCATCCAGAAGCTGAGGAGGTCCCTCGATGAGGCTGACTGACGAGCAGATCGGCGCAGAGCTCCACGCCCTGCGCGAGACCCCGACCGAGCGCTTCGCGGCGGAACTGGACAGCCGCGTGGCCGAGGGATTCCCCTCGACCACCGGCGAGGCGCGAACCCGAGGATGGCGAGAGCGCCTGGGTCCGCTCGGCCGGCCCCGCCTGGCTTTCGCCGGAGCGGCGACCCTGCTGCTCGCGCTGATCGTCTCGGTGGCCGTGATCGGCAGCCTCGAAGACGATGTCCGTGAGAGCAGCCTGGACTCCGGCGGCGACGCTGGAGAGGTCTCTCCTCCCGAGGCCACGAAGCAGCCCGCTCCCGCCGGCGTTGGCGACGATCGGCTTTCCCAGGAGTCGGCTCCGTCGAGCGGCGCCGCGATCGAGCCGGCGCCGGTGCCCGGCGTGCCACCCGTACCGCAGGAGCAGCTGAAGCCGGGGCAGGAGCGCATCCAGGAGCGCAGCGCCTCGATGACTCTCTCCACCGAACCCAGCGAAGTGGACGAGGTGGCCGACGGGGTGGTCGAGGTGACCGAGCGCTACGACGGGATCGTGGTCTCCTCGAACGTCAGCACCTCCGACGGCAGCGGGCGGGCGAGCTTCGACCTGCGGATCCCGACCCAGAACCTGCAGGCGGCGCTGTCCGATCTCTCCGACCTGGCCGACGTCAGCTCCCGCAACGAGGGCACCCTCGACATCACCGCGCCGTTCGTCACCGCCGAGGAGCGCTTTGGCGACGCCAAGGCCGAGGTGGATGCCCTGCTCGAACAGCTCGCCGAGGCGGACTCGCCGAGCGAAATCGCATCGATCCGGGAGCAGCTCCGGCTCGCCCGTAGCGAGCTCGCGGCAGCGCGCTCCGAGCTGGGCGCCCTGAAGCAGCGCGCCGAGTTCTCGCAGCTCAGCCTCACCGTCCTGGGCAGCGGCGACGGCGACGGCTGGTCGATCGGGGACGCGGTCGACGACTCGGTCGACGTGCTCGAGGCGCTGGGCGGAGCCGCCCTCGTCACCCTCGCGGTGCTGATCCCGCTCGGCGGCCTGGCGCTGCTCGCCTGGTTCGCGGCCACCCGGCTCCGCCGGCGCCGCCGCGAATCTGCCCTGGACGAGAGCTGACCTACTCCTCGTAGGGCTCGAAGTCGGCCTTGCGGGCACCGCAGACCGGGCAGAACCAGTCGTCGGGGATGTCCTCGAAGGACGTTCCCGGCGGCACGCCTCCGTCCGGATCGCCCTCGTCGGGGTCGTAGATGAACCCGCAGGAGGTGCAGATGTAGAGCTGCTTGGTGGAGGTCTCGGCCGCCATCGGCGGGGGAATGTAGCGAGTAGGCTCACGCCGCGTGCCGCAGCCCGGCGATCAGCCCGCCATCCCCCGTCCGGCGGCGACCGTGATTCTGCTGCGGCGTGGAGGCAAGCATGAGGACCGGGCCCTGGAGGTCTGCCTGGCGCAGCGGAACCCCGGCGCGAAGTTCATGCCCGGCGTCTGGGTCTTCCCCGGCGGCGCGGTGGACCCGGACGACGGCGAGGGCGAGGAGGGCCACCGCGCGTGCGCCGTCCGGGAGGTCAGCGAGGAGGTGGGGCTCGAGATCGACGCCGCGGATCTGGTGCCGTACTCGCGGTGGATCACGCCGAAGCCGGTCCCGACCCGGTTCGACACCCGCTTCTACCTGGCATTGGCCCCGCCCCACTCGCCGCCGGAGCCCGACGGCAGCGAGACGGTGGACGCGGGCTGGTTCGAGCCGCAGGCCGCCCTGGACCGCCACTACGCCGACCGGGAGGAGTTCAAGCTCGTCTTCCCGACGATCAAGCACCTCGAGTCGCTGGTCCCGTTCGCGAACGCCACCGAAGCGCTGGAGGCGACCCGGCGGCGGGAGGTCAAGGCGGTCGAGCCGGAGGTGGTCGGCGAGGGCGACGACCGCCGGATCGTCTTGCCGGATGAGCTTCCCTGACGAAGACCCCTGAGCTGCGCAAGAATCGGAGCGATGACGAGCACCCTCCCGCAGGAGGCCCGCGCGGCGTTCGAGCGCTTCATCACCTGCGAGCTGACCACGGTCGACGCCAAAAAGCAGCCGATCACCTGGCCGGTCACCCCGTACTACCGCCAGGGCGGCCCGACCATTGACGTCACCACCGGGCTCGGCTACCCGAAGAAGGCCGACGACGCAAGACGGCACCCGAGCGTCTCCCTGCTCTTCTCCGATCCCAACGGCTCCGGGATCGACAGCGGGATCCGCGTCCTGGTGCAGGGAACGGCCGAGGTGGACGACGCGGACCTGAAGGCCAACGCCGAGCGCTACCTCGAGGAGTCCGGCGCGAAGCTCCCGGCGACGAAGAAAATGCATCCCCCGAAGCCGCTTCGGTCCGCCTTCAACTTCTACTACGCCCGGATCTACATCAAGGTCCGCCCCGAGCGCGTCTTCCTTTGGCCGGACGGCGATCTGGCGAGCGAGCCGGAGATCCTCGACGCTCACCTGGAGGAGGTCCGCTCCGGCCACACCGAGGAGCCCCCGGAGGATCACGGCCGGCCGCGGGGCGGCGAGCCGGCCTGGGACGAGCGGATGCAGGGGCTCGCAAACCACGAGACGGGGGTCCTCAGCTGGCTGGCCCCGGACGGATTCCCGATCGCGGTCCGCGTGCCCTTCAGCGTGGACGCCGAGTCGCGCAGGTCGATCGCGATAGACGCCGATCCCGCGGGCTGCCGATGATCGAGGGCAGGGCCTGCCTGACCGTTCACCGGCACGCGCCCGACTTCACCTGGCAGCGGAACTTCCAGATCCGAGGCGACCTCACCCGGGACGCGGGCGGTTGGCGCCTGGTGCCGCGGCGGCTGGTCGGAGGCTTCGAGATACCTCAAGGCCGCCTCGCGCGCTACCGCGACTTCGTCAAGAAGGGGCCCGGCTTCTACCGGACCTACCGCCGCCGGCTGAAGGAGCGGTCCTAGCCGGACTCCTCCTTCGCCCGCTCGGTGATCGCGCGCAGCGTTCGCACGGTCGTCTCGAGATCCTCGGTGTCGAACTGCTCCAGCAGCTCGACCGTGGGGCCTGTGATGTACTCGCGCAGGCTGTGGTACAGGGCCCTGCCCTCATCGGTGAGGTCGAGCCCCTCGCCGTGGATCAGGCCGTCCGCCTCCAATCCAGCGAGCAGCTCATCCACCGCCTCGGAATCGAAGCCTCGGGGATCCTCGAGGTCAAGGCGAAGGCTCTTCCGGTCAAGCTCCGGGCCGCCCGTAGCGATGAGCCGCAGGGCGTACCACGCCTCGGGCGAGGTGTCACGCTCAGCCAGTCGTCGGCTGAGTCTGGCGGTCAGCGTCTTCTCGGCAAGACCGAGGGCCTGACCGAACTGACCGTAGACAGCGGGTGGTGCGGTTTGTGCATTCATCTTTGGGCTCCTTGTGACTAGAACTGTTGGTATATCCAACATTGGGATACCCAACGGTAGCACACAGATGCGTGGGGATACCAACGATCTCGGTAGACTCGCCCACATGGCGCAGAGAGGGAAGACCACCGCCCCCGCGGCGGCGCGGCTGACGGAGCTGCCGAGCTGGCTCGTCGGTCAGGCCGCGCGACACGCTGACCGCCTCGTGAGCGAGGCCCTCGCTGAGGACGGAATGCGCAAGCACCACTTCGCCACCCTTCTCGCGCTCGCCGAGCTCGGCCCGAGCAGCCAGGCCGCACTCGGGCGACGCCTCTGGATCGACCGCAGTGATCTGCACGCGGTGCTCAATGACCTCGAGCGCCGCGGCTTCCTCGCGCGAGCCCGCGACAAGCAAGATCGGCGGCGCAACGTCGTCGAGCTGACCGGCGCCGGCACTCGCGCACTGAAGCGCCTGGACGCCCGAGTTGAAGAGGCGCAGGACGCCTTTCTCGCCCCGTTGTCGGCTGCCCAACGCCGCGAGCTGCGGACCCTGCTGACGCAGGTGCAGGAGCATCACGGCAAGCTCGCGGACTCGGGCGAGTAGCGCTACTGAGCGCCGGGGACCGGCGGGAACGGCTCGAGGCCGGCGTTCCAGGGCCCGGATTTGTAGATGTCGAGGCCGTTCTCCTCCATCTCCCTGTGGAGGCGGTCGAAGATCCCGCCCGCGTGGTGCAGCGCGTCCTTCAGCTCCTCGAGCGAGCGCTCGCTCAGGCGCCAGTGGAAGAAGAGCTGCCGGTCCGTGATCCCGAAGTCGACCTCGGCCGGGATGCGCGTGATCCAGTCGATGAAGGCGGGACTGAAGAGCTCCCTGAGGGCCACCGGATCGTGGTCGCTGGGAACGGTGGCGATGAAGCGCTTGTTGAAGTCGAGTGACTCGAACTCCACCCGCCGCCGCGAGTGGCGGTCGATCGCGTCCCCCGGCGTCCTCTCGATCGACTCGACGTTGAAGATCGGCACGACCGTGGCGAGGTCCGGCATGTGCGACTTCGCCAGGACCGCGCCCGGCAGGACCGCCTTGCGGCCGAAGCCGCCCTCCTGATGCTCGTCGGCGTCGCAGGAGGCGCCCCAGAAGCCGCCGCTCAGCTCGCCCGTGATCCGGTTGGTGCCGCCAGGGCAGAGCGTCGCCGGGCCGCCCCTCGGGTTGAGCCCGCCGACCTCCTCGTAACGGGCGCCTCTGTCGGTGGCGACGGCCTGGACGGCCTCGGCCCACTCGCGCGCCTCGCCACGGGCGCTCAATCGACGTTGACCAGGTCGTCGCGGCCCTGGGCCTCGAGCTGGGCCTTGTAGCGTGGATAGATCGGCTTGGTCAGCGGGACCAGCTTGAGGATCTTCGCCACTGGGCCGGTCGCCTTGATCTCCCCGCGGGCGAGGGCCACGGTCACGTTCACCTTGCCCAGGAAGAAGCGGTGGGCGGTATCGGCCTCCATGCTCATCTCGACCTCGGGCTCCATCTCGGTCTCGCCGAGGTCGACGTCGCCGGGCTCGTCCTCCTGGAGGCGCAGGGTGATCGTCGCCTCGGGCTCCCGGCACTGGTACTGGAGGATCGTGTTCGCCTGGCGGAACTTAGGCCCGAGCTCGTCGTCAGCCGCAATGTCGCGGAAGAGCTTGCCGAGCGTGTCGTAGACGTCCTGGGCGTGCTTGAAGTACGCCATCGGCTGATCCTATGTCCGCTGCGGGCCGGCTGCGCCCTAGGGATCCGCCAGGATCTGCGGCAGGCGCCCGCCGCCGAACTCGCTCGGCCAGTTGCCCATCGCGACCGTCTGCAGGATGCAGGGTGCGCGCGAGACATCCCCCGGCTGGACCGTACCCACGCCTCCGATTGTCTGCAGCAGGCCGCCGGCGCCGCCGAGCGGCGGAGGTATCAGGTTGAACGGCGGTGTGGCGTAGAGCGCGCCCAGATCGGGCCTGACCGCCGAGTTGAGCGGATAGACGCCCTCCTGCGCCGGCGGGTTGGAGGCATTGGCCGCGGTGCCGTCACCGCTCTCGCCGTGGAAGTCGTTGGATGGGTCAGTTGGGTCAGGCGTGACCTGGCCCTGGCCGAGCCCGCCGGCCGCGCCCGTGTGGTCGCAGTCCCACTGGGGGAAGACCCCACCCTGGTCGGCCACATACGGGTCGCCGAGGGCGAAGGGCAGCAGGTAGCCGTTGCCGCGGTTGGGCTGGATCCGATTGGCGTAGATGGACAGCGACTCCGCGTGGGGCTCAGTGAGGGTGGAACCCTGACGCGAGAGATGGCGCGGCTCGGTCTGGATCAGCTCCGGTCCGGCGCCGCCGGCCGGGCACGGACCAGTACAGCTCGGCGGCAGCGCGCCCGCGGTGCCCGCGGCGGGGTTCCCGAGGAAGTCGACGACGACCGGCGCGTAGAAGTCGAGGTAGCGGATGATCGGGGTGAAGTTGGCCAGGAACGGATCGAGGTTGACCATCACGGGCTTGAGCTGATCGAGGAACCGCTTCAGCGAGGGCAGGCCCGTCGCCGAGGCCTTGATCAGCGGGTCGAAGCTCTTGAACAGGCGCCGCAGGTGTGGGGACAGCCGGCGCACGTCGCGCAGCGTCGGGCTGAGATCGCGCGCGACCGGCCTCAGGTCGTGGAACAGGGGCCGGGCCTTGTTCGCGAACTTCTCCAGCCGCTCCAGCGTGAGCCTCGACTCGATCTGGAAGGTCGGGAAGATCTGGAAGGTCTCCGCCAGCGCCTCGTCGCGGGCGGCCAGGCCGCGCAGGGTCCGGTCGGAGCCGACGACGGCGCCGGTGAGGGCCTCCTCCCGGGCGGTGAGGGCCGCGAAGACGGCGCCGGTGTTGCGCACCACGCCGCGCAGGGCCTCCTCCTGCTCACGCAGGGTGCCGAGCACGTCGGATGCGTCGTCGGTGAAGGGCCCGAAGTTGCCGAAAGCGTCGTTGAGGTCGAGGCCCCGGCCGTTGACGGCGATGCCCGAGTTCTTCATCCAGAGCTGGAAGGCCTGGCGCGTCTCATCGTCGAGCGCTTGGAAGATCTCGTCGATCTGGGTCTGGTCGGCGACCTGGCTGTCCTCGAGGTGGCCGCCCTCGTCGATCGGGTGTGGCGCGTCGTCCCCGGAGATCTGGCCCACGTCGATCGCCCCGGACTGCGCCGTCGCGGTGTCGTCGCCGTCACCGTCCTCGCCGTTGGTCTGGCTGCCGGTGGTCAGCTCGACGTAGGTCTCCCCCAGCAGCGTCTTCGAGCGCAGGATCGCCTGCGCGTCAGAGGAGATCGGCGCGTACTGGGGATCGATCTCGATCACGGCCCGAGTCGCGTTCTCTTCGGGCGGAAGCTCGAGGTCCTTCACCTTGCCGACCGAGACGCCCCCGACCCGCACGTCCGCCTCCTTCTGGAGGGTGAGCGCCTCCGGGAAGTCGGCGGTGAAGCGGTAGCTCTCCGGCTTGAACGGGACCGCGCCGCCGAAGGTGATCCAGAGGAAGAGCAGCAGCGCGAAGCAGGACAGCGCAAAGCCGACCGCGACGAGAATTCTGCCTATCGATGGTGCTTGCTTTTGCATCGTCCTATCGCCGTTCTCCTAGGGGGGGCATGCTCCGCCGGGCGGGAGCGCCATTGCAATCTGGTTGATGCCGGACACAGCGGGCGCGAACGGGCTCTCCTTGATCAACGCGCAGGTCGCATCCCGGGACGCCACCAGGAAGACGCGGCGGTAGACCCCGTGGGCGTCCTGGTTCTGGAAGGTGCTGTTGCCGACATGGCTGAGCCAGCCGAGCCAGTAGAGGTAGCCCTCGTCGCGCGGCTGGCCGCCCTCCGTGCACGGCAGCGCCGTGCAGCCCGAGGCGCCCTTCGGGTTGTAGGCCGCCATGTTGAAGAGCTTGTTCAGCTTGCTGAACACAGTCGTGAGACGGGGCGTGGCATTGGCGAGGTTCCGCGCCGCGGGCCGCAGGTCGCGCACGGGCTGGCGGGCATCGCGGACGAAGGGCCGGATCTTGCTCTTCAGATCGTCCGTGGTGTTCGCGGCCAGCCTGCCCAGGGACTCGTTGATCGGCTTCAGCTTGCGGGCGAACGGCCGCAGGTCGTGCAGGGCGGGGCCGAGCACGTCGCCGAGCTCGTTGGTCTCCGCCAGAGCGATGCGCGTCTCCCTCAGGGTCGGCCCGAGGAGCCCCGTCGCGCGCGAAAGGTCGAGCTCCTGGCTCGCGATCGCGCCGAGCGAGTCGTTGGACGCCTGGATCAACGCCGCGATCTCCTCGTCCTCCTCGCCGATGCGGCCGAAGAAGATGTTCATGTTGTGGATCAGGTTGGCGAGGTTCTCCTTGCGCTTGGCGACCTCGCGGTTGAGCCGGGCAAGGCCTGTGTTGATCGGCCCGAGGCTCCCGAGCAGCTCGCCGAGGTCCTTGCCGCGGCCCTGGAGGCCCTCGGCGCCGCCGACCAGCAGCATCCTCAGGTAGGCCCGGGTGTCGGTATCGAGGAACTGGAGGACCTCGTCGAGGTTCACGTCCGGCGCCGTGTTGGCGACCGGAATGGTGTCGCCCTCCTCGAACTCGCCCGCGGCCTGGGTCCCCGGATCCAGTTCCAGGAACATGTCCTTGAGGCCGGTCTTCGGCCGCAGCAGGATCGTCGCATCCCGGTAGATGGGCAGGAACTTCCGGTCGATGTCCATGGTCACGACCGCCCGGCCGTCGTCGTACTCGACCTTCCCGATGTCGCCGACCCGCACGCCGGCCACCCGGATGGTCTGGCCCTGGCCTGGCGTGACCGCTTGCGCGGTCTCCATCTCCGCCTTCAGCTCGAACGGCTTCTCCTCGAGCACGGGGATCCGCAGGCGCTGGTTCTGGACGATGATCCAGGTGGAGACGAGAGCGACCAGCAGCAGGCCGATGATCGCCAGGAAGTCGCGCAGGTGGTCCTTGATCGCCTTGGTCATGGTGGTCCGGCTCCCACTGGCGACTGGAGGTTCGGGCGCTGCTGGGTCTCACAGGCGACCTCGGGGTGGAACGGGGTCTTCGCTGCGGAGGTCAGGGCGGGCTGGGTCCCCTGGAACCCCGCAGCTGGAGCCAGTCCGGCCATGACACCCGAGTCCGTGTCGATGGCGCCGGTGACCGTTGCGGCGCCGCCAGAGCCGAGCACCCGGAACCACTGGCCGTTCGCATCGCCGGCGCGGCTCTCGCCCGCCACGCCGGCCAGCCCGTAGCCGGTGTTCTTGTAGACGACCTGGTCGGTTCCGGTCTCCTGCGCCGGGACCGGCGTGTTGCCCCAGGGGATGAACACCTCGTTGAAGCAGGAGGAGAGCAGGCGGGACTCCTCCAGGAATGGCAGCGAGGCGCGGGCGAGGAGGGCGAGGTCGGGGATGGTGGGACGCAGGTCCTTGACCAGGCCCCGCAGCTCCGGCTTGGAGACGAGCTGGCGGAGCTGGCCGATCCACGGCTGGGCGTGGTCGAGCGCCTTGTTCGCCGCCCTGGTGCCGGGCAGCGCCTCCCGGGCGAACGCGCGCAGCTCCGGGAAGGCGGCGTTGAGCTTGGCGAGCGCCGGGCGCCCCTCGGCGAGGGTCGGATCGAGCTCGGCGATCGCCTGCTCGAGGGCCTCGTCCTCGGAGGCGAGGGCGCCGGTGACGATGCGGAAATTGGTAATGAAGTCGAGCAGCGCCTGCTGGTCGCTGTCGAGGGCCGCGACCACGGTGTCGAGGTTGCGGATGAACCCCGCAAGGTCACCCGGCTGGCGGCCCAGGAGGGCCTCGTTCACCTGGGCGGTGGCCCCGTAGGCCGCGGGTGAGGTGCGGAAGGACTCCCGGAAGCCCTCTCCGCCGCCGTACTTGTCGAGGGCGTCTCCGAACTCCTTCAGGAAGACCTGCAGGTCCTCGCGGACCGGCGCCTGGAGCGAGGTCAGGACCTGGTCGAACTGAACCGAGATCGATGTCTGCTCCATCGGGACCACGTCGCCGCTCTCCAGCTCGCTCGACTCGTCTGCGAGCGCCCCCGGGGTGCCCGGGTTGATGTCCACGAAGAGGTTCCCCTCGAGGAAGAGCCGAGGCCGCAGCGCCATGGTCGCGTCATCGGCGATCGGCCGACCCTCGTCGTCGATCTTCATCGTCACCACCGCGGCGTCCTGGCCGTTGCCGTTCTCGTCGCTGAGGTGCTCGATCTTGGTCACCTCGCCGACGTCCACGCCCGCGATCCGCACCGGGCTCTTCACCCGCAGCAGCTGGGCGTCCTGGAAGACGGCCTTGATCTGGTAGCCGTCGCCCACGAACGGAATCGACTTGCTGAAGGCGAGGTAGAAGCCGATCACCGTCAGCAGGATCGCGATCAGGCCGATCTGGAAGTTCGAGAGGGTCCTGCTGTCGGTCGGTCGCGGCGTCATGGCGAGTCCCAGAACACCCTGCGCCCGTCCTGGCGCAGGAAGAGGTCGGTGCGGCCGCCCGGCGGCACGCCCGCGGCCTCGGCGATGTTGTAGGCGCCGAAGGCGGGGTTGCCGTGGTGCTGGCCGGGAGAGAGCAGCCTGCCCATCGCGTTGCCGACCTGGCCGGACTGGCAGTTGGGCGCCCCGTCGGTCCCGGTCGGCCCGTAGGGGTTGCCGTGCAGGATGGGCATCTCCCGCTCGTCGGCCGGGTCGGCCGGCACGGCCGCGGGTGAGGTCATCGCATTGTCGGGCAGCAGCGGATCGAAGCGGCCAGGAGCCGGCTCGCCTCCTCGCGGTGGGCCGGCAGGCGGGTGGACCCGCGGCGGCGGGTCGTAGAACTCAGAGAAGCGCCCGTCCATCTGGGAGCCCGAGTAGACCAGCGCGTGGTTGCGCGGGAAGTGATCGGGGGTGCTCAGGTTGGGGACGCCCGGGCCGATCAGGCGCTCGGCCAGGCCGAAGTCGGTCTGCCCGGCGAAGTGCTCGGGGAGGAACTGGAACCAGTAGTTCCAGAAATTGCACACCGTCTGCGCCGGGGCGATCTTCCCGCCCGCGCTGGCGGCCTCGTCGAGGAACGTCCCGAGCCTCTGGAGGCTGGTCAGCGTCGCGGTCTGACCGGCCTGGGCCCCGGGAGCCACCCTGCCGGCGTCCATCAGCTCCTCGAGCTCGACCATCGCTGCCTGTAGGTCCTTGTTCATCTGAACCGTGCGGGGCAGCACCTTGGCGCCGCGGGAGATGGCGCTGTTCAGGATGGGCAGCGAGGAGCGCAGGTCGCGCACGCCGGGACGAAGCAGGCGGGAGAACTCGGCGAAGTCGTGGAGGAAGGGCACCTGCGCCGGCAGCGAGCGGATGCCGGTCTCGAGGGTCGGCGGCCCCTCCGAGATCGTGTCCCTGAGCGCCTCGGGGTCGGAGCTGATCGCCCCGAACGCGATCGCTCCCTGGGTGAAGAGCTCGGCGTTCTCAAACGCGACGGGAGCGACCAGGCGTGCCGCGTCGGCAAGCTCCGGGAAGAAGCGCTCCAGGAACGTGCTCGGGTCGGACAGCGCCCTGGCGACTGGCCGGAGGTTGGCGAACAGCGGGTTGAGCTTGCCGATCGCGAGGTTGAGGGACTCGCCGCGCCCGGCGAAGGCGCTGCCGAAGCCCTCCAGCACCTGGCGGCTCGACTCACGCGTCGGCGTGTCGAAGGTGTTGGCGATGTCGTCGAACTCGGTCTGGGCCTCCGCCTGCTCGACCGGCAGGGTGCCGCCCTCCGCCAGCTCGGAATCGCTGGTCCCCCTCGTGATCTCGAGGTACTTGAGCCCGAACGACGACCGATAGCGCACCCTCAGGGTCGAGTCCTCGGGGAGCGGCTTGGCGTCCTGGTCGAGCTTCAGGTTCAGCTTCGCGGCCGCCGTGGCGGAGCTGCCGCCGGCGGTCTGGCAACCGGTCGCTTGATCGAGCGGGATCGTCTCGATCGACTCGATGACGCCGGCCCGGGAGCCGCCGATCCGCACCTCGTTGTTCGGCGCCATCCTGGCCGCGTCGCACATCTCGGCCGAGACGCGGTAGACCGGCACGAAGGGGAGGCCGTTGTTGGCGTTGTAGGCGAGGAAGACCGCGACGATCACGATCAGCGTCGTGATCGCGCCGACCATCGTCGGCGATGCGGCAAGCGAGCTGGCTCTGCTGCGCCCGGTCATCGCGGCGACCTCGTGCTTGTCGTCGTCAGCTCGATCATGGGCCCAGGAGGAAGTCGAGGAGTCCATCGGAGGCCGCGCCGCTGCCGCTGCCGGTGCTGGACCCGCCGAGGCCGATGCCCTGGGTCACCTCGGGTGGCAGCGGCACGGTCGGCGGCAGGCCGAGCTTCTCGCGCAGCTTGTCGAGGTCCTCGATCGGCTTCTTGATCTTGTCGAGCGCGTCCTCGATCTCCTTCGGGGTGGGCTGCTTCTCCTGGGCGGTGGGGACTTCCCCGGCGCCCGGGCCCGGGGCAGCGCCCGAGAAGCCGGCCGCGCGGAATGCGTTGCTGTTCACGCAGATCGTCTCCCAGGTGCTCTGGTCCGGGCAGACCCCGCCGGCGTGCGGGGGCAGCAGGCCGGGCGAGCCCGGGGCGAACCCGCCGCCCGGGATGAGCTGGGTCAGGCCCTCGGTCGCCGGGTTGTCCGACATCGTTCCGGTGCTGAGGCCCGGCTGGTAGTCGCCGAGGATGGCGGCGCAGTGCACGGCCCTCCTCGGGTCCTGCGTGTGGTCGTCGGCGTCCCCGACCACCCCGTTTTCGAACATCTCAGCTGTCGGCCAGCCGCCCGGGTCACCGGTCGCGGGGTCGGGCGGATGTCCGGGGTAGTAGTGGCCGCACGCCCCGTGGCCCTCCGACGCATCGGCGGCACCTACCAGGTGGATCTGGAGGGCATGGCCAGCACCGTCGAAGAGGTTGAGGCTGGCGGGCTGGACGTAGGCGTAGTTGAGCAGGCCCTCCATGCCGGTGTAGCCCGGGTTGCCGGGCGGCGACCCCGGGTCGACCTTGCAGCCGCGGGTCGCCGGTAGCCGCCACCGGATTGATGTCATGGGAGCCGGTGAGGGTGACGCCGAGCTTCTGGTTCAGGTCGCGGACGCGGCGGTCGGCCTCCCCAGGCTGCTCGCGCAGGTCATAGCGCGCGTCGCAGTCCTCCTCGACGGCGTTGGAGGGATCGTCGATGCTCTCGAGGAATCTCGCGATGACCTCAGCCGCCGGGGGCGCCTTCTGGGCGGTGACGTTGAGCTGCGCGATCTCCTCGACGGACTTCTTGACGGCGCGGTCGCCCACCTCGGCGGCGCCGCCGAGCGACTCGAGCGACACGCGCGAGGCGTCGTTGAACTTGGGCAGGTGCTTGCCGAGCTTGTTGAGGCCGGGGGCGGCGGCCCGGAGGTCGGTCAGCAGCGGGGTCTGCTGGCGCGCGAGGTTCCCGAGCTCCGTCATCACCGGCTTCAGCTCGAACAGGAAGTCGTCGAGCAGATCGAAGTTGCGCGCCAGGTCCTCGCGGCGCTCAGCCGAGATCCGGCCGGCATCCTCGGCCTCGTCGATGAAGCGAGCCACGTCCTCACGGCGGTCGGTGAGCTGCTGGAAGATCGCGTCCGAGTCCGCGTTCAGCTGGGCGATCGTGGTGTTCTGGCGGCCAAGGATCTTCAGGACCGCGCTCAACTCTCGGAGCGCCGGGGCCCCGGAGCGGATCGCGGCGTTGAGGTTCTCGGCGTTGCCGGTCAGGGCGGTGCCGAACTCGTTGATGATCAGCTGGAAGCGCCGCTTGAACGGCTCGCGAAGGACGTTGTTGACCAGGTCGCTCTGGACCGTGGTCTGGTTGCGCGCCGCCTCGATCGGACCCTCCAGCGGCTCGGGCGAAGTGCCGGGCTGGCAGTTGAGGAAGTACTCGGCGATCAGCGACTGGGGCTCGGAGGAGCAGCTCGCGTCGGCCTTCAGCTCAGGGAATTCCGGCTCCACCTCGAAGGTGACCAGCGCGGTCTTCTCCGCGGTGACGTCGAGGTCGGTGATCGTCCCGGCCTTGACGCCCGCAATCCGCAGCTCGGACCCCTCGACCACGCCGAAGGCGTTGAAGAGCTCGGCCTGGTAGGTCTTCTTGTCGGCGGCGCCCGCGACGGCGGCGAGCATCACACCACCCGCGGCGAGACAGCCGAGTATGAGCGCGATCCGCTTCATGGCGTCCCCGGGAGCGTTTGCGCGGGATCGCAGTCGAGGTTCGGCGTCCCGTCGATGTCCTGGTATGGATCGTCCTGGTAGTTCAGCTGGGAGGGCTCGGGCCCAGTGAGCCGCGAGCCGGTGACGTTGGCGCCGGGGCAGCGCTCGTCGTTGCCGATGAAGCCCAAGCCCAGACCGGTCAAGCCCAGGACCGGATCGAAGAGGGGATCGAAGGGACCTGGTCCCCCGATGATGTCGAAGAAGGGCTGCCCCGCGACCACACCCGCCGGGGTGAAGGCGTTCATGGTGACGTTGATGCGCCCGATGCCGCCGATCCCGTCGGGGAAGCCGGAGTGGCTGAAGTCGTCGAACCACCCGGTGATGGCCTCCTCCGTTATGTAGGGCCGGAAGAAGATCAGCTGGTCCAACCCGCCGTCGTTCTGGGCGGGACCGGCGGGGCAGGCGGGGCAGTCGGGGCCGAGCGCCTTCGCCGACGCGGGGAGGGCGCCCTCGCGCGAGGCGCCGTTCCGCGTCACCGGACCGGCGCCGATCAACGCCAGCGGGTCCTGGAGCTGGGTCAGCTCAATCAGGTCGTTGTCGCCGCCCTTCCGGCGGACGATCGAGTCGAGGCCCTTGATCGTCGGGACCGAGTCGCGCGCAAAGCCGCGCAGCCGCCGGACGAACGGCTTCAGCTTCCTCGCAACCGGACGGGAGGCATCGACCAGCGGGTCGACGTCGTCCAGGGCAGAGCGGAGGTTGACGGCGGTGGTGTTGAACTGGCGCATGAAGTCGGGGAGCTGACCGATCGCCGATGCGAGCTCCGCCTCCCTGCGGCCGATCGCACCGAAGGCCTGGTCGATGTTTCCGATCAGCGCCTCGATGTCTCCGGGCCGGGAGGCCAGGGCCCCGGTCAGCGAAGCCGAGTCCACCAGCAGCGACTCGAGGGCGGCCTGATCGGAGTTGAGTTCCCCGAACACTCGACGTGAGGTTGAGAGGAAGGGATTGAGGTAATAGAAGCCCTTGTTCGCTTGGGGGCCCACCCCGTCATAGGCCGTGGCGAATCCCTTGATCACCGACTTCAGGCTGTCAATGGTCTTCTTGTTCAGGGTGTTGAAGAGCTGATCGAGGTCCACCTCGGAGGTGGTGTCGACCTGCTCGATCGCCCCGCCGGACTCGATCGTCGCCGGCTCATCGCCGGCGACCCCACGGGTCGCATCGTCACTCCCCTGGTCGGCGGGGAGGTTGAGATCGACGTAGCGGTTGGCGATCCCGGAGAGCGACTGCGAGCGGATGGTGGCGTGGGTGCCCTGGGGCAACGGGGTGTAGGAGTCGTCGCTGATCTCCAGCTTCACCAGCGCCTGGCCGTCGTCCGCCAGCGTGATCTCCTTGACGGAGCCGACGGGGACACCGGCGATGTTCACGTTGTTGCCGGTGACGAGCTGGCTCGCGTTCTCGAACTTCGCGGTGATGGTGTAGGCGGAGCCGCCCCCGGCCAGGAGCAGCAGGACGACGATCCCCGCACCGATCAGGGCGAGAACCGCTGCAATCCGTCCTACAACGCTTGAAGTTGGCATTCCTCCTGAGCTACCCCGTTGAAGCTCCCGCGCCCGTCACACCCCTGTGCCGTGCGCGACTCGTCAGTCCATGCGTGACTAGTCATGCGATTCTGCCTCGCACGCACGGCCGTGTCAACGGGGAACCGTCGCCTGCAAGGGCCGAATTCCCATGGGCAAGCCGAATCCGGCCTATCCACCTTTGAGTTGACGTTAAGAGGCGCGGGGGGTGCCTACGGCCGTGGAGCGCGCCGGCCGCAGCTGGTCCGCGGGAATCACCCTGGGATAGAGCGCGGCGGTCCAAACCGGTGCCAGCGCTCGCACCACCTCGCCGGGCTTTCGCTCCGCCCGCGCGAGGTGGATGTAGCAGCAGCGCTCCACCATCCAGACGAGGCTCTCGGCGGTCGGCTCCGGCTTCAATGAAGTGGGGATCCGCCCCGCGGCCTGCTCCGCGTAGACATGCTCGGCCGTCGCATCGATGAAGCGCTGGACGATCCTCAGCCAGAACTCGCGGACGTCGTCGTCGTAGGTCGAGACCTCCGTCGCCACCCGCAGCACCCCCGCATGCTTCGCGTAGACGGAGACGACGCCCTCGATCGCCACCCGCACCTGCTGGGCCGGCGGCCCCTCCCCGTGCCACCAGCGATCGGCCATCCGGTAGAGCTCCTCGGCGACCTCTTCGACGGCGGCGAGCAGCAGGTCGCTCTTGTCGCGGAAGTGGGTGTAGAAGGCGCTGCGGGAGAGACCGGCGGCGCTGGCGATCTCGTCCACCGACAGATCCCGGAACGGCCCGCGCTCCGCGAGCTCGAGCGCCGAGCTGACGATCCGGGCCCGGACCTCGTCGCGGCGTTGGCGGCGGGAGGTCCTGGCTCCGGTGGCGCGGGGGGCCGCCGGCTTGGTGGACGTCGCCATGGTCGAATCGTAACGGCCTGTCAGACATGTTGTCTGACAAGCTGTCGGCGAAGGTGTTACGGTTCCGCGACCCGCCGGCGGAACAACGGAGAGGAGCGATCGAGATGGCGCAGACACTCGAGCAGATGGCGATGCAGGGCGACCCCGGGACCCTCGCCAGCGAGGAGCAGGCCTCCAGGATCCAGCTCCTCGATCCGCAGCAGCTCTACCAGCTCTGGGAGAAGCAGCACTGGCTCTCCCACGAGATCGACTTCGCAAAGGACATCTCCGACTGGGAGAACCTGACCGACGAGGAGCGGGAGTGGTTCGTCTGGGGCCTCGCTTCCTTCTTCATCGGCGAGGAGCGGGTGACCACCCAGTTCTCCGGCCTCGTGATGGCCTATGAGGACGAGAGCGAGGAGGCCTTCCTCACCACCCAGCAGGTTGACGAGGCCCGTCACAGCCAGTTCTTCGACCGCTTCTACCGCGAGGTGATCGGGATCGACGGGACGTGGGATGAGCGCCTCGGCCGCGTGCGGGAGGAGCTCAACGACGCCTTCGTGAAGCTGTTCGACGAGGTCCTGGTCGAGTCGAACCAGCGCCTGATCCAGGACCCCCAGGACCCGCAGGCGAAGGTCGATTTCGTCACGACCTACCACATGGTGATCGAGGGGACCCTGGCGCTGACCGGGCAGAACTTCATCACCGACTACCTGGAGCGCAACGAGAAGCTGCCCGGGTTCGTCGAGGGGTTCAAGAAGGTGGCCCGCGACGAGCACCGCCACGTGGCCTACGGGACCTGGTTCCTGAAGGAGAAGTGCGGCGGCGACGAGGCCAACGCGGAGCTGATGCGCTCGCGGCTGCAGGAGCTGCTGCCGGTCGCCAGCGGTGTGCTCGTGCCGAAGGGCGCCGATCCCGAGAACTGGACCCTGCTCGACTACAGCTCCGAGGAGGTCAACACCTTCGCGTTCAACGCCCTCGCCCGCCGGCTGAAGGCGATCGGAGTGCCGCTGGTCGCGGAGGGCGTGCCCGCCTAGGGCTGCTTCTCAGGCGTCGTGGTCGTGGTCGTGGTGTCGGTCGGGGTGGTCGTGGTTGGGGTCGCATCGGCGCCCGACTGAAGGGCGGTGACGCTCTTGTTGATCGCCTCCGTCCGCTTCTCCAGGGTCTGGAGCCGCACGTCCAGGTCGTTGACCCGGGTCGAGAGAGCCTGGGTCGTCTTGGTGGAGGACCCGGTGGCCTGCTGGATCCCCTCCAGATCGCTCTTCAGCCCGGTCAAGTCGTCCTGCAGGGACTCGACTTCGTCGCTGGTCGCGGCGTCGTTGGAGGCCTGGAGAGCCATCACCAGCGCGACCGCCGCGATGACGAGAGCGGCGATCGCCGCCCCGGGCACAGCTATCTTCTTCCAGTCCCTGGACTCCGTCGGCTGCTCGGCCGTCGCCGTCTCGACCGTTTCCGACTCGGTTGGCTTCTCACCCTCCCCCACGGCGGCCATCGTATCTCGGCGGGCCTCTACGCTGCTGCCATGAACGACGCCGGGTCCAGGGACGGATTCGACTACGACTGGATCGTGATCGGGTCGGGCTTCGGCGGCTCGGTCTCTGCGCTGCGCCTGGCCGAGAAGGGCTACCGCGTGGCGGTCCTCGAGTGCGGGCGCCGCTACCGCGACGAGGACTTCGCCAAGACGGCCTGGAACTTCCGGCGCTACTTCTGGATGCCCAAGCTCGGCATGCGGGGGATCTTCCGGATGTCCGTCTTCAAGGACGTCTTCGTCGTCTCCGGCTCCGGTGTCGGCGGCGGGAGCCTCGGCTACGCCAATACCCTCTATCGCCCCCGGGAGGGGTTCTTCCGCGACCCGCAGTGGGCCGGGATGGCGCCCTGGGAGGAGGAGCTTCGCCCCCATTATGAGACCGCGGAGCGGATGCTCGGTGTCGTGCCCTACGACCAGGAGGGGCCCGCCGACCAGCTGCTGCGCGAGTACGCGGAGGCGACCGGTGTCGGCGACAGCTTCAAGGTGCCGAACGTCGGCGTCTTCTTCGGCGAGCCGGGGCGCGAGGTCGACGATCCCTACTTCGGCGGCGAGGGACCCCGCCGCACCGGATGCATCCGCTGCGGCAACTGCATGATCGGCTGCCCCCACGGCGCCAAGAACACCCTCGTCAAGAACTACCTCTGGTTCGCGGAGAAGCTCGGCGTCGAGGTGATCCCGGAGCGGATGGTCACCGACGTCTCCCCACTCGGTAGACAGGACGGAGCGGACGGCTACGCGGTCACGAGCCAGCGCTCCGGCGCCTGGGTGCGCCGCCGGCGGAGCACCCTCACCGCTCGGGGCGTGGTGCTGGCCGCCGGAGCGCTGGGGACCAACAAGCTGCTGGCCGAGTGCGGCCACCGGGGCTCGCTCCCGCGGCTCTCCGAGCGGGTGGGCGACGTCGTTCGCACGAACTCGGAGTCGATCCAGGCGGTCACCGCCCCGGACGACAGCCGCGACTTCGCCAAGTCCGTGGCGATCACCTCGAGCATCTATCCCGATCCGGACACGCACATCGAGGTCGTCACCTACGGGCACGGCGGCGACCCGATGAGCACGCTCTTCTCGGCCCAGGCCTCGCCCGGGCGGCGGCTGACCAGGCCGTTCCGCTGGCTCGCGGCGATGCTGCGCCACCCGCTGCGGACGCTGCGGCTGCTCTGGCCGTTCGGCTGGTCGAGGCGGACGGTGATCCTGCTGGTGATGCAGACCACCGACGCGGCGATGCGGCTGGTCGCCAAGCGCAGGCTGTTCGGCCGCGGCATCCGGCTCCAGACCGAGCAGGACCCCGACCGGCCCAATCCCACCTACATACCGGCCGCGTACGAGGCCGCCGAATGGTTCGCCGAGCGGATCGGCGGCGTGCCCCAATCCGGGATCACGGAGTCGATCGCCGAGATCCCGACCACCGCCCACATCCTGGGCGGCGCGGTGATGGGCGCCGATCCCGGCCGAGGCGTCGTGGACGCCTCGAACCGGGTGTTCGGCTACGAGAACCTGCTGGTCTGCGACGGCGCGGCGGTGCCGGCCAATCCCGGCGTCAACCCGTCACTGACCATCACGGCGCTCGCCGAGCGCGCGATGTCAAAGGTGCCGCCGGCGCCTGAATCGGTCGCGGGAGCTACTTCGCCCCGTCGAAGTGCTCCGCTGCCTTCGCCCAGTTGACCACGTTCCACCAGGCGTCGATGTAGTCGGGCCGCTTGTTCTGGTACTTCAGGTAGTAGGCGTGCTCCCAGACGTCGCAGCCGATGATCGGCGCCTTACCGTCAGAAACTGGGGTGTCCTGGTTCGGGGTCGAGACGACCGCCAGCCCCGAGCCGTCGTGGATCAGCCACGCCCAGCCTGAGCCGAACTGCCCGATACCGGCGTTCTTGAACTCCTCCTGGAACGAGGAGAAGTCCCCGAACTTGTCCTTGATCGCGTCGGCCAGGTCGCCCTCGGGCTCGCCGCCTCCGTCCGGGCTCATGATCTCCCAGAAGAAGGTGTGGTTGGAGTGCCCGCCGGCGTTGTTGCGGACGGGCCCCTGCTTGTCCTTCGGAAGCTTCTTCAGGTTCTGGAGCACCTCGTCGACGTCCTTGTCGGCCCACTCGGTGCCCTCGAGGGCGTCGTTCGCCTTGTCGACGTAGGCCTGGTGGTGCTTGTCGTGGTGGACGCGCATCGTCTGCTCGTCCACGTGGGGCTCGAGCGCGTTGTAGTCGTAGGGAAGGTCCGGGACCTCGTACGCCATCTGGCCTCCTTGGAAGGTGATCGCTAGGGGTGTGAACTCTCGCGTCCCTAATCTAGCGATGGTGACCAGCGGGCCGCCCGGCGGAGGTACCTGGACAGGCGTGGCCGTGACGGTCGCCTTGATCCTCGTGTTGGCCGCGACGGCGCTCGCCATCCCAGACCTCCGCGACGCTGTAGGCGACGCCGTCAGCGGGGACACGTCCGAGGTGCGGGAGGACCTGCGCGACCTGGGCGCCACCGGCTGGTTGATGGTCGTCGCCTTGGCGATCGTCCACGTGATCGTCTGGTACCCCGCGGAGATCCTCGACGCCGCAGTCGGCTTCGTCTACGGGTTCGGATGGGGCCTTCCACTGGTGATGGGCTCGTGGATCCTCTCTGGGACCCTCGCCTACTACGTCGGGAAGCATGCCGCCCGCCCTCCGCTGTATCGCCTGGTGGGGGAGAAGCGATTCGTCCGCGCCGAGGAGGCGATCGAGCGCGGGGGCGCCACCGTCCTGCTGATCGCCCGGCTGGTCCCGATCGTTCCCTTCAGCCTGATGAGCATGGTCTGCGGGGCGGCGCGGGTGCCGATGGGGCGTTTTCTGTGGACGATGAGCATCGGCTACCTGCCGATCACTGCCTACTTCACCTACCTCGGCAGCAGGCTCGAGAGCTTCTCGATCGAGGACCCGATCGTCTGGATCGGCGCCGCCGCGTTCGTACTCGCGATCTTCGGCGTTCGCTATCTGCTCCCGAAGCGGCTTCGCGAGGGCGCGGAGGCCAGCCGCGGCGGCTAGCGGGAGTCGAAGCTAGGCGGGATCCGGAGGCAGCGGCTCGAGGCGGGCGAGGCGCCCCGCCACCTCGCGCAGCTCCGCATCGCACTCGGCGAGCAGCCGGTCGGCGGCATCCGAGAGCTCGCCGAGGGAGGCCTCGCTGGCGTCGTCGAGCGAGGTGCCGCGGGGAAGCTTTGTCTGGAACCGGAAGTAGCGCGGCCCGGTCCCCTGGGTGGCCGGCTCCGGGATGCGCACGCCCCGGCTCGTGGTTCAGCAGCACCTCGGCCCAGTGATGCGCGGCGTCCGACTGGCCATCGAGGAAGGTGGCGATCAGGGCGGGATCCTCGCGCCGCGGCCAGATCCAGCCCAGCCTGCCCCAGCCGCTCACCTTGGACTGGGTGTGCCCCACCTCATGGAGGCCGGTCCCGAGAGAGACGACCAGCAGCTCACTGGCGAGAAGGTCGTGCGGGTCGGTGTCCCGGCGCTTCAGGGCCTCGACCACCGCGGCCACCACGGGGTTGGACGCAAACACGCCGCCATCCACCAGCGCCGCGCCGCGCAGGCCACGGGAGGGGAAGTAGGTCGGCGCCGCCGAGGTCGCCATTCCGACGTCGACCATCGAGGCGTCGCGGTCGGGCGTCTCGCGGGCGCGCCACCGCTTGAAGAAGTGGGGGCCCGGCTCGGTCATGTCGTAGGAGGTGACGATCAGCTCCCGCAGCGCATCCCGCAGCCGGGTCTCACCGAACCTCCGCTCGAGCGCCTGCTCGAGGCGCTTCGGCGTGTGCTTGGGTGCGATCCAGCCGCCGAGCGAGCGCAGCTTATGGAGGGTGTCGCCGAAAATCCCCGGGCCCTCGCTGAGGTAGAGGTCCACCAGGTCCGCCCCGCTCAGCCGCGGCCGCTCCGGCCGCTCGGGATGAGGGGCGGTCAGCCCGATGCCGATCAGGCCTCCGGTGGAGGTCCCGGCGACCATGTGGAAGCAGTCGGAGAGCCGCCGCTCCTCCCCCGCCTCCGCGCTGATCAGCTCCTCGAGCCGCGCGACCACCCTTGCCGCGATCAGACCGCGGATCCCGCCCCCGTCGACGGCGAGCACGCGGAAGCGGTCGGGTGGCTCCCCGGCCACGCGGCTAGCGCTCGGCGCGGAAGCGCTCGAGGTCGCCGCGGGCTCTCCGGCGCAACAGCTGGTTGAGCGGCGGGTAGCCGAGCACGGCGCCGGCGGGGCCGCCAAGCGCCTGGCGGGTCCACCGCGGCAGTGAGAACGAGTCCCGGTGCTCGATGATCAGCCCGTCGCGGAACCGGAAGCTTGCCCGCACGTCGTTCACCACCGGCCGTCCGGTCCTGGTGAAGGTGTAGCCGGCGATCCAGCGGGCGGTGCCCTCGTCGCCCTCGGTGGAGTGCTCGGCCAGCTCGACGCTGAGGTCGTCGCTGCGCGAGGTCAGCATCCGCCACATGTCGCCGGCCTCCTCCCCGCTCAGCGTGCCGAAGGCCGGGTCGTGAAACCGCCCGTCGGGCGCGTACAGCCGGGCCATCGCGTCGCCGTCGTGGCGATCCAGAGCCTCGTATAGGTCGCGGATCAACTTGGCGTTATCGGTCACGCCGCAACGCTATCCCTCGGCGGCCTCGCTGTCACGCCGTGACGCCTATCCTTTTCCGTCTCGGGGCGTGGCGCAGCCTGGTAGCGCGCACCGTTCGGGTCGGTGAGGTCCCCGGTTCAAATCCGGGCGCCCCGATTTACCTCTCCTACTCCGCAGGGCTCAGGGCCGGAAGAGCGGCAGTCCGGGCTCGGCCGCGTACACGTCGAGCACGGCGTAGTGCTCGGGGTTTCGGGAGAAGAGTGCATGGTTGGTGACCAGTACCCGCTTGCCGAGGAAGGCGGCGCTCGCGGGCTGATCGAACGGGACCTCCATCATCTGGTTCTCGACCTCGGTCGGCGGGGTCCGAGCGAGTTCCTCGCCCTGAGGCGAGATCACCCCGACCGAGTTGCCAGTGAAACCGGCGAGAGCGACGTAGACCCTGCCCGAGCGCCCGATCGCGAACCCGTCGGGCGCGTCCGCCGTCCCGCTCTCCCAGAACTGGCTGAGCTGCCCCGGGCTGCCGTCGGGGCGCACCGGAAGCTTGTAGAGGCCCGCCGATCGCCTCGGTTGGGCGGCCGGGTTGCTCTCGGTCGTCAGGGCGAAGAGCAGTGTCCTGCCGTCACGCATGAACTGGATGCCGTTCGGGCCGAAGATCGTTTCCAGGCCGGGGTCCGTGAACCAGACCTCCGGACGGCCGCCGCCGGGCGGAATTCGCCAGATCAGTCCCTGCAGCAGGTCCGTGACGTACATCTCGCCGTTCGGCCCGAACACCGGGTAGTCGGGCAGCGCCTCGAGGTCGCCCGTCGTCGCCGAGCACTCCTCTCCAGGCGCCGCGAGGTGACATGGCGGAACGTTTCGGAACGTCGCGTAGGTGCTCTGTTGACCGCTCCGGGGATCGAGGCGGATGATCCTGGCCGGTTTCGTGTCGGCGCCATAGAGGAAGTCGCTGCCGTCGAACGCGAGGCCCAGCAGGCCGTAGTCGGGGCTGTCGAGGTCCTGCCCGCTGATCCGGTACTCGCGCAGGAGCCGCCCCGAGCCGTGGTAGGCGAACACCCTCGAACCTCGCCGGGCCCCAGCGGGCCCGCCGTCGCGGTTGTCCGTGCCCACGTACACCGTCCCGCCGGCGTCGACGGCGATCCCCTCCGGGGAGCCAGGGTCGGGGACGCGGGAGAAGAGGTCGACGTCGTACCGCTCACGCGCCTCGCCCGGTGGCGCCCCAGCGAGCAAGAGTAGGCCGGCGGCCAGCACGACCAAGCCGACAACCGGCAGCTGGCGCCTCAGCTCCTCACCGTTCACAACGCCTAAATGGTCTCCGCCCGGGGCGAATCCCAAACACCGCAACCCTTCGCCGGGTCAGCCGGCGACGTAGCTGAGCAGCACCTCGGTGCCGCCGCCATCGAGCCCGACCGCCTTCACGGGCCCCACGCCCGGCGCGAAGAACTTGTGCTCGACCTGCGACCGGGTCGCCGAGTGGGTTCGTGTCCTCGGTCTGGAGGACGCCGTCGAAGCTGCCGAACGGCACCATCACCTGCTGGTCGAGCGCGAGCACCTCGGCGAAGTCCTCGGCCTCTCCCTCGTAGTACTCCTGGCGGTACTCCAGTCCCGGCTGCGGATCGGCGGGCATGATGATCCCGGCCTCGGCCCCGTCCACCCCGGCCTCGAAGGAGCCCTCGGTGGAGGTGGGCTTGCCGTTCTCGTACTCGGTCGTCGCCTCACCCAGATACCAGACGTTGCCGTCCGCGTCCTGGGCGTACCAGTCGTCGGTGACCTCCACCGGCTCGCCGTCCTCGGTGACGACGTCGTGGACGACCCGGGCGGTGACGCCGTTGGCGATCTCCTTGGTCCGATCGGTGACGGTGACGACCACCCGCTGGACGGTCTCCTTGTCGGTCTCGCGGTAGACCCAGCGGCTGCCGGGCTTCATCGGCCAGTAGCGGTTCGTGATCTCGGTGGTGAACTCGGCCGGGTCCAGGCTGACCTGGTCGCTTCCCGTCGGCAGGGTGGTGGCGCCCGACTCGCCGTTCCCCGAATCGTCGTCTCCGCCGCAGCCACCGAGCGCGAGCGCGGCGATCAAAGCGGCGACTGGAAGGAACTTCCTGAGGTCGAACATGCCGGCATTGATATCCGCCGCAAATGACACGGCGATGAACGCGGGAAACATAAGACCGAGCGCTCCGGAGCGCGGCTAGGCCGGAGCGTCCGCGGGGGCTTTCCGCATCAGGCGGAGGACCAGCCCCGCCAGGATGTAAAGGATCGCGAAGCCCGTCAGGGCGAACTTGAGCGTGGCGCAGATCGTGGCCAGGGCGGGGCCGAGGTCATCGCCATTCCCGGCGAGGGCGAGCAGCAGCCAGACGTCCTCGATCGCGTCGAACATCGCTCCCGCCCCGCCCGCGGGGACAGCCGCCGCCCCGAGGGCGGCCATCCGCCGCCAGCCCCTCCGTAGGGCGAGGTCGCGGGTTGCGGCCGAGGCGAGCACCAGGAGGACGCCGTAGGAGAGCAGGTAGGCGAAGTCCACCCAGAGCGAGAGGCGGGCCGCGTCGCGGCCCTCGTCGCCCCAGTCGGCGCGGATCTCCGCCGCCCCCTCCTCGTCCCAGGCGAACTCGAAGTCGACGATGGTGGGGTTGCCGTCTGCCTTGGTGGAGGGATCGATCGCGGTCAGGAATACGCCCAGCGCCGCGGTGCTGATCGCGAGCAGGACGATGGCGCGCTTCCGGGTCAACGCGCCCTCACCGTACCTGGGCGACAGCGGTGTTGATCTCCTCGAGCGCCGGCGATTCGATCAGCTCGCGCGTGCCTCCCGGTCCTGTGACCACCACCGCGGGCTCCGCCGGGAACCCGAGCTCCGCGGCGAGCATGTCGTCCTCCTCCAGCGTCTCCTTCACATCGTCCTCGTCGATGTCGCGCTGCCACTGCTCGACGTTGAAGTTGAGGATCCCGTTGGCGACCTGGTCCAGCAGCTCCTGGGTCACCACGCCTCCCTCGGCCTCGTCCTGGTTGCGGAAGAAGAGCTCGATGAACTGCCACTGGTAGTCCTGCAGGCCGGCCGCCACTGCGCCGTAGGCGGCCAGCCCGAAGCTGGCCCTGCTCATCGGGAAGTGGTGGAACTCGAGCCGCAGGTCCCCCGACTCGCGCACGGGCCCGGCGATCAGGGGCTCGATCACCTGGAGCTGATAATCGGCGCACGGATCGCACTGGACGTCGTTGAAGACCTCCACGGTGACCGGCGCGTCGGGCGGGCCCAGCGCCGCCCCGTCCTGCTGGATGCCGCCGAGCAGGCGCTGCACGGCGCTCGCGCCCTCGACCTCGATCGGGTCCTCCTCCCCCTCGTCGAGGGAGAGGCTCGCGATCACGAAGAGCAGCACCAGCGCGCAGAAGGCGAGCACGATCACCCCGACCAGCCGGGGCCGCCACCTGCGTTCGGACTGATTCAACCCGCGACGGCCTTGTAGTAGCGCACCGCCAGCCCGGTCAGCAGGGTGCGGAAGCCCTCCTCGATCGGGGGTGCCGGAGTCGGCGGCCCACGCCTCCAGTCCGCGATCCTCGATCGCCTCACTGCGCGCCACGACCTCCTCGACGAGCTCCGGATGCTGGTCGCAGAAGAACGCCCCGATGGAATAGAGGTCCGTCTCCATCAGGGACTGGATGAAGGTGCCCGTCTCGGCCTCGGCGGGACTCATGGCGGCATGGTAGTTGTGTGCCCGTGCCGACGGCAGACGAAATCGTCTCCTTCTGCGACGAGCTGCTCGAGGTGGACGGCTTCTCCGACTACGGGCCCAACGGCCGGCAGGTCCCCGGCGCCGGCGACGTGAGCAAGGTGGCGACCGGGGTGACGCCGACCCTCGAGATGCTCCGCGCGGGTTTGGATGCGGGAGCCGAGCTGATCCTCACCCATCACGGCCTGCTCTGGGGCGCGGTCGAGCACGGCCTCACGCCCGGGCTGGCGAAGCGCCTGCGCGCGCTGCTCGAGGCCGACGCGACCCTCGCGGCGTACCACCTGCCACTGGACGCTCACCCGGAGATCGGCAACAACGCACTCCTCTGCGAGGGGCTGGGCCTGGTGCGCGGGGAGACGATCGGCGAGGTGAAGGGACGAGCGGTCGGCTTCGTGGGCCGGAGCCCCGATCCACTCCCGGTCGACCAGTTTCTCGATCGGCTGAGTGGGCTGGTGGGGCGGGAGCCGCTGGTCCAGGGCGACGGCCCGGCCGAGATCCGCTCGGTGGCGATCGTCTCGGGAGCTGCCGCCTCGAGCCTGACGGAGGCCGCCCTGGCCGGCGTGGACGCGTTCCTCACCGGCGAGCCCGCCGAGCACGCGATGGGAGAGGCGGCTGAGGCGGGCATCCACTTCATCGCGGCGGGCCACTACGCCACCGAGACGCTGGGAATCCGGCGCCTTGGCGACCTGGTCGCCGAGCGTTTCGGGGTCGAGCACCGGTTCGTGGACGCACCGAATCCTGTGTAGCAACCCGCAAACTGCGGAAAAATGGTTGACACGTCAGCCCGACGCGATATATATGGGGCCCCGGGGAATCGACGAGAGGAGAGACATCCATGGCCGTTCACCTGACGCCGACAGAGCTCGCTGACGAGATGAACATGAAGCGTCGCGAGGTCCTCTCGAAGTGCATCGAGATGAACGTGCCGGTACTCAAGGGTCGCATCGACAAGACCCTGTTCGAGTCCTCCCTCCGGGCCTTCCAGAGCAGGGACAAGCAGGCCACGGCCTAGTTTCCGGCTGGCTAGTTAGCCAGCCGCCCAATACACTTCTCGCCGTGGAGACGGCAACGGTCGAGCGCTCAGCCACGGAGTCGGCCACAGGGAGCAAGACGATGGCGGACCTGCTGCCGCTGGCCGCCCGCAAGCATGCCCCCAGGCGGGCCATCCTCAATAAGGACGACTCCGGGCAGTGGGCCTCCAAGACCTACTCGGAGCTCGGCGAGATCGTCAAGGACCTCTCGCTCGGCCTGATCGACCTCGGCATCGAGAAGGGCGACAAGGTCGCCATCCTCGCCAACACGCGCCCGGAGTGGAGCTACTTCGACTTCGCGGCGCTCAGCGCGGGCGCGGTCGCAGTTCCCATCTACCAGACGAACTCCCCCGAGGAATGCCAGTACGTCCTCGAGAACTCCGACGCCCGCGCGGTGATCGTCGAGGACGAGGAGCAGCTCGAGAAGATCCGCCAGGTCAAGGACCGAGCACCGAAGCTCGAGTTCATGATCCGGATGACCGGCACCAGCGACGACGCGGTCTCGATGGAGGACCTGGCTGCCCGGGGGCGGGAGCGTCCCGAGAGCGAGTGGGACGAGCGCTGGCGCTCGGTGATGCCGGACGACATCTGCACCTTCATCTACACCTCCGGCACGACCGGGCCGCCGAAGGGCTGCGTGATCTCGCACGGCAACTACCGGGCGATGCTCGACATGATCCACGAGGTGAGCGTGCTCGGCGGCGACGAGCTCACCTATCTCTACCTCCCCCTCGCCCACTCCTTCGCCCTGCTGATCCAGTTCGGCACCTTCGACCTCGGCGCCAGCCTGGCCTACTGGGAGCGGGACCCCCTGAAGATCATCCCCAACCTCTCCGAGGTGAAGCCCACCTACTTCCCGTCGGTGCCTCGCATCTTCGAGAAGATCTACACCGCCGCGACAGGCAGCGTGGAGAAGGAGGGCGGCCTGAAGAAGGTCGTCTTCGACTGGGCGGTGCGCGTCGGCAAGAAGGTGCGCCAGCGCGAGCGCGAGGGCAAACGGATCGGCTGGCTGCTGCGCAAGCAGTACGAGTACGCCGACAAGCGGGTCCTATCCAAGATCCGCGCCCTGTTCGGCGGCAACCTGAAGCTCGCCGTGAGCGGCGCCGCGCCGATCAACCCCGACATCCTCCGCTTCTTCGACGCCGCCGGCGTACTCATCCTCGAGGGCTGGGGCATGACCGAGACCTCCACCGCCGCCACCATCGCGACCCCCGAGGACTTCAGGTTCGGCACGATCGGCAAGCCGTTCCCCGGCTGCGAGGTGAGGATCGCCGACGACGGCGAGATCCTGGTCAGGGGCCCGAACGTCTTCCAGGGCTACTACAAGAACGAGGAGGCGACCAGGGAGACGATCGTCGACGGCTGGCTGCACACCGGCGACATCGGCGAGGTCGACGAGGACGGCTACATCAAGATCACCGGCCGGAAGAAGGACATCATCATCACCGCGGGCGGCAAGAACATCACTCCCGCCAACCTGGAGAACGAGATCAAGCAGAGCCAGTGGGTCTCGCAGTGCGTCGTGGTCGGCGACCGAAAGCCCTACCTGGTCGCCCTAATCACGCTCGACATGGAGGAGTGCGCGAAGCTCGCCGAGGAGAACGGCTGGCCCACCGACCCGGCCGAGCTGGCGCAGCATCCCGAGATGCGCCAGCTGATCCAGGAGCACCTCGACAAGGTGAACGAGAAGTTCGCCCGGGTCGAGCAGGTGAAGAAGTTCGAGGTCCTGCCCCAGGACCTCACCCAGGAAGCCGGGGAGCTGACCCCCTCCATGAAGGTCAAGAGGGCCGCCGTCGCCGAGAAGCACGACGACGCTGTCGAGAAGCTCTACGCCGGCTAGCGCCGGTTCCCGGTTGACAATCACTTAACCATGTGGTTAAGTGTTCTCCATGCCTATAGAGAGCACATCGACCGACCGGGCGGCCAGCCGCCGAATCCTCAGCTTCGCCTCAGCGCTACTGGCGACGGGCGCCATGCTGCTGGTTCCCGGTGCGGCGAGCGCGCAGTCCTCAGGCGTCACGGACGTGACAGCGGTGATGCCAGCGGCGGCCATCGACATCACACCCGGGCTCTGCGCCGCCGGCGACACGCCGTGGTGCGTCGGGCCCTACGAGGCCCAGTTCCACCTTTACAGCTTCGAATGCGTCGCGAACGGGTCCTTCGAGGGCAGGCCCCTTGCCGCTGACAGGGACTGTGGGATCGACGTGAGCGGCTTCATGCGGCCGAGCGTCGAGGGGTTGACCAAGCCCAGCTGCAATACCTCGCGCACGTACACGAGCGACCAGGCGCGGGCGCACGGGAAGCCGATCAACGAGGTGACCGCCGGCGGCGTCGCGCGGAAGACGCAGCTCGGCTACCCGGCCGCCGTGCTGGGCTTCCGGACCGCGACCGGATGGGTTGACGGCCCCGACCGCGACAGGAACCCCGTAGGGGACCACAGGCTGGTCTTCTCGATCCAGGCGAGGCCCCAGCAGACGACCCCGATCCCGTGCGTCACCGGCCCGGTCACGCGCTCGGACCTCACCGCGGTGCTGCGGGTCTTCGACGTGCCGGCAGGCTCGACGAGCTAGCGGCCGGCCTTGGCCTCCTCGGCCTCGTCGGACTGGCGCAGCAGGGCGCCGGTGGTCTGCTCCAGCACGCGCCGCCAGACCGAGAGCCCCTTCTCCTCCTCCTCGACGGTGTCCATCACCCTCTGCACGCGCCGGGCGGAGATCTCGATCCCGTGGCGGGCGGCGACCTCCTTGTAGCGCTGGTAGTCGCGAGCGAGCTTCACCGTGACCGACTCGAACCCGTGCTTGGCGATGGTCAGGCGGGACGAGTAGTCCAGGATCGAGGTGCCGAACATGAGCTCGTCGTTCAGCTCGGGCTCGATCAGGATGATGTCCACGTCGGGGAAGCGCTTGTTCCAGGTCTCGACCGCGACGTGGAGGCGGGCGTGCGCCATCAGCCGGAAGGCCTGGTTGCCGATCCCGGGCATCCCCATGTCGGCCACTCGTCGGACCCGCGATCCGAACACGGTCGGGATCTTGGTCGTGAAGTCGTTCACGTAGGGGACCAGCGGATTGACGACGATGATGAACTTGGCCCCCGCCTCGACGGCCACGTCCACGTTCGTCGTCGAGATGATCCCGCCGTCCACGAGATGGCGGCCGCGGAGCTCCACCGGCTCATAGACCATCGGCAGCGCTGTCGAGGCCGAGACCGCCTTGGAGATCGGGACGTCCTCGAACTCCTCGGTGCCGAGGACCAGCCGCTCGCAGGTGTCCACGTCGGTTGCGGTGATGCGCAGCTCGGCCCCCAGCTCGCGGAAGTCATTCGACCGGTCGGGATCGGAGAGGACCTCGGCCATGTACCGCTCCAGGCCCTGGTTGCTGTAGATCCCCGGCGGGAGGCCCTCGGTGAGCCCCATGACCACATCCATCATCGAGGTCTCCCCGATGTTGCCCGCGAGGTGCCGCAGGGTCCCGATCACCCTCAGCGGCATCCGCGCCAGGCCACCCACCAGGCCGCGGTAGTTCGGCCGCAAGAGCGTCCTCAGCCGGGGATCCTCGATCGGCGACGGGAGCGCCTTGTTGAGGACCCGCATCATCTCCTCGGGGGTCACCCCGTTGGCGACCATGCTGGCCACGAACGAGCCGGCGCTGGTGCCGACGTAGACGTCGAAGTCGTTCACCGTGCGGTTGACGGCGAGCAGGTCGAACGCGCGCAGGGCGCCGATCTCGTACACCCCACCGGTGAAGCCGCCGCCGCCCAGAACGAGGGCGGTCTTGTCGCCCCGCTTCCGCCGCCGGCCTCGTGAGGGCCGCGGCTTTCCGTCGGTGCCGTCGAGCTGCACGACCTTCCCCATGGCGAGGGGGAGTATGGCAGCGCGACTGGCCGACCAGCCAGACCGCTACCTTGCGCCGCCGTGGTTGTTTCTGGCGGGATGAGGCACACCGGAATAGCAGCCGTGGCCGCGACCCTGGCCTGCCTGCTCGCTGTGCCGACGGGCACGACCTCCGCGGCGACCGGCCCCGACCGGGCATACCGGACCCCGGTTGCCCACGGGTCGGCGGCGGCCCACACGGCCATCTCCTCCGGAGCCCTGGCGCGCGGCCTCTCGCGCGCCCTCCGTGGGCTCGGCGGGCGCACGGGGGCCTTCGTGATGGACGCCGAGACCAATCAGGTCCTGTTCCGGCGCTCGGCGGGGAGGGCCCGCATCCTCGCCTCGAACATGAAGATCTTCACGACCGCGACGGCGCTGGCGAGGTTCGGCCCCGATGACCGCCTCGAGACCACGGTCTGGGCCGGCGACGACCCGGTCGACGGGATCACGACCGGCCTCTTCCTCCGAGGCGAGGGCGACCCGACCCTCGCCACGAAGGGCCTCGCCAGCCTCGCGGGTCGGGTCCGCGCCGCCGGGGTGACGACCGCGCCGGGCGCCCTCATCTACGACGACTCGTTCCTCGACCAGCAGACGACGGTCCCCCAGCACGGGGTCAGCCGGGAGAGCGTCGGCATCCTCTCGGCGCTGGTCCTCGACGGCGGCCGGACAAGGGATCCCGCCCGGACCGCGGCTCAGCGGCTCGCGGGCGAGCTGCGCAATGCGGGGGTCGTGATCAACGGGAACGTGACCCAGGGCAGGACGCCCCCCGAGAGCGCCGGCGCCAAGCAGCTCGCGGTGGTCACCTCGCCGACGATCGCCTCCCTCGCCGAGTTCACCAACGAGCCTTCCGACAACTACCTGGCCGAGATGCTCCTCAAGGTCGTCGGTGGCCGGGTCGGAGCCGGCAGCACCGCCGGCGGCATCGCCGAGGTGAAGCGGTTCGCGGCCGAGCACGGCGCCAGCGTCAGGGGGGAGAACGGCTCGGGCCTCAGCAGGCGGGATCGCGCCTCGGCCGCGTCGGTCGCCAGGCTGCTCGACGGCATGATCCAGGTGGACGAGAGCAAGCCGCCCGAGGACCAGGCGAAGCAGGCGGCCCTCCGCGACGGATTCGTGGGCTCTCTGGCGACGGCCGGGCGCGAGGGCACGCTGGCACGGCGGATGCGCGGCACCGCCGCGGCGGGCCGCTGTCACGCCAAGACGGGGACGCTCAACGGCGTCAGCGCTCTGTCGGGCGTGTGCCTCAACGGCGGCCAGGACGAGGAGCACGCCGTCGTCTTCTCGATCCTCAACAACAGCGTCAACACCGATGCCGCCCGCCGCGTCCAGGACCGGATGGCGGCGCTGATCGCGCGGTACTCCGGCTAGCGGCTGCCAGGCCGCTGCACTTCGGAGCGAAGGGCGAAGCCCGGAGCGACTTGTGGTGGGCGGCTGCTGCAGCCGCGATCTAATGGCGAAGCCGTGTTACCGGAGGAGCTTCCGCAGGCCCTTCTGGTCGATCACTTCGACGTCCAGCTCCTCGGCCTTGGCCAGCTTCGACCCGGGGCTGTCCCCCGCCACGAGGTAGTCGGTGTTCTTCGAGACCGAGTTCACGACCTTGCCGCCGGCGCGGCGAATCACCTTGGTCGCCTCCTCCCTGCTCAGATCCGGAAGGGTGCCCGTGATCACGAGCGTCTTGCCGTCGAGCGGTCCGCCCACCTGCCGTCGCTCCGAGGCGTCGAGCTCCATGCGCAGGCCGGCCTTGCGCAGGCGGTCGATCAGCTTGCGAGTCCGCTTCTCGGAGAGCTCCTCGAAGATCTGCTCGGCGAGGATCGGCCCGATCCCTTCCGCCTTCTCGATGTCGTCCGGCTGGGCCTCCAGCAGGGCGTCCATCGAGCCGAAGTGCTCCGCGAGCGACTCGGCGTTGACGTAGCCGATCCCGGTGATGCCGAGCGCGTAGAGGACGCGTGAGAACGGCTTCTGCTTGGAGCCCTCGATCTCCTCGATCAGGTTCTTGGCGGAGATCTCGCCGAAGCCCTCGAGCTCCGCCACCCGCTCCACGGTGAGGTCGTAGATGTCGGCGGCGTCGGAGATCACGCCCTCCTCCAGGAAGCGGTAGGCGTTCTTCTCTCCCAGCCCCTCGATCTCCAGAGCCCCACGGAAGTGCTTCACGTGCTGGAACTGCTGGCCCGGGCAGCCCGTGCGGTTCGGGCAGATCGTGAAGACGCCGTCCTCGGGCTTGATCGTTTTGGTGCCGCACAAGGGACACTCCCTGGGCGGCCGCGCCTTGCGCAACCGCTTCCCCTTGCGCCTCTGGATGATCGGGGAGACGACCTGCGGGATCACGTCGCCCGCTCGCATCACGACCACCTCGTCGCCCTCCCGCACGTCCTTGCGTTCGAGGTCCTCCTCGTTGTGGAGGGTGGCTGTGCTGACCGTAACGCCGCTGACGTGGACCGGCTCGAGCATCGCGAACGGCAGCAGGTGCCCCGTCCGCCCGACATTCCAGACGATCTTGTTCAGCTTGGTCGTCGCGGTGCTCGGGGCAAACTTCCAGGCGACCGCCCAGCGAGGCTCGCGTCCCGCCACCCCGAGCTCCCGCTGGAGGCCGCGATCGTCCACCTTGACCACCACGCCGTCGATCTCGAAGTCGAGCGAGTCGCGCCGGTCTTCCCACCAGCGGCAGCGCTCGGCCACCTCATCGATCCCCTGCAGGACCTTCACCTCGGAGTTGACCCGGAAGCCTCGGTCGCGCAGCCATTCGAGCGTTTCCGAGTGGCTCTTCGGCTCCCACCCCCTCAGTGCTGCGACGCCGTAGCACCAGATCGAGAGCGGCCGCGAGGCGGCGATGCTCGGGTCCAGCTGGCGGATCGTGCCGGCGGCCGCGTTGCGCGGATTGGCAAAGGTTGACTCGCCCTCCTGGGCGCGCTGCTCGTTGATGCGGGCGAAGCCCTCCAGCGGCAGGTAGACCTCGCCCCGGACCTCGACCAGCTCCGGAGCATCCTCGATGGTCAGCGGGATCGATCTCATGGTGCGGAGGTTGTGGGTCACCTCCTCCCCGACCTGGCCGTCTCCGCGAGTGGCGCCTCGGGTCAGACTCCCGTCCTCATAGGTGAGCGAGATCGCCAGCCCATCCACCTTCGGTTCGGTGACGTAGCGGATTTCCCGGCCTTCGATGTCGAGGCGCTCGAGCTGGCGCTCCACCCGCGCCGCCCAGGCCCTCAGCTCGTCCTCGTCGCGGGCGTTGCCCAGCGACAGCATCGGTTCCGCATGCTCGACGCGCTTGAACTTGTCCAAAGGCTCACCGCCGACCCGCTGGGTCGGCGAGTCCGCGGTAAGCAGGTCGGGGTGCTCTGACTCGAGCTCGCGCAGCTCGCGGAGCAGGTCGTCGTACTCGGGATCGGCGATCTCCGGGTCGTCGAGGACGTAGTAGCGGTGGTCGTGGTGGGCGATCTGGCGCCGCAGCTCCTCGGCGCGCTTCCTCGCCTTGGCGGGAGCTTCCTTGGTCGCGCTCACCGGCGGGAGGAGGTCTCCCGATCGCCCTCCGGCGCGGATCCGTCGCCCTCCGCCGGCGACGCCGCCGTGTTCGCCTTGGCGAGCATCCCCTCGAAGTCCCAGCCCTTCAGCCGGTCGAGGCCGGGGCGATCGGTGAGGTCGAAGTGCACCGGCGTCACCGCGATGCGCCCGTTGGCGATCGCGGAGAGGTCCGATCCCTCCTCGTCCTCGAAGGAGGGCTCGAAGCCGTAGATCTCGTAGCGCCGCCGCCCCCCGTCCTCCTCCTCTTCGACCAGCTTCAGCTCGTCGTCGTAGAGCCGCTTGCCGAGGTGGGTGACCTCGATCCCGGTCGGCGACCCGGCGGGGCAGTTCACGTTCAGCAGCGTGTCGGCGGGGAGCGGGTCCTCGGCCACCCGCCGCACCAGCTCCGCCGCGAAGGCCGCCGCGACCGAGAAGTCGAAGTCACGCCCGAAGCGGAAGTCCATCTCGCGCGCGGCGGACTGCTGGGAGATGGCGATCGCGGGGATCCCGAGGACGATGCCCTCGAAGGCTGCCGCGACCGTGCCGGAATAGGTGATGTCGTCGCCCAGGTTGGCGCCGTGGTTGATGCCGGAGACGATCAGCTCCGGCTGGGCGCCCAGCAGGCCGAGGTCCGCGAAGCGCACGCAATCGACCGGGGTTCCCTCGGTCGCGAATCCGGATTCGCCATCGTCGAACTCCACCTCCTCCACCCAGATCGGCGAGCGGGTGGTGATGCTGCGAGCGGTGGCGCTCCGGTTGGAGTCGGGCGCGATCACGTGCACCTCGGTGTCGGGCAGCTCCGTGAGCGCTCGCCTGAGCGCCTGCAGCCCCTTGGCCGCGATGCCGTCGTCGTTGGTGATCAGGACCCTCATCCGACCACCGATTCTAGGTGCGCCGCCTACGCGGGCCTATGCGCGGTTATCCACCGCCGTAGGCGATGACCATCTCGGTCGCCATGCCCAGGAAGAGCCCAGCGGCCAACATGAGCAGGCCAAGCTCGCGGTGCCCCAGGCGGCGCATCGCGGTCCAGACCTCACCGATCACGTAGAGGATCGCGCCCGCGGAGACCGAGTAGAAGAGGAGCTCGAGGGGCTCCGAGGTGACCTCGTAGCCGACCATCGCGCCCAGGAAGACGGGTGCCCCGCCGATCAGGCCGGCGACCGCAAGCCATGTCCAGGTCGGGCGGTGCTCGCCCAGCGGGCCGATGATCCCGAAGCCCTCGGTTGCGTTGTGCACGGCGAAGCCGATGATCAGCACCGTGGCGAGGCCGATCTCGCCGGTGCTGGCCGAAACCCCGATCGCGAGGCCCTCGGCGAAGTTGTGGATCCCGATCGCGGCGGCGATCGTCATTCCCGTGCGTAGCGCGCGGGTCCGGGCCGCCAGCTCATCGGTGACCAGCTCGGCCTGCTCGACCGTCATGGCATCGCTCGCGCCACCGGCGATCGGGGGAGCGTCCTTGGGCGGGCGCATCTTCTTCTCGATCACGGCCAGGCCGGCGGTTCCGGCCAGGAAGCCGGCACCGAACATGAGGCTGAGGCCGATCGCCTCGCCCCAGCTGCCCTCACCCTCGCCCAAGTGCTCGAAGTGCTCCTCGATGATCTCGACGCCGTGCACCAGGACCTCGGCGAAGAGGAAGGCCAGGACGCCGACCGAGAACATCGCGAGGGCGACGCGGGCGCGCTGCGAGACGAACTGGATCCGGCCGAAGGGGAGGCCGAGGTAGATCGTGAAGCCCGCCAGGGCACCGAGGATGACTGTCTCGCTGAAGCTCATCGGGGCGGGAACAGTAGCAAAGTAATTAGGTGGCCCTAATCACCGTGGGCAGTCCTCGTCTCATCAGTACCGAACCGATGCGAGATGCAGTCCCTGCGCCCTGGCGGTGTCGCCGGCCTCGCTCCGGTCCGCCCCCGCGAGGAGCCGCTCGAAGTCCCCCGGCGAGCGCTTCCCCCCTGACACCTCGAGCATCGTCCCGACCAGGACCCGGACCATGTTGCGCATGAAGGCGTCGGCCTCGATCCAGAACTCGCAGACGGTGCCGTCGCCGAGTGGGGCGTCCACCTCCAGCCACTCGGCGCGCACCACCTCCCGCTCGAAGTGGACGTGGTCGGTCTGTGTCGGGGTGAACGCGGTGAAGTCGTGCTTCCCGACCAGGGCCGTCGCGCATCGCTGCAGCGGTGCGAGCTCGATCGGCCGCGGCCAGTGCAGGGCGGTCTCGCGCTCGAAGGGGTTGGGCGCGCCGGCAGACAGCACCCGGTAGCAGTAGGTACGCGAGCGGGCGTCTCGCCGGGCGTCGAATCCCTCCGGAGCCGTTGCCGACGAGAGGATCACGACGTCCTCGCCGATCAGGCCGTTGAGCGCCGGCGCCAGCGCCTCGGCCGGAGGGCCGCCATCGGCCCGGAGACTGGCCACCTGACCCCAGGCGTGGACGCCGGCGTCCGTGCGACCGGCGACGGTGAGCCCGGCGCGCTCGCCGAGCACCTGCTCGAGGGCCGCCTCCAGCTCGCCCTGAACCGTCCGCAGCCCGGGTTGCCCGGCCCAGCCGGCGAATCCGGCGCCGTGGTAGGCGATGTCGAATCGCACTGTGGGCACGAAAGCGCGAGACTAGTACCCGGTGGGCCCGCCGATGGCAGACGATCCGGCTGGAATCGATCACGAGGAGGCACGCCAGGAGCTCGCCGGGCGGCCGGGCAGCGGCGCGGGGTTCGCGGTCTTCGACTTCGTCGCGATCACGCTCGCGATCGTCGGCGCCGCGATCGCCGTCGAGACGATCGACCACTGGTCGCAGTGGGTGGTTCTCGCGGCGATCATCGCAACCGTGATCGGCTTCATGATCGCCGTCAGTCCCAACCGCCCGCGCGCCTAGCGTGATGAGCCTCACTGCGGGCGTCGAGGCGGACGCGTAGGGTTCGTGACGTAAGCCTCGAACAGGGAAGAGAGATGGCGAACACAGACATCACCTCACGCACGCAGTCCGACCGAAGCGATCTGCTGGCCGGCGGCGAGAGCATCCGCCGCGGCTCGGAGAAGGGCGCCGCGATCTACAACCTGATCGCGCTGGTGGTCGGCGGCCTGCTCGGCGCGGCCGCCGTGGCCACGATCGACAACTGGTCTCAGTGGCTGGTGCTCGGCGTGATCATCATCACGATGATCGGCTTCATGATCGCGGTCAGCCCGAACCGTCGGGCGTAGAGCTACACCAGCTCGAGGAAGACCATCTCGGCCGAGTCGCTGCGGCGCGGCCCGAGCTTGACGATGCGGGTGTAGCCGCCCTTGCGCTCCTGGTAGCGGGGGCCGATCTCCTCGAACAGCTTGTGGACGGCGAACTTGTCGTTATGCAGCTCGGAGAGAGCCTGGCGCCGGGCGTGCAGGTCACCCCGCTTCGCGAGCGTCACCAGCTTCTCGAACTCGGGTCGCAGCGCCTTGGCCTTCGGCTGGGTCGTCTCGATCCGCTCGTGCTGGATCAGCTGCTTGCTCATCGTGCGCAGCAGCGACTTCCGGTGGGCCGCATCGCGGCTCAGCTTTCCCTTCTTCTTCTTATGCCTCATCGGGCGTTCTCCCGGCCCGGAACCCTACGCCACCTGGGTCAGTCGGCCCTGAGCCCGAGACCGCGGGCGCGAAGGGTCTCCTGAACCTCCTCGATCGACTTGCGACCGAAGTTCGGGATCGCGTTCAGCTCCGACTCGGACTTCCGCACCAACTCGCCGACCGTCTGGATGCCGGCGCGCTTCAGGCAGTTGTAGGAACGAACGCCGAGCTCGAGCTCCTCGATGAGGATCTCGTCGAGGCCGTCGGCGCCCGGGGCCGGGGCCGGGGCCTCGGCGGCGGGGGCGCCTCCGTCGCCGGCGACGGCGACCGCGCTCTCGCCGCGCAGCTCGTCCACGCGGTCGGCGGTCGTGAAGATCGCCAGGCTCTTGATCAGGATCTCGGCGGCGTCGCGTAGCGCCGCACCGGGCTCGATCGAGCCGTCGGTCTCGACCTCGAGCGTGAGCTTGTCGAAGTCGGTCCGCTGGCCGACGCGGGCCGAGTCGACCGAGTAGGCGGCGCGGCGGATCGGCGAGAAGATCGAGTCGATCGGGACGACCCCGATCGGCTTGTCCTCCGCCTTGTTCTCGTCCGCCGGCGAATAGCCGCGGCCGCGGCCGATCGTCAGGTACATCTCGAGCTTCGTCCGCTTCTCGAGGGTGGCGATCGTCACGTCGGGGTTGAGGATCTCGACGCCCGCGGGCAGGTCGATGTCCTTGGCCTTGACCTCTCCGGGGCCGGTGGCGACCAGGGGGGTCTCGACCTCATCGGCGTCGGTGTGCATCCGCACGACGACGTCCTTCAGGTTGAGCACCAGATCGGTGACGTCCTCCTTGAGGCCGGGGATGGTCGAGAACTCGTGAGCGACCCCCTCGATGCGCACGCTGGTGATTGCGGCGCCGCCGAGGGAGGAGAGAAGCACGCGACGCAGGCTGTTGCCGAACGTGTAGCCGAACCCCTTGTCGAGGGGCTCGATCGTGAAGGTGCCCTTGTTGTCGTCGGACTCGTCGCCCGCAATCTTGGGCACTTGGAAATCTGGCAGGGTGGTCATCGCTTCCTTTGGTTTCCCGTATAGGGGTGGTTTGACTTACTTCGAGTACAGCTCGATGATGAGCTGTTCCTCGACTGGCGCCGAGATCTCGCTCCGCTCCGGGAGCCTCAGGATCTTGGCGGTGAGGGAGTCGTGGTCGGCCTGGAGCCAGGCCGGCACGCCCGAGGTCAGCTCCGTGGCCTGGCGGACTGTGTCCGTGGACGGGCTGCCCTGCTTGATGGTGATCACGTCGTCGGGCCTCACCTGGTACGAGGGGATGTCTACGCGGCGTCCGTTGATGGTCCAGTGGCCATGGCGGACCAGCTGCCTGGCCTGGCGGCGGGACGCCGCAAAGCCGAGGCGCACGAGCACATTGTCGAACCGGCACTCGAGCAGCCGCAGCAGGTTCTCGCCGGTGACTCCCGGCAGGCGCGTCGCCTTGTCGTAGTAGCCCCGAAACTGTTTTTCAAGGACCTGGTAATACCGGCGCGCCTTCTGCTTCTCGCGCAGCTGGTCGCGGTACTCGGACTGGCGCATCCGGCCGCGGCCGTGCTCGCCCGGCGGGTAGCTGCGCCGCTCCACGCCGCACTTGTCGGTGAAGCAGCGCGAGCCCTTCAGGAAGAGCTTCTGGCCCTCCCGGCGGCACTGCTTGCACTGCGGTGAGGTGTCGCGAGCCATCAGACCCTCCTCCGCTTGCGCGGCCGGCAGCCGTTGTGCGCCTGCGGCGTCACGTCCTTCACGGTCGTCACGTCGAGGCCGGCGGCCTGGAGTGAGCGGATCGCGGTCTCGCGACCCGATCCGGCTCCCTTGGCGAACACCTCCACCTTCTCGAGGCCGTGCTCCATTCCCTTCTTGGCCGCGGAGTCGGCCGTCACCTGCGCGGCGAACGGCGTGGACTTCCGCGAGCCCTTGAAGCCGGCGCTCCCCGCCGACTCCCAGGCGATCACGTTGCCCTCGGTGTCGGTCAGGGTGACGATCGTGTTGTTGAACGAAGTCTTGATGTGGGCCTGCCCGTAGGTGACGTTCTTGCGCACCCGGCGGCGCCTCTTCGGTGGCTGTGGCATCTCTCGTCTCTACCTAGCCGGCGGTCGGCGCCTTCTTCTTCTGGGTGATCGACATCTTCTTCGGGCCCTTGCGGGCGCGAGCGTTGGTCTTGGTCCGCTGACCGCGCACCGGCAGGTTGCGACGGTGGCGCAGACCCCGGTAGGAGCCGATCTCCTGGAGCCGCTTCACGTTCTGGGAGTGCTCCCGGCGCAGGTCACCCTCGACGTCGCGACCCTCGACCGCCTCGCGCAGCTTCACGATCTCGTCCTCGGTCAGGTCCTTGACCTTGGTGTTCGGATCGACGCCTGTCTTGGTGACGATCTGGTGCGCAACCGAGCGGCCGATGCCGAACACGTAGGTGAGGCCGATCTCGACCCGCTTGTCGAGCGGGATGTTGACTCCGGCGATCCGTGCCATCAGCCCTGCCTCTGCTTGTGACGGGGATTGGGGCAGATCACGAAAACGGCTCCGCCACGGCGGATCACCTTGCACTTCTCGCAGATCGGCTTTACGGATGCTCGTACCTTCATCGCCCCATTCCTCGCGGTGGGTTCGTATCGGTCAAAGAGAATGCCCCCCGGTCCCAGGAGTCGGACCGGCAGGCATGAAAAACCGGCCGAGTGGCCAGCCCGCGTAATGCTAGCAGGGGCGTTGAATTCGCCAGGCCTAGAGCACGCCTGACCGGTGTGCTGGAATCCTCTAGTGGCCACGGCTGAGAGCGCGGAGTTCGGCCCGACCGGGAAGGTCGAGGAGGCCGAGGAGCATCGGGTAACGCCGCTCGAGCTCTTCTTCGACCTCGTCTTCGTCCTCTCGTTCACCCAGGTCACGGCCTCGATGGCCGACGACCCGACCTGGACGGGGCTGGGCCAGGGCATGCTGATCCTCGCGGCAGTGTGGTGGGCATGGAGCGGGTACGCGTGGCTCACCAACGCGATCGACCCCAGCGAGGATGCGAACCGGCTACTGGTCTTCGTCGCGATGGCGGCGATGCTGATCGTGTCCCTGGCCGTGCCTGGCGCCTTCGGGGACGAGGCGATCCTGTTCGGCGTTGCGTACTTCGTGGTCCGCGCGGTTCACCTCCTCCTCTATCTGCGGGAGGCCAGGCGCGAGCAGGGCGACGAGCTGATGTCGGGCGTGCTCAGCATGGCACCGGCCTGGCTGCTCTCGCCGGCGCTGATCATCGTCGCCGGGCTCTTCGACGGCACCGCCCAGGTCTCGATCTGGGTGGTGGCTCTGCTGATCGACTACGGCAGCGCGGTGGTCGGGAGCAGCGAGGGCTACCGGGTGCACGTCGCCCACTTCACCGAGCGGTTCGGGCTGATCATCATCATCGCGCTCGGCGAATCGATCGTCGCGATCGGCTCGGGGGCAGGCTTCGCAATCAGCGGGCTGGAGGTGGTGGCTGCGGTCGCCGCGATCGTCCTCGCCGCGGCGCTCTGGTGGGCCTACTTCGGCGTGTCGGCCATCGTGGCCGAGCGCAGGCTGCTCGAAGCGCCCGAGTCGGAGCAGACACTGCTCGCCCGCGACTCCTACGCGTTCCTGCACCTGCCGATGATCGCCGGCATCGTGCTGCTCGCGCTGGGCATCAAGAAGACGCTGGCGGACGTCGAGGCCCCGCTCGAAGACCGTCCCGGCCGTGGCGCTCTGCGGGGGCGTCGCCCTGTTCCTGCTCGCCCACATCGCCTTCCGGCTGCGGAACCTCGGCACCCTCGCGACGGAGCGGCTGGTCGTCGCTGGGATCTGCCTGGCCCTGATCCCGCTCGCGATCGAGGTCGATGCGTGGATCGCGCTCGCTGCGGTCTCCGGCGTGGTGACCGCGCACATCGCCCACATCGCATACCGCTCCCGCGAGGGTCGGGCCCGAGTGCTTGCCGATCCGAGTCAGTCGCTGGCGCGGATGCGGGGGCGCGAGCGCTAGGCGTGAATGTCAGTGGCGATGTATGTACTCGCCGCTGATGACATAGCGCCGGGGACGGATCAGCATCCGGGGTGCCCTGGATGCCAAAGGCCACAGCACGACGAGCGGCAAGCCATTCGCCAGGCGTCTGGCGGGACTGGCGCTTCGCGCTCCCAAGCGCACGCTGCTGATCACGGGAGTCGCCCTTCTGGTTGGTGCGCCGCTCGGCCTGACCGCGTTCGAGGCGCTCGACCCGTACGAGTTCGAGGATCCGGGGAGCGAGAGCGCCAAGGCGAACGAGGCACTCGAGGACGTCACCGGGGTCCGCGCGGACGGCTCGGTGACCGCCCTGGTGGACGGCCCGGCTCGCACGACGGAGGGTCACCGGCGCGTCGAGGAGGTCGGCGAGCAGCTCGCCGGGGTCGAGGGCGTCGACACGGTGCTGACCCCCTGGCGGCCCGCTCGCCCGGAGTGGATCGCGGAGGACGGGCAGAGCGCCTTCGTGGTCGGGCTGGTGGACGCGGACGCCGACAGCAACGACGTCGCCCCCGCTGTGGAGGAGGAGTTCGCCGGCCAGAGTGACGTCGAGCTCGGCGGCGTCGTGATCGCCGACGATCAGATCGCCGAGCAGGTCGAGACGAGCCTGCGCCGCGCCGAGATGCTCGCGTTTCCACTGCTCCTGCTGCTCTCGCTGCTCTTCTTCCGCAGCCTGGTGGCGGCCTCGCTTCCGGTCCTGCTCGGGGGGATCGCGATCGTCGGCTCGCTGGCGGTGATGCGGCTGATCCACGAGGTGCAGCCGCTGTCGGTGCTCTCGATCAACGTCGTCACCGGGATCGGGGTCGGCCTCGCCATCGACTACTCGCTGTTCGTCCTCTCGCGCTATCGCGAGGAGCTGGCGGCGGGCAAGCAGAACGGCCGGGCCCTGGAGCGGACTCTCGGCACCGCGGGTCGCACCGTTACCTTCAGCGGCATCACCGTGGCCTGCGCGATGGCGAGCATGCTCATCTTCCCGCAGCAGTTCCTGTACTCGAGCGCGATCGGCGGCATCGCCGTAACCATCATCTGCGCGGTTGCCGCCCTACTGGTCCTGCCCGCGGTGCTCGTGCTGCTGGGCGACCGCGTGAACGCGCTGGCGCCGGCGTGGCTTCAGCGCTCGGCGGAGAAGACGGCGCTCCCGGACACCGAGGGCCGCTGGTACCGGTTCTCGCGCTGGGTGATGCGTCACCCCGGGATGGTCGCGGTCGGCTCCGCGGGGGTGCTGATCCTGCTCGCCCTGCCGGCGCTGGGGATCCGGTTCGTGCCCGCGGACGCCAGCCTGCTTCCCCAGGACCAGTCGGGCGGAGCGGTCGATCGCAAGCTGGAGGCCGACTTCTCCCCCGACTCCCAGTATCCGATCATCACCCAGTGGGTCACGGCGAACCCCGGCGGATCGCCCCCGCCCTGGGTATCGAGGTTCCGTGAGGAAGCGGTCGCGTTGGACGGCGTCGACGCGGTCACGGAGCCGGAGCTTGCCGGCGGCAACGTGGTGCGGATGGACGTCTTCAGCGGAGTCGGCCGGGCGACGCCCGAGACCCGCCAGATAGTGGAGGAGCTGAAGGCGTTTGACGCTCCCGATGAGGCGAACGTGCGAATCGGCGGGCTCGCGGCGAGTGAGATCGCCGAGGAGGAGAGCGTCACCAAGCGCCTGCCGCTCGTGATCGCGATCCTGATCACGACCACCACCTGCGCCCTGTTCGTGATGACCGGCTCCCTGCTGCTGCCACTCAAGGCACTGCTCATGAACATGCTCACGCTCGGCGCCACCCTGGGGCTGCTCACGGTCGTGTTCCAGAACGGCAATCTCGAGGGCCTCTTCGCGTTCGAGAGCGGCGGCGGCATCCTGATCGGGATCGCGGTCCTGATCGTGGTTGCCGGCTTCGGGCTGACGACCGACTACGGGGTTTTCAGCCTCGGCCGGATCCGCGAGTTCCGCGATGCCGGCTACTCGAACGAGGAGGCGGTGGCCCTTGGGCTGGAGCGAACCGGACGCCTGATCACCTCGGCCGCCCTGCTGTTCGCGGTTGCGATGGGGGCCCTGATCACCGGCACCATCATCGGGGTCAAGGAGACCGGGTTCGGGGTGGCTGTCGCCGTCCTGATCGACGCGACCATCGTGCGGGCGATGCTGGTCCCGTCGCTGATGGCGCTGCTCGGCGACCGCAACTGGTGGGCGCCCAAATCGCTCCAGCGCCTGATCGTCGAGCCAGAGAGCTAGCCGCTAGTCCTCGTGCCAGGGGGTGAGGATGCGGGGTCCGTCCGCCGTGACGGCGACGGTGAACTCGAAGTGGGCCGCCAGGGAGTCGTCGGCTGAGTAGACGGCCCAGCCGTCGTTGCCCATCCGCACCTCGGGCCCGCCGGCGTTCACCATGGGCTCGATCGCGAGCACCATTCCCTGCTCCAGCTCCGGTCCCTTGCCCGGCTCGCCGAAGTTGGGGATCTGCGGGTCCTCGTGCATGCTGCGGCCGATCCCGTGCCCGACCAGGCTGCGGATCACCGAGAGCCCGTCCCGCTCCACCCGCGTCTGGACGGCATGCGAGATGTCGCTGAGGTGGTTGCCGGGGGATGCCTGCTCGATACCGGCGAAGAGCGCCTCCCGCGTCGTGGTCAGCAGCAGCTCGGCGTCGGTGGGCGCCCGCCCCACGGGGACGGTGATGGCCGCGTCGGCGACCCAGCCCTCGTAGGTGACCCCCACGTCGATCGAGAGGATGTCGCCGCGGCGGAGCTCGTAGGGGCCCGGGATGCCGTGGACGACCATCGAGTTGGGCGAGGTGCAGATGGAGCCGGGAAAGCCGCGGTAGCCCTTGAAGGAGGGGACGGCCCCCTGGGAGTGGATGAATTTCTCGGCCGCCTCGTCCAGCTCGGCCGTGGTCACACCGGGGCGGCACTTGGAGCGGAGCATCCTCAGGCAGCGCCCCTGGATCACCCCGGCCGCCGCCATCGCCTCGATCTCGTCGGTTGTCTTTCGGATTATCGAGCGGTACACGGGCTCATCATCCCCCAAAACCCAATCATCGCCTAGATCTCCTCCTCCTTACGGAGGGTTGCGACCAGGGCCTGGATGTCGTTCTCCACGTCGTCGGGCGGCTGCTCGGCGTTCACCCGCCTGAGGATCCCCCGCTCCTCGTAGTAGCCTGCGAGGGGCGAGGTCTTCTCCTCGTACTGCTCGAGCCGGTGGCGCACCACCTCCGGCTTGTCGTCGTCGCGCACCATCAGCTTGCTGCCGTCGATGTCGCAGATGCCCTCCTGCTTGGGCGGGTTGAACTCGAGGTGGTAGACGTGCGGCGGATCCGCCTCGCAGGTGCGGCGGCCGCTGAGGCGGCGGATGATCTCGTCCTCCCCGACGTCGAACAGGAGGACGCCCGTGATCTTGCGCCCGAGGTCGTCCATCTCCTCGTCGAGCGCCTCGGCCTGGGGGACCGTGCGAGGAAAGCCGTCGAGGATGAACCCGTCGGCCGCCTCCTCGCGCTGTACCCGTTCTCCGATGATCTCGATGATCAGCTCGTCGGGAACGAGGTCGCCGCGGTCCATGTACTCCCGCGCCTTCTGGCCAAGCTCGGTTCCCTCCTTCACCGCTGCGCGGAGGATGTCCCCGGTCGCGTAGTAGGGATGGCGGAAGTCCTCCTGGAGCTTCTCCCCCTGGGTTCCCTTGCCGCTGCCGGGCGACCCGAGCAGGATCAGGTTCAGCTCCGGCAAGCGGGTCTCCCCACGGCCTGAATCACTTCAGGAAGCCCTCGTAGTTCCGCATCATCAGCTGCGCCTCGAGTTGCTTGACGGTGTCCAGCGCCACTCCGACCACGATCAGGATCGAGGTCCCGCCGAAGAAGAACGTCGCCGACGTCTGGCTGATCAGGATCGTGGGAAGCGCCGCGACGGCGCCCAGGTAGAGGGCGCCGGGGAAGGTGAGGCGCGAGAGGATGCGGTCGAGGTACTCGGCCGTGGGTCGACCCGGGCGAACCCCGGGTATGAAGCCTCCGTACTTCTTCAGGTTGTCGGCCTGGTCCACCGGGTTGAAGGTGACCGCCGTGTAGAAGTAGGTGAAGATGATGATGAAGAAGACCTCGCCGGCGACGTAGGCCCATCCGTCCGGGTTGAAGAAGACGGCGAAGTCGTTCCAGAAGTTGTCGCCGGTACCACCGAAGAGCTGGCCGATGGTGGGCGGGAAGGCCATGATCGAGGCGGCGAAGATGACCGGAATGACGCCGGCCATGTTCACTCGCAGCGGCAGGTAGGTCGAGCCGCCGGAGGTCATCCGGCGTCCGACCACGCGTTTGGCGTACTGCACCGGTATTCGCCGCTGGCCCTCCTGGACGAACACGATCGCGACGATCACCGCCAGGGCGATGAAGGGCATCATCACCACGAAGACCTGGTCCGGGCTCTCCCACCACTGCACGATGCCGTTGGGCAATCCGGCGACGATCGAGGCGAAGATCAGGAGCGAGATCCCGTTGCCGATCCCGCGCTGAGTGATCAGCTCCCCCATCCACATCAGCACGGTGCAGCCCGCCGTCAGGCAGATCACGATCAGAAAGACCTTGTTGAAGGTGAGGCTGCCGACCACGCTGGTGCCGGCCTGGTTCTGGAAGCTCTGGAACAGGAAGACGTAGCCGAGCGACTGGGCGAAGGCGAGCCCGACGGTCAGGTAGCGCGTGTACTGGGTGATCTTCTGCTGGCCGACCTCGCCCTCCTTCTGGAGCCGCTCGAGCGAGGGCACGACCACGGTCAGGAGCTGCAGGATGATCGAGGCCGTGATGTAGGGCATGATCCCGAGCGCGAAGAGGGACAGCCGCGAGAGGCTCCCGCCCGAGAACAGGTTGAGGAAGCCGAGGATGTTGGAGCCGCTGAAGTTGTCGTCGATGTCCTTGATCGTGTTGGCGTCCACACCCGGGGAAGGGATGTAGGCGCCGAAGCGGTAAAGCGCCAGGATTGCCGCCGTGAAGAGCAGCTTCCGGCGGATGTCCGGAGCGCTGAAGGAGTTGAGGATCGTCTGGAGCATCTACTCCTCCTCAGATGAGCCGTCCTCGGCGGCTCCATCCTCATCAACAGAGGCTTTTTCGGTGTCGCCGCCTGCGGGCGACTCCACCTCCTTGGGCGCTTCTTCCTTCTTGCCCTTGGGCGCCTTCTCCTTCGGTGTTTCCTCCTTGGGCGCCTCCATCGAACCCGGCGGGGCGGGCTTGGGCGGCTCGCCGCCGATCCACTCGACGGTGCCGCCGGCCTTCTCGATCGCCTCGCGCGCCGCCGCGCTGAAGCCGTGCGCCTTTACATGGAGCTTCAGCTTCAGCTCGCCTCGGGCCAGAATCTTGACCGGGTCGCGCCGCTTCGCCAGGCCCGCCTCACGGAGGGACTCGGGGGTCACCTCATCGCCCGCCTTGAAGCGCGCCTCGAGATCGGAGAGGTTCACGGGCTGCGTGCGGGTGCGGAAGTTCTCGAATGGCATCGACATCTTCTTGTTCGGGCCCCGCAGCTTGGCCATGCGCATGTGGATCGGGTTCTGGCCGCCCTCGTAGCCGCGCTTCCGCTTGTTGCCGGAGCGCTGCCCCGCGCCCTTGTGGCCGCGGCCGGAGGTCTTGCCGTTGCCCGACCCCTCGCCGCGCCCGATCCGCTTGCGGCTCTTTCGCGACCCCGGTGCGGGCTTCAGGCTGTGCAGTCCGACCCTCTGGGCCTGCTTCTTCTCAGCCACCCTTCACCTCCACCAGGTGCTCGACCACGCGGACCATGCCGCGCAGCTGCGGGCTGTCGGGGTGCGAGGACTCCCGGCCGATCCTGCCGAGCCGGAGAGAGCGGAGGGTGTCGCGCTGACGCGGCGAGGCGCCGTTCGCGGAGCGCACCTGCTTCAGGGCCACGTCAGCCATCCTTATCACCCTCCGGCACGTCCTCCGCTTCGCGTCCGGGCGTGCCGGGTTGTGGCGCGGCTGGGGTGGGCTCATTGGGCGTATCCGTGGCGGCGGTGCCGGCCGCCTCCCCATTCGGCTTCGGCCAGACGCCGAGCACCTCGCGGACTGAGATCCCACGAAGCTTGGCGACATCCTCCGGCTTCCGAAGCATGTGGATGCCCTGCATGGTCGCCTTGACGAGATTGATCGGGTTCTGCGTGCCGATGCTCTTGGTGAGCACGTCGCGCACGCCGCCGAGCTCGAGCACGGCGCGGACGCCGCCGCCGGCGATCACGCCGGTTCCCGGGCTGGCGGGCCGCAGCACGACGTGGCCGGCCCCGAAGCGGCCGATCACGCGATGGGTGATCGTCTGCCCGTACTTCGGCACGCGAATCAGGTTCTTACGGGCGTCCTCGACGGCCTTTTGGATTGCGAGCGGAACCTCACGGGCCTTGCCGTAGCCGATGCCGACCACGGAGTCCTCGTCGCCGACGGCGACCAGGGCGGTGAAGGAGAAACGCCGGCCGCCCTTGACCACCTTGGCGACGCGGTTGATCTCGATCACCCGCTCCTGCAGATCGAGGCCCTTCGGGCTGACTGACTCGACGGTCATGAGCGAGCTGAAGGTAGCGAAGCCGGCCCCGGACGCGAAGCGGAGGAGCCGGTCTTGATGCTGGGGTCGCGGCCCGGCATCAGAACTTCAGACCTCCCTCGCGGGCTCCCTCGGCCAGCGCCTTGACGTGGCCGTGGAAGCGATAGCCGCCGCGATCGAACACGACGGTCTCCACCCCGGCCTCCTTGGCGCGCTTGGCGATGGCCTCCCCAGCCCCCTTGGCCTGATCCCTGCGGTCGAGCTTGCGCAGCTCCGGCTCGGTCCAGTTCACCGCGACGATCGTCTTGCCGGCATCGTCGTCGATCAGCTGCGCGGAGACGCCGCGGTTGGAGCGGAAGACCGAGAGGCGCGGGCGCTCGGCGCTGCCGCGGATCCGGGCCCGGACCCGGCGGCGTCGGCGCAGGCGCTGCTGAGGCTTTGTCTGAACCGTCATGCCCGCTTGCCGACCTTGCGGGTCACGTGCTCGCCGGCGTACCGCACGCCCTTGCCCTTGTAGGGCTCCGGCGGCCTGGACTTGCGAATCCGGGCGGCGATCTCCCCCACCATCTGCTTGTCGGTCCCGCGGACGACCACCTCGGTCGGCTGCGGCACCTCGAACTCGATGCCCTGGGGGGCCTGGACCGTGACGGGATGGGAGTAGCCGAGCGCCATTTCCAGGGACTTTCCCTTGAGCTGGGCGCGATAGCCGACGCCCTGGATCTCGAGGCGCCGCTCGAAGCCGTCGGTCACTCCCTCGACCATGTTGGCGATCAGGCTCCGCGTCAGGCCGTGCAGGGCGCGATGCTCTCCACGGTCAGTCGGGCGCTCGACCTTCACGGTCCCGTCATCCACGGAGACCTTCATCTCCGGGCTGATCTCCTGGCTGAGCTCGCCCTTCGGGCCCTTGACCGTGACGGTGCCCGGCTTGGCGTCGACGGTCACCCCGTCGGGAATCTGGACCGGCTGTCTACCGATTCGGCTCACCAGACGTAGGCGACGACCTCGCCGCCGACTCCCTTGTGCTTCGCCTCATGGCCGGTCATGACGCCGCTCGAGGTGGACATGATCGTGGTCCCCATGCCGCCGAACACGCGCGGGACGTCGCCCGTCGGGACGTAGCGCCGGCGACCCGGGCGCGAGACCCGCTCCATGCCGCTGATCACCGGGCTGCGGTCCTCCGTGTAGCGAAGGCGGACCTTGATCACCTCGCCGACCTGGCCGGCCTCCATCGTGAAGTCGGTGATGTACCCCTGCTCCTTGAGGATGCGCGTCATCTCGCGCTTCAGCCGCGAGGAGGGGATCTCGACCTCCTCGTGCTCGGCCTGGAGCGCGTTGCGGATCCGGTTCAGGTAATCGGTGATCGGGTCGGTCAGCATCAGATCTTTACCAGCTCGACTTGGTCATGCCCGGCACATAGCCGTTGTGCGCGGCTTCGCGCAGGCAGATCCGGCAGAGGCCGAACTTCCGGTAGTACGCGCGCGGCCGGCCGCAGCGGCGGCAACGGTTGTACTCCCTGGTCTTGTACTTGTTGGGGCGCGACTGGCGCACCCGTTGCGATGTCTTCGCCATCAGCCCTCTTCCTTGTTCGAAGTCTCGTCGCCGGCCTTGTCCTCCGGCTTGTCCCCGCCCTCGGGCTTGCCGCCATCCTCGGGCTTGCCGCCCTCCGCCGGGGCCTCGCCCTCTGCGCCCTCCTCTTCCTCCTCGCGCTCGGGCTTCTCGTAAGCCTCGGGGTTCTCCTCCTTGAGCTGCTCGAGGGCGGCCTGCTCGGCCTCGGCGCGCTGGCGGGCCTCCTCCTTGCGGCGCTCCTCCTCTTCCTCCTCCTCGAGATCGGCCTCGCCGGGCCGGCCCTCCGCTGAGAACGGCATCCCGAGCCCGTTGAGCAGCTCGAACGCCTCCTCGTCGGTCTGGGCGGTGGTGGTGATGGTGACGTCAAGGCCACGCACCTCATCGATCGAGTCGTAGTCGATCTCGGGGAAGATGATCTGCTCGCGGATACCCATCGAGTAGTTGCCGCGCCCATCGAAAGAGCGAGGGTTGAGCCCGCGGAAGTCGCGGATGCGGGGCACCGCCACCGAGGTGAGCCGGTCGAGGAACTCCCACATGCGGGCACGGCGCAGGGTCACCGCGACGCCGACCGGCATGCCCTCGCGGATCTTGAAGGAGGCGATGGACTTCTTCGCCCGCCGGACACTGGGGCGCTGGCCCGCGATCGTCGCGAGCTGCTCGGTGGCCGCATCCAGCATCTTGCTGTCCTGTTTCGCTTCGCCGATCCCCATGTTGATGGTGATCTTCTCCAGGGTCGGCACGGCCATAGGGGTCGAGTACCCGAACCGCTTGACCAGCGCTGCCTTCACCTCCTGCTCGTAGCGGTCACGCAGCCGGGGCGGCGGCGCTGCCTGCTTCTGCTGTTCGGTCGCGGCTTCCATCACTCGATCTCCTGGCCCGTCCTGGCGGCGATCCGCTTGCGCTTGCCGCCCTCCCGCTGAATCCGGACCCGGGTCGGCTTGTTGTCCTGCGGGTCGAGCACCATCACGTTGGAGGCGTGGATCGGGCCCTCCTTGTCGATGATCCCGCCGACCTCTCCGCCCTTCGAGGCGTCCTTGACCGAACGGGGGCGCTGGTGGCGCTTCACCATGTTCAGCCCCTCGACGTAGACATAGCCGCGCTTCGGGTCGGTGCGCAGCACCTTGCCCCGCTTCCCGCGGTCCTTGCCGGCGGTGATGACCACGTTGTCGTTCTTGCGGACTCGAAGCTTTCCCTTGCCCATGGCTACAGGACCTCCGGGGCGAGGGAGACGATCCGCATGAAGTTCTTGTCGCGCAGCTCGCGGGCGACCGGGCCGAAGATGCGGGTTCCGCGGGGAACGCCTTGGGTGTCGATCAGCACCGCGGCGTTCTCGTCGAACGCGATGTAGGTGCCGTCGGGACGACCCAGCTGCTTGCGGGTCCGGACGACCACGGCGTCGACCACCTCGCCCTTGCGGACGCCGCCCTGGGGCGTGGCCTGCTTGACCGTGGCGGTGATCACGTCGCCGATCCGCGCGTAGCGGCGGTGCGAACCGCCCTTGACGCGGATGCAGAGGATCTCGCGGGCGCCGGAGTTATCGGCCACCTTCAGCTTTGACTCCTGCTGGATCACGGTTCTCCTACTCCGCCTTCTCGAGGATCTCGACCAGGCGCCAGCGCTTGGTCCGCGACAGGGGACGCGTCTCGACCACGCGGACCAGGTCACCCTCGTTCGCCTCGTTCTGGGCATCGTGGGCATGCAGGGTCCGCGAGCGGCGGACGATCTTCTCGTACGACGGGTGCCGGCGGACGACGTCGATCGCGACGGTGATCGTCTTGTCGGGCTTGCTCGAGACGACCCGGCCCTGCCGTGTCTTGGCGCCGATCGGCTGGCGCCCGGCCGGCTGCGTGCCGGTCCCTCGCTCGCGCTTGCTGCGCTGCTTGCGCCGGTACGAGCCGCGAGTACGCGACGCCTTGCCACGCCCCTCGGCACGCTCCTTGGCCCTCTCCTCCGGGCTGCGCTGGGGGCCGGCCAGCCCCGAGCGGCGGGAACGCTCCAGGCGGCGACGGGCCTTCCAGCCGATCTCTTCGTCATCCCCACCAGCCTCGGGTGCAGCGGCTTCGCCACCAGAAGACTCATCCTCGCCTCCGCTGCCTTCATCAGCAGAACCTTCGTCGGCAGCGTCGGCTGCGGGTGAGTCCGCCTCCTTGGGCGTCTTCTCAGCCTCCGCCGCCTTCTCCTCAGCCTTCTCGGGCGCCTTGTCCTCGGCCTCGGGCGCCTTCTCCTCGGCCTTCTCCTCGGCCTTGGGCGCCTTCTCTTCTTCCTGCTTCTCGTTCTTCTTCTCGTCGTCCGCCATCAGTGCCTCAGCTCGTGTGCCAGATCGATGCCCCGCTCCTTCGCCACGGTGAGCAGCCTCGCCACGTCGCGGCGGACCCCCACGACCCGCGCGGTGTTCTCGAGCTCGCCGGTGGCGTGCTGCAGGCGCAGGCCGAATTGCTCCTCGCGCGCCTGGCGCAGGCGCTCGATCAACTCGTCGTCCTTCAGGTTGTGTGCTTCGGAAGCCTTCATTCGCTCTCCGGCGCCTCCTGCGCACCCTCGCGGCGGACCACCTTGGTCTTGATGCCCAGCTTGTGACCGGCCAGGGTCATCGCTTCCTTGGCCAGGTCGTCCGGCACGCCGGCCAGCTCGAACAGGATGCGGCCGGGCTTGACCACTGCGACCCAACCCTCGGGATTGCCCTTGCCGGAGCCCATCCGCGTCTCGAGCGGCTTCTTGGTGATCGGCTTGTCCGGGAAGACGTTGATCCAGACCTTGCCGCCGCGCTTGATCTTCCGGGTCATCGCGACTCGGGCGGCCTCGATCTGGCGGTTGGTCACCCAGCCGCGGTCGATGGCCTTCAGCCCGTACTCGCCGAAGGCGACCGTGCTGCCGCCCTTGGCGTAGCCGCGCATGCGACCGCGCATCTGCTTGCGGTAGCGAACCCGCTTCGGCATCAACATCAGGAACGCCCTCCTCGCGGGCCGCCGGAGGGGGGTGAGCCGTCCTCGTCGCCCTCGCCCTCGGCGCGGAAGCCCTCGGGCATGACCTCGCCCTTGTTGATCCAGCACTTCACGCCGATGCGGCCGGTGGTCGTCCGCGCCTCGATGAAGCCGTAGTCGATGTCGGCGCGCAGGGTGTGAAGCGGGACGCGGCCGTCGGAATAGCCCTCGGTGCGCGCCATTTCGGCGCCGCCGAGCCGCCCCGAGACCTGCACCTTTACCCCCTTGGCTCCTGAGCGCATCGCCGAGGTCAGGGCGCGCTTCATCGCGCGGCGGAACGCCACCCGGTTCTGAAGCTGCTCCGCGATCGACTGGGCGACGAGCTTCGCGTCGAGCTCGGGCCGCTTGATCTCCTTGATGTTGACCTTCACCGGCTTGCCGGTCAGCTTGTGCAGCTCGCGCCGCAGCGCGTCCACCTCGCTTCCGGACTTGCCGATCACGATGCCGGGGCGGGCCGTGGAGATGTCGACCTCGACCTCACCGGACCCCTTCACGATCGTGATCTGCGACAGGCCCGCGTGCGAGAGCTTGTTCTCGATGTGCGAGCGGATCACGAGGTCCTCGTTCAGGTAGTCCGCGAACTCCTTCTCGTTGTACCAGTTGGATTTCCAGTCCTGGATGTACCCGACCCGGAAGCCCACCGGATTGATCTTCTGTCCCATTGCCTCTCTCAGTCCTCCGGGGTCAGCGCCACACGGATGTGGCTGGTTCGCTTGTCGATCTTGGTCGCCCGTCCCAACGCCCTCGGGCGGTAGCGGCGCAGGGTGGGCCCCTCGTCCACGGTGATGTCCGCGACCAGGAGGTCGTCGGCCACCAGGTCATGGTTGTTCTCGGCGTTGGCGGCGGCGGAGTCGATCAGCTTGGCGATGTCCCTGGCGGCGCCGCGCGGAGAGAAGCGGAGGAGCGAGCGCGCATCCTCGATCGACAGTCCGCGAACCTGGTCGGCGACCAGGCGCGCCTTGCGGGGAGCGACCCGCACGAAGCGGGCGCGCGCCTTGACCACCGGAGCCTGCGGAGCCTCCTTCTTCTTCTTGGGCTCCTCCATCTTGGCCGGGGCCTTGGCCTTGGCAGGCTGCTTCTTGGCCGGGGACTTGCGCTTCGGAGCCGCCTTGGCCTCCGTCTTCGCCGCCGGCTTCCTCTTGGCCGCAGGCTTCTTGGCAGCCGGCTTCTTGGCCGGAGTCTTCTTCTCCGTGTTCTTGGGCTCCGCCATCACGACTCCCCGCCGGAATCGCCGCCACCGGCGTCACCGCCGCCTTCACCGCCGCCGCCCTCGCCGCCGGGAGCCTCGCCTCCACCCTCGCCGCCGCCCGGCACCTCCATGCCGGCGGTTGCGCCGGGCGGGGGTCCCGTCGGGGCGGCAGCCGCGGCCTCGCGCTCCTTGGCGGTTCCGGCGCCGGAGTGGGCGCGGAAGGTCCTGGTCGGAGCGAACTCACCCAGGTGGTGGCCGACCATCGACTCCGAGACGTAGACCGGCACGTGCTTGTGACCGTCGTGGACGGCGATGGTGTGCCCGACCATCTCGGGGAAGATGGTCGACTGGCGCGACCAGGTCTTGATCATCTGCTTCTGGCCCGAGTCGTTCATCGCGTTGATCCGCTTCAGCAGCCTGTCCTCCGCCCACGGGCCCTTCTTGGTTGAACGTCCCATCTACGACCTCTTTCCTCGGCGACGTGGGCGGACGATGAGCGCATCGGACTTCTTGCGCTTCTTGCGGGTCCGGAAGCCGAGCGTCGGCTTGCCCCACGGCGTCACCGGATGTCCGCCCGGGGTGTGATGCGCCTCTCCGCCGCCGTGCGGGTGGTCGACCGGGTTCATCGCCACGCCGCGCGTCTGGGGTCGCTTGTTCTTATGTCGGTTCCGCCCGGCCTTGCCGATCTTGACGTTCTGGTGTTCGCTGTTGGAGAGGGCCCCCACCGTCGCGCGGCATTCGCCGCGCACCATGCGGACCTCGGAAGAGGGCAGCCGCAAGCTCACCATCGGGCCCTCCTTCGCGACGACCTGGATTGCGCTGCCCGCGGAGCGGCCGAGCCGGCCGCCCTGGCCGGGCACCAGCTCCACGTTGTGCACCACGGTCCCGGTCGGGATCCGGCTGAGCGGCAGCGCGCTGCCCGGGGTGATGTCCGCCCCATCGCCCGACCGAACCTCGGCGCCCACCCTGAGTCCCTGCGGCGCCAAGATGTACCGCTTCTCGCCGTCGGCGTAATTGAGGAGGGCGATGCTGGCCGAGCGGTTGGGGTCGTACTCGATGGTCGCCACCTTCGCGGGCACCCCGTCCTTGGTCCGCTTGAAGTCGATCTGCCGGTAGCGGCGCTTGGCGCCGCCCCCGCGATGCCTCGCGGTGACCCGCCCGGCGGTGTTGCGTCCGCTGGAGCGCTTCTTGCCCTTGAGCAGGCGCTTGGTGGGTCCGTCGCCGGTGAGCTCATCCCGGATCGGATAGGTCCCGAAGCGTCTGCCCGGGCTGGTCGGCCGTGTCTTGCGGTTGGCCATCGGGTTAGGCCTCCACCGCCGCGCCCTCGAACAGCTCGATCCGGTCACCGGGCGCGAGCTGCACGATCGCCTTCTTCCAGGACCGCGAGCGACCCGAGTGGAGCCCGCGGCGCTTCGGCTTGGAGTTCACCTTGGAGGTGCGGACGGAGCGCACGTGCACATCGAAGATCTGCTCGACCGCGCGAGCGATCTGAAGCTTGTGCGCCCGGTTGTGGACGCGGAAGGTGTACTTGCCCTCCGCCATCAGGGCGTAGCTCTTCTCCGAGACGACCGGGCGGATGATCACCTGGCGCGCGTCCATCAGCCCTTCGCCCTCCCCTCGAGCTCCTTGAGCGCCTCCTCAGAGACGACCAGGGAGGCGACGCCGATCACGTCGGCGACGCCGGCCGCACTTGCGAGCGCGACGCTGACGCCATCGATGTTGCGGAAGCTCTTGGCCACCGCGGCCTCCTCGGCTCCCAGCACGACCAGCGCCGGCCGCTCCGCGCCCCAGCTCTCGAGCGCCTTCGCGGCCTGCTTCGTGGAGGGCTCCTTGAAGGAGGCGGCGTCCACCACCGCGACCGAGCCGCGCTCCGCGTGCACCGAGAGCGCCGCGCGCAGCGCCTTCCGGCGCGCCTTCTGGTTGACCTTGAGCGTGTAGTGGCGGGGCTTGGGACCGAAGGCCGCGCCGCCGCCGTAGCGGTGGGGCACGCCGAGGGCGCCGGCACGGGCGCGGCCGGTGCCCTTCTGACGCCAGGCCTTCGCGGTGGTCATCGCGACCTCGCCCCGGGTGAGCGAGGAGTGCGTGCCGCGACGCCGCGCGGCCAGGTCGGCGCGGGCCGTCTCGTGCACGAGGGCCTCGTGGAAGGGCTCGGAGAAGAGTGCCTTCGGCAGGTCGGCCTTGGACTGCTTGCCGAGCACGGGGGCGTTGACGGCGCTCGAGCTCGCGCTCTTGGTGGTCTTGGACGCGGCCTCAGCCAACGCTCCTCACCTCCACCATGGCGTTGCGAGGCCCGGGGACCGAGCCGCGAATCAGCAGCAGGTTCCGCTCCGCGTCCACCTCGACGATCTGCGAGCCCTGCTGGGTGGCCCGGCGGGCGCCCATGCGGCCCGGCATTTTCTGCCCCGGGAAGACTCGCGCCGGATCGGCGCTCGCCCCCACGGAGCCCGGTGCGCGGACGTTGTGGGAGCCGTGGGTGACCGGACCGCGGCTGAATCCGTGGCGGCGAATCGTCCCCTGGAAGCCCTTGCCGATGGAAACGCCGGAGACCTTCACCTGGTCGCCTGGCTGGAAAGAGGTCACCTTGATCTCGTCGCCCACTTTCACGGCTTCGCCCTCAGCCTCATCAGGTGATGCGTCCTCGGCCTCACCAGAAGACACATCCTCGGTGCCGCCGCCTTCATCAGAAGAGGCCTCTTCGGCAGCGTCACCTGCGGGTGTGTCCACCTCCTTGGTCGTCTCCCCACCTTCAGCCGCTGCGGCGGGCGAAATCTCGACATCGCGGAACTCGACCACGGTGCGCATGGCACCGGCGTTCGCCTTCTTCAGGTGGCCGAGCTCGGCCTTCGTGAGGCTCTTCTCGGAGACCGGCTCGCCGGCGAGCTGGACGGCGTCGTAGCCGTCGCGATCTGTCTTGCGAATTGCGGTCACCTTGTTCGGCTCCGCCTCGATGACCGTGACCGGGATCGCCACGCCCTCGCTCGTCGAAGACGCGGGTCATGCCGAGCTTCTTGCCGACGATGGCGCTCACAGCCGGATCTCCACGTCGACGCCGGCCGGCAGCGTCTCCATCCGCTGGAGCTCGTCGACCGTCTTGGGAGTCGGCTGGTGTATGTCGATCAGCCGCTTGTGGGTGCGAATCTCGAAGTGCTCGCGCGAGTCCTTGTCCTTGAAGGGTGAGCGGATGACGCAGTAGACGTGCTTGTCGGTGGGCAGGGGAATCGGGCCGGCCACGGTCGCCCCGGTGCGCTCGGCCGTGCCGACGATCTCCTGGGCAGCCCGGTCTATGGCGTCGTGGTCGTACGCCTTGAGCCGGATCCTGATCTTTCCCGATGTCAGTGAGGCCATCTGCCCCGAATTCCTCTTGTCTTCCTATGTCCTCTTGAGCGCAGTTGGGGCGCGAGCCTTGAGGCCGCGCCCCGGTCGTATGTCTTGCAGTTGTCCTGGCCCTTTGCCCTTGTGGGAGGGCCTCACTAAGAACGGGCCCCCGAAGGAGCCCGTCACAGCTATTCGACTACGTCGGTCACGACCCCCGAGCCGACCGTGCGGCCGCCCTCTCGGATCGCGAACCGAAGGCCCTTGTCCATGGCGATCGGCTGAATCAGCTCCACCTCCATCTCGGCGTTCTCGCCGGGCGCCACGAACTCGCGGTCCTTGGGCAGCTCGACGATCCCGGTGACGTCGGTCGTGCGGAAGTAGAACTGAGGCCGGTAGCCGGAGACGAACGGCGTGTGGCGGCCGCCCTCCTCCTTCTTCAGGCAGTAGACCTCGGCCTTGAACTTCGTATGCGGCGTGATCGACCCGGGCTTGCAGAGCACCTGGCCGCGCTCGATCTCCTCGCGCTTGGTGCCTCGCAGCAGGCAGCCGACGTTGTCGCCGGCCTGGCCCTCGTCGAGGATCTTGCGGAACATCTCGACGCCGGTCACCACGGTGGTCGTCGTGTCCTTGATCCCGACGATCTCGACGGTGTCGCTGGTGTTGACCTTGCCCTGCTCGATTCGGCCGGTGGCGACGGTGCCGCGGCCCGTGATCGAGAAGACGTCCTCGACCGGCATCAGGAACGGCTTGTCGAGGTCGCGCTCCGGCTCGGGGATGTACTCGTCGAGCGCGTCGGCGAGCTCGGTGATCGACTTCTTCGCCTCCTCGTCGCCCTCGAGCGCCTTCAGTGCGGAGCCCTTGATGATGGGGGTGTCCGCGCCCGGGAACTCGTACTCGTTCAGCAGGTCGCGGACCTCCTCCTCGACCAGCTCGAGCAGCTCCTCGTCGTCGACCATGTCGATCTTGTTCAGGTAGACGATCACGGAGGGAACGTTCACCTGGCGAGCGAGCAGGATGTGCTCGCGCGTCTGTGGCATCGGGCCATCCGGCGCCGAGACGACCAGGATCGCGCCGTCCATCTGGGCGGCGCCGGTGATCATGTTCTTCACGTAGTCGGCGTGCCCGGGACAGTCGACGTGCGCGTAGTGGCGCTTGTCTGTCTCGTACTCGACGTGCGAGGTGGCGATCGTGATCCCGCGCTCCTTCTCCTCGGGCGCGTTGTCGATCTCGTCGAAGGTCTTCTCCTCCGCGTTCCCCTTCTCGGCGAGCGTCTTGGTTATCGCAGCGGTCAGCGTCGTCTTCCCGTGGTCGACGTGGCCGATGGTGCCGACGTTCACATGCGGCTTAGTGCGATCGAACTTCTCCTTTGACATCTCGCTCCTTTGGGGTTCTCGGTTGGTCTAAGTGTGCGTAAGTGTGCGGGGAAATATAGCCCTGTACGCCGGGATTTCGGGCCTAGGACGCGGCCCCCACGGGCTCGCCCGCCGAGTGCTCGACGATCTCCTCGGCGATGTTGTTGGGGACCTCCTCGTAGCGCTCGAACTGCATCGTGTAGCTGGCGCGCCCCTGCGTGGAGGAGCGCAGATCGGTCGCGTATCCGAACATCTCGCCGAGGGGCACGAAGGCCTGGACCGCAAGGGCGTTTCCCCGGGGCTCCTGCCCCTGGACCTTGCCGCGGCGACGTGAGAGGTCGCCGATCACGTCGCCGAGGAACTCCTCGGGGGTGACGACCTCGACCGACATCACCGGCTCAAGCAGGACGGGCTTGGCCCTGCGGGCACCCTCCTTGAGCGCCATCGATCCGGCGATCTTGAAGGCGATCTCCGAGGAATCGACGTCGTGGGCGGAGCCGTCGACCAGCTCAACGCGGACGTCCACCATCGGGTAGCCGGCCTTGACGCCGCTCTGCAGCGCCTCCTCCACTCCCTGCTCGACCGCGGGGATGAACTCGGTGGGGATCTTGCCGCCCTTGATCTCGTTGATGAAGTCGAAGCTCTCGCCCGGCGCCGGCTCGATGTTCATCACGACGTGGGCGTACTGGCCCTTGCCGCCGGTCTGGCGGATGTGCTTGTAGACGACCTTGTCGACGCGCTGGCGGATCGTCTCGCGGTAGGCGACCTGCGGCTTGCCGACGTTGGCGTCCACCGAAAACTCGCGGAGCATCCGCTCGACCAGGACCTCGAGGTGGAGCTCGCCCATCCCATGGATCAGGGTCTGGGCCGTCTCGTCGTCTGAGGTGACCTGGAAGGTCGGGTCCTCCTCCGCGAGGCGCGCGAGGCTCTCGCTGAGCTTCTCCTGGTCGGCCTTGGTCTTCGGCTCGATCGCGACTGCGATCACCGGCTCGGGGAACTCGATCTGCTCGAGGCTGATCGGCGAGTCGGGGGCGCAGAGCGTGTCGCCGGTGGAGGTCTGCTTGAGGCCGACGCCCGCGACGATGTCGCCGGCGTAGCACTCCTCGATCTCCTCCCGCGAGTTGGCGTGCATCATCAGCAGCCGGCCGATCCGCTCGGTGCGGCCGGTCGTTGCGTTGAGCACGCGGCTTCCGGCGGTGAGCTTGCCGGAGTAGACACGGAAGTAGGTGAGCTTCCCCACGTAGGGATCGACGACGACCTTGAAGCCCAGCGCCGCGAACGGGGCGTCGTCCTCGGGCTTGCGCTCCTCCTCGGTGGTGCCGCCGTTCTCGCCCTTCCTTGCGGGCACGGTCCCGGTCATCGGTGGGACCTCGAGCGGCGAGGGGAGCAGCTCGACGATCGCGTCCAGCAGCGGCTGCACCCCCTTGTTCTTGAAGGAGGAGCCGGCCAGGACCGGCGTCACCTTGATGTCAAGGGTGGCCCGGTGGAGGGACTTGGCGATCCGCTCGTGCGGGATCTCCTCGTCGTTCAGGTAGGCCTCCATCAGCTCGTCGTCGTAGTCCGCACAGGCCTCGATCAGGTGGGTGCGGTGCTCGTGGGCGAGCTCCTTGAGGTCGTCGGGGATCTCCTCGTAGGAGAACTCGGTTCCGAGCTCGTCCTTCCAGACCAATGCCTTGTTCTCGATCAGGTCGACGACGCCGACGAAGTCGTTCTCCTGGCCGATGGGGATCTGAATCGGGAGCGGATTCGCGCCGAGGCGCTCCTTCATCGTCTCCACCGCGCCGAAGAAGTCGGCGCCGGTGCGGTCCATCTTGTTGACGTAGGCGACCCGCGGGACCTTGTACTTGTCCGCCTGGCGCCAGACCGTCTCCGACTGGGGCTCGACCCCGGCGACGGAGTCGAAGATCGCGATCGCGCCGTCGAGGACGCGGAGGCTTCGCTCTACCTCGACCGTGAAGTCGACGTGGCCCGGCGTGTCGATGATGTTGATCCGGTGGTCCCGCCACTCACACGCCGTCGCGGCCGAGGTGATGGTGATGCCTCGCTCCTGCTCCTGCTCCATCCAGTCCATGACCGCGGCGCCCTCGTGGACCTCGCCCATCTTGTGGGTGCGGCCGGTGTAGTAGAGGATGCGCTCGGTGGTCGTCGTCTTACCGGCATCGATGTGGGCCATGATGCCGATGTTGCGAGTCTTCTCTAGTGGAAAGCTGCGGGGCATGGATACTGGTTCGGTAGTGGCGAAACGGACTTATGGAACGGCTAGTCTGAGATCGAATTCGGGCACAAAAAAGGCCCTTACGGGCCCCGAGCAAGACGCTCTGAGAAGACCCGGACCTACTCCTATGTCGCGCCGTTCTCCATCGAAAAACGGTTTCACGCCCACGGCAGCCCAACAGGATCGGGGCGGCCGAAGGCGACGCGTGATGATAGCAGGGGCTTGGGCACGCTCAGGCAGGGAGGAAGCATGGGATTGAGGCGTCGGAGGAAGCTGGATCCCGAGCAGCTGGAGGAGGTTCGCCGGGGGCGAACCGAGTACCTCCAGGCGCGCAGGGATGAGGTCCGCCTGCGGATGCGCGGCACCGCGTTGGAGACCCGCCGGCGCCTGCGCCCGGTGGCAAGGCCGTTCGGCGCCCTGTTCAGGGGGGTGCTGGGCCGGATCGCTCCACTCGTGACGTCCACCATCCTCTTCGTGCTCCGACTGCTCGCAGGCGTCGTGTCCGCGATCTCCACGGTCGGCGAGAAGGTCTTCGGCTGGCTCGGCGCCCGGATCGCTCGTGCCGTCTCGGTCACCTGGCGCTTCCTGCTCGTTCACGTGCAGCCGCGGGGCACCCTGGCCTTCGTCGCCGCGGCCGCCGCGGTTGCGCTCGGCGTCTCCCAGTTCTTCGACTACCAGGCGGTCGTGGCGGGCGACACTGATTACGCCGGCGAGGTGGGCACGGTGGCGCCGCCGCCGGTCACCCATAACGAGCTCGCCGGCAGCGCCCACCTTTACCTGCTGCTTCCGGTCGCCGTTGCCGCCCTCGGGCTGGTCTGGGCTACCTACCGTGGCAACTGGCGCCTCGGCCGGTGGGTGATGGTGCTCGGGCTGCTCGGGGTGGCCGTCTCGCTGATCGTCGACCTGCCGCAGGGACTCGACGGCGGCGTCGCCGAGATCGCATTCAGCGGCGGCGAGGCCGAGCTGATCGAGGGTTTTTGGGCACAGCTCTCCGCCTCCATCGTGCTCGCCATCGGCGGATTCGCGCTGGGCGCGGAGGCACACCGCGGAGCGGAGACCGAGGGGGCCCCACAGGGGAGTGAACCCCGCCGGCGCCGCGCGCTCTGGAGGCGGAGGCCGCGAGCCGCGGCCGACGGCGGTCGGATCGCGGCCCGCGGGGGGGCGGGCTCCTGAGCCGGCTGCCGCGGACAGAGCTGCTGCTGGTGCTCGCCTGCGCGGGAGGCGCCGCGATGCTTGCGGCATCGCAGTTCACCGACATCTTCCAGCTCACACCTCCGGGTGGCGAGGCGCTGACGGCGATCGATGCCAATGACCAGCACGGCTACGCGACGCTGATCCTCGCCGCGTTCGCGCTCGTCATGCTCGTGCTCGGGCTCGCCGCTGCCAGCGTGCGGTCCGAGGGAGCCGCCCTGTCGCTGGCGCAGATCGCGTTCGTCGCGGTCGCGGTGTGCGGAGTGGCGGCCCTGCTCCTCTTCCTGATCATCGACCTGCCGGACGTGAACCAGATCGGGACCGTGGACGATCCCCGCGAGTCGTTCATCGACGCGAAGGCAGAGCCGCAGGCCGGCTTCTGGCTGGAGCTGCTCGGCGCGGCGGTGCTGGCCGTCTGCGGGGTCGCGCTGGCGACGATGCGCCCGGGCGTGTCGCGTCTGACCGATGTGGAGGGCGACTCAGCCCAGGAACCGCAGCGCGAGCCGGCGAAGACCGGTTAGCGGCGGTCAGGCCGCTGTACTTGGGAGCGAGGGCGAAGCCCGAGCGACTTATCGTGGGCGGCCGCTACCGCCGCGACCTGGTGGCGAAGCCGTTTACCAGCGGTAGTGCGCGAAGGCCTTGTTCGCCTGGGCCATGCGGTAGATGTCGTCCTTCCGCTTCCAGGCGTTGCCCTGCTGCTTGGCGGCGTCCAGGATCTCGTTCGCCAGGCGCTCCTGCATCGACTTCTCCCCGCGGGCCCGCGCGAACTCGACCAGCCAGCGCACCGCGAGGGTCCGCGCCCGGCGAGCGGGCACCTCCACCGGCACCTGATAGGTCGCGCCGCCGACCCGGCGCGAACGGACCTCGAGCACCGGGGTGAGCTGCTTGATCGCGCTCTCCAGCTCCTCGACGGGGTTGTTTCCCGTCCGCTCCCCGACCAGCGCCAGGGCGTCGTAGGCGATCTGCTCGGCGAGCGACTTCTTGCCGCCGGTCATCACCTTGTTGATCACCTGCTGGACGAGCCGGCTCCGGTAGAGGGAGTCGGGCTCGAGCGGCCTGATCGTGGCTTGATTGCGGCGCGGCATCGCTAGCGGGACTTCACTCCGTACAGGGAGCGGCCCTGCTTGCGATCGGAGACGCCGGCGGCGTCCAGGGTGCCGCGCACGACCTTGTAGCGAACGCCCGGCAGGTCCTTGACGCGGCCTCCGCGGACCAGCACCACCGAGTGCTCCTGGAGGTTGTGGCCCTCGCCCGGGATGTAGCAGGTCACCTCGAACCCGTTGGTGAGGCGGACCCTGGCGATCTTGCGCAGCGCGGAGTTCGGCTTCTTCGGCGTCACGGTCGCGACGCGGGTGCAGACTCCACGCCGCTGCGGCGCGGCGACGCGCTTCTTGCGTCCCTGTCCCGACTTGAGGCCGGGAGTGGACATCTTCTTCCGCTTGCTCTTGCGTCCCTTGCGGACGAGCTGGTTCGTATTCGGCACGGCGCGGAATGGTAGGGCATCACTGGCCGTACTCTTCCAGCCCGTGGCTCTTTTCGGAAAGGAGGACAAGCCGATCCTGGCCGTCGACATCGACGGCGTGATCAGCCTGTTCGGATTCGAGCGGCCCAACGAGCCACACCGCGCCGACCCGGCACAGGCCCCCGGGGACTTCCATCTGATCGACGGGATGCTCCACTGCATCTCGATGCCGACCGGCCCCCAGCTCAACCGTCTCGCCCAGAGCTACGAGCTGGTCTGGGCGAGCGGCTGGGAGGATCGCGCCAACGACTACCTGCCGGGCATCCTGGGCGTACCCACGCTCCCCTACCTGCGCTTCGACGGGCGCGCCGAGTTCGGCACCGCGCACTGGAAGCTGGACGCCATCCAGGAATACGTGGGCGACCGGCCGCTCGCCTGGGTGGACGACAGCCTCGATCGCAGCTGCTACGACTGGGCCGAGCGCCGGCAGGCGCCCACGCTGCTGGTGCCGACGGAGTCGAGCGTCGGTCTCACCGAGTCGCACGTCGGCGCCCTCGAGGCCTGGGTGCGAGACGGCTACAGGCCGACCTGAGGGACGGCAGACGGGGGTAGACTGCCCCCGGATGGAGGGAGCTCTGCCGATCATCTTTCTCGCCGTGGTCCTGAAGATCCCGGTGTTCTTCGCCATCTGGCTTATCTGGTGGGCCGTCAAGGACGAGCCCTCGCTCGAGGACGCGAGCGGTGGGTCCGGCGACCACACCTTCCGCCGTTGGCGGCGCTCGCCGACGCGCCCGCGCGGCCCGCGCCGCGATCCACACGGCGGCGCCGCCCGCGTCCTGCCGGAGTGCCCACCGGGTGGCCGCACGAGAATCACAGCCACCCCGGCCAAGGTGCGAGCCTCGGCCGAGCGCTAAACCGCAGCCCATGACCCTCGCCCAGCGTCGTCTCACCGCTCTCGCGGCCCTGATCGCCGTCGCGATCGTCGCCGTCATCGGCTTGGTCGATCGGGGCGATGGCGCTCCGGCCAGGCCGGCCATCGCCACCAACCCCGAGGACCTCGCCGCGCAGATCACGGCCAATGACACCGCGCTGCGCCAGGCGATCGACACGTGGCGCGCGGCCGGCGATCCGCCGACTGCCGACGCGCCCCCGGAGGTGATGGGGCCGGCGCTCTTCGTCCAGGACGTCTCGCGCTTCCTCGCCGCCCATTCCAACCTCACGAAGCCCACGCTCAGACTTCTGCCGGGCGCCCTCGCGAGCCAGATCAAGCAGTTCACCGCCGTGGCGCGCAAGCTCCGCAAGCTCGGCGGCGCCAAGAAGAAGCTGAAGACCGGCGCGCCGCCCCCGCCCTCGGAGCTGTTCAGCCACTACGACGAGGCCAAGCAAAGCCAGAACATCGACCGCCACTACCTGGCGGCGATCCACCTGGTGGAGACGAAGTTCGGCCGGGTGAAGAGCAACAGCACGGCGGGCGCCCAAGGACCGATGCAGTTCATCCCCTCCACCTGGAAGATCTACGGCCGGGGCGGCGACATCCAGGATCCCCACGACGCGATCCTCGCCGCGGCGAGGCTCCTTCGCGCCAACGGCGCCCCGGGCAACTACGCCCACGCGCTGTACGCCTACAACCCCTCGAAGCTCTACGTCTTCTCGGTGAGTACCTACGCGAAGGTGATCGCGACCGACCCCTACGCGATCTACTTCCTCTACTGCTGGGGCCCCTAAGCGTTCACAGCCCTGCGGACGCGCGCCCAGCGGCTGGCTAAGACTTCTCTGACTCTTCGGCTTCGGGCTTGTCGCCCGACTCAGCCTCGGCGGTCGCGGTGCCGCCACCGGGCGTCTCGATCTCGGAGGCGAGCTCCTCGAGCTCCTCGGCGAAGCTGGGGCCGAAGCCCTCCAGCTCGGCGCCCTCCTCGCCGTCCCCGCCCAGCCCGAGCTCGGCCTCCAGGGCCTCCTCGGAGAGGATCTCCTCGGCGGGCGGCTGTGCGGGCTCCACGGGCTCGATCCCGATTCCCCGGTAATGCTTGAGGCCGGTCGCGGCCGGGATCAGCTTCCCGATGATCACGTTCTCCTTCAGGCCCATCAGCCGGTCGCGCTTGCCCTCGAGCGCGGCGTCCGTCAGCACCTTGGTCGTCTCCTGGAAGGAGGCGGCCGAGAGGAAGGACTCCGTCGCGAGCGAGGCCTTGGTGATCCCGAGGATCGTCTCCTCGGCCTTGGCGGGGGTCTTGGTCTTCAGGCCCTTGAACCTCTCGTTGAGCTTGTCGAAGACGAGCCTGTCCTCGAGCTGTCCGGGCAGGAGCTCGGTGGAGCCCTTGGACTCGACCCGCACCTTCTTCAGCATCTGGCGCACGATCAGCTCGATGTGCTTGTCGTTGATGTCCACGCCCTGTGAGCGGTAGACCTTCTGCACCTCGCCGACGATGTACATCTCGGTCTCGGTGCGGCCCTTGATCGAGAGCAGCTCGGCGGGATAGAGCGACCCCTCGCTGAGCTGGACACCGGGCTCGACCTTCTGGCCCGCCTTGACGTACAGGTTCGTGCGCGGCGGGAAGGAGTAGTCGTGCTCCTCGCCCTTGTCGTCGGTGATCGTGAGCTTGACGGCCTTGTCGGTCTCCTCGACCGAGACCTTGCCGGCGACCTCGGCGATCTTCGCCTGGCCCTTCGGCTTGCGAGCCTCGAACAGCTCGACGACTCGCGGCAGGCCCTGGGTGATGTCCTGGCCGGCGACGCCGCCGGTGTGGAAGGTGCGCATGGTGAGCTGGGTGCCGGGCTCGCCGATGGACTGCGCGGCGATGATCCCGACGGAGTCGCCGATCTCGACCAGCGACCCGGTGGCGGGCATGATCCCGTAGCACTGGGCGCACACCCCGCTCTCGGCCTCGCACTTGGCGACCGAACGAACCGGGGCGGTCGACTCTAGGTCGTCAGTCGGGAATGCCTCGTCGAGCAGGGCCAGCTCGGGCTTGTCGATGAGCTGGTTCCGCTTCAGCAGCTCGCGGCCGCGGACGGTCGTGAACTTCTTGGCGGCCATGCGGCCGAACAGGTTCGGGTTGAGCTCGCCGTCGTCGCGGCGCAGCGGCATCTCGACGAAATCCTTGGTCTTGCAGTCGTCGATGCGGACGATCACGTCCTGGGAGACGTCGACCAGGCGCCGGGTCAGGTAGCCCGAGTCCGCCGTCCGCAGCGCGGTGTCGGCGAGGCCCTTGCGGGCGCCGTGGGTCGAGATGAAGTACTCGAGGACGGTCAGGCCCTCCATGAAGTTCGCCTTGATCGGGCGTTCGATGATCTCGCCCTTCGGGTTGGCCATCAGGCCTCGCATCCCGGCGAGCTGGCGGATCTGCTTGAACGACCCGCGCGCCCCTGAGTTGGCCATCATGTAGATCGGGTTGAGCTCGTGGAGGTTCTTCTCCATCGCCTGCCCGACCTCCTCGGTGGCCTTGTCCCACTGGCCGGTGACGGCCTCCTTGCGCTCCTCGGCGGTGATCAGGCCTTCGTCGTACTGGCCCATGATCTCCTCGCTCTTGTTCTCGTAGCGCTCGAGGATCTCTTCCTTGTCCGGAGGCGCGACCACGTTGTTCTTGGAGATCGTGATCCCGGCCTGGGTGGCGAAGTGGAAGCCCAGCTCCTTGAACGAGTCGAGCACCAGGGAGACGGCGGGCGCGCCGTAGGCCTCGACCAGATCGCTGACCATCTCGTTCACGTCGCGCTTCTTCAGCGAGTGGTTGATGAACTCGTAGCTCTCGGGGTCGTACTCCTCACCGAGCGCGTCGGCGATCGCCCTCTCGACCCGGTCGTTGAAGATGATCCGCCCGACCGTGGTCAGGAAGTGCTCGTGGCCCGGCCGGCGGTACTCGGCGAAGTCGTGGAGCTCCACCTGGCCGTTCTCGTAGGCGAGCTCCGCCTCCTGCGCGGTGCGGAACGGATGCGGCCTGCGATCCAGCTCCGAGGCGTCGAGCTTGGTGACATCCCCGTGGGCGTAGGTCAGGTAGTAGAGGCCGAGCACCATGTCCTGGGTCGGCGTCGCCAGCGGCGAACCGTGGGCCGGCGAGAGGATGTTGTTGGAGGAAAGCATCAGGATGCGGGCCTCCGCCTGCGCCTCCGCGGACAGCGGCAGGTGCACGGCCATCTGGTCGCCGTCGAAGTCGGCGTTGAAGGCGTGGCAGACCAGCGGGTGGATCTGGATCGCCTTGCCCTCGACCAGCACCGGCTCGAAGGCCTGGATGCCGAGGCGGTGGAGCGTCGGTGCACGGTTCAGCAGCACCGGGTGCTCGTGGATGACCTCCTCGAGCACGTCCCAGACCTCGGGGATCATCGAGTCCACCATCTTCTTGGCGGCCTTGATGTTCTGGACCTGCTTGCGCTCGACCAGCCGGGCCATGATGAAGGGCTTGAACAGCTCGAGGGCCATCAGCTTCGGCAGGCCGCACTGGTGGATCTTCAGGTTCGGCCCCGAGACGATCACCGAGCGGCCCGAGTAGTCGACGCGCTTCCCGAGCAGGTTCTGCCGGAAGCGGCCCTGCTTGCCCTTGAGCATGTCCGAGAGCGACTTCAGCGGGCGGTTGCCCGGACCCGTGACAGGCCGGCCGCGGCGGCCGTTGTCGAACAGCGCGTCGACGGCCTCCTGCAGCATCCGCTTCTCGTTGTTGACGATGATCTCGGGCGCGCCCAGATCGAGCAGCCGCTTGAGGCGGTTGTTCCGGTTGATGACGCGCCGGTAGAGGTCGTTGAGGTCCGAGGTGGCGAAGCGGCCACCGTCGAGCTGGACCATCGGGCGCAGCTCCGGCGGGATCACCGGAACGACGTCGAGGACCATCCAGTCCGGGCGGTTGGTGGACTTGAGGAAGGCGTCGACCACCTTGAGGCGCTTGACCGCGCGGGCCTGCTTCTGCCCCTTGGAGGTGTTGATGGTCTCCTCGAGCAGCTGCGCCTCATCCTCGAGATGGACCGCCTCGAGCAGCTCGCGCACCGACTCGGCGCCCATGCCGCCGTGGAAGTACTCGCCCCAGCCGTACGGGGAGCCGAAGCGGTCCTTCAGCTCGCGGAACGTGGTCTCGTCGTTGATCACGTCCTTCGGCTTCATCTCCGAGAAGATCTTGAAAACCTCGCGCAGCCGCTCGGCGGCCTCCTCGAGGTACGCCTCGGTGTCGGAGATCTCGGCCTCGAAGGTCTTCTTCAGCTCCTTGGCCGCCTTCTCGCGGTCCTCCTTCTTCATGCGCTTGACGTTGGAGATCGTGTCGGCCCAGAGCTCGTCGTCCTCGTTGAAGCCCGTGGTCTCGCCGGGCGGCGGAGCCTCCGGCTTCTCCTCCTTCTTCTCCTTCGCCTTCGCCTTCGTCTTGTCGTCCTTCTTGGCGTCCTTCTTCGCGTCCTTGTCGTCCTTCTTGGCAGCCTTCTTCTTCGGCTCCTCCGGGGCGACCCCGAGGTAGGCGATGCGGCGGTTGAGGCTCTCGTTGAGCTCCTGGGTGCGCTGCTCTCGCTCGGCGTCGTAGGCCCCGACCTGCTTCTCGACCTCCTTCTCGAGCTTGCTCAGGTCCTTCTTGCGCGCGGTCTCGTCGACGTGGGTGATCACCGACGCCGCGAAGTAGAGGACCTTCTCCAGCTCCTTCGGAGCCATGTCGATCAGGTAGCCGATCCGGCTCGGCACGCCCTTGAAGAACCAGATGTGGGAAACCGGGGCTGCCAGGTCGATGTGGCCCATGCGCTCGCGGCGCACCTTGGAGCGGGTGACCTCGACGCCGCAGCGCTCGCAGACGATGCCCTTGTATCGGACCCTCTTGTACTTGCCGCAGTAGCACTCCCAGTCCTTGGTGGGACCGAAGATGCGCTCGCAGAAAAGCCCGTCCTTCTCGGGCTTCAGCGTGCGGTAGTTGATCGTCTCGGGCTTGGTGACCTCGCCGGAGCTCCAGCCCCGGATCTTCTTGGACGAGGCGAGCCCGATCTCGATCGCGTCGAAGTTGTTGATGTCGATCATTCTTCTCCTACTTCTTCTCAGCCTTAGCGGCTGATTTCTTGTCGTCGGTCCCGCCTTCGCCCTCGGCGACCGTCTGCTCCTCCTTCTCGTCGGCAGCGCCCTTGCCGTTGCCCTCGGCGCGGACGCCCGAGAGCTCGATGCCGAGCTCCTCGGCTGCGCGCAGCAGGTCGTCCTCCTCCTCGCCCATCTCGACGTCCTCGCCCTCCTCGGAGACGACGTTCGCGTCGAGCGCGAGGCTCTGGATCTCCTTGAGCAGGACCTTGAACGACTCGGGGATGGACGGCTCGGGGATGTTCTCGCCCTTCACGATCGACTCGTAGGCCTTGACGCGGCCGACCGTGTCGTCGGACTTGACGGTGAGCATCTCCTGCAGGGTGTACGCGGCGCCATAGGCCTCCAGCGCCCACACCTCCATCTCGCCGAAGCGCTGACCGCCGAACTGCGCCTTGCCGCCCAGCGGCTGCTGGGTGACCAGGGAGTAGGGACCGGTCGAGCGCGCGTGGATCTTGTCGTCGACCAGGTGGAGCAGCTTCAGGATGTACATGTAGCCGACCGTGACCTCGCCCTCGTAGGGCTCGCCGCTCCGGCCGTTGAACAGCTTGGTGGTGCCCGCCGCCCGGCTGCCGGGACGCTCGCCCTTGTCGATGCGGAGATCGATGCCCCGGTCGGCGTTCTCGTCCTGCCAGCGGACCAGCGCCTCGTCCACGTCCTCGACTGTCGCGCCGTCGAACACGGGCGTCGAGACGTAGACCCGCCCGCCGTTGCGCTGGGCTTCCCTGTAGGCGGTGGAGTCGTCGTCGTACCAGCCGTTGGCCGCGGCCCAGCCGAGATGCGTCTCGAGGATCTGCCCGATGTTCATCCGGCTCGGCACGCCGAGCGGGTTGAGGATGACGTCGATCGGGGTGCCGTCCTCCATGAACGGCATGTCCTCCTCGGGCACGATCTTCGAGATCACGCCCTTGTTGCCGTGGCGGCCGGCGAGCTTGTCGCCCTCCGCGATCTTGCGCTTGGTTGCGACGTAGACGCGAACCAGGTCGTTGACGCCCGGCGGCAGGTCGTCGCCGGCGTCGCGGCTGAAGGTGAGCACGTCGATCACCACGCCGCCCTCGCCGTGCGGGACCTTGAGCGAGGTGTCACGGACCTCGCGCGCCTTCTCCTTGAAGATGGCGCGGATCAGCTTCTCCTCGGCGGTCAGCTCGGTCTCGCCCTTCGGGGTGACCTTGCCGACGAGCAGGTCGCCGGAGACGACCTCGGCGCCGATCCGGACGATGCCGCGCTCGTCGAGGTTGCGCAGGCTCTCCTCGGAGCGGTTCGGGATGTCGCGGGTGATCTCCTCGTCGCCCAGCTTGGTGGTGCGGGCGTCGATCTCGTACTCCTCGATGTGGATCGAGGTGAGCTCGTCGTCCTTCACCAGGCGCTGGGAGATGATGATCGCGTCCTCGAAGTTGTAGCCCTCCCAGGACATGAACGCGACCAGGCAGTTCTTGCCGAGCGCGATCTCGCCGCCGGCCGTCGAGGAGCCGTCGGCGAGGAGGTCGCCCTCCTTCACCTTGTCCCCCACAGAGACGGTCGGGCGCTGGTGGATGATCGTGCCCTGGTTGGAGCGCATGAACTTGTGAAGCGGGTAGTCGGTGCGCCCGACGGTGACCTTCTCGGCGTCGACCACGCTCACCTCGCCCTCGTTCTCGGCCAGGACGACGTCGCCGGTGTCGATTGCGGCGCGGCGCTCCATGCCGGTCCCGATCAGCGGCGGCTCCGGCTTGAGCAGTGGCACGGCCTGACGCTGCATGTTCGAGCCCATCAGCGCGCGGTTGGCGTCATCGTGCTCGAGGAACGGGATCAGCGCGGTGGCGACCGACCAGATCTGGGTCGGGGAGACGTCCATCAGGTCCACCTGCTTCGGCGGCACGGCGACGACCGCTCCGTCGCGCTGGCGGCAGAGAACGCGCTGGCCCTTCAGCCGGTTGTTCTCCGGATCGACCTCGGCGTTCGCCTGGGCGATGATCTTCTCCTCCTCCTGGGTGGCGTCCAGGTGGACCACCTGGTTGGTGACCACGCCGTCCTTGACCACCCGGTAGGGGGTGGTGACGAAGCCGTGCTCCGAGACCTCGGCGTAGGAGGAGAGGCTCCCGATCAGGCCGATGTTGGGGCCCTCGGGCGTCTCGATCGGGCACATGCGGCCGTAGTGAGTGGCGTGCACGTCGCGGACCTCGATGGGTGCGCGCTCGCGGGTGAGGCCGCCGGCGCCGAGCGCCGAGAGGCGCCGCCGGTGGGTGAGCCCGGCCAGCGAGTTGGTCTGGTCCATGAACTGGGAGAGCTGCGAGGAGCCGAAGAACTCCTTCAGAGCAGCCACAACCGGGCGGATGTTGATGATGGTCTGCGGGGTGATCGCGTCGGCGTCCTCGGTGGTGAGGCGCTCGCGGACGACTCGCTCCATCCGGTAGAGCCCGATCCGGAAGGCCTCCTGGATCAGCTCGCCGACGGTGCGCAGGCGGCGGTTGCCGAAGTGCTCGTACTCGTCGAGGTGGTCGTGGACCGGCTCGCGCGGGTAGGTGGCGGCCTCCGCGGCGTAGTCCTTGATCGGGCTCTCCTCGTCGATCTCCTCCGGGATCCCGAGGATCTTCGGGATCGAGATGAGCTCCTTGACCAGGGCGATGATGTCATCGTGCGTCAGGACCCTGGTGTCGAGGTCGATGTCCAGGTCGAGGCGGGCGTTCAGCTTGTAGCGGCCGACCCGGGTGAGGTCGTAGCGCTTGGGATCGAAGAAGAGCTGCTCGAGCAGGGCCTTGGCGGCATCCACCGAAGGCGGCTCGCCGGGACGCTGCTTCTTGAACAGCTCGATCAGCGCGCCCTCCTCTTCCTTCGTCTGATCGGTGTCCGCGGCGATCGTGTGCCGGATGTAGACCGAGTTCTCGAACATCTCCAACAGTTGCTTGTCCTGGACGTAGCCCATCGCACGCAGCAGCACGGTCACCGGCAGCTTGCGCTTGCGGTCGATCCGCACGTAGACGCGGCCCTTCTTGTCGATCTCGAGCTCCAGCCAGGAGCCGCGGGCCGGCATCAGGTTCGCGATGAAGACCTGCTTCTCGCGGTCCTTGGGCTCCATGATGTAGGCGCCCGGGGAACGCACGAGCTGCGTGACCACGACGCGCTCGGTGCCGTTGATGATGAAGGTGCCGCGGTTCGTCATCCACGGGAAGTCGCCCATGAAGACGGTCTGCTCGCGGATCTCCCCCGTCTCGCGGTTCTGGAACGCGACCTTGACGTTCAGCGGCCGCGAGTAGGTCATGTCCTTCTCGCGGCACTCGTCCACGTTGTTGGGCGGCTCGTCGAAGGTGAAATCACCGAAGACGATCGCCAGGTTCCCCGTGTAATCCTCGGTCGGGGATATGTCGTCGATCGTTGCCCGCAGAAGGCCCTTCTTGGCATCAACCAGCTCCTCGAAGGACTTCCGCTGGATATCGATCAGGTGTGGGACGTCAAGTGGGTTCTTTAGGCGGGAAAAGCTCCTACGGGTTACCGGGGCAGCGTTGGATCGGGCCAACTGGGCGACTCCTCAAATATCGGAAGGACTGTGGTCCCGCGCAGAATTGCGGCAGCTGGGCTCACCGGCGCGCGACCGTGCAGATTAACACAGAGGGTAGCGTCCGTTCAAGGGCGGCTGACACGCCCGGTGCGGGCACGTTGGAACAGCCCTAAACAGCGGCAGACAGATTACTTCAATTCGGCCGTTCCGCCGGCCTCTTCGATCTCGGACTTGAGCTTGTCGGCTTCCTCCCGCTCGATGCCCTCCTTGACCGGCTTAGGGGCCTCGTCGACCAGCGCCTTGGCCTCCTTCAGGCCGAGACCGGTGGCCGCGCGGACCGCCTTGATCACGCCGATCTTCTTGTCGCCGGCGCCGGTCAGCACGACATCGACCGTGCTCGACTCCTCCTCGCCGGCTCCGTCACCGGCGGGACCGCCGGCAGCGGGTGCCGCGGCGGCGACCGCGGTCGCGGAGACGCCGAATTCCTCCTCGAGCGCCTTGATGCGCTCGGAGAGCTCGAGCACCGAGATGCCCTTCAGCTCCTCGATCCAATCCTCTGTGCTCACCTTGGTGGCGGCCATCTACTCGTCTTCCTCCTTGTTCTCGTTGGAATCCTCTGAAGTCTCAGCGGCGCCCTCGTCGCCGCCGTCCTGGGCCTCTTCGGCGGCCTCGCCCATCTCGGCGTCGCCCTCCGTGGTCTCCTCGGCCTCTGCCCCCTCGCCGGCCTCCTCGCCCGCGGGCGCCTCCTCCTCGGAGGGTGCCTCCTCGGGAGACTGCTGGGGGTCGGGATCGGGGTCGGCTTCACCAGAAGGCGCGTCCTCGGCGGGGGCTTCTCCCGAGACCAGGCCCTGGTCGGCCATCTGCTGAAGCTGGCTGGCGAGCCCCTGCACCATCGAGCCGAGGCCGCGGACCAGTCCGGTCAGGGGGCTGGCGACGATGCCGGCGAGCTGCGCGTTCATCTGGTCGCGTCCCGGCAGCTTCGCGATCTGCTTGAAGGTGTCGGCGTCGAGGTCCTCGCCCTCCATCACGCCGCCCTTGTACTCGAGCACCTCCCACTCGCTGCCGAGCTTGAAGATCGTCTTGGCGGCGAGCGCCGGATCGCCCTTGACCAGGGCGAGCGCGGTCGGCCCCTCGAGGTGCTCCTTGATGCTCTCGGTGCCGGCCTTGTCGGCGGCGAGCAGGGTGAGGCGGTTCTTGACGACCCGGAAGCGGGTGTCCGCGTCGCGGAGATCGGCGCGCAGCTCGGCGGCCTGGGGGACACTGATCCCGCGGTAGTCGACCGCGAAGATCGCCTCGGAGTCGGAGAGCTCCTTGGAGAGCTCCTCCACGACGGCGGCTTTTTGCTCCTTGTTCATCTCAGATACCTGCGCCGGTCTTCTGGGCCTTTGTGATGCGGCCCCGCCGGCGGTCTCGGGCGGTAAGGCGAATCGGCAGTGTAGCTAGGCCGTCGCCTCCTCGGGCTCGGGCGCGGCTTCCGGGGTCTCCTCCCCCGCACCGTCGCCGTCGCCGCCGAAGGTGCCCGCGCCGACCATGATCTCGCCGCGGCGGGTCCTGGACGAGTCCACCCGGATGCCGGGGCCCATGGTGTTGGAGAGGGTGATCGAGAGGATGTAGCGGCCCTTGGCGGCGGCGGGCTTGGCGCGGATGATCTCCTCGATCACCGCGGCGTAGTTCTCCAGCAGGGCCTCCTCCTCGAAGCTCGACTTGCCGATCGCCAGGTGCACGATCGCGTAGCGGTCGGTGCGGTACTCGATCTTCCCGGCCTTGGCCTCCCCGACCGCCTTGGCGACGTCGTCGGTGACGGTGCCGACCTTCGGGTTCGGCATCTTGCCCTGCGGCCCGAGCACCCGGCCGAGCTTGCCGACCTTCTGCATCATCGAGGGCGTCGCTACGGCGACGTCGAAGTCCGTCCAGCCCTCCTCCACCTTCGCGATCAGGTCGTCTGCCCCGACCTCGGCGGCGCCGGCGTCGGTGGCCTGCTTCGCCTGGTCCCCCTCCGCGAAGACCACAACCGAGAGGTCCTTGCCGAGACCCTTCGGGAGGGCGAGGGTGCCGCGCAGCTGCTCCTCCGCGTGGCGGACGTTCACCCCGAGGCGGATCTTCAGCTCGACCGTCTCATCGAACTTGGTCCCCGCGGTCTCCTTGACCAGGTGGACCGCCTCGGCCGGGGAGTAGGTCTCCGTGCGGTCGATCTTCCCGTAGGCGTTCCGGTAGCGCTTGCCCCTCGCCATCACACCTGCCCTCGCATTTCGCTTCGCTTCATGCTCAGATGCCCTCCACGGTGACGCCCATCGAGCGCGCAGTGCCGGCGATGATCTTGGTGGCGGCGTCCAGGTCGTTGGCGTTCAGGTCCGGCATCTTCCGCTCGGCGATCTGGCGAGCCTGGTCGACGGTGATCGAGCCGACCTTGTCGGCATGAGGCTCTCCTGATCCCTTGTCGATCCCCGCGGCTTCCTTGATGAGTACTGCCGCGGGCGGGGTCTTGGTGATGAACTCGAACGAGCGGTCCTCGAAGACCGTGATCTCGACCGGGATGATCGTGCCGGCGTCCTGCTGGGTCTGCGCGTTGAACGCCTTGCAGAACTCCATGATGTTGACGCCGTGCTGGCCCAGGGCGGGGCCGACCGGGGGCGCCGGATTGGCGGCGCCGGCCGGGATCTGGAGCTTGATCTGGGTGAGGACCTTCTTCGCCATGCGACGAGCCTAAATCTTCTTCACCTGGTCGTAGTTGACCTCGACCGGAGTCTCGCGGCCGAAGATCGAAACGAGCACCTTGAGCTTTGCCGCGTCCTCGTTGATCTCGGCGATTTCCCCTGAGAAGTCGGCCAGCGGGCCCGAGATCACCTTCACCGACTCTCCGATCGAGAACTGGGCGCGCGTCCGTGGCCGCTCCGCCGTCTCGCGGTGCAGCAGGCGGTCCACCTCGACCTTGGAGAGCGGGATCGGCTTGTTGCGGGAGCCGACGAAGCCGGTGACGCCCGGCGTGTTCTTGACGAGGCCCCAGGAGTCGTCGGTCATCTCCATGTTGACCAGGACGTAGCCGGGCATGGTCCGCTTCTCGGTCGAGACCTTCTGGCCATCCTTCATCTCCGAGATCTGCTCGGTGGGAACGACGACCTGGCGCACGAAGCGCTCCTGCCCCATCGTGTGGACTCGGTGCTCGAGGTTCTGCTTGACCTTGTTCTCGTGCCCCGAGTAGGTGTTGATCACGTACCAGCGAAACATTCAGCTCCTCCCTGCGGCTAGATGATCCGCTGGATCAGCCAGTTGAAGGCGGCGTCAAGAGCGCCCAAATAGGCCGCCATGACGGCGACGAAGATGATGGTGACTGCGGAGGCCTGGACCAGGGTGTCGCGGTCCGGCCACTGCACCCGCTTGAGCTCGGCCCAGCAGGAGACGAGGAAGCCGATGACGGGGCCGCGCCGCTTCTCGGCCTTCTCCGCATCTGCTTTCCGCTGCTCGCGGGCCCGGGCCTGGCGGCGCTCCTCCTTCTCGCGCTGCCGGCGCGCCCGGCGGCTCTCCTTGGGCTCCGCCTTCGCATCCGCCCCATCCGGGAGACCCACGTCCGCCTTGGACGGTGCGGGGGCCTCGGGGGTCTCGGTCTCGGGCTGGACCCGTGGGGGGACGACCCCCGGCACCGGTGAGCCGGATCCGTCGGGGGCCTCCTCGGCGGGCTCGACCTTCTCGCCGTAGTCCTCGGTCCGGGCGCCGGTCTCCATCACCGCCTCGAACTCGGCCTCGTCGCCGGACTGCGGGACCTGGGTGTCGTGCTGGGAACGTGATTCCGCGTCCCGGTCGGCGGCCGCCTGCTGAGCCTCCTCGGAAGAGAGCCCCTGGCGCTCGAGCTGGGCCTGGCGCTTGCGACGCTCAGCCTTTCGCTGGGCGCGGGTCTTGGCCATCAGCGCGTCTCCTTATGCGGGGTGTGGCGGCCGCACCAGCGGCAGAACTTGCGCAGCTCGATCCGGTCCGGCGAGTTCCGCCGAGACTTGTTCGACTGGTAGTTGCGCCGTTTGCACTCCTCGCAAGCGAGGGTGACGGCGATTCGGACGTCTGAGGCCATTTCTCCTCTGCTTCTTGCGTTGCCGCGCGGCCTCGATCGAAGGCCACAGAAAAAACCCCCGGCCCGAGGCGCGAGGTGTGCGAAGAATAGCGGCGTGACGCGGGCGGCGCGGACGCTCGGGGCGCAACTCCAGGGGTTCGAGCGCTATAGCGGCTGGTGGAGAGTCACGCAGCCACAAGGGCAACCTTTTTGCCGGCTCCGGCGCTTTTAGAGACGACTGTGGAGCGCCCAGCCTTAGCTGGCCCCATACCTCGCTCTTCCCGGTTCGAGACCGGCGTCGCCGGGCCAAGAGCTGCACGGGACCACAGGGACGACATCCTCACCGGGCGCTGGCCGATCGCGGTGTGCATCGGTGTGGCCCTGATCGGCCCCACGCTCGCCATCGCGGCCGGCAAGTGGTGGGGCCGTCGCCCTGGCGGTGATGGCCACCGGAGTCCTGGCCCTCGCCCTGCTCGTGTCGGTTGCGGTTCGCCGGAGCGAGGCCTGGCTGCAGGCGCGAGTCCGTGAGGAAAGGCTCGAGGCGGCCCGGCGCCGGCCGCCCACCGTGGTGCCTCAGGGCCACGGCAAGTAGCTCCCGCCTCCAACAAACGTCCACCCACCGGCACCTGCTTGACGAACACCGGTCCACCCCTGAGGGGGGTCCCGGTATTACCTGCGCCGCTCGTCCGATGCGTCCCACGTGGGACGAGAAGCGCGCACACTCCTGCGCCGCCTGCTCAGGCGAGCCGCATTGCCGCTCACGCTCGGGCTCCTGGCCGCTCCGGCCGGCGCGATGGCGCATACGCCGCCGCTCCCGCAGGATGCAGCCGCGGAGTCGAGGGAGGCGTCGGCGACGCCGCGAAGCACCACGTCGACGACCCTCAGCCTGCCCGACGGCAGCATCGTCCAGGTGCAGCTCGACTCCGCCCACGCCGACTCGGGGATCCTCGAGCGGCTGAGGGCAGCGCTCGGCACCCTGGAGCACGGGGCCGAGATGAACAGGCTCACGGTCACGCTCGTTGACCTGAATGGTCTGCAGCAGTCCTGCGGCGGCGCGAGCTCCTGCTACTACCCGTCGCAGGAGCGGATGGTCGTCCCGGTGGACCCGGACTCCATCAACATGCCGATGCCGTTCGAGATGACGGTGGCCCACGAGTACGGGCACCACATCGAGCGCAACCGCAACTTCGCCGACTGGTACGCCACCCACTACGGCGGCCGGAACTGGGCCACCCAGGAGCGGGTCTGCGAAGGCACGCGCGCCGGAACGATGGCCCCTGGGGACCAGGGGGCGCGCTACTGGCAGAATCCCGGCGAAGCGTTCGCCCAGGCCTATGCCTTCATGGAGTACCCCACCATGGTTCCGTGGTGGTGGACGATCGCGAGCCCGACCCAGGCGTCCTACGACGCGATCCGCCGTGACATCGCCGACACCCAGGGCGTGTCCACCGACAGGTGGGCCAGCAGGCTCACCCCCCGCGCGCGGCGCGCGTCCACCACGATCGACACGCCGCTCGACGGCTCCCTCGGGGTCCGGCTCAAGCAGCCGCCCGGCAGCCGCTTCAAGCTCTCGCTGGTCGCCTCGGACGGAACGGTCCTGCAAAGGGCCCGGCATTACCGCGCCCGCTCAAAGAAAGGACAGGCGACGGCAATCCTCAGCTACTCGGTCTGCGGCACCCGCTCGGTGCAGCTCAAGGTCAAGCGCCAGTCCGGCAAGGGCAAGTTCACCGCCAAGATCGAGCGGCCGTAGGCGCGCGGCGTCCCAGCCCGGGCGAACCCGGGCTGGGACCCTCCGCTTAGGACCCTTCGCCTACGGCGCGCAGATTACGTAGACGGTGGCGTTGAAGGCGGAGTCGGAGCTGTCGTTGCTCACCCGCCACCCGTTCGCGATTCCGATGGGGGCGGCGACGCCGTTGACGAGCGGCTGATTCACGTCCATCGGCTCGTTCGCCGCGACAATCCCGCCGCCGCCAAGCGCGCGCAGCGTGGGCGGAGTGCAGGTGATGTCCGCGTTGCCGCCGTCGATACTCACCTGAGTGCTCTGAAGGATCGGACCGATGGTCGCAGGACCCGTCGGACCGGTCGGACCGGTGGCGCCGGCCGGACCGGTGGCGCCGGTGTCGCCCTTGCCGCCCGCGGGTCCGGACGGACCGGTGGTGCCGGTCGGGCCGGTGGGCCCGGTCGGGCCGGCGGGCCCGGCCGGGCCTGTGGCGCCAGTGTCACCCTTCGGGCCGGTGTTGCCCGTAGCGCCGGTGGGACCGGCCGGACCGACAGGTCCGGTGTCCCCGGTCGCGCCGGCGGCGCCGGTGTCGCCCTTGGCTCCGGTGTCGCCCTTGGCGCCGGTGTCGCCGGTGGGACCGGCCGGACCGATGGGTCCGGTATCTCCGGTGTCGCCCTTGGGTCCCGCGTCACCGGTGTCGCCCTTCGGGCCGGTGTCGCCGGTGTCGCCCTTCGGGCCGGCGTCGCCGGTGTCGCCCTTCGGGCCGGTGTCGCCGGTGTCGCCCTTCGGGCCGGTGTCGCCGGTGGGACCGTCCGGACCGATGGGTCCGGTTTCTCCGGTGTCGCCCTTGGCGCCGGTGTCACCGGTGTCGCCCTTCGGGCCGGTGTCGCCGGTGTCGCCCTTCGGGCCGGTGTCGCCGGTGGGACCGTCCGGACCGATGGGTCCGGTCTCTCCGGTGTCACCCTTGGCGCCGGTGTCGCCGGTGTCGCCCTTCGGGCCGGCGTCGCCGGTGTCGCCCTTCGGGCCGGTGTCGCCGGTGGGACCGTCCGGACCGACGGGTCCGGTATCTCCGGTGTCGCCCTTGGGGCCGCCGGCTGGCCCGGCTGCCCCGGTCGCGCCGGTGGGGCCGGGATTGCCCTGGGGGCCGGGATTGCCCTGGGGGCCGGGAGGGCCCTGGCCGCCGGGAGCGCCCTGGGAGGAGGTGCTGCCGGGCAGGGAGAAGGTCTCGGTGACCCTGCAGGTCTTCCTGATGCGCCTGTTGAAGAACCTGGTGAGCACCCGCAGCGCGGGCGGGTTATCGAGCACCTCGGTCTTGGTAACGACGGGACCTGGCGCGCTGCGGCCCTTCGTGCAAACGGTGTTCGTTGTGATCAGGGCGGCCGAGGACTGCGCCGGGACCGCCAGGCAGAGCGCGCCTGCCAGGCCGGAAAGAGCGAGCAGCATGAATCGACGGCCGAAGGGCGAACCAACGCTCGAACGCTTCACTTTTCGTCTCCCGCCCCTGCACCGGGGCTATTCGATCGCGCGATGGCGATCGACGCTGGGTTGGCATCCCCCTACTAACTAATGTGGACCCTAACCGAGGTCGTTCCACGATGTCAACCCCAAACCCGCATATTTGTCCAGATACCCAGGCACGGCTCAAGGCCGGGTCGACCCGCGCCGATATCGGCGGGCCCGCACCGCCCCGGATGGCCGCTCACGCCTGCGAATCGGCCAATTAGCTCGCTAGGCTCGCGGCGGGGACGCTCTGGATGATCGACCTTCTTCTGTGCTGGCTCGTGGCACCCGCCGGACTGATCCTGGTGAGCGTCGGCCTGTCCTTCCTCGTCGAGCGCGTGACGAATTTCACCGTGTCATGGCTGGTTCGGCCGTCCCTGGGACTGGCCGTAGCGGTCACGCTTGCGCAGTTCGGGACCGCCAGCGACTCGACCGCGGAGCTCACCATCCCGGCCATCCTGCTGCTCGCGGTCATCGGGCTCATCCTGGGGGCAAGAACCGAGGAGCGGATGGACCTCCGCTGGCCCGTGGGGGCAGCGCTCGCGGTCTTCCTCGTGTACGCGGCCCCGATCGTCGCGTCGGGCGAGCCCACCTGGGCGGGCATCGTGAAGCTGGACGACACGGCCACGTGGCTGGCTCTCGCCGACCATACGTTCGAGTACGGCAGGGACCTGGGCGATCTTCCCCCGTCGACGCACGAGGCGACCATCCAGTCTTATCTCAGCAGCAGCTATCCGATCGGCTCGTTGGTCCCCATGGAGATGGGGTCGGTGATGGCCGGTCAGGACGTCGCCTGGACGTTTCAGCCGACGATGGCCGTCTGGGGCGGTCTACTCGCCCTCCTGATCTTCGAGCTGACCCGCCCGATCGTCCGGGGCGCCCCTCCGGCGGCGCTGATCGCCGTGATCGGAGCGACGTCGTCCATGTTGCTCGGGTACTACCTCTGGGGCGGGGTCAAGGAGATGGCCGCTGCTGCATTGATCCCGCTCGGTCCCGCCCTGATCGCCAGGGCCGATCGAGCCGGATGGCCCGCGACTGCACTGGTGCCTCTGGCAGTGTCCAGTGCGGCGCTGATCGCGGTGCTGGGGCCCGGGGGAGCCGTGTGGCTGGCGCCCACGCTACTGCCCGGGCTGCTGCTCGTCCGCAAAGCGGTCGGGTCGGCCCGGTTCTGGCGGATGGCGGGCCTGCTGGTGGGGATTGCGGCGGTTCTCGCCCTGTTGACCACCCTCGCGCCCGGTGGGGTCTTCAATGCGACCAGTTCCACACTGACTGCGGGGAGCGAGCTCGGCAACCTCACCGGACCGCTCAACCCGCTTCACGTCGCCGGCCTCTGGCCGGCGCTCGACTTCCGGTCCGATCCTCATCTCGAGCCGGCGGTGTTGGTTCTCGCGGTCCTGGTCCTGATCGGTGCCGCCGGGGCGGTGGTCGCCAGTGCGCGCGAGCGACCCGGGGTGCCGTTCGCGGCCTACGTTGGTGGAGCCGCCGTCGGGGCCGCACTGATCATGGTCGTCGGGTCTCCGTGGGTTGACGGGAAGGCGATGACAATCGTCTCCCCCGCCGTGCTTTCTGGGGCGATCGCGGCGGTCGTCCTGATCTGGCAGCGAACTGCATTCAGGCTGGAGGCCGGGGTCATCGGCGCAGTGATCGTCGTGGTGGCGGCGTGGTCGGCGTTCCTCGCCTATCACGGCGTTTCGCTCGCGCCGCGCGACACCTTCACGGAGCTGGAGGAGATCGCCGACAGATTCGAGGGCGACGGGCCGACGCTCAGCACCGAGGTGGCCACATACGGCCCGAGGCACTTCCTGAGAAAGCTGGATGCCGAGGGTGCGACCGACCTTCGGCGGAGGCAGATCCTGCTCACCGGCGGTCGCATGTCCGAGGACGACCAGTACATCGACATCGACGACATCCAGTACGACCAGTTCGCTCCCTACAACACGATCGTTCAGCGCACCGGGCCGCAGGCGAGCCGACCGCTCGGAGACTTCGCCCTCGCTTACTCCACTACGCACTACAACGTCTGGCGCAGGCAGCCGAACGCGCTCGGCGTTCCGATCGAGCACCTGCCGCTCGGGACCTTCGCCCAGGCGGGAGAGGTGCCGTCATGCCAGCGGGTCGCTCGGCTTGCCTCGGCGGCGGGGGCGTCCGGCACCCTCCTCGCCGCGCGAGCGGCCGAGCCCATCCTGGTCGATGTGGAGGTCGCCGCCAGGCCGGACGACTGGGAGGTGCTTTCCGACACGGTCGTCAGCCCGCGCAGCTCCGGGGAGCTGACCACCCCCGTCGAGGTCCCTGAGGCGGGTGAGTACGTGATCTGGCTCAGGGGGGCCATCTTCGGGCGCGCCGCGGTCAGCGTCGACGGCACTGAGGTTGCGTCGGAACGCGGCCTGGTCGACCCCTACGCCCAAAACGCGATCGGAACGGTGGACCTGAGCGCCGGGACGCACACCATCGGCCTGCGCTATACCGGCGGAGGGATCGCCCCCGGATCCGGCGCGGAGTCCTACTCACTCGGACCGCTCACCCTCGAACGCCCCAGAAGCAGCGATCTCGGCACGGTCACCGTTCCCGCCTCCGCGTACCAGGAGCTCTGCGGAAAGCGCTGGGACTGGATCGAGGCCTACGGCTGATCCGTGGGGCGAGCGACGCCTACGGGATGAGCTGCAGCTCCCCCTTCGTGGCGAGCTGAATCGCCCTGCCGGGGGTGGGATCGAAGACCTCGATCTGCAGATCGGGCTGGTCGTTGAAGACGACGTACACGTTCTGACCGCTCCCCCCTTCGAGAACGTCGCGGCCGGGGAGCTCGAGCAGGGCTCCGGTTCCACCTTCTGCCTTGGAGCGCCGCAGTGCCTCCTTCGCCCCGGCGACCGGGTACGTGCCCACCGTCAGGTAGTCCGGCGTCTGCGCGCCGACCTCACCCGATCCGGTGAGGTACCGGACGTAGATCCTCCCGTCGTCGGTCTGGGTGAGCTCGTACTGATCGGTTCCGGGCTGCGGACCGACCCAGTAGGCGGGGGTGGGGAACGAGCCGGCCTTCTCCAGCAACTCCGACTCGGACAGCCCGACGGGACCGTCGTCGCCGTTCGAGTCATCATCGCCGAGCAGCTTGACGAGGCCGAAGATCACCACGGCGATCACGACCAGGGCCAGCAGCCCGAGTCGGAGTGTTCTGGTGTCAGGTCCGCGTTCTTGCAACGGTCCCTCTGTCGTCAGCCGATCGGCACGATCTCGCCGGAGGTCGCGATGCGAAACGCCCTCCTCGGATCAGGAGCGTAGACCTCGACCTGCTCCTCTGCACCGGGATACGCCACGTACGCACTGCTGGGCCGCTCGGTGTTGATCACCACGAGGCCCCCGTCGGGCAGGTCGTTGCGAATGGTGTTCTCCCCCTCCGCAACCTCCTCGAGATCCTTGACGGCGTCATCGACCGTGTAGGTCCCGACCGTGAGGAAGGACTTCGAGGGGTCGTAGGCTTCGGCATCGGCGGCCACGTAGCGGACGTAGACAAGTCCGTCCTCGGTCCGCTCGTACACGAGCAGGGTGCCGGGCCGCTCGCCGGCCCAGTAGATCGGGCGCTCGGCATCCTCTGCAATCTCCTCGAGCTCGTCTGTGGTGACGATCGTCGGGCCCTCCGCCCCCTGATCGTCATCGCCACCGCTGATGAGAAGGAAGCCGATCACGGCGACGGCGACGGCGAGGACGGCAGCGACGCGGACTTGTCGATTGTTTCTCAGCTCACCCATGGAAGGGACCGGCCTTGAGCGCCGCTACCAGGAAGGGCGGGATCGGCTCCCGCCCTTCCTAACACATGTCTCGGCTGCCGCGCTGCGCTACGGATCCGGCGTGTACAGAGCCGTGAACGCGACACTCGTGGGGGTCGGCTGGTTGGTGCCGCTGGAATCGGCGAATATGTCGAACCGCTCGCCGTTGTTGTAGTGCACCGAGCCGGGAATGGCGCACTCCGCAGTGTTTCCCACGATCGTGCAGTTGGCGCCGGCGACGTTGGGGCCCTGCTTTGTGACGTGGAATGTCCATTGCCTTGACGAGGCGCAGGCGGGCTGCGGCGAGCAACTCGAACCGGGGGCATGGCTCACGACCACCATCACGTTCGACAGCGTCCCGGCGACCATCGGAACGTTGACGCCGTTCGGGCTGCTGGTCACCGAGGTCCAGTACCACGGAGGGATGTAGTTGTCGCCGCTGATGCCACTCCCGGGGGGGTTGGTGCTCGGGGTACCACCGAAAATCATGGGCCCGCCGGTTGGGCCCGTAGCGCCGGTTGCACCCGTGGCACCCGTGGCACCCGTGGCACCCGTGGCGCCCGTGGCGCCGGTTGCGCCCTGCGGGCCGGTCGGGCCAGTCGGGCCGTCATCGCCGTCCGCGCCGCTGGCACCGGTTGCGCCGGTGTCGCCGGTGGCGCCGGTCGGGCCGGTCGGGCCCGCCGGCCCGTCCGCGCCGGTGGCGCCGGTGGCGCCGGTTGCGCCGTCCGCGCCGGTTGCGCCGTCCGCGCCGGTTGCGCCGTCCGCGCCGGTTGCGCCGTCCGCGCCGGTTGCGCCGTCCGCGCCGGTTGCGCCGTCCGCGCCGGTGGCGCCGTCCGCGCCGGTGGCGCCGGTTGCGCCGATCGGGCCCAGCGCGCCGCTGGCACCGATCGGGCCGGTCACGCCGGGAGCGCCCTGGGGAAGGTCCTGCAGGTCGAAGATCTGCTTGCGCTTGCACGTCCTGGTCGCCCCGCGGGCGTTGCCCGTGTCCGAGTTGTTGCGGCCGTTGAAGTAGCGGGAGACCACCAGAAGGCGCCGCGGGTTGTCCAGGAGGACGAACCGGGTGACGAGGCGCAGCTGGGGCAGGCGGTTGCCCTTCCTGCAGCGGGTCTCGTCGGAAATGAGAGCCGCTGAGGACTGCGCGGGGATCGCCATGATGGCCACTGCTGCCAAAGCGGAAAGGGCCAGCAGCATGGATAGACGGTTCCCCTGCGGAACTACGCTCGAACGCTTCAAGTCTTCTTCTCCCGCCCCTACACCGGGGCTGCCGCCCTAAATTCGCCCCTAAGCGCCTTTAGCGATCGACCGTGGTTTGGACAAAAGCACTAACTCGTGGGTGGGAGCCTAGAGTGGCTCGGGGGCGCGGTCAACCCCAGTTTTCATCGAGTTTGAGCCGCGCCCGCACCCTCGGTCCCGAACCCAAAGCCTCGACTAGAGCCCGAGGGTCTTGGCGATGATGCCACGCTGGATCTCTGAGGTCCCGCCGTAGATGGTGGAGACCAGGGTGGCGCGCACGAGGCGCTCCATGTCGTACTCGGATGAGTAGCCGTAGCCGCCCATCATCTGCATGCCCTCGAGCGCGACCTTCTGGGCGGTCTCGGTGACGAACAGCTTCACCATCGAGGCCTCCTTGGGAAGCATCTTGTCGGGGTCCTCGTCGGTCATGCTCGCCACCCACCAGGTCATCAGGCGGGCGGCCTCGAGCTCGGTGGCGAGATCGGCGAACCGATGCTGAAGCGCCTGGAATGCGCCGATGGGCCGGCCGAACTGCTTGCGCTCCTTGGCGTAGGCGAGTGCGTCGTCGAAGGCGCGCTGGCCGATGCCGAGCATGGTCGCGGCGAGGATGAGGCGCTCGACGTTGAGGCCGGCCATCAGCTGGGTCCAGCCGCGGTCCTGCTCGCCGAGGAGCTGCTCCTCCGGCACCTCGCAGTCGTTGAAGTAGACGGTGTTGGTGTCGCGGCCGCCCATGGTGTCGATCGGCTGCATCTCCATCCCCTCGGTCCCCTTCGGAACGAAGATCATCGAGAGGCCCTCGTGCTTGTCCTCGCCCTTCGTGGTTCGGCAGACGACGAGCACGTGGTCGGAGATGTGGGCGTTGGAGATGAAGACCTTCTGCCCGTTGATGACGTAGCCGCCATTGGAGCGCTTGGCCTCCGTGCTCAGGTTGCCGACGTCGGAGCCGGCCTCGGGCTCTGTCATCGCGATCGCCTCCACCGAGCCGGAGGAGACACCGCCGAGGATCCTCTTCTTCTGGTCCTCCGTGCCGAAGCGCCTGGTGGCGCCGGCGACGATCAGGGTGGTGGCGTAGCCGCCGATCGGCGCCATGCCGCGCGAGGTCTCCTCCATGAAGAGGGAGGCGTCGAGCATCGAGCCGCCGGAGCCGCCGTAGTCCTCCGGGATCGTGACGCCGAGCCAGCCGAGCTCGGCCATCTTCTCGTAGAGGGGTTGGACGTGGTGGACCGTGTGGCCCTCGGTGAGCTGCTCACGCTTCTCGGGGGTCCCGACCTCCCGCTCGCAGAAGTCGCGGATCGCGGAGACGAAGTCGCGCTGTTCGTCGGAGAGCTTGAAGTCCACGAGGAGCCCGGAGCCGGACTCGAACCGGCGACCCCTTCCTTACCATGGAAGTGCTCTACCAACTGAGCTATCCGGGCGGGCGCCTCACTGTAGCGAGAGAGGCGGGACGCGCTAGGTTGCCCAGCGTGAAGTCGATCGTGCCCATGATCATCCTGGGCTCCGGGGTGCTCTTCGCGACGATCGGGGCAGGGCTGCTCGTCGCCGGGGAGCCGCTGATGGGCGCGATCTTCGTCGCGACGGGGGTGACCGACGCGATCGTCGCGCTCATCTTCCGGCGCCGGATCGAGGCCAGGCCCCCGTCCGCCGCCGCGCCGCCTGTGACGGACGCGCCCAGCGAGGTGGACCCCTCACACAACCCTTACGCGAGAGAGGACTAGCCCCGGGGGCGGAGCTCGAGCCGCTGGCCGTTCATGCGGGCGGCGGCGTCGGAGCAGAGAAAGACGATCGCCTCGGCGATGTGCTCGGCCGGCGTGAAGGAGGGACGCTCCTCGCCGGGGCTCTCCTCTCGCATCGCCGGGGTCTCGATCGCGTTGATCACGATGATGTTGGCGGTCGCGCCGTTGCCGGAGAAGGAGTCCGCGAGCGCCAGGGTCCAGGCTTCGGCGGAGGCCTTGGCCGAGGCGTAGGCGGCGTTGGTCGACTCGGGGTCCTGCGCCGCGGCCGCGGAGACCAGGACGAAGCGGCCGTTGCCGGTCGCGGTCAGGGCCGGGTGGAAGGCGCGGGTCGTGAGCTGAACGGTCCGGACCAGCAGGTCGTGCAGGAACTCGTAGTCCGCCAGGTCGAAGGTCTCGATCGGGTCGCCCCCGCGATAGCCGCCGACCAGATGGAGCAGGCCGTCCACGCGGCCGAAGCGGTCGACGAGCGCCTCGGACCAGGCGTTCGCCGCGCCCTCGTCGAGGAGGTCGACGGCGCGCGCGTCGATGCGATCGTCCGGCAGACCCAGCGGCTCCTTCGCGGCGTCGGCGTGCTCCTGGGTGCGGTCGGCGAGGGCGAGGGTGGCGCCCGCGTCGGCGAGGCGCCGGCAGACGACCGGCCCGAGGCCGCCGCCGGCTCCGGCGATAGCGATCACCCTTCCGTCGAGCTCGGCCACTACTGGCACCGTATCGACACTGATTCGTTGCATTCCGCGAGCAAGGCGTACACCCCGACCCGTGAACGTTGGTCCCGGCATGGGTGAAGGACGCCTCACACCCAGGGAGCAGGGAGACCTCGGCGAGCTCTCCGCGATGGAGTGGCTAGCGGGCAAGGGCGCTCACATCTACGTCCCGGTCGGGCACAGCCCGGACGTTGATCTAATTGCCGAGATCGATGATCGGGTGTTCCGGATCGAGGTCAAGACGTCAGCCCACCGGAACGAGCTTGGCCGCTGGGGCGTGCATATCGCCACCCGCGGTGGGAATCAGAGCTGGAACGGCGTAGTCAAGTACTTCAGGCCGGAGCGTTGCGACTTCCTGTTCGTTCACGTCGGCGACGGCCGCCGCTGGTTCATCCCTAGCGCGGAGCTCGATTGCCGTGCCGGCCTTACGCTCGGAGGATCGAAGTACGCCGAGTTCGAGATTGAGCCCGGTCGGCCGCTTGGCAATGATCGAGGATCGGCTTCTAAACTTGGTGATGGAAGGGGGAGCGCCGGAGTAGGAGAGCCGGGCCGGTCTGTAAAATCGGTGCCTCGTGCTGAGTGGGTTCGATTCCCACCTCCCCCACCTTCCGCCTCCTCACCCAGTCACACTCCCCGACGGCCATCGGTTGGTCGCACGCGAATGGCGACCAACCACATGGTGACGATTCCGAAGGCGCCCTTCGAGGCCGCAGAACTCGACGTGGGCGACCGGTTCCGAGTTGAGGCCGAGGCCAAAGGGCGAGTGGTCATCACTCGCGTCGAGGAGTACATGGAGCTCTACACAGCTCAGCTCGAGCTTCAACCTGACCCGGACGACGCGGACACGAATAACTAACCCCAGGGGCAACTGATCCGAACGCCTCGCCCCCGTAACCGCCGGGGGTTGGTCTTCTGTACCCAGGCAGGAACCGAATCGAATCGGTGGAAAGCTGCCGGGATCCGGGCTCGCCAGGAATTCTGCCGGATTAGCCGAGGCCGCGCAACCTTTGGGCCTCGGGAAGTATCTTCAGCTTCTTCAGCGTGCTGCTCTCGATCTGGCGGATCCGCTCCCGCGTGACGCCGAAGGTCTCCCCCACCTCCTCCAGGGTCAACGGGAGGTGGCCGTTCAGCCCGTAGCGAAGCTCCAGCACCTCGCGCTCCCGACTCGGCAGCAGGTCGAGCGCCCGCTTCACGTCCTCCCGCTGCAGATTCTCCGATGCCCGCTCGAACGGTGAGATGACCGTGTCGTCCGCCACGACGTCGCCCAGCTCAGAGTCCTCCTCGTCGCCGATCGGCTTCTCCAGCGAGACCGGCATCTGGCTGCAGCGCAGGATGTCCCGCACGTCCTGAACGCTGATCTTGAGCTCCGCCGCGATCTCGTGCGGCTCGGGTTCGCGCCCGAACTGCTGAACGAGCTGCCGCTCGACCTGCCCCACCCGGTTCAGCTTCTCCACCATGTGGACCGGGATGCGGATCGTCCGCGACTTGTCGGCGATCGCACGCGTCACCGCCTGCCGGATCCACCACGTCGCGTAGGTGGAGAACTTGTAGCCGCGGCGATGGTCGAACTTCTCGACGGCTCGAATCAACCCCAGCGACCCCTCCTGGATCAGGTCGAGAAAGCCCAGCCCCCGCCCCAGATGGGTCTTGGCGATCGAGACCACCAGCCGCAGGTTCGCCACGACCATGTGCTGCTTGGCGCCCATGTCCCCGCGCTCGATCCGCTTGGCCAGCGAGATCTCCTGCGGCGCAGTGAGCAGCTCAACCGAGCCGATCGATCGCAGGTAGAGGCGCAGCGAGTCCAGACTCGGCTCGACCGTGAGGTCGAGGCCCTGCTTGCTCTCCTTGCTCTCCTTGTACGCGGTGACGCCGTCGGCCGCGATCACGTCGATGCCCTGCTCGACCAGATAGGTGTGAAGCCGCAGGACGTTCTCCTTGTCGACCTCCACCTCCTCGAGGGTCCCGGCGATCTCTTCGAAGGTCAGGTACCCCCGCTCACCTCCCTTCGCGATGAGGCGTCCCAGTGCCTCGCTCTCCGCGAACGGTTGCTCCTCCACCGCCACCTGCTGGCTGGTCGCCACGCCTCATGCACCTCCCTATCCATCCCCTGGCCCCCCTCCCTCCCCTCGGGATAGAGACCACCGGTCTGAGCCGCGCAAGTATAAGGAGGCGCCCCCCGATTGGGGGACCCATTTCTGGGGAAGTCATAAACGGCCGAAGTGCCTCCCCCTTCATACTTGCCGCATGGCCGACTCCACCACCATCCTCACGACCGACGCGCAGGCGGCGGCGCCCGCGACCCGGGTCAGCCTCTCCCGCGTCGGGGTCACCGGCGTCGAGAAGCTGATCCGCGTCTCCGCCAACGGAACCGAGTCCCTCTTCCATGCCGATCTCGAGTGCCTCGTGGACCTCAACCCCGAGCAGGCCGGCGTCCACATGTCGCGCTTCGAGGAGGTCGTCAACGAGGCGATCGAGGAGGTCGTGCTCGGTGAGGCCCTGCGCGCCGAGGAGCTCGCCGCCCACATCGCGCAGCAGGTCCGCGAGCGGCAGAACGGGATGCGGGCCGAGGTCCGGATCTCCGCCCGCTATCCCGAGACCGTCCCCACCCCCGTCTCCGGCATGCCGACCCAGGAGATCTACACGCTGTTCGGGACCGCCGTCGCCTCAGAGCGCGGCACCCGCACCCTGCGGGGCGTGCAGGCCCAGGGGATGACGGCCTGCCCGTGCGCTCAGGGACTGGTGGAGGACGCCGCGCGGGAGCGACTTGCCGAGCAGGGCTTCGACTCCGAGCAGATCGACCGGGTGTTCGCGAGCGTCCCGGTCGCCACCCACAACCAACGCGGCGTCGGCACGCTCTACGTCGGCTGCCCCGAGAGCTGGAGCGTCGACATCGACGCACGCGAGCTTCTGCACATCGTCGAGGCATCGATGTCCAGCGAGATCTACGAGCTGATGAAGCGCTCCGACGAGCTGGCGGTGGTGGAGAAGGCGCACGCCAACCCTCGGTTCGTCGAGGACTGCGTGCGCGAGATGATCCGCCGGGTCACCGAGGCCTTCCCGGACCTGCACCCCGACGCGTTCGTCGAGGCGCGCCAGGAGAACCTGGAGACGATCCACCGCCACAACGTGGTGGCCGAGCGCCACGGCCTGATCGCCGAGATCAGCCGTGAGCTCGAGACCGGCGAGCACTCGCTGCACCACACGACGATGCGGGAGTGGCTCGAAACGCCGGTCAGCTAGCCGCGCGCGATCCCTGCGCCGAGGCGAGCATCCGCCGGAACCCGAAGAAGTAGTCCACGCCGCTGATCACCGTCGCCGCGACCGCGGCGTAGACCAGCAGGTCGACCCCGAGCGGCGCCGGGTGCCAGACGATCAAGGCGATCACCGCGGCGATCTGGAGGGTCGTCTTGATCTTTCCCAGCCAGCTCGCCTGGATCACCAGCCCCTGCTCCGCTGCCACTCCCCGCAACCCCGTGACCGCGAACTCGCGGGCGATGATCACCATCGCCACCCATGCCTCCAGCCGGTCGAGCGAGACGAGCGCGACCAGCGCCGCCGTCACCAGCAGCTTGTCGGCGATCGGGTCCATCAGCTTGCCGAAGGTCGTGATCGAGCCGCGCGACCGCGCGATGTAACCGTCCAGCCCGTCCGTCAGCGCGGCGAGCGCGAACACCCCGGCCGCGATCGCGTCCCCGTTCGGCGTCTCGTCCAGCAGCGCCACCACCACGACGGGCACCAGCAGGATCCGCAGGACCGTGAGCGTGTTGGGCAGGTTGAGCGGGAACATCGGGAGGAGTATCGCGGCCCCGGCCGATGTCGGCTAGGCGCCCGCCAGCTCGCGCGCGCGAGCGAAGACCGCGTCCATCATCGGCTCGGTCAGCCTGCCCGTGAAGGTGTTCTGCTGGCTCGGGTGGAAGCAGCCGAGCAGCTCGAAGCGCCGGTCCCCCGCCTCGATCGTCGCCTCGGCGCCGTGGCCGAATCGCGGGCGGGGCCGCGGCAGCTCGGCGCCCAGCTCGCGGAGCCCCAGCAGGGACCCGGCCCACGCGTAGGAGCCGAGCGCCACCATCACCGTCGCTCGATCCAGCAGGCGAAGCTCGCGGACCAGGTAGGGGAGGCAGTTGTCGCGCTCGGTGGTGGTGGGGCGGTTGCCGGGCGGCGGGCACCGGTTGACCGCGGTGATGTAGGCGTCGCTCAGCCGCAGCCCGTCATCCGGGTGCTCGGAGGTCGGCTGGTTGGCGAGGCCGGCGCGGTGCAGGGCGGCGAACAGCCAGTCGCCGGAGCGGTCGCCGGTGAAGAGGCGGCCGGTCCGGTTGCCGCCGTGGGCGGCCGGGGCAAGCCCGACGATCGCGATCCGCGCCCCGGGGTCGCCGAAGCCGGGAAGCGGCCGCGCCCAGTAGCTCTGGCCGCGGTAGCGCCGCGGCGGCTCCGCCGCCACCCGCTCGCGCCACTCGACGAGCCGCGGACAGCGCCGACAGCCGACGATCTCGGCCGCCAGCTCCTCGAGGGAGTCGCTCGCCGCTCGTTCGGCCGAGGCCCTACCGCCTAGTAGCCCAGGCCGCTCGAGCCGCCGTCGTCATCGCCCCCGCCACCGCCCTGGCCGCTGTTCGAGCCGCCGGAGTCGTCGCCGGGCTCCACGCCGCCGCTGTCCTCGGTCGTGGTCTCCTCGGTCGTTGTCTCGTCGGTGGTCGTTGTGGGCACGGTCTGGCTCGGGATCGTGACCTCGTCGTCGTCATCGTCACCGCAGGCGCCGATGCCCAGTCCGGCGCCCAGGCCGAGCGCGGCCGCGACCCCAATCGTGAGCATCCTGCTGCGCATGGGGCCTGAAGGCTAGTGGTCTACGGTTCCCCGCCGTGCCCGAGACCGCCGAGCGCACATCACCTGCCCGGACGGCCACCACCGGGAATGCACTGTCGGTCGTGATCGTCGCCTGGAACGAACGCGAGGCGCTCAGCCGCACGCTGCCGCCGCTCACCGAGCAGCTCCGCGACGGCGACGAGGTGATCGTCGTCGACAACGGCTCCACCGACGGCACGCCGGAGGTCGTCCGCGAGCTCGCCCCGTCCGCGCGCATGCGTCTCGCTGGGCGAGAACCGCGGCTTCGCCCCGGCGGTCAACGCGGGCGCCGACGCCGCCCAGGGCGATCTCCTCCTGGTCCTCAACCCGGATGCCGCGCCGCAGCCCGGGTTCTCAGACGCGATCCGGCGGCCGCTCGCCGACGACCGCGGCTGGGGCGCCTGGATGGGCCTGGTCACCGCGGAGGACGGACGCGTGATCAACTCGGTCGGCGGCGTCGTGCACTTCACCGGCATCGCCTGGGCGGGTGGCGCCGGCGAGCCGGTCCCCGCCCGGCTGGAGGCGCAGGAGGTGCCCTTCGTCTCCGGGGCGTGCCTCGCCATCCCGCTCGCCAGCTGGAAACGGCTCGGCGGCTTCCCGTCGGAGTACTTCCTCTACCACGAGGACGTGGACATCTCCCTGCGGCTGTGGCTGGCCGGCGAGCGCCTCGGGATCGAGCCCTCCGCCGTCGTCGACCACGACTACGAGTTCCATCGCCGCGGGCAGAAGATGCGCCTGCTGGAGCGAAACCGCTGGGCGACCGTGCTCCGCGCCTATCCCGCGTCGGTGCTCGCGGTGACGCTTCCCGGCCTGCTGCTCACCGAGCTGGCGCTGATCCCGATCTCGATCGCGGGGGGCTGGGCGCGCCTCAAGCTCGGGGCCAACTGGGACGTGATCCGATCCCTGCCGCGGGTGCTGCGCGAGCGCCGGGCGATCCAGGCGACCAAGAACACGAGCGGCGCCGAGTTCGCCGCCCAGCTCACCCCCGATCTCGACTCCGCCTATCTCGGGCGTGCGGCGGGCCTGGCGCCCCTTCGCTGGGCGCTGCGCGCGTACTGGGGCGCGGCGCGCGCCCTCCTCCGGCTGCTTTCATTCCGCTCCCCATGAGCAAGACCCTGGTGACAGGCGGCGCCGGCTTCATCGGCTCGCATCTGGTGGACCGCCTCGTCGCGGACGGCCGCGAGGTGCGGGTGCTCGACTCGCTCGAGCCCCAGGTGCACGGCGAGGCCGCCGGGCACCGAAACGACGCCGCCGAGTACATGGAGGGCACGGTGCTCGACCGCGACCAGGTGGACCGCGCCCTGGAGGGAGTGGACTCGGTCGTCCACCTCGCGGCCCAGGTCGGCGTCGGCCAGTCGATGTACGAGATGGCCCGCTACGTCGAGGAGAACTGCCTCGGCACCGCGGCGCTGCTCGAGCGGATCGCGGAGCAGGGCGAGGTCGGCTCGCTCGTCGTCGCCTCCTCGATGTCGATCTACGGCGAGGGCCAGTACGCCTGCGACTCATGCGGGGAGGAGGACGTCCAGGTCCGCCGGACGCTCCAGGACCTCGAGGGCCGCAACTGGGAGCCGCGCTGCGTCCGCTGCGGCGGCGAGGTCCGGCCCATCCCCACCACGGAGCGCAAGCGCCTCGAGCCCGACTCGATCTACGCCACCACGAAGCGAGATCAGGAGGAGCTGGTCCTGGTCTTCGGCCGCAGCCACGGCATCCGCTCGATCGCCCTGCGGCTGTTCAACGTGTACGGGCCGCGCCAGTCGCTCTCCAACCCCTACACCGGGGTCGCCGCAATCTTCTCCAGTCGCTTACTTTCCGGTAAGGACCCGACCGTGTACGAGGACGGCCGCCAGTCACGAGACTTCGTTCACGTCTCCGATATCGCCAAGGCCTTCCAGCTCGCCCTCGACGCGGACGACGTCTCCGACGTCGCCCTCAACGTCGGCACCGGCAAGTCAACGACGGTGCTCGACGTCGCCGAGGTGCTCGCCTCGGAGCTGGGCGTCGAGATCGAGCCGGAGATCGTCGAGAAGTTCCGCCACGGCGACGTCCGCCACTGCTGGTCGGACATCTCGGCGATCACGGATGCCCTCGGCTATCAGCCCGAGGTCGAGTTCCGCGACGGCATGCGCGAGCTGGTCGGCTGGCTCAAGGAGGACTCGCCGGAGTTCGAGGACCGCACCGAGGCGGCCAAGGGCGAGCTCGAGAAGCACGGGCTGGTTCTCTAACTAGCCATGCGCCGCGGCGCAGTGCGCGTCGCGCGTCGGGCCGTAGCCCGGGAATGTGTTGGCGGCCTGGATCGTGAGCGCGGAGGCGGTGGCCTCCGCCTCGATCGACTGGGCGACCAGGGCGCGCTCGGTGGGCGTCTCGGCCCGCACCAGCCGCTCGGCGTTGCGCCAGGCGTTCTCGCGGAAGCCGCGCACCGCGGCCAGGGCGCCGATCTCGTCGAGCGGCGAGGGCTCGCCGTCGGTCAGAGCGAAGATCGGGTCATACAGGCGGGCCAGTTCGATCTGAAGGGGATCGATCACCCGGTCGAGGAACTCGTTGACCCTGTCGTGGTCCGCCTTTCGCGGCTCGCCGTCCCCGTCGACGAGGCCGACGTGGGCCAGCGCGAAGGGCAGGTCACGGTTGATGTGGGCGTTCATCCCGAGCAGCAGGTCGCCGATGCCCTGCTCATTGGGCGAGGCGGCGGTCTCGAATGCGATCCGCCAGGCCTCCGGCGCCGCCTCACCGCGCTGCCAGGCGTCATATGCCCGGAAGTACTGCTCGGCGAAGACCGCGTCGAGGTGGTTGACCCAGGCCCCGTCGCTGAAGAACCCGCGGTCGGCCTCGATCGTGCGCAGGAACTCCTCGGTGGTGCGCAGGTAGGTGAGCGCGAAGACGGCGCGGTGATCGCAGCTCCGGTCGAGCGGGTCCCAGCGGCCGGTCATCTCCCGGATGACGGACCGAACGCAGGAGACCTTGCCCTTCGGGCAGCTGTCCCAGCCGAGCGGGACGGTCCCCGCCGGCGTCCCGGGGCTGGCTGGCAGCGCCGTGGGCCAGTTCGGCAGCGCCACGTTTTCGGCAGCGGCGGGCGCGGCTGCCGAAGCGCTGAGCGCCGCGGTGCACAACACGGCCGCTGTTCCTCTCCCGAAACGCACCCGGAGGCGATTCTGGCAGAGCGGCTGTCAGGCCGCTGCACTTCGGAGCGAGGGCGAAGCCCGAGCGACTTGTGGTGGGCGGCCGCTACAGCCGCGACCTGGTGGCGAAGCCCTGCTCGGTCGGGGGCACCGTGTCGGCGCCGGAGATGCGGTCGCCCACCCGCGCGGTGAACCGCTTCGGCAGCACCCGCACGCCGATCCAGCGCAGCGCCCGCGCGCCGCGCACGTAGACGGCGACCTTGACCCAGGAGAGCCGGTCGGTGCGCTCCGCGAGCCGGTGGCGGAAGCGGAGCCCGCGCGTGAGGGCCTCCCGCCCCGCTGCGGTGGCGAGCCCGCTCTCAGTCTCGATCGACTCGACCAGGCGGCGGTAGGTGTAGCGGCCGGAGGCGACCACGTCGCGATAGGCGGCCTCGGTGATCCGCTCGCGCTCGGAGTCGCGCTCGATCAGGTCGAGCACCTGCTCTGTGTTGGAGAGGTCGCGCTTCACCTCGATGTAGTGCTCCCCGGCCCGCAGCACACCCGAGTACTCGCCCTCCACCAGCACCTGGCAGGTCCGAGTCGCGCAGGCCTCGAGGTGCCGAGGCGAGATCGCGAACAGCTGCAGCTTCCCGTCCTCGCCGGGAAAGCAGGCGGCCTCGACCTCCTCGAAGCTCGCGTCGGGGTGCTGCTCCAGGTAGCGCTGGGTGCGGACCATGAATTCGCCGTTCGGGTCGAGCACCGTGGCGCCGCCCTCCGCACCGAGGAAGTACTTGCACGAGGCGAGGAACCGGTACCAGTCGTCGCCGTGGTGGATGTCCGCCATGTCCACGGAGATGTCGGTCGCCAGACCGCGCGCCTCCGCAGCCGGCTTGAAGACCTCCGCGATCCGGCGCCGCAGGACGCCGTGGCGGCCGAGCGAGAGCAGGCCGCTCCAGGCGCGGTAGCCGATGTCGATCCGCCTCTCCCCCTCGCCCGCCGCCGCCTGCTCCAGCCTCTGCATCCTCTCCTCGTCGAGGTAGCCGGCGAGCATCCGGTGGAAGCGGACGCGGTCGTGGTCCACCCCCGGGTAGATCTTCCGCCACTCCGACTCGGGCGCCAGCGAGAAGACGTGATCGATCCGGAAGTCCTCGATCAGGCCCGACATCAGGTCGGTGTAGATGCACTCGTCCTGGATCAGGGCGATCCGCGTGGCGTCGATCTCCTTCAGGGGCGCGGCGCGGCGCAGCTGGTAGGCGAGGATCGGCGGCTGCATGCGCTGGCCGGTCAGCGTGTGGTGGAAGACGACCGCGTCGAAGCGGATCCTCCGCAGCCAGCGCGGAAGCCGCCGCACGCCCAGATTCACGTAGAAGTAGCGGGCGCGGCCGTAGCGCCGGAAGGAATAGAGGTGGTCGCTGTGCCAGGCGCGCAGCGGGTGCTGCAGCAGCCCGTAGACCACCAGCACGTTGGGTCGTTCGCTCTCAGCGCCCATGACCGGCGCAATCTAGACTTTTCGCGGTCATGGCCACGAAAGTCGGGATCGTCGGCCTCGGCTACGTCGGTCTACCCCTGGGGGTCGCCTTTGCGGAGGCTGGCCACGAGGTGGTGGGCCTCGACGCCGACCCGCGAAAGATCGACGCCCTCAACGAGGGGCGAAGCTACGTCGAGGACGTGTCCTCGGAGCGCCTGGCTGCGCTCGACGGCCTGCTGTCCGCCACCGGGCGCACCGCGGACCTCACCTCCTGCGACGCGGTGCTGCTCTGTGTGCCGACCCCGCTGACCACCTCGCGGGAGCCGGACCTCTCCTACCTGGTGGACGCCGCAACGTCCCTCGCCGCCGTCCTGCAGAAGGGACAGCTGATCGTGCTGGAGTCGACCACCTACCCCGGCACCACCCGCGAGCGGCTCCTTCCGATCCTCGAGGAGTCGGGGCTCAAGGCCGGGCGTGACTTCCACCTCGCCTTCTCGCCGGAGCGGATCGACCCGGGCAACGAGACCCACACGATCAGGACCATGCCGAAGATCGTGGGCGGTCTAACAGAAGAGTGCACCCGGCGGGCGGCCGAGCTCTATGCCGCGATCTGCGACGAGATCGTCGAGGTCTCGGGGCCCGAGGCCGCCGAGCTGGCGAAGCTCCTCGAGAACATCTTCCGCTCGGTCAACATCGCGCTCGTCAACGAGCTGGCGATGCTCTGCGAGCGAATGGACATCGACATCTGGGAGGTGATCGACGCCGCGGCGACCAAGCCGTTCGGGTTCATGCGCTTCGATCCCGGGCCCGGCATGGGCGGGCACTGCCTGCCGGTGGACCCCTTCTACCTGGCCTACAAGGCCCGCGAGCACGACTTCTACACCGAGTTCATCGAGCTCGCCGGGAAGATCAACCAGAACCAGCCGCTCTGGTGCGTGCAGCGGATCGAGCGCACCCTGAGCGACGCCGGCAAGTCCACCCGAGACGCCAAGGTGCTGCTGCTCGGCGTCTCCTACAAGTCCGGCGTCGGGGACATCCGCGAGTCACCCGCGCTGAAGATCATCCGGCTGCTTCGCGACCGCGGCGCCGAGGTCTCCTACCACGACCCGCACGTGCCCGAGCTCAACGGCGACCTCGGGATGCGCTCGACTGAGCTGGTCGAGGGCCTGCCTGACGCCGACCTCGTCTGCATCGTCACCGCCCACCCCGAGGTCGACCACCAGCGGGTGGTGGCCGAGGCGAAGCTGGTCCTCGACTTCCGCGGCGTGACGCGCGGGATCAGCGCGCACAACGTGGTTCGCCTCTGAGCGGCGATCCGGGCTAGCCTTCTCACCTCGCCATGAGCGATCCCGTCCGCATCGGCATGGTCGGCCTCGGCTACTGGGGCCCGAACGTCGCCCGCAACCTCGACAACATCGCCGGCTGCGAGCTGACCTGGTGCTGCGACAACGACGCCGACGCCCGCGACAGGTGGCAGCGCGTCCACCGCGAGACCAAGTTCACGGCGGACCTCGACGACCTACTCGGCGATCCCAGCCTCGACGCGGTCGCGATCACCACACCTGTGCCCACCCACGCCCCGCTGGCCGAGACGATCCTGGAGGCGGGCAAGCACTGCTTCGTGGAGAAGCCGCTCGCGCAGAACACCGCCGACGCCGAGCGCGTGGCGGCGCTGGCCGCCGAGAAGGGCAAGGTGCTGATGGTCGGGCACCTGCTCGAGTACCACCCCGGCGTCCGCCAGCTCGGCGACATGATCGAGAGCGGCGAGCTCGGCGATGTCCGCTACATCTACGGACAGCGGCTGAATCTCGGCCGCCTGCGGCTCGACGAGAACGCCCTCTGGAGCCTCGGGGCCCATGACGTCTCGGTGATCCTCAGCCTCAGCGGCGAGCTTCCAACGGAGGTATCCGCGCGCGGCGAGGCCTACATCACCGAGGGTGTGGAGGACGTCGTCTTCGCCTATATGCGCTTCGAGTCCGGCGTCGCCGGCCACCTCCACCTCTCCTGGCTCGATCCCCACAAGGAGCGCAAGGTCACCGTGGTCGGCTCCCGGCGAATGGCGACCCTGAACGACATGGAGATGGAGCGCAAGCTGACGATCTACGACAAGGGGTTCGATCCTCAGCAGAGCTCGTTCGGAGATCGCGAGTACGTGACCCGGGCCGCCGGGATCTGGAGCCCGGCGATCCCCCATCGGGAGCCGCTGGCGATCGAGTGCGAGCACTTCGTCGACTGCGTGCGCACCGGAGCCACGCCTCGCTCGGACGGGGCGAACGGTGTCCGCGTGGTGCGGGTGCTGGAGGCACTGCAGGCCTCCCTCGACGCCGGCGGCTCCCCGCAGCCCGTTGGTGCGGCGGCGCTGAGCGGCTAGCCCTTGAGCCGCCTCGGCGGACCGCGGCTCCGGCTGGCGCTGGCCGGCCTGATTGCGGCCGCCGGCGTCGCCGGGGCGATCGCGTTGCTGAGCGGGGACGACGAGGCAGACAGCGGCCCGGAGGGGACGCCCGGCGGCTGGGAGGCGCTGACGGCCAGCCCGCTCGCTCGAACCGAGGTCGGGGCGGCCCGGGTGGGGCAATTCATCTACGTGGTCGGCGGCTTTCTGCCTCCCGCCGGGGACACCACTGACCAGGTGGCGCGCTACGACACCGAGACCGGCGATTGGTCGCTGGCGGCGCCGATGCCGCTGGCGGTCAACCATCCCGCCGTGGCCGCCCAGGGTGGCCACGTATACGTCTACGGCGGCTATGCCGCGGAGGACGCGTTGGAGGGCGAGACCGATGCCCTGCAGCGCTTCGACCCGGCCACGGGCGAGTGGAGGAGGCTCTCCGGCTCGGGATCCCCGCGCGGGGCGGCGACCCTGGCGGCGGTCGGCAACTCGCTGTACGCCATCGGGGGGGCGAGCGGCGGCTCTCCCCTCAGCCTGGTCCAGATCTACGACATCGCCGGGGACGTCTGGCGAAAGGGGCCCTCGATGAAGGTTGCCCGAGAGCACCTCGCCAGCGCGGTTCTGGACGAGCAGATCCTGGTACTTGGGGGGCGCATCCCCGGTCGCAATCTCGACACGGTCGAGGCCCTCGACACCCGCACCGGCAGGTGGTCGACCCTGGCGCCTCTCAACACGGCCCGGAGCGGATTCGGGGCCGCGTCGGTGGGCGGCCGGGGCGTCGTCGCCCTCGGCGGCGAGACCGTTGACGGCGGGCCGGAGCAGACGATCGGCCCGGTGGAGCTGTATGAGTCCTCGAGCGGGCGATGGCGCGAACTGGCCGAGATGCCGACGCCGCGACATGGGCTCGGCGTCGTCTCCCTCGGTAGAGACATCCTTGCGCTCGAGGGCGGCCCCCAGCCCGGCCTCGCCTATTCCGACGCCGTGGAGCAGTTGACGGTCCCCGAGCGGCTGCTCGGGCGTTAACCGGCTTGGGCCTCGCGCGAGGCCGCCTTTTCGCCGGTCGGTAGCCCGAGGATCCGCCGCGCCGGCCAGACCAGCGGCCGGGAGGCGACGTGGAGCACTCTCCAGATACGGGGGTGGTTCTTCATCAGCCAGAACCACGCGCCGGCGATGTACCGGCCCGCGAGCGCCCGCGGGCGCTTCAAGCGGATCGAGCGCCTGACCAGCGCCGAATCAGGTGAGCGCGCGGGCGGCTGCAGCCCGGCCTCTTCGAGCGTCCGGTCGAAGCCCGCGATGAAGCGCTCGTAGCTGTGCTCGCCCGAGGCGATCAGGTCGCGGTAGGCGTTGTCGGTGATCGTGCGGCGGACCTCGGGGTCCCCGAACTGCTCGAGCACCTGATCGAAGTTCGAGAAGTCCTTCTTCAGCGGGATGTAGTGCTCCATCGGCTTCAGGGCGCCCGAGTAGTGGCCGTCGTACATGACCTGGCAGGTCCGCAGCGCGGCCGCCTCGAAGTGGCGGGAGGCCGTGGTCCGCAGCTGCACCTTCCCGTCCCAGCGGCCAAGCGCCCCGCGCTCGAGCTCCTCGACGGTGACCTCGCGACCGCCGGCCGAGAGTCGGTCGTACTCCTCCCTCACCTCGTCCTCGAGGTCGACGCAGGAAGCCCCGGACTCGGTCCCGAGCAGCCCCCTGCAATTCGCCATGAACCGATACCAGTCCTCGCCGTAGAGGCGATCCTCCTCGCGCATGCTGATATCGAGGCGGAGCCCCGCGTCCCTCGCGCGCTCGGCGAACCGCTCGCCGATCTCCACCTTCTCCATCCCGCCCCGCCCGATCCACGGCGGGACAGGGCGGGTGCGGTAGCCGACGTCGATCGTCCTCTCGCCATCGGGCGGGCTGAGCCGCTCGGCGGCCTCGACCAAGTCGGCGCTGACGTAGGCGGGGACGTGGCTGACCAGCTTCGGTACCCGCGTGTACTTGCCGTAGGTCGCAGCGAAGTACTGGGGCTCGAAGCAGGTATAGACGCAACCGACCCGGTAGCGGTCGAGAAAGCGGAAGCGGCGCTGGCAGTACTCGTGCTCGTCCTGGAAGAACGCGACCTTGTAGCTGCGCTCATCCGCGGCGAGGTAGTCGAGGAAGTCGTCGTTCAGCTGGTAGGGGAACGGGCCGCTCGCGAAGAGCGTGTAGTGGAGCACCACCGCGTCGAAGCTGAGGCCTGCGAGGCGCCGGGGGAAACCGAGGTCTGTGTTCACCTTCCAGAACGGGAAGCGCGAGTAGCGCCCGAAGGCCTCGATGTGCTCGTCGATGGTCGCCGCGTCGCTGAAGAGCGGGCGGTGGTAGAGGAGCAGCGCCCCGCGTATGTGCCTGAGGTCGTTCCCCATGCCGAAGCGATTATTGCGGCGCCCCCCGGGCGCCGCGTGTCAGGGCGGCGGACGGCGGGTCATTAACCTCCCGCCGGTGGGCATGAACGTGGGCGTGATCGGGCTCGGCTACTGGGGCCCAAACGTCGCCAGAAACCTGAACGTGATCGAGGGCGCCACGCTCGCGTGGTGCTGCGAGATGGATCCCGAGCGCCGTGAGCGCTGGGGCCAGGTCTTCCCTGGGGCCCGCTTCACCGACAGCCTCGACGAGATGCTGTCCGACGACGACCTCGATGCGGTCGCCGTGACCGCACCGGTCAAGGACCATGCAACCTTCGCCTCCCGGGTCCTCGATGCGGGCAAGCACTGCTTCGTGGAGAAGCCGCTCGCGCACTCCATGGACGAGGCCGCCGACCTGGTGAGGAAGGCCGACGAGCGCGGCCTGACCCTGATGGTCGGGCACCTCCTGGAGTACCACCCCGGCGTGGAGGCGCTCGAGGCGCACCTCCGCTCGGGCGAGCTGGGTGACCTCGTCTACATCTACTCGAATCGCCTCAACCTCGGCAAGCTCCGCGAGGACGAGAACGCCCTCTGGGACCTGGGCACCCACGACCTCTCGGTGATCCTTCGGCTCGCCGGCGGCATGCCCGAGGAGGCCTCGGCCCACGGGCGCTGGGGAGTGATGGAGAGCGTCGAGGACGTGGTCTTCGCCCACCTCAAGTTCCCCTCGGGCCTCACCGCGCACATGCACCTGTCCTGGCTCGATCCGCGGAAGGAGAGGCGCATCACCGTCGTCGGCTCCCAGCGGATGGCCGTGTTCGACGACATGGACAGCGAGCGCAAGCTGACGATCTACGACAAGGGCTTCGATCCGGACGAGGCCTCGGTCGGCGACTACGTCGCGCGGAGCGGGGCGATCACGAGTCCCGCAGTCTCCAGCAAGGAGCCACTCCGGATCGAGTGCGAGCACTGGCTCGATTCGATCGCCCACGGCGAGACACCCCGCACGGACGGGCGCTCCGGCCTCCGGGTGGTGCGGGTGCTCGAGGCGCTGCAGGCCTCGCTCGAGCACGGCGGCGCGGGACAGCCCGTGCCGGCCGACCCGCTCGAGGCGCAGCAGCCGGTCGGCTGACTCAGGTCGAATCCTGCAGGGCGCGGGCGACGATCTCCGCCAGCCGTCCCTCCTCTCGCTCCCAGTTCAGCTCGCTGCGGGCCCGCTCCACGTTCGCTCGGTATTCGGCGACCAGCTCGGGCTCCTCGGTGAGGCGCCGGACGGCCGCGGTGATCGATTCGGGGTCCTCGGCGTCGATCGGCAGGCCGAGGTGGTGCGCCTCCGCCAGCGCCCTGACCTCGGGCAGCGGCGGGTAGAGGACCGGGAGGCCGGCCGCGACCGTGCTGAACAGCCTGGTCGGCAGCGCGTGCATGTGGACGTCCTGGGCCCGCGTGTTGATCAGCCCGGCGTCGGCGGTCCTGATCGCGCTGGTCACCTCGGTCGGCGCGACCGGGGGGATCAGGTGGACCCTGTCCTCCACGCCGAGCCTCTTCGCCAGGGGCTGGTGGCCCTCGTACCCGGCGCCGAGCAGCACCAGGTGGACGCGGTCGGGGAGCGCCGACAGCGCCTGGATCGCCTCGTCCACGGCGTCCGAGGGCTTGTCGTTGCCGACGACCACGAGCAGGAAGGCCCCTTCCTCCAGCCCCGCGGCGCGCCGGATGTCCTGCGCGGCCTCCCGGTCCACCCGGAGGTCATGCAGGTTCCGCACGACGATCGGCCGGCGGCCATAACGGCGCTCGAGCAGGTCGGCGACGCCCTCGCTGACGGTGACGAAGGCGCTCGCCCTGCGCACGCAGCGGCGCTCGGTCCGGCGCAGCCACAGCCGGAAGAGGCGGGGGTACCACCGGTATCCGGGCCAGAGCCAGTAGGCGTCGTTCGCGTCGTAGATGAAGCGGGAACCGGTCTCGCGGCACTTCCTCCAGACCGCGGGGAATTGCCAGAAGAAGGTCAGGTAGTAGAGATCGGCGTCGGGCAGGGATGCGTACGTCCCCTCGTTGTCCCGTCTGGAGATCCGCCACAGCAGCAGCGTCGACCGGCTGCGCGCGCGCAGCAGCAGGGCGCCGAGGCGCTTCAGGGCCCTGGAGAGCGGGCCCGGCATCGCCTCCACCAGCGGATGCGAGGCGGCCGTCGCGTCCTCGGCCGCGGGAGCCTCCGGCGCGGTTGCGCCATCGGCCGTCACCAGCTCGAAGGGAAGCTCGGCCCGGGGCAGCTGGCTCGGCTCCCCCTCCACCACGGTCGACTCGTAGCCGAAGCGGCTGAGCGAGGCGGCGTTCTGGAAGGTGCGCTTGTCGCGCTGCACGCCCATGGTGGTGACCGAGACGATCCTTCTCGAGCGTTCCATCGCGCGCAGGACCGTAGCTGAGCGCGGGCGCCGGCTCATGCCCCCAGTACCCTTGCCCGCGGTGAAAGCGCTGCTCACAGGAGGCGCGGGGTTCATCGGCTCGCACCTCACCGACTCGCTCCTCGCCCGCGGCTGGACGGTCACCGGCGTCGACGACCTCAGCAAGGGGAGGCCGGCGAACCTCGAGCACGTCCTGGATCGCGCCGACTACGAGTTCGTCGAGGCCGACTGCCGGGAGCAGGACCGCCTCGTCGAGCTCGGGAAGGGGGCCGACGTGGTGGTCCACCTGGCCGCGACCAAGATCCCGCGGGACGGGGGCCGGCTGGGTAACGTCACGACCAACTTCGAGGCGGGCCGCGCGGCCCTGGAGACCGCCCGGCGCAACGACAGCCGCTACGTGTTCGCCTCCACCTCGGATGTCTACGGCAACAGCCCGGACCTCCCGTTCACCGAGGACGGCATCACGGTCAGCGGTCCGAGCACGGTCGCCCGCTGGGTCTACGGGATCGGGAAACTCGCCGACGAGCACATGGCGTTCGGATACCAGGAGGAGTACGGGCTGCCGGTGACGATCCTCCGCTTCTTCGGCAGCTACGGCGAGCGCCAGTATCTGAACTGGTGGGGCGGCCCGCAGGGCGTCTTCCTGGAGGCGATCTCGAAGGGCGAGCCGATGACCGTCCACGGCGACGGCAGTCAGATCCGCTGCTTCACCCACATCGACGACATGGCGGAGGCGACCGCGCGCGCCGTGGAGCGTGACGAGGTCGCCGGCGAGGTCATCAACATCGGCAACGACGAGCAGGTCACGATCATCGAGCTCGCGAAGCTGATGCACGAGCTCTCCGGCGTGGGCGGCGAGCCGCGAATCGAGCTGATCCCCTACGAGAAGGTCGGTGCCGGGGGCTACCAGGACGTGCTGAAGCGAATCCCGGACCTCACCAAGCAGCGCGAGCTGCTCGACTTCACCCCGCAGATCGACCTGCGCGAGGGGATCAGGCGACTCTGGGACTGGTACAACCGGCTCACCGAGCGCGACGAGCGCGTCCGCGCCGCTACTTGACCTTCAGCTCGTCCGCCTTGAGGTGGGTGTAGGTCTCGTCCCCGATCCCATGCTGCTCGTACCAGGCGACGGTCTTGGGGATTCCCTCCTCCATCGGGGTGGTCGGCTTCCACCCGAAGTCCTCGGTGGTCCGCGTCGGGTCGAGCAGCAGGGTCGGCGCGTCGTCTGAGGGGCGGGGCCGGACCTCGACCTCGTAGTCGAGCTCGATCCCCATCGCCTCGACGATCAGGTCGAACATGTCCTTGACCGGCCGGTCGGAGCCTGAGCTGATGTTGTACGGACCGCTGCCGGTGCCCCCGATACCCATCATCAGCACGTCGATCAGGTCATCGACCCAGGTCTGGTCCCGGCGGGCGTCCACCACGAAGCACGGCTGGCCCTCCTTGAGGCGCTTGTAGAAGGTGGCCATCGGGCCGGCCTGAAGCCGCGGGCCGTAGATGTTCGCGAGCCGGAAGCTGACGTAGTCGAGCCCGGACATGGCGATGTAGTTCTCGCCGGTGGTCTTGGTGATGGCATAGCTCGACTCGCCCGGCTGGGGGTGGTCGAGCGGGGTGGGCACCTTCGCGTTGATCCCGTAGGAGAGGCCGGTCTGGAAGTAGATGAGGCGGCTGACGTCGGCCTCCTGGGAGGCCCGGACTACGTTCACCGTGCCCATCGCGTTGGTCATCACGTCGTGCTCCCAGGCCTCGCCGTCCTTGTAGGAGCAGGCGGCGTGCGCCACAACCTCCGGGCCGAAGTCCTTGAAGGCGGCATCGACCTCGCCGCGGTCGGCGATGGTCCCCTCGACGATGGTCAGGCCCGCCTGCTCGGTCAGGTTCTCGCGGCGCCCGGTCTCGTAGTTGTCGAGCACGAGGACCTCGTTGCCCTCGGACAGAAGCCGGTCGACGAGGTGCGAGCCGAGGAAGCCGGAGCCCCCTGTGATCAGGACCTTCATCGACGCGCGAGGGTAGCGGCTATGAAGCGGGGATCGGCACCACGCCCTCCAGGGCGGTGCGGGCGACGGCGCGGGGATCGTGGTGCTTCTCCACGAAGCTCCGGCTCTCGCGTCCCAGCGCCAGGCGGCGATCGCGGTCCGTGACCAGGTCGCGAATCGCGTCGCGGACCGTCTCCTGCGTGGTCCTGACGATCGGGAGCTCCGAGCCGAAGGGGTTGTCGGCGGTCGACTCCTCATCGATGTGGCAGATCACCGGCCGGCCCAGCGCCATCACCTCGACCGCGAAGCCGCCGTACCAGCCGATGTTGAGCTGGTCCACGGCGAAGTCGGCCTGCGCGAATCTGCGCATCGCCTCGGTGTGCGGAAGGCCCTCGATCAGGTCGAGTCTTACGGGCAATCCCTCCGCGCGGAGGTCGCTCACCGCGCGCTCGACGTGCTCGGTCCCCTTGATCTGACGGTGCGACGGCGCGTGGACGACGGTCACCTCGTCGGCGGACGGCGGCGGAGCGGGCTGGACCGCCCGGGGGTCGACGTTGGCGTAGGGGCGAAACGTGGCGCCCGGCAGCCACTGGCGCAGGTCCGGGTTGACGTAGAAGGTGCGATCGGCGTTGCGGAGCATCAGCTCGCGGCGGGGGGGCTGGACGAGCTCCATGAACCGCAGGTAGTCGGGGTCCTGAATGCCCCACGGATTCGCCGAGGGCGGCCGGGCATCGTCACCGTGGAAGCTGGCGAGGATCGTCTTGCCCAGCCGCTTCAGGAGGGGCATCTCGGTCCACAGGCGCCCGAAGTGCAGCCGCTGAATCAGCGTGTACCCGTACTCGAAGTGGATCACGTCGTAGCGGGTCGCCCTCGCCACGGCGCGGAAGAGCCTCATCCAGCCCATGAACCAGTTCGATCGCCCGAGCCCGATCTCGATGTCGTGCTCGTAGCCGAACGGGTGCCGGTCGAAGACCATCATGTCGCTCTCGAAGCCGAGTTCGCGCTCGGCCCGCGAGAAGCCGACCGCGTCACCGCCGGTATTCAGGCCCACGTGCAGGATCCGGGCCGGCTGGTCGGGGCCCAAACTCAGTCCCTAATCTGCAGGTCGATGGACATCCGAGGGAAGAAACTGGTGGTGATCGGCGGCGGGGGCCTGATCGGCTCGCACACGGTCGACGCCCTCACCCGCGAGGACGTCGGCGAGATCTTAGTGTTCGACAACTTCAGCCGAGGGACGCACGAGAACCTCGCCGACGCGATGCGCGACGACCGGGTCCACCTGTCCAGCATCGGCGGCGACATCACCCGCACCGACATCCTCGACGCGGCGCTGAAGGACGCCGACGGCGTCTTCCACTTCGCCGCGCTGTGGCTGCTCCACTGCCACGAGTTCCCGCGGGCCGCGTTCGACGTCAACGTGGCGGGGACGTTCAACGTGCTCGAGGCGTGCGTCGCGAACGAGGTCGAGAGGCTGGTCTTCTCCTCCTCGGCCTCTGTCTACGGGGACGCGGTCACCGAGCCGATGGCCGAGGACCACCCGTTCAACAACCAGAACTTCTACGGGGCGACGAAGATCGCGGGCGAGGCGATGGCCCGGGCCTACCACCACCGGTACGGGCTCCCCTACGTCGGCCTCCGCTACATGAACGTCTATGGCCCGCGCCAGGACTATCAGGGCGCCTACATCGCGGTGATCATGAAGATGCTCGACTCGATCGATCGCGGCGAGCCCCTGGTGATCTACGGGGACGGCAGCCAGGCCTACGACTTCGTCTACGTGGGCGACTGCGCGACGGCCAACATCTGCGCGATGACCGCCGACACCGTTGACCGCTTCTACAACGTCGGCACCGGCGTGCGGACGACGATCGGGGAGCTCGCCGCGAAGCTGCTCGAGATCACCGGCTCGGACGTCGGGATCCGCTACGAGCCCGAGGGGGTCACCTTCGTCAAGAACCGGATCGGGAGCACCGAGCTGGCGAAGGCGGAGATCGGCTTCGAGGCGGAGGTCGGGCTCACCGAGGGTCTGCGGGCGCTCGTCGAGTGGCGGCAGGCGCACGCCTCCGAGGTGGACGCCCGCCGCCGCGAGATCCTGGTCGACTAGGCCCGCGCCGCGGCGAGGTCGCGGACGCCGGCCTCGAAGGGGGTCGCCTCGAACGACGGCAGCCGGTTCCGGAGCCTCGAGCAATCGGCGATCAGCCCTCCCGGCTCCCCCTCGCTGATCCGCTCGAAGACCGGCTCCCTCCCAACCGCCCGGCCGATCTGCTCGGCGATCTCGCGGATGCCGAGCGCCTCGTCACCGGCGACGTTCAGCAGCTCGAAGCCGGGGCCTCCGGCCGGGCTTCGAATCAGCTCGTGGAGCACCCGCGCGAGATCGTCGACGTGGATCGGGCTGAGCACCAGGCCGCGATCGCCCTCCAGCTGCACGGGCTCACCATCGCTCACCTTGCGCACCAGGTCGGGGATCAGCCGGCCCCGCTGGCCGGGCCCATACAGGGTGAAGATCCGCAGCACCAGGCCGGAGAGCAGCTCCCCGTACGCGTTGACGAGCAGCTCGGCGCTGCGCTTCGAGGCGCCGTAGAAGCTGGAGCAATCGAGCTCGGCGTCCTCGGCGAGCGGGGCCTGCGAGCGCGCGTAGAGGGTGGCCGTGGAGGCGAGAACGAACCGCTCGATTCCGTGGACGCGCGCGTGATCGAGCAGCCGCGCGGTGGCGCCGACGCTGAGCGCGACGACGTCGTCGGTTCCCTCGGGGAAGTCGCGGTCGCCCCGCGACTGGGCGAGGTGGACGATCGCGTCGACGTCCCCGGGCAGCCCTCGCTCGAAGCCGCGTTCGGTCAGGTCGCGCTCCACCCACTCGACGCCCTCGGCCCCGGGCGGCGGGGTGGTCCCCGGCCGGATCACGCCGATGATCTCGACGCCCTGGGGCGCCCGCTGGATGAAGTGGCGGCCCAGGAACCCAGCGGCGCCGGTGGCCAGCAGCCTCAGCTCGTGCCCCCGCTCGTCGCCGGGCGCTTCGCCCGCACGCTGATCCCGCTCTCGATCACGTCGGTGTGGACGACCTCGAGCCCGGCGTCGCGGACCCAGCCGAGCACCTCGTCGGTGGTGTGGCGCGAGGCGTAGACCGGGTGGTACCAGTCGAAGTTGATCAGCGTGCTCAGCTCCTCCCCGAGGTCCTCGTTCCAGTAGATCTTGAGGAAGCACCAGTAGATCAGGCGCTGCACGTCATGCTCGCCCGGCTCGATCCCGAGCAGCGGGACGCCCTGATCGAGCTTCACCGTGGCCCCGAGCTCGGAGAGCTCGCGGCCGAGCTCGGTGATCTGCTCGCTGAACCGCCTGCACTCCTCCACGCTCATCTCGGTGGTCAGGGCGCGGACGTGCTCGTCGGCGAGCTCCCTCATCAGCGGCTTCTTGCGGTAGACGTAGACGGCGATCTGCCCGCCGGGCCGCAGCAGCCCGGCCAGCGTCCGGAAGGCGCGGGGGCAGTCGGGGGTGTGGTGGATGACCTGGTCGGAGACGACGAAGTCGAAGCTCTCGGGCGGGAAGGGCGGATCGAGGATGTCCCCCTGCACGTAGTGGAGGTTGGGGCGATCGCCGAACGTCTCCTGCGCACCGCTGACGCTGTCGGAGAGATCCATCCCGACCACCTCGTTGTCGGTGAGGCTCGCGAAGCGGTGCGCGTTCAGGCCGGGACCGGTGCCCGCGTCGAGGATCCGGTCCCGTTCGCCCAGGAACGAGGCGAGGCCCTGCTCGTCGCCGAAGCCGAAGCGCCGGTCGAACCACTCCCGCTGCATCGCGGCGAGCCGGTCGCGCTGGTCTGGCTCCAGGCTCGCCCACTTGGCCCCGAAGGTCTCGGCGCTGGCGCTCTGGTCGCCGCCCGCTCCCGACTCGCCGGGTGGGACCATGCGTGGGACCCCGGCGCGGATCGGGAACTCGCGGCCGCCCTCGTCGCTGAGGCTTCCCTCCAGCGTCTCCTGACCGTTCGCGGAGGGGCTCCCGTTCAACCGCAGAGGCCTGTGGTCGCCGGGCGAGACGAGGACTTCCAGGAGGCTGGACTTCATGCGTCGAGGAAGGTACGGCACCAGTGCTCGAAGGTGAGCAATGACCAGAGCAGCAGGCGGCGGTTTTCGCGCCCCTCGATGTGGTCCTCGACGAGCGGCCGCACTCCCTCGGGGCTGAGGAAGCGGTAGATGGCCGCGTCGGGCGTGAGGATGGTCTCGCGGACGTAGTCGATGCTGTCGCCCCGGAACCAGCTCGAGTCGGGGCCGGTGAACCCCTGCTTGACCTGGTTGGTGACCTCCTCCGGGACGTAGCGGTCGATCACCTGCCGCAGCAGCAGCTTGCCGTCCCTGGTCTTCTCGAAGTAGCGCTGGGTCTTCGGGCCCGGCTCGTTCTCGTCCAGGGCGACCACCTGCTGGAGGTCCTTCAGCTTCAGCCGGACGGGCAGCCGCTGGGCGAACTCGACCAGGTCGTTGTCGAGGAAGGGGACCCGGTTCTCGAGGCTGTGGGCCATGTTGAGCTTGTCCTCCACCACGAACAGCCCGTGCAGGAAGGTCTTCGCCTCGAGGTAGAGGGAGTGGTTGATGTAGTCCTCGGGAGACTCCGGGGCACTCGAGTCGGGGAACGCCGTCCGGAAGATGTCCACGGCGTGAACGTCCTGGACCTCCCGCCAGACCTCCGGGGTGAAGAAGGTCGGCAGGACGCTGTTCGGGATCAGCCGTGCCCAGAACTTGAAGTACTTGTCGACGTAGTGGTCGAAGTCCTCGTTGACGACCGCCCGGTAGTAGCGCCAGGGATAGCCGGCGAAGAGCTCGTCGCCGCCCGAGCCGGTGAGGATGACCTTGACGAACTTGCTGGAGAGCCGGGCCACGTAGTAGTTCGGATAGCTCTGGCCGACCCGGGGGTCCTCGAGGTGCCAGATCAGAGCGGGCAGGCAGCGCTCCATGTCGCCCGCCTTCAGCACGGACTCGTAGTGCTCGGTGCGGAAGCGGTAGGACATCGCCTCCGCCTTGGCCCGCTCGTCGACCCCGGCCTCGAGCCCGGTGCTCGAGCTCATGTCGAAGCCGACCGTGAACGTGTTCAGGTACGGCAGCTCCTGGGCGGCGAGTGCGGTGATGCTGCCGGAGTCGACGCCGCCGCTCAGCTGGGCGCCGACCGGGACGTCCGCGACCAGCTGGCGGGTGACGGCCTGTCGCAGCAGGCGGTCGAGCTCCTCACGCAGCTCGTCGTCGGACGCGCCGTCCTCCCCCTCCTGGAAGGAGAAGTCCCAGTAGCGCTCGATCCTGGGTGCGGAGCCGTCGGCGCTCGCCACCAGGAAGTGCCCCGGCGGCAGGAGCTTCACCCCCTTGAAGAGGGTGCCGTCGGTGAAGATGTTCTGGAAGGTGAAGTACTCGAGCAGGTGCGGGAGGCTCACCTCCGCGCGGATCGCGGGGTGCTCCAGCAGGGACTTGATCTCGGAGCCGAAGACGAGCTGCCGGCCCGACTCCCAGTAGTAGAGCGGCTTGATCCCGTAGCGGTCGCGGGCGAGGAAGAGCTCCTTTTTGCGGCGGTCCCAGATCGCGAAGGCGAACATGCCGTTGAAGCGATCGAGACAGGCGGCGCCCCATTCGGCGTAGGCGTTGAGCACCACCTCGGTGTCGGTGGCGGAGCGAAACTCACGGCCCGCCCGCCGCAGCTCCTCCCTGAGCTCCAGGTAGTTGTAGAGCTCGCCGTTGTAGGTGATCACCAGCTCGCCCCGCTCGTCGCTCATCGGCTGGTGACCGGCGGCGCCGAGGCCGATGATGGCGAGGCGGCGATTGGCCAGGCCCACTGGACCCTCGGCGAACTGACCCTCGTCGTCGGGTCCACGATGGGCGATCACGTCGCCCATTCGGCGCAGCAGCTCGCGCGGCACCTCCCCGCCGCTCCCATCGAGCACGCCCGCAATTCCGCACACGTTCAGGCTCCGGCCGGCTGGGGCTGTCGGCGCGGGCTCGGGTCAAGCTCGGCGGGCTCGCCTACGGGCAGCTCGTCCGGCAGCGGGCTCCCTCGCCAGACATGATCGAGGATCACCCTCCAGCCGTCCCCCACCGCGTCGAGGGAGTGGTAGCGGCGGGCGAACTCGCGGCCGGCCGCGCCGAGGCGGGCCCTGAGCTCCGGGTCCACCACCAGACGGCGCAGCTCTTGCTTGACGGTGGCGCGATCCGCCTCGACGATCGGGCAGTCGCGCAGCGCCGCGACGTTCCGCGCCTCCGGGGGCATCCCGCTCAGCGCCGACAGCACCGGCTTGGAGGCGGCGAGGCCCTCCAGCGCGAACATCGCGTAGCCGGCGATGAACTGGTCGGCGACGACGTCCGCCGCGCGGATCGCCCGCCGCACCTCCTCGTTGGGCCGCCGCTCGAGGAGGTCGAGGCGGATTCGCAGCCCCTCCTCCCGCAGCTCCTCAACGGCCTGGATCAGCTCGGCCGTCCCCTTCACGTGGCGGTGGTTGGGGGCGTGGATCACCACGACCTGGTCCTCCCGTCCGTCAGCCCCACTCTCCGCTGCGCCGGCCGAATACTGCTCGAGGTCGAACGCGAGCTGGGTCACCCAGGTGACGTCCGCGCGCGGCAGGTAGCCGTTCTGGTAGTTGCGGACCATCACGTCCGCCCAGCGTGCGAAGTAGTCCACGCGCTCCTTCACGATCTCCGCGAGGTCCTCGAAGTAGGGGTAGTCCTGCAGCAGGGCCTCCTCGGTCACGCCGAGGTGGCCCGGCACCGCGATGTCGCCGCCGTAGGGCGAGACCACCAGCTTCTTCCCGGCGAGCCGCAGCAAGCGCCCCTCCTGCCCGCGCAGCGGCGTGTCGCGGAGGAAGCCGCCGTTGAAGAAGGTGAGATGGACGTCGGCGTGGCGCAGGGTCCAGGCGAAGGCCCAGTAGTCGCGCACCGCCTCGGAGAGGCGCCCCGAGCCGAGGAAGTCGGCGCGCTCCAGGTCGAAGTCGTCGCGGCTGTTGATCGAGTAGGCCTCGCTCACCAGGGTGGTGCTGTCGTAGCCGAGGCGCCGCATCGCCTCGGACCAGTACTTGATGCTGATCAGCGGCTCGGGGCCCCAGACCAGCCGGGGGGGCCTCCCCAGCCGGCGGCGCGCCGCCGTGCCCACCCGGGCGACGAGCGCGGCGATCGCCAGGAGCACGAACGCGGCGAGAGCCGCCAGCCAGGCGGCGCCTCTGCGGATGAGGCCCGCGGACCACCGAACCGGGGCTCGGAGCGCCCTGACCGGGTCGCGGATCGCCGCCTGCACCAGGTGGACGCCCGTCCGCCTCCTGTTCCCCTCCCGCCGCTCATGCCCGGCGGCGAGGAGATGGTGATTCGCGAGGCCATAGCGGCGGTACCGGCCGAGCCTCGCTCGAGCCTCGGGGTACTCCCGGAGGAACTCGCGGAGGAGGGCGATGCGCTTCACGTGGTCGTTCCCGGCGCGAAGGCTGGTGTTGTCGGGATGGCGCCGGTACCGGGCGAGAACCTCGTCGATGCCGGCGAACTCCCAGTCCAGCGACGCGACCAGGTGGAGCTGGTAGTCGTCGCCGTAGGAGAAGTCGCGATCGCGGAGGCCGATGCCGCGGTCGTCGAGGACGCGCCGCCGGAACATGATCGTCAGCGAGCCGATGAAGCAGCCTTCGACGAAGAGGGGCAGCCAGGTGTTCCCCGGTCCGCGGGCTCGTGTCGCCCCACGGGAGGGTCGCTCCGGTCGCCGAGTCGAAGGCCTCGAAGGCCGTGTAGACGAGGCCGACCTCGGGGCGGGACTCCATCACCGCGACCTGCTTCTCCACCTTGCTCGGCAGCCAGAGGTCGTCGGAGTCGAGCCAGCAGATCAGCTCGCCGCGCGCCATCTCGAGCGCCTGGTTGCGGCGCCTGCACGGGCCCAGCGACTCCTCGCCGAGGGTGACCCGCACCCGGTCGGGGTGGCGCCGCGCGTACTCGGAGAGGATCCGCGGCGTCGAGTCCGGCGAGGCGTCGTCGACGGCGACGATCTCCACGTTCTCGTAGGTCTGCTCGAGCACGCTGTCGAGCGCCGCCGCCACGTAGTCCTCGTGGTTGTAGGCGGCCATCAGCACGCTGACCAGTGGTCGCTTCGTTTGCACGCGCGTAGTTTGGCGGTCCGCGGGTTCCTGCGCCGGGCGCAGCCTTGGCCCTCGTGCAGACCGATTCGGTACCTTGCCGAAGCTCAGGAGGCCCATGCGTAATCCAACCCAGCCAGCGGACCAGGGCCTGACTGAGCTCGCGGTCCAGGGAACCGCCGAGATCCCGCACCTGCAGGTCTCGGTCGTGATCCCCTGCCTCAACGAGGCCGGGTCGATCGAGGCCTGCGTCCACGCGGCCCGGAAGGCGCTGCGCGACGGGCACTACCGCGGGGAGGTCGTGGTGGTCGACAACGGCTCGACCGACTCCAGCGGCGAGCTTGCCGCGGCCGCGGGAGCCAGGGTGATCGAGGAGCCGCGGCGGGGTTACGGCCAGGCCTACCTCGCCGGACTGGCCGCGGCCGAGGGTGAGTACATCGTGATGCTGGACGCCGATCTGACCTATGACATCCGCGAGCTGCCCCGCTTCATCGACGCGCTCGAGGACGGCGGGGACCTGGTGCTGGGCAACCGGCTGCAGCAACTCCAACCCGGCGCGATGCCCTGGCTTCACCGCTACGTCGGCAACCCGCTCCTCACCGGGATGCTCAACCGGCTCTTCGGCACCGAGGTGGACGACGCCCACTGCGGCATGCGAGCGATCCGCCGCGAGGCGCTACCGCGGCTCGAGCTACGCAGCACCGGCATGGAGTTCGCCTCGGAGATGGTCCTCCGCGCGGCCAAGGAGGGACTCGACATCCGTCAGTTCCCGATCGAGTATCTGCCGCGCCAGGGCGAGTCCAAGCTCTCGACCTGGAGCGACGGCTGGCGGCACCTGCGCTTCCTCCTGGTCCACAGTCCCACACACCTCTTCCTGATCCCGGGAGCCGTGATGCTCGCGCTCGGCTCCCTGATCCTGATCAGCGTGCTCGCGCAGGTCTCCATCTTCGGCCGGCAGTGGGACATCCATGCGGAGATCGGGGGCGCGCTGCTGGTGATCGTCGGCACCCAGGTGATCGGGCTCGGCCTCTGCGCTCAGGCCTATGGCGTCTACTTCATGGGCGAGCAGGACACGTGGTTCCAGCGGATGCGGGACCGCTACCGGCTCGAGCACGTGCTGGTCCTGAGCGGGCTGATCATCCTCGCTGGGCTGATCCTCGGTGGAGTGCTGGTCGGGATCTGGATCGACCGCGGCTTCGGTGAGCTCTCCGAGCAGCGGATCGCCGTGCTGGCGGCAACCCTGCTCACCGCGGGGGTCCAGATCCTCTTCACAGCGTTCCTGCTCAGCATCCTGGGCCTGCGCCGTCCCCGCTAGGGATGAGGCGCCGCCATGCCGTCGCGGCGGGAATCGCCGTCGTGCTGGTGCCGGTCGCGCTCTTCCTGCTCAGCTCCGAGCGCCGCGTGATCGGAACGAACACGATCGCTCCGCTGTACGCGGCCGTGAACGTCTTCCCCGATGAACAGGCCTGCGAGCAGCTGAAGCGGGTCCCCGCCGGGGCCGAGCGCGTGCGGCTCAGGGCCGAGCTGACCGAGACCGTGGTCGAGGGGTCCGACCCCGACTCCTCAATCGAGGGGATCCGGGTCGCGCTCGGCGATTCGAGCGGGCGGATCAGCTCCGGCGAGGCGCTCGGGTTCCGGGAGGGCGAGGTGGAGATCCCCCTGGACCAGCCGACTCCGAGCCGGGGGCGCTCCGGCCGCAGCCGTATCTGCGCCCGCAACCTCGACCAGCGCCTGCTGACCTTGTTCGGCGAGGAGAAGAAGCCGTTCAAGGGGGCGCCGCCGGCGAAGCGGGACCACCGTTTCGCGGTGAGCTTCCTCCAGGGTGAGCCGACGAGGCAACTGGCCCGGGCGGAGACCGTCGAGCGGCGGTACGAGTTCGGCCACGCCGGCTTCATCGGCGGATGGGGGCTGTGGTTGGCCGGGCTGCTCGCCCTCGCCGCCGGCGGCCTGGCGCTCTGGCTGGCCGCACGCCAGGTTCCCGACAAGTGACCGGGCTCCGCGACATCCCCGGCCCGGCATCGCTGATCGAGAGGGTCCCCAGAGCCGGATGGCTGTGCGCGCTCGTAGGGGTCATCACGGGCATCGCCTGGGGCCTGATCGTCCCGCCCTTCCACGTGCCGGACGAACCGGCGCACTTCGCCTACACCCAGTACCTGGCGGAGGTCGGCGAGCCGCCCCAGAGCGAGGCCCGGCCGAGGGCGTACTCCCAGGAGGAGCTGCGGGTCCTTGACGCGCTGCGCTACAAGCAGGTCGAGGTCCGCCCGGACAACCGGCCGCTGAACACTGCCCGCGCCCAGCGGCAGATCGAGCGCGCGCTCGACGCCCCGTTCGACAGGCGGAGCGGCGGCGGCTACAGCCACGCGAACGGCAACCCCCCGCTCTACTACGCGCTCGAGGTGGTGCCCTACCGGTTAACGCCGTCGGGCAACCTGCTCGATCGCCTCTACGCGATGCGGCTCCTCTCAGCACTGCTCGCGGGCCTCACCGTACTTCTCGTCTTCCTCTTCCTGCGGGAGCTGCTGCCCTCGACCCCCTGGGTGTGGGCGGTGGGCGCCCTCGCGGTCGCGCTGCAGCCGGTGTTCGGGAACCTCGCCGGCGCCGTCCACAGCGACAACCTCCTCTACCCGGCCTCGGCCGGGGTCTTCCTCGGCTTCGCGCACTCATTCCGGCGCGGCCTGACCCTGCCGTCCGGTGTCTTGATCGGGCTGTGCACCGCCGCCGCTGTGCTCGCGAAGCCGACCGGGCTCGCATTCCTCCCCGGGGTCGCGCTCGGGGTCCTGCTGCTCGTTCTCCGCGCCGCGCCCGAGCAGCGCCGCGCGGCGCTCGGAGGGGCGGCGGGAGCGGCGGTCTGCACCCTGCTGCCGGTCATCGGCTTCGTGCTGCTCAACTCCGAGGTCTGGGACCGCGGCGGCTATTCCTCGGGGACCGGCGAGCCGGGTAGGCCGAGCCCGACCGACCTCGGCTTCCTGGGATCGGTGGAGTACCTCTGGCAGTTCTACCTGCCGCGTCTTCCCTTCATGACCGATCGCTTCGACGAGTACCCGCTCGCCGACATCTGGTTCGACGGCTTCATCGGGCGATTCGGCGCCCTCGAATATGGCTTCGGCACGGTCGTCGACGTCGTCGCGGCGATCATCCTCGGCGGGATCCTGGCTCTCGCCATCCACGAGCTGGTGCGATCGAGGGGAGCCCTTCTCTCACGGCTCCTCGAGCTCGCCACCTACGTCGCGCTCACCCTCGGACTGCTCTACGCGATCCACCGAACCGGTTACGTCTCGCGCACGGAGTCCTACGACGGCTTCGAGCAGGCCCGCTACCTCTTCCCGCTGCTTGCCCTCTACGCCGCCGTTATCGCGCTGGCGGCGCGTGGCGCCGGCCGTCGCTTCGGGCCGGCCGCCGGAGTGCTGATCGTCTCGCTCGCGGCGGCGCACACCCTCCTCGCGCTGCTGCTCACCCTGAGCCGCTACTACGCCTGAGGCACGCTTCCGCGGGTCGAGGACATGCTCGCGAGGTCCGCCTCGGCGAAGCCGATCGCCTCGTCGACCAGGTAGAGGGGACGGCCCTTGCCCTGGGCGTAGATGCGCCCCACGTAGAGGCCGATCGTCCCCAGCACGATGAGCTGGACGCCGCTGAAGAAGCTGAGCACGACGATCAGGGACGCCCAGCCGGGCGCGGTGAACGCCCCGCTCAGCTTCGCGATGATGGCGGCGATGCCCGCGGCGAAGGCGAGCCCGGCGATCGCGAAGCCGGCGGCCAGGGTCAGCCTCAGCGGCGCGGTGGAGAACGAGAGGATCCCGTCGGTGGCGAAGCGCACCATCCGGGACAGCGCATACTTGGTCTCCCCGGCCGAGCGCGCGGCACGGTCGTAGCTGACGGCCGTCTGGCGGAACCCCACCCAGGCGAACATCCCCCGCAGGTACCGGTCGGGCTCGCGCATGTTGCTGACGATCCCCGCCACCCGGCGGTCCACAAGCCGGAAATCGCCGGCGTCGAGCGGCATCTCGACCCTGGTGACGCGGCGCATCAGCCGGTAGAAGAGCGATGCGGTCCCCCGCTTGAAGCGCGTCTCCCCCTCCCTCGCCGCGCGGACCGCGTAGACGACGTCGTAGCCCTCGCGCCAGCGCTCGATCAGCGAAGGCACCACCTCGGGCGGATCCTGGAGGTCCCCATCCATGATCACGATCGCGTCGCCGGAGGCGAAGTCGAGGCCGGCGGAGATCGCGAGCTGGTGGCCGAAGTTCCGCGACAGCGCTACGAGCTTCACTCGCGGGTCGGCGGCGTGCAGCTCGCGGGCTATCTGGGCGGTCCGGTCGCCGCTGCCGTCGTCTACCAGGATGAACTCGGAGGGCCCGTTGAGACTCGCGGCGACCGCGGTCAGCCGCCGGTGCAGCTCGGGCAGGACCGTCTCCTCGTCGAGGACGGGGATGACGAATGAGTAGGTGGGGCTATCCATCTCCGTTCCTCCTTCGCCTGTGCGCCACGTAGTACTGGGCGCCGAGCGGCAAGGGTCGCAGGCGCCGCTCGATCTGGCTCAGCCGTGGCCCCTCCTGGGGAAAGAAGATTATGTAGGCGGCGTCGACCGGCTCGAGCCCGGCCCGGTCGAGCAGCCGCGTCGCCTGGCGCCGGCTGAGAAGCTGAGCGTCCTCGTCGAACGGACAGTCGCGCACGGCCTTTCGCGTGAGCGGATTCCAGGGGTTGTGCTCGAAGATCGCCACCACGCCGCCGGGACGGGTGACCCTGGCCATCTCGGCCACCAGGGCCGAGCGCCTCCCCTCCGGCACGTGATGCAGCACGCAGATCGCGAACGAGAGGTCGAATGCCCCATCGTCATGCGGCAACCGCTCGCCGTCCTCGTAGCTGGAGTAGCTGGCCCACGGGTTGCGCCGTGCCGCCCGCTCGACCATGCCGGCGGAGATGTCCACCCCGTGCAACCTCGCGAACACGCCCTCCAGGAACGCGTCGCCCTCACCCGGGCCGCAGCCGACGTCCAGCGCGTCGAGCTCGATCGTCGCTCCGAGTTCCCGGGCGGCGAGCTCCTCCAGCATCCGGGCCTTGGCGCCCACGTAGCGGGCGGCCTCGGCGCCCGCGAAGGCGATCGACCGCTCGAGCTCGGCCTGATACGAGTGCGTGTGCTGATCGAAGTCCAAAGGGGCCCCTCCGGCGGGCCGCGAGTGTAGAAAAATCGGGTCGCTCATCTGCGGCTACGCTCCCGCGCGTGCTGGACCGCCTGCCCGAGCTGCCCCGCCGCGAGCCCCTGCTCATCGTCATGGCCGTGTTCGCGGCCGCGGGCTACTCCCTATATGCGATCTGGGAGCACAACCACTTCCTGACGGACTTCGACCTCGCGATCGCCGACCAGGCCGTCTGGAACTACAGCCTCTTCCAGGAACCGACCATCACCTCGATCCCGCCTGAGGCGGTGAACATGCTCGGGGACCACTTCTCCCCGATCCTCGCGGCGCTGGCACCGCTGTATTGGATCTGGGAGGACCCGCGCATGCTGCTGATCGCCCAGGGGGTCCTGATCGCAGCGTCGATCGTGCCCGTCTTCCTCTTCGCGCGCGAGCGCCTCGGCCGCCTCGGCGCCTACCTCCTCTGCGGGGGCTACGCGCTCTTCTGGGGGGTCCAGGCCGCGGTCGGGTTCCAGTTCCACGAGCTCGCCTTCGCCCCCCTGCTGATCGCCCTCTGCGTCCTGTTCGCGGATCGGCGGGAGTGGACGGCGTTCTTCGTCTCGCTCGCCGCCCTGCTCCTCGTCAAGGAGAACATGTCGGTGCTGACGGTCTTCATCGGCCTCTGGCTGCTGAGCGGCCGCGAGGTCCGGATGGGCCTGGTCACGATCGGGGCCGGCTTGGCCTGGTACGCGCTCAGCATCAATGTGTTCATCCCGGCGTTCGCGGGCGGGGAGGAGTACACCCACTGGACCTACACCGATTTCGGCCCCGACGCGCCCAGCGCGGTCGGCGAGATCCTCACGCACCCCCATCTGCCGTTCACGGCGCTGGTGGACGAGTCGGAGAAGGTCCGGACGCTCGCCCTGCTCTTCCTGCCGTTCCTGGCGCTGACCTTCGCCTCCCGCCTGATCATCCTCTGCATCCCGTTGGTGGCCCAGCAGATGTTCTCCAGCTACGAGGCCCAGTGGGGGACCGAGTTCCACTACTGGCTGCCGATCGCTCCGATCCTGGCGATGGGCGCGGCAGACGGGCTCCGCAACCTGGTCGGGTGGCTCGGGCGAGAACGATCGCTCGCCGTGGCCGGGACGGCCGTCGGTGGAGTGATCCTTGTAGCGAACCTGTTCCTGGTCGCACGGGAGCAGCCAGTGGGTGATGCGTACGACACGCAGATCACCGGCATCCCGGCGTTGGGTCCTCTGCGGCCGGGGTTCTCGTTGTCGGCGACCGACGCCGACCGCGTCAACCAGGGCGTGGTGAACGCCATTCCGAACGACGCCTCGGTGACCGCCGCCGCGCCTCTGGCGCCCCACCTGAGCAACCGGGATGAGATCTACCTGCTCGGCTACGAGGCACCCAGCACCGACTACGTGGCCTTCGCACCCGCGGCGGTGTCCTTCCCGGACCCGGAGTTCGCCCAGGAGTGGTTGGACCAGCGCCGGTCCGACTACCGGCAGGTCTATCGCGACGGAACCTGGATGGTCTGGAGGCGGCTCGGGTGAGCCGCGGGCCGCTCGTCACGCGGCTCGGGCAGCTGGCCGCGAGCGGCGAGTGGAACATGCGCCGCGAGGAGCTGCTGGCCGACGACGTGCGGCGCGGGCCCCATTCGTTTCATCTAGACCTGGGCTCCGGTCGCTCCCGCCTGCTCGAGCATTTGAAGCCCGAGCGTTACGTCGGCCTCGACCTGAACGCGGCCGACCTCGACTACGCCCGGCGCCGCTACGACACACCGGGATACGAGTTCGTCGAGGCGGACTTCATGAAGGCGCCGCTGGAGCGCTGGAGAGGCGCCGACGTGGTGACCGCCTCCGCGGTCTTTCACCACCTGACCGACGAGCAGGTCGTCTCGCTGGCGGCGCGACTCAGGGCGGAGGTCCGGCCGGCGAGGATGGTCTTCACCGACGGGGTCACGATCGGCCCGCTGAAGGGCGCGCTCACCAAGCTCGACGCCGGCGAGCCGAGCAGACCGAAGGAATCGCTCTACGACCTCTTCCGCCCGAGCTTCGAGGTGGTGGAGACCTGGTCATACGTCGTCCCGTTCCGGACCTATCTCTACTTCGGGTTCGAGCTGAGGCCGGTCTAGGTGGACCCCGAGCGGCCGAGCGCGGAAGCCGGGGGACGCCGCAGGCTGTGGGCCGTCGTCGAGGTCCTGCTCGTCCTGGTTGTCCTCGGCTTCCTGGTCGCGGTCATCGTCACCCAGTGGGACGAGCTTCGCGACCGCGATATCCGCTTCGAGCCGGCTTGGCTGCTCGCGGCCGTCCCCACGCTCGCGGTCTTCTATGTGCTCTCCGCGTTCGTCTGGAGCTTGTTGCTCAGGTCCCTCGAGCACCGGCTGCCGGAGGTCAGGGCGCAGTCGGTCTGGGCGCGGTCGCTGCTCGCCCGCTACGTGCCCGGCGGGGTCTTGATGGTCCTCGGCCGGGTGGTCTACGCGGGGCGCGAGGGGGTGCCCCACCGGGTCACCTTGGCGAGCATGGTCTATGAGATCAGCGTCGCGGTCGCCTCGGCCACGATCGTCGCCGCCTACCCGATCCTGGACAGCGACTCGCTCGGCGCGCCGGTGAAGATCGCGTTCGTCGCCGTGGTGCCCATCGCAGTCGGCATCCTGCACCCAAGGATCTTCGGGCCGATCTCGAATGCGGCGCTACGACTGTTCCGCCGCGAACCACTGCCGACCCTGATCCCGATGCGCTCCATCCTGGGGCTGCTCGGTCTCACCGCCGTGGGCTGGATGATCGGCGGCGCTGGGATGTTCTTCGCCGGACTGACGGTCTACCCACTGGAGGCCGCCGAGCTGCCGCTGGTCATCGCGGCGCTCGCGATTGGGTTCTCCGCTGCGGCGGCGGTGGTCATCTTTCCCGGGGGCCTCGGCGTACGCGACGCGGCCTTCGCCTCGGTGATCGGGACGGGCGTGCCAGGCGGGTTCGCGACGGGGGCGACGATCGCGATAGCGGCACGACTGGTCTCCACCCTGGTCGAGGTCGCATACGCAGCCGTCGTCGTCTTGCTGGGGCGCCGGCGAGCTCCCACGAAGGACCGCGCGGTGCCTCGCGTGCGGTGATCCTGGGCTCACCGTCACAGCTACCTTCCCCGGCTGATGCAGATGTACCGACTGCTCGTCGTCACCTATCACTGGCCCCCGTTCAGCGGCGCCGGCGCGGCGCGCTGGACGTCGCTTGTCAAGTACCTGCGCAGGCTCGGGCACGAGGTAACGGTGATCACCACCCCGGTCTTCGGCACGCTCGAGTCAGACGCCGAGTCCGGCGTGGTGCGTACCCGCGACCTCGCCGCGGTCGGAGGCCTCCGCCGCCTGCTGCGCCGCCCACCAGCAAGCGCCCCCAGCCCCACGACGGAGAAGCCGGCTCCCAGTCTGCTGACCCGAACGCTCGTCCCCGACGCCTACGTGGCGAGCTGGGTGCCGTTCGCCGCGGCGACCGTGCGGAGGCTGCTGCGGCGACGCCCGGTGGACTGCCTGATCACCAGCTCGCCTCCGGACTCCGCCCATCTGGTCGGGCTGACGCTCGGTCGGGATCGCCCAGCCTGGGTCGCCGACTTCAGGGACGGCTGGACCTTCGAGCCGCTTCGCCCCTCCTTTCCCACCGGCGCCCAGCGGCGGCTCGACCACCGGCTCGAGCGGCGGGTCGTGAGCTCCGCCGACGCCGCGGTCACGGCCACCGAGCCGATCACGCGCGACTTGAACAGTCGCTACGGCGTCGGAGCGACCACCATCCGCAACGCCTGGGACCCGGACCTCGAGGCGGAGGTCGACGCCGCGACCCCGCCCGAGCTCGAGCCTGATCGCGTCAACCTCGTCTACACCGGGAGCCTCGGCGGGATCAGGGGACACGACGACCGCGGCCTGCTCACGGCGCTGCGCGAAATCGTGCGCGAGGATCCTGAGCTCGCCGAACGGCTGCGCATCGTGATCGCCGGTCCGCTCGCCGGTTCTGAGCGGCGGGTGCTGTCGGCGCCGGACCTGTCGCCGGTGGTCAGGCTGGTCGGCACGCTGCCCCACCCGGAGGCGCTCGGCCTGCAGCGCGAGGCGACAGCGCTGCTGCTGATCACCTCCAAGGACACCTCGATCGCCACCGCCAAGGTCTACGAGTACCTGGCCGCGGGCCGCCCGATCCTCGCCCTGGCCGGCGAGAACGAGGCAGCGCGGATCGTGGAGGAGACCGCCACCGGCGTAGTCGTCGCGCCCGACGATGTGCCGGGCATCCGGCGCTTGATCGCCGAGCTTGCCGCTGGCGAGCTCGATGGCCGACCCGCGCCGCGCGGGCTCGAGCGCTACCGGTACCCAGCGCCCACGGAGGCGCTCGTCGCGGCCATCGGGCGCGCCCTGGACCGCCGCGGCGGCGGCTGAGGGACCTCGCTGGCGCTACCTTGTCGGCCCCCGTGAGCGCACTCGTCGTAGTCGACTACGAGGCTGGCAACCTCGGCTCGATCCCGAACATGCTCCGCCGCCTGGGTTCGGAGACGATCCTGTCCTCCGATCCGGAGGTGGTCGCGAGCGCCGACCGCCTCATCCTGCCCGGCGTGGGCGCCTTCGACTACGGCATGTCGCAGCTCGAGTCGCTCGGTCTCGATACCGCACTAAGGACCGCCGTCGAGGAGCGCGGGGTGCCGATCACCGGGATGTGTCTCGGGATGCAGCTGATGACCCGGCGAAGCGAGGAAGGCGAGAACGAGGGCCTCGGCTGGATCGACGCGGACACCGTCCACTTCAGCAGCGGCTTCGCCGACCGCGTCAACGGACTGCGGCTGCCGCACATCGGGTGGAACTATGCGTATCCGGTCCGCGAGCACCCGCTCAACGCCGGCCTGCCCAACCCCTCGAGCTTCTACTTCGTGCACACCTACCGCGTCGTGTGCAGCTCCGATCAGGACCTGCTTTTCGGAACCCGCTACTCCGGGGTCAGCTTCTGCTCCGGCTTCGTGCACGACAACGTGTGCGCCGTCCAGTTCCATCCCGAGAAGAGCCACCGGTTCGGCCTCGAGTTCCTGCGGCGCTTCGTCGAGTGGAACCCGTGAGCGGCGAGGCGATCGAGCCGCGGCGCTTCCCGATCGAGATTCCCGAGCGCCCCCACCGGCCCCGGATCATCCCCGTCCTGCTTCTGCACCGCAATCAGCTCTACAAGACCGTCCGCTTCAAGGAACCAAAGTACGTCGGGGATCCGCGCAACGCGGTGCGCATCTTCAACGACCTCGGGGCGGACGAGCTGGTACTGCTCGACATCGACGCCGCGCGAGACCGCGGGCACCCAAAGTTCGAGTTGATCGAGGAGATCGTCTCGGAGGCGTTCATGCCGGTCGGCTACGGCGGCGGTATCGCGGACTTCGAGTCCGCCCGTCGGATCCTGCGCATCGGCGTCGAGAAGGTCATCCTCTGCACGGCGGCGGCCGAGAACGCAGGCCTGATCCGGGAGGCCTCACGCGCATTCGGGGCCCAGAGCGTGGTCGGCTGCATCGACGTCCAAAAACAGCGCTTCCGCGGGCACCAGTGCCTCATCCGCGGCGGCCGCCACCGCCTCGCCCAGGCGCCGGCCGAGCTGGCTGCCGAGCTGGTCGAGGCCGGCGCGGGCGAGATCGTCGTCAACTCGATCGACCGCGACGGCACCTTCCAGGGCTACGATCTCGACCTGGTCAAGGAGGTGGCCGGGGCAGTCAGCGTGCCCGTGATCGCCTGCGGCGGCGCGGAGTCCTACGAGGATCTGGCCCGCGTGGTGCACGATGCGGGCGCCAGCGCAGCAGCGGCCGGGAGCCTGTTCGTCTTCCAGCGCCCGCATCGGGCGGTCCTGATCACCTTCCCCACCGAGGCCGAGCGAGCCGACCTGTTTCCGGAAGCCGAGCTGCCGATCGCACACGACATGAGGCCACTGGGTCTCGTGCGCCTCGGAACCCTCCTGAAGTGCACCGGGCTGGTCGGCTAAATTCCACCCCCGGATCGAGCCTCCGCAGCCCTCCCAGGCAACGTGAATTCCGTAAGCACCGAGACCAAGACCAGAGCCGCACCGGACGCCGCGGGGCGCCCCGAGCACGCCTTCGCCGAGGACGGCAGGCCCTACCGGATCTGTACCCGCTGCATCATGGACACCAGCGATCCGGGGATCGTCTTCGACGAGAACGGAGTGTGCAATCACTGCCACGAGTACGAGGAGAGGGTCGCCGCCGAGGTATTTCCGCCGCCGCGCGGGCATCAGATGCTCGCTGCATACGTCGCCAAGATCAAGCAGGAAGGCCGGCGGCGGCCCTATGACTGCATTCTCGGCCTGAGTGGGGGCGTCGACAGCACCTACGTCGCCTATCTCACCAAGAAGCTCGGTCTGAGGCCACTCGCGCTGCATCTGGACAACGGATGGGACTCGGACGTGGCGGTCCGAAACATCCACAACATCGTCCGCAAACTCGACATCGACCTGGAGACGCATGTCCTCGATTGGGAGGAGTTCCGGAGCCTCCAGCTTGCATTTCTACGGGCCTCCACTCCGGACTCCGAGATCCCCACCGACCACGCCATCGTCGCCTCGCTTTATGCGACCGCGGCGAAGCACAGAGTCCGCTGGATCATGGACGGATCGAACGTCGTCACCGAGATCATGCTGCCCCCCACCTGGTCGCACGGCCACGGCGACTGGGGATACATCAAGGGGCTGAACGACATCTTCGGAACCCGGGCCCTGAAGACTTTCCCGCACTTCGGGGTTCTCCGTCTGCACCTCTGGCACCACGGGCTTCGCCGAATCCGCAGGTTCCCGATCCTCAACTACGTCGACTACGACAAGCCCCGGGCGATGGAGATCCTCAAGCGGGAGCTGGACTGGGAGCCCTACGGAGCCAAGCACTACGAGTCCGTCTATACGAAGTTCTACCAGGGGTACATCCTCCCTGAGAAGTTCGGCTTCGACAAGCGCCGGGCTCACCTCTCCTGTCTCGTCCTCGACGGGAAGATCTCGCGAGATGATGCCCTGGCGGAGATGGAGCACCCGGCCATCGATGCGGAGGAGCTTCGGCGGGATCGCGTCTTCGTCGCCAAGAAGCTGGGGCTCAGCGAAGCCGAGTTCGACGAGATCATGGCGTTGCCGTGCAAGACCTTCTGGGATTACCCCTCATATGAGAGGGACCTCTACGGCACCCTCCGCTATCGCGCGGGTCGGTGGCTTCATCAGTCGGTAGGGCGGCTGCTGACCCGGGCTTGAGCGCAGCCGTCCGACCAGGGGCGACGGGGACGAGACACGCCCTGGTGATCTCGCTGACGCCGGTCACGGACGAGCCACGGGTAAAGCGGCAGGCGTCGGCCCTCCATGAGGCTGGCTGGCAGGTCTCGGTAGCCGGCTATCGCGGGCGGGATCCGGCCCCTGCGTTCTGGCGCCACCTGGAGGTCGCCGACGCCGGGGCTGGGCCGGGGATCGGCTCCGCCCTCTGGGGCTCCGCGCTGAGCCGCTTCTCGGAAGGCGCCACAGAGCGCGTCTACTGGCGCGCGGCGAACTATGAGGAGATCTATCAACAGCTTGCCTACGTCGACCCGGCGGACTACGACCTCGTGCTCGCACACGACTGGATGGCGACGCCTCTCGCCCACCGCCTCGGCGAAAAGCTGGGAATCCCGTTCTCGGTCGACGTTCACGAGTACGCCCGCGGCCAGTACATGAACAGCATCCGCTGGAGGCTGGGAATGCGGCCCTGGCTCCACGCCCTGCAGGGACGGCTTCTGCCGCGTGCGGCAGCCCTGACCACGGTCTGTGACGGCATCGCCGACCTCCTCTTCCAGGACTATCCGCTCCCCGAGCGGCCCACCGTGGTGCGAAGTTTCGCCAGCCACACCGAGCTTCCGTTCAGACCGACAGGTGACCGGATCACCGCCCTCTACCACGGGATCCTGATCCCGGCCCGGGGACTGGAGGAAGCGATCAAGAGCGCCCCGCGATGGAACCCGGGACTGCACCTCGTAATCAGGGGAGCCGGCCCCGACGACTACGTCCTCAGACTGCGAGCCCTCGCCGAGCGGGTCGGTGCGAGTAACCGCGTGACGATCGAGGGGCCCGTCCCGGCCTCGGAGATGATCGAGCGAGCCAATGCCGATGCGGACATCGGCTTCTTCGTCCAGCCCGACCTCTCTCCCCAGAAGCGATTCACGCTGCCGAACAAGTTCTTCGAGTACGTGACCGCCGGCCTCGCCCTCTGCGTCTCGGACCTGCCCGAGATGGCCCGGTTCGTGAACGAGCACGAGCTTGGGGTGCTGGTGCCGAACGCCGCTCCGGAGGAGATCGCAAGGGCGCTCAACTCGATGGATCGAGACTCGATCGACCGATTCAAGCGGCGCTCGCTGCAGGCGGCCCGCTCGCTCGACTGGAATCTCGAGAAGACGGTGATGCTCGGGCTCTACGAGCGGGTGGCCTCCACGGCCGCTCGCTAGGGCGAAGCGGCGTCCACCAGCTCGCCGGTCATCCGCTTCGCCTCACTCCAGGTCGACATGGGACGGACATAGCCGCGCACGCTCGACCAGGGCCAGCTCTCGTAACCCTCCTCGGGAACGTTCAGGGCGGTGAAGCGGAACGCGCCGGCCACCAGGTCGGTGATCTCACCGCGCATGTGGTGAAGCCCGATGTCGAGCACGTACTCACCGGGAAGCAGTGCCACCTCGATGTCGACCTCGACCTCGTTCAGCCCCTTTTCGATCGACAGCGGGGGGGCGGGCCGATCGACGCTCTGCATCGTTGCCACCCGTTCGCCCTCGACCGTCGAGATCCCCAGCTCGACCACAGCATCCGCGACCTCGACATGAGCTTCGAAGACCAGCGCAACCCGGAACGGCTCCCCCAGCCGCACGCTCTTGATCGGGCGTCCTTCCGAGTTCGCCATCGTCACGCGACGCAGCAGGGCCTCCCCTGTGCCATGGACCCGGTCTGCATCGGTCGGGATGATTGCCACCCCACCGGCCTGGTCCGCACCCGCTCGACTGAGGTACTCGGTGACCACATCCCCCGGTTTCCCGCTCATCGCGATATCCCCCTTGTCGATCAGGAAGGCCCGCGAACAAAGCCTCTGGATCGAGGGCATGTTGTGACTGACGAAGATGACCGTGCGCCCGTCCTCGGAGACCTCGTTCATCTTGCCCAGGCACTTTCGCTGGAACTCCGCGTCGCCCACGGCCAGCACCTCGTCCACGAGCATGATCTCGGGATCCAGATGGGCGGCGACCGCGAACGCGAGCCTCACATACATCCCGCTCGAGTAGCGCTTCACGGGAGTGTCGAGGAAGCGCTCGACCTCAGCGAACTCAACGATCTCGTCGAATCGGCGCTCGATCTCGCGACGGCGCATGCCGAGGATCGCACCGTTCACGAACACGTTCTCGCGACCCGTGAGCTCGGGATGAAATCCCGTACCGACCTCCAGCAGGGTCGCGGTCCGGCCCCAGAGCGTGATCTTGCCCTCGGAAGGCGGGGTGATCGCCGAGAGTAGCTTCAGCAGTGTGCTCTTACCGGCGCCGTTGGGCCCGATCAGGCCGACGATCTCGCCGGGCGCGATCTCCAAGGAGATGTTCCGCAAGGCCCAGATCGCCTCGCCGTGGGACTGAGGAGCCTTCAGGTGGGAAGGCTCGCGTCGCGGCCGCAGCCATCGCAGCGGAGCACTGAAGGCCTCCTCGACGTGCTCGGAGAGCAGCCCGCCAACGTGGGTCTGGCCCAGTCGGTAACGCTTGCCCACGTTCTCCGCACGGATCGCCGGGGTTCCCATCGCGCCCCTAGATGACGTCGGCGAAGGTGCGCTCGGCCCGCTGGAAGTAGGCCGCGCCGCTGATCAGCAGCAGCACGCACGCCACCACGGGGAAGATGATCACGAACAGCGACGACTCGAACGTCCCGAACAGGGCCCACCGGTACGCCTCGAGCAGGCCGACCACCGGGTTCAGGGCATACAGCGGTTGCAGGTTTGACGGCACCAGGTCGAACGGGTAAGTGATCGGGCTGACGAACAGCCCCACCAGGATCAGGAAGGGGACCAACTGCTGCACATCACGGTACTTCACGTTCAAAGCGGAGAGCCAGAGCGCCGCCCCCAAAACGGTCCCAAATGCGACCAGCACGATCACTGGCACGAGAAGGATCTGGACGTGCAGCGCGACGCCGTAGATCAACATGGTTGCGATTACCACGAGGAAGGCGAAAATGAAGTCCACCAGTGCGGGGAAGAGGAAGCTGAAGGGGATGATCATCCGAGGGAAGTAGACCTTCGAGATCAGGTCCTCGTTTAGGACCGTGCTCTCGGATGCGAAGCGCACCGCCCCGGAGATGAAAAGCCAGAGCACCATTCCCGAAACCGCAAAGACGGGATAGGGCACGCCCGGCTGCGAGGGCACCTTGGCCAGCAGCCCGAGAAACACGCTGAAGACGGCTGCCAGCAGGACAGGTTGCAGAATCGCCCAGAACACCCCGACCGCCGACTGCGCGTAGCGCACCAGCACCTCGCGGCGAGCAAGGTAATAGATCAGATCGCGGTATCGCCAGATCTCCCTGAGGTCGGGGAGGCGACGGGCGTCGGCGGGCTCGAGGACCCGCGGGGAAGATGCGTACGCTTCCATGGTTCGGCTACCGATGAAGCCAGGACCCGTCCGTGACTGCAGACTTCATGGAGCCGCGCAGTGTAGCCGGAGATCAACCAGCGCTTGAGCGCCCCCCGACAGCGCCTGACGCCGCAACTCCTTGGAGTTCGGGCTTGGGCTGAGGCCGAGCTCGGAGGCCCGCCAGCTCGGCTTCCAGCGTAAGAATCGCTCCGGCGACATCGTCGGATCCCGCCTTTCCCATCATGGCCCGAAGGATCCGGCGCAGGCGTGGCATTCTCAGGAGCAGCCGGTGGATCAGATCACGAACAGTCCCTCGGATCGCGGCGACTTGATGACGCGCGCGGAGTCTTGCGCGACCCGCCCATATGTCCGCTCTGGACCTGCCCGCACGGCGCTCTGCTCCGCTGAGCAGACGGAATTGCTGCCTCCGCACCGCCTTGTCTGGCCACCGTCTTACGTCGTAGAGGTCCTCGCGCGCCCGAACCGTCAGATTGCGTCGATCCAGTTCGGCCGCCCCCAACTCCTCGGCGATCAGAAAATCGTGGGCAATGATGTTGTGCAGAGAGGCATACAGGCCGGGGATCGGCAGCCGATCCACCATACGGGGATCGATCTCCTCGAGATAGCGCCTCGTGTAATCCAGGTCCTGTTGGGATTGTCGCCAGGTCGAGGTCTCGCTCGAGTATGAGAGCTGCAGGGGTACCCCCGCATCGACGAAGGAGGGTGCGGTCAGCAGCGCGCCGACGCGAGACGTGTGATCGGGAGATCCCGGCGGGAACACGCGCCCGAGCCGGCCTCGAATTCCGTCCAGGACGTCCCGCCGGTAGAGGCCGAAGCAAATGTTCCCGCGAAATTCAGCCGGCCCCTCGGTGCCGCGCCGGACACTGAAAGTCATGGCCTTCGCCAGCTCGTCGCGGCCGGAGAAAGGAGTCGGGCCTGACGGCGGGTAGGGGTAAGGACGATAGGACCCGGTTTTGAGGTCCGACCGCTCGTTGTGCGAGTCGAAGTTCGAGCACCACCACGAGATCACCGCGGCCGAGGTCTCCTCCAAGAGATCAAGAGCGTAGGACATCGTCGAGGGCAGCCAAACCATCCTGTCGGTCATCAACCCGACGTAGTCGCCACTCGCGGCGGCGCAACCGGCCTCCCAGTTGTCGTGCATCATGAGCGGCCGGTCGGCCCGCAGGTAGCGAAAGCGGTCGTCTCCAAACTCCTCCACTACCTCGTCGCACGGCGCGCTGACCGGATTGTCGGCGACGATCACCTCGAAATCCGTGAAGCTCCTGCGCCACCAGGCTTCTCAGCGCCTCCCGGACGAACATCGGCCGGTCGCGCGTGGGCACGACCACGGAGATCAGGGGCATACGCCGAATCCTAGGTCCGGCAGCGGCCGAACCGCGTTTTTAGTCGACGCGCCTCAGAAAGCCCCCGGGCCAGTACGTGACGCGCTGGTCGACGATGCCCTCGTTGAATCCGAAGGGTGGCTCCTCCCGCCTGAAGCGCGAGTCCTCCGCCAGGAACTCCGCCATCGCGCTGACCGGGTTGTTCCAGCTCCAGTCGGGCTCCGACCGGGGCGCGCCTGCGAGCCGCTCCATGATCCCGTCCATCACGACGAAATACGAGCCGGGCGAAACCAGATCCGGCGTAGGCCCGAAGCTCAGCGAGCACGTGATCACTGGAAGTGGTTCGAGTCGAGCAGGACGAGGGTTGTTTCACCGGGGTTCACCCGCTTCTCGACCTGCGCGACGGTGGCGGGGTCGCTGGAGTCACCCTCGATCAGCTCGATCAGCTCGAGCAGGGGGTGCGCCTCGATCGCTGCCCTGTTTTGTGGGCGGATCTCGATGTCGATGCCGATCACCCGGCCCTTGCCGAGCGCCTTGCAGAGCGTCGCGTAGAAGACCAGCGAGCCCCCATGGGCGACACCGGTCTCGATGATCACGTCGGGCCGAACAGAGGCGATCACCTCCTGCACGCGCAGCAGGTCCTCCGGCAGCTGGATCACCGGCAGACCGAGCCAGGTGAAGCTGTACACGTACTTCTGGTCCCAGCCGATCCGGAGCCATGCGTCCGAGATCAGCCGGAACGCCTCTGGGGAATCGAAGCCGTAGGTACGCGCGTCCGAACCCTCGCCGACGGTGACGACGGCCGCGGCCGGATCGATGGTGAGCCTATGTAGATCAGCGCTCAATCGACTCAAGCTCCAGATACACCACGTCGAGATCGGGGCCGGCGAGGGACGGATCCTCAATCCAGTGAATCCGTCGTCGACCCTCTCCCGCCGAAGCGGCACTGCAGTACCCGGTGGCGCTGGCCTTCTCTTGTAGTAGTTGATCACCGGGTTATCGGACCGAACGCGACCCATCCAACTGCGGATGCCGAGGGCGTCTCTCGCCCAGCGCCATAGCGTCTCCCGCGCTTGTATCATCAGCCCCGACGGCGCATCCTCGCCTCGAACCCACGCGTCCAGTTCGCCCGACCCGGTGTCCCAATCGATCAGGGTGAGTCCTAGCTGACCCACTGTTCGCCCTCGTGGTCATCGACCATGAACAAGATGCGGCCGTCGTCAGGACCAACGGACTCTGACAGACAACGCTGGGTCCTGGCCTCGCTTGCGACGAACTCGGTGAGGAAGGCATCGACGAAGCGGTTGCGCCATTGGGTCAGCTTCTCCACGTCACTGGGGGGAATTGCCCCCGGCATCGTTACAACGGGGCGCATCGAACCGATCACCGGCGACCCCACTGGCAGACTCATGGCGGGCTGAGGGTAGGAGGCGGCTGCCTTCGCGGCTAACAAGCACCTCCCTTGCCGGCCTGATCCATCTACTCGCTCTCCCCAAAAAAGGACCGCAGATACACCACGTCGAGTTCGGGGTTGGTGAGGGACGGATCCTCAATCCAGTGAATTCCGTCGTCGACCTCTTCCCGCCGAAGCGGCACTCGCAGTACCTCGGTGGCGCCGACCTTCCCCTTGAAGTAGTTGATGCCCGGGTTATCGGACCGAACGCGCCCCATCCAACCGCGGATGCCGAGGGCGTCTCTCGCCCAGCGCCATAGCGTCTCCCGCGCTTGGATCATCAGCCCGACGGCGCATCCTCGCCTCGAATCCACGCGTCCAGTTCGCCCCACCCGGTGTCCCAATCGATCAGGGTAAGCCCTAGCTGACCCACTGTTCTGCCCTCGTGGTCGTCGATCATGAACAAGATTCGGCCCTCGTCAGGACCCACGGACTCTGATAGCCAGCGCTGCGTCCTCGTCTCGGTTGCGACGAACTCAGTGAGGAAGACATCGACGAACCGGTTTCGCCACTGGGTCAGCTTCTCCACGTCACTGGGGGGAATTGCCCCCGGCACCGTTACAACGGGGCGCATCGAACCGATTACTGGCGACCCCACTGGCAGGCTCAGGGCGGGCTGGGGGTAGGAGGCGGCTGCCTTCGTTGCTCTCAAGACCTCCCTTCCCGTCTGATTCATCTATTCGCCCTCCGCGAAGAAGGATCGAACCCCAGCTATCACCCGCTCGACCGTGTCGGCGGCCCGCACGGAGTGGAGGGGCAGGGTCAGGATCTCCGCGCCGACCCCCTCCGTGATGCTTAGGTCCCCGCGGCGGCAATCCCGGAAGGCTGAACGAGTGTCCCGACTGCCAATGGATGCCAGTGTCAATACCCAGCCCGGAGAGGTGGGCTCGAAGCCCTGTCGCTGCGCGGCGGGAACGCGGACGTAGTAGAGGAAGGGGACCAGGTCTTCCGGGAAGTCGGTGGCCGGCGTGCGGACCTGCTCGAGCTCCGCAAACGCCTCGTCGTAGCGGCAGCAGGTGTCGCGGCTGGCCGCCCCGATGTCTGGCAGCTTCGCGAGCTGCGCCACCCCAATCGCGGCATGGAGGTTGGCCAGGTGATAGCGGAAGCCCAGCCTCCTGACATCGTGGGTCCCCGCTCTGCGGTTCCGGTACATCTGGTCCGCCGGCTGGGCCATTCCGATCAGTCGCATTTCATGCACGCGCTGTAGCTCCTCATCGCTCCGAACTATGAGCGCCCCTCCGTCTATCGACGTCATTGCCTTGATCGGATCGAAGCTGAACATGGTCATGTCCGAGAACCCGCCAACCGGACGGCCCCGATAACGCGATCCGATCGAGTGAGCGGCGTCGTGGACGACGCGTAGACGATGCTTCTCCGCCAGCTCGGCCAAGGCGGCGTGATCGCAGAGCATGCACGCATAGTCAGTCGCGATGATCGCCTTCGTCGCAGGCGTGACCAGCTCGCTTGCGCTCTCGACGTCGATGCAAAGGGTCTGGTCTTCGACGTCGCAAAACACTGGGTCAGCCCCGGTGGCGAGGATGGCCTGGAAATCCGCGACGTTGTTGAACGATGGCGTAATCACCTCGTCCCCGGGGCCGACTTCCGCGAGCATCAGGGCAAGATGGAGCGCGGCATGGCCGGTGCTCACCGCGGCGACGCGCCGATCGGGCGCCTCGATCAGGCGCGCCAGGGCCTCCTCGAACCGCGCCACGTGGCTGCCCATTCCCAGCCACCCGAGCTCGAGCGCGGCGCGCGCCGCCTCGAACTCCTCAGCCTCGAGGAGTGGCTTGAAGACCGGGATCTGGTCGTGTTCGCGATCCCTCGCCGCGACGACCTCCGCGCTCATGCTCGCAAGGTTATGGGCATCCGGCCCGGCTCCTGCGTCGCCGATCACGGTGCGCGGCGGGCGACTGCGTTCAGGACATCCCCGCCGCGGCCGAGTGCGTCAGCCAGCCGGGCGACCGGCCAGGCCAGCGTGCACAGGCCGACGGCGATGCGCAGCGGCAGCCCAGAAGGAAACAGGCAGCGGGCAAACAGCAGGTACTGAAGCGTCGCGGGGAGTCCGACCGGCGAGGTCGAGGTACTCAGCTGCGGCGACACGTAGCCCGCCCGCTTCAAGGCCGCGGCGAGGCCGAGCCGGGTGAGGTGCACCCGGTGGCGCGGCAGGTCGAGGTGGTACCAGCGGCTCCGGAAGCGGCGCCGCTGCCAGGAGCCGAAGTTCGGCACCGAGATCAGCACCATTCCGCCAGAACGGAGCGACTCGCGGGCCCGCCGAAGGGCCGCGACCGGATCGGTTACGTGCTCCAGCGAGTGTCTGAAGACCACGGCGTCGTAGGCCTCACGTTCGGGCTCGACGTTCTCGATCGTCCCCCGCCGAGCGTCGATCCCCCGGGTGCGCGCGACCTCGCAGGCGACTGCGGACGGTTCGATCCCAGTCACGCCCCAGCCGCGCTCGACGAGAAAGGCGCCCAAGTCGCCTCGACCGCAGCCAACGTCCAGTAATCGGCCGGGTGAGCGCTGGCGGAGCGCTCGCAGCGGATGAGTTGAGAGCGCGCGGCGGCCCTGCAGCCCCTGGATCAGCCGCGAGATCCGGGCGGCGAGGCCACCCTCGGCGGGGTCGTAGGGGCCGTAGTCCTCCGGATAGAAGGAGGCCAGCCCGGCGGGGTCGACCCTCGGCAGGGTGATCCCCGCTCCGCAGCTCGCGCAGATGGTGACCTCGAACGTCCCGGGCGTGCCCTGAAGGCGATCTGGGCCGCTGATGCGTGGGATGGCGGTGACCTGCGCCGCACAGCAGGGGCAGCGCAGGGAACTGCGCTCGGCCGGGTCAGCCGCTGCGGACCGGCCGAGCCCAGAGGCCCGCTCTGGTCTCGCAAGCGTCATCGCGGGCGGGATTCTAGGATCGATCCCGATGCAGCAGAAAACCAATGCGCCGCCGCGGGTGAGTGTCTTGATCGGCTGCTGGAACAACGCCGAGACGCTGCCCCGGGCGATGGACTCGATCCTGTCCCAGACCGTGGATGACCTCGAGCTGATCGTTGTCGACGACGGCTCCACCGATCGCAGCCCGGAGCTGGTCCGCTCGGTCGAGGATCCCAGGGTGCGCCACCTGCGACTCGAGCACATGGGCATCTCCCGCAGCCTCAACAGGGGGCTCGAGGCGGCCCGGGCCCGCGTGGTGGCTGTTCAGGACGCCGACGACTGGTCGCTCCCGCAGCGGCTCGAGCGACAGCTCGCCGTCCTCGCCGACCGCCCCGAGGTGGCGGTGGTCGGCTGCCGGATGCGCGAGGTGGCGGAGAACGGCGCCACGCTGCGGCCCCGGACCGCCTTCACCGCCGGGGAGGTGAATCGGGCCCTGATGCGCTTCAACCCGGTTCCGAACTCGTGCGCCGCCTTCCGCCGGGACGTTGCCTTGGCCGCAGGCGGCTACGACCCCCTCTACCGCTATGCGATGGACTACGACCTCTGGCTGCGGATCGCCGAGCATCACACGGTCTTCACCCTCGACGAGGTGCTCGCGGTACGCCGAATGAGCGCGAGCAACGTCGCCGCCAAAGAGGAACGGGAGCAGATCCGCGAGACGATCCGGATGCGCTGGGACGCGATAAGGCGGCGGCGCAGCCCGCGGGGCGCCGGAGGGCTGCTGGCGCCGGCGATCTCGTACCTCACGCCGCTGTCGGCAAAGCGTGCGGTGCGCCGGGCCCTCGGTCAGGCGCCGTAGGCGTCTTCCACGGACGCCAGCGAGCTCTCGATCGAGAGGGCGTCGCGGTGGCGCTCGTACCAGTGCACTGTGCTCTGGCGCAGAGCGGCTGCCGCCCCGGACGGCCTCCACGATCAATGCTCCGAGCTCGGCGGGGGCAGTCGAGGAGGCGACAAAACCGTTTACGCCCGCCTCGACCAGCTCGGTGGCCGCGTTCTCGGGTCCCTCGACCAGGATCGACGGGGTCCCCAGCGACATTGCCTCCACGACGACGAGGCCGTATCCCTCCCGCTCTGACGGATGCAACAGGCAGGCCGCAGCCGCGATCGCCCCGCCACCTCATCCGGGGCAACGCGGCCGCGAAGCTCGACCATCGCCGTCGAGGCCGAGCCGCCGGACCGCGGCCTCGACCGCCGGCCCGCTCGGGCCCGTCGCCAAGGATCAGGCAGCGGAGCCCGGGGAGCTGCCCGACGGGCGGCGGCGATGGCGGGCGGGACGGCGGGCATGCGCTTCTCGGGTATGTGGCGGCCCGCGGCGAGCACTAGCGGGTTCCCTGCTCGGCTTCGATCCGGGCCAAGCGCCGCCGCGCCTCCTCGTCAACGGCGAACTCGCCGGTGAGGCGCATCACCGGCGCCCGGTGGCCACTGCTCGCGGAGGCGCTCCTCCCCGAGCCTGGAGAAGGTGAAGCTGCGGTCGGGCAGGCGCAGGCAGAGGGACTGGATCGCGAAGCCGACCCGGCCCCGCAGGCCCCCGAGGTAGGACAGCCAGTACTCCCGGGTCCAGAGCTCGTGCCAGTCCACGATCAAGCGCGCGGGCGAGCGGGTGAGCCAGAGGGCGAGCGCCGCACCGAGCAGGGAGAAGTAGGGGAAGGAGGCGGTGTGCACGGCGTCGTAGCCCCGGCCATGGCGGAGCAGGTGGAGGAAGACGCCATCCCGAAGCGCAGCGGGGGCCAGATGCGCCGGCGGCCCGACCGGCGTGTAGAGCTCGCCGCCCGGGGCGACGGCGATCGTCTGGAAGGGCGTCCGCGGCCCCTCCTCCCTCCACTGCCGCCGCGTGAGGTAGGTGACGCATGCCGCCGGTCGAGCCGCTCGGCCAGGTTCCGATACCAGCGCTCGGCTCCTCCCACGGTGTTCGGGTGAAGGCAGTCGTAGACGATCGCGATCCCACGGTCGCGCGCGATGCTAAGCGGGGTCCGCGCGCTGGAAGGGGCACGTGCGCGGAGCTAGGTGACGGTCTCACGGATCCCCTCTCGGAGCGAGTAGAAGGGCGCCCAGCCGACCTCCTGGCGCAGGCGGCCGGCGTCCGCCAGCAGCGGCGGGCTCTCCCGGGCCGCTCGGCAGCGCGCCCAACTCGACCAGCTCGGGCCGGCCGGCCGCGCGCCGATCACGCCGACGAGCTCGCGGACCGGCACCGCTCGCCGGAGCCGATGTTGACCGGCCCCGCGACATCGGAGTCGAGCAGCGCGACGAACGCGGCCGCGACGTCGGCCGCGTGCAGGAAGTCGCGCACCTGCGAGCCGTCCGTGCACGGGGCGGGCTCGCCCGTGCAGGACGCGAAGCGCGATCGATGGAACCAGCCGGTCGGGGTGCTCGTGCGGCCCGTAGAGGAAGAAGATGCGGCCCCACGCGGCGCTCAATCTCCGCTCGCGCCTGGCCGCCTCGACCACCCGCCTCAGCGCGTCCTTGCAGGCGCCGTAGAGCGTCGCCGGCCGCAGCGGCGTCCTGCCTTCCGACGCACCTGCCCGCCACGCTCCAGTCGTACTCGGCGCAGGTGCCGGCGCGCGACGGCACGCCGCCCGCCCGCTGCGGCGAAGGCGCCGCAGCAGCTCGAGGCTCGCCTCGACCCAGCGCAGGTTCTCGGCGCGAGTCCAGAACTCGCCGGGCTCGGCATACCAGGCGAGGTGGAGCAGGTGCGTCGGCCGCACCTCCGCGACCAGCGTCTCCGCCGCGCCGGACTCGAGCAGGTCGGCGGCGTGCGAGTGGATGCCGTCCAGTTCCGGCCCGCCCGAGCGCGCGACGGCATGCACCTCGTAGCCCCGCTCGACCAGCGAGGGGCGCGGCGTGCCGGCCGATGAAGCCGGTCGCGCCCGTGACGCAGGACGCGCTTCACGGCGCGGAAGTCCGCGGTAGCCGCTGTCGCGCTCGGAGATCACGCCGTCGCTCCGGCGGCCGGCCACTCGATGCCGAACGCCGGGTCGTCCCAGCGCACGCCGCGCGCCGCCTCGGGGACGTACGTGGTGCGCCCATCTGGTAGTGCACCTCGCTGCGTCCGTCGAGCGTCTGGAAGCCGTGCGCCATCCCGCCGGGATGTAGAGCATGCGTCCCGTTCTCGGCGGTCAGCTCGATCCCGAACCACTGCGCAGTACGTCGGCGAGTCCGGCCGCAGGTCGACGATCACGTCGTAGATCGCCCCGCGCGTGCAGCGCACGAGCTTGGCCTCGCCGTGCGGCTCGGCCTGGTAGTGCATGCCGCGCAGCGTCCCGGCGCGCTCGTTGAAGGAGATGTTGCACTGCACGACTCGCGGGTCGAGGCCGTGCTCGCGAACTCCGCCGCGTCGAAGGTGCGCGCGAACCAGCCGCGCTCGTCTCGAACCGGCTCGAGCTCGATCACGAACGCGCCCGGCGAGCGGCGTCTCGGTGAAGCTTCACGCGTAGACGCGCGAGCTCGGGCGTCCGCACCGCGAACCGCCCGCCCCACTCGCGGATGAACGAGAGCTGCTCCATGATCTCCTCCCTGAGGTTCCAGGGCAGGATGAAGACGACGTCGGGCCGCGTCTCGCGCGATCGCCTCCGGCGCGCGGATCGGGATGTGCGTGCCGGGCAGGTAGTGGCCCTGCTTGTGCGGGTTGAGGTCGACCGTGTACTCGATGAAGTCGGTGCCGATCCCGCAGTAGTTGAGCAGCGTGTTGCCCTTCGCCGGCGCGCCGTAGCCGACGATGCTGCTTGCCCTCGCCGCTTGAGCTCGATCAGGAAGTCGAGGAGCTCGCGCTTCTCGTGCGTGGCACGCGCTCCGCGAAGGCGCGATAGGTCTCGATCTCGCTCGAAGCCCGCCGCGCGCTCCTCGCGTCGCGCGAGCTCCGTGCACCCGCTCGCGTGGCCGGCTTCGACTCGTCGTCGGCATGGCGCGCGTAGATCCGCAGCGAGCCGCCGTGGGTCGGCAGCTCCTCGACGTCGAACAGCTCGCAGCCCGTGCCGCGCGAACACGCGCCGCGCGGTCAGGAACGAGAAGTACGAGAAGTGCTCGTGGTAGATCGTGTCGAACTGCGTTGTCCTCGATCAGGCGCATCAGGTGCGGGAACTCCATCGTGATCACCCCGCCGCGGCTCGAGGAGCGATCTTCATGCCCGCGACGAAGTCGTTCAGGTCGGGCACGTGGGCGAGCACGTTGTTGCCGATCAGCAGATCGGCCTGTCACTCGTCGCGGCGAGCTCCCGCGGCCGTCTCGACGCCGAAGAACTCGACCAGCGTCGGGATGCCCTTCTCCTCCGCCACCTCGGCCACGTTCGCGGCGGGCTCGACGCCGAGCACCGGCATGCCGCGCTCGGCGAAGTACTGGAGCAGGTAGCCGTCGTTGCTCGCGAGCTCGACCACCTGGCTCGACCCGTCGAGACCGAAGCGCTCGGTGATCATCTCCGACGTAGCGCTTCGAGTGCTCGAGCCAGGTCGTCGAGTAGGACGAGAAGTAGGCGTAGTCGGAGAAGATCGCGTCGGGCGTCTCGTACTCCTCGAGCTGGACCAGGAAGCAGCCGTCGCAGACGAGCGCGTGCAGCGGGTAGAACGGCTCCATGCTGCCGCAGCTCCTCGGCCGAGAGGTAGGAGTTGGCGAGCGGCGACATGCCGAGGTCGGCGAAGACGTGCTCGAGCGGCGCGCCGCAGAAGCGGCAGCGTCGTCGTCGGTCACCGAGCGACCGCCTCCTCGCGCGCCCGCTCGAACGCGCCGATCTGCTTCGAGCGTGCACCTCCCGCAGGTCGCCGCCGTCGCGCGGCGACCCGGTACCACTCGACGATCGAGGCGAGCGCCTGGTCGAGGTCCCAGCGCCGGGCGCCAGCCGAGCCGCTCGCGCGCCTTCGAGGAGTCGAGCTTCAGGTAGTGCGCCTCGGGCGGACGTGGTCGCCTCGCGGTCGCGCTCGCCACGCGCATCGCCCGCCCCCCAGAGCTCGACCAGCCGGTCGACGATCCAAGCGCACCGGGCGCGCGTCCACGTCGTGCGGGCCCGAAGTTCCAGCCCTCCGCGTACGCCGCGGATCGTCCCAGAGGCGCTCGCGCGAGCACAGGTAGCCGCTCGAGCGGATTGAGCACGTGCTGCCAGGCCGCACGGCGTCGGGGTTGCGGATCACCGCGGGCGCCCCGGCCAGCGCGCCGCGCATGAGGTCGGGGATCAGCCGGTCCTCGCCCCAGTCGCCGCCGCCGATCACGTTGCCGGCGCGCGCGGTCGCGACGCGGCACGCCGATTCGGCCCGTCGAAGAACGAGCTGCGGTAGGCCGAGGTGACGAGCTCGGCGCAGGCCTTGCTGCTCGAGTAGGGATCGCGCGCCGCCCAGCGGCTCGTCCTCGCGGTAGCCCCACTCCCACTCGCGGTTCTCGTAGACACTTGTCGGTGGTGACGTTGACGACGCACGCGCACGTCCGTCGGTCGGCGCACGGCCTCGAGCACGTTGACCGTGCCCATCACGTTCGTCTCGTAGGTCCGCACGGGTCGGCGGAACGAGCGCCGCACGAGCGGCTGCGCGGCCATGTGGATCACGACCTCGGGCCGCGCGTCGCGCGATCGCCGCGCGCACCGCCTCGACGTCGCGCACGTCGCGCCTCGACGGACTCCATCTCGTCGCCGACGCGCGCGCAGCTCGAACAGCGAGGGCTCGGTCGGCACGGCCTGGCGAGCAGCCCGATGACCTCGGCGCCCAGCGCGCTGCAGCCAGAGCGAGAGCCAGCTGCCCTTGAAGCCCGTGTGGCCGGTGACGAGCACGCGGCGCCCGCGCCCAGAACGAGGGGTCCACTACCACGCCTTCCAGGGCGCCTCGGCCGGTGTCCCAGAGATCCTCCAGGTGTCGCATGTCGCGCATGCGTGTCCATCGGGTGCCAGAAGCCGTCGTGCTTGTAGGCGGCGAGCTGGCCCTCGCGCGGCGAGCCGCTCGAGCGGCTCGCGCTCCCAGACCGTCGCGTCGCCCCTCGATGTACTCGCCGACGTCCGGGGAGAGGACGAAGAACCCGCCGTTGATCCAGCCGCCGTCGCCCTGCGGCTTCTCCTCGAAGCCGTCGACCCGCTCGCCCTCGAATCGAGCGCTCCGAAGCGGCCGGGCGGGCTGCACCGCGGTCACGGTCGCCAGCGTGCCCTGCTCGCGATGGAACGCCGATGCAGCGCGCCGATGTCCACGTCGGCCACCCCGTCGCCGTAGGTGAAGCAGAAGTCGTCGCTCGCCGACGTAGCGGCAGCACCCGCTTCAGCCGCCCGCCGGTCATGCGTGTCCTCGCCGGTGTCGACGAGCGTCACCTTCCACGGCTCGCGCCTTGCTGCTCGTGGACCTCCATGGTGTTCTTCGCGATGTCGAAGGTGACGTCGCACGTATGCAGGAAGTAGTTCGCGAAGTACTCCTTGATCATGTAGCCGCGGTAGCCGAGGCAGATCACGAAGTCGTCGATGCCGTAGCGCCGAGTACAGCTTCATGATGTGCCAGAGGATCGGCTTCGCGCCGATCTCGATCATCGGCTTGGGCCTGAGCGCACGATCTCCTCGCTGATCCGGGTGCCGACGCCGCCGGCGAGGATGACTGCCTTCATGGAACCTCCCAGGCGGCCTGCACGAATCGGGTCTGGACTGGGCACCGCTCCCGAAAGCGCATGCTCCAGCCGGGCGGAATCGGCATTCGGTCGAACTCGAACCGCGTGCCGTCGACCGGATTCGACCACTCACGCCATTGCTTCAGGTAGACGACGCCGTCGCCCGCGACTCGGTCGAGCTGGCTCGCGTAGAAGCGGTTCTGCTCCGCAGTCATCTCCTGCAGGGAGGAGATGCTGACCGCCAAATCGATTGATCGCGGATCCACCTCCTCCAACTCGCCCGGGCCCAGGAACCGCAGCCGCCCCGCCGGGAAGTGGGCCGAGAGATATGAGCGGCTGAGGCTGAGCGCGGGCTCGATGTCGACGATCGTGTAGCGGGCCTCGGGGAAGCGATTGAGGAGCGCATACGCGGTGCGGCCGTAGCCCGCTCCCACCTCGAGGATGTGGTCGGGGCTCGAGCCTCCAAGGGCCCGGGCGATGGCGGCAGCCTCGAGCGCTGCGTTCGCCAGGTCCTGCGAGATCAGCCGCCCCTTGAAGGTGACCGGAAGAGGCGAGCCCAACAGCGGCTCGGGCAGGCCGATGACCTGTGGGTCACCGCGTCGCTCCGCGTACGCCCAGAGCAGGCGCACGGCCACCACGTAGGCGCGGCGGTCGCGGCGGCGCCACTCGACCCCGGACCAGGCCTCGTCGTCGAGGTCCATCGGCTCGCGCAGCGCCCTCCACACCTCTCGCGGCGGGGTGTGTGTGAGCAGGAACCTCGCCTGCTCGCTCCTCCAGAGCGAGCGCAGATGCCAACGCCAGGTGAAGTGGCGAAACGCGACGTGGCGCTTGAAGTTATCCGCCCCTCGGACGGCGAGCTCGCTCCGATGCTGCTCGGCCAAGTCCTGCCAGAAGAGCGAGGGTTCATCCGTATCGGCAACCTGGCTGTTCGTCCCCAGCTCGTCGTGCATCCGGGTCTCTATTCGAGCACGCAGTAGGAGACGTACGAGTCGAACGGGAAGCGGCGGACCCTGATCGAGTTGAGGCCAAGCACCTCGTCCACGGCGCGGGTCTCGCCCGGGAAGATCTCGGCGTTGAGCTCATCGAAGGCGATCACGGCTCCCTTCGGCATCCGGGGGACGAAGGCCTCCAGAGCGGCCTTTGTCGGCTCATACAGGTCGAGGTCGAGGTAGAGCATCGCCACCACCAGGTGCGGGTTCTCCTCAACGTAGCTGGGGCCCGTCTCCTGGATGTCTCCCGCCACCAGCTCGATCTTCGGGATGTGCGAGATCGGCCGGTTGAGGTCGAACAGCTCCACGGCTCGCTGCACCTGCTCCAGCGCGGCGCCCCGGAGGCCCCCCACCTCCAGCTCGGAGAAGCTGCCGGCCTGATCCTCGTCGTGGACGGACGGAAAGCCCTCGAACGTGTCGAAGCCGATCACCCGGCGCGGATGGTTAACCGGCTCCAGGATCGCGGACAGCTTCGCCCAGGTGAACAGGCCTGCGCCGTGAAGGACCCCGCACTCGACCACGGAGCCGTTCACCGCCACGATCTGTTTGAAGATCTCGTAACGAGCGATGAACTTGGCGATCGCCTGCCTCGTGGCGAAGATCGGGAAGGCGTCGAGCCGCTCGTTGATCGTCCCGGGAGCGGACTCGAACACCTCGGTGACGCGATCGAACTGGGCCAGGTCGGCCTCTGACTGGTTCTTCGGTTCTCTCGATTTGGTCACGTTCATGCGTCCCGAGATCGCTAGACCGGGATCGCTCCCTGCATGCCCGGATCCACCCGCTCGGAGGCGCGAGAGTAGCGGGCCTGCACCGAGTAGCGGATGCTGTCCGAGAGATTGAGATTCGACGTGTGCACGAGCAGGGCATGGAAGAGGAGCAAGTCTCCAACCTTGGTCTGCACGAGACGCATCTCCCGGTCGAGTGCCGCCCTGGGTACATGGCGCTTCCCGATCTCCAGATCGTGCTCGAGCAGCCCGTCACGATGTGAGCCGGGCATCACCCCGAGCGGGCCCCTCTCGAAGGGAGTGTCCTGCAGCGGTATCCACGCCGTCACCGCGTGCTCGTCACCCCCGACGTAGAAGTGGTCCTGGTGCCAGTGGGCGAGCTCCTTGGTCTCACCGGGCACATCTACCCTGAAGACGACCTTCTTCATCAGGACGATGTCCGGGCCGAGGATTGCCTTGACCGGCTCCGTTATCTCGGGCCGCGCCCCGAGCTCACTGAGCCATGGAGTCTCCCGAATCGCGTCATACGCCCACGACAACCGCTCAGGGTTGTCGCGGAAGTAGCCGATGATCTCGCCATCAAGGGGGTCGTCAAACGCCCTCCCGGTCCCATCGGCGAGCAGCTCGAGCCATCGTTCGAACAGTTCGTCGACGGCCGAGCGTGGCAGGGCGCCCCTGAGCAGAAGAAAGCCCTGTCGCTCGTACGTCTCAGGGTTTCTGTTGGCGCCTCGCACGGCCCCGGAGAATAGGTCGTTACCGGTGGCATCGCTGCACACCTGGAAATGGGCCCGAGAGCGACGCGTAGATGTCGCCAGCCTCATCGATCCGCTCTCGCTGCAAGCGCCCGCTCGTAGACCCGAGCGGTCGCCTCGGTCATCGCGGAGAGGCTGAAGCGCTCCCGCGCCCGGCTGGCCGCGGCCTTCCCGAGCGAGGCGCGCAGGTGCTCGTCCCCGGCCAGGCGGCCGAGGCCATCGGCCATCGCCGCCACGTCGCCGACCGGAAACACGAGGCCGGCCTCCCCCAGGGCATCGGGGTTACCCGGACCGTCCGAGACGAGCGCCGCCTTCCCGAGCGCCATCGCCTCCAGGGTCGAGTAGGGCAGCCCCTCCCAGAGTGAGGGCAGGACGAAGAGGTCGGCGGCCCCGAGCAGGCGCTGCACGTCGTTGCGCTGTCCAAGCAGGCGCAGGCCGCTCGCTCCGCAGCGGCTCGAGCGCCTGCCGCAGCGGCCCCTCGCCCACGACGAGGCCGACGAGTCGCGGATCGCGGGCGCGCGCGATCCGCACCGCCTCCGCGAACTGGAGCGGCTGCTTACGCTCGGTGAGCTCTCCGACGAAGAGGGCGGCGACAATGTCCTGGTCCAGACCGAGCTCGGTGCGGATCCGCTGCCGCTCAGCTTCGCTCGGTGGCTCGAGCGCCGGGATCCCGTTGCGGACCAGCTCGATCGACGCCGACGGCGAGATTCCGCGGGCGAACTCGAGCTCGGACTCCGAGACGGCGATCACCGCGTCGGCGCGGGCGAGCACCGGACGGGCCAACCTGCGGACGGCACGTCCCCCCAGGCCCGAGCTCCGGCGCAGCAGGTGGCACCCGTGCAAGGTGATCACCGTGGGGCGCCTGCCGATCAGCGGCAAGCACGCAAGCGCGGCCGCGTCGCCGTGGATGTTGACGAGATCGTGCCCCGGGATCACCCTGGCTACGCGGACGATCCCGCCCGGGACCTGGCGCGGGCGGCGGTGGTCGGTCAGCTCCACGCGGTCGAACCGAAATCCCCGCATGGACCCCAGATGGCGGAGGTAGGTCTCTCCGCCGCCTCCGGCATGGGGCAGTACATGGAGGATGCGGGCGGCCATAGCGATTCCGGGTCGGCGCGCGGGCCCCGCCTCGAAGCGATCTCGGGGCCGGGGACGCCCTGCCGGTACCCGTGCGAGCGGACTATAGATTGAGAGCATGGATCCAACGGGCCCGCGACTCTCGCCCCGCAGGTGGGCCAACCAGCTGATCGCCAGCCTTCCCGAGCGGGCACCGAGGCTGCGGGCCGCGCTCGGCTACTACGGCTGGCTTCGTCGCCAGTCGAGGGAGCTCGCCGCGGCCGGCGGGGACCCCCGGCCCGTCGAGGAGCTCGTGTCCGCCAACGAGGACGGGGTCGTCACGGGCATCGACGGTCACTCCCTGATCGACCCGCGGCTGCTGGTCGGCCCGATGACACCGGTGCAGATGCGCGGGGAGCTGCTCGGCATGCTCGAGCGGGTCCGGGAGCTGCGCCCGCGGCGCCTCTGTGAGATCGGCGCGTCGGCCGGCGGCACCCTCTACCTGCTGACCCGGGTGGCGGAGCCGGACGCCGTGATCGTCTCGCTCGACATCGACATTCCGCCCCACACCCGCCGCGCGCGCGAGAGGATGGCGCGGGAGGCTCAGCGCGTGATCAGCATCCAGGCCGACTCGCACGATCCGCTGACCCGGGACCGGGTCGCCGAGACGCTCGGCGGCGAGCAGCTCGACTTCCTCTTCATCGACGGCGACCACTCCTACGACGGGCGTGCGCGGCCGACTTCGAGCTCTACAGCGATCTGGTCAGGGAGGGAGGCCTGATCGCGCTCCACGACATCAACCCCGACAGCGGCGGGGCGGCGGGACCGATCTCCGGCGAGGTGCCCCGCTTCTGGCGGGAGATCTCGCAGCGGCACCGCAGCGAGGAGCTGATCGAGAGGCCGGGTCAGGACGGCTTCGGGATCGGGCTGCTCTACGTCTAGGCAGGCGCTCGTCCGAGCGCCTATCCGCGGACGGGGACGCCGACGCTCCAGCGCGAGGGGGGCCGGACGATTCCGCGCGTCCTCGGCCACGGGTAGGGCTCGGTGTCCTCGTGGGGGACGTTGATCGAGACGAAGTTGAGCACCCGCTCCACCGCGTCGATGGTCTCGTTCGGGTTGTGGATCGCGACGTCGATCCAGTAGTCGCCCGGGAGCAGGGTCAGATCCAGGTCGACGCTGATCTCGTGGGTCCCCGGCGCGAGGGAGACCCTCGTCCCGTCGTCGCCGCTGAGGCTGGTCACGGCGCGGGTGCCGTCCGCCGAGGCGATCCCGACCTCGACCGTCGCCTCGGTGATCGGCTTCGTCACCTCGAAGCTCATCTTCAGGGTGAACGGCTCCCCGAGGTGGAGGTGGTCGACCGCCGCTCCCTGCGAGTCGTTCAGCTCCACCCGCAGCAGCCGCGCGCCGCCGACGCCGACCCGGTGCGCCCCCTCCCCGACCTCGGCGACGCCGCCGACCTGCTTCGAGCCGACCTCGGTCAGGTAGGAGGCGACCACCTCGTCCGTCGGGCCGATCTCCATCAGCCGGCCGTGGTCGAACCAGGCCGACCGGGCGCAGAGCCGCTGCACCGCCGCGAGGTTGTGGCTGACGAACACGATGGTCCTCCCCGCCCTGGCGACGTCGTCGATCTTGCCCAGGGACTTGCGCTGGAACTCGGCGTCGCCGACCGCCAGCACCTCGTCGACCAGCAGCACCTCGGGCTCGAGGTGGGCGGCGACGGCGAAGGCGAGGCGCACGTACATGCCGCTCGAGTAGCGCTTGACCGGGGTGTCGAGGAACTCCTCGATCCCCGAGAACTCGGCGATCTCGTCGAAGCGGTCGGCGATCTCCGCGCGCCGCATGCCCAGGATCGCGCCGTTCAGATAGACGTTCTCCCTCCCGGTGAGCTCCGGGTGAAAGCCGGTGCCCACCTCGAGCAGCGTTCCCACCCGGCCGCGGACCGTGATTCGCCCCTCGGTCGGCGGGGTGATCTGCGCGAGCAGCTTGAGCAGGGTGCTCTTGCCGGCGCCGTTGCGCCCGATCAGCCCGAACATCTCGCCCTGCCCGATCTCGAGCGAGACGTCGCGCAGGGCCCAGAACTCCTCTCGCTTGGTCCCGGTGGGCGCATCGCGCCCGAGCAGCCGGCGGACCGGCGCCCGCAGCGCGGAGTTGAGGCCTTCGGAGAGCTTGGTGCCGTAACCCTGCCCGTGTCCCTCCCCGAGCAGGTACCGCTTGCTGACCCCCTCCACCTTGATCGCGGGCTCGCTCATGCTCAGATCACGTCCGCGAAGCTCCGTTCGGCCCGCTGGAAGTAGAGGGAGCCGGTCACCAGCGCCAGGGGAGCGGCCACCACCGGAACCAGGACGAGCAAGAGGTCGATCTCGGTTCCGAACAGGGACCAGCGCAGCGCCTCGAGCAGGCCCACCACCGGGTTGAGGGCGTAGACCGGCACCAGCCAGGAGGGCAGGTAGCTGGTGACGAAGTCGAACGGATAGGTGATCGGGCTGATGAAGAGGCCGGCCAGGGTGAGGAAGCCCACCACCTGCACCGCGTCCCGGTACTTCACGTTCAGGGCCGAGAACCAGGCGACAACGCCCATGGCGAGGACGATGGTCAGTAGCAGGATCAGCGGCAGGGCCAAGATCCGGGCATCCGGCACCTCGCCGACGATGAAGCCGATCACAAGCACGACCCCGATCCCGATCACCATGTCGAGGGCGGGCGCCACGGCGGAGGCGAAGGGGATGAGCAGGCGGGGGAAGTAGATCCGCGTGATCAGCTGCTCGTTGACGACGAGGCTCTGGGTGCCCATGTTGAGTGCCACCGTGAGGGGCAGCCACAGCACCAGGCCGGAAACGGCATAGAGCGAATAGGGAACGCCCTGCTCGGAGGGAACCTTCTGCAGCAGGCCGAGGAAGAACGCGAACAGCCCCGCCATCAGCAGCGGCTGGATCATCGCCCAGCCGGCGCCGACCACCGACTGCTTGTAGCGGACGACGATGTCTCGCTTCAGCAGGAAATAGAAGAGGTCGCGGCGGGACCACAGCTCTCGCGGATCCGGCAGCTTCCACGCCCTCGCGGGCTCGATCACGGTGATCGGCTCGTCGCGTGACTGCTGGCTGGCGATCGCTTCCATTGCCCTCGGTTGGCGCGACCGTGCGCTCGGACGGAGTCGTCCACTCGGCTGCGGGTCGGCGGCCCGCCAGTGTAGAGGCCCGGGCCACCGGCCTCTAGGGCAGCTGGCTGCGCTGGGAGCGGAAGATCAGGCGGTTCCTCTTCGCCAGCCTCGTGGCCAGGCTAGACGCCGCTTGCCGAGATCATCGAACGGTGCCGTTGGGCTATCTCGGGGAGCTGATCGCCCAGCGCCCGAGGCCGGAACGGCATCTCCGCCTGCAGCCGGGAGATGTCTAGCGGAGGAAATTCGACGACGGGAGCGCCGGGCTCGACCGTGTGACCGAACGTCACGACGCGCTGCAACGCGTCCAGCAGCTCGTCATTGCGCACGTTGGATCCGCTGGCGACGTTGTAGATGCGGTGGCGGCCGTCGAGCGCGATGTGCAGCAGCGCCCGGGCGGCATCCTCGACGTGCAGGTAGTCCTTGGACGACGCCAGCGCCGTCCGCAGCGTGACGTGACCGTCGCGGATCGCGGCGTCAACGACATCGGTGAGGAAGCTGCCGGGGACAGGCTCAAGCCCATATACGTTCGAGAGTCGGGCGACCCTGGCCGCCCCGGACGTGGAGAGCGCGATGGCCTCTCCCATCAGCTTCGACGCGTCGTACAGCTCTTCGGCCACCGCCGGGTCCACGCCGATCGGACCGGCCTCGCTAGCCGGCGGTGACGTGCGCCGGTAAAGACGCGTGGATGACAGGTAGAGGTAGGAGCGCGAGGAGGAGGCCGACAACAGGCGGGCCACGCGGCACACGTGCGCCTCGATGGTGTCGAAGGGCCGAGTGCGAAAGTCGGACGTGATGCCGACGCAGTCGATGACATGGCCGAGGTCGCGACCCCCTAGGTCCTCGTCGCGCGTCGGTGCCAGGACCTCCAGGTCCTGGTGCCTGGCCTCTTCGATCACCCGAGCCCCGATCAGCCCGGAGGCGCCGAGCACCGTCAGCCGGTTGCCCGCGCTCACCGGACGCGCTCGAGCCACCCGCCCGACCAGTAGCTGGGCCGGGACTGCGTGGTTCCCTCGTTGAAGAGCGGTCGCGGGGGCGCCAGCTTGAAGTCAGGGTTGGAGCGGACGAACTCCTCGGCGGCCGCTCGCGGGTTGTTCCACGCCCAGTCGGGCTCCGTCCGTGGAGCCCCCACCACATCGGCCTTGATGCCGTCCGCTGCGACGATGTACGACCCCACGCCCACGAGGGGCGAGTATGCGTCCAGTTCGGCGGCCACGTGGTCCTTGGTGTGGTTACTGTCGAGCATGACGAACGCGCTCTCGCCTGGTCCCATCAGCTCCACGACTCGGTCAACCGTCGCGGGATCCGCCGAATCGCCTTCGATCGTCGTGATCAGGTTCGACAGCGGATGCGACCGGATCGCCTCGGCATTGTGCGGCCTGATCTCCAGGTCGACGCCGATGACCCGGCCATGCCCGAGCAGCCGGCACATGCTGGCGAAGAAAACGAGCGATCCGCCGTGCGCGATCCCCGTTTCGACGATTACGTCAGGGCGCACCTTGAAGATCGCCTCCTGCACCGAGATCAGGTCGTCGGGGAGCTGGATCACGGGGCGCCCGAGCCAGGTGAACCCGTACACGTACTTCGTGTCCCAGCCTGCGCGCAGCCAGGCGCCAGACACGATCTCGAACGCCTCCGGGCTCGCGAGGGGCCAGCTCTCCCGGATCTCGCCCTCTATGACCTCGACAGAGCCGCGCTGCTCGTCGATGCTTATGACGCGTCCCGGCCGCGCCGCAGGTGCCTGCACGACTGGGGATACTACGAGGAGATGGGCTCCGAGATTGCTCTCGAAGAGGGTGTCTTGCCGTATGCCCTGGCGGAGGTCGCCCGGGACCAGGTCCTGCGCGACTCGCTGTTCGATTCTCTGCGGGAGGCCGAGGCACGTTCGAACGACCCGAACTGGTTTCGCGAGCACGTCCGCTGGCCGGTGATCCTGGGGTCGTTGCGCGAGGCGGGCGTGCACCGGGTCAGGCTCTCCAATGGGCTCGTGTTCGAGGTCGGGGCCGACAGTCGCATCGAGAAGGCGCTTCTGCTGAGCCCGGCGCGCGAGCCCGACCATGTGTGGGAGCCCCAGACGACGCGCCTCGTGGTCGCCCTAGCCGCCGGAGCCGACAACGTCCTCGTCGGCGGGGCCTACATAGGCGACCACGTCCTCCCACTCGCGCAGGCCGTGTCGCCGAGGGGAACCGTCCACGCGTTCGAGCCCGCGCGGCACCCGTTCGAGCGCCTCGGGCGCAACGTCGAGCTCAACCGTCTCGACAACGTGCGCGTCCACCGGGCGGCGTTGTGGGACCGCGACGGCGGCGCCTTGCACCTCTCAGGGGACTTCGCGCTGGCGGAGACCTCCGAGACGACCCCAGCCCGGGACCACGACGAGGTGGCCGAAGCTATGACCATCGACGCCTACGTTCGCCGCGAAGGACTGTCCGGGCTGGAACTGGTGCAGCTCGACACCGAGGGGGGCGAGGAGCGGGCGCTTGCCGGGGGCCGGGAGACGCTTTCCCGCCCGAAGGATTCGGCACCGAACCTGGTGTTCGAGGTGCACCGGCGCCACGTCGACTGGAGCGAGGGCCTGCCGAACACAAGCTTGGTGCGCATGCTTTCGTCGCTCGGCTACCAGGCGTTCGGCATCCGCGACGTCCACGGCAACTTCCCGATGGGGGATTCCCCCGTGGAGGTCGTTCCGGCGGCGAGTGTCCACCTCGAAGGGCCTCCACACGGGTTCAACATGCTGGCCGTCAAGGACGAGGGAATCCTCCGCCGCCTAGGCATCATGATCGTCGAGGGCGTGAGCCCAAAGTTGCTTCCAGAGGGCGACAGTCCGCTGCACAGGCCCACTGGTGGGTTCCCGCCCCACCCGTGAGCCCATGCATCCGCCGCACCGGCAAGCAGGACGTGGCTTACCGCCGGAAGTCCGGGTAGCCGCGGTCCCTCTCTGAGACGACGCGGTCCTCCGCCGCCGGCCACTCGATACCGAAGACCGGATCGTCCCAGCGCACCCCTCGAGCCGCTTCGGGAACGTACTCATGAGTCATCTGGTAGCTGACCTCGCTCGCGTCCGAGAGGGTTTGGAAGCCGTGCGCAAAACCGACCGGGATGTAAAGCGTCTTGGCATTGTCGGCCGTGAGTTCCACTCCGTACCAGTCGCAATACGTCGGCGACTTGGGTCGGAGGTCCACGATCACGTCGAAGATCGCGCCTCGGGTGCACCGCACGAGCTTGACCTCGCCATGAGGCGCCTCCTGGTAGTGCATGCCGCGAAGCGTCCCGGCCCGCTCGTTGAACGACGTGCTCCCCTGGACGATCGCGGCATCCAGACCGCGATCGCGGAACTCGTCGGCGTCGAAGGTCCGCGCGAACCAGCCACGCTCGTCCCGGGCCTGCTCGAGTTCAATCAGGTGCGCCCCACCCAGTGAGGTCTCGGTGAAGATCATGGCTAACGGCGAGCTTTGGACTCCCCAGGCCGTCGCCCACCCTTAGTCACTACTCGATCACGCAGTAGGAAACGTACGAGTCGAACGGGAACCGGCGGATCCTGATCGAGCTGAGGCCCAGGACCTCGTCCACGGCGCGCGTCTCACCTGGGAAGATCTCGGCGTTGAGCTGATCGAAGCAGATCACCGCCCCCTTGGGCATCCTGGGGACGAATGCTTCTAGTGCGGCCTTGGTGGGCTCGTAGAGGTCAACGTCGAGGTAGAGCATCGCCACCACGAGGTGGGGGTTCTCCTCGACGTAGCGGGGAACGGTTTCGCAAATGTCCCCTTCGACCAGCTCGATCTTTGGGATATGCGAGATCGGGCGGTTGAGGTCGAAGACCTCCACCGCCCGCTGTATCTCCTCCAGACTCGATCCATGGAGGCCGCCCGCCTCCAGGGCCGACGAGCTGCCCGCACGGTCCTCGTCGTGGATCTCCGGGAAGCCCTCAAACGTGTCGAAGCCGATCACCTTTCGTGGGTGGTTGGCGGGCTCCAGGATCGCCGACAGCTTTGCCCAGGTGAACAGGCCTCCCCCGTGGAGCACTCCGCAGTCGATCACCGATCCGTTGACCGGCACCACCTGCTTGAAGATCTCGTAGCGGGCGATGAACTTCGCGATCGCCTGCCGCGTCGCGAAGACGGGGAAGGCGTCGAGCCTCTGGTCGATCGTCCCCGGGGCATCCTCGAAGAGCGCGGCCACGCGGTCGAACTGCGCCAGGTCGGCCTCCGACTGGTTCTTCACCTCCCTGGGATGGGTGTCCGTGCCGTCGCGCTGGCCCACTAGACCGGAATCGCCCCCTTCATCCCTGGGTCCACTTCCACGGACGCGCGAGAGTAGCGGGCCTGGATCGAGTACCGGATGCGATCGGACAGATTGAGGTTCGAGCTGTGAACGAGGAGCGAGTGGAACAGGAGAATGTCCCCGGTCTGCGTTTGCACCAGTCGGATCTCGCGGTCGAGTGCCGACCGGGGCACGTGGCGCTTACCGATCTCCAGGTCGTGCTCGAACAGCCCCTCGCGATGGGAGCCCGGCATCACCCCGAGAGGACCCAGCTCGAAGGGTGTGTCCTGAAGCGGCACCCAAGCGGTCACCGCGTGTTCGTCGCCGCGAACGTAGAAATGGTCCTGATGCCAATGCGCAAGCTCCTTTGTCTCGCCCGGCACATCGACCCTGAACACAATCTTCTTCATCAGGTTCACGCCAGGGCCGAGGATCTCTTTGACCGGGTCCGTGATCTGCGGCAGCGTCGCGAGCTCGGTGAGCCAAGGGTGCTCCCGGATCGCGTCATAGGCCCATGAGAGCCGGTCCGGGTTCTCGCGGAAGTACTCGACGATCTCCCCCGCGTATGGGTCGTCGAACGACCTGTCGGTCCCATCGGCCACGAGCTCGAGCCATCGTCCGAGCAGCTCGTCTACGGCCGAGCGTGGCAGGGCGTCCCGGAGCAGGAGAAAACCCTGCTCGTCGTATGCCCGGCGGTTCCCGTTCGAGGTCTGCACGGCCCGTGAGAATAGAGGGGGAGCCACGACCGAGTCGGTCGAAACGGTGGAGTGCACGGGGTTCAGCCGCGATCGCAAACCGGCTGCCCTAGCCTTGCCGCCAACATGAGGGAGCTCAAGGGTCTGATCCTCTCGGGGGGCGCGGGAACCCGCCTGCGCCCGATCACCCACACCTCCGCCAAGCAGCTCGTTCCGGTGGCCAACAAGCCGGTGCTCTTCTACGGGATCGAGGCGCTGGTCGAGGCGGGGATCACCGAGATCGGGGTGATCATCGCCCCGGAGACGGGCGACGAGATCAGGGAGGCCGCCGGCGACGGCTCGCAATTCGGCGCCCGAGCTCACCTACATCGAGCAGGAGGCGCCGCTCGGCCTCGCACACGCTCTGCTGACCGCGGAGGACTTCCTCGGCGAGAGCCCGTTCGTGATGTACCTCGGCGACAACCTGCTCCGCGACGGGATCGTCGAGCTGGTGGATGCCTTCCGCTCGTCCGAGCCCGAGGCGCTGATCCTCCTCACCAGCGTCGACGACGCCTCCTCCTACGGGGTCGCCGAGCTCGACGGCGATCGCGTCGTGCGGCTGGTCGAGAAGCCGGAGAACCCGCCGAGCGATCTGGCCCTCGTCGGCGTCTACATGTTCACCCCGGCGATCTTCGAGGCCGCCCACTCGATCAAGCCCTCCGGGCGCGGCGAGCTCGAGATCACCGATGCGATCGACGCCCTGATCGACGCCGACAAGCGGGTGGAGTCCCACATCGTCAAGGGCTGGTGGAAGGACACCGGCCGCCTCGAGGACATGCTCGAGGCGAACCGCCTGGTGCTCGAGGACCTGGAGGGGAAGGCGGACGGGGAGCTGATCGACTCCGAGGTGGAGGGACGCGTCCTGATCGAGGACGGCGCCCGGCTGGAGAACACCCGGGTCCGCGGGCCGGCGGTGATCGCCCGCGGAGCACAGATCGCCGACTCCTACATCGGTCCCTACACCGCGATCGGCGCCGACGTCGTGGTCCGGGGATCCGAGATCGAGCACTCGATCGTGCTCGAGGGCTCGGTGATCGAGGACCTGCCGGCGCGGATGGAGGCCAGCCTGCTCGGCAAGGGGGTCCGCCTGACCCGCAGCGACGGAATGCCTAAGACGATGCAGTTCCTGGTCGGCGACAACGCGGACATCGCGATCCCATGAGGCTGCTGGTTGCGGGAGGGGCCGGCTTCATCGGCTCCAACTTCGTAAGGCGCCGCATCGAGCGCAACCCGGACGACAGCGTCCGGGTGCTCGACAAGCTCACCTATGCCGGGCGCCGCGAGAACCTCAGCGGCGTGCCTTCGAGGACCGCGTCGAGTTCATCGAGGGCGACATCGCCGACGAGTCCGCCGCGCGCGAGGCGGCCGAGGGCTGCGACGCGGTCGTCAACTTCGCCGCGGAGTCCCACGTCGACCGCTCCATCGCGTCGCCGGGGGAGTTCATCTCCACCGACGTCTACGGCACCTACGTTCTGCTCGAGGCCGCCCGCGACCTGGGCATCCGCCTTCTGCAGGTCTCCACCGACGAGGTCTACGGCGACCTGGCCGAGGGCTCGGCGACCGAGGATTCGCCCCTCGATCCCTCCTCCCCCTACGCCGCCTCCAAGGCCGGTGGCGACCTGCTGGTCTCCGCGTTCGCCCGCACCTACGAGGCCGAGGCCCTGATCATCCGAGCCTCCAACAACTACGGCCCCTACCAGCATCCGGAGAAGCTGATCCCGCTCTGCATCCTCAACGCGCTCGCCGGCGACCCTCTGCCCGTCTACGGCGACGGGATGCAGGTCCGCAACTGGCTCCACGTCGAGGACTGCTGCGCGGCGATCGACGCGGTGCTGGAGCGCGGTGAGGCGGGGGCGGTCTACAACGTCGGGGGCCCCGACGAGCTCCCGAACATCGAGGTCGTGAAGAGGATCCTGGAGCTGACGGGACGCGACCCCGCGCTGATCGAGCACGTCACCGACCGGCCGGGCCATGACCGCCGCTACTCGCTGGCCTCCGATCGCCTTCGCGAGCTCGGCTGGGAGCCGCAGGTGAGCTTCGACGATGGGCTCGAACGCACGGTGGCCTGGTATCGCGACAGCGAATGGTGGTGGGGACCGATCCGCTCGGGGGAGTACCGGGCGTATTACGAGCGCCACTACGGGAAGGCGCTGAAGTGAGCTTCCGCAGGCTGCCCACCGAGCTGGAGGAGGTGGCGCTGATCGAGCCGACCGTCCACGGTGACGATCGCGGCTTTCTGGTCGAGACCTTTCGAGAGGACGCACTGCGGGAGCTCGGCATCGACCTGGGCTTCGTCCAGGACAACCACAGCCGCTCGCGGGGACCGGTCCTGCGCGGCATCCACTTTCAGCGGGGACAGGCGAAGCTGGTCCGCTGCCCGGTCGGCCGCGTCTGGGACGTCGCCGTCGATCTCCGCCCAGACTCGCCCACGTACAAGCGCTGGGAGGCGCACGAGCTGGATGGCGAGCGTCACCGGCAGCTGCTCATCCCGGCCGGATTCGGGCACGGCTTCTGCCTGCTCAGCGACGAGGCCGACGTGATCTACCGCCTCTCCGACTACTACGACCCCGAGCTCGAGCTGGGCGTCGCCTGGGACGACCCCGAGCTCGGCATCGAATGGCCCATCTCCGACCCGATCCTGTCGGATCGAGACCGCAACGCACCGCGACTGGCCGAGGTCGCAGAGCGGCTGGCGGTCTGACCGTACAGGTGCACTAATCTGACCCGCTTGCCCTCGCTGCGCGACCGACCGATTTCCGGGGCGACGACGGCCGGCGTCCCCGCCCCAATTGGCCCTCCGCGGGGAGAGGACCGATGGCTGATCCCGGCAATCCGCGGGAGCCGGCGCCGCAACCTCTTCTGGATCGTGGTGGGGATCGCGGTCTCGGCCGCCTTCGGCTATCTCGCGCTCAAGGAGATCTCCCTGAGCCACCTCTGGGACAGCCTCTCCGAGGCCCACTACATCTGGGTGATTCCCTCGGCACTGGTCGGATTGCTGCCCGTACTCGTCCTCCGCGCCTACCGCTGGCGGATCCTGTTCGACGATCCCGCAACGGTTCCGGTCGGCGATTCCTTCGCCGCGATCAACATCGGTCTGATGTTCGGAAACGTGCTCCCCTCGCGCGTCGGCGAGGTCCCGCGGGTCTTCGCCCTGCGCCGCACCACGGGGCTCTCGGCCTTCGAGATCGGAGCGACCGTCGTCGTCGAGCGGCTGCTCGACACCTTCGTGCTCGCCGTCTTCGGCGCGGCCCTGTGGCCACTCTTCCCAGACGATTCCTGGATCCGCGTGCTCGGAATCTTCTGCGTCGGGGTCATCGTCGCCTTCCTCCTCCTCCTGGCCGCGGCGGCAATCTTCCGCGGGCGTCTCACCGGTCTTCTCGTCGGCGGCCTCAAGAGGCTCCCGTGGGTATCCGAGGAGCGGGCCACCTACGTGAGCCGGGCGCTGGCGGCAGGGAGCGCGATCCTGCTGCGGCCGCGGCGCCTGATGCAGGCGCTGGCACTGACGGTCGTGGTCTGGGCCCTCGGGGTGCTGGCGATCTGGCTCCTGTTCCCCGCGTTCGGCCTGGACGTCAGCGGCTCGGCGCCGTGGCTGATCCTGGTCGCCAACGCCTTCGCGATCACGCTTCCCTCGGGTCCGGCGGGGGTCGGCGTCTTCGAGGCGTCCATCCAGGCCGCCCTGATCGCCTACGGCGTCAGCGCGAGCACGGCGCTCTCATACGCCGTCGTCCTGCACGCGATCAACTTCCTGCCGATCATCCTGATCGGCATCGCCTCCTCCTGGTGGATCGCCCGCCATCCCGCCCATCCGCGGCTCAGCGGGCAGGCGCCTGTTCCCGACGCCTGAAGTGCAGGCCGAAGAGCGCGCGCTCGACCCCGGCCGGCAGGGGCCGCCACGCCCACCAGGTCCGATAGAGGAGGCGCCCGGCCGCGCTGAGGTCGCTCTCCGCCGCCAGCTCCCGCGCGCGGTCATAGAGACCGGCGTGCTTGGCCCGCAGGGCGCGATAGAGCACGCGATAGCGGCGGCGGTCGGCCTCGAGCCCTGAGCGGCCGTGCTTTCGGTACTCGAGCACTACCCGGTCGAGCCGGTGCCCGTGCCAGCCGTGCTCGATCGCGCCGAGGGTGAAGTCCCAGTCCTCGAAGCCCTGCAGCCTCGGGTCGAAGCCGCCCACCTCCTCCCAGGCCGCGCGACGGACGAGTCCGAGCCAGCCGACGATCGGCCGGTAGAGCAGCCGGTAGGGGTCGTAGGCGGGGAAGCGGACCTCCCCCGACCACTCCTCGAAGAATCTCATCACCCCGTAGGCGTAGCCCGCCCGTGGATCGGAGTCGAGCGCGGCGACGAGATCCGCGAGCGCGTCAGCCGGGAGGCGGTCATCGGCGTCCAGGGGCAGCACGTACGGGGTCCCGGCGCGCTCGAAGCCGGCGTTGCGCGCCGCCGCGGGGCCCCCATTGGGCTGGCGGATCACCTCGACCGAGTCCGGAAGGGCCGCCAGCGCTGCTTCCGTCTCGGCCTCGGTGGAGCCGTCGTCCACCACGATCAGCGCGGGCTCAACCCCATCCTGCTCCAGCGCGCTCGCCACCGCTTCGGCCAGGTAGCGGCCGTGGTTGAAGCAGGGAATCACGACCGTCACGTCGTCTCGGCCCGGCACGGGGGCGGAGAGTACGCAAGGCTTCCCCGCGATGAGGGTTCTGACCGTGATCGGAAACAGACCGCAGTTCGTGAAGGCGGCGGCGGTCTCGATGAAGCTGCGTGAGCGCGCCGAGGAGGTGCTCGTCCACACCGGCCAGCACTACGACCGCGAGCTCTCCGAGATCTTCTTCGAGGAGCTCGACGTGCCGCCGCCGGACCACCAGCTGTCGGTCGGCTCCGGCACCCACGCCGAGATGACCGGCTCGATCATGACCCGGCTGGAGCCCCTGATCGCCGAGCTGGCTCCCGATGCCCTGCTGGTCTATGGAGACACCGACTCGACCCTCGGCGGCGCGCTGGTGGCCGCCAAAGCCCAGGTCCCGCTGGCCCACGTCGAGGCCGGCATGCGGTCCTTCAACCGCTCGATGCCGGAGGAGACCAACCGTGTCATCGCCGACTCCCTCTCGGGGCTGTCCCTCTGCTCCACCGAGGTCGCCGTGACGAACCTCCGCGACGAGGGCCTCGGCGACACCGCCGTCCTCGTGGGCGACGTGATGGCGGACGTGGCGCTGGTCTTCGGGCCGATCGCCGACCGCCGCTCCGACGCCCTCGAGCGCCTGGGCCTCGAACCACGCAGATTCTCGGTCGCGACCGCCCACCGCGCCGGCAACGTGGATGACCCCGAGAACCTGCGCGCCCTGATCGAGGTGCTGGCCAGGGTGGCCTCGGAGACCGGAGACCCGGTGGTGTTCGCCGTCCACCCGCGGACCCGCGCCCGGCTCGAGGCCGCCGGCGAGCTGGACGGGCTGGAGTCCCGCGGCATCCGGGCGGTCGAGCCGCTCGGCTACCTCGACATCACCCGCCTTGTCCGTGCCGCCCGCGCGGTGGTCACCGACTCGGGCGGGTTGCAGAAGGAGGCGTTCCTCGCCTCGGTCCCCTGCGTGACCATGCGCGAGGAGACGGAGTGGGTCGAGACGGTCGAGGCCGGCTGGAACCGCCTCGTCGGGCTCGATGCCGATGCCGCCGCTGCGGCGCTCGCCGAGCTCCCGGAGCCCGACGGAGAGCAGTCGCCGGCCGCCGAGCTCTATGGCGGCGGGAGGGCGGGCGAGCGAGTCTCCGAGGCGATCGCGGGCTGGCTGTCTGGCGACGGCGCCGGAGGCGCGCCGCCGGTGCCGGCCAGGGCGGAGCGGGCCTGATGGGCGCCCTGCAGCCATCCGAGCTGGCGCCCGGCCTGCTGCTCGGCGAGGGCGTGGAGCTTCCCGATGACGTCGAGCTCGGAGGGAACGTGGTGATCCACGCGGGCACCCGGGTCGGCGGCGGCTGCGTGATCCAGGACGCCGCCGTGATCGGCAAGCCGCCCAAGCTGTCGCCGCGCTCGACCGCGCCCACCGAGGCGCCACCGCCCGCCTCGCTCGGCGACGGGGCCGCCGTCTGCGCGGGCGCGGTGGTGCTGGCCGGGGCCGAGCTCGGTCCCGGCGTCGTGGTCGGCGACCAGGCCCAGGTGCGCGAGCGTGCCAGGATCGGCGCCGAGTCGGTGATCGGCCGCGGCAGCGCGGTGGACAACGACGTGACGATCGGAGCCCGCGTCAAGGTGCAGTCGAACTGCTACGTCACCGCGGGCACCCTCGTCGAGGACGACGTCTTCATCGGCCCGGGCGCGACCCTCACGAACGACAACACGATGGCCCGGCATGCCAAGGGCGAGCCGCCTGACGCACCCACCCTGCGCCGGGCCTGCCGGGTAGGCGGCGGCGCGGTGATCTGCCCCGGGGTGGAGATCGGCGAGGAGGCCTTCGTCGGGGCCGGCGCCGTGGTCACGCTCGACGTCCCCCCGCGCGCGGTCGTGGTCGGCGCCCCGGCCCGCAAGATCCGAGAGGTCGGCGACGAGGACCTGCTGGAGGAGTGGAGCTAGCTACGCCTTCGCGGCGATTGAGTCGCGCACCGCGTCGGTGACCTGGGCCGGCGCGGCGGGGTCGAGCGCGGTGCCCATCGGCAGGGCGAGGATCTCCGAGCAGACCCGCTCGGTGTTGGCGAGCGGCTCCGGCGGCGCCCAGCGCTCCACCGCCGGCTGCCGGTAGAGCGGCAGCTCGTAATAGGGCCGGGCGCCGATGCCGGCGTCGGTGAGCGCGGCCTGCAGCCGCTCCCGCTCCGGGCTCGCCACCACGAAGAGGTGCCAGCAGCACTCACCGCCCTCGGTCTCGGACTGGATCTGGACCATCTCGCCGAGCCCGGCATCCCGGTACCGCTGTGCGGCCTCCCGCCGGGCGGCGGTCCACTCATCGAGCTGGGGAAGCAGGACGCGCAGCCCCGCGGCCTGGATCTCGTCGAGTCGCGAGTTGTAGCCGGCCTCGGTGTGGCGCTTCTTGTCCTCGGAGCCGTGGAAGCGCAGCCGCCTCGCGGTCGCCTCGACCTCGGGGTCGTCGGTGACGACCGCGCCGCCGTCGCCGAACCCGCCGAGGTTCTTGGAGGGGAAGAAGCTGAAGGTCGCGGCGTGTCCGAGCGCGCCGGTCAGCCGCCCCTCCACCTTCGCGCCGTGGGCCTGCGCGGCGTCCTCGAGCACCCTGATGCCGTGCGGCTCCGCCAGCTCCATCAGCTCGGTCATCGGAGCCGGGTTGCCGAAGATGTGCACGGGGAGCAGGGCTTTCGTGCGCTCGGTGATCGCGGGCTCCGCGGTGGCGGCGGTCATCACCCAGGTGTCGGGATCGATGTCGCAGAAGACGGGAGTCGCCCCGATCGTCACGACCGGCTCGACGGTCGCGAAGAAGGTGAGCGAGGGCACGACCACCTCGTCGCCCGGGCCGACGCCAAGGGCGCGCAGCGCGATCGCCAGGGCGTCGGTGCCGTTGGCGACGCCGACGCAGTGTTCGACCCCCAGGTACGAGGCGAACTCCGACTCGAAGGCCTCGACCTCCGGGCCGAGGATGTACTGGCCGGAGTCGAGCACGGCGCGCTGGCGCTCGGCGATCTCCGGCAGCAGCGGCTCGAGCGACGCGCGGCTGGCGAACAGGGGGACGGTCAAGGCCGGGGAGGGTAGCGGCGCACACTAGGATCGCGGCCACCGAGATGGCCGACCAGGAGGCGAAGCCCGCAGCGAAGTCCCGATCCCAGCTGATCCGCTGGATGAGCGTCCAGGACGCCAACTCGGCCGGCTTCGTGCACGGCGGCACCGTGATGAGGGATTGCGACGAGGTCGCGGGGATCGCCGCGATCCGCCACTGCGGCGCGCGCGTGGTCACAGCCGGGATGGACCGGATGACCTTCACCTCGCCCGTCTATGTCGGCGAGCTGCTGCGGTGCAGCGCCACCGTCAACGCCGTCTGGCGCACCTCGATGGAGGTGGGCGTGCGGGTCGAGGCCGAGAACGCGGTCACGGGCGAGGTCCGCCACACGAGCGCCGCCTACCTCACCATGGTCGCCGTGGACGAGAAGGGCAAGCCGGTGCCCGCGCCGCCCCTGATCGTCGAGAGCGAGGACGAGAAGCGCCGCCAGCGCGAGGCGGAGACCCGCCGGCGCAATCGGCTGGCCGAGCGCGAGGAGATCCTCGGCAGCCGCGACAAGGGGGGCTCGCCGGGCAACTGAGCCGCCTATCCTTCCGCGGTCGTGTTGGCGACCTACGGGGCGGCCCTCCTCATCATCTTCGCGTCGCTGTTCGTCGGGCGGGCGTTCTTCGCCGTGCTGGGCCGCCGCGAGACCCTGTGGCTCGAAACCTCGGTCGGCCTGGCGGTTCTGATCTTCACGGCGTCGGTGCTGGGGCGCATCGGCGACGACACGACGATCTCGCTGATCGGCTGCGGGACGCTCGTCATCGGCTCCGTCGTCTATCTGCGGTTCGGCTTCGTGGACGCGGCCTCGTTCGCGATGGGCGCTCCGGTCGCGGCCCTTGGCCTGCTGCTCGCCTCCCTCCCCTTCATCACCGCCGGGCACGTCGGGATCCCGGGGGTGGGAATCAACAACGACATGGCGGCGCACCTCATCTGGGCCGACTACCTCCAGGAGAACACCGGGCCCCAGCCCTCCGGCATCACCGACGGCTATCCGATGGGACCGCACAGCCTCGTCGCCAGCATCTCTCAGCTGTTCGGCACGGAGGTCCTCTACGGCTTCCTCGGCCTGCTGCTGGCCCTGCCGGTGCTGACCGGGCTCACCACGCTCAACGTGCTCCACGGCCTCTCGCCCGTGCGGCGGACGATCGGGGCGCTGCTGGTCGCGGTCGCCTACATGGCGGCCTCGACGCTCGGGATCGCCGGCTTCAAGGAGCTGACGCTCGGGCTGTTCCTCCTCTCCTACACGCTCATCCTGCGAACGATCGCCAGAGAGCCGGGTAGCCCGTTCCCGCTGATCGCGGCGCAGGCGGTGCTCCTGGGGGCAATGGTCGCGACGTTCAGCTTCCCGGGCCTCGCCTGGCCCGCCGCGGTGACCGGGGCATGGATCGTCGCCGAGCTGATCGTCCTGAAACGGGAGGATCGGCTCGACGAGCTGGGGGCCGGCCTGCGCGAATCGCGGGGGATGCTGATCGGAGGAGGTGTGGCGCTGCTGGCGCTGGCCGCCACTCAGATCCCTCGGGTGCTCGACTTCCTCGACGCCGGCATCTTCGGCACCGTCCGCGGCACCGACTCGAAGCTTCGGTACGACCTGAACCCATTCGAGGCCCTCGGCGCCTGGCCGAGCGGGGAGTTCCTGATCGGCACACACGGGATCGACGGGAGCGTCCTCGGGATCGACACATGGCTGTTCTTCGCCGCGCTCGGCCTGGCCGCCCTGGTGGTGGCGACGGCCTGGTGGTTGCGGCGTGGGGACGTGACTCTGCCGGCGGCCTTCGTGGGCGTTGGCTTCATCTATCTCGGAACGCTGATCGAGGGCGGCCGCTACGTGCAGGCCAAGGCGCTGGTGGTCCCGGCGGCACTGATCATGCTGCTGATCGTGGGCGGCCTGCTCGCCCAGCAGGGCGGCCGGGCGAGGCTCCTCGTCGCCGTTCCCTTCGTGATGGTCGCCGCCTACTCGAGCTTCCTCGCCCTGCGCGACTCGGTGGTCGCCGCCACGGACCGCTTCGACGAGCTCAAGGAGTTCCGGGCCCCGATCGAGGGCGAGCGCGTCCTGACCCTGACCAGTGATCGCTTCAGCGACTACGGGCTGAAGGGCGGCGAGGTCTACAGCCCCGCCCGCAACGCCGAGCAGAAGGTCGAATCCGTCCAGGTGACCAAGGACTTCAGGCTCCCCGTCGACTTCGACTCGGTCCCGAACCGGACCTCGAATGAGTACACGTACGCGGTCACCACCAGCGCCGCTTACCAGAGCAAGGCGCCGCCGGGCTTCACCGTGGAGCAGGAGACCGACTCCTACAAGCTCTGGAGGCGGACCGGGACCGTGCCGCCGGTCGCGATCCTCTACGAGGAGGCACGCCCCGGCCGGGTCTTCCGCTGCCGCCGGCCGAAGCTCGCCGCGTTCCTCGGCCTCGGTGGCGACGCGGTGGTGTGGCCGCGGCCCGTGATCGCCAAGCGCCTCTACTGGGAGCGAGACGGCGAGGAGGACAGCTCGCTGGAGCCCGGGCAGGAGGCGAGCCAGCAGATCAAGCTGCCGCCTGGTCAGTGGGAGCTCTCGCTTCAGTACTCGAGCCCGGTCACGGGAGTCGAGATCGAGGCCCCCGGCCTCGAGGCCCACCTGCCACCGGGGATGGAGGGGATCATCCCCTTCCGTCCCGAGGAGGGGCCCTACTGGCGGGTCGGGGAGGTCACGAGCAGCGGCGGCCCGATCACCCTGACGGCGCGGGCCGACCGGATCTCCGGTGTGAAGAAGCTGCTCGGCGTCGACGCGCCGGCCAGCATCGGAAACCTGACCGCGGTGGCCACCGCCGGGGTGCATGCCCAGCCGCTCGACAGCGCCTGCTACCTCTACGTGGACCACATCGTCGGGTCGCAGACTCCGGTCAACACGAAGCCCCCGACCGAGGAAGCGGAGAGGGAGAAATAGGCTAGGGCGATGGCGAACCCGAGGGCCGAGGCTCAGGACATGCTGGGCGGCGACTACGAGGCCCGCGTGCTCGAGCCCTCGCCGCCGGCGGTGACCGAGGAGCCGTTCACCGATGATCCCGTCGCGCCCGGCGAGGTCCCGGAGGGCCGCCGGCTCGTCTCGCCGGTCGGCCACCGCGGCGACCTCACCTGGGATGAGGTGGTCGAGCTCGAGAAGGATCTCGGACTGGGCCCATGGGCCGCGGAGCGCTGGCTGGGCGCCTGGAAGCGGCTCGAGGCCCTGCCGGGCTCATTCGCCGAGACCAGGACGGCCCTGCACAGGGTGGCCGAGGGAGTGGTGGGCTCGCAGGCGCGCAAGCCGGAGAACGAGATCTCCCTTCGCTTCACCCGCGGCGGGTTCGGGACCCCGTTCTTCGAGCAGGACGGCGCCGACTGCCAGGTGCGGGTCGAGCACGGCGAGCTCGTGCGCCAGCGCGGCACCGACGAGCAGCGCGAGCCCATCGACGGGGTGGATCCCGGCGGCGGCCACAGCCCTCGGCGACTTCTACGGGTTCGCCTGCTCGGTCCTCGAGGAGCTGCGCGCCGAGGAGGCTGACGGGGACCCGAGCCTGCGTGCGCCTGTGGCCGGAGCACTTCGACATCGCCCTCGAGCTGGGCTCCGAGGAGCGAAGGGCAAGCGCGCCAACTACGGCGCCTCGCCGGGCGACGATGACCACGACGAGCCCTACCTCTACGTCGGGCCGTGGAGCGCGAAGGTCTCAGGCGAGCTCTGGAACGCTCGCGGCTTCGACGGCGCGGAGCTCACCTACTCGGAGCTGCTCGAGGCCGCCGATCAGCGCCGGACGGCCCTCGACTTCATGTGCGAGCGCCACCGCGCCCTGCAGGACGCCTAGCTACCGGCTCTTGTAGACGTTGTAGCCCGCCTTCTTGCGGCCGCTGCGGTCGAGCAGGCCCTGCGAGCTGTAGGAGGTGTCGATCGGATGGACCCAGCCGAGTGAGTAGATGCGCGAGTAGGTGTTCGCGATCCGGAACCCGGCCTTGATCCACTCCTTGCCCTCCTTCGGCTTCAGCGAGTAGGTGAGGTCGATGTCCTTGTAGCCGATGGGCACGCCCCACTCGGCGAGGTAGAGCTTCAGCCTCTTGCCGGGAAAGGCCTTGTCGAGAGCCTTGACGAGCCGGCGCAGGTCGCCGAAGGCGACGCTTCCCTTCGGCGAGGGCTTGTCCTTCAGGTTCGGGATGTGGAACCCGTATGGGTTGTGACCCCACATGTCCATCCGGGGCGGGCTTCCGTCCGGGAGCTTCAGGTAGCGGATCCACGCGTACGGGTTGATGTCGCCGGTGCCCGCCGAGGTGTAGGTGTTGCCGCCGATCACGAGGTTGCCGGGGTTGGCCGCCTTCAGCGCTCCGTAGGCGGTGTCGAGCAGCTGGGCGTAGGTGCGGGGGGCGACCTGCTGGGCCTGGTTCAGCGGGCCTCTGGGGCTGGTGGACGACGTGAAGGGCCCGAAGTTCGGCTCGCGGTTCGGCTCGCCCCAGACCATCCACAGGCTCACGGTCGGGTACTTCTTCGCGACCGCCGTCACGAAGTTGGTCCAGTCCATCATCTGGGTGGCGGCGAACCTCGCGCCCTTGCCGCCGTTGGCCCAGGGCGGCGTGCCCCGGAAGAGGATCAGGACCCGCATCCCGTACTTCTGCGCCTCTGTGATGGAGTACTGGACGTAGTCCGGCCACAGGTAGGCGGGATCGGTCGGCTCGGTGGGATTGAGCGGCTTGGTGGGAGCGACCTGATCCCAGTGGACCGTGGTCGCGTAGATGTCGACCCCGAGGTCCCTGTAGGTGGGGAACATCGAGGCGCCCTTGAAGGTGACGGGGCCCCACATCGTCTTCGGCTTCGAGGCGGCGTCGGACTGCGCCGGGACGGCGAGGAGCGCCGCGACCGCGAGTACGGCGGTTGCAAGCGTCACAAGCAGGCGCGCGTGGAGTCGGTACCCGGAATTCACGAGCGGGGCACTGTACAGATTTCGTCGAAGGTGCACGACCCAGTGGAACACGGCGGGAACGCCGAGGTTTCGGTCAGACGTCCTTGTAGATGAAGTAGCTCGGCTTCGGGTTACCCCGCTTGTTGAGCAGGCCCTGGGAGCTGTAGGGGGTGTCGACCGGATGCACCCAGCCGAGCGAGTAGATCCGGTCCCAGTCCCGAGCGATCTCGAACCCGGCGCGGATCCACTCCTCCCCCTCCTCCTGGTCCAGCGAGTAGGTGAGGTCCACATCCTCGTAGCCGATCGGGACGCCCCACTCGGTCAGGTAAAGCGGCAGCTCCTGGTCCGGGAAGGCCTCGTCGAGCGCCTCGGCCAGGTCGTCGAGGTCCTGGAAGGCGACGTTGCCGTCGCGTGACGGCCCCTCCTCCAGATCCGGCTCGTGGAAGCCGTACGGGTTGTGTCCCCAGATGTCCATCCGCGGGCGGCTCCCGTCGGGCAGCTTCAGGTACTCGATCCACTGGTAGGTGTTGATGTCGCCTGGGCCGGCGTTGGTGTAGGTGTTGCCGCCGATGATCATGTTCTCCGGGTTCGCGCCCTTGAGCGCCTCGTATGAGGCGTCGAGGAGCCCCGCGTAGCGCTGGGGGGCGACCTGCTCCTTCTTGTTGAGCGGCCCCTCGTCGGTGCTCGCGGGAGTGAGGGGCTGGAAGTTGGGCCCGCGATTGGGCTCGCCCCAGATCATCCAGAGGCGGACGTCCTTGTACCGCTTCGCGGCGGCGATCGCGAAGTCGGTGAAGTCCGAGTTCTGATTTGGGGCCCACTCGGAGGTCTTCCCGCCGTTCGCCCACGGCGGCGTCCCGATCAGCTGGATCATCAGGTCGATGTTCTGCTTCCTCGCCTCCTTGACGGAGTAGTCCACGTAGGCCGGCCACACGTACGCGGGGTCGTTGGGGTCCGTGGGGTTCCGCGGCCGTGCCTTCGGCGCGGTCGTGTCCCAGTGGATCTGCGTCGCGTAGATGCCGACCCCCAGGTCGCGGAAGGTCGGGAAGAGCGACTTGCCATCGGGACCGGTGATCGGCCCCCACATCGTCTTCAGGTCCGTCTGCGGCGCGGGGCCGCTCGGAATCGAATCGTCGTCGTTCAGGTAGCGGTCGTACGCGAAGCCCGCGCCGGCGACACCGAGGCCGAGCAGCGCGAGCATCAGGCCGAGGGTGATCCGGCGGCGCCGGTAGACGCGGCGGGCGTCCGGATCGCTGACACGTATCCGCCGAGGCACGGCGGCGCAGTGTAGGCAATCCTCCCTGGCTGCTGACCGTGGTCAGATGCCGACGACGTCTGATGCGAGCCGGCGCCAGCGCGCTGGTCGCGGGTCTCCTCCTTCCGCAGGTCGCAGGGGGCGATTACCGCGTGGTCGGGGGCGGCCCGGCGAACGCCGAGGGCTGGCAGCTTGCGGTCGCGCTGAAGCTGCGGCACTCTCACTTCTTCTGCGGCGGGACGCTGATCGCCCCGGACCAGGTGCTGACTGCCGCGCATTGCGTGAAGAAGGTGAAGCTGCGGAAGTTGCTGGTCGCGACGGGCACACCCTGGCTCTCGGGCCCCCGGGCGGCCCCCCGCATCCCGGTCTCGAGGATCCGGATCCATCCCGACTACAACGGGGAGAAGGTCTTCCACGACGCTGCGGTGGTGACGCTCGCCCGGCCGAGCGCGGCGACCCCCGTGGAGCTGCCCACGTTCACCGAGTCCAAGACCGCGACGCAGCCCGGCGACGTCGTCCGTGTCGCCGGCTGGGGATCGAGGACCGCCTACGGGAAGCGGGAGGCCCAGCGTCTGAAGGCCGTGCGCGAGCGCGTCTACCGCGCCCGCAAGTGCCAGCGCAGCTACAGGAAGGGGGCCTTCAGCGGCCGCTCGATGATCTGCGCGGTCGGCCCGAGGATCCGGCGCTTCCGCGGGCGTGAGCACTTCAGGGCCACCGACTGCTTTGGCGACAGCGGCGGGCCGCTCGTCGCCTCGACGCCGGCCGGACCTCGCATCGTCGGCATCGTCAGCGTCGGCTCCTTCGTCTGCGGCCTCGGCGGCGCGAGCGTCTACACCCGCGTCACCTACGTGCTGCCCTTCATCCGGCGGGTCATCGGGTAGCCGTTAGAGCCCGCGAAGAAAGCCGGCGAGCGGACTTGAACCGCTGACCCCTTCATTACGAATGAAGTGCTCTACCAACTGAGCTACGCCGGCGCGCAGCGATCAGTTTAGGCAGACTGCCTCAGCGTGATGAGCCGCTCCCTGCTGGCTGTCGCCCTGGCCTCGACCGCCGTCGCGATTGCGAGCGCCGGGGTCGCCGAGACAGCCCAGGCCGGGGCTCCGCCGCAGGCCATCGCCGCCAAGAAGAAGGGGAAGAAGCCACCAAAGGGGCCCCGCTTTCCGTGGAACGCGCGAGTACACGACGCCGCCGCCTTCGCCCGCGGGCGAGCCGGCAGCGTCTCCTTCGCCGTCGTCGACGAGCGCGGACGGATCCACGGCTTCCATCGCGGCACCCGCTACTCCTCGGCGAGCCTGGTCAAGGCGATGCTGCTCGTCGCCTATCTCAACCGGGGCGGGGTGAAGCGGAGGCACCTGCACGCTTCGGACCGGCGCCTGCTCGGGCCGATGATCAGGGTCTCCGACAACGACGCGGCCTCAGCCGTCTACTCCCAGGTCGGGCCCGGCGGGCTGCAGCGGCTGGCGCGTAGGGCGCACATGCGCCGCTTCATCCCCAATCCGGTCTGGGGCGGCTGCCAGCTCACCGCCCGCGACCAGGCACGCTTCTTCGCCCGGATCGACCGGCTGCTGCCGCGCCGCCATCGCAAGTACGGGCTCGGGCTGCTGCGGCGAATCGTCTCCTCGCAGCGGTGGGGCATCCCGCGCGGGATCCCCCGCGGCTGGCACGCCCACTTCAAGGGCGGCTGGTTCCCGGACGACGACGGCAGCTGGCGCGTTCACCAGGGCGCGCTGCTGCGGCGCGGCGGGCGCCGCCTCGGTATCGCCGTCCTCACGCAGGGCGATCCCAGCCTCGGCTACGGCGCCGACACGATCAAGGGCGTGACCGCCCGGCTGCTCCGCGGCTACCGATAACTGGGGCATCGACCCAACGCCCGTCCAGACCAAACTCATCAATAGTGATGTTGCGCGCGACGGGCAGGGGACCGATGGGCCTTGCAGAACAGAGGACCAATGCCACCCGACTCGACCCAGAACCTCAACGCCAAGCTCTCCGGCCGCCGCAAGTCGGAGCGCCGACGGGTCGGCTTCACCGCCTGGAAGGCAGCCCCGATCCAGAGTTCCGCGCCGCCGGTCCGCATCGTCGGCGAGGCCGTCCGCTATCGCGGCGGCTACCGCGTCAACGTCTGAGCGGCTACCCCTTCTCACAGCGCTGCCTCTCGTCCGAAGCGGCTACTCCGACAGCCCGGCGGCTTCGAGGGCCTCTTCACGGACGGCGAAGGTCTTCAGCGACCGGACCAAGCCGTCGCGGATCGTCCAGAGGTGTCCGATGCGGATTTCCATGTCGACGTTGGCGCCTTTGGGTCGAGAGCGGACTCTTACGAAGACCACCACATGGTCCCCGCCCTCGAAGAACTCCTCGGGCTCTATGGCCCAGGCCTCAAAAGGCGCGAGCAAGTCCTCAGCGTGCCTCACCACCGCCTGCCGTCCCCGATACGTCCCGGCGATAGGGCCTCTCTGGGTTGTGATCTCGAAGTCTGTGTGGGCGTCGCTGAACGCGGCCTCCCAGTCGCCCCGATTAAAGGGTTCGTAGATCGAGCGGATCAGCTCCACGTTCTCCTCCGACATCGCCCACGCAGTATCCCTCGACGGACTGGCCGCTTCCATGAAAAGCGGCTGAAGTAGTCAGTCCGCCGCGAAGCGGTACCCGACCCGCCTCACGGTCAGGACGAGCTCGGGATTCTGCGGGTCCTTCTCCACCTTCTGGCGGAGGTTGGAGATGTGCACGTCGCATGCCCGCACGTCCCCCCGGAACTCGGTCTGCCAGAGCTCCTCCATGATGTCCTGCCGTGAGAACACCTGCCCCGGGTTCTCGGCGAGCAGCCGCAGGACCTGGAACTCGGAGCGGGTCAGGTTGATCGGCTCCCCCCGCACCGTGACGAGGTGCCGCGCCAGGTCGATGGTCACCGGGCCGGCCTCGATCGCCGTCCCCTCCGCCCCGGCGGAACGATCCAGCTCGCGGCGCCGCAGCTGAGCGCGGACCCGCCCGAGCAGCTCGCGAACGGAGAACGGCTTGGTCACGTAGTCATCTGCGCCGACCTCGAGGCCGACCACCTTGTCCACCTCGGCGTCCTTCGCGGTCAGCAGGATGATCGGGACCGGACTCTGTGCCCGCACTTCGCGGCAGACGTCGAGCCCGCTCTTGCCCGGCATCATGATGTCGATGATCAGCAGGTCGAAGCTGTCGTCGTCGAGCTTCGCCTCCGCGTCCTCCCCGTCCTCTGCCAGAGTGACCTCGAAGCCCTCCTGCTCCAGCGCATAGCCGACCGACTCGCGGACGCCCGGCTCGTCGTCTACGACCAGGACCTTGCTCATGCCACCGGGGTCTGGGTCGGCTCGGGGAGCGGAAGGCGCACCCAGAAGGTGCTGCCGCTGCCCGGCTCGGAACGAACTCCGATCTTCCCGCCCATCACGTCCACCATGCCCTTGGCGATCGCGAGGCCGAGGCCGAAGCCCTCGCCCTCCATCGCTGAGCTGCCCCGGTAGAAGCGCTCGAAGACGCGGCCCTGCTCGTCGGGCGGAATGCCCTTTCCTGTGTCCTCGACCTCGATGATCACGTTTTCCGACTCCCCCGGAAGGGCGCGAAGGGTAACGGTGCCCGGCGCAGGGGTGTTGATGCATGCGTTGGTGAGCAGCCCGACCAGGACCTGGCGCAGAAGCACCGGGTCGCCCTGCGCGACCAGGTCCGCCTCGATCTCGCAGTCGAGATCGACCCCTTCCGGCACCACTACCGCCTCGGCGGACTCCTCGGCGGCCAGGCTGACGTCCACCACCTCGGTCTCCTCGCGCTCGCCGGTCGCCTCCACCCGCGCCAGGGCGAGCAGCGACTGCGTCAGGCGGGTCATCCGCTCGGCGTCGTCGGCGAGCCGCCTCAGGAACCGCTCCCGCGCCTCGGGATCGTCCTTCGCGCCCGACTGGAGCACCTCGATCGCGCCCGAGATTCCAGCCAGCGGGTTGCGGAGCTCGTGGGCGGCGTTGGAGACGAACTCGCGCTCGGCCTGCTCGCGCTTCAGCTCCTGGGTCCGATCGCGGACGACCAGCAGCACCGCGTGCTCCGCCGGCACCCTGCGGGCCTGCACGCCGTAGACGCGGCCGTCGATCGAGAGCGTGGAGGTCTGGTCCGATCCGCGCTCCGCAGCGCGGCGCAGGAGGGGGACGAGGCCCGCCGCCGGCTTACCGGCGCGAACCAGCCGCTTCGCCGCCGGGTTGGTGAAGCGGACCTCTCCGTCCTCCCCGACGACGATCACCGCCTCGCGGAGGCCGTCGAAGATCGCCGAGAGCCGGTCGCGCTCGGTGGCCAGCATGCCGAAGGTGTCGCGGAGGGCCCGGCGCATGGTGTCGAGGGAGCGGGTCAGATCGCCGATCTCGTCGCGGGCTCCGGTGGGGAGCGGCGCATCGAAGCGGCCCGCCGCCATCTGCTCGGCGCTCCGGGCGAGCCGCTTCACCCGGATCGCGATCAGCGAGGAGACCACGAACCCGACCAGCACCCCGATCGCGATCGAAATCGCCAGCGCGTTGAGGCGGTCGCCCTGCAGCTCGTCGAAGGCGCGGGTCAGGGCCGGCGGCGGCTCAGCACGGGCGACAACCGCTCCGCGAACGAACTGGTCGCCGAAGATTGGGGCCGCCGCGAGCGTCGTCTCTTCGGGGAGGCTCACCGTGAAGCGGCGGCCGCCCTGCGCCGTCTGCACCGCGTCGGCCGCGCGCAGGACCTCCGACAGCCCGTCGAAATCCGGTTGCGGCGCGTACTGGTTGCCGTGCCGGTTGACGGCCCACACATCGAAGTTCTCGGAGTTGGCCTCGACCAGGATCTCCGCCGCCTCCGCCTTGTCGGCGTCCGTCAGCTGATCGGCGAGGTTGGCGGTCCGCCCGACGGCGAGGTTCGTGGACTCGCTGCTCAGCGTCCGCCCGGAGGAGTCGTTCACGAAGACGTAGACCGAGAGCGCCGTGATCACCGTGACCGCGGCGAACGCGGCGCCCAGCCAGACGCGCATGCTCACCCTGCGGCCCGCGACGGGACCGCTGCCAGTTCCCTTCTCCATCTCCTGGAATTGTTACGGCTCGCTCACACTTTGGGGAGCGAACGATCTCAGACGGAGAGCGTCGAATGCAGGCGGAGCCAGAGCGCCTCCAGCGCGAGCTCCTCGGAGACGTTCAGGCGCAGCCGGCGGCGCGTGTCGAGCACCCACTCGAGCGCGAAGCGCGCGGAGGCCGGGTCCACCCCGGCCGCGTCCTCGCGAAGGGCGTCCAGGCGGTCGCTGTTCAGCACCACCTCCTCGGCGCCGGCCGCGACCGCGGCGAGGTCGCGGAACCAGACGGAGCAGAGGGCGAGCGCCAGATCGAGGGCCTGGGTGCGCGCCCGCCGCTCGACCCGCTTCACCTGCTCGACCGCCTCGCGGGTCAGCTTGCCTGCACGGCCACGCTTGCTCAGCCCCTCCGCCTCCTCCAGCAGCCGGCGCTCCTCCTCCGCGCCGGCCTCGGCGCCCGCCTCCTCCGCAACCTCGAGGAACGCGCGCCACGGCTCGGTCTCTTCGCCGCCGATGGCGGCGCGCGCGGCCTTCTCGGCGCTCGCCCGCAGGGCGACGCCGCGCTCGGTGAGCAGGAGCCGGGCGAGCTCGACGTCGCCGCCGCTCAGCCGGGCGGCGGCCCCTGAATCACCGTTTCCACCGAGGGCGTCCAGGACGGCGTCGGGGGAGAGCGGCGCGAACTCGACCGGCGCGCAGCGCGAGACGATCGTCCCGGCGAGCAGCTCCGGGTCGGAGGCGATCAGGATCAGATGGGCGAAGGGAGCCGGCTCCTCGAGCGTCTTCAGCAGGGCGTTCTGGCTCTCGTCGCGAAGCGCCTCCGCCTCCTCGATCACGAAGACCCGCCGCTCGCCCTCGGCCGGGCTGAGGCTGGCGGCGCGGATCACCGACTCCCGGATCTCCTCCACCAGGTGCTGGGCCCCCGGCGGGCGCATCCAGACCAGGTCCGGATGGGGCGAGGGATCGAGCAGGGCGCGGCGGCGGGCGTCGTCGGGATCGGGCGCCCCCAGCGCCAGGAGCTCGGCCGCGAAGGCTCGGGCCGCGGTGCGCTTGCCGGAGCCCCGCGGGCCGCGGAAGAGGTAGGCGTGGCCCGGACCCGCGGCGAGCGCGGCGGCCAGGGTCGCCTGGGCGCGCGGCTGGTGCCGCGTCGCCTCCGCCAGCCCCTCCGGGACCATCCCCTCGCGACCCTTGGCGTCGGTCGCGGTGCTCATGCCCGCACCCCGCGCAGCTCGCCCATCACCGCCGAATGGACCGAATCCACGTCGGCTTCGGCGTCCACCACCCGCACCCGCTCCGGGTGGCGCCGGGCGACCTCCTCGTATCCCTCCGTCACCTGGCGCTGCAGCTCCATGCCCTCGCCCTCGAACCGGTCTGCCTTGCGCTTGCCGATCCGCTTCGCGGCCCGCTCGGGATCGATCCTCAGCAGGATCGTCGCGTCGGGCCAGAGGCCACCGGTCGCGAAGTCGCACATCTCCTCAACCCGCTCGACGCCGAGTTCGCGCGCCACCCCCTGGTAGGCGGCGCTCGAGTCGCTGAAGCGGTCGCAGACCACGTCGCGGTCGGCCTCCAGCGCGGGCCGGATCACCTCCTTCACGAGCTGGGCCCGGGCCGCCAGGAAGAGCAGCAGCTCCGCCAGCGGGTCGAGCTGCGAGCTCGGGGTCCTTCAGCACCTCGCGGATCCGCTCCCCGACGTCGGTGCCCGCCGGGCTCGCGGAGCAGGACCGTGTCGCCCCCCAGCTCCTGGGCGAGCAGCTTGGCCTGGGTGGACTTGCCCGACCCGTCTATACCCTCGAGCGAGATGAACACCGCGCCCGGAGGCTAACTGCATGCGCGGCTAGCGCTTGGCCTTGGTCTTCGAGGCGCTCTTCTTCTTGGCGCCGTTCTTGGCGCCGCGGCTGCGCGCGCGCTTGACCTTGGTGGCGGAGGCCTGGCCGGCGATCTTCTCGGCCTCCTCGACCGCCTTCTTCGCTTCGGCGGCCTCCTTCTTAGTCTTGCCCTTGCCCTTGGCCTTGCCGTCCTTCTTCCCGTTCTTGCCCGCGCCGTCCTCTTCCGCCGCCTTGGCGGCTGCCTTGGCCTCCTTCGCGGCCTCACGCTCGGCGCGCTTGCGCTTCATCTCCTCCATCGAGGGGCAGTCGTCGTTGAAGCAGAGCTTCCAGGGGCGGCCCGGCTTGAACTTCTGGGCGACCGAGACGCGCGGCGTCTTCCCGCAGACCGTGCAGACCTCCTCGAGCTTGTGCACGTCGTAGAAGCGGGGCTGGGGCATGGGGAAGGTCTGGTCACATGAGTCGGGCGAGTCGGGGTTGTCCCCGTCCCAGCCGGAGCAGCCGACGAAGGACTTCCCCGACTTGCGGGCCCTGATCACGCGCAGCATGTGCGGCGAGCCGTCCTCCTGCTTGCGGCCGGCCTCCTTGCAGACCATGCAGGGCCCGAGGATGCGGTCCTCGTCCATGCCGCTCCAGACGAGCCGCGCGAACTGGCGCCAGGGCTCGTCCTCCTCCTCGACGTCGACGTCCTTGCCCATCTCGTCGTAGGCCGAGCGCAGCGCGTCGCGGCTGTCGACGAGCACCTCGTCCTTGGTCATCTCGCCGGAGGCGATCTGGTCCATCTCCTCCTCCAGATGGGAGGTCATCTCGGAGTCGGCGACGCGGGGCACGTACGTCTTGAAGCCCTCGTACATCTTGATCCCGGTCTCGCTCGGCTCCGGCGGGTTGCCGTGCACGTAGCCCCGGTAGTAGAGCTTCTGGATGATGTCCGCGCGCGTCGCCTTGGTGCCCAGGCCGCGCTCCTCCATCATCTCGATCAGCTTGCCCTGTGAGATCCGCGGCGGGGGCGGCGTCTCCTTCGCGATCAGCTCCGGCTCGCCCTCGAGGTCGAGCTTCTGGCCCTCCTCGAGCTTGGGGATCTCTGTGTCGGCCGAGCGCGCGTAGGTGTAGATCCCGGCGAACCCGGGGTCGAGCACGTGCGAGCCGCGAACGAAGTAGTCCTCGGATCCCGCCTTGATGTCGGCGCGGGTGGACTCCGTGATCATCGGATCACTGAAGGTGGCGAGGAAGCGCCGGGCGATCAGCTCGTAGACCTTGCGGTGCGGCTCGGAGCGCGCCTCGAGGCGCTTCGGATTGACCGCCGCGGTCGGGTAGATCGGCGGGTGGTCGGTGGTCTCCTTCTTGCCGCGGGTGGGCTCGAGCGACGGCTTGTCGAGCAGGCCCTTCGCGGCGCTGAAGTCGTCGATCTTGACCAGCTCGCTGATCAGCTTCTTGGTGTCGAGCGACTTGGGATAGACGGTGTTGTCCGTTCGCGGGTAGGAGACGTAGCCGTCCATGTAGAGGTCCTCGGCGAGCCGCATCGCCCGCGAGGGCGTGATCCCGAGCCGGCTGGAGGCGTCGGTGGTGAAGGCGGTGGTGTTGAGCGGCGTCGGCGGCTTGCGGGTCTGCTTGCGCGCCTTGATCTCGGTCACGGTGCCGGGGCTCTTCGTGCCCTCGATCGCTGCCTTCGCCTCCTCCTCCTTCCAGAACTTGTCAGTGGCGTGATTGGCCTCGAAGGAGCCGTCCGGATGGGCGAAGGTGGCGACGATCTCCCAGAAGGGCTCGGGCACGTGAGCACGCCGCTCGAGCTCGCGCTCGACGATCAGCCCCAGCGTCGGGCTCTGTACGCGGCCGACCGAGAGGAAGTTCGCGCCGAAGCGGCGGGTGGCGCGCGAGACGGCGCGGGTGAGGGTCGCGCCCCAGATCAGGTCGATGTCCTGGCGCGCCGCGCCGGCCTGTGCCAGCGGCATCGAGAGCGTGTCCAGGTTGTTGAACGCACGCTCGATCTCGTCCTTGGTCAGGGCCGAGTAGCGGGCACGCTTGATCGGGGTGCCGTCGTCGTGCACACCCTCGGACGTGGCGAGCTCGGGGTTGGCCTCGACGACCTCCTCCAGCGCCTCGAGGCCGATCAGCTCGCCCTCGCGGTCGAAGTCGGTCGCGATCACCAGGTCAGTGGCGTCCTTGGCGACCTTCTTGATCGCCTTGACGACGTTCTTGTCGACCGGCTGCTTGATCAGCGGCGCGTCGATCAGGTCTCGCGGATCGACCTCCTGCCAGCTCTTGTATTCCTCCGGGAAGGCGGGGTTGAGCACGTGGCCCTTGAGGCCGATCGCGCACTGGGGTCCGTCCTCGCCGTCCCACTCGTAGTAGGGGACCTTGTAGGACGCGCTCTCCTTCGCGCTGCCTCCGCTCAAGATCTCGGAGATCTTCTTCGCGCTGTTGTTCTTCTCTGTGACGATCAGGCGCATCTGGCCCTCCACGGTAGCCACCTTGGCAAGCGGCACGGACGCGGTCCCCTCCACCGCTTCCACCGAGTCGGTCGGCGAGAGTAGCAGGGGGTTCCGAGCCCACTAACCGAATTTTTGGGTTCTGATGCACATCGGCATGGATACGCTCCGGGCATGAGAGCCCTGGTCACAGGCGGCGCGGGCTTCATCGGCTCGCACCTTGTGGACGCATTGCTGGAGCGCGGCGACGAGGTCCTGGTGTTCGACGACCTCTCCACCGGGAAGCGCGAGAACCTTGCACCCGCTCTGGAGAAAGGCGCCAAGCTGGAGACGTTGGACATCAGCGACGGCGAGGCCGTGCTGGCGGCCGTGGAGAGGTTCAAGCCCGAGTCGGTGTTCCACCTGGCCGCCCAGATCGACGTCCGCAAGTCGATGGCCGACCCCGGTTTCGACGTCCGCCTGAACGTGGTCGGGACGGTGAACGCGCTGGAGGCGGCAGCAAGGGCCGGCGCCTCGCGCTTCGTTTCACCTCGACCGGCGGTGCGATCTACGGCGAGGGTGCCGAGCGCTCCGACGAGATGCCCTTCGCCGAGAGCGCCGTCTGCGAGCCATTCTCGGTCTACGGGCAGAGCAAGCTCGCCGCGGAGGGCTATCTGCAGCTCTACCGCCGCGGCCGCGACCTGCCGACGGTCGCCGTGCGGCTCGGAAACGTCTACGGCCCGCGCCAGGACCCGCGCCTGGAGGCGGGGGTGGTGGCGATCTTCTGCGGGCTCGCCCGCGACGGCGGCCGGCCCACGGTCTTCGGTGACGGGAGCCAGACCCGCGACTACATCCACGTGGATGACGTGGTGGCGGCGCTGCTGGCGGCCGAGGGAGGCGAGGAGGGCGGGCCGTTCAACGTCGGCACCGGCGTGGAGACCAGCGTGCTCGAGCTGGTGGAGACCATCGGCCGCCTCTCCGGGCGCGACGACTTCGAGCCCGAGTTCGCGGCGCACCGCGAGGGCGAGGTCGAGCGCACGGCGCTGGCGGTGGACCTCATCTCGGAGCGGCTTGGCTGGAGCGCCAAGGAGGCGATCGACACCGGCCTCGAGCGCACCCTCGAGGCCGAGGGCTAGCGCTTTCAGGCGCGCCGGGGTCGCCCCTCTAACCTTGCGGCATGCCCGCTCAGGCCTACGAAGGCAAGGAGTGCGTCTGCCAGTTCAAGCGCGGAATCTGCGACCAGACCTGCGTGCGCGACATGCTGGAGACCCCTCTATATATGGCGGCGCTGAAGCTGAAGGGGCGCAGGGCCGTGGTCGTGGGCGGCGGCGACGTCGGCCTCGAGAAGGTCGAGGGCCTGCTGCTCTGTGACGCGGACGTGCAGCTGATCGCGCCCGAGGCGGTCAAGGAGCTCCAGGACTACGCGGCGGAGGGCTCGATCTCCTGGGAGCAGCGCGAGTGGCAGGAGTCCGACCTCGAGGGCGCGCTGATCGCGATCGCCGCGACCAACGACACCGAGGTCAACATCGCGGTCTCGGAGGCCGCTGAGACGCCGCGCCATGCTCGTGAATGTGGTCGACGTGCCGCCGCTTTGCAACTTCATCCTGCCGGCGATCGTCCGCAGCGGCCCGCTCGCGATCGCGATCTCCACGGCCGGCGCCTCGCCCGCGCTCGCCAAGCGGATGCGCGACGAGATCGGCGAGCAATTCGGCGAGCCCTACGCGCGGCTCGCGATCATGCTGAACGACGCACGTGGCTGGGCCAAGGGCACCCTCCCTACATATCAGGACCGCAAGGAGTTCTTCGAGGGGATCGTCAACGGCGACCCAGACCCGGTCGAGCTGGTCCGCCAGGGTCGCGAGCGCGAGGTCCTCGAGCTGATCGAAGCGGCGAAGGAGCGCCACGGCCGGGCGCTCGGCGCCTCGGCCTAGCTAGTCGACGTCGCGGCGGCGCAGCAGCGCGGCCGCTGCCGCGAACAGGGCGCCGATCCACGCAAGCTCGAGCGCCAGCGCGGCCCATGGCTCGAGGTATTCGACGTCCGGCGTCCCGGCGTTGTCGGGGGAAATCCCTTGGACCGAGCTGGGCAGGCCGCCAGTCGGGCTGAAGCGCTCCGCCCCCGGGGCGAGCGCCCCCAGCGTGGTGTCGACGACGAAGAGCATGACCAGGACGAAGACGATCGCGGTCGGCTGGTTTCGGATCAGCCCGCCGATGCAGACCCCCAGCGCGCCGAACAGTGCGGCCACCCCGGCGTTCCGGGCAAACTGCTCGATCAGATCGGCGAGATCCGGGGTCGGCTGGTCGCGCGCCTCGAGGATCACGGTTCCGATGACGCCGATCACGATCGAGATCGCGATCGAAAGCAGCGCGCCGGCGGCCGCGAAGGCGAGGAGCTTCCCGAACAGGAAGCGCACCCGAAGCGGGGCCGCCAACAGCGAGCTCGTGATCGTCCGATGGCGCCACTCCCCTGTGATCCCAACGATCCCGAGGATCAGGATGAAGAGTCCCGTGGGGTCGGCCAGGAACACGTCTTGAAGCGCCGTGTCCTTCGTCAGGTCGTCGCTGAGGATCGCGGACGCGGTCACGAACACGATCGCGAGCGCGATCGAGACTCCCGCGAGGGCCCAGAAGGTCCTCGTCGTCCGGAGCTTGATCAGCTCGGCGCGGAGGAGCGCCTTCACGCCTGGTCCTGCTTCGCCGGGTCGTCGCCGGTCAGCTCCATGAAGACGTCCTCGAGCGAGCGCGAGACCTGGGTCAGCTCCGAGAGCGCGACCTGCTTCTCGTTCGCCGCCGCCCCGACCGCCTCACTGGTCGAGCCACTGACGAGTAGAGCGCCCGAAGGACCGTCGGCGTAGGCGATCCCAGCGGCGTCGAGCGCCCCGGACAGCGCCTTCGAATCGGGGGCGCGGACGCGGACCACCGCGCCGCCGCCGCCGTGGATGACCTGGTCGATCGGGCCGCTCGCGCGGAGCTCCCCGTGTGAGATCACGACGATGTCGTCGACGCTCTGCGAGACCTCCGAGAGCAGGTGCGAGGAGACGAGGACGGCGCGGCCCTTTGCCGCCTCGGCGCGAAGCAGGTCCCGCATCCAGCGGATCCCGGGCGGGTCGAGCCCGTTCGCCGGCTCGTCGAGGATCAGCACGTCGGGGTCCCCGAGCAGAGCGGCGGCGATCGCGAGCCGCTGTCGCATTCCCATCGAATAGCCCTTGACCCGGCGGTTCGCCGCGTCGGCGATCCCCGTCAATTCGAGGACCTCCTCTACCCGCTCGCGCGGATGATCGCCCGCAGCGGCGAGGATCCGGAGGTGGTTGCGCCCCGTCCTGCCCGGGTGGAAGCTCGCATCCTCGAGGACCGCGCCGACATGGTCGCTCGGATGCGGCAGGTCGCCGTAGAGGGTCCCGTCGAATGTGGCCGTGCCCTCGTCGATCCCGATCAGCCCGAGCAGCATTCGGATCGTGGTGCTCTTGCCGGCCCCGTTCGGCCCGAGGAAGCCGGTTACCCGCCCCGCCTGGACCTCGAAGGAGAGGCCGAGGACGGCCTGCACAGACCCGAAGCGCTTGCTGACTCCGCCGATCTCGATCGCCGACATCAACCGAGCCTATTGCCAGGACGGCGGCCGCCGGGTACGGCTAGCTCGACTTCGCCCCGCGGGTCAGCAGCGCCTGCCAGACGACCACCAGCGGGCCTAGCCCGCCGGCAGCGCGTAGATCGCGACCGCGGCGAACTGGAAGGCCGCGGCGACGATCACCAGGAGGTGGAAGATCTCGTGGTAGCCGAAGACCTCGGGGTTCGGGTCCGGGCTCTTGCGGGCGTAGACGATCGCGCCGGCGGTGTACAGCGCGCCGCCGAGCGCGACCAGGCCGAAGCCGAGCGGCCCCAGCTCCTCCCACATCTGCGGGAAGGCGAGCAGCGCGATCCACCCCGTCGAGAGATACACCGCCGCGGTCACCGGCTTCGGCGCGTTCCACCAGGCGAGGTTGAGGACGATCCCGGCGAGCGCGCAGCCCCAGACCGAGATCAGGATCACGTCGGCGAGCGTCCCGTGCAGCACCAGCAGCGCGAAGGGCGTGTAGGTGCCGGCGATCAGGAAGAAGATCATCGTGTGGTCGAGCCGGCGCATCCAGCGGCGCGCGACCGGCTTCCAGTCCACCCGGTGATAGAGGGCGCTGACTCCGAGCAGGGCCGAGAGGCTGGCGGCGTAGATCGCGGCGGCGAGGGTCGCCTCGCCCTCCGGGGCGAAGATCACCAGCGCGGCGCCTGCGACCAGCGAGGCGAAGAACGCCCACTGGTGGGAGACACCGCGGAGGCGGGGCTTCGGGATGGCGTTGGCGGCATCCGCCGCCTTCGCCTTCGCAGTGGTGATGCTCCGGCCCGCGGCGTCCCTGGCGGCGTCGAACCGCTCACCCGCCGCGTCCGCGGCACCGCGCGCCGCGTCGAGCGGGTCAGGCCCCGAGTGAGTCTGGTCCCCAGCCGTCATCGCCCACAACATAACCGCGGCGCGGGCCGCGGTCTCCGGTCCGTGGCCCTCCTCACACCGGCGCTCCCCGCGCAGAGCGGAAAACCTGGGCGGTCCCGTGCCTGTGCCACTAGATATAGCGCCTCGCAGCTTTGATCCAACCCCTGTACCTAGTAGACTCTGGCCAATGCACTGTCCCACCTGCGACTCGCCGACCCGCACGCTCGAGACCCGCCGCGCCGAGGACGGCGCCGCCGTACGCCGGCGGCGGGAGTGCCGCGAGTGCGGCCGGCGGTTCACCACCTTCGAGCGGCGCGAGCACGAGCCGGCCGTTGTCCTCAAGAAGAGTGGGGAGCGGCAGCGGTTCGACCGCGGCAAGCTGACCCGCGCGCTGACCCGCGCCACCCACAAGCTCGACATCGATCCGCGGGAGCTCGAGCTGATCGTGAACCGGATCGAGGGCGAGGCCGAGAGCTCCGGGGGCGAGCTGAGCGCCGAGCGGATCAGCGAGATGTGTCTCGACGGACTGGACGCGATCGATCATCGCGCCTATCTGCAGTTTGCGGGAACCCTTCCGGACGCCACTTCCGGCCTCCCGAAAAATCCCCGCAAAGACGGGCGATCCGAGGGGTCTTCTGTCCGGTCCAAAGAGGATGCTCCACGGCCCACCCCCGCACAGCGAACGAGAGGAGATAGGTGATGGCCAGGGCCGCCCAGAAGCCAGGGAAGACGACCGAGAGGGGCCTTGTCATCGAGCGCCGCTTCTCCACTCCGGGGGTCCACCCCTTCGACGAGCTCGAGTGGGAGACCCGCGACGCGGTCATCGGCGATCGAAGCGGAGGGACCCGGCCTTCGAGCAGAAGGGCGTCGAGTTCCCGAAGACCTGGACGCAGAACGCGACCAACATCGTCGCCCAGAAGTACTTCCGCGGCCGACCCGACTCCGAGGAGCGCGAGAGCTCCGTCAAGCAGATGGTGAGCCGAGTGGCGGGCCGGATCGCCGAGGCCGGCCGCGACGCCGGCTACTTCGCCACGGAGGATGACGGCGACGCCTTCGAGGCCGAGCTGACCTCGATCCTCGTCAACCAGATGGCGGCCTTCAACAGCCCCGTCTGGTTCAACGTCGGCTGGAAGCAGCCCGGCTCGGAGCAGGCGTCAGCCTGCTTCATCCTCAGCGTCGAGGACGACATGGACTCGATCCTCGACTGGAACACCAAGGAAGGGATCATCTTCAAGGGGGGCTCGGGCTCCGGCATCAACCTCTCCAAGATCCGCGGCTCGATGGAGTCGCTCTCCAAGGGAGGGATCGCCTCCGGCCCCGTCAGCTTCATGCGCGGCGCCGACTCCTGGGCCGGCGCGATCAAGTCGGGCGGCGGCACCCGCCGCGCCGCCAAGATGGTCGTGCTCGACGTCGACCATCCGGACATCGAGAAGTTCATCTGGTGCAAGGCCGACGAGGAGAAGAAGGCGGCGGCGCTGAAGGCAGCCGACTTCGACATGCGGCTGGACTCCGACGCGTTCGCCTCGGTCCAGTTCCAGAACGCCAACAACTCCGTGCGGGTCACCGACGAGTTCATGCAGGCCGTCGAGAACGACGACGACTGGGACCTCACCGCCCGCACCGACGGCAGCCCGATCAAGACGGTGAAGGCGCGCGACCTGATGAACCAGATCGCGGACGCCGCCTGGCAGTGCGCGGATCCGGGCGTCCAGTACGACACGACGATCAACCGGTGGCACACCGACCCGAACACCGGGCCGATCACCGCCTCCAATCCCTGCTCCGAGTACATGTCGATCGACGACTCGGCCTGCAACCTCGCCTCGCTCAACCTGATGAAGTTCCGCCGCGAGGACGGCAGCGTCGACGTCGACGACTTCGTCCACGCCGTGGACATCGTCTTCCTCGCCCAGGAGATCCTGGTCGGCTTCTCCAGCTACCCGACGGAGAAGATCACCGAGAACGCGAGGGCCTTCCGCCAGCTCGGCCTCGGCTACGCCAACCTCGGCGCCCTGCTGATGGCGAACGGCCTGCCCTACGACTCAGACGAGGGACGGGCGGTCGCCGCGTCGATCACCGCCCTGATGACGGGCCGCGGCTACCGCAAGTCGGCCGAAGTCGCGGCCGCGATGGGTCCCTACGACGGCTACGAGGTGAACCGCGAGCCGCACAACCAGGTGATGCGGATGCACCAGGCTGCCGCCTACGAGATCACCGACGAGCTGGTCGACGAGGGACTGCTGCACGCGGCCCGCGAGTCATGGGACGAGGCGGTGGCGCTGGGCGAGCAGCACGGCTACCGCAACGCCCAGGCGACCGTGCTCGCCCCGACCGGGACGATCAGCTTCCTGATGGATTGCGACACCACGGGGATCGAGCCCGACTTCTCCCTGGTCAAGTTCAAGGAGCTGGTCGGCGGCGGCCAGATGAAGATCGTCAACCGCTCGGTCAACCTGGCGCTGGAGACGCTCGGCTACTCCCCGACGGAGATCGAGCAGATCGACGCCTACATCAACGAGCACAACACGATCATCGGGGCGCCCGGCCTGAAGGACGAGCACCTCGAGGTCTTCGACGTGGCGGTCGGCGAGCGCTCGATCTCGCACACCGGCCACATCGAGATGATGGGCGCCACCCAGCCCTTCCTCTCGGGCGCGATCTCGAAGACGGTCAACCTGCCCGAGTCGGCGAGCATCGAGGACATCGCCGACGCCTACACGCTCGGCTGGAAGCAGGGCCTGAAGGCCCTGGCGATCTACCGCGACGGCTCGAAGACCGCGCAGGCGCTGAAGACCAAGGGCTCGGAGAAGAAGGAGGAGCCCGCTGAGGCGGCGAGCCCGGCTGAGCCGGAGCGCCACAAGATGCCGCGGGAGCGCGAGTCGATCACCCACAAGTTCACGATCGGCATGCACGAGGGCTACATCACCGCCGGCAAGTACGAGGATGGGTCCCTCGGCGAGATCTTCCTCACGGGCATCGGCAAGGAGGGCTCGACGATCAAGGGCCTGATGAACGCCTTCGCCACCGCGATCTCGATCGGCCTCCAGTACGGGGTGCCGCTCCAGGACTTCGTCGACAAGTTCAGCTACATGCGCTTCGAGCCTGAGGGCGTGACCCGCAACCCGGAGATCCCGTTCGCCAAGTCGATGCCCGACTACATCATGCGCTGGCTGGCAAGCCGGTTCATCGACGACGTCGACTACCTCGACCGACTCGGGATCCAGACCGACGAGGTCCGGGCCCGGAACGAGGCGCAGCAGGCGCTGCCGATAGAGGAAGGCAACGGCCATTCCAAGGAGTCGAACGGCCATGGCAACGGCAAGGCGAACGGCCACGCCAACGGCGAGGCCACGGCCGAGCCCGCCGCCGAGGCGGAGTCCCAGCCGGCCGCCGAAGCGCTGACCGACTCACCGCCGGTGCACCCGGCGAGGATGGAGGGCCTCGACCTCGGGCCGGCCTGCGACCAGTGCGGCTCGATGATGCAGCGGACGGGCTCCTGCTACACCTGCCCGAGCTGCGGCAATAACACCGGCTGCGGATAGCCGCGTAGGCTAGGTGGGTGGCCGACTGCACCCACCTCGACCAGATCACGGCCCCGATCCCGGATGAGGTCGCCGGCTGCGAGGAGTGCCTGAAGACCGGCGACAGCTGGGTCCACCTGCGTGAGTGCCGGAGCTGCGGCAAGATCGGCTGCTGCGACTCCTCTCCCAATAGGCACGCGAGCAAGCACGCCGCCGAGAGCAGCCACCCGATCGTCAGCTCGATGGAGCCCGGCGAGGACTGGTCCTACTGCTACGTCGACGACCTGATGTTCGTGCTGCGCTGAGCCGCGCTCAGCAGTTCTCCGAGGAGTCCTTGAGGTTGCAGTTGTCCGCCGCGGCCTCGCGCGGGCAGAGCCTCTCGGCGTCGGCCACCTTCCCGAGCAGGACGAGGAGCTGCTCGCGCTCCTCGGGATCGAGCGCCGAGACCATCTTCTCCTCCCCCTCCGCGATCGCCCGATCAGCTTCGGCGACCAGCTCGGATCCGCTCTCGCTCAGCTCCACCACGTAGCGGCGCTTGTCGCTCTCATGGCGGTAGCGCTCGATCAGGCCCCGCTCCGCGAGCTGTCCGGTCAGCGTCGCCATGTTGCTGTAGTCGAGCCCGAGCGCCTCGGCCAACGACGCCTGGGATGCGGTGCCCAGCGTCTCGAGCTGCTTGAGCACGATGTAGTGGTGGGCGCTCAGATCGAGCGGCTTCAGCATTCGCCGGAAGCGCCCCATCGTGGTGCCGCCGAGCGTCGAGAGGATCAGCCCGAACGGGAGACCGTCCCTGGGTGAGGAGAACCGTGGGGCTTGGGCTTGGGGTGTGGTCGCGGATTCCATGTCGATTTGACGCCGGCTGTCTCGTCCTAAGGATGAGCGTGCTCCACGAATGATAGTGGTTCTAACCAATAGTGGTAGGCTATAACACTGGTAGTACACCATTACGGTTGGATACCACGAAAGGAGACCCAGATGGCCACCACGACCCAGACGTTCGAAGGGACCTACCAGGGGGACACGGTGCACTCGAGCTTCGAGTTCAGCGTGCTCCACCAGGAGGTCGCCACGTTCAAGGGCACCCTTTCCGACGTCAGCGCGACGCTGACCGAGGAGGATGGCGAGCTGCGGCTCGAGGGCTCGGCCAAGCCGGAGTCCATCTCGATCCGCGAGCCGGAGGAGTTCCGCGCCCACGTGCTGGGCGAGGAGTTCTTCGACGTCGCCAATCACCCCGAGCTCACCTTCCGCTCGACCAAGGTCGAGCTGAGCGCGGACGGGCGCGCCCGCGTAGAGGGCGAGCTCACGATCAAGGGCGTGACCCGCGAGGTCACCGCCGCCGGCACCTATGAGGCGCCGCGCGAGGGCAGCGGCGGCAGCCGCGCCGCGTTCGAGCTGGAGACCACGTTCGACCGCCGCGACTTCGGCTTCGACTGGCAGATGGAGCTGCCGGGCGGCGGCAACGCGGTCGCGTGGGACGTCACCCTCAAGGTCCACCTCGAGCTCCTGAAGGCGAGCGCGTAACGATGAGAGTGCTCGCCATCTCAGGATCGCTGAGGCGCGAGTCGTACAACACCGCCCTGCTCCGGGCGGCAGCCGGACTGCTGCCGCCCGGGGTGGAGCTCGAGCAGCTCGAGATCGGCGACATCCCTCCCTACAACGAGGACGAAGACGGCGATCACGCTCCCGCGGCCGTCCATCGCATGCGCGACGCGATCGCCGAGGCCGACGCCATCTTGATCAGCACGCCCGAGTACAACGCCTCCATCCCCGGCGTGCTGAAGAACGCGATCGACTGGGCCTCCCGCCCGTTTCCGGGCAACTCCCTGAGCGACAAGCCCGTGCTGGTGATCGGCGCCAGCACCGGGATGTTCGGCGCGGTCTGGGCGCAGGCGGAGCTGCGCAAGGTCCTCGACACCGTCGGCGCCCGCGTGATCGAGTCGGAGCTCGGCGTCGGCCAGGCGATTGATGCCTTCGCCGACGACGGCAGCCTTCGCGATCCGAACCTGCGCGAACGGCTCTCCGAGCAGCTGCGCTCGCTGCTGGGCGTCGCCGAGCTCGAGCCGACGACGGCCTAGGCGGTCGCGGAGGCCGTCGGCTCGGCCGCCCCGGCTCCCTCGGCCCGCACCACCTCCGCGGCGGCCCGCTTGCCCGACTGGATCGCGCCGTCGAAGTAGCCCATCCAGCGGGTCGCGGTCTCGGTCCCGGCCCAGTGGATGGGCCCGACCGGCTCGCGCAGCGCGCGGCCGTAGGAGGTCCAGGCGCCGGGGCCGAGCACTCCCGCGTAGCAGCCGCGCGAGTAGGGCTCGGCGCTCCAATCCTTGTCCACGTAGCCGTCGGGTTTGCCGGCGCGCGGTCCGAAGAGCCGCTCGAAGACGCCGACTACCGCCTCGCGCCGCTCGGTCAAGGGCACGGCCCCGAGGCGTCGCGCGTCGCCGCCCTCGAGGAAGCCCATCAGGACGCCGGGCCTGCCGCTCGGCGGCGTGTTGTCGAAGATCACCTGCGCGGGGCCGGGCAGGCTGACCGCCTGGCCCGAGAGCCCGTCGGCCCGCCAGAACGGCTCGTCATAGATCGCCATGCACTTGACCACCGAGCCCATCGGCATCCGCTGGCAGAGCTGGTCGCGAGCGCCGGGCATCGTGGGCTCGTACTCGAGCCGGCCGGCCAGCGCCGGGGGCAGCGCGACGATCACCCGCCGCGCCCGCAGGTCGCCGGCGACGACCCCGTCGCCGTCCACCCGCAGCGCTTCCACCGGGGAGGACAGGCTCACCCGCTCGCCCAGCTCCTCCCCCATCCGCAGGGAGATCAGCTGGGAGCCGCCGACGATCCGGTCCTGCTGGGCCCCTCCCTCGGTGTCGAGCAGGTCATCCCAGCCGCCCGCGCTGGCGGCGTAGAAGAGAACGTGGAGCAGCGAGATGTCCGCTGGCTCCACCCCGAAGACGCCCCGGCAGGCCATCACCAGCGATGCATGGGCGGTGCGGGTCCGTGTGTTGCGTTCGATCCAGGTGGCGAAGGTCTGCCCGTCGAGCCGCTCGGCGTCCGGTGCCTCCCAGGGTGCCTCAGGCGACACCTTCTTGATCAGCCGCTTCAGGCGCACGTCGGCGCGGCCGTAGTCGGCGAGCACCAGCGGGCCCAGGCGCGGGATGGTGCCGCCGTAGCGCTTCAGCCGGCCGCGGTCGTCCTCGAAGAGGTTCTTTCCTTCGGCGTGGGTCGGGAAGGTCTCGATGCCGAGATCGCGGGCCAGGGCGAGCGCCTCGTGCTGGGTCGGACCCACCCACTGCCCGCCGAGCTCGACCACGTCGTCCGGCCTCGCCCCGACTGGGTGGTTGAGCGTCCTCCCCCCGACCCGGTCGCGGGCCTCGAGCACCCGCACGTCCATCCCGGCGCCGCTCAGCTCGCGGGCGGCGGTCAGCCCGGCGAGCCCGGCTCCCACGACGATCACGTCGCAATCGTGCATCGAGGGGAGTATCCCGCCTCCGCCCGCCCCGGCGGGACCTCTCAGGTGAGCCGGACCTCGCCGTCCACGATCGGCACCACGTCGCCGCCCACGCGGATGCGGTCGCCCTCGATCTCCGTCGAGAGCAACGCCGGGCCGGCCCATCTCCACGCCCTGGGTGATCTCCACCCGGGCGGCTCCCGCCCGCTCTGCGAGGTAGGCGCAGAGCGGCCCCGCCGCCGAGCCGGTGGCGGGATCCTCCCCGCCGGAGACGCCGCTGGAGAACATCCGCGCCCGGGCTCGCTCCGCGGTCTCGTCCCACCAGGCGAGGTAGAAGTTCGGCATCGGGCCGCCGAGCATCTCGTCGAGCAGTTCGAAGTCGGGGGCCGCCCTGGAGACGGACCGCTCCTCCGAGACCATCGCGATCGCCGTCGGCAGGCCGGTCGAGACGAGCTGGGGCGTCAGCTCCGGGTGCGCGTCCCCCGGCTCGAGGCCGACCGCCGCCATCGCCTTCGCCGGCTCGATCTGATCCCCGAACTCGGCCGGCCCCTGGAGCATCGAGGCGTGGGCCTGGTCGCCCTCGATCCGCACCTCGATCGGCTGCAGCCCGGCTCCGGTCTCCTGGACGTAGCTCGCCTCGGTCTCTCCCCTCGCCCTTGCAACCGCCACCGCCGTCCCCAGTGAGGGATGCCCGGCGAACGGGATCTCCGCGGCGACGGTGAAGATCCGGTTCCGGTAGTCGGCACCGGAATCGCCGGGGGACTGGACGAAGGTGGTCTCCGCGAGCCGGGTCTCGATCGCGAAGCGCTGCATCGTCTCGTCGTCGACGTCGTCCGCGTCGTGGACCACCGAGAGGCCGTTGCCGGCGAGCGGCGTGTCGGTGAAGACGTCGAGGAAGGTGACGCGATGGGCCACCCGGGGATCATCCCCGAGGGCCGGTCCAACAATCCAGAGCGCGCCCTACCTGCCGAGAACCTTGCCCTTGGTGCGCATCAGGTCGTTGTCCGCGACGGTCACCAGGTCATTGACCCTCATGCCCTTGTCGAACTGGGCCATGCCGAAGCTGAGCGTCAGGCGCACGCCCGCCGTCTCCTCGAGGGTGGCGGAGACCACGCCGCCGATCCGCTCGCAGACCGGTCCGGCTTCCGACAGATCGGTGTCTGGGAGCAGCAGCGCGAACTCGTCGCCGCCCCACCGGAATCCCATGTCGCCGGTGCGAAGCATGGTCTGCAGCGCGTCGGCGACGCGGCGCAGGTAGTCGTCCCCCAGCACGTGCCCGTGCTTGTCGTTGACCTCCTTGAACCCGTCCAGGTCGGCGAAGACCAGCGTGAGCGGAGTGCCGCTGCGCTCCGAGCGGGCGAGCTCCCGGTCCGCGATCTCGTCGAAGGCGCGCCTGTTGGCGAGGCCGGTGAGTGAGTCGGTCACGGCCATCTTCATCGCAGCCTCGCCGCTCCGCGTGAGCCCGCTGCGCTGCACGCGGGTTTGCTCGCTCCTCACCATGACCACACCCGCCAGCACCAGCCAGACCGCGAGCGACGCGAACAGCTCGACCGCATCGGCCTGGTCCCAGCCCGCGTAGATGAGGGACGAGGACGCCGCCGCGTAGACAAAGAGGACGAAGGGAACCACCCGGCGGGGCGGGTGCGCGGCCGAGGTGAAGACCACCCAGAGCAGGAAGATCGGCAGGAACGCGGCGCGCTCCTCGTCCGAGAGGAAGTCGAAGCCGGCGATCGCGACCACAGCCATGTAGCCGAGGCCCAGCAGCAGGTTGTCGCTGACCCACCGGGGGCGGCGCAACAGCAGCCAGGCGCACGCAAGCTGGAGGACGACGACGCCGGCCAACACCGCCCAGCCCCCGTCGCCGAGGCGCTCGGTCGGCGGCGCGAGGGGCGAGAGGCCGACCACCAGCGCCGACTGAATCAGGAAGAGGGCTCCGGCCCAGCTGCGAGAGGCCTCCCGGTCGAAGTCGCGGTAGGGGTCGGAGCGCTGCGCGAACAGCGTCCGCAGGCGGGATGTCTGCCTCGATTCGTCCTCGAGCATCTCTCCCCCTATCGGAATTTCACAGAAATGCCTTCATAAGCAAAATACGCCAGCCCCTGGCCGGGGCGGTTCAAGCCGTGCGTGAGCGCATAGGGTGCGCGCAGAGCGAGCGATCCAGGAAGGAGAAACGTCAAAATGGGGAAGAGCAGGCTCAGTTACGCCAACGTCATGGCCACTCTCGCATTCGTCGTCGCCCTGACCGGCGGGACGACCGCCATAGCAGTCAGTACCAAGCTGAGCAAGAACTCGGTCAGCGCAAAGTCAATCCGGAACGGCAACGTGACAGCGTCAAAGCTTGCGGGCATTCGCGTGGTCGCCGGAGCTCCAAACGCCACCGCCACCTGTGGCGCTGGTGAGAGACTGATCGGAGGCGGCGCAAGGGGCACAGCGAATAATCCAGCGATGCCCAGCAGCCTCCTCACCTCCTACCCGAGCGGCAATAGCTGGGTCGCGAGCCCCGGGGTCAATGCGAACGTCGTGCCCTACGCGCTATGTCTATCGGCGAAGCCAGGCGCCTGAGGGCCAACCCGTTGCGAGCTAGCCGCTCACCTTCACCTTCTGCTTCGCGGACGCTCCGGGCTCGTAGGGATACCCACCTTGCTTTTTGACCAAGGCGCGGAAGACGTACACAGCGGACCCCTCGGTCTGTGTGAAGCGGTACCTACCAGCGAACCGCCCATTCTCGTCTGTGCGGAGCTGCTTGAACGTCCGCCACTTTTTGCCGACTCGGGCCTGCAACGACACCGCCCGATGGTCGGCCCTGGGTCCGGGGATCGACCCAAAGAAGCGCACGAAGTGACGATTCGTCAACCGCTTGGGGCGTACCCGGAGCTCGGGCACGACCTGCGAGGTGAGCCGCAACGGCTCCTTCGCCACCACGGCGTTGTTGAAACGGTAGACCAGGCGCAGGTCACGACTTGGCCCCGGAGAGAGCTGCATCCCGAAGTCGCCACCCGAGCGGGTCTTTGCAATGCCGATCAGCTCCTGCGGCTCTCCGGCCTCGGGCACCTGCTCGTAGACGCAGATCGCACCGCCGGAGACGGGCTGTCCGCCTCCTGTGCGCAGCGTGCCCTTGATCGGCACCGACTCGGTCGACCGCACGGACGCGGCCTCGACGACCCGCCCTTGGCGGAGGAGGCCGGCATCGATGCTGCTCGCCTGAGGGCCTCCGCTTCCCTCGCACGTGTTGTCCACCTCAACCACCCTGGCACCGCAGCCCTGGTTCGGCGCAGCCGCCGACAGGCTCACGTCTCGGACGCAGACCTCGACGTCGTTGGCCCCGTGCCGCCAGGGCGCGACCTCTGTGTTGATCGCCAACTCTATCCGCGAACTCGCGCTGCACGGGCGGAAGCTCCGCATGATCCCGTTAGCGGGGACATCGCATGCCGGATTGGAGGGCGTCGCCACCTGCGCGCCGTTCACCCGCACGATCGCGTCTCGGATACCGCCGCCGACGTCGCTGCCTTGGATGACGAGCGACTCAGTACCGCGCCGCACGCCGCCGGCGAGCAGGCTTCCGCCGAGGGCGGTCACGGTCGGGGTTGAAGTGTCCGCGATCTCGACTTGGAGATGCCCGATCCAGGCGTGGGCCGGCGTGCCGCTCCAGACGCAGTTGGGAACGCAGCCCATCGCTGCGAACACGCCGTCCAGGCGCGAGCCCGCCGCCGACACGGCCGTGAAGTCGGCGCCGTTTGTCGTCGGTACTCCGCCTGAGCACGGAGAGAAGTAGCCGGCCACCGCTCCCCCGGCGATGTAGCCGGCGGTCGCGTAGTGGCCGCTGGCGCATTGCAGGTTGCCGCTGAAGGTGACCGAGCTGAAGTGGGTCCCCGCCGGCGCTGTCCAGGTCCATTGGGCATAGGAGGAAATCGAGAACGTAATCGGGGGGTGGCCGATATGGAGCTTGCCGCTCGAGAGGCTGTCCGACGCGTTACACGCGTGGCCCTGCAAATAGGCCGAGTTGTTCCACCACGCTGCATCGGGGAACCCCGAGTACGAGCCGTCGGGAGTCACGGCGCACTCGTTGGCACGATAGACGCCCGCCTCGGCGCTGGCCGGCATCAGCACCATGGCGAGGAGGCCGATCAGAACGAGTGCGGCTAGCCGAGCGAATGCCCAGAGAGCGCGGCCCCCGTGGATGACGGCGCCAGTCGAGTGTTCAAGCCTCTGGGTCGAGTGGTGCCCATCGATTGTTCCCACACTCATGCTCGCCTCCTCGCCGAAGTCACTCGATCCCGAATCCACCTGCTCCACCACCCCCTGAGCCGCCACCGCCGCTTCCTCTCCCCCCGGCCGGACCGCCGAACTCACCGCCGCTTGGGGCCGGGGCGCCCGCGCTCTCAAAGCCCAGCTCGCCTTCGGTCTGCTGGACCCTTGTCTCCGGGGGTGTGGCGGCCGCCTCCGGCTCGATGGCTGTCTCACTCGAGTTGCTGGCTGGGGCGAGCGCCTGCTGATCGATCGGAGTCTCGGCTGGCCTATCCGGTCGCTCGAGCGCAGGGGCCTCCTGACTCGACCCGATCCCGACCGCTCCGGTGTCCACCACGCCGGTCGCGACGCACGTGGCGGTACCGGCCGCCGTGGCGCCGCAGACCGCGAGGATCTTCCCCAGTGCCGCCATTCCGGCACCGCGGGTACCACCACCGGACGCAATCCTGGCGGCGTCCTCTCCGCGGGTCAACACCGAGTAGCTCGCCTCCCGCGCCTTGTCCATGAGCGCGCCTCCCCGCTCGGTGATCCACTCGCGCGCGCCACCCCCCGTCGATACCTCCATCGCGGGAAGGGCCGGCACGAGCTCCAGGACCTTCTGCGGGATGCCACGAAACGCGCGCAGCTTCGCGCGGCAGGCGCCGCAGCTCTTCAGATGAATCTCGACTCCCTCGGCCTCGCGCTCGGCCGCCTCGCCATCAGCCACCGCCGAGAGGGCGGCAGCAATCTCCTCACACCGCTGCCCCTGTTCGAGCTCCGCGAAGACCTGGAGGAAGCGCTTTCGCCCCTCCGCCATGCAGCGATTGATCTTCGTGTACGTCCATCCGGTGATCTCGCCGATCTCGGTGTACGAGTACCCCTCCGCCTTCAGGGTGAGGGCCCGCACCTCCTGTGGCTTCAGCGCCCGGAGGGCCTCGTTACTGCGCGCCACGCGCTCGCGGCTCGCCGCTCTGTCGTTCGGCTCGGGGCTTTCGGAAGCGATCGCGTCCAGCGGGTCCCACTCCTCGTCGCCCTGTGGACGAGGCCCACTGAGAAGACGCTCCCGTTGACGCCGAACAGCCAGCGCCTCTCGCTTGGTGACGGTCTGCATCCACCGGACGAGGGAGTCACCCTCGATCGGGGGCGCCTTGGTGAGCAAGATCTCGAGCGCCCGCTGGTACGCGTCCTCGGAGTCGTCTGCGCAGATCGAGTACCGCCGCGCGGTGCGGCGGAAGACGGCGTCGTGGGTCTCGATGAGTCCGGTCGCAGCAAGCTTGCGGGCTGCGGCCTCGTCAGCGAGCCCATGGCCGTTGGACCCGTTCTCACCTCTCCCAACTTCTCCCGTTCGCAATCGAGACAAACGCCTCACCTCAGACACACCCCAGTGAGTCGAACGCTCCCACTACTCACCCCGGCGGAGCGCCAATTGAGTTCGCTATTTGCGAAATCCTGGGCTGACCGAATCGCGCAAATTGCGTGGAGTAAGGGGCGAACGTCGGCGCGGTGGGACTCGAACGGCGGCAATGCCTGTTCCACTCGCGGCCCTGGCCGACGCCCAGCTTCCGGACTTCAGTCAGCTCACGGAGGTCTCGGCATTCGCATTGGTCGTGAGCGTCGCGGCTGGCATTGCTGCGCTGTCTCGGGGATCGCGTGAGGAGGCAGAGACAGCCGTCTTCTATGGACTGCTTCTAGGCGGCGGGCTGGGACTGCTCGCGTATCTGGCGCAGCTGGTCGGCGTACCATGAAGTCAATGAGCCCTGACCTCAAGCCGCTGGTTGTAGCCATGGCTATCGCCCTGGCGCTCGCCATCCCCTCGGTTGCGATTGCCAGCTTGATCGGGCTCCCGCGGGAATCGTTCTTCTTCATCTACCTCGTGTCCGCGCTGGTCGGGTTGTTCATCGCCCTTCGCCCTGTATTTGACGAGCTCAATCGCGCCGATCGCTAGGGCGCATCCTCTGCCGCGCCACGGGACTTGCCCGGCGCGCTCCGCATCTGGCTATCCTCGCCCGCCCGTGAGGAGTCCTGCCCGTCCCGCCGAAGAGAACTGACATGAGCACCTGCGTCGTCACCGGAGGCGCCGGCTTCCTCGGCTCGCACCTGTGCGAGCACCTGCTCTCGCGCGGGCACCGGGTGATCTGCCTCGACAACCTCGAGACGGGGACCCTCCAGAACGTCGAGCACATCCGCGACGAGAGGTTCGCCTTCGACAACCAGGACATCACCGAGTTCGTGCGGGTCGACGAGCCGGTGGACTTCATCTACCACCTCGCCTCGCCGGCCAGCCCGATCGACTATCAGCGGCTGCCCCTGCAGACGCTCAAGGTCGGCTCCCACGGCACCCACCACATGCTGGGCGTGGCGAAGTTCAAGCGGGCGCGCATCCTGCTCGCCTCGACCTCGGAGGTCTACGGCGACCCCGAGATCCATCCCCAGCCCGAGGACTACTGGGGCAACGTCAACCCGATCGGCCCCCGCGGCGTCTACGACGAGGCGAAGCGCTACGCCGAGGCGCTGACGATGGCCTACCACCGCCAGCAGGGCGTGGACACCTGCATCGCGCGGATCTTCAACACCTACGGCTCGCGGATGCGCCCCCACGACGGCCGCGCCGTCCCCACCTTCCTCCGCCAGGCGCTCCAGGACAAGCCGATCACCGTCTTCGGCGACGGCAGCCAGACCCGGAGCTTCTGCTACGTGGACGACCTGATCCGCGGCCTGGTCGCCCTGGCCGAGTCGGACGTTCACCTGCCGGTCAACATCGGCAACCCCGACGAGTTCACCCTGCTCCAGCTCGCCGAGACCGTGATCGAGGTGTCGGGGTCGCGCTCGGAGATCGTCCACGAGGCGCTGCCGGTGGACGACCCCAAGGTGCGCCAGCCCGACATCACCCGCGCCAAGCAGCTGCTCGGCTGGGAGCCCGAGGTCGCGCTGAGTGACGGGCTCAAGAAGACGATTGACGAGTCGGGCATCGAGCGCCTGGTCGGCGCGCCGCGCTAAGCCGATCCGCGCCTTAGCCGGCCATCGTGTCGCCCCGGCTCACGGGTTGGCGCTGCGGGCGAGCTCGTGCCACTGGTTGCCGGTGAACACCAGCGTGAGCGTGTCACGGGCATCCGGAGTCCAGTTCGCCGCGAGGACGAAATTGCCCCCGTCCGCGATGGTGGTGAACGCGTTTGTGGTGGAAACCGCCACGATCTGGCCGGGATCTCCATTCGCCAAGTTGGTGATGGCCTGCGCGCTGCTGTTCTGGAACGACACGGAGCTGAAGTCGTCGACATCGGGGGTGGCGCCGCTGGTGAAGTAGCCGATCGATCCCTGCCGCTGGAAATCCCCTGAGCTGATCCCGTCGAGCCTGTCGGAGTCGAGAGCCGAGCCCTGGCCGTCCACGGTCACGAGCTTCGCCAGGACCTGAGCGGGTGTGTCGGGAGACCCGGCGGGGCCCTGAGGGCCTATGACCCCTTGCGTCCCCTGGGGCCCCTGGGGCCCCTGTGGTCCACGGGGACCCGGCTTGGCTTTCTTCTTCGCGGCCTGCTGCGCGCCGGGCTGGTTCGCGACCTGGGCGGCGACCGCCGAGCCGCTCAGGGCGATGAAGATCGCCACCAGGCCGAGGACATTCTGCCGAATCCAAACGTGGGCGGTGCCGACTCGACGGGAATCCATTCCAAGCCGAATCCTATTCCGAGGTCCACCTGCCGGTCAATAGTCCGGCATCGAGCGCCTGGTCGGCGCGCCGCGCTAGCCGCTTCGGCCCGCACGAGCGGCGAGATGCCTCAGGACGCCGGGCCGACCCAGTGCGCCGCTAAGAAGTTGCGACTTTCCTGGTTGTCCAGCGCGACGTTGCCGCCGCTGTCCTGGAAAACAACCACTTCCACATAGTCGCCCGCGCTCAGCGCGACCAGAGTCGAGACGGTCTGGCCGGCGCCGTTCCCACTCACGGCCTTGATCCGCGAGCCGGCGACGAAGTTGAGGTCGTTGACCTGCAAGCCCACAAACCGCTCACCAACTGCGTTGTCGGCCGGACCCGTGAGGCCCCACTTGATCCCTGCATCTACCTCGTAAAGCCCGGCGCGTGGCACGGTGAGCCGGCTCGCCACGGGGCTCGGGGTCGGGCAGCTCGTCGTCGTGTGCATCGTTGCGGTGTCGAAGTCCTCGCCCAGCCAGATCACGGTGGTGTCGGTGCCGTTGGAGATCGTCTGGCCAAATACGGTGCAGTCGACAGCGCTGTCCCCGGGCGTCGTGGCCCGCGCCGCCGGCATCACAGCGAGCGATGGGTTCGGATAGTTCCCGGTCAGATCGCCCCCCGCCTGACCGGTGGACGGGCCAGTAAGCCCCTGTGGGCCAGCGGGCCCCTGTGGGCCGGCGAGCCCCTGTGGGCCGGCCGGGCCGCGCGGTCCCGGCTTCGCCTTCTTCTTGGCGGCGGTCTGCGCCCCCTGTTTGGTGACCACCTGAGTGGCGACGGCCGTCCCGCTCAGGGCGATGAAGATCGCGATCAGGCCAAGGACGTTGTTGCGGACCCAGGAGTGCACCCCGCCCCTGTCAGGTGCATCTCTAGCGTCCATCGGCAATGCACTCTCCCGACCTCGACCGCGCTCGCATCGTGCAAGCGCCGTGGGTCACTTCTACCGCACCGCCGAGGGGAAAGCAAGGCGCGCCTCGCTAGGAGTTCAGGGCGGCGTTGACGCTCTTCAGGTTCGAGTCCGGCTCGATCGTGGACTGCTGCCAGGGACTCACCTTGGGCTCGCCATCGTGCAGCGCCGCGTTGACGCTGGTGAGATAGACGTCCTGGGCGCCATAGCCGGCCGCCGAGCCCGGTGCCGCTGACAGCGCGAGCGCGGCCATGGATCCAACGATCAGAAAGCGGCCCCTGTGCGTCATCATCCTGCCTATCGACCGGCGGCGCGGCCGCCATGACCGACATCACCCGCGCCCAGCAGCTGCTCGGCTGGGAACCCGAGGTCGCGCTCGGCGACGGGCTCAAGAAGACGATCGACGAGTCGGGTATCGAGCGCCTGGTCGGCGCGCCGCGGCAACTCAGCGAAAACTGGGGTTGACCCCCTCCGCGGTTGACCCTAGGCTCGGTGCGGAATGGGGGAAGCACCCCCGGCGACGAGGAGAGGATTCGTTGATCCGGTCGCGGTTGACCTACGCCAACGTCATGGCGACGATTGCCGTCTTTCTGGCGCTCGGCGGCGGCGCCTACGCCGTCAACCTCAAGCTCAAGCAGAATCAGGTCAAGACCAGGAACATCGCGCCCGACGCCGTCACAGGCGGCAAGGCGCTCGAATCAAGCTTCGGGCAGGTGCCGAGCGCTGGCCAGGCCAACAACGCGACGACCGCGACCACCGCAACGAACGCGGCTAACGCGACGAACGCGACGAACGCGGCTAACGCGAACATGCTCGACGGGCTGAGCGCGGCGGCGTTTCAGAGGCGGGGGTATCGCATAGATGCCACCACCTCGAACCAACCGAGCGTGGTCGGACTCAGCGCCATCGGCCTCATCCGGTCCTCCCCCACTGCGATCATCAACCTCGCAGGCGGGATCGATGGCCAGATGGTCACAGTCACCGGAAGCAACAGCAATGTCACGATCGCGGACGGTGGTTTCTTCAGCCTCACGGCACCTTGGATCGCCGCCAGCACCGACACCTTGACCGTGGTTTTCTTCGAAGGCGGTTGGCAAGAGGTGAGCCGCGCCAACAACTGAGGGCGCGCCGCGGTAGCCGCTACCCACTAGAGGCGATTGCCACCGCGCCCGCCGCGGTTTAGTCTTCTTCATATGGCGATGCCCCGCTCTAATAGGGGGGTTAGCCGGCAGCGCCAAGGATGGATCTGCCACTTGCGGCCTGACTGGTCCTGCTCACACGGCCGATAGCCCGGCGCTAGGTCACGCGGCCGCCGCGGCCGGCTCAGGCATTGGGAAGTAGCCTAGGAACCGCTCGAGGGCCTGTCTGCCGCCGTCGACCTTGACGTCGCCGGACCGGAGCGCCTCCGCGGGCGTGCGCTCCCCTATCACCAACTCGGCGAAGGTCTCTACGTCCGTCTCGATCACCGCGTCCGGCTCATCGGCACTGCCCCGGGCGAGCTCGAGGCGGCCATCGGCCAGCTCGACCCGGAAGCGAACCTCGCCCAGCCGCACCTCGTAGCGCGCGTTGACCCCCTGGTGCGCGTCGGGGTCGAAGTGCGCCCTGAGCGCGAGGATGATCGCGTCCGGGCTGCTCCGCTTCGTGTTTGGCTTCGATGGGGCTCGCGCTCCCCAGCGGCCGAGCTCGTCCACCACGGATCCCAGCTCCATCCCCCACTCGGTCAGCTCGTAGACCTGGGAGGCGGCGGGCGGAGCCAGCTTGCGCCGGCTGACGACCCCGGCCTCCTCCAGCTCCCGAAGCCGCTGGGCGAGCACGTTCGGGCTCACGTTGGGGAGGCCGGCACGTAGGTCACTGAACCGCTTCGGTCCGAGCAGCAGCTCCCGGACCACCAGCAGCCCCCAGCGCTCGCCGACCAGGTCGAGGGCGTAGGCGGCGCGACAGGCGTCGGCGTATGTGCGCTTGGTGGCCATCTGTGCCTGTGATTCTAGCGGTTGGTCCTGCCGTACACCTCTCCAGTCCTTTTCTAGGACTTTTTGTTATGTTGTTGCAACTCACCGATGATTTCTGCCCTCACAGACAGTCGTACTGGTAAGGCGACTTAGGAGGCTGACGTGGCAGCAACAGAAACCAAGACTTTGAAGGCGAGCACCAAGTGGGTCCTCGCCCTGACCGGGCTCGGCTCGCTGATGGCGGCGCTCGACACCCTCGTCGTCTCGACGGCGCTCAGCACGATCCGACTCGACCTCGGCGCCTCGATCGAGGAGCTGGAGTGGACCGTCAACGCCTACAACCTGAGCTTCGCGGTGCTGCTGATCCCCGCGGCCGCAGTCGGCGACCGGTTCGGACGCCGGCGGATCTATGCCGCCGGCCTCGGCCTGTTCGCGGCGGCCTCCGCCGCCTGCGCGGTCGCGCCAGACGTCGGAACGTTGATCGCGGCGCGCGCGGTCCAGGGCGCCGGCGCGGCGATGGTGCTGACCCTCGCGCTCGCGCTGCTGAGCGCGGCGTTCCCGCCCGAGCGGCGCGGCGCTGCGATCGGGATCTTCAGCGCAGTCACCGGCCTGTCCGTAGCGAGCGGGCCGCTGGTCGGCGGCGCGATCGTCGAGGGAATCGCGTGGGAGTGGATCTTCTGGGTCAACGTCCCGATCGGGCTGGCTGCGATCCCGCTGGTGCTCAGCAAGATCGAGGAGAGCCACGGGCCCGACACCCGGATCGACGTTCGCGGGCTCGCGCTGATCGGCGCCGGGGCGTTCGCGCTCGTCTGGGGCCTGGTGCGCGGTAACTCAGGCGGGCTGGGAAAGCGCCGAGGTGCTCGGCTCGCTGATCGGCGGAGCCCTGCTGGTGGCCGCATTCGTCGCCTGGGAGCTGCGCGCTCCCGAGCCGATGCTGCCGATGCGCTTCTTCCGGTCCCGCGCCTTCTCGGCCGGCAACGCGGCGATCTTCTTCACCTTCGCGGCGCTGTTCAGCGCGGTCTTCTTCTTCGCGCAGCTCCTGCAGACGGGCCTCGGCTACAGCCCGTTGGAGACCGGGCTGCGGCTGATGCCGTGGACCATCACGTTCATCCTCATCGCCCCGATCGCCGGCGCATTGGCCGACCGGATCGGCGAGCGGCCGCTCATGGTCGCCGGGCTGTTGATCCAGGCGGTGGGCATGGCGTGGGTCGCGCTGATCGCGGAGCCCGGGCTCGCATACTCCGAGCTGGTGGTGCCGTTCGTCGTCGCCGGGATCGGAGTCTCGATGGCGATCCCCGCCGCTCAGAACTCGGTGCTCGGCTCGGTCTCGATGGAGGCGGTGGGCAAGGCGGCAGGCGTCAACAGCACGATGCGCGAGCTCGGCGGCGTATTCGGGATCGCCATCACCGTCGCCGTCTTCGCGGGTGCGGGCAGCTACGCCTCGCCCGAGGCGTTCACAGACGGCTTCGGGCCGGCGATCGGCGTCACCGCGGCGCTGTCCCTGATCGGCGCGATCGCGGGCACCCTGCTGCCCGGCCGCGCCGCGGCCGACGCGATTCCGGCTCAGGCCGTCCCGGCGGTCGAGACAGAGGGAAGCTAGGGCGCCGACGCCCCGGCCGCCGCTACGGCAGCGTCGTTATCCAGAGCTTGCGCTCTGCGAAGGTGGCGTCCCCGCCCCCTCCGGGGCAGCCGCAGTACGCGTAGCGGAGCTCGTAGGTGTGGTCACCCGGCGAGGTGTTGAAGAGCACCGGCCCGGGCGGACCAGTGCTGGAGCAGCCACCGATCCCGTCCGCGACGGCCGGGGTGCTGTACGTGAAGGGCCCCAGCCCCGATCCGGATAGATCCGGTGAGACGAAGAGCGGTGGGCCCGGGGCCGCGCCCTCGCAGAAGTCGCTCTGACCCGGCATCGGCGCTCCGTCCTGGAACAGGGCGACGCCACCGGAGTCCTCTTCGATCAGCGCGGATGCGGCGACCTGGAAGGAACCACTGGCTGGGATGTTGACGGTCACCGAGGGACCGCCGGGGAGCTGTACAAACTGGGTGTCGTCGCCGGTCGAATCGGGGCCAGCCGCTTGAGCGAAAGCCGTGGCGCCGCCGCCACCGGCCGGTCCAGCGGCTCCCGTCTGACCGGCGGGTCCCTGCGCTCCAGCCTGCTTCGCCAGCTTCAGCGCCTTGTTCGCCTTCTTCTGCGCCCGGTGGGTCAGCTTGCGGAGCTCCTGGCTGATCCGTTTGAAGTCCGCGTTGTCGACGGCCGCGATCGAGGGCACCGCGACGGCGATGGCGGCGATCACCGCCAGCGCGACGAGCGACGAGCGTCGAGTCATCCGTGATGCTCCCCTGGTCCCATGGCCCGCGCCACGATACCGGCGCCCTCCGACGGCCCAATACCCACAGAACGCGCGCTAGACGGGAAGCTGGTTAGCCCTCTTCTTGCACCGCGCGCCTCAGCGCTTCTTCTTCTTGACGCACTTCCCCTTCTTCAGCTTCCGGCCCTTCTTGCACTTCTTCTTGGCGGGCGCGGGCGCGGGCGCTGTCTGGGCGAGCGGGGTCGCGGCGGGAGGAGCGACCGGAGGGATCACCGGCGGGGCGAGCTCATTGAGCAGGATCGTGACGTTGTCCGAGCCGCCGTTTGCGACCGCGAGGTCGGTCCTCGCGTCGCCGTTGAGGTTCGCGGCGACGACCGCGGCGGAATCGATGCCCGTCGTCTCTTCGGGGGAGGTCGCGGCGGCGGCGAAGTCGCCGGTGCCAGTGCCGAGGAGGATCGTGACGTCGTTCGAGCCGATGCTCACGACCGCGAGGTCGATGATCCCGTCGCCATTGAGGTCGGCTGGGGCGGCGCCGCGGGGCCCGTCGGCCGCGACCGCCTCGGGGGAGGTTCCGGGGGCGGTGAAGTCACCCGTGCCGGCGCCGAGCAGGATCGTGACGTTGTTCGAGTCGTTCGCAACCGCGAGGTCTGTGTTCGCGTCGCCGTTGAGGTTGGCGGCGGCGACGGAGAAGGGCTGGTCACCCGCCCCCTCGGGGGAGGTCCCGGCCGCGTCGAAGTTGCCCGTCCCAAGGCCGTCGTTGATCCGGATCGTGACGTTGTCATCGGCGTTGTTAGCGATCGCGAGGTCGGTGCTCGCGTCGCCGCCGAGGTTGGCGGCGGCGACGGAGAAGGGCTCGTCGCCGGCCCCCTCGGGGGAGGTCGCCGCCGGAGTGAAGTTGCCGGTGCCGTCGCCGAGCAGGATCGTGACGTTGTCCGTACCGAAGTTCACCACCGCGAGGTCAGTGCTCGCGGTGCCGCCGAAGTTGGCGGCGGCGACCGAGACGGGGCCAGGGCCCACCGTCTCGGGGGAGGTCATCGGCGCGGTGAAGCCGCCGGAGCCGTTGCCAAGCAGGACGGTGATGGTGGTCGTGGCCGCGTTCGCGACGGCGAGGTCGGTGTTCGCGTCGCCGTTGAAGTTTGCGGCGGCCACCCCGATAGGCATGTCGCCTACGTCGGGGGAGGTCCCCGCCAGGGTGAAGTTGCCGGTGCCGTCGCCGAGCAGGATCGAGACGTTGTCCGCGCCGGTGTTCGGGACGGCGAGATCGATGTTGGCGTCGCCGTTGAGGTTGGCGGCGGCGAGCGAGAGGGGATTGTCGCCGACGGTCTCGGGAGAGGTCGCGGGCTGGGTGAAGTCGCCCTGCGCACCGAGGGCGGCGGCGGGGACGATGAGCGCCGTCACCGACAGCGCCAGCGCGACTTTCGAGCGTGAAGAGGTCATTCCGCGCAAGGCTACCGACACGCGCCTATCGCACGCATATCGGGCCCGGAGCTACTTGGCCGGGAGTTGCTTCGGCAGCTTCATCTGCCGGCGGATGAGGCGGTCGAAGGTCCGCTTGGGCAGCGCCGCGTGAATCTTGGCCCCGACCTTCGCGTCGGTTCCGACCAGGTAGCGCGGCTTCGGGCGGTTGGAGCGGAGCGCCTTCGCGATCACGTGGGCCACCTTCTCCGGACCGATGCCGCGGGCGGGGGTGTCCACCATGAAGATCTTGGTCCAGCTCTTGATCTGCTTGCCGTACAGCCGCCGCGCCGCCGCCGGCATCCCCTTCAGCTGGTCCTGCAGCTGATCCTCGCCCTTGGCCCAGATCTCGGTCTTGATGCTGCCGGGCTCGATCACGACCACGTCGATCCCCCACGGCGCCACCTCTCGCCGCAGCGAGTCGCCGAGCGCCTCTATCCCGAACTTGGAGGCGCTGTAGGGAGAGAGGAACGGCGAGGCGATCCGGCCGCCGATCGACGCGACGAAGACAACCGTCCCCTGCGCCGTGCGGAGCAGGGGCAGGAAGGCCTGGGTGACCGCGACCTGCCCGACCACGTTCACCTCGAGGACGTTGCGGAAGTCGTCGAGCGGGATGAACTCGACGGGACCGCCCCCGCCGACGCCGGCGTTGTTGACCAGCCCGACCAGCCCCTCCTTGCCGACCGCGCGCTGCACCTTCTGCTTCGCGTTGGCGATCGAGCGTTCCTTGGTGACGTCGATCGTGATCGGCGTGAGCCGGTCCGACCCCTCCTTCTTCAGGCTGGTGGCGTCCTTCTGCTTGCGGACGCCGGCGAACACCGTGTAGCCCCATTCGTCCAGCTCCAGCGCGGTCGCCCGACCGATTCCCGTCGAGGCGCCGGTCACGACCACCGCACCGTCCTTGTGTCCGGCCATCAGGCCGCGCACCCTACTACCCGGCTTGGCCGGTGCATCCCCCCGGGTTGGCCCATACTCCGACTCATGCCGATGTCGTCAACAGAGATGGCCAGGGCGGCCTACGACGCACTGAACAAGCACGATCTCGACGCCTTTCTGGCGCTGATCGATCCCGAGGTTGAGTTCAACTCCCTGATCGCCGAGGCCGACAATCGCACCTTCCACGGTCATGAAGGGGTTCGCGAATGGTGGGAAACCGTTCAGGAATCGCTGGGAGGGCTTACCTACGAGGTGCAAGAGATTCGGGAGCTTCCCGAGCTCGGCGATGCGGTCCTGGTGAAGCAGCGGACGGCCGGTGAAGTCAGCGGCGTGACCGTCGAGCAGGTGATGTGGCAGGCAGTTCGCCGTCGCGGCACCAAGGTGATCTGGTGGCGGACAGGCCGCAGCGAGGACGAGGTGGTCGAGGCGGCGCGACAGTCCGCCTCCGGCGATTGAGTCGCCTAGCCTGCCCGCGGTGAGCTCCACGGTTCTCGCGGTCGTCGGCGCGCGGCCGAACTTCGTGAAGATGGCGCCGGTCGTCGCCGCGCTCGAGGAGGGCGGCGAGGTCTCGGTGCGCCTGCTGCACACCGGCCAGCACTATGACCGCGCGCTGTCCGACGGCTTCATCGAGCAGCTCGGGATGCGCGATCCGGACGCCAACCTCGGGGTCGGCTCGGGCAGCCACGCCGAGCAGACCGCTGGCGTGCTGGCCGGGGTCGAGGCCGACCTGCAGGAGCATCCGGCGGACCTGACCCTGGTCGGCGGTGACGTCAACTCCACCTTGGCGGCGGCGCTCGCCGCGACCAAGCTGAACGTCGCCGTCGGCCACGTCGAGTCGGGGCTGCGCTCCGGCGACTGGTCCATGCCGGAGGAGGTGAACCGGGTGGTCACCGACCGGGTCTCAGACCTGCTGCTCTGCACCTCCGAGGACGCGGTCGAGAACCTGGCGTCCGAGGGGATGGACGGCGACGGTGTGCAACTCGTCGGCAACACGATGATCGACAGCCTGCTGCGCATCCTCGATTCGACGGACCGCCAGACCGTCACCTCGGCGCAGGGGGTCGAGCGCCGCGGCTTCATCCTGGTCACGCTGCACCGGCCCGCCGTGGTGGACGACCCCGAGCGGCTGGGCGCCGTGCTCGAGGTGCTGGGAGAGCTCGGCCGCTCCCTCCCCGTCCTCTTCCCCGCGCACCCGCGGACGGTGGCGCGGCTGGAGGAGGCCGGGATCGCCGTGCCGGAGGGAGTGAGGATGGTCGAGCCGATGGGCTACGGCGAGTTCATCGCGCTGGAGGCTGAGGCGCGCCTGGTAATCACCGACTCCGGCGGCGTCCAGGAGGAGACCTCCGTCCTCGGCGTCCCCTGCCTCACCTACCGCACCACGACCGAGCGTCCGATCACGGTCTCGCTGGGCACGAACACGCTCGTCGGCATCGAGCCGGGCGCCCTGCGCGAGGCGGCCGAGCGTGAGCTCGCCGGCGAGCCACCCGAGCGCCCGCCCGAGATCCCCGGCTGGGACGGGAGGGCCGGCGCGCGCGCCGCCGAGGCGGTCGTATCCTTCCTCGCCTCATGAGTGGGTCCAGGAAGATCGCGATGGTCCCGGCCTTCAACGAGGAGGGCTCGGTCGTCGAAGTGATCGAGGCGCTGAACCACGAGGTGCCGGAGTTCGACGTGGTCGTGATCGACGACGGCTCGAGCGACGCGACCGCGGCGCGGGCCCGCGCGGCGGGCGCGACAGTCATCTCTCACCCCTTCAACCTCGGCATCGGCGGCGCCGTCCAGTCCGGCTACCGCTACGCGTATCTCTCCGGCTACGACGTCGCGATCCAGGTGGACGGCGACGGCCAGCACAACCCGACGCAGGTACGGAAGATCGAGGAGGGCCAGCGCACCAGCGGTGCCGACCTGGTCTGGGGCAGCCGCTTCCTCGAGCAGGCCGGATACGACGTGCCGATCCTGCGCCGGGCGGGACGGAGGATCTTCTCGGGGATCGTCTCCATGATCACCCGCAAGCGGGTCACGGACCCGACTTCGGGATTCCGGATCGCGAATCGCCGCGCCATCGAACTGTTCGCGCGCGACTACCCGCACGACTACCCCGAGGTCGAGGCGATCCTGATGGCGCACTCACACGACCTGACGATCAGCGAGGTGGCCGTCGAGATGCGGCAGCGCCAGACCGGCCGCTCATCGATCAACCTGATCAACGCGGGCTACTACATGGTGCGGGTGCTGCTGGCGATCTTCATCGGCCTCTTCCGCCGCAGCCCGGTGCCGCCGTCCGAGGACAAGTGGCTGGCGACGCCGCAGCCCGAGGTGCTCGAGGGCGCCCGCCGCTAGTGCTCCTCCTGGGCGCAACCGACACGCTCGACACCCGAGTCCAGCTCGTCGCGATCGTGGGCTCGGCGCTCCTCTTCTTCTTCGTACTGGAGCTGCTGCGCCGCCGCCGGCTCGGCGAGCCCTACGCGATCCTCTGGCTTGTCGCCTCGGTCGTGCTGCTGACGCTGGCTGTCTGGGACGACCTGCTGGACGAGCTCGCCGACGTGGTCGGGATCGCGGTTCCCGCCAACGCGCTGTTCATCGTCGCCTTCGGGTTCGTGCTGATCCTGCTGCTGAGCTTCTCGGTGGTGCTCTCCCGCCTCTCGCGGGAGAACAAGGTCCTGGCGCAGGAGATCGCACGCTTGAACCGGGCGCAGGCCCAGGCACCGAGCCAGGCGCGGGACGCCGAGCCTGCACGACAGGAATCACCCACCGCGAAATAGGGGCAGGAGTCGAGGCCCCGTCGGGCGAAAGCGGGGACCATGAAGTCAGCGAGCCGCACCCTGGTCAAATCCCCGCCGGAGCTGTGGGAGCTGCTGGATCAGCCCGAGCGCATGCAGGGCCTGATGTCCGCCCTGGTCGGCGAGGCAACCGAGGTGAACGTCATCAAGAGAAAGCCGGAGGAGCTGCTCTGCTGGGAGGCGAGGCGGAGCGGCGATCAGGCCTGGATCGAAGTCGAGCTCTCGGAGTCCGGCTGGGGCACCCAGGTGGAGGTCACCGCCGAGAACGGCGGCGAGCCCACCAAGCTCGAGGGCTGGCTGGACGCCGTGATGGATGAGCTCTCCACTCCGGAGAAGCGGCCCTTCAAGGGCATCGTCTAGCCCCGTCGGGACGATGGCGTCCCGCGTCTACGTGATCGAGCTGGACCGCGCCGCCGGCCGCCGCCGGGATCCGCGCATCCCCTGGGTCTACGTCGGGTCGAGCGCGCGCAGCCCTGAGGAGCGATTCGAGCAGCATCTCCGCGGCTACAAGTCGGCGCGGTTGGTAAAGCGCTTCGCGGTCCGGTTGCGCCCCGATCTCTACGAGGACCTCAAGTCCTTCCCGGGATCGAAGACGGCCCAGCGCGCCGAGGAGGAGCGGGCCCGAGAGCTGGCCGCCTGCGGATTCGTCGCCCACTGCGACGGCACCTCCTACGGAAAGGGCGAGGGTGGCTGGACCGAGTGGGACGCAGAGCGACTCGGGCCGGTCAGTGAACACCTGGATGCCGCGATCGCAGACCTGGCCGAGTCGTGCTTCGAGCCACCGCCGGACCATCGCCTCGCCCAGCTACTGCGGGGCGAGTTCGGCTTCTGGCTCTCCGACTACCTCGACCCCCTCGACCCACCTCCCTCCTACGGGCTGTTCGCCCACGTGCAGCTGGATGCCCTGAAGGAGCGAGTCGAGTGCCTCGCCCTATCCTTGGACCATGGCCACGCGCCCCAAGGATGACGCGAAGACCGAGGGCGCCAACGGCGGCTCAGGCGACGGCGCTTCGCCCGAGAAGCAACAGGCAGCGGTAGACGAGGACCTCCACCGCTACATCGCGCCGGTCGTTGGCCCCGACGACGAACGGGTCTTCACCGACTCCGGGATCGAGGTAAAGCGCCTCTACGAGGAGGACGACGTCAAGCCCGGCCTCGAGGAGCGGCTCGGCGAGCCCGGTGACTACCCCTTCACGCGCGGGATCCACCCCGGCATGTACCGCGACCGGCTCTGGACCATGCGCCAGTACGCGGGCTTCGCCAGCCCCGAGGACACCAACGAGCGCTACCGCTACCTGATCGAGCACGGCTCGACCGGCCTCTCGATGGCCTTCGACCTGCCGACCCAGCTCGGCCGCGACTCCGACGACCCGCTCTGCGCCGGCGAGGTCGGCCGCACCGGCGTCCCGATCGACACGCTCGAGGACATGCGGATCTGCTTCGACCAGATCCCGCTCGGCGAGGTCTCCACCTCGATGACGATCAACGCACCGGCGGCGATCCTGCTGCTGCTCTACGAGCTGGTCGGCGAGGAGCAGGACGTTCCCTCCACCGAGCTGCGCGGCACCGTCCAGAACGACGTGCTGAAGGAGTACATCTCGCGCGGCAACTACATCTACCCGCCCGAGCCGACGATGCGGCTCACCACCGACATCTTCGCCTACTGCAACGAGAACGTCCCCAGGTGGAACACGATCTCGATCTCCGGCTACCACATGCGCGAGAAGGGCTGCTCGGCCGTGCAGGAGGTCGCCTTCACCCTCGCCAACGCGATCGCCTACGTGGAGGGCGGGATCGCCGCCGGGCTCGACGTGGACAAGTTCGGCCAGCGGCTCGCCTTCTTCTTCAACTGCCACAACAACGTCTTCCAGGAGATCGCCAAGTTCCGGGCGGTGCGGCGGATGTGGGCGAAGATCATGCGGGAGCGCTTCGGGGCCAGCGAGGAGAAGGCCCAGACCATCCGCTTCCACACCCAGACCGGCGGGGTGACGCTCCAGGCCCAGCAGCCCGAGGTGAACATCATCCGGGTGGCGCTCCAGGGCTTCGCGGCGGCCGCGGGCGGGACCCAGTCCCTACATACCAACGGCTTCGACGAGGCGCTGGCGCTGCCGACCGAGCGCTCCGCGCGGATCGCGCTGCGCACCCAGCAGGTGCTCGCCCACGAGTCGGGCGTCGCGGACACCGTGGACCCGTTCGCCGGCTCCTACTTCATCGAGAACCTGACCGACGAGATCGAGGCGCGGTCATGGGAGCTGATGGAGAAGGTCGCGGACCTCGGCGGCTCGGTGAACGCGCTCGAGTTCATGCAGCGCGAGGTGGAGGAGTCGGCGCTCTCCTACCACGAGCGCTACGACACGGGACAGGACATCGTCGTCGGCGTCAACAAGTACGTCACCGACCAGGTGGACGAGGTGGACATCCTCAAGGTCGACCCCGAGTCCGAGAAGCGCCAGCTCAAGCGCCTCAAGAAGTGGAAGGCGAACCGCGACCAGGCCGATGTGGACGCCCGCCTCGCCGACCTGCGCAAGGCCGCCGAGGGCGACGAGAACCTGCTGCCGCCGATCAAGGAGGCGCTCCGCGCCGGCGCCTCGATCGGAGAGGTCTGCGGCGCGATGCGCGACGTCTTCGGCGAGTACCAGGGCGGCGCGTTCTTCTAGGCGCGACGCCCCCTCAGAAAGAGGGAACGGCGGGCGTCCCTAGAATCGCCACTTGATGCGGCAGAAATACCCCGAGACCCACGACGAGAAGCTCAACCAGCTTCGCGAGCTGCGCGAGGCGGCCGTCCACGCCGGCACCGAGGAGGCCGTCGAGAAGCAGCACGCCAAGGGCAAGCTGACCGCCCGCGAGCGGATCGAGAAGCTGCTCGACCCCGGCTCCTTCGAGGAGCTCGACGCCTTCGTCCGCCACCGCACCCACGAATTCGAGATGGACAAGCGCCGCCCCTACGGCGACGCGGTGGTCACCGGCTACGGGACCATCGACGGGCGGACCGTCTTCGTCTTCTCCCAGGACTTCACCGTCTTCGGCGGCTCGCTTGGCGAGGTGATGGCCGAGAAGATGTGCAAGGTGATGGACCTCGCGGCCGAGGTCGGGGCACCGGTGATCGGCATCAACGACTCGGGTGGCGCGCGGATCCAGGAGGGGGTCGTCTCCCTCGGCGCCTACGGCGACGTCTTCGTCCGCAACGTGCAGTCCTCGGGGGTGATCCCGCAGATCAGCCTGATCATGGGGCCCTGCGCCGGCGGCGCCGTCTACTCCCCCGCCATGACCGACTTCATCTTCATGGTCAAGGAGACCTCCCACATGTTCATCACCGGCCCCGAGGTGATCAAGACGGTCACCGGCGAGGAGGTCGAGTTCGAGGAGCTGGGCGGGGCGATGAGCCACAACACCAAGTCGGGCGTCGCGCACTTCGCCTCCGAGGACGAGGAGGCCTGCCTGAAGGACGTCCGCTACCTGATGAGCTTCCTCCCGCTCAACAACCTCGAGCTGCCGCCGCGGGTCGAGCCAAACGACGACCCCGACCGTGAGGACCCAGAGCTCGACACGATCGTCCCCGACGACCCCCAGAAGCCCTACGACATGCGCGACGTGGTCGCGCGGATCGTGGACGACGGGGAGTTCTTCGAGGTCCACGAGCACTTCGCCCAGAACATCATCTGCGGCTTCTCGCGCCTCGACGGCCACCCGGTCGGCGTCGTCGGCAACCAGCCCAAGCACCTGGCCGGGGTGCTTGACATCGAGTCATCTGAGAAGGCCGCCCGCTTCGTCCGCACCTGCGACGCCTTCAACGTGCCCCTCCTCACCTTCACCGATGTCCCGGGCTTCCTCCCCGGCACCTCGCAGGAGTGGGGCGGGATCATCCGCCACGGCGCGAAGCTGCTCTACGCGTTCACCGAGGCGACCGTGCCCAAGCTGACCGTCGTCACCCGCAAGGCCTACGGCGGCGCCTACGACGTCATGAACTCCAAGCACATGCTGGCCGACTTCAACTTCGCCTGGCCGACCGCGGAGGTCGCGGTGATGGGCCCGGAGGGCGCGGTCAACATCATCTACCGCAAGGACATCGACTCCTCGCCGACCCCCGACGAGCGCCGCGCCAAGCTGATCGACGACTACAAGGCCCACTTCGCCAACCCCTACTCGGCGGCGGAGCGCGGCTATCTCGACGACGTGATCGAGCCGCACCAGACGCGGCCGAAGCTGATCCGGGCGCTGCGCGTCCTCCAGACCAAGCGGGTCGACCAGCCGAAGCGCAAGCACGGGAACATCCCGCTCTAGAGCGCTGCTACCTGCGCCGCTTCCGCTTCTTCTTCACGCACTTGCCCTTCCTAAGCTTCCGGCCCTTCTTGCACTTCTTGCGGGCCGCAGGCTGAGTCGCCGGGGTGGCGGCCGGAGTCGTGCCGCCGCCGGCGGGCGGTGGTGGGTCTGCCGCGAACCGCTGGATCCGGTTGTTGAATCCATCGGCGACAAAGAGCCCTCCAGCTGCATCTGTCGCCAGGCCAGTGGCGACGTTGAGCTCGCCGCCCAGCGCCGAGGTGGTCTCACCCAACTTGCAGTTGGCCGCCACCGTGCAGATCTCGAAGCCGGTGCCCATCGCGACGCTGTCCACGTCCTTGCCCCAGGTTCGCTGGAAGGCGAGCGAGGAGCTGAACCGCTGGACCCTGGAGGCCGCGCCATCGGCCACGTAGACGTTCCCGGCCGCATCCAGGGCGACGTCGTAAACGAGGGCGAACTCGCCGCCGAGCAGCGGGGCGGGGCCACCCTGCTTGCAGTTGCCTGCCACTGTGCAGATCTCCGCCCCGGTGCCCGGTGCGACGCTGTCGACGTCCTTGCCCCAGGCAGCCACGAAGTTGCCCGAAAGATCGGACTTCTGTACCCGGGAGTTGCCCTGATCGGCGACGTAGACGTTCGCAGCGTCGACCGCGAGGCCGCCGGGTTGGCTGAACTCGCCGCCGTTCGCCGGGGGGCCGATTACGCCGCCCTTGCAGTCGGGGGCGTTGGTGCAGATCTCGAAGACCGGACCCATGTCTCCCGTCATTCCGGTCTCGATCACGTCATTGCCCCAGGTCCGCTGGAAGGCCCCCGTGGAGCTGAGCTTCTGGATCCGGTGGCCGGCCTGTTCGGCGACGTAGAGATTCCCGGTCGCGTCTGTTTCAACGCCCGTCGGATTATTGAACTCGCCGCCCAGGCCACCCGCGACGCCCGTCTTGCAGTTGAGGGCCGTCACGCAGATCTCGGCACCGGGGCTCACCACGACGCCGTCCACGTCCCTCCCCCAGGCCGCCACGAAGGTGCCCGAGGTGTTGAAGACCTGGATCCGCTTGAAATTGCGGTCGGCGACGTAGACGCTGCCCGCGTTGACCGCAACGTCGAATGGCTGGCTGACCTCGCCGCCAAGGCCGGTGCCGGCCGCGGCGGTCTTGCAGATGTCCATCCCGGCAACACAGATCTCGAAGGCTCCGGTGCCGCTGTCGTTCACCCCGATGTCGATCACGTCCTTGCCCCAGGCACGGAGGAAGTTTCCGGAGGAGTCGAACTTCTGGATGCGGTTGTTGTTTGTGTCGGCGACGTAGACGTTCCCCGAGGCGTCGAGATCGACTCCATGCGGGAGGTTCATCGCGCCGCCCGGCGCGGTGGCGTTGCCGCCGATCTGGCAGTTGGCGGCAACGGTGCAGATCTCGAAGCCCATCCCCACCGCAACGCTGTCCACATTCAGGCCCCAGGCTCGCTCCCAGGCTCCATCGGCCGCCTGCGCAGGCGCCGCCAGCGCCAGCCCCACTCCGATCGCGACTATCCAAACCCGCCAGATCATGCCGATCAACACTCTCACGACCGACCGCGCCTGTCCATCCCCAAAATTCAGAGGAGTTCGTGCCTCCGCGGAGTACTGTCAGGTCATGGCCGGACGCAACGGCAAGCACACCCCGCCGAGACCGCAGATCGAGATCCAGCAGGCCAACGCCTCTCCCGAGGAGGCGGCGGCGATCGCGGCGGCGCTCGAGCAGTTCCTGAGTGAGACCGCGCCGGCCGCCCAGGCCACGCGCCCCAAGAGCGGCTGGCAGAGCGCCGCCCTCGCCGAGGGGGTCCGGAGCTTCCAGCCCGGTGGCTGGGGCCCCTCGCCCGGCCGCTGAGCGCCCGTTTTCCGCAAATTGCGCTTGCCTCGGGCGCTCGTTTCGAATAGAACAGGGGCCGCGAACCCCGCCTCAGACTCCAAGGAGAGGAGATTCAGTGGCCGTAGTCAAGATCATCGAGCTCGTCGGGTCCTCCAAGAAATCATCCGACGACGCCGCGCAGCAGGCGCTGAAGCAGGCGCAGACCTCTCTGCGCAACATCCGCGCGATCGACGTCGTCAGCACTGGTCTCCGCGGCGACAACCTCGACGAGTGGCGAGCCCACGTCCGCGTCGCCTTCCTGATCGAGGGCACCGAGGTCGACTGAGCTTGGGAGGAGAGGTGGCGGCGGGCGTCGGTGCGGCGTCCGCCGCCCCCTTGCCCCTCAGAGGCTGACCGTCTGCGCCTCGAGGCGCCCGTCCCTCCAGGCCTCGTAGACCGCTTGGACGATCGCCAGATCCTGGATCGCCAGACCGGTCGAGTCGAAGAGGGTGATCTCCTCGGCGGAGCGGCGGCCGGCGGCCGATCCCGTCAGGACCTCCCCGAGCTGGATGACGTGCTCCTCCTTGACGATGCCCGCCTGCACCCCGTGGGCCAGCTCTCCGCCCGCGCTCGCCTGCTCCCACTCGTCGCAGAAGAGCCGGCAGCGCTCGATCGCATCGAGCTCGACCTCGGCCTTTCCGTGGGCGTCCGCTCCCAGGACGGCGATGTGCTGGCCGGGCCGGAGGTCGCTCGCCAGGATCACCGGCTCCACGCCCGGCGTCACCGTGACCACGACATCCTGGGCGGCCGCCTCGGACCGGTCCCCGACCCGCCATCCCAGTTCGCCCGCGAGTGCCTCGGCCGCATCGGCGCGGACATCGGAGCAGACGCCGGACCCGTAGCCGGTTGCGGCCAGGCAGCGCGCGGCCCAGCTCCCGTTGATCCCGCAGCCGATGATCCCGACCGAGGCGGCATCGTCGCGGGCAAGGGCCTGAGCGGAGACGGCGGCCGCAGCGCCGGTCCGCAACGAGGTGACCGAGGAGCACTCGATCACCGCCAGCTCCTCGCCGGTGGTCGCGTCGGAGAGGACCACGACGCCCCGCACCACCGGCAGCCCCTTCTCCGTGTTGTGAGGGAAGGAGGTAACCCACTTGAGCAACGCCAGGCCATCACCCCGGGCCGGCATCGCGCGAAAGTCGCCGTGGGGAGGGCTGTCGAGATAGACCTTGGCCGGCATCGTCCACTCGCCTGCCGCGTGCCGCTCGAACGCGACCTTGGTCCGCTCGACCGCGGTCGCCGGATCCACCGCGGCTAGCACCGCCTCACCGGAAATGACCGGGATTTCAGTCACGGCGCGATTCATACGCGAACTCGATGCGTTTGGGGTGCCACCTGTGAACGGGTGTGGCCAAGCGTTCGAAATGCGCGGAGGGCGAACTCCCGAGGTGGGAGGCACAGCCCAGGACTGTTGCGATCGGTCCGCGAGGACTGGTTCTGGTTCGAGTCCAGCGCCCTCCGCGCCTCTAGACTTGACTGACTGGGCTGTGCACGGAGCTTCCGCTCCGTTTCGCCCGGGTCGGCCCGCAATTGCGGGCCGACCTGCTTTCTGGATGTGCTCGCCTCTAAAATCCAAAGCCTGAATTGCGCATGGGGCTCACGCCCCGTTTCGCCTAAGAACGGCCCGCACCTCGCGGGCCGTTCGCCGTAGGCGGCCCGTCGAGCCGCGTCAGCCACAGGGTGGAAACCGCGCTAATTACCCTAATCTCGATCAGATTTGCTATGTTGGTGCGGCCCTAGGGTGGGCACGTACGCGTACGCGATCCGAAGGGACCAGGTGGAGCCCGTCTCCGCGCCATCCAAGGACTTCAAGAAGCGCGCCTCGGCCGACACCCTCGACCAGGAGGTCGGCAAGAAGCAGCACGGCAAGGGCAAGGTCGGCAGCCTCGAGAACCCCGAGGTCTACGAGAACGTCCCGGGGCACATCATCCCGATCCTCGAGCGCGAGTTCGACGACTTCGACAACGAGGCGGCGACCTTCCTCCGCGGCGAGCAGACCGAGGAGCAGTTCATCGGCTTCCGCCTCAAGCAGGGCGTCTACGGCCAGCGCCAGCCCGACGTCCAGATGATCCGCGTGAAGCTCCCCTTCGGCGGGGTCAGCCCCGAGCAGATGGAGGCCTTCGCTGACGCGATCGAGCAGTTCGCGCCGCTCAACAAGGGCCACATCACCACCCGCCAGAACATCCAGATCCACCACATCCCGCTCGCCGACGCCGCCGAGTTCATCCGCATGATCTCCGAGGCTGGCCTCTCCTCCCGCGAGGGCTGCGGGAACACGATCCGCAACGTCACCGGTGACCCGTGGGCCGGCGTCTCCGAGGACGAGCCGTTCGACCCCACGCCCTACACGGCCGCCTACCAGCGCTACTTCGTCCGCCACCCGACGACGCAGCTGATGCCGCGGAAGGTGAAGACCGCCTTCAGCGCCTCCGACGACGACCGCGCGATCACCGGCATCCACGATGTCGGCTTTATCCCCAAGGTCAAGGAGGTCGACGGCAAGGAGGTTCGCGGCGTCGAGGTCCGGATCGGCGGCGGCACCTCGATCATGCCCCGCGTCGCCCCCACCCTCTACGAGTTCGTCGAGCTCGACAACGGCGACTACCTCAAGGTGACCGAGGCCGCGCTGCGCATCTTCGACCGCCAGAACTGGCTGCGCGCCAACCGCATGCGCGCCCGGATCAAGGTCCTGGTCGACAAGATCGGGATGGACGCGTTCCGCGAGATGGTCGAGGAGGAGCTGAAGGGCGACTGGGTCAGCGAGCGCGACTTCACGATCGACCACCTGCTCTACGTGCACGACGAGGAGGCGAACGCCCCCGCCGTCCCCGAGAGCTACGGCTCCCCGAACGGCGATCGCTCCGAGTTCGACGCGTGGGTTGACGCCAACGTCAAGCCCCAGCGGCAGAAGGGGTTCGTGACCGCGACCGCCAAGGTGATCCGCGGCGACCTCACCCCCGAGCAGTTCCGCGGCCTGGCGGCGATCATGCGCGACTTCTCTGGCGGCTACGCCCGCACCACGGTCCAGCAGAACCTGGTCCTGCGCTGGGTCCGTGAGGAGTCGCTCTACGACGTCTGGCAGCGGTTGAAGGACCTGGGAGTGGGAGAAGCCGGTGCGATGCAGATCAACGACGTCGTCAGCTGCCCCGGCACCGACAGCTGCAAGCTCGGGATCACCAGCTCGATGGGCCTGAATAGGGCGATCGAGAAACGGATCGAGGAGATGGAGATCACCGACCCCCTCACCAAGGGCATCCACATCAAGATGAGCGGCTGCCCGAACGGCTGCGCCCAGCACCACATCGGCACGATCGGCTTCTACGGCGCCTCGATCAAGGTGGGCGACCACACCATCCCCGCCTACATCCCGCACATCGGCGGCAACTTCGAGGGCGGCGACGTCGTCTTCGGCGCCCGTCTCAAGGCGCGGCTGCCGGCCAAGCGCGTCCCCGACGCGGTGGAGCGCTGGATCCGCCATTACGAGGCTGAGCGGAACGACGGCGAGAACTTCCGGGACTTCGCCGAGCGAATCGGCACCGAGCCCTTCGAGGAGCTGATCTCCGACCTCAAGCTGCCGGTTGAGTTCAATGCCGAGAACCTCCTGCACTTCATCGACTGGAACCGCACCGAGGCCTACAAGGTCGAGCGCGGCGAGGGCGAGTGCGCGGTCTGATGGAGCAGGCCACCACAGTCGAACGGCAATGGTCGCAAGGGCATCCTCCATGAGGGCAACGGAGCCGTGGCCACGTCCGAGCTCGAGATCCCCGAGATCGACGCCCCGGACCTCGAGGACGCCAGCGCCGAGGAGGCGCTGCGCTGGGCGCTGGAGACGTTCAACCCGAGCATGTACATCGCCTGCTCCTTCCAGAAGACGAGCTCGGTCACGGTCCACCTGGCGACCCAGATCGACCCGGAGGCGAGGTTCTTCTACCTCGACACGGACGTCCTCTTCCCCGAGACCTACGAAACCCGCGACGCGCTCGAGGAGCGCTACGGGATCAAGTTCCACCGCTACAGCTCGATGACCCTCGAGCAGCAGGCCGGGCTGTACGGCGACCAGCTCTGGAGCCGCGACCCCGACGCGTGCTGCGGGATCCGCAAGGTCGACCCGATGCGCTCGGCGCTCGCGGCCGTCGACTGCTGGGTCTCAGGCATCCGCCGCAAGGACACCCAGGCGCGCGCGAACGCGCCGAAGTTCGCCTGGGACAAGCGCTTCGGCCTGTGGAAGCTCAACCCGCTCGCCGACTGGTCGGAGGAGCAGGTCTGGGACTACATCCACGAGCACAACATTCCCTACAACCCGCTTCACGACGAGGGTTATCCCTCGATCGGCTGCACCCACTGCACCCGGAAGCCGGCGGCCGGCGAGGACGCGCGGGCCGGGCGCTGGGCCGGTTCCGAGAAGACCGAGTGCGGCCTCCACGGCTGATTTCCTGACCGGGCGCCGGATCGCGGGCGCTTCGCTACCCTACGCCGCCGCTTCCTGACCTTCTTGATCCTCTTTAGCCAATGACCCAGACCAAGACCAAGCTCCAGCTCACCGAGCGCCAGACCGCCGACTTCGAGATGATCGGCAACGGCGGCTTTGCCCCCCTCACCGGCCCCCAGGGCTCCGAGGACTGGAAGAGCGTCGTCGAGGACATGACGCTCACCAGCGGCGAGTACTGGCCGATCCCGATCACCCTGGCGACCGACCTCGACGTCTCCGAGGGAGACACGGTGGAGATCGAGAGCGACGAGGGCGAGGCGCTGGGCCGGCTCGAGGTGAGCGAGGTCTTCGAGCGCGACCTCGAGGCCGAAGCCGAGAACGTCTACCGGACCGGCGACAAGGAGCACCCCGGCGTCGCCGCGATCTACGAGGAGGGCGCCCGCTGCATCGCGGGCACCTATGAGGTGGACGAGCTGCCGAAGCACGAGCAGGCGTTCACCAAGCGTCAGCTCAGCCCCGAGGAGACCCGAAAGGCGTTCCAGGACCGCGGCTGGAAGCGGATCGTCGCCTTCCAGACCCGCAACCCGATCCACCGCGCCCACGAGCACGTCACCAAGACCGCGCTGGAGATCACCGACGGGCTGATGATCCACCCCCTCATCGGCAAGACCAAGGAGGGCGACATCCCCGCAGAGGTGCGGATGCGCTGCTACGAGGTCCTGATGGAGGACTACTACCCCGACGACCGCGTGATCCTCAACGTCTTTCCCTCGAAGATGCACTACGCCGGTCCCCGCGAGGCGATCCTCCACGCGATCGCCCGCCGGAACTACGGGTGCACCCACTTCATCGTCGGCCGCGACCACGCCGGCGTCGGCGACTACTACGGGACCTACGAGGCCCAGGAGATCTTCGAGGACCTCGACCTCGACAAGCTCGGCATCCAGCCACTCTTCTTCGAACACACCTTCTGGTGCAACAAGTGCGAGGGGATGGCCTCCGGCAAGACCTGCCCCCACGGGCAGGATGACCACGTCTTCCTCAGCGGCACCAAGGTGCGCGAGATGCTCGGCAACGGCGAGAAGCCACCGCAGGAGTTCAGCCGTCCCGAGGTCGCACAGATCCTGATCGACGCATACAGCGCCAACGAGGCGTAGGAAGGAAGCGATGTCTGACGAGAAGGGCTTCACCCTCTGGTTCACCGGCCTCTCCGGGGCGGGCAAGACGACCATCTCCAAGGAAGTCGAGGAGCAGCTTCGGTCCCGCGGCTCCAGGCTCGAGATCCTCGACGGCGACGTGGTGCGGGAGAACCTCTCCAAGGGGCTCGGGTTCTCCAAGGAGGACCGGGACACCAATATCCGCCGCATTGCCTTCGTCGCCGACCTGCTCTCGCGCAACGGCGTGCCGGTGATCACCGCGGCCATCTCCCCCTACCGCGAGCTCCGCGACGAGGCCCGCGACCTGATGGGCGACCGCTTCATCGAGGTCTTCGTCAAGGCCTCGGTCGAGGTCTGCGCCGACCGTGATCCCAAGGGCCTCTACGAGAAGGCCTTCGCCGGCGAGATCAAGGAGTTCACCGGTGTCTCGGACCCCTACGAGGAGCCGCTCAACGCCGAGCTCACGCTCGACACCGAGAACGAAAGCCCCGAGGAGTCGGCCGGCAAGATCCTCGCGCTGCTCGAGGAGCGGCAGCTGATTCCGGTCGCCGAGCCCGCCTAGGCGGCGGGTCTCTCCGGGAGCTCGGCCGTGCCGAGGTCATAGGTCGGATAGGCGCAGAAGGCGTTGAACATCTTGTGCGAGGGGCCGTGAAAATCCGAGGAGCCTGTCGCAGCGAGTCCCCGGTCCCTGCACACCTCGAGCAGGAACTCGGTCTGCGCGCGGTCGTGGGCCGGGTAGAAGACCTCCACCCCGTCCAGGGACAGGTCGTCGATCAGCGCCGCCACCTGAGAGGGCTCGTCCATGTCCCAGAAGGGATGAGCGAGCACGACCGCGCCCCCGGCCTCCTGGATGAGCCTCGCCGCCTCCCGGGCCGTGGGCCAGGTCCGCGCCACGAACGCCTTCGCACCCGGCACCAGCCACTCCTCGAAGAAGGGCGACATCTCCTCCGGCTTGACGCCGGCGGCCTTGGCGATGTGCGGGCGCCCCACCGAGGCCGCGTCCCCCGCCTGCGCGATCGCGTCCTCCAGCTTGACCGGGACGCCCTGGGAGTTGAGCCGCTCGACGATCTGCTCGGCGCGGGTCACGCGCTCCGCCTGCGCGCGCTCGCAGGCCGGAGCCATTGCCGCCGTGTCGATCCAGTAACCCAGCATGTGCAGGTCGTCGATCGACTCGTGCACACAGGACATCTCGGCCGCCGGCACCAGGGCGAGGTCCAGCTCGCGCGCCGCGTCCGACGCCTCGCCGATGCCATCCACCGCGTCGTGGTCGGTGAGTGCGAGGGTCGTCACGCCCGCCTTCGCCGCCGCGGCGACCACCTCGGCGGGCGGCAGCTCGCCGTCCGAGACGGTCGAGTGGCTCTGCAGGTCCAGCATCGGGTGAGGATATGAGGATCAGCGCCAAGGCCGACTACGCCGTCCGCGCCGCCGTGGAGATGGCGGCCGCCGGCGACGAGCCGGTGAAGGGGGAAAAGCTCGCCGACGCCCAGGACATCCCGCTCCAGTTCCTCGAGCACATCCTGCTCGAGCTGAAGCACGCGCGGCTGGTCCGCGCCCGCCGGGGCGCTCGCGGCGGCTACTGGCTCGCGAAGCCGCCGGAGGAGATCACCCTCGCCAGCGTGATCAGGGCCGTGGAGGGTCCCCTGGCCAACATCCAGGACCAGGCCCCGGAGGCCACCAAGTACCCCGGTACCTCGAAGGAGCTCACCGACGTCTGGATCGCCGTCCGCGCCAGCCTCCGCCGGGTGCTCGAGCGCGTCACGATCGCCGACCTGCGCGACGGCAAGATCCCCGCCGAGGTCCTGGCTCTGACCGAGGACGAGGGCGCCTGGCTCACCCGCTGAGCGGGTAGGTCAGGGCTATGGATCCGGCCATCGTCTGCTTCGGTTTCGGCGTCGGGTTCCTGGTCGGATTGACCGGGATGGGCGGTGGATCCCTGATGACGCCGCTGCTGATCCTGGTGTTCGGGATCAAGCCGGTGACTGCGATTGGCACGGACATCTTCTACGCGGCGGTCACCAAGACCGCGGGCGGCTGGCGCCACCTGAAGCTGAAGACGGTGAACCTGCCGCTTACCTTCTGGATGGCGTGCGGCAGCGTCCCTTCCGCGATCGCAGGGGTCTGGGCCCTTGACATCCTCAAGGGCGAGCTGGGGGACGACCTGGACGAGACCGTGTTCGCGATCCTCGCCTCCTGTCTCCTGGTGGTCGGCTCGATCACGTTGCTGCGGAGCCTCTTCCTCGCCAACAAGGTGACCGAGCGGGCCGACTTCGAGCTCCACACGATCCACAAGGTCGCCGCGGTTGGGATCGGCGCCACCACCGGCTTCGTCATCGGCCTCAGCTCCGCCGGCAGCGGCACCGTGATCGCGATCATGCTGATCGCGATCTATCGGCTCACTCCCCAGAAGGTGGTGGGAACGGACGTCTTCCATGCGGCCATCCTGCTCTGGGCCGCCGGGATCGCCCACGGTCATCGGTGGCAACGTTGACTTCGGACTCGCCGGCAACATCCTGGTCGGATCGGTGCCGGGGGTGATCCTCGGCTCGAACATGTCTGTGAAGTGGCCGCAGGGCCTCCTGCGCACCGCGCTCGGAATCGTCCTGATCGCGGCTGGGGTGGCGCTGCTGGGCAAAGCCGACACCCAGCTGGTGCCGTTCGCCCTCGGATTCGCAGTGATCTCCTTTGCCGGGCTGTTCGGAATCCAGTACGCGTTGCGCAGAGAGGTCGAGGCCGATCCCGACGAGCAGGAGGCAATGCGGCGCGCCAGGGCGGTGGCGGTGCTGGGCGACGAGATGCCGGCCATCCCTCGCTGATCGCCCCCGGCGACCAGCCGTAATACTCCCGCGCCATGTTCGAGAAGGTCCTGGTGGCGAACCGGGGCGAGATCGCCATCCGCGTGATGAGGGCCCTGCGCGAGATGAAGATCGGGTCGGTCGCCGTCTACTCCGAGATAGATCGCGACGCGCCTCACGTCCGTGAGGCGGACGAGGCGTTCCTTCTCGGCCCGGCCTCGCCAGCCGAGAGCTACCTGAACGTCGAGAAGATCCTCGAGACGGCCCAGAAGGCGGGCGCCGAGGCGATCCATCCCGGCTACGGCTTCCTGGCCGAGAACGCTCCCTTCGCGGAGGCCTGCGAGAAGGCGAAGGTCACCTTCATCGGGCCGCCCGCCAAGGCGATCGAGGCGATGGGGTCGAAGACGGAGGCCCGGCAGATCATGGAGAAGGCCGGGGTCCCGATCGTCCCCGGCGTCACCGAGCCGGTCGAGACCGTCGAGGACGCCAAGCCGATCGCGAAGGAGATCGGCTACCCGATCGCCGTCAAGGCTGCCGGCGGCGGGGGTGGCAAGGGCTTCCGCGTGGCCATGAAGGCGGGTGAGCTCAAGGACGCCTTCGAGGGCGCCTCCCGCGAGGGCGAGAAGTTCTTCAGCGATCCCACGGTCTACCTGGAGCGCTACCTCGAGGACCCCCGGCACGTCGAGGTCCAGGTGCTCGCTGACTCGAAGGGGAACGTCATCCACCTGGGCGAGCGCGACTGCTCGATCCAGCGCCGCCACCAGAAGCTGATCGAGGAGGCGCCGGGCCCGCAGGTGGACGAGGAGATGCGCGAGCGAATCGGCAAGATCGCCACCGACGCCGCCGCCGCGGTCGGCTATCGCTCCGCGGGCACGGTCGAGGGCCTCCAGGTGGGCGAGGACTACTTCTTCCTCGAGATGAACACCCGGGTGCAGGTCGAGCACTGCGTGACCGAGATGGTCACCGGGTTCGACATCGTCCGGGAGCAGATCCGGGTCGCCGCGGGCGAGAAGCTCTCGATCTCCCAGGAGGACGTCGAGCTGCGCGGCCACGCGATCGAGTGCCGGATCAACGCCGAGGCGGCGCACAAGAACTTCGCGCCCGCGCCCGGGGCGATCACCAGCTACCACGAGCCGGCCGGTCCGGGGGTGCGGGTCGATTCGGGCGTCGAGGCGGGCTCAGAGGTGACCCCGATGTACGACCCGATGGTCGCCAAGCTGATCGTCTGGGACCTCGACCGCGAGCTCGCCACCGCGCGCATGCTGCGCGCCCTCGACGAGTACGAGGTCGGAGGCCTCACCACGCTGATCCCCTTCCACAAGGCGATCCTCGACACCAAGCAGTGGCAGAAGGGCGAGACCTGCCGCGACCTGATCGAGGACAAGAAGTGGCTGAAGTCCCTCGCACCCGAGGAGGCGCCCAAGGGCGAGGCCGACGAAGAAGACGACGAGAAGGTCACCCGCGATTACCAAGTTGAAGTTGGGGGAAAGCTCTTCGACGTCAAGGTGATCGGAGAGGCCGGCGCCGCGGCCCCGGCCGGTGGCGGCCCAGGCCTGCGCAAGCCGCCGAAGCGGGAAGCGGCCGCCAGGGGCGCCGCGGCCTCGGCCGCCAGCGAAGACCTGGTTTCACCGCTTCAGGGGACGATCCTCAAGGTCGCCGTCGAGCAGGGCGCCGAGGTCACCGAGGGCGACCTGGTCTGCGTGATCGAGGCGATGAAGATGGAGAACGAGATCACCGCCCACCGGGCGGGCAAAGTGACCGAGCTGCCGATCTCGGAGGGCTCCTCGGTCAACTCCGGGGATCAGCTGGCGAAGATCGAGTAGCGCTACTTCGCGCCGAGCTTCGCGGCGGCCTCGCGGAAGTTCCTGACCGTCGCATCGGGCGCCTTGCGGCCCTCCAGCTTCTCGCCGTGCCGGTTGACCCAGATCACCGGGACCTTCCTCTTGATGCAGGGCGCGATGTCGGCGTCGTAGCTAGAGGCGATGTGGACCCAGCCCTGCTTGCCGCCCATGCGCCGGGCCGTCTCACGGAAGTGGGTCTCATCCGGCTTATAGCTGCGGACCTGCTGAGCGGTGACGACGAGATCGAGCTCGGCGCGGATGTGGCGGCGCGAGATGCCGAGCAGCTTGTCGTCGATGTTGGAGACGATCCCGATCTCGTACCGCTCCTTGAGCCGGTCCATCGCGGCGTTCGCCTCCCGAAAAGGGGGCCATGACCCCACGCTGTCGGGGAGGAACTGGGCGCGCGAGGGCTCGAGCGTCCAGCCGATCTCCTCCGCGACAGTGACGGCCCCGCGGCGCAGGACCTCGGCGTAGAGCTCGTAGGAGCCGGACATGATCTGCGCCTGGACCTCGAAGAAGCGCTCCAGCAGCGCCTTCGTGTCCAGGGTGAGCCCGTCGCGCTCCGCCTCCTTCTCGAAGGCATCGGTGATCCCCTTCTCCCAGTCGATCAGGGTCCCGTAGCAGTCGGTGGTCACGACCTTGATCTCTTTGAGCTTGGGAAGGGCCATTGGCGAGCGCGGGATTATCGCAATTAGCGATAGCCGACCGACCGACGCCCTTCGGTGCCGGGCGCTGGGTTGCTCAGATAGCCTTTCGCGGCCCCTTGGACCTGCTCGAATATCAGGGAAAGCAGCTGTTCGCCGCGCACGGTGTCCCCGTTCCCGAGGGAAGGCCGGCCGACAGCGTGGAAAAGGCGGTCGAAGCGGCCGAGGAGATCGGCTACCCGTGCGTGATCAAGGCACAGGTGCAGATCGGGGGTCGCGGCAAGGCGGGCGGGATCAAGGTCGCCGAGAACCGGGAGCAGGCGGAGGAGCACGCGAACGCCATCCTCGGCATGGATATCCGCGGGCCTCGCGGCGAGGGGCCCTTCACCGTGAAGGAGGTCTGGGTCGAGACCGCCTCCGAGATCGCCTCGGAGTACTACGCCTCGATCATCCTCGACCGCTCGGCGAAGAAGCTGATGACCATGCTCTCGACGATGGGCGGGATGAATGTCGAGGAGATCGCGGAGAAGGACCCCGATGCCCTGGTCAAGCGGCACGTCGAGCCGAACAACGGCTTCGGGCCCAAGCAGGCGGAGCAGCTCGCCACTGACGCCGGAGTGGACGAGGACCTGCGCAAGCCGACCGCGGAGCTCCTCGCCAAGCTCTACGACGCCTTCAACGAGCTCGACGCCACCCTGATCGAGGTCAACCCGCTGGTGGTGACCAAGGGCAAGGACGTGATCGCCCTCGACTCCAAGACGACGATCGACAACAACGCCCTCTACCGCCACGAGGACCTGGCCGACCTGGAGGAGAGCTTCATCGAGGACCCTCAGGAGCGGCTCGCGAAGGAGAAGGGCCTCACCTACGTGAAGCTCGACGGCAACATCGGCATCCTCGGCAACGGCGCCGGGCTCTGCATGTCCACGCTCGACGTCGTCGCCCAGGCCGGCGGCGAGCCGGCCAACTTCCTCGACGCCGGCGGCGGCTCGAAGGCCGACGCGATCGTCGATGCGCTCGAGGTGATCACCTCCGATGAGAAGGTGGTCGCGATCCTCTTCAACATCTTCGGCGGCATCACCCGCTGCGACGAGATCGCCAAGGGGATCATCGAGGCCTCGCAGCGGATCGAGATCAAGGTGCCGCTGGTGGTGCGGCTCGACGGGACCAACTCGGAGGAGGGCCTCGCGCTGCTCGCCGACGCCGACCTGCCCAACCTCCATGTAGAGAAGACGATGCTCGGCGCCGCCGAGAAGGTGGTCGAGATCGCGCGGGAGGCGGAGGCCTGATGAGCATCATCGTCGGCGAGGACACGAAGCTGGTCATCTCGGGCCTGACCGGCCGGGAGGGCACCTTCCACGGCCTGCGCAACCGCGACTACGGCACGGACGTGGTGGCGGGCGTCACGCCGAAGAAGGGCGGCCAGGACGTCGAGGGCATCCCGATCTTCGACACGATCAAGGAGGCCGTCGACGAGCGGGGCGCGAACACCTCGATGATCTTCGTGCCGGCTCGCTTCGCCGCCTCGGCGATCGACGAGGCGATCGATGCCGGGGTCGAGACGGTGATCGCGATCACCGAGGGGATCCCTGTGCACGACATGCTGAAGACGTACTGGAAGGCCAAGGACGCAGGCGTGCGTCTGATCGGCCCCAACTGCCCCGGCGTCCTCAGCCCCGGCAAGTCGAACGTCGGGATCATCCCGGCGCAGTTCTTCGACCCCGGCCGGATCGGAGTCGTCTCCAAGTCCGGAACGCTGACCTACCAGATCGGCAACGAGCTGAAGCAGGCCGGCGAGGGCAACTCCTCCATCGTCGGCATCGGCGGCGACCCGATCGTCGGCTCGGACTTCATCGACATCCTCACCCTCTTCGAGGAGGACGACGACACCGAGCTGATCGTGATGGTCGGCGAGATCGGCGGCGACGCCGAGGAGCGGGCCGCCGACTTCATCGCGGAGAACGTCACCAAGCCGGTGGTCGCCTACATCGCCGGCTTCACGGCGCCGCCCGGCAAGCAGATGGGGCACGCCGGGGCGATCATCTCCGGGTCGTCGGGCACCGCCCAGGCGAAGAAGGAGGCGCTGGAGGCGAGGGGCGTGAGGGTGGGCAAGAGCCCGACCGAGGCCGCCCAGCTCGCGGTCGAGACGATCGGCGCCAGGGCCTAGACCCCGGCGACCGTCTCCCTGGCGGCGCGGACCGCCTCCTTCGGAGTCAGGTAGGTGGCCCAGGAGGCGATCTTCCCCGCCTGGACCACCCAGAGGCCGCCGAAGCGCCGGTCCACCGGGATGCCGTTGGCGTCCGTCCCCCGCTCGCGGCAGATGCCGACGACCTTGCCCGGAGCGACCTCGGCGATGTCCTCGAGGTCGAAGCGGTACTCCCTCCAGCCGTCGAGGTAGCGGCGCATCGCCCGCTCCACCTCCTCGTGGCCCCAGACGAGCTCGCCGTCGGGGCGGGAGGACCGCTCGTCCCAGCGGATCAGCGGGTCGGCCAGCGCCAGCGCGATCTCGCAGTCGCCGCTGCCGTAGGCCTTGAGGGCGATCTTGACCAGCTCGAGGGAAGCGGGCATCGGCAGAAATTATCGCCAAGAGCGAACTCCGCAACCTCCTCAAAAAACCGGATGAGCGCAAGCTTTCCGTTCCTATACTGCGCCCACGGTGGCCGAAGGCACGATCAGCTTCGCACGCGGCGCTCCGAGCGCCGACATCCTCCCCGCCGAGGCGGTGCGGGAGGCGGCCGCACGCGCCCTGGAATCCGACTGGAAGCAGGCGCTCTCCTACGGCAAGGGCGAGGGGCACCTCGGGCTCCGCGACTGGATCGCCGAGATGCACGGCATCGAGCCCGAGCGCGTGATGGTCACCAACGGCTCGCTCGAGGCGGGCTGGATGCTCTTCTCGCACCTCGTCGATCAGGGCGACCGCGTGATCGTCGAGCAGCCGAGCTACGACCGCACCCTGCTTCTGCTCAACCGCCTGCACGCCAACCTGATCGGCGCCCACCTGGAGGAGGACGGGGTGAGCGCCGAGGCGGTGGCCGAGGCGACCGCCGGCGTCGACACGGCGCTGGCCCATGTCATCCCGAACTTCCACAACCCCGCCGGGTGCACCCTCTCCGAGGGGAAGCGGCGGCGGCTGGTGGAGCTCGCCGCCGAGCGCGGGTTCTACCTGTTCGAGGACGACCCCTACCGGCTGATCAACTTCGGCTCGCAGGAGCTGCCGACGATGCTCGACCTCGACGAGCACGACCGCGTCGTGCACGCCTCCTCCTTCTCGAAGACGGTCGCCCCCGGCGTTCGGGTCGGCTACCTCGCCGGCCCGCCCGACATGATCGCGGCGCTCTCGAAGCGGGCGAACGAGATCTACATCTCCCCCAGCATGCTGGCCGAGTCGATCGTCTTCGAGCTGTGCAGCTCAGGGGGGCTTGAGCGAAACATCGAGGCGGTGAACGCCGCGCTTCGCGAGCGGCGCGACGCGCTGGTCGAGGCCCTCCGCGAGAAGATCCCGGAGGCCGAGTTCGTGGTGCCCGAGGGCGGCTACTTCCTCTGGCTGGATCTGCCCGGCGACGTTGACACCGAGGCGCTTTTGAAGGATGCCGGCGAGGAGGGCGTCACCTTCATCGCGGGTCCCGACTTCATGCTGAGCGGGGGCACCTCCAGCCTGCGCCTCTCCTTCGCACCCGTGCCGGCGGACCAGATCCCGGAGGGCGTTGAGCGGCTCGCTCGCGCCCTCGAGCGGACCCGCTCCGCGGCCGCGGCCTAGACCGGCGCCTCCTCGCCCAGAATCTCCCGCGTCCGCCTGTAGAGGTCCAGGTCGTCCGAGCGGCGCGGATACGGCTTCGTCTGCTGCGCGCGCTCGTGGCGGTGGATCGCCTGGACGATCGCGGTCAGGCGGCGCTCGGCGAGGTTTCGGTCGGTCAGCAGCATCCTCGTCCCGGAGTCCATTTCAGTCCCCCTTCGGTTGATGTGACGTCCAGCCATACCATCAAGCGGGGGACGGTGTCAAGAGAAAACGTCGTTAACGGCCGTAACGGTCGCTGGAGAGCTCGAGCTGCTCCGGCAGCGGCGGGCGAGGCGGCGGGGCGGGATCGGCCTTCACCGAGACGGTCTCGGCCACGCTCTTCGAGACCGCGTGCTCGCCCTCCTCCGAGGAGACGACGACCTCGTCGTCGTCCGAGCGCTCGAGCGTCCCCTCCAGCTGCGGGTGCAGCCCGCTCCGCTTCAGGTAGTGGAGCAGCTCCTCGGCCTCGTTCTCGAATCGCAGGATCCTCACCTTGGCCCCCGGCTCCACGTCGGCGAGCAGCACCCCCTGCTCGCGGGCGCCCTCGATGATCGGATGCCCGTGCGGGCAGGTCTTCGCGTCGCCGATCGCCGCCAGCATCCGCTCCTCGAGGACGGGCGACATCGCGTGCTCGAGGCGCTCGGCCTCCTCGTGCACCTCGTCCCAGGGGACGCCGAGCACGTCCGTGAGGAAGCGCTCGATCAGCCGGTGGCGGCGGACGATCTGCTGCGCCTCGTCCCGCCCCCGGCCGGTGAACTCGACCGACTTGTCGCTGGCGCGTTCGACGTAGCCGTCGCCCTCGAGCCGGCCGATCATCTCGTGGACGGTCGGCGGTGAGAGCTGCATGGCGCGGGCGATGTTGGCGCCGGTGATCGGCAGGCCCGCCTCCTCCAGCCAGAACATCGTCTGGAGATACTCCTCCTCCGCGACCGTTGCCTGTTCCGTTGTCACGCGGCCGATGCTACCGGCCGCCCGCCGCGTGTCAGGATGCGGGCGCTACTTCCTCCGCTTTTTCTTGACGCACTTGCCCTTCTTCAGCTTCCGGCCCTTCTTGCACCTCTTCGCGCTGCTGCTCGGCGGCGGGGCTGCCGTCGTCGTCGGGGGGGTGATCGTCGGCGTGGAGCCGGGCGGCACGGCGGTGCCCTGGACCTCGAAGGCGCCGATGTCGCAGGTCCCGGCGCCGCCGCCGCGCGACTGGCCGCGCTGGTCGGTCGGCTCGCAGGGCATCCCGGCGCCGCTGCCCGGATAGCCGGCGTTGAGGGCGGGGCTGCCCCCGAGCAGGGCGTGAGTCGCGGTCGGCCCGCCGTTGTTCGCGAGAGGCCCGAGGCCCGGGGCCGGATTGACGATGTTCCCGGTGGTCACTCCCACGATCGTGCAGCCCGTGGGGTCGCCAAACAGGTTGTAGCCCTGGGAGTTGACGGTGCCGGAGCAGTCTTCACTGGTATTCACGCTCAGGGCGGTGTTGCCGGCAACGATCGTGTTCCTCAGATTGAGCACCGCCCCTGCGGGGGCAACCCTGATCCCGCCTCCATCGCCGATCGTGCCCAGGTTGGTGTCGGATGAGTTGCCGGTGATGGTGGCATTGGCGATATCGGTCGTGCCCATGCTGGATGCGATCCCCCCTCCGTGCTCGGTCGCGCCGTTGCCGCTGACGGTTGAGTTGATGAGGCTGAAGGTTCCAGGGCTCGCGAAGTGGACTCCCCCTCCATCGGCGCCGGTGGTGGCGGTGTTGCCGGCGATCGTGCTTCTCAATACCGTCAGATCCCCGAGGGTGGTCCGGATCCCGCCGCCGAAGCCGGCGGCGGCGCTGCCAGTAGTGCGGTTGCCGCTCACCGTGGAGTCGATGATCGTGCCGTTACCCGAGATCCCTCCGCCCGGCCCGCCGGAGGAGTTGGAAATGACCGTGCTGCGGGTGAGGTTCACGGTGGGGGCCACGACCCCGCCGCCACTGACCGCCGCGGTGTTGTCGGTGACGGTGCTGTCGATCAGCGAGACAACGGGGCCGGCGGCGATGCCGCCCCCCGCGGTCGTCGTGGCGTTGTCGACCACCGTGACGTCCGTCAACGTGGCGTTGCCCAAGCGAAGGCCTCCGCCGTCGCTCCCCGCCGATCCGTCGTGGACGGTGAACCCGGAGAGGATGATCGCTGTCCCCGGGGTGGCATCGAGCACCCGGTCCAGATCGGTTCCGTCGATCCCGGTGGCGCCGGAGCCAACCCCCTGGATCGTGACCTCCTCGGTGACGTCGAGATCGCCCGAGGCGTTTGCGTCCTCCACTCCGGGGAAGGTGAGATTGTGATCCCCGGCGGAGAGCTGGATCAAGTCCGCTGTGGTGTTGTCCGTGTCCGTGCAACCACCCGGCGTCGTATCGTTGTTGGCGAACCCCACCGCTTCGCGGAGAGAGCAAGGGGCCACGCCGTCATTCTGGTCGACGGTCGTGGTGACGGTGATCGTCCCTGCGTGCGCCGGCGCGGCGGCGACAAGCGCCAGCGCGACTGCGGCCGGACCCGCCCAGCCGACACGTCGTCTTGTCTCGCTCCTCACAGTCCTCCGTCCCTAGTGCCGCGTCCCCCTCCGCGTGCCCGGACACCCTCCCACACCGCAAGCGCCCGAGTCAATCCCAAAATTTGGTGAGTGGCTCTCCTAAGCCGCGCCTGCGAGGGTGGAGACAATCGCCTCGTAGACGCCCTCGCCCATCCTCCCCTCGGTCACGGTGACGTTCGGGTAGCGGGCAATCGCCTCCTTCAGGGCCGGGTCCCGCTCCGGGCCGTTGGCGGGTACGAAGAAGCGACCGACCACCTCGGCGACTGTGAGGTCCTCGACGGAGTCGCCGATCGCGATGCACTCCTCGCGCGCGTAGTCGCGCGCCCGCTGGTGGAAGGCCACCGCGTTGGCCTTGCTGGCCGCCTCGGGGAGCAGGTGGTAGGCGTGGGCGTGCCCGTCGAGGCTCTCCATCGGGCGGAAGATCGCGCCGTTGTCGATCAGGCGCAGGCCGGTGTGACCGGCGTCGGCGATCACCCGGTTCGCCTCGTCGGTGTCCACCTTGCCCCGGAAGAGGAGGGAGAGCTCGCGCTGCTTGTGCCAGGGGTAGTGCCACTCGAGCCTGCCCTCGAAGTGCCCGAAGAGGAGGTCGGGGATCCCGCGGTCCACCATCGTCTCGGCGAGGCTCTTGTCCTCGTCGGCCTCGGCGTCGCCGACCAGCACGGTCTTCTCACCGTCGATCACAACGCCGCAGCCGACCTCGTATATGTAGGAGCGCTGCCCGATCAGCCGGGCGTCCTCCATCACCTGGGCCTCGCGGCGCCCTGACTTGATCACGATCTCGACGTCCGCGCGGTGGCACGCCTCGATCGCCCGGGCCTGGAGCATCGAGAACTCCCCCTCCGAGTCGCGGAAGAGCGAGCCCCAGCGGCCGAGCAGGGTCCCGTCGAGATCGGTGTAGACGCAGCGCAGGGCCAAGGCCGGGAACCGTAGCGGCGGTTACCTTTGCCCTATGGCATCGCGATGGCAGCTCCGCGACCGCAGCCTGGAGCTCGAGCGCCCGGTCGGAGTGGGGATCGTCAACGTCACCTCGGACTCGATGTACGAGGGGGCGCGGAGCGGCACGCCCGAGCAGGCGGTGAAGGACGGCCTGGCCCTGGCCGAGGCGGGCTTCGACATGCTCGACGTCGGCGCGGTGGCGGCCCGCAGCGGGCCGCCGGTGCCCGCTGAGGAGGAGGCGGCGCAGCTCGTGCCGGCGATCGAGGGGCTGGCCGTGCGAACCGAGCTCCCCATCTCCGCCGACACCTTCTCGGCCGAGGTGGCGCGCCGGGCGGTGGACGCCGGCGCCGCGGCGATCAACGACATCAGCGGCGCCGCCGACCCGGCCCTGCTCGAGCTGGCGGCCGAGTCGGGCTGCGGCCTGGTGCTGACGCACATCGAGGGGCCGCCGCGGGAGGACCGGGAGCCGCCGGGCTACGACGACGTGGTGAACCACCTGAAGGGCTGGTTCGCGGCCAGGATCGACGCCGCGATCGCGGCGGGGGTGGGAGAGGAGCAGCTCGCACTCGACCCTGGCCTGGACTTCGACCTCTCGGTGGACGACGACCTCGAGATCCTGCGCCGCCTCGGCGAGCTCCGCGAGCTGGGCCGGCCGCTCTACGTCTCGCTCTCTCGCAAGGACTTCCTCGGCGCGGTGCTGGCCGGGTCATGGGAGGAGCGCCTGCCCGCCGAGCGGCGCGAGTGGGCCACAGCCGCCGCCACGGCGCTCGCGGTCGCCAACGGCGCCGACATCCTCCGGCTTCACGACGCGAGTGCGCTGCAGGCGATGCGGATCGCCGGCGCCATCGCCAAGCCGGCCGCGGACTCGGCTGCTCCCGCCACCTCGACGGCAAGGGCGGACGGTGGCTAGCGGCGCCACGATCGCCGGCGGCGCGTGGGAGCCGGCGCTGGCGCCGGGGCGCGAGGACGGGCGCCTGGTCGCGGAGAGCTCGGAGCCGGCGAGCATGGCCAAGCTCGTTGACCTTCCCCCCTCCCTCCACCCGGACCTCGCGGCGGCCCTGCGCGAGAACGGGATCGAGTCGCTCTACTCCCACCAGGCCGCGGCCTACGAGACGGCGCAGCGCTCGGAGCTGATCCTGACCAGCGGCACGGCGAGCGGCAAGTCGCTCTCCTTCAACCTGCCGGTGCTGGACGGGATCGCGCGCGACCCCACCCGGCGGGCCTTCTACCTCTATCCGACCAAGGCGCTCGCCCAGGACCAGGCTCGCAAGCTCGCCGAGCTGCGGCCGCCGGGGATGCGCGAGGCGATCTACGACGGCGACACCCCGCGAGAGGAGCGCCCCTCGATCCGGCGCCGCTCCAACCTCGTCCTGACGAACCCGGACATGCTCAACGTCGGGGTCCTCCCCCATCACAAGCGCTGGGGCGACTTCCTCGCGAACCTCGGCTGGGTGGTCGTGGACGAGGCGCACACCTACCGCGGGGTCTTCGGCTCCCACGTGGCCAACGTGCTGCGGCGCCTCCGCCGCGTCGCCCGTCTCTACGGATCCGAGCCGCGGTTCGTGATGGCGTCGGCGACGATCGCCAACCCCGCCGAGCTGGCGGGCCGGCTGACCGGGCTCGAATTCGAGCTGCTCGACGACGACGGAGCGCCCCGAGCCGGACGCGAGATCGCGATGTGGAATCCGCCGGTGATCGAGGAGCGCACCCAGACGCGCCGGTCCCCGGTCTCCGAGACGGCCGATCTCCTCTGCGAGCTGATCACTCGCGGCGTGCGGACGATCTGCTTCATGCGCAGCCGGCGGGGCATCGAGCTGATCAACCGCTTCGCGACGGACAAGCTGGCCGAGGACGGGCAGCGGGAGCTGGCGGACAGAATCGCCCCCTACCGCGCCGGCTACACGCCGCAGCAGCGGCGCGAGATCGAAGCCAAGCTGGCCTCCGGCGAGCTGCTCGCGGTCGCCGCCACCAACGCGCTCGAGCTGGGGATAGACGTCGGCGAGCTGGACGCGGCGATCTGCGTCAACTTCCCCGGCACCGTCGCCAGCCTGCGCCAGATGTGGGGGCGGGCCGGCCGCCGCCGCCGTGGTCTCGCCGTCTATGTCGCCGGCCAGGACGCGCTCGACCAGTTCTTCTGCCGCCACCCCGACGAGTTCCTGGAGCGGCCGGTCGAGGCGGCGATCCTCGACCACCGCTCCGAGCAGATCCAGATGCAGCACCTGGTCGCCGCCGCATACGAGGCGCCGCTGGGTGCCGACCCATCCGACGACGAGGTGCTCGGCGAGGGCTGGCGCGATGCGGCCGAGCGGCTGGTCTCGATGGGAGAGCTGCGGCGCGCCCGCGGCGACCGCTACCTGACCCGGACCGGGGACTTCGTCGCGGGGCGGATCGCCCTGCGCTCCGCCTCCGCCGACAGCGTCGCGGTGATCGACTCGGACTCCGGCGAGATGCTCGGCCACGTCGAGGCGGAGCGCGCCTTCGACACGGTCCACCCCGGCGCCATCTACCTGCACCTCGGCCGCTCCTACGAGGTCGCCGAGCTCGACGTCGGCTCGCGGCGGGCGATCGTCCGGCCCTTCGACGGCGACTACTACACCCAGGTCAAGAAGGAGACCGAGGTCTACATCGAGGAGATGCGCACCCAGCGCCGCGCGCTGGGGGTCGAGCTCAACTTCGGAGCGGTCTCCGTCTCCGAGCAGGTGATCGCCTACCAGCGCAAGCGGCTGGGCGACAACGAGGTTCTGGACACGATCGCGCTCGACCTGCCGGAGCAGGACTTCGTCACCCAGGCGCTCTGGTACGTGATCGGCGACCGGATGGCGGCGGCGCTCCCGCAGGAGGTGCTGCTCGGCGCGCTTCACGCCTCCGAGCACAGCCAGATCGCGGTGCTGCCCCTGATCGCGATGTGCGACCGCTGGGACATCGGCGGGCTCTCCACCAACATCCACCACCAGACCGGCTCGCCGACCATCTTCATCTACGACGGCCATCCCGGTGGCGTCGGGATCACCCGGCTCGGTTACGAGAAGTTCGAGCGCCTTGTCGGAGATGCCGATCGCCTGATCCGCGAGTGCCCCTGCGAGGACGGCTGCCCCTCCTGCGTGCAGAGCCCGAAGTGCGGCAACCTCAACGAGCACCTCCACAAGGGAGGGGCGCTGGAGCTGATGGGCCGGATGCTGCGCGAGGGGAAGGCGAAGGCCTCGTGAGCAGGCGCAAGGTCCATGTCTCGGTGATCGGGGCGTCCGAGGGCGAGCCCGTGGTGCTGAAGGACGCCGAAGAGGTCGGTCGCCGCATCGCAGAGGGGGGCGCGGTGCTGGTCTGCGGCGGCCTGACCGGGGTGATGGAGGCGGCCTCGCGCGGGGCCGCGGAGGCCGGGGGCACCGTCGTGGCGGTGCTGCCGACCCTCGAGCCCGCGGACGCCAATCCCTACGTGACCCATGCGATCGCGACGGGCATCGGCCACGCGCGCAACCTCGCCGTGGTCGCCTCCGGCGACGCTGTGATCGCCGTCGGCGGCGAGTGGGGCACGCTCTCGGAGATCGCCTTCGCCCGGAAGCTCGAGCGCCCGGTGGTGTCACTGGACAGCTGGCCGCTCCGCAACCGCGCGGGCACCGACCTCGGCATCACCGAGGCGGGCACCCCCGAGGAGGCGGTCAAGGCGGCACTTTCCTCGGCGGTCAGCGAGAAGTCCTCGCCCGAGCGCACCGAGGCGGCCGACAGCACGCTCGACTGACCGCCGCGCCCGGGCTACCGGCGCGCCCTCCCTCGCCCCCTCCTAGACTTGCGTCGGCTTGATGGGTAAGGAGGCCGACAGCTTGACCAGCCGGCGGGGGGCCGGAGCTCTTGGGTTGATCGCGGCCCTGTGCCTGACCCTGGGCGGCGCCGGCTCGGCCCTCGCGGACCACCCCGGCAGCGGCCCGGACCCGGCGAATCTGATGTCCGGCGCACCGCCCTCCGAGGCGCCCCCGGCCCCGGTCACGAGGGCCGCCGAACCGCCGCTATTGCCGACCCCGCAGGGACCATGCGGGCCGGGCTCCGACCCCGAGACAGGCATTCAGGGACGCGTCAGCCCGGAGGACCACGCCAGCGGCGAGGCGGCGGACGGATCCAGGTGCAACACCGAGCTTGCGGGGCAGTACCGGATCCCGAACGCCGTCGGCACGGTGGGCGGCTTCAAGGTCGAGCGCTATATCGACCAGGCCGGCCGAGAGTGCGCCTACTACGACACCACCCTTCAGTATCCGACTAACGCGCTCGACTCCGAGGGCGGGGTCAACGTCCTCGACATGTCGGACCCGAGCAATCCAGTCCTGACGGCCAGGCTCGTCACCCCCGCGATGCTGACGCCTCACGAGTCGCTGGTGCTGAGCCAGCAGCGCGGCGTGCTGGCTGCCGTGTCGGGCAATCTCGCGTTCCTCCCCGGCCAGGTCGACATCTACGACATCTCCCAGGATTGTCGTAACCCCGTGGTCAAGTCCTCCACCCCGCTGGGCGTCTTCGGGCACGAGAGCGGGCTGGCCCCCGACGGGAACACGTTCTACGCGGCCTCGCCCTCGACCTCAACGATCTTCGCTCTGGACATCTCGAACCCGTCCGTGCCGATCCCGCTCACGCCCACCGGCTACAACATCGACTCCCACGGTCTCTCGATCAGCGACGACGGGAACCGGGCGTACGTCGCCGGCACCGGCTCCGGGCTGACCATTCTCGACACCACCGAGATCCAGAACCGGACTCCCAACCCGACCATAACCGAGGTCTCGAACCTGACTTGGACCTCGATGAGCATCCCCCAGAACGCCATCCCCTTCACCAGGGACGGCCGGCCATACCTGCTCGAGATCGACGAGTTCGGGGCGCAGAGCGAGGTCGGTGCGGGTCGCATCATCGACATCGCCGACGAGACACAGCCGCAGGTGATCTCGAACCTGCGCCTCGAGGTCCACCAGCCGGAGAACTTCGCAACCACGGCCGGCGACAACGGAGCCAACAACCCGGTGCAGGGCTACGCGGGGCACTACTGCAACGTGCCGAGCCGCGTCGATCCCCCGATCGCCGCCTGCAGCATGATCCTCTCCGGCCTGCGGGTGTTCGACATCCGCAACCCTCACAACCCGCGCGAGGTCGCCTACTTCAACGCCCCTGTGGACCCGCGCATCGTTCCGGGGGCCGGCATCGTCCCCGAAGCGAGCAACTGGGCGATGTCGAGCCCGTCCTTCGTCCCCGAGCGGAAGGAGATCTGGTACTCGGACGGCCTCAGCGGCTTCTACAACGTGCGGGTCACCAACGGGGTGTGGGACCCGGAGGGCGGCTCGGCAGCTCCGACCCAGACGACCGCGACGAAGAAGGCGGAGCTGCAAGAAGAAGCGGAAGAAGAAGCGGGCCAAGGGCGCCGCCGCCGCACGGAAGCGGCACAAGTGCAAGCGGCGTAAGAAGAAGAGGTAGCGGCTCGGCTGCTGACGCTAGCCTTTGCGCCTCCCGGCGAGGTAGCTCAGTTGGTAGAGCACACGACTGAAAATCGTGGTGTCGCCAGTTCGATTCTGGCCCTCGCCACTTCCTTGTATCAGTGCCTGACTGGGCGTGACCGCTCTTCCGCCACTTGACTTCACCCGGCAGGGGAGGGAAGATCGGTTTGTCCCTCTACGGATAGAGGTCCAGATGTCGAACGTCACCACTCCACCCTCCGCGCCGGAACAGACGCCGCCGGGGGAGGAGGTCCCATCGAGGCTCAAGGTTCTTTGGCGAAGGCGCCGGAACCTGCTGCTCGCGTTGGTGCTGCTGATCGTTGCGGCGGCCGTCGCGGCCGGGTCGCTCGCCGTGTTCTCGAGCGAGTCGGCCAACCCGCAGAACACCTTCAGCTCCGGATCGCTCTCGATCGACAACAACAAGGAGGGTGCCGCGATCTTCACGGCGGCGAACATGCTGCCGGGCGACACCGCACAGGGGACGGTGACGATCAGGAACTCAGGCGATGCGTCAGGGGACTTCAGTGTTTCCGACGAGGGTCTTACGGACACACCCGGCCCGGCCGGCGGAAATCTCTCCACGGCGCTCGACCTGACGATCGTGGACCTCGGTCCCGATGGGGTCCCGGGCGGTGGTGACGATGTCACTCCGGCGACCTATAACGGCAGGTTCGACGCATTGCCAACGGTCGATCTCGGGAACTGGGTCACGGACGAGCAGCACACCTACCAGTTCACGGTGACGTTCCGCGACACCGGGGTACCAAGTGGTCCGACCACTGGCGACAACGCATTCGAGAACGCCTCGACGCAGGTCACCTACGCCTGGGACGCCGTCTCCGATTAGCGCCCCGCCATGGCGCTGCGAGAGGCACAGCCCCGCCGCGCGCACGGCTTAATCGGCAACACCCGACGGCTGGTTCTGCTCATCGCGGGCGGCCTGATCGCCGGAGTCGTCGTCTGGGCGGTCCTGCTCACAAGCGCGGTGTACACCGAGGAGTCGAAATCGTCCGGTAACGATGTGTCCGCGGGTGAGGCCAGGCTTTCGGTCTCACCCACGGGGCCGATCGTGGCGGCCGATGGGCTGAAGCCGGGCGACGTCCGGCAGGGCGATGCGATGGTCACGAACCTCGGATCGCCTGCCCGGCTCAGCGTGACGGTCAAGGGTGCAGCCGCCGCGCCGGCCCTGGCCGCCGCGGTCATGCTCGAGATCCTGGACCGCGACACTCCCTCGATGGTGTTCTACTCCGGGCCGCTCGGGGGCGCGGGGCGCGTCGATCTCGGCGCCTACGGCGCCGGCGCCACGAAAGCGGTGAGGATCAAGCTCTCGCTTCCGTCGAGCGCGAGCCCCTCGTTGAGCGGACAGAGCGTCGCCGCCTCCTTCGAATGGGAGGCCAGGGCGCCGTGAAGCGCCTCTGGGGCTGGGTGATCTCGGCCATCACGGTGGTCGTGGTGGTCGTCGCCTTGCTCGTACTTGCTGCCCAGCCTCCTCGGCTACGAGCGCTACGTGATCGAGAGCGGCTCGATGGAGCCCGCCCTCCCGGTCGGCACCGTCGTCTACTCGAAGGCGAAGCCCCCTGAGGAGCTGGAGGTCGGCGACATCATCACCTACGAGCCGCCCGCCGAGTCCAACGTGGACGACCTCGTCACCCACCGCCTCTTCTCGATCACGCCCGAGACCCCCAACCTGCAAGCGGACATCGTGGCACCGGACAGCGGACCAAGCGGGGACGAGCCCCGCCTGATCATGCGGACCAAGGGGGACGCCAACGAGGATCCCGATTCCTGGCAGTTCGTGCTCGGGGAGCGAGGGCGCGGCCCGCGAGGAGGCCAACCTGCCATACCTGGGGTATGTCTACCTCGCGCTCGGAAACAACCTGGTGCGGCTCCTGGTCATCGTCATCCCGGCGTTTCTGATCATGGTGTTGACCGCGGTGAGTCTCTGGCGGTGGGCCGGGGAGGAGCAAAAGCAGGAACGCGCACGCATCGAGCGGGAAAGGCTCGAGCGCGAACGGGCCGAACGGGAGAAGGAGGCGGTGTGATGGGCGGGCGGGCCCGGGCTGCGGCGGCGCTGCTCGGGGTGGCGTGCTGGCAGGTGCGGCAGCGGCGAGCTGGGCGTACTTCAGCGAGACCAAGACGAGCCCGCAGCCGATCAGCGTCGCCGCCTTCGGTGCCGCCGCCATCAAGTACGAGACCGCCGCGACGCCGGTGACCGGGGACACGACCACTCTGACGGTGAACCGCCCCGCAGGGGTGCAGGCGGGCTGGGTGCTCGTGGCCACCGTCGGCGCCCAGACCGCAACCCGGTGATCACGGCACCCACCGGCTGGACGTCGATCGGCACCCAGGTCTCCAACGGGTCGGCCATCACCCAGCGGTCCTTCTGGCATGTGACGCAGGCGCCCGCGAGCGAACCCACGAGCTACGCGTTCAAGCTCAGCGCCCAAAAGCCATCCGCAGCCGGCATGGTGGCCTTCTCCGGGGTGCGCGCGGCCAACCCGATCCAGACGGCGGCGAGCGCGTCCGGCAAGAGCGTCAGCGCATCCGCCCCGGCGGTCAGCGCGACCTACGCCACCCGGCGGATCGTGGCCGCGACATTCGTCGACACGGCTCCGCTCAGCTTCTCCGCGGCCGTGACGGAGCGCTGGGAGCGGCCATCAGGCGCGAACGAACACCGCGGTGGCCGAGGGCGCGGTGCCGGTGGGACCGACCGGACCGGCCACCGTCGGCGGCACCGCCGAGAATGAGTGGGTCATCCGGACCATCCTCCTGAACGCCGCTCCGTAGTCCGCCTCGGACGCTCTGACCGCCTGACTAGGGCGCCGCCTTGACCAGCAGCACGCGGGCGCCCTCCTGCTCGGGGATCTCGACGCTGAGGCCGGCGGCGAGCTGCGCCGACGTGAACGTTCCCAGCGGGCGCTCCTCGGCGCCTTCGTAGAGCAGGAAGCTCCGGCCGGGCGGCACGTTCCGCAGGGCGATGGTGCGGGCGGAGCTCTCGGAGCCCTGGCGGAAGGCCAGCAGCGCGCCCCGGCCGGCCTCCGGGTCCCAGGCCTGGAGCGCGGTCCAGCCGCCCTCCAGCGGGTCGCCGAGCAGCGGGTAGACGACGCCGCCGAGCAGATCGCGGTTGCGCTTGTAGAAGTCCGTCCACGGCCGCACTCGCTCGATCACGGCCTCCGGCAGCCGGCGCAGATCGTGGAAGAAGGTGATGTGCGAGAGCAGTGACGCCGCCATCAGCGTGTCGACCGGGTAGCGGGCGAAGTCCTGGTTGGCGAGCGCCTCCTGGCCGAGCGCGAACCCGGGCACGTAGGGGCTCAGGTTCCACAGGTTGTGCAGCATGCGGTCGGGACTCGGCCCACCGTTCTGGAACCAGGTCGGCCCTCGAGTCACCGACTCGAATGGGAACAGGCGGTAATCGTTGGTCTCGTCGATCGCGAAGGTCACCTCGGGATAGTCGGCTCGCAGGCGGTCGAGCATCGCGACGAACGCGTCGTGGAACTCGTAGAGGTCGCGGGCACCGCCGTCGGGGCCCTGCGACGCAGTCGAGCCAGAGCAGGAAGTCGAACTTCCAGTAGACGACCCCCCAGTTCTCGATGGCGTCGCGGATGCGCCCCTCGACGTGGGGCAGGGCGGCCGGGCCCCAGGCGCCGAGCCCCGCCTCGTTCGAGCCGCTGTCGGGATCCGCGACGTTGGCGGCGGCAAGCGCGTCCCCGACTGGCGCGCAGGCCCATTCGGGGTGCTGCTGGAAGGTCTCGGACGACGGATTGAAGAAGGTCGGGCTCATCCACAGCCCCAGCCGCATCGGCGCGATCGCATCGCGCACGGCCCCGAACTCGGAGTCGGGGAAGCGCGGCGCGAACTTCGAGCCGGGCACCCCGTCCCAGCGCGGCTCCGGGTACTGAGGCGAGTCGGGCTGCCAGTCGCCCGAGCGGGCCTGCCAGCCGTCGTCGAGGATGAACGTCTCGATCCCGAGCCGGCGCGCGATCGGCGCGACCTCCCGCACCGTCTCCATGTCCATGTCGTCCTTGGCGCCCGTCGAGATGCGGTTCTCGTCGGTGCCGTTCGAGTTGAAGGTGACGGCGTGCTCGTACGGCACCAGCCGGTGGTCGACCAGATAGCGGTGGAACTGCCACTCCTCGTCCCCGTCGCCGTTCCCGAACCCGGTGAAGACCGCAGGGAGCGCGAGCGGCTCGCCCGGGCGCAGCAGCCGCATCCGCCCCGGGCCGTCGGCGGGATTCTCGGCGTGGATCTGCTCCTCGAACGGCCCGAAGCTGATCACGTCGCGGCTCCAGTCCGTGGCGGCGCTCGCCACTCCGCCGTCGTAGGCGACTCGCGAGGAGGGGAAGTCGTTGCTCTCCATCACCATGAACAGGCTCCGGTCGCCATCTCGCATGGAGAGCCACTGGCCCGGCCCGCGCAGCGGCTCGCCGGCGCCAGCGTCACTGCTGTCCCGCCAGGTGCCCGCATGCGGATCCCCCACCGACGCGGCGGCCCCTGCCAGTCCGGCTCGCGCCAGTCGGCGCCGGCGCGGAAGGCATGCAGCGCGGGCGATGCCCGGCCGACGGCGGCCTCGTCCAGGGTGGCGCGCGAGAGCGCCACCGGCAGCGGCGATTCCAGCACCGTCTGCACGCGGAACCCGGCCACGCCCGGATAGGCCTCCGCGACACGGGTGACCGACAGCCCGGGCAGCGACACGGGGGCGCTCAGCTCCATCGAGAGGCGCAGGCCACCCCTGGGCAGCGGCGTCACGTTCGTGGACTCGACGTGAAGCACCTCGCTACCCACCTCGGCGGCCGCGACGGCGAGCGAGAAATCCCGCCGGCCCGCGCTCCAGGTGCGGTCCTGCCCGCGCCTGTCGACGAGCGCGGTCGTGCGGAAGGCGGCCCGGCTCCAGCGGCGCTCGGCGAGGGAGTTGCCCAGCACCACCTCGGTGGGTGAGACGCGGGCGTAGACGGAGCCGTTGCGGTACTCGGCCGCCCGCGCCACGGTGGGCGCAACCGTGGCCGCCAGCAGCCCCGCCAGGATCAGCGCCCGCAGCAGTCGCATCTCAGAAGCCGGTGTCGGCGCCGTGCTCGAAGATCAGGTCATTGGCGAACGCCGCGCAGCGGTCGTAGCTGCTGCGGTAGGCCAGGCCCGCGCCGAGCACCTCGCCGGCCCCGCGGAGCAGGGAGCACGTCACCCGCTCGCCCATGGTGTGCGAGACGTTGAAGAAGTAGTTGTCGTTGTCGATCGGGCTCACCTCGTCGCCCCGCTGGTTGAAGAAGGAGCGGCGAATGGGCTCCGGGTAGGCCTCGAAGGGAGCGATCAGGTAGCCGAGCTGGTCGTTGGCGAGCCCCGCGGTCATGTAGCCGCGTGCGGGCACGATCTCGGCGGCCTTGAGCGGGATCTGCGGGTACATCTCCCCCGGGCCTGAGGAGAGCAGCACATCGCCGATGCGCGCGCTGGCGGTGACCGTCCCGAGCACGTTGCCGGTGAGCCACGGCGGCGTGAAGGAGCGGTTGAGCGGCACGCCGAGCGGCTCGCCCACGTACTCGAGGCCGAGGATGAGCGCGTTCGACGAAGGATCGGTGACCAGGTAGGAGCGGGCGTCGACGATGTTGCCGTCGATCGGCTTGGCCGCGGCGACGGCGTCCGCCGCGCGGTCCACCACCCGCGCCGCGTAGTCGTTCAGCTTGCAGAGGTTCTGCGCGTCCTCGCTCGTCGCCGCCGGATCGCTGCAGCCGCGATCTCCTGGCTGGGTGCGCCCGAGGGTCCCGACGACCGTCATCGCCTCGCCGCCGAAGCGCTGCTCGAGCATCGGGTTCGCCGCCTGGACCCAGTCGCCCGAGATCTTGGTGTTGCCCGAGCCCAGCACCGTGGCGTGAGCCGAGAAGTTGAGCAGGGTCGCCATCGGCTTTCCCCGGTCGTTGCGCGCCTGAAGCACTCGCACGTCGGAGTCGACGACGCGATTCGCCTCGTCGTAGTCGAACTGATTGGAGAGCAGGTCGCGGCCCGGGGCGGTGCCGTAGTAGAGCCTGCCCGGCCGCATCGTCTCGTAGGCCTCGACGATCGCGTCGACGGTCTGATCGACCATGTACTGCCGGTACTCGACCGGCACGCCGCCCCAGACGCCGATCGTGTCCGCCCCGGCATGGCTGTGGTCGGTCTGGACGACGATGCGCTCGGCGTCGAGCGCACCGCCCGTTCGCTGCTCGACCGCCTTGCGCATGTCGAGCAGGCCGTACGGCCCGTCCTTGGTGGCGACGAACCAACCCTGGGTCTCAAGGTCGGCGATCGCGAACGAGCGCCCCTGACCGTCGGCTACGGCGAAGGCGCGCACGCTCGGCCCCGCCCCGAGGATGCCGCTCGCCGGGCGCCCCCCGAACACGGGGCTCCCGCCGCCGATGCCGTAGCCGCCCAGGTAAACGGGCCTGCCCGCGTAGGTGCCATCGGGATCTGGATTGATCGAGCGATCGGCGACGCCGACCCGGTAACCCTTGAACCCGTGCGCGGGCGGGGCCTTCGCGCTCGCGGCGCTGCCGAGCGAGATCAACAGGATCGCGAGGGCCGCCAGCATCGCGACAGCGGCGAGCGCCGACGCGCGCGCCTGCCTTCTCTCCCCCGCAAGCATGCGCTGATCCTTACAGAGGAGGGATTTCCTGGCGCCGGTTCGACGTGGCCTCAAATCCTCCGCCCCAGTCGGTGATTTGGCCATTCGTACCTAATCAATGGGAGTAACCGCGCCGATACAACCGCCAATGGCCGGATCCTGGCTGTGCAGAGACGACATGGATCGCGAGCGCCTCCTCGACATGGAGGAGCGCCTCAAGCCTGTGCGGCGCATCGCCATGATCGTTCTCGCCGTGGCACTTGCCGCTGGTGCCCCTTGGCTCGGCTGGTGGACCCTGGTTCCGCTGGCCTTCGCCGCCGGACTGTTCGCGCTGGCCGACCGGAGGCTCCCGGAGGCGAAGCGCCCCGAGTACCTGATGTTCGCCGCCTGGGCGGGCACCGAGGTGACGATCGCCGTCGCGGTGGCGCTCACCGGCGGCCCGCATGAGGCCACGCTGTCCTGGCTCGCGATCCCAGTGGTGACCCTGAGCTCGCGTTTCTCCCTGCGCGGCGTCTGCGTCGGCGTCGGGATCGCGCTTCTATGCCTGTTTGCCGTCGCCTTCGGGACGGACGCCGCGGCCGTCCTGGATAACCCAACGCTCGTCACGGCCCCGGCGGCCGTGATCCTGGCCGTCGCGATCCTCTCCACGGCCCTGATGCGCTCCGACGTCGAGCACCGGGAGCGAGGCGGTGATCGACCCGCTGACCGGGATGCTCAACCGCAAGGCCCTCTCCAACCGCGTCTCGGAGCTCACCCAGCAGTCCGAGGTGACCGGCCAGCCGATCGGCCTCGTGATCGGGGACCTCGACCACTTCAAGGGCATCAACGACTCCCTCGGCCATGCCGTCGGGGACCAGGTGCTGAAGCAGATCGCCTACGAGATGCGCCGCCACCTGCGCGCCTTCGACCTGGCCTACCGTCTCGGCGGCGACGAGTTCGTCTTCCTGCTGCCGGGCGCCGAGGTCAGGGAGTGCCGGTCGCTCGCGGACCAGCTTCGCCGGGCGGTCGAGAAGACCATGGGCGACTCGGTCAACATGACCATCAGCCTCGGCGTCAGCGCCTCGGTCAAGGGCCAGAAATTCGACTACGAAGCCGTCTTCGCCGCCGCCGACGGGGCCCTCTACGAGGCGAAGCAGGCGGGCCGGAACCGCGTCGAGTCAGAGCACGTCACCACCGGCGAGCCGGTCGCGGCCCCGGAGCTCAAGGCCGCGTTCGCCGACTAGCGGCGGGTCCGCTGGCGGGCTCGCCCATTAGCTCTCTTCCGTCTTCGCGGCGAGGGTGACCGGGTCATCGGCGACGGCCGGCCCAGGGGCCTCCGGCGGCGAGCTCCCGAGGCCGGGCGCCCCGATCGGCCCCGTGGGTACCCAGCCGCGATTCATGCGCACCATCGCGATCAGCCCGATCAGCCCGGCGAGGGCGGAGAGCCCGCCGGCGTACGCGAGGGTGCCGCGCGGTCCGATCGCCGCCACGAGCGCCCCGCCCGCCGCGAAGGCGGCCAGCTCGGCCGAGTTCCGAATCCCGTTGTACGCGGCGAAGGCGCGTCCGTGGAGCCGCGCCGGGACGCGAACGTGGATCAGCGTCCGGAACATCACGTTCTTGAGGCCGTGGGCGACGCCGCCGGTGAAGCCGCAGGCGACGAGGAAGCCGAAGGAGAGCACGAGGGCCGGCAGGGCAAGCGAGGCGCCCTGGGCCGCGACGGCGGCCAGCCCGACGGCGGCGACGGCCCCCGCCGCCACGCGCGACGAGAGCAGCAGCGAGCCGAGCGCCATCCCCACAGTCCAGACCGACAACCAGATCCCGTAAGCCGCGTCTCCCATCCCCAGCGTGTCCTTGACGAAGAAGAGCTCGCCCACCCAGACGGCGGACATGAACAGCAGCGAGGTGAAGGCGACGACCATCACCAGCGACAGCGTCCTGTCGCGGAAGAGGAAGGCGATGCCGTCGCGGGCGCGGGGTGCCGCCTCGCCTTCAGAGGTCTCGGCGGAATCGCGGCGCACACGCAGCACCAGTGCCGCACAGGCGACAGCCGCGAAGGTCGCGGCGTCCACCAGCATCGCCAGCTCGAGGCCACCCGCCGCGAACAGAAACCCGCCGGCGGCCGGCCCGATACCGAAGCCGATGTAGCGAGCGGTCTCGACGTGCCCGTTCGCCTCCTGGATCCGGTCCTTGCCCGCAAGCGGGGGGACGAGGGAGAACTCGGCCGGCGAGGAGACCGCGAAGACCACTCCAAGGGCGGCGGTGAGCGCCAGCACCGCCCAGGTTGCGTCCACGAAGGCGAGCGTCGCGGCCGCGACGGTGCCAATCGCCGAGACGGCGGCCAGCACGTGCCTCGCCTCGATCCGGTCCACGAGCAGGCCGGCGTGGCCTGCAACGAGGACGGAGGGCCCGAAGAGGCAGACCCAGAGACCGGCGACCGCGAACCCGGACTCGGTCATCTCCTTGACATGGAGACCCAGGGCAACGATCGCCACCCAGTCGCCCATCGCGGAGACGCCAACCGAGCCCGCGACGAGCCGAAAGTCACGATCTCGCAACAGGCTCTTGTCTCGAACCTTGCCCTCTCCCACCTACCCGGGATTATCGCGGCGAGTCAGGTTCTTGGCGGCCGGACGACCTCATGAATGTGAAGACGACCGGAGATTCCTGTCCGCCCGCGCCTCTACCGTCAGAAGCCTGATGACGGAGGCGCTTTTCCAGAGTGGCAACGGCAGTGGTGGTGCTGAGGCGCCCGCCGGGGGCGTCCTGCGCGACCTGTCGGACGGCGAGGAGGTCATGTCCGCCTTCGTGGTCCGCGAACGGGAGCTCCGCCAGAAGAAGAACGGAGAGGACTTCCTGCGCGTCGTGCTCGGGGATCGCACCGGCACCGTGCCGGCGATCGCCTGGGAGGGCGTGGCCGAGTGCTTCGAGGCGTGCGAGCCGGGGACGATCGTGATGGTCGCCGGCCGCTTCTCGGTCCATCCCCAGTTCGGCAACCAGATCAGGCTCGACTCGGTTCGCGCCGCCGAGCCGGGCGAGTACGACGCCGAGCAGCTCACCGAGTCCCCGGTGCGGTCGCTCGACGGGCTGGAGAGCGACCTGCGGGCTTTGGTCGAGACCGTCCAGCACCCGTCGCTGCGCGCGCTGCTCGACCGATTCTTCGGCGAGGGCACCCCGAGCTGGGAGCGCTTCCGCGAGGCTCCCGCAGCCAAGCACTACCACCAGGCCTACCGGGGCGGCCTGCTCGAGCACACCCTTTCGGTAGCCCAGGGAGTCAGCGCGACCGCCGCCCTCTTCCCCGGCATCGACCGCGACGTCGCGGTCACCGGGGCGCTCCTGCACGACATCGGGAAGACCGAGGCCTACAACGACGATCCGCTGGCGATCGAGCTCACCGACGCCGGCAGGCTCCTCGCCGAGATCCCGCTCGGCTACTACAAGGTCCGCCGCCAGATCGAAGAGATGGAGGGCTTCGATCCCGACCTGGCGCAGGCGATCCTCCACATCATCCTCTCCCACCACGGCTCGCTCGAGCACGGCTCGCCGGTCGTCCCCTGCACCCGCGAGGCGACCCTCGTCCACATGATCGACAACCTGGGCGGCAAACTCGGCAGCTTCGACCGGCTCGAGAAGGAGCTCGGCGACGGCGAAAGCTGGTCCCGGTTCGACCGCGGGATCGACGCCTCGGCCTACTTCGGCGCCAAGGCCGCCTAGCTCAGCTCACCGCCTTCTTCACGAGCGCGCGGACCTTTTTCTCCTCGGTGGCGGTCAACTTCTTCAGCGCGAAATCGGTCGGCCACATGGCGCCTTCGTCGAGGTTCGCCCTGTCGCTGAAGCCGAGCGTCGCGTACCTCGACTTGAACTTGTCCGCGCTCTTGAAGAAGCAGACGACCTTCTCGTCCTCGTTGGCATACGCGGGCATCCCGTACCAGGTTTTCGGCAAGAGGGCCGGCGCCGTGGCCTTGACGATTTCGTGGAGCCGCTTGGCCATGGCGCGATCCGATTTCGGCATCTCGGCGACCTTCGCGAGCAGGGCCTTCTCCCCGTCCCCCTTGTTTGCGGCCGCCTTCAGCTCCTTGGCGCGCTCCTTCATCGCGGCTCGCTCCTCGGCCGTGAATCCCTTGGACTTCTCCTTCGTGGCGCTCTTTGCGCTCATCGTTTCCTCCTACGTGGGTTCGTTCATAGTCGTTTGCTACGCATATAGTTTGTAGCACAAATGATCCGCCGCGTCCACTACACTGTGTGAAGATCGTCCGATGGCCGCTTCCGAGACCAGCCAACTTGCCGAAGTTGAGGTCACCGAGTTCGCGGGCCAGCTCTTCTTCCGCCTCTGGCGAGCCTCCCACACGCGCGTGGCGGAGGGGCTCGCGTCGATTGGTCTGACACCGCCGCTGTTCGCCGTTCTCAACTTCCTCCGGGCCCGGGAGGGGGCGATCCAGCAGGAGATCGGCTCCGCGATGGGGATCGATCCCAGCACGATGGTGTCGCTGATCGACCAGCTCGAGAAGGCGGGCCTGGCCAAGCGCCGCCCCCGCCCGACCGATCGCCGCGCCCGCGAGGTCGTAATCACGGCGAAGGGGAACCGGATGCTGGAGCGCGGCCGGCGGGTCGCGATGGAAGCCGAGGACGAGGTGCTGCAAGGACTCAGCTCCGCCGAGCGTGCCCGGCTGCTGGCCCTGATGCGCAGTGCGCTCAGCTCAGCGCCGCCGCCATCACCGTGGAGCGCGGCGGAAGGGGATTAGACCGCCTAGGCGGATCCCCACCGCCATCAGAGCCTGATTCTGGAGCGGTTATGCAGGCGGGGGCAGGACGCAAAATGCGCGATTACGTTCCAGATCCGTAATCGCCCCGGATTTGAATGGCGGAACCGCGCCTCTATGCTGCCCCCGTGGCCAAGGACACCGAGAAGCTGATCCGCCAGCTCTCGCTGATCTCCTTTCTGATGGCCCAGGGCAGGCCGACCTCGGCGCTCGAGATCAAGCGCGAGGTGGAGGGATACAGCGACATGAACGACGACGCCTTCGCGCGCCGCTTCTACGCGGACCGCGCCGAGCTGGAGAGCCTCGGGATCACTCTGCAGGTCGAGAAGCCCGGCGAGAGCCTCCAAGGCTATGAGTCCGAGCTCTACTCGCTGCCGCCCGAGAACTACTACCTGCCCGCGATCGAGTTCTCCGACGACGAGCTGGCAGCGCTTCAAACGGCCCTGCACCTGCTCGACGGGGAGTTCGCCTACGCGGAGCCGCTGCGTCTGGCGCTCCAGCAGGTCTCCTGGGGGCGGCCAAGCTCACTGACCTCCCCGGCCGAGGCCTCGGTCGAGGTGCGGATGACCGCGAAGGCCGACGGCGCCGAGGTCTCGCAGCGCCTGTCGAAGATTGAGACCGCGATCTCGCGCCGCAAGACGATCGAGTTCAGCTACTACACGATCGAACGGGACTCGCAGGAGAAGCGGAAGGTGGACCCCTACCACCTGGTCTACCGCGGCGGGCAGTTCTACCTGATCGGCCACTCGCACGAGCGGGACGCGATCCGCGTCTTCCGGCTCTCCCGGATCCGGGGCAAGGTCTCCTACGCGTCCAAGGCCGAGCACGACTTCTCGCCCCCCGAGAGCTTCGAGCGACGTGACTACGCGCGGCGGGCCGAGTGGCAGCTCGGCGAGATCGAGGGCACCGCGAAGGTGTTCCTGCGCGAGCGAGTCGCCTGGCTGGTCGAGCGCGATTTCGGCTCCTATGGGGAGATCCGCAACACGAAGGGGTCCGACGGGGCGCCCGGCAGGGGACAGATCTTCGAGACGGACTACGCCTCCAGCCGGCAGATGGTCGCCTGGGTGCTGCACTGGCGCCAGAACGCGACGGTGCTGGAGCCGCCCGAGCTCGCGCGGGAGGTCGCCGACCGCCTGGAGCTGCTGATCAGCCGCCACACCGGTGAGTTCGAGCTCGCGGACTCGGCCGGGACGGTCGCCCCGCCGCCGGCGCGGCCCCGCTCGAACGGCCGCTCCGAATCATCGATCAGGCCGGAGCGGTTCGCCCGGCTGGTGACGCTCGCCGGGATGCTGATCGAGGCCTCGAAGGGCGACCGCCGGCTCGCCGTCTCCGATGTCCTCGACAACCTCCACCTCTCGCGGAACGAGCTGAGCGATGACATCGACCTGCTCAACGTCGTCAACTTCGGCGGTGGCACCTACGTCCTCTATGCCGAGCTCCAGGGCGAGGAGATCGAGGTGGACGCCGAGCCCTACGGGGACAACTTCGCCAAGCCGGCCCGACTCCTCCCCCTGGAGGCGAAGGCGCTGGTCGCCGCGATCGACCTGTTCGGCGACCATCTCCCCCAGAGCGGGCTGGCGAGCGCCCGTAAGAAGATCGTCGGCGCGCTGGGACACGACCCCTCCGAGGAGGGCCTGGAGATCGCCGCCTCCGGCGGGGACGACTCCGCCATTGCGCGCATCGTCAACAAGGCGATCGAGTCACGGCGGGTCCTGGCTATCCACTACTACAAGGAGAACGAGGACGAGTTCACCAAGCGCGAGATCGAGCCCTACCGCCTCGCCAACGGGCCCGAGGGCTGGTACGTCGCCTCCTACGACCGCCGCCGCGAGGACGTCCGCCACTTCCGCCTCGATCGGATCAAGGAGGCGGAGGTCACGTCGGAGGACTTCGAGCCCCGGCCCGAGGTCGCCGACATCGCCTCGATCGAGGGGGGCTGGCTCTCCGGCGAGAACGTCCCGGCCGCCGACGTCGCCCGCGTCTGGGTCTCACCCGAGCGGGCCCGCTGGGCGCGCGAGGAGCACACCGTGGTCGAGGAGCTCCGCGACGGCGCCCTGATCGTCGAGGTGCCCTACGGCAGCCCCGACTGGCTGCTGCGCGAGATCCTCAAGGGCGCCGGCGACTTCGTAGTGATCGAGCCCGAGGAGGCGCGCGAGGCGATCGCGCGCGAGCTCGAGGTCGACGCCGGCGCGACCGCCAAGGCCGCGTAGCTGTAGCTGCGCTCAGTGCGACACGCACCGGTGGCGGCCGAGCGGCGTCGGAAAAAAAATGAGAGCCCCGGCGTGGCGCCGAGGCTCTCATGAGCTCAATCGCTTGACGGCTTAGCCGTTAGAACTTCGGACCCTTGCCGGGCTTCGGACCCTTGCCGGGCTTCGGAGCCTTGGGCCCCTTGCCCTTCTTGGTCTTGTTGGCATCGGTGCCGGCCTCGCAGTTGACGGCCTTGTCCTTGCCTCGGCCGCCGTTGCAGGTGTCGGTTCCGTCGCCGCCGTCCATGCTGTCCTTGCCGTTGCCGCCGGACAGCGTGTCATTGCCGGCGTCGCCGAACAACCTGTCCTTGGCGTTGTTGCCACTGACACTGTCATCACCGTCACCGCCGCAGGCAATGTCCTTGCCGTTTAGGCCGGTGATCGTGTCGTTGCCGGCGAGCCCGCTGATGACGTCCTTCCTCTTCGTGCCGCGAAGGACGTCATTGCCCGCCGTGCCGGTCTGTGTCGGTGACGCGCAGGCCGGATTCGGCGGATTCGGACCGGGCGGATTCGGACAGCTGGTCTCCGTGATCGGAGACGCGTTGTTGCGCGGATTGGTCGCGGTGGTCACCACGAAATCCGAGGCGCTGTCGTTCGTGTCATCCGCCGCCTCCAGCAGAGTCGCGCAACCACGCCCGATCGAGCGCAGCAGCGACTTGCCGTCGAGATTCGGTCCGCCCAATGAAACCGGATTCCCGTACGGCGACGCGGGGGGAACGGGCGGGAACGTCGCCGGAACACCGCCGACATTCTGATACGCCACGCAGTCGATTCCGGTGAATGGCGGCGCCGCTGCATTCTCGGTGAAGCAGACGGTGCCGCCGGTGTTGACGACGCTGAAATTCGGGTCGGTAGCGTCAGCTCCAGGAACGCCGACGTCTCCGACCAGAACAGTGGCCTGGTTGGCGCCATTCGGAACGTCGTTCAGGATGACGCTCGAGAAAACACCGCCGCCGCCGTCATAGGTGACGACCCGCTTGGTGGAGAGCAGATTCTGGCCGGCCGCATATGCCTGAAGCACGACGTAATCCCCGTCAGTGCCCGTCTCGTGCACCTCGCGGATCAGGTTCTGTTGGTAGGCGTTCGCGGTGCTTGCGCTGATCGCTGCTACGAGCCCCGCCGCCGAGGCCGCGAGTACCACCCTCTTCCTACGTCTCATGTTGATCCTTCCCTCTAGCCAGTGGGTCTTCCCTGGAAATGCCAGGAAATCCGGATTTCCTTACTCGTTGAAGCGCGTCCCAGCACCGGAAGGGTACGGGTGCGACAGTCGTCAAGCTTCGGGAGTGGCCAGTCCCGACGTCGAGCGGATCCTCGCCCCGAACCCCGGGCCGATGACGCTCGAGGGCACCAACACTTATCTGGTCGGGCGGGGGCCGACGATCGTGATCGACCCGGGTCCGGCCGACGAGGGGCACATCGAGGCGGTGCGGGCGGCCGCCGAGGAGCGGGGCGGGATCGGGGCGGTGCTGCTCACGCACTCGCACGATGACCACGCCGGCGGTGTTTCAATGCTCGGGGTGCAGCCTGAGGGCGCCCATGACGCCCACGACGCGGCCGGCCTCGGCGTGATCCCAACCCCCGGCCACGCCGAGGACCACGTCTGCTTCTTCCTCGAGCGCGAGCACCCGGCCTCGGGCGGGATCACGGCTTGCTTCACGGGCGACCTCGTCCTCGGCGAGGGCTCCACGATCGTTCCGCCGCGCGAGCATGGCGGCTCGCTGGCCGACTACATGGCCTCGCTGCACCGCCTCAACAGGATTGACCTGGATCTGCTGCTCCCCGGCCACGGGCCGCAGATCACCGATCCGCACGCGAAGCTCAACGAGTACCTCAAGCATCGCGAGGAGCGCCAATCCCGCCTGGAGGCGGCCCTCGACCGCGGCGAGCGCTCGCGCGAAGCGCTCCTGGCGGAGGTGTGGGACGACGTGCCCGAGGAGCTGCGCGGGGCCGCGGCGGTGGCGATGCAGGCGCACCTGGAGATGCTGGAGGACCAGGGAAGGCTGCCCGCCGACCTCGGGGTGTGACTGCGCGCGGCGAGGGGGTGCTATCAAGCACCGCATGGCGATAGACGTCGGCACGATCCTGCGCAGGGGGGCCGCCGGAGCGGGCATCGGCAGCGCACTCTTCGGTGCCACCGCCGCCGGGCTCTGGTGGCAGCTCTTCCGCCGTCCCCTGCCCAGGACCGAGGGTGAGCTGCGGATCGCAGGTCTGGAGGGGACCGTCGAGATCGCCCGCGACCGCTGGGGAATGCCGCGCATCAGGGCCACCACCCCGCACGACCTCTGGTTCGGACAGGGCTTCGTCCACGGGCAGGACCGCCTCTGGCAATGCGACCTGCAACGCCGGATCGCATCGGGGCGCGTAGCCGAGGTCGCTGGCCGCGAGGGGCTGGCGGTGGACAAGCTGATGCGCACGCTGGGCCTCCGCCGGATCGCGCTGCGCGAGGAGGCCGAGCTGGCGGATGACCTTCGCTCCCTGCTCGACGCCTATTGCGACGGCATGAACCGCGCCGCCGAGGCGGCGTCCACCCTCCCCGCCGAGTTCCAGATCCTCAGGCTCGACTTCGAGCCCTACAGGCCGGCCGACATGCTCGCCGGCCAGAAGCTCCTCTCGTTCGGCCTCTCGACGAACTGGGAGCGCGAGCTGCTTCGCGCCGACCTGGTCCGCGAGCTCGGGCCCGAGCGCGCGGCGAAGATCGACCCCACCTACCCGAAGGGGAACCCGGTCGCCATGCGGCCCGGTGAGGGCTGGGATGGGGACGGCCTCACCCTCGCAGAGCAGATCGGCAAGGTGCGCGAGCAGATCGGCCTGGCGGGCGCCGCCTCGGGATCGAACAACTGGGCGGTGAGCGCCGACTTCACGGCGACCTCCGGCCCGCTGATCGCCGGCGACCCGCACCTGCCGACCGGCATGCCGGGCATCTGGCACGAGGTTTCGCTGGAGGTCGGCGACCGCTTCGCCCGCGGGGCCTCCATCCCCGGCATCCCCGGGATCGTGCTGGGGCAGAGCAACGACGTCGTCTGGACCTTCACGAACGTGATGGCCGACGTCGAGGACCTCTTCATCGAGCGGATCGACGGCGAGACCTACGAGTTTCAGGGAGAGCAGCGCCCCCTCGAGATCGTCGATGAGGAGATCGAGGTCAAGGGATCCGGGCCGGTGCACCATCAGGTCCGCCTGACCCACCACGGGCCGATCGTCAACGACCCGCTTGGCGCGGACGACCAGCAGCCGCTCGCGCTCAGGTGGACCGCCCACGATCATGTCGGCGTCTCCCACGGCCACATCGGGGTGCTGGACCCCACCAGCGGCCCCGAGATGGTCCAGCTGCTGGGCTCGGTGACGATGCCGGTCTCCAACCTGGTGTGGGCCGACCGGCACGGCTCGATCGGCTACAAGCTGATGGGGCGGATTCCGATCCGCAAGGGCGGCTGCCCCGACCTCCCCAAGCCGGGCTGGACCGGCGAGTTCGAGTGGGAGGGCACCGTCCCCTACGAGGAGCTGCCGGAGCTGATGGACCCGCCCGAGGGATTCATCGTCACGGCGAACAACAGGATCGTCGACGACTCCTATCCGCACCACATCACGAGCGACTGGCTCGACGGCTATCGCGCAAAGCGGATCGAGCACCTGATCCGGGGCACCGACGAGCACGATCTCGAGAGCTTCCGGCTGATGCAAACCGACCTGTACTCCATCCCGGGCGAGCAGGTGGTCCACCGGCTAGCGCGCCTGCAGCCCGTCGGTCAGCGCGAGACCCGCGCGATCGAGCGGCTGAAGAGCTGGGACCGCCGGCTGACCCCCGACTCCATCGCCGCCACGATCTATCAGGCGTTCCTGCTGCGATTCGCGCGGGAGTTCACCCGCGCCGCGATCGGCGATCGCGATCTCGCCGAGCGCTACCTGGACCGCTCGGACAGCGGGTTCAGCACGCACGTCACCTCACCCTGGCGCTGGCACTCGCACCTGCTCGCCCTCTGGGAGGAGGGGGACGAGGAGCTGATCGGCCGGCCGTGGGACGAGCTGGCGATCGAGGCGCTGCGGGGCGGGCTGGATGACCTCGAGAGCCGCTTCGGGCCGGACCCCGAGCACTGGCGCTGGGGAGACGTGCACAGGCTGGACTTCCCGCACGCGCTCGGGGCCGCGAACCCGGGGTTCGACTGGGTCTTCAACCGGTCGCTGCGCCCGGGCGGAGGACAGGAGACGGTCGCGCAGATCGCCTATGACCCCAACGACCCGTACGAGGCGATCTGGGCGCCGAGCTGGCGGATGGTCGCCGACCCGGCGCGGCCGGACGACTCGATGTGGCAGGACTTCACCGGGCAGTCGGGCCACGCCTGGAGCAGGCACTACGACGACCTGCAGCCGCGCTGGCTCGCGGGCGAGATGCAGCGAATGGCGGGCGAGGGGCCCTGGGAGACCCTCACCCTCCATCCCGGCCAGGACGGCGCCGGGCCGGCCTGATGGCGGGCCGGCGCGACCAGATCAAGCTGACCGACTCAGAGCAGCGGGAGCTGCTCGAGACGGAGCGCGTCGTCACCGTCGGCTCGATGGGGCCCCGCGGCTTCCCGCACCTGATGCCGCTCTGGTACGTGCTCCGCGACGGCGAGATCTGGGTCTGGACCTACGCGAAGTCCCAGAAGGTGAAGAACCTGGAGCGCGACCCGCGGTGCACGCTCCTAATCGAGACCGGCGAGGAGTACCAGGAGCTGCGCGGGGTGATGATCGAGGCGGAGGCGGAGCTGATCCGGGACACGGACGAGGTCTTCGAGTTCGGTAAAGAGCTCACCGTCCGCTACACGGAGGGGATCGACTCGATCGAGGGCGACGCCGCCGCCGGGCTTCAGGCGCAGGCCCCGAAGCGCGTCGCGATCCGATTCCGCGCCAGGCGTACGGCGAGCTGGGATCACCGCAAGCTCGGCGGGACCTATTAGCGCCTATGGGGCAGGCCTTAAACGCGGGAATTCCCGCAAATTCCGGCCAAGCTGCCCCAGTTCTCCACGGGGAACCGGCTCATGACTTCTGATGGGCCTGCTACTTTGCCGCGCTGATCAAACCTTGCCTAACCGCCGGCCCGTCTGCGGTGCCGGCGGCCGGGGGACCCAAGTCCTAAAGGCATAGGGGCGAATTGCCGATTTCGGCATAACGCGACTCTTTCCGTGTGAGCCCGACAGCTAACCCCGGCGGCGCGAACGAAAGAGGGGTGAAGCAATGTCAAGGACGACCGCAAGGCACCTTTGCCGACGTCCCATACTCCGGACAGCAGCCGGCGCGACGGCGCTCGCGGCGACCCTGATCTGCGCCGGATCGATCTCATCCGCCAGCGCGAGCTGCCCCGACGAGGGCCTCGTTCCGGCTCGGCTGAGCAAGGAGGCGGCGCGCGACTCGGTCGCCTGCCTGATCAACGAGCAACGCGCTCTGAGTGGGCTGGGGCCGCTTACCGTCAACGTCAACCTCCAGCAGGCAGCGCAACAGCACTCCAAAGCGATGAACAAGCACAACTTCTTCGCCCACGGCTCAGCGCTGAACCGCGTCAAGCGAGCCGGCTACCTGGGCGGGGCCTCCGCCTGGAGTGTGGGCGAGGTGATCGCCTGGGGCAAGGGCGGGGCCGGAACCCCCAAGTCGGCCGTCGCGGACTGGATGCGCAGCCCATCCCATCGGGCGGCCCTGCTCACGGCGGGCTTTCAGGAGTTGGGCGTCGGGGTGGCGAAGGGCTCCCCGCTGAGCCGTAAGCCACGGTTCGGCTCGGCCATCTATACGGTGGATCTCGGCTCCCGCCGCTAGCTGCGGATAACATCGGTCCGCCCGCTTTACGAACCCAAAAACGGAGGACGGGGATCGGTGAAGGTGCTCGTGACTGGCGCCGGCGGGATGCTCGGCCGGGACGTGGTGACGGTGGCGGACGGGATGGGTCATGACGTGGTCGCCCTTACTCACGACGACCTGGACATCACCGATCCCGGCCGAGTGGAGCGCACCATCCTGCGGGAGCGACCCGGCGCCGTGATCAACTGCGCGGCGTGGACCAACGTCGAGGCCGCTGAGGACAGCGAGAAGGAGGCCGAGGTCGTCAATGGCGAGGGCGCCCACTTCGTCGCGGACGCGGCGAAGCAGGTGGACGCGAAGGTCGTCTACATCTCCACCGACTACGTCTTCGATGGCGCCAAGAACGGCCCCTACACCGAGTCCGACGAACCTGCGCCGCTCAACGCCTACGGCCGCACCAAGCTGGCCGGCGAGCGCGCCACGGCTCTGGTCACGAAGCGAAGCTTCATCGTGCGCACCTCCTGGCTGTTCGGCCCCAACGGCGCCAACTTCGTCGAGACGATGCTGCGCCTCGGCAAGGGTGGCGGCCCCGTGGTGGTCGTCCACGACCAGATCGGCTGCCCCACCTACACGGGCCATGTGGCCGTCGGCCTCGTGCGCCTGATCGAAACCTCCGCCTTCGGCGTCCACCACATGTCCGCCCGGGGAAGCTGCTCCCGCTACGAGTGGGCCATGGAGATCTTCCGCCAGTCCGGGGTGGTCACTCGCGTGATGGCGACGACGACCGACACGATGGAAGACCGCGCCCCGCGCCCCCTTCAGTCGGTGCTCACGAGCGGTCGCGAGAACCCGATCACGCTCCCCGACTGGCAGCGCGGGATCGCCGACTACCTCGCGCGCCGCGAGCAGCCGGGCGAGCAGCGGAAGCCGCGCAAGCCGGCACCGAGCGCGCGGCGCCAGCCGGTGCTGGAGCTGCGCCCGAAGCGCCCCGACGAGGAGGAGCCGGAGGCAGAGGACGACGCCGCCGAGGCGGGGGAAGAAGAGGCCGCGGAGGAGCACTCCGCGTCGGAAGGGGCCGCCGAGGAGGACAGCGACTAAGTTGGCGATCCCCGCCGCCCGGCGGGCCTGCTTGGGATCGGCGAACAGATGGATCTCACGGCACGCTGCTCGACCGGGACCAGCACCTGCCCCCCGGGCCGTCGATGAAGTCCCGTGCGATCACCTCGAACTCCTCCCACGCCTCGAGCCAGTGGCCCAGCATCGAGCGAGTCCCGTCGATCCCCTCCCAGACGCGGGCGGAGTCGGAGGAATCGCTCACGGACGGAGTATCCCCGGAGGCTGGTGGGGCGGTCTGTAAGGTCAGTAGGTTGGCCATGAGTACGCCCGCAACCCAAAAGTCACCCCTGGACCTCTTTTCTCAGCCGGTGCGGCGCTGGTTCGAGGCCTCCTTCGAGGCGCCCACGCCCGCGCAGGCACAGGGCTGGCCGGCGATCGCCTCGGGCGAGCACACCCTGATCTGCGCCCCGACGGGCTCGGGCAAGACGCTGGCGGCCTTCCTCTGGGGCATCGACAGGCTCGCGCGTGAGCCGGAGACCCTCGGAACCGGGGTGAAGATCGTCTACGTCTCGCCGCTCAAGGCGCTCTCCTACGACATCGAGCGCAACCTGCGCGCCCCGCTCCAGGGGATCAAGGCGCCGATCTCGGTCGGACTGCGCACCGGTGACACGCCGCAAACCGAACGGCGGAGGATGCGCCGCGAGCCCCCCGACATCCTGATCACCACCCCCGAGTCGCTGTATTTGATGATCAGCTCGCAGGCCCGCGAGATCCTGACCGGCGTCGAGGCGGTGATCGTGGACGAGATCCACGCGGTCGCCCCTTCGAAGCGCGGTTCGCATCTGGCGCTGACGCTTGAGCGCCTCGACCAGCTAGGCGCCCCCGGACGCGAAGCGGAGGACGCGCCGACTGATGGGATCCAGCGGATCGGGCTCTCGGCCACCCAGCGGCCACTGGAGCGGATCGGCCAATTCTTGGTTGGCGCGAAGCGGAGCTGCGAGATCGTCGACGCCAGCGAGCCCAAGGACCTCGACCTGGAGATCGTGGTCCCGGTCGAGGACATGGTGGAGCTCGACGCCGACGTCTCCAAGCGGAAGGACGGCGCGGACACCGGCAAGACGCCGCATCCCAACCAAAAACACTCGCCGGAAAGGATCGACCCTGGCCCCATCGAGGCCTCGCTCGACCCGGCGACCAACACCCGCTCGATCTGGCCGGCGATCTACCCGCGCCTGCTCGAGCTGATCTCGGAGCACAACTCGACGATCCTCTTCGTCAACGCGCGGCGCTCGGCGGAGCGCATCGCGAAGCGGCTGAACGAGATGCACCTCGACCAGCTCGACGAGGAGCTGCCGGCGACTGAGCACGCCGGGAACGAGAAGCCCACCCGGGACGAGGCACCTCCGGAAATCGCCAGAGCCCATCACGGTTCTCTCTCCCACGAGGAGCGGGCGGTGGTCGAGGAGCTGCTCAAGTCGGGTGAGCTCCCGTGCCTGGTCGCGACCTCCTCGCTGGAGCTCGGGATCGACATGGGCGCGGTGGACCTGGTGATCCAGGTCGAGTCGCCGAAGTCGGTCACCCGGGGACTGCAGCGGGTCGGTCGCGCCGGCCACACGCTCGGCGAGGTCTCGAAGGGCCGGATCTTCCCCAAGTTCCGAGCGGACCTCCTCGAGTGCGCGGTGGTCGCCCGGCGGATGCGGCGCGGTGAGATCGAGGAGACCGTCATCCCTCAAAACCCCCTCGATGTGCTGGCGCAGCACCTCGTCTCGATGGCCGCCCTGGACGAATGGGACGTGGACGAGGTCGAGCGCCTCGTCACCTCGGCCCAGCCCTTCCAGGAGCTCTCCCGCGAGCAGCTCGAGAACGTCCTGGACATGCTCGACGGTCGCTACCCATCGGAGCGGTTCGCCGAGCTCCGCCCGCGCATCGTCTGGGACCGCACCGAGGGAAAGATGAGCGGCCGCAAGGGCGCCCGCCAGCTGGCGGTGGCGAACGCGGGGACGATCCCCGACCGGGGCCTCTACGGCGTCCATCTGCCGGACGGCAGGAGGGTCGGCGAGCTCGACGAGGAGATGGTCTACGAGGCGCGCCCCGGCCAGACCTTCCTGCTCGGCGCGAGCACCTGGCGGATCGAGGAAATCACCCGGGACCGCGTGATCGTCACTCCCGCCCCGGGCACGCCCGGCGCCGTTCCGTTCTGGCGGGGCGACGGCATCGGGCGCCCGGCCGAGCTGGGGAAGTCGATCGGCGAGTTCAGCCGCGAGGCGGTCAACGCCGACCCCAAGAAGCTCGCCAGGGACAACGACCTCGACAAGCTCGCCGCCCAGAACCTTGTCAACTACCTCCAGGAGCAGCAGGCGGCGACGCGGGTGGTTCCCTCCGACGAGACGCTCGTGGTCGAGCGCTTCCGCGACGAGATCGGCGACTGGCGCCTCTGCGTGCTCTCCCCCTGGGGCGGCAGGGTTCACGCCGCCTGGGGACTGGCACTGGCGGCGAAGATCCGAGAGGAACGGGAGCTGGAGGCCGACGCGATCTGGTCCGACGACGGCATCGTCATCCACCTCCCCGACGCCGACGAGCCGCCACCCGCCGACCTGGTCCTGCTCGAGCCTGACGAGATCGAGGACCTCGTGGTTCGCGAGCTGTCCGGCTCCGCGCTGTTCGGCGCCCGCTTCCGCGAAAACGCCTCGCGATCCCTCCTGATCCCACGCGCCTGGCCGGGCAAGCGGACGCCTCTGTGGCAGCAGCGCCTCAAGGCTCAGAGCCTGCTCGAGGTCGCGCGCGACTTCCCCCGCTTCCCGGTGATCCTCGAGACCTACCGCGAGGTCATGCGAGACGTGCTCGACCTCCCCTCCCTCCGGAGCCTGCTCTCAGACGTGCAGTCGCGGCGGATCACGGTCGTGGAGGTCGAGACGCCCGACCGCCTCGCCGTTCGCCTCCTCCCTGCTCTTCGACTACGTCGCCACCTACATGTACGAGGGCGATACGCCCAACGCCGAGCGGCGCGCCGCCGCCCTGGCGCTCGACCGCGATCTCCTCCGGGAGCTGCTCGGACAGGAGGAGCTCCGCGAGCTGATCGACCCCGAGGCGCTCGAGGAGGTCATCGACTCCCTCCAGCACCGGACCGAAGCGGGCCTGGCGAAGGACCGCGACGCGATGCAGCAGGTGCTCCGCCGCCTCGGCGACCTGACTTCGGAGGAGTGCTCCGAGAGGGCCGCCGAGGGCTACTCCGCCGAGTCGATGCTGGAGAAGCTGGTGAAGGAGAGGCGCGCCGCGACGGTGAGGATCGCCGGCGAGGAGCGCTACATCGCGGCCGAGGACGCCGCCCTCTACCGGGACGCGCTCGGGGTCCCGCCGCCACCCGGCCTGCCGGAGAGCTTCCTGGAGCCGGCCGAGGACGCCCTGCCCTCGCTGGTCCGCCGCTACGCGGCCACCCACGGACCCTTCACGACCGCGCAGCTCGCCGAGCGCTACGGCGTGGATCCCGGCTCGACCCTGCGCGAGCTGGAGCGCTCCGGCGAGGTCGTCCGCGGCGAGCTGCTGCCCGGCGGCACCGAGCGCGAGTGGTGCGACGCGGACGTCTTGCGCCGGCTCCGTCGCGCCAGCCTCGCCCGGCTGCGCCACGAGGTGGAGGCGACCGATCGCCGTGAGCTGGCCCGCTTCGTCCCGAGCTGGCAGAACGTGGACGTCCACGGCCGCACCGGCGCCGGCGCCGACCGCCTGCGAGAGGCACTGGTCCCGCTGCAGGGCGTGGCATTGACCCCAAAGACCTGGGAGCGCGACGTGCTGCCGCGCCGCCTGGGCGCCTACAGCCCCGCCTGGCTCGATGCCCTCTGCACCAGCGGGGAGCTGGTCTGGATCGGCGCCGGCCCGCTCGGCAAGAACGACGGTCGGGTGGCGCTCTACTTCCGCGAGGACGTGCGGCTGGCGGGGCCGCCGCCCGGGAACGTCAAGCTCGAGCGGCACGAGGGGAAGATCCACGACGCGATCCGCGAGCGGCTCGCGCAGGGGCCGTGCTTCTGGCTCGATCTCCTCGAGCTGGAGGGCTCGGCGGAGGAGCTCCACGAGGCGCTCTGGGATCTGGCGTGGTCGGGCGAGGTGACCAATGACGCCTTCGCGCCGCTCCGCGCCCCACGGCTCCGCTCCGCCGAGCGATCCGAGCGGCGGGGTCGTCGCTTCGCCCGGCGGCGTGCCGCCGCGTCGGGGACCGTGCTGGGCCGCTGGTCGCTGGCCGAGGCGCTGTTCGCCGACGCGCCCTCGGCGGGACCGCGGCAGCGGGCGCTGGCCGAGTTGATGCTCGAGCGTCACGGGATCGTCACCCGGGAGACGGCGATCGCGGAGGGCATCCCCGGCGGCTTCGCCTCGATCTACGGCGAGCTCCAGAACCTCGAGCTGCTCGGCACGGCACGGCGCGGCTACTTCGTCGAGGGTCTCGGCGGCGCCCAGTTCGCGCTGCCCGGAGCAGTGGAGCGGCTGCGCAGCCTGCCCCGGGCCGACGGCTCCTCCCTGGTCCTCGCCGCCACCGACCCCGCCAACCCCTACGGCGCGACCCTCCCCTGGCCGAAGCTGGAGGGCCACCGCCGGCCGGCCAGGACGGCCGGCGCCTACGTGATGCTGCGAGACGGAGAGCCGCTGCTCTACGTGGAGCGCGGCGGGCGCGGCATCCTGCAGCTCGCCGAGCTGAGCGACGAGGCACTCACCGAGGCGCTCGGCGAACTGGCCGCCGCCGCCCGCGACGGCCTGATCGAGAAGCTCGCTATCGAGCGCCTGGACGGCGAGCCGGTGATCGGCTCCGGGATGGAGGCGGCGATGGTCGAGGCGGGCTTCAGGCGACAGCCCAGGCGACTCGTCGCCTAGATGCAGCCCCAACCCCACAGGGCGGGATAATCGGGCCGTGGCAAACGGAAGTGAAGGCGTCGTCGAGCTCCTGCGGCGCGTACCGCTGTTCTCGGAGCTGTCCGGGTCCGAGCTGGAGCGCATCTCCCAGGTGGCGGTCCCGCGCAGCTATCCGCCCGACACGCGCGTGCTCCACGAGGGCGACCCCGGGGACGCCTGCTACATCGTCCGCGAGGGCAGCTGCCGCGTCACCCGCGAGCACTCTGACGGCCGCGCGATCACGCTGGCCACCCTCGGGCCCGGCGCGATCTTCGGCGAGCTGGCGATGTTCGACGGAGAGAAGCGCTCCGCCAGCGTGGAGGCGACCGAGAGCACGGAGCTCCTCGCCCTGCCGGGCGGGGACATGCGCAGCCTGATCCGGTCGCACCCGGAGATGGCCGAGAAGCTGGTGATCGCGCTGACGCGGCGGCTGCGCGAGGCGAACGAGAGGATCACCCGGCAGTCCTTCCAGACCGTCCCGAGCCGGGTCGCCGGGGTGCTCAACCAGCTACTGGCCGAGGACGCTCTCACCCCGCTGGTCAAGGACGGGGTGACGATCCGCCTGCGCCAGTCCGACCTGGCTCAGCTCGCGGGGACGTCGCGCGAGAGCGTCAGTCGGTTCCTCGCCACCCTCGAGCGAGCCGGCGTCGTCCAGGTCGGCCGCGGCCGCGTCACGGTTCTGGAGCCCGATCGGCTGCACGCCTACATCTTCTGAGGATGAGTCCCCGCCGGACGCGCGCCAGCTTCTCAGAACAGCGGGCGCGGATGGTGGAGCGCCAGCTTCGAAAGCGCGGCATCCGCGACGAGCGGGTCCTGGAGGCGATGAAGGCCGTGCGGCGCGAGCTGTTCGTGCCCGACGAGGTGCGCACGGTCTCGTACAACGATTCGGCGCTGCCGATCGGACATGGACAGACGATCTCCCAGCCCTGGGTGGTCGCGGCGATCTGCCAGGCGCTGGAGCTCGATGGCGACGAGAAGGTGCTCGAGATAGGCACCGGATCGGGCTACTCGACAGCGATCCTCGCCCGGCTCGCCGAGCGGGTAATCAGCCTGGAGCGGATCCCCGAGCTCGCTGAGATGGCGCGGCGCCGCGTCGAGGAGCTCGGGATCGACAACGCCGAGGTGATCGTCGCCGACGGCAGCCAGGGATATCCGGAGGCGGCGCCATACGGGGCGATTGCGGTACACGCGGCGTCGCCGGAGGCGCCCCACAGCCTGCTGGCGCAGCTCGCACCCGGGGGGAGGCTGGTGGTCCCGATCGCGACCGGCTCCGCGGACCTGCTGACCGTCTTCTGGCGCGACACCGAGGGCCTGCACCAGGAGACCATCGGCCCCTGCCGCTTTGTGCCGCTGATCGGCGCCGAGGGCTTTCATACGGACGCCGACTAGATAGGCTCGCCCCGTGAACGGGCCGCTCTATGTCCTCAACTTCTACTCGACCCTGTTCGCCGACCAGCTCAAGCGTGGCCGCAAGACCGCGACGATCCGCCTCGGCGACAAGTCGCGCAAGTACAAGCGCGGCCAGGTCGTTTGGGTCACGATCGGTTTCCGCCACAACCCCCGCGAGAAGATCTTCTCGGCCGTGATCGACGACGTCGAGGTGAAGAAGGTCCAGGATCTGTCTCCGCGCGACATCGAGCACGACAACCCGGAGCTGCGGCGCCTCGAGGACACGATGCAGTTCCTCGAGAAGATCTACACCCGCCCGATCTCGATGGAGGACACGGTAACCGTGATCCGCTTCTCGCAGATCATCGAGCGGCCCAGCACCCAGCTCGGCAACGGCGAGACGCCCTCTCGCAACTGATCCGGGTCGGCCCGCGCGCCGCAGAGGGCACCAGATGGCCGACTATCGCTTCCTCACCACCTGGCTGATCGAGGCCGACCGGGAGCGCGTCTGGGATGCGATCTATGACTCGGAGAGCTGGCCGGAGTGGTGGCGGGGCGTGCTCGAGGCCGAGAAGCTCGAGGAGGGCGACGCGTCAGGTGTGGGCCAGTTCGGCCGCTACGTCTGGAAGTCCAAGCTCCCCTACAAGCTCGAGTTCCACGCCCGCACCACCAGGGTGGAGAAGCCCCACCTGCTCGAGGGCACCGTCGAGGGAGAGCTCGAGGGGACCGGCACCTGGCGCCTCTACGAGGATGGCGGGACGACCGCCATCACCTATCGCTGGGCGGTCCGGACGACCAGGGCCTGGATGAACCTGCTGACGCCGATCGCCCGCCCGATCTTCGCGGTCAACCACGACTTCGTGATGCGCAACGGCGGCGAGGGCCTCGCCAAGCTCCTCGGCGCCCGCCTCGTAGCGAGCGACTAGCCGCCCTGGCTACAATCACAGCCCTGGCACTCTCACTTGGAGAGTGCCAACGAACTTCTCAAGCTGAAAGTCCCCGCGGATCTACGTATGGAGGTATGCAGATGAAGCTGAAGCCACTCGGCGACCGCCTGATCGTTCAGGCGTCCGAGGAGGATGAGACCACCGCCAGCGGGATCGTTCTCCCCGATACCGCCAAGGAGAAGCCCCAGAAGGGCAAGGTCCTGGCCGTCGGTGACGGCGAGATCAAGGAGGACGGCAGCCGCCGGCCCCTCGACGTCAGCGAGGGCGACGAGGTCCTCTACTCCAAGTACGGCGGCACCGAAATCACCGTTGACGGCGACGAGCTGCTTGTCCTGCGCGAGGCCGATGTGCTCGCGAAGGTCGGCTAGCCAGAGACTTCGTAAGGAGGAATCAGACAGATGCCAAAGGAGCTGAAGTACCGCGAGGAAGCGCGCGCCGCCCTCCAGGGTGGTGTCGACGCGGTGGCCGATGCGGTCAAGGTGACGCTCGGCCCGAAGGGGCGCTACGTCGTACTCGATAAGAAGTTCGGCGCGCCCACCATCACCAACGACGGCGTCACCATCGCCCGTGAGATCGACATCGAGGACGTCTTCGAGAACCAGGGCGCCCAGCTGGTCCGCGAGGTGGCGACCGCCACCAACGATGTGGCCGGCGACGGGACCACCACGGCGACCCTGCTCGCCCAGACCGTGGTCCACAACGGGCTCAAGAACGTCGCGGCCGGCGCCAACCCGCTCGGCCTGCGCCGCGGAATCGAGACCGCTGTCGACGCCGTGGTCGAGAACCTGCGCGAGAAGCAGTCGCGCGAGATCGCCGGCAAGGAGGAGATCGCCCGAGTCGCGGCCATCTCAGCCGCCGACGAGGAGATCGGCAACATCATCGCCGACGCAATCGACAAGGTCGGCAAGGACGGCGTGGTCAACGTCGAGGAAGGCCAGACCTTCGGGATGGAGCTCGAGTTCACCGAGGGCATGCAGTTCGACAAGGGCTACATCTCGCCCTACATGGTCACCGACCAGGACCGGATGGAGGCCGTGCTCGAGGAGCCCTACATCCTGATCGCCAACCAGAAGATCGGCTCGGTCCGCGACATGCTGCCGCTGCTCGAGCAGGTGATGCAGGGCGGCAAGCCGCTGCTGATCATCGCCGAGGACGTCGAGGGTGAGGCCCTCGCGACCCTGGTGGTCAACAAGCTCCGCGGCACCTTCACCGGCGTCGCCGTCAAGGCGCCCGGCTTCGGCGACCGCCGCAAGCGGATGCTCGAAGACATCGCGATCCTCTCCGGCGGCGAGGTGATCACCGAGGAGATGGGGCTGAAGCTCGAGAACACCCAGCTCGACCAGCTCGGCAAGGCCCGCCGCGTGGTCGTCTCCAAGGACAACAGCACCATCATCGACGGCGGCGGCGAAGGAGAACAGATCAAGGGCCGCATCAAGCAGATCAAGTCCGAGGTCGAGACCACCGACTCCGATTTCGACCGCGAGAAGCTGCAGGAGCGGCTGGCGAAGCTCGCCGGCGGCGTCGCGGTCGTCAAGGTCGGAGCGGCGACCGAGACCGAGATGAAGGAGAAGAAGCACCGCGTCGAGGACGCCCTGCAGGCGACCCGCGCGGCCCTCGAGGAGGGCATCGTCCCGGGCGGCGGCGTCGCACTGCTGAACGCCCAGGACTCGGTCGACCTAGAGAAGTTCGAGGACCACGACGAGCGGACCGGCGCTGAGATCATCCGGCGCGCGCTCGAGGAGCCGATCCGGCAGATCGCCGACAACTCCGGCTTCGAGGCCTCGGTCGTGGTCGAGAAGGTGCGCGGCATGAAGCCCGGCGAGGGCCTCAACGCGGCCAGCGGCGACTACGGCGACCTGGTCGCCGACGGCGTCATCGACCCGACCATGGTCACCCGCTCGGCGCTGCAGAACGCGGCCTCGATCGCGAAGAACATCCTCACCACCGAGGCGATCGTCGCCGAGCCGCCCGAGAAGGACGGCGCCGGCGGAATGCCCGGTGGAGGCGGCATGCCCGACATGGGCGGGATGATGTAATTCGCCTCAACAGGCGAGTGCCCGCATCAACGCGGGCGACTTCAGGAGGGGCCCGGGAGACCGGGCCCCTCCTATTTTTGGGGTTGCATCACTCGAGCACCCGCCCACCTGCTCGGAGTGGTTTGCGCCACCGCCGTGATCGGGTGCCTGCTCGCGCCTGCGCAGGCCCTCGCCGGGAAGAAGTAGCTGCGGCTACCGGAGCGCGGTGCATCGGGCGCGGCTCGACGCCGAGTCCCCTCGGCGTTTGACATGCGGCGAAGATCGGTGCGCGCTAGCTTGCGCCCGGCATGTTCTGCCCCCGCTGCGGCCACGAGAACGAGGACGACTCGCGCTTCTGCGTCGAGTGCGGCAAGCGGCTGAGGAGCGACCCCGAGGCCAAGGGCGCCGATGTGGCCGCGGTGGAGGGCGAGCCACCCCGCGGCGGACTGAGGACAATCGGCCACCGGCTGGTCGGCTCGACGCGGCGTGAGCGGCTGGTCACTGCCGGAATCGCGGCGGCTTTGGTGATCGCAGCGGTCTCGCTGTTCGCTCTGCCCAGCGAAGATGAGACCCCGGCCGATCCCCGAGATCCCTACATCCAAGAGCTCGACGCGATCTGCCTCGACGCCAAGGTGGAGCTTCAGGCGGCGCGTGCCGAGGCCGCCGATGCCCCGCAGGTCGGCGTCAACTCGGTCAGGGTCTATACCCGCAGGTTCGCGCCGATCACCGAGAGGTTCCGCGCGAGGATGGCCGCGCTCGAGCCGCCGCCCCAGTACGCGGCCAAGGTCGCGGAGCTTGACGATGCTCTGCGCCGGATCGCGGCTGCCGGGCGCCGCGGGGCGAGCTTCCCCCAGGCGCAGGGCGAGCGCACCCTCGCCGAGCTCGGGCGGGTGCAGCGGATCGGCGGCCGGGTCGAATCGCTCGTCACGGAGCTCGGGCTGACCGCATGCGAGACGGTGAAGGTCACCAGTAGCGAGATAGGCGACGGGGCTCTCGCAGCGCGTGCCGGAACGGGCGGTTGCGCGCCGTGTCACGGACGTGGTAGAAACCGCTGGACAAGGAGCTAGGAGGGGAGAGATCCGATGAAGCGGTACATGACTTTGGGATTCGCGATGGTGCTGGCGCTGTCACTCGCCGTGCCGGCGCTCGGCGGTCCTTCGAACCCGGTGGCGAGCAGCGCTGCTGACCCTGGTCAACGTGCAGAAGAAGGCGAAGGCGGCGAAGGCGGCCGCTCTCGCCGCCCAGGCGACTGCGAGACAGCGCGCGGTCGGCGGCGCTTCAGGCGCAGAACACCGCCACCGGCGCCCAAAACGCGGCAAGCGCCGCGCAGTCCAGCGCGAACGGCGCGCAGACCACGGCGAACAACGCCCTGGCCGAGACCTCTGACGTAAGTTCGGCCGACCTCGCCTACGAGCTCGAGTTCGACGATAGCGCGAGTAACTCGACCACCCCGAAGAGCGTCGTGCTTGCCTGCCCCGCGGGCAAGACGGAGATCAGCGCCAACGAGTCGATCAACCAGGGCATCCTGCCGCCGGAGGAGGTCGAGCTCGACGGTGTGTCCTGGTATCTGGGCCCGGTCGCGCGCGCCCACGAGGAACCGCGTTCGCGGGTGACTGGTTCGTGAGTGCCAGCGGGGTCTGCATAAGGACATCCGGCTAGCCTCGGGCGCGTACTCGCGCGCGTGAGGCATAAGTGGTTTCAGGGGGCCGCCCGCTCGGGCGGCCCCCTCGTCGTGATCGTCGACGATCGCCCTGATCGTTCGGGTCGTGGCGGTGGCGGTCGACGGGACCGGATTACGTCCCGCAGAACGACGCGCAGGACTACGACCGCCACGGGCGCTCGCTGGCGGCCGACGAGGGCTACCCGCCGCCGGGCCCGATCATCGCCCCGGGCGGCCCGTCCGCCTTTCGGCCACCCGGGTACCCGCTCTTTCTCGCCGGTGTCTACCTCGTCAGCGGACGATTCGGTCCAGGTCGGGCCGCTATGCCAATGCCCTCCTCGGGGCCTCTGCGTGCTGCTGATCTACCTGGTGGCACGCGCGATCTGGTCTCGCCGCGTCGGGCTGTGGGCGGCCGGCATCGCGGCCCTATACCCGCCGCTGGCCTTCCTCAGCCTCGAGCTCTACTCGGAGCCCCTGTTCATCGACCTTGTTCTCGGGGCGGTGCTCGCCGCTCTCGCCTACCGTCGCGATCCCCGGACTCGCTGGGCCGTCCTGACCGGGGCCCTCGGCGGGCTGGCGACCCTGACCCGCGCCAACGCCGTGCTCATCCTCCCGGTGCTGGCGGCCGCCCTCTGGTTCCCGCCGAGGCGCTCACTCGCGGCGGCCGCCGGCCCGGTGACCGTCGCTGCTGGCGGCGGCGGCGATCGTCTCGCCTTGGACGCTGCGCAACTACATCGTCTTCGCTGAGTGGGCGCCGCTCTCGACCAGCTCCGGCTTCGGACTGGCGGGCGTCTACAACGAGCAGGCCCGTAGCGACGAGCGCTTCCACGCACAATGGCGCGCGCCGATCATCGTCCCGGCCTACCAGGACCTCTACTCGATCCCCGAGCTGCGCGAGGTGGATATCGACGACGAGCTCGGGAAGCGGGGGCGGGACTTCGCCCTCGACCACCCCGGCTACGTCGGCGAGGTCGTGCTCTGGAGCACGCTGCGGCTGCTCAACTTCGCCGAGAGCGGGACCGCGACACCCGAGGGCCTCTACCGGGGCCGTGGCCTGGGCGTCGAGGTGACGCCGGCCGAGCCGCTCGCCTTCTATCTCGTGCTGCCTTTCGCGATTGCGGGCGGGATCGTCCTGGTCCGCCGGCCCCGCGCCGAGCGGGGACCGCTCTGGTTCTGGGTGCTGCCGGTGGCGCTAATGCTGCCGGCGCTCTTCGTGCTTGGGCTGCCCCGCTACCGGGCGCCGGCCGAGCCCTTCCTGCTCATGCTGGCGGCGATCGGGGCGATCGCCGCCTGGGACCGAGCCCGCGCGCGAGCCCCTAGAGCCGCGGTCGCTCCGCCCGCGCCACCAGGCTGAGCCCCCGGGGGGGGCGCAGTCGCTGCTCCAGCGGCCGCCAGGCCGGCAGCAGCGCCTCGTAGACGGCGAGTGATCGCGGTCCCACCCGCGCCCCCGGGCGGCGGTTCTTCGCCCACCAGCCGGGCACACCGAGCAGGTTGAAGTGACGCAGCTCGAGCACCGTCAGCCCAGCGTTTCGGAGCAGCCGATCGACTTGCTCCCGCGTGTAGCGGCGCCGGTGGCCGTAGCTCAGGTCAAGTGGGCCGAAGAGGCGAGGTCCGGCCGGGACCAGCAGCGCCAGCCGCCCACCGGGCCTGAGCGCGCTCGCCATGGCGCGGACCGCGGCCTCATCGTCATCGACGTGCTCGAGCACGTTCTGGCAGAGCACCAGGTCGCTCTGCGACGGTGAGAGAGACGGAGCCTTGGGCAGCGCCTCCCGGACCATCCTCACCCTCGCCTCGGCGCCGAAGCGGCGCTCGAGCTCGCTCGCGCACGAGGGCTCGGGCTCCAGCAGGAGAAGCTGCTCGGCGCCCGCGGCGAGCAGGCGGGCGGAGAACGTCCCGATCCCCGCTCCCACCTCGGTGACGCTGCCGCGGACGTCGCCGGCGAACTGCTCGAACATCCAGTCACAGAGCCGGGGGGCGGCGGCGAGATGCTCGAGCTCCTCCCGCACGGCCCGCTCGACCGCGGGCCCGGCCCGCTTCGGGAGCCGGAGCGGACGGGTGGCGGCGGGTGTAGGGACGCGGCGCGCGTAGAGGCAGAACTTGGCGCGTGGGTCGAACTCGATCCTCCGCTCGCCGAGCCGGCGCCCGGCGAGCGCCCGCTGAAGCCAACGCCCGAGGCCGGGAGCTAGCGGCGACAGGTCGGCCGCCAGGGTGCCCAGGGTGGACCGCTTGCCGATCCAGTGCCAGCCGAGCGGCTCGAACGAGTGACGGGCCAACAGCCTGCTCAGGCCGTCGACCGAGAAGAGCGTCAGGTGCTCACCGGCCCGCTGCACCTCGGGCCAGCGCCGGCCGAGCGCACGCGTGGTGGGGGAGCCGGCGTCGGGGGTCAGCAGCGCCAGCCCGCCCCCGGGCCTCGTCACGCGCGCGGCCTCATCGAGCAGGGCCGCCGGCTCCGCCACGTGCTCGATCAGATCCATCATCGTCACCGCATCGAAACTCGAGGTCTCGTACTCGGCCGTCTCAAGCGGGCCGACCTCGATCTCGACACCGAGCTCCTTGCGGGCCCAGGCGGCGGCCCACGGGTTGAGGTCGAGGCCTCGTGGCTCCCAGCCGCGCGAGCGGGCGACTCCGAGGAGCAGTCCCGGGCCCGCGCCGACATCGAGCAGCCGTCCAGGAGCGACGAATCGCTCCAGCTGCTCCAGCACACGGGTGAACTTCTCCTCGATCTCGCTGCGGTCCGCCAGGTAGTCGCGGTAGCCGAGGTAGTCGCCGGAGGCGTAGCCGGGGTTGGCGAAGTAGCGCTCGTCGGAGTAGATGGCGGAGGGCCGGTCCCGCCCAGGCGTGCCCTCGAGGTAGAGCGAGGCGCACTCCCGGCAGCGCCGGTACCGGTGGCCCCGCACCACGAAGGCCGACCGGGCCCGAGGCGACCCGCAGGCAGTGCAAGCCGGGTGGCCGCCCGCGGGATCGCCGGCCTCGCTCGCCGGGCTCAGCGATCCAGCGACCATCGGTCGAGCCTGCATCGGATCAGGGTCGAGAGGATGCGCACACCGTCGCTCGCGGTCAGCTTCTTCCCCTGCTCCCGCTGACGGGCCGCGTAGGTGACCGGCACCTCGTAGATCCTCTTTCCCGCCCGCAGCAGGCGGGCCGGGATCTCAGCGTCGATCGTGAAGCCCCTCGCTTGCAGGTCCAGGGAGCGCAGCAGCGCGGTGGGAGTGACCTTGAGGCAGCAGAGGATGTCCGAGAGCCAGGCGTTGTAGAGCATGTTGGCGGCGGTGCTGATCGCGCGACCGCCGACCACGTACCAGTAGCCGTAGGCCGAGTGGGCGTGGAAGACGCGAGTGCCGATCGCGGCGTCGGCCTCACCCAACAGCAACGGCTCGAGCAGCAGGCCCAGGTCCGCCGCCTCGTACTCCAGGTCGGCGTCGAGGATCGCGGTGTAGGTGCCGCCGGCGTGCTCCAAGGCGTGGCGGACCGCACCGCCCTTGCCGATGTTGCGGTCCAGCTCCAGGATATGGACGTTGGCGGGCCAGTCGCGCTCCGCGAGGATGCGCCGGGTCGCGTCGGTGGAGCCGTTCTCGACCACGATCAGCTCCCGCTCTGCGACCGGAAGCTCGGCCGCCAGCGCGCGCTCGATCGAGGCGGCGACGGTCGCCTCCTCGTTGTACGCCGGCATCAGGATCGAAAGGTCCGTCATCTCCGTTCAGAGTCTCGCCGCTGCCGCGGGCTCCCGCTCAGCACCGGGCTCCACCACGCCCGGCCAGCGGCCGAATGCGGCGTGGGCCAGGGCGACGAGATAGCAGCCGCAGGCAAGCCAGGTCGCCGCGGCGAAACCCCAGGTGATCGCGATGGCGATCGCGATCACCGCGGCCAGCACCGAGGTGATCCCGTTGATTCCCCACGCCCACGGCACGCCGGCGGGATAGAGCCCGGAGAGGCGTCCGAGGCCGATCGGCATCGCCATTCCAAGCACGATGCCCAGCGGTGCGATCAGGGTGATCGCGATCGCGATCCGGGCGGCGAAGGGGAGGTCGATCAGCTCCCGCAGCAGGTCCTGCAGACCGAGCGCCGCGGCGGCGATCAGCACGGCCGCCGCCGCCAGCGCCGCGAGCAGGGCACGGCGCGGCTCCCGCCAGCGGGCCGAGAGCAGGGACCCGAGGCCGGTGAAGACGAGCAGCGAGGCGAGCACCACCGAGAGCGCGTAGGTGGGGAAGCCGAGGAAGAGGACGAAACGCTGGATCAGGACGATCTCCAGCGTCAGGAAACCGAGCCCGATCGCCGCGAAGAAACCCAGGGAGCCGAGGGGAGGCCGCCCGGGCCCCCGAACCAGCGCCAGCGGCGCCGCGAATCCCAGCACGCAGAGCACCGCCAGGATCCCCAGGGTGACCAGCAGGACGATCAGCGGGCTCCGCGCGTAGTCGCCGAGCGCGGCGGCCGGAATCGGCGCGTTGAGCTCGCTCAGCCGGGTCATGTTGAAGAAGAAGGGCTTGTCGTCGGTGGGGGGGCAGACGTCGCGGGGATAGCTCTCGCAGAACTCCCTCGGGCTCGAGGCCCGGGCGAGGTCCGCCCACTCGTACTGGTAGGGCCCGCCCGGCGCGTAGGCGATCCCGCTGCCCCGCTCGCTTGCCAGCCGCCCGATCGTGTCGAGCTCTGCCACGGTGAACGGCTCCTGCTTGGCCAGCACTGTCCCGAACAGCCCCCCGAAGCCGACCCCCAGCACTACAACCACATTCCTCTCTGGCTGCTCGACCCCGCGCTCGCGCAGCGCCTCCAGCGCGAGCAGAGTCGTGCGCAGGGCCTCCTCCCCGCTGAAGAAGTAGAGCCTGGAGACGTTCAGCACCCCCCCGGGGGCCAGGTGGTCGAAGTACTCGTCGAACGCCTCCAGCGTGTAGAGGTTGCTCTCGGTGAGCGCGTAGCCGGCGTAGCCGCTGAGCGTGTTGGTGAAGCCGATATGGATCTGGTCGTACTCGGTGTTCCTCGCCGCGAGGGTCGAGCGCCCGTCGCCGATCGCCGTGCTCACCCCGGGCAGCGTGTACGGGGACCCCGAGAAGGGTCCCAGATCCTCGTCCACGCCCTCCCGGATCGCCCTGTTCAGCTCGATCACGTCAATCTCGCGCTGCCCTGAGCTGAGAGCGTTGTGGATGTCCCGGCCGCCTCCACCGCCGATGATCAGCGCCCTACCCGGGCCGGTGAGCGCGTAGCCGATGCTCTGAGGCCCCAGGTCGAGGTCCTGCCAGGTCGGATTCGGCTCCCCGCGACGGTACGGGGGCACCGGTGCGATGTCCAGGTCATAGGTGACCACCGACCCCGCCCCGGGGGCGGCCGGCTGATAGCCGACCACCCTGCTGATCGGAGACCAGCGGTCTACCACCGGGTCCAGCGGTCCAGGGGCGAGCTGATCTACCTGGCGCGGCGGCAGGTAGTAGGCGTCGGTTGTGGCGGAGATCGCCGTCAGCACGCCCCCCGCCAACACCAGGCCCACCCCGATCGCCCTCCACTGGGGATTGGGCCACGAGGCGAGCACCGTGGCAACACCGCAGACCGCCCCCAGCGAGACAATCAGAGTGGGCAAATCGACCGCCCACAGCAGGGGCACCATCGCGAGCGCCCCAATACCGGCGCCTCCGAGGTCGAGCGAGTAGAGGCGCCCGATGTTCGCGATGTAGCGCTTGATCGCCAGGGCGATCACCATTCCGCCTGCAAAAAAGAGCACCGCCGCGAGCAGGGAGGCGGCGGCGAGGGTGACGACGAACCCGAAGGTCACCTCACCGCCCTCCGGGTAATCGAGCCGCACCAGCACGGCGGGGACGACGAGCAGCAGCAGCGAAAGGACCGCGCACCAGAGCCCCAGCGTCGGCCTGATTCCGGGACGTTCGACCCACTCCGGTCTGACGTAAACGACGATCGCGGCGGCCCCTGCTCCGAGCAGGGCCAACGAAATCACCAGGAACGCGTAGTGGTAGAGGAGGGCGGCCCCGAACAGCCGTGTGAGCAGGACCTGGAGTGCCAGTACGGCGCCGGCGACGAGCCCCACGGCTACGCCGACCGCAAGCGGCAGCTGTTGACGCGATCGGCTCACCCTCCCCTCACAGGCGAGGCCAGATTACCTGGAGAGGATTAGCCGAGAGCGCCGCCGCTGGGGCCGACGAGGAGCCAACGGCCGCCGAACTCGACGACGTCGTGGCAGAGAATCTTGTCCCGCGTGTCGTGGATGTAGAAGTAGAGCGGGTGGCCGGCGAAGGTGACCTGGCGGCTGCCGTCGGTGCGGGTCGTGGTGCCGAGCTTGCCCGGGTTGATCCCCTCGCCGGCGACCGGCTTGCCCTTGGTCAAGACAGGCGGCCAGGCGTTCGCGCAGTCGTCGTAGCACTCGGGCACCGAACTGCCCTCGAGGTCGAAGAGGTAGACCGCCCGGCCGGCGCGGTTCACCAGCGCCTTGCCGAACTCGGTCTTCTCGACCTTGATCGTCGTGCCCCTCTTCGCAGCGGACTTGGCCGGTTCGGCGGCCGCCTGCATGGTGACCGCGGGGACCGCCAGGGCGGCGACGGTGACGGTGAGGGGGATAAGAAGGCGAACCGAGATGAGTTCAACCTACCCGGGCCCTTGAAGGCCGCCTAAAGCGGGCCTGCCGCCGAGCCGCCGAGCACGCCGGCCATCGGGCGCGGCTCGACGCCCAGGCCCTCGGCGTCCGCGGTGCCGCCCTCGCTTACCATCGGCACCTCCATCAGCTCGGCCTCCTCCCACGTCGCGAATGCCGCCGTGCCCACGAACAGCTCGAGTGCGCTCAGGCCGGCACGGACGAGCGGGAGGGGAACGTGGACCAGGGGCCGGTCCCGGCCGCTCGCCTCGAAGCACCTCCTCGACGATCTCGTCGTAGGAGAGGGTCTCGGGCCCGGCCAGCTCATAGCGGGACCCCTCCGCCCCGTTGAGCGAGGAGGCCACGCAGTTCGCGACGTCCCGCGCCCAGATCGGCTGGTACCGGGCCCGGCCGCTGCCGGAGACCGGGACGGCGGGCAGCATCGAGAGCCGCTCGAGCAGGGTGATCCAGGGATCGCCGGGGCGGTAGACGATCGACGGCGCGAAGACTGTCGTCTCGAGCGGCGATTCGAGCACCGCCCGCTCGGCCAGCGCCTTGGTGCGGAAGAAGCGCGTGCGCTGGAACGTGCTGGCGCCCATCGCCGAGAAGAAGACGAAGCGCTCGACCCCGGCGCGCTCGGCGGACCGCAGGAGCCGCATGGTCCCCATCCCGTTCAGCTCCTCGATCGAGCCCTTCCGCTGGTCGCGGATCGCCGCCGCAAGGTGGATCACGGTGTCCACACCGCGCATCGCGTGGCGCATCGAGAACGGATCCGAGAGGTCGCCGAGCGCGATCTGCACGTTCACGCGCTCGGCGCCCAGGCGGCGTGGGTCGCGCACGAGCGCGCGCACGTCATGTCCCGCTGAGAGGAGGACCGGGAGCAGCTCGCCGCCGATCACCCCCGTGGCGCCCGTGAGGAGGATCACGCGGCCACTTTAGCTTGGGCGCCGCATGCACCCGGAAGGCGCGCTTCCCTAGAATGTGCGCTCACGCGGCGCCCTACGGGCGCCGTTTACGGAACCACGACTCGGATAAGAAAGGGAGCCTGTGGCGTACGTCATCGCAGAGCCCTGCATCGGTGAGAAGGACAACTCCTGCGTCGAGGTCTGCCCCGTCGACTGCATCCATCCGACGCCCGACGAGCCCGGCTACGACGCGGCCGAGCAGCTCTTCATCGACCCGACGAGTGCATCGACTGCGACGCCTGCGTCGAGGCCTGCCCGGTGGACGCATGCTTCGCCGAGGACCAGCTCCCCGACGAGTGGACGAAGTACACCGAGATCAACTCCGAGTACTACAAGAGCAAGTCGTAGCTACTGCGCCATCGGCAGCTCTTTGCCGCTGACGCCGCCGTTGCCCTGAGGGGCCGCGGCCGGCGATGGCGCCTGCATGACCGGCAGCTCAACGGGCGTCGCCGCGACGATGCCGCGGGCGGCCTCTCGAATCATCTGCGAGGCGGGAGCGTCGGGCTCCGCGATGACCAGGGGGTTGCCCTCGTCCGCGTGCTCGCGCAGCTCCGAGGCCAGGGGGACCTTGGCCAGCAGCGGCACATCCAGCTCATCCGCGAGGAGCTGTCCCCCGCCCTCGCCGAAGATGGCGACGCGCTCGCCGTCCGGCCCGGTGAAGGCGGACATGTTCTCGATCACGCCCATCACCTCGAGGTCGACCTTGCTGGCCATCTCGGCGGCGCGGCTGGCGACGCTCTGGGCGGCCGGCTGCGGCGTGGTGACGATCAGGATCTTCGCCTGCGGCAGAAGCTGCGCCAGGGTCATCGAGACGTCACCCGTGCCCGGGGGCAGGTCGAGCAGCAGGTAGTCGAGCTCGTCCCAGGCAACGTCCTCGAGGAACTGCTGAATCGCCTTGTGGAGCATCGGGCCGCGCCAGACCACCGCCGCGTTCTCCTCGACGAAGAAGCCGATCGACATCACCTTCGGGCCGGCGGGCGAGACGTTCGGGATGATCTTGCGCTCCGGCGAGACCTTCGGCTTCTCGTTGATCCCGAGCATGCGCGGGATCGAGTAGCCGTAGACGTCGCAGTCGAGCGCGCCCGCCGTGTGCCCCTCGGCGACCAGCGCCGCTGCGAGGTTCGCGGTCATCGTCGACTTGCCAACGCCGCCCTTGCCCGAGGCGACGCAGATCACGTTCTTGACCTGTGCGAGCGCTCCCTCCGGGAGCTTCGGCCGGCCCAGCTTCTGCTGGAGCTCGGACTTCTCTCCGTCGGAGAGCACGTCGAAGCCCACGTCCACCGAGCTCACGCCCTCCAGCTCCGAGACGTTCTGGACGACCGCCTGCTGGAAGTGCGAGCGGATCGGGCAGCCCGGCGTGGTGAGCGAGACCACCACCTCGACCCGGCCGTCGTCGCGGATCTCGATCGAGCGGACCATGCCGAGCTCGACGATCGAGCGCCGCAGCTCGGGGTCGATCACGGCCGTGAGCTTCTCCGTGACCTGTTCCTTGGTTGGTTCAGCCATGCCCAAAGTCTCGCAAACTCGACCCGGCCGCCTTCCCGCGCGTCAAACCGCGCCTGGGGGGTGAAGGCGGTTCAGCTGCCGCGGAGCCCGACCGCGTGAAGGACGGTCCGCAGCAGGATCTTGATGTCCGTCCACACCGACCAGCGACCGACGTAGATGTAGTCGATCTTCACCATCTCGTCGAGCGAGACCCGGTGCGGCCCGAGGAGCTGCCAGGGCCCCGTGACTCCCGGGACCAGGTCGAGCCGGCCGCGGCCCCATCCCTGAATCAGCTCGTCCTCCTCGTGGATCAACGGACGCGGCCCCACCAGGCTCATCTCGCCCATGAGGATGTTGAGCAGCTGTGGCAGCTCGTCCAGGGAGGTGCGCCGCAGGAAGCGACCCATCCGGGTGATCCGCGGATCATCGGAGATCTTGAACAGGCCCTCCCTCGCCTCGTTGCGCAAGTTGAGCTCGTCCTTCTCCTCATCGGCGCCGGCGTTCATGGTCCGGAACTTGAGCATCTGGAACGGCTGCCCCTTCCGGCCGATCCGCATCTGCCGGAAGAAGGCGGGCCCTCGCGAGTCGAGCCGGATGGCGATGGCCAGCAGGACCATCAGAGGCGCGAGGACCAGGAGCGCGAGGCTCGCCCCGATCAGGTCGAAGCCGCGCTTCAGGGCGCGCGAGGAGCGGGAGAGGGTCGCGTGGCGCACGGCGAGCACCGTCATCCCATCCAGATCATCGGGCTCGATCTCCGCTCCGACCACCTCGAGCACGCGGGGGACGATCGTCACCTTCAGGTTCGATTCCTTCGCGAGCCGCACCAGGTCCAGCATGGCCTCGCCCTCGGCGTGGTCAGGGGCGACGACGATGCGGTGCGCGCCGAACTTGCGCGCCACGTGGTTGACCTCGTCCACCGTCCAGGCCGAAACGCCGCTCTGGGCATCGTCAGTGCGGCGGGGGACCAAGGGCATCGCGGCGCAGACCTCTGCGTCGATGTTGTTGCTCTGCCGGAGGCGCTCGCGGATCCGCTGCGCCGACTCGCTGTCCCCGAGGACGAGACAGCGCTCCGGCGGCCGAAACCATCTCGCCGAGGCACGGGCGAAGGCCCTCATGGCCACCATGGCGACGAACAGGCCGAGCCAGAGGGCGACGATCTGCAGCTTGCCGAGCTGACCGACGATCATGACGCCCTCCAGCAGCCAGATGACCAGGGCGTAGACCGTGGCCAAGCCGAAAAGGCTGGGAGCCTCCTCGAGCGTCGTCTTGCGCAGGAGGAGGTCGTCGCGGTCGTAGAGGCCCTTCAGCTTCGACATCAGCACGACGATCGGGATGGCCGCCAGCGCTGCGAGCTCGAGGGTGTTGTCGCCGACCAGGTGCACGCAGACGAGCAGGGCGATCGCGACCGCCGCGATGTCCGCAGCCACCAGCAGCCGACGGCCGACTGCGTCCCTGCTCAGGGACGATCTGGTCTTGACGCGAGGTCCGAAGGCCCGTCGGTCGCGCACGAGCCCGTCCGTCGCCGGCCAGGCCTCAGCGGCGCCCTGCCGCTCCTCGAAGATGGTGCGTGATCTGGATTCCATTTCAGCTTCCCTAAGTGTCCCCTGCCAGGCTCTCAGTGCAGGGGTCTTCTCGACCGCTCAACATGGTCCGTTTGTCCATTTCGCCTCGTTGCCCGAGCCAAGCCCGCCGCCCCTTGCCAGCGGACCAGGTGATCTTATCCCCCTGAGAGGTCCCTGCACAAGGGCACTTTCTGGAGTGCAAGGGAACCCCCGCAGTCAACGCGTCAGTTCGCGAACTGAATCCAGCCAGAGCCCAAGGTGAGGGCGCCGACCCCCTCCGACAGAGCTTCTCACCGAAGCGGTCACACGGCTCAAGCAGAGTAGGGCTGGGGACCTCCGCGAGAGATGCTTCCGCAGCAGCAGGTCGTCGCGGTCGTAGAGGCCGCCGAGCTTCGAGATCAGGACGACGATCGGAAGAGCGGCAAGGGTGGCGACCGCGAGGGTGTCGTCCCCGAGCACGGGGATGAAGACGAGCAGCGCGATGGCGGCGGCGAGGACGTCCGCGACCAGCAGCAGCCGGCGCCCGACGGTGTCCCGAGTGATCGTCTCGGACTTGGCCCTGCCGTATACGAATCGACGCCTACCGAACGCCAAGCGCTCCCCCGGCCGGCCGCCCGTTGGAAGTACCGCGTCGCTCCACCGGGATGGCGCGTGTTCTCGAAGCCATTAGGCACCAAATCGTACTTACTTTTTGGTAGATCAGCCCCCCCTGGGTACCCGAGGGTCGGTAACCCAAGGGTCGCTGAATGCCCTGCACAAGAGCTGGCATCCTGGCTGTCAAACCGTGAACCTGCGATACGCGGACGCGGACGGTCTTGCCTGGGCGGTTCCCTCGTAGAGCGCCCTCACCCGGTATCGACCTCGCCTGATCGACCGGAGCCACTGCTGAAACTGGCCGCTGGGAACTAGCCGGATGCGTCTGGTCACCGCCGGCATCCAGCGACCCCCCTTCCTGCGCTGGAACTCGAGGGTGATGTGCCCGGCCTTGGCCCCTTCTACCATGCCCTTGATCCGCGGGCGGGCCCGCTTCGGCATCTCGGTGATCTCGGTCGCAGTTTCCGTGGGCGTCTCGATCGGAGCGCCTGGGACCTCGATCGGATCGTCTGGGACCTCGATCGGATCGTCTGGGATCTCGATCGGATCGTCTGTGCTCTCGGCTCCGAACAGCTCCCGGAACCGCGCCGCTGCGTTTGGGAACTGACCGCTCATCAGCTCGTGCTGCCCATCCGCGTCGTATTCGAAGTAGTAGTGGTTGGCGACGTTGTTGGTCCGGATCCATTCGTACATCTGCTCGATGAAGTACGGGTTGTCGCCGCCGCCGTGTCCCTGGGGCTGGCTCACTAGTCCCCACTCGGGGAAGGTCATCGGCTTGCCGTGTTGGGCCGCGAAGTCCCGATGCCACCGAAGGCCATAGGGCTGGTCCATGAAGTCGTTCCAGCGCGCCACCGGGTCCTCCCAATTCGCGATCCAGCTCTTGTCGTAGACATCAAGCCCTATGTAGTCCACGTACTGGTCGCCGGGGTAGGCCTGGTCCGGAGCGACGTCGACCCTGCCCAGGGACGGATTCCACTCGAACTCGAAGTCTTGACCAGGCACGCTGCGCATCGAGGTCACGATCTGGCGGAAGTAGGCTGCCCACGCTCCAGGATTGGGGGATGCGGCCCACCTGACCCAGTTCCCGTTGAACTCGTACCCGGGGCGGACGATCGCGTCCGCCTGACCCTTGGCGACGAGGGTCTGGCCCAGCTTCACGAAGTGGGAGTTGTAGGCTCCGCTCGCTCCGGTCGTGATCGATCCGCCGCTGTCGGGGATGATCGGAATCGAGAAGTCCATCCGGTATCCGGAGCCGGTCCATGCGCCTGTCTCCCAGGTCGGGGACTCGATCGTCGACCAGCTCCGTCCGTCGACGTATTCGAGCGCGCGAGTCAAGCGATGCCCGAGCCACTCGCCGAACTGGTCCACCCCGTCGACGTTGCCGGCGCCGTTGTAGACGCCAAGCGTGTCCCGCGGCGAGCTGGCCTTCGCATCGGGCACAGCAGCCAAGGATACGGCGAGACATCCTGCGAGCAGCGCGATCGCCGCAAGGCGGTGTGCGACCCCCCTTATTTGCGCCCCCGCCTCGCGACGGGCTGCCTTGTCGACCGATCCCAAGTGGTCCATGCCCTTGGGCGGTTATCGACGCCCCCTGCGTAGCTCGAGTCCGGCGCCGATAAATTGGACCGATGTCGTATGCAAGCGCCGGTGCAACACGAGCAGGCACCGGTGCCACACCACGGGTAAGCGGGTGGGTCGCTGACCGGCCGCACCTGTGGGCCGTGGCGGGCCTGACGGGAATCGCCGCGATCCTCCGGTTCGCGACGCTGGACGTCCAGAGCTTCTACGGCGACGAGACGGTCACTGCCCAGCTGCTGCGCATGGATCTATGGGGGATGCTGGGGGAGATCTCGGCAAGCGAGTCGGCGCCGCCGCTCTACTACGCCCTCGCCTGGGCCTGGGGAAATGTGTTCGGCACAGGCGAGGTCGGACTGCGTTCGTTCTCGGCTCTGATCGGGACCGCGATCGTCCCGGTCGCGTACCTTGCCGGCGCGAGACTGACCACGCCGCGGGTCGGGCTGATCGTCGCCGCCCTTGCCGCCGTCAACCCGATGCTGGTCTGGTTCTCACAGGAGGCGCGCGTCTACGCCCTGTTCGCGCTCCTCGCCGCCCTCTCGTTCCTTGCCTTCGTCGCCGCCCTCAGGGAGCCCCGGCCTCGCGCGATCCTGCTCTGGGCGCTTGCCTCGGGGCTGGCCCTCGCGGTGCACTACTTCGCTGCATTCCTGATCATCCCCGAGGCGGCGCTGCTCCTTCTCGCCGGGGCCGAGCGGCGCAGGGTTCTGATCGCATCGCTGGGGCTTGGAGTCGTTGCCGCCGCGTTGCTCCCGCTCGCGGTCGAACAGCGTGCCAACGGCGGCACCGAATGGATCGCCGCGGAGAACCCGATCGCGGAGCGGGTTGCCGACACCGGCCTCCAGTTCCTCGTCGGTCCGAACGTGGCGGCTCCGCTGATCGTCGGCCCGATCGCCGCAGCGCTGGCGCTGGTCGGGCTGTGGCTGCTCATCCGCCGCGGGGATCACGACGACCGCGGCGCGGCGAAGGTCGCGGCGATCGTCGGAGCGACCGCGATCGCCCTCCCTCTCCTCGTCGCCGTCGTTGGCCCCGACACGTTTCTTCAGAGGACGATGATCATGGCTTGGCTTCCGCTCGCGACGGTGGTCGCGATCGGGTTTGGCGCGCGTCGCGCGGGCAGGGCCGGATGGATCGCCGCCGGTGCGCTTTGTGCTCTCGGCATCGCCGTGGTGATCGCGGTCGCGACATCGCCGACCCTGCAGCGAGACGATTGGCGGCGCGCGGCTGAGGTGATCGGTGACTCCGCCGCCGAGCGCGTCCTGGTGGTCAACCCGGCGGTCGCAGGCCCACCGCACCGCCAGGCGATTGAGTACTACCTGCCGTCCTCAACCCCCGCTCCAAGCGACGCACGGGTGCGCGAGGTCGAGCTTCTCAGCCTCAACGACAATGGGCTCGACGCGCAGATCCGCGGCGTCCCGGATCTCCCCGAGATCACCGCTCCGCCGGGGTTCCGGGAGACGGCGCGGGTGGACGAGGACAGGTTCACCCTGATCCGCTTTGAGGCGCCGGCCGAACGGCCGATCTCTCAGGAGTGGGTGGGAGCCGTCCAGGAGGCGCTGCAGGACGAGGGCCGGGGCCCGACCAGGCTGCTCCTGCTTCCCCCGGAGTCCGACCCGAACTCGGCCTGAGCCGCGGGTCAGGTCAGGAGGACGCGCCCGCATCGCCGGATTGCTCTTGCACAGCAGCGGGAGTGGCGGCGCGTCCCACCGCTACTGTTGCTGCGATGCGGCAGTGGGCAGAGCAAGCGGCGGGAGAAGTTCGAGCAGAGCTTTGAACGCGGCGGACGCTGGAACCGCCTCACCCGTCGCCAGGGCTCGCGCTGAGGGTGAGCGGGAGACCGCTGGAGGCGGTCAATCCCCGATACGCCTTGCCGCCTACACCGACTCGATGACGTTTGGGGGCTCCTTCAAGGCGCTGGCGTTGTTGCTGGGTGGGCTCGCATCGCGTTTTGAAGTAACCGTGCTCGGAATCGATCCCGCCGTCGTCGAGCAGGTTGCCCAATCGCGACCAGGAAGTACGACCGCCGTGATTAGGCGAGCTCGAAACAAGTGGGACTGGCCTGGTATCGCCGCGCACATCAAGGCCATTCGAGACCTCCGCCCGGACATCCTGCACGCGAGCCTCCCGTATCCCTGGTCCTGCACCTACGCGATCGGGGCCGGCCTCCTCACCCCCGGCGTGCGGACGGTCGCAGTCCAGCACGCGATCCTTCCGCCGCAGGTGAGGCGGCAGGCGTGGCTCAACCACCTCAGCCTGTCGCGCCTCGACGCTCACGTTGCGCTCACGCCGAGGCAGGCGCGCCTGATCGAGGGGATGGCACGCCTGCGGCCGGGCTCGATGCGGATCATCCCCAACGGGGTCGCCGACGTCGACGTCGAGCCCGTGTCGCGCCCGGTTCCGGGCCCGATCGTCGGCTATGTCGGCCGGCTCTCCCCGGAGAAGGGACTCGACGTGCTGGTGCGCACACTCGAGCGGATCCCCGAGCTGACCGTGGTGCTCGTCGGCGACGGGCCGGATCGCGAGTCGCTCGAGCGGCTCGCCGCCGAGCTTGGGGTCGCGGATAGGCTGACCCTGCCGGGTTGGATAGAGGAGCCGAGGCCGTGGCTGGCGATGTTCGACGTGTTCGCGTTTCCCTCGCGCAGCGAGGGGTTCGGCCTCGCCTTGATTGAGGCGATGTTCGCGTCGCGTCCAGTGGTCGCCACCGCAATTGGCGGGATTCCAGATGTCGTGGTGGATGGTGAGACCGGTCTGCTGGTGCCCCCCGAGGATCCCACTGCTCTCGCACAGGCACTCGGTACCCTGCTCGCCGACGACGAACTCCGGCTGGCGATGGGAACGCGGGGTCGTGCCCGCGCGAGACAGGAGTTCAACCTTGAGAACATGATTCACAGCTACGAGTCGCTGTACGAGGATCTCCTCTCGCCGGGCCGGCCTTCACCGAATTCGGGGCCTTGACCCCCGCCGTGCCGAGCTATGACCTCGTCGGCTGTGGCGCGGTCATGCAGGCCGTTCACGTCCCCGTCCTGAAGTTCCTGCAGCAGGGACCCGAGCTTCAGATCGCCGCCTGCTATGACCGCGACCCGGATCTGGCCCGCCGCGTCGCCGGAATGCTCGGCACCGAGCGCTGGGGGACGGAGGTATCGCCGCGCGAGGACGACGGGGTGGACGCGGCGGTGGTGGCGACCCCGCCGAGCAGCCACGCGGCAATCGCGGAGCAGTATGCCCAAGCCGGTAAGAGCGCCTTTGTCGAGAAGCCGCTCACCTCGACCGCCAAGGAGGCGAAGGGGCTGGTGGATCAGTCGGCGGCCAGGGGCGTCAGGGTGGCGGTCAACCAGTTCTGGCGCTTCTCCCCGAGCATGGAGACCGCCCGTATGCTGCTGCGGGATCAGCTGGGCGAGGTGCGATCGGTCGAGGCCTCGGAGGGATCCAGGTGGGACTGGTCACCGGCATCGGACTACGTAGTCGAGGATCCCTGGGGCGGCGTCATCCACGATACAGGCGCCCATCTGATCGACGCGGTCCTCTATCTGCTCGGCCTGGACTCACGCGAGGACGCTGTTCCCGTGGAGATCGAAGGGGTCAGAAAGCTTCCCTCGCGAGAGCCATCGCACGAGTGCCGGGCGCGACTCGAGCTCGGAATATCGAGCAGTCAAAACGTCGAGGTGGATCTGGCGATGAGCCGCTTGCGTCCCGTCGCGCGCGGGATCAAGGTCCGAGGCTCGTTCGGGGTGCTGTTCGTTCCCGCGGGGTTTGCCCCTGCTCCGGTTCTCTTCCGGGGGTCGACCGGGTTCAGGCTGCGTCCCGCGGCCACCGCACCCGAGCCGATTGACCTGGGCGGCTGCTTCTTGCTCGCTCACAAAGAGTTCCTGGCGGCGCTTCGAGATCCCAGGGTCGCTATGAGGATCGACGCCAGGCGCTTCCTGCTCCTCAGCCGGATCCTCGAAACCCTGCACGACAACGGTGGTCGGTGATGGGGACGGTCGTCGTCTTCGGAGCGACCAGCTACGTCGGCGGCTTCGTGATCGACGAGCTCCTCGAACGCGGCCACCGCGTCGTGGGGGTCACCCGACGACCGGAGCTCGCCCGGATCCTCCTGTCCGAGAAGAATGGGCTCACGGTCGCGAACTCCTCGGACGCGATGCGGCTGGTCGAAGGGGAGGAGGTCGCTGTGATCAACCTCGCGTTCGTCAAGAACCCGGCGCCACAGCTCGTGTACCGGCAGAGCAAGGCACTGGCTGAGGCGATCCGCCGGATCGCGTCCGGCCGGTGCAGGCGACTCGTCCACATCAGCACCCTCTCGGTGTTCGGCGACGTGTTCGATGCGCCGCCGGTCGCGCAGAGAGTGCGGTGGCGCACGATGGACAACCTCTACGCGGAGCAGAAGATCCATGCGGAGCATCTGATGGAGCGGCTGGCGCGGAAGCTCGGCTGCGAGTTCACGATCGTCCGGCTCGGGAATGTGATCGGGCCCGGTGCCCCGATCTGGGTCGCGGGCTTAGCGCAGCGAATCCTGGAGTTGAGGCCAGTTGGTTACACGGGAGAGGCCGGGCACTCGAACGCGACCCACGTCGAGAACACTGCCGCGTATCTTTCCCACCTGATCGAGCACTCAACCAATGAATCGCCGGGCCCGGGCGTGTATCACCACCTGGCGGAGTTCTCGTCGCACCGTTGGCCCGAGCTGCTCGACGTGATCAGTGCCGAGGTCGGTTGCGCGTGGACGACGGCCCCGCGCCCCGGCCGGCAGCGCGCCAAGCCCCGGAGGGTGAGGTATGCCCTGAAGGCGGCCTACAACGGCCCCGCCGGTGCCTACGTACGCGCTGGGTGGGGCATGCTCCCGGCCTGGGGTCCTCTCGATCGGATGATCGCCGGAACGAGAGACGTGCAGATGCCGCGACTGGAGGGGAGCGCGAATGACACCTCGAACGCGGATGGCTACCTCAAGGTGTTCGCATCCGCGCATGAGTTCCGATCGGCGACCATTGAGGGCTGGCACCCGCCCCTGGATTTCGAAGCGGCCTGCGCCGGAATCGGGGACTGGCTCGGCACCTGGGGCTATCGCCTGGCGGTCCAGGCCCGCCCGCCGAGCAACTCGGCGTAGAGCGATTCCCACGCTCGAATCCACGTCTTGAGGTTGAACGTCTCTTCCGCCCGCCTACGCGCCAGCTCGCCCATTTCGCGGCGGCGGGCCGGATCCGCGAGCAGGGCGACCAGCGCCTCTGCCAGAGCCTTCGGGTCCTCCGGCGGTACGAGGGTTCCCGTCTTTCCGTCGACGACGGCCTCCGGGATTCCATCCACCCGGGTCGCCACCACCGGGAGGCCAGCGAACATCGCCTCGATTCCGACCGCCGGCAAGCCCTCCCAGCGCGACGGGATCGCGAAAACGTCGAAGCTCGGCAGCCAGGGGCGCGGGTCGGCGTGCCAGCCGGCGAACGTCACTCGCTCCGCGATTCCGAGCTCGCTGGCGAGCCGCTCGAGCGCTCCCCGCTCCTCTCCATCACCGACCAGCACCAGGGCAGCGTCGGGAATCAGCGCGAGGGCGTGAAGCAGGAACTCATATCCCTTCTGGTAGTTGAGGCGGCCGACTGAGCCGATCACGGGGCCCTCGGACACCCGCGGTACCGGGACCGGCGCCGGGGCGGGGTTCGCGACCCCGTGGTAGATCACCCGGATCGATTGCGGCGGCAGGGACGCCCAAGCCTCGATCTTCGCCGCGGTCGCACGAGACACCGCGATGTGAGCGTCGAGGCGCTTGAAGTTGAGCCGGTTCAAGACCACCTGGGAGCGCTTCTCCGGCGGGCTCGAAACGTGCTGCAGCGCGACCGTCTTCACCCCCGGGGTCAGGATCCCCGCCGTCAGCGCGTACTGACAGGACCAGGGAGTGCGCAGGCTCGCCTTCAGCACGTCGGGCCTGAGCCGGCGGATCTCCCGGAGGTGGGCGAGGCTGGCCCGCGCGTCCCATTTGTTCCTCACCCGCGGGAGTAACCGAATCGGGGTGTCGGGGCGGGCGCTGGCGACCCTCTCGACGATCTCGCGGTCGGTCCCGAGCACCGTCACCTCGATTCGCCGGTCGAGGCCTCCGATCAAAGTGTCGAGCGCCATCTCGGCGCCACCCCATTCGAACGCGTCGGTGTATACGGCCAGATGAGTGCGCCGATCCCCCGCACCCGGTCCCGGGGCTTGGGCGGTGCCGCCGATCAGCTTCACGAAGAGGGTGAAGCCGTGGCCGGCCGGGCAGCGCGGAGGCGCGAGAGCAGCTCGCGTCGCTCATTCTGGGACAGCCCGGTGGCGGCGAAGACGACCAGATAGCTCCCGGTGACCGCGATCATCGCTCCGACAACCGGAAGCCATGCGTCCAGGGATGCCCGTGTGACCAGCCACGCCACCGCAAGCCCGACCGCAATCGCCGGCAGATGCGCGCGCAGAAGCGCATAGACGAAACGGGCGGTACCGATCTCGAAATAATGGCAAACGAGGGGGACCGCGACCACGGTGGCGATCGCCGCGGTGATCAATGTCCCGAGGGCGACGCCGTCGAGCCCGAGCTGTGAGCCGAGCCATACGCTCAACGCCAGGTTGAGCAGGGCCTCCGCGGTGATCAGGGTCGCCGGTGCTGCCACCTGGCCGGCTCCCTGGACCATCCACAGCCCGGTTCGGAACACGGTCGACATCGCGATCGCTGCGCACAGATAGATGATTACCCGCGTCGCCTCTTCGAATCCGGATCCCACCCACGCATCGAGGATCTGCGGGGCGAGCACGGAGAGCGTCAAGCAGACTGGCGCCGCGATCGCCAGCGTGATCCGAGTGCCAGTCAGCAGGCTCTCCTGCAGCGCCAACCGCTCGTCACGTGCCGCGAGACTTGCCGAGTGCGGGAAGAACAGCCTGGTCACCGGCTCGATCAGCTCGATCACGGCTGTTGTGAGCTTCTGCGCCACCCCGTAGATCCCTGCGCCGCTGACGCTGACTACCAACCCCACGACCACAACGTCGAGACGAGTGCGGACGACCTCACCTACCTGCGTGACCAAGAACCAGAACGATTGAGCTGCGGCCGGCTTGATGAGCTCGCGGTTGAAACTCTCCACACGGATGCCAGTTCCAGGAACCAGCCTGCGGAGGAAGACATAGCGGGACAGCTGGCCGATGACAGCGATGGTGACCGTAACGATGCCCAGCGCGACGAGTCCACCACCGCTGACCAGAACGATCGTCCAGCCGACGGCCTGCGCAACCATGACGACGATGATCGTGAGGTTGACCAGGTCGAAGCGCTGGAGGCCGAGGAGCGCCCCGCCGAACGTGTCCAGCGGGATCGAGATCGCGATACTCAGCGTCACGATCAGAACGAGAATCTGAGCTTCGACACCGAGCTCATCGGTGACGTCGAACAGATCTGGAAAGATGAAGGCGATTCCGGCGCCGATCAGAAGAGCGCCGAGGCCAGGGACAACCAGAATCCAGAACACTGTTGAAAGCGCTTCGGTCAGCCCTCGCCGATCGCTTCGAGCTTCGTACTCCGCAGCGAGCTTCTGCGCGGTGTGACCGAAGCCGAGGTCAAGCAGCTTCAGGTAGAAGGTCAACGAGCCCACCAAAGTCCAGATCCCGAAGGCCTCGGTTCCCAAGCCGTCGACGAGCAGCGGGGTCATCACGAACACGACCACCGCCGTCGTGATGGTGGTTAGGTAGTTGCTGATGACGTTGCGGCGAAAAGTCTCCGGGAACCGTCGCCCCGAATCCGCCTTTGGCTGCGCGGTCGTAGCGGCCATTAGCGTGGGCGGGGAGCCCCGACCAGGACTGTTCGGCCCTCGCGTTGACGCCAGGGGCGTAGCAGCCGCCTCAGCCTGTTGGCCAGGGTCGCCCCCTCCAATTCGAGGCTGGGCCAGGGGGTTTGCTGGCGGTGGTACCAGTACAGCTCACGCATTCCCCACCGGCACAGGTAGTGCCACGGCTTGTTGTCGGTCGGGCCCCTCGAAGTGACGGATAGCGGGGCTCCTGCGCGCCTCCTCAACCTCGCCGGCGCCGAACAGCTCGCGCGCCCATGGGAAGTAGAGCACGCAATTCATGCAGTTCCACCGCGGGTGGAGGGGCAGACGGCGCTCGCCGAGAACGACGTTGAGGGGATCCTGGTCGCCACCGATCTCCGCCAGGTGGTTCCGGGTGTACTCCAGCAGCGCTGCGGTGCTGTCGTCCCGTCGCATCAGCTCCAGGTTCAGGAGGAGGACGCCGGCGTTGAAATAGGCGCCCGCTGAAGAGAGGCCCAGTCGTGCAGGATGATCGATCTGATCAAGCTCGGGAACGTTCGTCACCGCCGCGAGGTAATGCTCCCCCAGATCCGTCTCCCAGAGGGCATCGAGAGAATCGAGAACCACGGTATCCACGTCGAGGTAGAGGACGCGGTCGAGATCGGACAGAAGCTCGGGCAGATAGATCCGGTACCAGGTTGACGCGCTGATGTAGTCCAAGGTCGGAAGATTCGCGAAGCGCTCGTCCGAGACCTCAAGAAGCGAAAGCATCCCGCCCTGCGACTCCACCATCCCGGCCAGCCGCTCCGCCATTTCCGCCGGGATGTCACCTCCGTGTAGAAAGTGGACATGGATCGAGTTCCGGCCGCGATGCGCGAGCAAGGAATGCAGCATCGCCGCGCTATGTGGGACGAACGCTCTGTCCGCAGCGCAGGCGATGTGAATCTCGCTCATGGCCGCGATGCTAGTCGCCCGACACGCCGCTCCCGGGTCAGTGGGAGGCCCCCCGGGTCCAAATCACCCTTGCGAGCCGGAGCGCGAAGTGCCCGAGGGAGTCGTGGAGCGCATACAGGCGCGGAATCAGCAGGGGGTCGCTGTCCGGCGCCACCGGCTCGTGCTGGACCGCGAACCCGAGCCGGTAGCCGGCGGCGCGGGCGGCCGTCGCGACCCTGGCATCGGCCTTCCCATATGGATATGAGATCGATGTGATCTTCCTTCCGGCAAGTGCCTCGAGATCGGCCCGACCCTCCTCGAAAGCACGATCCAGAGCAGCATCGTCGAGTCCAGGGAGTGTGTAGTGGTCTCGGGTGTGAAACCCGATCTCGAAGCCGGCCGCGGCAGCTGCCCGCACGTCGTCGGCGCGCATCCCTGAATCCGGCGGATCCGAGCCGACCCGCTCGAGCAGCCGCTCCGCGAACCGGTCGCGCTCTTCAGGCCGGAGGGCCTCAACCGCCGCAGTTAGGTCATAGATGTGCACCGGCTTCTCCGCGGGGGTTTGCACCGACAGCCACTCGCAGAGCTCCTCCTTGGTGACCAAGCCTCGGTTGAGAGCGATGTCGAACCGCTCCCACCAGAACGCGAAGGGCGACTCGAGCGACGCACCGGTGAGGAAGAACGTCGACGGAACCCCAAGGCGCCGCATGATCGGGATCGCGGCACGGACGTGAGTGGGAAGGTCGTCATCGAAGGTGACGGCCACCGGGAAGGGCTCCCCCCGGCGCCTTGCTCTGACCGCGGCAAGGATCTCGGAGGACGGCACGACCCGATATTGCCGCCGCAGGTGGCGCATCTGGGCCTCGAACAGCTCCGTGCCCATCGCCGGGACCAGGTACTCGTCAGGATCCTCCTGAGGGTCGCCCACGCGGTGGTAGACGACAACCAGTCCGCCCCGCCGCGCTGACCAGCGCGAGAGGAGATCGAGCAGCCGGGCAAGTGGCGCGCCGCCGGAAGCCTTGAGGCGGCCGATCGTCCGCTCGGTGAGGCTGCCCGCGGTCAAGCTCTCTGCGCTGGTTGGTGGCGGCCGGACCCCGCCCTGCGAAGCTGCTCGGCAACGATGCCGGCGGCTCGATCCCAGGTGAATCTGCGAGCCTGGGCGAACCCCGCCTCCCGATGCCGGTCTCGGAGGCTCGTATCGGTCAGCATCGCGGCGAGGCCCTGCTCGATGGACCCCTCGCTCTCCGGATCGACATACAAGGCCGCGTCACCGCCGACCTCCGGCAGGCTCGACCGGTTGGAGGTGATCACAGGAGTTCCGGACTGCATCGCCTCGACGACGGGCAACCCGAATCCCTCGTAGAGGCTCGCGTAGCAAAGCACCGTCGCCCCTGCGTACAGCTTCGGGAGGTCGTCGTCGGGGACGAACGAGAGCTCGCGAATCGTCTGCCGCGCGGGGCTCTCAGAGATCGCACGCAGGATCGGGCCGGTGCGCCACCCCCGCCTCCCGGCGAGGACAAGCTGATACCGGTCGCGAAGGTCGGGCGTCAGCCGCTCGTAGGCATGAACGGTGCGGACGAGGTTCTTGCGGGGCTCAATCGTGCCGGTGCAGAGGATGTAGCCCTTTGAGATCCCGTACCGGCGAAGCACCGAGGAGACCTCCTCATCCGAATAGGGCCGGAAGCGGGAATCCGCAGCCTCGTGGATGACGATCGCACTTGGGGTGCCGGGAAACTCTCTCAGCAGCTCCTCCCTGACCGCCTCCGAGGGCGTGAGCACACCGGCGGCGCGGCGAAGCGCACGGGGCAAGGTGAGTCGGTGGATCACGACGGCGCGTCGCTCCGCCATCGCGGACCAGCGGTGGGTCACCAAGTCGTGGACTATCTGTAGGTACGGGATGCGCAGGAACTGCGGCGGGAGGTAGCTCGTCGTGGAGAGGAAGACATCCGCCTCCCGGTTCGCATGACGTGCGATCGCCTTGTGCCAGCCCGGGTCGCGGCGGCTCCGGACCTCCCATCGCAGGTTGTCGGCCTCGACGAGCGGGAAACGCTCACGGCTGTACAAGAGGAAACGGTCATCTGGCAGAAGCTCGGGGAGTCGCGCCGCCAGCTCGCGCGCCACTCGTCCCGTTCCCGTGGGACGCAGACGAGGCGCCGCCTCGTGGAGATCGATCCCGACGATCATCAATGTTGCGCGACGCCGACGCTTCGGAGGCGATCGCGCCAGCGGTCCTCTCGGGCTGCGCGGGGCTCGGGTTGTCGTAGGGAAGATGTGGCGCTGATCGAGATTCCGATCAGCAGCCCGAGCAGCGCAGCCAAGCGGTACTTCTCGAACAGAGGGTCGACCATCGCCTTCGCCAACAGCCCGGCGGTCGCGGCCAGCACCGCGAGAGCAAAGACCGCCGTCGCGTCGGCCTCAGCGAGCCGCCAAGCACGAATGGCGCCGATTGCGGTTGCGCCGAGTGCGAGCAGGAACAGAAGCAGCCCAACCCCGCCGGCACGGACAAGAAGGTCGCCACCGATGTTGTGGACACTGTCGAACTCGTGGAACTCGCGAAACCCTGGCTCGTAGTAGGTGAAGGTCTTGCCAAGCCCCCATCCGAATACGGGGCGCTCGGCTATCAGCTGGCGGGCCGCGTACCACTGGTTGACTCGGCCCTGAGCGGTGAGCACGTTCTCGTAGTTGCCGAACTCCTCGGTCAACTCCGCCTGCAGCGGGAGCTTCGGAGATTGATTGCCTAGGGAGACCTGCGTCACCAAGGGAGCGACTGCGCAGGCAAGGGCGGCGAGGGCGGTGAGCATAGCCTCGGTGGGGGTTATGCGCAGCCGCTGACGCGCGAAGACCAGTCCCGCCGCCAGCACAGCGACGCTGACAAGCATTCCCACGACCGCCGCCCTCTGGTTGCTGGCCAGGGGAGTGGCGAGCAGGAGAGCGGCTGGAAACAGGTAGAGGAAGCGCCGGCTGCGGCTGACGAGCCCCGCCGCAAGTGCAAGCAAGCCGATTACGACGAAGATCGTGGCGGCGTCCGAGCCGAGCTCACCGAATCCCTGCAACGGCAGGCCGGGCACCGAAACCGTGATGTCTACGGATACGGAGTCGAGCACCAGGAGCAGGACCGCGACCGAGGCCATGCCCCAGGTGAGGTGAAGTAGTCGGTTGCGCTCGAAGTAGCGCTCGACCGGAACGTCAGCGGCGAGGAGGATCAAGCCGAGATAGAGGAGCACCTTGGCCTGGGAGCTCACCTCATCGAAGGCGTTGCCGTTGTAGACCCCTATCACCGCGGCCGCCACCAACCAGGTGAGAAACCCGAGCCAGAGGAGCAACGTGGGATCGATCTGCCGGGGGAGGCCCCGTGCATAAAGTCGAGCCGCCAGAGCGATCGGGATCACGAGGTCGATGGGTCGAAACGTGGTCCCCCCGAGGGTTGGGTGAAACAACCCGGTGGGCACCAGGTTCTGGTTCGGGTAGATCGCAGCGTCCGCTACCAGCAGCCAGAGGATGATCATGACCACGGCGACTCCCTGGTCGCGGCGCTCCAGATGCGTGAACAAGGCGAACGCAGCCGCCAGCAGGCAGAGCGCGGCCAGCGCTTGGAGGAAAGTGATCAGGATCATCCGGGCCTCAGTCTCCCATGCGCCGCCGCTTGATCACCACATCTGAACGCACTGTTGCGGCCCGGTTTCAGTTGGCCGATGCGTAGTATCGCTGGATGGATCGTGCGATCGGCTGCCGCGGGCCCCTTTGAAACGGGCCCTGATCTTGACCCAAGAGCCGCCGCTTCCGGCAATCGGTGGGCACCGCGTTCGGTCGCTCAATCTGTTGTGCGAGCTCGTCCGGCGCGACTGGCGAGTCTCTCTGTTCAGCGTTGACGCGGCGGCCACGACTGCGAGCACGGATGTTGCCGGGCTGGAGAGTCTCTGCGAAAGGGTGGTGATCGCCCCAATCGAGCGCGCCGGGATCGGCTGGCGGCTGCGGGCGGCTTGGGGGATGCTGCGCGGCCGTCCGTTTCCCGAATGGTTCTTTCACTCCCCCGCGGCCGCGGCCACCTTTCGCGATGCGTTCGATCTCGAGCGGTTCGACGTTGTGATGGTCGAGGGCCTCTATATGGATCCGTATATCGACGCCTCGCCTTCGACAACAGTGGTTCTCGACTGCCACAACGTCGAAACCCGCCGGCTCGAATCAATCGCCTCCGCGAAGCGGCTGCGCCCGCGGGGGCTGGCGGCCCACCTTCAGCTTCGATCCGTGCGCCAATATGAGGAGGCCGCTGTCCGGCGAGCCACCCTCTGCCTGGCCGTCTCCGAGACCGAGATGCGATACATGGAACGGTTCCGACCGCGGGCCGTACGCATGGTTCCAAACGGCGTCGACTGCGATGTCTACTCGGCGAGGAGGGCGGTGCGGAGCCATCCCGAGCTGCTCTATGTCGGAGCACTGGACTACTCCGCCAACGTGGACGCGGTCACCTACCTCGCGACCTCGATCCTGTCACGCGTCGAGGCGCAGGATGCGTTCGTAACCCTGGTCGGAAGGGGCGCGGGCAGACGCGTTCGCCAGCAGGCGCGGCGGTCGCCGAGGCGTATCGATCTTGTCGGGGAGGTGGCGGACACGAAGCCATACCTGGACCGCGCCCGCGCGTTCCTGGTGCCGCTTCGCTTTGGGGGTGGGACCAGGCTGAAGATCCTGGAGGCGATGGCGAGCGGCCTCCCGGTGATCACCACATCCGCGGGCGGGGAGGGTCTTGGTCTGAGACATTGCCACGACGCCCTGGTCGCCGACGAGCCCGTCGATTTCGCAAAGTGGATCGATCGGGTACTCGAGGACGACGAGCTTTGCCGGTCGCTAGGTCAGGCCGGGCGGGCGACTGTCGAAGAGCGCTTCGACTGGAAGCGCATCGGCTCGGCGCTCGACGAGGCCTTGGTCGACCTGCTCGAGGACCACTAGTTCACGATGGAGCAGCCGCCTGCCGGTGATTGCCGGTTTCGTGGCCGGCTCGCGAAACTGGTCGGATGGCTTGAAGCATCGCCTGAGTCGGAAAGCCGAATCGAGCACATCCAGCCAGGAACCCCGTCGCCCAGGCATAGTGCATCGTGATCAGTGCGGCGACGATTCCAACCGTATCTTTCCGCTCGCCGCGCTTCGTCTGTTTCAGACTCGCAACGAGCAACGCGAGTGCGTACCCGCAGATCCCGAGCCTGGCGGGGAGCGAGATCCGCCGGCTCGATGCGAGGGCCAGAAGCGTCATGAGTATCAGTGCGGGTGCTGCCAGATGCACTCGACGTAGCGCGTGAGGGTGCCGTTGGGTGGTCTTGGCTCGGTAGTACCCGATGCGCCAGTACTGACGGGCGAGCCCCCCCGGGGTGTTCCGGGGGATGTAGCGAGCCGCCAGTTCTGGTAACGAAACGATGCGGCAGCCGTCCGCGATCATTCGAGCGGCAAGCTCGGCGTCCTCGGCCGCGCTGAACTCCTCGTCCCATCCCCCATATCGCTCGAGGAGGGAGCGACGCCAGGCGCCGGCGAAGACTCCGGCATCGAGCTCGATCTGTTGGGGCACGTCCTCAGCATCCCGCCCAGCCCACTTGGGTGATCCTCCCTGGCCGGGCGAAGTCGCAAGCGCCCTGGCGACCCAGTGAGACCACCGGCCGACCGCGATCGGGACAACCGGGCCCGCCACCCATTCAACATCTCCCTCACGGAGGCGCTCAACGGCACACCTGATGTAGTCGGGGGGATACAGGGTATGCGCGTCCATCCGCACGATGAACTCTCCACGCGCCTCGCGGAGTCCGATGTTCAGGGCGTGCGGGATCGTCCTCGAGGGGTTGTCGAGCACCCGTACCCGAGGATCGGCCGAACCCAGCTCCTCGAGCAGCTCCCGGGTCCCATCCTTCGATCCGCCATCGATTAACAAGTACTCGACCTCGCCGTCGAATCGCTGATTCAGCATCGCTGGCGCGGATTCCGGAAGCCAGCGGCGCTCGTTGAGGATGGGGACAAGCACACTGACATCGATGTCCCGCATTGTGAAGCTCTTCAGTTAGAACGAGGCGCTCTGGACGGCCTGTCGCCTCGGGCTGCTTTCGCCTTACCGGCACTCCCAGCCTTGTCCGCGCTGAGGGCGTCGTCACTCGCTTTGGACGGCCCGGCGCTTCGGGCTGCCTTCGGCTTACCGGCGTTCCCAGCTTTGTCCTCGCTGAGGGCGTCGTCGCTGTAGGTAGGTTGGTAGTAGTAGTGCCGTGAGCGGCGGCGACCCGCCTGGTTTGTCACTCGGTTCAGGACAACCCCGAAGACGTTGACGTCGATCACGGACAGGTCCTCGAGCATCTCCTCAATCTCCGAGGGGGAGCGACGCTTCATGTCGATCACCACGATCACGGCGTCAACCTGAGACGCGATGAACGTCACCTCGGCGGCGAGCATCGGCGCAGTGTCGATCAACACCGTCTCGGTCCGACGGCGGTCAGCCAGCAGGTCCGGGAGAGCTTTCGCCAGTGGGGCCGCCGGATGACCATGGGCATTACCGGCGGTTATTACCTGAAGGGCGGGCAGCTTCGTCCTCTGGCGGACGGTCTTGGGCAGGGTTGAGCGCGCAACCTCGGCCACCCCTGGCGCCTGGTTGACGTTCAGTGCGAGGTCCAGCTCTGAGTGCCGCAGATCGCAGTCGATCGCAAGGACACTCCGACCCATGCTGGCGAGAGCCCAAGCGAGGTTGGCGGTCACGCTCGTCTTGCCCTCCTCGGCATCCCAGGACACGATCGCGACCACCATGGGCTCCGGGGCGAGGACCTCGAAGTTGGCCTGCAAGCGTTGATAGGCCTCGAGCACCTCCGGGGGCAAGCCCGTCTCGAAGAGCGCGGGGGTGGTCGGAATGAAGCGTTCCGCCGGAACCTCGGTCAGCACCGTGAGTCCGAATCTGTCACGTATCAGCGCCGCTCCGGCGAGTCGCCTGCGAATCGTGTGCGCTGCGAGCGCGGCAAACACGGCGAGGATGCCGCCAAGGGTGATCGACCCCAGCACGATCGGGAGATTGCGTTTGGCCGCCAGGGATTCAGGCGGGGTCGGCGGGTTCACCGCTGAGATCTCCAGCTGGTCTGAGACGGGATCCGCCTCCAGCTGGTCGGAGGCGCTCTCAGCTGCCGGTCTCACCGCGTCGGCATCGGTGGAGCGGCTCTTGATCTCCACCACCGCGGTGCCGGGCTCGGACTCCGCGGTGAACTCGATATCGGCGTCTTCGACCTGCTCCGGAAGCTGATCTTCGACCGCGTCCGCGAAGCTCTCGGACTCGACTCTCTGGATCACCGGGGGGACCAGCACCTGGGCCACTTCCGCTGGGCCGAAGATGATCTCACCGTTCCCCTCCGTGAACTGCGCCAGCACGACCACCTCCGACTCGTAGCGCGAGGACGGCAGGAATGCGGCTGCCAACCCGATAGTGGTGATCAGCGCGAAGATGGAGAGAGCGAGCCACTTGAAGCGTCGCAGCGCCGCGGTCAGATCGATGAGGGTCATTTCAGAAGCTCCGCGTGGTAGTTCCCCGTGCCGCGGACAGCCGGCGACCTCGCCACGCCCGGCACCTGAGTGGGGGAATGTTGACAGAGAGGGTCGCAGCTTTCGGGGTCAAGGCTTGCGGCTGGATCTTCAACTGCGGTTCCTCTTTCACGGTGCCTGACCCGCCTCGAGGTGCGAGCGCATCTTCTCGAGGGCCCGGTAGACCCGGCCCTCGACCGTGGTCAGCGGCAGCTTCAGCAGGCGTGCGATCTCCGGCACCGTGAGATCGGCGCCGAAGCGCAGGGCGATCGCCTCGCGCTCCTCCGGGCTGAGGACGGCGAGCGCGCTCTGCACGTCGTGATGCGCCTCGGCGGACTCGATCCCCCCTCTCGCCTCGGGCTCGCCGGAGCGCTCCCGGGCACGGCGCTCCGCGTCGCGCCGCCGCAGCTCGTCGACCACCAGGTTGCGCGCGATCGCGTACAGCCAGCCGCGCTCGCCGCCCTTGAGGCGGTTGAAGCGGCGGCGGGCCCGGTAGGCGCGCTCGAAGGTGGCCGAGACGACGTCCTCGGCCATCGCGCGATCGCCGCCCCGGTAGACGAGGTAGGCGAAAAGTGCGTCCGCGTGCTCATCGAAGAGGCGGGCGAACTGCTCATCCTTCATAGGCGCGGGCACCCCCTGTCAGGAAAGTGCCTCCTCGTCCGTATTAGGGGTTGATGATGAACGATCACGGCAACCTTCCAGACGACCTGGCGAGCATCGCCAGTCGGCTCGAGGCTGAGCGACCCGTGCCGACCGGCGAGGAGCTTGAGCGGGTCCGGCAACGGGCAATGGGAGCACGCGCCGGATCGCCTCGAAGTCCAAGGAAAGGCAGGGTAGGAACCACGATGAAGCCTCGATTCGCCATCCTCTCGATGCTGGCCACCGGAATCCTTCTGATGGGGGCCGGGACCGGCCTCGCAATCTCGGGGATCTCGAGCAGCGACAACGCAAGCGTCGCGCAGTACCCGGTCGCCACCGCTCCCGGTAGCGGAGTCGCGGGGCAACAGCAGGGCGGGAAGGGCGGCGGCGTCGGCTCGCTCGACGATCAAGGTGGCGCGGCGGGAGAGGCCCGTCAGCTCGCAGTCACCGGCGACGACGGCTCTCTGCCAGTCACCGGTTTCGCGGCGATCCCGGTCATCTTCGCCGGTCTGGGGCTGCTCGTCGCCGGTCTGGTCATCCGTCGGCGCACCGCGTCGACCGACGCCTAGCCCAGAGCGCACTACCTGCACGACCTCATGGGAGCAGCAGGGGGGCGGTTCGTCCAGCCGCCCTCCACTGCCCCTCTTCATCCGTGCGGAGTCGCAGCTCGAGGTCGCGCACCCGGCCATCGAGGGGGTTGAGCTCGCGGGCCCGCCGGATCGCGGCTCGCGGGTCGTTGCCGGCAACCGCCTGGACCACGGCCAGGTCATAGTGGAACTCCCAGTTGCGCGGGTCGCGCTCGATCGCCTCCCGCGCCATTCGCTCGGCAAGCTCGGCGCGTCCCCCCCTCGAGTTGCAGTAGGCGAGCAGCTCGAACGGCTCCGCCCGGGCCGAAAGCGCGTCGAGCGAGTCCAGGGCCGCATCGATGGTCTCCGCGCAGTCACCTTCACGAATCGCGTCAACGCTCGCGTCGAGCCGGGACTGCGAGGTCACGATCGAGAACGGGGTGAGGGCGGCGATCAGCACCCCGATGCCGATCAGGACCCGCACCAGGCGCGCTGGATCCTGCACCCGAGCCCTATCTGAGGCCAGGGCGGCTCCACCGAGCGCGAATGGGATGATCGTCACCGTCGGCAGCTCCCAGTCCCAGTCGATCCCGGCGTGCACTCCCCAGGCGGCGATCACCGCGATGATCCCGGCGTAGAGCGCTCGATCCGGACCGCGGCAGCGACGGGCCGTCCCGACCAGCAGGGTTCCGACCGCGGCCAGCACCAACAGCAGTCCCACGAGCCCCAGCTCCGCCAGCGTCTCCAGGTAGAGGGAGTGGGCGTCAATCACGGTGAAGTCGATCGGCCGGTCCTGGGCCCAGAGCAGCACGAATGTGCCGGCGCCCTTTCCGGCCAGAATGCCCTCCTGCCAGGCGTCGACCGCGACGCTCCAATGGTCGGCGCGGTTGTTCGAGACGTCGGTGAGCCGGGTCCGGACGTCCTCGGGGTCACTCGCGACGTCCCCTCCCTCGAGGAACCGGTCGACCTGACGCTCGATCGCGCCGGGGGCATCGAGTGCCGCAACGCTGATCACCAGCACCGCCGAGGCGGCGATCGCCGCGGCGGCCAGCGCCGGACGCCGGACCCCCTCGGGCAGGCGGATTTCGGCCAGCCGCTCGTCTAGGGACAGCAACAGCGCCTGCAGGGTGCCCGCGACAGCCATGGCGGCAAGCAGGACGAAGAAGACGGTCCGTCCCTGATCAACCCCCTCCGAGCCGGCGAAATCCGCCGACGCCACCACGTCGGCCTGATAGCAGACGACCAGGGCGACCGCCATCGGAGGCGCCACCGCAAGCACGGTCGTGAGCAGCCCCCGCGGGCGGCCGACCAGCGCGAACACCGCCAGCCCCAGGACCGTCGCGGCGATCGCACCCCGCGAGAAGCTGAAGAGGAGGGCCGCGGCCAGCGGCACGAGCAGCGACGCCGCGACGGGACGCGCGACCTTCGGCTGGAGACGATCGCTCGCAACCGCGAGGGCGAGGATGATGCCCAGGCCGGCGACGATGCCGAGGCCATTCCAATAGGTGAGGGGGTGACTGAGCCGGTCAGCGCCCTGTGCCGCCGGATTGGTGGGGAAAACCTCGGGCAGGATCCGGGTGAGCAGCCCGGCGCCGACGATCAACACGATCGCGATCCCGATCGCCCAGACCAGGGCCTCGACCCGCCGTCGCGATCGCCGCCGCAGCCCTACCAGCACGAGCACCGAGAGATAGACGAGAACACGGTCGAACTCGAGCAGGGCGCGCACCGCGGAGTCCGACCAGAGCTGAGACAGGAGGATCCAGGCGCCGAGGGCGCCGAGGGCGCCGCTGGCCAGGGCGACGGCGAGGTTGACGCCAGCGACCGGGTGCCTGGCGGTCAGGATCCGCAGCCCCAGGACCCCGAGCAGGATGAGGGCGGCCACGGCCGTGCCGCCGGCGAAGAACCCTCCCGCCGAGAAGCCCACGTAGAGGAGAACCGCGGCCGGCGCCAGCACCACCGCTCCGGCACTGAGCCGGTCAGGCCAACCAGAGCTTGCATCCCGCCGCGCGCATGGCATCTTCCGACCCTACAGGCAACGTTTGATGCCGAGGATCCCGCCGCTCTCGCCGACGCCGTTCACCGGCTGCGCGACGACGCCGGTCTGCGCCGGCGGCTGTCGGAGCACGGCCGCGCCTTCGCGACCGAGAACCGCCGCGAGCGGGGGGCGGAGCGCCTCGAGCGGGTGCTCGAGGCCGGGTCGCCGGTTAGCCCCGGATCAGCCCCCCAGTTGTGGCAGGCCCCGCTCGCGGGCGTGCTTGAGGTCGGCGGGCGTGCCGATGTCGAGCACCGGGGCCTCGAGGTGATGCGCGCGCAGCTCGAGCCCCTCGTCGAGCGCCGCCGGGAGGAGGTCGAAGCCGAAGTCGAGGGGGGGCTCGCGCTCCTCCCAACCAGCGAGCCAGTCGCGCTCGACGATGTAGATGCCGGCATTGACCCAGCCGGAGGTGCGCTCGGGATCCTTCTCGACGAAGGCCGTAACCCGCGAGTTGGAGAGCTCGAGCACGCCCTTCTGCTGGGCGCGGTCGCTGTGGTAGGTGGCGATCGTGGCCACCGGCCGGTGGCGGCTGTGGAGCTCCGCCATCGGCTCGAGGTCCTCGCCTGAGATCACGTCGCCGTAGACGATCACGATCGGACCGGGCTCGAACAGACGCAGGGCGTTGAGCACGCCGCCGGCTGTTCCGAGCGGGTCGGGCTCCCTCACCACCCGAAGCTCGGGCGGCCCCTGCTGGGCTGCGGCGAACCGCTCGAGCTGCTCGGCCAGGTGGGAGGCGTTCACGACCACGCGCCCGACTCCCTGGCCGCCGAGGTAGCGAAGCTGGTGCGCGAGCAGCGGCTCGCCCCCGACCTCGATAAGAGCCTTCGCCGTGCGCTCTCCGAGGGCGCCGAGCCGGGTGCCGCGGCCCGCGGCGAGCACCATTGCCTGCTCGGGGAGCGCCACGCGCGGCAGGTTAATGCGGGTAGGGGGACGCCCTCTGTAGGTTGCCGGGCGATGCGAAGTGCGATCGTCACCGGCGGGGCGGGCTTCGTCGGCTCCCACGTCGCCGATCGACTGCTCGCCGACGGCTCGCGCGTGGTGGCCGTCGACGATCTCTCGACCGGCCGGCCTGACCGTGTCCCGGACGCAGCCGACTTCGAGGAGGTCGACATCGTCGACCTCGACGCCCTCCGCGGGGTGGCCGAGAAGGCTCGGCCCGAGGCGATATTCCACCTCGGGGCCCAGTCGATGGTGACGATCTCGGTCAAGGACCCCGGGCGCGACCTCGACATCAACGTCAGGGGGACCCTCAACGTCGCCCAGGTGGCGCGCGAGCTGCGGATCCCGGTCGTCTTCTCCTCCACCGGAGGCGCCCTCTACGGGAACGAGGCGCCGATCCCGACCCCGGAGACCCAGCCGCCACGGCCGGTGGCGCCCTACGGGGCCTCGAAGTGGGCGGGTGAGGCCTACCTGATCACCTGGGCGACCGCCGACGGCCTCCCGCACGCGATCTGCAGGCTCGGCAACGTCTACGGCCCGCGCCAGAGCCCCCACGGCGAGGCCGGGGTAGTGGCGATCTTCAGCTATCGCATCTGGTCCGGCCAGCGGGCGACCCTGTTCGGGCACGGCAGGGCGAGCCGGGACTACGTCCACGTTGACGACGTCGTGGAGGCGATGATGCGGGCGGCCGGGGTCCACGGCGTCTTCAACATCTCGGCGGGCCGGGAGGTCCCCGTGAGCGAGATCTTCGAGCTGGTCCGCGACGCGGCTGGGGTCGAGAGCGAGCCGGAGCTAGCCCCCCTGCGGGAGGGGGAGCTCGAGCGTTCCTGCATGGACCCCGCCGCGGCCGCCGAGAGGCTCGGCTGGCGGGCCGAGGTCCCGCTCGACCGTGGGATCGCGGAGACCTATCGCGCGCTGGTCGCCGAGTTCGAGGCGGCCGAGGGTTGAGGCGTCACCACGACGGGCTCTTCTACGAGGCACAGAGCGGGAGATCCTCGGCAAGGGCCGTAGCGAGGCCCTGCGTGAGGCGTTCGCCACAGAGCCGGCCGAGGAGCTGAAGGAGCAGGAGAGCGACCTAGCTGGAGCTGGGCTCCAGGAGGAGCATCCCTATGGCCACGACGAGGACGCTAGGGCGGCTCAGCCGGCGCAGATCCGGTCGGCCGCCTCCCGGAGCGATGGGGCCGAGATCGTCGCCTCGGGCCCCGCCCCGGGGCCCAGGAAGGCGGTCCTGCAGCCGGCGAGCGTCCCCGCGGTGACATCCGCAGCGCTGTCTCCGACCATCCAGGAGGCGCCGAGGTCGAGCCCCAGCTCCTCCGCGGCCCTCAGCAGGAGGCCGGGCTTCGGCTTTCGGCAGTCGCAGTCCTCGTCGATCTCGTGCGGGCAGTAGTAGAAGCCGGCGATCCGCACGCCGTGGGGCGCGAGCGCCTCCTGGAGCGTCCGTTCGGTGGCCCGCAGGAGGTCGTCGCCGACCATGCCCCGCGCGATGCCGCGCTGGTTGGAGGCAACGACGAGCACGATGGCCGCAGCCGGCCAGGCGCCGCATGCCCTCGATCGCTCCGGGCAGCAGCCGGAAGTCCTCGACCCGGGTCACGTACTCGTGCTCGGGCGGGCGCTCGTTGAGCGTCCCGTCCCGGTCGAGGAACGCCGCGGCTTGGCTCAGGCGCTCCAGGGATGCTCCGTGGCGAGCCGCTGGCGGAAGTGCTCGACCAGGATGTGGTTGATGATCAGGTGGGCGTCCTCGACCACGCCGTAGTCGTCGGAGTCGACCAGCACATTGAGGTCGGCCAGCTCCATCGCCTTGCCGCCGCCGAAGCCGAGCAGCGCGGCCACCTCGGCGCTCTGGCTGCGGGCGTACTCCATCGCGCGCAGCACGTTCGGGGAGTTGCCCGAGCCGGAGAGCACGATCAGCACGTCGCCCGGCTGGATCAGGTTCTGGAGCTGCTCGGCGAACATGTTCTCGTAGCCGAGGTCGTTGGAGAGCGCGGTCAGCAGGGGGATGTTGTCGTTCAGGCTCATGATCCGGAAGCGGCGCATGTTGGGCCCGATCGTGTTCTTGCCGAGGTCGGCGGCCATGTGGCTGGCCGTCGAGGCGGAGCCGCCGTTGCCGAGGATGAACACCTGCTTGCCGTCGGTGTAGGCGCGGTAGAGGAGGTCGCTGAGGCTCTCGATCGCGTCCGCGGGAAGACGCTCCAGCGTCCCCACCAGGCGGTCGAGGTAGTCGCGGATGTCGGTCTTGATCGCCATCAGGTGTGCTCCAGCAGCAGCAGGTGCGCGCCGCGGGCCGCGAAGCGGAAGGGGATCTCGCGGTGATCGGAGAGCGTTTTGCGCACCGCCGCGTGCGACTCCGGAGGCGCGCAGATCAGGAAGAAGCCCCCACCGCCGGCGCCGAGCAGCTTGCCGCCCCAGGCACCCGCCTCGCGCGCCTTCTCGTAGAGGTCGTCGATCTCGCGCGGTCGAGGTGCCGGGCGCCGAGCTCGGCTTCAGCTCCCAGTTGCGGTGGAGCAGGCCCCCGATCCCCTCGATGTCGCCCCGGTGGATGAGGTCGCGCATCTCGAAGGCGAGGTCGCGCATCTCGCAGCATCGGCTTGGTGTTGTCGCCGCTCCTGGCAGCCTTGCCCTGATCGATCAGGACCCGTCGCCCTGGCTGCGTGGATTGCCGGTGTAGAAGAGCAGCAGGCTGCGGTGGAAGCGCCGCCATGTGCTCCGGGGGGGCGATCACCGGCTCGGTCGACCACCGTCCCGTCGGTCTTGAACTCGATCAGGTTCATGCCGCCCAGCGCGACCGCGTACTGCGTCCTGCTTGCCGATCGGCTTGCCGAGGACCTCGACCTCGATCCGGCACGCCTCCTGCGCGAGCTCCTCGGGCGGACTTCTGCAATCCCTGATGGCCGTAGAGCGCCATCAGGGCGCCGACTGTGACCGAGCTCGAGGAGCCGAGGCCCGTCCCGCGTGAGGGGAGGTCGGCGAGCGTGATCACCTCGACCCCGCGTGAGAGGCCCGTCCGCCGCATCGCCTCGCGGATCAGCTCGTGCTCGAGGTCGGCCGCCTTGTCGACGATCTCGGTTCGCGAGTAGCTCACCCTGACGTCGCCCTCGAAGCGGGGAGCAACGCCGACCCGGATCCACTTGTCGATCGCGGTCGAGAGTACGGCGCCGCCGTGCTGCTCGTAGAAGGCCGGCAGGTCGGTGCCGCCTCCGACGAAGCTCATGCGCAGCGGGGTCTTTGAGATCACCATCGCCATCGGACCGCCTCCAGGCTAGTCAACCGGGTGTGCAGTTCCGGAAAGGCCGCCTGCACCTCCGCCGGCGGCTCGCTCCTCCAGTCGTATCGGCGCATCAGCGCCCGTCGTATGGCCCCGAGCTTGCGTCGGGCAGCGAGCTTCAGCGCCCGCGGCCGGCTCTCGCCGCTCAGAGGCAGCCGCCAGCCCTCGAAGTAGCCGATCCGCTCCGGCCGCCAGTCCCTGCACGCTCGGCGGCACGCCAGGGTTCTCGGCGACCCGCGCCATCACCCGCTGCAGGTTTGACGATGTGCTTGAGGTCGGCTCGCGACATTGCCTCGGCGCGCTCCCGTCAGCCGCATACGGAAAGAGAGAAGCCGGCCAGTGGCCGGCTTCTCGAGGGAGGAGAGGTGCTGCTTCTCCGCTCACGCACTTGCGTGGGCAGACTCCTCCGGGCTCGCCGCCGCTTCACGGCGGCCCGGGCTAAGCGTCAGACGCGCTCGGCCACCTTCTTCACGGTCGGCTCGACGCGCTTCTTGTACACCGGCTCGACGCGCTGCTTGTACACCGGCTCGACCTGCCTGTAGACCGGCGTCTGCTCGACGCGCTTGCGCGCCTTCTGCGCCTGGTCCACGAGCTGCTTGGTCACCTTCTTCCGGTTCACCGGCCCCTTGGTCTTGGCCTTCTCGACCTCGGCATCGAGGCGCTTGCGGAGCGTCTGCAGCTCGAGCTCACGGGTCTCAGGGTTTCGCAGCCGCTCGATCTGCGCCTGGATCGTCTTCAGCTCCTGGTCGCGGGTGCTGGGGTCACGCAGCTGCTCTACGAGCTTGCGAACGGCCTCGGCGACAGTGGGCGCGAGCCCGAAGGTCACGTCGATGTACTCCAACGCCTGCTCGGAGGGCCTCCGTGTGGGCGTGGCGCCATTGGTGGTGGCCTCCGCGGTCTTGTTCGAATTGCGCTTGGAACGAAGCTCCGGCATCTTGCTTCTCAACCTCTCTCTGGGTCTCGGGGATCTCTTTATTAGTTCTAATGTTGTTCGAGAAGAGTGTACCCGAACGTACGTTCTTTAACCCGACCGGGGAGGCGGGTTACGCCCTAGCGGGTCCCGCTACCGAAAGAGCGCGAAGCGGTGCTCGCGGGCGGTACCGACCCGCTCGATCCACTCGGCCGGCGAGTCGAGCTCCTCGGGGCTGGGCAGCAGCTCGGGACCGTCCCAGGCGCGGTTCAGCGTCCTGATGCCGGCGGTGCTCACGACCTCGTCGGCAAAGGCCTTCCCGCGGCGGTACTGAGCCATCTTCATGTCGAGCCCGAGCAGCTTCGAGACGATCGAGTCGAGCAGCCCCCGGCGCTCCCGGTCGCGGTCGAGGGCCAGTCGGAGCTGGGCATAGCCGGGATCCAGCTCCTCCCCCACCGCGTCCATCACCTGCTCGGCATAGCCCTCGACCAGCGTCATCGTCGCCATCAGCCGATCCACCAGCTGCCGCTGCGGCTCCGTCCACAGCAGCGAGGCGAGGTCACCGCTGGCGACCGAGCGCACCAGCTCGCGCGGGTTGAGCCGGACCAGCTTGCCGAGCAGTTCGCCCGGCTTCACCTCAACGGCCGCCTTCTCGAACAGCTCGACCGCGACGGCCCCGAGATGCTCGCGCAGCCACGGGACCGACGCGAAGTGGACGGCGTGCGTCGTCTCGTGCAGGGCGATCCAACGAAGGAACAGGTCGCGGTCCACGTCGAGCCGCGAGCGCGCAGCCGAGAGGTTGGGCCCGACGAAGAGCAGCCTCGGTTCGCGGGTCGGGCCGACCAGGGCGACGTCGTACTGGCCGACCACCCGCTGCGCCAGGTAGCCGACCGCCAGGCCGACCTCGGCGCCGGTCGCGGCGGCGGTCACCGTGCGCGAAACGCTGCTCGGCCGTCCGGACGAGCGCATCCGGTCGGTGAGCGCCGCCTCGACCCGGTTGGACAGGTGACGGAAGGACTCGATGTTCACGGTCGCCCACTCGTCGCGGTCGATCAGCTCAGCCTCCGGAAGCCGGCCCTTCGGCTTCAGGCCGGTGTAGCGGCGGACGAGCTTGGCGGCCCGGGCGGACTCGGCCCGGAGCTCCTCCTCGCTTCCCTCCCACCTCGGGCCGTCTCCCGCGAGGGCGACGGCGAGGCGCTCGGCGAGCGCCCAGTCGACGATGCCGATCTGCCGTGGCTCCGACTCGCTCACGGGACCTGGTCCTGCGCCTCGCGCAGCGTGCTCAGATCGGTGGCTGTACGCGCTGCGGCGACGTCGTAGCGGGCCGACAGGTCCAGGGGCGCCTCGCCGAGTTCGAGGCCGGCGAACTCGACCTGCGCCCCGGCCTCCCGGGCGATCAACTGGCCGGCAGCGGCGTCCACGGAGCGGCAGTTCCGCGTCGAGATCATCCCGTCGAACCGGCCGCTCGCGACGTAACAGAGCGAGACCGCGATCGACCCGGGGCTCCGCATCCGGTACGCATGCCCGGAGAGGCTCTGGGCGGCGGCCAGCACGCGCTCGGGCTTGGTGGCCTCGAGAGCGACCACCTCGAGCAGGTCGCCTGGCAGGACGCTGATCGGCTTGCCGTCCACGGTCGCTCCACCGTCGGCGGAGGCGACGAACTCCTCGCCGGCGCCGAACTCATAGACGTAGCCGAGCCGGACATCGGCCATCGAGTTCCCATCCGCTACCGCGATGCTGACGCTGTGGCAGGGGATCGTGCGGCGGGCGTTCAGCGAGCCGTCGATCGGGTCGGAGATGACGCGAAGCGGCGCGTCCGGGCTGCCGAAGCTGACAGTGCCGCGCTCCTCGGAGATCACGGTGAACTCGTGTCCGGCCTCGTGGAGCCGCTCCAACTCGGCGAAGATCGCGTCCTCGCAGAGTCGGTCGATCACGAGCGTGCGGTCGCCTCCCTCGCCGACGCCCTCGTACTCGGTCCGGGCCTCGATCCCGTCGTGGGAGGCGAAGATCTCTCGCTGCGCCTCGACTGCCCGGCGAAAGGCGTCGAGCCATTCGCGGGTGCCGGGCTCGCTCACCGGGCCGATGCTAGCGGCCGCCAAAAGGCGGCCCGGGACCCCCATTCAACGCAGCCTGCGGCCTAATCCGAGGCGGCTCGCTTCGGCGAGGCGTGCTCGACGGGGAACCGTGTGGGCGATGATCTAGCCTGGGCGCGTGGCCGAGCTTGCGGAGCTGGAACTCAGCGAGCCTCAGCAGCGGGTCTCCGAACACGGCGAGGGGGCCCTGCTCGTCCTCGGCGTCGCCGGGTCGGGTCGGACCGAGGCACTCAGCCGACGCCTCGCCTCCCTCGCGGCCGGCGGTGAGCGCGCCCTGGTCCTCACCTGCTCGCAAGCGGCCGTGACCCGCATCAGGATCCGGGCCGAGGAGACCGTGGCCGGCCCCTTCGAGGAGCTGGTCATCCACTCCCATCAGGGGGCCGCGGCGCGGCTGCTTCGCGAGCACGCCGCCGAGGCTGGACTCGACCCGTTCTTCGAGTCCCTGACCGGAGCGGAGCGGCTCGCGCTGCTGCTCGAGCGGGTCGATGAGCTGCCGCTGCGACGGCACGAGATCCGCGGCAACGCGGCGGGGCTGCTGGCCCAGATCGTCGATCGGATCGACGCGCTCAAGTCCGCCGGGGTGACGGCGAAGCGCTTCCGGGAGTGGGCCGAGACCCTGAGCCGCGAGGCGGATGCGGACCAGGGCCGGGATGCCGCCGCGCGGGAGCGCGAGTTCGCCCAGATCTACGAGCTTCACGACGCGATGCTCCGATCCGCCGGCGCGATGGACGGCGGCGAGGCCGTTCTCGAGCTGACGCGGCTGCTCGCCGAGCGCCCCGTGCTTTCGGCCGCAATCGCCGCTCGCTTCCCGCACCTGATCGTGGACGAGCTCGAGGACGCCTGCCCGGCCGAGCGCGCGATGATCCAAGCACTCAGCCGGGGTGCCCGGAGCGCGGTGATCGCCTGCGACGACGACCAGTCACGCGGACCCTGCGAGAGCGGTGCGGCATGGGGCCTCGAAAACCTGGCAGAGGCGGAGGTGGTCCTCGAGGCCGCCCGGCGCTACGGCGGGGACCTGGCGGACGCGGCACATGCGGTCGTGGCCCCCGCGCTACCTAACGGGGGCGAATCAGTCGAACCCCCTTCAGCCCCCGAGGTGCCGCGCCGGGCGAGCGGGCCGCCCACGCGAATCAGGTTCTGGACCAGCGCCAACGAGCGCGCCGAGGCGCAGGCCGTGGCCAGGGACATCGAGGCCGCACTGGCCGCCGGCGAGGTCCCCATCCGCGAGATCTGCGTGGCGGTTCCGCGCGGCGGCGGCCGCGCGAGGGCGATCGCTGCCGCTCTGGAGGAGCGGCGCGTCCCGCACCGGCTGACCGGCCCCGGCGCCTTCTTCCAACGCCCGGAGATCCGGGACGTGATCGCATGGCTGCGGCTGCTCGCGGACCCGACCGACACCGCCGCAACCGTCCGCGCCCTGAGCAGGCCGCCCGTGGACCTCCGCTCGGTGGACCTGGCCCGCTGCACCACGATCGCGCGGCGCCGAAAGCTCGACATGGTCTCGGCGCTCGAGGCGTCCCTGGAGAGCCCCCAGATCGCGCCGGAGGCCCGCGACCGCATCCGCAACTTCCTCGACCTCCACGGCAAGGCCGCGAAGGCGATGGCGGAGATGCGCGCCGACGTCTTCGTGCGCCGCCTGATCGAGCGGATCGGCTTTCGCCGGCACCGCCTCTTCGCCGCGCATCCGGAGGCCGCGGAGCGGCTCCGGAACCTGTCGCGCCTCGGGGAGCTGGCGGCGACCTGGACGCGCCGGGAGCCCGACGGCTCCAACCGCGACTTCGTCCGCTATCTGGCGGCGGTCTCGGAGGCCGGGGTCTCCCCTACCGACGAGCCGGTGGAAGCGATCGCCGACGCGGTCAGGGTGATGCCCCTCGACACGCTGAAAGGGCTCGAGTTCGATCGGGTCTACATCGTCGGACTCCACGCCGGCGCTGTGCCCGGCCCGGCCCCGCCTGGACGACCGGCGGTGCCGCCCGAGGTTGGTGGAGCCGCTCCCGGCCATGAGGCGGCGCAGCGCCGTCTCCTCTACACCGCGATGACGCGCGCCCGCCAGGAGCTGGTCATGTCGAGGCCGCTGGCGACCGAGGAGGGCGAGGCGCGGCCGTCGCCCTTCTACGGGGTGGCGCGAGCCGTGCTGGACGCCTCCGAGCAGGATCACGGCGAGGAGCTCTTCGGCCCCGCGGAAGGCCTGCAGGCGACCTACCGGATGATCCAGGACGAGGTCCTCGAGGAGGCTTGGCGCGCCGGCGGCAAGCTCCGCGAGCCGCGGCTCGACACCTACATCGACGTCACGGCCGCGGTCGGGCGGTTCTTGGAGCTGGTGAAGCTCGCCGGGCTGATCCAGCGACCGGGCGAGGAGCCGGTCGCCGAGGCGCTCCCCGCCATCAACGAGCTGCTCGAGCACGCGATCTCGCCGGAGCAGCGGAAGGCGCTCGCGGACTCCGGGCTCGACGCCTACCTGCTGGACGAGGAGGGAGCGGCCAAGCGGCGCCGCGAGCTGATCGCCGCCCGGGACGAGCCGTCCCTGGAGGCCTTCCTGCCCCGTCGGGGCGAGGGCCTCGCCCTGTCGGCGACGGACATCGAGCTCTACCGCACCTGCCCGCTCAAGTACAAGTTCGCGCGCGTCTTCGGCATCCCGCAGGAGACGACGATCAACCAGCGCTTCGGGATCGTCATCCACCAAGTGCTCGAGCGCTTCCACTCAGCGGCCACGGACCCGTCCACCGATTCGGTGCCGGGCGAGGGTGCCGGAAGCCTCCAGCGATTGATGGCCCTGTTCGGTGCGGCCTGGCGCAAGGCGGGGTTCGGCGAGACCGCCGACGAGCTCCAGTTCCGCGAGCGCGCCATCGAGGCGCTGCGGCGCTATCACGCCCGCGAGGCCTCCAGCGGCTCGAGCCCACGCTGGGTGGAGCGGAAGTTCGACTTCCGCATCGGCCCCCATCATCTCCGCGGCCGGGTCGACCGGGTGGACGAGCTGCCGACCGGCGGCTACGAGCTGATCGACTACAAGACAGGCGACCCCAAGCCACAGCCGGCGCTGGAGGGCGACGTGCAGCTGGCGATCTACCGGCTCGCGGCGCGCGAGGCCTGGAGGCTCGACGGGGCCGCGGGGAGCTACTGGTATGTGCTCGCCGACGAGAAGGTCGCGGTCGGCGGCTCGCCTGACGACCTGGAGCGGGTCGAGAGCGTGGTGCTGGAGGTCGGGGAGGGGATTCTCGGCCAGGACTTCGAGCCGCGCCCCTCGCCCGAGATCTGCTCCTGGTGTGACTTCAGGCTGATCTGCCCGGCGTCGGAGGCGTAGCTAGGCGTCGGGTCCCGGGCCGTGCTGGCGAAGGAACCGCTCGAAGTCGCGGGCCAGGGCCTCGCCCGAGGGAAGGTCATCCTCGAGCTCGATGCGGTCCGCCTGCTCCTCCTCCAGGCGCTGGACCAGCTCCTCGATCTCGGGATTGGCGGCGACCGCCCGGCTGACCTGGCTGTCGTAGGTATCGGCCTCCTCCTCGAGCCCGGAGGCCTCGACGGCGACGCCGACGAGACCCTCCAGGCGCCTCAGCAGGGCCAGGGCCGCCTTCGGGTTGGGCACCGCCGCGACGTAGTGGGGGACGGCCGCCCAGAGAGACGCCGAGGGAATGCCCCGCCGCCGGCAGGCGTCATGCAGTACGCCGACGATGCCGGTCGGTCCCTCGTAGTTCGACCGCGTCAGGCTGAGCCGCTGGGCGAGCTCCTCGTCGGAGGCGAGCCCTGTGATGGGCACGGGCAGGCTGTGGGCCACGTCGGCGATGAGGGCACCAAGCGTCACCACCATCTGGATGCCCAGTGACTCGGCGGCGCCGGCGATTCCCTCTGAGAAGGTCCGCCAGCGCAGGTTGGGCTCGGTTCCGCTGAGCAGGACCAGGTCGTGCTCGGCCCGACGTGCGCGAGCGGCATAGAGCACGTTGCCGGGCCAGTCGATCTCCCGGGTCTCGTCCTCGGTGAGCCGGATGGTCGGTCGGTTCGCCTGGAAGTCGAAGAACTCCTCGGGATCGATCTGCGCGATCAGCTCCGTATCCAGCGCGTCGCCGACGGCCGTCAACGCCGTCGTCGCTGCCCCGGCCGCGTCATTCCAGCCGGCGAATGAACAGACCAGAATCGGTGAGCGGAGGCGCGGAGGCTCGGACTCCCACACGAGACCATCCATCGATTCGAGACTAGCGAGTGGTCTTCGCGCAGGCGCCGGTCCATTGACGCGGTTCTTGATCATGCGTCCGGCCCCGGAGGGAAGATCGAAGCGTGAGCCCCGGAGCACAGACCGCCCAGCAAGTAGACACCGGCGACGCACCGACACTCGCCGGGCCCTCCGTCTCCGAGCTTCGGCCCGGACAGCGCTTCCGGGCCGACTACGCCTGCCTGCGGAAGGATCGGCTCACGGCCCGGAACGGCTCCTCCTATCTCTCCCTGGAATTGCGTGACCGCAGCGGCTCGATCGCGGCCCGTGCCTTCCGCGACGTCGATCGCCTCTCCTCCCGCTTCGAGCGCGGGGACCCGATCCGGGTGTCCGGCCGGGTGGAGCGCTTCCGCGGCGAGCTCGTCGCCGAGGTCGACGACATCCGCTCTCTCGAAGCGGACTCGATCGATCCGGCCTCCTACCTACCGAGCGCGTATCGGGACCACGATGAGCTGACCGGCTTCCTCGAGCACCTGACTCGCGAGGTGCACGACCCGCCGCTGCGAGGCGTGGTGGAGCGGGTGCTGTTGGCCGAGCCGGTGGCGGGCGAGTTCCGGCGGGCCCCCTGCACCCGCGCCGGCCACCACGCCTATCTCGGCGGGCTGCTCGAGCACACGGTCGCGGTCGGGACGCTGGTCGGGGACGTCTGCCAGCTCCATCCGCGGCTCGACTCCGATCTGCTGATGGCCGCGGCGCTCCTCCACGACGTCGGCAAGGTCCGTGAGTTCACCTACGGGGCCGAGTTCGGGATCACCGAGGAGGGCAGGCTGCTCGGCCACCTCACCATCGGCGCGGAGATCATCGGCCGCGCAGCCGAGGGGTTGGCCGCTGAGCGCCGAGCCGCGCTCCTCCATTGCGTGCTCTCCCATCACGGAACCGACGGGCGCGGAGCGCCGGGGAGGGGCTTCGGCACGCCCGAGGCGCTCGCGCTCTACCGGCTGAACGCGCTGGACGCCGGCGTCAAGGGCGCACTCGAGCAGGGCCTGTAGTACCTGCGCGGCCTACCTGTTGTGGCCCGGGGCGTTGCCCGAGTTGCCGGGGGCGGGCAGCGGACTGCTGAATGGCGGGGATTCGGCCGGCTCCGGCGCGGAGGCGCCGGCGTCGTCCGATACGCCCAAAATGGGGGAGTCAGCTCGAATTCTCGCGCGGCGGGCGGAAGGCCCGAATCGCCAGCCTGGCCGCGATCACCAGGGCGAGCGCGGCGAAGGAGAGCTCGAGCACCCGCTGGCTCACCTCGTTCGCGACCACCACCCCGATCGCGACGCCGAGTGGCGAGAGCGCGCCGATCAGGAGGCCGTCGGCGAGGCGGACGTTTCCGTAGGAGCGCTGGCGCCAGGTGGCGACGATTGCCACCGGGACGATCGCGAGCAGCGAGGTCGCCTCGGCCTCCACCTGCGGCTCGTCCATGAAGATGGTGAGCGCCGGGACGAAGAGGATCCCGCCGCCGACGCCGAGCAGGCCACCGACCATCCCGCCGAGGAACCCGAGAATGGCAGCGGCGACCTCGCTCACGGCACGATCAACTCCACCGCGATCACGACCAGCAGCAGGGCGAAAAGGCCCGAGATCACGCGCTCGGACAGTCGCTGCTGAAGCGCCGTGCCCGCGATCGCACCCGCGATCGCGGGGATGCCGACCAGGGCCGCATTGGCGACTGAGACGTTCCCGTAACCCGCTTGAAAGGCGGCCGCCAGGCCCGCGATGATCACGATCGCGGCCATGCTCGTGCCGGTCGCCTCGCGCTCGCCGTAGGCGAGCCAGATGATCAGCAGGGGGACGATGATCGTCCCGCCGCCGACTCCGAACAGGCCACTGAAGACGCCGGCGGCGGTCCCTATCGCCGCCAGCTTCAGAGTCCTCCGCACGGCGGGCGATACTAGTTGACGTGGAAGCGGCCGAATTGCTCGCCCCATTGCGCGAGAGCCCGGAGCGAACGGGCCTCTTCTTCGACGTCGACGGCACGCTGGCCCCAATCGTGGAGCGCCACGACGCGGCGGCTGTTCCCGAACGTGCCCGCGAGCTGCTGAGGAAGCTCGCGCGCGACTATGCCCTGGTGGCGTGCATCAGCGGCCGGCGGGCCACGGACGCGCGCAGGGTCGTCGGCCTCGACGAGCTCGTCTATTCGGGGAACCACGGCTTCGAGCTGCTGCTGCCCGGTGAGGGCGAGCCGCGCCCCGACCCATCCCTCGACGGCCACGACGAGGACGCATCTCGGTTCGTGTACGGACTCGACCAGGGGGAGCTGGAAAAGGCGGGAATCCGGACGGAGGACAAGGGCGCGATCATCGCGTTGCACTGGCGCGGCGCCGAGAACGAGGGCGCCGCGGAGTCGCTGGCACACGAGATCGCCAATGAGGCCGAGTGGCAGGAGCTCGTCCCCCACCGCGGTCGCAAGGTCCTCGAGATCAGGCCCAACGTCGCCGTGAACAAGGGGATCGCCGTGGCGGCGCTGGTGCCGATGCGGAGGATCGACGCCGCGCTCTATGCCGGAGACGACCGAACCGACGTCGACGCCTTTCGGGGCCTTCGCACCCTCCAGGAAGACGGCCAGCTCGACGCCGTCGTCTGCGTGGCGGTGGCCTCCGACGAGACACCCCCCGAGGTCGGGGCGAATGCCGACCTCACCGTCGAGGGGCCGGAGGGCGTCGTCGCCCTGCTCGAGGAACTGGCCGCATAGACAGTGGCGTACTGCGACCTGCTGCGAACGACTGTGCTGCTGACCGGAGGCTCAGCCACCGTGCTGGCGGCGGTGACGGTGATCGCGGCCGACCGGGCTGACGACACGACCACACTCGTCGTCGCCGCGGTCTGGTGGACGGTCGCGCTCGTCGCAGGGCTGCTGCTGGGCCGTCCGTCGCGGGCGATGCAGGCGATGAGCCCGGTGCTCTCAGCCGCCCGGACGACTCCCACGCTTCCTCAATACGACGCCGCGGGCCGCGCGGCGCTGGGGCGGCTCTGGCCCCTGGCCGTCTTCGCCCTGGTCGCCGGCGGTGTCGGCTTCATCTTCCCGGGTGTCGCGGCAATCGGAACCGGCTTCGCCCTCACTGCCGCGCTCGCCTGGCGGTCTCGCGAGCAGGCCGTTGCGGCGATAGAGGAGAGGGACGGCGTGCGGTTCTACGTCGAGCCGGGCTCGGCGCTGCAGCCGGTGAAGCTGGTCCGCACACCCGGCCTGCGGCGCGACCGCCCGCCGCCGGGGCATCCACCTCCGGCGGCGGGCGTTTGACCGATCAGGCGCTGGCGGGCTGCGCCTCAGCGCCGAGCTCGGTGTGAGCGCGGCTGTCGCGGCTGCGGATCAACACCAGCGTCGCAACCAGCCCGAGCGCCGCGATGACGGCACCACCCAGGAACGCATCCTGGAAGCCCTGGGTGAGCGCGTTCGGCAGAACCGACGGATCTCCGCCCGCGCTTGCCATCACGTCATCGGTTCGGGAGTTGGCGATCGTCGCCAGCACGGCGAGACCCAGTGCCCCGCCGATCTGCTGCGACGTGTTGATCAGGCCACTCGCCAGCCCGGACTCCTGCTCGCGCACGCCGGAGACGGCCGCAATCGTCGAGGTGACGAAGCCGAACCCGAGCCCGACCGCCGCCAGCAGCGACGGACCGAGCACGTCGGTGGTGAATCCGCCCCCGACCGAGACCTGGCTGAACCAGAGGAGCCCGGCCGAGATCAGGGCCATCCCCGCAGCGAGCACGGGCTTGAAGCCCAGTCGCGTCACGAGCTGGCCGCCCACCGCAGCCGAGGCGATGATCGCGATCGACAGCGGCAGGTATGCGAGCCCAGCCTCGATCGCAGAGAAGCCGAGCACCTGCTGCATGTAGAGCGTGATGAAGAAGAACATCGAGAACAGCGAGGCGCCCAGCAGGAGCCCCACGACGTTCGCGCCCGTCAGGGTCCGCAGCCGGAAGATCCTGAACGGCATCAGCGGCGCCTCGGAGCGCAGCTCGATCGCGATGAAGGCGCCGATCAGCGCAGCCGCTAGCCCGATCAGGCCGAGCGTCTGGGTCGAACCCCAGCCCGCCTCGGCCGCATCGACCAAGGCGTAGACCAGAACGGAGAGCCCCGCGGTGACCGTGAACGCGCCCGCGGCGTCGAAGTGACGCGTCTGAGACTCCGAGCGGCTCTCAGCAATCAGCCGTGGCGTCAGCGCGGCAGCGATCAGGGCAACCGGAACGTTCACCCAGAGGACCCACTCCCAGCCGAGGCCGTCGGTGAGAATGCCACCGAGCAGCACCCCGACGGCGCCGCCGGAGCCGGCAACAGCTCCCCAGACACCGAGGGCCTTGTTCCGCTCGGACCCGTCTGTGAAGAGGGTGGTGACGATCGAGAGTGCCGCCGGCGAGATGATCGCCGCGCCCAGTCCCTGAGCCGCGCGGGCGGCGATCAGCTGCCCCTCGTTCGAGGCGAACCCCGCGGCAAGACTGGCGACCGCGACGACGATCAGACCGGAGATGAAGACGCGACGCCGGCCGAGGAGGTCGGCCATCCGTCCGCCGAGCAGCAGAAAGCCGCCGAAGGTGAGGATGTACGCGTTGACGACCCACGCCAGGTTCTCCTGGGAGAAGCTGAGCCCCTCGCCAATAGACGGGAGCGCGACGTTGACGATGGACGCGTCGAGGACGACGACGAACTGCGCCATGCACAGCAGGGCAAGGGCGAGCCATCGTTTCTCCTGATATTCGGCGGCGGTGGTCATGTGGTCTCCAATCTGTCGCTTACCTCTATGACGAACGGGGGGCGTCGGGATTGACATGCCGGTCGTCTTTGTTTGGCTTGAGCTTGTGTCATAATCGGAAGCTGAGTTCCGGTTTCGGTTAGAACTATACGGAATCGGAGTTCCGTTTGCGTGACGACCGTCACGCGCCTGGGATCACCACACAAAGGGACAGGATTCGCCGAAATGACCACCGCGACCAAGCCAAAACCGAAGGCCGCTGCGAAGGGCGCACCGCGTGAGCTGCGCGCGGACGCGAAACGGAACCGCGAGGCCGTGCTCGCCGCGGCCAAGGAGCTGTTCGCCGAGCAGGGCCTCGACGCCCAGATGCCCGACATCGCCAAGGCGGCGAAGGTCGGCGTCGGGACCGTCTACCGCCACTTCCCCACCAAGGAGGACCTGCTGGAGGCCATCGTCGCGGAGCGCTTCGAGCAGATCGCCGAACGGGGCAGGGCTGCACTGGAGGAAGCGAAGGACGACCCTTGGGAGGCGTTCAGCGGCTTCATGCGGTTCACGGTCGAGCTGCAGGCGCAGTGCCGCGCCACGTCCCAGGTGGGGTCCTCACGGCCAGAGGTGATGGGCGCACACGCGGAAAGCTCGGGCACGATCGACCTCAGCGAGAAGCTCCTCGTCCTCGCTCAGCGGTCAGGGCAACTCCGTAAAGACGCCGAGCTCGAGGACATCCCGATGATCCTCTGCGGCCTGGGTCACGTCAACGAAGCCGCCATCGGCGGCAGGATGGCCCCGGGAATGTCCTGGGAACGCTTCCTCGCGATCGTCCTCGAGGGACTGCGCGCTCCGGGCGGCGACAAGCTGCCGCGCCGCCCGCCGGGAACTCCCCGCTTGCGCTAGCCGGACGGCTTTCTAGCTCCCCTTCCGCGCCCGCTTGCGGAGCGGCGCGAAGGAGCGCCACGCGCGGGTGTTGGCGACCTGGTCGGCGGTGAGCCAGGCTCGGCGCGCCGTCGCCAGCGAGTACTTGATGTTGTCGAGGGTGTCCACGCCGTGCGCATCGGTGTTGCAGACGATCGTCACCCCCGCCTCCGCGGCGAGCTTCGCGTGGCCCTCGTTGAGGTCGCGCCGGTTCGGGTTGCCGTTGATCTCCATCATCGTCCCGGTGCGCGCGGCGGCCTCGGCGATGCGCTCGATGTCGACCCCGTAGGGCTCCCGCCGCAGCAAGAGCCGGCCCGTGAGGTGCCCGATGCAGTCGATCAGCGGGTGCTCCATCGCGGCGATGATCCGATCGGTCATCTTCTTCTCGCCCATCCGGAACTGCGTGTGGACGCTGCCGATGACCCAGTCGAGCTCAGCAAGCAGCTTGTCCGGGTAGTCGGGCTCGCCGTCCGGGCCGATGTTGACCTCGGAGCCGGCCAGCAGCCTGAAGCCGCGCGGCGCCGACTCGTTGTAGGCACGGACCTCCTCGATGCGCTTCGCGAGCTGCCTGGGGCTGACGTCGTCGCCGAACCCATGGCTGGCGGAGTGGTCGGTGACCGCAAGGTATGCGTAGCCGCGCTTGCGGGCGGCCTCAGCCATCTCCTCGAGCGAGTTGCGCCCGTCCGACAGCGTGGTGTGGCAATGGAGGTCGCCGCGGATGTCGTCGACCGTAACGAGGTCGGGTAGCTCGCCGGACTCCGCCGCCTGGATTTCACCCCGCCCCTCGCGGAGCTCGGGCTCGATGTATGCCAGCCCGAGCAGCTCATAGACCCCCGCCTCGTCGGCGAAGCGATGAACCTTCTTGCCCTTGGTCTTGGCGACGCCGTGCTCGCTGACCGAGAAGCCTCGGGCGAGAGCCCGCTCGCGGAGCTGCACGCTGTGCGCGGCGGAGCCGGTGAAGTGCTGGAGCAGGTTCCCGAAGTTCTCGTCGGACCCGAAACGCACGTCGACCGAGAGGCCCGAGTGGGTGAGGACACTCGCCTTCTCCTGCCCGCCGCCGCGGGCCTCGGCCGAGAGGCCGTGGGTCGTCAGCGCCTCGGCCAGCGACGCCGGATCGTCCGTGATCGCGATCAGGTCGAGGTCCTTGCAGGTCTCGGCCCAGCGCCTGGCGGATCCGGCAATCTCGATCCTGCTCGCGACGCCCGCCTCCAGCAGGTCGCCCCTGATCTCCTCGGCGATCGGCAACACATGGGAGAGAAGGAGCCGCTCGCCCGCGCCGTCCTCGGAGAGGTTGCTGAGCGAGGCGAGCACGTTCTCCTCCGCCTTCGGACCGAGGCCGCGTATCTCGCGCAGCCGCTGGTCCTCGGCGGCCTGCTTGAGCTGCTCAAGGTTCTCCACCCCGATCTCGTCGTAGATGAGCTTTGCCGTCTTGGCACCCAGCCCCGGGACCCTCGTCACCTCCACCAGCGTCGCCGGGAACTTCTGCTTCAGCTTCGCCGCCGCCGGGATCTCACCCTCTGCGATCAGGGCGGAGACCTTCTCAGCGATCGTCTTGCCGACCCCCGGCAATTCGGTCAGCCTGCCCTCCGCCGAGAGCTGCTCCGCGGAGATCGGGCTCTGCGCGATCGCCTGTGCCGCTTCCCGGTAGGCGAGCACCCGAAAGCGGTCGGCGCCGTCCAGCTCATAGAGGATGCCCAGCTCGCGCAGGGCGGATGCGATCTCGGCGTTGCGCATGCCCTCAGGCTAGTGACGGCCTCGGGGCTGCCGCGTCAGAGCCTCTCTACCATCCCGCGCCGTGACGGACGCGGGCTCCCCCCCGGATTCCGGATCGGCGGTGGAGCCGCGGGTCTGGGTCATCCTGCCCACCTACAACGAGGCGGAGAACCTGGAGCCGCTGGTGAACGCGGTGCTCGAGCGGCTGCCGGAGTCGCGGCGGGTGCTGATCGTCGACGACAACTCGCCCGACGGCACCGGGGAGATCGCCGACCGGCTCGCCGAGGCGAGCGAGGACGTGGCGGTGCTCCATCGTGAGCACAAGGAGGGGCTGGGCCCCGCGTACCTGGCCGGCTTCCGGGAGGCGCTGGCGGGCGGCGCGGAGCTGGTGATCGGGATGGACGCCGACTTCTCCCACGACCCCGGCTACCTGCCGCAGTTGCTGAGGGCGACGGATGACGCCGACCTGGTGCTCGGCTCGCGCTACGTGCCCGGCGGGGGCGTCACCGAGTGGGGAAAGCTGCGCCGCTTCATCAGCAAGCGAGGCAGCGGCTACGCCCGTCGGACGCTCGGCGTCGGTATCCGGGATCTGACCGGCGGCTTCAAGTGCTTCCGGCGCGAGGTGCTCGAGGCGATCGAACTCGACACGATCACCTCCCGCGGCTACGCATTCCAGGTCGAGACGACCTACCGGGCGATCCAGGCCGGCTTCCGCGTGGTCGAGGTGCCGATCGTCTTCCGCGACCGACGGGAGGGGAGCTCGAAGATGACCAAGGGGATCGTCGCGGAGGCGATCTGGCGAGTTCCCGCGATGCGCCGGCGAGGTACCCGGCGATGAGGACGGCCGGCATGTCTATGCTTCGAGTCGAGGCGCCCGCTGGATCGGCAACGGCCTCGCTTCACTTTGTATAGTAAGAGGACGAAGCGCGCACCCATCCCTAGTTAGGAGAGGACGACAGTGCCGGGCAAGCTCACCGACGTAACCGACGCCAACTTCCAGTCCGACGTGCTGGACGCCGACGGGCCCGTGCTCGTCGACTTCTGGGCCCCGTGGTGCGGTCCCTGCCGTGTCGTCCATCCGGTGCTCGAGGAGATCGACGCCGAGCGCGACGAGCTGAAGATCGTCAGCCTCAACACCGACGAGAATCCGCAGACGGCCGCCAAGTACGAGGTCCTCTCGATCCCGACCATGATCCTGTTCAAGGACGGCGAGGCCGCGAAGCGCGTGGTCGGGGCGATGCCGAAGGCGCGGCTCGAGGCCGAGCTGGAGCCGGCTCTCGCCTAGGGCGAACTCCCTAGAGGATCTGGGCTTCGACGAAGCCCGCCAGCAGCACCGAGAAGCCAGCGATCTCGGCGATGATCAGCGCCCACATGAAGGTGTGCAGGCCCGGGAAGGGGTCGCGGAACTGGTTGTCCGTGACCCGTCGCGCTCCCTGCCAGATGTAGCCCGAGACCGCTGCGACGAAGAAGAAGATCACGCTGAATGCCGCGATGAGGTTGACCGCGGTGCTCCACCCGCTGAGCTCGACGAAGGTCGCGATCAGCAGCGTCGCGAACGAGTAGAGCAGCGCCGCCCGGTGCGCGGTGTCCACATAGGGGTGGGCGAGGCCGTCCTTCGCCGCGGCCATCTGGCGGAATTTCCAAACGCCGAGCAGGAGGGCGCCGATGAAGATCAGGCCCGCGGCCAGCAGCACCGCCCGGGTGTCGCTCCCGAGCTCGATCTTCAGTCCGTCCAGAAGTCCTGAACGATCTCGGCGTCGCCCTCGACCCGCGGCCCGAAGACGAGCAGCTCCAGCGCGTCGGAGTCCGCCTCGAACTGCCGCGTGACCGGCGGGGAGATCCGAATCGCGTCCATCGGCGCGACCTCGATGATCTCGTCGTCGAGCTTCACCCGCCCGGTTCCGGACAGGACGACGTAGATCTCCTCGGCGTCCTCGTGCCGGTGCCCGAACGCATGGCGCTTTCCGGGCTTCACGACCTGGAAGGAGACCCCGGTCTGCTCCGCGTCGAGGTCCCCGTGCCCGAAGCGCACCTCCTGGTTGTCGGAGACACCGCCCTTCACCGCCACGTCCTCGACCTCCCGCAGGTTCTTCTTCGTGAAGGGAGCCATGCGTCGACCCTAGTCGAACGGGTCGCCCTCGACCCGGGCGAGCGCGATCGTCAGCTCACGGCCGTCGATCTTCGCCAGCTCGCCGGTCCGGTCGGCGCTGTGGTTGATGGTGACGGCGAGGGTCTCGCCGGAGATGTAGTCCTCGTGCTCCCGGGCGGCCTCGAGCAGGTCCGCGTCCCCGCCGAGCCCGAGCTCGATCCGGTCGGAGATGTGCAGGCCGGCGGCCTTGCGCGCGTTCTGCACGGCGTGGACGATCTCGCGGGCCCAGCCCTCGGCCCGCAGCTCCTCGTCGAGCTCCAGGGACAGCGCGACGGCGTGGCCCGCCTCCGACTCGACCTGGTAGCCCTCGAGCGGCTCCATCACCAGGGTGACCTCGTCGGCGCTGAGAGTGTGGTCCGCCCCGTCGATCGAAATCCCGACCTGGCCGCCGCCCTCGATCGCCTTGGCGACCGCGTCCGGATCGAGGGCCTCGATCGCCGCGGCCACCTGCGGCATCTTGGAGCCGAAGCGTGGCCCGAGTACGCGGTAATTGGCCTTGGCCCGGTAGGAGACGAGCTGGGAGCGCTCGTGGACGAACTCGAGCTCCTTGACGTTCAGCTCCGAGGTGACGATCCCGGCGAGCCGCTCGATCGACCCGCGCTCGGCGTCCGAGGCGACGATCACCGCGCGGCCCAGCGGCTGGCGCATCTTCACCCTGGCCTGGGCGCGCCCGGCTCGGCCGAGCTCGACCGTCCGCTGGACGATCTCCATCTCGCGCTCCAGCTCCTCGTTGACACGCTCGGGATCCGGCTCGGGCATGTCGCAGAGGTGGACCGAGTCGGGCGCGTCCATGAAGGCCTCCTCGGCGCCGCCGACGAGGTTGGTGTAGATCTCATCCGCGATGAAGGGGGTGAAGGGGGCGAGCAGCTTCGAGATCTCGACCAGGCAGATGCGGAGGGTCGCGAGGGCGAACATGTCGCCCTCCCAGAAGCGGCGGCGCCCGAGGCGGACGTACCAGTTCGAGAGCTCCTCGCAGTAGTCGGCGATCGCCCGGCCCGCGGCCGTGCAGTCGAACTCGTCCATGTGCTCGCGGACCGCGGCGATCGTGCCCTGGAGCCGCGAGAGGGCCCACCCGTCGAGGTCGTCGGCGTGCGGGTGGGGCTCGAACTCTGCGCCCCTCAGGGTGGCGCCGGGGGCGAAGTCCTCGGGGCCGAGCTCGAGCTTCGGCTCGTCGTAGACCGCCTCCGGGTCGAGCTCCGGGGTGGTCGTGTTGGCGTAGAGCACCCAGAACGAGTAGGTGTTCCAGAGGGTGAGCATGAACTGGCGCACCGCCTCGCCGACCGTGTCGGCGGCGAAGCGATACCCGGTCCAGGGCTGCTGCGAGGTGAAGTAGTACCAGCGGAAGGCGTCCGCGCCGTGGAGGCCGAGCACCTCCCACGGATCCACGACGTTGTCGCGGCTCTTCGACATCTTCCGGCCCTCCGGATCGAGGATCAGGCCGAGGCAGACGCAGTTGCGGAAGCTCGAGGTGTCGTGGAGGAGCACCGACTCCGCGAGCAGCGTGTAGAACCAGCCGCGGGTCTGGTCGATCGCCTCGCAGATGTAGTCGGCCGGGAAGCGCTCCTTGAACAGCTCCTCGTTCTCAAACGGGTAGTGGTGCTGGGCCCACGGCATCGACCCCGAGTCGAACCAGGCGTCGATGACCGCCAGGACCCGCCGCATCGTGCCGCCGCAGCCCTCGCGTTCGCACGCGAACGAGACCTCGTCGATGTAGGGGCGGTGGAGGTCGTCCGGGACCTCGACGCCGCGCTCGCGAAGGTCGGCGATCGAGCCGGCGCAGAAGCGCTCCTCACAGTCCTTCTCGTCGCACTCCCAGATCGGCAGCGGGGTCCCCCAGTAGCGGTCCCGGGAGAGCGCCCAGTCAACGTTGTTCTCGAGCCACTTGCCGAAGCGCCCGTGCTTGATGTGCTCGGGGTGCCAGCCGATCTCCTCGTTGGCCGCAAGCAGACGGTCCTTGACCTGGCTGGTGGCGATGTACCAGCTCGACTTCGCGTAGTAGATGAGCGGCGTGTCGCAGCGCCAGCAGTGGGGATATGCGTGCAGGTAGGTCTCGGCGCGAAGCAGCTTCCCGCGCTCGTCGAGCGCCTTGACGATGTCGGGGTTCGCCTCGCGCACCCCTCGCCCCTCGAAGTCCGTGATCCGCTCGTCGAAGGTGCCCTCGAGCGTGACCGGGTTCTGCAGCGTGATCCCGTACTCCTCACCGAGCCGGAAGTCGTCCTCGCCGAAGGCGATCGCGGTGTGGACCAGGCCGGTGCCCTCCTCGGTGCTGACGAAGTCCGCCAGCAGCACGGTGTGCCCCCGCGGCCCGTAGTCGGTGATGTAGTCGAAGGGCGGCTCGTAGGCGCTGCCGGAGAGGGCCTCGCCCGGGAAGTGGGCGAGGACCTCGGCGTCCTCCCCGAGGACCTTCTCCACCAGGTCTCGGGCCAGCACGAGTACCTCGTCGCCCAGCCTCGCCCGGGCGTACTCGACCTCCGGGCCCGCGGCGACCGCGGCGTTGGTGATCAGCGTCCAGGGAGTGGTGGTCCAGACGAGGAGCTGGTCGCCGCGGCTCGAGCGGCGACTCCGGGATCTGGTCGCTCGGGGCCGGCTGCCTCAACGGCAGCTTCACGTACACGGAGGGGTCCTCGATGTCGTGGTAGCCCTGCGCGACCTCGTGGGAGGAGAGCGCGGTCCCGCACCGCGGGCAGTAGGGAACGACCTTGTTGCCCTCATAGAGCCGGCCGTCGTCCCAGATCCGCCTCAGCGCCCACCAGACCGACTCGATGTAGTCGTTGTCCAGCGTGACGTAGGGGTCGTCGAGGTCGAGCCAGAAGCCGATCCGCTCGGTCAGCCGGTTCCAGTCCTCCACGTAGCGGAAGACGGACTCCCGGCAGCGCTGGTTGAACTCGGCGATCCCATAGGCCTCGATCTCGGCCTTCGAGGAGATGCCCAGCTCCCGCTCGATCTCCAGCTCGACGGGCAGGCCGTGACAGTCCCACCCCGCCTTGCGCGGGACGTAGTGGCCGGTCATGGTCCGGTAGCGCGGATAGATGTCCTTGAAGACACGGGAGAGGACGTGGTGCGAGCCGGGCCGGCCGTTGGCGGTCGGCGGGCCCTCGTAGAAGCCCCAGAGCGGGGCGCCCTCGCGGCGCTCCAGGGAGCGGGGAAAGGTGTCGCGCTCGCGCCAGCGCTCGAGCACTCGCTCCTCGAGCTCGGGGAAGGACTGCTTCGGGTCGACGGGTCGGAATCCCGGCATCCGGCGATTCTACGAGCGGCTCGCCGCCGACCGATTGCGCCTAGTCCGGCAGGATCACCGCGCCGTCGTCGGCGATCGTCCAGCGGGGGTTGTGGGCGACCTCCCAGGGATGGCCGTCCGGGTCGATGAAGACGCCCGAGTAGCCGCCCCAGAACGTCTCGGCGGGTTCGCGGCCGATCGTCGCTCCCGCGGCGCGGGCCTCCTCGATCACCGCATCGACCTCCTCGGCCGAGCGGGTGTTGTAAGCGGGAGTGACGCCTCCCCACCCGCCGCCGTCGGTGACCGCGGAGTCCTCGGCGAGCTCGGCGCGGTCCCAGAGGGCGACGATCATGCAACCCGCCTGGAAGAAGACGACGTCGTCGTCGGGGGCCGCGCCGCTCTTCCACCCCAGCGCCTCGTAGAAGGCGCGAGCCCTGGACAGGTCCCTGACCCCGAGGGTGATCAGGCTCATGCGCTGCTCCACTCGGCGATCCTAGTTGACGCCTGCGGGGTGTCGCCTGCGGGGTGTTATTTGCGGAGATGTGGGAATGTGGCCCCGATGGGGCGTGCGATCTCGGGCACAGTTGTGGCGCTCGCGCTCGCCCTCGCGGCGTGCGGGGGCGAGGACGAGGCCGACAAACCGGTGCGGCCGAAGCTGCCGGCCGAGTTGGCGACCGCGCTCGCCTACGAGAGCGACCAGATCGCGGCCAGCCTCGCCGAGGGGCGCGAATGCGCGGCGCACCGGCAGGCACAGGCGCTGCGCGCGCACGTCGGCGACGCGGTCGGCAGCGGCGAGGTCCCGCCCGCGCTGGGGCGGGAGATGAGCGCAGCCGCCAGCTCCCTCGACGACGGGATCGTGTGCGAGCCCGCGCCCCCGCCCGCTCCTGAGCCGAAACCGAAGAAGGAGGAGCCGGTCGCTGGACCGTGCGAACAGCTCGAGGCTCAGCTCGCCCAGCTCGAAGCGCAGGCGGAGCAGGCGAAGGAGCAGGAGAAGGCGGCGCAGGGCCAGGGCAAGCAGGCGGCCAAGGACCTCCGCGAGCAGTACGAGGAGCAGGCGAAGCAGCTGGAGGAGCAGCTGCGGTTCCAGTGTGAGGAGCTCGAGGGTGGCGGAAGCGACGAGGGGGGCGAGGGGGGCGAGTCGTCCCGCCCGGCCAGGCGAAGAAGGACTAGGCGGCGCGGTCCAGCTTGCGGCAGATCTCGGCGAGCTGGCGCTTCTCGGCCTCGTCGAGGCCGCCGAAGGCCTCGCGGACGCGCTCGGCGTGGCCCGGGAACGCGTGGGCGACCAGGTTGTAGCCGGCCGGGCTGAGCGCCACCGACACCGCGCGGCGGTCGCTCTCCAGGCGGCTGCGCTCGACGAAGCCGCGGCCCTCGAGGGTGTCGAGGACCTCCGTAGCCGTCGCCTTCGAGGCGCCGAGGCGGCGGCGAATCGCGCGCAGCTCGAGCCGGCCGCCCGCGCTCGTCAACAGGACCAGCATCGCGAAGCCGGTCGCGGACACTCCGATCCGATCCAGGTCGGCCGCCAGCCGACGGGTGAGCGTCGCCTCCGCCCGGATCAGGGCCTCCAGCGCCCGATGCGCGAGTGGGTCGATGGGGCGAAGGGAGGCCGCCTCGTCGCTCACGGGCATCAAGTTAGGCGGCGGGGCGGACGAATCCGTGCCTGAGAGCCGACCGAGCGGCGGCGGCACCCTAGGATCGGGCGATGGCCCGCGAGATCCCCAGCCCGCCGAGCGGTGGTCCGCGCTGGCGGCCCTCGCGGCGGCCGGCGCGCTCGCCGCGGGCTGCTCCTCGGAGGAGGATCAGACCCCGGAGGCGTGCCTGGTCGAGCAGCGACGCGTACCTTCAGGCGCTGGAGGCGTCGCCGGGGGAGGTCCGGCTCGACGGGACGCCGATCTCCGAGTGCCTGATCCCCCTCGCAGGAGGGCGGCGAGCTGGCGCGGGTCGGGGAGGAGATGGTGGTCGCTGCGACCACCCTGAACGCCGAGGCCCGCGAGGATCCCGGCGGCCCCGCGGCGGTCCGGCTCGGCTACCTGATCGGGGCGGCGACCGAGGGGGCGGATGCGATCCACGCCGACCTGGTCCGGCGGCTCAACTCGGCCGCGAACTTCAGCCCGGAGCAGCTTCAGCCCACGGAGTTCCAGCGCGACTTCGGCCGCGGCTTCGCCGCCAGGCCAGGAGTCGGGGTAGATAGCCTCAGGCCATGAGCGAGCTCTGGGGCGGCGAGACCACGAAGGCCGTCGAGAACTTCAAGATCTCCGGCCAGCCGGTGCCCCCGCCGGTGATCCACTGGCTCGGGCGCCTCAAGGCGGCGGCCGCCAGGGTCAACGGCGAGCTCGGCGAGCTCGACGGGAAGGTGGCGGAGAAGATCGCGAAGGCCGGCGACGAGGTCGCCGAGGGCAAGCACGACGACCAGTTCCCGGTGGACGTCTTCCAGACGGGCTCGGGGACCAGCTCGAACATGAACGCGAACGAGGTGATCGCCAACCTCGCCGGCGACGAGGCCCATCCGAACGACCACGTCAACCGGGGCCAGTCCTCGAACGACGTCTTTCCCTCCGCCGTCCACCTGGCGGCGCTCGACCAGGTCCACTCCGACCTGCTGCCCGCCCTGGACGGGCTGGCGAACGCGCTTGGAGCGCAAGGCCGACGAGTTCGCCGACATCGTCAAGACCGGCCGCACCCACCTGATGGACGCGGTGCCGGTGACCCTCGGGCAGGAGTTCGCCGGCTACGCGACCCAGATCAAGCTGGGGGCCGAGCGCGTTCGCTCCACCCTCGGCCGCGTCGGCCAGATCCCGCTGGGCGGCACCGCCACCGGGACCGGGATCAACACCCACCCGGAGTTCGCCGCCAAGGTGCGCGAGCTGCTCGGCAAGGACACCGGCCTCGACATCTCGGAGGCCGCCGACCCCTTCGAGGCGCAGGCGAACCGCGACGCGCTCGTCGAGCTCATCCGGGCAGCTGAAGGTGGTCGCCGTCTCCCTGATCAAGATCGCCAACGACCTCGCCCTGATGGGATCGGGCCCGCGCGCGGGCCTGGCGGAGCTGCGGCTGCCGGAGCTGCAGAAGGGCTCCTCGATCATGCCCGGCAAGGTCAATCCGGTGATCTGCGAGGTGACCATCCAGGTCGCCGACCAGGTGATCGGCAACGACACCGCGATCACGCTCGGCGGGAGCCAGGGCCAGTTCGAGCTGAACGTGCGGATCCCGCTGATCGCGCGCAACCTGCTCGACTCGATCAAGCTGCTCGCCGCCGCGTCGCGGACCCTCGACGAGAAGTGCGTGAGCGGGATCGAGCCGAACGAGGAGATGCTGGAGCGCCACCGCGAGGCGAACCTGACCGTGGTCACGGCGCTCAACCCGCACATCGGCTACGACAAGGCCGGGGAGATCCTCAAGGAGGCCGCCGCCTCAGACCGCTCTGTGCGTGAGGTGGCGATCGAGATGGGCGTGGACGAGAAGGTCCTCGACGAGGCGCTCGACCACGCGAAGATGGCGCGGCCGCACGACTAACCGCTTACTTCTTCCTCCGCTTGCACTTCTTCGCGGCTGCGCCCTTCCTCTTCTTCTTCTTGCACTTCTTCTTCTTGGCGGGCGCGGCCGGGGTCGGGCTCGGTGCAGTCGGGGTGACCGTCGCAGGCGGCGGAGGCCCGGGCTGCAACGAGCTCAAGATCGTGACCGAGTTCGAGTCGTAATTCGCCAGCGCGGCATCGGCTCTCCCGTCGGCGTCAAAAACGCCGGTCGCGACCGCCCGTGGCGAGGAACCCACCATATGCGTGGTGTCCACGGTCGTCCCGCCCGCGCCGTTCGAAAGGATCGTCGTCGCGGAACCGCCACCCATGTTCGCGCTGATCCCGTCCTGGTCGCCGTCGCCGTCCAGGTCCCCGAATGCGACCCCGACGGGGTCGGCTCCGGTCGCAAGGACGCCGCCGTACCCGAAGCCGCTCCCACCGACGTCGCCGAACGCCGGAAGTACGTGGTCGGGGTTCTGGTTGGCGACGAGCAGATCGGGTTCCGAGTTGGCCGTCGGATTCAGGCTGCCGATTGCCAGCGCACTCGGATTCGGGTCCGTCATGCTGAACATCGCGGTGTAGGTCGTCCCGCTCCCGGTGAACGCTCCGGCGCCGTCCCCAAACAGGACCAGGACCTGATCGTCAGTCTGGCTGGCGATGATGGCGTCGAGCTCTGTGTCGGGCCCGCCGATGTCGTCGAACTTGCCGACCGCGATCGCGACCGGGTTGTCGGCAGCGGCGCAAAGGGTGGGACATGGGGCCGGGTCCGTGGCGAACCCGCCCATCCCATCGCCGAGTTGGATCGAGACCTTGCTCGTGCCGTTGTTCGCGGAGACCAGGTCAGTCTTGTTGTCGTTGTTGAAATCGCCGGCCGCGATCGCGCGGGGATCGCTGTTCATCCCGGTTGAGACCATGCCGGTGCCGGTGAAGCCGCCGGCGCCGTTGCCGAGCCGAATATCGATTCTGTCGTTGCCGACGCTGGCGACCGCGAGGTCGGCAAACGCATCGCCGTTGAAGTTGCCGGTGACCACCGAGCTGGGAAGGTCGCCGACGGAGACGGGCGTGCCGGCGGTGAACTGCCCGAGCCCGTTGCCGAGCAGAATCGAAACGGTGTCATCGCCCTCGTTGGCGACGGCGAGGTCCGCCGCGCCGCCGTTGAAGTTGCCCACCGCGACCGAGGTCGGCTGCGTCCCCACGGTGACATCGCCCCTGAACAAGGTGAGAGCTCCCGCGTGCGCGGGCACCAGCATCAGGACGCCGGCGGCGAGGCCCGCCACGAAGCTGCCCCTTCTCCACCGCGGCTGAATCACAGCTACCTCCGCTTCTTGCACTTCTTCTTCGCCGCGCTGGCGGCTCGCTTCTTCTTCTTCTTGCACTTCTTCTTTGGAACCGGAGGGGCGGTCGTCGGCGTGACCGGCGTGACCGGCGTGGTGGGTGTGGTCCCCGGCGGACTTGTCCCGGGCGGCTGGGTTGGCGTGCACCCGGGGAAGGAGCCCGGCTGGTTGAGCGGCGCGCCATTGCAGACGAAGAGCTCGTAGGCCCCGGAGTCGCAGTTGGTGCCGGGGGTGGCCGGCCGCGGGTAGCCGCGTTGGTCGGTCGTGGTTGCTGCGCAGAGGGCCGCCGGGACGTTGTCCACGGCGATGCTGCCGATCGGCAGCGCGTGGGTCTGGCTGTCCCCGCCGTTGTCAGTGAGCGGTCCGAGCATCAGGGTCGCCGCCGCGTTCTGGTCGTCTCCCTGGGCGACGTTCGTGAAGTTGCACTGGCTCAGGGTGTCCACGTTGCCGCCGTCGGACACGACGCTCGCATGCGGGGTCCCGATCGAGCAATTCTCAGTCCCAGCCGTGCTCGCCATCCCACCGGCGACGATCGACCCTCGGACCGAAACCGTGCTCGTGTCGCTCATGGTGGCGAGAGCCCGCAGGTTCCCCCCGGCGCCATCGGTGCTGTTGTTGGCGATGGTCGACTGCGTGATCTGCGCGTCGATCGGGTTGTTGCCCCCGAAGCCCCCGAGGAAGATCCCTCCGCCGTTCAGAGGATTCATCGTGCCGGCAGAGGCCGTGTTGCCGGAGACCGTCGAGTTCAGCAGTGTGAACAGCGGATCGGGAGTGGCGGTGGCCGAGAGCGCCATGATCCCGCCGCCGCCGCCGGAGAAGTCGTTGATGGTGAGCGAGTTGAACGCGAATTCCGAGGTCGAGATCGTCAGCGGCGAGTCACTCTGGCTGAACAGCGCTCCGCCCCGGGTTCCACCACTGTTCTGGAGAAATCGCGTACCGGTGATCGTGTCCGCGGTCCCCGGCGCCGCCGCTCGGGAGCGGTGGATCGCGCCACCCGTCCCGCGTCCCTGGTTCAAGGCGAAGCTGCTGTTGGTGACGCTGAGGAGGCCATCGGGCGTACCCGTTGACATGTAGACCGCTCCCCCTTGGCCGTTTCCCAGGGCGCTCCCTGTCCCCGCGCGGTTCGACTGGAAGAGGCTGTTTGTGATCGTCAGGCCCCCCAGCGTCCCGATCGCGCCGCCACTGCCACTCACGTTCGCCGCAGGGATGTCGCTCACGCCGGCGCGGTTCATGAGGAAGGTCGAGTCGGCGATCGTGATCGGCCCCGTCGAGTCGACGGCCCCGCCATCTCCCTGTCCCGTGCCGTCCGTGAGCCCGTCGTGACCGCCCGCGCGGTTGTTGTTCATCTGAACGCCGTTGAGGCTGATCGCCCCCGCGCCGAAGGTCTCGCGAATGGCGCCGCCCAGGCCCTGGGCGTTGCCCGAGCCGCCCCCCGCGCTGTTGGCGGACACCGAGCCGCCGGTGATCGAGAGGGTTGGGCCCGTGCCTGCCCCCGAGCCGGTGAGGGAGATCCCGCCTCCCGAATCGGTGAAGCTGTCGGGAGCACCGCCGGCGCGATTGCCGTCGATCGTCGAGCTGGTGATGGTGACGGACCCGAAGGGCGGCAAAGCGGATTGATTGCCCACCCTGATTCCGCCGCCGCTGGCGCCGGTGCCCCCCATGGGACCGTCGCTGAACGCGTGGTTCCCGCTGATCATGCTGTTGGTGATCGTCACCACGGGCCCGCTGGCACCCACGGAGATTCCGCCGCCCTCGCCGCGGTCGTCCGCGTCGCCCGCCGCGTTGTTCACGATCTCCGAGCCGACCAGCTGCAAGATCGGCGTGGTGCCGCTGACGTAGATCGCGCCGCCGGCCGCGGGGCCGCCGTCCACGGCGGTCGAGACAGCCTCGCTGCTCTCCACCCGGGAGTCGTCGAGTCGCAACGTGTTGTCGCCGAACGAGCTGAACTGGATGGCGCCGCCCGTGCCACCGTTAGCCGGTGCATCCCGCCCATCGGCGAGAGTGATGTTCTCCAGGGTGAGATCGATGGCGAGGATGTCCAGGTGCCGACCCGTATCGTTGGCGTCGATCACGCTGCGGGCGCCGCCGGCCTTGGTGCCTCTGATGGTCAGCTTGCCATTGGTGCTGGCGGCGAGCGGGCTTCCGACCGCCACGTCGAACGGGAGCTCGACGATGTCGTCGGTCATCGAAGCGTTCCCGGCGGCCGTCTGCACCGCCGCGCGCAGCGTGCAGGTGTCCACCCCGGTCGCGTCGCAGATGTTGTCCGTTCCGCCGTCGGCGTCGACGACGTCGTCCGGGTCGTTAACCACGTAGGTCGCGGCATGGGCGACGCCGGGGAACACCACGATGACGAGCAGCGCGGCCAATACACAGGCGATCCTTCTCCCCAGCACCTTGGGACCAGCGTAGATCAAGTCCACGGCCCTAGCAACCGGCGGTCCGGCAAGCCCGTCTGAACGGCTACTTCTTTCGCTTGCACTTCTTCGCCGCGGCCGCGCCCTTCCGCTTCTTCTTCTTGCATTTCTTCTTCTTCTTGGGCGCGGGTGTGGTCGGCGTTGTCACGGGCGGTGAGATGACAGGCGGATTCACCACCGGAAGCGCGACGAAGAGCTCGAAGGCGCCCGAGTCGCAGCCCGTGCCCTGCGGACGGGAGCGGCCGTTCTCGTCCGTCGCGGGGGGCGGACAGCCGGCGGTTACCCGGTTGAAGGCGGGGCTGGCCGTGGTGATCGCGCGGGTCATCAGTGGCTCCTGGGCCGCCAGCGTCGTCCCGGCCAGCGGACCGCCGTTGTTCGCGAGACCCGCGAGCAGCGGATCCGCCACAGCGTCGCTCGCCTGATCGAGGCCGCACTGGCTGGTCGGGCTCACCGACGGTGGGCCCTCGACGTTGAATCCCATGGAGTCGATGTCGCCGGCGACCCCTGAGCAGTTCTCCTCGCCGGGGTCGCCCGTTCCCCCGGAGATGATCGAAGCGAGCAGATCGACGCTGCCGGCGCCGTCGGCGGTCCGCAGGTTCCCGCCCCCGGGGAGGCCGGGGAAATCCGCGATGTTCGAGGCGATCGTCGAGTGCCTGATCAGCACGTTCGTCGCATCCGTGGAAGGAGCCTCTCCGACGTTGACGCCACCGCCGCTACCCCCGGCAAACGTCATGGTGTCCTGGGCCGTGTTGCCGTGGATGGTCACGTTCTCCACGGTGTAGGCGCCCCCGCCGGTCCCCGTGTCCCCACCATTCAGCGAGAGTCCGCCACCAGCCCCGGAGGCGTTGTTGCTCGTCGCCACGTTGCCGCTGACGGTGCTCCGGCGAATCGCAAACGTTCCGTGCGTCTGTGCATGGACGCCTCCGCCCCGGGTGAGGCTCGCTCCGCCCACGGTGTTGTCCCTGATGATGGACAGGGCGATCTCGTCGTTCGGAGCGGCGAGGAGCGCCCCTTGAGCGCGGTTGATCCCGCCGCCGCGGCCGATCCCGCCGCCGTAGTTGCGTCCCGCCGAGTTGTTGCGGATGACGCTGCCGGTGACGCTGAGGTTGCCGCTGCTGGTCATGTCGATCCCGCCGCCGGTGCCAAGGCTCTCGCCGGCCCGGTTGTCGTTCACCGTGCTGTTGATCAGAGTCAGGTCGCCTGTGGCGTTCCCCGTCTTGATGCCACCCCCGAACCCGTTCGGGTTGATGGCGTTGTCGATTGCGTCGTGGACGCCGGCGTCGTTGCTGCTGATCCTGTTGTTCTGGACGACCGTGGCGACATCCGTGAAGATCCCACCGCCTAGGCCCTGTCCGGTCCCGCCGTTGCCCCCCGCGGAATTATCGGAAAAGTTGACGCCCGACAGGTTGAGTGCCTCGTCGATGCCGGAGACGTACACGCCGCCCCCAGAGCCTGGGCCGTTGCCGGCCCCGCCACCGGCCTGGTTGTTGTCGATGCTTCCACTGTCGTTGATTCCGCCGGTGATGGTGATCTGGGCCGAGCCCGAGTTGGAGGCGAACCCACCGCCGAATCCGGGGGTGGGATTGGCGTTGGTCGTACCCGCGATGTTGCCCGTGATCGTGGTGTTGGTGAGGCTCACCACCGAGTCGCCCGTCGCGTCCACCATGATGCCGCCCCCAATTCCGCCCGTGGCGTCGCCCCGACCGACTTCGTTGTTCTGGACGACGCTGTCGCCGGTCATCGCGTTGCCGGTCATCGTCAGGTCGGTGCCCGCCCCACCGATGTAGATCCCCCCGCCGCGCTGGCTGCTGCCGGCGGTGGGCTCCACCCTGTTCTCCTCGATCACGCTGGCGTTCTGAATCGTCACCTGGCCGCCGCCGTCCGCAGCGATTCCGCCGCCGCGGTCCGCGGTGCCGGTGGTGTCGACGAATCCGCCGGTCACCCTGACCTTGTCGAGCAGGAGCGTCTCCTCGATGCCGCCGGGCGCGCCGCCCCGGAAGTAGATGCTGCCGCCGACATCCCCGCCGGCCCCGTCGTCCAGACGGCCGTCCTGCAGGTTCAGCGATTGCAGTGTGAGCGAGTCGTCACCCGGAACGTGAAGCACCCGGTCGGTGTCGACCACGTTCTCCTGGATCGTCGGGGGGCTGGCGCCGGTGCTCGTGATCGTCATGTCGACGGTCACGTCGAGATCACCGGTCGCGCCGCTGTTCTCGCCATCACCGTCCAGGGTCAAGGTGTAGTTTGCCCCCTGCGCAAGGGTCACCGTGTCGCTCGTTCCGAACGGATCGGCCGAGGAGTTTGTGCAGTCCGTCAGGTCGGTGGGAGCGTTGAAGCCGCCCTGATTGAGTGCCATCACGGCCTCCCTGATGCTGCACACCACGCCGACGTCCGTGCTGGAGTCGTTCGAGTCGACCGCGCTGTCGGCGGCGGCGATCGTCGCCGCGCCCGCTGGTGCCGCGGGCAACGCGATCAGCGCAAGCGCGACCAGCGCGGTCAAGAAACCGGTGCGGGAGATTCGTTTCTCCCCTCCCCAGGGCATCCCGGCGAGCCTACCCCTGTCCGCCCCGGCTTGCAATCCCAGTTTTCGGGGCTAACCCTGAAGGGTGACCAGGCGCTCCTCGGTCAGCTCGCGCACCGCATATGCCGGGCCCTCCCTGGTGTTGCCCGAGTCCTTGACGCCGCCGTACGGCATCTGGTCGGTGCGGAAGGTGGGGACCTCGTTGACCAGGACGCCGCCGAACTCGAGCGTCCTGCCCGCCTCCAGCGCATTGCCGACGTCCCTGGTGAAGACACCGGCGTGGAGGCCGTAGTGGGCGTCGTTCGCCTGGGTGAGGCCCTCCTCGAAGGTGTCGTAGGTGGTGACCACGGCGACCGGCCCGAAGATCTCCTCGCGCCAGACCTTGTCGCCGCTCTTTGGGCCGCGCAGGACGGTGGGCGCTAGGCAGCGGCCCTCGTCCACCAGCTCGCCGCCGGTCAGCAGCTCGGCGCCGCCCGAAACCGACTCGTCCACCCACTCCTTGACGCGATCGCGGTCACCCTCGGAGATCAGCGGGCCGACGTCGGTGTTCTCGTCCATCGGATCGCCCACGACGAGCGACTCGACGTTCGAGACCAGCCGCTTGGCGAAGTCGTCCGCGATCGACTCCTGGACGATGATCCGCTGGATCGAGATGCAGCTCTGGCCCGCGTGCGAGTAGGCGTGGATCTTGGCCTTGTCGGCAGCTTCCTCCCAGTCGCCGTCGTCGTGGATCAGCAGCGGGGCGGTCGAGCCGAGTTCGAGGTTCACCTTCTTATGCGGGATCTCGCTGCGGATGCCCCAGCCCACCTTCGACGAACCGGTGAAGGTGATCGCCCGGGTGAGGTCGTGCTTCACGATCGCGTCCCCGACGTCGGACCCCGAGCCGCAGACCACGTGCAGCCAGCCGTCCGGCAGGCCGGCCTCGACCAGGATCTCCGCGAGCCTGATCGCCGAGATCGGCGTCTGGCCGGCTGGCTTGAGGACGACCGCGTTGCCGGCGGCGATCGCGGGCCCGAGCTTGTGGGCGACCAGATTGAGGGGGAAGTTGAATGGGCTGATCGCGCCGACGACTCCGTAGGGAACCCGCAGCGCGAAGCCGAACTTGCCCTCGCCGGCGGGCCCGGCCTCCATCGGCACCATCTCGCCGGTGAGCTTGCGGGCCTCGACCGCTGAGAACGTGAGTGTGCCGACGCAGCGCTGCGCCTCCACCCGCGCTGTCTTCCGCGGCTTGCCAGCCTCGGCAGCGATGGTGGCTGTCAGCTGGTCCTCGCGCTCGGCGACGAGCTTCGCCGCCCGGTCGAGCACGGCGGCGCGCTCATGCTGGGGGAAGTCGCCGGCGGCAAAGGCCTCGTGGGCCGCCTTCGCGGCGCGGTCCACCAGGCCCGCGTCCCCCTTCGGCACGCGGCCGACCGGGGTCCCGTCGTAGGGGCTCTTCACCTCGGACCACTCGCCGGTCTCCATCCACTCGCCAGCCACGAGGAGCTTGTGGTCGGTCGCCTCGATCGTGGTCGCCATCTACTCTGAGCCTAGAGGACCGGGCCAGCGCCCCTCGAAACGCAGGGAAGCGCAACTTCGGGGCGGCTTGTCCGTTCCGTCCAACTCATGCGCATCCCCGGAAAAAACACCCGCACGCACATCCTCGCCGCCGCCCTGGGCGCGCTCGGGCTGCTCCTCTGCGCCCCGGCCGCCGGCGCTGCGACCAAGTGGGTGGTGAAGGGCGCCGGCTTCGGTCACGGCGTCGGCATGAGCCAGTACGGCGCAGCCGGCTACGCCAAGAGCGGCTTCGACTACCAGACCATCCTCACCCACTACTACACGGGCACCGCCGTAGGGACCACGACGACACAGACGGTCAGGGTGCTGCTGCTGCAGGCGCCGAGCGTGCGCTTCAGCGGCGCGAACTCGGCCTGCGGCGTGGGCCTGACCGAGAGCAAGGCCTACACCGCCAAGCGGAAGGGCTCGCAGGTCCTGCTCACCGCCAAGGCCGGCGGCCGGGTCGCCAACTGCGGGTCGGTGCTCAACGCGGATGGCGGATTCACGATCGAGGTCGAGGGCAAGGGCAGCTACCGCGGCGGCCTCGAGATCCGGGCCGCGAAGGGGGGCGGTCGCCTCAGCGTGGTCAACGCCGTGGACCTCGAGGATTACGTCCGCGGAGTGGTCCCGCGGGAGTCGATCCCGTCCTGGCCGCTGGAGGCCCTGAAGGCGCAGGCGGTCGCCGCCCGCTCCTACGCGCTCGCCTCGAAGGTGAACGGCGCCGGCTTCGACCAGTACGCGGACACGCGCAGCCAGGTCTATGGCGGCGCGCGCGCCGAGACCACCCGCACCAACCAGGCCGTCGCCGACACAGCGCTCCAGGTCGTCACCTTCCAGGGGAAGATCGCCCAGACCTTCTACTTCTCGACCTCCGGCGGCTTCACCGAGCACAACGAGAACTCCTTCATCGGCGGGACGCCCGAGCCGTATCTCCGGGGCGTGTCCGATCCCTACGAGGCGTCAGCCGGCTCCCCGTACCACGCATGGACCCGCACCTTCACCACCTCGGCGCTGCAGTCGAAGCTGGGCCGGATGCTGAAGGGGAAGCTCCGCAACATCGTCGCGGTCCAGCGCGGTGCCTCCCCGAGGATCGTGAAGGCGAGGGTGGTCGGCAGCGGGGGCACGACGATGGTCAGCGGACCCGACCTCCGAACCGCGCTCGGGCTCCCGGACACCTGGGCCTACTTCACTCGCTCGCGCAGCGCCTATCGCGGCTCTGTCACGGCGCGGGTTCGGCGCTAGCCGGAGTCGTCAGGCGGCTCGGCGAACGCGATCGCGTTCCCATCCGGATCGGGGACGTTCACGTGACGGACGCCGTTCGAGTAAGTCTCGATCGGTTCGTGCTCGATGCCCTGGGCAGCGAGGCGCTCGAGGAGCGCTTCGAGGCCGGCGACGGCGAGGGTGATCCGGCCGGTGCCCGCCCGCGCCGGGTTCGGCTCGATGAACAGCGTGGCGTGCTCGTCGATCTCCCATAGGACCTCGTCCCCGACGCGAGTGTCCGGGGGTCGCCCGAAGAACCGCGTGTACCAATCGATGCTGGCGTCGAGATCGGAGACGGGGACCCCGGCGAAGAGGTCGGTGATCGCGCTCATCGCGCTCAGCCGTCCGGATAGGGCTGAAGCGGGATGCCGTGGTCGGCGTCGCGGGTGCCGAACTCGTACGCGGCCGCGCCCGGGACGGTGAGCTGCTCGGCGGGCGCGCCGTCCAGCTCGACGTTGAGGCGCAGGTCCGAGATCGAGCAGTTGAGCGTGTTGTGCTCGGGGCCGACCGGGTCCGCGTAGATCCAGGCTACGAAGTCCTTGCGCGGCGCCTCGACCGAGCCGGTCAGCTTGACGCCGCGCCCCTTGAGCTGGAACCGGCAGTGGGTCGGCTCCTCCTCCACCTCGGTGCTGGGGATGCGCTCGAAGCCGCCGAGGCGGTGCTGCTCTCCATCCAGCATCAGCATCGCGTTGCCGACCCAGGGCGTGGTCATGCCTGCGACCTTGATCCGGCCCACCGCCATGTCGAAGTAGTCCTCGGCTGAGCGGCCCTGGAACGCGGCCCCCTGGATCCAGACCCAGCGCTCGGCGTGCTCGGCGCCCCAGTTGTGGCCCATCATCCCGCGCCAGCCGTCCACTTCGATCGCCTCACCGCCGACCTCGATCTGGCCGTTGAAGGTCGCATCCGGATAGGGACTGAGGAACTTCGTCTTCGGGAGCTTGGCGTCGTAGAGGAACTTGCGCGGGAGGTGGTGGAAGGGCTCGTGCTGGTCGGAGAAGCTCAGGTCCCACCTCGCCGCGAGGGCTTCGGTCTCGACGGACCCGGTCGCGCGCCCGTCACCGAGAGTCGCGTCCGCCACCCTCATGTAGGAGCCGTCGGGGGCGTCGAGCTGGTCCGCCCCGAACTGCCGCTTGGTCGCGCGGGGACCGGCCGCGTCCGAGTCGAACAGCGTGAACCAGAGCGCGCAGGTCGCCTCCTCGCCGGGGCGCTTGTGGACGGTGTGGCGGATCCAGGCGCCGACGCCGCCGCTCGGTTTGTTCAGCTTCAGGTAGAAGCTCTCGTAGTGCCCCCGCTTCTCGCTGACCTCGGGGAAGCGCGCCTTGGTCCGCACGGCGGGCGACGCTAACAGGCGCACGGAGGGCTAGGAGGTGAGGCGCTCGGCGCGGGCGCGGACCTCGGCGACGATCTCGTCGGCGTCCGGCACGACCCTGTCCCGCATCAGGACGCGGCCGGCGACGACGGTGGTGTCCACGATCGAGCCGCTCGCTGCATAGACGAGGTCCGCGTCCGGGTCGCCGACCGACAGCTCGGGGTCGCCGGTGCGCAGCAGGAGGAAGTCGGCCGTCTGCCCGGGCGCCAGCTCGGTGCCGCCCATCAGCTCCGACCGCTGCCCGCGGGCGATCGCGAGCGCCTCGCCCGCCGGCAGGATCGCCGGGTCGCCGGCCGTGTGCTTCTGGAGGAGAGAGAAGAGCTTCATCTCCTCGAACAGGTCGAGGTTGGAGTTGGACGAGACGCCGTCGGTCCCGAGGGCGAGCGGCACGCCCGCCCTCGCCGCCTCCGGGTACGGGAAGGCGCCCCCGACGGCCAGCTTCATGTTGGCGGCCGGGTTGCTGACGACGGTCGCGCCGCGCTGGGCGACCAGGTCGAGCTCGTCGGCGTCCAGCCAGACGCCATGCGCCAGCGCGGTTCTCGGCCCGAGCAGTCCGACATCGTCGAGGTAAAAGGCCGGTCGCTTCCCGTTGGCCTCGACGCAGTCGGTCACCTCCTGCTCGGTCTCCGAGAGGTGCGCCTGCACGACCAGGTCCCGCTCGGCGGCGACCCCGGCGATCCACTCGAGCGTCTCGCGCCCGACCGTGTAGATGGCATGGGGCCCGAGGCTCGGCGTCACCAAGGGCCCGAAGTCCTCGAGCCGGTCGACGATCTCGAGCCACTCGTGGCGCAGCTTGTCCTTGCCCGGGGAGGTCGGTGCGTCGATGACCGCCGTGGTGGCGACGAGCCGCAGCCCCATCTCCTCGGCCGCCCTGGCCGTCTCGGCGGCGTGCCAGTACATGTCGAAGAAGCGGCTGGTCCCCGAGCGGATCATCTCGACGCAGGCGAGGCGCGTACCCCAGTAGACGTCCTCCGGCTCGAGCTTCGCCTCGGCCGGCCAGATCCACTTCTCGAGCCACTCCATCAGCGGCAGGTCGTCGCCGTAGCCGCGGAACAGGGTCATCGCCGCGTGGGTGTGGCCGTTGACGAGCGGCGGGGCGAGCCGCAGGCCACCCGCGTCGATCACTTCGTCCTCGCGCTTGGGCTCGACGCCAGGGCCGACCTCGTTGATCAACCCGTCCTCGCAACGCAATCCGACCGTCTCGCCGTCGAGTTCCGCTCGGGTGACGGCGAATGCGCACACCTGCGCGACCCTAATGCTTGATTGTCACCACGTCGCCCTCGCGGACGACGTAGTCGCGGCCCTCGGTGCGGAGCGTCCCGCGCTCGCGCGCGGCGGCGTAGCCCCCGGCCTCGATCAGCTCGTCGGCCGAGATCACCTCCGCGCGGGCGAAGTCCCGCTGGATGTCGGTGTGGACCCTGCCCGCCGCGTCATAAGCGGTTCCGCCCTGGGGCAGGCTGCGCGCCGTCGCCTCCGCGCCCTCATGCGCGGTGTAGAAGCGGACCAGGCCGAGCAGCTTCCAGGCGGCGCCCACCAGGCGCTCGAGGCCGGTTCGTTTCAGGCCGAGCTCGGCGCGCATCTCCGTCGCCTCGTCAGCGGGCAGTTCGGCGAGCTCCGCCTCGATCCTGGCGCTGATCGCGACCGCCTCGGAGCCCGTCTCGCGGACGCGCTCGGCCACCGGTGCGAGCACCTCGGCCTCGCCCTCGTCGACGTTTGCGACGTAGAGGACCGGCTTGCCGGTCAGCGCCTGCAGATGCGAGGGGGGGCGTCGGCGGCCTCCGGCACGGGGACCGATGAGGCCGGTCTCCCAGCGGCGAGGGCATCGCGGACCGCCTCCAGCCATTCCGCCTCCGCTGCCGCCTCCTTGTCGCCGCCCCGCGCCTGCTTCGTCACCCGCTCCAGGCGTCCCTCGGCCTGCTCCAGGTCGGCCAGCAGCAGCTCGGCCTCCACCGTCTCCAGGTCGCCCGCCGGGTCCGTGCGGCCGTCCGGATGCGGGATCCGCTCGTCGCTGTGCGCGCGGACGACGTGGCAGATCGCGTCGGTCTCCCGGATCGCCGCCAGGAACTGATTGCCGAGACCCTCTCCCTTCGACGCGCCGCGCACCAGCCCGGCGATGTCGTGGAAGTCGATCGTCTCGCGAACCGCCTCGGTCGAGCCGACCGTCTCCGCGATCCGCTCGACGCGCTCGTCCGGGACCTCGACCACCGCCACGTTCGGCTCGACGGTGGTGAACGGATACTCGCCCGTCTCGGCCCCGGCGGCGGTCAGCGCGTTGAAGAGGGTGGACTTGCCGGCGTTCGGAAGGCCGACGATGCCGATCTTCACCGGGTCACCATCACGGCAGGGGAACGAGCAGGCCGAGGGCGGTCCCGAGCACGATGCCGCCCAGCACGTCGGATGGATAGTGCATGCCGAGGTATGGCCGGGTTGCAGCGATCGCCGCCGCGAGCGCAAAGAGACAGGCCGCCTCGGGCGCAATCCTGGTCATCGCGGTCGCGCAGGCGAACGATGCGGTCGAGTGCGCCGAGGGGAAGCTAAGCGAGCTCGGTGCCCCGCCAAGGGGCGGCAGTCCCTCGAGCTCAGGGCGCTGGCGCCGGACGAGCAGCTTGACCGCGAAGTTGAGGCCGATCGACACCGGCCCGAGCGCCGCGGCGACCAGCCACTGGTCGCGGTGATCGGAGTCGATCAGCGCGAGCACCACCCCGATCGCCAGCCAGACGGAGCCGTACTCGCCGATCAGGGCCAGGCCCTTCGCCAGCCGTTCGGCCGCCGGCCAGTGGCCGCGGGTCCGCATCGCGTAGAGCAGGCGTCTGTCGAGCTCCTTGAGCACCGCCGCAGAATACGGTTCGCTCCGAGATGCGCGAGAGCTTCGAGGTGCGCGCCGAGTACCTGAAATTGCGCGACCGCGCGCGCTGACCGATTCCGCCGCCCGATTCGGGTGTTTAATGGATCGGAGGAGGACTCGGCTCATGAGAAAACTCGGTGGATTGCTCGGGCTCGTCGTGCTCGCCTCGCTGATGCCCGCCACCGCGGAGGGGAAGCTCACGGGGCCGGAGCGAAGGGCCCTTGACATCAGCGGCGTCACGGGTGCCTCGACGTCGAGCGCGATGCTCGCCGAGATCCGCTTCGCGGGGAACGTGGAGGAGCGCCTCGGGCGCGGGGCGCTGCGCAAGGCGCAGGTGAAGGTCGAGCTAATGACAGCGTCCGGCCAGACAACGGTCATCACCGATCGTGGGACGGACCGGCGCCCACGGCGGAGCCGGACCGGAACCGTCGGCTCCTTCCAGATGCTCCGCGACGAAGGATCCATCCTGCTGCTGGTGGAAGGGCTCACGGAGCCGGTCCGGCAGGCGACGGTCAGCACCAGCACCGGCGCGGCCCGCGCAGCCCAGGATGGGCAGCCGTCCGATCAGGTGATCGTCCCGATCCCGGGGCTCGAGTTCCAGCAGGCCATGAAGGCGGAGCGGGAGCGGGTCCAGCGGGAGATCGAAAGGCTCGAGGCGCACATGAGGGTCCTTGAGCAGGTCAAGAACGAGACTGTCGATGAAGTTCACGATTCCCAGCAGCAACTGAACCGCGCCGAGAGCCGAGAGGAGGCGGCCAAGGCCCGCAAGCAGCTCGAGTTCAGCAAGGCGGCCCTCGAGCGGCTCACTGATGCGCTGGGCGAGATCAGGATGGAGCTGAAGGCGTTACGCCGCTGGCAGGAGATCATCGGCAAGCCGCAGATCATCGTCATCATTCCTCTCTGATGGAGGCAGCTCAGAGGGTGATGGTGCCGGGCTACCGGCACGTGCCGGGCAACCACTGCGGCTCGACGGCGCTGCGGAACCTGCTCGGCTTCCACGGGGTCGAGATCTCCGAGGAGATGGCGTTCGGACTCGGCGCCGGCGCCTGCTTCTTCTACATCGTGGTGGACGGGACCTCGCCCTCGCGGTTCACCAACGGGCGCGCGGCGCGGCTGGAGGAGAACTTCCTCGAGCTGACCGGGACGCAGCTGCGGCTGCGGACCGACGACGACCCGGACGCCTCCTGGCAGCTGGCGAAGCAGGACGTCGACGAGGGCCATCCGGCGCTGCTGCTCACCGACCTCTACTACCTCGATCACTACGGGCGCTCCGCCCACTTCCCCGGCCATGCGGTCGTGCTGGCCGGCTACGACGAGGAGCTCGCCTGGCTCTCGGACACCGCCTTCGAGGACCTGCAGACGACCAGCCTCGAGAGCCTCAGGGAGGCGAGGCACTCCAAGCAGCCGATCTTCGAGCTCGAGGGCCACGTGATCGACCTGCCCGAGGGGACCGAGGTGAGCCGCGAGGACCTCGTGGCGCACGCGCCGAAGGCGATCGAGCGGGCGGCCAGGGAGATGCTCGAGCCGACCCTGGGCGATTACCAGGGGATCCCGGCCCTGAAGCGGCTGGACGACGAGATCGGCGGCTGGCCCGAGGCGGCCGAGGACTGGCAGTGGTGCGCCCGCTTCCTCTACCAGGTGATCGAGCGGCGCGGCACCGGCGGGGGCAACTTCCGCCGCATGTACTCACGGTTCCTGGCGGAGGCGGGCTACGAGGAGTCCGCGCTCGCGGCGGAGGCCTCCGAGCGGTGGACCAAGCTCGCGATCGCCGCGCGCGAGGCCAGCGGGCCGGACGAGCCGGACCCCGCCCACTGGAAGCGGCTCGACTCGGAGGCCCACTCGGTGCGGGACGCCGAGGAGCGGCTCTGGACCGCCCTCGCGTCCGCGGGCTGATCAGCCCTTGCCGAAGCGGGCGAAGTAGCCGAGGACGTTCCCGGAGCGCTGCTGGTAGGTGAGGCCCGCGGCGGCGGCCCGGAGCCGCAGCGAGCTGAGCGTCACGTAGTGGGGATCGCCGAGCAGCTCGCCGACCACCAGCCGGCCGCCGGGCTTGAGCACGCGACCCAGCTCCCTCAGCGCGGCGTCCTGATCCGGCACCTCACCGAGCACTGTGACGAGGTAGGCGGCGTCGAAGCTGCCGTCCTCGTACGGCATCCGGGTGGCATCGGCGAGGGTCGGGGTGATGTTCGCGATCCCGCCCTCCGCGGCGCGGCGCATGGTGTGGTCGAGCATCTCCTGCTGGACGTCGAGGATCTCCACCGAGCCGTCGGGCCCGGCCCACTCGGCGACGTCGAGCGTGTAGTAGCCGGTCCCGGGGCCCACCTCGAGCACCCGCTCGCCCGGCTGGACGCCGATCACCTCGCGGAGCCGGTCGCGGGTGATGAACGGATGGGGCGCCTCGACCCAGAAGCGCTGGCTGTAGGGGCACGCCGACGGGTTCTTCCGCCACCAGAGCGCGACGCCGGCGATCGCGGCGGCGGCGCCCGCCAGGAAGACCTTTGGCCTCACTGGCCGAAGCCGATGCTCGCGGCCGCCGCGGCGCCACGAATGAAGACGACCTGGCTGAGGTCGACGGAGACCGTCCCATCCTCTGTCTCGATGTCGGTCCAGCCGTCCGCCTTGTCCAGGGCGCCGCGCAGCTCCTTCAGCTTGTCGTCGTCGATCCGCACCTCGACCACCTGGCCACCGGAGAAGCCGATCGAGACGCGCGCGGCTTTAGCCATGGGCCGGCTCCACGATCTCGGTCAGCACGCCGCCGGTGGAGCGGGGGTGGACGAATGCGACCTTCGAATCACGAATTCCGATTCGCGGCTTTTCGTCGATCAGCTCGATGCCAGCCTCGCTCAGCCGGCTGAGCACGTCCTCGATGTCGCCGACCGCGTACGCGACGTGATGCAGGCCGGGTCCGCGCTTCTCCAGGTGCTTGCCGACCGGGGTGTCGGGCCCGAGCGGCTTCAGCAGCTCGACGTGGCCCTCGCCGACGTCGAGCAGCACGGCCTCCACGCCCTGGGACTCGACCGTCTCCCGGTGGGCGACGGGCATGCCGAGGGTCTCCTCGTAGAGGGCGAGGGCGCCCTCCAGGTCGTCTGTCGCGACCCCGATGTGGTCGATGCGGCCCAGCATCAATCCAAGTCTATGAGGGCGAGCCCTCCGCCTCCTGCTCCGCCTTGAGGATCTCGCGCAGGGCCGTCACCCCGACCTCCAGCTGCTCCGGTGTCGGCTCCTTGGTGGCTACCAGCCGCTGGATCTCGTGGCCCGGCCGGTGGAAGGCTCTCGCCGCAGCAGTCTCGGGATTGCGCTCGCTCCATGCGAAGAGCTCGGCGGCGAGGGAGGCGCTCGCGACACCGACCGCGGCCCGGGCGATCGGCCCGGGTTCCTCCAGTGCCCGGTCCAGCATCAGCTGGCCGGCGGCGGAGAGGATCAGCATCGGCGCCACCAGATTGGAGCCGCATCGCTCGTGCTCCTTGGTCGCGGTGGCGGGATCGTCCGAGCCCGCCTCGTACGCACCGATCGCCTTGTGCTCGACCCCGTGGTAGGCGGCGAGGTCCCGGTCGCCGAGCGCCACCATCGCCGGGGTGAGTCCGAGCGCGGCCTGGACGAGCTCCCGCCCGGCGCTGCTCCGCCCCTGACGCAGCGCCCGCCCGGCGGAGGAGGCGATCACCATCGCCGCGATCACGCGGACGTCCTCGAAGGGAAGGCGCGCCGCCCTCAGCCGGAGCCGGACCAGCGGGATCAGCAGGAACGCCTCGGCCAGGCGCAGGGGCCCGCGCAGCAGGGGCACCCGGCCGGCCAGGTCCGGCGCCAGCGCCGGCTTTCGTCCCGACGCGACCTGGATCTCGCCCCTGTCGTCTCGGGCCGCGGCCGCCCACGAGGTCGGCCCGTGGATGAGCAACCCGTTTCGCAGCGCCATCCCGCCCAGCCTCAGGATGACCCTGTCCTCCTGGCCGGTCCCGTTCTCGCTCACGAGAGCATCCGCCTCGCCAGCTCGCGGAAGAAGCGAGCCGAGAGCTCGACGTCGGCTGCGGGCACCCTCTCGTCGGCGCCGTGGATCAGCGGCGCGGCCTCGAGCAGCGGGATCTGCCGGTGCGGGCAGAAGCCGTAGACCACCGCGTCCGGGAACGCGGTCCGGAACCAGTTGCTGTCGCTGAAGCCCGGCATCGTGATCGGGGCGACCTCGGCGCTGGGGTCGGTCTCGCCGAGCCACTCCCGGATCGCGTCGGCCAGCGGCGAATCCATCGTCGAACGGTTCCCGACCACGGCCTCGCTGAACTCGATCTCGTAGTCGCCATCGCCAAGCAGGGCCTCGATCCGCTCGCGCGCGTCGCGCTGATCCATCCCCGGGGGCACCCTGCAGTCGATCAGCGCCTCGGCCTCCGAGGGAATCACGTTCGCCTTCTTGCCCGCCTGCGCCTTGGTCGGGGTGAGGGTCACGCTCGACATCGGCTCGGCCAGGAAGTCCGCGAGCAGGGGCGCCTCGGCGCGAACGCGCTCGAGCGCAGGCTCCAGCTGGTCGGGGCCGACGCTCTCGCCGAGCAGCGCGGACAGGAACGCCAGCCCCTCGGGGACAGCCTCGACCGGTGGCTGCTCGTTCAGGCGGGAGAGATGGGCGGCGAGCTTGATCAGCGCGTTCTCCCCGATCTTCGGCAGTGAGGCGTGGCCGGCGCGGCCGCGCGCCTTCAGCCGCATCCGGAAGATCCCCTTCTCCCCGACGCTGAGCGTGTAGAAGTCGCGGCCGCCGAACTCGATCCGGCTGCCGCCGCCCTCGTTCACGACGAAGTCGCTGCGGACCTTGTCCGGGTGCTGCTCGCACAGCCAGCGCGCGCCGAGGTCGCCGCCGGCCTCCTCGTCCGCGGTCAGGACCAGCAGCAGCTCGCCGGCGGCGGGCCGCCAGCCGCTCCCGGCCCAGCTCCAGGCAGGCGGCGAGCTCCGACGCCACCTGGCCCTTCATGTCGAGCGCGCCGCGGCCCCAGACCCAGCCGTCGACCAGGTCCCCGCCCCAGGGGTCACGGCTCCACTCGTCGCGGTCGGCGCGAACCGTGTCGACGTGACCCAGGAAGGTCAGCGTGGGGCCCTCCGCCCTCGCCGCGCAGCCGGGCGACCAGGTTCGGCCGCCCCGGCTCGGCGGCCAGGAGCTCGCATTCGAAGCCCGCATCAGTGAGCAGGTCCTTCAGCTCCTCCTGCAGCGGGCCCTCGTTCCCGGGCGGGTTGACGGTGTCGACCCGGATGAGCCGCTGCAGCAGCGCGACCGCGTCGGCTCCAAGGCCGGCTCGGGCTTCTGTTGCGGTCCCCTCCGCGATGAGCGGAGCTTAGCTACGGCGTATGCTCAGCCGACCTCGACAACTTCCCAAGGAGGGCATGGATGCTGCTCGCAGACTTCACTTTCGGCCAGGCGCTGCTGACCGTCCTGGAGATCTTCCTGTTCGCGGCCTGGCTGATGGTCCTGTTCACGGTCCTCAGCGACCTCTTCCGCGACCACGAGCTGTCCGGCTGGGGCAAGGCGGGCTGGACCATCTTCCTGATCTTCGTGCCGTTCCTCGCGGTGCTGATCTACCTGGTCGCGCGCGGCCAGGGCATGCGAGACCGGGCAATCCAGCAGCAGCAGGAGATCAAGCAGCAGCTCGGCGGCGGCTCGACCGCGGACGAGTTGGCCAAGCTCGCCAAGCTCCACGACGAGAAGAAGATCTCCGACGAGGAGTACGAGCGCGCCAAGGCGAAGGTAGTCGGCTGAGGACTAGCCGAGGATCGCCTGCGCCCCCATCGCCGTGCCGCTGATGACGAGGACGACTGCCATCGCCTTGATGAGCACGGGCTCGTCGAGTCGGCCGGTGAAGCGCGCGCCGAGGTAGGCGGCCGGCATCGCAGCCGCGGCCCCGACGGCGAGGATGTCCCAGTCGATCCCGCTCGGCAGGTGACCGAGGAGGCCGCCGATGCCCACCACCACCCCGACCGCGGCGTTGGTCCCGACCGCCGCGTAAGGCCCGACCCCCGCCCACTTGACCATCGCCGGCAGCCGCAGTGAGCCGAGGATCAGGCCCACGAATCCACCGAGCAGCCCGACGCCGAAGCCGACCAGCGCCGCGTTCAGGAAGAGCTCGGTCCCCGTCGGCATCGACTCGCCGCCCCCGGGGCGCTTGTAGCGCGCCACTTCGACCGCGCCGTAGAGGACCACCAGGGAGATGGCGCCGAGCAGGATCCGCTCCGGCAGCACCCCCGCGATCAGCCCTCCGATGATCGCCCCTGCGAGTGAGGTGGGAGCCATCCAGGCGAACAGCCGCCAATTGACCCGGCCACCCCGCCAGTGCGCGTAGGCGGAGGTGAGCGCGGCGCAGCCGCTGATCGCGACGTTGGCGCCGGCGGCGGCGGCCGGCGAGGTGCCGACCAGCACGATCAGCGGCAGCCGCAGGTTGCCGAGCACGAGCCCCACCAGCCCCCCCGCGAAGGACACGGCGAAGGACCAGACGGCGACTGCGATCAGCTCGAGGGCGTCCAAGGGTCGGGCACGCTAGCCGCTCATACTTCTGAGGGTGACAAGTTCAAACGTGGAGCTCCTGCTGGAGGCGTTCGCCGCGAATGAGCGCGGTGACGAGGACGCCCTGCGCGAGCTGATGCATCCGGAGATCGAGGTCTACGCCGAGCCGGGAATGATCAACTCGGGCCGCTACACCGGCTGGCAGGGATGGCTCGACTGGACCAGCCAGTGGAACGAAGCCTGGGAGGAGGTCAGCTACGAGCCGCTGGAGTTCATCGAGGTCGGCGACTCGGTCGTGGTCGCCCCCACCCGGGTCGTGGGCCGGGGCGCCGGGAGCGGGCTGGAGATCGACCGGGTATTCGCCTACGTGTACGAGCTCCGCGACGGCAAGGGGGTCCGGTTCCACACCTACGGGAGCAAGGAGCGGGCCCTCGAGGCCGCCGCTGAGCTGGCCGGCAAGAGTTGAGCGCAGGTTAAGCGCCAGGGCGACCGCGATTCGCCGCAACATCGGCGGGCAGTGCGTGTTCTGGAGGTCGTCTGACGCTCCGGCTTGCACCGGAGCTGATGCGTCAAAAGCCGGGGAGTGGACACGAGGGTCGGAAGCCTGGGGATTGCTTCCGGCCCTCATCATGTTTAGGGGCCTCGAGGCATGGATAGGCACGCTGGGGTGAGTCGATCTCTCCGTCGCCCCGGGGCTCTGCTGGCGCTCGTCGCATCGGCCCTGCTGCTCGCCGCCGGGTGTGACGACGATGACAACGGCGAGGAAGGAGATGTCGCGGGCCCCGACCTCGAGCGGTACTGCGAGCTGAGCACGGAGCTCGACCGCGCCGGGAGCGCAACGTTCGAGAAGCTGGAGGCTGACCCGAAGGCCACCGAGAAGGATTTCGAGACCGCCGAGAGGGAGTTCGTCGAAAGCCACCAGGTGGAGCTCGACGAGATCCAGCAGGTCGCCCCCGAGGAGATCTCGGAGGATGTCAAGACCGTCGTTGATGGCCTGCGCGCTCGGGCGGGCCTTGGGCCCGAGGTGGCCGAGGCCGACCAGACAGCCGCGGAAAAGCGCATACAGGCATTCGAAAAGCAGAACTGCTGACAACCCGCCGCCCGCCAGCGGCGGTGGACGTAGAATCGCCGCACCCACCGCGTCGACGAGAGGAAGCCATGGAGGCGAGCAGCTCCCGGAGCACCGGCACCAGCGCAAGCAAGTCAGCTGGGAGCGGCAACGGCGCCGCACCCACCAAGACCAAGGCCTCGAAGAAATCCGCCAAGCAGGGCAAGGCCAAGCCCGCCCTCGAGTCCTTCAACCCCGCCAACGGCGAGCTGGTCGGCACGGTCGAGACGCTCACCCCTAGCAAGGTCCAGGCCGTCGTCGACGACGTCGGCGAGGTCCAGCCGTTCTGGGCGCAGCTCTCGCTCGATGACCGGGCCCGCTACATACGCCGCGCTGGGGATGTGCTGCTCGACGAGTTGGACGACCTGGCCGAGCTGCTCACGCGCGAGCAGGGCAAGCCGCACGTGGAGAGCTACACGATGGAGCTGCTGCCGACCGTTGACTCGCTGCGGTGGATCGCCGACAACGGTCCCGACATCCTCGCCGACGAGCGGCTCTCGATGCCCGTCTTCCTGAAGACGAAGAAGGCGAAGTTCTCCTTCGAGCCGATGGGCGTGGTCGGCGTGATCGCTCCCTGGAACTACCCCTGGTCCATTCCCTTCGGCGAGGTGGCGATCGCGCTGATGGCCGGCAACGGTGTCGTGCTGAAGCCCGCCAGCCTCACCCCCGTGATCGGGGAGCGGATCCGGATGCTCTTCGAGAAGGCCGGGTTCCCCGAGGGCCTTGTCCGCACGGTCCACGGCGGCGGGCGGATCGGCGATGCCCTGGTCAAGTCCTCGGCCGCGAAGATCTTCTTCACCGGCTCCGTCGAGATCGGCCAGAAGGTCGGCGTCGAGTGCGCGAAGCGGATGAAGGGCTCCGTGCTGGAGCTCGGGGGCAAGGACCCCCAGATCGTCTGCGCCGACGCCGATCTCGCCAACGCCGTCTCCGGCGCCGTCTGGGGCGGCTTCGCGAACGCGGGCCAGACCTGCTCGGGGATCGAGCGCGTCTACGTGCACCGCGACGTCTCCGACCGCTTCCTCGAGGGCGTGGTGCGCGAGACGGAGAGGCTGACCGTCGGAGACCCGATGGAGTGGACGACCGAGATCGGCCCGATGGTCTCCGAGGAGCAGGCGCGGACCGTCACCGAGCTGGTGGATGACGCGCTCGAGCACGGCGCGGAGCGCCTGACCGGCGGGCCGGTGAACGTGAAGGGGATGAAGGGCAGCTTCATCGCTCCCACCGTCCTCACGGGCGTGAACCACGAGATGCGGATCATGCAGGAGGAGATCTTCGGCCCGGTCCTCCCGATCATGACGGTGGACTCCGAGGAGGAGGCGGTGCGCCTGGCGAACGACTCCGAGTTCGGCCTGGGCGCCTCGATCTGGACCAAGGACCAGGCGAAGGGCGACCGGATGGCGCGCGAGATCCAGTCCGGCATGGTCTGGGTCAACGACCACTCCTTCTCCCACGGCGCCTGCCAATGCGTCTGGGGCGGGGTGAAGAACTCCGGGCTCGGCCGCTCGCACTCGAAGTTCGGCTTCTATGAGTGCGTCAACGTGAAGCAGCTCACCTGGGAGCCGGGCTGGACCCGCGACATGTGGTGGCAGCCGTACGACCGCGACCTCGCGGACGCGATCCGCTCCTCGGCGCGGTTGCTCTACGGGCGGAACGGCAAGCGTCTCGACGCGCTCCGGCGAGGGCCTGCGCCCGCTGCTCAGGGTGACGAGGAAGACGCTGCAGAAGGGCCGCTAGCCGCAAGCCGTGATTCTGCGGGCGAGCGGGGGTCTTGAAGGTGAGCACAAAAGCGCGACCAGAAGCGCCAGAATTGGTTATCTAGGGAGCGAAGGCAGGCTTTTGACGCGACCAGTAAGGGGGCCATGAACTTGACCAGGAACAAGAAGGCAGGCGTAATCACCATGGGGCTCCTTCTCGCAGTCGCGGGGCTCAGCCTCGGAGCCGGCACCGCGGGAGCCGCGAAGACCAAGATCTTGAGCAACAGCAGCACGCTCACCTCGAACGAGACTCCACGCAAGACCGTGCTGTGCCCGAAGAAGAACCCGAACTTCAAGTTCCCCTACGGCGGCGGTATGTACAGCACCAGCCCGTACGGGATGGACGGGGCGGGCGTCTATCCGCACTCCTATGAGCGCCTCGGCGTCCAGGGCGGCTACCACGTCACCCCCGTCTATTACGACCCCTCGCCCGATGCGGCCAGCGCCCCGAAGGAGGTCACCCTGCAGGTGGTCTGCGGGCCCGAGCCAGGGAAGCTGACGCCTCCGCACAACACCGCACAGGTGGACCCCCCTGGGGTCAAGACGCACACCACTCCATGCCCCGGTCGCAGACAGTTGATCGGCGGCGGCTTCCAGCGCACCACCTTCGTCGGCCCGATCAGGGGCGCTCCCCCGAGCGGCGTCTTCGCCACGGAGGCGCTCGCGATCGCCTCGAACGTCTGGAGGACGAGCGGCGAGGCCTTCGGGAAGTTCGGCGGTGAGCTGACGAGCATCGCCTATTGCCGGCGGAGCAAGAAGCCGCTGCTCACCGAGGTGACGGCCTCCACGCCGATTCTCCCGATGGGGAACGCATCGGCGACCACCCCGCCGTGCCCGGGCTCGCGGAGGATGGTGTTCAGCGGGTTCACGACCTCGCCGCTCGGCTCCATCTTCTTCGCCGGCGGCCCGCTCAACCCGAACGACTCGGTCACCGGGACCGGCTACAACCGCTCGCTGGCCCCCGCGATCCTGACCGTCGAGGGCTACTGCATGAACGTGCAGAACCGCCAGAAGGGCAACAAGCGCTGAGGATTCCGGCCGGGGCCGGCTAGTCGACCGGCCGGCCCCGATCGAAGAATCGAACGTGGATGTGATCGTCGTGGTGGACGAGCTTCTCGACGATCCCGCGCGGACCCCCCAGGCCGGTCCGCGGCCCGACGAACACGTACTTGGCTCCGGCGGCGACGAAGCGGCCGACCAGGTCCTGGGCGAGCGCGCGATCTATCTGGGCCGGCTTCCCCGGCGCCAGCTCCAGGGCGTCCAGGCGCGGATAGAGGATGTCCACGTCGGTGCCGTTCTGGTGGGAGGCGTGACCCAGGCCGCCGAACCGCTTCCCGAACGGCCCGCCGTGCGGCCTGCTCAGGTCCGCGATGCCGATGCGAGGAGCGAGGGGATGGGCGAGCCGGTACTCGGCGATGACCTGGAGGACCCGGTTGACCATGCGGTCGGCACCCCAGCGGCGCCAGTCGCGGTTGGGCGAGCGGCGCAGCGGAAAGTCCCAGGTGAAGAAGTCGGCGCCCTCCGCCGGCAGCTGCACGCCGCGCAGGAGAGCGCCGTCCCAGGGCCGGCCGACGGAGACCGACCCGCGCCACTGGAACTGGCCCGGATCGACCTGCTCGATCGCCGTCTCGCCGCCGGCGAGCCTGGCCGATCGCGGTTCCCTCGATCACGTGGCCGCCCTCGGTCATCCACGCGGCGGCCATGAACAGCGCGCAGAGCAGCGCGGTGGTTATCTGAAGGCCCTTGCCGACGATGGCCCAAAGAACACCACGGCCGCCCGCTAGATTCGGCGCATGGCCGATCCCGCGGCCGTTCAGGCCCCCAGCGGAGCGCCCAACGCAGGCGTGGAGCCGACACAGGCCGCAGTCGAGCTGGCCGGGCTGCGGCGCGACTTCGGCGAGCGCACGGCGCTCTCAGGCGTCGAGCTGAGGCTCGAGGCAGGCAGGACCCTGGCGGTCCTGGGGCCGAACGGCTCCGGCAAGACGACGCTCCTGCGAATCCTCGCCGGGCTGCTCCGCCCGAGCGCCGGCACGGTACGCGTGCTCGGCTGCGAGCTGCCGCGCGAGAGCGTGCGACTGCGGGGCCGGGTCGGCTACCTCGGCCACGAGCCGCTCCTCTACCGCGACCTCACCGCCCGCGAGAACCTGAGGCTGGCCGCCGCCCTCCATGGGCTCGAGCCCGAGGGCGCGGCGGAGCGGGTTGGGGTCCTGCTCGGCGCGGTCGGGATGGAGCGCCGCTCGGACGAACCCGTGGCGCTGCTCTCGGCGGGGATGCGGCAGCGGATCGACATCTGCCGGTCGGTCCTGCATGAGCCGGAGCTCCTGCTGCTCGACGAGCCCGACGCCCACCTCGACGAGCAGGGGCGGCACGCGGTGGAGCCCCTGATCGCCACCGCCCGGGCGGGCGCGGGTGATCGTCAGCCACGACCGCGACCGCGCGCGCGAGGGCGCGGACGCCGTGCTGGAGCTGGGATGAGCGCCTACCGCGCCCTGCTCGGCAAGGACCTGCGGGTCGAACTGCGGACCCTGCGCTCACTGCCGGCGATGCTGCTCTTCGCCATCACCGTCTTCGTCATCTTCCGCTTCGGGATCGACCGCACCGAGCTGGAGGGCGACCTGGCGGCGGGGGTCCTGATCGCGACCCTGCTGTTCGCGGCGATCCTCGCGGTCAACCGCCTCTTCGTCGCCGAGCGGGAGGAGGGCGGCTTCGACCTGATCCGGCTGGCCCCGGTCGACCGCAACGTCCTCTTCGCGGCCAAGGGGACCGCGCTGGTCGTCTACCTGGCGGTGCTCGAGGCGATCGCAGTTCCGATCTTCGCGCTCTTCTTCCTCGACAGCGCCGCCGGGCTGGTCCCGCTCGCCCTGGTGCTGGCCCTGTTCAACCTCGGGGTGGCCGCATCGGGAACGGTCGTCTCGACGATCGCGACCATGTCGCGGGCGAGGGACCTGCTCGCCCCGCTGATCCTGCTGCCCCTGCTGATCCCGCTCGTGATCGCAGCCTCCGGGGCCGCCCAGCACCTGCTCGAGGCCGGCGGCCCCGACTACGACCGGTTCGGTACATGGCTGGCGATACTCGGCCTCTACGATGGGGTGTTCGTCCTCGTCGGCTACGCGACCTTCGACTTCCTGCTCGAGGACTAGCCGGGAGGATCGGCAAATGCACTCGATAACCCTGCGTAGGATCGCGATCGCCACCGTGGCGGTGCTCGCCGCGGGCTACGCGCTGGCGTTCTTCGACGCGCCCCGCGACGCCGACCAGGGGCTGATCCAGAAGATCTTCTACCTGCACGTGCCGCTCGCGATCTGCGCGCTGGTCGGGTTCATGGTCGCGGCGGTCCTCGCGATCCAGCACCTGCGGAAGGGTGACGCGATCTGGGACGCGCGCTCATACGTCGCGATCCACATCTCGGTGATCTTCGGCGTCGGCGTGCTGCTCACCGGTGCGATCTGGGCCAAGGGGGCCTGGGGGACCTGGTGGGAGTGGCGCGAGCCGACGCTGGTCAGCTTCCTGATCGTCTTCCTGCTCTACGCGACGTACTACCCGCTGCGCTACGCGATCGAGGACCGCGATCGCCAGGCGCGCTACGCCTCGGTCTTCGCAATCACCGCGGGCGCCTTCGTGCCGCTCAACTTCGCCGCGGTCCGGGCCGCCGAGCCGCTGATTCATCCCCGCACCTTCTCCTCCGCCGGCGGCCTGCCCGACTCGATGCTGCTCGCCTTTCTCGTCTGCCTGGTCGGGATGGCCCTGCTCTGGGTGACGCTGGTTCGCTTCGAGCTCGCCGCCAAGGGCGCGTCCGCGGACCTGGCGCGGATCCGCCGGGCGCTCCTGGGCGAGGACGCCCCGCCGGCCCCGGCACCGTCCATAGCTCCGGTCGGCGCCACCGCGACCCGCGCCATGAGCGCCGCGGATCAACCGGCCCCGGGCGGCCGAAGTGAGGGGAGGCGCTGATGCCACTCCTGCTCGCGGTCGCCGACGCCGAGAAGTACGTCGGGGGCGCCTACCTCGTCTTCCTTCTGCTCCTCCTCGTGTACGTCGCGATCATGGCCGGCAAGCTCCAGCGGATCCAGCGCGAGCTGAGCAATCTAGCTTCTCTAGCCGAGCGGGAGCGCGGGGGTGCGTCGTGAGCGGCCTGCTCGCCCTCGGCGTCTCGCACCGCACCGCGCCCCTCGCCCTGCGCGAGCGCCTCGCCCTGACCGAGGGACGGGCCGCCGGCGTCCTCAGCGCCCTGGTCACCGAGGAGCCGATCACCGAGGCGGCGGCGCTCTCCACCTGCAACCGCACCGAGCTCTATCTGGTCGCCTCCGATCCGGTCGAGGCCGAGGCCGGCGCGCTCGCCGTGCTGGCGCGCGAGGCGGGCATCCGCCCCACCGAGCTGCTCGGGCCGCTCTACTCGCTGCGCGGCTCGGACGCCGCGCGGCACCTGTACCGGGTGACCGCGGGCCTGGACTCGATGATCGTCGGGGAGGCCGAGATCCAGGGCCAGGTGAAGCGCGCCTACGAGCTGGCACTCGTGGAGGGCGCCACCGGCCCTGTGCTGAACCGGCTCTTCCGCGGGGCGCTGGCGGCAGGCAAGCGGGCGCGTACGGAGACCGCGGTCGGCGAGAAGGGCGTCTCGATCCCCTCCGTTGCTGTCGAGCTGGCCCAGCGCAGCCTCGGCGACCTCTCCAGCCGGCGGGTGCTGCTGGTCGGCGCCGGGGAGACATCGGAGCTGACCGCCCGCGCGCTGGCGGCACGCGGCGCGCAGGCCGTGTTCATCGCCAACCGCCGCCACAACCGGGCGATCGGCCTGGCGCAGCGCTTCGGCGGCCACGCCGTGCGGATCGATGAGCTGCCGGCCCAGCTCCAGAGCGCCGACATCGTCGTGTCCACCACCAACTCGCCCCACCATCTGATCGAGCGTTCCGAGCTGGATCAGGTGATGGAACAGCGTGAGGGGCGCCCGCTGCTGCTGATCGACCTCGCCGTGCCCCGCGACATCGACCCTGAGTGCCGCGAGCTGGACGGCGTCAGCCTCCACGACGTGGATGACGTGCAGGCGATCCAGGAGCGGAACGCGTCCGGCCGCGAGGTGGAGGCGCGGCGGGCGGGGGCAATCCTCGACGCCGAGCTGGTGCGCTTCGAGCGCTGGCTCGCATCGCAGGAGGTGATGCCGACCATCGCCGCGCTGCGGGAGCGGGCCGACGAGATCGTCTCGCGCGTGCTGGCCGAGAACGAGTCGCGCTGGGAGAGCCTCAGCCAGGCGGACCGCGAGCGCGTCCAGCTTCTGGCGAAGGCGATCGCGAGCCGGCTTCTCCACGAGCCCACCCTCCGGATCAAGGGCGCGGCGGACCGCGACGACGTCTACCTGCAGGTGAGCGCGCTGCGCGAGCTGTTCGGGCTCGACGCCGGAACGGAGCCGGACGCGGCCACCGACGCCGACGTCACCTCGCTCGAGGAGCGGCGCCGGCGCAGCGACCGCCGCTAGCGGCTGGGCGGCCTGGCGGATCGGAGAAGGCCGTGGCCGAGTCGGCACTTCCGAAGCTCAGGATCGGGACCCGCGGCAGCGTCCTGGCGCTGGCGCAGGCCGAGTCGGTCGCACGCGCGCTGACGGAATCGAAGGCAGTGGGGGATGTTGAAGTCGTCCCGATCAAGACCACGGGTGACCGCGGACAGGCCGGCGGCGACAAGGCCCGCTTCGTCCGGGAGATCGAGCGGGCTCTGCTCGACGGCGAGGTGGACCTCGGCGTGCACTCCGCCAAGGACCTGCCCAGCGAGCTTCCCGACGGCCTGGCGATCGCCGGCGTGCCGGAACGGGAGGACGCCCGAGACGCCTTCCTCGGGCACGTCGACTCGTTCGGAGAGGTCGCCGAGGGCGCCCGGATCGGAACCTCGAGCCTACGCCGGCGCTCGCAGATCCTCGCTGCGCGCCCCGACCTGAGGGTCGAGGACCTCCGGGGTAACGTGGACACGCGGATCGACCGGCTCGAGGCCGGCGACTTCGACGGCCTCGTGCTGGCGGCGGCGGGCCTGCGGCGGCTCAACCGAGCCGAGGAGATCAGCTTCGAGCTGGAGCTCGACCAGATGACCCCCGCGCCCGGCCAGGGCGCGCTCGCGCTGGAGGCCCGGACCGGCGAGCAGTTTGTCCGGTCGCTCGCCGAGACGCTCACCGACCGCGGGGCGCTCGCCCGTCTCAGGGCAGAGCGGACGGTCGTGGCGGCGCTCGACGCTAGCTGCCACACGCCGGTCGGGGTCCACGCCACGATCGAGAGCAGTCGCATGCGCCTGCGCGGCTTCTGCGGGCTGCCCGACGGGAGCGAGTGGATCCGCGACGAGGTCGAGGCCGATGCCAGCGACCCGGAGGCCCTCGGCCGGGAGCTGGCCGAGCGGATGCGATCGGCCGGCGCCGAGGACATCCTCAGACGTGCCGAGGAGGTGGCGGCGTGACCGCGCGGCCCGGGGTCGTCTACCTGGTCGGCGCCGGCCCCGGCGACCCCGGTCTGCTCACCGCTCGCGCGGTGGAGCTGATCGCCGCCGCCGACGTGCTCGTCCACGACCGGCTGATCCCACGCGAGGCCCTGGCGGGCGCGCGCGACGACGCCGAGCTGCTCTACGTCGGCAAGGAGCCCGGCGGCGCCTCCGTGCCGCAGGACGAGATCGAGGAGCTGCTGGTCGAGCGCGCGAGGGCGGGCAAGAGCGTCGTGCGGCTGAAGGGCGGGGACCCGTTCGTCTTCGGCCGCGGCGGCGAGGAGGCCGAGGCCCTGGCCGAGGCCGGGATCCCGTTCGAGGTGGTGCCCGGCGTCACCGCCGGCGTCGCCGCCCCCGCCTACGCCGGAGTCCCGGTCACCCACCGCGACGACGCCTCGGCGGTCGCCTTCGTCACCGGCCACGAGGACCCGGACAAGGGCGAGGACTCCCTCGACTACGAGGCCCTCGCGAGCTTCCCCGGCACCCTCGTCTTCTACATGGGCGTCAAGGCGCTGCCGGCGATCGCCGAGCGGTTGATCGCCGCCGGCCGGGATGCCGGCGAGGCCGCCGCGGTGGTCGAGCGGGGCACGCTCCCCGGGCAGCGCACCGTCGGCTCGACGCTCGGCGAGGTGGCCGAGGCCGCGTCCGAGGCGGGCATCCGGGCCCCGGCGGTGACAGTGGTCGGCTCCGGTGCCGCCCGGCGGGAGCGAATCGCCTGGCTCGAGGACCGGCCGCTGCACGGCAAGCGGGTGGTCGTCACCCGGGCCCGGGAGCAGGCGAGCGAGCTCGCTCGCCGCCTCGCCGCCCTCGGCGCCGAGCCGATCGAGCTGCCCACGATCCGGATCGAGCCGAGGATCGACTCGAAGGAGGTTCGCCGGGCGGTCGAGAGCATCCACACCTATGCGCTCGTCTGCCTCACCTCTCCGAACGGCGTGCGCCTGCTCTGCGAGGCGATGGTCGAGCAGGGCCGGGACGCCCGTGCCCTCGCCAACGCGACCGTGGCCGCGATCGGGCCGGGGACGGCCGCGGCGCTCGGCGAGCTCGGGGTGATCCCGGACGTCGTTCCCGAGCGCTTCGTCGCGGAGGCGCTGGTCGAGGACCTCTCCAAGCTCGACCTGAACGGCAAGCCCGTCCTGATCGCGCGCGCCGCGGAGGCCCGCGAGGTACTGCCCGAGGCCCTGCGCGAGCTGGGTGCGGAGGTGGACGTGGTGGCGCTGTACGAGACGGTCGCCGAGCGGCCCGACCCCGACGCGATCGAGCGCGCCGCCGAGGCCGACTACGTCACCTTCACCTCGTCCTCGACAGTCCGCAACTTCACCGAGGCCCTCCCCGAGGACATCGCCGCCGGCGCGCGGATCGTCTCGATCGGTCCCGTCACCAGCGAGGCCGCCCGTGAGGCCGGCCTGGAGGTCCACGTCGAGGCAGAGCGCCACGACATCGACGGCCTCGTCGAGGCGCTCGTGGCCGACGCCACGAGCGCTGATGGCTGACCCGCGGCCGATCACCTTCCTCTCGGACTACGGATACGAGGACGAGTTCGCCGGCGTCTGCCGGGCGGTGATCGCGCAGATCGCCCCCGGTGCGCCGGTGATCGACCTCACCCACGGGATCGGCCGGCAGGGGATCCGGCACGGTGCGCTCGCGCTCGCCAACGCCCTGCCCTTCTGCCCTCCCGGGGTCCACCTGGCGGTGGTGGATCCCGGGGTCGGCACCGAGCGCCGCGCGGTCGCGGTGCGGGCCGGCGCGGCGCTCGCGGCCGACGAACGCCTACTGGTCGGCCCCGACAACGGGCTGCTCGGCCCCGCGCTGGAGCGGCTCGGTGGCGCCACCGAGGCGGTGGACCTCGGGCGCTCCCCCTTCCGGCTGGAGCCGGTCTCGGCGACGTTCCACGGGCGTGACCTGTTCGCCCCCGTGGCCGCCCATCTGGCGCTGGGGGCGACCCTGGCGGAGGCCGGCGAGCCGATCGAGCCCGGCTCCCTCGCCCGCCTCGAGCTGCCTCAGCCGCGGATCGAGTCCGACCGAGTGGTCGCCCACGCCCTGCACGCCGACCGCTTCGGCAACGTCGCCCTCGACCTCGGGGCCGAGGCCCTCGGCGACGGCCCGCTCGCGCCCGGCGCCAGGCTCGAGGTGCGGGCGCCCGACGGCCGCTTCGAGGCGACCTGGGCCCGCACCTTCGCGGACGTGGAGCGGGGCGACCTGCTCCTCTACGAGGACTCGACCCGGACTCTCGCGCTCTCGGTCAACGGCGGCAGCGCCGCGGGCCTGCTCGACCTCGATCCGGACGACGAGGTCGAGCTGCGGCCCCTATGACGAAGTGGTTCCCTCACGCTGGGCCGGCCGCACCGGCACTTTCGCGCCACCGACTCGACCAACGCCCGCGCCAAGGAGCTGGCCGCCGCCGGCGCGCCGGGCGGGCTGGTGGTCACCGCCGACGAGCAGAGCGCCGGCCGGGGCCGCCAGGGCCGCTCCTGGTTCGGGCCGCCCGGCTCGAGCCTGCTCTACTCGGCCCTGCTGCGGCCGTTCGAGGGAGATCCGCTGCTGGCGCTGGCGGTTCCCGTCGCCGTCTGCGAGGCCGCCGAGGCCGTGGCACCGGTGCGCTGCCAGCTGAAGTGGCCGAACGACGTCTGGATCGACGAGCGCAAGGTCGCGGGAATCCTGGTCGAGGCGCAGCCCGATGACGGCTGGGCGGTGATCGGGATCGGCGTCAACGTCGCCGTCCCGGAAGGGGCCTTCCCCGACGAGCTCCGGGAGACGGCGACGTCCCTGGTTCCCACGGAGGCCGAGTCGGGCACTCCACCTGGAGGGGCCCCGACGGTTGACTCGGTCAGAGCCGCCCTGAACGAGGCGCTGAGCCGCTGGGTCGAGGCGTCACGCGACGAGGTGCTCGGGGCCTTCCGCGCCCGCGACGCGCTCAGCGGCAGGCGGGTGTCCTGGGACGGTGGCCAGGGGACCGCCGAGGCGGTCGACGAGCACGGGCACCTGGTCGTCGCCACCGACGACGGCGAGCGCGCCGTCGCTGGGCGCCGGCGAGGTCCACCTCGCCGTGGATCGACCCAGGGCTGCAGCCCCGGCCTCCGCCGGCTTGCACGCCGGACTGCGCGACGCTACCTTGGAGGCTCGGAGAGGGGATTCAGCGTGGCCAGGAAGCCGCGAGAGCCGCTAAGCGATGAGGACTCTGGGGCTCGCCGCGCCTGCGCGATGCTGGTCGCCCGCCGGGCGCTTGTTCGAGGGACGCTTCTCGTCAGCGTGGGGCTCCTCGCCGCCGCCGCCTTGGCACCAGCCACAGCGGAGGTGGCACCTGCGTGACTCATGGCCGGCGGCAACATACTCATCGTGCAGACCGGCGACGAAAACATCACCATCGAGACGACCGCGGACTCTCCGCCCAAGGTTCGCGTCGTCTTGTCGTCCGGCACGAATCTCGCCTGCCTCGGCGATGTGACGAGCATCGACACGATCCGGGTCGACGACAACGGGGCGCGGGGCACAACGCTACGGAGACGTCGTCGAGCGAACGACTTCGCCCCGGCGCCACGGACGAGAATCTGACCTTGCCGGGGACCCAGGGCGAGATCGAGTTCGACGACATCGACCTCGGCGACGGCGGCGACTTCGTCGAGCTGGTCGCCGACCCGGCGGCGACAGCTTCGTCTTCGGCAGCATGGGCATCAACACCACCCCGTCAATCCCATACTCGATACGAACGACGTCGACATCTTCACCGCCAACGTGGGGGTACATCGCGCGCGGCTCGTCGGGCGGCGACGCCTTCAGCGGGGTGGGCGGCTCCGGCACGGACACCAGCTTCACCGACACCCTGGTCTTCTCGGGGAACGCCGGCAACGACACACTGACCGGCGGCGACGGCACAACTTCCTCGACGGGGGCTCCGGAGACGACGGGCTGACGGGAAGCAGCGACAGCGACTCCCTCACCGGCGACTCGGGACAGGTGCTCCCGGCAACGACATTCTGAGCGCTAGCGGAGGGATCGACACGGTCCGCTACGACACAGCGGGGATCGGTGTCACGGTGGACCTCGCCGCGACGACCCAGCAGAACACCGGCGGCGCGGAAGCGACTTGATCAGCGGCGTCGAGAATTTGACGGGCTCCAGCTTCGCCGACACCCTGCGCGGGAATGGCCTCACGAACCGATCGAGGGTGGGGACGGCAACGATCTGATCGAGGGCCGGGGCGGCAACGATGACCTCCACGGGCAGGCGCTGGGGTACCGGACTCCGGCACCGACACGGCGAGCTACGAGTCGGCGGGCGGTTTCGTTACGGTGGATCTCGCGGCTGGCAACCAGTACACCGTTGGTGCGGGGACCGACGACCTGAGCGGGTTCGAAAACCTGACGGGGAGCGCCTTTAACGACACTCTCAACGGGACCAATCAGGCGAATCTGATCACCGGCCTCGGCGGCACCGACACCGTAAACGCACTTGGCGGACCGGACGACGTGCGGATCCGCGACAACGGCTCCGACACGGCGGACTGCGGAACCGAGGGAGACTTGGTGACCACCGACGCCCGGGCGTCGACACGCTGCTCGGCTGCGAGAGCCAGGACTTCCTCGGCAACCCGGAGACCACGATCACAGCCGGTCCCGCCGACGGCTCGACCACCACCAGCTCGACGGTGGTCTTTGGTTTCACGTCGAACGAACCGGGATCTACCTTCCAGTGTTCGCTCGACGCGGCGGCGTTCACGGCCTGCGCCTCGCCGCAGTCGGTCGGCCCGCTCTCCGTCGGATCCCACACCTTCCAGGTCCGGGCGCTCGACCCGGGCGGGCTTCCCGATCTCACCGCCGCGGCTCGCAGCTTCTCTGTAACCGCAACCCCAACCGCGACGTTGAATCCGCTCTGCGCCACGCTCCGCGCCAAGCTGAAAAAGGCGAAGACCAAGAAGAGGAAGCGGAAGATCCGGCGCCAGCTCCGCGCTCTGGGCTGCTGAGCGGCTAGCTCTGCTCGGGCGTCTCCGCGGAGGCCTCGGCGGCCTCGGTCTTCGGCTCTTGGCGCCTTGGCCTCCGGCTTGGCGCCGTTCCCGGAGTCGGACTTCTTGGCCCTGGCGCCGCGGGACTTGCGCGAGGACGCGCCGTTGGCGCCGTTCGCCTTGGCCCCGTCCTTGCTCTTTCGCTTGCGGCGACGGCGGCGGCCCCCGCCGGCCTTGGGGAAGTTGCGGAGCAGCTCGCGCGCGACGGCGGACGGCTTGCGCGCCGCGCGCATCCGGGCGCCGCGCAGGACCTCCTCGCCCTCCGGCGTGTGGGCCACGCCCGCCGCGAGCAGGGCCGCGGCGAGGCGGCGATCCTGGTTGCGGGCAGCGTGGACGAGCCTGCGGGCGTTTCGCCCGTGAGCACGGCCCGACGAGTTGACGAGCAGGCCCAGCAGTCGCTTCGTCTCGGGCCAGCGCTGAACGGCGTACTCCTCGTGCAGGTCACGGGTGTAGTCGGCGAGGCGCCAGACCCAGGCCTGGGCCTGGTCGCGGCGGCCGATCCGCCGCTCGGCCAGCGCCTCGAGCATCACCCGGGTGCCGGCGCGGCGGTCGTCTCGCGACCAGGTGCCGACGGTGTCGATCGCGTCGTCGAAGGCCTCCGGCTCTCGCAGCTGCGCGATCTCCGTCAGCGCCTTGATCCGAAGCTGCTGGTTCCGGTTCCTCTGCACGCAGGTGAGCAGGAAGCGGCGGCGCAGCTCCCTGTTCTCGTCGTGCTGGAGCATCGCCTTGGCGCGCCGCCATCCCGCGGGGTTGACGCGGGCGCCCGCCAGGGCCGCCCAGACGTGCTGCTCGGAGTGGTCGAGGTTCTCGACCGCGATCCGCCACAGCTCCCGCTCGAGGATCTGCAGGCGGCGGTTCGAGTCGTCGGAGACCGGGCACCACGCGCTTCTCCACCCTCACCCGGCGGCCGCGGCCGCGGCGGACCGGGCCGACCACGATCGCGCCGCCGCGGTAGACGTCGCGGTCGAGCAGGCTGTGCAGGGTGACGATCGTCTCGTCGTGGGTGGTCGCCGGATGGACGAAGTCGATCACCAGGCCCGCCTCCTTGCCCGGGTTACGGCGCGTCACGCGCCCGACCCGCTGCTGGTAGACGCGGCGGGAGGCGGTCGGGGCGAGGTGCATGCAGATCGTCGCCCGAGGGGAGTTCCAGCCCTCCGCGAGCAGCATCGCGTTGCAGAGCACATCGACCTCGCCGCGCTCGAACCCGGCCAGGATCTCGGCCAGCTCGCGCTTCGGGGTCTCGCCGGAGACCGCACGGGCGTTGATGCCGGCGTCCTGGAAGGACTTGGCGACGTTGTTCGCGTGCTTGACGCCGGCGGTGTAGACCACCCCGGGCACGCGGCGGAAGCGGGAAGCGTAGAGGTCAGCGATCGCCACGTTGAACGGGGTCTGGTCGAGGAGCTTCGCCAGCTCCTCCTGGTCGAAGTCCTGGTCCACCTCGCCCTTTCTGAGCGGCACCTTGGCGATCGTGCGAACGCCGGGCCCGGGCGGGATCCGGATGCAGCGCAGCGGCGCGATCACGCCTCGCCTGGCTGCCTGGGCGAGGTCGAAGCGCGATGTCTGGGTCGGGAAGAGGTCAGTGACGTGGCGGGCGATCAGCGCACCCGTCGCGGTCATGCCGATGAAGACCGGGCCCTGCCAGTCGCGGATGCAGGCGCTGGTCTTCTCGCCGAGGGCCGTGTGGGCCTCGTCGCAGATCACGATCGCGTACGCGTCGGAGACCCGGCCGGCGTTGCGCACGAACCACTGGTACGTCTCCACCGTCACTGGGCCGTAGGGGTGGTCGGCGCCGTCCAGCAGCGGCGGGGAGAGCCGGTCCTTGTAGCCGCGGTCGGAGATCTCGCCGATGAACTGGTCCACGAGGTTGCGGCGGTGGGTGAGGATCAGGACCCCTCCGGTGCGAGAGGCCTCGATGAAGCCGACGGCGGCCACGGTCTTGCCGGAGCCGGTCGCGTGCTCGAACCAGAAGCGGCGGCTCGCCCCGGGATCCTCGGGCGCCTCCTCGACTACTTCCTCGTCCTCCTGCCCGGCCCAGTCCTCGGCCTCCTCCGCCTCGGTCGCCTCCTCGTCCTCCAGCGCCTCGACCTCGCCGTCCTCGCCGTCCCCCGAGGGCTTCCGATCGGTCTTGGGCTCGCACCTCGACGGCGGCGGCCGAGTTCCCGTTCCCCGTCCAGGCGTGGCCGTTGACCCGCTCCTGCACGTCGGCGATCAGCGCGGCGAGCGTTCCGGACAGCGCGTCGACCTGATGGGGATCGAGCTCCGCCCCGTCGGCGAGCTCCGGCTTCTCCTCCGCCAGCACCCGCTCGAGCCCGAGCATCAGCGAGAAGTCCCGCCTCCACTCGATCGAGGGCGCCTCGAGCCCCTCCTTTATCTCCGCAAGGGCGGCATCCAGCGCGCGGCGCCGGGGAGTGCCCTCCGTCAGGTCCGCGGGCTTCTCGCCCTCGAGCAGGAAGGGCTCTCGCGCGAACTCGCGGGCTCGCTCGATGTCAGCGCTCGTAGGCGCCTTTGCCGCCTTCTTGGCGGCCGGCTTGGTCGTTTCAGCCATCTGAGGCTTTCTGATCCGGCGCGGCCCGCCGCACGAACAGAACGGCGAGGCGCATTAGCCTGATCGCGGGTGAGTCCCGGGAAACGGCACCTCCGTTCCGGGCTCTCCCTTGGTCCAGGAACTTGGTGGACCAGTGGGAATTAAAGCAGAGACATGAGAGCCATCTCGATAGCCGCTTTGCTCGCCGCGCTGGCATCCGCCTCGCTGGCTGGCCGGCTGCGGCGGGGACGACGCGGGCAACCCCGACTCGAGCCTCACGCCTGAGCAGGCACAGGCGCCCCTCGAGGATGCGCCTCCCCAGCTCGCGGAGATACGCGACCAGGCGAACGAATTGCTTGACGGCGGCACCGACGCCTTCAAGGAGCGCCTGGCGGAGCTCGAGGGGACGCCCGTGGTCGTGAACAAGTGGGCGTCCTGGTGCGGCCCCTGCCGCCTCGAGTTCCCCTTCTTCCAGTCCCAGGCCGACGAGCGCGGCTCGGAGATCGCCTTCCTCGGCATCGTCAGCAACGACTCCGAGGACGCCGCCGCGACCTTCCTGGAGGAGCTGCCGCTGCCGTATCCCTCCTACCTCGATCCCGACCAGGACATCGCCCGGGAGATCGAGTCGATCGCGTTCCCCGCCACGGCGTTCTACGACCGCTCCGGGCGAGCTGGTCTACACCCAGCAGGGCCAGTACAAGGACGAGGCGGAGCTGGCCGCCGACATCGACCGATACGCGAAGTAGCGGGGATAATCAGCTCATGGAGCTGGTGATCATCATCTCGGCGATCGCCGTCGCGCTGCTCCTCGCGGAGCTGCTGGCGCCGACCGGCGGCGTGCTCGCGATTCTCGGGGCCTGCGGCCTGGTGGCCGCCGGCATCGTGGCGATCGACAACGACTCGAGCGACGCCCTCGGCGCCGGGCTGATCACCGCCGGCGTGCTCTCCCTGATCGCCGCCATCGTCATCGGCCGCAAGGTCCTGCGCGCCCACCGCGACGAGCCGGTTCGCACGGGCTGGGAGGAGCTGATCGGCAAGGAGGCCGAGGTGCGTGAGCCGCTCGATCCCTCCGGGCAGGTGTGGGTCGAGGGGGCCCTTTGGGGAGCCCGCGTGGCCGACGGCGCTCCCGCGATCGGGCCGGGGAATAGAGTTCTGATCGAGTCGGTGGACGGCCTGACGCTGGTGGTCAAGCCGGTCGGCGGCGGAACCGAACCCGTCCAGAAAGGGACCTAGACATGGCGGTAGCGATCGGCGTCCTCGTAGTAGTCGCCTTCTTCCTGCTGATCTTCCTCGGCTCCGCGATCCGGGTGCTGCGCGAGTACGAGCGCGGCGTCATCTTCCGGCTCGGCCGGCTGATCGCCCAGAAGGGCCCCGGCCTGATCCTGCTGATCCCGATCATCGACCGGATGGTCCGGGTGGAACTGCGGACGGTGACCCTCAACATCCCGCCGCAGGAGGTGATCACCCGCGACAACGTCCCCGCCAGGGTCAACGCGGTCTGCTACTTCCGGGTGATCGACCCCAACCGGGCGATCGTCGAGGTCGAGAACTTCCTGCTCGCCACCTCGCAGATCGCGCAGACCACGCTGCGCTCGGTGCTCGGCAAGGCGGAGCTGGACATGCTCCTCGCCGAGCGGGAGCGGCTCAACGACGAGCTGCAGAAGATCATCGACGAGCAGACCGAGCCATGGGGCGTGAAGGTGACGACCGTCGAGATCAAGGACGTCGAGATCCCCGAGCAGATGCAGCGGGCGATGGCCCGCCAGGCCGAGGCCGAGCGAGAGCGGCGGGCCAAGATCATCAACGCCGAGGGTGAGTTCCAGGCCGCCGAGAAGCTCTCCCAGGCCGCCGAGATCATCTCCAAGAACCCGGCGACCCTCCAGCTCCGGTATCTGCAGACGCTGCTCGAGATGGGCGTCAACCAGAACACGACGATCGTCTTCCCGCTGCCGATCGACCTGATCGAGGCCTTCACCGAGATCCGGGCGACTGCGGCATCAGCAGGCCGCTGACGGTCACGGCTCGCCCCGCCCGCGACGACGCTGAGCGCGCGGCCGCGATGGACCTGCGCACCCGGATCTTCTGCGACGAGCAGGGCGTCGGCAAGGCGGAGGAGTTCGACGGCCTCGACGACGGAGGCCCTGCAGATGGTCGTGGTCGACGACGACGACGAGGTGATCGGCACCTGCCGCCTGCGTTTCCTCGACGAGGGCTGCAAACTGGAGCGGATGGCGGTCGAGCGCGAGCTGCGGGGAACCGGCGCCGGCGCGGCGCTGCTGGCCGCCTGCGAGGAGGCGGCGCGCGCGGAGGGCGCCGAGACGATGTTCATGCACGCCCAGCGCCGGGCCGAGGCCTTCTACGCGGGCCAGGGCTACGAGCCGGAGGGCGAGGAGTTCATGGAGGCCGAGATCCCGCACGTGCGGATGACCAAGCCGCTGTGAGCCCGCCGGAGGTCCACGACGAGCCGCGGCCCGAGGTCCGGATCGACCAGCTGACCGGCCTGCGCACGATCCTGGCGCCGGCGCGGGCTGAGCGCCCGATCGAGTTCGTCAACGAGCGCGAGGAGGCGCGGAGCGAGGACTGCCCCTTCTGCGAGGGGCGCGAGGGCCGCACCCCACCGGAGATCTGGTGCGACCGCCCGGGCGGGGGCGAGGAGAACACGCCCGGATGGCGGGTCCGCGCGGTGCCGAACCTCTACCCCGCGGTGGCTGGAGAGGCCGAACCCGCGGAGGTGGCGGGCGCCGACGATGCCGGCGAGAGCGGCATCTCCGCCGGCACCGACCCGCTGCGCGCCGCAGCCAGGGGGAGCGAGCCGGACATGTTCCGGGCGGTGCCCGCGACCGGGCGCCACGAGGTGATCATCAACTCGCCGAGGCACCGGGCCTCGCTCGGCGAGCTCGACGACGGGGAACTGGCCGCGGCGGTCTCGGGCTGGCGCACCCGCATGCGCGAGCTCTCCGAGCGCGCCTCATACGTCCAGCTGATCGTCAACGAGGGCCACGACGCCGGCGCCTCGCTGGAGCACAGCCACGCGCAGCTCTACGCGCTGGACTTCGTGCCCCCGGCGATCGCCCGCGAACGGGAGCGCTTCACCGCGTATCGGGAGCGCACCCAGGGCGGCGATCTGCTCGGGGCGATCGGCGCGGAGGAGGTGCGTCGCGGCGAGCGGCTGGTGGCGATCGACGACGATGCGTTGCTGATCTGCCCCTGGGCGTCCCGCTCGCCGTTCGAGCTGCGGATCATGCCGCGCGACCCGGCTCCCCGCTTCGACGAAGGGGAAGCGGGCGTGGGAATGCTGCGCAGGGCGCTGGACGCGCTCGCCGCGCGCTTCGACGGCGTGCCCCAGTTCAACCTGTGGATCGTGACGGCGCCCCGCGGCGCGGAGCACTTCAGCTGGCACCTGGACCTGGCGCCGCGGATCGGCATCCGCGCGGGATTCGAGCAGTCGACCGGGGTTGAGCTGAACATCTTCCCGCCGGAGCGGGCGGCGACCGAGCTGCGCGACGCGCTCGGCTAGGCTCCCCCGCCCCGATGAGCCCTCCCGTCAGACGACCGCTGCCGCGCTTCCTCGCCGACGCGAGCGTCGAGCCGCTCCCCTACGGCCGCCACGCCCAGCGCCTGCGCGACGCGTTCGCCAAGGCCTGCGAGGAGCACCTCGAGGGGGCCGGCGGGCCGCCCGGCGAGGTCACCTGGTTCCCGGAGCGCACGTGGGGCGGCCGGGTCTACGTGCCCGCCGTGGCCCCCGTGGAGGGCGCCGCGACGCCGAGCGAGTACTTCGGCTGCGTCTCCTTCGTCCGGCCGGAGGACGGCGAGCCCTCCGACTTCAGGGGGATCGCGGACTTCACGGACGTCACGGCCGAGGGCAACCCGGACTGGGAGATCGACCTGAACGAGGAGGTGGTCGGCACCTGGCGCGGCGAGGGGAAGCGGCGCGGGGAGGTCACCCTCGTCTGGGGCACGCCCCTGATCCGCGGCGCCCAGGCCGCAACCGCCGAGCTCGACGGCGACGTCGTGGACCAGACGCCGGTCAGCGACGAGCGCTTCACCCTGATCGCCGTGGACGCGGTGAAGGGCTTTCCCGACGACCTCTATCTCGAGGTCAAGCTCTGGAGCAACAAGGGCTACGAGCTTGCCTCGGAGAGCCTCTACGACGAGCCTGAGTAGCGGTCAGTTCGCGCTGGACGGGCGAAGCGTCCTGCCGTACGTCGTGTCGAGCATCGCCCGGACCGACAGCGGCGTCGCCCAGTAGAGGATCCCCGCGCCACCCGCATCCAGGATCTCCTTCGTGCAGGCCGCCGCCTGCTCCTCCCCGATCCGCTCGATCGCCTCCGTGGCGTGCGGGTGCGGGTCCTCGTCGAAGGCGATCTCGAAGCCGAGGTGCTGCAGGAGCGGCGGCGGGAGCTTCGTCCCATCGCCCGAACCGGCGGGCTCGCTGAGCACCGAGCGGTACTGCCGGATCAGCTCCGCGGAGAGAGGCCCGATCGAGGGACCCGGAGCCTTGGGGTTGCCGCAGTTCACCTGGGTCTGGACGATCTGGTAGCCGAGGTGCTCGGGGTTGAGCTCCATGTTGGCGAGGGCGACCGTGCGCGCGGTGCGGCCGTAGTCCCAGGGCGGCAGGTACTGCGGGGAGAGGCCGAGCCGGGTGTCCTTCGATGCGAGCTTCTCGCCGAGCAGGCGCAGGTTCGCCGCGATCCGGGGCAGGTTCGTTTCCAGGGACGGGCTCCACTTCCCCTTCCCGGCCAGCTCGTAGGAGATCTGCTCCCAGTCGACCAGGATGGCGTCGACCTCGGGGTTCTCGGCCAGCGCGAAGGCGTAGCCCCCCTTGTTGGGATCCGAGGCGAGTCCGTTCACCGTCGCGATCCGGTTGCAGGGGAAGTCGCTGTGGAGCCTGTCGACGATCTCGTCCCAGGTCTGCGGCTTGCTGCCGGTGAACTCGGTGTTGATGACGAACACGTCGCGCGGCAGGATCCGGTCGGCGAGCCCCTCATTGACCTCCTGGACATCGGCCGACTGGTTGACCCGGATCCCCATCGTGAAGGCGTCCGGCCCGGTGCCCGTGGGCGTCAGCGCCGGGTCCGGGATCCCCTCGCACGAGGCCGTCCCGTCTCCGGAATCGTCGCCTCCGCAGGCGGCGAGGGCCATGGCCGCTGCGGTGGCCAGGACGGCGAGGGAGCCCGCTCTCATCCAACGCATTATTAGCCCTCGAGGGTCCTAAGCTGACTGCCGGCCCCGATAGCTCAGCTGGATAGAGCGACTCCCTCCTAAGGAGTAGGCCCCAGGTTCGAATCCTGGTCGGGGCGTTCCTCGTTTGCAGGACTTTCTTCGACCGGTTGTTCGAGCTTCGGACGAGATGGGTACAAAATGGGTACAGCCAAGCCGTAGGTCGAGACGCTGGCTGGTCGGGACACGTCCGCACTTCTTCCCCTCTACGCGAACGGAGGCTGGGTCGACGTCCACCACCTGCCACTTCTTGCGGTGGACGCCGGCCGATCCTCGACTTGATTTCTAGACGGGCCGATTGCGCCCGAGGACGTTGGTGACGAAGCGGTCGAGACGTTCATCGAGCACGGTCGCCAGAGTGTTGAGAAAGCTGGGCCAGGCTTGGAGATCCACCCGGCTTATCTGGAGCGCGCTCGCAGTGTGCGCTACTACGTGCCGTGCGCGGACAATCTCGTCAAGCTTGTCTTCAACGAAGGTAGATGCCTCTGGTCGAGGCCAAAGGGCATCGAATGCCGGGCGCGTATCAAGAAATGCCTTCTTGACTCCCAGCGCCTTGAACATGCTCTTCACGCGCTCGGCGTTGGGATTGCCCTTTGTCTGGGCCAGCGCGGCAGGGTCGATGTTCTCGCTCACCGCTCGCTTAGCGGCAGCAGCGACATCTCTAAACCGGGCTGCTTTGGTGCCAGGCGAGCCGTACCGCGGCCCCTTCATGGCGAAATCAAACGACTCGAACACGCTGTTGATCCGCAACGAATCGGGCAAGGCGGAGAAGGAGATCGGTGGAGGATTGCCATCCAGCGCCGAAAGGTGCTCTTGAAAGGCTTCAACAAGAAACCGTTCGAAGCTGCCAACCAGTAGTACGCAGAATCCACCACGGAGCGCCTCGACGGTAGGCGCCATTGCTGTGCGAGGGGGATCTCTGTACCTGCCCTCGATGTCGGCCAATCGCTGCGCCGAACCGACGGAGGCCTGAAAAGACGCGAGGGCCGCGGAGGGATGCGCCAAGGCCTAACCGGAGATGGCCGAATCCAACATTTCCTTCATCATCGCGATTCGACGCCTGAAGAGGGCGGGTGTGTTGGTCGCGGCATCGATTGCTTCGCGAAACTCGGTATTCGAGAAGAGTTTCTTTAGCTCGCTTTCGATCGGCTTCCGTTTAGCACTCAGTTCAACCGGATCTTTGCCCTGAGCGGCAAACATCTCAGCGTCATATAAGGATGCGAGCACCTGCTGCCGCCAAGCCTTTCTCTGAGGCACCCATCGCTGGAACGCGTGATCTCCGAATGCCGCTTCTACTGCGGCCATCGTCGATACGAACGCCTCGCGGGCTGATTCCACGGCCCGTGTGTCCATGTGCTGGTGGTCGGACATGAAGCTGTCCATACGGCGCATCATTCCGCCAGCGAACGAGTCCCAGCTATCTCGGAACGTAAAGAACCGCAGCACAAATTCGGCATCCCGCATCTCGCGGTAGATCGCCGATTTCTCCTTGTCGCGAATTCCGAGCAAGGAATGGAATTCCGGCATTACGGAGAGCGACAGAACTAGATCGTTTAGGGGCCCGGGATACGAGCTGTTGCGGACCTCCTGCGGGTTGAGGCGGACACCTCCCGTATTGAGCCGCTTGAAAACTTCAAACTTCACCTCTGAATCAGACTGCGGCAGGATGATGATCGCGCGAAGGGTCGCCCGCGTCTGGAGAATGTCACGGAGCCGGGATGGCAGGTCGTCGATCGACTGGCCATTGATCTCTTCAAACACCTTGAGCCCCTTGAGCTTCAAGCGTCCACGGATGAATTCGCGGATGGCAAAGAGGCGCTGCTTGCCGTCGATCACTGCATAGGTCCCGTACCTGTCTTCGCTAAGGAAGATCGGCGGGATCGGCACATTCATCAGGAAACTCTCGATGAGCCGGGATTGTCTGGCGGCGTCCCAACGAAAACGCCGCTGGTACCGAGGACTCAAGTCAATCTTGTCCTTGTTGACCAAGTCCGCAAGCGTGCCGAGGTTGTAGTCCACGACGCTTGTGACCAAGTCGCGCTGGCTCTTCTTGAATAGAGCCAGCGCCGGATCATCCTCGCCGTCTAGTTGGGCGGCATCCTCGACATCGTCTTCGTAGTAGATCTCCTCAACCGCGTCGTACTCTGCGGCGACCTCCGCCGCTTCAGCGTCGGTCGGATCCTGGGGAGTATCAGCTCGATCGACTTCTTCAGCCACCTGGACGACCCTACCCAATGGCCGAGCAGTCTCGCATCCTCCAATCTGGGAAATGGCCAATGTCGCTTGGCGTCGGCCCCTGGCAGCGGTGCTCAGTCAAGCGACGCAGCCTGAGTCGTCGCATCCCCCCAGACAGCCACCCTGGCCTCCCAAATCGCGTCCTCGGCCGCCAGCTGCGGCCGATCCTCGAGCTCCTCGATCACATGCCCGTAGACCCGCATGGTTAGTTCGGCTCCGTGGCCGAGCTGCCGGGCCACGTAGATGACGCTCCGGCCCTCGTGGAGTAGAAGGGAGGCGAAGGAGTGGCGCAGGTCGTACGGGCGGGCGTGCTCGATCTCGGCCTTCCGAAGCGCGGGGTTGAAAACACGGTTGCGCCACTTCTCGAACGCGTTGGCTGACCACTGGGTGGTGTCAGCCGCGGGGAAGATCCAGGCATCGGCTTGCGGCTCGGCGGATGCGGCTCGCCAGTCGTCGAGGTCTGACTTCAGGGGTGACAGCAGGCGGACATTGCGGCGAGCGCCGGTCTTCTCGGCGTCAACGAGGAGCGTCCGCTCGCCGACGTGCCGCCACCGAAGTCCGCGGAGCTCGCCGGGCCGCAAGCCAGCGTAGGCCAGCACCGAGACGATCGTCGCGTCCCGCTCCGGGAGGACGGCCCGGATCGCCTCCACCTGCGTCGGCGGGAGTGGGCGAACCTCCTCGCTGCGCGGTACGCGGGCCTTGCGAACCACTCGCTGTGGGTTGAACGGGATCCGGTTCGACTCGGCGGCTCGCTGAAGAATGCCGCCGAGCAGCAGCATGGCCTTGCGGATCGCGTGCGGACCGATGCCCTCCCGGATCAGGTCTCCTTGGAACGCGGCGATCGCCTCCGCGTCGATCTCGTTCAGCCGCATCCCGCCGAGTCGCGGCGAGATGTGCCGGTCATAGCTCGACGCGTAGTTCTGACGGGTCCGGGGCCGCAGGTGGGCGGCATGGGCCCGTGACCAGGCGCCGGCCACGTAGTCGTCGAGCGTCTCGCGTCCCCCCTCCATCGCTGCCAGCTCACCGGTCCGCTTGCGGCGAGTGATCTCGGCATCGAAAGCCTCGGCGTCGGCCTTGCGGCCGAGCACGCGCGAGCGATTGCGGCCTCTCGAGTCCCGCCAGCGCACGCGCCAGACGGTGCCGCCCTTCCGCTGCTCACGCTTGATGCTCATCGGCGTCTTTCGTGCTTAAGGCGTTAGGGGGCTGATCTCACCCCCGCCCGCGCGCGGTCCTAGCCTTCGTCGCCCTCGACTCGTGAGAGGGCTTCGGCGAGCGGGCGGCGGAGGCGCGGGCGAGACGAGCGGCGACCGCTCACTCGCTCTGCCGATGTAGGGGCGCTGGTCTCAAGCCAACTCTCGGCCGACTCCGCGGGGATCAGCAAGCGAGATCCGTTGGCGACCTTGGCCGCCCGCAGCTCGCCGCGCTCGATTGCCCGGTAGATGGCCTTCGCCGAGAGACCGACCATCGCTGCGAGCTCTGCCGGGCGATACGCCAGCCGCTTCACGGTCCTGTTAGCTCCTTGATGACCCAGTCCAGCGTCCGGATTGCTCGATCGACCTCAACCTCCTCGGCAACCTGATCAACCAGCCGACAGATTGACTCGTTGCCGCAGACGTAGAGCACGGCATCCAGATCGCCTCGAAGCTCCGCACTGCGATAGCCGTCAAGGATCCGTGCGAGGCGCGCCCGGGACTTCGGGACCCGCTCAAATTCGACCGCCCATCGCTCGGTGCCTTCGAGGATGAAGCCGAGGTCCGGCATGTGGGTCAAAGCCCCCGCTCCATGCCCCGGTGGCATCGGGAAAGTCCACCCTTCGGCGCGTAGCTCGCCCGGCCCGACCCAGGGACGGTTGTTGCGCTCGCAGTGCGCCGCAACCCAAGACACGCCCCGGCCATGAAGCAGGCCGGCGAGGGAGCGCGTGGTCGTTCGGGAGGTAATCGGATAGCCAGCCCAGCGCTGGCCCCGCGGCGTAACCGCGACGATGCTCCCGCCGCCGTCCCCAAGTCGGTTCCGGACCAGCAGGCGCTCCTCTTCCAGCGTCTTCGCGTACCTCCGCGCTTGCCTCGCCGTGATTCCCAACCCTGCCGCCATCGCCTCAACACCAGCAACCCGCACCTTCACCAGCCAATCCAACGCCGCCCACAAGCCCCTCTTTCTGAGCACCATGCCTTCAGCCCGCATCAGCTCGGCCCTCTCCTCGCCCGTGTGCCCGCCCCGCCTCTCACCGACCAAAGCAAGTTCAAGCTCCTCGACTCCGACCACTCGTAGAGGGGGCGGAGTCGAGGAGCGCAGATCGGCGCATCCCGCACGCGCATGAGGCGGGGCGGGCACTCAAGCGTCCAAAGGGAAGAAGCAGTTTCGGACGGTTTCGCGGAAGCCATTTGCACCCCTAGTGACGCGCAATTCGGCGACCTGTCCCACCGAGGAGCCGAGCCCAGGCGATCGGGAACGCTCGCCGACCTACTCGAACTGCATAGCGCCGCCTTGCCGGCGGCCGTCAACCCCCTGCGGGGGTCGGGCGCCCAGGGCGCCCTTGACTGCCGCCGCGGCGGCGCTCAAATCGCTCCCAGGTCGGCTTTCTTGGGCGCCTGGTTTTCGCGCAAGGCAGAAGCGACTCGGGCCCAAGGGCAGGCGGCCTGCCGTCGGGCCAATAAGCTTGGCTTCATGCCTGTGCCCGAAACGGACGAAGGCGACCATCCTGAGCCGTCGAAGCGCAACTACCTAATGAATACAGACGGTTCCGGCACCGGGACCACCGACAATCCAGCTCAAGGTGCGATCGGAGTCGTCCTCAGGGACCCCGACGGTCACCCAATCGCTGAGATCTCCGAACCGATCGGACCCGCCATCAACACCGTTGCGGAATATCGGGCTCTCATCGAAGGACTCAAGCTCGCCCGCAGTCGCGGAATCCAACGCATCCGGGTCTTCCTTGACTCGGAGCTCGTGGTCGATCAGGTAAACGGCCGCGCGAAGGTTGGCAAGGAGCACATCAGACCCCTGCACACCGAAGCGTGCTCCCTGTTCCAGGAGTTCCCCAACATCAGGATTTCGTGGGTTCCGCGAAAATGGAATGCCGAAGCGGACGCACTTGCAACCAAAGCGCTTCTTGGCCACTGAGCGCAGCGGTGCACACATGCTCCTCACCAGGCCTGAACCGCGGTCTTGACTTCCGCTTTCGCGTGAAGGGAGCAGCGCCAGGACACTGCGATCGGCACGATCCGCGATAGGCGCCTATTCGCACCGTTCCAGTTCTCGGAGTGCGACGCGGCCCTCGCTCAGACACCGGTTGACCTTTGTGTTAGTCCAGCCAGTCAGTTCGCAGATCTCGGCGTAGCTGTAGCCCAACCCCAACAGCCACAGCGCCTTGCGCTCATCCGTCTTCAGGCTGGCAAGCGCCTCCCGACGTCCCACTAGCTGTTCATCCCGACTGAAGCGTTCAGCTGGGCCCGGCGCGTCCGCTGGCAGCGCGTCGCCGAGGTCGCGACTTGTGCCGTTCTCATTCGCCGGGAGGTTGAACGGGCATTCGCGCCGCCGGGACGTACGCCGCCGAATCGCCCAGGCCTCCCGCTTCACGGTCGTATAGAGCCACGCAAGCGGCTCGCCCAGGCCGTTGTAACGCTCGAGGAAGAGCGCATACGCCGACTGCAGGGCGTCGTCGGCATCGTCGGGCAGCTCGGCATGCTTTACCGCTTGCCGCCGGAGTCGATGCTCGTCGGTCTCCAGGAGCGCGGAGAGCAGTTCGGCATTTCGCTCGCGCTGTCGGGCGCTTGGGCGGGAGTCCGGCTGAGTGGCCATGAGGACGGCCAACAGCACGGCTCCGCCGTGCCAACATCGGCCGGCCGCCGCTCAGGCGGACTCTTCCAAGCGCACTCAACGGCGCCATCAGAGCGATCAGGATTAGCCCAAAGTCGATCATTCGGCGAGGGTACGAAGCGCGGGTCAGAGCCTCTACCAGGAGCCGGGTCTTAGGGTTCGCGCCGTGGCAGATTCCCTCAGCGCCGAGCAGCGAAGTGCGTTGATGAAGCGAGTGAAGACCCGCGACACGGCGCCGGAGATCGTGCTCCGGAAGGCGTTGTGGGCCGCCGGGGCCCGGGGCTGGCGTCTTCACCCGAAGGGCGTCCCGGGGAAGCCCGACATTGCGTGGATTGGGAAGCGCGTTGCCGTATTCGTCGACGGCGCTTTCTGGCATGGCCACCCCGACTACTACTGGGGTCAGTCCGGCAAGTTCTGGGACCAGAAGATCGAGCGCAATCGCGAGCGGGATCGGCGCGTAGGCCGCGAGCTCGCCGACGCCGGATGGGAAGTGGTCCGGATCTGGGACTTCGAGGTGGAGCGCGACCCCGCACGGGGGGTGAGTCGTGTGCTGAAAGCCCTTAAGAAGGGAAATGGCACGGTTTCGGCACAGACTCGTCCTTGATCCGTTGCGGTTAGAGCCGCTCGGCGTCCGCAGGGCCTAGAAGACTTGAAGCCAATGCAAGAGAGCTATGCCCTGATCGACTTGTTCGCCGGCTGTGGCGGCATGACTCGCGGATTCGAGGACACCGGCCGCTTCCGCTCTGTCTTTGCCGTGGAATGGGAGCAGGATGCTGCGGAGACGTACCGGCGCAACTTCGGCGATCACGTTTTTGTAGGTCCGATCGAGCGCGTCGAGGAGTTCCCCACCGCCGACGTCGTAATCGGGGGCCCCCCTTGCCAAGGCTTCTCTCCACTCAACATGCAAGGGGTTGGCCTCGAACGCCGCAGTCTTTGGCGCGAATACCTGCGCTCCCTTGAGGAGTCCACCCCTTCAGCGTTTGTGATGGAGAACGTCCCCCAGCTACTCCGGTCGGCCGAGTACCGCGCCTTTGTTGCTGCAGCCGAGGAGCTGGGTTACGCCATCGAAGGCAAGGTGCTGAACGCTGCGGACTATGGGGTTCCGCAGACGCGCAAGCGCGCCATCGTGATTGGGTCGCTCATCGGGGCACCGCCATGGCCCGAGCAGACGCACTTTCCGCCCGAGAGGCTCCCACTCGGAGGCGAGCCTTGGCAAACGTTTCGAGACGCCTCCCGAGGCCTTTCCCTGAAGCCGACCGGCGAGAGCTGGCACAACGCCCGCAACCCCCGACCCATGAGCATTGAGCGCTACAAGACGATCCCGAAAGAAGGGGAAGGCCGCTTCGACCTGGCGGCCAGGCGGCCCGACATCACGCCTGATTGTTGGCTGCGCAAGAAGACCGGTTCGACGGATGTGTTCGGCCGGCTCTGGTGGGACAAGCCAGCGTTCACGGTTCGCACGGAGTTCTACAAGCCGGAAAAGGGTCGATACCTCCATCCAAGCGAGCACCGTCCGATAACTGTGCGCGAGGCGGCGCGATGTATGACGCTCCCGGATGACTTCGTCCTTCCCGAGGAGCAGTCGATGACCTCAATCGCCAAGCAGATCGGCAACGCCGTGCCGCCGCTGCTGGCACAGCGGCTGGCCGAATCCCTTGCCGTTCATCTGGACCGAGCGCACACCGGCGCCGAGCGCACACCGGTTGCTCAGGCCGCTTAGCGCCGCCGACGCCTTCGCTTCTTCGCCTGCAGCTTCTTGGTCTCCCGAATGTGGTCAGAGTGGCAGAGCGTGACGAGATTGCTCAGGTCATTCAGCTCGCGCTTCGGCAGCTTGGCCAGCTCGTCGGCGACCGCGACCTTGTGATGAACCTCAAGGTAGAAGCGCTTGTCGCCCGCGGCCTCCGCCTTGGCACGGTCACGGCCGCATGCCTGGCAGGTGTACTTGTCTCGCTCGAACACCTTCTGGCGAAGATCGTCCGGGTAAAGCCGCTGTGACGGGTCGCGTCGATCCTTCTTCGCCTTCGAAATCAGACGGTACTCGCCGGGTTGCAGATGCGGATCGTCGACGTGGCTCTCGATGGGCCAGCCGTACTCGTCTCGGAGCTCCCGTACGCGGCGACTCCCCTCGGCGATCCGGGCGACGTAGTCAATCTGATCGCGGGTGACCACCTGGCCGACATTCGCCTCGAGGAACTCTCCAATCCGATCACGGGCGGAGCCGCGGCGGTTCCGCAACTCATTGGCGAGCTGCCACTGCTGGGCCCTCTCGCGATTCGGTTTCGCGCTGTCCAAGCGGTAGGTGCTCTGACCGAGCTCGACGATCTCGTAGCCGTCCTCGACGCGAAGTTCGCGAACCCGCCTGGCCCATTCGTGGATTCCACTGGCGACGCGCAGCTCTTCGCCATAGACGTCCTTGCCGACCCTCTCCTTGAGGTACGCGAGGATCTTTGCCTTTCCGCCCTCGCCGCGCACCGCGCGAGGTCGGGGACCGTGGTGATCGCGCTCAACACCAACTACCTCGGCAACGACGCGGTCGAAGTCATCTCGTGAGGCGCGGCCCGACTCGACACGGCTTGCCAGTCGCCGCAGCGCATTGGCGGCCTTCCGCAGACGGGCAGCTCGCTGCTTCGCAGTGCTCATGCTTCCCTGTCTCGGCGACAGGGATCGGGAGCCTATCGGCCGGACGCCGTGCAAATGACTCAAGAAATCGTCGATTCGGTGGTGTGGCCGGTTTGGGATCTGGGCTGACGGCGTCGCCGGGCCGGGGAATGTGGGTACAAAATGGGTACATCAGGTTGGCTTTCGGCGGGTTCTCGCGGGTAAGCGAATTGGCCAGAACCTGCCGACTTGCAGGACTTTCGTGCCCGCGGCTACCCGACCGTTTTCGCCCCGAGAGCCCTCCTAAGGAGTAGGCCCCAGGTTCGAATCCTGGTCGGGGCGTTCCCGCCTCCGCCATGCTTTAGCGATCTCGTCCACGCTCGAACCCACGGTCCGGGCGCCCTCGCCGGAGGAGCTGCCCAGCGAGTTTCAGCCGCGCATCCTGCGCCGCCGGGCGCTGCAGGCGCTCGCCGCGCTCGGCGTCCTGGCCGCGATCGTCGTGCTCGCACCTGGATTGGGCGAGGTACGGGACCGCCTCGCCGGCGCAAGCCCGGGCTGGCTGGTCCTGGCGATCGCGCTCGAGGGCCTCTCCTTCGCCTCCTACGTGGTCATGTTCGGGCCGATCTTCTGCACCGGGCTGAGCTGGAAGCGGAGCTGGGAGATCGGCGGCTCGGAGCTGGCGATGGGCTCGCTGGTCCCGGCGAGCGGAGCCGGCGGGCTGGCGCTGGGGGCCTGGGTGCTCCATCGCGGCGGAATGGACGGCGAGCGGATCGCGCGGCGCTCGGTCGCCTTCTTCCTGATCAAGAGCGGGGTCAACTTCCTCGCAGTCGCCGTGCTCGGGGCGGCGCTCGCGGTCGGCCTGCTCGGGCCGGAGCTGTCGCTCTGGCTGACGGCCTTCCCGGCGGCGATGGCGGCGCTGGCGATCGCGGCGGTGGCGGCGCTTCCGCGCCTTGGGCCTGGAGACCCGGTGGCTTCGGAGGCCTCGCGCCTGCGCCGATGGCTGAGCGCGACGCGCCGAGCGGTGATCGACGGCACCTCGGAGGCGGGCCTGATCCTGCGCTCCGGAAATCGCCGCGTCCTGGCCGGGTCGGTCGGCTACTGGGCCTTCGACAACGCGGTCCTCTGGGCGACCTTCCACGCCTTCGGCGTCTCGCCCCCGCTCACCGTCATCCTGATGGGGTACCTGATCGGCCAGCTCGGGGGGCTGCTGCCCATCCCGGGCGGCGTCGGCGGAATCGACGGTGGACTGATCGGAACCCTGATCGTCTACGGAGCGCCGGCGGCGGGCACGGCCGCCGCCGTGCTCGGCTATCGGGTGATCCTCTTCTGGCTGCCGCTGATCGCGGGCGGCGTCGCCTTCGCGGCGCTCCGCCGGAACATGCCCAGCGGCGGCGAGCTCGCCGCATGCGAGCACGCCATCGCCGCGCAGTCCATGGCTGACCTTCCGGTGCTCGCCCGGGTCGAGAGCTGAGCGCTACGGGGAGCCGAACCAGCGCTCGCGGCGGGTTGCGCCGAACTCCTCTTTCTCCGCGGCGAGATCGGTGGAGGGCCCCACCAAGTGGGCGGTGAGCGCGGGGCCGCCGAGGAAGTTCGCCTCGACCTTCCCCACCCGGCCGCCGCCGAACTCGAGGTAGCACTGGCCGTCGCCCTCGTAGGGATGCTCGAGCTCGCCGCCCCTGAGCCGGGCGATGATGTCCTCGGCCACCACCCGCGCGGCTGACTCGGCGAAGACGCCCGCCTTCGGGTTCGGCGTCGCCGCCACGTCCCCGAGCGCGTACACCCCGTCGAACCGCGTCCTCAGGTTCACGGGGTCGATCGGAATCCACCCCTCCTCGTTCGTGAGGCCCGAGGAGGCAGACCGCCTCCGGCACCCGGTGGACCGGGATGCCGATGAACATGTCGCACTCGAGGGACTCGCCGCTCTCGAGCGTCGCCTCCCTGCCGCCCGGGTCGATGCCGGTCACGACCTGCTCTGCCTCATAGGCGATGTCCCGATCGCCGAGAGCCTCGAGAAACTGCCCCGAAATCTCCTTGGTGATCGGAACCGGCGCTCCCATCGGGCCGAGGGTCGTGATCTCGACCTTGTCCCTGATCCCCCGCTCGGTGAAGTGGTCGTGGAGGAGCAGGGCCGCCTCGAAGGGCGCCGGCGGGCACTTGAACGGCCGCCGCATGATCGCGATCGCGATCCTCCCCGAGTCGAACCCGGAGATCGCCTCGCGCATCCGTTCGGCCCCCGCGACCGTGTAGTACTCGTGCGCGCCCTCGGCGAAGCCGGGGGTCGCCTCGAAGTCGTAGTCGGCGCCCATCGCGATGACGAGGATGTCCGCCTCGTAGGTGCCCCGGTCCGTCTCCACTCGACGCTCCTGGGGATCGATCGAGGTGGCCGTCTCCTGGCGGAACTCGACCCCGGGCTTGGAGATGTCCGCGTAGGGAAGCTGCACCTCCTCCGGCGCTCGAGTGGCCGAACATCACGTCGAGCTTCGAGAAGCCGAAGGTGAACGCGTCGCTGCGGTCGATCAGGGTGACCCGGACCTCGTCACCCAGAGATTCCGAAAGCCGGGACGCCAGCTCCAGGCCGGCGAACCCGGCTCCCAGGACCAGAACGTGCACTACCCCATCTTGACAAGGCCGATCGTGTGGCCCTCGGGATCGGTGAACAGGCCGATCTCCATGTCCATGTCGGGGCTCGGCTTGGCCGGCCCCATCGTCCGGGTGCCGCCGAGCTCCTCGGCCTTGGCGAGGGAGCCCCCGACGTCGTCGGTCTCGACGTAGAAGGTGACGTGGCCGTCGTAGCCGTCCGGGCTGCTGCCGACCCCGCCGCCGATGCCTACGCCGTCCTCGCCCGCGTTGTCCTCACGCGAGACCGTCGAGTAGTCCGTCGGGCCGCCCGGCACGGTGTTGAACTTCCAATCGAAGAGCTCGCCGTAGAAGTCGCGGAGCTTGTCCACGTCCTTACCGACGACCTCGAAATGCACAACTGGCTGTCCCATTCGTCTCCTTTCCGCGCCGGCTGTCCGGCGCGTTTTGTCGGTCTCCTCTAAGGACAGCGATGGAGCCGGAAAGTCATCGCGTCGCGATGCAGCTTCGCCACGCGGCGGCGGCTCTCGCGGCGCCACCGCGTCCCTTCGCCGCGTTGCGGCCGAGCAGCTGATCGAGGCGCTCGGGGAAGTTCGTGAACATGCCGTCCACTCCAGCCGCGATCAGCTCCGCCATCCGGCCGGAGTCGTTGACGGTGTAGGGATGGACGTCCAGGCAGCGGGCGTGAGCCGCCTGCACGAGCGCCGCGTCGACGCTGCCGTGCGAGGGGCCGATTCCCACCGCGTAGGAGGCGATCGGGTCGAGCAGCGCTTGGTTGGCGAGGCTCGGGCCCCCGGGCAGGAGCTGGATCAGGGGCAGCGAGGGGTCGAGCTGGTGCATCTTGACCAGGCTCGGCGGGCTGAAGGACTGGATCAGGACCTGCCATTGCTCCGCCGCCCGCTGGCGCAGGCCGTAGGCGTCGAGCAGCTCGAGCAGGCGTTCCTCCATCCGGTCTGAGCTCTCGGGGCTCTTGGTCTCGATGTAGTAGTTGACCTTCCGGCCGTAGCGCTGGAAGACCTCTTCGAGGGTGGGGACGCGAAGCCCCACGTACTTCTCGCTCGCCGCCTCGGGGAAGGCCTCGTTGAACCAGCTGCCGACGTCGCAGGTCTTGATCTGGGCGAGGGTCTTGTCGGCCACCCGGCCGGTGCAGTTCTCGGCCGGCCCGCGGGCGGTGCGGTCGAGGGTCTCGTCGTGCATCGCCACCAGCACCCCGTCCGAAGTCAGCTGCAGGTCCTGCTCGATGTAGTCGGCGCCCAGCTTCAGCGCCAGGTCGTAGGCGGGGATCGTGTGCTCGGGCGCCGAGCCTGAGGCGCCTCGGTGGCCGATGTTGAGGACCTGCTGTCCGGGCGCCGCGGGGGCCGCGGCCTCGGCGGTCCCGGTCATGAACGCGCAGGCAAGCGGGATCAGCGCAAGCGCGCCCCACAGAGCCGGTCGGAACCCCCCAACCACGCCGGCGAGGGTACGGATCCTCCTCGGCCCCTGTGTTAACCGGCGGTGTCCAGGTTATGGCCAATCAGGCGCCCACACGCTCAAGTGACGCCTGAACCGCCCGATCAGGGTCGTATGAGGTACCTCTTCATGCGACTGAGCTGTGTCCTGCATGGGCACGATTGGCGCCAGACCAGCAGCCCGTTCGGGAACCATGCGCGCTGCTGGCGCTGCTACCTCGCCCGGTAGGCGCGCCCTAGCCTCGCTCGGCTGACTCCAGGAACGCCACGAGGCGCTCGTTGTAAGGCGCGCCGGTGTGCGGGATCGTGTGCCCGCGCCCCGTGATCACGATCCGCTCCGCGTCGAGACGCTCCGCCAGCGCGTCGCACACGGCCTCGAACCCCGGGGAGTGCCCGCCGGAGATGATCAGGACGGGGAAACCGGCCGCCGCCAGCCGCTCGAGCGGGATCTCGGCCTCCCAGGGCGGACGCTCCCGCTTCACCATCTCGGCGCCGCGCGCTAGCCACTCGGGCAGCTCGTCCGGGGTGTCGTGCGAGGAGCCGGCTCCTGAGCGGAAGAGCCGCAGGAAGACCTCGGTTGGGATCGCGTCCGGGTTCGCGTAGAGGAGTTCGCCGTCGGCGATCATCTCGCCGACCTCCGGGCGATCGGCGCAGAAGCGGAGCAGCCCCGGCTCCGAGAGCGTGAGCGAGCGGACCGCCTCCGGCCGCTGGGCGGCCGCGAGCATGGCGATCACGGCTCCGTAGGAGTGGCCGACCAGATGGGCCTCGTCGCCGAGCAGCTCGGCGAACAGGGGGGCCTCCGCCTCGAAGTCGCCGCGCGCGAGCGGGGGGCTGTCGCCGAACCCAGGCCGGTTGGGGAAGATCAGGGACCAGCGGTCGGCCAGCTCGTGCTGCTTGCGGAAGGTGCGGTCGGCGCCCACCACGCTGCCGTGGACGAAGAGGACCGGCGGCCCGGTGCCCAACTTGGTGACATCGAGCTCCACCGGGTCACTCTACGATCCGCGGGTCGTGGCTCCGTCAATGAAGCTCATCATCCAGATCCCGTGCCTGAACGAGGAGCAGACCCTGCCGCGCGTGCTGGCCTCCCTGCCCCGCGAGGTGCCCGGCTTCGACCGCGTCGAGTGGCTGGTGATCGACGACGGCTCCACCGACCGGACCGGGGAGGTCGCGAAGGAGCACGGTGTCGACCACATCGTGCGGATGGCCACGAACAAGGGCCTCGCCACCGCCTTCCAGGCGGGCCTCGACGCCGGCCTCAAGCTCGGCGCCGATGTGATCGTCAACACCGACGCCGACAACCAGTACCCGGCGAAGGAGATCCCGCGGCTGGTCGAGCCGATCGTCGCCGGGCGCGCGGACATGGTGGTGGGCGACCGTCAGGTGCAGTCGGTCGAGCACTTCAGCCCGACCAAGAAGCTCCTCCAGAGGCTGGGCAGCTGGGTGGTGCGGGCCGCGTCCGGGACCAGCGTGCCGGACACCACCTCCGGCTTCCGCGCCTACAACCGCGAGGCGGCCCTGCAGCTGATCGTCGTCTCCCGCTACACCTACACGCTGGAGAGCCTGATCCAGGCGGGGAAGATGCAGGTGGCGATCGAGGACGTCCCGATCGTCCCCAATCGGGTGGACCGGGAGTCGCGGCTGATCGGGTCCACCTCCTCGTACGTGCGGCGCAACGCGGCCGCGATCTTCCGCGCCTACGTGCTCTACGAGCCGCTGCGCGTCTTCCTGGTCCTCGCCGCGATCTTCGGCGTCCTCGCCCTCGGCGCATGGACCCCGTTCCTGGCCGACTGGATCCTGAACGGGGACCGCGAGGGCCACATCCAGTCGCTGATCCTGGGCGCCGTGCTGATGCTGGCGGCGGTGCAGATGTTCGCGCTCGGGATCATCGGCGACGCCCTGGCCGGCCAGCGCACGATCGCCCAGCGGGTCTACGAACGGGTCAGGAGGCTCGAGCTCGAGGCGGGGGTGGCCCCGTCGAACTACGAGTCTGCGGAGCCGCTCCGCGAGCTGACCGTGGAGACGATCGAAACGGCATCGCGATCGTGACCGTCGCCGAGGCACAGCGGACCGGCGGCAACGTCTACGACAAGTACTCGACGCCGAATCCGGTCGAGCGCCGGCTGGTCCAGGGGTTCCTCACCGAGCTCGACGAGCTGGTGGCGAAAACGGGCGCCCGCGAGGCGCACGAGGTCGGCTGCGGGGAGGGCGAGCTGGCGATGCGACTGGCGAGAGGCGGCCTGCGGATGCGCGGCACCGACGCGTTCGGTGAGGTGATCGAGGAGGCCCGCGGGCGCGCCCGGGCCGACGCGCTCGAGATCGACTACGAGGCGACCCCGGTGGAGGAGCTCGATCCGGATCGCCACGCGGCCGAGCTGGTCGTCTGCTGCGAGGTCCTGGAACATCTTTGACGATCCGGGGCGGGCGCTCGAGGTGCTGGCCGGCCTGGCGAGGCCGTGGCTGATCGCGAGCGTCCCGCGTGAGCCGCTCTGGCGGATGCTCAACATGGCGCGGCTGAAGTACTGGGGTGACCTCGGCAACACGCCGGGGCATCTCGGCCACTGGTCGAAGCGCGGCTTCCTGGAGCTGCTCGAGCCCGCCTTCGAGGTGGTCGAGGTGAGGAGCCCGCTGCCCTGGACCATGGCGCTCTGCCGCGCCCGTACAATCGCGCGCTCGTGAGGCGCGTGGCCGACGCAATCTCGGCGGTCCGCGCCCGCCCAGGCCTCGCCGCGGTGATCGCGCTCGGCGTCGCCTGGGGCCTGGCCATCCACTCGATGGGGTGGGCACAGCTTGGCCACTTCGCCCAGGTCCGCGCCTTCGCGGACGGCACCGCCGAGATCGACCGCTACCACTGGGAGACCAACGACAAGGGCTACGTCGAAGGCCACTTCTATTCGGTGAAGTCCCCCGGGGTGGCCGGGCTCTCGCTTCCCCTCTATCTGGCGATCCGCGCGGCGGGCGGCGAGGAGCTTGGGCGCGATGCGGCGGCGAACGCGCGCGAGCCGGCGCACCCGCGCTGGAAACCGGTGGACGTGATCCCGATCGAGAATTACGGCTACGACTACGACCTGGGGCGGCAGATCGAGGGCCAGGTGGAGCAGGAGACGCCACTGGTCTGGCCGCTGACGCTGCTCGTCGCCGTGCTGCCCGCGGTGCTGCTGCTGCTCGGCGTCCGCTGGGCCGCCGACCGGATGGAGCCCGGCTATGGCACCGCCGCCGCGGTGACGCTCGGCCTCTGCACGATCGTGATGACCTTCGCCGCCGAGTTCTTCTCGCACGTGATCGCCGCCGGGCTCGGATTCGGCGCCTTCCTGCTGCTGATGCGGGAGCGCGAGCGGCCGCCCTCGAGGCGGCTCGTCGCCCTCGCCGGCCTGATGGCGGGGCTCGCGGTCACCTTCGAATTCCAGGTGGGGCTGGTCGGGGTGATCCTGTTCGTCTACGCGCTATCCCGCGCAGGGGACCGGCCGCGGCGCGCCCTGGCCTACGGAGCGGGGGCGGTGGCGGGCGCCTTGCCGATGCTGGCCTTCAACACCTGGGCCCTCGGAAGCCCCTTCGAGCTGGCATACGGCTACGCGGTTGAGGAGCCCGGCCTGACGGGTCACGACGTGCTCGGGCTGAACAGCGACGGCTTCTTCGGGATCCAGGCGCCCAACCTGGACAGCGCCGTGGAGCTGCTGCTGGCGAACCGGGGCCTGCTCGTCCTCACTCCCATCGTGGTGATGGGGCTGGTCGGAATCGCGTTGATGCGCCGGCGCGGCCACCGCGCGGAGGCGAACGTGATCACTGCCATCACAGCGGCCTACTTCCTCTACAACGCCGGCTACTGGCTGCCGATGGGCGGCGGGACGCCTGGCCCCCGCTTCCTGATCCCAGCGCTTCCCTTCCTTGCGCTCGGCCTCGCCTTCGCCTACCGCCGGTTTCCCTCGCTCACGCTCGGACTGGCGATTCCATCCGCGGTCTTCATGCTCGCCGGTTCGCTCACCTTCCCGCTGCTGGGAGACCAGGGGACGGGCACCTGGTGGGAGTTCGCGGCCCGCGGGGAGCTCGAGCACACCCTGTTCACCGCGCTCGGGGTCTCGAACGCCTGGCTCGCGGCGGCGCCGCTGCTCGCCGCCGTCGCGGCCGCGGTGGTGCTCACGGTGCGGGCGACGCCCAGGACCCCGATCCACGATCTGCGGCCCGCCCTGGCCGCGGTGCTCGCGTGGGCCGCGGTCTCGCTCCTCGGGCCGACCATCGCGGGCAACGAGGTGACGCCCCTGAACGGCGACACCGACGCGATCAAGCTGGTCGCGCTCGGGGTCGCCCTCGCGATGGCGACGCTGAGCGCGATCGCGCTGCGGGCGTGGCTTGCTCAGCGAGCGCTGGAGGCCGCGCCGGTGCCCGCGGAGCCGGAGTCGGGCACGGCCCCGGAGCCGGCGCTCGGCGAGCGGACCAGGTAGACGACCAGGCCGCCCGAGAGCTGCCGGCGAACCAGCGGCAGCTCCGCGATCGAGGCCGTGGCCGCGTTCGCCTGCGGCGTGCCGGGCGCGCGGTCGGTGTGCAGGATCACGCTCCTCACACCCAGCTGCAGCAGCAGGGCGACGCTCTGCGGGTCGGGGAAGCTGTCCATCGCTTCGATCGTGTCCTCGGTCAGGTTCGGGATCGTGCTGGCGCGTCCGTTGACCAGATCCGAGAACCCGTCGGTGGACCAGAGCAGATAGCGGCGGTTGTCATCCGGCAGCTGGGCGGGAAGGTGGAGCTGGGGCGCCGGCAGGCTGGCCGTGTTGGCGGGGGGATCGGGAACGGCCGGCTGATCCTGGCGGTCGCCCAGGTCGAAGGGTGCGCCACGTCCCTCGATCACCACGGCGGACACGAGGATCGCTGCGAGCAGCCCCGTCGCCAGCGAGGCGCCGCCCGGCCCCACGTCGCGGTCCCTCGTGGCGAGCCAGCCGCGGAGACGGCGGAAGAGGGACTCGGACCCCGCGGCCGCGAGGAGGGCCAGCGCCAGCGAGGAGAAGGTGACCAACCTGCCCGGGGTGCGGATCGCCTCCCATCCCGGCAGGACCTCGTAGAAGACGCGGTATGGCCAGAGGATGCCGTCGTCCTCCTGGAAGCCGAGCGCCAGGACCGAGACCGCGACGACGCCGGCCCCGAGGCCGACGCGCACCCGCCGGTCGAGGCTTGCCGACCCCAGCCCGACGATCGCGAGGCCGACGATCAGCAGCCCGGGGAAGAGGGTCTTCTCCGGGACGTTCTCGAGGTCGTCGCGGATCTCGGCCGTCGCGTCCCCCCAGACCAGGTTTTCGTCGGGGGCGGTGATGAAGACCTTGGCCGGACCGGAGAAGGCCTCGACCGCCGAGGGCGGGCGCTTCGCCTCCGGGTTCTCGTCGGCCACCCTGAGGTAGGGCCTCGCGATCAGCGCCGCGATCGCCACGAACGCGACGGCCCCGAGGACGCCGGCGATCACCAGCCGGCGGGTGGGGAGGCGCAGGGGCAGCGGAGGCCTGGCCCGGACGATCCAGGCGACGGTCGCAACGGCCGCGCCGCCCAGCAGGAGATACGCGAGCGGCAGCCCGAGCGCAAACCCGAGGGAGAGCTGCCACGCGGCGACGAGCCAGCCCGCGAACAGCCACGAGGGCTTCTGCAGTCTCAGCCCTCGGAGGCCCACCGCCAGACAGAGGGGGATGCCTCCGCTCGAGATCACCTGCATGTGCCCGTCCTGCTCCAGGCGGAAGGGCGCGAAAGCGTACGCCGCGGCCGCCACGGCGGAGCCCGGTGGGCCCATGCCGAGCTCGCGGGCGAGCAGATAGGCGCCGATGGCGGCGAGCGCATAGGCGAAGAGGAAGAGCAGGTCGTAGCGGACGACCGCGTCGTGAGGGCCGTCGCCGATCAGCCCGGCCGGCGCGTAGCCGATCAGCGCGTCACCGAAGGCCAGGGAATCGTCCACCGGCCAGAACTGGTTCGCCTGGAAGAAGTCGAGGGGCTGCTCGAGCAGCGCGTGACCGCCCCACGCCACCTGCCACGACTGCGGCAGGGGATCGCCGAGGTCCTTGGGGATCCACTCGCCGAGGTGGAGCACGAGCGGCCAGTGCATGACCACGGCGAGCAGACACGCAGCGAGAGCCGCCACCAGCAGCTCCCTCGCGGTCACCTCCGATCGTCCGATCAGCGGTCCGGGCGCTCCGGGTAGAGCTCGTCGATCGTGACCAGGGCGCGGTACGGCGCGTCCGCCGCCGAGGAGATCGCCTCTCCGCCACCCGCCAGCCGGTCGACGACAGCGGCGACGCCCGCTATCTCGAGGCCCTCCTCCCGGATCCGCTCGATCGCGGCCACGGTGGAGCCTCCGGTGGTCACGACGTCCTCGACCACCAGGCACTTGGTGCCGGGCGCCAGCTCCGGGCCCTCGATCCAGCGGTGCAGTCCGTGCTCCTTGCGCTCCTTCCTCACGAAGAACCCCACGAGGTCCGCGCCGCGCTCTGCCGCGATCGCGGCACAGGCGAGCGGATCTGCCCCCATCGTCATCCCGCCCACGGCGCCGGCGCTCCACTCCTCGGCCTGGTCGGCCAGCAGCGCGCCAACTGCACGGAAGGCGGCCGGGCGGAGCACGGCGCGCTTCGCGTCCACGTAGTACTGCGCCGTCTTCCCCGAGGTCAGGGTGACCTCGCCGATCACCAGGGCGTGCTCGCGCAACTCGGCGAGCAGCGTCTTCAGCGCCTTGTCGAGGTCCGCGGCCACGGCGGCCATCCTAGGGACGCGCGGTTACGAGTACGTGTGCATCGGATCCCCGAGGTCGATCCAGTTGTAGATGAAGCGGGAGAACCGGATCGGGTTCCGGACGCAGCCGTGGCTGGCGCGGCCGTTGGGGACCGAGGCGTAGCCGTGGGTCGCGTAGCCGCCGATGAAGTAGACCGAGAAGTACATCTGCTTCCCGTTGTACCCGGGCTGCTTCAGGTAGAAGCGGTAGTTGCCCTGGACGGTGGGGGTGCCGCCGGTCCCGGTGGAGACGTGGAAGGTGTGGACGGGCCTCTTGCCCTCGACCAGCGCCATCACCTGCTTGGAGATGTCAACCTCGACGTGCCTTCCGTCGTCGAAACGCGGCTGGAAGGCGCCATCGCCCTGGAGCAGGGTCCGGAAGATGGACCGCGCATAGCGCTCGCTCCAGCGCATCCCGTTCACCTTGCGGAAGGCCTTGATCGCGAGGTGGGTCCCGCTCGTCACCCGCCCCCCATTGGTGCCGGTGTGGAAGCCCCGCTCCTGCAGCGAGCGGTTGAAGAGCCGGGTCATCTTGCCCTTGCGGAGCTTCCTGGGGACGCCGGTGCTGAAGCTGACGCTGGCGGACTGGCCGCCGGTGGTCTTGCCCTCGATCAGGTAGCGGCAGCAGGCCTTGACCGCGAACGGGACCTCGAAGGTGCCGTTGGGCTTCGGGGCGACGGTCTTCTTGAAGAGCTCGCGGCCATCGGCGCTCACCTTGATCTCGACCTGCTCTCCGGGGCTTGGATTCAGGACGAAGCCGCTGACCCTCACCTTCTCGAGCAGGGCCCGGTGCGCACCGCCCTTGCCGAGGTCGAGCGACAGGTTGGTCGCTGCCGACGAGGCGCTGGGAAGGGCGAGGAGGAGGCCGATCGCGGCGATGAGGACCGCCGCCCGGATGTGGGACCCGCGAGTCAAGGTCGCGAAATTGTGCCCGAAGTGCGCCGAGCGTGCATCGCCCGCGAGGTCAGCCGATCAGCGGGCGGAAGACGTCCTCCGCCAGCGGAGAGAGCGCCAGGGCCAGGCCGTTGTTGAGGACGTGGACCATCACGCAGGGCCAGAGCGAGCCGGTGTAGTCGTAGAGCCAGCAGAGAAGGATGCCGAGGCCGGCCAGGGGGATGACGGTCGTGATGCCGGTGGGGGCGTGCACCAGGCCGAAGATCAGGCCCGCCACGATCGCGGCCGGCCACAGCGGCCAGCGCCCGCGAAGGCCGCCGAAGAAGAAGCCCCGGAAGAACAGCTCCTCGCTGAACGGAGCCGCGATTGCGATCAAGGCCACGGCGAGCACCGCGACCAGGACATTCGGGTCTCCGACTCCGAGCTCGCCGCTGATGTCCTCCTGCTCGGGCTGCAGGACGAACGCCGAAAAGAGCACCGCCGCGACGAAGTACGCGAACCACGCGCCCAGCGCGATCCCGATCATCGAGGGCTTGTACTTCCCGAGACCGAGCCTGCGAAGCGCCTCGCGAATGCGTTCGAACTTCCAGTCGGACGCAACCCCGACGGCGATCACAGTGAGCACCAGGGCGAGCAGGGCCTGTGCGGCCAGAATGCCCCCCTTGCTCGCGCTGTCCGGGTCGGCGAGATCGGGGTCGAAGGGCAGGATCAGCAGCGGGGCGAGAAAGAACGCCAGGAAGAGCCCGCCCAGCAGCCACCACCACGTCTGGGACATGCTCCATGGCACCCCGGGCATACCGGCCGCCGCCGGGCCGGGGTTGGGGCTCGCGGGCGCGCTCTGCGTGACAGCGGGTCTCGTCGCGGCTGCGGCTGACCCGCGGGCCGCTGCCGAGGTCGTCTTCGGCGCGGTGCGGGCAACGATGGTCTTGGCCGCCTTGTCCCCCAGTCGTTGCCTGCGATCGGTCCTCGCGATCATCACCCAGCCCACCACGAAGAAGTCGACCAGCCGCAGGATGTTGCGGACGCTGGTCTGCCTGAGAAAGCTCAGCTTCTCGCCGTCCACCGACCTGACCTCGATCCCCGTCGCGTTCTTTCCGATCGTCTGGCCCCACCGCCACTCACAGAACGCGAAGTAGTTGAACCAGAGGGAGAGGAAGACGAGGCCCACGACTATCCCCGCGGTCTCGCTCAGTGCCTCCGCACCCGCGACCAGGTAGCCGTAGAAGAAGCTGTAGAAGAGCAGCCAGGTGACGTTGTCGAGCAGGGCCGCCAGCGCGCGGCGCCCGAGGCTCGCGTAGACCAACTCGGTCTCGTTCATCTCAGAGATGCTCCTCGATCTCCGTCAGGGAGGAGATGTCGCCGCCGCCGTCGCGCGCGATCAGCAGTACTCGGATGCCCGCCGCCTGGGCCCCGGCGCGGTCCTCCTCGGCGGTGTCCCCGATGTGAAGGGCCTCCGACGCCTCACACCCGGCGAGCTCGAGGGCCGGCCGGAAGATCGCGGGATCGGGCTTGCGGGCACCCGCCTCCGCGGAGGACACCGCGCCGTCGATCAGCTCTGAGAGCCCGCAGCGCTCCAGCACATCGCCGAGCGAGCAGTCCCAGTTGGAGACGACGACCACCGGCAGGCCGCGTTCGCGCAGGGCCCGAAGGGCGGGCACCGCGTCCGGATAGAGCCCGAACCGGACCGCGTCCACCAGCTCCTCCGCGGTCACCGTCGCGCCCAGCTCTCGCGAGAGGAACTCCGCGCAGCGGCGGCGCAAATCGGCCAGTGACTCCGGATCCGAGCCCTCGTGCGCGTGCTGCTTGTAGTACTCCATCTCCGCGCGCACGGCGGCGACCAGGCGCTCCTCGCTCACCTCGGGAACCCGCTCGCGCAGGAACACCCACGGGGGCTCCAGCTCGACCAGCGTGCCGAGCGCGTCGAGGAAGACCGCGCGGGTCATCCGGTGCAATTCGCTTGGGTCATCCGGGGAATACTCCCCCACCGGGATGGACCAATCCTTCTGGCAAAGCCACGGCGACGAGGTCTCCGCCGCGATCACGCTGGCGGTCGCGGTTGCGATCGCGATCCTCGTCGACCGCTTCCTGCTCGGCCGCGCCGAGCGCGCCACGCAGCAACTGGAGACGGCCCAGTTCTCACGCGAGGCACGCACCCGACTGCGGCTGATTCGCCGGCTGGTCTTCGTCGTGATCATCCTGATCGGGGTGGCGCTGGCCCTCAGCCAGTTCACCTCGATCAAGCGCTTCGCCACGGGGGTCCTGGCCTCGACCGCGGTCCTGGGGATCATCATCGGCTTCGCGGGCCGCCAGGTGATCGCCAACCTGGTCAGCGGCGTGATGATGGCGATCACCCAGCCGATCAGGATCGGGGACCTGGTCTCGATCGGCGAGGAGGTACACGGCCGGGTCGTGGACATCGCCCTGACCTACACCTCGATCGACAGCGGCGATGGGCGGCTGACCGTCGTGCCCAACGAGAAGGTGACCACGGACGTGGTGGTGAACCAGTCGGCCGGCAACCCGCAGGCGCCCGCGAGAGCGGAGGTCTGGTTACCGCCCGGCGCCGACCTCGAGTCGGCGCGCGCGGCGCTGGAGGGGACGGAGGTGACCTCCGTTCGCCTTGCCGAGCTGACCCCCGAGGGAGCGAGGCTGGAGCTGAAGGCGGCGATGGAGAAGGGTGGGGACCGCGAGGTGCGCGAGGCCGAGCTGCGCGAGCACGCGCAGGGCGCGCTGCGCGCCGCAGGCGCCCTTCGCAGCGAGTGATCCAGGCCCCCCTTGAACCCGCACCTCGTCTTTAGTTGCCCGTTTACCCTTTGACGCCATGAGCGCCCGATCCCGCCGGCGGCACCGCCGCACGAGCCGAAAGAGGAACCCGTTCCTGCTCGCCCTCGTGATCCTGGGGTCGGTCGTCTCGCTCGTGGTGATGAGCTTCGGGCTCTGGGTGCTGAGCGTCGCCGCCGAGGCGCCTCCGATCGAGCAGCTGCAGCCGGTGGACGAGGGGAGCAACTCGATCATCTACGCCGCCGACGGCTCTCGCCTCGGCTACATCCAGTCGGACGAGGCCCGGACCCCGGTGCCGATCGACTCGATACCCGAGGACCTCCAGCACGCGACGGTGGCGATCGAGGACGAGCGCTTCTACGACCACAACGGCGTGGATCTCGAGGGAGTCGCCCGAGCGGCGTTCGAGAACATCGAGGCCGGAGAGGTCAAGCAGGGCGGCTCGACGATCACGATGCAGCTCGCCCGGAACCTCTACATCGACGACCCCGAGCGCGACCTCGAGCGCAAGATCAAGGAGGCGAAGCTCGCCGAGGAGCTGGAGGATGCGCATTCCAAGGAGTGGATCCTCGAGGAGTACCTCAACTCCGCGTCATACGGGACCGTGAACGGCCGCACCGCCGTCGGGGTCGAGGCCGCCTCCCAGATCTACTTCTCCAAGCCCGCCATGGAGCTGGACCTGGCCGAGTCAGCGATCCTGGCCGGCCTGCCGCAGTCCCCGTCGCAGTACAACCCGCTCCAGAACCCCCGGTCGGCGCTCGACCGGCGCAACGAGGTCCTCGACGAGATGGCGAAGCAGGACTACATCTCCGAAGAGGAGGCCGATGACGCGAAGGCCGAGCCGATCGGCCTCGACCCGGGCAACCGCTACAGCCGGATCCGGGAGCCCTACTTCTTCGACTTCGTCGAGCAGCAGCTGATCGAGAAGTACGGCGTCAACACAGTTCGCCAGGGAGGGCTCAAGGTCCACACAACCGTCATCCCCGAGCTCCAGGAGGCGGGGCGGGCGGCGATCGAGGGCCAGCTCCCCTACTCGACCGACCCCTCGGCGGCAGTCGTCTCGATCGATCCGAGGACCGGCTACGTGAAGGCGATGGCGTCGAGCGGCCAGTACTCCGACGCACAGTTCAACCTCGCCGCGCAGGGGCACCGGCAGCCAGGCTCGGCGTTCAAGACCTTCGCCCTGACGACGGCGGTCAAGCGCGGGATCGACCCGGACTCGACCTACTACACCTCCAAGCCGCTCAACCTCGATTTGCCGGAGTGGGGGCACTGGGAGGTCGTCACCTACGGCGAGAGCTACGCGGGGACGATCTCGCTGGCCGACGCGACCGTGGCCTCCGACAACACCGTCTTCGCCCAGCTCGCCCTCGATCTCGGCCCGGAGTCGGTCGCCGAGACGGCACACGAGATGGGGATCGAGACCGAGCTCGACGGGATCCCGGCCGAGACCCTGGGCGGCCTGCGCCTCGGTGTCTCGCCGCTGGAGATGGCGAACGCCTACGCGACACTCGCCTCCGGCGGCATGCGCAACAAGCCGATCGCGATCCGCAAGGTGGTCTTCGCGGACGGGACCACCGACGACATCGGCGAGCCGGAGCGGAAGCGGGTCTTCGAGGACGGCGTCGCCCACGCGGTGACCACGATCCTTCAGGACAACGTCGACGGCGGCACCGGCACGGCCGCGCAGCCCTCGACCTGCAGCCACGTCGCCGGCAAGACGGGCACCACCGACGACTTCAACGACGCGATGTTCATCGGCTACACGCCGAATCTCTCGACCGCGGTTTGGGTCGGCTATCCGGACGCGCTTCAGTCGATGTCCTCGGTCCACGGGATCAGTGTCGCGGGCGGAACCTTCCCGGCGCAGATCTGGCACGACTACAGCGAGTTCGCGCTGCGGAACGGCTGTCCCGCCTTCCCCGAGCCGCGGAACCCGATGGAGTGGATCTCCTTCCACGGCCAGTACACCTCGGACAGCAGCTCGAGCTCCTGCGACTACGGCGAGGTGACCGGCAGCGGCTCGAGCGAGGGCTCCTACGCCTGCGGGTCGTCGTATGAGCCGAGCACCCCGGAGGAGGACACCTCCAGGGACGACGACGCCTACGCGCCGGGTCGCGGCCAGAAGCCTTCGCCGTCGCCCAAGCCGACGCCGAAGCCGACGCCCCCGCCCGCGCCTCCGCCGCCGGCACCGCCGGCCCCGCCGGCCCCGCCGAGCGGCGGCGTGACCCCCTGAGCGAACTCCGGCGCCCCGCGCGCGCCCCAGTCGGCGCAGCCGCGCTCGCGGCGCTCGTCGCCCTCTCCCTCGTGATGGCGGCCGCCGGGACCGACGTGGTCCCCGGGGCGGACAACGGCGACCCGGCCTGGCTCCGCGGCCTCTTCGGCGAGGGCCTGGGGGTCGGCGGCGACTCCTACCTCTGGCTCGAGCGGGGAGCCCTGCTCCTCTACGTCGCGGTGCTCGTCTGTGCCTCGGCGCTCGCGCCGAGGCTGCTGTGGGCCGCCGCAATCGCGGCGGTCCTCGCCTTCACCCTGGCCCCACCCCTCCTCTCACTCGACGTCTTCAGCTACGCCTCATACGCCCGGCTGGAGGCGCTCGGTGACCTCAACCCCTACGAGCACCCGCCGTCGGCCGTTCCGGGCGACGAGGCCGTTGGGTTCGTCCGCGACTTCAGGGACACCACCAGCCCGTACGGGCCGCTGTTCACGCTCGGCTCAGAGCCCCTCGCCCACGTCGGCCTGCCCGGCTTCGTCTGGACGATCAAGGCGCTCACCGGCCTCGCCGTGCTCGCCACGGCCTGGATCGCCGCCCGCCTGGCGACCGTGCGCGGCCTCGACCCGCGGCCCGCCGCCGCTCTGGTGGCGCTCAACCCGCTGGTCCTCGTCCATGTGGTCGGGGGCGCGCACAACGACTCGCTGATGGCGCTGCTGATGATCGCCTCGGTCGCCGGGGTCGTCGCCGGCCGCGAGGCGCTCGGCGGCCTGGGCCTGGTGGCCGCCGCGGGGATCAAGATCGCCGGCGCGATGACCGTCCCGTTCGCGCTGATCGAGGGGATCCGCCGCCCCCGGATCGTCGCCGGGATCGCTGCGGGGATCGCCTTCGGTGTGACCCTGGCCCTGCTCGCCTACGGGAGCGCCGTCGAGTCGGCTCTCTCGGTCGCCACGACCAATCAGGACCTCGCCTCCCGGGCGAGCCTTCCCAGCACGATCTCCGACGCGTTCGGGATCGGCCTCGACCCGGTCCGGGCCGTGGCCCTCGGCCTGTACGCCGTGCTGGTCGCGGGACTGCTCGTCTGGACGGCACGCGGCGGTGACTGGATCCGCGCCGCCGGCTGGGCCGCGCTCGGCCTGCTGCTGGCCACGAGCTATCTCACCCCCTGGTACGTGATCTGGGTCCTGCCGCTGGCTGCGGTCGCCCGCGACCGCACGCTGGTCGCAGCGTCGGTCCTGGTGACCGTCTTCCTGCTTCGCCACCAGGTGCCGGGCCTCGGCGGCTAACGGCCGTGAGCACACGGGCGAAAGCGCTCACGGCCGTCTGCGTCTGCGCCCTGCACCTGGCGCTGCTGGTCGGAGAGCTGGACGGCTGGTCCTCGGTGCTCGAGCTCGACTTCGGCCCTGAGGCCGAGGCGATCGAGTCCGGGGAGAAGCCCTACCGCGACCAGGATCTCGAATACCCGCCCCTCTCCATCCCGGTGATCGTCGCGCCCGCCCTGTTCACCGAGGACGTCGGGGACTACCAGCGGGCGTTCGAGTGGGAGATGATCGGCTTCGACCTCGCAATCGTCGCGCTGCTCTCGTTCGGGCTCGGCTCGGACCGCCGCCGGGTCTGGGGCGCCCTCGCGACGTACACGGCAGGGATCGTGGCGCTGTCGGGGGTGGTGCTGGACGAGTCGGTGATCGACGCGGTGCCGCTCGCGCTCGCCCGCTTCGACCTCGTCCCTGCCCTCCTCGTGCTGGCGGCGGCGCTCGCCCGCGAGGGCGGGCGCTCGGCGACGTGGTCCGCGCTGCTGTCGGTGGGCGCCGCCGTGAAGGCGTTCCCCCTGCTGCTCTATCCGGCGCTGCTCCGCGGCGAGCCCCACCCGGCGCGGGTCGCGGCCGGTGCCGCCGTTCCGCTGGTCGCGGCGGCCGCGATCGTGCTCGCGTTCGGCGACGGGTTCGGCTCGGCGATCAGCTACCACGCCGAGCGATCGCTGCAGGTGGAGACGGTGGCGGCGACGCCTTTCGAGATCGCGCACCTGCTCGGCGCCGGCGCCTCCAGCGAGTTCGGCGCCGGGAGCTTCAACCTGGTCGCCTCCGGCGCCGACGCCGCCCGGGCGCTCTCGATCGCGCTGATGGTGACGGGGTTCGCGCTGGTCCTCTGGGCGGGGTGGCGCCGTCCGGAGCGGCCCGGGGGACACCTCGAGCTGGCGACGGCAGTGCTGGCGGTGGTCGTGGTCTTCTCGCCGGTGCTCTCGCCCCAGTTCCTGCTCTGGCTCCTGCCGATCTCCGCCGCGGCCTATGGGCTCGGCCGCGAGAACCTGGTCCTCCTCGGCGCGCTCGTCCTTACCCAGCTCAGCCTGCAGTACTACGCGCAGGCGATCGACGGCCTGCAGGCCGAGTTCGTCTGGAGGATCGCTGCGCGCAACCTCGCGCTGCTCGCCTACGCGTTCCTGGTCTGTGCCCCGATCGTCCGCGAGGGATTCGCGAAGCCTCGGTCGGGCCCTAGCCTTCGACCATGGCCAGAGGCGAGTTCGACTTGATCGAGGCGATCAGGCAGCGGCTGCCGTCCGGCGGCGAGAGCCTTCGGGTCGGCAGCGGCGACGACGCCGCCGTGGTCGAGGACCGCGGCGCCGCGAGCGCGATCACGGTGGACGCGATGATCGAGGGGGTCCACTTCACCCTGCCGGCGTTCAGCCCGGAGGCCGTGGGGAAAAAGGCGATGGCGATGGGTCTCTCCGACCTCGCCGCGATGGGAGCGGTGCCGGGCGAGGTCTACGTGACCGTGGGCGCCCCCGCCGAGACCCCCGACGAGCAGCTGCTCGCGCTGGCGGACGGGATCGCCGAGGCCGCCTCGCGCGACGGGGTCGCGGTCGCGGGCGGGGACCTCGTCTCCTCACCCGTCCTGGTCCTCTCGCTGACCGCGATCGGCTACGAGGCGCAGGGGGTGCCGCTGCTCACCCGGCGCGGCGCCTCGCCCGGCGACGTCATCGCCGTCACCGGGGAGCTGGGGGGAGCGGCCGCTGGGCTGGCCCTGCTGGGGGACGGCTCGGCCCGCGAGCTTTCGAGCGAGCTGCGCGAGTCGCTCCTCGCCCGCCAGCTCGATCCCAGGCCGCGACTGGACGAGGGTCGCGCCCTCGCCGCCTCCGGCGCCACGGCGATGATCGACCTCAGCGACGGCCTGGGCGGCGACGCCTTGCATCTCGCCCAGGCGAGCGGCTGCCGCCTCGAGATCGAGCTGGCGCGCCTGCCGGTGGCGCGAGGGACGTCGCCGATGTCGCGGGGGGCGAGCGAGAGGCGCTCGAGCTGGCGGCCTCCGGCGGCGAGGACTTCGAGCTGCTCGCGACCCTCCCGCCAGGGCGGCTCGACGAAGCGCGGGAGAGGGTCTCGGCGGCGGGCTCCGACTTGGCCGGGATCGGCTACGTGAGCGAGGGGGAGGGCGTCACCCTCAGCCTCCCGGACGGCGGCGAGCTCGAGCCGGCCGGCTTCGACCACAGGCGGGAGTCCTCCTCCTCGGGGCGAGGCTCCTCGGGCTCAGGCTCCTCGCGCTGAGGCTCGTCGGGCTGCAGGCTCGTCGGGAGGAGGCGCGGGCGCCGCCTCGGCCTCGGAGGCCTCCAGCCGCATCGCCGGCGCGGGCGGCCGCGGCCCGGGCCCGGCCACCGCGACCAGCGACACGCCGACCCCCGCCAGGACGCAGCCGAGCAGCGCCAGGGTGCCACCGAGCTGACCGCCGGTGAGCATCAGCAGGAGATCCGTCCAGACCCCGAGGCCCGCGTCGGACCGCCCGGCCAGGTCGCCCACCGCCGCCAGGGGCGGCAGCAGGCCGGCCAGCACCAGCCCGGCCGTCGCGAGCCGGCCCGTAGCGACACGGGCGGCGGCCAGCACCCAGAGCTGGAGCCCGAGGGCGACCAGCACCGCCAGGTACGGGTTGCCGAGCAGGATCCCGAAGGTGGCGAGGGCGCCGAGCAGAAGCGCCGCCGCGCTGGCGGTCGCAGCCGCGCGCGGCGGCGGTGGAGCCAGCGGCCGCAGGAAGAAGGCGAACCCGGCGTAGGCGGCGATCGCGAGCACGACCGAGATCACCCCTCCCGCGCCGAGCCCTTCCAGCCTCGGGTCGAAGGGGAACTCCGGGCTCGGCAGCAGCCCGACCAGCGCGGTCAGGTAGACGACCGCGAGCGCCGCCAGAAACGGCAGCACCCTGACCAAGGTCCAGAGCAGCCCGCGGGCGGCCTCCCCCGGGCTGCGTGCGGAGGACGCAAGGCCGGCGCCGGCCGTAACCGCCACCGGGACCATCAGCGCGAGCGCCAGCACCCCGATGGTCCAGCCGGGCAGGAGGTTGCCGGCGAGGCCGATGTAGGCGCCGGGGCCGTGCTCTATCCCCTCGTCTGAAGCATCTAGAGCGAGCATCAGAGAAAGGGCCGCGCTGCCGAAGTTGTCGAGGCTCTCGGCGTCGACAGCATTCAGCGAGTCGTCGCCGCTGCTCGGGGGCAGCTCCCCGGAGGAGCTGATCCGAAGGGCGTCGAGGCCGGCGCGGATCAGCGGTCCCTGCGAGCCGAGTCCCGAGGGGATCGCGAGCCGGTAGAGGTCGTCAAGCGGTCCCTCGTCCCCGGCTGGGGTCCCGGTCTCCTTGGACACGTTCGCGATCGCCGTCTCGGTGAGCTGGCTCGCGGTGCTCTGCGGCCCGGTGGACCAGGGGACCACCAGCGGCGGCGACGGGTCAGCCGCGGCCGGCTGGCTCAGCACGATCGCGCCGTCGAGGAGCTCCGCGTCGCTGTAGGCGCGAGCGAACCGCCGGGCCCCCAGGGCGCCGATGCTGTCGCCGTCGGTGGAGACGAAGACCAGCGTCTTGCGATGGGTCGAGCCAGAGAACCCCGCGGCGGCCTCGAGCATCGCGGCGGTCGAGGCGATGCTCGTGGCCGCCCCCGTGCCGGTGGCGGCGTCGCGGCCCGCGATCAGCGCCACCTGCCGCTCGGACTGCCCGGGGAGGATCAGGATCAAGTTCCGCAGCTCGACGTCCTCACCCTCGAAGCTGGCGTCGAAGCGCTGCTCGGCGACGGTGGCCCCCTCGATCGAGGCGAACCGCGACTTGACCAGCTCGGCGAGCGAGTCGTCCGCATCCGAGCCCGGCCGGGGCTCGGGGGCGGAGTTCGCGAGCTCTCTGGTCAGCTCGACGGCGGCCTCGCCGTCGAACGCGTCGGGAGGCAGGCCCGGCTGGAACGGCTGAGGCACGTCCTCCAGGGAGAACATGGCCAGCACCGTCGCCAGGGGCACGGCCAGCAGGGAGATTCTCCACAGGCGCAGGTCGATCACGCGATCACGGCCTTCTAACCTTCAAGCATGGCGCGGGAACAGGCGCGGATCCTCCTCGTGGATGACGAGCAGGCCGTGCAGACGCTTCTCACCTACCCACTTCGAAAGGAAGGGTATGACGTGGTCGGCGCCATGGACGGGCAGGAGGCCCTCGACCGCTTCACAGAGCAGCGGTTCGACCTCGTGGTTCTGGACATCATGCTCCCGAAGCTCGACGGGATCGAGGTGTGCCGCCGCCTCCGAACCCGCAGCCAGGTCCCGATCATCATGCTCACCGCCAAGGGGGACGAGGTCGACAAGATCGCGGGGCTGGAGATGGGGGCCGACGACTACATCACCAAGCCCTTCTCCGTACGGGAGTTCCGCAGCCGCGTCAAGGCCGCGTTGCGCCGCGGCAACATGTCGGGCACCGCCGGCGCCGAACCCGTCAAGGCGGGCGAGCTGGAGATCGACTTCGACCGGCGCGCCACCACGATCGCGGGCAAGCCGATCCAGCTCACCTATGTCGAGTTCGAGATCCTCGCCGCCCTCGTGTCGGCCCCGGGGCGGGTCTTCAGCCGGGAGATGCTGCTCGAGCACGTCTGGGGCGATTCGACCTACCGGGACCCCCGCACCGTGGACGTGCACATCCGCCACCTGCGGGAGAAGCTCGAGAGCGATCCCAAGGACCCCGAGTACCTGTTCACGGTGCGCGGGGTCGGCTACCGCTTCCGGGACTCAGAGCGCGATTGAGGCTCACCACTCTTCGTAACCGGTTGGTCCTGCTGATCGTCGCGATCACCGCCGCGGCGATCGGCTTCGTCTACCTCTACGTCGTCCCGCAGCTCGAGTCGAGCCTCACCGCCGAGAAGCTGCGCCGCCTCGAGCGCCTCGGCGACGAGCAGGCCTCGCGGCTCGACCGTGCGCTGGAGAGCGGCGCCTCGGAGCAGCAGGTCGCCGCCCTGGTCCGGGACATCGCGCAGGCGACCGAGAGCCGGGTGACGCTGCTCGGGGTCAGCGAGGACTCCGGGGAGCCGGTCCCCGGATTCGTGATCGCCGACTCGCAGTCGGAGGCGACCGCCATCCAGAGCGACTACGCGAGCGCCGAGGCCGCGGCGGAGCAGGGGGACATCACCTCGGGCGTCGAGACCGTGGCGGGGAACCGGGTGGGCACCTCCGCCGTGCCGATCGAGCTCGACGGCGAGCCGCAATGGGTGGCGGTCCTCTCAAGCACGCTCGCCGAAGTGGACGACGACGTCGCCCTGGTGCGCCGTCAGATCCTGATCGCGGGCGGGATCGCGCTGGCCATGGCCTCGCTGGTCGGATTCTGGGCGTCGGGGGCCGTCTCCCGGCGGCTGCGGCGGCTGCGCCGCGCCGCCGAGCAGGTCGCCGGGCGGCGACTTCAGCCAGCCGATCCCGATCGAGTCCTCCGATGAGCTCGGGCAGCTCGCCCGGGCCTTCAACGACATGCAGCGGCGCCTCGCGCGGCTGGACCGATCCCGCAAGGAGTTCATCGCCAACGCCTCGCACGAGCTGCGCACCCCCATCTTCTCCCTGGGCGGATTCGTCGAGCTGCTCGAGACCGAGGATCCGAGCGCGGTGGAACGCCAGGCGTTCGTCAGCGAGATGCGGGGTGCGATCGGCCGGCTGCAGAAGCTGACCACCGATCTGCTCGACCTCTCGAAGCTCGACGCCGACGTGATGGAGCTCGAGCACGAGCCGGTGGACCTGAAGGAGCGTGCGCTGGAAGTCGCCGACGAATTCAGGCCGCGCGCCCGGCACCGCGACTCCCGGCTGCAGGTGCGCGGCAGGGGCCAGGCGGTGGCCCAGGCGGACCCCGGCCGGGTGAGCCAGATCCTTCGTATCCTGATCGACAATGCACTCACCCACACCCCGGAGGGGACCACGGTGACGGTCACGGCGGTCCGCGGCGAGCGCACCGCGGAGCTGATCGTCGCGGACGACGGCAGAGGCATCGATCACCGGGCGCTGGAGCGCGTGTTCGAGCGCTTCTACTCCGGAGACAGCGCAACCGGCTCCGGCCTCGGGCTCGCGATCGCCCAGGAGCTCGCCGCCCGCATGGACGGCAGGCTCGCGGCCGTCTCGCAGCGCGGCTTCACCGCCTTCACCCTGAGCCTGCCGTTGGCGGGTCAGCGGAGGCCGGAGCGCGAGCCGGCAGAGGTGGCCGCGTGAGGAGAATCCCGTTCGCGGCCGTCGCCGCGGCGTCCCTCGCACTTCTTGTGGCGGGATGCGGTGGGGACGACGAGGAGACCGCCGACACCGGCTCGGCGACGGAGACCGCGACCGAGAAGGTCGTCGTCCAGAGCGCGAGCGGCGACTTCAACCCGGCCGGCATCTACGAGAAGGCCGCACCCGCGGTCGTGACGGTGCTCTCGATCTTCGGCGAGTCGGCCGATCCGCTCGGCGGCGGCGGCGCCGGCCAGGGATCGGGTTTCGTGATCTCCGAGGACGGCGAGATCCTCACCAACGCGCACGTCGTGACGAGCGGCGGCACCGGCAACGGCGGCGGCCGCCTCAAGCCCGCCGGCAAGGTCTTCGTGGAGTTCAGCGACCGCAACCGCCTGGAGGCGGAGATCGTCGGCTTCGACGCGGACGCGGACGTCGCGCTGATCAAGATCGACCCCGACGGCCTCGACCTGCACTCCCTCGAGGTCTCGGACCGCGACGACTACGCGGTCGGGGAGCCGGTGGCGGCCATCGGCAGCCCCTTCGGCGAGGAGCAGTCCCTCTCGCTGGGGATCATCTCGGCGACCGAGCGCTCGATCCAGTCGCTGTCCCAGTTCACCGTGGACAACGCGATTCAGACCGACGCCTCGATCAACCCGGGCAACTCCGGGGGGCCGCTGCTCGACTCCGACGGCAACGTGATCGGCATCAACCAGCAGATCGAGACCAGCTCGGGGTCGAACTCCGGCGTCGGCTTCGCGATCCCGGCGAGCGCCATCCGCTACTCCCTTGACCAGCTCAGGGAGGGCGGCGAGGTGGACTACGCCTACCTCGGCGTGACGACACAGGCCGTCTGGCCCCAGCTCGCGGATCACCTGGACCTCGACATCGAGACGGGCGCGCTCATCTCCGAGGTCGTCCCCGGCGGCCCCGCGGACGACGCGGGCCTCGAGGAGGCCGACGACCAGGAGACCTTCCAGGGCGCTCCGATCAGGACCGGCGGCGACGTGATCGTCGCGGTGGACGGCCATCGCCTGGAGACCGAGAGCGACCTGGCCGAGCTGATCTCGCGCCAGCGCCCGGGGCAGACGGTGACCCTCGAGATCCTCAGGGACGGCGACAGCGAGGAGGTCGAGGTCGAGTTGGAGCCGCGGCCCGAGCGCGTCAACCAGGGTTGATCCGGGAATTGCTCGCCGATCTGGCGGCGGCCCTCCGCGAGGAGGTGCTGCCCCACCTGGGCGACCAGGCCGCGCGCGCCCACGCCGGCGAGGCTCCGGGAGGCGACATCACCTTCGCGATCGACGAGCGCGCGGAGGCGCGCATGGAGGAGTTCCTTGCCGATCGTGCGCCCGAGGTCGCCTTCTACTCGGAGGACCGGGGCATGGTCTCCCCCGCCGGTGAGAGGTCGGAGTGGGTCCTGATCTGCGACCCGATCGACGGCACGCGGCCGGCGATGGCGGGGCTCGAGTCCTGCTGCACCTCGATCGCGGCGGCGAGGCTCGACGGCGAGCCGACCATGGGGGACGTGACCGCCGGCGTCGTGCTCGAGCTGAAGAGCGGCCGTGGCTTCGTCGCGGAGCGGGGCGGCGGGCTGGAACCTGCGGCGAGCCTCTCGGCCAACACCGAGGTCGGGCGGATGCTGTGGAGCTACGGGCTCCGCGGCCGCCCGGTCAGGGCGCTGATGACGGTCCTCGAGGAGCTGGTGGACGTCTCCTCGGTCGGGGGCGCGAGCTTCGACCTCGGCTCGGCCAGCTTCGACATGACCCGGATCGCCACGGGACAGCTCGACGCGTACATCGAGCCGGGTCCCCGGATCGTCGATGACGTGCCCGGGATGCTCGAGGAGTTCAAGCGGATCGGCCGCGGCGCGGTCCTCAACAACACGCCCTACGACCTCGCCGCCTCGGTCCTCTGCCTCGAGGAGGCGGGAGCCGTGGTGACCGATGCCTACGGCCGCTCCCTGGCGGAGCGGCCGTTGCTCGGCTCGAGCCGCGAGTTCCAGATGTCATGCGTGACGGCCGCCAACCCGGAGCTCCACAGCGCGATCTGCTCGGCGCTGGACGCCGGGGTGGAGCGGCTGCTCGCGGCGACGCGCTAGCTTTCCGCGCTTGGGCCGTGGAGCACGAGAGCCAAGGGGGATTCCGTGCTGCAAGAGGTAGCGCTGGGGACCAAGACGCTCGCCGACTACACCCACCTGGCGGGACGCGGGGTGGTGGACGAGATCCGCGCGCTCGCCGCCGGGCTGGAGGGACGGCGCGTGCTGCACGTCAGCGCCACGGCCTTCGGCGGCGGCGTCTCGGAGATCCTCTACACGCTGGTCCCCCTGATGCGCGACGTGGGGCTCGACTGCCACTGGCAGGTGATCATGGGCCGGGAGGAGTTCTTCAACGCGACCAAGCTGCTCCACAACGCCCTGCAGGGAGCCGACAAGTCGCTCACCCCAAGCGAGTGGGAGCTGTTCGACCACTACAACGAGATGAACGCACGCAGCCTGGACGGCGAGTGGGACGTGATCATCATCCACGACCCCCAGCCGGTGGCGATGCGGCGCTCGGCCGAGGAGCGCGCCAAGCACTGGGTCTGGCGCTGCCACATCGACCTCTCGGAGCCGAATCCCGACCCGATCGAGCGACTGCTGCCGATGATCCAGGAGTACGAGGTCACCGTCTGGCACATGGAGCAGTACGTCCCCAACGGGCTCGACGGCCACGGCGGCGTCCGCATCGTCCCGCCGGCGATCGACCCGCTCTCCCCCAAGAACATGGCGCTGTCCCCCGACGACGCCGCCTTCGTCTGTAACCAGTTCGGGATCGACGTCGATCGCCCGATGATCTGCCAGGTCTCCCGCTTCGACCCCTGGAAGGACCCGATCGGTGTGATCGACGCCTACCGGATCGTCACCAAGGAGATGCCGGAGGTGCAGCTGGCCCTCGTCGGCTCGATGGCCACCGACGACCCCGAGGGCTGGGAGTTCTTTCACCGCACCTACGAGTACGCGGCCGATGACCCGGACATCAAGATCCTCAACAACCTCAACAACGTCGGCGCGATCGAGGTGAACGCGTTCCAGTCCCAGTCCGACGCGGTGCTGCAGAAGTCGATCCGCGAGGGGTTCGGCCTGACCGTCACCGAGGCCCTCTGGAAGGGGCGCCCGACCGTGGCGGGCAACGTCGGCGGGATCCCGCTGCAGATCGTCGACGGCGAGGACGGCTTCCTGGTCTCAACCCCGGAGGAGGCCGCGGACAGGACGCTGAAGATCCTCCGCGACCCCGAGCTGGGCAGGCGCCTAGGCCGCGCCGGGAAGGAGCGCGTCCGCGAGCGCTTCCTGACGCCGCGCCTGCTGCTCGACTGGCTGCGGATCTTCACCGCGATGGACGACTAGCCCCGCGCACTAACCGCGCACCCTGGTACAACCGGGGGCGTGCGCGACCAGCGCCCCCTGACGATCGTCTCCAACCGCGGGCCGGCCGAGTTCGGCCGCCACGAGGGCGACCGAACCGTGCGCCGGGGCGGCGGCGGGCTGGTGACCGCCCTCTCGGGCCTGGTCTCGCACCGAAAGGCTCTCTGGGTCGCCTCCGCGATGACCGACGAGGATGTGGCGGTGGCGATCGAGTCCGGCGGCGATCCGGTGGCGATCGAGCTGGACGGGATCACCTACGACGTCTGCATGGTGGCCTCCGACTCGGAGGCCTACGACAGCTTCTACAACGTGATCGCCAATCCGCTGCTCTGGTTCATCCAGCACTACCTCTGGGACCTCTCCAACGCCCCGGACATCAGGCAGAACGAGATGGACGCCTGGGAGCACGGCTACAAGGTCGTCAACGCCGACATCGCGGAGGCGGTGGTGAATGCGATCTCCGACCAGTCAGAGCCGGTGGTGATGCTCCACGACTACCACCTCTACACGGCCCCAGGGCTGATCCGCCAGGCGCGACCCGACGCGTTCCTCCACTACTTCGTGCACATCCCCTGGACCCAGCCCGATGCCTGGCGCGTGCTACCCAACAGCCAGCGGGAGGAGATCTACCGGAGCATGCTCGCCAACGACATCATCGGCTTCCACACCACGGCCTACTGCCGCAACTTCCTCCAGTGCTGCCGGGAGCTGATGGAGCTCAAGACCGACTACGAGCGCGGCGCGGTGATCCACGAGGACCGCGAGACCTGGGTCCGCGCCTACCCCCTCTCGATCGACGCCAACAGGCTCTACCGGGCCGCCGAGTCGGAGGAGGTAGCCACCTATGAGGCGGAGCTGCTGAAGCGCCGCCGCGACCACCTGATCATCCGGGTGGACCGCGCCGACCTCTCGAAGAACGTCCTGCGGGGGTTCTCGGCCTTCGACGTCTTCCTGGAGCAGCACCCCGAGTTCCGCGAGAAGGTCACCTTCATCGCCCACCTGCAGCCCTCACGCCAGGACGTCCCGGAGTACGCCGAGTACCTCGACCGGATCGAGGCGCTGGTGGCGGTCGTGAACCACCGGCACGGAACGACGGACTGGATGCCCATCGACCTGCGGATCTACGAGAACTTCCCCGAGGCCGTGGCCCGCTACAAGCACTTCGACCTGCTGATCGTCAACTCACTGTTCGACGGCATGAACCTCGTCGCCAAGGAGGCGCCGGCGGTCAACACGCGCGACGGGGTGGTGATGCTCTCGGAGAACACCGGCGCGCACGAGGAGCTCGGCGACTGCACCCTCTCGGTGAACCCGTTCGACATCCAGGAGCAGGCCGACACCATCTACCGGGCCCTGACCATGGAAACCGAGGAGCGCCGACTCCGCTCGGAGCGCCTCAAGCAGATCATCTCGGCGCGCGACCCGGGCGACTGGGTGGACGAGCAGCTGACCGACATCCGCGCCAAGCACGAGGGCCGCTCGCCGGTCGCCTGAAAGACTGAAGGATCGCAGCTAGTCCTCGATCCTGAACTCCTGCCGGCCGGGCGCCGCGGGTGCCGGCTCATAGGTCGGGACGTACGCCGGGACCTGGGGCGCCGCGGGCTCGGGAGGCTCGGACGCCGGTCCCCTCTCGGGGCGCGAACGGCGCTTCGGCCTGCCCCGCCCGCCATCCTCGCCGGTTCGCCCGCCCGCGCCAGGCTTCGATCGCCGCCTCTCGGTGCGCCCGCCCACCGGCATCGCCCTGGACGGCCTCGTCGTCACGGGCGCGGCCGCCGGCGCCACCGGGGCCGGAGCGGCCGGGGCCACTCCACCGAGCCCGACGTCCTCCGGGAGGGGAGGCGGTTCGTCCTCTCCGAGCAGGGCCGGCATGACGGCGAGGCCGGCGAGCACGGCCGCGGCGATCGCCGCGGCCCTGCCGGCATTCCCCCATCTGATCCTTCGTCCCGACATCCACCCGCTGAGCCTCAGGCGGGCGCTTATCTCCCCCCGTGCCCTATAGTCATCCGCCGCCGATGAGCAGGCACTACGAACTCGTCCTGATGCTGGATCCGGAGGCTGCGGACACCGACCGCGACCGGGTCGCCGACGGCGTGCGCAAGGAGATCGAGAACAGCGGCACGCTCGAGCAGGCGGATTCCTGGGGCATGCGCAAGCTGGCCTACGAGATCCGCCAGCGAAACGAGGCCGACTACCGCTACTACCGCTTCCAGGCTGAGAACGAGCTGCTCCAGCGCCTCGACCACAGCCTCAAGATCGCCGACGGGACGCTCCGCTTCCGGATCTTCAGGGTCGATCCCGACACGACCACCGATGCACCTCCCGCCGCCGAGCGCCCCGCCGTGATCGAGAGCGACCGCGAGGACCGCGAGGAGCGCCGCGGCCGCCGCGACAAACGCGACGAGTAGGCGGCTTTCATCCCGCTCACAGCGGCTTTTCTCGGCAGCTCAGGCGCCGCGGGGGAAGAGAACGGCCGGGCGGCGACTTAAGATCGACGTTCGGAATCGAAGGAAGGGAAAGAGACTTTGGCTGCAAGCAACGTGAACGTCGTAGTGATCACCGGGAACCTCACGAAGGACCCCGAGCTGCGCTCGCTGCCCAGCGGGACCTCGGTCTGCAAGCTTCGCGTGGCGGTCAACAGCCGTCGCAAGGACAGCAACAGCGGGGAGTGGGTCGACAAGCCCAACTACTTCGACGTCACCGTTTGGGGCGCGCAGGGCGAGAACTGCGCCAACTATCTCTCCAAGGGCCGCCCCGTCGCGGTCGATGGGCGGCTCGAGTGGCGGGAGTGGGAGTCCCAGGACGGCTCCAAGCGCCAGGCCGTCGAGATCATCGCCAACAACGTTCAGTTCCTCGGCTCCCGGTCTGACAACCAGGGCGGCGGAGGCAACGGCTTCCAGGGCAGCTCGGACGTCCCGGCCGACACCTCGGACTTCGAGGGTGCGACGGTCAGCGCCGGCGGCGACAAAGACGACGACATCCCCTTCTAGGGGCCAACCGGTCGCAGCGCGCGCTCCCGCATCAACAGGAACAACGGAAGGGCGAAGCAGAGACCGACGAGCAGCGTCGCGGGTATGCATACCCACCATCGCCTGACGTTCGCGCGCGGTCCCTCCCGCGCGGCCCAGACGAAGAACGCGAGGCTTGCGATGACGAGATCGAGCGTGAGCTGCGTCGAGGGCGTGCTGTCCGTCCACAGCGAGAGGTAGCCGCCCACGTCGAAGCCCTCGTCGGCGATGAAAATCCCGAGCAAGACGTTCGGCACGATGAAGCCGACGACGGTGAGGATCAGGAGCAGCCGCTCGGTCACGGGCGCATCCTAAGCGCCGCCTTGTACCCTTCCCCGTCGATCAATGGCTCGGCAGCAACGACAGAACACGGGACCCGGCGGCGGCCGCGGCAGGCGCGGCCGGATGAGCGACCGGATGCGCCCGCGCAAGTACGCGCGCCTCAACGTCGACCACATCGACTACAAGGACCTGACCCTGCTGCGGCGCTTCATCTCGGACCGCGGCAAGACCCGCTCCCGCCGCGTCACCGGGCTCTCGCGTAGGCACCAGGAGCAGCTGGCGCTCGCCGTGAAGCGGGCGCGCGAACTGGCCCTGCTGCCGTACGTCGGCGAGCGCTGATGGCCCAGGCGGTCCTGCTCAAGGACGTCGAGGGCCTCGGCGAGGCCGGCGAGGCGATCGACGTCAAGCCCGGCTACCTCCGCAACTACCTGATCCCGCGGAAGCTCGCCCAGCCTGCGACCCAGGCGTCGCTCGAGGAGGCCGAGCGCCGGCGCGAGCGAGCCGAGGCGGAGGAGCAGCAGGCCGCCGAGCGAGCCGGCGAGACCGCCGAGCTGCTCTCCAAGACGGTGCTCACGATCAACCACCGGGCCGGGCCCGACGGCAAGCTGTTCGGCTCGGTCACCGCCGCGGAGATCGCCGATGCGATCCAGGCTGCTCGTGGCCTGAAGGTCGACCGCAGGAAGGTGCAGCTGGAGGAGCCGATCCGCGAGACCGGGACCTACATGGTCGAGGTGGAGGTCGGCGGCGGCAGCACCGCGTCGGTCAAGACGATCGTCGCCGAGGCGAAGGAGTAGCGCAACTAGCGGGACCCGCGTCGGGGTCCTTCTGACCGGCTTCCATACGGAGGCCGCAAATACCCACATTGCCCTCTGCGGCCCCTCGTTGGGTGTGATTTTCTTGTGACTCCGGCACGGTGCAGCCCCGTCAGGGCGAGGTTTCTCCGCCGGACCCTTAAGGAGACTTGGACAAGTCGGCCTGCGGCCGATGCGCGCGTCTGCGCGGGAGAGGAATCAGTTGGCTACCAACGGAAAGCCCGGCATCGTCCCACCGCAGAACCTGGAGGCGGAGGAGTCGGTGCTGGGCGCGATGATGGTCTCCGAGTCGACGATCGAGCCGGTGATCCTGGACATTCGCCTGCAGGGCGAGGACTTCTACCGGGACCGGCACCGCACCATCTTCCAGGCGATCATGAGCCTCCACGAGGGCGCCAGCCCGGTGGACGTGCTCACCGTCTCCGAGGCGCTCACACAGCAGGGCGTGCTGGACCAGATCGGCGGGCGGGACGTGGTCGCGAGCCTGGCGGCGAAGGTGCCGGCCGCCGGGAACGCCAGGCACTACGCGCGGATCGTCAAGCAGAACGCGCTGATGCGCCGCCTCGACGAGGCCGCAAAGCGGATCCAGCAGTCGGTCGTCGAGCGCGACGGCGGGCCGAGCGAGCTGGTCGAACAGGCCGAGCGGCTCCTCTTCAACGTCGCCCACGAGGAGCGCTCGACCGACTTCAGCGAGATCGGCGACATCCTCTCGGAGGAGATCGACAAACTCGAGGCGCTCTCGCGCGGCGACGCTCAGGTCACCGGAACCGAGTCGGGCTTCCGAGACCTGGATGCGCTCACCGGGGGCTTCCAGCCGGGGAACCTGATCGTGATCGCCGCGAGGCCGGCGATGGGGAAATGCCAGAGCGGCCGGACGCTCATCTACGACGCACGCACCGGAGCCCGACGGAGACTTGATGAGGTGGTCGCCTGGCATGAGGCCGGCGAGGAAATCTGGGTCGCTGCGGTGGGACCGGACCTGAAGGTCCGTCCCGCTCGGATTTCCGACGCGATCCGGAGCGGAAGGCAGATGGTCTACCGGGTCACCACGAGGCTCGGACGGACCGTGGAGGCAACTGCCAACCATCCCTTCCTGATGCTCGATGGATGGACCGAGCTGCGGGATCTGGAGCCTGGCTCCCGGATCGCCGTTCCCAGGTGGCTTCCCCGCATGAATCCCACTCGGTCTATGCCGGACCACGAAGTCGTCCTGCTGGCAGCTCTGATCGCTGACGGCTCACTGACTGGGAGCACTCCCCAGTTCACCTTCGGTCAGGACTCAGAGTTGGTCCGAACGGTCAAGGATGCCGCCGAAGCCTCCGGCGTCGGGTTCAACATCGCGCCGGACCGGCGCTACGCCTACCTCAGCTGCGGGCGCGGGTCCCACGGTAATCCCGTTACTGAGCTGTGCCAGCGGTACGGGATCTGGGGGAAGGGTTCGGACACCAAGTTCATTCCGGAGGAGATCTTCGAGCTGCCCAACCATCAGATTGCTCGCTTCCTGGCTGTCCTCTTCGGCTGCGACGGCTACGTGCATGTGACCGAACGCCTCGGGCACATCGGCTACACGACGATCAGCGAGCGACTTGCTCGAGATGTCCAGCATCTTCTGATGCGCTTCGGGATCTGCTCATGCATCCGGACGCTGAAGCGAAAGGTCTATGAGGGAACCGAAAAGGTCGCCCGCGAAGTGCGGGTGACGGACCAGCGCAGCCTCGCTCGATTCGCGATGATCATCCGAGTCGTCGGAAAGGAACCGGGACTCGGCACCGTTCTCGATCGAGTCCAAACCGCCACGGCCATGACCAACGTCGATACCGCCCCTGTCGAGGTCTGGAACCGGGTACTCGCGGCCAAGGGGACCCGCTCCTGGGCAGAGGTGAGTGAAGCGGCGGGCTATGGCCGGAGTCACAACTGGCACGTCGGATCACGGGGCCTCTCTCGAGACCGCCTGCTCCAGCTGGCCGACGTACTGGGCTCGCCGGAGCTTGGCGACTTGGGCGACTCCGATATCTGGTGGGACGAGGTCGTTTCGATCGAAGAGGTCGGCGAGGAAGAGACCTATGACCTCACCGTGCCGATGCACCACAACTTCGTCGCTGACGACGTCATCGTCCACAACAGCTCGCTGGTCTGCAACATCGCCGAGAACGTCGCGCTGAAGGCCGGCAAGCCGGTGGCGCTCTTCTCGATGGAGATGTCGGAGATGGAGCTCGCGCATCGCTTCATCGCCTCGCAGGCGCGGATCTCCAGCGACAAGCTGAGGAAGGGCCGGGTGAAGAGCGAGTGGCCCAAGGTCACAGACGCCTGCCGGCGCCTGGCCGGCTCGCCGCTGTGGGTCGACGATTCGTCCGACCTGGGGATCCTCGACTTGAGGGCCAAAGCCCGCCGCCTGCACGCGCAGGAGCGGAGCCGTGGGCACGACGGGCTCGGGCTGATCATCGTCGACTACATGCAGCTGATGCGCTCGGACGACCCCCGCGCCAACCGGGTCGAGCAGGTCGGCCAGTTCAGCCGGGGGCTGAAGATCCTCGCCCGTGAGCTCGAGGTGCCCGTGATCGGCGTCTCCCAGCTCTCGCGCGCGCCGGAACAGCGCAACCCGCCCAAGCCGATGCTCTCGGACCTGAGGGAGTCGGGTCAGATCGAGCAGGACGCCGATCTGGTCGCCTTCATCTACCGCGACGAGTACTACAACCGCGAGTCGGAGAAGCCCGGGATCGCCGACCTGCTCATCTCCAAGCACCGCAACGGGCCGGTCGGCGACATCGAGCTGGTCTTCCTGAGCCACTATCCGAAGTTCGCCGACCAGGCGCGCGACGAGAAGCCGAAGGAGCAGGCCTCGGGCGAGGGGCCGCCGATGATGGACCTGGCCGGGGAGGCGTAGCGTGAAGCGCCCCGAGCCCGGCTCCCGTGACGCGTGCCCGCTGGGCGCCTGCGACGGCTCCGGCTGGTTGCTGGGCCCCGAGGACGTCGCGAGGCCGTGCGAGTGTCGCGACCGGATCGTCGCCCGCGCCCGGCTACGTGGCGTCGCCTCGGTGATCCCGGCGAAGTACCGCGGCGTCTCCTTCGACCGGCCGCCGGTGACGCAGATGAACGAGATCGTCGTCCGGCGGGTGCGCGAGTACTGCCGCTCGATCGACGAGAACCTGGAGGCGGGACGTGGCCTGTGGATCTACGGCAGCGCCGGGACCGGGAAGACGACCCTGGCGATGCTGGTCTCGCGAATCGCGCTCGAGTCCGGGCGCTCCGTGGCGATCTACTCCCTGCCGAAGCTGCTCTCGCGGATCCGGCGCACCTACGACGCCGACGCCGGCGAGCAGTCCTACTCGGAGCTGTTCGAGCGCCTCGCCTCCGTCGACCTCCTCCACATCGACGACCTCGGTGCCGAGAAACAGACCGAGTGGGTGCTCGAGCAGCTTTACGCCCTGGTCAACGAGCGCTACGAGGCGCGGCGGGCCCTCGTCGTCACCACCAATCACGACGAGTCGGAGCTCGAGGAGCAGATCGGTGCGCGCGTCGTCTCCCGCCTGGCCGAGATGTGCGACACCCTGCCCCTGTTCGACGACGATCAGCGGTGGCGGGGTCCGTCCGGCATCGCGACCTCGCTCGGCGAGGGCTCGGCGGGCAGCGCCGCCCCGCTGGGCGGCGGTCTCGGCGCGCTCGACCATTAGCAGGGGTTTTGGTTCACCCCCGATCCGGGTGGACCCTCATAATCCACCGCCGTGCCCGGGATAGTCATAGTCGGCGCCCAGTGGGGCGATGAGGGCAAGGGAAAGGTCACCGACCTGCTCGCCGAGCAGGCGGACCTCGTCATCCGCTTCCAGGGAGGGAACAACGCCGGCCACACGATCATCCGCGACGGTGAGACCTTCAAGTTCCACCTGATCCCTTCGGGGATCCTCTATCCGGGGAAAACCTGCGCGATCGGAAACGGAGTCGTGATCGACCCTGGGGTCCTGACCGGCGAGATCGAGGACCTGCGGCACCGCGGCATCGACGTCAGCGGCCTGCGCATCTCCGCCAACGCCCACCTGATCATGCCCTACCACGTGAAGCTCGACACGGCGGGTGAGCTGAAGCTGGGCGAGCTCGAGATCGGCACCACCCGCCGCGGGATCGGCCCCTGCTACGCGGACAAGGCGGCCCGGCTCGGCATCCGCGTCCAGGACCTGCTCGACGAGAAGATCCTGCGGAAGAAGATCATGGCCGCGATGGAGCCCAAGCAGCAGATGCTCCGGCCCTTCGCCAAGGACCCCGAGCTCGACCTGCACACGATGACCGAGACCTACGTCACCTACGGGCACCGGCTCGAGCCCTACATCGCCGACACCGCGAAGCTCTGCTGGGACGCGCTCGACCACGACCGGACCGTGCTGTTCGAGGGCGCCCAGGGGACGATGCTCGACCTCGACCACGGGACCTATCCGTTCGTCACCTCCTCAAACCCTGTCTCGGGCGCCGCCTGCATCGGGGCCGGGGTCGGTCCCAGCGACATCGACGAGGTCTGGGGGATCGCGAAGGCCTACGCCACCAGAGTCGGCGCGGGGCCCTTCCCGACCGAGCTCCCCGACGAGATCGGCGAGCGGCTCCGGGAGCGCGGCGGTGAGGTCGGGACGACCACCGGCAGGCCGCGCCGCACGGGCTGGCTGGATCTGGTGGCCCTGCGCTACGCGGTCAGGCTCAACACGATGACCGCCCTGACGGTGACGAAGCTGGACGTCCTCGCCGGGATCGACCCGCTCCGGATCTGCGTTCGCTACCGCCACCCCGACGGCGCGGTCTTCGACGAGTTTCCATACCACCAGTCGATCATCCACGCCGCCGAGCCTGAGTACGAGGAGATGCCCGGATTCGGGGAGGAGATCGGCGACTGCCGCCGCGAGGGGGATCTCCCCAAGGAGGCCCGCGACTACCTCGCGGCCGTCAGCGACTTCCTCGGCGTCCCGGTCCGCCTGGTCGGCGTCGGCCCCGGCCGCGACCAGGTCATCTGGATGGGCAAGGAGGCCGAGCCGCGCCTCCGCGCGGCCGCCTAGCTACGCCAGGGCACCGGTGCTGGCGATCGCCTGCTCGCCCGTTTGGGGGATCAGCCCCTCCTCCTCGCCCTTCTCCTCGCCGCGGCGGAGCATCCGCAGCGCGAGCACGGCGGCGGCAAGGGTGGCGGTCACGCCGAGGCTCACCTGGACGCTGAGGATCCCCTCCCTGGTCCAGTAGACGTCCTCGAGGCCGAGCAGCAGCGCCGCCTCGTCCAGGGTCAACCCCGCGCCCGCTCCGAACGGGATCGCCATCGCCGCCTCGAGGCCCTCGTTCCGGGTCGTCATCCCGGCGATCCCGGAGGCGAAGGCGAGCAGAATCCCGGGGACGAAGTGGTGGATGTGGCGCCCGCCGATCGTGACGTTGTTGCCCGGCCACCAGCCGCGCTTGATCCCCCAGGTGGAGAGACGGGCGAAGGCGAAGGCGCCGAGGAAACCCTGGAGGATGTTGAAGAGGACGGTCTCGTGGTGGGGGGTGGCGCGAACGCCCCGGCGCGCCACCTTGATCGCGTCCCGGGTGGCGAGGCCGGCGGCGTCCACCAGGCTGTCCGGGGTCGCCGTCTGCCTGCTCTCCTGCCGCCTGCGGGCCATGCGAAGGACCTCACCGGCGATCAGCGTCCCCGCCGTGGCGATCGCCACGGCTGCGAGCGCCACCGTCATCCGCTCGGCCCGCAGCTCGTTGCGGCCGGGGGCTGGGTTCCCCCGGCGCAGCGTTCTGTTGAGAAGTCCACCCACCGCGCCGCATTAAAGCGACACAGAGCCGAATTCCGTAGTTCACACGGATGATTCGACCGCGGCCCTGACTAGAGTTTCTCCCATGAGGAGGCTGCTCTCTCCAGTGAGCGCAGGCGTAAGCGCCGCCCGACACGTCCTCTGGTACCTCGGGTACCACTCCGGCGTCTCACGCCAGCAGCGCTAACCGCCGAGCCATCCCCGTCGGTAGGCTGCCCGGCCAATGGGAATCCTCGCCTGGATCCTCCTCGGCCTCTTCGCCGGCACGATCGCCCGGGCGCTGATCCCGGGCCGCACGGAGCCCGGCGGTTGCATCGGGACCACGGCGATCGGGATCCTCGGCGCCCTGCTCGGCGGCTTGCTCGCGAGCGCCCTCGACATCGGCGAGATCGACGAGTTCTTTGACCTCGGCACCTGGCTGATCGCGATCGGAGGCTCGGCCCTCCTCCTCCTGGTCATCCGCACGCTCGCGCGCTAGGCCCGCCGTGCCCAAGGAACCCGATCCGCAGCAGCTGCTCACCGCGCTGACCACCGAGCACTTCACCCTCCAGGGCGCGCGGTCGCAGACGGTCAGCGAGAGCGGTTCGCGGTCCTCCCTCTACCTCTTCTCCGTGTCCAGCACCCTGGTCGCGCTCGGATTCATCGGTCAGATCTCGGAGGTCGGGGATGCATTCAGGGTCTTTGCCCTCACCGTGCTGCCGACCCTCTACCTGCTCGGTCTGTTCACCTTCGTCCGCCTCGTGCAGAGTGTCGCCGAGGACTTCCAGTACGGGCGGGCGATCAACCGGATCAGGCACCACTACCTGGAGCTGGCGGGCGACAAGGCCAACCTGTTCATGATGTCCGCCCACGACGACGCGATCGGGGTGCTCCGGAACATGGGGATCAGGCACTCCACCTGGCAGGCCTATTTCACGACCCCGAGCATGGTCGCCGTGATCAACAGCGTGGTCGGCGGCAGCGGGGTCGCGATCGCGGCCGGGGCGATCGCCGACCCGCCGCTCGGCGTGGCAGCCGCGATCGGCGGGCTGGTCGCGATCGCCTCGATCGCTGCGATGCGCCGCTACGAGACCCGCTACCTGCAGGCAGGGGTCGGCGACCTCGAGATCCTCTTCCCGAGCCCTCCGGAGGAGGCTCTCTAGGGAACCAGGATCGTCCTGGCCGGCCTGCCCGCCGGCTTGATCGCCGGTGCGCGTGATGCGAACATATGTTCGTGTCCAGCGAGGCGGACATCCTGCACGCCGACGCGGACGCCTTCTTCGCCTCGGTGGAGCAGCGAGACGATCCCGCCCTGCGCGGCCGCCCCACCGTCGTCGGGGGCGGCGTGGTGATGGCGGCCAGCTACGAGGCCCGGGCATACGGAATCCACGGCGGCATGGGCGGCCGACGGGCCCGGCAGCTCTGCCCGCAGGTGGTCAGCGTGCAGCCGCGCTTCTCGGCGTACACCGACGCCAGCCGGGCGCTGTTCGCGCTGTTCGAGGAGATGGCGCCGGTGGTCGAGGGCCTCTCGATGGAGGAGGCGTTCCTCAACGTCCGCGGTCTCGAGCGGATCCTGGGGACGCCGCGCGAGATCGCGGTCCGGCTGCGAGAGCGGGCTCGCGAACAGGTCGGCCTGGCGGTGACGGTCGGAATCGCCCGGACCAAGGTGCTGGCGAAGATGGCGAGCCGGGCGGCCAAGCCCGACGGATTGCTGGTGATCGAGCCGGCCGATGAGGCCGCCTTCCTCCACCCACTCCCGGTCGAGGCCCTGTGGGGCGTGGGTGAGGTGACCGCCGAGAAGCTCCACGCCGGGGGTATCCGTACCGTCGGCCAGCTGGCCCGGCGCAGACGGGACGAGCTGGCGGCGATCCTCGGTCCCGCCGCCGCGCGCCACCTCCATGCGATCGCCAACAACCGCGACCCGCGACCGGTTCGGCCGGGGCGCCGACGCGGCTCCTTCGGCTCGCAGTCGGCGCTGGGGATGCGCCCGCGATCACAGGACGAGCTGGATGCGCGCCTGGTCGCCCTCGCCGACCGGGTCACCCGCCGCCTGCGCGCCGCTCGCCGGGCCGGCCGCACGGTGACCCTCCGTCTGCGCTTCGGCGACTTCTCGCGGGCGACGCGATCGCGCACCTTGCCCTTCCCCACCAATGGCACCGGCTCCGTGCTCGCCGCTGCCCGGTCGCTGCTGCTCGCGGCACGCCCTCTGGTCGAGCGGCGCGGCTGCACCTTGATCGGAGTGGCGGTGAGCAACCTCGCCCCGCGCGGCAGCGGCATCCAGCTCGAGCTCCCTTTCGAGGGGCCGCCCGACCTGGCCCTGGACGCCGCGATCGACGAGCTGCGCGACCGCTACGGGCCCGACGTGATCAGGCGCGCGGCGACGGTCAGCCGCGACCGCTCGCTCACCCCCTGGCTCCGCCCCGGCGAGGAGCCGCGCGACCGAGTGAGTGGGCCGTGAAGGACTCGAACCTTCAACCTTGAGCTTAAGAGGCTCCTGCTCTACCGATTGAGCTAACGGCCCGGGCGCGTCCCCTGCGACGCGCGGCTGAGAAGTATAGGAAGGGTGGGAGGAGACGCTGGGGACGAGTCGCTACGGGGCGACGATGCCGGTCCCGCCCCCGCCCCCGCCCTGGAGGCCGCCTCCGAAGTCCTCGAGCGAGCCGCCCGCGGCCTCGCCTCCGCCCGCCGCCTGCTCCTTCTTCGCCTTGTCGATCTGCTGCTGAAGCAGGGTGCCGAGCTGCGCGTACGCGTCGAAGACCTGCTGCAGCTGCTTCTGCTCGCCAGCGCTCTTCACGGTCGCCAGCGCCTGCTGCTCCGCCTGCTGCGCCCCGGCGGTGTCGCCGGCGTAGTGGCGGAAGAGCGCCAGCGTGCCGAGCGTGTTCTGACTCGGCTGGTCGGCTGCCAGGATCGCCTGCGCATCGGAGGCACCCTTCGCCGCGGATTGAGCGTCGAAGACGGTCGGCGAGCCGAAGGCCACCGCGAGCTGGCCGCTCGCGTCGGGGGCGAGCACGATGCCCTGGGCGAGGAAGTAGGCGTTGGCGATCTGACCCGCCGTCGCCGGGTCGGGCTTCTTGGCGACCGCGGCGTAGCGCGCCCACGCGTCCACGGCCTTCGCGGCCTCCTCTCCGGCCTCGCTGTTCGGAACGGTGACCCCGCTCTCCTCGTCGACGTCCCCCTTGGTCGCAGCGGTGGCTACATGGGCCTTGGATAGGGCCAGCAGCGCCTGCTGGTCCTTCGGGTTCGTCTGCAGCGCCTCCTCGGCGCTCGAGATCTCGTCCTCGAAGGGGTTGTCCTCGGCGTCACCGCCGCCCCCGCTGAAGATGTCGGCGATGCCGCCGCCACCGACCTCGCTGCCGACGCCGAAGCCGACGAAGCCGACGAAGAAGAGGACGGCCAGCGTCGCGTAGACCACCTTGAGGACGCGGCGCCGCCCGGGGCTCTGAAGGTCGAAGAGCACGGCGGGGAATGCTAGCTGGGCTCGGTGGTCGGCTCGGTCGCGGCCATCTCCGAGCCGGGCTCCGGCTCGGGCGGGCGGCCCAGGAACCTGGAGAGCACCAGGCTGCCCTCGAACAGGATGATCAGCGGCACCATCGAGATCAGCATCGTCACCGGGTCGGTGCCGGGGAGGAGCATCGCCAGCACGGCGATCACCAGGATCGCGTAGCGCCGGTTCGCGGCCAGCTGCTCGGGGGAGACGATCCCGAGCCGGGTGACGGCCAGCACCCCGATCGGCACCTGGAAGAGGATGCCCACCGCGGCCAGGGTGATCGCGAAGAAGCTGTAGTAGTCGCGGGCGCGAACCTCGGTGTTGAACTCGTCCGCGTTGAAGTTCAGGAGGAACTGGGTCGCGGCGGGGACGACCACGAAGTAGGCGAACACCACGCCCGCCACAAAGAGGAACGGGACCATGATCAGGAAGGGGACGATCACCCGCCGCTCCGCGCTGGTCAGGGCGGGCAGCACGAAGGCGTACGCCTGGTAGAGGAGTACCGGCAGGGTGATCACGATCGCGGCGTAGCCCGAGATCGTCAGCGTGGTCATGAACGGCTCCGAGACGCCGAAGGTGATCGGCTCGAAGCCGTCGGGCAGCGGCTCGTTTGCGAGCTCGAGCAACAGCTCGTTCTGCCAGAAGCAGAGGCCGAAGGCGACGGCGATGGCCGCGAGCGAGATGATTATGCGAGTGCGTAGCTCGTCGAGATGCTCGACGAGGGTGAGCCGGTCTTCGAAGTCGACCGGCCGCAGCCGGGCCATTGGCTAGCCCTTGTTCTCGGTAACGACTTCGCCCTCGACCGGCTCGCCTGCCTTATCGGCGGCTGGCTGGCTGGTCGCGGCCTGGCCGGCGGCGGACTGGCTCGACTGGAGCTCGGCCCGCTTCTCCTCGGGCGAATCCTTGTCCTTGTCCCCGGTGACCGAGTTCTTGAACTCCCGGATCCCGCGGCCCATTGACTGGCCCAGCTCGGGCAGGCGCTTCGGCCCGAAGATGATCAGAACGATCACGAGGACGATCGCTATCTCCAGTGGTCCTATATTCGGCATACGCAGGGGATGTTAGCGGCGGGCCGCCTCAGCGCCCGGTCTTTGCCTTGCTCTCGGCAGCGCCGTTCTCGCTCGCCTGCTTGAAGTTGAGGTAGAAGCGGCTAGCCGTCGGCTCCGCCTGGCCCTGGTACTTGCTGCCCGCCTCGCTCGCGCCGTACGGGTTCTCGACCGGACCGTCCATGCGCATGAAGGAGATCTGGCCGATCGGCATTCCCTCGTAGATCGTGATCGGGAGCGTGGCGAGGTTGGAGAGCTCCAGCGTCAGGTTGCCCTCGAACCCAGGGTCGACGAAACCGGCTGTGGAGTGGATCACGAGGCCGAGCCTGCCGAGGCTGGACTTCCCCTCGAGTCGCGCCACGAGATCGTCGGGGAGCTGGACCCGCTCGAGGGTCTGACCGAGGACGAACTCGCCGGGGTGCAGCACGAAGGGCTCCTCGCCACCGACTTTGACCAGCTCGGTCAGGTCCTCCATCGGCTGGCGCACGTCGATGAAGGGATAGCGCGAGTTGTTGAAGACGCGGAAGCTGCTGTCGACCCGCATGTCGACGCTGGAGGGCTGCACCAGCGACTCGTCGTAGGGGTCGAAGACGAGCCGCCCGGCGGCGATCTCCTCCTTGATCGTGCGATCGCTGAGGACCATGGAACCAGTGTATTCGCGGCGGCGGAGCGGCCAGCCGGGGCGAGGCGTGGAAACGCCGCGATTTGGGCGCTCAAACACACCCAATTTTTGTCCTAAAGGTCACTAGCCACGGGCCGATAGGTGGACACATGGCCGTTCCCAGCAAGCGCACAACGAAGGTGGTCACCGAGGAGGCGCGCTCCGATGAGGGCATGCACTCATGCCCGAAGTGCTCCTCGGTCTTCGTCCAGCCCGCCAACTGGTTCGAGCAGGGCGACGGCCGGTGGCACGTCGAGCTGCGCTGCCCCGAGTGCGAGTGGTGGGGGCGGAGCTCCTACTCCCAGCCGGAGGTCGACCGCTTCGACGAGGAGCTCGACCGCGGTGGCCAGGAGCTGATCGAGGACCTGCGCTCGCTCACCCGCGCCAACATGGAGGACGAGGCGGACCGCCTCGCCCAGGCGCTCGCCACGAACAGCATTCTTCCCGAGGACTTCTAGGCAGCACCACTCCCAACCGAGTCACCTCCCTGCAGGCCGGCGGCGCGAAAGCGCCGCCGGTCTTTTTATGAGTACCGCTCGACGACCCCGTCGGCGATCAGACCGAGCAGCTGGCGCTCCTCGTCGGTGAAGTCATCGCCGTCGAGGAACCCCTTCGCGCGGGAGATGCCCTCGCGGGCGCGGCCGCGCACCTCATCGAGGGCGCCGGTCGCGGCGATCCGGTCACAGAGAGCCTCCGCGGCCTCGGCGTCGATGCCGTGGATGTCAGTCCCCTCGATCACCGGGTCGCGGCGGCGGGCAACGATCAGCGGCAGGGTCACCGTGCCGTCGAGCAGGTCGGTCCCGCGCGCCTTCCCGGTGCGCTCGGGCGGCCCGCTCACGTCGAGCACGTCGTCGAGGAGCTGAAAGGCGAGGCCGATCTCCCTGCCGAAGCCCGCCAGGTCGTCCGTGCCGGGTGCTCCCGAGGAGAGCCGCCCGACGCGGCAAGCGGCCTCGAACAGGCGGGCGGTCTTCAGCCTGCAGCGGTCGAGGTATCGCTCCTCGGAGATGGTGGCGTCGTAAGCGTCGCGGCGCTGGGCCAGCTCCCCCTTGGCGAGGGCGATCGCCGCCGAGCTCAGCTCGGCCACCTGCCGCTCGGCTCGGTCCGCGGCGAGCTCGGCGAACGCCCGGGAGAGCAGCAGGTCGCCGACCTCCTGGGCCCTGTCGCGGCCCGCGCGGGCGACGACCGTCGGGCGGCCACGCCGGACCGGGGCGCCATCGAGTACGTCGTCATGGACCAGCGTCGCCATGTGCATCAGCTCGACCGCGGCGGCTGCGTGAACCGCCTGCTCGCCGGCGGAGCTGCCCGCTGCCATCAGGACGAGCAGCGGCCGCAGCCGCTTGCCCCCCGCCGCCAGCGTCGCCTCCGCCTCCGCCCCGAGCTCGGAGCCATGGCCGACCGCGACGGCGGCGAGCCGCTCCTCCACCTCCGCCATCCGCTCCGGCAGCCAGGCGCTGGCGGCGTCCATCACGGCGGTGACCGGCGGTGGGACGGTGGAGCGGGTCATGGTGCCTTGGCCGCGCTGTGGATGGCGATGATTCCGCCGGCGAGCAGCAGCCAGCGGATCCCGGTCAGCCCCGCCGAATCCATCCTGGCGGCCAGCTCCCGGGGCTCGGGGAAGCTTCGCACCGACTCGGGCAGGTAGCTGTAGGCGTCCTCGTCGCCGGCGAACGTGCCGAGCAACGGCACCATCCGGTCGAACCACAGCGAGTAGAAGGTCGCCAGCGGCTCGCGCTGCGGGCGGGTGATCTCGAGGATCACCAGCCGGCCGCCGGGCTTCAGCATGCGGGTCATCTCCCCCAGGCCGCGGTCGAGGTCGGCGAGGTTGCGCGCCCCGAAGCCGATCGTGACCGCGTCGAAGCTAGCGTCGCCGTAGGGAAGGTCGAGAGCGTCGGCCCAGCCGAACTCGACCGGCAGCCCCTCGTCTCCACTCTTTCGCCGGGCCAGTTCGAGCATCGGCTCCGAGAAGTCGCATCCGACCACCCGCCCATCCGGCCCGATCTGGCGACGGAGCTCGAGGGCCAGGTCGCCCGTGCCACAACAGACATCTAGCGCGTTCGCTCCCGGCCCCACCTCGGCGCGCTCGACGGCTCGCTGCCGCCACTGGTGATGGAGGCCGGCGGTCATGGCCGAGTTCATCAGGTCGTAGACGCCGGCGATGCGGTCGAACATGCCGCGCACCTCGGTCGCGAACTGCTCGGAGTCGCGCTGTGGGCGCTCGCTGCCCGCCGCGGTCTCGGACGAGGCGCTCATGACTCCGAGGTTACTTGGGGCTAGTCGAGGGAGGCGAGGAACGCCGTGAGCTGTTCCTGCTTCTCAGGCGACAGGTTGCTGTAGGAGGGCATGACTCCGGGACCCACCTCCAGCGAGCGCGCGATCGCGCTGCGCGGGATCTTGTCGCCGATCTCGGTCAGCTCGGGGCCCGGGCCGTCGTTGCCGTTCTCCCCGATCTTGTGGCAGGCGAGGCAGCCCGACTGCGCGGTCACGTCCTTGCCGGCCTCGAACTCGGCCGCCACCTCCAGGTCGATCTCCGTCGGGGTGCCGGCCGTGGCCCCGAGGAAGGTGAGGTAGCCCATCGAGACTGCCAACAGGACCACGAAGCTCGTGGCGATCGGGCGGCGCTCCGGGCGGCGCTCGGGATTCCGGTCGAGGAACGGGATCAGGACGAGCAGGACCATCAGGATGGTCGGGATGATCACCGTCGCGATCGGCACCAGCTCGGGCGGCTTGATCACCCGCAGCAACTCGAAGGGCCAGAAGAAGTACCACTCGGGCCGCGGCACGTAGGTCGTCGTGGTCGGATCCACCTTGGGCCCCTGCTCGGCGCCCAGGACGATCGCCATTGCAGCGATCACCACTACGACGATGAGGGCCATCACGGAGTCCTTGAGGACCGCGTAGGGGAAGAAGGGCTTGCCCTTCTTCTTCAGGCCCTCGTACTCGAGGAGGTACTCCTCCTTGTCCTTGGCCCTCATCCGACCTCCCGCTTACGGAGCGACTTCGGCTTCTCGGCCTTCAGCCACGGCGGGGCGGTCGTGCCCAGCTTCACCACGAGATAGAGGTGGGCGCCGATCAGGGCGATGATCAGGCCCGGGACGAGGAGCATGTGGATCGAGTAGAAGCGGGCAAGCGTGGTCGCACCGATCTCCGGTCCGCCGCGGAGGAAGTCCGCCAGGTAGGGGCCGAGCACCGGGCCTGTCGCGGTGATGTTCGCGGCCACCTCGGTGGCCCAGAAGGAGCGCTGGTCATACGGCAGGAGGTAGCCGGTCAGCCCCATCACCAGGGTGAGGATCAGCAGCACGGAACCGATCACCCAGTTGAGCTCTCGGGGGTACTTGTAGGCGCCGAAGACGAAGACGCGCCCCATGTGCAGGAAGATCAGCACGATCATCACCGTGGCGCCCCACTTGTGCATGCCGCGGACGAACTCGCCGAGGAAGACGTCGTTAGTCAGGTGGGTGACGGAGCTGTAGGCCTCCTCGGGCGAGGGCGTGTAGTACATCGCCAGGAAGACGCCGGTGACCGCCTGCACCACGAAGGCGAACAGGGTCGCCGAGCCGAGCGTGTAGAACCAGTTGGTGCCCTTCGGCACCTTCCGGTAGAGCATCCCGGTGAGGAAGCCGGCGGCGCCGGTGCGCTCGTCGACCCACCCCGCGACGCCGGCGGCCCCCTCCTTGGCGGCCTCGGTCGCGCCCGCGCCGTCGCCGCGCCCGTTGCCCTCGCCAGGCTTGGCGGGGCGCCTGAGCGGTGCTGGCACTGGCAGCTTCGGCATCGTCCTCTCCTAGGGGGGCGGCGGCACCGAGGGCCGCGGCGGGTAGAGGTACTCCCAAATGCCGCCCGTGAACTCCCCCGGGTCACGGGTGCGGACCGCGTCGAGATCGTTGGTGACGCTGTAGCGCGGGCCGATCTCGAGCTGGCCGTCGGTCACGCGGGTCTGGAAGCGGTCGAGTGGGCGGACCGGAGGACCGCCGATCCGCTCGCCGAGGAAGCCATAGACGCCGCCGTGACAGGGGCAGATGAAGTTGCCGGCGGCCTCGACGAACTGGACGGGGCAGCCGAGGTGGGCGCAGCGGGTCGAGATCGCGATGTACTCGTCGGGGCTCTCGGGCGGGTACTTGTCCTGGCCCTCGGTGATCTCGGGGTTCCCCCGGCGGACGTAGGCGGTGGTCTTGCCCGGCTCCCCGGTGCCGGGCACGATGGTGATCGTCACCGGCCGGTAGCTGTCGGGCCCGAAGTCGCCCACCGGCCCGACCTTCTGCCAGAAATCGCCCTCCTCCTCGAACAGCGGCGCGATGGCGAACCCGACCGCCGGAAGCGCGACGATCGCGCCCGCGGCGGCGCCTAGGCCCTGGACCGCGACCGAAAAGGCGGTCCGGCGGGTCATCGATTCACCCTTGAAGTAGCCCGCCGGATCCGGCTTCTCGAGCCGTTCGGGCGCCCCCTGCTTGTCGTTGCCTTCAGCCACCGTCGGAGGAGTCCTGGACGGCCAAGCCTATCGAGTCGCCTGCGTGGGCCAGCGCATCGGCCATTCCGGCGCGATCCGCGGCATCCCGCGCGGCGGCAAGCAGCGCGTCGGGGGCGCCATCACCGCGGCGGACCGCCTCCTTGGCCCGCTCGTGCCCCTCGCTCGCCCCGGCGCCGACCGCCACCGCGGACGCCAGCCAGAGCGCTCCCGTCAGCGGCCCACTCTCGGTCTCGTTCTCGGCGTGAAGCTGCGCGCAGAGGCTGATCAGGTCCGCCAGCTCGCGGACCGCGGGCAGATCGCCGCGCGCCGCGAGGCGCTCGAGCCCGAGGGCGTAGAGGTAGTCGCCGGTCAGCAGGCGCAGGTCCGGGTCGGCGCCATCCATCAGCCGCGGCTCGTCGTAGTGGAGGAGGTAGCCCTCCCGGATCGCCTCGACCAGCAGCGTGTACTCGCCCGGGGCCTCGGCGGCGCGGGGCCCGGCCGCGGCCAGCGCCCCGAGGACTGAGGCCTCTCGCGGCTCGGTGACGTAGGCGCCGAGCACCTCGTCCCGGCGGAGCTCGTCGGCCAGGCGCCTGAGGGCGTCGTCGCTCATCCGAGGGCCTCCCCGAAAGCGTCGTCGGCGGCCTCCAGGGTCAGCTCCATTGCCGCGTCGTCGTGGGCGAGGGATGGGAACCAGGCCTCGAACTGCGAGGCGGGCGGATAGACACCCCGATCGAGCATCGCCCGGCAGAATCGCCCATACGCCTCGGCGTCGCAGGCGGCCGACCCCTCGAAGTCGCGGGGAGCCTCCGTCGCGAAGAAGACGGTGAGGAGGCCGGGGACGCTGGAAACCGCTACGGGGCGCTCTCCCGCGGCGTCCCGCAGCCCCTCCGCGAGCCGCTGGGTGGTGGCCGCGAGGCGCTCATGGGCTCCCTGGTCGAGGTTTCGCAGCGTCGCCAGTCCCGCCGCCATCGCCACGGGGTTGCCCGAGAGCGTTCCCGCCTGGTAGACATCGCCGGCGGGCGCGACCCGCTCCATGAGCTCCCGCGAGCCGCCGTAGGCCGCGGCGGGAAGCCCGCCGCCCAGGACCTTGCCCATGATCGTCAGGTCCGCGGCGATCCCGAGCAGCTCCTGGGCGCCGCCACGGGCGACCCTGAAGCCGGTGATCACCTCGTCCAGGACCAGTAGGGCACCCGACTCGTCGGCGAGACGGCGCAGCGCGTCGGCGAATCCTGGCTCCGGAGGAATCAGCCCCATATTGGCCGGGATGGGCTCGGCCAGGATCGCCGCCGGGGGAGGCTCGCACGCCGCCGTCAGGGCCTCGGCGTCGTTCCAGGGCACCACCACCGTCTCGGCCGCCTGCGCCTCGGTCACGCCGGGGCTGGCGGGCACCCCCGCGGTGGCCATCCCCGAGCCGGCTTCGGCCAGCAGGCCGTCGACGTGGCCGTGGTAGGCGCCCGCGAACTTGACGACCCGGTCGCGACCGGTCGCCGCCCGCGCGAGCCGAACGGCGCTCATCGCGGCCTCGGTCCCGGAGTTGACCATCCTGACCATCTCCACCGACTCGAAGCGCCCGGTCACCTCCTCGGACAGCTCGACCTCGGGCTCGGTCGGAGCCCCGTAGCTCGTCCCCCGTCCGGCGGCGTCCGAGACCGCCTTCACCACGTCCGGGTGGGCGTGCCCGAGGATCAATGGGCCCCAGGAGGAGATCCAGTCGACATAGCGGTTGCCGTCCACATCCCAGAGGTGGGGGCCCTCCCCCCGCTCGATGAAGATCGGATCCCGCCCGATCGCGCGCATCGCCCGCACCGGCGAGTTGACTCCTCCGGGGATCAGCTCCTTGGCGCGCCGGTACAGCTCCTCGGACCGGCTCAGCTGTGCTCCGCCTCCCACTCGGCGTAGTCGTCCGTGAAGTAGTGGAGGCGCACCTTCTTGAACTCCGTCGAGGAGTAGAGGACGGCGCGGTCCTGCCCCTGGAGGCCGTGCTCGTCGGCGATCCGGTCGAGAATCGCGTCGCACTCCTCCTTGGAGCGCCCGTGCGCCATCGTGAAGAGGCTGTAGGGCCAGTCCGGATAGGTGGGCCGCTGGTAGCAGTGGGAGATTCCGCGTACCGCCGCCATCCGGGCGCCGGTCTCGAGGATGCGGTCCTCCGGCACGCGCCAGACGCCCATCCCGTTCGCCGAGAACCCGGCGCGGCGGTGGAAGAGGATTGCGGCGACCCGCCGCAGCAGCTTGCGATCGACCATCACGCGCAGGTGCTCCAGGAACTGATCCGTGCTCATCCCCACCTCCGCCGCGGCAACGTCGTAGGGCCGGTCGGTGACCTCCATCGGCCCCTGCAGCGCCCGGATCACGGTTATGTCGCGATCGTCGTAGGGCTGGCGCTCCAACTCCCGCGGAGGCGCCGCCTCGGCGGCGGCGGCGAGCTCCTCGGTGCCGCCCTCCATCTCCAGGTTCATGTTGATCTTGAAGAGGACCAGGGTGGGGAGCTGGCGGATCGAGTCCGCCCCGGTCAGCCGCTGTAGGGCGTCCAGCGTCCCCTGCACTCCCAGCTCCGAGTCGGGCGGGGTGGCGATCGTGAACCAGAGGTTGAACTCGTGGGTGCGGAGGTAGTTGTGGGAGACGCCCGGGTGCGAGTTGATGATCTTCGCCGCCCGGTGGGGATTGTCCGAGTCGACCTTGGCCGCGACCAGCATCGAGCTGTACCCGAGGGCGCGGGTATCGAAGATCGGGGTGATCTCGCGGATGATCCGCTCGTCGAGCAGGCGCTGGGCGCGCGTCATCAGCTCGTCGACCGGGAGCTCAGTTATTGATGCGAGCCCGGCAAACGGCTCCGGCGTGAGCGGAAACTCGGACTGGAGCACGTTCATCAGGCGCTTGTCCGTCTCGTCGAGCGGGACGGCGGCGCCGCCCTCCCGGGAGCGCAGCTTCGGCTGGGCGGCCTCCGTGGTGATCCCGTCGACTGGGCGGTTCACCGCCGGGCGGCCTCCTGGGCGAGCCAGCCCGCGGCGTCCTTCGCGAAGTAGGTGACGATCATGTCGGCGCCCGCGCGGCGGATCGCGATCAGCGACTCCATCGCGGCCGCGCGCTCGTCGATCCAGCCGTGCCCCGCCGCGGCCTTCAGCATCGAGTACTCGCCGGAGACGTGGTAGGCGGCGACCGGTGCGCCGGTCGCATCCTTGACGCGCCGGACGACATCGAGGTAGGGCAGCGCGGGCTTGACCATCAGCACGTCGGCGCCCTCCTCGAGGTCGAGCTTCGCCTCGCGTACCGCCTCCTCGGCGTTGGCCGGGTCCATCTGGTAGCCGCGGCGATCCCCGAACTCGGGGGTGGAGCCCGCGGCCTCGCGGAACGGGCCGTAGAAGGCCGAGGCGTACTTGGCGCTGTAGGCCACGATCGGGACGTCGGAGTGGCCCTCCTCGTCGAGCTGGTGCCGGATCGTCCCCACTCGGCCGTCCATCATGTCGCTGGGAGCGACCGCATCGGCGCCGGCCGCCGCGTGCGAGATCGCGGTCTTGGCCAGCAGCTCCACGGTCACGTCGTTGTCAACCTCGCCGTCGCGGATGATTCCGCAGTGCCCGTGCGAGGTGTACTCGCAGAGGCAGACGTCGGTGATCACGACGATCTCGGGGTGGGCCTCCTTCAGGGCCCGGACCGCCATCTGGATCACGCCCTCGTCGTCGTAGGCCTCGCTCGCGGCCTCGTCCTTGGAGGCCGGGATCCCGAAGAGCAGGACGGCGCGGACGCCGACCGCGGCGATCTCGGTCGCCTCGGCGACCAGCTCCGAGATCGAGAGGCGCTCGATTCCGGGCATTGACTCGACCTCCTCTCGGACGCCCTCGCCGGCGGTCACGAACAGGGGCTGGACCAGATGCTCCGCGGAGAGCTCCGTCTCGCGGACCAGGTCGCGCAGCGGCTTGGTCCTGCGCAGGCGTCGCAGGCGTGTCTCGGGAAAGCTCACGCGACCGATTCTACGGTGGACCCCAGGCCTGCAGGCGGGTCGGGCCCTGTCGCGGTCAGCCTCGGCGGCGCAGATGCAGGCCCAGCCAGGCGCGAGTCACCATCAGAGCCGCCCCCGCGCCGGCCCCCGCCGTCAGGAGCTCCTCGAGCGGCACGGGTCCGACATGGGCGATCACTTTCCGTTCTCCCCGTAGGCGTCGCTGGTAGTTCCACCACTTACGCGAGGTCTGGGGATAGCCGTCGGGCGAGTCCTCCCACTCCTCCTGGCGGCCGAGGGCGGTGATGTCGAGATAGCTCATGGTGGTCCCCATCACCTCGTCGCCGCGGGCGTCGATGAAGTAGGTGCGGTAGATCTGGTCTCCGTCGCGGATGAAGACGTTGTGGCCGTGCCACTCGTCGACGTCGAAGTCCTTGTCGAAGTCGTCGGTGATCTCGTACCAGGGGATGTGCTCCCAGCCGCTCCGCTTCTTCAGGCCCTGGATCTCGGTCTGCGGGGCGCGTGAGACCCATGCCAGCGTGGTGTCGCGGGCGTTGAGGTGGGCGAGGTCGCCCACCTGGTCGGCGAGGAAGGAGCAGCCGACGCAGGCCCGCTCCGGGTACGAGGCGCCCTGCGCGTAGTGGTGACGTCCGGCGCGTAGTAGGCGCGGTAGACGATCAGCTGCCGGCGCCCCTCGAACAGGTCGAGCAGGCTGGCCTCGCCGTCGGGGCCGACGAAGCTGTAGTCCTTCTCGACCGCCATCCACGGCATCCGGCGGCGCTCGGCGGCCAGCGCGTCGCGGGCGCGGGTCAGCTCCTTCTCCTTCACCAGCAGCTCCTCGCGGGCGGCCTGCCACTCCTGCGGCGACACGGTCGGTGGGCTATCCATCGATTCCTCCTTGGTCTGAACGCGGCGCTTGTCGCCCGCTCACCTTACGACGAGCGGGGCGCGGTCAAATCGACATTCTGCTTCCTAGGACCGGCTCGGCGACGGAAACTCATCGCTCGGGCATCCGCTGAACCGAACCGCCTTACGCGAACCGCTTCAGGGCGACCCTGGCGAGCGCGAAGTAGGCGACCGTGAGCAGGGCCAGATGGAGCAGGGGCAGGCCGAGGTCGGGGCCGCCGGCCGAGAGCGCGGCGGAGAAGGCGTCGAGCGCCGGCCGGAACGGGAAGGCCCCGGTGACGAGCCGGATGCCGTCGTAGACGGTCGCGCTGACCGTCCCGGACGGGACCAGCGAGAGGAAGGCGATCGGCAGGGCGAGCGCGAAGGCGAGCAGGGCGCTCGCGCGCACCTCGCGGGCGGCGACCCCGATCGCGGAGCCCATCGCGGCGAAGCCGCAGCCGGCCAGCACGATCGCAGCGAGGATCAGGGGCGTCCGTCCCCAGTCGATCGAGACGAACAACTCGAGCACCCCCAGCAGGACCAGCGCGACGACCAGCGAGCAGAGCGTGCCGAGGCCGATCTTCTCGACCAGGAGAGCGCCCCGGCCGACCAGACCCCGGGTGAGGCGCGTGAAGGTGTTCTCCTCCCGCTCCAGCGCGAGCGATCCCGCGACCAGCAGCACGGTCACGAACATCAGCGTCACCGAGATCGCGACCGAGATCGCGAAGGTGTCGAGCGGGGGCACGTCCCCCTCCACCACCTCCTTGTCCACGGCGATCGGCTCGGCGACCGAGGTCAGCAGGTCGTCGGCGAAGCCGAGGTTCTCGCGGGCGAGCTGTGCGAACCGGATCACCTCGTCCACCACCTGCTGCTGCTCCGGCGGCAGCTCGGCCGCGGATCGCCTTCAGGACGGCCTCGCTCTTCTGCAGGCCGAGCACGTCGATCGTCTGGCCGAGGATCGGCACGTCGACGGACCCGCCGACCACCAGGACGTCCAGGTAGTTGAGGAGCTGCATCGAGATCTCGTCGGAGAGGACCAGGTTGGCCTCCGTGATCAGCGAGCTGATCCGGTCGTCGACGAGCCGCGCCTTCACCGGATCGTCCTCGTTGACGAAAACCTCGACGGAGGCCGGCTCGAGCCCGGAGCCGCTGAGCTGGGCCTGCAGCTTGTCCAGGAAGTCCTCGGGAATGATCAGCGCGGCGAGGACGTCGCCGTCGGCCACCTTGTCGAGCGCCTCGTCGCGGCTCTTGACCGCGACGCACTCGATGCGGTCGCAGAGCTGGTCGAACGCCGCCTCCTGGGAGAACCCGCCCTCGCCGAGCTCGAGCCCGCCCTTCTCGGCGGCGATCTCGTTGAAGAAGGCGACGCGCGGCTTGTCCGGCCCGCGCGAGACGGCGAAGCCGATCAGCACCGCGAGGACGATCGGGTAGATGACCAGCAGGGCGGTGAGCAGCGGCGAGCGCCGCAGGATCTGGAGGTCCTTGAGCAGGAGCCAGCGCATCGGTCAGTGCCCGTGCTTTCTGAGGAAGCGGACGAAGTCGGCCTCGGGATCTCCATCGTGCCGTCGCCCGCGCCGTCCCCGGCGTCCCGGCGCATGTCCGGGAACGTCCCGTCGAAGAGCGACTCCCCGTCGGCGAGCACCAGCAGGCGATCGCCGTAGTGGCTCGCCTCCTCGATCTGGTGGGTCGAGTAGATGACTGTGGTGCCGGCCTCGGCCCGCTCGGAGACGAACTCCCAGAGCCTGATGCGCTGCCCGGGGTCGAGCCCGGCGCTCGGCTCGTCCAGCAGGAGCACGGCCGGGCGCGCGAGCAGGCCGATCGCGATGTTGATCCGCTGCTGGTTCCCTCCCGAGAGCTCGGAGACCTGGTCGTCGCGGCGGTCGGCCAACCCGGTCTGCCGCAGCATCTCCTCGACGCTCGCGTCCGGATCGGAGACTCCCTCGAGCCGGGCGAAGAGGCGCAGGTTCTCGGCGACCGTGAGGCGCCGATAGAGGGCGGCCTGCTGAGGGACCCAGCCGACCTCGCCCCCGGGGACCGCGACGTTGCCGGCATCGGGGTCGAGGATCCCGGCCAGGATCGCGAGCAGGGTGGTCTTCCCGGCGCCGTTCGGGCCGACGATCGCGAGCAGACTCGCCTCCCTGCACGGAGAAGCTGACGTCGCGCAGGGCCCGTCGCTCGCCATATCTCTTCGAAAGGCCCCGGGCCTCGAGGGCCGTCCCGCGGGTGGCCATCGCCGGAAAGCTAGCGCGTGCCGTACCCTGGCCCGCCGATGCGCCTCCTCTTCATCGGCGACGTGGTCGGCAAGCCCGGCCGCGAGGGGCTTGCGGCGACGATGCCGGCACTCCGCGAGCAGCACAAGCCCGACCTGGTGATCGCCAACGGGGAGAACGTCGCGGGCGGAGTCGGGATCACCGAGGAGACGGGGCGGGAGCTGTTCGAGATGGGCGTGGACGTGATCACGCTCGGCAACCACGCCTACCGCCACCGGGACGTCTACGGCTTCATCGCCTCCGAGCAGCGGCTGATCCGGCCGGCCAACTACCCCGCCTCGAACCCCGGACAGGGACACGTAATCGTGGACGCCGCCGGGATGAGGGTCGCGGTGGTCAACCTGAGTGGAGCGCTCTACCTGCGGGTGGAGCGCTCCCCGTTCCCGGTCGCCGACGAGATCGTCGCGGAGCTGAGCGGCAGGGCCGACGCGATCTTCGTCGACTTCCACGCCGAGTTGACCAGCGAGAAGGTCGCGATGGGGTGGCACCTCGACGGCAGGGTCGCCGCCGTGATCGGGACCCACACCCACGTCCCCACCGCCGACGGCCGGGTGCTGCCGGGCGGGACCGCCTACCTGACGGACGCCGGGATGACCGGCTCCAGGGCCGGCGTGATCGGCGTCCGCAAGGAGCAGGCGCTGGAGGGGTTCGTGACGCAGATGCCGGTCCGCTTCGACAGCGCCGAGGGAGAGGTCTGGGTGATGGGTGCGCTGGTCGAGGTCGGCGACGACGGCCTAGCCCGGAGCCTCGAGCAGGTCCTCGTCCCGGCGGCGGCCGAGTAGCGCCACGAACAGGAACGGCAGGAACCAGGGGATGTAGAGGTAGAACCAGTGGTCGACGGTGAGCTGGAGCCCGATCAGGACCGCCGCTCCCAGCGCCGCGACGGTCACCGCGTCCCGGTGGCGGGGGCGGAAGGCGATCAGCAGAGCGAACCCGATCACCGCGACCTTGACCGCCGACTGCAGCCAGCCGAGCGAGGGCTCCTGCCCCCAGATGCTGAACGGCGAGTCGCGGCCGGCCTGGTTCCCGACCGTGCGGTCCCAGAACTCGCTCAGGCCGGGGTCCAGCAGCGTCTGGGCCATCACGACCAGGGTCACCACTGCGAACGCCGCGGCAAAGGGCCCGATCACCGACAGCGCCCGGCGGTCCGTGTCGTAGGTCGCGAACAGCGGCGCCAGGATCACCGGAGCGAATTTGGTCAGGGTTGCCAAGGCGAGCAGGGCCCCTCGGGCGGGTGGTGAGGTGAGGACGAGAAGGGTGGCGACCAGCAGCATCGACACGAGCGAGTCGTTCGTGTTCGACTCGAGCGCGAAGGCGGAATAGGGGCAGGCCGCCCAGGCGAAGCCGAGCAGCACGCCGAGCTCGGTGCCGCGGCGGCCGGGACGGAGCTGGCGCCCCAGCAGGAAGAGGCCGGCGAGCGTCCCCAGGTCGAAGAAGATCGCCGCGGCGTGGGCGGCCGGGAGGTCGTCCCATGAACCGCTCCAGGGGAAGATCTGCTCGAAGGGGACGTAGGCGTAGTAGGCGAGCGGCCCGTAGGTGTCCCCCGCGGCGTTGAAGGACGGGAAATTTCCGTACAGGGCCTCGCCGTCGGCGATCCGGTCGGCGCCGACCACTCCCGAGAGGCCGACGTCGATCACGTTCGAGTCGGCGACGTTGAGCCCGACCTTCACCCCGGTCAGGAACACGGCCGCGATGCCCAGCGCGACCACCGGGGCGGACGGACTCAGGCCGCGGCCACCGCGAAACCCGAGCCAGATCGCACGTGCCAGCAGATAGACCAGGGGCGGGTAGGCGAGCGGCACGGAGACGCCGATCTCCCCGCGGTTGAAGAAGTAGTGGGAGAGGCCGAACCCGGCGACGATGACGAGCAGGTCGAGATGCGCCAGCCGGAAGGGCCGTCGCCAGTCGAGCAATCCCAGCACGAAGATCGCGCAGAGCGGCAGCCACACGTAAGGGGCGTTGAGCGCTCGCCCGAAGGCGCCCGGATAGCCGCGGGCCATCCTCCACGCCACCTGGTGGCCCGTCCACGACTCCTGGATCTCGCCGCTCTCGTCGTCCACGACGACCTGGACCACCTGGTCGTCGTCCGAGAAGAAGCCGACCTCCCAGTCGCCGGTGCTGTCGCTGCGGGTGGCGACCGGTCGGAGGTCGGGGTTCTCTCGCACCGCCTCCATGGCGTTCTCGTCCCCCTGGGCGGTCGCCACCGCCTGCGCCTCGGGCACCTGCGGTGGCGGGAGCTCCGCCTTCGCCGTCGCCGGTGCGAGCAGCAGGCCCGCGAGGACGGCGAGGGTCGCCCCTAGGCGAAGGTCCACAGCTTGTTGCCGATGAAGTTGAAGGGCATCGCGAAGGCCACCGCGATCGCCTGCGAGGCGAGCTCCGGCGTGTCCGCCCTGATCAGCAACTCGAGCACGATCAGGTTGATCCCCAGGGCGAGCACGCTCACCGTGAAGAACCGGGCCGCCTGGAAGCCGGCGTGCCCGTGCTTCGCGTCGAAGGTCCAGTGGCGGTTCCACCAGAAGTTGTTGGTGACCGCGACGCAGAAGGCAGCGATCGCGGCGGGGATGTGGTGAACGTCCAGCAACACCCCGGTGAGCACGGCGAAGACCGCCAGGTTGACGAAGTACCCCGAGGCGCCCACGACCCCGAACTGGACGAGCTGGACCCAGTTCTCCGACTTCCTCGTCCCGCGCCCGATCCGCTTGGCGGTCTCGACGGGCATCATCGCGCCCGGCCTCGGACTCCGAAGTGGTCGAGGATGACCGGGGCGAGATCGCGGAGCGCCCATTGCTCCTGCTTGGCCGCATTCTTCGGCCCGCATCCCACGAACAGCACCGGGCTGAGGGAGTCGCCCCGGTCGAGCGAGCCGTGGCTGCCGCCGCCCGCGTGGCTGATCCCGCCCCAGTCCACGCACTCGAAGCCGTCCGCGGCCGAGATCAGGACGTCCCCGGCATGTGGAGAGGTGAGCGCGGACCAGAGGCGCGCCAGCGCGTCCGGGTACTCATCCGTCTCGAACCGGCCCCGGGTGACGTCCGCCGCCAGCGCCTCGGGCTCGCCCCTGACCTTCCACCCGTTCCCCCTCAGGTCGCGCAGCTGCCCACCGGGCCGGAAGCGCAGCTCGTACCCGTTCCGCTCGACCACGGCGTAGATCGGGTCGACCCGCGGCAGGCCCACCCCGTTCCGGACGAGCGGCGCTCCCTCCGGATCCGCCAGCCAGGCCACCAGGTCGACGCCGTCGGTGTCGCGGAGGCGGAGGCGGAGGCGCTCGTGCGTGGACGGATGGCTCGGGCCGGGGTCGAGGATGTAGACGGCGGCCGCCCGCGAGGTCGGGCTGACCGCGATCTCGGCCTCCTCCGGCCGATCGGCGTTGGGCTGCAGGACGGCCCAGTCCTCCCCCAGGGTGTCGGCGAGGGGCAGACCGTGGTCGATCGAGGTCTGCGCGTGATCTGAGGTGAGGATCACGGCATGCTGCTCGAGGAAGGAGTCGAGCCCGCCGCCGGCGTCCACGATCCGCGCGAAGTTGGTGTCGGCCTTGGCGATCGACTTCACCTGCGCCTCGGGGCCGTGGCGGTGCGAGTAGAAGTCGTTGTCGGGCAGGGCGAAGAGGAGGAAGTCGTAGGCGCCCTCCCTGACGAGCTCCTCGCCCACGCAGGATGAGTACTCATCCCTGTTGCCGGGGCGGCCGAGGTTTGAGATGCATCCGGTCGGCCGGGATGCGTAGAGGTCGCCGTAGAAGAACTCGTCCGGGGCGTAGACGGCGTGCCGGAAGTTGGCGGCCGCCGCGGCCATCTTGGCGAGGCCCTCCAGGCCGAGCTCGTGGCGCCGGCGGCCCCGGTAGATCAGGAACGGGGTCGTCGCGGTGCGCACCCCGGCGTCCCCGAGCCGCTCGAACACCGTCGGCGTCTCCCAGCTCAGGTGGTCGAGGTTCATGTTGTAGATGAGGTCGTACATCGCCCGGAACAGTCCGAAGGTGCGCGTCGCCTCGAAGGAGGAGCCGTACTCGATGTAGCGGCGCTCGAGGCGGTGGAACCAGTTCATCCCCATCACCCAGTGCCCGCCGGGACCGACGCCGGTCATCATCTCGGAGGAGGCGACCGGGGTGACCGAGGGGAAGCTCGAGACGCAGTTGTCGACGAGCTGACCGCGCTCCAACAGGGCGGCGAAGGTCGGAGCCATGCCCTCGTCGATCGCGCGGCGGAGCATCACCGGATGCATGGCGTCGACTACGACCAGGACGAGCTTTGGCGGCGTCACGGCCTGACCGCTAGCGCAGGACGCGCAGGCCCTCGTGCTTGCGCGCCTCGCGCTGCCTCCGCGACAGGGCAAGCCAGGCGAGCGCCGCCGCGGCCACGAGCGAGGCGGGCGGCGCGAAGAGGCTGACCACCGCGACGACCGCCGCCGCGAGGACGACCCAGGCCGTCACGGCGACGGGAGCCTGGGCGTTCACCTCGGCCGCGCCCTGCTGGCGCCGGGCCGCTCCGGAGGCGATGTCGCGGCTCACGCCCGCGGCCAACCCGGCGCCGAGGAGGCCGACGGGCAACGCCGGCCAGAGCGGCTCGTCGGCGCCGGTGAGCGGCGCGGCGCAGGCGAGTACACCGAGCGGGGCCGCGCCGGCGACCGCGCCCCAGCTGGGCATGATCGGCGGCAGCACGACGCCGATCACGAGGCCGGCGGCGATCGCAAGTCCGAGCCCCTGGCAGATGGCGAGAAGCAGGTCCATGGAGGGGGCGGGAAGGCTACCGCTCGTCGACCCGCCCGCCGGCCCCGGACGCGAAGCGGAGGAGCCGGCGGTGAATTTGTGGCGGGGGTTGCGATCGCGCGGGCCAATTCGGCAACACTGTCCCGCATGGCCGAGCCGGGCAAGCGAGGACGGCGGGAGGGCGTCGACCGAGGCGCGCCCCGCGCCGCCGCGCCCACACCACCTCCCGCGATCTGGAGCGCTACGCCGATCTCTTCGCGCGGCGGACTCAGGTGATGCGCTCCTCCGCGATGCGCGACCTGATGGCGATCACCGCGCGGCCCGAGGTGATCTCCCTGGCCGGCGGGCTGCCGGACACCTCCACCTTCCCCGCCGACAGCTTCGCCGCGCAGATGACCCGGATCGCGCACGAGTCCTCGGCTGAGGCGCTCCAGTACGGGCCGACCGAGGGCTTCGAGGAGACGAAGGCCTGCATCGTCGAGGTGATGGAGGCCGAGGGGATGTCGCCGGACCCCGACGACCTGATCGTCACGACCGGCGGGCAGCAGGCGATCGACCTGGTCACGAAGACGCTGGTCGACCCCGGTGACCCGGTGATCTGCGAGGCCCCCACCTACCCCGGCGCCGTCCCGACCTTCTGCAGCTACGAGGCCGACGTCATCCAGATCACCACCGACGACGACGGCATGAGGGTGGACGAGCTCGAGCAGGTGCTGAAGGACCTGGCTGCGGCGGGCCGGCGGCCGAAGTTCATCTACTCGGTCCCGAGCTTCCAGAACCCGGCCGGCGTGACGCTCTCGGAGGAGCGGCGGCGGCGGCTCGTCGAGCTCGCCCGGGAGCACGAGGTGCTGCTCTGCGAGGACAACCCCTACGGGCTGCTGCGCTTCGAGGGCGAGCCGCAGGAACCGCTCTACCGCCTCGACGGCGGCGACTACGTCCTCTATCTGGGCACGTTCTCGAAGATCCTCTCGCCCGGAATCAGGATCGGCTGGGTCGTCGCGCCGCCGCCGGTGCTGGAGAAGATCGGGCTCGGCAAGCAGGCTGCGGACCTCTGCACGTCCACTCTGACCCAGTACTTCGTGCGCGAGTACTTCGCCGAGGGACGCTGGCGCGAGTACGTCGACAGCCTGATCGACATCTACCGCGGCAGGCGGGACACCATGCTCGAGGCGCTCGAGCAGTACTTCCCCGAGCAGGCCAGCTGGACCCATCCGCAGGGCGGTCTCTTCGTCTGGGCCACGCTGCCCGACTACATCGACACCACCGACCTGCTCGCCAAGGCCCTCAGCCGGGACGTCGCCTTCGTGCCGGGCCGCGCCGCCTACGTCGATGGCCGTGGAGCCCACTCCATGCGCCTCAACTTCTCCGGGTCCGAGGACGAGGAGCTGCACGAGGGGATCCGGCGGATCGGCAGCGTCGTCGCCGAGCAGGTCGATCTCTACGAAACGATCACGCATCAGGTTCCGCCCGGCTCCTCCGCTTCGCGTCCGGCGCCGGGCGAGCGTGAGGAGGGACGACCTGACAAGGGCGGTGACGTGGTACCGATGAAGCGGCGGAGAAAGGACCGATGAAGGTCGCGGTGCTGAAGGGCGGCAGCTCGCTGGAGCGCGGCATCTCGCTCCGCTCGGCCGCCCGGGTCGAGGACGCGCTGGAGGGGCTGGGGCACGAGGTGCTTGGCATCGACGTCGGCCCCGACCTAGTCCGGCGGCTCCGCGAGGAGCGTCCCGAGGTCGCCTTCATCGCCCTGCATGGGCCGGGCGGCGAGGACGGCACCGTCCAGGAGCTGCTCGAGATCCTCGGGCTTCCCTACACCGGCCCCGGCGTCGCCGCCTGCGCCTTGAGCATGGACAAGGTTGCCGCGAAGCACGCGCTTCGGACGGCGGGCCTGCCGACTCCCGACTGGGCCGCGTTCAACTCGACCGCCTTCCGCGAACTCGGGGCCGCCGACACGCTCGAGGAGATCGAGGAGAAGCTCGGTTTCCCCCTGGTGGTGAAGCCGGCCAGCCAGGGCTCCTCGCTCGGCGTCGAGTTCGCCTCCTCGCGCGACCAGGTGCCCGAGGCGCTGGTCGCCGCCTTCAGCTACGACGACCGGGTGCTGCTAGAGCGTTATGTCAAGGGCCGCGAGCTCGCCGTCAGCGTGCTCGGCACTGAGCCCCTCCCCATCGTCGAGGCCATCCCGCGCGAGGAGGACTTCTTCAACTTCGAGGCCCGCTACGAGATCGGGCGCACCACCTACGTCTGCCCCGCCGATCTGCCGGCGAGCGACACACGCGAGGTCCAGGACGTCGCGGCGCGCACCTACGAGACCCTTGGCTGCAGCGGGTTCTCCCGCGTGGACCTGATCCTCGGCACCGAAGGCCCGCAGGTGCTGGAGGTCAATCCCATCCCAGGCCTCACGGACACCAGCCTCTTCCCGATGGCCGCCGAGGCGGCTGGGCTGGGCTTCGAGGCCGCGGTCGAGAAGATCGTCACCCTCGCACTGGATCGCCCGCGGACGGGCGTGACTCTCCCCGCGTAGCGCCCTCGAAGCCGCCGCCGGACGGCTACTGGCCGATGAAGATGCCGCCGAGCTTGTTGTTGGCGAAGGTCGGGCCGACCGTGATGGTGGGGGCGCCGGGGCAGTCCACGCCGAACGTGATCGGGTGGTCCCCTGCGGCAACGGTTCCCGTCAGCCCGAAGACGCTGAAGACCTGAGTGGCTCCTGAGGCGAAGGTGATCTGCGTATCGGGTATCGGGATGGTGTTGTCCAGATAAAGACCCAGGTCCGGGGTTCCCGCCGAGCAGGTGACCGTGACGCTGCCACTCGCCATGGCCAAGATCCGGCCCGTCGTTGGTGCCGTCACGGTCCCCGGGCCGGTGGGATTGAGGTTATCGATTATGGGCACGCTCGGATCGCTTCTGTTCGCCACACCGGCGGAGGTCGGTCCCGGTGGCCCCTGCAAACCCTGGCCTCCCTGCAGCCCCTGAAGGCCCTGGGCGCCCTGCAGCCCCGCCGGCCCCGCCGGCCCCTGCGGGCCCGGGGGTCCCCGCCTGCCCTTCTTGGCGGCGGTCTGTGCCGTGCCGGTCTGCGTCCTCAGCTTCGCGACCTGGCCCTTGAGCTTCTCGAGCTCCGCACTATCGCCGCCGAAGCCATCGCCCGCGAGGGCGACCTGGGCGATCAGGACGCCCAGCACCAGCGACGCGAGCCCTACCAGGGGGCCGTGCTTCCTTGTCCCACTCTGCACAGTAGGGCGAACCTATCACCGCGCGGGCGGCGTGGCAACCGACCGATCGGGGCGTCGACTGCCCGCTACTCGCTGCCGGAGGCGAAGTCCTCCGGGGTGACGTTGTCGAGGAACTCCTTGAACTTGTCCACGACCTCCTCGGTGTCCTCGACCTCGTGCTCGAACTCGATCGCCGACTCCTCGATCACGTCGTCGGCGGCGAAGATCGGCGCCGAGCAGCGCACCGCGAGCGCGAGGGCGTCCGAAGGGCGGGAGTCGATCTCCATCTCGGAGCCGTTCATCGAGATCGTGATCGAGGCGAAGAAGGTGTTGTCGCGCAGCTCTGTCACCGAGACCTTCTCGCACTTCGCGTCGATCTGCTCGAGCAGTTCGGAGAGCAGGTCGTGGGTCATGGGGCGCGGGGTTGCGGCGCCCTGAAGCTTCATGAGTATCGCTGCCGCCTCGGGGTGGCCGATCCAGATCGGCAGGAACTTGTTCCCGTCAACGGTCTTCAGCAGGACGATCGGCTGCTTGCCGACCATGTCGAAGCTGACTCCGTAGATGGTCATCCGCTGCACTTGAAGGCCTCCTTGCGGTGGGCAGAGAAAGTATAGGAGCGGGCCGAGGGCCTCCAGGCTGGGCAAAGGCGCGAGATCCGGCCCTGCGCTCGATTGCCTGACACAATCGTCACCGATGTCGCACTGCCGTCAGCAGGCATTCATCGACGCGCCGCCCCGGGTCGTCTGGGATCTGCTCAGCGACCCCGACCGCCACCCGGAGTGGTGGGCCGGGTTCGTCGAGGTCGAATGCGACGGGCTGGAGGCCGGCTGCGAGTACCGGACGGTCGTCAAGGACCCGTTCGGAAGGGACACCGAGGAGCAGTTCCGGGTGGAGGAGATGGAGGACTGCGAGCAGCTCGCCATCCACTGCCTCGACAGCGGCACCACGGTTCGCTTCGTCCTCACCGAAGCCCAAGGGGGCACCTTCGTCGACGGAGAGGCCGGGATGGAGGCCCCCGCGAGCATCAAGCACCGGGTCTGGGACACCGTCGCCGGCAAGCGCTGGTACCGCGACTGGCTGGCGAAGTCGCTGGACGCGCTCGGCGACCTTGCGAAGCGTGAGCGCGCTTCAGCAGGCGGGTGAGTGGGCGATCCAGGACTCGAACCTGGGACCTCGTCCTTATCAGAGACGCGCTCTAACCAACTGAGCTAATCGCCCGGGACTCGCGATTCTAGCTTCGTCTGCGAAGGCGACGGGCGAGCGACTCGAGCTCGCCGATGTCCTCGAAGCGGAGCTCGGCCTTCACCCCGTCGCCGGCGCGCCGGACCCGGACGTCGTGGCCGAGCGCGGTGCCGAGGGCGTCCTCGGCCTCGCCCATCGCGGCCCGCTCCTCCGAGCTGATCCGCCCGCCCTTGGTCGAGTGGCGCTTCTTCCTGCCGGCGCCGTCGCGCGTGTGCAGCTCGGTGTCGCGAACCGACCAGCCCTCCTTCGCCGCGCGCTTCGCGAGCTTGGTGCGGGCATCCTGATCGGCCGACCTGGAGGATCACGCGGCCGTGGCCCTCGGTGAGGTCCCCCTTCGCCAGGAGCTTCAGCACCTGGTCCGGGAGATCCAGCAGCCTGATCAGATTGGAGATGGCGGCCCGGCTCCGCCCCACCAGGCGAGCCAGCTCCTCCTTTGAGATGCCCAGGTCGTCCACGAGTGCTGCGCAGGCTCGCGCCTCGTCGACCGGGTTCAGGTCCTCGCGCACCATGTTCTCGATCAGCGCCGCCTGCAGGCGCTCGTCCTCCGGCGAGGTGCGGATCACCGCGGGGACCCGGTCCAGGCCCGCCTTCTGGGCGGCCCGCCAGCGGCGCTCGCCCGCGACCAGCTCGAAGCGGCCGCCGTCGAGCGGCCGGACGATCAGCGGCTGCAGCAGGCCGGCGGAGGAGATCGAGCCGGCGAGGGCATCGAGGGCGGCTGGCTCGAAGCTGGAGCGCGGCTGCTCCGGGTTCGGCTCGATCAGGTCGACCGGCAGCTCGCGGAGCTCGGGTCCGCCGGCGGCGCTCTCCGGGAGGATCGCAGCCAGGCCGCGGCCCATTCCCCGCTTACGCTGCGCGGGCATCCTCGGTCACCTCCTCCGCCAGCGCGCGATAGGCGCGCGAGCCGGCCGAGTTCGGGTCGTGCTCGGAGACCGGGATGCCGTAGCTCGGCGCCTCGGCGACGCGGATGCTGCGCGGGACGACCGTCTTGAACACGCGGGCGGGAAGGTGCTCGCGGAGCTCGCGCTCGACGTCATGGGAGAGCCTGGTCCGATCGTCGTACATCGTGATCAGCACCCCGGCCATCCCCAGCGACGGGTTGATCTCCCGCTGCACCAGCTTCAGGGTGTCGAGAAACTGGACGAGCCCCTCCAGCGCCAGGTACTCGGCCTGCACCGGCACGATCACCTGGTCGGCGGCGACGAGGGCGTTCACGGTGACCGGCCCCAGCGAGGGCGGGCAGTCGAGCAGCGTGTAGGCGAAGCGCTCGCGGACGGGGCCGAGGCCATCCCGCAGCCGGGTCTCGTACCCCTCCGACCGGGGCAGCTCCACCGAGGCGCCGGCCAGGTCGACGTGGGCGGGGACGACCCAGAGGTTGTCCGGTCCGGCGGGCCGTGCGGCCTCGGCGACCGAGACCTCACCGGTGAGGCACTCATACGAGGAGGGGGTTGAGTCCTTCGGGAGCCCCAGCGCGACCGTCGCGTTGCACTGCGCGTCGAGGTCGACGACCAGGGTCTGGTTGCCGTCGCCGGCGACGCAGGCGCCCATGTTGACGGCGGTCGTCGTCTTGCCCACCCCACCCTTCTGGTTTGCGATCGCGTAGACGGTGCCCATTTATTCGGACCCGAACGGACGCTTCGTGGCCATACCAGCTCTCCGAGGGAGGTCGTTCGGGGTTGGTCCATTCTTACGAAGAAGGTGGATGTGTCTGTCGCGACTGCCCGGATACGGCTCGACCGCCCGCACCTCAACCGGCTCCATCGCGAGCCGGACGGAGGCGCGCGCCAGCGCCTGCTCCTGCTCGGGCTCCCGCTTGCCCCTCCATGCGAGCAGGAGGCCGCCTTCGGGCAGGAGTGGGGAGGCCAACTCCGCCAGGGTCGTGAGCTCGCCGACGGCGCGGGCGGTGACCGCCTCGTAGACCTCCCGGCCGTCGCCGGCGGCCCACTGCTCGGAACGCTCGCAGACCACGCGCGCGTTCGGGATCCGCATCCGCTCGATCGCCTCGCGGAGGAACTCGCACTTCCGCGAGGCCGACTCGATCAGGTCGATTCTGGCATCGGGAAGCGCCGCGGCGAGGACCAGGCCCGGGAGGCCCGCCCCGCTGCCGAGGTCGGCGACGCGGCGCGCGGACCGGAGCTGATCGAACTCCAGCCCGCTGAGCGAATCGGCGATGTGGACGTCGCGGGCCTGCGCCGCGGACGTCGGCGAGACCGGCGCGCGCGGCTCGGAGAGCAGTTCGACCAGAGCCTCGAGGGCGTCCTCCGAATCGGGCGGCGGGGTGACCGTCAATCGGTCACGAGCGGGGAGACGACCACGAAGCGGGTCGGCTCGTCCCCCTCGCTGTGCGTCTCGAGCTCGGGCCGGTCGCGCAGGTGCTCGTGGACGACCCGGCGCTCGTTCGGGCCCATGGGATCCATCTCGATCTCCCGGCCGTCGCGGAGCGCGTCCTCGGCGGCCATGTCCGCGCGGCGCCGCAGCGCCTCTCCCTGCCGCTCCCGGTATCCCGCCGCGTCAACGGTGACGCGCTTGCGCTCCTGCCGGCCGCGGAATGCGGCCTGGTAGCAGAGCAGCTGCACCGCGTCGATCGTCTGGCCATGGCGACCGATCAACAGGCCGACCTCCTCGCCCTCGACCTGCCCGCGGATCTCCCCCTCGTCCTCGCTCACCGAGACCTCGGCCTCGAGGCCCAGCTCCTCGACGATGCGCTCGAGCAGCGCCCGGACCCGCTCCGCGGGCTCCTCGGGCAGGGACTCGACCGCGCCTCTCTCCTCTTCGGCCGCCACGCACAAAGTCTATGTCTGGGGCGTGCGACGGTCGATGGGCGGGTGGCGCCGCAGGGAGGTATCCACCGAGGACAACGCCGTTGCCCGCAGGTGGATGGGTCCCCTGCGGCGACAGGACCCGCCCATCGACCGCCTACCGCCTGCGCTTCTTCTTGCGCGGCGGTGGAGGCGGAGGCTTGGCCGCCTGGACCTCCTTCGGCGTCGGCTGCTCCGGCGGCGGGAAGAAGATCTTCACCACCGCCTGCTGGCCCATCGTCCAGACGTTGGTCGAGATCCAGTAGACGAGCAGCCCGGCGGGGAAGCCGATCATGATCGGCGTGAAGACCAGCGGCAGGCCGAGGGAGATCATCCGCTGCTGGGGGCTCGCCGACCTCCCCGTCATGATCAGCCCGGCGACCACCGAGGTGCCCAGGTAGAGCACCAGCAGGATGATCAGTGTGCCGCCGGTGGCCTTCTCGAGGATGTTGTCGATGAAGAGCCAGCTCTGCTCGCCGGCCGCGCTCACCTCGTCCTCGAACTCGTCGCTCTGCAGGAGGTAGAAGAGCGCCAGGAACACCGGCAGCTGGAGCAGCAGCGGCAGGCAGGAGGCGAACGGATTGACGCCGTGCTCCTGGAACAGCGCCATCGACTCCCGCTGAAGCCGCTCGCGGTCGTCCTTGTACTTCTCCTGGATCTCCTTCAGCTGCGGCTGGATCGCCGACATCTCCCGCATCGAGCGGATCTGCTTGACGGAGAGCGGCAGGATCGCGGCCCTGGTGATGAAGGTGAGCCCGACGATCGCCGCGCCGTAGACGAGCCCGATGTCATCGTGGAGGAAGGTGAGGATCGCGTTGGCGATGTCCTCGATGGGCTGCAGGAAGCTCGCGAACTGGATCAGCTGCGCGGTCAGCATCAGTGGGCCACCTCCCGCGGCTTGGCCGCGGGAGCCCCATGGGGACGGTCCCTGAAGAGGGTGCGGTCCTCGAGATCGTCGATCCCCCCGTCGCTGAGCGGGTTGCAGCGGAGCAGGCGCCAGGCGGCCACGATCGCGCCCCTGAACGGCCCGAGCTCGCGGACGGCCTGAACGGCGTAGGCCGAGCAGGTCGGGTGGTACTTGCAGCGGCGGGGAAAGGCGGGCGAGATCCACCGCTGGTAGGCGGCGATCAGCGCCAGGAGAAGGACGCTCAGGCCCCGTTTCACGACAAACGCTCCGGCTTCGGGTCCTCGACCAGCTCCGCGAGCGAGGCGCGGATCCCGTCCGGGCCCTCCCGCTCGAGCAGCCCCTCGACCCCAGGGCGGGCCACGATCACGTAGTCGTGTGCGTCGGGGAGGTCCGCACCCAGCTTCCAGAACGCCTCGCGGATCGCGCGCTTCACCTTGTTGCGCTGCACCGCGCGGCCGATCCGGCGTCCGACCGACAGCCCCAGTCGCGCCTCGCCGCCGGGCTCGTCCTCGCGCCGGGCGAACGAGTAGAGCACCAGGAAGCGATTCCCCCGGGAGTTGCCCTCCCGGTAGACGCGGTCGAAGTCCCCGCTGCGCGAAAGCCGGCGGCGTTTATTCGGCGGCGGTGTCTGCGCCCGCCGCTTGTCCTGGTCGCCGAACGCCACTACGCGGAGAGGCGCTTGCGGCCCTTTCGGCGCCGGCGCCTGAGAATTGCTCGGCCGGATCGCGTCCGGCTGCGCGCCCGGAAGCCATGGGTCCGGGCTCGCTTGCGCTTCTTCGGCTGATAGGTCCGCTTCATTCAGGGGCCCCTCGATCCAGGGCGGAGGGCAGCGCAGTATACGGGTGCCGCTCGCGCTCCTGAAAGGTCTTTCGGCCGTCGTGGGCCGATCGGATCAGGCCGCGATTGTTTTCGTCGCGATTTGCACGGTGGTCCGGGACGGCCCGGCCAAGCGGGGCGAGGGCGGAGCTACGATCGCCGCTCCGGCACCCCGGCGTCCCACGAAGCTGACCGAGAGGAGGAATGGTTCACGGGAGCACTCACGAGGCCGCGCTCGCTGACCTGGGCGCCAGCTGGCGCCGAGTCCAGGACGAGCTTCGCGGCTCGGTGCCGGAAGACACCTACCGCCTCTGGTTCGAGCAGCTACGCCCCGTCTCCCGGCGGGGGCCGACCCTCTTCCTCACCGGCCCGCGGCACGTCATGCGCTGGGTCAGCCGCCGTTATCCGGAGCTCCTCCGCGCGGCGGCGGTGAAGGTGGACCCCGAGCTGCGCGAGGTCGAGCTGGTCGCCGCCGGGCCGGCGGTTGATGTCGAGGGCGCCGTCCCCTCGGAGGCGGCGGCGCGGGTCACCCTCAACCCCGCCTACACGTTCGAACGGTTCGTGATTGGTCCCGCCAACCAGCTTGCGCACGCCGCGGCGCTCGCCGTCGCCGAGGCGCCCGGGGAGGCCTACAACCCCCTCTTTCTGCACGGACCACCCGGTCTCGGGAAGACCCACCTGCTCGGCGCGATCGCCAACTACGTCCACAGGCACAACCCAGGCCTCACCGTCCAGTACACGACCGCCGAGTCCTTCACCAACGAGTTCGTGTCCTGCCTGCAGGGGAAGCGAATCGAGGGGTTCAAGGAGCGCTATCGGCGCGCGGACGTGCTGCTGATCGACGACGTTCAGTTCCTCGGGGGCAAGGCGCGGACGGCCGACGAGTTCTTCCACACCTTCAACGCGCTCCATGCCGGCGGCGCGCAGCTCGTCCTCACCGCCGACCGCTTCCCGAGCGAGCTCGAGAACCTGGCCGAGCGCCTGCGCGACCGGTTCGAGTGGGGCCTGACCGCGGCCCTCGAGCCGCCGGACCTGGCCACCCGCCTCATCTTCCTCGGCAACCTCGCTCGCGAGCGCAGCGACCCGATCCCCCCGGAGGCACTGCGCTCGATCGCCGGCCGGGCCGCTTCCAACCTACGGCTCCTGGAGGGCGCGCTGACGCGCGTCATGGCCCTCTCCTCCCTGAGGGCATCCATGGTCACCACGGACCTGGTCGACCAGGCGCTCCCCTCCGTGGTGGAGGATCCCCCAACCCCCGAGGCCGACCTGCTCCAGATACAGGAACTCGTCGCCGAGCGCCTCGAGGTCCCACTCGAGCGAATGCTCTCCCCCACCCGCACGGCAGACGTCAGCCGGGCTCGGCAGCTCGCCATGTACCTGGCCCGTGAGCTGACGGACCTCTCCCTGCCCGCCATCGCCGCCGGCTTCAACCGCCGCGACCACACCACCGTCCTCAACGCCATCCGCCGGGTCGAGGCTCGAGCCCTCCAGGATCCCGCGCTTTCCCGCACCTTGGAGGAACTTACGGCGTCACTGCAGGGCCCCACGATGGATCGTGACCGAACCGACTGAAAGAATCGTCCACATATCCACTTCATCCACAGCCCTTACTACTCCTAGTTCCACCCAATCAGCAATGAAGATCACTGCGACAAAGCAGTCCCTGCTCGATGCGCTTCTCGTGGTCTCTCGCGCCGTCTCGGCGCGCGCGGCCCTCCAGGCGCTGTCAGGGATCCTGATCACCACCGACGGGGAGGCGCGGATGCGCGCCACCGACATGGAGCTGGGCCTCGACGTCGGCCTCGAGGGGGAGGTCGAGGGCGGGGGATCCGTCGTTCTCCCCGGCCGCCTCCTGGTGGAGGTCGCGCGATCGCTGCCCGACGGGCCCGTCACGCTCGCGCTGCGGGAGGCCGAGAAGGACGTGGAGATCACCGCCGGCTCCTCGAAGTTCCATCTCCGCACGCTCCCGGCCGATGACTTCCCTCGCTTCCCGGAGCCGGAGGGCGACCCCGTCGAGCTCCCCGCCGAGGCCCTGCGCGACACGATCAACCGGGTGGCACGAGCGGCATCGCGGGACGAGGCCCGCCCGGTGTTGACCGGCGTGCTGGTCACGGCGGAGGGGGACCAGCTGACGATGGTGGCCACCGACTCCTATCGCCTCGCGGTCAAGCGAACGCAGCTCGAGTCCGCCGTTCCCGAGCGGCTCGAGGCCAACGTGCCGGCCCGCGCCCTGCGGGAGCTGGCGCGGCTGATCGAGTCAGCCGGCGACGAGAACCTCCGCGTCTGGCTCACCCGTAACCAGGCGCTCTTCCGGGTGGGGCAGGTGTCCCTCAGCTCCCGGCTGATCGACGGTCAGTTCCCGAACCACGATCAGCTGCTGCCCGACTCCTACGAGCACGAGGTGAAGCTGCCGCGCGCCGAGCTGCTGGAGGTGACCAGGCGCGTGTCCCAGCTTGCGCAGCGCAACGCTGCGCTGCGGCTCTCCTTCTCCGACGGCGAGCTCGTCGTCTCCGCCGAGACCCCGGACCTGGGCGACGCCCGGGAGTCTCTGCCGGCCCCGTACTCGGGCGAGCTGCTCGAGATCGGCTTCAACCCGGAGTTCGTCCGGGACGGCCTGGAGAGCATCGATGCGGACGAGGTGGTGCTGAAGCTGATCTCCTCGCTCCGCCCAGGGCTGCTGGAGCCGTCCGGCTCGGACGACTTCAGCTACCTGGTGATGCCGATTCGCCTCAACGTGTAGCCCCGCCCATGGTCGCCGGGCTCGAGTCCCGCGGGTTCCGAAACCTCTGCGACCCGGAGGTGCGCCTCGCCGATGGGATCGTCGTCGTGCACGGGCCGAACGGGGCGGGGAAGAGCAACCTGATCGAGGCGGTCTACTTCGGCCTCACCGGCCGGTCCTTCCGCACCGGCCACGACCGGGACATGATCCGCTTCGGGGAGGACTCCGCCAGAGTGGAGCTCGAACTGACCGGCGGGGGGAAGGTGCTGGCCGCACTCGAGCGCTCGGGCGAGCGGCGCCATCTGCTCGACGGCGGCTCGGCCGGCAGCAGCCAGGAGCGGCCCCTGGTGAGCGTCTTCCACCCCGACCGGCTGCAGCTGGTCAAGGGAGCCCCGGCCCACCGCCGCGCCCACCTCGACCGCCTGGTCGCCGCCGTGTGGCCCGCCCGGGCCGACCTGCGCCGCCGCTTCGGCCGCACTCTGGCTCAGCGCAACGCGCTGGTCTCGCGGATCAGGGCTGGAGACGCCGACCCCGCATCCCTGGCGGCCTGGGACGAACGGCTCGCCGCGGACGCCGAGCCGCTGATGGCGGCGCGGGAGGAGGCGGCCGAGGCCCTCCGCGGCCCGTTCGCCGAGCTTGCGAATGCCCTCGGACTCCCGGAGGCCGAGGTCTCCTACCGGCCCAGGGCGGATGGGAGCCGCGAGGAGCTGCTGAAGGAGCTCGCCTCTCGCCGGGCTCGCGACCTGGGCCGCGCCTACACCTCCTACGGCCCCCAGCTGGACGAGCTCGAGCTGCGCCTCGGCGGGCGGACGCTGAAGCGCTTCGGCTCCCAGGGACAGCAGCGGCTGGGCCTCCTGGCCCTGCTGTTCGCCGAGCGGCTGGTGCTCCTCGATGTGGGCCGTCCCCCGCCGCTGATGCTGCTGGACGACGTGATGAGCGAGCTCGATCTGGAGCACCGGCGACTCCTGGTGGCGCTGCTCGCCGGGTCGGGCCAGGCCCTCGTCACCGCGACCGAGTCCGAGCAGGTTCCCGGCTCGGAGCAAGCCCTGCGGATCGCCATGAGCGAAGGTTCGGCCGCGAATGGTTCCACCACGAACCTGGCGGCGGCCGCCTAGGCCGCCCGCCCGGTGATGTCCTCGAGGCGCACCCCACGGCCCGTCGCCGCCGCGGTCAGCGCGGCGCTCGGCGACGCCCAGCCGGAGACCCTGCTGGCGAGCGTGCAGACGGTCTGGGGCGAGGCGGTGGGGGAGGCGATCGCCGCCGAGGCCACCCCCGTCTCGGAGCGCGAGGGGGTGGTCACGATCGCCTGCCGCTCGGCCACCTGGTCGCACGAATTGGAGCTTCTGGGGGACCAGATCCGCTCCCAGGTGGCCTCTCGACTCGCTCCGGATGCCCCTCTGCGGGGCCTCCGGTTCAATGCCGCCGCAGATCCCGGCTCCTGATCCAGTTTATTCGCGATTTGCAGGGATTTCGTGACCCTCAGGGGGCAGTTCCGAGGCTCCTGGCTGATAAACTGTGTCTAGTTGCGTGAGGCCCCGACCCTCGTGTTCGCACGGTCCGCCGGCGCCGGATTCTGGAGGTCGGGGTTTCCCCTGAATGGACGGAAAGGAACCTGAGTGGCGAAGCCCACCGCGAAGAAGAAGCCTGCCAAGAAGACCTCCAGCGCCACGAAGGCCAAGGCTTCCACGAATTCGAAGGCGAAGCGAACCACCACCAAGCGCAAGGCGGCCGGCAAGAAGGGCGGCGGCTACAGCGCCAAGGACATCACGGTCCTGGAGGGCATCGAGGCCGTTCGCCGGCGCCCCGGCATGTACATCGGCTCCACCGGCCCCCGCGGACTCCACCACCTCGTCTACGAGGTCGTGGATAACTCGGTGGACGAGGCGATCGCCGGACACGCCACCAAGGTCACGGTCACGCTCCATCCGGACAACAGCGTCACCGTCGTCGACGACGGCCGTGGCATCCCCGTCGAAAAGCATCCGAAGCAGCGCAAGCCGGCCGCCGAGGTCGTGATGACGACCCTCCATGCGGGCGGGAAGTTCGGCGACGGCGGGGGATACAAGGTGTCAGGGGGGCTCCACGGCGTTGGCGTCTCCGTCGTGAACGCCCTCTCGGCTGATCTCCGGCTGGAGGTGTGGCGCGACGGTGCCGTCTGGGAGCAGCGCTACCAGCGCGGCAAGCCCACCACGAAGTTCAAGAAGGGCCGCGCCGTCAAGGGCACCGGGACCACGATCACCTTCACCCCCGACCTCGAGGTCTTCGAGGAGATCGAGTTCGACTTCCAGACACTGGCGGAGCGCCTGCGCGAGACGGCCTTCCTCACCCGCGGCCTCAAGGTCGAGCTGATCGACGAGCGCGGCGCCGGCGAGAAGGTGGAGTTCCAGTACAAGGGCGGGATCGCGGACTTCGTCAAGCACCTGAACGAGTCCAAGGACCCCCTCCACCGCAAGATCGCCTTTTTCGAGGGCGAGACCAAGGACGGCCAGGTCGAGGTCGCGGTTCAGTGGAACTCCTCCTACCAGGAGTCCGTCTTCAGCTTCGCCAACAACATCAACACACATGAGGGGGGGACCCACCTCTCCGGATTCCGGGCCGCGCTGACGCGAACGCTCAACTCCGTGGCTCGCAACCGCGGGCTGCTGAAGGAGAAGGACGAGAACCTGAGCGGCGAGGACGTCCGTGAGGGCCTGACGGCGGTGGTCTCCGTGAAGCTGGGTGATCCCCAGTTCGAGGGCCAGACCAAGGGCAAGTTGGGGAATCCGCCGGTCGAGGGCCTGGTGAAGGAGGTCGTCAATCGACACCTGAGCGACTTCCTCGAGGAGAACCCGGCAGACGCGCGGCGGATCCTCACCAAGGCGGTCGATGCCGCCCGCGCCCGCGACGCCGCGCGAAAGGCTCGCGACCTGACCCGCCGCAAGTCCGCGCTTGAGAATTCGACGCTGCCGGGCAAGCTCGCCGACTGCTCCGTCAAGGACCCGGCGGAGGCCGAGCTGTTCATCGTCGAGGGCGATTCGGCCGGCGGCTCGGCCAAACAGGGGCGGGACCGGCACACCCAGGCGGTGCTGCCGCTGCGGGGCAAGATCATCAACGTCGAGAAGAGCCGGATCGACAAGGTCCTCTCCAACGTCGAGATCCAGGCGCTGATCACCGCGATCGGCACCGGGGTCCAGGAGGAGTTCGACGCCGGCGAGCTCCGCTACCACAAGGTCATCCTGATGACGGACGCCGACGTGGACGGCGCCCACATCCGCACCTTGGTCCTGACCTTCCTCTACCGCCAGATGAAGGAATTGATCAGGCAGGGCTACGTCTACATCGCGAAGCCCCCGCTGTACAAGCTCAGGATGGACGGCGAAGACGTGTGGGTCGAGCGTGAGTCCGAGCTCGAGGACCTCCTTCTGAAGGACAAGCTCGACAAGTTCGAGATAACGCCCGCGAAGGGACAGAAGAAGAAGCTCGGCAGGAAGCGCTGGCAGGACTTCAACCGCCACTTCAAGGCGTTCGAGGGCTGGGCTTCGACGCTCCGCGCCGAGTATGGGCACGAGACCATCGACTTCATCACCGAGTCCCAGCTGCTCCAGGCGAAGACGAAGACGATGGCCGCAGCCGCGAAGCTGTTCCGCGCCAGGGACGCGAAGGCGCTCGCCTATGAGACCAAGCTGGTCAAGGCCCACAAGGAGAGCCTCGACGTCACCGGCATCCATCGCCGGAGCGGGTTGGCCCGGGCCCACAAGCTGCCGAAGAAGCTGTTCGAGTCGACGACATACAAGGAGCTCGTCGACGCCCACGCAAAGCTCGTGACCCAGGTCGGCGAGGGGCCGTTTACGGTCGCGAGGGCGGATTCCGAAACGGAGGCCGAGGCCGCCAATTTCACGGAGCTGCGCCGAGCCGTGCTCGAGCTGGCCCGGAAGGGCATCGAGCCACAGCGATTCAAGGGCCTCGGAGAGATGAATCCGGAGCAGCTCCGTGAGACCACGATGGACCCGGAGAGCCGGACCCTCCAGCAGGTGACGATCGACGAGGCCGCGGCCGCGGCGGTGGACGAGACCTTCGTGGACCTGATGGGCGACAAGGTCGAGAAGCGCAAGGAGTTCATCGAGAAGCACGCCCGCGACGTGCGCTTCCTGGACGTGTAGGGGGGAGGTGACGGGTGGCTAAGAGCAACAGCGGCAACGGCCCGGATGACGGAGCGGAGGCGGTGATCGGCACCGTCGAGGAGCGCGAGCTCGAGATGGAGATGCGCTCCTCCTACCTCGACTACGCGATGAGCGTGATCGTGGGGAGAGCGTTGCCGGACGTGCGCGACGGCCTGAAGCCGGTCCACCGCCGCGTCCTCTACGCGATGCACGACCTGGGGCTGCAGCCCAACCGCGCGTACCGCAAGTGCGCGTTCATCGTCGGCGAGGTGATGGGTAAGTACCACCCGCACGGCGACTCCGCGATCTACGAGACCCTGGTCCGGATGGCGCAGGACTTCTCGCTGCGCTACCCGCTGATCGACGGGCAGGGCAACTTCGGATCGATCGACGACGACCCGGCCGCCGCCATGCGGTACACAGAGGCGCGCCTCGACGCGCTGGCGACCCAGATGCTGCGGGATATCGACGCCGACACCGTCGACTTCGGGCCGAATTACGACAACAAGACGCAGGAGCCGCTGCTCCTTCCCTCGAGGTTCCCCAACCTGCTGGTCAACGGCGCAGCCGGCATCGCCGTCGGCATGGCGACGAACATCCCGCCGCACAACCTGCGCGAGGTCGTCGCCGCGACCAGCGCGTACATCGACGACCCGGAGATCGACCTCAAGGGCCTGACGAAGCACGTCAAGGGCCCCGACTTCCCCGGCGGCGGGATCATTCTCGGCCGCGAGGGGATCCGCGAGGCCTACCGCTCGGGCCGCGGCTCGGTCAAGGTCCGCGCCAGGACCGACGTCGAGCAGATCAAGGGCGGCAAGGAGGCGATCATCGTCACCGAGCTCCCCTTCCAGGTGAAGAAGGGCGGGGAGGGCGGCCTGATCACGAAGATCGCGGATCTCGTCCGCGAGAAGAAGATCTCAGGGATCTCCGACCTTCGTGACGAGTCCGACCGCACCGGCATGCGGCTCGTGATCGAGCTGAAGCGCGGCGGCGATCCCGCCACCGTCGTGCTGAACCAGCTTTACAAGCACACACAGATGCAGCAGAGCTTCAGCATCAACATGGTGGCGCTCGTCGACGGCGTCCCCCGCCAGCTCAGCCTGCTGGAGACGATCCACCACTACGTCGGCCACCAGAAGGAGGTCGTCACCCGGCGCACCCAGCACCAGCTTGCCCGCGCCGAGTCCCGCGCGCACATCCTCGAGGGACTGCTCATCGCCCTCGGGAAGCTCAACGAGGTGATCAAGCTGATTCGGGCCTCGAAGGATCCCGACACCGCCCGCGACAAGCTCATGACGAAGTTCAAGCTCACACGCCCCCAGGCCCAGGCGATCCTCGACATGCGTCTCCAGCGCCTCACGGCGCTCGAGGCCGACAAGATCAAGACCGAGCACGCCGAGCTCGTCAAGGAGATCAAGCGCCTCCGTGGGATTCTCGCCGACGAGAAGAAGGTCCTCGCCCTGATCAAGGACGAGCTGAGCGAGATTGTCGAGCGCTACGGCGACGAGCGGCGGACGAAGCTGGCGCCCGCCGAGGGCGAGGTGGACATCGAGGACCTGATCACCGAGGAGCAGATGGTGATCTCGATCACCGCCTCCGGCTATGTGAAGCGCATCCCGCTGGCGACCTACCGCCAGCAGCGTCGCGGCGGCCGCGGCGTGATGGGAATGAACCTGAAGGAGGGCGACTACATAGAGCACCTCCACATCTCCTCGACCCACGACTACATGCTCTTTTTCACCAACCAGGGACGGGTCTACCGCCTGAAGGTCTACGAGCTGCCGGAGGGCTCACGCGCGGCGAAGGGGCGGGCCCTCGTCAACGTCCTGCCCCTGAAGGAGAGGGAGAAGGTGATGGCGGTGATCCCGACCCGCGACTTCTCCGAGGGCAAGTTCCTCGTCTTCGGCACCGCGAAGGGGATGATCAAGAAGACCGAGTTCAAGGAGTACGACACGGCCATCAAGGCGGCCGGCCTGGTCGCCATCAAGATCCGCAAGGGCGACGAGCTGGTCCAGGTCCGCCAGACGTCGGGCAAGGACGACATCATCATGGTCTCCAAGTCCGGGCACGCGGCCCGCTTCAAGGAGCAGCAGGCGCGGCCGATGGGCCGCGGCACCGCCGGGGTGAAGGGCATGAACGTCTCCGACAAGGGGAACCGCGTCCTCTCGCTGGACGCGGTCGATCCGAAGGACAAGAGCGGTGAGCTGCTGGTCGTGACCGAGAACGGCTACGGAAAGCGGACTCCGATCGCCGAGTATCCGGTGAAGGGCCGGGGGGCGAAGGGAGTGCTGACAGCGAAGCTGACAGCGAAGAAGGGCGGTCTCGCCGGTGGTCGCATCGTGCGGGAGGGGCAGGAGCTGCTGTTCATCTCGCAGTCCGGCATGGTCCAGCGGACCGCCGTGGAGGGCATCTCCCAGATGGGACGGCCCACTCAGGGCGTTCGGGTCATGAACCTCAAGGCCAAGGACCGCGTCAGCGCCGTCGGGCTCGTCGCCGAATCGACCGACGGTGCCGCCGGAGCGGGGGCGGGCAAGAAGGCGAATGGGGCCGGGCCGGCAGAGGCGAGCGTCCAGGAGGAGGCGGCCGCGGCCGAAGCGGCGGGGGACGGCAAGGCGACGGTCACGGCGGCAAAGGCCGCGGCGAGGAAGGCCGCGAAGGCCAAGGCCGCAGCGGAGCCCAAGCGGGCTTCGAAGCCGAAGGCCAGGTCGAAGGCCAAGACGGCCGCCGGGACGAAGGCGTCCGCTGGAAGCAGTTCCAAGTCCAAGCGCACCTCGAGCGGAGGGTCCAATCCAAGCCCAGGGCCGCCGCCCGGGGCAAGGCGAAGGCCAAGCCAAGGGCCAACCCGCCGACCGTCCGCGGTCAGACGCGGAAGAAGCGGAAGTAGCTAGGCCGTGAGCAGGTAGGGCTCCCAGGCCTTTGGGGTCCTGGGGGCCGCGATGCGGATGAAGACGGTCGGCCCGGGTGGCCGCGGGCGGTTGCGCGGATGCATGCGCACCTCGCGGGGCAGCTGGTTGCCCTTGCGGCGGTTGCAGGGCGCGCAGGAGGCGACGATGTTCTCCCAGACCGAGGCGCCGCCGCGGCTGCGCGGGATTACGTGGTCCACAGTGAGGCTGGGGCGGCTGCTGCCGCAGTACTGGCAGGTCCATCCGTCACGCGCGAGGACCGCCTTGCGCGTGATCCGGCGCCGGTGGATGTCCCGGGGCACCTTCACGAAGGTGATCAGGCGGATGACCTCTGGCCGGTCGAGGCACATCGTCTCGGAGCGCAGCAGCCCGTCGCCGTTCTCGAGCACCTCCGCCTTCTCCTTGAGGATGAGGACCAGCGCCCGCCTGACGGTGCAGACGTTCAGCGGCTCGTAGCTTGCGTTGAGGACCAGGACCCGCCCGCGCGTCAGGCGCCGGGCGGCGGCTACCGCTACCTCAGCGTCTACGTCTACTTCGTCAGATGCGGGCTTGTGGCCATTCGAAGACCCCCGGCCGTTCACCGGCACGCTCACCTCGTGCGCGGTCGCCCCGTTGTTGCTCATGTCCCGCGCAAGGATAAACCAGGTCTACGGCGTTCCCGGCACACCTGCCGCCGGACTGATCGGGTAGCTCCCCAGCACGCGAACCGTCTCGGCGTGCCCCCGCAGCGCCTCGATCGCCTCTCCGACCCGCTCGTCGCGCTGGGAGCCCTCGAGGTCGCAGAAGAACATGTAGCGCCCCAGTCCCCGTCGCAGGGGACGTGACTCGATCCGGGTGAGGTTCACCTCGCGGTCGGAGAAGACCCTGAGCGCGTCCACCAGGGCCCCCGGACGGTCCTCGCCCAGCTCGGAGAAGACCAGGGAGGTCCGCCAGGGTCCCTCTCCCTCGGCCGCCGTCCCGGCCGGCGCGACCCAGACGAAGCGCGTGACGTTGTCCGGGGAATCCTCGACCCCTTCGGTGAGGACGGCGCAGCCATACAGCTCAGCGGCCGAGGCGGCCCCGAGCGCGGCCCAGGACGAGCTCTCCTCGCTCACCACCCGCACCGCCTCGGCGGTGCTGGGAGCCGCGCGCACCTCCGCCTTCGGCAATCTCTCGCGGATGAAGTGGGCGCATTGGGCGCTCGCCTGGGGGTGCGAGAGGACGACCTCGATCGTCTCGAACGGGATCTGATCGCGAGCGATCAGGCAGTGCCGGATCGGCAGGTCGTACTCGCCCACCAGAGTGACCCCGTCGGCGTCGAACGCGAGGGTGTCAAGGGTGGCGCTGACGGCGCCCTCGATCGAGTTTTCGAACGGGACGAGCGCCCGGTCGACCTCGCCCGACTGCACGGAGACGATCGCGGCGTAGACGGACGGGGCCGGGACCGGCTCGACCTCCCGGCCCCCGGTCGCCTCCCGCAGGGCGTCCTCGGTGAACGTGCCCTGCGGGCCGAGGTACGCGACCCGCGGTGCCACTACTCCGCTTCCGGGCTACCGAAGACGACCGTGTAGATGGCGGTGTTGTTGTCTGTGACCGCCTCGCCCTCGACCGGCTGGACGACGACCTCGAGCTGCGCCTCGGTGCCGGGTTGCGGCAGGTCGGTCAATGGGATCGTCACCTCGGTCGTGTCCCCGGCCGCAATCTCCTCGATGGACTTGTTCACGGGACTGCCGTCGTTCACCGTCACCGTCACCGGGACGCCGCTCTCGTCTTCCTCGCCCTGGTTCTGGACGTCGATCGTGACCTCTCGGGAGTCGCTGGACACCTCATTCGTGACCTCCGGGTCCAGGTTCACGTCGCCGATCGAGACGTCCACGAGTCCCGAGCCCCTGCGCGGCGGTGGTCGCCTCAGTTCCCGTGACGCCGGCGAGCTTCTCGACGATCGTGGTCTGGTCGAGGAACTCGATCGCCTCGCTCCCCTCCGGCATGAAATTGCCCGCGGGGAGGTCCTGCGACGAGACCCCCTCGCTGTCGAGGACCTCCGCGATCTCCGGGGAGCCCTCGCGGGTCCAGATGACGTCGCTCGCGTAGAGGGACTGCATCTGGTCGGTGATCGCCGCGATCGCGTCGCCGGTCTCCCGGTCCGCGGTGGCGCCGCCAACGTTCTCCGAGATCACCTGGAGCGCGTCCCGACGGAGCTTCAGGGTCAGCTCCACGGCGCTCTGCGCGCTGTCCATCGCCCCGGGCACGCCGATGTGCTCGGCGCGGTCCAGCAGCGTCTGGGCGTAGTTCCGCTGGCTGCTCACCTGCTGCTCGAACTGCTGCTCGGAGGCGGAGCCGGGGTTCTCGAGGAGCTCGAAGAACTCGTCGCCGCGCTGCTCGGACTCCTGCATGATTGTGCTGACGTCCTCGCTGTAGTTGCGCAGCCCGCGGTCCGACCGCGCCTCCAGGCAGCCGCGAATTCCGAGCACGATCAGGATCAGGAAGGCGAAGCCCACCCCCACCGCGATCAGGCGGCGGAGGAGGAATTGCTGCCGCCTGCGCTCGGGCTCGACGCGCCTGGGACGCTCGGGCTGCTCGGGCGGGGCGGCCTCCTGCTGTTCCTCGTCGAGGAATGCCAAGGCGGACCAGTATGAACATGACGCCCACCGAGCGCGCTTGTGCGCGCAGGAACCAGGCACGCCGCGGAGAACCCAGGAGAGGCCATGGTGCGCGAGCAAATCCTGGGCAGATTCACGCTTGAGGAGCAGATCGGAAGCGGCGGCTTTGGCACGGTCTACCGTGCCTGGGACGAGCGCCTGCAGCGTGCAGTGGCCGTCAAGGTGATCGAGAAGGAGGGGGCATCCCGGGTGATGCGCGAGGCCCAGGCGGTCGCTCGCCTCGGGCACCGGAACATCGCGACCCTCTACGAGCTTGCCAACGAGAACGGCCGTGCCTACCTGGTCTCGGAGCTGATCGACGGGGACACGCTGCGCGCGCTTGGCCGGGCCGGCGAGCTCAGCGACCGCCTGGTCGCGGAGGTCGGAGCCGACGCCGCCGCCGCGCTCGCACACGCCCACCGCCACGGAGTCGTCCACCGGGACGTGAAGCCGGAGAACATCCTTGTGCCCGCCGGTGAGGCGAAGCTCGTCGACTTCGGCATCGCCCGGATCGCGGGTGGCGAGACCCTAACCCGGACCGGCGCGGTCGTCGGGACGCTGGCCTACATGGCGCCGGAGCAGGCCGACGGGCTGCGCCCCGGCCCCGCGGCCGACGTCTACTCGCTCGCGCTGACCCTCTACGAATGCCTGTGCGGTGAGCACCCCTTCCTGCGCGAGGGCCCGGCGGCGACCGCTCGCGCCATCGGCGAGCCGGTCGCGCCGCTGGCCGCCGTGAGGCCCGATCTGCCGGCGCCGATGACGGAGACCATCGACGACTGCCTGGACCCCGATCCCGAGGTGCGGCCCCTTGCCTCCGAGCTGGAGGCTGTCCTCAGCGCCCACGCCAGCGGCCTCGACGGAACGACCCTCCCCCCGGTGGTCGCGCTCGAGCCGGACGGCGAGGAGCACGCGCTGCCGCGCCCGAGGGTCCCGATCGGGCGGCTGGCGCAGGCGCTCGGCGTCGCGGCGCTTACCGCCGCCCCGCTGATCGCCAGCGGTGCGCCGGCGATCCTGCTCTGGACCGTGGTCCTGGTCGGGGCGATCGCGCTGGCCCGCCCGCGCCCCGCGCTGGCGATCGGCGCGGCGCTCGTCGTCCCCTGGTTGTGGCTCGGCGCCGATCAGGCGGGTTCGGCCCTGGTCGCCGCGGCGCTGACCGCTCCCCTTCTGTTACCGATGAGCAACCCGGCGACGGCGTCGCTCCCGGCCGCGGCACCGCTGCTCGGCATGGCGGGGCTCGCTCCGGTCTATCCGGCGCTGGCGGGGCTGGGCGGCACGATCGCCTCACGAGCCCTCCTGGGGGCGACCGGCTACGCCTGGCTTGCGGTCGGCGAGATGGTCCGAGATCGCACCCTGATGCTCGGGCCCGACACGGCCGCCCCGGATGGCTGGGAGCAGTCGGCGGGGTCGGCCTTCACGGACGTCCTGGTGCCGCTCCTCTCGGGGAGCGTGCTCGCCGCGGCGGCCGTCTGGGCCCTGGCGGCGGTCGCCCTGCCGATGCTGGTCCGGGGCAGGACTCCCGTCCTGGACGGGCTGGGAGCGCTGGTGTGGGCGGCGGCGCTGATCTCCGCCCACCGCGTCGTGGCCGGCCCGGACGCCGAGCCCGCGGGCCTGTTGTTCGCCGCCCTCGTCGCCGCGGCCGTGGCGGCGCTCTTGGCCCGGCGGGTGCGCCAATCACCTACCCTCGCGGGCTCGCCGATGGGCGAGACCGGCACCGGCGCGACCGCCTAGCGCCCACTAGGATTTCGCGCGCGGCCGAGCAGGGCCCCGCCACCAAAACCAGCTCATAGGAGTCTCCGATCAGCGTTCTACGCAACCTGGAAGCCCGCATCGAGGGCCTCGTCGAGGGCGTCTTCAGCCGCGCCTTCAGCTCGGGCGTGCAGCCCGTCGAGATCGCGCGCAAGCTCGCCAAGGAGATGGACGCCCACAAGACCGCCTCGGTCTCGCGGGTCTACGTGCCCAACGAGTACACGGTCTGGCTGTGCCCGGATGACCACGCCCGGTTCAAGGACTACGAGTCCTCACTCGCGCAGGAGCTGAGCGGCCACCTGCTCGAGCACGCCCGCCATCACGACTACGACCTGCTCACGAGGCCCGTGGTCAACCTGGACGAGGACGACCGGCTTCGCCTCGGCGAGTTCGGGATCCAGACCCGCCTCGTCCGCCCGCCGCAGCGGCAGGGCGCCGAGCCGACCCAGGGCGAGCAGGGCCACACGATGGTCTACTCCGCGACCCAGGCGGAGAAGGCCAAGTCGAAGCGGCGGCCGGAGCAGGCCTACGCGGAGACTCGGGCGATCATCTCGCTCGACGATCGCCGCTACGTCCTCGACGGCCCGACCGCGACGATCGGACGATCGAAGGACTGCGACTGCGTGCTGGACGACCCGAACATCTCGCGCCGGCACGCTGAGCTTCGCCGCTCGAGCGTCGGGGACTGGCAGGTCGTCGACCTGGGCTCGACCAACGGCGTCAAGGTCAACGGGCGGCGCGTCTCCTCCGCGCGCCTGTCACCCGGCGACGAAATCACCCTGGGGACCGCGGTCTTCGCCTTCGACATCGAGCAGTGAACGACCTGGTGCCGCTCGCGCAGGCGAACGACCTCGAGCCGCTGGCGGTGGCGCTCAAGTTCGGCTTCCTCGCCGTCCTCTACTTGTTCCTGTTGTGGGTGACCCGGATGGCGCTTCGCGACCTGCGGGGCACGGCCACACCGGGCTTCGAGACCGGCTACCACGAGGTCGTGCCCGGGGAGCAGCCCGGCGGAACCGACGCCTTTCTGGTGGTCGAGGAGGGAGGCGGCCTGAAGGGGGGCGACCATTTCGACCTCTTCGGAGGGATCTCGCTGGGGCGCTCGCCGGACGCGGACATCCGGATCGACGATCGCTACGCCTCGGGCATCCACGCACGCGTCTTCAGCCGTTCGGGCTCCTACTTCGTCGAGGACATGAACTCGACCAACGGCACGCTCCTGAACTCCCAGGAGCTGCACGGCGAGGCGCAGCTCGACCCGGGTGACAGGATCCGGATAGGGGACACTGAGTTCCGATTTGAGGTCTCCTGACGATGAGGACGGAAACGTGCTGAGCGTCACCGAGCTGGCATTCAAGACGGACACCGGGCGGCAGCGCAACGCCAACGAGGACTCCTACTTCGCCAAGGCGCCGGTATTCGCCGTCGCCGACGGGATGGGCGGCGCGCAGGCCGGCGAGGTGGCGTCCCGGATCGCAGCAGGCGCCTTCGAGCAGGGCGTCGACGACGAGACTCCGCCGGAGGGCCAGCTGCGGGAGATCGCCCAGGAGGCCAACCGGGAGATCCACGAGCTGGCCCAGAAGGACTCCTCCCGCGCTGGGATGGGCACGACCCTCACCTCGGCGCTCGTTCGCGACGATGAGGTCGCGCTGGCCCACGTTGGGGACAGCCGGGCCTACGTCCTCCGCGACGGCGAGCTGAAGCGCCTCACCAAGGACCACTCGCTGGTCGAGGAGCTCCGCCGCTCCGGCCGGCTCACCGACGAGCAGGCCGAGGAGCATCCACAGCGCTCGATCATCACGCGCGCTCTCGGGCCGGAGCCCAAGGTCAACGTGGACACGATGACCGTGCCGGCCAAGGACGGCGACGTCTTCCTGCTCTGCAGCGACGGGCTGACCACGATGGTCGGCGACGATCGGATCCGCGAGATCCTGCTCGAGGGCAAGAGCCTGCGCAGCGCCGTCGGCAAGCTGGTTGACGCCGCGAACTCCGGCGGCGGCCGGGACAACATCACGGCGGTCGCCTTCCAGCTGGGCGAGGGGGAGGAGGCCGCCACCGAGGACGCGACCCTGATCTCGCGCACCGCCGAGCAGGCAGGGCTCACCGGGGAGCGCGTGCGGGCGGCCGCCGACAGGCTGCGCGGTCAGGGGCCGATGCCCGCGCCCTCGCGGCGGCGCCGTGGAATCAAGATCGCCGCGATCGTCGCCAGCGCGCTGGTCCTGGTCGGCGGCTTCTTCCTCCTGGCCAGCCAGGTCTACTTCCTGGGCACGGACGACGAGGGGCGCGTCGCGCTCTACAAGGGCCTGCCCTACGACCTGCCCCTGGGCATCAACCTCTACTCGGAGGAGCGCACGATCGGCGTGCAGACCGCGGGCCTCTCCGAAGAGCGCCAGCAGGCGGTGACCGAGCACGAGCTGCGCAGCGAGGAGGACGCGACCGACCTGATTGAGGACATCGACCAGACGGAGGGTGCGGTCCCGCCGATTCCACCGGCCGTGCCCGCCCCGCTGACGCCGAAGCAGCAAGCCGCCAAGCGGGCGGCCAGGAAGCAGAACAAGTCGGCGGCCACAAAACCCGCCGCCGGATCAACGCCTTGAGCGCGCGCAGCCGCGAGCTTTTCGCCCTGATCCCCGTCGGGCTGCTGGTCACGGCGGGCTTCACGGCGGTCTTCATCACCCAGTCCGAGCAGCTCGGGAACCTCAGCGTGCTCTACGGCGGGTACTTCCTCGCGCTCTGCGTGGCGGCGCACTTCGTGATCCGCGCGCGCCTCCCCGACGCCGACCCGTTCCTGTTCCCGCTGGTGGCCCTGCTGGCCGCCTTCGGGATCGTGATGCTCTACAGGCTCGATGAGGAGCTCGCCCGCGACCAGGCGAACTGGTTCGTGCTGGGGCTGGTCCTGTTCTCGGTCACGATCTATTTCCTCCGCGACTACGAGGCACTCGAGCGCTACCGCTACCTGATCGCACTGGCCGGCATCGGGCTGCTGATGCTCCCGCGGGTTCCGGGGATCGGTCAGCAGACAAATGACGCCTTCCTGGCGATCAAGTTCGGGTCGGTCACCTTCCAGCCGACCGAGCTGGCGAAGATCTGCATCGTCGTCTTCCTCGCCAGCTACCTGAACGAGCGCCGCGAGGTGCTGGTCGTGGGGGCGAGAAGCATCGCGGGGATCGTGCTGCCGCCGTTGAAGCACCTGGGGCCGCTGCTCGTGGTCTGGGGCGCGGCGATGTTCATGCTGGTCTTCATCAGGGACCTCGGCAGCTCGTTGATGTTCTTCGGGGCCTTCCTGGCGATGATCTACGTCGCCACGGCGCGCATCTCGTTCGTGCTGGCGGGGATGCTCATGTTCGTCGTCGGCGCCTGGTTCTTCGCGAGCACGATCGGGCACGTGCAGGAGCGCTTCGACATCTGGCTTGACCCGTTCAACGAGGCTCAGGGGAACGGCTTCCAGATCGCTCAGTCCCTGTTCGCCCAGGCGGACGGCGGGCTCTTCGGCCGGGGGCTGGGGGCGTCGCTGGTCCAGTTACCCCAGGCATCGCCGAATTGCGTGGAGGACTTCCCGAACTGCGGGGCGATCCTGCCGGCCCCCCACACAGACGTGATCTACGCCGTGATCGTCAACGAGCTCGGCCTCTTCGGCGGCGGCGCCGTCGTCCTCATCTATGCGCTGATCGCCGAGCGGGGCTTCAAGACAGCGATCCTCGCCGAGGATGGGTTCTCGAAGCTGCTCGCGACCGGTCTGACGGCGATCCTCGCGCTGCAGGCGTTCGTGATCATCGGCGGCGTCACCCGGGTGATCCCGCTCACCGGCGTGACCCTTCCGTTCATCAGCTACGGGGGCAGCTCGATCGTCGCGAACTTCATCCTGCTCGCGCTGCTGCTGCTGATCTCCGACAAGGCGCGCCGCCGGATGCGGCGAACGGAGGCCGAAGCGTGAACACGCAGATCGTCAAGCTCTTCAGCTTCATCCTGGTCCTGTACGCGCTGCTGTTCGCGTTCACCTCGTACTGGTCGATCTTCGATGCCGAGGACCTCGAGGCGAATACGGCCAACAAGCGCCCGCTGCTCGAGGAGGAGCGCATCGAGCGGGGCCAGATCCTCGCCCATGACGAGAAGACGGTGATCGCGAAGTCGAACCCGCGCGGGGAGGGCGACGCGCGCACCTTCATCAGGGAGTACCCCGAGGGAGACCTGTACGGGAACCCGATCGGCTACAGCTTCGTGCAGCGCGGCCGGGTCGGGACCGAGCTCGAGCACAACGACGAGCTGGTCGGCAACAAGACCGAGTTCCTCTCGATCCTCGACGAGCTCCAGGGCCGGGCTCAGGAGGGCTCGACCCTGGTCTCGTCGCTCGACCCAGAGGCCCAGCAGGCGGCGCTGGAGGGGCTGGGCGGCCAGAAGGGCTCCGTGGTGGCGATGGTGCCCTCGACGGGGGAGATCAGGGCGATGGTGAGCGTCCCCACCTATGACCCCAACGACGTTCCCCGAAACTTCTCGCAGCTGAACGCCGACCGGAACGCACCGCTGTTCAACCGGGCTACTCAGGCCGGCTACCAGCCGGGCTCGACGATGAAGGTGGTGACCGCGGCGGCGGCGCTCGACAGCGGCGAGTTCTCCGCCGACGACACGGTCAGTGGCCAGTCGCCGAAGGAGATCTCCGGCGTCGCGCTCGAGAACGCCGGCGGCGAGAGCTTCGGCGACATCCCTCTGACCGAGGCGCTGACCAACTCGGTCAACACGGTCTGGGCCGAGGTGGGCGAGGAGCTGGGGACCGACACGATGTACAAGTACATGGACCGCTTCGGGTTCAACGAGGAGCCCCCGCTCGACTACCCGGACTTCCAGCTGGCCGTCTCGGGGGAGTACGCGGACGGCAGGCTGCTCGACGCCGGCAGCGACCAGATCGACGTCGGCCGCATGGCGATCGGCCAGGACAAGCTGAACGTCACCCCGCTTCAGATGGCGATGGTCGCGTCGGCGGTGGCGAACGACGGTGAGCTGATGGCACCGCGGCTGTGGTCGAAGGTGATCGACACCGACGGCCGCGAGGACGAGCTGAGCCCGGACCGCCAGAGCCGGGTGATGAGCGAGGACAACGCCAACACGCTCACGGACATGATGAAGGACGTGGTCAACGAGGGAACGGCCACGGAGGCCGCGCTGTCCGGGATCCAGGTGGCCGGCAAGACGGGAACGGCGGAGATCGACATCGCGAACAACGTCAACCAGGCCTGGTTCATCGGCTTCGCGCCGGCCGATGACCCGAAGATCGCGGTCTCCGTGACGATCGAGCGAACCAGCGGCTTCGGCGGGGTGGTCGCCGCCCCGATAGCCAAGTCCGTGATGGAGGTCCTGCTCAGCGAGAGCGATTCCGGGGAGGGGGAGTAGTGGTCGACGTCAAGAAGGGGACGGTCGTGGACGAGCGCTACCTGCTCGAGCGAAAGATCGGCTCCGGCGGCATGGCCGATGTCTGGCTGGCCTCAGACCAGGAGCTGGACCGCAAGGTCGCGATCAAGATCCTTCACGACCGCTTCGCCCAGGACAAGGAGTTCGTGGAGCGGTTCCGGCGGGAGGCGCAGTCTGCGGCCGGGCTGCAGCACCCGAACGTGATCAGCATCTTCGACCGCGGCGAGCTCGACGGCACGTTCTTCATCGCAATGGAGTACGTGGAGGGTCCTCAGCTGAAAGAGCTCGTCAAGGGCGGCATGGGGGCCAAGGACGCGGTCGACTTCGTCCGCCAGATCCTCAACGCGGCCCGCTTCGCCCACCGCAAGGGGATCGTGCACCGCGATCTGAAGCCTCAGAACGTCCTCATCGACGGGGAGGGGCGCGCCAGGGTCGCGGACTTCGGCATCGCGCGCGGGGAGAGCTCCGACATCACCGGGACCGGCTCGGTGATGGGCACCGCCCAGTACCTCTCGCCCGAGCAGGCCCAGGGCAAGGAGACAACGCCCCGCTCCGACATCTACTCGATCGGGGTGATCCTGTATGAGGCACTGACCGGCCGCGTGCCATTCCAGGCGGACAGCGCGGTGGCGGTCGCCCTGAAGCAGGTCTCGGAGGCGCCACGGCGACCGAGCGCGATCAACCCCAACGTGCCCCCGGCCCTCGACGCCGTCGTGATGCGGGCGCTCGCCAAGAACCCCGAGGCCCGCTTCAAGGACGCCGACGCCTTCCTCAAGGCGCTCGATGCGGCCGAGAGGGCGCCCGACCAGCCGCGGCCGGAGGACACCGCCGCCTTCGCTGCCGTCACGCCGGAGGGGGAGGACACCGCGGCCCGCCAGCCCGAACCGGAGGAGGAGGACCGCGACCGCGGTGCCGGGCGGTGGATCGCGATCGCGCTGCTCGTTGCCGCGGTTGCCGCCCTGGTGGCATTCGCCCTGACCAGGCCGGGCAGCACCGTCGTGCCCGACGTGGTCACCGCCTGCTCGCCGCCTGGATGCAACGTGGACGTCGCCAGGGAGAGGCTGGAGGCGGAGGGCCTGGAGGTGGACATCAAGCCGGTCCCCAACGCGGCCCCGCGCGACACCGTGCTCGAGCAGGACCCGCCGCCCGACGAGGAGGTGGAGGAGGGCTCGAGCGTGGTCCTCACCGTCAGCTCCGGCCCGGCGGTCGTCGAGATCCCGGACGTGACCGGGCAGAGCCAGAAGGACGCCACCGAGACGCTCGAGGACGCCGGGCTCGAGGTGGCCACCAGCCTCGGCTTCTCCGAGGACATCCCCGAGGGGCGCGTGGTCGGCACGGAACCCGTGGCGGGGACCCAGATCCAGACCGGCACCGCGGTGACGCTGATCATCTCGAAGGGCTCGAACACGGTGGAGGTACCCGGCGTCGTCGGCCTGGACGACCAGGCCGCGCTCGACGCGCTCGACAGCGCCGAGTTGAGCGGCACGATCGTTCAGCGCGAGGACGACGCGCCGGCCGGCGAGGTGGTGGCCCAGAGCCCCACCACCGGCAAGGAGGTCAAGGTGGGATCGACCGTGACGATCTTCGTGTCGACCGGCTCGATCGTCGTCCCCGACGAGTTGGGGCAGACGCGCCGAGCCGCCGTGACGGCTCTGAAGAGGGCGGGCTTCGTCGTCTCGGTCTCGGAGGAGCCAACCGACGACCCGCTGGAGGTCGGCAAGGTGATCAACCAGTTCCCGCCCGGTGGCTCCCGTGGCCAGCGCGGGGACACCGTGTCGATCGTCGTGGGCGCGGCGCCGGCCACCACGCCGCCATGAGGATCGCCGTCCTCGGCGGCGGGATCTCCAGCGAGCACGAGGTCTCGCTGCGCTCGGCGGAGTCGGTGGCCGCGGGCCTCCGCGATGCCGGCCACGACGTGGTCGAGGTGACGATCGAGCGGGACGGGCGCTGGCGCGCCGCGGGGGAGTCCCTGGGTCTCACCCCGGCCGAGGGCCTGCTCGGCTGCGATGCCGCCTTCCCGGTTCTGCACGGCCCCGGCGGGGAGGACGGCAGCATCCAGGGCCTGCTCGAGGTGCTCGGGAGTCCCATACGTGGGTTCTGATGTGGAGGCCTCGGCGATCTGCATGGACAAGCTCGTCTTCAAGCAGCTGCTGGCCGGCGAGGAGGTGCCCCAAGTCGACTTCTGCGAGGCGGGCACCGACGGCTGGAAGGAGCGCGTCGCCACCTTCGGGCAGCCCGTCTGGGTGAAGCCGGCCAGGCTGGGTTCGAGCGTCGGCATCGCGCCGGCCGGCGCACCGCCGGAGGTGGAGCGGGCGGTCGAGGCGGCCCGGCGGCACGATCCCCGGGTGATCGTCGAGGCGCCCGCCCCGGGCAAGGAGGTGGAGTGCTCCCTCCTCGGCAACGAGGACCCTCACGCCTCGCCGCCGGGGGAGATCGTCACGAAGGGGTCGGATTGGTACGACTACGAGGCGAAGTACGCCGAGGGGGGGATGGAGCTGGTGGTCCCGGCCCGGATCTCGGAGACGGCGGCGGAGCGGGTCAGGGAGCTCGCCCGGCGGGTCTTCGTCCTCTGCGGGTGCAGCGGCCTCGCCCGCTGCGACTTCTTCGTCGACGGAGAGCGCGTGCTGGTGAACGAGCTCAACACGATCCCCGGCTTCACCGAGACCAGCGTCTACGGCAAGCTGCTCGAGGCCGACGGGATTCCCTACGCCGAGCTGTGCGACCGGCTGGTGCAGCTCGCGCTCGAGCGCTACGAGCGCGCTCACTCGTACGAATTCTAAGAGCGGCCGGGACTTGCCCCGACGTTGGCGCCCTGACCCCGCATCCCCGCAGGGCGAAGCCCGAGGAGATGCGGGCTGATGGCGAAGCTACTCCAGCAACCGGATATCGGAGATCTCCGCCACCTGGCCGCCCTCCCCCTCGGGAAGCTTGGTGAGCCACACCAGATAGAAGCGGGACGGCTCTGCGTCGGGGGTCTCGATCTTGGCCACCTCACCGGCGTCGCCGGCCCGGCCGATCACCTCCCACTCGTCGAGCGACTCGGGCGCCTCGTCCTGCCCTGGCGCCGAGCGGATCTCGACGTCCTCGCCGGGCTCTGCGAAGCGAACCTCGACCGCGCTCACCTCGACCTGGTCGCCGGCATCCACGTAGAGCCCGACGCCGGGCTTCTCCAGCCCTACGTCGTAGCTCTCGGTGGCCCACGCGGTCCCGGTCGGGTTGCTGTCGATGGCCAGCGCGGCGTCCTCAGGGTGCTCGCCGTCGCCGCCGAACGGGTCGAAGTCCGTGGCCGCGTCGGCGCCCAGCCTGATCTCGGTCCCGCCGCCGCCGGGGTTGTCGCCGATGTCCCGCAGCCTGTCCCCGCCCAGCACCAGGGCGGCGACGATCAGGGCCACCCCGACGATTCCCATCGCGATCCCCGCCCTCGAGCGGCCGCCGGTCAGCTTTCGCCGCTCGCGCGGGACCGAGTCGAGCACGCTGGTCGCCTCGCCGCTGGTGCCGCCCCGGCGAGCCGCCTCGATGTCCAACGTCTGCTCCAGGTCGCGCACCATCTCGGCCACCGAGCCGTAGCGGTCCCGCGAGTCCTTCGCCGTGGCCCTCTCCACCACGGCGGCGATCGCCGCTGAGATCTCGGGCCGGCGCGCCTTGACGTCCGGGAGCGGCTGGTTAACGTGCTTCATCGCCACGCCGACCTGGGTCTCGGCCTGGAACGGAACGTCGCCGACGAGCATCTCGTAGAGGACGACGCCGAGTGAATAGACGTCGGAGCGCTCGTCGACGTCCTCGCCCATCGCCTGCTCGGGCGAGACGTAGTCCGTGGTGCCGAGCACCCTGCCGGTTGCGGTCATTCCCTTCGACTCGAGCGAGCGCGCGATGCCGAAGTCGGTCACCTTGGCCCTGCCGTCGAGGTCGATCAGGACGTTCTGCGGCTTGACGTCCCGGTGCACCAGCTTGCGGCCGTGCGCGGCGATGAGTCCGCGGCCGATCTCGATCGCGTAGGCGACCGCCTCGTCCGAGGGAAGCTCTCCCTGCTGCTGGATCCGCCTCTTCAGGGTCTCTCCCTCGACGTACTCGAAGACGATGTACGGGCGGCCCCCGTCCTCGCCGGCGTCGATCACGCTGACCAGGTTGGGGTGGGAGAGGCGCGCGGCGGCGCGGGCCTCGCGCCGGAACCGCTCGAGCTGGTCGGCCTCCTCGGAGATCTCCTGGTGCAGCAGCTTGACCGCGACCGGGCGGTCGAGGACCTCGTCGTGCGCGAGGTAGACGGTGGACATGCCACCCGACCCCAGCTTCGACCCGAGCCGGTAGCGGCCCGACAGGACTGTCACGTTCACGTTCTCGATCTCTGCGCCCCTGGTGTCACTGGCTATTGTCGCCGCCCGCGCCAAGCGCGGCTGCGAGCATCCACCCGAATCATGCCTGCAGGATTCGCTTCTAGGCGCTGCGCTCGATCCGGCCCGTTGCGTCGTTCGCGCGGCCGATCCGTCTCGCCTCCGGATAGTGGGCGCGCAGCAGCCCGAGAGCGCTCTCCTCGTCCGCCGCGGCGACCACGCAGCAGAAGCCGCAGCCCATGTTGAAGACCTCGTGCATCTCCTCGTCGCTCACGGAGCCGAGCTCCCGGATCAGCTCGAACACGGGCGGCACCGGCAGGGGGTCGTCGATCTCGTAGCCGACCTCGGCCTCTAGGCGGAGCAGGTTGCCGAGCCCGCCGGAGGTGATGTGGGCCAGGCCGCGTACGCCGACCTCGGAGCGCAGCAGCTCCAGCACCGGCTTCACGTAGATCCTGGTCGGCTCCAGCAGCACCTCGCCGAGGGGCCGCCCGAGCCGCTCGTCGTCGAAGGGAACGTCCTCCAGCGCCGCGCGCGCCAGCGTGTAGCCATTCGAGTGGAGCCCCGAGGAGGGCAGCCCGATCACCGCGTCCCCCGGTTCGATCGCGGCTCCGGTGACCAGGGAGTCCAGCGCGACAGTCCCGAAGCAGGCGCCCGCCAGGTCGAGCCCGCGGATCAGCTCGCCGAGCTGCGCCAGCTCCCCGCCGACGATCTCGACGCCCGCCTCGGCGGCGCCCCGAGCGAGCCCGCGGCCGATCTCCGCGGAGATGTCCGGGTCGGCCTCGTCCACCGCGAGGTAGTCGAGCATCGCCAGAGGCTCAGCGCCCACGCAGATCACGTCGTTCACGTTCATCGCCACGCAGTCGATGCCGACCGTGTCCCAGCTTGCCGAGCTCCTCGGCGACGAGCAGCTTGGTGCCGACGCCGTCGGTGGTGAGGGCGATCCCGGTGCGGTCGTCGATCCGGACGACGTTCGCGTAGTGGCCGCTGGCGAGCACCTGGCGGCTTTCGGCGGAGCCCGCGCCGAGGGCCGCCACCAGGGCGGAGACGGCGTCGTCGCCCCTTCCCTGGCTCACCCCTGCCCGCGCATAGGCGTCGCCGCTCACGGGAGCTCCTCGGGGACGGTGGGGCGTGACGGCTGACGATGCCCGTTCCTGCCGAGACCGATGGGCCTCCCGTTGGACTCGACCGGCACCCTCGCCTTCTGGCCTGCGGCCAGCCTTCGTCGTGCGAGGACCCCGAGGACCGCGGCCGCCAGCGCGGCGCGATAGGCCGCGTAGGGCCAGAGGCCGCTGTCCCGCTCGACGAGGCGAATCAGGTGCTGCGAGGCGAGGGTGGAGGCGAACGAGGTGGCGGTCCCGGCGACGAAGGCTTTTCGCTGCTCCGGCGGCAGTCCGCGCCTGCGCAGGCGAGCGCCCTTCAGCGCCGCCGCCGCGACGATCACTGGCAGCGCCACGGTCCGGGAGAGCAGGTTGGCGTGCTGCCGCGTGAAGCCGCGCCAGCGCGCCGCGGTGAGGGTGGCGCCGTTGCGCGAGATCCCGGGGACCAGCGCGGCGGCCTGCGCCAGGCCGAGGGCGAGCCCATCGGCGGCGTCGGCGCGGTCGCGCTTGCGGTTCTGGGGCCGGCGGTCGGCGAGGGCCATTGCCGCGGCGCCCACCAGGAGCCCGATCGCGGTCGGCAGCGGGCCCCCCAGGTGCCGCTCGATCGATCGCTCGAAGGCGAGGCCGAGCCCCGCGGCGGGTACCGATGACATTGCGAGCACGGTGGCCTTGCGGGAATCGAAGGAGCGCAGCTCCCCGGCGATCACGTCCCGCTGACCGACCAGAAGGGCGGCAGCTGCCCCGGCGTGCAGGGCCACCGCGAAGCTGTTTCGCAGCTCGGGATCGAGCCGGTCCCAGTCCCAGCGGGCCAGCCAGGGGATCAGGATCAGGTGGGCGGAGCTGGATACGGGCAGCAGCTCCGCGGGTCCCTGGACGGCCCCGAGCGCCATCGCGCGCGCGGGCGGGATCGCGCGCGCATGGCGTCCGGGGCCTGACCCGTCGAGGCTCCCGGCCACGCGGCGCTAGGCCTCGGTGGCCGGCTCGGCCTCGCCGCGAACTTCCTCGGCCTGGGTTTCGGTCGCCGCTCCGCCTCGCCGGCGTCTGATCAGGAGATAGATCACCAGTCCGATGATGGCGGCTATGACGGCGTAATCGAAGTAGTGGAGCTTGTCGCGCCACTCCTCCCAGCGTGAGCCGACCTCCACCCCGATGATGCCGAGCGCCAGGACCCAGGGGATGCACCCCGCCGCCGTGTAGAGGGTGAAGCGCCAGAAGGGCATGTGGGCGGCTCCCGCCGGGGTCGAGATGAAGGTGCGGACGATCGGAAGCATCCGGGTGAAGAAGACCGTGACGGCGCCGTAGCGCTCGAACCAGCCCTCGACCCGCTCCATCTGCCTGGGGCTGACGTGGAAGACCTTGTGCCGCTCGAGCAGCTCCTCGCGGCCGTAGTAGCCGATCGCATAGCCGGCCCAGGACCCGACGACGTTGCCGAGGACCCCTGCGGCGACGATCCCGAACAGCGTCAGATCGCCATCGTCGACCTTGAAGCCGGCGAAGAGCATGGTCGCCTCGCTCGGCATCGGGATGTTGGCGCTCTCGACCAGCATCAGCAGGAAGATGCCGAGGTAGCCGATCTCCCCGATCACGTCGACGCAGAACTCGACCAGCGGGTCAACGATGAAGTCGGTCACGGACGGGGCATGGTAGGTGGATGAATCTCCCCGTGCCGGACAGGCGAGTCCCCACTCACTCTGGGCGAGGCGTCTAGACTCGCGCGGCGTGGACCGACTGAAGCACCCCGTCTACAGGCACCGGCTCCTGCAGATCGTGGCGGACGCGGGACTCCTTGCGATCGCCTACTACCTGGCGTTCAGGATGCGCTTCCTCGAGACCGAGGGAGGAGTCCCGGACGTCTACAGGCACATGCTGTGGACGTCGATCGGCTTCGTGGTCGCCGGCAAGCTGCTGATCTTCGCGGCGTTCGGCCTCTACGAGAAGTGGTGGCGCTACTTCCGGCTGCCCGACTTCGCGGGACTGGTCCGCGCCTCGGCGGTCTCGACCCTGATCCTGCTGGTCGTCCTCTATCTCTTCCGGCCGTTCAACGAGGCGATCCCGCGGTCGGTGCTGGTCACCGACTTCCTGCTGACCACCTTCATGGTCGGCGGCGCTCGCCTGCTGGTCCGGATGCTGGTCGAGCGCCCGAGCCGCAGGGTCTCCGCGGGCAAGGCCCGGCAGACCCTGGTGGTGGGAGCCGGGTCGGGCGGCCAGATGGTCGTCCGCGAGCTCCAGCTCAACCCGAACCTGGAGACACAGGCGATCGGCTTCCTCGACGACGACCCGCGCAAGCGCGGCATGCGCCTGCACGGCGTGAAGGTCCTGGGGACCACCGCCGAGGTGGAGGAGGTCCTCGACGAGTGCAGCCCGGACGAGGTCGTGATCGCGATCCCGTCGGCGCCCGGCGAGCTGCGCGGCCGGGTGGTCGCGGCCTGCCGCGAGCGCGACATCAACGTGCGGACGCTGCCGACCGTGTTCGAGCTCCTGCGCGGCGGGGTCCAGCTCACCAAGCAGCTGCGCGAGGTTCAGGTCGAGGACGTGCTCGGGCGGGAGCCCATCGTGATGGAGCTCGACCGGGTGGGCGCCTACCTCCAGGACAAGGTCGTGGTCGTCACCGGCGCCGGCGGCTCGATCGGCTCCGAGCTGGTGCGCCAGATCGCCCGAGTCCGCCCGAAGCTGCTGGTCATGCTCGACCACGCGGAGGACAACCTGTTCCGGATCGACCGGGAGATGATCGAGGAGCGGCACTTCACCCGGGTGGAGTCGGTGCTCGCCGACTGCAAGGAGCCCGACCGGATGCTCGAGGTGATGCAGCGCTTCAGCCCCGACGTCGTCTTCCACGCCGCCGCCTACAAGCACGTGCCGCTGATGGAGGGGAACCCGCTGGAGGCGATCCGCAACAACGCGATCGCCACCCGCGTCACGGCCGAGACCGCCGCCGCCTCCGGCTGCGAGCGCTTCGTGCTGGTCTCGACCGACAAGGCGGTCAACCCGCGCACCGTGATGGGCGCCTCGAAGGCGATGGCGGAGTGGATCGTCGAGGCCGCGCGCCACAAATACCCGCACACCCGCTTCATCACCGTCCGGTTCGGAAACGTGCTCGCCTCCTCGGGCAGCGTGGTGCCGATCTTCCGGGCACAGATCGAGCGCGGCGGCCCGGTCACCGTCACCGACCCGGAGATGACGCGCTATTTCATGACGATCCCGGAGGCGGTGCAGCTGGTGATCCGGGCGGGCGATCTCGGCGCCGGGACGGGCGAGGTCTTCGTGCTGGAGATGGGCGAGCCCGTGAAGATCGTGGATCTCGCGCACAACATGATCCGGCTGGCCGGCTACGAGCCCGACGCCGACGTCGCGATCGAGTTCACCGGCCGGCGACCGGGTGAGAAGCTGCACGAGGAGCTGTTCAACTCCGACGAGCGGCCCCAGCCGACCGCCGCCGACAAGATCGTGCGAGCGGTGCGCCGCGCGCCCCTCGATCCCGAGTGGGTGAGCGGCGCGGTGAGCAGGCTGGAGCGCCTTGTCAAGGAGGGCGACGAGTCGGACCTCGCCGAGCAGACGGTGGACCTCGTCTCCGAGAGGGCCACCGCCGCGGCGCGGGTCGACCTCTGACGCGGCCCGCGTCCCGCTCGACGCTTGACGTTTAACATCCCGCGCCGCATCCCATGGAGGTGATCCGCCAAGTCGGGGCGATCGCCGGTTTGGCCGCATTCCTCGGGCTGGCCGTGCTCGCACTCCTTTACTTCGCGCAGGCGCGCGATGTCCGGCGGCTGCGTGAAAGCGCCAGCTTCCTCGTGGAGGGCGAGGAGGACGGTGGTCCGGGCGTGCAGCCCGCCGATCGCGCGGCCGCGGCCGCTGCCGTCACGGCCCAAGAGCCGGAGCAGGCGGCGGCCGCCGCTGCGGCCACCGCGCCGGACGAGCGCGAGGCATTCCGCCGCGCGGAGCTCGCCAGACAGGCGGCCGAGCGAAGACAGCGCTTCCAGCAGCGCCGCAAGCCCGGCCGCACCGGCTTTGGCGGCGGCCAGCGGCCGGCCTGGCTCTCCGATGGACCCTCCACGGCGGTGGTCGCGATCGGGGCGCTGTTGCTCGTCGCTGGTCTGATCTTCGGGGCCACCCGCCTGATCGGCGGTGATGACGAGGCAAGCACGGGCGCCAACGCAGCGGGCGAGAAGGGATCCAAGGCTCCGCCGACAAAGATCGCCGTGCTGAACGGCACCGCCGAGGCCGGGCTCGCCTCCGAGGCAGCCGCTCCGCTCAAGCAGTCGGGCTTCCAGACGGGGCCGGTCACGAACACCGAGGAGCCCTTCGACGCCAGCGTGGTGATGTTCGACGCCAACGCGCAGGGGTCGGAGGAGACGGCGCGGGAGGTGGCGCAGGTCTCCGGGATCCAGGCCATAGAGCCGATGACCACCGAGATACGGGGCGTCTCCGAGGGCGCTGCCGTCGCGGTCGTGCTCGGCGAGGACCAGGCATCCGGCAGCTCGCTCGACGGCACAGACACGACCTCCGGGGTCGAAGGGATCTGACCCCAGGCAGGCCAACGACGGCGCTGCTCGCCGCTCTGACGGTCGGCGCGCTCGTCGCGGGAACGGTGGCGGCGATGATCGTCACCCAGGAGGTGAGGAAGGACGGCGCGGTCGCCAGCAACATCCGGCTGAAGACGAAGCCGGAGGGCCGCTACCGGGTCTGCTTCCGGCTGACCCGATCGGACACCGTCGAGGTCGATCTGGTCAACGCCGACGGTGAGCTGATCAGGAGCCTCGCGAAGGAGCGTCTCGCCGGGGGCGACGAGGCCCACTGCTACGACTGGGACGGGCGCACCGACGCCGGCCAGGAGGCAACGCCGGGGATCTACCGGGCGCGCCTCACCCTGGAGGAGGCCGACCGCGTCGCCACCTCCGGCGAGCGGCTGCGCGTCCTCGCGAACGGCCAGGAGCCGTGAGCGACGTCCTTCAGGTGCTCGGCTGCGTCGCGGCGACCGGCTTGGTCGCCGTCGCGCTCCTGGCCGACAGCCGGCGGGCGAGGGCGGCCGCGCTGCTCGCCGCCATGACCCTGGCCCTGGCGCTCGTCGCCGGCCAGGGCTGGGACGAGCTGGAGTCGCTGCGAGACCGGCCCGGCCTCTTCTGCGGCGTCGGTGAGGTGGGGGTTATCGCGCTGGTCGGGCTGGCCTTCGCGATGCTGCGATGGCCCTTGCTCCTCCCGCTGCTGCTGGTGGCGGCGCTGCCGTTCCGGATCCCGATCGACGTCGGGGGAGGGGAGGACGCCAACCTGCTCGTGCCCCTCTACGTCGTGATCGGCGCAGGGGTCCTGGCCGCCGCGATCACGGCGTGGCGCGATCCCGGACCCGTGCGGCGGCTTCCCACCCCGCTGACGGCCGTCCTGATCGCCGCGCTCGGCCTCTACGCGATCCAGGCCGCCTATTCGAACGACCTGGACTTCGCGACCAGGAACATCGGCTTCTTCCTCGTCCCGTTCGCGGTGATGTTCTGCCTGCTCGTGGACGTGCGCTGGAACCGCCGGCTGCTGACCCTGGCCCTGGCCGTCGTCCTGGGGGAGGCGCTGCTGTTCGCGGTGATCGGCCTGGGTCAGCACATCGCGGGAGAGATCTTCTGGAACCCGAAGCTGGAGATGTCGAACGACTTCCACTTCTACTTCCGGGTGAACTCGCTGTTCTGGGACCCGAACATCTTCGGCCGCTACCTGGCGCTGTCCATCGTGCTCGCGACGGCGGTCCTCGTCTGGCTCGCCGACCGGCGCGTGGCCGGCTACCTGATCGCCGCCATCGCGGTGGCGTTCGCCGGCCTGCTCACGGCCTTCTCGCAGACCAGCTTCCTCGCGCTCCTGTGCGGCCTGGGGGTCGTCTGCGCGCTGCGCTGGGACCTGCGCCGCACGCTGATCGCCGCGCCGGTGGTGGCCGCGATCGCCGTCGCCGGGGTGCTCATCGCGGGTCAGACGGAGGACCGCTCGGCGCGGGAGGTGACGGAGGGCCATTCGACGCTGCTCCAGGGCGGAATCGACCTGGCCCAGGAGCGGCCTCTGATCGGCCACGGCTCGGCCTCGTTCTCGGAGTCCTTCTCCGAGGCCGAGGACGTGAAGAAGGGCGAGACCACCAGCTCGCACAACGAGCCCGTCACCGTCGCCGCTGAGCAGGGGATCGTCGGCATCCTCGCCTACGCGGCGCTGCTGGGCGTGTCGCTCTGGATCCTGTTCGCCGGGATGAGGCGCATCGCGCCGGGGCTGGGCGCTCGCTTCAGGCCCATCGACTCGGTGAAGAGCGAGCCTCCGTTCCTGAAGACCTCCAGGGTGGCGATCGCGGCGGCCTTCAGCGCGCTCCTGGTCCACACGATCGGCTACGCGGGCTATCTCACGGATCCGCTCACCTGGGCGCTCCTGGCCGTGGGCACGGCGCTCGTCGTTGAGACCAAGGCCGCTCCCGAGCTGCCTGCCTGGCTACGGCGATGACCGGCTACCTGCGCCGCCTCGCCACCACCGGCGCGGCCTACACCGCCTCGAGCGTGATCTCGAAGCTGATCGCGGTCGCGCTGCTGCCGCTCTACACGCAGTACCTCTCACCGGAGGACTACGGGGCGGCGGAGGTCCTGATCGTCGCGGTGATCGCGGCGAGCATCGTGATCAGGCTGGGGGTCATCGAGGCGCTGCTGCGCTTCTACTACGAGCGCGCCGAGGACCCCGACCAGGTCGTGAAGACCGGCTTCGCCTCGCTCTTCTGGACGACCACGATCGGGCTGGCGATGGCGCTCCCCCTGGCGGAGCCGATCTCCCAGCTGCTGCTCGACCGCTCGGACCCCGGTCTGGTGCGGATCGCGACCTTCGGGCTGTGGGTCTTCACGATGTTCGAGTTCCTGCTGGCGCTGTTCCGGCTGGACGAGCGGGCCCGGGCCTTCTTCTACTTCACGGTCAGCAACGTCCTGGTGACCATCCCGGTCACGGTCTGGCTGGTGGTGATCGAGGAGGAGGGCGCCCGGGGCCTGCTGCTCGGCCAGTACGCGACGGGCGCCGTCTTCCTGGCGGGCCTGCTCGTCGTGCACCGGCGCCGCCTCTCGCTCGTCCCGGACTTCCCGCTGCTGCGGCGGATGACGAGGTTCGGGCTGCCGACGATGCCCGCCGAGCTGTCGCTCTACTCGCTCAACTTCATCGACCGGGTGATGCTCGTCCGGCTGGCCGGGCTGGCCGACGCGGGGCTCTACAGCCTCTCGGTCAAGTTCGCCCAGGCGGTGAACGTGCTGGTCAAGGGGTTCCAGCTCGCCTGGCCGCCGCTCGCCTACTCGATCCGGGACGACGACGAGGCCCGCCGCGCCTACGCCGTGATCGTCACCTGGTTCGTCGCGGTCTGCGCCTTCTTCGTGGCCGGGCTGTGGCTGCTGTCGCGCTGGATCGTGCGGTTGCTGGCCGCGCCGGAGTTCTTCCAGTCATACGAGGCGATCGGGCTGGTCTCGACGGGTGTGATGCTCTACGCGCTCTACCTCGTCCTCGTCGTGGTGCTGGGCCGCACCGGGCGGACCGAGTTCAACTTCCCGGCGACCGCGGCCGGGACCGTCGCCAACATCGGCCTCAACCTGGTCCTGATCCCCGCGTGGGGAATCGTCGGCGCGGGCGTCTCGCTGGTGGCCTCCTACGCGGTGGTGCTGGTGCTGATGTACGTCTTCACCCAGCGGCTCTTCGCCGTGCCCTACGAGTGGCTCCGGCTCGCGCAGGTCGCCGGGCTCGCCGCCGTCCTGGTGGCGGCGGGCGAGCTGCTGCTTCCCACGGAGGGATTCGTCGGCCTCGTCTCCCGCACCGGCGTCTGGCTGACCTACCCGCTGCTCCTGTACGGCACGGGCTTCCTCAGCGACGAGGAGCGGCGGGCGGCCGCGGCGAACCTCAACCCGAGCGGCGATCCGCGAGGCTCTGGGCCGCCTCCGTGAGGCGCCGCGCGGAGGAGCCGCAGCCCGAGGAGGAGGGGACGGGGGCCGCGGCTCACCCGCGAGGCGCTCGAGGCCGAGCAGCGGGACGAGGACGCCCGCCCCTACTCTTCCTAGTTGAGCTCAGCCCCCGTCGGCGGCCCGCTCGAGCACGCCCGCCATCTTCGCGGCCTGCTTCTTCACGTCGTGCTCCGCGGCGGCCTCTCGAGCCGCCGCGTTCGGCGACGGCAGCTTCGATGCCTGCACGAGCCCGGCGACGATCTCCTCGGTCTGGATCGGGTCGACGAGGACGCCGGCCTCGGGGGTGACGAACTCCGGAGGGCCGCCGACCTCGGTCGCGACGACGCTGCGCTCCATCGCCATCCCCTCGAGCGTCGCCTGGCCGAACGGCTCGATCAGAGAGGGCTGGCAGAGGACGTCGCAGGCGGCGACCCAGCGCGGCACCTCCGACTGGGGGATTCGGCCGGTGACGGTGACGTTGGGCCGGCCCTCGAGCTCCCCGCGCAGCGGCCCGTCCCCGACGAAGGCGAGCCGCCCCCGCTCGAGGGAGGCGAAGGCGTCGGCGAGCCGCACCACGTTCTTGCGCTCGATCAGCGAGCCGACGCAGAGGAATGCGGTGCCCTCGCCGTCCCAGCCCAGCTCGCGGCGCGCCGGCTCGGCGGGCTGGGGCGAGAAGGCCTCGAGGTCCACCCCGCAGTCGGCGATCTCGATCTTCGCCTCGGCCGCGGGGACGCTCTCGACCAGGCGGTCGGCGAGCCAGCGCGAGTTGGCGATCACCGTCGCGGCGCGATCGACCACGCGGTGCGTCATCGCGGTCACGCCCAGGATCCCGCCCAGGTTGGCGACGTCCTGGCCATGCGCCATCAGCACCAGCGGCGCGTTCGCGGCACGGGCCGCGCGGGCCCCCGCGAAGCCGGCGGGGAAGAGGAAGTGCGCGAAGATCACGTCCGGGTCGAAGCGCTTCGCAGCACGGACTGACCTGCGGATGAGCCTGGCGTACTTGGTGGGAAGCCCCCCGCGCTTGCTGATGGACGCGACCTCGACCTCATGCCCCAGCCCCTCGAGCTCGCGGCTGAGCGGCACCAGGAAGCTCCCCAGGTCGGGGTTCTCCTCGCTCGGCCACATCTGGGTCACCAGCAGGATTCTCATCGGCGGTTGTAATCCTCCGCCGCCTCGCGGATGCCCTCTCCGCGGCGGGGCAGCAGCGCCTGGCGGGCGTGGAGCCAGTATCGGCGCGCCGAGTGGCCCGGGAGCGCCAGCGCGGCGAGGGTCCGCACGAGGTAGGGGAACGCGAGCAGCGGGCGGAGCAGGAAGGCCGCGGCCCGGCCCCTGTGCTTGCGGAGGTAGCGGTCGCGGTTGCGGTGGTATTCGACCGTGCGCCGCTCGACCCCGGCCGCGTCGCTCGCCATCTGGTCGTGGTGGACGGCCTCCGCCCGCGGCACGTAGAGGATGCGCCAGCCGGCGTCTCCCAGCCGCTTGCAGAAGTCGGTCTCGTCGGAGTAGACGAAGAAGTCGGGATCGAGCCAGCCGACCTGCTCAGCGGCCTCCCGGCGGACGAGCATCGCGCTCGACTGCACCCAGTCCACCTCGCGCGTCCGATCGCCGCGGCTCTGGACGGTGAGCCAGGGATGCAGGAACAGCGCACCCGCCAGCGCGGTGCCGAGACCGGGGAACCGCCAGGCGCAGGGCTGGGACTCGCCGCCGGGGGAGAGGAGCTGCGCGCCCGCCGCGGCCGCCTGCGGGTCCCGGTCCAGGGCGTCGAGCAGCGCCGCCACGGCGCCCGGCCGCAGCTCCGCGTCCTCGTTCAGCAGCAGGCAGTAGCGCCCGCGCGCCTCCTGCAACAGGCGCGAGTCGTTCTCGGCCTTGCCCGTGCGCCGGTCCAGCGCGATCAGCCGGCGCTCGCCGTCGAGGGCGGCGACGGCCTCCGCCGAGCCGTCCTCGGAGGCGTTGTCGAGGACCAGGACCTCGCTCTCGATCCCGGCGGGCGAATTGGCCTCGATCGCCCGCAGGCAGGCGAGCAGGAGCTCGCGCCCGTTGGTGTTGACCACGCAGTAGGAGAGCAGCACGGCGAGAATGCTCCCCCATGCGCGTCCATGTCGTCGATCCGCCGGCCTACACGCCGCCCTACGACCACGCCCTGGCCGGGGCCGTTGCGCGCGCCGGCGCCGAGGTCGAGCTGATCACCTGCCGCTTCCCCTACGGGCCGGTCCCGAAGGAGGACGGCTACTCGGTCCGCGAGGTCTTCTACCGGCGCTCCTCCCGCCCCGGGATCGGGCCCCGGCGCAGGCGCATCCTGAGGGCGCTCGAGCACGTCCCGGACATGCGGCGCTATGCGCGGCTGGCGGAGGAGGCCGACGTCGTCCACTACCAGTGGCTGCCCATCCCGTCGCTGGACCGCCGGCTGCTCCCGCCCAAGCGCCCGCGGGCGTTCACGATGCACTGGCGGCTTCCCGACGCCGGGACGCGCATCGCGGGGACGCTGTCCAAGCTGCTCGCCGAGATGGACGCGGTGGTCGTCCACTCCGAGCACGGCGCGCGCCGGCTCACGACCGACTTCGGGGTACCCGGGGAGAAGCTCGAGGTGATCCCGCATGGCGCCTTCGAGTACCTGACCAGGCAGGACGACGAGGTGCCGCTGCCCGAGGAGCTGCGCGAGGTGGAGGGGCCGGTGATCCTGTCCTTCGGGCTGATCCGGCCCTACAAGGGCACCGACGTGCTGCTCGAGGCCTTCAGCCGGGTGAGCGGAGCGGAGCTCTGGGTCGTCGGCATGCCGAGGATGCCGATGGACGAGCTGCGCTCGCTCGCCGGGCGGGCGCCCGGCACCGTGCGGTTCGTGGACCGGTTCATCCCCGACCCGGAGATCCCGGCGTACATGCGGCGCGCCGACCTGGTCGTGCTCCCCTACCGCAACATCGAGCAGTCCGGCGTGCTCTACACGGCGCTCGCCTTCGGCCGTCCCCTGGTGCTGAGCGGCGTTGGCGGCTTCACCGAGGTCGGCGAGCAGGGGGCCGCCAGGGTGGTGCCGCCCGAGGACCCCGGGGCGCTGGCCGGGGCCCTGAACGAGCTGCTGGCGGACGACACCGAGCGCGAGCGCCTCGGTCGAATGGCGCTCTGGCCCTCGCCGAGGGGCCATCCTCGTGGGACGAGATCGGGCGCCGCACGGTCGACCTGTATCGGCGCCTGCTTGGCTGAGAGCGTGCCTCCGACGCTCCGCCGATAATTCCGGCCGTGTTTTAATCGAGATCAGCTTCTGGTCGGCGCTGGGGCTGATCCTCTATGCGCACCTCGGCTATCCGCTGCTGCTCTGGCTGCTCGGGGGCCTCTTCGGCGAGCCGGCCCGCAGCCGCAGGGCGCACGACGGCCTGCCCACGGTGACCCTGATCATCCCCGCCCACGACGAGGCGGAGGTGATCGCGCGCCGGGTGGAGAACGCGCTTGCGCTCGACTACCCCCGCGACCGCTTCGAGGTGATGGTCGCCTCCGACGGCTCCAGCGACCGAACCGTCGAGCTGGCGCGTGAGGCCGGCGCGGACCTCGTGCTCGACCTGCCCCGCGGCGGCAAGGTCGCGGCGCTCAACGCCGCCGCTCGCCAGGCGCAGGGGGCGATCTTCGCCTTTTCGGACGCGAACGCCTACTGGCGGCCGGATGGGCTCCGCCGCCTGGTGGCCCGCTTCGAGGACGAGAAGGTCGGATACGCCTGCGGGCAGGTCCGCTTCACGGGAGGCGAGGAGGGAAACCAGGAGGGCCTTTACTGGCGCTACGAGATGGCCGTCCGTCGCAGCGAGTCCCGTCTGGCGGGCATCACCGGCGGCAACGGCGCGATCTATGCGGTCCGCTCGGAGGCCTACATCGAGCTCGAGCCGGATCGCGGGCAGGACCTCTCCTTCCCGTTCGAGCTGACCAAGCGCGGCTGGCGCGCGGTGTACGAGCCCGGTGCCCTGGCGGAGGAGCGGATGGCGCCGAGCGTCGAGGGCGAGTTCCAGCGCAAGCGCCGGATGATGTGGGGCCTCTGGGATGCGATGCTCAAGTACGGGATGCTGAAGCCGCGGGGCTATTCGCCGGGATACCTCGTGGAGATCTACTCGCACCGGCTGCTTCGCTACCTGACCCCGTTCCTCCACGTGATCGCCCTGCTCGCAAACGCTGCCCTGCTGCCCGAGGGAGGGATCTACTCGCTCACCATGGGGATGCAGCTCTGCCTGCTCGCCGCGGCGGCGCTCGGACGCTTCATCCCGCTGTGGCCGCTCCGGGTCGCCTACTACTACGTGACCGTGACCGCCTCCATCGCCGCGGGCCTCTGGGACCGGCTGCGGGCCGGAGAGGTCCCGATCGGGTGGGAGAAGGTCGAGGGCACCCGGTGAACGAGCGCAAGGGCCTGTCGCGCGCGGCGGACGTCGTCATCGCGACCGCCGCGCTCTTCCTGGCAGCGCCGCTGCTGGGGCTGGCGGCGATCGCGATCAAGCTCACCTCCCGCGGGCCGGTGTTCTACACGCAGCGCCGGGTGGGGAAGGACGGTGAGATCTTCGAGCTGCTGAAGCTGCGAACGATGCGCCGGGGGCGGACCCGGTCGGTGTCGGCACGGCAGTCACCGGCGACGACCCGCGGGTCACCCGCGTCGGCAGGCTGCTGCGCCGCTTCGCGCTCGACGAGCTGCCCAACCTGTTCAACGTGCTCACCGGCGAGATGGCGATGGTCGGTCCCCGCGCCACGCTCGCGGCCCAGGTGGCGCTCTACACGCCGCGCCAGCGCCGGCGGCTCGAGCTGAAGCCCGGTGTGACCGGCTGGGCGCAGACGCACGGGCGGGCCGGCATTCCCTGGGAGGAGAGGATCGAGCTGGACGTCTGGTACGTCGAGAACCGCTCCCTCGGCCTCGACCTGAAGATCCTCGCCCTCACCCCGCTGGTGCTGCTCAAGGGCACCGGAATCAGCTCTCCCGACGCCTACGCGGGCTCGCCTCCGAGTCGCCGCTCCGGCAGGCCGCGGAGCGCGAGCGCGAGTTGGAGCTGCGGGAGCGGCTGGAGCCGCGCGAGCCGCGGGCGGAGCGGGACTGAGCCGATGGCGCGAGGCATCTCGCTGAGGGACTTCAGGATCGAGGACGCGGAGGCCGTCCACCGCTGGTTCAACTCGCCGGCGGCGACCGCCAACCTCCTCGAGCACCGCGACTCCTTCAGCCCCGACGACGCCCGCCGCTGGGTGGAGCGGGCGATCGCGCAGGCGGCCGATCCCGACTCCGAGGACCGCAAGTGGGCGATCCAGCTCGAGGGAGTGGACGAGGCGGTCGGCTACACGGCGCTGTACGGGCTCAATCGCCAGACCGCGCCCGAGCTCGGCGCGATCGTCGGTGATGAGCGCGCCGCCGGGAGGGGCGTCGGCCGCGAGGCGGAGCGCCTCACGAACCTGAAGGCCTTCGAGGAGTTCGGCGCCCACAAGGTCTACGGGCGCATTCCCGCCACCAACGAGGCCGCGAGGAAGGCCGTCATCTACAACGGCTGGAAGCAGGAGGGAGTGCTGCGCAACCACGTCCGCCATGGGGATGAGCTGATCGACGTCGAGCTCTGGGGCGGCTTCCGCGAGGACCTGCCCGAGGCCCCCGAGGATTGAGCGCGGCCCGCCTGATCGAGGATGGGGGTGCCGCGGCCGCGGATCCCACCCAGTTCTTCCGCTCGCCGGAGTTCCTGGCCGCGGAGGGCGCGACCCATACGCTCGCCATCGGTGAGGACCGGTCCTCGCCGTCCCGGTGATCGTCCGCGCGATCGAAGGGACCGGGATGGTCGACGCGACCTCTCCCTACGGATATCCGGGCGGGACGTCGCTGTCGGTCGGGGACGCCGGCCACGTCCCCGCGACCCCGGGGACGTGGATTGGTCGGACACGGGGCTGGTCAGCGTGTTCATCCGCGACCGGATCGGGGATCGGCCCACACTGGCCGGCGGCACGGTGCGCTCCCAGGTGCAGATCGCGGATCCAGAGCCGAGAGCGGCCTGCGCAGGCGGCTCCGCGAGCAGATCCGCCGGAATGAGCGCCGGGGCTGGACGGTGGACCCGCTCCCGGCAGCGAGGCCGACCCGGAAGCACGCTCGGCCTTCGAGCGAGCCTATGGGGAGACGATGCGCCGGACCGGGGCAGCCGAGCGCTACCTCTATCGAGCGAGTACTTCGAGCGGGTGCTGGCCGCCGAGTCCGCCTGGCTGCTGCTGGCCTGCCGCGGCGACGGCCGGCCGGAGGCCGGGGCCATCGCCGTTCGCAGCGACGATCACCTGCACTACTACCTCGGCGGCACCGCCGACGCCGCCCTCGAGGACTCGCCGATGAAGAACCTGTTCGCGGCGATGATCTCGCTGGCCGGGGAGCTGGGAATGCCGCTGAACCTGGGCGGCGGAGTGGAGCCGGGCGACTCGCTCGACTCCTTCAAGCGCGGCTTCGCCAACGCGGAGGCGGCCTTCCGGACCCACGAGGTGATCTGCGATCCGGCCGCCTACGAGGAGCTGAGCGCGGGCAGGCGGCGCCGGAGGGCTTCTTCCCTGCCTACAGGGCCTGAATGCGCTTCAGCTTCTCGCGCTTGTCTTCTGCTTGCGCTTGCACTTCCTGCAGCGGTCACAGCTCTTCCGCTTGCCGGAGCGCTTGCACTGCCGGCACGGCTTGCTGCAGGGTGCCGGCGAGCCGAGCAGGCTGTCCACGGCGGCCCTGATCGCCGGCAGCTGCGCCTCGAGCAGGGCGGGGCACGAGGTGAGGCCCAGGTCGAGGTGGCCGATGATCCGCGGCATGGTGATCACGGTCCCCGCCGGGTACTTGTTGGCCGAGCCACCGCCGGAGGTGAGCTGCGTGGTCCCGCTGGCGGGCGTCGCCGCGCTGATCTTGAGCTTCCAGGCGAGGTAGCGGACGATCGAGTGACCGCCTCGGGAGTCGGCGCCTCACTGGTGTGGTCGCCGATCGAGGAGATCGCGGTCGTCTGGGAGTTGTATCCCTGCGCCTGGGCCCCGACCACGGGGTACTCCAGCCCCCCGGCGCGGCCCTCGTAGAGGACGCCGTAGCGGTCGACCAGGGCGTTGTAGCCGATGTCGTTCCAGCCGTTCCCGTTGATGTGGAAGCGGCAGATCCCCAGCACGATCCCCGCCGCCTCCTCGGGCGTGTAGTCGTTGGCGTTGACGGTGTGGTGGACCACGGCGGCGCTGACCGAGCCGTATTCGGCCGGGCCGCGCGGCTGGCAGCCGCCGGAGGGCAGGTCCGCGCCCCACGCCGCCCTGGCGACGATGGCGGGCTTCGTCGCCGCCGCGTGCACCGGGGGCGCCGAGGCGATCGTGATGAAGGCCGAGTTGATCGCGCCGCGAGCGGAGTGGAGCAGGCGCTCGCCGAGGCCGCCGGCGGTGCCGGAGACATTCACGAAGTGGAGCCGCCCGGTGGGGCGGAACGGCGCGCGCACCTGGGCCGCCTCGGCGCCGTCGACATAGATCGGCGTCGCATCCGCCTGCTCGACCCACTCCGTCCAGCCGTCCTCGTCGCGGACGCGGATCTCCACGTGGCGCCGCTCGCCCGCCAGGCCGACCAGGTCGAACTCGTGGGGCGCCTCGACGGGCCGGGAGACCCAGCGGGCCGGCTTCTCGCCCTTTCGGCGGCCGCGGCCAGCGCCGCGCGCGCCGGGGCGGAGATCCGCTTCACCCCGGGCACGCCGCGCTCGAAGTCGACCGCGCCGGGCATGTACGGGCGCAGGGAGAGGGCCGGGATCGCCACCAGGGCGAATCCGGCGATCATGGCCAGCGTGATGCCTGCGAGCAGCTTGGCGCGCATGCCTTTACCGGAACACGGCATGGACCCTTGTGTTTCTCTTGTACCTGTCGATCCCCTCGTCTGAACGATGAAATGCACGCCTAGGCTCGCCCTGCTCACAGTCGCCGCCACCCTCGCGCTCGGGGCCCAGGCGAGCGCCCAGAGCGAGCTGGTCCCGTTCGGCGGGCAGAACTACGCCTCGCCCTACCACGTCGCGGGCGAGCCGGGGAGTCCCAGCCGCGTATACGTGGTGGAGGCCGCGGGGCGGATCCGGGTGGTGGTCGACGGGGTGACCCAGGGCGGCAGCTTCCTCGACATCAACACTGACGTATGCGACGGCGGCGAGGGGCGGGGGCGAGTGCGGGATGTTCTCGATGGCGCTCGCTCCGGACTTCGCGACCACCGGGCTCTTCTACGTCTTCTACACCCGCGATGCGGCCGGCAGCACGACCTGGTGATCAGGGAGTTCCAGCGGACCGCGGACCCGAACGACGTCGACGAGGCGACCGGCCGGGACGTGCTGGTCATTCCCCATCCCGACGCGGAAGAACCACAACGGCGGCCAGCTCCAGTTCGGCCCCGACGGGCTCCTGTACATCTCGACCGGCGACGGGGGGAGCACCCCTCAGCACGGGCAGAGCCTGACCACCCTGCTGGGGAAGCTGCTGCGGATCGATCCGGTCGACCGCCCGGGCCGCTGCAGTACTCGATCCCCGCCGAAAACCCGTTCGCGGACGGCGCCGGGCCGAACGCGGACGAGATCTACTCCTACGGCCTGCGCAATCCCTACCGCTTCTCGTTCGACCGGCTCGACGGGCGACCTGACGTCGCCGACGTCGGGCAGGCGGAGTGGGAGGAGATCGATTTCGTCTCCGACGGCGGCGGCCGGGGTGCGAACTTCGGCTGGCGCTGCTTCGAGGGGACGCGCCGTCGTCACCACCGGCGGACGTGCGCACCGCCGCTGGTCAACTCACACCCCGCCCGTTCACCAGTACCTGAACCCTCCCGGCAGGCAGCGCCGCGATCAACGGCGGCTTCGTCGTCCGGGACACCGCTCTGCCCACCCTGCTCGGCCGCTACCTCTACGCGGACAGCGTCGGCGCGTTCCCGGAGATCCGCTCCATCACCCTCTTCCCCGGCGGGTCCAGCGGAGACGCCGACACGGGGCTGACCGGCGGGACGTCGTCCTTCGGGGAGGACGCCTGCGGGCACATCTACGTCGCCCAGTTCGGCGGGACACGGTGAGCCGCATCGAGCCGACCAGCGGGGCGTTCCCCTGCGCGCCTCAGCTGGCGCTGCCGTCGAGCCCCCAGGTGGATGGCAAGGGCCCGGCCCTGAGCGTGGATGTGCGCAGGGCAAGCGCGCCGGCGCCCGCGGCGAGCTCATCCTCCTCGTCGGCTGCGACGAGAGCTGCACGGTGCAGGGTGGAGGCGAGGTCGTGCTCCCCGGCAAGGACCTCGGGCTGGACACCGGACACCCTCGCGCTGGCGGGCGGGGTGCAGGGGGTCCTCCACCTCGACCTGTCCCGGAGGGAGGCCAGGCGCCTGCTCGAGAGAGCTGCGGGACGGCGAGAAGGCGAAGGCGGTGGTCGATCTGAGCGCCAGCGACGCGGCCGGGAACCGGAGCACCGCCACCCACCGGATCAAGCAGAAGCGCTAGAGGCTGATCGGGACCGATTCCGGGGCGTTGCCGCGGTAGGTGTCGCGGAAGTTCCGGATCACGTCGAGCACGGTCTCGCTGTAGGTCGGGCAGATCACCAGCTGACGCCAGGCGGTCAGCGCGACCGCGTACTGCGTGTCGTCGTCGGGCGCGTACGGCGCCTCCCCGTCGGGGAAGAGCAGCATGCCGTCGGGATCCTCGTCGAAGACCCCCTTGATGCGCGAGCTGCTCGTCCTCCGAGAGGCTCGGGTCGTAGTGGATCTCGACGCGGCCGTGCTCCATCGAGTGGACGAAGCGGGCGGTCGGGGGCCGCTCCGCGTACGCGCCGTCCGCGAAGGCGCCGGCGCCGTCCTCCGCGTTGGCCCCGTAGTGGTCACCCGAGGTCGGAGGGACGGTCTTGTAGGCGCCCGGCTGGTCGCCCTTGGTCACGTCGGTGAAGTGGCTGTTGCCCTCGTCGGGGAGATCGAGCCTGAGCTGGCAGCCCGCGGCCTTCGCCGACTCCTTCAGGTCGCCGATCTGGATCGTGGGAGGCGGCGTTCCCTCGCGGTCGTCGCACTCGATGCCCTCGGTCACGCCGCTGAGCGGCTGGACGTGGGCGTTCTCGTCGTCGCAGCCGGCCCCGGTCTCGCCGCCGCCATCGCCGCCTCCGCGTTCATGATCACGACCACCAGGCCGGCGAGGACGGCCGCGGCCAGCAGGCCCGCGACGAAGTACCCGGCGATCAGCCGCCGGCGCGCGGCCGACTGGTCGTGCTGCTGCGCGGCCAGCCGCTCGGCGCGAAGGCGCTCCTTTTCCTCTCTGCGGCTCGACATCGAGGGCGTGAATCTAGCGGAGGGGGCTCAAGCGCCGCTTAGGCGCGGCTCAACCCCGGCTCAGCCTGCGGAGGCGACCTCCGCCGGCTCGCGCCGCGGCGGCGCGCCCCAGACGTCGTCGAGGAAGCCCGGCCAGCTCGTCGTCGAGCCGCTCGGGCGAGATCCGCCACTCGAAGATCGAGTTCGCCTCGATCAGGCGCGAGTTCGGCAGCTCCTCGGCCAGCATGCCGGAGTCCGAGAACGGATGGAGGGGGTCGGCGTGGTGCCCGATCACCAGGGTCGGCATGGTCATCTTCACCCGCTCGTCGTGATGCGGGGCGCTGGCGCCCGAGGAAGAGGCCCTCCAGCACCGCCAGCGAGGGCTCCGGGTCCTGCCGCAGCCAGTCGAGCCCGATGTCGAGGAAGAAGTTCCCGCGAGGGATCCGGCTGGTGACCGCGGCCACGAGCTTCAGGAGGGGCGCGCCGAAGCGCAGGCCGATCATGATCGGGGTGAAGGTCACCGCCGCCGCGGTCAGCGCGTTGTCGAGCACCGGCATCTCGATCATCATTCCCCGCACCCGCTCGGGCGCGTCCTTGGCGACGGTGAGGCTCGTGTTGGCGCCCGAGCGAGGTGCCGCCGATCACCGCCTGGTCGATCCCGAGGTGGTCGAGCAGCGCGACCACCTGCTGGCCGAAGAAGGCCATCGAGTAGTTGGTCATCTCCGGGGGCCGGTCCGACTGCCCGTGCCCGAGCAGGTCGATGGTGATCACGCGGTTGCCCCGCGCCGCCATCTCCGGGGCGAGCCGGTCGAACATGTGCCGGTTCATCAGCAGCCCGTGGATCAGCACGAGCGGGCGGTCGCCCTCGCCGTACTCGTCGTAGGAGATCCGGTGACCCTGGTAGTCGAATTCCGGCATCTGCAGGGAGTTTATGGGCGGGTCCAGGCGGGCCCGGACCGCCGCGGCGACTCCGGCCGCCTGTCCGTCGCTCCGCTCCCACGGCCGCGCGGCGCGCAGCGCCGCCAGGATCGCCCGGGTCGCCGGCCAGCGGTTGAGCGCGTAGAAGTGGATGCCGGGCGCTCCCGCGCGGAGCAGCTCCGCGCACTGCTGGGCGGCGTAGGCGACCCCCAGCTCGAACTCCACCCGCTCGTCGCCGCCAGCGGCCTCCATCGCCTGCGCCAGGGGCGCCGGGATGTTCGCCTCGCAGAGCTCGCAGATGCGGCGCGATCTGCTTGAAGGAGGTCATGGGCATGATCCCCGGGATGATCGGCACCTCGATCCCGGCCGCCCGCGCCGCGGGGACGAAGTCGAAGTAGGCGCGGTTGTCGAAGAAGAGCTGGGTGATCAGGAAGGTGGCGCCGTTGTCCACCTTGGTCTTCAGGTAGGCGATGTCGGCCTCGAGGCTCGCGGCCTCCGGATGCACCTCGGGGAAGCAGGCGCCGCCGATGGCGATCTCGGGATGGGTCTCGGAGATCAGAGCGGCCAGGTCGGCGGCGCAGCCGAGCCCGTCCTCGGGCTGGACGAAGTTCGGCTCGCCGCGCGGCGGGTCGCCGCGCAGGGCGAGCACGTTCTCGATCCCGGCCTCGCCGATGCGGTCGAGGAGCTCCCTCAGGCTCGGCTCGGGCTCGCCGACGCAGCTGAGGTGGGCCATCGCCTCGACGCCGTAGCGGTCCTTGATCGCCTGGGTCGATCTCGAGCGTCCCCTCGCGCGTCGCGCCCCCGCTCCATAGGTGACCGAGAAGAAGGCGGGCTCGAGCTCGCGCAGGACCTCGACGGTCTCGAACAGGGCCGCGCGGCCCTCCTCCGTCTTCGGGGGGAAGAACTCGACCGAGAAGCACGGGCTCGGCCTCTCCAGGATCTCGTCGATGCGCATGACGGGCCATGGTAGAGAGGCACGCCCGGCTGCCTGCATGCCTGGCGGCGGGTGCAGCGCCTATGCGGACTAGGGTGGAAGGGACATGGCAGCCCCAGGGGACAGGGCGCCGGCTAGCGGTCCTCCCACCTTCGAGCCGCTGCGCCCCGCCACGCGGGGGTGGCGTGCGTTCGTCTTCCTCGCCGGACCGTTGCTGTGGCTGATCTCGCTGATCGCCGTCGCCGTCGCCCTCAGCCGCCTGCAAGCGATCGAGTTCGCCTTGGCCGTTCTCACCGTTTCGCTTCTCATCGCGGTCGCTGTGCTCGTCCCGATGCGTACCCGGCGGCTGCGCGAGGAGGAGAGCGCCTAGTGCTGCGCACCATTGCAGTGATCCTGCTGTTGTTCGTGGCGTTTTATCCGGTCATCACCGCGGCCTTCTGGATCGCCGGCGGCTTCCTGTTCCGTCGCTTCGATGAGGCCAACGACGGAGCCGAGCCGCCGGGCGGCTGGCCCGCCGTGAGCGTGCTGATCCCCGCCTACAACGAAGAGGCGGTGATAGCCGACTGCGTGAGGGCGGCGCTCGAGGTCGACTACCCGAGAGCTCGAGGTCCTGGTCCTCGACGACGGCTCGACCGACGAGACCGTCGTCGCCGCGGAGAGAGCGACTCGAGGCGATCCTCGGGTCGAGGTTGTCCGGGACCCCGTCAATCGCGGCAAGGCGACCGGCTCAACGCGGCTTTCGCCGGGCTCGCCACGAGCTCGTCGCGGTTTCGACGCCGATACGCACCTCCGTCCCCGGCACTCAAGCTCCTCGTCTCACGGATGTCCCGCTCGCCGTTGATCGCCACCGACGCCGGCTCACCGCATGTCACCAACCGCCGCAGCCTGCTTGCGGGCCTGCAGATCCTCGAGGCCGCTTCCATCATCGGCCTGCTCAGGCGCACCTGGGCGCTGATCGGGCGGGTCGGCGTCGTCGCCGGTGTCCTCGGTCTCTTTCGCCTGAGGCGGTTCTGGCGGTCGGTGGCTATGACGGACGGATGGCCACCGAGGACATCGACCTCTCCTGGCGCCTGCTGCTCGCCGGCTGGCACACGTCGTTCGAGCCCCAGGCCCTCGTCGGCATGGAGGTCCCCGCGACGCTGCGGACGCTGGGCCCAGCGGTGCCGCTGGGCGCGAGGGCAGGGCGAAGTCCTGCGCAGGTACGCGAGGACGATTGCGCGCCGCCGCAACCGGCGGATGTGGCCGGTCGCGCTCGAGGCCTCAGCCTCGTTCGCCTGGGTAATCGCGACGGCGCTCGCCCTCTGGCGGCGGTGCTCAACGAGATCGCCGGCGACCCGTTCCCGATCCTCGGCTTCGCCATGACCTGGGGCATCGCGATCGCGGTGGTCGCCACCATCCAGCTCGCGTTTGCGCTTGCCGTCCAAAGCTCAACCGACCGCCGAGGCAGCTTTGCTTTCTTCCTCGGTCCGCTGTATCGCTCGCCATCGGCTGATCTCCGCGGGCGCCGCGCTTCGAGCGGAGAGCCCGGCCCTGGTCGGCGGCGCGCCCGAGGAGCGGGTCGTTTGGGACATCGAGCGTGAAAGCGAGGGTGCCCGCTAGTCACGGGCCCCAGCGCAGCCAAGCGTGAGATGGAGCTAGCCGGACTCGAACCGGCGACCTCCTGGGTGCGATCCAGGCGCTCTCCCAACTGAGCTATAGCCCCTGGGCTTTGAGGGCAAGGATACGCTGTCCCGCGGTGAGCTTCGGAAGACGACTGGCGCTGTTCTTCGTATTGATCGTGCTCGTGCCCACTCTGGTGCTGGTGGGGATGCTTGTGATCGTCAGTGAGGACTCGCGCCAGGGCAAGGCCGACGCCCGTCTCGCGGCGGGGCTGGAGACGGCATTGGCCCTGTACGGCGACCGGGTCGCGGAGGCGCGCTCCGAGGCCCGCGCCCTGGGCGTGACCCGGCGCTGGCGGAGGCGGTCGGTCTGGTTCGGATAGGCAGCTCCGTTTGTGGCCGAGACGGCTCGGACCCGGAGCTCCAGCGGTCGAGGTATTGGGCCCGGCCGACAAGCTGGCCAAGACTGGTAGCGCCGAGGCAATCGCCTTCGCCGAGGTCCGACTCGGCAGGGCGGGCGCCCGGGGGAACCCTTCGTGTCTCGGTCACCACCGCGCCGGAGTTCGCGACGGAGGTGGGCGCTTGACCCAGCGCGAGCTGGTCCTGGCCCGCGACGGCACGACCCTCGCGTCCACGGTCGAGGCGCCCCCGCTCGACCTGGAACCCGGCGAGACGGTGGATCTCGAGCTTCCCGAGGGAGAGTTCCGCGCGCACCTCGTTCCTCTCGACGACGATGACGGCGAATGGCTGCTGCTGCTCGGCCCGCGCAAGGAGGGGGGCTTCCTCGCCATTGACCGGTCCACCGTGGCGCTGTTGCTGGGCTTTCTGATGATCGCGATAGTGCTGGCCTACGCCTTGGCCCGGACGCTGACCGGTCTGCACTCCCAAGTCGCCGAGCAGGCGATCACGGACCCGCTCACCGGTCTCTGGAACCGGCGCCGGATGGACCGGGGCGTCGCCCAAGAGGTGGACCGCTCCCTTCGCTTCGGGCACCACCTCTCGGTTCTGATCGTCGACGTGGACGATTTCAAGCGGATTAACGACGAGCTCGGGCACCCCACGGGAGACATGGTGTTGCGAAGAATCGCCGACGTGGTCCGCAGCACCACTCGCTCGATCGACTTCACGGCTCGCTACGGCGGCGACGAGTTGGCGCTGATTCTGCTCGAGACCGGCCCCCAAGGCGCCGCGGTGCTGGCCGAGCGCCTGCGGACCAACGTTCGCGAGAAGCGGATCCTGGGCAGGGATGGCACGAGGGCGGTGACGATCAGCGTCGGCGTCGCGACCCTGCCCGACTCCGCCGGGGATCCAGCCTCGCTGATCGAGGCCGCCGACCAGGCCCTGCTCGCGGCGAAACGGGCCGGCAAGGACCAGACGCGCAGCGCGCCAGGTCGGCCTCGGCCGCGGGCACCCGCCGGCGAGGGACCACGGGGCCGAGGCGAGAGGGGCGGAAACGGCCGCCTCGGAAGTGGCGTCGCCCGGCCCGCTAGCTGCGATTTCACGCCCGTCGCAGGCACGCCGGGCCCTGGTCGCAAGGGTGCAGAATCCCAGCCCCGGATCGGTATCAACATCTCTGTCTCTGCCGTAGGGCTTAACCTTCCCCACCGAGCGACCCACGGCACGATGGGCATCCTTGACGACGCGATACGCGAGCATCTCGACCTGAAGCGCAAGCACGGCGCCCGCGACTCCGAATTGACGGAGATCGAGGACGAGGCCTTCGGCTCAGGCGATCGCCCGGACCCCTTCGCAGCCGGCGAGCTCTTCGGGGGGACGGAGGGGCCGCCACGGGCCGCTCCAGATTCCCCTTCGGAGGAGCCGACCATGGTGGTGGAGCCACAGGCCTCCGCACCGTCCCCGGCCGCTGAGGCACCGCCGGCCGAGCCACCCCCTATTGAGCTGCCGCCCGAGCCACCCGCGCCACCCGACCCCGGCTCCCCTGAGCCTCCGCCGGCCCCCTCCGGAGCGCGACCGAGCCGGCGTCGCCGGAGCCGCCTCTCGAGTCCGAATCCCTCGAGGAGCTGATGGCCCCAGAGGACGCTCCCGAGCCCGCTGCTCCGCTGGCCGGCGAGGCGCCGCCTCCGCCTCCCACCGAGACTCGCCCCCAGGAGCCCCCCACGGCCGCACCGCTGGAGGCTCGCGAGCTCACGGCCGAGGCCCCCGCCGCGCCGCCACCGGAAGTCGCCGAGCCCGAGCCCCCGAGCCAGAGCCGGAGCCAGAGCCGGAGTCGGAGCCGCTCTCCCCCGAACCCGCCGACCTCGTCCCCGATCCTCCGCCACCCCCGCCCGAGCCGGGAACCGAGCCTCCCGGTCGCGCTCGCGGTCGCGTGCATCATCCGACCGAGGAACATCCCGCGCCCGAGCCGCCCTCCCAGGAGACCGCCGCGCCGCAGGCGCCGATCGGGGGGCGACGAGGAGCCGGTTCGCGCCGATTCTCGGTTCTATGACTTCGAGACCGATGAGGCTTCTTTTGGCGACCCGGAAGGGACGGCCCCCGCTGCGCCCGCCGACTCGGATGAGTTCGAGGAGCTGGGACCGGCGGAGGAACGCGACGACTATCTCGACGAGCGGAGCCCCTCGCAGACGGATCCGAGCCGGCCGCCGACGCCGACGTGGTCGAGGCCGACGACGAGGAGGATCTGTTCGAGGACGATGTTGGCTCCGGCGACGGCGGCGACGGTGGCGACGCCGGTCAGACCGGCGACGACCTGCTCTCGGAATCACCCGACTTCATCGAAGAGGGGACCGACGAGGAGGACCTCTGGTTCGAGAAGGGCCCTCCGAAGGACTTCGACTTCGAGGACGAGACGAGGGCGAGCGAGGCGCGCGCGCGGGGAGACGTGGCGCCGACGACGACGGAGGGCCGGCGAGGGGGGAGCAGCGCCGGCCGCCGGCACCGGCGAGCCGCCCCGCGAGGGAGCCGCGACGGCGAGCCCCGCCGCGGAGGAGGGCCGGCCCGCCGAGGGCGCCGCGCCGAGGACGAGGGCGCGCGGGAGCCCGATGTCGCCGGAGGGGGCGAGGAGGAGGACCTGCTGGTGAGGACGGGGCCCGCGGGTCACGCGAGAGGGGAGGCTGAGGAGACGAGCTGGACGACCTGTCGGAGCTCGACCCGTTCCGGATGGAGGACGCGAGAGGAGGATGGCCGGAGAGGGGGCCCGGAAGGAGGACGGGACTGGACAGGATTAATCGGGTCGCGCTTACGCGCGCCCTCTAATCAGATGTAGCCGCGGGTGCGGGAGGCCTCGACCACCCGCTCGATCCCGACCAGATAGGCGGCGTCCCGCAGCGAGACCTGCTCCTCCTTGGCGCGACCCCAAACGTCGCGGTAGGCCTTGCGCAAGACCCCGCCGAGCTTGTCGTTGACCTCGCGCTCGTCCCAGCGGAAGTGCTGGAGATTCTGCACCCACTCGAAGTAGGAGCAGACGACGCCTCCCGCGTTGGCCATCACGTCGGGGATCACGTGCACACCGTTGTCGTGGAGGATCGAATCGGCGTGCGGTGTGGTCGGGCTGTTGGCACCCTCGACGATCATCTTGCACTTGATCCGATCGGCGTTTCCCTCGTGGATCATTCCGCCGAGGGCGGCGGGGATCAGCACGTCGCATTCGATCGCCAGCAGGTCGTCCGGGCTTATCACCTCGGTGCCCGGGAACTCGGTCAGCTTGCCGCCCTCCTCGAGGTGCTTGGCGAGCTCGTCGGCGTCGATGCCGGCGTCGCCCCGGATCGCGCCGGTCGCATCTGAGGCCCCGATCATCTTGCAGCCGAGCTGCTGCATGATCCGCGCGGCCCAGGAGCCGACATTGCCGTAGCCCTGGACGACGAAGGTCGTGTCGGCCGGGGAGAGACCGATCTGGGGCGCCGCTTCGCGGAACATGTAGACGCACCCGCGGCCGGTCGCCTGCCTGGCGGCCGTAGGAGCCCTCGAGCGCGATCGGCTTGCCCGTGCAGATCGCCGGCGTATGGCCGTGGAGCTTGCCGTACTCGTCCATCATCCAGGCCATCGTCTGGGCGTCGGTGTTGACGTCGGGCGCGGGGATGTCCCGGGTGGGCCCGAGCACCTTCTCGATCTTGTCCATGAACGAGCGGGTGATCGTCTGCAGCTCGGAGCGCTCGAGATCCCTGGCGGGGCAGTTGACGCCGCCCTTGGCGCCGCCGAAGGGCACGTTCGCGACGGCGGTCTTCCAGGTCATCAGCGAGGCGAGGGCGCGAACCTCGTCGATGTCCACCTCGGGGTGGAACCGAACTCCGCCCTTGTAGGGACCGCGGGCCCCGTTGTGCTGGATCCGGTAGCCGGAGAAGACGTGGGTCTTGCCGTCGGCGAGCTTGACCGGGATCTGAACGGTGACCTCGCGGTAGGGCTCCAGAAGACGGTGCGCAGGTCATCGGGCAGCTCGAGGCGCTCGACGGCGCGGTCGAAGTAGTAGCGGACGATGTCGAGGTTCGACATCTCGGCCTGCTGGCCGGGTCTCGCCTTCCCCTTGCCGGCGGACTGCTCGGATTCGCGCCTCGACCGTGGTCGGCGAGCGGTCGGTGACTTGCCGTCGCCCTGGTCTGCGGTTCCTTCGCCCTCGTCGCCATCTCACTCCTCCGGGCGCCTTGGCCTGTGGCGCCAGTCTCTCACGAAAGCGGCAGGGAGGTCTACGGCGGGTCGAAGGGCGACCTACAATCGAAGTGGCCACACACGGGGCCATAGCTCAGCTGGGAGAGCGCGGCGTTTGCAACGCCGAGGTCGCGGGTTCGAGTCCCGCTGGCTCCACTTCGAAGGGAGAAGCGATGATCAGCAAGCTTCTGTGGCTCCTACGAGACATGAGAAGTTCTACGTCGAAACCCTCGGGCTCAAGCCCGACGAGCACCGGCCCCAGTGGCCCATACCTCTGACTGGAGCCGAAACTTCCTACCCCCAAACCTCCCCCCCCTCCCATCTCACCATCATCCAGCGCTCCTCACCCCTCTCCCATCTCTCCCCCCCCGACGCCTGTGCTCCCCCCTCCCCCCCGTCGGTTAGCTGCCGAGCGAGCTGACCCAGTCCTCGCGCACCAAGCCGTTGCGCACGCGCTGGGGGTGATCCCCGACCTGGATGCGGGCGACCTCCTTGCGGTCAGGGCGTATGAGATCGCCGACACGCGGTCGGTGCCGCTCCAGGACTGCACGAAGCAGTGCTCGCCCTTCAAAGCTGGTGGTGGACCAGTAGGGCTTCTCGCCCACCTGGAGGACCTTGGGGCTGGCGAAGTTGCGCGCGAGTCGACGATTGCGGCGTAGTCGCTCATCGTGCCGGCCACGCAGAGCCGTCGCTCTTGGCTTGTTGAGGGCGATCCCGTGGTGCGCGGAGTCGAGCAGGTACGGCTCCCTGAAGGCGGCAGTCTCGTCCGGCAGATCGGCAGATGTGGCTCACCCGTGTCGTTCCCACGTCGTAGACGACGAAGCCGTGGAAGAACGAGACCTGGAGGTAGACGAGCGTCTCGTCGGGCGTGATCGCCATCGGCCGGACCGCCGAGCTCATGTCGGGATAGCCGGCTTGCGCCAGCTTCTGGCCCATGTCGACCCGCTCAGGATCGCGTTGGTCCCGCGTCCACGACCTGGAAGAAGCGCTCCCCCTTGCGACGTGTAAACGCACGGGCCGATCGGCCGGCGTGTAGACGGGCCCGATGCTGGCGTGGTAGATGCGTTGCCGTCCGTCGGAGTAGGTGTTCTCGTGCGGCGATCGCCGGAAGGGAAGCGACCGACCTCCTGCCCGGTCTGCGATGTCGATGATGTGCACGACGTTCCCGGTCGAGGCCGAGACGGCCACGTGCTTGCCGTCGGCGAGATCGCCATGTGGTCGGAGCGCTGCCCGTCGACGACGAAGCGCCAGACGATCTTCCCGGTCGCGATGTCGAGCCCGACCACGTCCCTGAAGCTCGGCCTGCGAGACGATCAGCAGCCGGCCGTCGTTGGTGCTGTACATGTCGTCGACGAACTGGTCGTTGCCCTCGCCGACCAGCTGCCGGATGCCGAGGAAGTAGCCGAGGCGCACCGGATCCCGCAAGATCTCAGCCATCCGCTCGGCGATCGTCGGGAATGATATTGAGCCGCGCGATCCGCTTGAAGCTTCCCGGGGTGGCGGCGTGCCGCCGCGGCGGCAGCCCCGCCGCTTGCGTGAGGCCGACTCGCCTCTTCTTCTTGCGCTTGCATCCTCGCCGCTTGGCGGCGCTCGCGCCGCTTTCTCTTGCCCTTCTTGCGGCCTTGCAATCACCTGCCGCTTGGCTCCCGCCTCCTGCCTGTACCCTTCTTGCTTGGCGGCCTTGCACTTCTTGCGCTGCACAGAGCCGGCTCCTCTGGGTCGGCGGGGTGAAGCGGAGCACGTCGGCCGTGCCGTCCCAGTTGTTGCCGACGAAGACGACTCCTGGCGGTCGCTCGGCTGCTCCTCGGGCCTTCTTTCGCTTCTTCTTTTTCTTCCTTCCCCTTCTTCTTGGCGGCATGGGCAGTCGGCTCGGCGGGGCGCGACCGAAACCGTGGTGACGGTGACGGCACAGACGGACACGGCGACCAAAGACGCGACGGCCAGCTTTCTCCCTGCGACTCCCTTCATGGCATCGCCGAGATCCTAGCCGCTCCGCCCAGGGCGTGGGACGGTCCCTCAGCCCTTTCGGCGCCGCCCACGCCCAGTCGAGCGGATCGGCGGGATCGAGATCTCCGGGCGAGCGCGACGCCGCAAGCCCGATCCACAGCGCCCAGCGCCGCCGGTTCGAGGGGGCGCGGGCCACCCCGTCCAGCCTGTGCCCCAATTCGGCCGCCACCAGGTCGAGCGGCGTCGGGTCGAGGACCTCCCGCGGCGGCGGGCTGCCGCCGTTGATCGGGAAACCGATCAGCTCCTCGATGTGCGGCAGGGCCGGCCTCCCCCGCGCGGCGAGCTCGCGTTGAGCCGTCGCTGGATCTCGGCCGCATCCGCGCGATCGACGGCGAACACCCATTCGGCGGGCTCTCCCTCCTCGAGGCCCGCGACCCGCATCGTCCCCGGATCTCGTCCGGCCATCCTCCTTCGCGGGGCTGCGGCCGGTGATGCTGATCCCCAGCAGTCGTCGATGCCGAGCAGCAGCTCACGCTCGGTGCTGCTGAAGCGAAGCCCACCCGGCTCGCAGTCGAGCCGCCCACCCAGGATCGCCGTCGGCTGGGCAGGGTCGCCCGCCACGTAGTTCGCGCGTGCGTGATCGGTGCCGATTCCAGGCGACATAGCCCCTCTATTCCCCGATTGACCCCCAACTCCTGAGAGCGAGCTTGCGATTGAGCGTCGTGCGCGGGCACGGCTCAGGCGCGAATCAATAGAACGCACAGGTACTCGCCACCATCAGGAGCAGCGCGAGCGGACTGGCGACGAGGCTGACGAGCGCGGGCAACCAGCGCCTCAGCAGCAGCGCCGCCATGCCGGCGGCGATCGCTCCGATCGAGGTGATTCCCGCAATGGCCTGCATCGTGTCCCTCCAGCCCGGCGGCTCTCCCCCGCCGCCCCCGCACGCCGGCTGGGGCGGGATGAACACCAAGGCCAGGAAGACCGTCGCCCCGGTGAAGGCGAACGCCCAGTTGGAGAAGAAGCGCCCGGCCGCGTCCCGGCGCGAGCCGACGATGAGGCCGCCCAGGGCCCATTTCCCCACCGACTTCCCCACCGCGGTCGCCCCGGCCCGTGCCTCCGCCACCGCGTCGGTATCGCCCCACCCTTCCCGGCGTCCCATCACGTTCCCAACGGCCGCCGCGGCGATCATCAGCACGGCCGGCGTGTAGAGCGGCGCGGCGGGCAGCCCCACCGATCCCCGTCGTTGATCAGCAGCAGGACGGTCGCGGCGATTCCGCTCCACACTCCGGCGACCCCCAGGTTGGTGAAGATCCGCGCCAGCCGGGGCGCCGGCGCGTGCGCATCGCCACCGCGGTGGCCACCGCGATCGCCGCCAGTATCACGAACGAGTAGAGCCAGGCGCGCGATTGGAACTGCTGCTCGAGGCTCGTGGACAGCGTCAGGCGCGGGGGATCTGCTCGTTGCGCGCCTCGTTGCAGCTTTCGCTGCTTCCGCAGTCGGGTGGGGGGACCGGTGGCACCCGGCTCTCGAGGTGGGCGTAGTCCGCGGCCGCGCTCCCGAGCACCGCGGCACAGACCGCCACGCAGGCGAGGGTGAAGCGGCTGATCCGCGGCATCCCTCGGGCCTCAGCCCGCCGGCAGGTGGTCGGGCTTCGCCCGAGGCGGCCGCTTTGGAGGGGGCGGGCTCCAGCACGCCGGCCTCCTCGAACCCCAGCCGGAGCAGGAGCGGCACCTGGCGCAGCGGGTCGGGTGAGTCGAGCAGGACCACCCCGAGGTGGGTGGACCGAGCCGCGCGGTGGTCACGTAGCAGCGCCCGGCGGCGTTGGTGAGCCCGGTCTTCAGCCCAGTCACCTGGCGCCTGGGAGGCCCGCGAGCCCACGCTGAACGAAGTAGTGGTTGTTGGCGAGGTGGAGCCGCCCGCCCTTGGTCGGGAAGGCCGGCTTGGCGAGCGGGCGCGCGCGATCCGCGCGACCCACTTGTCCGCGAGGTCGGCACGGGCGAGGGCCGCGAGGTCGAGCGCGCAGGAGTGGTTGCCGCGGTCGCGGAGCCCGTGGGCGTCGAGAAGTGGGTGCAGGTGAGCCCCATCGCGGCGGCGCGGCGGTTCATCTGCTTGACGAAGGCCCGGACGGTGCCGGAGTAGTGCTCGGCCAGCGCCACCGCGGCGTCGTTGGCGGAGATCATGAGCAGCGCCCGCAGCAGCGGCTCCAGCGGCACCGCCCTGCCCTCCGGGAGCAGGCCGGTGGCGGAGCCCGGTTCGCCGGCCTTGACGCTGACCAGCACCTGCTCGCCGGGCTCTCGCGCTCGGCGATCAGCAGCGCGGTCATCATCTTGGTCAGGCTGGCGATCGGCCGTCGCGCGGCGCCTGCCGCTCCCAGAGCACCTCGCCGCTGTCGACGTCGAAGAGGACGCCCGCCGCGGGCGGCTGCTTCAGCCGGACTCCACGGGGGGCTCCTCGGCGAATCGGCTGCAGCGCGAACTGCGTGCGCCTCGACCGGAGCGCGGCGCGCTCCGACGGCGTCGAGCTCGCTCGAGCTCCGGCCGGCCGCCGCGTTGACGTGCTCGACGCGCGCTGCCCGGGGACTCGTCGGCCGCGTCGCGATCGGGCCAGAGGGCCACCGCCACCGCCGCCGTGACCAGGAAGGACAGCGCGACCGCGGCGACCGCGATCCAGCGCTTACTCATCCGGCGGCGGGTTGCGGATCGCGCCGATCAGGCCCGCGGCGATCATGCCCACGATCGAGCAGCGAGATCACCGTGAAGATGTCGAAGCTGGACTCGATCGCGACCTGAGATCGTCGATCAGCGGCGAAGAGCCCGCAGAAGGCGATCCCGAAGCCGAGCAGCGCCTGTGCTCGTCCCGGATCCATCGCGTCTAGTACACGGGTAACGGCGGCTCCGGGTCGCTGCCGCCGTCTCGCGAAGCAGCTTGATCGCCGCCAGGCCGAAGATGAAGCCGCCGACGTGGGCGAAGTAGGCGACCCCGCCCTCGCCGCTCACGTCCGTCGCGACCTGGCCGACGGCCGGCAGGAACTGCAGGATGAACCAGATGCCGAGCAGGATCAGCGCCGGGATCTCGACCAGCGGTGACGAAGAAGATGATGAAGATCAGCGTCAGCACCCTCGCCTCCGGGTGTAAGCAGCGCGTAGCCGCCCAGCACCCCCGCCACCGCGCCGCTGGCCCCGATCGTGGGCGCCGTCGAGTCCGGGTCGAGCGCCGCCTGCGAGTAGAGCGCGACCAGCCCCGCGAGCAGGTAGAAGAGCACGAACTTGATCCGGCCCATCGAGTCCTCGATGTTGTTGCCGAAGACCCAGAGGAAGAGCATGTTCCCCGCGATGTGCAGGATCCCGCCGTGCATGAACATCGAGGTGAACAGGGTCACGAACCAGGCCGCCTGCTCTATCGGGATCGGCCTCAGCCCGGGTCCTGCTGGCCGCGCGATCGGCCTCGGCGAACTCCGGGGTGCCCGGGCACACGACCCCCGCCTCGCCGAACTCGTTGACCGCGCCGATCGCGCAGTCCCCCTTCTCGCCGGGGTGGGTGATCCGGTAGGGCATCGCCCCGTACTCGAGCGAGCTCTGGTCGATCGAGCCGAGGCCGAGCGGCTGCTCGCTGAGCTGCGGGTCGGTGGGGAACGTCCACTGCCAGATGAAGACCGCGACGTTGATGGCGATGATCGCCACCGTGATCACGGGGAACCGCGAGGTCGGCAGGTTGTCCTTCAGCGGGATCACGGGCGGCGGAGCTTAGTTATGCGAGAAGCGCTAGCGGGGCCGACGCTTCGCGCCGGCGGAATCTCGTACCCCTTGGCGGGGAGCTCCGCCGAGCGCGGCTCGGGCAGCGCGCCTGAGCCGGCCGGGTAGGCGCCGCTCTTGGTCCAGCGACCGGCAGCGGCTCGAACTCGAGCAGGACGTCCCAGGTGGGGACGTCGATGTTGCCGGTCTGCGCGAGTCCCTTGGCCGCCTGCAGCGCAAGCACGGCGGCTGCGGGTGGGCGACTCGAAGTAGCCGTTGATCGGGGTGGAGTAGCCGCCGCCGGCGAGCAGCTGCTGGGCCCAGGCGACGAGGTCGCCCTTCGAGCCCTGCCGCAGGAACGGGAAGCTGTTGTAGGGCTGGTAGCCGGGGATCGGGCCGACGCCGGCCGCCGACCGCCTTCCACTGCCGCTTGCCGGCGTGCTGCCACGACCACCAGCTCACCCCCTGCATCCCGTGCGCGAGCGCGAGCTTGCGGAAGCGGCGGATCTGCCTCGGCGTCGGGTTCAGGTAGACCTGCCCGAGCGGCAGGATCGGCCGGTCGTAGGCGCGGTTGAAGACGTAGGTGTGGACGAAGGCGGTGTCGACGCTGGCCCGATCGTCTTCCAGTAGAGCTGCGGCGCGTTGTACTGGGCGCCGCCCGGGCCGAGGAAGACCGAGAAGGGGAAGGCCGGGTGGTAGTCCACGTAGGGGAAGGCGGCGAGCGCGATCGGGTAGTCGGGGCCGACCAGCGCCCGCAGCGTCCTCATGTAGGTCGGGGCCTGCGCGTAGCGGCCCTCGTAGTGGCCCTCGGCGTCGATCACGAAGCAGTCGGCGCCGCGCTGCGACCGCCGCGGCCGCGACGCGCGCCTCCGCGCTGCGGGTTGCGCCCGTAGACGAACTGCCAGGCGCAGACCTTGATCCCGCGCGCGTGCAGGGCGCCGACCAGGGCGGCGCGAGAACTGCGCTCCAGTACTTGCCTGCCGTCGCCGGACTTGATCAGCACCACCTCGATCCCGCGGCTGCGCGCCTGCAGGCGATCTTCGCCGGCGTTGCCGCCGCTGCGCCTTGCTCACGTACCAGATCCACATCCCGTCGCCCGCGAGCGGGGTTGGTCGCGGCGCCGGCGTGGCCGGGTCGGCGGGCGGCTGGGCCGGTCGGGCGGCGGGTCTGCGCGAGGGCGGCCGCGCAGGGATCCGCGGCGCGAGCGCCGGCGGACCAGGCGAGACGCGGGCTTTCGTCCGCGAGCGGCGCATCGATTCGAGGCTACGTAGGCCCAAACACGCTTCCGCAACCAAAGCTGCACTCCTGCCGCGAACTTAAAGACGGGCGCTCAGGCGGCGCTCGCGCACGGGGACCTGCTCGTCCGCGTGGTACGAGGAGCGGACCAGCGGGCCCGAGGCGACCGACTCGAAGCCCAGCTCGTAGGCGGCCTCGCTCGAGCGCCTCGAACTCGTCGGGGTGCCAGTAGCGGTCCACCGGCAGGTGGTTCTCGGTCGGGCGCAGGTACTGGCCGACCGTCAGCACCTGGACCTCGTGCTCGCGCAGGATCCCGAAGGCCTCGACCATCTCGTCGAAGTCCTCGCCGAGGCCGACCATCAGCCCCGACTTGGTCACGACCTCATCCCCGCCCATCTCCTTCGCCATCTGCAGCACCCGGGCGGAGCGCATGAAGTCCGAGCCCCGGCGGGCGATCGGGTACAGCCTCGGGACGGTCTCGACGTTGTGGTTGAAGACGTCGGGGCGCTCGGCGATCACCTTGGCGAGCGGCATCTCCTCGCCGCGGAAGTCGGGGGTCAGCACCTCGACCTTGCAGCCCGGCGCCAGCTTGCGGATCGAGCGGATCACGCCGACGAATGCGCCGGCGCCGTAGTCGGGCAGGTCGTCGCGGTCCACCGAGGTGATCACGGCATGGCGCAGGCCCATCCGCTTCACCTGGTTGGCGACCCGCAGCGGCTCGAGCGGGTCGTTCCAGGTCGGCTTGCCCGTCTGCACGTTGCAGAAGCCGCAGCGCCGGGTGCAGACGTCGCCCAGGATCATGAAGGTCGCGGTCCCCCGCTCCCAGCACTCGCCGACGTTGGGGCAGTTGGCCTCCTGGCAGACGGTGTGGAGGTTGTCCTCCTCGATCGCCTTCTTCAGCCGCCGGTAGGTGGGCCCGCCCGGCGCCGGGACCTTCAGCCAGGGCGGCTTGCGCTCGCGGAAGCCGACCTTGCCCTCGGTGCTGACCGGTGCCGCCGGGGTTCGAGCGAGAGCGCGTGACGTGAAGCGCGCGTCAGGCGACAGCCTCGATCCGGCGTCCTCGCCGCCATCGCGGGGACGGCCTCGATCTCCGCGCGGTCGGCGAGCTCCGCTGCAAGCCAGGCTCGACGGGCGGTCGCGCTCGTAGATCTCGGCGAAGCGCTCGGTGACCGTGTCCATGAAGGCGCCCATGTCCTGCTTCGCCTCCAGCTCCCGGCAGAGCGAGGTCATCCGGCAGCCGTCGATCCCACAGGGCACGATCCACTCGAACGGCTGCAGGTCGTTGTTGACGTTGATCGCGAAGCCGTGGGTGGTGACGCCCTTGTTCACATGGACGCCGATCGAGCCGATCTTGCGCAGTGCTCCTGTGGCGATGTCAGGCGCGACGTCGTCGACATTCGCGCCGATCGGAGGCAGGGCGGGCCCGGTCCAGACGCCGGTCAACCGCTCGATCACCGCTGCGCCCACTCCCCACTCGCCGAGCGAGTCGATCATCACCCGCTCCATCCGGCGGACGTACTCGTGGACGTCGTCGCCGTAGGGCCTCAGCGAGACGATCGGATAGCCGACCAGCTGCCCGGGACCGTGGTAGGTGGCCTTGCCGCCGCGGTCCGTCTCGGTGACCTCGATTCCCTGCATCCGGTACCAGTCGTCCCCCATCGGCAGCTCCCCCGCCTGAGTGCGCCGCCCCTTCGTGTAGACCGGCGGGTGCTCGAGCAGCAGCAGGACGTCCGGGACCTGATCTGCCTGCCGGGCCGCCTCGAGCCGGAGCTGCAGCTGACGCGCGTCCTCGTAGGGGACCTCGCCGAGCCTGACGCACCAGAGGTCAGTGGTCATGCGACAAGTCTCGCAGGACGCTCGACCTGGCGAGCTCGCTCCAGGCGCGCGGCCGCAAGCTCCTGTGCAGCCTCCAGCGTGGTGATCGCCTCGCGCTCCGCAGCCGCGAACACCGCGTCGAGCGCCGGGCCGATGCCGTCCACGAGCTCGCTGACCCGCTCCTCCGGGAGGTCATGCAGCTCGCCGTAGACGTTGAGGAGTCCGCCGGCGTTGGCGATGAAGTCCGGGGCATAGAGGATCCCGCGCCGGTCGAGCTCGGCGGCCACCGACTCGTCCGAGAGCATGTTGTTCGCCGACCCGCAGACCGCGCGGCACCGCAGCTCCGCGACGTTGGATCGGTCGATCGTGCCGCCGAGCGCGCAGGGGGCGAGCACGTCGCACTCCGCCGTCGCGGCGTGCTCCGGCGCGACCCATTCGGCGCCGAGCCCGTCTGCGAGCTCCCGCCTGGCGGGGTTGATGTCCGAGACCAGCAGCCGCGCCCCGGCGTCCGCCAGCCGCTCGGCCAGCCGCGCGCCGACGTGGCCCAGGCCGATCACGCAGATCCGAATCCGGTCGAGCTCCGGCGATCCCAGGCGGCGCTCGCATGTCGCGCGCATCGCCACCTCCACGCCACGTGCGGTGACGGGGCTGGGATCGCCGGAGCCGCCCTGCTCGACCGGAAGACCAACGACGTGGGAAGTGCGCTCCGCGACGATCGCCATGTCGTCGCTGCCGGTGCCGACGTCCTCGGCTACGACGTAGCGGCCCTCGAGGGACTCCACGGCATCGCCCAGGTCCAGCATCACGTCGCGCCGATGGGCGATCGAGAGTCCCCGCTCCACGCAGATCACCGACTTGCCGCCGCCCAGCTCGAGGCCCGCCGCCGCGGCCTTGTGCGTCATCGCCTCCGAGAGGCGCATGGCGTCGGCGATCCCGTCCCCAGGCGTGCGGTAGCTCCACAACCTGGCGCCTCCGAGTGCGGGACCGAGAGCGGTCGAGTGCACGGCGACGACCACGTAGAGGCCGCTGCGCCGCCCGCGCCGGACGATGACCTCCTCGTGGGTCATGAGATCGCCTCCTCGGTCCTCGAGGCGCGCCTTGATGTCGGCCAGGAATCCCGCCGACTGGGCGCCGTCGAGCGCCCGGTGGTCCCAGGACATGCAGAGGTACGTCATCGGCCTGATCGCGATCGCGTCGGTCCCGTCGGCCTCCACCACGGTGGGTCGCTTCACGATCGCCTCCAGGTCCAGGATCGCGACCTGGGGCTGGTTGATGATCGGCGTCGCGAGCACCGCGCCGAACTGCCCCGGGTTGGTGATCGTGAACGTGCCACCCTGGACGTCGTCGGGCTCGAGCTTGCTCGAGCGGGCACGCTCCGCGACATCGGCGATCGCGGCGGCCATCCCCTCGAGGTTGAGCCGCTGCGCGTCGCGGATCACCGGAACGATCAGCCCGTTGTCCAGCGCCACGGCGATGCCGAGGTTGACCTGGTCGTGGTAGACGATCTCCTCGCCCTCGATCGATGCGTTCAGGATCGGGCGTTCCTGGAGGGCCTCCACCGCGGCTCGGGCGACGAAGGCCAGGTAGGTGAGCGGCGCGCCGCGGCGTGCCATCGCTTCCTTCAGCTCGGCCCGGCGCGCCGCCACCGCCGACATGTCGACCTCGACGATCGTGGTGCAGTGGGCGGACGTGCGGCGGCTGTCCAGCATGTGCTCGGCGATCTGCCGGCGCATCGGGGACATTCGCTCGCGCCGGCCGGCGGGCACCGCCCGCCCGTTGCCGCCGTCGGCGGCGGGGGCCGGCGCCTCCTCGGGCTGATACGGCGATTCGATGTGCAGCGGTCGCCCCGTCTCTGCGGTCCCCGCCGGGCAGGCTCCTCCGCGCCGGCCCCCGACTCGATCAGCGCGACCAGGTCCGCCTTGCGGATCCGGCCGCCGATCCCGGTCCCCTCGACCGTCGAGAGGTCGATGCCGTGCTCTGAGGCCATCCGCCGGACGACCGGGGAATGGAAGCCGCTGCGGTCGGGCTCGTCCTTCTCCTCGGTCTCGGGCCTCCGGTCTCGGGCCTCGAGTCCTCCTCGTGATGCTCCTCGGGATGCGCCTCGCCCGGACGGGCTCCCGCGTCGATCTCGGCAAGGGCGGTCCCCACCGCGACCGTCTCGTCAACCTCCACCAGGATCCGCTCGAGCCGCCCCGCGACCGGCGCCGGGATCTCGACGTCGACCTTGTCGGTGCTGACCAGGGCGATCGTCTCGTCGGCCTCGACCCAATCGCCGGGGCGCTTCTGCCACTCGACGATCGTCCCCTCGGCCACCGACACCCCCATCTGGGGCATGGTCACCTCGACGACGCCAGTTTTAGTATCGGAGGAGCTCACGCATGGCCTCCTTCATGTCGTCGAGCTGCGGCAGGACGCGCTGCTCGAGCGGCGGGCTGAACGGGATCGGGACGTCCGGGGCCGTCAGGCGGCGAACCGGCGCGTCCAGGTCCTCGAACGCCTCCTCGGTGATCAGCGCGGCGACCTCCGCCCCCACGCCGCAGGACCGGGTCGCCTCGTGGGCGACGAGGGCCTTGCTCGTCTTGCGAACGCTGGCGAGGATCGCCTCGGTGTCCATCGGGCAGAGGGTGCGCAGGTCGAGCACCTCGATGTCCTCGTTCAGCTCGTCGGCGGCTTGGATCGCCAGGTGGACGCTCGAGCCGTAGGCGATCACGGTCAGCTCGCTTCCCTCGCGAGCCACCCGCGCCTCGCCGAGCGGAACGGAGTAGTCGCCCTCCGGCACCTCGCCCTTCTCGTGGCGGTAGAGCCCCTTGTGCTCGAGATAGCAGACGGGGTTGGGGTCCCGGATCGCCGAGACCAGCAGTCCCTTGGCGTCCGCCGCGGTCGCCGGCGCGACCACCTTCAGCCCGGGCGCCTGCAGGAACCAGGCCTCCGGGTTCTGTGAGTGGAAGGGCCCGCCCGAGAAGCCTCCGCCCGGACGGGAGTCTCACCACGATCGGGACGGGAACGCCCTGGCGGTAGTGCAGCTTCGCCGCGACGTTCACCAGCTGGTCGAACCCGCACGAGATGAAGTCGGCGAACTGCATCTCGCATACCGGTCGCATTCCCTCGGCCGCCGCTCCCGTCGCCGCTCCGACGATCAGGTTCTCGGCCAGCGGGGTATCGAGCACGCGGTCGGCGCCGAACTCCTCCACGAAGCCGTCGGTGACCTTGAAGGCGCCACCGAACTCGCCGATGTCCTCGCCGAGGCAGAAGACGGTCTCGTCCCTCCGCATCTCCTCCCGCAGGCCATCCGAGATCGCCTCCAGGTAGGTCATCTCGCGGGTGCTCCGCTCGGCCGGCGCCCTCGTTTCCGCCGCGGGGTTCATGCCGCGCCCCTTCCGTTCCGGCGTGGGCGGGACCCGTTGCCGTTGGCGCCTTCGTGCCAGCGCGACCAGGGGGCCTCTCCGTCACCGAGGCGCTCATCCTCGTCCGCGAAGACGCCCTCGAGCGCCAGCTCCTCCTCGGGCATCGGGGAGGACAGCGCCCGCTCCGCGGCCTCGGCGACCTCCTGCTCGGCGGAGCTGCGGAGCTCCTCGAGCTCCTCGTCGCCGAACCCGTGCTCGTCGCGCAACCGTTCCCGGTAGCGCTCGATTGGATCGCGCTCGGCCCACTCCTCGAGCATCCCGTCGGGGACGTAGCTCATGTCGTCGTGCGCACCGTGGCCGTGCATCCGCATCGTGTGGCACTCGATCAGGGTCGGTCCATCACCCGCCCGCGCACGGTCGGCGGCCTCGCGGGCGGCATCGAAGACCGCCTCGACATCGTTGCCGTCGACGCTGGCCCCGGCGAAGCCGTAGGTACCCGCACGCTCCACCGGATCAACCGCGAACTCGAGGTCGTTCGGTGTCGAGTAGGCGAACTGGTTGTTCTCGAGCACGAACACCGCGGGCAGCCGGTGTACGCCCGCGAAGTTCATCGCCTCGTGCCACTGGCCGTTGGCGGTCGAGCCCTCTCCGAAGAAGGTCATCGCCACGCGAGGCTCGCCGCGCATCTTGAAGGCGAGCGCCATCCCGGTCGCCACCTGGGCCATGTCGGGGAGCATCGAGACCATTCCGACGCAGCCGAGGGTGGGATCGCCGAAGTGCATGTTCCCGTCCTTGCCTCCGGTGACGCCGCCGGCGCGGCCCATGTAGTTGGCGAGATACCGGTCCGGGGTGACCCCACGAACGAAATGAGCCCCGAGATCGCGGTGCAGGATGCACATCCGATCGCGGGGCCCGAGGACGAAGGAGGCGCCTACCGAAACGGCCTCCTGCCCACAGCCGTCGTAGAAGGAGCCGGGTACCTTGCCCTGCTTGTAGAGGGTCAGCCCCCGCTCCTCGGAGAGCCGCATCAGCAGCATGTACCGGAGCAGGAGGGCGCGGTCAGAGCGCTTCAGGTGCTCGCCCGGGGTCGAGTGGGCCTCGGTCGAGCGGTCGCGAGTAGCGCTCGCGTTCTCGAGCTTCATATGCGGTCCGCCTTTTGGTCGGGCCGGACCTTCGGGATCTCCGTCGGTCTGGCCTGTTCTCGCGGCGGCGGGATCTTCCGCTCGCCGCGCCTACGGACAACGGGAGAAGAGGGATCTGCCTCTCCGCCCTATGTGATGAAGGGATCATACCCCCGTACGGGGCGGCCAATCAAGCTCACCCTCCAGCGGCGGCGGTTCCCTCCGTTCCCGGTGGCCAAAAGGGCCATTCCTCGAAATGTGTGCAGTGCCCCTCGGCGTCGAGGCGGACGATCCACAGGTCCCGGTAGGACTGGTCCTTCGGCGGTCCGTAGCGAACCTCCACGCGGACCACCCCGGTGTCCCCCTCGATCGCGACGATCTCGGTCCGCATCTCGAACACCTCCTCCGGGCCCACCCGTTCGGCCTCCCACATCCGGGAGATCGCGTCGAGGCCGAGGTGGGGCCTCTCGTAGGGCGCCGTCGAGTAGGACGCGTCGGTCGCGAAGACCTCCTTGAGCGCTGCGGTGCCCTCCGTCCGCCAGGCCCGTTCGTAGCCCTCCACCCAGCGCAGCAGACCGGCGTGATCGAGCGTCGCCGCGGAGCGGTCGGCCCGCCGCTCGACGGCGGCCAGGATTCGCCGGACGGCCCGGACGTGCCCACCGCTCCCGATCACCGCCGTCCGGTAGAGGCGGCCGCTGGCGCCCGGAAACTCGGCCCGCGTTTCGGCGCGCAGGCGGGAGCGGCCGCGCCCGAGCTCGTCGATCAGGAAAACCAGGGCGTAGCGCGAGAAGCGGTGCTGCCCCAGCAACGCGAGGGTGGAGGGTCTGACCGAGCGGGAGACGATGAACCCGGGCAACGTCGAGCCGATCACGCTCGCCTCTCCCTGGGCCTCCGGGTACGTGCAGCGCAGCAGCTTCGCGCCACGCCGCGAGAGGCGCGTGTCGAACGCACGGGGCAGGGTCTCCACGAGGGCCTCCCAGGCACGGTCCGGGTCGGCGGTGAGCTCGATTGAGTGCTCGTCCACCTCCGGGAGGGAGTCGATCGGGACGTCGATCGGGTCGGTCAGAGCGACAACCCGAACGGGGCCTCGAGCAGCTCCCGGACGCGCTTGAGGAAGATGGCGCCGTCGGCGCCGTAGAGGATGCGGTGGTCGCAGGCGAGGGTGACGCCCATCAGCTGGCGCGCCTCGATCGACCCGCTCTCGGTGACCACCGGCTTCGCCTTCAGCTCACCCACCGCGAGGATGCCGGCCTGGGGCGTGTTGATCACCGCCTGGAAGTTCGAGATGCCGTACATGCCCAGGTTGGAGACGGTGAAGGTCCCGCCGGAGAGCTCGGGCGGGGTGATCGAGCCGTCGCGGACGCGTGCCGCCAGCGCCTTGGTCTCGGTCGCGATCTCACGGAGGCCCTTGAGGTCGGCGTCGAAGACTGTCGGCACCACCAGCGCGTCCTGCGCGGCGACCGCCACCCCGACGTTCACGCGCGAGTAGAGCTCGATCTTGCCGTCGCGGTAGGCGCCGTTGGCGCGCGGGTGCTCGCGCAGGGCGAGGGCGCAGGCCTTGATCACCATGTCGTTGAAGGTGGGCACGATCTCGCCCTCCCTGGCGGACTCCTTGAGGCGCTTGCGCCCCTCCACCGCACTGGTCATGTCGAACTCCGCCTGCAGGTAGAAGTGGGGGGCCGTCGCCTTCGACTCGGCCATCCGGCGAGCGACGGTCTGCTGGATCTTGGTCAGTTCGACGACCTGGACCTGACCCTTCGCCGTCTCGGGCTTCTCCTTCGCGCCAGAGGTGGGCGCTGCCGGTGCCGCTGGGCGCGCCGGCGCTGTCGGCGCCGCGGGGGCTGCGGCCGGAGTCCCGCCGCCTGCGAGCGCCTTCTCGACGTCAGCCTTCACGATGCGGCCGCCTGGTCCGGAGCCCGAAAGGCCGTGAAGGTCCAGCCCACGATCCTTGGCGATCCGCTTGGCGATGGGAGACGCCTTGACGCGCCCGTCGCCGTCGGACCGGGGCACTGGCGGCGCGGGGATTGCGGGCTGTGGGGGCGCCGCGGCTGGGGCGGCGACGGGGGCCTGGGCAGGCTCGGCTGAAGGGGCGGGAGGCGGTGTCGCCGAGCCGGAATCCCCCCGATTGGTTTTTTCCGGCGAGGCGGCGGCGGCTCCCGCCCCATCACCAGAAGGTGTCTTGACCTCGCTCGCATCCCCGACCTTGGCGATGACTTCGCCGATCGGCAGCGTGTCGCCCTCCTGGGCGACGATCTCGGTCAGCGTCCCGGCGGTGTCGGCCTCGTAGACCATGTTTGCCTTGTCGGTCTCGATCTCGACCAGCTCGTCGCCGACCGTGACCTCGTCGCCCGGCTGCTTCAGCCACTTGAGGACGGTCCCCTCCTCCATGGAGTCGGAGAGCCGGGGCATGACGATGTCCGCCATCAGAGGCTCCCCTCCAGGGTCGCAAGGGCCGCGCTGACAACGTGCTCGGTGTGCGGGATGGCGGACTGCTCGAGCCGCTTCGAGTACGGCATCGGGACGTCCGCGCCGGTCACCCGCTGCACCGGTGCATCGAGGTGGTCGAAGGCCTGCTCCTGGATCAGAGCCGCCAGGTTGGCGCCGACGCCGCCGTGGGGCCAGCCTTCCTCGACGATCACGGCGCGGTTGGTCTTGCGGACCGACTCCAGGATCGTGTCGAGGTCAAGCGGTCTCAGCGTCCGCGGGTCGATCACCTCCGCCTCGACTCCATGCTCGTTGGCGAGGGTCTTCGCCGCCTGCTGGGCCGTCTCGGCCATCCGCAGGATCCCGATGATCGTCACGTCGTCACCCTCCCGGCGGACCGCCGCCTCGCCGAACTCGAGCAGCCCGTCGCCGTTCTCCTCGACCTCGCCCCGTGAGCCATAGAGCGTCTCGTGTTCCATGAAGATGACGGGGTTGTCATCCCGGATGGCAGCCTTCAGCAGTCCCTTGCCGTCGGCCGGGGTGGACGGGCAGGCCACGAGCAGTCCCGGGATCTGGAGGAACATCGCCTCGAGGCTGTGCGAGTGGGTGGGCCCGAGCTGGTGCCCCCCGCCTCCGGGCATCCTCACCACCAGCGGCACCCGGACCTGGCCTCCGAACATGTACGGGATCGCCGCGGCGTGGTTGACGATCATGTCCATGGCCAGCAGAGCGAAGTTGACGGTCATGATCTCGACGATCGGCCGCAGCCCGGCCATCGCGGCACCGACCCCCGTGCCGACGATCGTGTTCTCGGAGATCGGGGTGTCGCGAACCCGTTTCTCCCCGAACTCGTCGAGCAGCCCCTCCGTCACCTTGAAGGCACCCTGGAAGACCCCGACGTCCTCCCCCATCACGAAGACCGAGTCGTCCCGGCGCATCTCCTCGGCCATCGCGTCGCGGAGGGCCTCGCGCATGCGAACGGTGGCCATCAGTCCACCTCCTCGGGAGGCTCGTCCGGGTCATCGCCCTCCGCCTCGCGCCGCGGGGTCGCCCCGGGGCCGGCGTAGGCCGCCCCGCGCTCCGCCAGCTCGTGAGCCCTGTCGCTGGCGTCGCTCTCCTCCTCGCCCGGATGGGTGTCCGGGGAGCGCTCGTCCACCGCGTACCAGCCCGGGACCTGAGCCACGACGTAGAGGTGCTCGTAGAGCGAGTCGAGTTCGGGCTCGGGGGACGCGTCGGCGAACTCGACCGCCTCGTTGACGATCCGGTCGGTCTCGGCGCGGATCTCCTCGACCTCCTTCTCGGAGAGGACCTTCTCGTCGACCAACCTCGCCGCGAACGTCTCGACCGGGTCCTTGCGCTGCCACTCCTCGACCTCCTCCTTCTCGCGGTACACCTCGGGGTCCGCCGCCGAGTGGCCCCTGTATCGGTAGGTGAAGGCCTCGACCAGCGTCGGCTTGCGCTCCTCGCGGGCGAGCCGGATGTGCTCGGTGACGCACTCGCGCACCGCGAGCACGTCCATCCCGTCCACGCGCTCGCCGGGGACGCCGAGGCAGGAGGCCTTTTCCGAGAGGTCTGTGACGGCCGAGTGCCGCTCCAGCGAGGTGCCCATCCCGTAGAGGTTGTTCTCGACGAGGAACACCACCGGCAGCTTCCAGAGGGCAGCGAGGTTCATCGTCTCGCCGAAGTTGCCGGTGTTGGTGGCGCCGTCGCCGACCATGCAGACGGTCACCGAGTCCTCGTCCCGGTAGTCGCACGCGAGCCCGAGGCCGGCCGCGAGCGGCAGGGTGCCGCCGACGATCCCGTAGCCGCCCATGAAGCGGCGGTCCAGGTCGAAGATGTGCATCGAGCCGCCCCGCCCGCCGGAGGTGCCGTCCACTCGCCCGAACAACTCGGCCATCACGTTGTTGGGCGGGGTCCCGCGGGCGATCGCGTGGCCGTGCGTGCGGTAGGTCCCGATCAGGTAGTCGTCGTCCCGCATCACCGACGTGGTGCCGACGATCGTCCCCTCCTCGCCGATCGCCAGGTGGAGGAAGCCTCCCGCTTTGGCTCTCTGGTACTGGCGGCCCGCCTCTTCCTCGAAGCGGCGGATCAGCGCCATCCTCCCGAGCAGCTCCCGGCAGGTCTTCTTGTCCGGGAGCTTCAGCTTCTTGCCCCGACCCGCGCCATCGGCAGATCCCTTGCGCTGGGCCTTGCCGCCCTTCTTCCCGGCCGCCGTGGTCCTGGTCTGAGCCACCTGCCCCAGCCTACCCCCCACCGCAAGCGTCGTCAGGAGGCTGCTTGCACGGCCTCCATCAATCTACGGAGGCGGCCGTCGCCGCCTCCTCGAGCCGATCGTCGCCCCAAAACAGCTCGTCTCCCACCGCGATAGTTGGAACGCCCTCGACTCCCCGCGCGATCGCCTCGTCGGTCGCGGCCTTGAGGCGATCCTTGACCGACTGGGTCTCCATTCCCTTCAGCACCGCGTTCGGGTGGAGCTCGCAGGCGGCGGCCGCAAGCAGCACGTTGTCGAGGTCACTCATGTCCCGGCCGGCGGCGAAGACCTGCCGGAAGCAGGCGAGGGTGAAGGAGACGACCCGGCCCGACTCCTTGGCGTAGACCGCGGCCCGGATCGGATTGAGGCTGTAGTTGTCGACGGGCCAGCCCTCCGGATAGACGACCTCGGGCAGGCCGCGCTCGTCGGCGCGCCGCTGGATCTCGGCGAGGTCGGCGCTCTTGTCCTCCTCGAACGACCAGGGTCTGCGGCCGGTCGTCTTCAGCACATGGCCAAAGGAGATCGGTTGCCACTCCGGCTGCTCCGCGCCCACTTCCGAGAACAACCCGCTGATCCGCTCCGCGGCGAGATACGAGTAGGGGGAGCTGAAGTCGTAATAGAACGTTGCCCGGGACGGCTTCGCCACAAGTCAGGACCGTAGCGGCCGCCCATCATTAGTCGCGGCTGCAAGCAGCCGCTCCGAAAATGTGCGGCCTGACGGTCCCTAGGCGTGGATTGCCCAGCCGTCGACCGCGCGGGCCGCGTCCAGCACGGCCTCCGACATGGTCGGGTGCGGATGGACGATCCGGGCGAGCTCCTGATAGCCGCCCTCGAGCGCCATGGCGTTCACGAGCTCGCTGATCATGTCGCAGGCGATGTTGCCGACGATGTGGGCGCCGAGGATCTCCCCGTACTCGGGATCGCCGATCAGCTTCACCAGGCCGGCCCGGTCGTCGTAGACGACCGAGGCCCCGGCGCCGCCCAGCTTGAACTTGCCGACCTTGAACTCCCTGCCCGCGTCCTTGGCCTGCTGCTCGGTCATGCCGACGCTCGCGACCTGGGGATGGCAGAAGGTGGCCCCGGCGACGAGGTTCACGTCGACCGGGTGGGTGGGGGCGCCCGCCGCGGTCTCCACCGCCACGACGCCCTCCTCCGAGGCCTTGTGCGCCAGCGCCGGGCCGCGGACCAGGTCGCCGATCGCGTAGATGCCCTCGGCCGAAGTCCGCTGGTATTCGTCGACCTTGATCTGGCCGTTCTCCTCGGTCTGCACTCCGGCGCCCTCGAGGTTGAGCGGGTCCGTGTCCGGCTTGCGTCCGCCGGCGATCGCGAGGTAGTCGGCCTTCACCTCCTTGTCCCCGACCTTGACCTTGACGCCCGTCTTCTGTTCGGTCACACCCTCCACCTTGGTCCCGAGCTGAAGGTCGATCCCGTCCTTCTTGAACTGACGCTCGACCACCCGCGCCATGTCCTGGTCCTCGAGAGGCAATACGTGCTCGAGCATCTCGACGAGGGTCACCTCGGTCCCCATTCGTGCATAGGCAGAGGCGATCTCGGAGCCGGACGCCCCCGCGCCCGCGACCACCATCGCCTTCGGCATGGTGTCGAGCGACCACGCGCCCCAGGTGTCGACGACACGGTCGGAGAAGTCGATGCCGGGGATCGGGACGGCCACGGACCCGGTGGCGAGGACGATCGCCTTCGCCTCATGGGAGTCGCTGCCCACCTTGACCTTGCCGCCGCCCTCCAGGGACGCCTCGCCCGTGAGGAAGTCGACCTTGTCCTTCTTCCAGAGCATCTGGACGCCGTCCGCGAGGGTCTTCGAGACCTTCTCGCGCCTGGCCTGGAGCGCCTTCCAGTCGATGCCGACGTTGGTGGCCTTGATGCCCAGCTCGGCCCCGCTCTCGGCGACCTCGGCGTAGACCTCGGCGGTGTGCAGCACCGTCTTGGCCGGGATGCAGGCGTAGTTCAGGCAGCGGCCACCCGGCTTGTCGCGCTCGACCACGGCGGTCTTCTGGCCCAGCTGCGCCGCGCGGATCGCGGCCACGTAGCCGCCGGGGCCGCCTCCGATCACGATCACGTCGAATGACGCCATCCGCTTCCGACTCTATCGGAGGCGGCTAGCCGGGCCGCTCGGGCATCTGGATCCGCGCCATCGCACGGATCAGGAAGTAGAAGAGGGTCCCGAGGCCCGTCAGCAAGACCAAGGACCCGATCACCTGAAGGACTGAGATCGAGGTGGCACCGGCGAGGCCCAGGGCCGTGCTGAGGATGAGAAGCACGAGGAGCATCTGGAAGCCGAGCACGGCCCAGTAACGCGCCTTCCACATTCCCCAGGCCATCAGCCAGAGCACGCCGGCGAAGACCGCCAGGGGAAACGGGCTCGGCTCGTTGCCGCTGACCTCAACCGATCCGAACGCGGCCACCACGGCCGAGACGGTGAAGATGACCGCGATGATCGCCGAGACCACGGCCCCGACCGTCACGGCGGTGGGCCGTTCGCCCCTCTCGAGCGGCTCCAGCTTGGCTCGCGCCTCCACGTTTCGCGCCTCGGAGCGGCGCGCCATCCGCTGGGAGAAGGACTCCTGCTCGGACTCGTCCGCGCCGGGCCCTTCGGGCTCGGCCCCGTCGCCGGTGTCAGGGACGCGCTCGACAGAGCGTCGCTTGCGCTTGCGGCGCTCGGCCCTCTTGCGCTCGCGGCTGCCCATCAGCGCTCGGCGCGCGCGCCAATTGCCGCCGGATCGACCGCATCGAATAGCTCCGCGGCGGCGGAGCGTGGGTCCTGGGCGTCGCGGATGGCCCTCACCACGCAGATGCGCGTCGCGCCCGCGGCGGTCACCTCGCCGGCGTTGCCGGAGTCGATGCCGCCGATCGCGAACCAGGGGAGCTCGGCGATGCCGGCCGCCTTCCGGAGCAGTTCCAGGCCGGTCGCCGGTCGTCCCTCCTTGGTGGGCGTCTCCCAGATGGGCCCGACGCTGATGTAGTCGACCGGGTAGGAGCGCGGCGGACTCGATCTGCTCGCGGGAGTGGGTGGAGAGGCCGACGATCGCGTCGGGCCCGACGATCTCGCGGGCCTCGGCGGGGTCCATGTCGTCCTGGCCAACGTGGACCCCGTCGGCGTGGAGCTCGCGGGCCAGGTGGGGGTCGTCGTTGACGATGAAGAGGGCACCGTAGGTATCGGCCAGCCGCCGGAACGTCTGGCCGGAGCGCTCGATCACGGTTCTCGGCTGCTCGCGATCACGCAGCTCGATCATGCCCGCGCCTCCCGAGAGGGCCGCGCGGAGCAGGCCCTCGGGGTCCTCCCCATGGGGCCGGGCCTCGCAGACGAAATAGAGGCGGGCCCAGTCGAGCCGCTGGCGGCGCAGGTCGCCGATCCCCTCGGGAGGGGTCAGGCGCGCCTGATTCGCCGCCGTCTCGTCCATCGCGGCCAAGCCTAGATCAGTCGCGGGGGTACGATGGGTGGGCAACGGGAGCCCTCCAGGGCTGAGAGGGCGGCCGCGCGCCGCCGACCGTCTGAACCTGATCCGGGTAATGCCGGCGCAGGGAGGTTGGAGCGCATCGGCCGCCGACACACATGGAAAGCGGACGATGAGCAAGCCAGACTCCAGATACGACGCGGTCGTCGTGGGTGGCGGCGTGATCGGCCTGTCCTGCGCCTGGCGCGCCGCGAGGCGCGGCGCGAGCGTCGCCGTCCTCGAGCGTGAGCGCCCCGCAGCGGGCGCGACCGGAGTGGCCGCGGGGATGCTGGCGCCGGTTGGCGAGGCCTCGTGGGGCGAGGAGTCACTGCTCGCGATCAACTTGGCATCGCTGCGCCGCTGGCCGGAGTTCGCCCGGGAGCTGGAGGAGGACGCCTCGGAGCCGGTCGGATACTCGGAGTGCGGCGCGGTCCACGTTGCGCTCGACCGCGACGAGGCCGAGGCGCTGGCACGCCGCTACGAGCTGCATCAACGCCTTGGGCTCGATTCCGAGTGGCTGCGGGGAAGCCAGTGCCGCCGGCTCGAGCCGGGTCTGGCGACCGCGGTGACGGCGGGAGTCCGCGCGCCGCACGAGGCGGCGGCGGACCCACGCCGGCTCAGCGCAGCCCTGCTCGCCGCGCTTGAGCGCCATGGCGTCGACGTCCACTCCGGCGCCGAGGTGCAGAGCGCCGCTGCCGGGGACGGCAGCTGGAGGCTCGACGTCGCCGACGGGAGGAGCTTCGAGGCCGGCTCGGTGGTCCTGGCGGCCGGCTGCTGGTCGGGCGCGGCCGAGTGGCTCCCCGCCGACGCACGGCCGCCCGTTCGGCCGGTCAAGGGAGAGATCCTCACTCTCCGCGGACCCAGCCAGGACCCCGTCTGTGCGCGGATCGTGGCCGGCGAACGCGTCTACCTGGTGCCGCGCGACGACGGCAGGCTCCTGGTCGGTGCGACCATCGAGGAGCGGGGCTTCGACGCCACCGTCACCGCGGGAGGGGTCCATGAGCTGCTGCGGGAGGCCTACCGGCTGCTGCCAGACATCGCGGAGCTGGAGTTCCTCGAGGGGAGCGCCGGGCTGCGGCCGGGGACCCCGGACAACTCGCCCCTGATCGGCAGGGGCGCCGTACCCGGCCTGATCGTCGCCACGGGGCACTACCGCAACGGCGTGCTGCTTGCTCCCACCACGGCGGATTCGGTCGCGGCGCTGCTCGCGGGCGATGAGGCGCCGATCGACCTCGAGCCGTTCTCCCCGACACGCTTCGCGTCGAGTCCCCGCGGTGTGGAGGTCGGCGGGTGATCCGGGTGGAGGTGAACGGAGAGGCGGTCTCCCTCCCAGAGGGCGCGACCGTCACGGAGACGATCGACGCGGCCGGTGTCTCCGGGACGCGGGATGGCCTCGCGGTGGCGGTGGACGGCGAGGTTGTGCCTCGCAGCGAATGGGACGCCACGCCGCTTGCCGACGGCCAGCGGGTCGAGGTGCTGGCGGCGATTCAGGGGGGCGCGGGCGAGGGCTTCGAGCTGGGGGGGAGGGCCTGGGGGTCGCGGCTGATCGTCGGCACGGGCGGGTTCCGCTCGCTCGAGCAGATGGAGGAGGCCCTGGTCGCCTCGGGGACGGAGATCGTCACTCTGGCGCTGCGCCGGGTCGACCCGGATGCCGAGGGCTCGGTGCTGGACGTGATCCGCCGGCTCGGCCTGTTCGCTCTGCCGAACACCGCGGGTTGCTACACCGCCCGCGACGCGGTGCGGACCGCCAAGCTCGCCAGAGAGGCGTTCGAGACGGACTGGATCAAGCTCGAGGTGATCGGGGACGACCGCACCCTGTTCCCGGACGTGGTCGAGCTGGTGGAGGCCGCCGAGATCCTCGTGGACGACGGCTTCACCGTGCTCCCCTACACGAACGACGACCCGATCCTGGCCCGGCGCCTCGAGGAGGCGGGCTGCGCCGCGGTGATGCCGCTCGGCTCGCCGATCGGCTCGGGGATGGGGATCCGCAATCCCTACAACCTGCAGATCATCGCCGAGCGGTCCGGGGTTCCGGTGATCCTCGACGCTGGCGTCGGCACCGCCTCGGACGCCGCGCTGGCGATGGAGCTCGGCTGCGATGCGGTGCTGCTCGCAAGCTCGGTTTCCCGGGCGGAGGATCCCGCCGGCATGGCGGCGGCGATGCGCTCGGCGGTCGAGGCGGGGTGGGCCGCCCGGCAGGCCGGCCGGATCCCGCGCCGCCTGCACGCCGAGGCCTCGACCCCGGTCGAGGGGCTGCCGAACCTGTAGCTACCTGAGCCGGGAGCTCGCCCGGTCCACTCCCTCGCCGACCGCGCCGAAGACCCAGCCGACGCCGTGCGCGGCCCGGCCGACCAGCGAGCCGTCGATCGGGGCGGCGGCTCGATCGGGGGAGGAGCCGAGGTTGACCGCGGCCTGCCTGACCGCCTTCACCTCGGGCTTCACGGTGTCCGCCCACTCGTCGCAGAACTCGGCCAGTCCCGTGTCGCCCCTGGCTCGGGCGAGCGCCGCCAGGTGCCTCAGCAGGGTGCGGATGTGCTCGATGTCGAGCACCGCGAACCGCATGACCATCCCGGTATCCACAGTCCGGTCCGTGACGGCTCCGCGGAGATCCGCGAGGCGGGCGCCGAGACCGAGCGCCATCGGGCCGCCGTGGAGCCCGTACTCCGCGGTCCTCGAGCCGAGGGCGGCGAGCAGCCGCTCCACCTGGGCCGCCGCATGCTCGAGCACCGGCGCCTCGGGCATCCCGTCGAGCGCGGAGGTCAGCCGGCGCCAGCGGTTGATCAGCTGGCGGGCGGCGACGTAGAGCTCGCGATAGGCGCGGTGCTCGGCGGGGTGCAGCCCGGTGCGGTTCCCATCCCGGTTCATGGGGGGCAGTATCGCCGTACCCCGCGACCACGGCCTTTCCGATGTTTCCCATTCAAAAAGTGGGAATCTGCTACGCTGCCGCGTCGCTTTGTCAACTAACCAAATCAAGAAAGGCTAAAAGGGAATAGCGAAATGACCAAGGAGAAGGACAAGCGTCTGCCGCGCTTCGCCGCCAGGCTCGCGACCGCGGGGATCGTTCTAGCAGCGACGCTCGGGATCGCAGCGTGCGGCGGCTCCAGCAACAGCGAGAAGGTCGACGTGGTCGCCTACTCGACGCCGCAGCAAGCGTACGAGGACGGCCTGATTCCGGCCTTCGAGGACACCAGCGACGGCTCCGACGCGGACTTCAGCTCCTCGTTCGGATCGTCCGGCGACCAGAGCCGCGCCGTCGAGGCGGGCCAGGACGCCGACTACGTCTCGTTCTCGATCGAGCCCGACATGCAGCGTCTTGTTGACGCCGACGTTGTCGCGCCCGACTGGAACAAGCGCCAGTACGACGGCAATGTCACCGACTCGGTGGTCGTCTTCATGGTGCGGCCCGGCAATCCCGAGGGGATTCAGTCCTGGGAGGACCTGGCCAGCAAGGACGTCGAGATCATCAACCCGAACCCCGCCACCTCGGGTGGCGCCCGCTGGAACATCATGGCCGCCTACGGGTCGCAGCTCACCAACGGCAAGTCGCCCGAGGAGTCGCTCGACTTCGTCAAGCAGATCATCGACAAGACGAGCGTCCAGGACGACAGCGCGCGTGACTCGCTGGCGACCTTCCAGGGCGGGAAGGGCGACGTCCTGATCGGCTACGAGAACGAGGCCCTCCAAGCTCAGGAGGAGGGCGTCGAGCTCGAGTTCGTCATCCCGGACGACACGATCCTGATCGAGAACCCCGCCGCGGTCACCGTCGATGCCGACGACACCGCGACGAAGTTCCTCGACTTCGCGCAGTCGGCCGAGGGGCAGCAGCTCTTCGCCGACGCCGGCTACCGGCCGGTCGACCCTGCCGTACTGCAGGAGAACGCCGACAAGTTCCCGGAGCCCGCGAATCTGTTCACGATCGACGAGTTCGGCGGCTGGAGCGTCGTGGCCGACGAGTTCTTCGATGAGGAGAACGGCTCCGTGTTCCAGATCCAGCGAGAGCTGGGGAACCCGACGGAGTAGCCGAGAGGAATCGAGTCAGTGTCGTCCGCTGACACAGCCGTAGCGAAGCCGCCGAGGGTGGGACTCCGGTTCCCCTTCGGCGGCGACGCGCTCATGCGTGGCGTCTCGCTGACGTGGCTCAGCGTGATCGTCCTGATTCCGCTGGCCGCAGTGGTGGCCAAGTCCTTCGACGAGGGGCCCGCCGCGTTCTGGGACGCGATCTCAGAGCCCGAGGCATGGGCTGCGATCAGGCTGACCGTGATCTCGTCGCTGATCATCGTCGCGATCAACGCGGTGATGGGGACCCTGATCGCCTGGGTTCTGGTCCGTGACGAGTTTCGCGGTAAGAGCATCGTCAACTCCCTGATCGACCTGCCATTCGCGCTGCCGACGATCGTCGCCGGGCTGACGCTGCTGGCCCTCTACGGCGCGGACTCCCCGATCGGGATCGAGGCCGCGTACACGAAGGCCGCGGTGGTGATGGCGCTGCTGTTCGTCACGCTGCCATTCGTCGTGCGGGCAGTGCAACCGGTCCTGCTCGAGGTCGATCAGGAGATGGAGGAGGCGGCCGCGTCGCTCGGCGCGCCCAACCACCGGATCTTCCGCAGCATCCTGCTGCCCAACCTCACCCCGGCGATCATCGCCGGTTGCGCCCTCGCGTTCGCCCGCGCGATCGGAGAGTTCGGGTCCCTGGTCCTGCTGACGGGAAACATCCCGTTCGACACCCAGGTCGCCTCCGTCTACATCTTCGGACGGATCGAGTCCGACAACGTCACCGGCGCGGCGGCCGTCTCGGTCCTGCTGCTGATGATCTCGGTCGCGATCCTCTTCGCCCTCAACCTGTTCGGCCGCTGGAGGAGCCGTCATGAGCGAGGCTAGCCGCCTGCAGCGGTTCGGGTTGCGCGGGATCGCGCTCTTCTACCTGACGGCCCTGCTGGTCGTCCCGGTGGGGATCATCTTCTGGAAGACCTTCGAGGACGGGATCGGCCCCCCGCTTGAGGCGATCACCAGCCCGGAAGGCATGCACGCGTTCTATCTGACCATCGTCTGCGTCGCGATCGCCGTACCGCTCAACACCGTCTTCGGCGTCGTCACCGCGCTCCTGCTCGTGCGGCACAACTTCCGCGGCAAGGCACTGGTGAACTCGCTGATCGATCTGCCGTTCGCGATCTCGCCCGTTGTGATCGGCCTGGCGCTGATCCTGGTCTGGGGCCAGGACGGCTGGTTTGGGCAGACGCTTGAGGACGCCGGATTCCAGGTGATCTACGCGGTGCCGGGGATGATCCTGGCGACGGTCTTCGTTTCGCTGCCGTTCGTGGTTCGAGAGGTGATGCCGGTGCTGCAGGAGATCGGCACCGACCAGGAGCAGGCTGCCGAGACCCTCGGCGCCAACAGGTGGCAGACCTTCTGGAAGGTCACCCTGCCTGCGATCCGCTGGGGCGTCGCCTACGGCGTGATCCTTGCGACCGCCAGGGCACTCGGCGAGTTCGGAGCCGTAGCGGTTGTGTCGGGGAAGGTCTCCGGCGAAACGGAGACGCTTCCGCTCTTCGTAGAGAACGAGTACACGAACTTCAATCTCGCGGGTGCGTACGCAGCGGCGATCGTGCTCGCGATCCTCGCCCTCCTGGTCCTGTTCAGCATGAACATGCTGCAGCGACGGGCGCGGAAGGCCGAGGACACAGACGACGACGGGGATGAGGCGCCGACGACTGGCGTGTTCGTTCCACATCCCATCGAGAAGGAGGCCTGACATGGCCATTGAGGTGAAGGACGTGACCAAGCGCTTCGGGGACTTCGTCGCGCTCGACGACGTCTCCATAGAGGTGCCGACGGGCGGCCTGACCGCCCTGCTCGGCCCCAGCGGCAGTGGCAAGTCCACCCTGCTCCGCGTGATCGCCGGCCTCGAGCAGCCCGACGAGGGCCAGGTCGTGATCCATGGCGAGGACACCACCGATATGCGGACGCAAGACCGCAACGTCGGCTTCGTGTTCCAGCACTACGCCGCGTTCAAGCACATGACGGTGTTCAACAACATCGCCTTCGGGTTGAAGATCCGAGGCGAGGGCAATGGCGTGATCAAGGAGCGCGTGAAGCAGCTGATCGAGCTGGTCCACCTGCAGGGGTTCGAGAACCGGTTCCCCAACCAGCTCTCGGGCGGCCAGCGCCAGCGCATGGCGCTCGCCCGGGCGCTGGCTGTGGAGCCGCGCGTCCTGCTCTTGGACGAGCCGTTCGGCGCCCTTGACGCCAAGGTCCGCCAGGAGCTGCGGACCTGGCTGCGCCGTCTCCACGACGAGGTCCACGTGACCACGATTTTCGTCACGCACGACCAGGAGGAGGCGATGGAGGTCGCCGAGCAGATCATCGTCATGAACGACGGTGGGATCGAGCAGTCCGGCGGCCCTCGCGACCTCTATGAGCACCCGGCCTCCGAGTTCGTGATGAGCTTCGTGGGCCCGGCGCACCGCCTCGGGCACGAGTGGGTCCGGCCGCACGACGTCGAGATCCGTCACGAGCCGAACGGTCAGACGATCGAGGCGCTGGTCGACCGGATCGTGCACCTCGGCTTCGAGGTGCGCGTCGAGCTGACGCTCGAGGACGGCGATCACTTCTCCGTCCAGCTCACCCGCGAGCAGGTGGACGAGCTGGAGCTGAAGGAGGGCGAGATCGTCTTCGTTCGCCCGCGCGAGACCAAGTCGTTCGCGGGCGGCAGCGAGGCGCCCGAGGGGGAGCTCGAGGAGGGTGCGCCAACGTAGGGCGGTTCCGGGAGTTGAGCGAGCCGGCGGGCCGCCACTCGCTCGCGTCGCCGAGGACGACGGCTAGCGCGGGCTCCAGGCTTCTGCCGGCTCGCTCAGCTCCCTGACCGAGCTGGGCAGGTCGCCGCTGACGACATCGGCCAGCGTCACCTCCTCCATCACGGCGCGCAGGTTGGCGCGGACGGCGACCCACACTTTCTGCAGCGGCTTCGCCGCGCCGTGGTAGTCGAGGCTCTCCGCTCCCTCGCCCCTGATGCTCGCCAGCGGCCCCTCGACTGCGCGGACGATTTCCGCGAGGCTGACCTCGTCGGCTGGTTTCGCGAGCCAGTAGCCGCCCTGGGCCCCGCGGCGGCTGTTGACGATTCCGTGGTGCTTCAGCTCGCCGAGAATGTTCTCCAGGAACTTGAGCGGGATGCCCTGAGCCTCGGCGATCACGTCACCCTTGACCGTCTCGTCCTTCGCGGCCGCGAGCTCCACCGCCGCGCGCACCGCATAGTCCACCTTCGCCGAGATCCTCACGTCTGCGGATTCTCCTAGACGGCTCCTAGACTTGAGCCGCGCCCCTAACTCAACAGGCTAGAGTTCCGGCCTTTTAAGCCGGCGGTCCGGGTTCGAGTCCCGGGGGGCGTACTCCTAGTGCCGGAAGTGGCGGCGCTTCGTGAAGACCATCGGCACGCCGGCGGCGTCACAGGCCTCGATCACCTCGGCGTCGCGCTTCGAGCCGCCCGGCTGGATCACCCCGGCCGCTCCGGCGTCGATCGCCGCCTGGGGGCCGTCGGCGAAGGGGAAGAACGCGTCCGAGGCGACCACCGAGCCGGCCAGGAGCTGCTCCGCGTCGGGGCCTCGCGACTCCTTCGCCTTCTCGATCGCCAGTCGCACCGAGTCCACCCGGCTCATCTGGCCGGCGCCGATGCCCAGCGTCGCGCGGGAGCGCGCGAGCACGATCGCATTGGAGCGCACATGGCGCACCACCCGCCAGGCGAACAGCAGGTCCTCCCACTGCTCGTCGGTCGGCTGCGCCTTGGTCGGCACCTCCATCAGCTCCCGCGGCTCCGGCGAGCCGTCAGGATCCTGCACCAGCAGGCCGCCACGGACCCGCTTGATGTCCGGCTCGATCTGAGGCAGCCGCCGCTCGGTGTCCTCGAGGATTCGGATCGCCTCCTTCTGCTGGAGCACCTCGAGCGCGGCCTCCTCATACCCCGGCGCGATCAGCACCTCGACGAACTGCTCGTGCAGGCGCTCCGCAAGCGTCTTGTCCACCGCTCTATTGAGCGCGATCACCCCGCCGAATGCCGAGAGCGGGTCACAGGCGAACGCGGCCTCATAGGCGCCGCCGATGTCGTCGGCCTCGGCCACCCCGCACGGGTTGTTGTGCTTGACGATCACGCACCCCGGCCCCTCCAAGTCCCCGAGCAGCGCGCGTGCGGAGTTGAGGTCGAGCACGTTGTTGAAGGAGAGCGGTCGCCCATGGAGTTTCGCGACGCGCGAGAGGACGTGCGAGCGGGCTCTCGGCTCGGTGTAGAGCGCCGCCCGCTGGTGCGGATTCTCGCCGTAGGAGAGATCCAGCTCCTTCTCCCAGGCCGTCACCCACCAGCTCGGGAACTGCTCGTAGCGCCGCGCGAACCAGCGGCTGATCGCGGCGTCGTACCGCGCCGTGTACGCGAACGCCTCGTTGGCCAGCCAGTGGCGGGTCGCCGCCGACAGCTCCCCGGTCTCCTCCAGCTCGGTGAGTACCGCGTCGTAGCTCTCCGGCCGCACGACCACCGCCACGAAGCGATGGTTCTTCGCCGCGGCACGGATCATCGTCGGCCCGCCGACGTCGATGTTCTCGATCGCCTCCTCCTCCGGCACATCGAGCCGTGAGACCGCGCGCTCGAAGGGATAGAGGTTCACGCACACCAGGTCGATCGGCTCTATCTCACGCTCCTGCAGCGTCGCCGCGTGTTCGGGGTTGTCGCGAACCGCCAGCAGCGCGGCGTGCAGGTGCGGATGGAGCGTCTTCACCCTGCCGTCGAGGATCTCCGGAAAGCCGGTCAGGTCCTCGACCGGCCGCACCTCGACGCCCGTCTCGCGAAGCACCGACTGGGTCCCACCGGTCGAGACGATCTCCACCCCCTGCTTGGCGAGGCCCGCCGCGAAGTCGGCCACCGCCGTCTTGTCGGCGACCGAGATCAGCGCCCGCCGCACCGGCAGCGACTCGCCGGCCGGCTCCGGTGCGATCTCTGAGGAGGGGGTGGTGGACATCGCCGCGAGTCTATTCCGGGTCGACGCGGACCACGCGACTCGAGTCGTCGACGCTGACCCGCCCCGCGGCGATCAGCCGGATCGCCTCCGGCAGCATCGCGTGCTCGGTGGCATGGATCGCCTCCTCCAGCTCTTCGAGGTCGCGGCTCGGCGGGACGGGAACCGGGCGCTGCAGGATGATGGGCCCCGAGTCGACCCCCTCGTCCACGAAGTGGACGGTGACGCCGGTGATCCGCACCCCGTGCTCCAGGGCCTGCTCGATCGCGTCAAGGCCGGGGAACGAGGGCAGCAGCGCCGGATGCACGTTGACGATCCGGTTGTGGAACCGCTCCACGAAACTCGGCGAGAGAAGCTGCATATACCCGGCGAGCACGATCAGGTCGACCTCCCGCTCCGTCAGCCAGTCGCCGATCGCCGCATCCCGTGCCTCCCTGTCGGCGTAGTCCTCCTTCTCGAAGGTCCCGGTCTCGACCCCGGCCCCGGCGGCGCGCTCCAGCGCCTGCGCGTCGGGCTTGTCGGAGGCCACCGCCGCCACCTCGATCCCGTCGCGGCCGTGAAGCTGGTCGAGGATCGCCTGCAGGTTCGTCCCCGTGCCGGAGGCGAGGACGGCGACGCGGAAGGCCAACTCAGCGGGAGGCCGGGACGACCGCGATGTCCTCGAGCGCGAACTTGCCGTTCGCGGACTCCGGGTCGCCCAGCGGGTACTCCCCGGTGAAGCAGGCGTCGCAGTGCCGCTCACGCGGGGTGCCGATCGCCTCGTAGACGCCCTCCATCGAGAGGTAGGCGAGCGAGTCGGCCCCCAGCTCCTTCGCGATCTCGTCGACCGTCCGGTCGTGGGCGATCATCTCCTCACGGGTGGACATGTCGATCCCGTAGTGGCAGGGATGGCGGATCGGCGGCGAGGAGATGCGGAGGTGGATCTCCTTCGCCCCCGCCTCCTTCAGCATCGACACGATCTGCCGCGTCGTGTTGCCGCGCACGATCGAGTCGTCCACGACCACGATCCGCTTGCCGGCGACGATCTCGGGCAGCGGGTTGAACTTCATCCGCAGGCCGTGCTTGCGCAGCTCCTGGCCCGGCTGGATGAAGGTCCGGGCGACATAGCGGTTCTTGATCAGCCCGTCGTCCTTGGGCAGCCCCGAGGCGCGGGCGAAGCCGTTCGCCATCGGGTTCCCGGAGTCGGGCACGGTGATCACCAGGTCGGCGTCCACAGGCGCCTCCTCCCAGAGCAGCTCGCCCATCTTCCCGCGCACCTCCTGCAGCACCCGGTTCTCCAGCCTCGTGTCCGGCCGCGAGAAGTAGATGTGCTCGAAGACGCAGTGGGCCGGCTTCTCCGCCTCGATCACCTGCTTCATCTCGAGGCCGTCGGCGGTCAGAGAGACCAGCTCGCCCGGCTGGACCTCGCGGATCAGCTGCGCTCCGATGATGTCGAAGGCGCAGCTCTCCGAGGCGACCACGAAGCACTCGCCGTGGCCGTTCTCGGGCTTGATCTTGCCGAGCGCCAGCGGTCGCACCCCGTGTGGGTCGCGGAAGGCGACCACCGCGTGCTTGGTCATGACCACGGTGGAGAAGGCCCCGTCGAGCCGCGGCATCACGTCGGCGACCGCGTCCTCGATCCAGTCGCGGCCCTCACCGGCGCGGCGTGAGAGCAGCGCGGCCATGATCTCCGAGTCGGAGGTGCCGCGGAGGGTCAGCCCCGCCTCGGTCAGCTCGTTGTGGAGCTCGACCGCGTTGGTGAGGTTGCCGTTGTGTGCGAGCGCGAGCTCGCGGCCGTCGTCCCGCCACACCGGCTGGGCGTTCTCCCACGCCCCGCCGCCCGTGGTCGAGTAGCGCACGTGGCCGATCGCCATGTCTCCGGTGAGCGCCCGCAGCTTCTCCTCGTCGAAGACCTGCGAGACCAGTCCCAGGTCGCGAAGCGTCGTGATGTGACCGCCCTCGCAGGTGGCGATCCCGGCCGACTCCTGGCCGCGGTGCTGGAGGGCGTAGAGCCCGAAGTAGGCGAGGCGGGCGACGTCGCGGCCGGGGGCGTGTATGCCGAACACCCCGCACTCGTCGCGCGGGCCATCGCGATCGTCTAGCTGTGCGTCCACAGATGGATCGGGCGGCTGCCTCATGGCTGTTAGAGGTGTCTCAACCTCTGAAGGTCGGGATCGCGGGCAGGATCCAGCCCGCAAGCGGAGGGTAGCAGCGCGCCCGGCGCGCGAAGGAGCGTCCGAGAGCCCAAAGAGCGGGGGTTTTTGGCAAGGCTCGGGGCGGCTGAGCGAGTGCCCAGCCGCCCCGGATGGGGGGGTATGCGCCGCCCAGGGCTAGGCGCCGCCGTCGCGCTCGGAGCCGGTCGCGACCGCGACCCGGCCGGGGCTGAGCAGGCGCCCGACGAGGGGGTAGAGCGTCACCACCACGCCGATCGCCGCGATCACCACGGAGACGATGATCCCCGGCTGGAACCCGTCCAGGAGCGCGGCCGCGCTGCCCGCGGGCTCCGCCGAGCCGGATGTCCCAGCGTCGATCACCGCGGTGGCCACCGCCAGGCCAATCGCTCCGCCGAGCTGGAACGAGGTGTAGACCAGACCGGATGCCAGCCCCTGCTCGTCGTTGTCGACTCCGCTTGTTGCCGCCACCGTCAGCGGCCCGAAGGCCAGCGTGAACCCGATCCCGGAGAGGAGGAAGGTCGGCAGCATCGCCGACAGGTAGCTCGCGTCCGCGCTGATGTTGAGGAACAGCGTGTACGCAGCGGCGAGGCTGATCAGGCCTAAGCCAATCGGCAACGTCGTCCCGAACCGATTCACGACCGCGTTCATCCGCGTCGAGCCGTAGGCGACGATCAGACCGGCGGGCAGGAAGGCGAGCGCCATCTCGATCGGCGACCAGCCCCTCAGGTTCTGCATGTAGAGGGTGCCGATGAACTGGAAACCGAACCAGCTACCCAGGAGCGCCATGGCGCCGAAGTTGGCGCGCCGCAGCGCGGCCGAGCGCAGGATCCCGAGCCGCACCAGCGGGTGCTTGGAGCGCTGCTCGATCAGGACGAAGGCGGTCAGCAGCAGCGCCACCGCCGCGAACGAGACCAGGGTCTGCGTCGCCCCCCAGCCCACGTCTGGAGCCTCCACGATCGTGTAGACGAGGCCGAGCATCGCCACCGCGAGGGTCCCGGTGCCGGCGAAGTCGAACTGCTTCCGAGTCACCTTCTCCGCCGGCTCGTCCTTCACCAGGTAGCGCGGGGCGAGCAGCAGGATCGCGATCGCGATCGGGACCGGCAGGAAGAAGGTGTAGCGCCAGCCCAACTCGGTCAGGGCACCCCCGAACACCAGGCCCAGCGACCAGCCGCTGGCGCCGACCGCCGCGTAGATGCTCAGCGCCTTGTTGCGCGCCGGGCCTTCGGCGAAGGTGCTGGTGACGATCGAGAGCCCCGCGGGGGCGGTGAAGGCCGCCGCGGCACCCTTGATGAACCTGGTGGCGATCAGGGTGTTGCCGTCATTGGCGAGTCCGCCGATGGCCGAGGCGACCAGGAACACCGCCAGGCCTCCCAGGAGAACGCGCCTCCGGCCGAGCAGGTCGGCGGCGCGGCCGCCCAAGAGCAGCAGCCCCCCGTAACCAAGGATGTACCCACTGACCACCCACTGGAGCGAGCTCGGCTCCAATCCCAGCTCGCTGCCGATGCTCGGCAGGGCGACGCCGACCATCGAGACGTCGAGCCCGTCGAGGAAAAGCACTCCGCAGACCAGCGCCAGCAACCACCAGTGGCGAGCCTCGAAGTTGACCGATTCGGTTGCCTTCTGCGCTGTCTCTTGCGGCATCGGGACCTCCCGTGTGGTGAGCGAAGGGAGGTAGTATATGCATAGTCAAGTATTCTGTCAACAAATATTGCGCAAGCAACGTTTGCTATAAACCCGCTGACGCCGCGACGCGGCGAGAAGCGAGGGAGAGGACGACATGAAGGACCAGGCACTAGTTGAGCGCTGGCGCGAGCTGGAGGCGACCCATGCGGTTGTCCGGGAGTCCCTCGAGCGCGCGCTGGAGCGGAAGCACCAGCTGTCGCTGAGCGAGTACGAGGTGCTGCGTCACCTCGCCGCCGCACCCGAGGGTCACATGCGCATGCAGGAGCTCGCCGAAGAGATCCACCTCAGCCAGAGTGCGCTCTCGCGCCTGGTGCAGCGGCTCGAGGACGCGGGCCTCGCCAGCCGCGGCGTCTGCGACCACGACCGCCGTGGCGTCTGGGCGTGCATCACCGACGAAGGCCGTGCGGCCCAGAAGAAGGCCGAGCCGACCCACGTCGCCGCCCTCGGCGAATCGCTCCCCCGGCGGAACTAGAGACGGTCGGGGAGCGAGCGCCAGGCGCGCTCGGCGTCCTCGAGCAGGACGGAGACCGTCCGCTCGGCGGCCGACAGCTCGAGGCGGTCGCCGGTCGCCCGGCCGATCCGCAGGGCGTCCACGCCCGCCGCCCGGGCGCGCCGGAGGAGGTCCTCGGCGCCACTGCCATCTGCGGCCACCACGATGCCCCCGGGCCCCTCGCCGAACAGGGACGTCTCCCCGGATCCTCCGCGCAGCTCGACCAGCGGATCGAGGTCGGCCTCGATCCCGACGCCGCCGGCGATCGCCATCTCCGCCAGCGCACACGCCAGCCCGCCCTCGCTGACGTCGTGGGCCGCGCTCGCGACACCGCCGCGCACCGTCTCCCGCACCAGCGCCAGCGCCGCGGCGACAGGCTCGATCTCCGTCCGGGGCAGGCCCGCATCCAACTCGCCCCGCAGCTTCGCCAGCTCAGAGCCCGCGAGCGAGGGCGCGAAGGGGCCGACGAGGATCAGCTCGTCGCCCTCGCCGACGCCCGGGGCAGCGGCGCGGCCGGGGTCGGGCAGCTCGCCGACCATGCCCACGACCGGCGTCGGGTAGATCGGGCCGTGCTCGGTCTCGTTGTAGAGCGAGACGTTGCCGCCCACCACGGGGATCCCGAGGGCGCGGCAGGCATCCGCCAGCCCGGTGACCGCCCGATCGAGCTGCCAGGCGACGTTCGGCTTCTCGGGGTTCCCGAAGTTGAGGCAGTTGGTCAGCCCCAGCGGCTCGGCGCCGACGCAAGCCAGGTTCTGTGCGCACTCGAGCACGGCCTCCACGGCTCCGGCGTACGGATCGCACGCGACCCGGCGGCCGTTCCCGTCGATGGAGACGGCGATCGCGCCGCCGGTCTCGGGGGTCGCGAGGACCGCCGCATCCGCCGCCTCGGGCCGGCGCACCGTCCGCGAGCCGACGATCGAGTCGTACTGCTCGAAGGCCCATCGCTTCGATGCCAGGTTGGGTGAGCCGAGCAGGGCGAGCGCGATCGCCGAGGGATCCTCCGGGTCGGCCGAGCGGCCGGCCGACAGCGCCACCTCCGTCCCGAGCGTCTCCTCGTTCCCGTACATCCAGCCCGCCGGCTCCTCGGGCTCCAAGTCGTAGAGCGGGCACTCGTCCACCAGCGCCGACACGGGCACGTCGGCGACCTCGTCGCCGTCATCCAGCACCCGGAGGTCCTCTCCCTCCGTCACCTCGCCGATCGCCGTCGCGGCCGTCTGCCAGCGCTCGCACGCCTCGACGACGTCATCGAGCCTGGCCGGCTCCACCACCGCGAGCATTCGCTCCTGGGACTCGGAGATCATCACCTCGAAGGGCTCGAGGTTCGGCTCCCGCCGGGGCACCTTGGCCACGTCGATCTCGATCCCGACGCCGCCCTTCGATGCCATCTCGCCGGCCGAGGAGGTGAGCCCGGCGGCGCCGAGGTCCTGGAGCGAGACGAGCAGGCCCCGCTCGAGCAGCTCCAGGCAGCACTCGAGCAGCTTCGACTCCTCGAACGGATCGCCGATCTGGACGCTGGGCCGCTTCGCGTCGTCGCCCGCCTCCAACTCGGCGGAGGCGAGCACCGAGGCGCCCCCGATCCCGTCACGGCCGGTCGAGGCGCCGATCAGCACGATCAGGTTGCCCGCGCCCGCCGCCGCGGAGCGGATCATCGCCTCGTTCTCGGCCAGCCCGACGCACATCGCGTTGACCAGGCAGTTGTGCTCGTAGGGCGGCTCGAAGTAGACCTCGCCGCCGACGGTCGGCACGCCGATCGAGTTGCCGTAGTGGCCGATCCCCGCGACCGCTCCCTCGAACAGGTAGCGGGATCGCCCGGAGCCGAGTTCGCCGAACCGGAGGGAGTCGAGCACGGCAATCGGGCGCGCGCCCACCGCGAAGACGTCACGGAGGATGCCCCCGACCCCGGTGGCCGCTCCCTGGAAGGGTTCGACCGCGCTCGGATGGTTGTGCGACTCGACCTTGAACGCCACGGCGTGCCCGCCGCCGATGTCAACCGCCCCGGCGTTCTCACCCGGCCCCATCACCACGCGGTCGCCCTCGGTGGGGAGCCGCGAGAGCAGCTTGCGCGAGTGCTTGTAGGCGCAGTGCTCCGACCAGAGCAGAGAGAACATCGCGAGCTCGACGTCGTTGGGCTCGCGGCCCAGCAGCTCCTCGATGCGCTCGTACTCGGCGTCGGTGAGCCCGAGCTCGCGGTAGCGCGGCTCCGCTACGGCGCTCACGCGGCAGCCGGCTCCGCCGCCATCGCGCGGAAGAGGGCGAGCCCGTCGCCAGACCCGGTCAGCGGGTCGACGGCGTGCTCGGGATGCGGCATCAGGCCCAGCACGTTGCCCGCCTCGCTGGTGACCCCCGCGATGTCCCTGACGCTGCCGTTCGGGTTTTCGCCCGGGGCGTACCGGAACGCGATCTGGCCGTTCCCCTCCAGCTCGTCGAGCCGGTCGTCGGGCGCGAAGTAGCGGCCGCTCATGTGCTTGATGGGAATCGAGAGGCGGGCCCCCGGCTCCAGCTCCCGGGTGAAGAGGGAGTCCGTCGACTCCGCGACAAGCTCCACCTGACGGCAGATGAACCGAAGGCCCTCGTTCGGCAGCAGCGCACCGGGCAGAAGGCCGGCCTCGCACAGGACCTGGAAGCCGTTGCAGATGCCGAGCACCGGTCCACCCTCCTCGGCGAAGCGCGCCACGGCCTCCATCGCCGGCGAGAAGCGGGCGATCGCCCCGGCCCGCAGATAGTCGCCGTAGGAGAACCCGCCGGGAACGACGATCGCGTCGACCCCGGAGAGGCCGGTCTCCTCATGCCAGACCAGCCGGGCATCGCCCACCCGCTCGCAGGCTGCGACCGCGTCCCGCTCGTCGCACGACCCCGGGAACTGGAGCACGCCAATCACCGGCTCCTCCGCTTCGCGTCCGGGGCCGGTGAGGGGTTGGACCCATTGGAACCGGACTCCTCGAGGACGATCTCGAAGTCCTCGATCAGCGGGTTGGCGAGCAGCTTCTCGCAGAGGGCGTCGAGCTGAGTCGGATCGTCCGTCTCGAGCTCGACCAGGCGCCCGACCCTCACCTCGGAGACGCCCTCGAAGCCGAGCGCCGGCAGCGCCCGCTCGACCGCCTTCCCCTGCGGATCGAGGATTCCCTGCTTCGGCCTGATCAGGACCTTGGCCTTCACGGAGCCAGGGTAGCGGCGCCCTCAGTCGAGGCTGCGGCCGGTGATCTTCTCGAACGCCTCGACGTACTTGGCGCGGGTGTTCTGGACCACCTCGTCGGGCAGCTCGGGGCCGGGGGGCGTGTGGTCCCAGCCGATCGAGTCCGAGTAGTCGCGCACGTACTGCTTGTCGAAGGAGGGCTGGGGCTTCCCCGGCTCGTAGGAGTCGGCGGGCCAGAAGCGGGAGGAGTCGGGAGTGAGCACCTCGTCGCCGAGCACCACCTCGGCCCCGGGCGACGCCCCGAACTCGAACTTCGTGTCGGCCAGGATGATCCCCCGCTCGGCCGCGTGCTCAGCGCCGCGCCGGTAGATCTCGAGCGAGATGCGGCGCAGCTCCTCCATCAGCGGCTTGCTGCCGACGGCCTCGGCCGCGCGGTCGAAGTCGATGTTCTCGTCGTGGTCGCCGAGCTCCGCCTTCGTGGCCGGCGTGAAGATCGGCTCGGGCAGCTCATCGGACTCCTTTAAGCCCTCCGGGAGCTCGATCCCGCAGACGGCGCCGGTCTCCTGGTACTCGCGCCATCCGGATCCCGAGAGATACCCCCGGACCACGCACTCGACCGGGTACATCTCGAGCCTCTGCACCCGCATCCCCCGGCCCTCCGCCTCGGGCGGCACGTCCTCGGAGATGAAGTGGTTCGGGCAGATCTCCCCGGTCAGCTCGAACCAGAAGATGGACATCTTGTTCAGCACGCGGCCCTTGTCCGGGATCTCCGTGGGCAGGATCACGTCATAGACCGAGATCCGGTCGGACGCGACCATGATCAGCTCGTCCCCGTCCTCGTAGATCTCCCGGACCTTGCCCGAGGCGTGGAGCTTGAGGTCCTCCAGGGTCGCGCTCATGCCGTGAGGCTAACAACGGCCGTTTGCCGCTCAACGCGGAAGCGCCTGCACGTTGGCGCTGTTTGCGGAGTACATTCGCGCCATGGCGCTTCCCCCGGGACCTCGTACTCCCAAGCTCGTCCAGACCGCCCAGCTCCTCAGAGACCCGGTGCCCTTCATGGAGAAGGCGCGGCGGCGGTACGGAGAGACGTTCACCGCGCGGGTGGCGCGGATCGGGCACATCGTCTTCATCACGGACCCGCCCTCGATCAAGGCGCTCTACTCGGCCGATCGCGACAACATCGTTGCGCCGGGACGCAACGCGATCCTGGAGCCGCTGCTTGGCCCGCAGTCCCTGCTGCTCGTCAACGACTCCGAGCATCTCAGCCGCCGCAAGCTGATGCTCCCCGCCTTCCATGGGGAACGGATGCGCGGCTACGAGCAGGTGATGGAGGGGGCGGCCGAGCGCGAGGCCGGTCGCTGGCCGGTCGGGGAGGAGTTCCCGCTCCACCCCGGCATGCAGGCGATCACGCTCGACGTGATCATGCGGGCGGTCTTCGGGGTGACCGAGGAGCGGCGGGATGACCTGCGCGAGCGCCTGCTTTTGATTCTCGGTGCAACGCAGTCTCCGGCCGCGCTCGCCCTGACCGTGGATTGGGCTCAGAGGCTCGGGGTCTTTCGCCGGGTGCGCGAGGCGATCGCCGAGAGCAACGAGATCCTCGCCGCGGAGATCGCGGAGCGGCGCGCGGATCCGAACCTCGACGAGCGCGAGGACATCCTCTCGATGCTGGTCTCGGCGAGGGACGAGCAGGGCGAGGGAATGAGCGATGACGAGCTGCGGGACCAGCTCGTCACCCTGCTGATGGCGGGACACGAGACGACGGCCACCGCGCTCGCCTGGACCTTCGACCTGCTCTTCCGCAACCCCGACGCGATGGCGCGGCTTCGCGAGGAGGTGGAGGGCGACGACAGCACCTACACCGACGCCGTCGTGGAGGAGGCGCTTCGGCTGCGCCCAGTGGTGATGTTCGCCGGGCGCCAGCTGCGCAAGCCGATGGAGCTGGGGGGATACGAGCTGGAGGAGGGCACCGTGGTGGGAGCCTCCATGTATCTCGCCCACACGCGTGAGGATGTCTTTCCGATGCCCTACGCCTTTCGGCCCGAGCGATTTCTCGAGGAGTCGCCCGACACCTACAGCTGGGTCCCGTTCGGTGGAGGCACTCGGCGCTGTCTCGGCGCCGCTTTCGCCCAGTTCGAGATGCGCGTCGTGCTGCGCACCATCCTGCGCATGGTCGAGCTCCGCCCGGCCACGGACGAGCCGGAGGAGATGATGCGGCGCAACGTCACCCTCTCGCCGCGCAATGGCACTCCGGCTGTGGTCGTGGGACGGCTTCGCCATCCGACCGCGGCCGTAGCGACGGCCCTGCACTAGTCGCTACGGGCTTCGCCCTTCGCTTCCAGATAGGGCCGTCTGACGGCCGCTCGGGTGCTCTTTCGCCCAGCGGGCGATGGCGGCTGAGTCCGAGATCACCTTGCCGTCGTCCAGCACCAACACTGGGACTTCGTTGGTGCCGCTCAGCTCCCTCGCCTCGCGCCGGTCCTCGTCCCGGTCGCCACGGGTCCAGGGCAGCAGGCGGTAGCTCTTGAGGGGGCGCAGCTCGTACTCGTACCCGGCCTTGTCGAGAGCCTTTCCGGCACGGGCGCACGGATGGGCAGAAGACTGGGGCCATGCGTCTTCTGTCCACAGGTGTAGAGGATCACGGCGCGAGCCTATCGAGGCGAGCGAGGACCTCCGGCACGTGCTTCAGATAGGCGTCGTAGTCGAAGACCGAGTCGAGGTCCAGGTCGGGCGCCGACTTCGCGATCAGCTCGCGGAAGCTGGTGCCCTCGTCCCAGGCCCGCTGGGCGCTCTCCTGGACGAGGCGGTAGGCGTCGTCTCGCTTCATCCCCGACTCGACCAATGCGGTCAGCGCGCGCTGGCTGAACAGCGCGCCGTGGGTGAGCTCGACGTTCTCCCGCATGCGGTCGGCGTGCACGGTGACCCCTTCCACCAACCGGGTCGCCAGGTGCTGCATGTAGTCGAGCGCGATCGTGGAATCCGGCAGCACCACCCGTTCGGCGCCGGAGTGCGAGATGTCCCGCTCATGCCAGAGCGCGATGTTCTCCATCCCCACCTGGGAGTAACCGCGGAGCACCCGCGCCAGCCCGCAGATCCTCTCCGAGAGGATCGGGTTGCGCTTGTGCGGCATCGCCGAGGATCCCTTCTGTCCCGCACCGAACGGCTCCTCGACCTCGCGGACCTCGGTCCGCTGCAAATGTCGGATCTCCTGGGCGAAGCGCTCGAGTCCGGCGCCGGCGATCGCGATTCTGGCGAGGAGGACTGCATGTCGGTCCCGAGGCACCACCTGGGTGGAGACGTCTTCGCGCGACAGGCCGAGCGCCATCATCACCCGCTCCTCGACGGACGGCGGGACCGAGGCGTACGTGCCCACCGCGCCGGACAGCTTGCCGACCGCGAGCTGCTCGAACGCCCCCGTCAGCCGCGACAGGTTGCGGTCCGCCTCGAACGCAAAGCCGGCGAGCCTCAGCCCGAAGGTCGTGGGCTCCGCGTGGACGCCGTGCGTCCTGCCGACGCAGAGCGTCTCGGCGAACTCACGCGCGCGCTCGACGAGCGCATCGCGGTAGGCGCGCGCCCCCGCCAGGACAATCGCGCCGGCCGCGGCGAGCTGAAGTGCGAGCGCCGTGTCGAGCACGTCGGAGGAGGTGAGTCCGTAGTGGAGCCAGCGGCCCTCCTCCCCGATCGACTCCGAGACGACGTCGACGAACGCTGCGACATCGTGCCCGGTCGTCCTCTCGCGCTCCTCGACCGCCTCCACCGTGAACGAGGCGCGCTCGTGGCATGCGTCGGCGGCCTCCTTTGGGACCACGCCCTCCGCCGCCCACGCGTTGACCGCCGCGAGCTCCACCTGCAGCCAGGTCTCCATGCGGCGCTGCTGGGTCCAGACAGCACCGATCTCCTCCCTTGTGTAGCGGGGGATCACGCGTTGATGATTCTCGCTGCGAGCAATCCTGCGTTCTTCGCACCGTCGATCGCCACGCAGCCGACCGGCACGCCCGGCGGCATCTGCACGGCGGAGAGCAGGGCGTCCAGCCCGCCCAGCGCCTTGCCCGAGATCGGCACCCCGATCACCGGCAGGTCGGTGTGGGCGGCGGCGAAGCCGGGCAGGGCGGCCGACATGCCCGCCCCGGCGATGATCACCTTCAGACCGCGCATGCGCGCATTCGTGCAGTAGTCGCGCGTCGCATCGGGATCGCGATGGGCGCTGAGCACGCGGACCTCGTAGCTGATCCCGTGCTCGTGGAGGGCCTGACCGGCCGGCTGCAGCTTCGGCTTGTCGTTCTTGGAGCCCATGATGATCCCGACCAGGGGCTCATCCACCTCGATCTCCTCGAACGCCGCCTCGACCTCCGGCAGGGTCGTGGCAGTCGCCTCGCGCTCGCCCATCAGCTCCTCCGATCGGTCGTCATCGGCTGCCTACGCCGCCGCCACGCGCTCGACGGCCCGAGCGGCGATGTCGCTGCGCATCTGCTTTCCAGTGAATTTGATGCGCTGGGCCGCATCGTAGGCCCGCCGTCGGGCGTCAGCAGGGGTGCCTCCGAGCCCGGTCACGTTGAGCACGCGTCCGCCGGCCGTCACGAGCCGGTCACCGTCGCGCGCCGTGCCCGCGTGGGTGATCTCGACCCCCTCGACCGCCGCGGCCTCCTCGAGGCCAGTGATCACGTCCCCCTTGGAGGATGAGGCCGGGTACCCGGCCGAGGCGAGCACGACGGTGACCGCCCAGTCGTCCGAGAACTCGGCATCGAGGCCGGCGAGTCCACCCGCCTCGCGGGAGGCCCGGCACAGTTCCAGCAGGTCTGACCTCAGCCTCGGCAGGACGGCCTGCGTCTCCGGGTCGCCGAACCGGCAGTTGAACTCGAGCACCTTGGGCCCCTCCTGCGTGATCATCAGCCCCGCATAGAGGACCCCCCGATAGGGAATCCCCCGGTTGGCCATCGCCTCGACGACAGGGCGGTGAACCGCGTCGGTGATCCGCGCGGTCTCGCCTGCGTCGAAGCCCGGAACCGGCGAGTAGGAACCCATGCCGCCGGTGTTGGGGCCGCGATCGTCGTCGAAGATCCGCTTGTAGTCCTGCGCCGGGGACAGGGGGACCACGTTCTCGCCGTCGCACAGGGCCAGGAGCGAGAGCTCCTCCCCCTCGAGGAACTCCTCCAGGACGACCTCGGTCTCGCCGAAGCGCTGCTCGGTGAAGAAGACATCGGCCGCCTCGCGCGCCTCGGCCTCGTTCCCGCAGATGATCACTCCCTTCCCCGCCGCCAGGCCGTCGGCCTTGAGGACCGAGGGGTGGGAGGCTCGGGCGATGGCTTCGGTCGCCTCGTCATGGGAGCGAAGCACGGTGTGCGAGGCGGTCGGCACCCCGGCCTCCTCCATCAGCTCCTTCGCGTACAGCTTCGACCCCTCGATTCGTGCGGCGTCCGCGCTGGGGCCGAACGCCGCGATCCCCTCCTCCTCCAGTGCGTCCACCAGCCCCGCCACCAGCGGCGCCTCAGGTCCGACTATGACCAGGTCCACCGCCTCGTCGCGGGCAGCCGCGACGATGGCGCCCACATCTTCGGCTCCGATCTCGTCGAGGCAGCGAGCGTCGGAGACGATTCCGGCGTTACCCGGCGCGCAGAGCAGCTCCGGGGAGCCGGGCGAGCGCTTCAGTGCCCGGGCGATCGCGTGTTCGCGGCCGCCGCCTCCGACGATGAGGACGCGCAAGCGGACCCCTCAGAGGGCCTTCGCCAGGTCCCCGGCGGGCATCGCCGCGAGGGTCTGGCTGCTCATCGTGCCTCTGGAGCCGAGCTCGACCGAGACCTTGGCCATCGTCTGGTCGTCCGGGGCTTCGACGACCGTGATGAAGTCGTACTGGCCCAGCGTGGCCCACTGGTCCTTCACCTTCACGCCGAGCTGCTCCACCTCCTTGTTGACCTCCTGGACCCGGGTGGGGTTGTTCTTCAGCGTCTGCACACCCTCCGGGGTCAGGTTGGTGAGCATGATGTAGACGGGCATCGTGGCTCTCCTCTCGTAGTTGACCCACTCATATCATCACGGCGTGCCCGAGCACCCCCTCTTCGCTCGCCTCTACGACCGCATGCTCGCGGGGACCGAGCGGGCCGGTCTGACGGAGATGCGCCGGGCCCTGCTCGCCCGGGCCACCACCGGCCGGGTCCTGGAGCTGGGCGCCGGCACCGGCCTCAACCTGGCCCACTACACCGGATCGGTCCGCGAGCTCGTCCTGGCCGAGCCGGACCCCCACATGGCGAGGAAGCTCAGGGAGCGGCTGGAGAGGGAGGGGACCGCGGCCGAGTCGGCGAGCGTCATCGAGGCTCCGGCCGAGGACCTGCCCTTCGACGACGGCAGCTTCGACACGGTGGTCGCGACACTCGTCTTCTGCACCGTCGATGACCCCGTCAAGGCATTCGCCGAGGCGCGGCGCGTCCTGGTCGAGGCCGGGTCGCTTCTCTTCCTGGAACACGTCCGGAGCGAGCGTGGCCGCCTCGCCTGGTGGCAGGACCGCCTCGAGCGGCCGTGGGGATGGGTCGCCGCCGGGTGCCACCCGAACCGGCCCACCGAGCACCTGCTGGCGGAGGCGGGCTTCTGGGTCGAGCAGCTCGACCGCGACCGGCTGCCGAAGGCCCCTCCCTGGGTGCGCCCGATGATCCGGGGTACCGCGAGACGCCCCTCGGCGGTCGGCTCCGACGAGCCGGAGTGGACTCCCTAGTCGCTCGTTGAAGCCGACGTGGATGTGGTCGCAGTGGTCGGCCGCGGCGAAGTCCGGGCCGGGCCGTCGGGGTCGAAGCAGTAGATCAGCTCGGTCGGCTTCTGACCCGCGGGCAGGGCGCCAGCGAGCGGGCGATGATGCCGCAGGGCCCGTTGAGGTCGGTGATCGTGCAGGGGACTCCGTCGATCGCGGCGATGTCGACGGCGCGTCCGAAGAAGTGGTTGGAGATGTTCCCGCCCGCGGTGTTCATTGTCGTGATCCGAGCGCAGGGAGGAGATCAGGATCTCGTGCTCCTGGCTGATCGCGCCGATCACGCCGATGACGCGCGGGTCGATCGCGCCCTGCTGCAGGTCCCACATCTCGAGCGAGTTCGAGAGCTCGACGTTCTCCCAGTTGACCGGGATGGACATCGGGCCTGGCAGCGCGACGGCGTAGGCGGTCGTGCGCGTCTGGCACTTGCCCGCGAGCGGCCTCGGCCTCCTCGAGCACGGCCTCCACGTACCAGGAGGCATGGTTGTGCTGGAAGAGCCCGGCCTTGATCGTCCCGTTCGCCCAGATCATCCGCGCCAGCGTGGCGGCCGAGTCCGCGGGGCTCTCCCGGGTCGGCTTGCCGTCGCCGTCGCCATCGACCGCGAACTGCTCCCAGTTCTCGTCGGTGATGCCGAGGGGCCCAGCAGCTCAAGCTCCTCCTTGGTCATGCCACGCCCGAAGTCGGACTCGAGCCGGGCCACCGCGGCCATCGCCCAGACCCCGTCCTCGCCGAGCTCGTACGGCCCGGCCGCCTCCTGGAATCGCCTTCAGGTAGTCCTCCGGGATGCTTTCCTGGACGTCCTCGGCGGGGTCGCAGGTGAGCTGCTGACGCGTCGGGATCAGGGAGAGGTCCGCCCGCGCCGTTGCCGATGCCGCCGAAGCAGGCGGCGCGCGCGATCACGTCGGCCACGTACCAGTCGGCGTGGTTGTAGGCGAAGATCGCGCCCTCCGGGTCCTCGGGCATGCCGGCCGCCCGCAAATAGCGCGCGGCGGCGAAGATCGCGTCCTCGGGGTCGTGCGGGTCGCTTCGCCGTCGCCGTTCGCATCCACCCCGTAGGCGTCCCAGGTGGAGGGCATGAACTGCATCCAGCCGAGGGCGCCGGCCGAGGAGGGCCCATGGTTGGCGCCGAAGCCGGTCTCGATCTCGTTGATCGCCGCGAGGATCGACGGGTCCGGCGGGGCCGAGCCCGTACTTCTCCGTGGCCGCGCTGGTAGATGGGGATCAGGAAGGCGGGAACCGCGGTCGGGCCGCAGGACTGCGGCAGCGGGCAACGGGGGCGGCGCGACGTCCTCCTCCGGATCCTTCGCGCCCTTCTCCTGGTCGGGCCTTCTTCTTCTTGTCGGGCTTCGGGTCCTGCTGGCCTCGGCGCTTCGGCGGGCTCCGGCTTGGATTGCGGCTTCGGCTTCGTCGGCTGCTTCGGCGGCCGACACGACGGCGGGCTCCTGGGTGCGGGCCGGCGGCGCGGTGGTCGGGGGCGGCGGCGGGTCGGGCGGCGTCTGGGCGCCCGCGCCCTGGGCGGCGATCGCCGCGCCCACCAGGGTCGCGGCGACCGTGTGCGAAGCCGTCCCATCAGCCAGCACCTCCGCGACCCGCCAGCCGTCGCCGTCGTTGCGGAGGGTCAGCCGCAGCTCGCTGGCGGCCTGCAGTCGCAGCAGCGAGACGCTGGCCACGATCTCCTCGCCCTCGCGCTCCCGAGCACGACGTTCAGCACCTCGGCCTGGGGCACCTCGGTGCCGGCGGAAGCCGCGGCGGGTCGTCGGTGAGCGCCTTGGCGAGCGGAGGCCGGCGACGCGGCGAAACGTCGGCGTCGTCTCGTCGACCTTCCCGACCTCATACGGACGAAAGCTCAGCGAAGGCCAGGCAATCTGGCGGGAGGCGCGGCGGCCGCGGCGCCGGGGCGCCGGGCGGGACGGCCTGGCCGCGACCGGCGCCGAGTTCGTCGGCCTCGAAGTCGGGGTGCGACGCCCTGCAGGGTCGATGGCGGGGTCGCCCGTGGCGTGCGGAGGCGACCGCGCCGGCTGCGGAGCGGCCGCGGCCACCGACCGCCGGGCTCGGCGAGCGATGCGCCCGCGAGCCCGCCCCGACCGCGCGCAACGCGGCGGCGGTGCGCGATCCCGGTCCGGGTCGCGGGCCCGTAGTCGCCGAGCGGTCCGCAAGCGGCCAGAGGAGCTTCGTCTGGATCAGCGCGCTGGCAGGCGGCTCGATCGCTCCCAAGGCGCCCCTCCGCACGCCGGCCCGCGTCGCGTCGGTGGCGGCCAGAGCACCCTCCTCGAGGTCCCAGGCGGCCTCGCGGAGCTCCAGCCGTCCTTCGGCGGAAGTCTTCAGCTTTCATGCGTGGCGGTCTCGGGGCTCGGCATCTGAGGAAGTTGCGGAGAGCTTCTCCCTGTAGCTCAAGGGCGTACAGGGAAACCCTCCCCGCATTCGTCTATTCGTCCGTCGTCGCCTGGCTTTAGCCGAGGTACTGGGAAATTCGTGCAAGGCTCGTGCAGCGGCGACGCCCACGCCGGCGGGCGCTTAGGCAGGCGGCCTTCGCCGTCGCGTGCGCCCTTGGGCTTCTCTTGCCGGCCTGGTGGCGCCTTCTCGAAGATCAGCTCGCCCGTCTTGGCGTCGACCACGATGGTGTCACCCTCGGAGAACTCGCCCTCGAGCAGCCTCAGCGCCAGCTTGTCGACGAGCTGCTTCTGGATCACCCGCTTCAGCGGGCGGGCGCCGTAGGTGGGGTCGAAGCCGAGGTTGCCGAGCAGCTCCCGGGCCTTGTCGGTGAGCTCGATCTTGATCCCGCGCTCGCGGACCCGGCCCGCGAGCTGGGCGACCTGGATGTCGACGATTTTCGCCAGGTCCTCCTTGGAGAGGCGGTGGAAGATGACGACGTCGTCGATCCGGTTCAGGAACTCGGGCTTGAAGGTCTGCTCGAGCGCCTCCTCGATCTGCTCGCGCGTCTTCTCCTCGTCCGTCTCGGCGGCGATGTACTGCGAGCCGACGTTCGAGGTCATGATCAGGACGGCGTTGGTGAAGTCGACCGTGCGGCCCTGGCCGTCGGTGAGCCGGCCGTCGTCCATGATCTGAAGCAGGATGTTGAAGACGTCGGGGTGGGCCTTCTCGATCTCGTCGAGCAGGATCACCGAGTAGGGGCGGCGGCGGACCGCCTCGGTCAGCTGGCCGCCCTCCTCGTAGCCGACGTAGCCGGGCGGCGCGCCGATCAGGCGCGCGACCGCGTGCTTCTCCATGTACTCGGACATGTCGATCCGGACCATCGCCTGCTCGGAGTCGAACATGAACTCGGCGAGCGCCCGGGCCAGCTCGGTCTTGCCGACGCCGGTCGGGCCCAGGAAGAGGAACGAGCCGATCGGCCGGTTCGGGGTCGGAGAGCCCGGCGCGCGAGCGCCGCAGCGCGTTGGCGACGGCCTCGACCGCCTCGTCCTGGCCGATCACCCGCTCGTGCAGGCGGTCCTCCATGTGGATCAGCTTCTCGACCTCGCCCTCGATCAGCCGCGAGACGGGGATGCCGGTCCACTTGGCGACGACCTCGGCGACGTCCTCCTCGGTCACTTCCTCGGTCAGCATCGTGCCGCCCTCGCTCGTGCAGCTCGGCGAGCTTCTCCTCCGGCTCGGCGACGGTCGGCTCGAGCTCGGGGATCCGGCCGTAGCGGAGCTCGGCGGCGCGCTCGAGGTCGGCGTCGCGCTCGGCGCGCTCGGCCTCGCGGGTCTGCCTCGTCGAGCTCGGCCTTGGCGTCCTTGATCGCCTCGATCGCGTCCTTCTCGTTCTGCCAGCGGGCCTTCATCTCGCTGGAGCGCTCGCGCAGCTCGGCGAGCTCCGCCTCGATCGCCTCCAGGCGCTCCTTCGAGGCCTCGTCCTTCTCCTTCTTCAGCGCCTCGCGCTCGATCTCGAGCTGCTGGATCCGCCGCTCGACCTCGTCGATCTCGGTGGGCATCGAGTCGATCTCGATCTTCAGCCGCGAGGCCGCCTCGTCGATCAGGTCGATCGCCTTGTCGGGCAGGAAGCGGTCGGCGATGTAGCGGGCGGAGAGCGTGGCGGCGGCGACGATCGCGGCGTCCTGATGCGGACGCCGTGGTGGACCTCGTAGCGCTCCTTGAGCCCGCGCAGGATCGCGATCGTGTCCTCGACGTCGGGCTCGCCGACGAAGATCGGCTGGAAGCGGCGCTCGAGCGCGGCGTCCTTCTCGATGTGCTTGCGGTACTCGTCGAGCGTGGTCGCGCCGACCGCGCGCAGCTCGCCGCGGGCGAGCATCGGCTTCAGCAGGTTGGAGGCGTCGACCGCGCCCTCGGCGGCGCCGGCGCCGACGATCGTGTGCAGCTCGTCCATGAACAGGATGATCTGGCCCTCGGCCTCCTGGATCTCCTTGAGCACGGCCTTCAGGCGCTCCTCGAACTCGCCGCGGTACTTGGAGCCGGCGAGCAGGGCGCCGATGTCGAGCGCGATCACGCGGCGGTCGCGCAGGGTCTCGGGCACGTCGCCGGAGACGATTCGCTGGGCGAGGCCCTCGACGATCGCGGTCTTGCCGACGCCGGGGTCGCCGATCAGGACCGGGTTGTTCTTGGTGCGCCGCGAGAGGACCTGGATCACGCGGCGGATCTCCTCGTCGCGGCCGATCACCGGGTCGAGCTTGCCGCTCTCGGCCTCGGCGGTGAGGTCGCGGCCGTACTTCTCGAGCGCGCCGAAGGTGTCCTCGGGGGTGGGGGAGGTGACGCGGTGGGGGCCGCGCACCTCGGCGATCGCGCTGACCAGCGCCGTCGCGGTCGGGCAGCAGATCGCGAGACGCCGGACTTCCTCTGGGCCAGCGCCAGCAGGATGTGCTCGGTGGAGATGTACTCGTCGGAGAGCCCGGAGGCCTCCTTCTCGGCCTGCTGCATGACCCAGACGAACTCCTTCGAGGGGCGGATGTCGGGGACCGTGTTGCCGCTCAGGCGGGGCAGCGCCTCGATCGCCTCCGGCGCGCGCCCGCGCGCCCCTCGCGTCCTCGCCGAGCCGCTGCAGCACCGGCACCACGACGCCTCCTCCTGCTCGAGCAGGGCGAGCAGGAGGTGCGCGGGGGCGACCTCGGGGTTGGAGTGCTCCGAGGCGAGCCGCTGAGCGGCCGCCACGGCCTCCTGGGATTTGATCGTGAAGCGGTCCTGCTGCATGCGGCCAGGGTAGCGGCTTAGGCGGAAAATGAAGAAATCTAAGTCGCCTACGACTAAAACCACTATCCCTATTTGCCGGCAGGGCTCCTGGACCGTAGGATCACGCGTCAGGCGCGCGTTCAAACCCGGCCGGATGCCGTGAGCGACAGCAACGTCGACACCTACAAGCGAATCCTGGAGGCCTTCAATGAGCGTGGCCTGGCGGGGGCGCTGGAGTACTTCTCCGAGGACATCGAGGTCTACGACCCCGACCTGCCCCAGGGAATGCGGATTCGAGGCCACGAGCGATGTCCGCCGCACGATCGGCGAGGTGCCGAGTCGGTCCGAGCGCGACCATGATCCGACGGCGATCGAGTCGCGGCCTATCGACGCGACGAGCCGAGGACCGGCTGGGCGAGCCAGCGTCGAGGTCCGCGCGCAGGCGCTGACCTGCCGCGACGGCAAGATCGTCGATGGCGCGCCTACGCTCGATCCAGGACGCGCTCGCGCGAACGGCTCGGTCCGTCGAGCCGGCGAGCCTGTATCGCGACTGCGAGGCCGCTAGCGATCCTCGCCTGCAGCCCTTGCCGGTCAACATGCGTCGCAGTCGGCGCGGCAGCGGCGGCTGCGCCGTCGCTGGCGTCGCTCTGGTGGCGGCGCTCGCTCTCCCGCGGGGCATCGCCCCCGCGAGGGAGGGGGAGCAGCGGCCCGCAGAAGACATGGCCGCGGGTACCGGACCTATCCCCAGCGACGACGCGGTGCGCGACGCCGCCGGGTTCGCGGCCGGCCGCGGCGCCCGGTGGAGCTTCGCCGTGGTCGACGCCGATGGCGGGCTTCCGCGGCTACGACGCGAACACTCCCGTACAGTCGGCGAGCGCCTCGAAGGCACTGCTGCTCGCGGCCGAGCTGCATCGCCTCCGTCACGCGCGAAGGGAGCCGCTCGACGAGGGAACGCGCGCCGTGCTGGAGCCGATGATCACCTACTCCGACAACGACGCCGCCAGCGCCGTGTACGCGCGGGTCGGCGACACGGGACTGGAGGGCAGCCGCTCACTGGGCCGGGATGCGCAGCTTCGGGCTGGACCCCGGCTTCTGGGGCGGCGCCCAGCTCACCGCGGCGGACCTCGCCCGCTTCTACTGGCGACTAGAGCGCAACTTCCCCGGGCCGGTATCGCGAGTACGGCATGAGGCTCCTCTCCCACATCACGGAGACGCAGCGCTGGGGCATCCCGGCCGCCGCCGGCGACGACTGGAGGGTCTGGTTCAAGGGCGGATGGCGGCCGGCCGGGCAGGAGGGCACGACGGGTGCCGTCACCCACCAGGGGGCGCTGCTGGTCCACCGCAGAGGCGAGCGACTCGCGCTCGCCGTGCTCACCAACGAGGCGCCCGGCACGGGCGGCGGCTACACCGCGATCGAGGGTGTCACCGGGCCGGCTGCTCGCCGAGCCGCCCCACGCGCGGGCGGCTGGCCCGTTCCCAGCCCTTACGGCGCTGGATCCGGATCTTGGTCGGCTTGCCGCCGAGCGCATCGGGCTCGTAGGCGCCGTAGGGGACCAGCTCGCCGCCGAGCGACTTGCGCAGACGCTCCATCTCCTTGCCGATCTCGCTGCTCCATCTCGGCCGCGCGCTTGCGCATCCGGGCGATCTGGGCGCGCATCTGCTCGACGCGCCGCTCGAGCTCGAGCACCGTCTCGACCCCGGCGAGATTGAGGCCCTCCTCGCCGGTCATCTGCTGGATCCGGCGCAGCCGCTCCACGTCCGCCTGCGAGTAGAGGCGGGTGTTCTTGGGGGACCGCTTCGGGCTGATGAGTCCGCGCGCCTCGTACATCCGGAGGGTCTGCGGGTGCATCTCGGCGAGCTCCGCCGCCACCGAGATCATCAACACGCCCGTTCGTGGTCCAGCCGGCCTCGGCGCGGGTGCGCGCCGGCTCCTCCGTCTTCGACGTGCGCGTCCTGCGACGGGCGGGCATCGCTCTCACTGGCTCGCCAGAGCCGACCGAGCATCGGCCGGCCGGGTCTCCCGCGGGTTCCGGCCGTTCAGGGCGTCCGCAAGCTTCTCGACCGCCTCGCGCTGCTCGTCGTCCAGCTCGCGCGGCACGTCGATCCTCAGGCGGTAGTAGATGTCCCCGCGACCGCCGCCCTTGGTGCGGGGCGGGCCCTCCCCGCGCAGGCGCTGGGTGGTGCCGTGCTGGGTGCCGGCGGGAATCCGGATTCGCTTGGAGCCGTTCAGCGTCGGCACCTCGACCGTCGCCCCCTGGATCGCCTCGGTCACGGTGATCGGGAGATCCACCTCGAGGTTGCCGTCCGGACGCTGTTTGAAGACCGGCGAGGGGGAGACCCTGGTGGTGACGTAGAGGTCACCGCGCTGGCCGTCGCGGAAGCCGGCCTCGCCCTTGCCGGCGAGGCGGATCCGGCTGCCGTCGTGGACGCCCGCCGGGATGTTGACCGGGTAGCGCTTGGTCTCCTGGGTGACCCCGCTGCCCCGGCAGGTGGGGCAGGGATCCTCGATCACGCTGCCCTGTCCCCCGCACTCCGGGCACGGCTGGGAGATGGAGAAGACACCCTGACTCTGGTTGTCGATCCCCGTGCCCTCGCACGGGGGCATGTCTTCGGCGCGGTCCCGGCTTGGCGCCGGACCCGTTGCAGGTCCCGCACGGGCCGGTGGTGGGGACGGCCACGCTGATCTGCGCGCCGTGCATCGCCTGATCGAAGGAGAGGCGGACCTCGGTCTCGAGGTCGCGCCCCCGCTGCGCACGGGGGCCCTGCCCGCGCCCGCCCCGGTTGAAGAGGGTCGAGAAGATGTCGCCGAGGTCGGAGGCGAAGCCGCCGCCGGGGAAGCCGCCCCCCGGGAACCCGCCGGGCCCGCCGCCGCCGAAGCCGAACATGCCGCCGGCGTCGTACTGCTTGCGCTTCTCGGCATCGGAGAGCACGTCGTAGGCCTGCTGGATCTCCTTGAAGCGCTCCTCCGCCTCGTCGTCGCCCGGATTTCGGTCAGGATGCCACTTGCGGGCCAGCTCCCGGTACGCCTTCTTGATCTCGTCCTGAGAGGACGACTTGGAGACGCCGAGCACCTCGTAGAAGTCGCGCGCCATCAGCCGCCCCCTACGCGCTCACCACGACTCGGGCGGGCGGAGCACCTGCCCGTTCAGGCGGTAGCCCTTCTCGACGGTCTCGAGGACATGCCCGGCATCGGTGCCCTCCTCGGCGCGGGTCGAGAGCGCCTCGTGCAGCTCGGGATCGAAGCGCTCGCCGAGCGGGTCATACGACTCGACGCCGGCGTCGGAGAGCTTGTCCCGCAGCTCGTCGAGAACGAGCTGAACTCCCTTGACCAGTGAGCCCTGCTCCGCCTCGGCCGCCGCGAGCGCGCGCTCGAGGTTGTCCACGACGGGGAGCAGCTGCTTGGCCAGCTCCGCCTTGCCCCTCGCCGTGGCCTCGGCGGACTCCTTCGCCACCCGCTTCCGGTAGTTCTCGAAGTCGGCGCGCGTGCGCTGCGCCAGCTCGAGGTACTCGTCGCGCTCGCGCTTCGTCGCGGTCAGCTCGTCCAGGTCGTGTTCGACCTGGTCCTGGGCGGCCTGGGTCTCCTCATCCGCCATGCGGGCCTCCTTACGAGGTCTTCTCGTCGTCCACGACCTCGGCGTCGACGACTTCCTCGTCGCCCTCGCCCTGGGCGCCGTTCGCCGAGCCGCCGTCGCCGGCCGCCGCCTGCTGCTCCTCGGCGGCCGCGGCGTAGATCTGCTCGGAGACCTTCTGGAACGCCGCCTGGAGGGCGTCCGTCTTCGAGCGGATCTGGCCGGCGTCATCCGAGTCGAGGGACTCGCGAAGGTCCTTGATCGCGGCCTCGATCTGCTCCTTGTCGGCGGACTCGACCTTGTCGCCCAGCTCGGGGAGCTGCTTCTCCGCCTGGTAGGCGGCGTTCTCGCCGACGTTGCGGGCCTCCGCCAGCTCTCGCTGGGCGCGGTCCTCGTCGGCGTGCGACTCGGCGTCCTTGATCATCTGCTCGACCTCGTACTCCGCGAGGCCGGAGCCGCCCTTGATCTCGATCTTCTGCTCCTTGCCGGTGCCGAGATCCTTGGCGGAGACGTTGAGGATGCCGTTGGCGTCGATGTCGAACGTGACCTCGATCTGCGGGGTCCCTCGAGGCGCCGGCGGGATGCCGGTGAGCTGGAACTTGCCCAGGCTCTTGTTGCCGGCCGCCATCTCGCGCTCGCCCTGGAGCACGTGCACCTCGACCGAGGGCTGGTTGTCGTCCGCCGTCGAGAAGATCTCCGACTTCTTGGTCGGGATCGTGGTGTTGCGCTCGATCAGCTTGGTCATCACGCCCCCCTTGGTCTCGATGCCGAGGGTGAGCGGCGTGACGTCGAGCAGCAGCACGTCCTTGACGTCGCCGGCGAGGACGCCCGCCTGGATGGCGGCGCCGATCGCGACGACCTCGTCGGGGTTGACGCCCTTGTGCGGGTCCTTGCCGACCAGCTCCTTCACCTTCTCCTGCACGGCGGGCATGCGGGTCATCCCGCCGACGAGGATCACGTGGTCGATGTCGGCGCCCGCGTCGGAGAGGGCCTGCTTGACCGGCCCGACCACGCGGTCGAGCAGGTCCGAGGTCAGCTCGTTCAGCTTGGCGCGGGTGAGCTTCATCTCGAGGTGCCGCGGCTCGCCCTCCACCGCCGTGATGAAGGGGAGGCTGATCTGCGTCTCCTGGGTGGCGGAGAGCTCGATCTTCGCCTTCTCGGCGGCCTCGTAGAGGCGCTGCAGGGCGCGCTTGTCCGCGGACAGGTCCACTCCCTGGTCCTTCTGGAACTCGCTGACGATCCACTCGACGATCGCCTTGTCCCAGTTGTCGCCGCCGAGGTGGTTGTCGCCGGCGGTCGCCTTCACCTCGAAGACGCCGTCGCCGAGCTCGAGCACCGAGACGTCGAAGGTGCCGCCGCCCAGGTCGAAGACGAGGATCTTCTGGTCGGACTCCTCCTTGTCGAGGCCGTAGGCGAGCGCCGCGGCGGTCGGCTCGTTGATGATGCGCTTGACGTCGAGGCCGGCGATCTTGCCGGCGTCCTTGGTCGCCTGGCGCTGGTCGTCGTTGAAGTAGGCGGGAACGGTGATCACCGCCGAATCGACCTCGCCGCCGAGCTTCGCCTCCGCGTCGGCCTTCAGCTTCTGCAGGATCATCGCGGAGATCTCCGGCGGGGAGGACTGCTTGCCGTCGACCTCGATGCGCACGTCGTCGTTGGGGCCGGCGACCACCTTGTAGGGGACGATCGTCTCCTCCTCCTTGACCTCGGCCTCCTTGCGCCCCATGAAGCGCTTGATCGAGAAGATCGTCCGCTCGGGGTTCATCACCGCCTGGCGCTTGGCGACGGTGCCGACCAGCCGCTCGCCCGAGTCGGTGAAGGCGACCACGGAGGGAGTGGTGCGGCCGCCCTCTGCGTTCTCGAGCACCGTCGGCTCGCCGCCCTCCATCACGGCGACGCAGGAGTTGGTCGTGCCGAGGTCGATTCCGATCGTCTTGCCCATCTGTTCTGTCCTCCAAAGCTCTCGATTAAGAAATCTGAGTGCGAGTGTAGAAGATCGCTGCGAGATGTCAACGATCCCGGAACGACGAAGCCCCCGCCGAGGCGGGGGCTTCGCGCGAACTTCGCGGTGGCGGCAGGGCCTACTTCTTCTTGCCGCCCTTCTTCTTGCCCTTCTTCTTGCCACCCAGGTCGCGAACACCCCGACGTGATCGGAGGTCCACAGACCACCGGCGAACTTGTCCAGCGGGCCTGATGCGCCGGCCTTGAACGTGCCGTTGGTCAGGACGTGGTCGATCCGCGACTCCGCCGCGAGATCGCCACCGTTCGTGATCAGCCCCTGGGTCTCCGCTGGGCTCAGGAACGCACGAGAGCCCGTCGTGTGACTGGAGGTCGCGAACAGCCCGACCAGGTCGGTGAACCCGGCAGCCAGCAGCCGCTGCATCGCCGGCGGCGACTGCGGATCCGCGCTTCTCGTCGGAGTTCAGGTCACCGACGAGCACCGCGGGCTTCTTCGCCCGGGCCGTTGAGCAGCTCGGTGGCCTGATCCTCACGGACCGTCCCATCGTCGGACGCCTCGAGGTGCGTGTTGACGAAGTGGAACGACTTCCCACGCACCTGCGCATCGACCGAGACCCAACCCCGGTTCTGGGACACCTGAGGCCGCCCGGCAGGGTGGCGACACCTGGTTGTTGAACAGCGCGCCCTGCGGGTTCCTCGCCTTGACGCCGTTTCCGACGCGGACGAGGATCGCATCCCGCAGGGTCAGGCTGAGGTCACCGTCGATCCCATGGAACAGGCAGACGGGAACGTGTGATTGGCTTTCTCGGGACCTAGCCCGTAATAACCCGCGAACGGGCGGGCGCCGGCGGCGGTCCTGCGTCGCACTGGTGTCGTAGCCCGCGGCGCAATCGGAGATGCCCGCGGCGTCGGTCCCGTTTCCGATCATGTCATAGGACAGGCCGGGGCCCAGGGTGTGGGACACACCGGCCCCGGGTTCCGCAGGCCGGGGTGCCGTCGTCGGCCGATTTTGGGCGAATTCCCTGAGGTGAGGTGGTGGTCGAAATTGGCGTCCGGCGGCAGGCCATTCGGCTCCGTCAGCCAACGGGCATTGGCCGCCTCGCTGTTGTCGGCGTGGCCGACCAGCCGCACGGCGGGGCAGTGCTTGCCCCGGGGCGCCACGTCCCCCGAGGCCGGCCTTGCGCCGGACCGCTCGTCTCGATGCCGCCTGCGCGTCGGGCCGTAGTCGGTCAGCCGTCGCCGTCGTTGTCGATACCGTCGGAGCACTGCGCCGCCGCGGCTCGCCGAGGGTGACTCCGGTGTCGTCGTTGCCGTCGAGCCACAACCAGGCCCATGGGCGCTCTGGGGGGTGCGGCAGAGGACCCAGGGTGGCCGAGTCGGCGAGGTCGAACGTCTTGCCGTCCGGCCCCGGGTCGTTGTCGAAGTCACCGAGGAACTCGGTGTCGAACCCGTTCTGCGAGATGCCCAGGCGATAGCCGCGATAGCACGGCTTCGACTTGCCCTTCTTGGCGCCGAGCACCTTGCCCGCTTCTGGGCCGCCTGGCCGCACTCCTTCTTCGTCTTCGCCTTCTCGTTCAGCGCGTTCAGGACATCTCTACGTAGTCGATCACGTGACGGTCCTGGCCCGCTGCGCGGCCGGGTTGAGCGGCGAGCCGTCGGTCGGAACCTGGAGCTTCAAAAGCGCCGCCTCCTGGAGGCCGACCAGGTCGACCTTCTTATTCTTGATCAGGGCGGCGATGTGGACCGCTCTCGTGTCGAAATCGTTCGCGTTGACGTCCTCTAGGCCGAACCCGATCGCGTTGGCGATGCTGTCGGGCTTCGAGGCGAAGCCGCCGGGGGCGCCGGGTTGAGCTTGTTGGCCAGGGCGGCAGGTCCGTGCCCAGGTAGAGGTTGAATGTCGCCACCCGGGGCGGGCCTTCCCCTTCTTGGCGTCGGCGAGTCCGGGCGCCAGGCAAAGGCTCAGGGCTGCAACCAGCCCCAACAAGCCCGCCATGCGCAGCCGTCCTCGGCCGCCGGAACGTGCGTAACTCAAGTGAACTCCTTTCTTGAGGCGCCGTTCGCCAGAGCGGCTCCCCGAGTCTCCTCTCCTACTCCTAGTAACTGAAGTAATAACGCTATTTCGCACGTAGTTGCGGTCGCAACCGTAGAAAGCCGCAGTATTCGGTATGGGCCGATTGCCCAGTTTGCGGCTTCGCGCCGGAGCTAGCGGCCGGCGACCTGGGAGACGAAGTCGGCGACAGTCTCGGCCTGCTCGCCGCTCAGGATCCCGCCGGCATCCGTCCCGCGACGCCGTCGTTGATCGCGGCCAGCACCCGCGGCTTGATCGTGGCCGGGTCGGGCGGCGTCGGGCTCGGAGGGCGAGCAGGTCGTCGAGGTTCGGCCCGACGACGCCATCGGTCCCGGCCTTCGCCAGGGTGTGACAGCGCCGCAGTTGGTCACGAAGAGCTCCTTGCCCTCGTCGAGGCTGGAGGGGACGCTCTCCGGCGACGCGTCCTCACCGCCCTCGCGGCTGATGGCCCAGGCCGGGATCAGGACCGCGAACAGCAGGACTGCGAGACCGAAGATGACGAAGGTGCTCCTCTTCATGACTGGCGCGGGAGGATATAGCCGTCGGCTGCGCCGCTCCGGTACCAGGGGCACATGCGTCGCAGCGCGCACTCCCCGCACCGCGGCCGCGGCCGGCAGATCTCCCGGCCGTGGCGGATCAGGTTGATGTGGAGCTCGTAGGCATCCTCCGGCGGGACCACCGCCAGCATCTCGTCGTGGGCCTCCTCGAAGGAGGCACCGGGGCGGAACAGTCCCAGCCGGCCGCCCACCCGGTGAACGTGGGTGTCGACGGGGATCTCCGGCCGGCCGAAGGCGAAGATCAGGACGCACGCCGCGGTCTTGCGCCCGACTCCCGGCAGTGAGACCAGGAATCCATGGCCTCGTCGCGCGGCGCGTCCTCGAGCCAGTCGAGGTCCGGATGGTCCTGGAGGCGGCCGAGGATCTCCTGGATGCGCGGGGCCTTTGTCGGGCTCAGCCCGCCGGGCTTGATGGCCTCCTCCACCGCTTCGGTGGGCGCGTCGCGCACCTCCTCCCAGGTCGGGAACCTCTCCCGCAGCCGGCCGTAGGCGACGTCGCGGTTGCGGTCGTTCGTGTTCTGGGAGAGGACCGTGCGCACCAGCTCTGCGATCGGATGGCCGTGGGCTCGTTCACCGGCCGGCCGTAGAGCTCTCGGAGCCGGTCGCGGATCGCGATCACCCGCCGGCGGGGCGGCCGCCTCCACGACGGGTCCCGCTTGGGTACCGACCCCTTGACCTTCTCTGGCAGAGGCACCAGAAGAGAATCTTCTGCACCGCCTCAATGGCAGAGCAAATCGAGAGCGGGACGGTGAACATCGACGGGGTGTCGACCTTCTTTGGGCATCTGCCGGGGGAGGGCACGCCGGTCGTCCTCCTGCACGGAACGTGACGACCCACTCCGAGGACTCGTTGCCAGATGATGGAAGAGCTGCAGGGCCCGGCGATCGCGCATCGATCTACCAGGCTCTCGGTCGCTGCGGATCATCCATCGGCGGAGAGCTTCGACTACACGATGGATGGTTAAGCGCGTTTCTTCATCCGCTTCCTGGCGCGGATGGGCATCAGAGGAGCTCTCCCTGGTGGTCCACGACTGGGGTTCGATCGCGCTGGTCGCGGCGCAGGGGTGGCGCGACCGGATCAGCCGCCCTGGCGCTGATCAACGCCCTGCCGCTGCTGCCGGGCTACCGCTGGCACCGCACCGCGCGGATCTGGCGCACCCCGGTCCTGGGCGAGCTCTCCACCCGGATCCGCTCCCGGCGCGCGCTCGACCTGGCGCTGCGGGAGTCGCGCGGGGACTGGAGCCGGCACGACCCAGCCTTCGTCGACCTGATCTAGGAGCCACCTCTGATGCGGGGCACCAGTCCGGGCGATCCTCTCCCTCTATCGCTGAGCACCGGAGGAGGCGCTCGCGGCCACGGGGAATGCGCTCGGGTCGCTCGATGCGCCCGCCTTGGTCGTCTGGGGCATGCGGGACCGCTACCTGCCGGCGCGGATTCGGCCGCGCCTGGGCCGAGGCGCTGCCCCAGGCTGAGCTGCTGGAGCTCCCGGAGGCCGGCCACTGGCCCTGGCAGGATGAGCCCTCGAGCATCGAGCCCGTGTTGCAATTCCTTCAGGGCGGTGCGGATAACCCGCAGAGTTGACGATTTGTTACCAACCGGTGACTAGAATCCCCGGGTCGTGCGCGCCCTGGTAGACAGGATCGGTCGTTGGCTGCCCAGGGATGGGGAGACGCGGCCGGCAGCTCGGCCTGTTCGTCTTGGCCGAGCTCTCGTATGAGACCGTCCGCGGTGTCGCGGAGGGTCAGCGCGCCGAGGCGTTCGCGAACGCCGCCGCGATCACGGACTTCGAGCGCTCGACGCACACCTTCTTCGAGCCCGACCTCCAGCCCGCGCTGCTCAATTCCCAGTGGATCATCGACGTGGCCAACTTCCTCTACATGAACAGCCACTTCGTGGTCACGACGGCCTTCCTGGTCTGGCTTTATCTGTTTCGTAACCCGAGCTTCTACTTCGTCCGGAACATGTTCCTGGTCGCGATGGGGCTCGCCCTGGTGGGCTACACCCTGGTGCCGACCGCCCCACCCCGCCTCTTTCCCGAGGATGGATTCGTAGACACGATCACGGCCTACGCCCAGGTGAACCACGACTCCGGCCTCGTGAAGCTCTTCGTCAACCCCTACGCCGCGATCCCGAGCATGCACTGCGCATTCGCCCTGATGATCGGCATCAGCGGAGCGATGATCTCGCGCCACAAGGCCACCCGCGCGTTCTGGTGCGTGTATCCGCTTGTGGTCATGTTCGTCGTCGTGGTGACGGCGAACCACTACTGGGTTGACGCCGCGGCGGGCGCCCTGGTGGCCGCGCTCGCGGCTCTCACCGCTCGGCAGGTCCTGGCCCGCTTCCGGCCGGCGGTCTGGTCCTTCCGGCCGGCGACGGCTTGAGCGCAGGCGCCGGCGCGCACCTGGTCGGCGTCCCGAGCCGGCCGGATCGCGCCAGAGAGGTGCTGGCTCGCTACGCCGAGCCGGGATTGCTCGCCCTGGCGCTGGGCGGCCTGTACCTGCTGGTGCAGCCTTCGAGCGCCGACCACGCCGCACAGGTCTTCCGCTCCGGCCTCTTCGACCAGGAGGGCATCTCGGCCTGGAACAACCTCTGGTTCGGCGGCCATCACCTGCCCGCATACAGCCTCCTGTTCCCGGTGCTCGGCTCGGCGATCGGTCCCAGGGAGGTCGGCGTCCTCGCCGTCCTGATCGCCTCCTCCTCTTCACGGCGATCGCCTACCGGGAGTGGGGCGAGCGGGCGCGCCTCGGGGTGATCTGGTTCGCCGCGGGCGCCTCGATCAGCCTCTACACGGGCAGGCTGACCTTCGCGCTCGGGGTGGCGATCGCGCTTGGCGCCGTGTTTGCGAGCCAGCGGGGCTGGCGCTCGGTCGGGGTCTTCCTGGCCGCCCTCGGCCCTGGCCAGCCCGGTCGCGGCGCTCTTCCTCGGCTGCGGGGCGGTCGCCTACGCCGCGGCGCACCGGACCCGCCGTGGCCTGGAGCTGGCGGTCGCCTCGGTCGGGCTGGTCGTGGCGCTCGCCTTCGCCTTCCCCGAGGGCGGCACCGAGCCGTTCGTCTTCTCGAGCTTCCAGCCGGCGCTGCTGGTCGCGATCGCCGTGTTCCTCGCGCTGCCCCGTGAGGAGCGGCTGCTCCGCTACGGGGTCGCCGCCTACGCGGCGGCCCTCGCCGGCGCGTTCCTGATCGACACGCCGATGGGCGGCAACGCGACCCGGATGGGCGCCCTGCTGCTCGGCCCCGTCCTCGCCCTCGGCCTCTGGCGGCGGCAGAGCTTCGCCCTCGTCCTGCTCGCGCCGGTGCTCATCTACTGGCAGTGGTCGCCGGTGATCCGCGACCTCGAGGAGGTCCACGCCCAGCCCTCCGTGGAGGCCAGCTACTACGCGCCGGTCCTCGACTTCCTGCGAGGGACGCCCCGCCATCAGAGCTATCGGGTCGAGGTGCTGCCGGCGGCGCACCACTGGGAGTCCGCCTACGTCCCGCGCGGGATCTACATCGCCCGCGGCTGGGAGCGGCAGCTCGACCGCAAGCTCAACCCCCTCTTCTACAAGGACACCCTGTCCGCGACCGAGTACCGGCTCTGGCTCGATGACCTCGGGTGTCGGCTTCATCGCCGTGCCCGGCGCACCGCTCGATTACGCGGCCGATAACGAGGCGCGCCTGATCGCACAGGGCGCGCCCTATCTGAAGCTGGCCTTCCGCAGTCCCGACTGGAGCGTCTACCGGGTGAGGAATCCCGCTCCGGTCGCGATCGGAGCCGGCGAGCTGGTCAAGCTGACCCCGGAGGGGTTCGTCGTGGACGCCGAGAGCCGAGGCAGCGTGCTGGTGAAGGTGAACTGGACGCCGTACTGGTCGATCGAGGAGGGCACGGGATGCGTCGAGCAGTCGCCTCGCGGCGGCACCGTCCTCCAGGTGAAGGAGCCCGGCCGCTTCCGGGTCGGCGTTGACTTTGCGCCGTGGCGGGCCCTGTCGGGCGGCCCGCGCTGCGCCAACAGGCCTCCGGCGACCGGCGGCTGGGAGCGTGCCGTGACGCGCGGGGTGGGCAGGTGACCGCGGCGCAGCTCAAGGGGAGGCTGCTCCCGCGCGGCCCGCGCGATCTGATCATCCAGTTTGCGATCGTGGCGCTCGCCTACGTGGCGTGGCGGTATGCGCGCGGGGCCGTTGCGGGCGGGATGACCGAGTCGTTCGCGCACGCGCGCGATCTGATCAGCGTCGAGAGGTCCCTCGGGACGCTGATCGAGCCCGACGTGCAGCGCTGGACCGTCGACTCCGCCTGGCTCGGCGAGTTCGTGCGATGGGGCTACGCGAACCTCCACTTCAAGGGAAGCTGCCTGATGCTCGCCGCGATCTTTTTCGGCTGGCGCGGCAGCTTCGGGTTCGTCCGCAACATGGTCCTGGCGGCCATGGCGATCTCGATCCTCTGCTACGCGGCGTCTCCCACGGCGCCGCCGCGCTTCATTCCCGAGCTCGGCCTCGACCCGTCCAACACCGTCACCGGCAACGACCCGGTGATCTCGGCGCCGGGCGATCCGCTGTTCAACCCGTTCGCCGCCGTCCCCTCGATGCACGTGGCCTTCTCGCTGATCTTCGCGTGGTCGCTGGCGCTGCTGGTCCGGCCACGGCCCCTGAAGGCGCTGCTCTTCGCCTATCCCCTGCTCATGACCTACGTGGTGGTGGCGAGCGGCAACCACTTCTGGCTCGACGCGGCCCTCGGCGCGGTCGTGGCTGCCGCGGCCGCCGGAATCGCGCTGCTGGCCGCGCGGCTCAACCCCGACTGGTCGTTCGGCGCCGATGCCGACCGTGGGCCGGTCGCGGGCCCCGAGCCCGAGCCCGAGGTCGAGGCCGCGCCGGCATGAAGGTGACGGAGGAGCGGCGCCCGGCGACGGGCCAAGGCGACGGGGCCCCGACCCCGACCGCCGGCGAGATGGTCCGCGACCGGCTGATCGAGTCGCGGCTGACCCCGAACGCGATCTCGATGGTCGGGCTGGTCGGGAACCTCGCCGCCGCCGTCCTGATCTGGCAGGACTACTTCTTCCTGGGGGGCCTCGCCTTCATCGCCGGCTCGGTGATGGACACGCTCGACGGCCGCTACGCGCGCATCTCCGGCAAGGGGACGCTGTTCGGGGCGTTCCTCGACTCGACGCTCGACCGGATCGAGGAGGGGATCGTGCTCACCGCCGTCGCCGCGCACTTCGCCGAGCAGGGCGATTCGTTCGCCGCCGCGATGTGCGTGGTCGTGGTCCTGGGCTCGCTGATGGTCTCCTACACGCGTGCGCGGGCCGAGGCGCTGGGCGTGGAGTGCAAGGTGGGATTGGCGACACGCCCCGTCAGGGTGGTCATACTGTCCGTGGGCCTAGTCTTCGCGAAAGGAGCCGGCATCTTCGACATCGAGCTGTTGGCCCCGGCGATCTACGCGATGGCCGCTCTCACCGCCCTCACCGTGCTGCAGCGCGTCTGGCACGTTCGCAATGCGCTGAAGGGCGGGAGAGCGGGCCGGCGGGCCGGTGGCGGCCGAAGATGTGTAACCGCCCACCACAGCAAGTGTCGTTTCAGCTTTGAGCTACACCATCTAGGAGGATTTCCAGGCATGAGCACCGTCAACGGTCAATCGAATGGAGCCCGTCGCAACGGCGCCCGCGAGGACAAGGTCCGGGTCGCGATAGTCGGCGTCGGGAACTGCGCGAGCTCCTTCGTACAGGGCGTCGAGTACTACAAGGACGCCGATCCGGCGGAGCAGGTGCCGGGCCTCATGCACGTGGACCTGGGCGGCTACCACGTGCGCGACATCGAGTTCACCGCCGCCTTCGACATCGACTCGGAGAAGGTCGGCAAGGACCTCTCCGAGGCGATCTTCGCCGGTCAGAACAACACGATCAAGTTCTCGGAGGTCCCGAACCTCGGCGTCAAGGTGCACCGCGGCATGACCCACGACGGCCTCGGCAAGTACCTCAAGGAGAAGATCACCAAGGCGCCGGGCCAGACCGCCGACATCGTCGGCATCCTGCAGGACACGCAGACCGACGTCCTCGTCTGTTACCTCCCCGTCGGCTCCGAGCAGGCGACCAAGTGGTACGTCGAGCAGGCGCTCGCGGCCGGGGTCGGCTTCGTCAACTGCCTGCCGGTGTTCATCGCCCGCGAGGACTACTGGAACAAGCGCTTCAAGGACGCCGGGATGCCGATCATCGGCGACGACATCAAGTCCCAGGTCGGCGCGACGATCGTGCACCGGCAGCTCGCGAGGCTGTTCGCCGACCGCGGCGTGCGGATGGAGCGCACCAGCCAGCTGAACGTCGGCGGCAACATGGACTTCTACAACATGCTCGAGCGCGAGCGGCTGGAGTCGAAGAAGATCTCCAAGACGAACGCGGTCACCTCGATCATGGATCACGAGCTGCCCGCCGACGACGTCTACATCGGGCCCTCGGACTACGTGCCGTGGCTCACCGACCGCAAGTGGGCGCACATCCGCGTCGAGGGGAAGGCGTTCGGCGACGTGCCGCTCAACGTCGAGCTGAAGCTCGAGGTCTGGGACTCGCCGAACTCGGCCGGCATCGTGATCGACGCCGCCAGGATCGTGAAGCTCGCGCTCAACAACGGCATCGCCGGCGAGCTCGACGGGCCCTCCAGCTACCTGATGAAGTCGCCGCACACCCAGCGCCCCGATCCGGTGGCGAGGGAGAAGACGGAGGAGTTCATCGCGAAGTACGCCCGCGAGGCGGCGTGCCCAGTGCGGCAGCCGAGCAGAGGCCGAGACCGGCGGCCGCGAAGTAGCGGGCTGACGGCCAGGACTCGCCTGTGGCAGCGCGCCCGCCGCGGCGCGCTTCTCATATCCATCGCTCGCCCGTGGCCGCTCGCCGACTCGCTCGCGATCGCCCAGGTGAGTCCGTAGCCCTGGGGATCGCGCCACGAGATCGACGAGTTCGTCAGGCGCACCTCCGAGGAGCTGGCCAGCGGGGGCACCGGGTGCTGGTCTGCGCGCCGTCGGACTCGCGGACCGCGATCCGTGACACGCGGCGGGCGATCCGCGCCGCCACGGGATGACCCGCAGTCGCTGCTTCAGGGGCGAGAACCCGCGGGTGCTCGCGATCGGGCAGAGCATTCCGCTGCCGAGCGGCCCGCGCCGCCGCCCGGCGCCGATTCCGCGTCGACGTCAGCCGCATCGCTCGAGCAGCTGCTCGAGTCGGTGCCGCTCGACCTCGTCCACGTCCACGAGCCGTTCGCGCCCAGCCCGGGCTCGGCCGCTCTGCGGCACTCGCAGTCACTCAACGTCGCCACCTTCCACGAGCCCGCGGAGCGGGTGCTCTCGACCCAGGTGGCGCGGAGCTGGTCGAGGTGTTCTTCGGCCGGATCGACGAGCGCACCGCCAGCAACGAGGCGACGGGCGAGCTGCTCGAGCGCTTCTTCCCCGGCGCGTACGAGCTGATCCGCGCCGGGCGCGGACGTGGCCGAGCCCGCGCTGCCGTCGCCACCGACGGGCGGGTGCGGATCGTCCACTCGCCGAGGAGGAGCGGGGGGCGATGCGGCTCTGGCTTCGCGGCCTGCGCAAGCTTCCCGAAGGACCTCGACTGGGAAGGGGTTATCTGGTTCGACGGCCCCACCGATCCCCTGGCGAGGGTCAGCAAGCGTCTCCGCGAGCGGCTGCGGGTCGTTCGCCCCTCCGACGGGGAGCCGATCGAGTTCATCGCGGGGGCGGACATCGTCTGCCTCGCCTCCGGCGGGGTCCGGATCGCGCCGGCGCTGATCCGCAAGGCGCTGGCGGCGCGGCGCGGTGCCGGTGGTCTCCGACCTGGAGCTCTATCGCGAGCTGGTCGGCGACGGCGAGCAGGGGCTGCTGTTCCCGGTCGGCGACGCGGTGACCGCTCGCGGCGCAGATCGAGCGGCTCTCCACCGACGCCCGCTCCGCGACGAGCTGCGAGCCAGCGCGCGCGCGAACGGGTGGCGAGGGCGCGGCTGGGAGCAGGTCGCCGACGAGCTCGAGGCGATCTACCGGCGGCTGGCGGCGCGGCGGCACGACCCGGCCGGCGATCCCGAGGTCCGCCGCCGGCTCGCGGACCGCGAGTACATCCACTGCGACCTGCACATGCACACCGATCACTCCCCGGACTGCGCGACGCCGGTCGAGGTGCTGCTGGAGACCGCGAAGGAGCGCGGGCTCGGCGCGATCGCGATCACCGACCACAACGAGATCTCCGGGCGCGTTCGAGGCCCGCGAGATCGCCGAGAGGATCGGGGGGATCAAGGTGATCGTCGCCGAGGAGGTGAAGACCGCTCACGAGGGCGAGGTGATCGGCCTCTTCCTCGAGGAGAAGATCGAGCGCGGGATGTCGATGGCGGAGACGATCGCCGAGATCCGGCGCCAGGGGGGCCTGGTCTACGTGCCCGCATCCGTTCGACCGGCTCCACTCGGTCCCCGACTACGAGCACCTGCTGAAGGTCGTCGCAGGACATCGACATCCTCGAGGTGTTCAACCCGAGGATCGCCTTCTCGGCCTTCAACGAGGAGGCGGTGCGGTTCGCGCGCAAGTACCGGATCGTCCCCGGGGCGGGTTCGGACAGCCACGTCGCCCAGGGGCTGGGCAGCGTCAAGATCCGGCTCCGCGACTTCGAGGGGCCGCAGGAGTTCCTCGAGGCGATGCGGGACGCGGACATCGTCCGCAAGCACAAGAACCTCGTCTACGTCCAGGCGCTCAAGTTCCTGCAGACCAGCGGCGGGCGGGGCGGCCGCTCGCTGGCGGCGCGGGACGGCGCCGGGACCAAGTCGCGGCGGCGCAGCCGAAATCGCACCGCGGGCAAGAGTTGATGCACTCGCAAGGTGCGGGCGCCGGGCCCGAAGAAGATGCAGGGCGCCGTGTCATCCGCGACCGACGACGAGATCCGCGAGAAGTACCTGGAGCGGGCGATTCGCGAGCTGAACGACCTGGGCAGGGACCTCTCCGTCTGCCAGGACTGCCCGCGCGGCAACGTGATGCCGGTCCAGGGCTCCGGCCATCCGCAGGCCGACATCATGATGCTGAAGCACGCCGCCACCCCGGCGGAGATCGAGGAGGGGGTGGCCTTCTACGGGCGCGCGGGCAATGCCCTGATGAAGAGCTTCAAGCGCCTCGCGATCGACCCGATCGTCGTCTTCGGCACCCTCTGCGTCAAGTGCCCGCTCACCGACCCGGGCCACGCCTCCGAGGCGTGCATCGCCAGGATCGGCGAGGAGATCGCCATCGTCCAGCCGCGGATCGTCGTCGTGATGGGTGAGGACGCCCTCGAGGTGCTCAACGGGCTCGACCTGCCGCTGGCCGAGGAGATCGAGCCGATCGAGGGCGAGGTCCAGCGGCTCACCCCGACCACCGACGCCCTCTTCGTCCCCGACATCGACGAGTCCCTCGACGAGGAGGGCGCGAAGCAGCGCTTCTGGGGCTCGTTCAGGGTGCTCGGGGACTGGTACGACCAGCTGCCGCCGTACTAGCGCTTCAAGCGATGGCGCTCGAGGAGTGGACGATCGAGCAGCTTCCGGACCACTGCCAGAACTGCGGCGCGACCCTGACCGACGCCGAGAAGTAGACGGCGCTGGACGAGGGGCCGCAGCGGCCGGTCCTGTGCACGACCTGCGCCTCCGAGGTCGTGCCGCTCGATGAGGACGGAGGACGAGGCGAGTCAAGGCCGAGGCTCGACTCCTAGCCGCGGCCGACGCTGATCGCGCGCATGGCCGGCTTGAAGCCGAGCTTGATCGCAGTCACCTTGTAGCGCCCGGCTTCGCGAAGGAGCGGCAGATGACCGCCTTGCCTCGCGGTTGGTCCGTCCGTGGCTCGCGGCCGAGCCGGACCTTCGCGCCCTTCACCGTGGTGCCCTGCGGGTTCGCACCGGCCTCGAAGCAGGTGCGCTCTCCGACCGGCCCGGCGCGGCGTGACCTGGAGTCGCAGCCGGGTGCGGCTGCGCGCCCGCGACCAGGCGAGTCGGGCGCCGTCGGTGGACGCCCTCGCCGGGCCGTGCGACCGGACAGCGTCGACGCGCTTGTCGGCCCGGGACAGGCCGGCGACGCGGAGCACTCGCGGCTCCCGGTCCGCGAGGCGATGCCCCCGCCTTCGACGTCCACCTCGTAGCCGTCCGGGTAGTGGCGTCGGCGGGGAGGAAGATCTCGGTCTGGTGCGGGCGTGGATGCGCGGCGGCCTCGGATGTCGCCGCCGCTCGGCGCGAAGGCGCTCGCCGCCCGGCCCGGTGGTCGAGTAGGGCGAGGTCGAAGCGTGCCGGTGTCCTCGTCGTAGTCGTAGCTCTGCGGGCGTCCCGGCGACCACCTGCGGATAGGCGCGCGCGAGGAGGTCGAGCTTCGCCTCCTTGACGTTGTCGCCGGTCGGCGGCTGGTTGGCGTCGATCACCAGCGCCTGCACTCCCGGGCCCTGCGGTGGTCGGGTCATCGCAGGCGCAGTAGTGCCAGTACTGCCAGGAGATCATGTGCGCCTCGGCGCTGCTCGATGTTGCGGCGGATCACGGCGAGGTCGTCGGTGGCGCCGAACTCGCTGAGCAGCAGGGCGTCGCCGGTCTCCACCGCCTGCTTGTCGGCGTTCTCGAAGACCAGCTCGTCGAAGGTCGTCGCAGCCGTCGGCTGAGGCATTCCCGGGAGGGCGAAGGCCCCGGCGAGGCAGTAGACGTGGAAGCTGAAGCCCGGTTCGGCCGTCGCCGGTCGCGGGGTGGTGCGAGTCGGCGCCGAAGTTGAAGATGACGTTCGGCTCGTACCAGATCAGCTTCTGGGGCTCGACCTCGCGGATCTGATCGATCACGCGCTGGTGGAACGCGGCCAGCGAGCCTGGTGTCGAAGACCGGGCAGCCGGCCGGACTGGCGCAGGTCGGCCACACCGACCCCGGCCAGGGCTCGTTCATGAGGTCGAAGCCGATCGTGGTGCTCGCGGGCGCTGAAGCGCTCCGCCACGCGCCGGAAGGCCGCGGCGTAGCGGTCCTGCAGCCCGACAGCGCCCGGGCCCGCGCCGGTTCAGCCAGAAGTTGTTGAAGGCCTGGTTCAGCCCGGGACTGCTCGACGTAGGTCGCCGGGAAGCCCGTCAGCGGCTCGGCCGGGAACGCCGTCGTCGAGCGTCGCCCAGTCGGGCCAGCCCTCCCCGCCGTAGCGCTCGTTGTAGAGGTCCTGGTGGAAGTCGAGCTGGCTGAAGATCCCGTGCTCGGCGAGGATCCGCTCGGTCGCGGCGATTCGGTCGAGGTAGGCCTCGTCATAGGCGCCGGGGTTCGGCTCGACCGCCCTTGTAGATCAGGCCGAGCCGGACCGTGTTGAAGCCGTTCTCCGCGAGGAAGGCCGCGTCGTCCTCGCCGAAGCCGGCCTCGTCGGGGGCGTAGGGCGCGCGCTTGTAGACCATGTTGACCCCGTGGAGGATCACCACCCGTCCCGTCGGCGTCGGTGATCCAGCGCCCCTCGTGGCCGAGCGGAGTCGCCGGATCCGCGGAGCGCCGAGGGCGCGGACACGCCGGCGATCACGGCCGCAAGCGCGGCGCACAACCCAACTCGCCTCCCGATCCCCACGGCGGGCACGGCGGGCAGTATGGCCGTGCGCCACTGGCCGGTGCGCCGGTCAGACCCCCGGCGCGGCCGCCTCGGCGAGGGCGCTCATGTCCTCCAGCGTGGCGCTGGCGAGGGCCCTGACGACGACGGTGTCGAGCGCCCGGTACTCGCTCAGCGCGGACTGCGCCTCCCCCGCGTTCTCGGCCGCCACGCCGACGGTGCCCTCCGGCTCACCCAGCCGGTCGAAGTGGTCGCGATACCCCTTGTGAAGGTCGCGGTAGAAGGACTCCTCCTTGGCCAGCCTCTCCTCGGCCTGGTTTCCGACCGCGGTTCGGACGTAGCCCATGACCGGCGGCGCCTCCCGGCCGGCCTCCCGCGCCCCCGCCTCGACGTGCTCGCGGGCCCCGGCGGCGAACTCCGGCGTCATCCAGTTGAAGAAGACCCCGTCCCAGGCCTCTCCGGCGAAGGCGCACATCTTCGGCCCCATCGCGGCGAGGACCAGGCGGATGCCCGGCAGGGCATCGCGGAGCGTCGGCAGCGCCTCCCGCATGGTCGTGAGGGGCTTCTTGCTGAAGCCGGCTCCCACGCCGAGCCAGAGCCGCTCCGGGTCGAGCCCGAGCCGCTCGACGTCGGCGGCGATGGCATCTGGCCCGTGCCGGTCGAGGGCGATCACCGCGACGCCGAGCTCGATCCGGTCCGCGCCCTTGGCGAACTCGGCCAGCGTCTCCAGTCCCCTGGCCCCGGGGTGGTCGTTCGACCACATGGACGCGTAGCCCAGCTCCTGGCAGCGCGCCGCGAGGGGGGACGCCACCTCGGGGTCGAGCCCCGCCGCGACGCCGAAGCCGCGCCGGGCCACCTACGAGCGCTCCAGCAGCGCCACGCACTCGATGTGCGGCGTCTGCGGGAACATGTCGACCGGCTTCACGCGCCGGAGCCTATATCCGGCCTCGACCAGCTGGGCGGCGTTCGGCGCCAGGGTGGTCGGGTTGCAGGAGACGTAGACGATCCGAGGCGCCTCGCACTCGATCACGCGGCGGACGATCTTCTTCGAGAGCCCGGCCCGCGGCGGGTCGACCACCACGACGTCGGGCTTGCCCGCCTCCTCCAGGAGCGGCCGGATCTCCTTGCGGGCGTCGCCCACCCGGAAGCGGGCGTTCTCGATCCCGTTCAGGCCGGCGTTTCGCTTCGCGTCGTCCACCGCCTCCGGCACCACCTCGATGCCCCAGACCTCGCCCGCGCGGCCCGCGAGAGTGAGGCCGAGCGTGCCGATGCCGCAGAAGAGGTCGAAGAGGCGCTCGCCGCCGCTCAGGGCGGCCATCTCCGCCGCGATCCCGTAGAGCCGCTCCGCCATCTCGGTGTTCGTCTGGAAGAAGGCGCGCGGCGAGATCCGGAAGCGGAGCCCGCAGAGCTCGTCGGTGAGGTACTCGGCGCCGAGGGCCCCGGTCTCCCCGTCCGTGGTCGAGCCCGGGCCCTCGACGATCGTGTGCAGGTCCACGGGCGGCCGCGGGATCTCGGCCGGCGAGGTGACGAGGCGGGTCTGGAGCTGCCCGGTGCGGCGGCCCTCGCGGACGACGAGATTGCGGAGCACGCCCTGCCCGGATCGAGGGTCGTAGGCCGGGAGGCCCTCCGTCTGCGCCCAGGAGCGGATCTCGTTTCGCCTCCGGTTGTTCGGCTCCGAGGCGAGCAGGCAGTCCTCCGCATCCACCACCTCGTCCCAGCGGCCCCGCGGGTGAAAGCCGAGCACGAGCTCGCCATCCCGCTCCCCGAAGGAGTACTCGAGCTTGTTGCGATACCGCCACAGCTCGACCGCGGGCTCGATCGGCTCCAGCTCGAACCCCTCGAGTCCGCCGAGGCGCACCAGGGAGTCCTCGACCTGCTGCTGCTTGTGACGCAGCTGCTCGGAGTAGTCGAGCCCCTGGAGGGGAGCGCCGGGGCAGGGCTCGCCGCCGTGGTCGCAGCGGTCCGGGATGCGGTCCGGGCTTCCGCGGACGAGCTCGACCGCCCGGGCCTCGGCGTAGCCGCGCTTGGCCTTGGTCACCTCGGCACGAACGAGGTCGCCGGGCAGCGCGCCGGAGACGAAGACGACGTAGCCGTTGCGCCGCGCGACGCCCTTGCCGCCGTAGGCGAGCGACTCGATCTCCAGGGTCAGCGACTCGCCGCGGCTCGGGCGCTCCTGCTGTGGGGTGGCCTCCATTCCGACCTATCGTTGCAAGGTGGCCTGGGATCTCGAGACCTATCGGGTGGACGCGCAGCTGTTCACCGAGGAGCTCGACCGCGAGTACTACCTGCACCTGGCGGGCCACAAGGCCGAGCTCGGCATCGGGGAGATCTACGACCGGTACGCGGGGCTGTTCGAGCGCGAGGCGGTCGAGCGAATCGGCGCCGAGCGGGAGGCCGCGGCGGGCGACTCCCAGCGGCGGCTTCGCTACCTCCACCAGTTCGCGTTCGACGGTCACCTCGGCGCGGCGACTCGGGAGATCGAGGCGCGGCTCGCCGAGCTGGAGGCGACCCTCGAGGTACAGGTTGACGACGAGGCGATGCCATACCGGGCCGCGGCAATCGCGCAGGCGAACGAGCCCGACAGTGATCGCCGGGCCCGGATCGAGCGGGCCCGGAACGCGGTGCTCGCCGAGCGGCTCAACCCCCTGCATCGCGAGGCCCTCGAGCGGCACCATGCGATCGCGGCCGAGCTCGGCTGGCCGTCCTACCTCGACGCGTACACCGACCTGAGGGGCCTCGACCTCCGTTCGCTCGCCTCGCGGCTCGACGACTTCGGGCGGCGGACCGAGCAGGACTATGCCCGGCTCGTCGACCCGGAGCTGGAGCTGACGGTGGGGCGGAGCCTCGATGAGGCGCGGCGAGCCGATCTGCCCCGGCTCTTCCGCGCCGCCCATCTGGACGACGGCTTTCCCTCAGAGGGCCTGGTCGGCTCGTTCCGCCGCACTCTCGCGGGCCTCGGGATCGACCTCGACTCACAGGACAACGTGCTGCTGGACACCGAGTCGCGGCCCAGCAAGAGCCCCCGGGCGTTCTGCGCGACCCCGCGCGTGCCGGCGGAGGTCCACCTCGTGGTGCCGCCGATCGGTGGCCGCGAGGACTACTCGACACTCTTCCACGAGGGAGGCCATGCCGAGCACTACGGCTGCACCGACGCTTCCCTGCCCTTCGAGTACCGCCACCTCGGGGACAACGGCGTCACCGAGTCCTACGCCTTCCTGCTCGAGGGCCTCACCGCCGACTGGGATTGGCTCACGGAGATCCTCGGCTCGGCTGATCCGGCACCGGCGGTCGAGCACGCGGGCGCCGCGAAGCTGATCATGCTGCGGCGCTACTCGGCCAAGATCTCGTACGAGGTCGAGCTGCACGGGCCGGACGCCGACCTCGAGCGGATGCCGGGGCGCTACTCCAGCCTGCTGGGCGACCGGATCGGGGTCCCCTGGCCATCCGAGTCCTGGCTGTCGGACGTCGACGGGGGCTTCTACGTGGCGTGCTATCTGCGCGCCTGGGCCCTCGAGGTCAGTTGGAGGCGGGCGCTGCGCGAGCGGTTCGGGCCGCGCTGGTTCGCGAACCCCGAGGCGGGTGCCTGGCTGCGGGAGCTGTGGTCGCAGGGGCAGCGTCTCAGCGCGGAGGAGCTGCTCTCCGAGACGCTCGGCCAGTCGCTCGACTTCGGGATCCTCACCGCTGAGCTGATTGCGGTATAGGCTGCGCCCGGACTTTGCGAGAAAACTGAGAGAGAGGAGACCAGAAAGTGGAAGCCAGCGGTGGCAGCGGTGGTGGCGACGGCGGCGGGGTGAGGGACAACATCCAGAAGGCGATCGACGACCTGCGGTCCGCCGGTGAGAAGGCGACCGGCGACGTCCGAAAGAACATCGACGAGGCCGTGGCGCGCCTGCGCGACGCCTCGAGCGGGGCGACGTCTAAGGCCACGGATCAGGTCAGCAACTGGCGCGAGACGCTGGACAAGGCGACCGATGACGTCCGCAAGGAGCTCGGGAAGCTCGCCGTGCGCGCCCAGAGCTCGCTGGAGTCGCTCGAGGAGGTAGCGAAGGAGCTCGACGAGAGGCGGAAGTCGCTCGGCGGCAAGTAGCCGCGGGCGCTACTGCTCGAGTCTGCGGTCGATCGCGCGCATGATCCCCTTGCGCGCCTTGTGGGACTGCTCGTAGTCGCGAATCTTCGTCAGCTGCGCACGGGTCAGCTCGGCGAGGCGGCGGTCGATCTGCCGGATCGTCAGTGAGTCATACGCGGTGATCGGCAGCCCCGGCGCCCGGGCCCGGCGCTTGACGCGGTCCGCCCGGGCGAGCGGCTGATCTGCCGCCTTCACTGCGCGCTTCCTGGCCCGCTTCGCCCGGCCGCTCACCTCCCGCTTGGCCCTCTCGGTGGCATCGGCGAGGTCGCGCCGGGCCTTGCGCGTGGCCTTACGGGCCGTCCTGCGCGGGTCAGACGCGGCCTCGGCCCCGTCGCGGACCTGACCGAGCAGCCTCTCCAGCTCCCCAAGGATGTTCTCTGCCTGCTCGCGGCCCCTCGTGACGAGACGGCCGACGAGCTCCTCGGCGTCGCCTCGGGTCATCCGCCCGCGCCGCACCGCGTCGTCGACCACCTCCTGGAGGCGCTCGCGTGAGATCGTGACGCTCTTCTCGAGCGCATCACGGAACGCCTGCACGCTCTCATCGGCGCGCCGGCTCCTCTCCTCCGCGACCGCCTCCTGGGACTGCTTGGTCGCCATCTCGGAGGCTTTCGTCTTCTTGGCCATCGGCCGGGCGAGTCTACCCCCGCCGCCGCGGTCTAATCCAGGCCAAACGTGCCCCTGACGGGGTTGTGGTCGGAGAGACGGATCTTGAGGCGGGTGGCGGGATCGACGATGTCGCGCGCCTCCGGGGGCCAGGCGACGGGGTGCTCGATCACCTCCAGCCCGCGCACCAGGAGGTGACTGAGCCGGTCGGGTGCTGTCGGGGGCGCGAGGCCGAACTCCCTCTCCAGCTTCTGGAAGATTTCGCTGTCGCGAGGGCGGACGTTGAAGTCTCCCCCGAGGATCAGCGGGCGGCCGTCGGCGAAGCGCACGGCGCGCTCCGCCGCCGACAGCAGCTCGCGCTCCGCGGAGGCGGGCTTGGTGCTCACGTGCAGGTTGCCCACGCAGATCCCGCACTCGAGCCGTGTCAGCGCCATCACCCGCAGCTCGGGCCGCCGGGTGAGCACCGATCTCGCCCGCTCGGCGATCCGACCGGCTGTCCGGCGGGCGAAGGTGGTGTTGGATCCGCCCTCCCAGGCGCCCAGCAGGTCCGGCCGGCGCTGCCCGATGATCGAGGTGAACGGCTGCAGCCAGTTGCGGCCGCTGTAGGCGCGGTGAGCCTCGGCCCCGAAGGCGGCGCCCAGCCGCCGGGTCCAGCGCGGCGGGAACTCCTGGAAGAGCGCGACGTCCCACTCGACCAGGTCGATCCACTCGGCGAACTCGCGGGACAGGTCCCGGTTCACCTGCTCGTACTGCTCGCCGCGGATCGGCCCCGCGCGCCAGTTCCCCTTGTGGGCGTGCCTCTGCAGCTTCTCCTCGGGCGGCCAGTCGCGGCCGTGGAAGACGTTCCAGGTGAGGGCGTGGAGCTCCATCGGGTGGGCGGAAGTCTGCCTCACGCGCAAGAGGGAGTCCTAGTATCGGCGGATGAAGCACTTCCTCACCGGAGAGGAGCTTGACCGGGACCAGTTGGTCGCCGTGCTCGACCGCGCAGCCGAGCTGAAGGCGGGGCGGGACGAGGGCGAGGGCGGCGAGGCGCTCATGGGCCGCTCCGTGGCGCTGATCTTCGAGAAGCCCTCCACCCGCACCCGGATCTCCCTGGAGGTCGGCGTCGCCGAGCTCGGCGGCACGCCCGTGGTGCTGCGCGGGGACGAGCTGCAGCTCACCCGGGGGGAGTCGATCGCCGACACCGGCCGGGTCCTCTCGCGCTACGTGCACGGGATCGCGATCCGCTCGGGCTCCCACGAGGCGGTGGTGGAGCTGGCCGGCGCCGCCGAGGTGCCGGTGGTCAACGCGCTGACCCCGCTTCACCATCCCTGCCAGGCGCTGGCGGACCTGCTCACGCTGCGGGAGCGGTTCGGATCGCTGGAGGGGCTCCGGCTCGCCTACGTCGGGGACAGCAACAACGTCGCGCGATCCCTGGCGATCCTCGGGCGGACGGCCGGGGTCGAGGTCGTGGTCGCCAGCCCGGAGGGTTATCGCCTCGAGGACGGGGTGGCCGAGCTTGTGGACGACCCGAAGGAGGCCGTGAAGGATGCCGACGCCGTCTACACCGACGTCTGGGTGAGCATGGGCGACGAGGCCGAGGCGGAGAAGCGCCGCAGCGACCTGTCCCCTTACCAGCTGAACGAGGAGCTGCTGGGGTTGGCCTCGGAGCGCGCGATCGCGTTGCACTGCCTGCCCGCCCACCCCGGCGAGGAGATCACCGAGGAAGTGCTCTACGGCGACCGCTCCGCCGTCTGGGACCAGGCCGAAAACCGGCTGCACGCCCAGAAGGCGCTGCTGGAACGGCTCATCCCGACCTAAGATCAGTCGCGCGGCCCCGTGGTGTAACGGTTAGCACGCCAGGTTTTCAACCTGGTAGCGCGGGTTCGACTCCCGCCGGGGCTACTGCTTCGCCTTTGGCAAGGAGCAGCACCATTGGCGAGATACTGCGTGAGCGATGTCGAAGGAGAACCTGGAGCGGGCCCGTCACGCCTTCGATGCGTTCAACCGGCGCGACATCGACGCCCTCCTCGCACTCGTTGACCCTGAGGCGGAGATCGCGACGCGCTTCATGGAGATGGAGGGCGATTCGCACTACCGCGGCCACGACGGCGTCCGCAAATGGTGGCGGGACCTGCTCGCCGTCTTCCCCGACTTCAGCATGGAGGTTCTGGAGTTGCGTGACCTCGGCGACTCCGGGATCGCCGCTCTGCGTGTCCGCGGCCACGGCCTCGATAGCGGTGTGCCCTTCGAGGAGACGGTCTGGGCTGCAGTCGAGTGGCGTAACGACAAAGTGACGCGCTGGCGAAACTTCGGAAGCGAGGCGGAGGCCCTCGAAGCCGCCGGGCTGCTCGGCTAGCCTGCGGCGGCCGTGCAGCCGGAGATCGAACTTGGCCCCTTGACCCTGCAGACCTTCGGGATCTGCTTCGCGCTGGCGTTCCTAGCCGCCGGCGCCTTGGTCGGGAAGCGCCTCATCGAGCTGGGCAAGCCGGTGGACTGGGCCTACGAGATCGGCTTCTCGGCCCTGCTCGGGGGCCTGGTCGGCGCCCGGCTCGACTTCGTGCTCGAGAACTGGGACGAGGTCTCCGACGACCTGTTCGGCAACATCTTCAGCGGCTCGGGCCTGGTCTGGTACGGCGGCGCGATCGGCGGCGCGATCGGGGTCTTCCTCTGGGCCTGGTACCGCGGGTATGTGAGCACGCAGCTGCTCGACGTGGCGGCGCCGGGGCTGGCGCTCGGTTACGCGATCGGCCGGATCGGCTGCCAGCTCTCGGGCGACGGCGACTACGGACAGCCCTGGGACGGCCCCTGGGCCATGGCCTATCCCGACGGCACCGTGCCCACCGACGACCAGGTCCACCCGACCCCGGTCTACGAGGCGATCTCCATGGGGCTGGTCGCCCTGGTGCTCTGGCGCCTCCGCAACCGGCTCACGAACGGGCTGCTGTTCGCCCTCTACCTCGTGCTCGCCGGCCTGGAGCGCTTCCTGGTCGAGTTCATCCGCCGCAACGAGGACGCCGCGCTCGGCCTGACGGAGGCTCAACTGATCAGTGTCGCGATGATCGTCGCCGGCGCCGCCTGGCTGCTGCTCGCGCGCCGGCGCACCCCGCGGCCCGCGCCCGCCTAGGCGATTTCACGGACCCGCGACACATGAATCCCGCCCAATCGGATAGAACCCATGCGTCGGAGTCACTCTCGACTCCGGGAAACGATCAACGGAGGTGAATAGATGTTGTTCGAAGAGCAGGAGACCCCCGGAGCCCCGGGCGAGGAAGGTGGCGGCGACGGCGGCGACGGCGGTAACGGAGAAGGCGGCGGCGGCGAGGGCGGCGGCGAGGGCGGCGGCGCCTGAGTCTCTGAAGCCGTACTAGACGGAACGGAGCAGGCCGCCATCTAGCGGGATCACAGCTCCCGTTAGATAGGCGGCCCGTTCCGAACACAAAAAGGCGACCAGATCGCCGTACTCCTCGGGGGTACCGAGCCGCGCGGCGGGCACGCGCTCGCGGGCGTTCTGCTCGGCGGCCTCGAGAGAGCCCTGACGGTCGGCCAGCCGGTCGGTGCCGAACAGGCCCGTGGCGACCGTGTTTACGGTCACCCCATCGCGGCTCACCTCGTCGGCGAGCGTCTCCAGCAGTCCGAGGGCCGCCATGCGGTTTGCGTTCGAGAGCGCCAGGCCGGGGATCGGCTCCCTGATCGAGCTCGAGGAGACGTTGACGATTCGCCCCCAGGCGCGCTCGCGCATCCCCGGCAACACCTCCTCGATCAGGACGGGTGGCGCGAGCACCAGGGACCTGAAGGCGGCCTCCCACTCCTCGATGGAGTTGTCGAGCGCTCCCCCGCCCGGCGGCCCACCCGTGTTGGTCACCAGGATCTCGACCGGACCCAGTACCGCCGCAACCTCGCCCGGCAGCTCGTGCATGCGATCGAGGTCCTGGGTGTCGGCCGGAAACGCCTGCACCTCGCCGTCGATCTCCCCTGCGGCCCGCTCGAGCGCGTCCGCCGACCGGCTCGCGATCGCGACGCGGGCGCCCTCCCGGGCCAGGGCCGACGCGATCCCTCTCCCGATTCCCTTGCTCGCACCGAGCACGAGCGCGACCTTCCCCTCGATTCCGAGATCCATCAGGCGGCCTCCCCGGTGAGCTCGGCGAGATAGGCGGCGTCATCGGGGGGCAGGCCGGCGATCGGCTGGCCGTCCCAGGTGATCCCGTCCGCCATCGCCGCCAGCAGCTGTTTGTGCTGCCCGAAGTTGACCCGGGCGCTGTGGGCGAAGGCGAGGAACGAGTACAGCCTGGGCATCGCGTCGTGCCAGCCGCGGTCGCTGCCCGTGATCGCCGCCAGGTCGTGAATCGAGCTCGGCACCTCCTTCAGCGGCTCACCGAACATCTGCCCGAACACGGCGAAGTCGAGCTGCTCCCTGCGGCCCGCCTCGACCAGCAGCGTCTCCGGCTGGGGTGTCAGCAGGGCCCGCTCGAGCTCCTCACCGCTCATCAGCAGCACGCCGTCCGTCGGCCGAGGGTTGCACTCGATCATCATCAACCCCTCCTCGCTGTCCACGAAGTCGAGTGACATCGATCCCGTCCAGGAGAGCTCGCTGCCGAGCCGCTCGACGACCGGCAGCGTGTCGCTCGGATCCACCGACTCGAAGCTGATCGCCGTCGAGTGCTCCCACTGGCGCGGCGCCCGGTAGGACATGTGGGAGGCCACCGCGCCGTCATGAAGGCCGGAGAAGGTGCACTGCATCGGCCCATCCACGAACTCCTGCACCAGCCAGGGGTTCGCCTCGGTCGGATGCGCGTCGTCCGGCGACATGTGCCCGGCGAGCGGCCCGGTGTTGGTCAGCAGGCCGACCCCACCCCGGGAGAAGGCGGCCCGGGCGAAGTAGCTGGGGAACCGCCCGATCGCATCCCTCAGTTCGTCCCCGCTGTGCGCCACCACCGTCCGCGGCGTGCGGATCTCGAGTCGATCGCAGAGCTCCTGAAAGGTCCCCTTGTCATGGACCTGCGCCAGGGTCCGAAACGGGGGCGCGAACAGCCTGGTCGCGGCTGAGATCTCTGTGTGGCGCGCGGCGAGGTAGAAGGCCTCCTCGAACATCGGCAACAGCAGCTCGATCTCGTTCTCGCCCGCGATCCGCACGATGTCCTCCGCAAAGGCGGTCGGGTCATCGCTCGCCGGCGCGGTGGTGAAGCTGTCCGCCAGGTACCTGGAGTGGCTCCCCGGCGCAGCCTCGAAGCAGTCGGTTGCGAACACCTCATGCCCGCGGTCGGCGAGTTTGCGGATCGCGTCCAGCGCGAAGGGCATCCGCGAGGTCGTGATCAGGAGCCGCACGCCCCTACCCTATGCACGACTCAAGCCCCGGGCGGTTAGCTCAGTTGGGAGAGCGCCTCGTTTACACCGAGGAGGTCGCTGGTTCGAGCCCGGCACCGCCCACTCGCCCGCCTGTGCGGGCGGTTCTGGCTACTTCGACTCCTCCGGCGGCGGCTGCGAGCGCTGGGGGAGCAGGGCACCCGGACCGCTGAGGAGCGCGTCGGTTGGCTCCTCGGCCTCTTCGGGGTCCGGCTCCGCGGTCTGGCGGCGATCGGTCGGCGGTTCGATCTGGAAATCCGTCTCGTCATCCAGGCGCCGGCGCAGCTCGTGGGCGTCGAAGATCTCGTCGAGGTCCTCGCGGGTCAGAGTCTCCCGCTCCAGTGCATTGCTGGCGAGATCGTCGAGGCAGCGGCGGTTGAGCTTCATCAGCCTGCGGGCCCTGGCGTAAGCCATGTGGGCGAGCTCCTGGGCGTGGACGTCCACCTCGCGGCGGGTCTGGTCCGAGAGCGCGTAGTCGCCGGTGGGCTGGGCGAGGGGAGCGCTTCCGGGCGGCCCCGCGGAGACGGTCATCCCGAACTCGGTGACCATCTGCACGCAGATCTGGTGAACGCGCTTGAGGTCGTCCGCCGCGCCCGAATAGGACTCGTGGAAGACCTCGTCCTCCGCCGCGCGTCCCCCAAGCAGCGTGATGACCTCGTCGCGCAGCTGCTTGCGGGAGCGCAGGTAGCGGTCCTCGCTCGGCGAATGGCCGACGAAGCCGAGCGCGGGCCCGCGCGGGACGATGCTCAGAATCTCCGGCGGGTCGAGGCCGCAGAGGCGGCGAGCCAGCGCGTGACCCGATTCGTGGTAGGCCACGATCCGCCTCTCCTCCTCGTTCAGCCGCCGCGCCTGCTGGGAGCCGACTGACTGGCGCAGCAGCGCCTCGTCGAGGTCCTCGCGCGCGATCGAACTCCGCCCGAGCCGCCCGGCGATGATCGCCGCCTCGTTCAGCGCGTTTGCCAGTTGGGCGCCCGTCATCCCGGTCGTTTTCCGGGCGACGTCGACGAGGTCGATATCGTCGCCGAGCTGCTTGTCCTTCGCGTGCACGTTCAGGATCGCCTCGCGGCCATCTCGATCCGGCGGGGAGACGAGGACCTGGCGGTCGAAGCGGCCCGGCCGCAGAAGCGCCTTGTCGAGCTTGTCGACCGCGTTGGAGGCGGCGAGGACGATCACGGTGCCCGGGTCGCGCTCGAAGCCGTCGAGCTCGACCAGAAGCTGGTTCAGCGCCTGCTCGCGCTCGCTTGTTCCCCCGTCGCCGCCGCCGGACCCACGGTGCCCTCCGACGGCGTCGATCTCGTCGATGAAGATGACCGCGCGACCGGAGTCGCGTGCCTCCTTGAAGAGCCGCCGGATCCGCGCTGCGCCGCGGCCGACGAACATCTCGACGAAGCTCGAGCCGGATGCCGCGAAGAAGTCGACCTTGGCGTGCGCCGCCACCGCGCGGGCGAGCATCGTCTTGCCGGTGCCGGGCGGCCCGTAGAGCAGCACACCGCGGGGAGCGCGCGCCCCGAGCGCCTCGAAGCGCTTCGGGTCCTTGAGCCATTCGGCGACGTCGACCAGCTCCTCCTTGGCGGCGTCCACCCCCTGCACCTCCTCCCAGAGCACCGGTTCGGTCTTGGAGCCCTTGACGGTCTCCGGGCGGGTGCTGCCCATCGTGCTGCGGAGCAGCATGACGAAGACGGCCAGAAGCCCGGCGGAGAAGAGCACCCCGAAAACCGGGTACCACTCGAAGACGAAGTCGGTGAAGCTCTGTGAGGCCGCGAGGATTGTCAGTGTGGCGTCCATGCCTGTTCCCCTCCCCGCACCGTGGTTCGACTGTACTCCCCCAGGGGCGGAACAGGGGGTGAATAAGTCCTATCGGCGCCTAGGTCATCCGGCTATAGCCGGGTCAGAGGCCCGGCGCGTTATCTCGTCCAAGCGGGATCAGTCGGCCAGGCCGTACAGGAGCGCCTTGCTCTTGTCGTCCGGGTCGACCTTGACCTCGAACCGCTTGCCGGCCTCGTAGTGCCCGGAGCTGATCGCGTCCTCGGTCAGGCTCTGCATCACCGTGGTGTCGTACTTCTCGCCGCCCTCGAGCTCGATCGAGACGCCGATCGCGTACTGCTTGTTGACGCCGGCGTCGGTCTTCCCGGTCTCGCCGATCGCGTTGATCGTGGCCACGCCGGGCAGGCCGCTGGTTGCGATCTTCTGGGCGGTCTGTGCGAACGCCATGTCCTCCGCGTCCGGCATCGCGCCGGCCGGCACGTTCCCGGCCCCCTGCTGCCCCTGCTGCGCCATCTCCTGCGCCTTCTTGATGTTGTCCATGAGTCCCATGAAGTTCCTTCTCCTCTCGGGGTGGATGGAGAGGCCACTGTATCTAGGGCAGCCCTGCCGACCCGGTCCGCTTTCGGATACGTTCCGGTCCGTACAAGGCGAGGAGGCGAAGTTGGACACCACTCAGCTGAAGCGGATCCCCCTGTTTTCGGATGCTCCCGACGAGGAGCTGAAGCAGGTTGCTGCGTTCGCGCAGGCGAAGGAGGTCGACGAGGGGACGGAGGTCGTCTCCGAGGGCGGGTTCTCGCGCGAGCTGCTGGCGATCGAGGACGGCACGGCCGAGGTGACCCGTGACGGCGAGAAGCTCGCCGACCTCGGGCCGGGCGACATCTTCGGCGAGGCCGGCATGCTCGACGACGAGATGCGCAGCGCCACCGTCACCGCGACGTCCCGGCTCAAGCTGATCAGCATGGGGCACTTCGAGGTGAAGCGGCTGAAGAAGGACGCTCCCTCGGTCTACGAGCGGATCGAGAAGCTGGTCGACGAGCGCTCCGGCTAGGGATCTCCGCCGCATCGTCCGGCCCGGTTCGGTAGCTTGCCCGCGCGTAACGGGGTATGCCCATGAAGCAAGAGCGTGTGTGTAGGACTCGGTGCCTCACGAGGCGCCGCCTCGCGCACAGGACACTGCCCGAGGAGGTAGTCACGAATGGCAGAAGGCACCGTGAAGTGGTTCAGCAACGAGAAGGGGTATGGGTTCATCACGCCGGAGGACGGCAGCAAGGACCTGTTCGTCCACTTCTCCTCGATCAGCGGCGACGGTTACCGCTCGCTGAATGACGGCGCGAAGGTGACGTACGAGGCCGAGGAGGGCCCGAAGGGCCCCGTCGCGGTGAACGTCACCGAGGTCGCCGCCTAGAACACGCGCCCGACCCGACCCGCTGTACGCTGGACGGCGGACCCAGGGGGCGTAGCTCAGTTGGTTAGAGCGCCGGCCTGTCACGCCGGAGGCCGCGGGTTCGAGTCCCGTCGCTCCCGTCCTTTCCGTGCGCGCGGGCTACTGGGCTAAGAGCCCAGGGACGAGCCCGCGAAGAAGAAGAACCAGATCTCGAAGACGAGGACGGCCGCAACGACGCACCCGGCGACGACCTTCTCCGGCGCACTGATTCCGTATCTGGTTCTGATGTCCTCCACCCGGTCGCCGCGCTTGGCCCGATGCCAGGGCGACGTCTGACCGGCCGTGACGGGGCGCCCGGTGAGTCTGTCGTAGCTTCGGTTCAACCAGGTGAGCGCCCAGAGCAGCATCAGCTCCAGGACGCCGAGAACCGCGACCACGGTGAGGACGCCCCACATGCTCAGCACCCTCCCGGATTGCGCCTGGGAGCCGACCCACACGGCGAGCAGCGGGGCACCGCTCCAGGCGTTCATCGCCACAACTGCGGTCGCGATCACGATGGCGAGCCTCTTCAGATTGAAATGGCCAGGTTGGGCCTCCGCGGGTCTCGCCTGCCTCCTGGGCTGACCGTTCGCGGAATCCAGGGCCGCCTCGGAGGCTCTGCGGTCCTCTTCCGACTCGACCGACATCCCCTCGGGCAGCTCGATTTCGAGCGCGTCGAGGCCGCCGGGCGCTCCGGCTACCAGTTCGAGCATCTGCTCGCGAGTGACCCGACTGGTGTGCACCGTGACGGCCGTCTCCTGACCGTCCTGGTGCGCCTTCAGCACCTCGATGGAGTCCCGCCGCACCGACGCGGTCCCTGAAGCGGCTATGTGGTCCGCGGCTCGGTCGAGCCCGAAGACGGCCCGAGAGCGACTGTAGACCTCGTTGTCGGGTGAGGTCACCCAGAGCGCCCAGGATGTCCCGAGGTGGGTGCCGAGGGCGGCGAAGCCCAGAATGCGGCCCTCCCGGTCCTTGACCGGGAACATCAGTCGGGAGCGGAAATAAGCATGGGGATTTCCACGCACCGATCGGGTCGCGAGCCCGGCGGCGATCAGCTCCTCGGTCGAGTAGCCGAGGCCGCTGAGGTGGTTCATCAGCTCGTCAGGACCGATCGGCGCGTAGCCCACCTCGAACGCGCGGATCGTCTCCTCGTCGAGGCCGTGCTCAGCGAGCTTTGAGCGAGCCGCCCGGGAGCTCTCTGAGTCCCAGAGATGGGACTCGAAGAACTCAGCGGCATCCGCCAGCAGCCTCCCGACTCCCGGTTCCGCAGCAGGCTTGGCCTGAATGTCCCGCGTCGCGATGGGGGAATGCTCGCAAACCGCGCGCCGTCCAGCGTCGGTCCAGGCGCTAGTGCTCGCCGGATAGCAGCATCTCCGGCAGGCTGCCTCCGGTCGTCTCGCGCGTGACCTGGATGCGGCCGAGCGGCTGCCTGGACCCAGGATGGGCCCGCGCGTTCACATCCTGGGTGAAGACGACGTCGTAGCGCTGGGTGAGCCAGCCGAGCAGGTCGGCGGGGATCCGCGGATCGTTGGTGGCGTCCTGGCCGTAGCTGCCGTAAGGCGGAGAGAAGGCGAGCGGCAGGTAGGCCGAGATGTGATCGGCGAGCACCTCCTGGCCCCAGGCGATGTCCGAGCGCACCCGGTCTCGCCAGGCGTCGAGATCCTCGCCACGCTCCTTGTTGGCGTAGAACGGTCCCTGGTCCTCGGGCCCCGACCCGTACTGGAACTGCACGTGGCCCTTGCCGGAATGCAGCTGCAGGGCCCAGCGCCCGCTGTCCTGCATGGTCGCGAGCTCCTGCCAGGTGAGGTATTCGGGATTGCCGTCGTCAACACGCCCGACGTCGACGAACATGACCGCGTTGAATCCCAGCTCGTTGAGGATTCCGTCGGCGCCGGTCCAGGAGTCGGCGCGCGCGTCGTCGAACGTCAGCAGCAGCGGTCGCGGCGGGAGATCGACCGGCTTTCCCTGAACGAAGTCGATCAGCGTCCGTAGGTCGATCGTCTCGTAGCCGGCGTGCCGGATCAGTGTCATCTGCTTCGCGAAGTCGTCGCGGTCGACCCCGTAGGACGCGTCGGAGGCGTTCGAGAAGTTGCCCTCGGCCCCGATGCCGTGGTAGAGGAGGACTGGTATCGCTGACCGATCGGGCGGGAGCTCCGCCCACACCTGCTTTTCCTCTGTGGTGAGTGCGACGTCGGGGGCGGGGAGCGGCTCCCGGGCGGCTTCGTCCCCGCAGCCGGCCACTCCAGTCCACAGGCCGCAGGTCCAGGCGAGGAGCAAGGCCGCCGCGGCCTTCGTGAAACCGGCCATATGGCCGATGCTGACAGAGGGGTGTCCATTCCCGCCGCCGGGGGTAGGCCCTGCGCATGGCCGGAAGCCTTGACGCGGTCGTGATCGGCGCCGGCGTGGCCGGCGAGCTCTGCGCAGGCGAGCTCGCCGACGGCGGCCTGAAGGTCGGGATCTGCGAGCGCGAGCGGGTCGCTGGCGAGTGCCACTTCTGGGCCTGCATCCCCTCCAAGACGCTGTTGCGACCGGGGGAGGTGCTCTCCGAGGCGAGTCAGGCTCCCGGGGCGCGGGAGGCGGTGACGGGCACGCTCGACTCGAGCGAGGCCTTCAAGTGGCGCGACTTCATGGTCGGCGACTGGGACGACGCCGACAAGGCCGAATGGCTCGAAAGGAAGGGCATCCGGCTGTTCAGGGGCGACGCCGAGATCACGGGTCCCGGTCGGATCTCGGTTGGGGACGAGGAGGTGGAGACGGAGCGCATCGTGCTGGCGACCGGCTCCGATCCGGAGTTCCCCCCGGTGGAGGGCTTGCGTGAGCTCGACGGCGTCTGGACCAACCGGGAGGCGACCGCCGCGAAGGAGGTGCCGGAGCGGCTCGTCATCCTCGGCGGAGGACCGGTCGGCGTGGAGATGGGCCAGGCGTTCTCGCGGATGGGCGCGTCCGTGTCGATCGCCGAGAGCGAGGACCACATTCTCAGCAGGGAGGCGAGTCAGGCCGGCGAGGCGCTGGGAGAGGCGCTCGAGAGCGAGGGCCTCGAGCTGAAGCTCGAGGCGAAGGCCACCGCCGCCGAGCGGCATGGCGAGGGCTACTCGCTCGAGTTCGAGGACGGCTCGGAGCTTCGCGGCGACCGGCTGCTGATCGCGACCGGCCGCAGGCCGCGGACCGACGGACTCGGCCTGGAGAAGGTGGAGATCGAGACCGGCGCGGGCAATGAGGTCGTGGTGGATGAGCGCTGCCGGGCGGCCGACGGCGTCTGGGCCATCGGCGACGTCACCGCGCAGATGCCCTTCACCCACGTCGGCAAGTACCAGGCGCGGATCGTCGCGGCGGACATCCTCGGCAAGGAGGCGAAGGCCGACTACCGCGCGGTGCCGCGGGTCGTCTTCACCGATCCCCAGGTCGCCGCGGTGGGTCAGCAGTCGGGCGAGCGCGAGGGCAGCGTCGAGCTCGCCTCGATCGGCCGCACCTCGACCTACACGCGTGAATACGAAGAGCGCCCCGGCTTCATGACCGTGTTCGCCGAGGGCGACAGGCTCGTCGGCGCGGTCGCGGTCGGCCCGGAGGCGGGCGAGTGGCTGCAACAGGCGACGCTCGCAATCCGCGCCGAGGTGCCGATCGCGACCCTGCGCGACGTGATCCAGCCGTTCCCCACCTTCTCGGAGGCGTTCTTCGCGGCGCTCGCCGACCTGGACGCCTGATCGCCGTGGCTTGATCTAGGTTGGGCGCGGTGACCCGCCGCTGCCTCAGGGCCATCCCGCTCGCCCTCTGCCTGCTCGCCGGCGGGGCAACGCACGCTTCCGCGCAGGACCCCGCCGACCAGCCGCCGTTCGGCGGCGAGGCCATTCCGCCCTCGATGGTGCCGCCGTCGGGCGAGGAGCGGCCGCCCGGGTTCCGGCTGAGCGCCGCCGAGGCGATCCGGATCGCGGACGGCACCGAGGAGGTCGAGAGCCGGAGCGGCGATCGGCCCGTTCGCCGGCCGCGCACCCGTGGGGAGACCTGGGAGATCAGCTACCTCCGCGGGGACGAGGTGGAGGTGCTGGTCGTGATCGACGACCGCACTGGCGACGTCGTCGATGTCTTCACTGACGAGCAGATCGACACCAAGCTGGCCCGGGGCTACGAGGATGCGGTCGCCGGAGACGTCAACGAGTGGTGGCTGTGGCTCCCGCTCTGCGTCCTCTTCGTCGCGCCGTTCGTGGACCCGCGTCGGCCGCTGCGACTCGTCCATCTCGACCTGGTGGCGCTGCTCGGCTTCAGCGCCTCGCTCTTCTACTTCAACAAGGCCGAGATAACCGCGTCGGTGGTGCTCGTCTATCCCGTGCTCGCCTACGTCTTCGTACGGATGCTGGTCGCCGGCTTTCGTCCCTCCGAGTCGCGGGATCGCCTGCTGCCGCTGATCTCGCCGCGCTGGCTGGTGGCGGGGATCGTCGCGCTGGCCGCGCTCCACACGACCTTCACGGTCACCGGCGCGAAGGTGATCGACGTGGGCCTCGCGGGCGTGATCGGTGCGGACCGTCTGGTGGACGGCGAGGACGTCTACAGCGAGGAGTTCGCCGAGGGGCTGCCCTCGAGCGGGGATGTCCGCGGCGACGTCTACGGGCCCGTCAACTACCTCGCCTACGTCCCATTCGAGCAGGCCTTCCCGTATGACCAGGAATGGGACGACCTGCCGGCGGCGAAGGCCGCGGCGCTCGCCTTCGACCTGCTCACCGCGCTGGCTCTGTTCGCGCTCGGCCGCGGGCTCCGCCGTGACCGCGACGGGACTTCGACGGCCGAGGGCCGAACGCTCGGCATCGCGCTGGCCTACGCCTGGCTCGCGTACCCCTTCACCCTCTACACGCTCGGATCGAGCTTCAACGACGCGCTGGTGGCGCTACTGGTCGTCTGCTGCCTGCTGGCGCTCGCATCGCCGCCCGCTCGGGGCGCGATGGCGGCGCTCGCCGGGCTGACCAAGTTCGGGCCGCTGGGCCTCGCGCCGCTGTTCGCCGCGGGCACGGGAGAGCGCCGTCCCAGGCAGCTGCTCCTCTTCGCGGCGGCGTTCGTGGCCACGGCGGCCGTGGTGACGATCCCGCTGCTCCCGGACGGCGGTTTCGGGGAGCTCTACGACCGTTCGCTCGGCTATCAGGCCTCGCGGGGCTCGCCGTTCAGCCTCTGGGGCCAGGCACCCTCACTGGATGCGCTCCAGACGATCGCGAAGGTGCTCGCGGTCGCGCTCGCCTCCGCCGTCTTCTTCGTGCCCCGCAGGCGAACCGTGATTCAGGTCGCCGCGCTGGCGGCCGCGGTCATGATCGCGATCCAGTTCACCGCCAACCACTGGTTCTATCCCTACGCGGTCTGGTTCGCGCCACTGATGCTTGCCGCGGTGTTCGCCGCGCAGCGGGGGCCTGAGGCCGCCGTCAGGGCCAGCTAGTCAACAACCCCAGATTCGGGTACCGATCTTTGGACATTGGTACAAGGACGGGCCGCGTCCCGCGCTGAACAATTCTCGGCGGAAGGGAACGGACGATGCCGGCAATGAGACAGATAGTCGCCTACGGAGGCGGGGGCTTCTCGATGGAGTCCGGGAACCCGCTGCTCGACGAATACGTGCTTGGCCTGACCGGCGCCGCCGAGCCCCGGATCTGTTTTCTGCCGACGGCGAGCGGCGACGCGGACCACTACGTCGTGCGCTTCTACGGCGCCTTCCGCGAGCGCGCCAGGCCCTCCCACATCAGCCTCTTTCGCCGTGAGCGCGGCACCTCCGACCTGCGGGCCCACCTGCTCGCCCAGGACCTGATCTACGTCGGCGGCGGCAGCCTGATCAGCCTGCTCGGCGTCTGGCGCGCACATGGCCTCGATTCGATCCTGCGCGAGGCGTGGGAAGCGGGGGTCGTCCTCTGTGGCCTCAGCGCCGGCTCGCTCTGTTGGTTCGCGGAGGCGGTGAGCGGATATCACGGCGAGGTCAACCGGGTGAGGGGCCTCGGGTTCCTCTCCCAGAGCAACGCGGTGCACTACGGGGACGGCGAACGCAGGGCGGCCTTCCATCGCCACCTGCTCGACGGCATGCCCGACGGCTACGCGGCGGAGGACGGGACTGCGCTCCGGTTCGTCGGCGACGAGCTTGTCGAGGTGGTCGCGTCGGGGTCCGATGCCCGCGCATACAAGCTGGAGAGACGAGGCCCGCGGGTGGTGGAGACCCGGCTGGCGACCCGCTACCTCGGTGCCGAGTCGATACCCGCGGCCGTGCCCCTGGTGCGCGAGCGGTCGATCGCCGCCTGAGCGCCCATGGCAGCGAGGCGCCGGATACTTGCCCTGGGCGGACACGAGTTCGACCGCCGCAACGGGAACGGTGCGATCTGCGACCTGATCGTCGACCTGGTCGAGTCCTCCCAGCCGCGAGTCTGCCTGCTACCAACCGCGAGCGGGGACCCCGAGGACCAGATCTCACGATTCCGGCGTGCCTTCGGGGAGCGGGATTGCATTCCGACGGTGGTCTCGCTGTTCCGTCTGGGGACCAAGCCGATGGACCTCCGGTCAGCACTGCTGACCCAGGACGCGATCTACGTTGGCGGCGGCAGCCTGACCAACCTGATTGCGATCTGGCGGGCCCACGGCCTCGACCAGCTGCTGCGAGAGTGCTGGCGGGAGGGTGTCCTGCTCTGCGGCCAGAGCGCGGGCGCGATGTGCTGGTTCCAGGGCGGCATCACCAGCTCGTCCGGCAAGCTGATGGTGGGTCAGGGGCTCGGGTTCCTGCCGGGGAGCGCCTGCGTCCACTATCGCTCCCAGCCGCTGAGGCGCAGAGAGCTCCTCCGTGCCATCGCGCGAGAGGACCTGCCCGGCGGACTGGGCCTCGAGGATCACACGGGGGCACTCTTCGAGGACGAGCAGTTCGCCGAGGCCGTCTCGACGAGAGACGACGCCAGGGTCTGGCGGGTGACGGCGGCCCGCGGCCGCGCCAGGGAGGCAGCCTTGGAGCCGAGGCGTCTGCGTGAGTCCCATGATCCAGACGCAGAGGCCGAGGCCGCGATCCTCGAGTTCCGCCAGACCCTGGCGGCGCGCGCGGGTTCGAATGCCGGCCCGGGCCGCGGACTCCGGCGGCTCCGCAGTTAGAGGGGCTCCCGCCGGCTAGAGCGCCCCGCCGGCCGCCGGCGGCTCGGTGGGATCGTCTCCGGCGTCCCCGACCTGCTCGCGGGCGAGGAATTCCTCGGCCTGCAGCGGGGTGTCCTTGCTGCGCTCCACCACGTTGAGGAGGTCGGTCATCGAGGAGACCTCCTCGACCTGCTCCTTGACGAACCACTGCAGGAACTGCTCGGCCTGGTAGTCGCCGGAGTCGCGGGCGAGCTTGAACAGGGCGTTGATCTCGCCGGTCACCCGCTTCTCCTGGTCGAGCGCCATCCTCACCGGTCCCACCACGTCGTCGTAGCGGGTCTGCTTGGAGGGGATGTCGGGGATCCGAACCTCCTCGCCCGCATCGAGCAGGTACTGGACCATCATCATCGCGTGGTTCCGTTCCTCGACCGCCTGCCGGTAGAAGAAGGCGGCGAGCTGCGGCAGCGTCTCGGAGTCGTAGTAGACGGCGGCGCCGATGTACTGCTGCGAGGCCGCGAACTCGTTCGAGATCTGCCCGTTCAGCTCGTCGACGAGGCTCTTCTCAGCCAAGTGATCCCCTTTCCGGTCGTTTCGCCGAACCCTAGGCGAGATCGCGAGTTCGGTCGGCCTTAGCGCCGCTTCGGCGGACCTAACGCCTAGCGACCCCGGTCGGCTCGGCCCAGCGGAATCCGGTCTCCGACAGCGTCGGCTCGAGCGGGCTCTCGGGGAGGTCCGGATCCTGTGGGTTGGTGTTGTAGCCCGAGGGCGCGACGTCGTTTGGCGTGTCGGGATGGAAGACCGAGGCCAGATATTGGATCTGGCCGCGGCCGGGCCCCAGCTCCCACTGTCCGCCGCCGTAGGCGCCGATGCCCTTGGCCTCGCAGTGGTCGTATGCGGCGCACAGCTCGTGGAGCGGACCGAACCGCGACGGCTTGATGTTGACCATCTTGGGCGGCCAGGGCTGGTTCTCGATGTCGGCGACGGAGTGGACCGGTGCGTCCCAGGTGACGCGGTCGGCGACCGGATCGAGAATCGGCTTCGTTTCCTCGTTCACGTCCGGGTCCTCGAGCCAGGCCTCCGGGAACGCCGCGATCAACTTGCGGTACAGCACCGGATCGGTGTCGACGTCCACCGGAGTGCCCTTGTACTGGCCCTTCAGGTCCAGGGAGTCGACCGCGCCGGTCTCGACCAGCTGGGCGATCAGCTCGTCGGTCCAGTCGTTGGTGGGGTCGAGCTTGAACCGGAGGGTCGGGTGCACCTCCAGCCGCTCGCGCACCGGCTCGATCGTCGATGGCTCGGGCTCCTCGCCCTCCTGCGGGAGTGAGGCGAGCCGCATGGAGACGACGAACTCGACCGGCCGTGGCTTCCGCCCCAGGCGCTCGTGGAGCGAGGTGCCGGCTTGGCGCAAGGCGAGGTCGAGCGCGGCGCTCTCGAAGGCCCAGCGGCGGTAGTTCTCGGACACGTCCCGCTCCGGCGGCGTGGGGAAGAGCTCCAGCTCCTCGAGCCGCTTGGAGAAGGAGTCGATCGTGTGCTCCCCCGCCAGCTCCAGCACGGGGCCGCGGTCCTGCTGGGCGACATGGTCGAGCGCGTCGTACACGACGTCCTCGCCGACCCCCTCCTGGCCTTCGCCCTTCAGATGGATCACCGTGCTGAGCCGGGTGAAGCCGGGCGCCTCGTGCTCGAGCCCCTCCAGCTCGTACGAGTCGATCTTGAGGGGCAGCTCGGCGATCTGCTCGTAGGTGCTCACCAGCGCCAATCTAGTGGACGGCCGATCCCGGCTGGCCGGGGCAGATCAGCAGCGGCCATCCGGGGGGCGGCGGATCGCGCAGATTCGCTTCACCGAGAAGAAGTCGTGGACCGACTTCGGCGAGGCCCAGAACAGGAAGGCCCCGGCGCCGCGGCGGAGCCCCGCGCGGACGCACTTGGCCGCCTTCGCGGGCGAGACGCTCCGCACCGGGAGCCGCGCCCGCCGCCGCGGCGTGTCGCTGAAGGAGATCTGGAGGGCCAGATTGCGGCGCTTGCGCCTCGCCTCCGCGTACTGGCGGAAGAGCCGGTTCGCGCGCTTGACGACTCCGCTGCCGCCCTTGCGCTGGCAGGAGACCTGGGTGCCGACGGCCTGGATGCCGCCTCGCCGGTGCCCGAGCCTGCGATTGTGGGCATCGAGAGCTCGCGCGATCTTGCCGTAGTGCCACTGCTTGAGGTAGATCGGAATCAGGCCGGTGCGCTTCGGGCCGGCGGACGCGTTCCCCCGCAATGTGTTGGTCACCTCCGAGAGCCACGATCCGAGCCGCTTCAGGTTGCGACCGAAGCGGGTCTTCCACCGCGACATGGCCGGGTTGCTGTCGCGGGCAAGGCGCCAGTCCCGGCGCTCCCAGTCGAGCATCAGGCCCCAGACCGCAGGCGAGTCGACCAGGCTGAGTGCGTAGCCAGGCTCGCTCGGGTCCGATCCCAGCCCGTTCAGGGCGATGATGCGGTTGCAGGGAAAGCCGCGGTGGAGGTCGGCCGCCATTTGCTCGGCTTCCTCGGGGCTCGAGCCCTTGTAGCGGGTGTTGATGACGAAGACGTCGCGGTGCCGGAGCTGGCCGCCCACTGATGGATCGAGGTAGCTGGCGACGTTGTCCGGCTTGTTGACCCGGACCAGCATCGTGAAGCGGGCCCCGGCCCTGCCCTTGGGGCTGAGCCCGCGTGGTTGATTCGGACAGGCGGTCTCCTGACCGAGCGCGGGAGAGGGGCGGTCGCCCAGCATCAGCAGCGTCGCCACAGCCGCCAGCGCCAGCGCGATCCCTGCGCCGGTGGGGGCGAACCTGGGGCTGATCGATGTCCGTGAGCCCAGGAGTGCGAGGGTAGTCACCGCTGATCCGCGCGAGTAGCCGACCCGTTAACGGTGGCTTAGGGCCGCGGGATAACGTGCCGCGGACCCGCACCGCCGCACCGCGGCGACCCGACACGAATGGAGAAGAGATGGCCGAGTCACTCGCAGCCGACGCCGGGAAGGGCCTGACGGCGCTCGGCGTCAACTGCACCCTCAAGAAGTCCCCCGAGACCTCCAACACGGAGGCGCTGATGAACCGGGTGCTCGAGCTGCTCGCGGAGCACGGCGTCGAGACCGAGATCCTGCGGCCGGTGGACTACGACGTCAAGTTCGGGGTCACCTCGGACGAGGGCGACGGCGACGAGTGGCCGCAGATCCTCGAGAAGATCAAGGCTGCGGACATCCTGCTGATGGGGATGTCGATCTGGTTCGGCGTCCGCTCCTCGGTGATGCAGCAGGTGATCGAGCGCCTCGACGGCACCTACAACGAGACCAACGACGTCGGCCAGTACCCGCTCTACAACAAGGTCGCCGGTGTGGTCGTCACCGGCAACGAGGACGGCGCGCATGCCAGTGCCGAGACGACGCTCTTCAACCTGACCCACCTCGGCTGCGTGGTGCCGCCGAACGCCGACACCTACTGGGTCGGCGAGGCCGGCCCGGGGCCCTCGTACATCGAGGCCGGCGGCGAGAACCATCCGTATACGCAGCGGACCGCCTCCTGGTGCGCGCACAACCTCCTCCACATGGCGCGCATCCTTCGCGACAACCCGATCCCCCCGATCGGCAACACGCTCGACGACCACGGGGGTGACGCAGTTCACACCGGCTGAGCCGGCTGGCGAGTAGCCTCGGCCCGAGGGTGCAAGCGCTCAACTTCATCGAGAAGGGCAAGCTCGAATGGCGCGAGGCTGACGACCCGAGGATCGAGGGCGACGGAGAGGCGCTGGTCAAGCCGCTGGCGGTCGCGACCTGCGACCTGGACGTGTTGCTGGTGCGCGGTCTCGTCCCCGTCGAGGAGCCCTTCCCCTTCGGTCACGAGTGCGTGGCCGAGATCACCGAGGTGGGCGACGGAGTCGAGGGGTTCGCGCCGGGCGACCGGGTCAGCGTCCCCTTCCAGATCTCCTGCGGCGAGTGCGAGACCTGCCGGCGCGGCCACACGGGCAACTGCGAGCGGGTCGAGCGGATGGCCATGTACGGACTGCCGATGGGCACGAACTACGGCGGGTTCCTCAGCGACTCGGCGCGGGTCCCCTTCGCCGACGCGATGCTGGTCAAGGTCCCCGATGGGGTCGAATCGGAGTCCGTGGCCAGCATGTCCGACAACATCCCGGACGGGTGGCGCACAGTCGCCCCTCCACTCGAGGAGCGCCCTGGCTCGCCGGTGCTGATCTGCGCCGGCGGCGCGACGATCGCCCTGTACGCAACCCAGATCGCCCTGGCGCTGGGTGCCGAGCGGGTGGACTTCGCCGGCGGCAATTCCTACATCCGCGAGCGCGCCGAGTCGCTCGGGGCGAACCTCCTGGAGAAGGAATTCCCCAAGCGCCACGGCCCCTATCCGATCACGGTGGACGCCAGCGGCGATCCGGACGGCCTCGCCTGCGCCCTGCGCTCCACCGAGCCCGAGGGGATCTGCACCAGCATCGGGATCTACTTCAACGAGACGACGCCGGTGCCGCTGCTCGAGATGTTCACCAAGGGGATCCGCTTCCACACCGGCCGGGTCCACGCCCGCCCCGCGATGGAGCCGCTGCTCGACCTGGTCCGAGAGGGCAGGTTCAAGCCCCAGCTGGCCACCGGTGAGACGGCCTCCTGGGACGAGGCCCCGGCGGCACTGGCGAACCACCGTTCCAAGCTGGTGATCAGCCGGTAGCGCTCAGCAGACGCCGAACGGGGAGGGCCGCAGCGCGCAGATGGTCGGGTCGGCGAACAGCGCGTCCATGTCCTGCGGGCGGGCCCAGTAGAGAATCGCGCCGGCCTTCTGGAACAGGGCGTAGCTGGTGCACTGGGCTGCCGTCGAGACCCCGACGCTCTTCACCGGGTCGGGATGACCCGGGTCCGGGGTGGAGGTGAAGGAGATCTGCACTCCCAGGTTGAGCTTCTGGGTCCGAGGCTTCAGTCGCCTGACCCTGACCGTTGCCGTCTTGCCCTTGCCGCGCTTCACCTTCTTGAAGTTCGCCTGCTTGTACTGGGTGAAGAGGGTCTTCGTCGTCGACTGCATCCCGAGCCCGCCGCCGCTCTGACAGGCCTTCTGGGTCTGTGAGCTCTGGAATCCGCGGCCGCCGGGGGTGATCCGCGCCGCCTGCCTGTCGATCGTGCGGGCCATGATCCCCAGGTTCCAGTCGGAGCGCGCGAAGGGGACGAGCCCGATCCGCTTGCCGGTGCCGCTGGCCGCGACCGTGTTCGCGAGGACGGAGAGCCGGCCCTTGAGGCGGGGGAGCATCGAATAGAAGGGGGAGTCGATCCAGGCGGGGGTGCCGGGATCGCTCGCACGGGCGACGTCCCAGTCGAGCTTCTCCCAGTCGATCAGCAGGGCCTGCACCTCGGGCGCGTTCAGCAGCGAGAACATGTAGCCCTCCGAGTAGGCGTTGTACGCGACCCCGTTGAGGGCATAGATGCGGTTGCAGGGGAAGCTCTTGCGCAGCTTCGTCGCGATCGCCTGCTCGGTGGCCGCGTCCGTGTCCTTGAACCTGGTGTTGATCAGGAAGATGTCGCGGTCGCGGATGCGGGGCTTCAGCCCGCCCGAGAACTCGTCGGAGTTCGTGTAGACGTCCACGTCCTTGAGGGTGTTGATGCGGATCACCATCGTGAACCGGTCGGCGCCGGGGGCCTGCGGATAGAGCGTCCCGATGTCGGAGCACCCGGCGGCGGCGCTCTTCTGTGCGACGTTCCGCTTCTTCTTTCCCGTCCGCTTCTCGCCGGCGAGTGCCCAGGCCGGGCTCAGCGCGAGGAGCGCGACGACGGTCGCGGGTATCAGCAGGCGGACGCGCATCAGGTCGTGGGCGGCCGCAGGGTCCCGACGATGGTCTGCTGGAAGAGCAGGCGCATCGACTGGTCGGAGGCGAAGAAGAAGAACGCTCCCGCCCCCTGGCTCAGGCCGGAGAACGCGCAGAGGGCGGCGGTCGAAGCTGAGGTCTTGGTGATGGCCATGCCGGCGCTGGGGGTCGGGGTGTCACTGAAGGAGATCTGCAGGGCGAGGTTGCTGAGGTTGGGCTTCGCGTTCTTCTTCAACTTGCGCCTCACCGTCACCTTCTTTTTCACCAGCTTTCCGTTCTTCCGCTTCTTGCGGACCTTGCGGACGAACTTGAACCGGTACTGGTCCATGATCGCCTTGGCCCGCGCGGCGAAGCCGGACGGGCCCGAGTCGGCGCAGGAGTCCTGGCTCATCACGCTCTGCGGGCCGAGCTTGCTCCCGAGGCGCGCGTTCTTCTTGTCGAGGTCCTGCGCGATCTGCCCGTAGTTCCAGGTCTCGTCGTCGATCGGGACCATTCCGCTGCGTTTGCCGGAAGCCAGGAAGTTCCCCGCGAGCGTCGCGGCCAGCAGCGCGTCGAAGGACTTGATCCGCGGCAGCGCATGCCTGAAGTCCTGGTTCCAGCCTGGGCGTCCCGGCGCGGTCGGGATGCCTGCGTTCCAGTCCATCGGCTCGAAGTCGGCCATCAGCGCGAAGACCGCGGGATGGTCGAACAGCGTGAACGCGTAGCCGGCGTTGAACGGGTCGAAGCTCAGTCCGTTCAGGGCGATGATCCGGTTGCAGGGGAAGGCGGTGCGCAGCTTCGTGGCGAGGTCGTTCGCCACCGACGCGGTCATCGCCGGCGCCCCTGCGGATCCCGTGAAGCGGGTATTGAGCACGAAGATGTCCTGCGGGCGGATCCGGCCACCCAACCCGCCCTTCGCCTCGACGAAGTTGGAGAAGGTCTCGACGTTGTTCTCGGTGTTGATCCGGATCAGCATCGTGAATCGCGCGGTGCTGTCGCCGGTGGGGCTGAGGCCGACGGGCTGGGTGGGGCAGCTCACCACCTGCGCCTGCGCGGAGGGGGCGAGCGCGGCGCCGATCGCCGTCATGGCGAGCGCGCTGACGAGCGCGCCGAGGAGCGCGCTGCGGGCGCGCCGGGGGATGCCACTCCGGGTGTCGGTCGCTGCTCCTGCCATCGGGACGAGCCAGCCGCGAAGCTAGCGGCGGCACCCCTCCGAACACGCGAGGTGTCTTGCAGTAGCGCTAGCCGCGATTGGATAGCGAAACCGTCACCCAGAGGCGCGGCGGGCCACCAGGCCCAGCATCGCGTAAGCAACGTTTGCCGCAAGCACCGCGGTGGGCTGGCCCGGGGGGTCGTAGGGGGGCGAAACCTCGACCACGTCGAAGCCGCGGAAGTCGATCTCGGTCAGCGCCCTGACCAGGTCGAGCGCCTGCGCCGAAGAGGGGCCGCCGGCCTCCGGCGTTCCCGTAGCGGGGGCAAAGGCCGGGTCGACGAAGTCGATGTCGAAGCTGAGGAAGGCCGGGCCGTCCCCGACCCTCGCTCGAGCCCGCTCTCCGTACTCGCCGGGACTCATCTCGCGCAGCTCCCGCCACGGGACCAGCTCGAAGCCCAGCTCGCGGGCGTCCTCGAGGTCCTGCTTCGAGTAGACCGAGCCCTTCATTCCCGCCATCAGCGAGCGCGACGGATCGATCACGCCCTCCTCCACCGCCCGCCGGAACGGCGTCCCGTGGAAGTAGCGCTGGCCCCCGTAGGAGTCCCAGGTGTCCGCGTGCGAGTCCAGCAGCACCAGTCCCGGCGGTCCATGTGCCGCTGCGAACGCGCGCAGCTCAGCAAGGGCGACCAGGTGATCTCCGCCCAGAGCCAGTGGGACGGCGCCGGCCGCTTGGACCGCGTCGAGCCCCTTGGCGAGCGCCGCGACGCCGGCTTCGGCGTCGCCGGGCGGGGCCCAGACGTCGCCGAAGTCCACGATCTCGAGTGAGCCGAGGACGTCCACGTCCGCCACCGGGTCGTAGTCGCGGAGCAACACGGACACCGAACGGATCGCCTCGGGGCCGAAGCGAGCACCCGGGCGGAAGCTCGTGCCGGCATCGAACGGGATCCCCACCACCGCGACGTCGACTCCGTCGAGCTCGGTGCGGTGCGGCCGGCGGGCGAAGGTCCGGATGCCGCTGAAGCGGGGTGGGGCGTCCTCGGGGGTGCTCACTCGCGCACCACCCGGATCGTCTTCAGGGAGCGGTCGCTCGCCCCGCGGACAAGTCCGCCGTGGGCGAGCGAGTCGGCTATGTAGGCGAGTGTCTCGCCGGTCAGCCGCTCACCCGGTAGGACGTTTGGCACGCCCGGAGGGTATGCGGCCAGGGACTCCGCGGAGACCCGGTTCTCCGCATCGTCGAAGGCGACGATCTCCTGGGCGCCGAGGAAGGCATCGCGTGGCGCCAGCTCCAGCGGCCCCCACGGGGGCGGCTCGGCGAACGCGCCGCGTTCGGAGACGTCGGACTCCCCGAGCTGCTCGGTCTCGTGATGCAGCGCCTCGATGAGGCGCTCGGCCGCGGGCGCAGCGCGCTCTCCCATCCCGAAGACGGCGACGATCACGTTCTCGGAGAAGAGCTCGAGGATGATGTCGTCCCGCTCTCGAAGGAGCTCGGCGATGCGATGACCGGTCGCACCCGTCCCTCGCACGTCGATCGAGAGCCGGAGCGGGTCCCAGGCGGCGACGCTCTGGCGGCCGGCGAGGCGCTCGTCGAGGACGTCGAGGCCTGGGATCTCGCGGATTCGCTCTCTCGTCTCGGCGAGAGTGGCGATGGTCTCGGTGAGCAGCTCCTGGCCGCGGGTCACCGCGAAGCGGCGCGCGGCGTCGAGGGAGGCGGTGAGCAGCGCGTTCGGGCTGGTCGACTCGACCAGAGTCACCGAGCGATCCACCAGGCCCTCGTCCACCAGCTCCTTGGATCCCAGGTGCAGGATCGCCGACTGGGTGAGGCTGCCGACGATCTTGTGAGTGCTCGAGAGCACCAGGTCGGCGCCGCCCCGAAGAGCCCCCTGAGGTAGATCGTCGTGGAAGTACAGGTGGGAGCCCCAGGCCTCGTCCACCACCAACGGCAGGTCTCGGGCGTGGGCTACCTTCGCCAGCTCCTCGACGCGCGCGACCGCGCCGAAATAGGTAGGGGAGACGACCATCGCCGCCTCGGCATCCGGCGCGTCCCCAAGCGCCTGATCGAGTGCGTCGGGCGTGACGCAATGGGCGATGCCGAGCTCCGGATCGATCTCAGGCGCGACGAACGATGGACGCAGGCCCGAGAGAACCAGCCCGTCGACGGTGGAGGAGTGGACGTTTCGCTGCACGACCACCCGGCCCCGGTGGGGAGGACCGGTCCGCGTGGTGTCCCGGGCATGCGCGAACGTCATGCAGATGGCGTGGTTCCCTCCGGATGCGCCGTTCAGGAGGAACCAGCTGCGCTCCGCCCCCCAGGCCTCCGCGGCGAGCTGCTGCGCTTGCTGAAAGGGCGTGGGCTCCGGGCCGACGTCGATGCCCTCGATTCCGCCCGGGACGTCGTGTGCGATGGCCGCGGCACCCAGAGTCTCGATCAGCTCCGGGGCGGCGTCCGTTCCCTTATGGCCCGGGACGTGGAAGCGGCCGGGGTTCCGCGCGACGTAGGCGGCCAGCGCGTCGAGGTACGGCACTTCGGATTGGTCGGTCAAGCCCCTGGAACCTAACTGGCCGGTGGCTGCGGCTGGGTCATGCAAGGCGGGGAAGGACGGCCAGGGGGAGAAGGAAACCGGCCGCCCTTACCGCCCGCCTGCGCCGAGGCTAAGCCCGGCGAAGACGAGGCGCATTTGTGGGCGGGCGCCGGAGTAGGGGGTCTCCGAACGCCCGCCCGCTGCCTCGACTCAAGTTTGCGGGTACCCCGCCTTCAGCCCCCTAAACACGACAATCCGTGCAGACGCGGTGCTCAGCGCTTCGCCGCGACGGCCCGCTGCAGTTGGGCCTTGTTCATGCTGGAACGGGACCTGGACTGTCCCGAACGGGCCCGGTTCTTGTTCACCGTGCGCGCAGCCATTTCCTTGGCACGCCCCGCCGAGGCGCCTCCTTGTCCTTGGTTGCTTCTGCGGCCAGCGGTACCCGCTGCGGCGAAGCCGAAACCGGTCGAGCATGCGACCATCGGTACGCCCCGACGCGTTTGGCGATCGAGGCCACGGGTAACTAGATTGGCCGGGAGAGTTATTCGCGGCCTGCGCAAAGCGGGAGATGTGGGAGCCGGTGCCGCGCCGGCATGGTGATATGGAGGAGTCTGTCTCGAGCTCAAGTGAGAGTGCCCAGACGCCGTCCCCCGGGCCGGAGGAGCAGCTCGCGGATGAGCGAAAGCTCCTGGAGCGCTACGCCAAGGAGGAGTCACCGGCGTTGCGCGAGGAGCTGGTCGAGCGTTTCATGCCTCTCGCGCGGCGGCTGGCGGCGCGCTACGCGGGCGGCGCCGAGCCGTTCGACGACCTGGTTCAGGTTGCGAGCGTTGGGCTGGTCAAGGCGATCGACCGCTTCGATCCTGAGCGAGGCACCGCCTTCTCCACCTTCGCCGTCCCCACCATCCTCGGGGAGCTCAAGCGCCACTTCCGCGACCGCGGCTGGTCGGTACATGTCCCGCGAGACGTCCAGGAACGGATCCTCAAGGTGGAGCGCGCCCTGGCAGAGCTGCCGGCTCGGCTCGGCCATCCGCCGACCGTCCACGAGATCGCTGAGAGCATCGAGGCCACCGACGAGGAGGTGTTGGAGGCGATGCACGCGGCGCAGGGGCATCACGCCGTGTCACTGGACGCATCGGCCGCAATGGCCGACGGGGACGAGCCGACGCCCCTCGGGGAGAGGATCGGCTCCGAGGACCTCTCATTCGAGACCGTCGAATACGGCGCAGCCATCGGGCCGGTACTCGAGGAGATCTCCGAGCGCGATCGCCTGGTGCTGCACCTGCGGTTCGTCGAGGACATGACGCAGAGCGAGATCGCCGACAAGGTCGGCGTCTCGCAGATGCATGTATCCCGCATCCTGCGGGCGACGATCGATCGCCTCCGCGACGCGATTCCCGAGGAGAAATAGCGCCCGTCCGCGGCGGCGCCGCCGGTCGCTAGGTGGCGACCTCGAAGACCAGGAACTCCGCCGGCTCGCCGTCGGGGGTCTCGCCCTTGGCAACCTCCATCGATCGAGCGAGGTTGCGAAGCGAGCCGGCCCCGGGCACGTCCATGTCGGCGAGGAGCCGGTCGCCGGCGCCCTTGACCAGTGGGCCGACCCGCACGTCCAGCGTGCCGTCGCCGTCCTTGAGCGAGATGCCGAGGACGCCCTCGTAGAAGTCGCCTGCCCGCCTCGCGGAAACGGCGTCGCCGAGCAGCACCGTGTCGGACAGACGCTCTACGGAGAACTCGGCGCGGGCGGCCAGAGCCCCGATGACCCTGGCAAGCACGGGCTTGACGAGGGTTCCCGGGGTGATCGCCATCTCGAGCTCCTCGGCCATCTCCTCCGGTGGACCGTCGCCGTTCTCGCTTCTCTCACGATCGAAGGCGAAGTGGACCGTCGTGCGCGTTCCCTCGCCGGCTCCGCCCCTGATCTCAAAGCTGTCCGAGAGCGAGGCGATCAGCGGCAACCCAAGTCCCAGAGACACCTCTCCGGACGGGTTTGGCCGCGGCTCGAAGCCATGGCCGTAGTCGCGGATCGCGATCTCGACTCCCTCGTCGCTGGGGACCGCGGTCACCTCCAGCGGGCCCGACTCGTTCTCCCCGTACGCATGAAGGACGACGTTGTTGGCGGCCTCGGTCACCACGGTCTTGATGTCGGCGATCCGCCCCTCCGAGAGCCCGAGCGCCTCGCCCAGTCCCGCCACGGCCTGCCTGACCACCAGGACGTTCTCGGCCTTCGCCGGCAGCACGAGGCGGAGGTCGGGGCCGCTCACGAGTCGGCCCGTTCGAGGCTGTTAGAGGCCGCGGCCATGGCCTCGTCACGCCCGAAGTGAACGGGCAGCTCCGCTCGGAGACCGGTTATCTCGAGCACACGGCCCACCGAGTCGTCTCCACCCGGATGGGCTACCGCGAAGCCCAGCCCGGCGTCATCGGCCCTGCGGCGGGCGTCCAGGATGGCGCCCAGAACCGATGAGTCGACGAAGGTGGCGCGCGAGAGATCCACCACCACGGCGTCACTCTCCGCGATCAGGTTGCCGAGTCGCCGCCGCAACTCGGGGGCGGTGCTGAGGTCGTGCTCGCCGCTGATTGAAAGCACTGCCAATCCTGCCTCTGTTCGCTCGAGCGCGATCTCCCCAGTGCGCACTCCCCGAAACTACCTCCAATCAGGGGCGCTCAAACCTGGCATCGCTTAGATATCCGGTTCTGGCTGGATCGCGGTCATCCGCTCGGCACGCCGCTGTTGCCAGATCACCGCCGCGATCGCGATCAGCGTCAGCAGGAAGAGCATCGTCGCCAGCACGTTGACCTGCACGGGGATCCCCCGGAGGTGTGCGCCGAAGACGAAGATGGGGAACGTCTCAGTCGTTCCCTTGTTGAAGTCGGAGACGATGAAGTCGTCCACCGAGAGGGCGAACGCGAGCAGGGCCGCGGCGAGAACCCCGGGGGCGAGAAGTGGCAGGGTCACATAGCGGAAGGTCCCCACAGGGGTGGCGCCCAAATCCGCGGCGGCCTCCTCGAGGCTGCGGTCGAAGCCGATCAGCCGTGAGCGAACCACGACCACCACGAAACTGATCGAGAACAAGATGTGGGCGATCAGCAGGCTCGTGAAGCCGAGCGGGACCGAGTAGATCAGGAACATCGAGAGCAGGGCCGCACCGATGACGATCTCAGGCGTCGCCATCGGGAGCACAATCAGGAGATTCGCCGTCCGCCGCCCGAAGAACTGGTGACGCACCAGGGCCATCGCCATCAGCGTGCCGATCGCGGTCGAGGCCAGGGTCGAGAGGAGGGCCAGCCTGAGGGAGGTCAGCATGGCGTCGTTGAGGTCCGGAACCGAGAAGGCGTTCTGCCAGTACTCGAGAGTGAAGCCGTGGTCGATCGCGAACAGGAGGCGGTCCCTCGGCGGGGCGTCGGCAAACGAGAACACCGCGATCACGACGATGGGGACCAGCATGTAGGCCACCGCGAACCCGGCGTAGATGTTCAGGGCGTGCTCCCGCAGCCACTTCATCGTCTACTCCTCAGGCTCCTCTCCGACGAACGCCTCTGTGCCGGCGACCCGGATGTAGATGAGGACCGCGACCAGAACCGCCGCCATCATCAGAAACGAGAGGGCGGCGGCCTCCGGATAGTTGCTCTCCTCCAGGTAGGTGGACTGGATCTTGTTGCCGATCATCGTGTTGGCGGCGCCCCCGAGGAACTCCGCGTTGATGTAGTCGCCGAATGCCGGGATGAAGGTGAGCAGGACGCCGGCGACCACCCCCGGCATCGTCAGCGGCAGCGTCACCCGCACGAAGGCGTGCCTGGCGGACGCGTAGAGATCCTTCGCCGCCTCGATCAAGCTGCGGTCGATCCGCTCCAGGCTGGCGTAGATGGGCAGGATCATGAACGGCAGGAAGTTGTAGGTGAGCCCCGCGATCACAGCCCCGCCCGTGGCGAGGACCCGCCCGTCCTCCGGGACGACCCCGATGAACTTGAGCGCGTCCACGATCGGGCTCGCGTCGGCGAGGATCGTCTCCCAGGCGATCGTCCGGATCAGGTACGTGGTGAAGAACGGTGCGATCACCGCGAACAGCAGGAACACTCGCCAGCGCGGGCTGACCTTGATCGCGATCGCGTAGGCCAGCGGATAGGCGATCAGCAGGGCCAGGATCGTCGCCGCGCCCGCGTAGAAGAAAGTCCGGGTGATCTGCTCGCCCCTGCCCTCGAGCGCGTCGGCGTAGTTGGAGAAGTCCCAACTGAAGGTGAACCCCTCGGGCGTGTTGGGGATGCCCGAGCGCAGCGACATCTCACCCATGAAGTACATGGGGACGACGAAGAAGAGGATGAGCCAGATCGCGCCGGGCGCGAGCAGCGCGTAGGGAACGAGCCGCCGCCGCCGCCTCGTTCCCTCGCGACTTACGAGATCAGCCAGAGACGACCTCCTGGAAGGCCTCCTCGACCTCCGCGACGTCCTCCGGGTCACCCGGCGGATTTGGATCATCGGAGCACCCTTCGATGTCCTGCTCCGTCGGGAAGATCAGCGGGTCGTTGCCCAGCTTCGGGTCCCGCTGCTTGAGGATGTCCTGGACGCCGGCAACGGGGGTCACGTAGGTCACGTACTCCGCGATGTCGGCCGCCACCTCGGGCCGATACGCGAAGTTCATGAACGCGAGCGCCGCCGCGGTGTTGGGGGCGCCGATGGGAACGACCATCTGGTCGAAGAAGAGGTCGCACCCGTCGGTGGGCCTGCGCCACTCGACGCCCTCCCGTCCGATCAGCGAGGCGTCGCCGGACCATCCGATCGCGGCGACGATGTTGCCGCTGGTCAGGTCCTCGGTGTACTCATTCCCGGTGAACTGGCGGATCTGCCCGGAGTCGCGGGCCTGGCGGAGCTTCTCGATCGCCGCCAGCCAGTCCTCCTTGGTCGCCTCGTTGGGGTCGATCCCCTCGCTCTGCAGGACCAGGGGCACGGTGTCGCGCATCTCGGTCAGCATCGTCACCTTGCCCTTGTACTTGGGGTCGAAGAGGTCCGAGACGGTCTCGATCTCCGGAGCCTGGTTCGTGTCGACCCAGATGCCAGTCTGACCGCCCTGCCACGGGATCGAGAACTTCCGATCGGGATCCACCGACGACTCCTCGAACTGCGGGAGGATGTTGTCGAAGACCGTCTGCAGGTCGTCGTGGTTGAGCTCCTGCAGGTAGCCCAGGTCGTACATCCGCTTCGCCATCCAGTCGGTGACGACGAACAGGCTGCGACCGCCGGCCTCGCCCTGATCGAGCTGCGGCTTCAGCTTGTTGAAGAAGACCACGTTGTCGTTGACGTCCTCCTTGTAGTCGGTGGTGACGCCGGTCTCCTCCTGGAACTCCGCCACGCTGCCCTTGGCGCCCGGGTCGATGTAGCCCGGCCAATTCGAGATCAGCACATCGCCGGACGGGGTCCCGCCCTCCGCGGTCTGGACGTCCGAGTCGCCGCTCCCGCCGACCTCGTCGTCGTCACCCCCGCAAGCGCTCAACGCGAGCGCCGCCGCAAGCGCGGCGACGGCCGCCATCATGCTCCTAAGTCTCGTCTTGCTCATCAGGACTTCCCTCCTTGGTTGCTTGATCGAGCGTTTCGCGTACGAGATGCATGTGGTCGGGACTCCACCACAGTGACACCTTGGCGCCCCCACCGGGAAGCCGCTGGCGCTGCGCCTCGTCCGTGTTCGGCACCAGCACAGTCATCCGGACGTCGTCGGGGAGACGGACAATCAGCTGGGTAGTGGTGCCCAGGTAAAGCGAGCTCTCCACCAGGCCGTCGACGCTCGGGTTGTCGCCGGGTCGGGCGCCGTCGATCCGCAGCTTCTCGGGCCTCACCACCGCGTAGCAGCGCTCGCCGGGGGATAACCCGTTGACGTCGGTTTGCACGCTGACTCCGCTGTCGAGCTTCACCTCTCCGCTCGCCCCGCCGGAGCTGACCGTCCCGGGCATCAGGTTGGAGACGCCGATGAAGCCGGCGACGAAGGTCGTAGCGGGCCGCTCATAGACCTCCTCCGGGTCCGCGACCTGCTCGATCCGGCCGCGATTCATGACCGCGATCCGGTCGGACATCGTCAGCGCCTCCTCCTGGTCGTGGGTGACGTAGATGAAGGTGATCCCTACCTCGCGCTGGATCCGCTTCAGCTGGACCTGAAGGCCCTTGCGCAGCTTCAGATCGAGGGCGCCGAGTGGCTCGTCCAGGAGCAGCACCTTGGGCAGGTTCACGAGGGCCCGCGCGAGCGCGACGCGCTGCTGCTCGCCGCCCGAGAGCTGGGCCGGGCGGCGGTTGGCCTCCGCGGAGAGCCCGACGCGATCGAGCTCCTCGGAAACCCGCCGCTCGATCTCGGCGGAGTCGACCTTCTTGCGCTTCAGCCCGAAGGCGATGTTGTCCTTGACGCTCAGGTGCGGAAAGAGGGCGTAGCTCTGGAAAACGGTGTTGGTCGGCCGCTTGTAGGGGGGCAGCCCCGCGACGTCGGCGCCGTCGATCAGCACGGTTCCCTCAGTCGGCTCCTCGAAGCCGGCCACCATCCGCAGGCTCGTGGTCTTGCCGCAGCCGCTCGGGCCGAGCAGGGTGAAGAACTCCCCGTGCTCGACGGCCTGTGTCAGGTCATCGACCGCGGTCAGGTCTCCGAAGCGCTTGGTGACCTCACGCAGTTCGACGCTGGGTGTCCCAGTGTCGCCCCGGCTCGCTGGTGCCTCCAAGCTCTCCTCCTGTTCGTCGAACGCGCTGGCCGTCCGTGGCCAGTTGTCTCAAGCTTGACCGAAATCTCGCTTGCGGAGGGTCGGATTCGGGTCTAGGTTTGTACAACTGTAGAACCAAGCAAGGAGGCTGGAAGAATGGCATCGATCCCCCAGACGCAAGCCCCGCCGGCGTCCGAGAAGGGGGATCTCCAGGAGCTTGCGCGGCGCCATCTGTGGATGCACTTCACCCGGATGGGCGCCTACGACCAGGGCCAGGAGATCCCGATCATCGTGCGCGGAGAGGGGTGCTACGTCTGGGACGACCACGGCAACCGCTACCTGGACGGGCTCTCAGCCCTTTTCTGTGTCAACGTCGGACACGGGCGTACGGAGCTCGGGGAGGCGATGGCCAGGCAGGTCGAGGAGCTCGACTTCATCACGGTCTGGAGCTACGCGCACCCCCGGGCAATCGAGCTCGCCGAGCGAATCGCCACGCTCGCGCCGGGAGATCTGAACCGGGTCTTCTTCACCAACAGCGGCTCGGAGGCCGTCGAGTCCGCGATCAAGCTCGCCCGCAACTATCACCGGCTTCGCGGCAACGGAGCCAAGGTGAAGCTGATCGCGCGGGAGATCGCCTACCACGGCACCACCCTGGGCGCACTCGCCGCCACCGGCATCCCGCCGCTCCGCAGCCCCTTCGAGCCCCTCGTGCCGGGCGGCTGCCACGTCCCCAACACCAACAGCTACCACTGGCCGGAGGACCGCGATCCGCTCTGGGCTGCCGACCAGATCGAGGAGAGGATCCTGTTCGAGGGCCCCGAGACGGTGGCCGCCGTGGTCCTCGAGCCGCTCCAGAACGCGGGCGGCTGCATCCCGCCGCAAGAGGGCTATTTCCAACGGGTTCGCGAGATCTGCGACCGCTACGACGTCTTGCTGATCTCGGACGAGGTGATCTGCGCCTGGGGACGCCTCGGCCACTACTTCGGCTGCCAGCGCTACGACTACATGCCCGACATCATCACCACCGCGAAGGCGCTGGCCGCGGCGTACGTGCCGATGGGAGCCATGATCGCCTCCGACCGGCTGTACGAGCCGTTCGCGGAGGGCAAGGCGATGTTCGCCCATGGCTCGACCTTCGCCGGCCACCCTGTGGCGGCCGCGGTCGCCCTCGCCAACCTCGACATCTTCGAGCGCGAGGACCTGTGCGGCCACGTCCTCGCCAAGGAGGAGGAGTTCAGGAAGGCGCTCGAGAGCCTCTACGACATCCCGATCGTCGGAGACGTTCGGGGGGACGGGTTCTTCCACGCGATCGAGCTCGTCAAGGACAAAGACACAAAGGAGTCCTTCAACGAGGAGGAGTCCGAGGATCTGCTCCGCGGCTTCCTCTCCGGCGAGCTCTACCGCCGGGGGCTGATCTGCCGCGCCGACGACCGGGGGGACCCGGTCATCCAGTTCTCCCCGCCGCTGATTGCGGACTCCGAGCAGTTCGAGGAAATCGTGAACGTCCTGCGGCCCGTACTGGAGGAGGCGTCGGAGCGCATGCGGCGATGAGAGTGGCCGTCCTCGGCGCGGGTGGCACGATCGGCCCGGCGATCGTGCGCGACCTTGCCGAGTCCGAGGAGGTCACCGCCCTTCGGCTGCTCGATCTCGACCTCCGGCGCGCCGAGGGCGTGGCGATCGAGCATGGGCTCGGCAAGGCCGAGGCCTACGAGGCCGACGCGCACGCGAACCTGGCCGATCGGCTGGCCGGAATCGACGTGCTGGTGAACGCAGCGGCTTACCGCGTCAATCTCGCCGCGATGGAGGCCTGCCTCGAGGCCGGATGCAACTACGCGGATCTCGGTGGGCTCTACCACGTCACCGCCAAGCAACTCGCCCTCTCGCCCAAGTTCGAGGGCCGGGGCCTGCTCGCCATATTGGGCATCGGTTCGGCGCCGGGCAAGACGAATCTGCTCGCAGCGCGAGCTACGAGGGAGCTTGGTGAGAGACCTACCTCGATCTCGGTGGCCGCCGCCGGGCGCGACCCGGATCCTCCGGACGGCCCCAGCTTCCCCTACGCGCTGCGGACCCTGATCGACGAGATCACGATCTCGCCGATGGCGCTGATCGGCGGGGAGCCTCGCGAGCTGAAGCCGATGGAGCAGGGGCCCAGAATCGACTTCGGCGATCCGATCGGGGAGGCCGACACCATCTACACGCTCCACTCCGAGGTCTTGACCCTCGGGGACAGCTTTGGGGCGGATCACGTCATTTTCGCGCTCTCACTGGCCCCCTCGGTGCTCGAGGGCCTGCAGGAGCTGGTGGGGGCGAGCGAGGAGCGAGTGGCCCTGGCGGCGCGCTCCGCATCGCCCCCTTCGGCGAACACGGTCTCGGTCCATCGGGTCGAGGTCGTTGGCGCGGAGGACAGGATCGTCGCCCGCAGCGTCACCCCGCCCAAGCGGGACTGGGGGCTCGGGGGCGGGATCGTCTCGACCGCCTCGCCCGCGGCGGCCGCCGTGCGCCTCATGGCTCGGAGGCGGATCAAGGCCAAGGGCGCGCTGCCCCCCGAGCGCTGTCTCGACCCCGATGTGATGTTCGCGGAGCTCGAGACTCGCGGGGTGCGATTCGAGACGATCGCCCTGCACGAGCACCGATCCCAGTCCCTGACCACGAGGACGGCTTGATGAGGGTCGGCGTTCCCACCGAGATCAAGGAGGACGAGTACCGCGTCGCGCTCACGCCGGCCGGGGCGCGCGAGCTGGCCGATCGCGGCCACGAGGTGCTGCTCCAGGCGGGCGCGGGCGCCGGGAGCGCGATCCCCGATGAGGAGTACGCCGCCCAGGGTGCCCGGATCGAGCCCGACGCTTCCGCGGTCTTCGCCGAGGCGGAGCTGATCCTCAAGGTGAAGGAGCCCCAGCCAGGGGAGGTCGACATGCTCCGGCCGGGGCAGACCCTCTTCACGTATCTCCACCTGGCGCCCGACCCCGAGCTGACCAGGGCGCTTCGGAGGTCGGGGGCCACCTGCGTCGCCTACGAGACGGTCGAGGACGAGCGGGGGCAATTGCCTCTGCTCGCCCCGATGAGCGAGATCGCGGGCAAGATCGCCACCCAGGCCGGCGCCTTCTTCCTCGAGAAGCCCCTGGGCGGCCGCGGCATCCTGCTGGGGGGCGTGCCCGGGGTGGCCGCCGCGAACGTGATGATCATCGGCGGCGGCGCGGTGGGGCTCAACGCCGCCTTCATCGCGATCGGGATGGAGGCGGACGTCTTCATCTACGACGTCTCGATCGACCGACTCCGGGAGCTCGACATCGCATTGAACGGCCGCTGCTCGACGGTCTACTCCTCGACTCTCGCGATCGAGGAGATGCTGCCGCGGGCCGACCTGGTCATCGGCGCCGTGCTCGTGCACGGGGCACGCGCTCCTTACGTCGTGCAGAGGGAGCAGCTGAAGCTGATGAGGCAGAACGCCGTGCTCGTGGACGTCGCGATAGACCAGGGTGGCTGCTTTGAGACCTCGCGCCCGACCACCCATCGCGATCCGATCTTTGACGTGGACGGGGTCACGCACTACTGCGTGGGCAACATGCCCGGGGCGGTGCCGATCACCGCGACCTTCGCGCTCACCAACGCGACACTTCCGTACGTGCTGGCGGTTGCGGAGCTGGGCGTCACCGAGGCGGCTCGCCGCGATCCCGGCCTGGCGCTCGGCGTCAACGTCGCCGCCGGGAAGATCACCCACCCTGCCGTCGCCGAGGGAGTCGGTGAGGGTCACACCCCGGTGACCGATGCGCTCGCAGAGCAACCCGAACTGGAACCGAGCAGAAGGAGCTGACCAATGGCAACCGCGACGGCGAAGAAGACGAAGCCGAAGGCGAAAAGGAAGGCGGCGAAGAAGCCGAAGGTGCTGGAGCTGAAGAACATGATCGGGGGCAAGTTCGTAGCTCCGGCCGACGGCAAGATGGATGACGTGATCAACCCGGCGACGGGGGAGGTGTTCGCCCGGGCGCCGCTCTCGACCAGGGAGGACGTGGACAAGGCCGTCGCGGAGGCGAGGAAGGCGGCGGAGAGCTGGGGCAACACGACCCCAGGTGAGCGCCAGGTGCTGCTGTTGAAGCTCGCGGATGCCTTCGAGGAGCGGGCCGACGAGATCACGGACCTCGAGACGATGGATGCGGGCAAGCCGCGGCAGGCCATGTTCGACGAGGAGATCGGCCCGATGGTCGATCAGCTCCGCTTCTTCGCCGGCGCAGCGCGCACGATGGAGGGCAGGGCCGCCGGCGAGTACATGGAGGGCTACACCTCCTACATTCGTCGCGAGCCGGTGGGCGTGGTCGGCCAGATCACCCCCTGGAACTACCCACTGATGATGGCCGTGTGGAAGATCGGCCCTGCACTGGCGACCGGGAACACCCTGGTGCTGAAGCCGGCCGAGACAACCCCGGTGACCACACTGAAGCTGCTCGCCGAGATGTGCGCGGAGATATTCCCGCCTGGCGTGGCCAACTTCATCGGTGGCAAGGGCGAGCCGACGGGGGCGGCCCTGGTCACGCACGACGACGTCGACATGGTCTCGCTTACCGGCTCGCCCGACACGGGCAAATGGATTGCCCGGGCCGCCGCGGACTCGCTGAAGCGCGTCCACCTCGAACTTGGCGGCAAGGCGCCCGTGATCGTCTTCGACGACGTCGACATGGAGACCGCGATGGAGACGATCGCCGGGACCGGCTACTTCAACGCCGGCCAGGACTGCACCGCGGCGACTCGGGTGCTCGCCTCGAAGCAGGTATACGACGAAGTCGTCTCCGGCCTCGCTGAGCAGGCGCAGGACTACAAGACCGGCGACACCTTCGACGAGGACACGGTGCTGGGGCCGCTCAACTCGAAGCGCCAGCGCCTGCGGGTCGAACGGTTCCTGAAGGACCCGAACGGAGCCGAGATCGTCACCGGCGGCAAGCGTCCGAAGCTGCCCGGGTACTTCCTCGAGGCGACGGTCGTCTCGGGTCCGGACCAGTCCTCGGAGATGATCCAGCAGGAGATCTTCGGGCCGGTGATCACGGTGCAGCCGTTCGACGACGAGGAGAAGGCGATCGAGTGGGCCAACGGCACCAAGTACGGGCTGGCCTCGTCCGTATGGACGCGCGACGTCGGCCGGGCCGGGAGGGTCGCCAAGGCGCTCAAGTTCGGCTGCGTGTGGATCAACGACCACATCCCGCTGGTGGCGGAGATGCCTCACGGCGGCTACAAGCAGTCCGGCTACGGCAAGGATCTGTCCGCGTACTCCCTCGAGGACTACACGAACATCAAGCACGTGATGACGAATATCGGCTAGCGGCCGCTACCCCCGGGACTGATGGCGAAGGCGTTCAAACAGCACGAGCGGCGGCGGTGATCGCCATCGCCACCGCGAGGGCGAGGAGAAGCGGCGCGCGGAAGGCCAGGACGACGCCCGCGCCTGCCACGCCGAGCGCCCGCTCGTCCATGGTCAGCTCCGAGCCCTCGCCGCGGAAGGTCTCGGTCATCACGAGCGCGGCGAGCAGGGCGGGCGCCAGCAGCGAGATCACAGCCGTGGCCCTCTCAGGGAGCTCCCGGCCCCCGAGGATCACCGGCCCGGAGGCCCTGATCAGGGCGGTGGTCGCTATCAGAGCCGCGATGACGAGACCGGTGTCAGCCAACCGGGTCCCCCTCGATGTCCGGCTCGCCGGCGGCGGCGCCGCGCAGCCCGAGCAGGGCGGCGGCGCTCGCGGCGATCACCGGCACGCCGGGCGGTGTCAGCGGGGTCAGCGCCAGCGCGATCGCACCGCCGAGCAGCGCAACGAGCCAGACCAGGCGCCCGGAGCGGACCGCCTCACCGAGCAGCAGGCCGAGGAAGAAGGCGGGAAACAGCACGTCGAGTCCCAGCGCCGCCGGATCGCCAATCGCGTCTCCGGCGAAGACCCCCACGGCCGTGCCTCCGATCCACATCGGGTACGAGGGGAGCGTCGCGCCGACCATGAAGTCGGGGTCGAAGCGGCCGCCCCCCCGGCTGGCCATCGCCCACGAGGCATCGATCATCGCCTGGCCGTACGCGGCGCGGAGGAGCGGTCGGCCGCGCAGCGAGGGTGCGAGCGCGATGCCCATCGGCACATACCTGGCGTTGAGGAGCACGGCGGCCAGCACCGCCGCCGCCGCGCTCCCGCCGGAGGCGACCACCGCCGTCGAGCCGAACTGTGCCGACCCCGCGAATGCGAATGCCGACATCGCGAGGGCGCCGCCACCGCCCATCACCGGTTCGGCGATGACCCCGAACGACACGGCCAGCAGTCCGGCCGCGAGCGCGAATGGGATGCCTGCCTGCATCCCGGCAAGCAGGCTCTCGCGCCTGCTGGCCGCGGCATCGGCGGTCTCGTTCACGGTCACCGCAAGAGACTCTAGGCGCGGCGTCCGTGCCGGCCCGGGCGTCAGAGTCGGGGCAGCGCGCGGGCCGTCAGCCACGCCCACAAGTTCTCTCCCGTAATCCGCCCGGTTTGCAGCGCGCGGGCGGCGCGTTGTAACTACCCGCGTGGCCCGAAGTTATTCCCGGGAACCCGCGGTTTCGGCTGGACCGCGCCTAGAGGCTGGGGTAGTACTTCGGCACGTAGCCGGTCGGCTTGCGCTTCGTCGCGCGCCAGCGCGGGCCGCTGCCCGAGTTCAGCTTCTCGCCGACCGCGGAGGTGTCGAAGCGGAGCCCCGCGACGACCATGTAGGTATGGCCGGCGTTGGCGTAGACCGTGATCCAGCGGCCCTTGCCGTAGCTGCCCCAGCTCGAGGCCAGGGGGCCCGAGGGCATCGGGCTCGTGATCAGGCCCGCGCCGTAGAGCACGTAGCTGACGGCACCGGAACAGTCGTAGCCGGTGTCGTAGAAGGTTCTGTGCCCGCCGCCCCACTTGTAGGGCAGCGTGCGGATCGCGTTGCCGGCGGCGATCGCGGCAACCACCTGGGGCGGGGCGCCGGCGGGCGGGATCGCGACGCCCTTCTTGGTCAGGGTCGCGCGCCCAGCGGGTGCGGTGGGAGCCGGGGTCGTCGACGGCGGAGGCGTGGTGCCGCCGGGCGGCGGGGTCCCGCCGCTCTGCGCCTGGGCCGATGAGGCGCCCAGCAGCGCACAGGCGAGGGTCATACCCGTGACCGCGAGCCGTCGCTTCGTCTTGGATGTGTTCGAGCGCAAGTGGTTCTCCTTCGCAGGCCTACGGGGTTAGCTGTCGGGCTGGCGCTGAAAGAGCCTGCGCCCCCACTCAGGTGGGTTCGCCCCTCTATCTGGTTCCCCCGCTCCCGCCTCGCTTGAGAGACAGGACTCGGCGTAACTGGCGCGGCAAGTTAGCAAACGTGAACGATTGCTTGCAAGTAGGAGGTGTTCCCTCGTGGCGATCCGCATTAGAGCCCCAGGAAGTACTTCGAGCTGTAGCCGCCGGCCGACCGGGCGGTCGCGCGCCAGCGCGGCCCGCTGCCGCGGTTGAGGGACTCGCCGACCGCAGAGGTGTCGAAGCGCAGCCCCGCGACCACCATGTAGGCGTGGCTGCGGTTCGCGTAGACGGTGATCCACTGCCCGATGCCAGGCGAACCCCAGCTGCTGGCCAGAGGGCCCGAGGAGAGCGGGCGCTTCAGCAGGCCGGCCGCGTGAAGCACGTAGCTGACGGCGCCCGAGCAGTCATAGCCGCTCGACTTGAAGCTGCGGTGGCCGCCGCCCCAGCTATACGGCTTGAAGCGGATCCGGTTGGCCGCGTTGATCGCCTTGCGGACCTGCGGCGGCGCGTCCACGGGCGCCGTGGCGCTGCCGTCCTCGTTCAGCGTGGCCACTCCCACCTGCGCGCTCTGGTCGGGCTGAGTCGTCGTCGGCGGCGTGTATCCGGGCGCCGTCGCACCGCCCGTCTGTGCCTGAGCCGGGACGGCCCCCGCGAGCGACCCGGCCACGAGCAGCCCGGCCAGGCCGAGCGTTCCTCTGGTGACTTTGTTCGACCGCAAACCATCCTCCTTCGTCGGCCTACGGGGTTAGCTGACGGGCTGGCGCTGAAAGAGCCTGCGCCCCACTAGGTGGTTCGCCCCGAACTGATTGGTTCCCCCGTTCTCGTCCCCCCTGGCGGGGGCGAGACTCGGCGTTTGTCGAGCGCGGCAGAGTAGCAGAACTATGAGCGTTCACTTACACCACGCTCAGGCGGTAGGTTGACCGCCGATGGAGCTCGAGGGAAAGAGGGTCCTGCTGAGTGGCGCGACCGGTGGCCTCGGGCAGGCGATTGCCCGGGAGCTGGGCGGTCACGGAGCCAAGCTGGTGCTGAGCTCGCGGAAGCAGGAGGAGCTCCAGAAGCTGGCGGACTCGCTGCCGGGGGACGGTCACGAGGTGCTGGTCGCCGACCTGGCGAAGGAGGGCGCGGCGCTGAAGCTGGTCTCCGACGCCGGCGACGTGGACGCGCTCGTCGCCAACGCGGCGCTTCCGGCCACAGGACGGCTCGAATCCTTCAGTGAGGAGGACGTGGAGCGGGCGCTCCGCGTGAACTTCAACTCGCCGATCCTGATGGCGAGGGAGCTCGCCCCACGGCTCTCCGAGAAGCGGGAGGGGCACCTGGTCTTCATCGCGTCGCTCGCCGGGAAGGTCGGCTCGCCGCGTTCCTCCATCTACAACGCGACGAAGTTCGGCTTGCGCGGATTCGCGTTCGGCCTCCGCGAGGATCTGCACCCCCGCGGCGTGGGCGTCTCGATCGTCTCCCCGGGCTTCGTCCGCGAGGCGGGGATGTTCGCCGACGCGGGCTCGAGCCCCCCGCCCGGACTGGGCACCACAACGCCGGACAAGGTCGGGAAAGCCGTGGCCACCGCGATTCGGAGGAATCGAAACGAGATCACCGTCGCGCCGCGCCGCCAGCGGTTCCTGGCGGAGTTCGGCTACCGCCACCCCGGCTTCGCGGCCAGCTTCCAGCGTCGCGGCGGCGCCGAGCGGATGGCGGATGAGCTCGCCGAGGGCCAGTCGGACAAGCGGTAGCTCGGGTTTGCCGGGCGCCGTTGCTGCCTAGACTGAGATTGTGAGCGACAGCGACAGCTTCGGCGCCCGGAACACCCTCGAGGTGTCGGGCAGCGAGTACGAGCTACACCGCCTGGATGCCCTGCAGAAGAAGTTCGACGTCGCCCGGCTGCCCTACTCCCTGAAGGTCCTGCTGGAGAACGCGCTGCGCCTCGAGGACGGGGAGTCCGTCACCTCCGAGGACGTGGAGGCGATCGCCACCTGGGATGCGAAGGCGGAGCCCTCGGTCGAGATTCCCTTCCAGCCCGCGCGGGTGCTGATGCAGGACTTCACCGGCGTCCCCGCCGTGGTCGACCTGGCCGCCATGCGGGACGCGATGGAGGACCTCGGGGGCGATCCGTCGGCGATCAACCCGCTGGTCGACGTCGATCTGATCATCGACCACTCCGTGCAGGTCGACGCCTTCGGCAACCAGAAGGCGTTCGCGATCAACGAGGAGCGCGACTACGAGCGGAACGGCGAGCGCTACGCCTTCCTGCGCTGGGGGCAGGAGGGGTTCGACAACTTCCGCGTGGTCCCGCCCGCCACCGGGATCTGCCACCAGGTCAACCTCGAGTACCTCGGGCGGTGCGTGTGGACCCGAGAGCGGGACGGTGTGACGCAGGCCTACCCGGACACGCTGGTAGGCACCGACTCGCACACGACGATGATCAACGGCCTCGGCGTGCTCGGCTGGGGCGTCGGTGGGATCGAGGCGGAGGCCGCGATGCTCGGCCAGCCGATCTCGATGTTGCTGCCCCAGGTGATCGGCTTCAAGCTCTCAGGCGAGCTGCCCGAAGGCTCGACGGCAACCGACCTGGTGCTGACGGTGACCGAGATGCTCCGGGAGAAGGGGGTGGTTGCCAAGTTCGTCGAGTTCTTCGGCCCCGGACTCCAGAATCTCGGGCTCGCCGACCGGGCGACCATCGGGAACATGTCGCCGGAGTTCGGCTCGACCTGCGCGATCTTCCCGATCGACGCGGAGACGCTCCGCTACCTCGAGTTCACCGGGCGGCCCACAGAGCAGATCGAGCTCGTCGACGCCTATACGCGCGAGCAGGGCCTCTTCCACGAGCCCGACGACGAGGACGCGACCTACAGCGACCTGCTCGAGCTGGACCTCCAGGACGTCGAGCCGAGCATCGCGGGCCCGAAGCGGCCACAGGACCGGATCTCGCTGGTGGACGCGAAGCCGGCCTTCCTCGAGGCGATGCAGGAGTGGGATCCCGAGGCCGGCGACCAGCTCGGCAACCAGCTCGACGAGGCGATCGCGGACAGCTTTCCCGCCTCCGACCCGACCGCAGAGGAGCACGACGGCGAGGCCGGCAAGCCGCGGCGGGCGCTGAGCGGGGCCGCCGTCGCCGACGTCACCACGAGCGACGCGGTCACGGTGCAGCTGGAGAGCGGCGAGGACGTCCACCTGGACCACGGGCATGTAGTGATCGCCGCGATCACGAGCTGCACCAACACCTCGAACCCCTCGGTGATGCTCGGCGCGGGCCTGCTCGCGAAGAAGGCGGTCGAACGCGGCCTCCGTCGCCAGCCGTGGGTGAAGACCTCGCTCGCGCCGGGGTCGACCGTCGTCACCGAGTACCTCGAGCGGTCGGGGCTGAACAGGTTCCTCGACGAGCTCCAGTTCAACCTGGTCGGCTACGGGTGCACCACCTGCATCGGGAACTCGGGGCCGCTCCCCGAGGAGATCTCGAAGGCGGTGAACGAGAAGGAGCTGGTGGTCTGCTCCGTCCTGTCCGGAAACCGCAACTTCGAGGGCCGCATCAACCCGGACACCCGCGCCAACTACCTCGCGTCGCCCCCGCTTGTGGTCGCGTACGCGCTGGCCGGCCGCATGGACGTCGACCTGACCAGCGAGCCGATCGGCCTCGACTCCGACGGCGAGCCCGTCCATCTCAGCGACATCTGGCCGAGCGCGGAGGAGATCAAGGCGGCGATCGAGGATGCCGTGCGTGCCGACATGTTCACCAAGAGCTACGCGGATGTCTTCACGGGCGACAAGCGCTGGAAGGAGATCGAGGTGCCGGAGGGCGACCGCTACACGTGGCCCGACTCGACCTACGTGCGCCGGCCGCCCTTCTTCGAGGGGATGGATCCCGAGCCGAAGGCGGTGGAGCCGATCTCAGGAGCACGCGTGCTGGCCGTGCTCGGGGACTCGGTGACCACGGACCACATCTCGCCGGCCGGCGCGATCAAGAAGGACAGCCCCGCGGGCCAATGGCTGATCGAGCAGGGCGTCGAGGTCCGCGACTTCAACTCCTACGGCGCCCGTCGCGGCAACCACGAGGTGATGATCCGCGGCACCTTCGCGAACGTCCGGCTGCGCAACCAGCTGGTCGAGAAGGAGGGTGGCTTCACCACAGCACTTCCCCCAGGGAACGGGCGAGGAGGGTGACCCATCAGAGACCACCATCTATGAGGCGGCGATGAAGTACGCCGATGACGGGCGTTCCCCTCGTCGTGCTTGCCGGCAAGGAGTACGGCTCGGGCTCGTCCCGCGACTGGGCCGCGAAGGGGACCAAGCTGCTCGGGGTGCGCGCCGTGATCGCCGAGAGCTTCGAGCGCATCCACCGCTCCAACCTGATCGGGATGGGCGTCCTCCCTCTCCAGTTCCCCGAGGGCGAGACCATCGACTCCCTCGGCCTGACGGGCGAGGAGACGTTCGAGGTCGGGGACCTGCAGAACGGCGAGGCGAAGGCCGTTGAGGTCACCGCGAGCCGCGACGGCTCCGACGACGTGAGCTTCGAGGCCACCGTCCGCATCGACACGCCGAACGAGGTCGCCTACTTCCAGCACGGCGGCATCCTCCACCGCGTCCTCCGGGACTTGAGGAACCGCGGGTAGCCGCTTTCCCCCGGCCTCCCCGTGTGGCCGGTCCGAAAGTAATGGCGTGGCGGGGCCGCGGGAGGCAGGGGGTCCACGCGGCCCGCGCCACGCCTGCGCGTCGGTAGCCAGGGAGGGATTTCCGACGCGATCGTCCCCGGAGGCGGGACTGGCCCGGGGACGAGCTTTTAGTTTTAGTTCGTCTCCCTGCCCAAGTGATTATCCACGGTTTTGTCCGGCCGTGTCAATACCCGGTTGTGCGACGCCCCAGCCACGCCGCTCGATCAGCTCGACGCCGATCACGGTGCCGAACGGGCCGACCGGGGTGAGGGAGGCCGCGAGCAGGGGCCAGGGCGCCTCGCGGCGCAGGATCGCAGCGAAGATCAGCAGGCAGAGCGCGATGTAGCCGATTCCATGCGAGAGGCCGAAGACGAAGGTCTCGTCCTCGAATCCCGGGGCGAGCCAGAAGACGAGCAGCGCGGCGAACAGTCCGCTCTCGAACCATGACGCCCACTTCACCCAGCGGAAGAGCGGGCCGGGGACCGGCCGGCGAAAGGTCGGCGTGGGCGCATCCATGTGCGCAAGCTAGCCGCCTGGAGAACCCAGGGCCCCGAACTTTGGACCCCGGGCCATACGCGGAGCGGGCTCTCGCGGGAGGACCATGGAGCCATGAGCGGTCATCAGATCCATAGCCCAGCTCACGGCCGGACCCGCAGGATGATCGGCGTGCAGCGCTCCTACCGCTGCGCGGGATGCGGCGCCGAGGCGAGGACCTGGACGCGCCTCAGCATCTGCCCGCGCTGCGCCGAGCCTCTGTCGGTTGCGGTGATCAGCCGGGCCGCATTCACCCGCGCCTAGGGCTCGGCTCTCCCTCCGGGCCCTAGGCCGGGTCGGCCTTGCCCATCAGGGCGGTGAGCACGATCCGCTCCTGCTCCTTGGTGTGCGCGACCGCGTACCCCTCGCCGGGACTTGCGCGCGGCGGGCGGCCGACGTAGCCCAGCTCGACGCCCTCCGGCAGCAGCTCCGGCATCCGGCGCTGCATCACCGACCAGGACCCCATGTTCCGCGGCTCCTCCTGCACCCAGACGATCTCCTTGAGATTCGGGTACGTCGAGATCAGCTGCGCGAGCTGCTCCTTCGCGAAGGGATAGAGCAGCTCGACCCGTGCGACGGCCACCGCCTCCGCCTCGTCGCGCTTCGGGGCGGCGTCGATGTCGTAGTAGATCTTGCCGCTGCAGAGGACCAGCCTCTCCACCGCGTCCTTGCGGTCCTGCGCCTTGGGGTCATCGAGCACGAACTCGAACGTGCCCGAGGTCAGGTCCTCGAGCCTCGAGGTCGCGCGGGGCAGGCGGAGGAGTCCCTTGGGAGTGAAGACGACCATCGGGCGCGCCTTGGCGATGTGGGCCTGGCGGCGGAGCAGGTGGAAGTACTGGGCGGCGGTGCTGGGGTTCGCCAGCCGGATGTTGCCCTCGGCGGCCAGCTGGATGAACCGCTCGATTCGCGCGCTCGAGTGCTCCGGCCCGGCGCCCTCGTAGCCATGGGGGAGGAGCAGGGTCAGGCGCGACGTCTGGCCCCACTTCGCCTCGGCCGAGACGATGAAGCTGTCGATGATCACCTGCGCCGAGTTGCCGAAGTCCCCGAACTGGGCCTCCCAGAGGATCAGGCTGTCGGGTGAGGCGGCCGAGTACCCGTACTCGAAGCCGAGGCATGCGGTCTCCGAGAGCGGGCTGTTGTGCAGCTCGAACGGCGCCTTCGCCTCGTCGAGGTTCTGGATCGGCGCGTAGCGCAGGCCCGTCTTCTCGTCGTGCAGGACGAGGTGCCGGTGGGAGAAGGTGCCGCGCTCGGTGTCCTGCCCGGTGAGGCGGAGGTGGACCTCCTCGGTGAGGAGTGAGGCGAAGGCGAGCGCCTCGGCGTGGCCGAACTCGATCCCGCCCTCGTCCATCGCGTCGAGTCGCTTGCCGAGCGGCTTCCGCAGCTTGCGATGGATCGTGAAGCTGTCGGGGACGCGGATCAGCTCCTCGTTCAGCTTGCGGATCTTCTGCTCTTCAACTGCTGTCTCCACGCTCGGGCTCCGGGTCCGGTCGAGCTCGCCCGTGCCGGCGGCCGTCGGGTCCTCGTACTCGCCCGAGTCGATCTTGGTGCGAAGCTGCTCGTGGGCGGTCTTCAGCCCCTTCTGCCGCTCGTCCTTGCGCGACTCCACATCGTCGGGGCCGACGATGCCGTCCTTGACGAGCGACTCGGCGTAGATCTGGCTGACCGATGGGTGGTCCTTGATCTGGGCGGCCATCACCGGCTGCGTGTAGGCGGGCTCGTCGGTCTCGTTGTGGCCGTAGCGCCGGTACCCGATCAGGTCGATGACGACGTCGCGGCCCCAGCGCTCGCGGTAGGCCATCGCCAGCCTGATCGCCGCGACCGACGCCTCCGGGTCATCCGCGTTCACGTGGACGATCGGCACGTTGAAGCCCTTCGCCATGTCGGCCGCGTACGGGGTCGAGCGGCCCTCCTCGGGATCGGTCGTGAAGCCGATCTGGTTGTTCTGGATGATGTGGATCGTGCCGCCGGTCGCGTAGCCGGGGAGTGACTGGAGGTTGAACGTCTCGGCCACGACGCCCTGGCCGGGGAAGGCGGCGTCGCCGTGCAGCAGCACCGGCACCGCCGCGGCAGGGTCGTGGTCGAGCTTCGCGTTCTCGCGCGTCGTCTGCGCTGCCCGCGCCGCTCCGACCACCACAGGGTCGACGAACTCGAGATGGCTCGGGTTGGGATAGAGGTGGACCCGGATCTCGGAGTCGTCACGGGCCTTGAAGACACCGCTGTGGCCATAGTGGTACTTGACGTCGCCGGTGCCGCCGGTCGGGATGGCGGCGACCGCCTTCACCGCCTCGATCGCCTTCGCGCCTTCGAACTCGGCCAGGATCGACTCGACCGGGCGGCCCAGGTTGTGGGCGAGGACGCTGAGGCGGCCTCGGTGAGCCATGCCGATCACGACCTCGTGGGCGCCCTCGGTGTGCGCCATCTCGAAGAGCTCGTCCAGCATCGGGACCACCACGTCCAGGCCCTCGATCGAGAACATCTTTTGGCCGAGGTAGGCCTTCTCGAGATAGCGCTCGAATCCGTAGATCTCGACCAGGCGCTCGAGCAGCGCCTGCTTCTCCTCCGGCTCGAGCGGCTTGCGGTGCCACCCGGTCTCGATCATCTCCCGCAGCCAGACGCGCTGCTGGTGCGAGGACAGGTGCTCGACCTGGTAGGCGATCGGGCCGCAGTAGGCCTCGCGCATCCTCGGGAGCACCTCGAGCAGCGTCTCGCCCTCGACCCCGATTCGCAGGATCTCCGCAGGGATCTTCGTCATCAGCTCCGGGGTCAGGTTGAGGTTCTCGGGCTCGAGCGCGGGATCCCCCTTCGCCTCGGAGCCGAGGGGGTCGAGCTGAGCGGCGAGGTGGCCGTGGGTCCGGTAGGCCTTGAGCAGCGAGGTCGCCGCCTGCACCGCCTGCAGGAGATCAGCGTCGGCCCTGACGCCGGGCGCGGCGGGCGCCTCGGATGGCGCCGCCGCGAGACCTGGAGCCGAGGCCGCTGCTGGATGCGCGTTCGTGACCACCGAGGCATCGATCTCCAAATCCCTGGCGACCTCCTCGTAGAACTCATCCTCGCCCTGAAGCAGCTCCTCGATTCGGCGCAGGAAGGAGCCGGACTCCGCCCCCTGGATGACCCTGTGGTCGTAGGTCGAGGTCATCGTCATCACCTTGGAGACGCCCAGGGCCTTGACCTTCTCGGACGGGAGGTGTGCCCACTCGACGGGGTAGGCGAGCGAGCCGCAGGCGACGATCGTCCCCTGCCCGCTCATCAGGCGAGGCACCGAGGCGACCGTCCCCAGGCCGCCCGGGTTGGTGAGTGTGATGTTGGTGCCCTGGAAGTCGTCGGCGGTGAGGCTGTTCTCGCGGGTCTTGGTGATCAGCTCCTCGTAGTAGGAGTGGAAGCCCCGGAAGTCGAGCGTGTCCGCGCCCTTGATGCAGGGGACCATCAGCGAGCGCTGGCCCTTGCGCTCGACATCGACCGCGATGCCAAGGTTGATCGCGGCGGGCTCGATGACCGCGGGCTTGCCCTCCTGCTCGGAGAAGGCGCGAGCCATGACCCGCCACTCCTCGGCGGCCTTGACGATCGCCCAGGCGATCAGGTGCGTGAAGCTGATCTTCATCCCCTTCTCCTGGAGCACCCCGTTGAGCGCCTTGCGCTTCGCGTCGAGGGTGTCCACGGCGAGGGTGCGGAAGGAGGTCGCGGTGGGGATCGAGCGGCTCTCCTCCATCGCCTTGGCGAGCATCGCGGCGGGTCCGCGCAGCGCGTTGACCTCGCCCTTCGCGGGGGCGGCCGGCGCGGCCCCGTCACCGGCGCTCAGTACGTCCGCCTTGGTGATCTTGCCGCCGGGGCCGGTGCCCTTGATCGCCGCTCAGGTCGACTCCGTTGGCCTGGGCGATGCGCTTTGCAACGGGCGTCGCCTTCGCGCCGTCGGTGTCGGTCGTGGTGGTGGACGCTTCGCCATCAGCCGGCACGTCCTCAGCTTCGCTTCCGGGCGTCGCCGGGTTGCGACGCGGTCGTGGGGGATGCTGAGGCTCGGCGCTGCAGGGGCGGCGCCCTTCGTCATCTCGGCGAGGGGCTTGCCGACCTCGACGTCCTCGTCGGGCTGGACGAGGATCTTGTCGATCGTGCCCGAGAACGGGGCCGGCACCTCGGCGTCCACCTTGTCGGTGGAGACTTCGACGACGGTCTGCCCCTCCTCGACGGCGTCGCCCTCGGACACGTGCCACTCGAGCACGGTCCCCTCGGTCACGGACTCGCCCATCTCGGGCATCGCGATCTCGACCCGGTCGCCGCCCAGCGATTTGCCAGCGGACACCGACGCGTCGTCGGTTGTGGCCGCCGCGGAGCCTCCGCCCCCGTTCGACCCGGCTTCGCCATTACCGGCCACGTCCTCAGCTTCGCTTGCGGGCGTGCCGGCTTGCGACGCAGACGGTTGGGCTGCTGAGTCGCCGCCTGCAGGGTCCGCGCCGTTCGGATCGATCTCGGCCAGCTCCTTGCCCACCTCGACGGTCTCGTCGGGCTGGACCAGGATCTTGGTGACGGTCCCGGAGGCGGGGGCGGGGACCTCGGCGTCGACCTTGTCGGTCGAGACCTCGACCATCGTCTGGCCCTCCTCGACCGAATCCCCTTCGGAGACATGCCACTCCAGCACGGTGCCCTCAGTCACCGACTCGCCCATCTCGGGCATCAGCAGTTGCACCTTCTGCTGTGTGGCCATTCCCGCGTCTAACTCTATGAGGTTAGGGAGGCCCGCCTGCCAGGAAATGCCCGCTTATGACAGCCGAGCGATCAGCTCGACGGCGGGCCAGCCCTGCATCCGGACGTAGTCGCGAGTGGGTGCGATCCCCTCGCAGAAGGCGCAGGCGATCGACTCGTTCCATCGCACCGAGGAGCCCAGCGCGATCGGCATGCCGCAGCCGGGACAGGCGAGCGAGCGGGTACCGAGCCAGGCGGTCCGCTGCGCCGGACGCAGCTCGATCCGCGCGCCGTTGACCCTCAGCTCATCCTCGCGCTCGGGGTCGGGCTGGGAGTGTGGATCGATGTGGAGAGACACATCCCAGAGTGTAGATTCCGCCTGGAATGAACTACTTCGTCACCGGTGCCACCGGCTTCATCGGCCGGAACCTGGTCGAGCAGCTGCTTCAGCGCGAGGACAGCACGATCTACGTGCTCGTCCGCGAGGGTTCACGGGGCCGGCTGGAGGAGCTCCGGTCCCGCTGGGGCGCCGATGAGGATCAGATCGTCCCGGTGATCGGTGACCTTTCTCAGGAGCACCTCGGCTGCGAGGACCAGATCACCGAGCTGAAGGGGAAGATCGACCACTTCTTCCATCTCGCGGCGATCTACGACATGACCGCGGACGCCGAGAGCCAGCGTGTCGCCAACGTGGAGGGGACCCGCGAGGCGGTGAAGCTCGCCGAGGCGATCGACGCCAAGCACTTCCACATGGTCAGCTCGATCGCGGCCGCCGGTCTCTACAAGGGCACCTTCACCGAGGAGATGTTCGAGGAGGCCCACGACGTCGAGAACCACCCCTACTTCCAGACCAAGCACGAGTCCGAGGCGGTGGTCAGGGACGAGGCCGAGGTCCCGTGGCGCATCTACCGGCCCGGCATCGTCGTCGGCCACTCCGAGACCGGCGAGATGGACAAGGTCGACGGCCCCTACTACTTCTTCAAGCTGCTCCAACGGGCGCGGAACCTGCTGCCCCAGTGGGTCCCCGGCGTCGGGATCGAGGGGCGCGAGATCAACATCGTGCCGGTCGACTTCGTCGCCAAGGCGATGGACCACATTGCGCACGAGGACGGGCTGGACGGCAAGGTCTTCCACCTGACGGATCCGAACCCGATGCGAGCCGGGCAGATCATCAACCAGTTCGCGCGAGCGGCCCACGCGCCGGAGGCGGCGATGCGGATCGACTCGAAGATGCTCGACGTGATCCCGAAGCAGGTCCGCTCCGGCATCCAGATGCTGCCGCCGGTCAAGCGGATCACCGACCAGGTCCTCGCCGACCTCGGAATCCCCCGCTCGGTGCTCGTCTACATCAACTACCCGACTTCGTTCGACTCGACCAACACCCAGCAGGCGCTCGAGGGGACGGACATCGCGGTCCCGCCGCTCCCCAGCTACGCGGACAAGCTCTGGGACTACTGGGAGCGGAACCTTGACCCGGACCTGTTCAAGGACCGCTCGCTCTCCGGTGCGATCAGCGGCAAGACCGTTTTGATCACCGGCGCCTCGTCGGGGATCGGCAAGGCCGCGGCGATCAAGGCCGCCGCCGCCGGAGCGACCGTGCTCCTGGTGGCTCGGACCCCGGAGAAGCTGGAGGAGACCAAGGCGGAGATCGACCGACGCCGGCGGGCAGGCGCACATCCATCGCTGCGACCTCTCGGACCTGGATGACGTCGAGAAGATGGCCTCGGAGGTCCTGGCCGAGTACGGGAAGATCGACATCCTGGTCAACAACGCGGGCCGCTCCATCCGGCGCTCGGTCGAGAACTCCTACGAGCGCTTCCACGACTTCGAGCGCACGATGCAGCTCAACTACTTCGGCGCCCTGCGCCTGATCCTGAGCCTGCTGCCGGCGATGCGGAAGAAGGGCAAGGGCAAGGACGGCAAGAGGGGCGGCCACATCATCAACGTCAGCTCGATCGGCGTGCAGACGCACACGCCGCGGTTCTCGGCCTACGTCGCGTCGAAGGCCGCGCTCGACGCCTGGTCGCGGTGCGTGGCCTCGGAGGTGATCGACGACGGCGTCAGCATCACCACCATCTACATGCCGCTCGTCCGCACCCCAATGATCGCCCCGACCAAGATGTACGACGCCTTCCCGACGATCACCCCCGACGAGGCGGCGGACATGATCTGCGACGCGATGATCCGCAAGCCGAAGAAGGTCGCCACCCGCCTCGGCAACTTCGGCGAGCTGCTCTACAACGTCGCGCCCAAGGCCTCGGACGCGATCCTCAACACCGCCTACAAGCTCTTCCCCGAGTCGAAGGCGGCGAAGGGCGAGGACAAGAAGAAGAAGGACGGCAAGCCCGCCAAGGACGAGGAGCTCTCGACCGAGGGCGTCGCCTTCGCCTACCTGATGCGCGGGGTCCACTGGTAGGACGTAGGGAGTAGGGTCGGCGCGTGGCCACGGCGACGCGGCGAAGGAAGCACTGGGGGTGGGGGTTCGAAGACCAGCAGCCCGACCGGGCCGCGCTGGAGGGGATCGCGAAGTCGATCACCGAGCGCCTCGGCTTCGAGGTGAGCGAGATCGAGGAGCCCGTGCCGCTGGAGGAGGTCGAGCTCCCCGAGCCGCGGCTGAAGGCGCCGAAGCAGTTCGAGGGGATGTTCTCCTCGGAGCGCCACGACCGGATCTCCCACGCCCTGGGCAAGGCCTACCGCGACGTGGTTCGCGGCTTCCGCGGGCAGTTCGATCATCCACCCGACCTCGTCGCCTACCCCGAGTCGGCCGAGGACGTGGACGTCGTCCTCTCCTGGTGCGCGGACGCCGACGCCGCGGCCATTCCATACGGCGGGGGCACGAGCGTGGTCGGCGGTGTGGAGCCCCGGATCGGCGACGGCTACAAGGGCGTCGTCTCGATCGACCTCGGGCGCATGGAGCGGGTGCTCGAGGTCGACGCTGTCTCCAAGGCGGCCCGCATCCAGGCCGGCGCCACGGGCCCGGTTCTCGAGGACCAGCTCCGCGAGCACGGCCTGACGTTGCGCCACTTCCCCCAGTCGTTCGAGTACTCGACCCTCGGCGGCTGGATCGCCACTCGGGCCGGTGGCCACTTCGCCACGCTCTACACCCACATCGACGATCTGGTCGAGTCGGTCCGGGCCGTCACCTTCGAGGGGGAGTGGGAGAGCTTCCGGCTTCCGGGCTCCGGCGCCGGCCCCAGCCCCGACCGGCTGCTGCTCGGCTCCGAGGGGATCCTGGGCGTGATCGTCGACGCCTGGATGCGGGTGCGCGAGCGGCCCACACACAAGCTGTCGGTCGGCGTCGCCTTTGACGACTTCGCCCTCGGCGCCGAGGCCGTGCGGGAGATCTCGCAGTCCGACCTCCACCCGTCGAACTGCCGTCTGCTCGACGCGGTCGAGTCGGACACCTCGAGCGCCGGGCCCCTCGGCAAGGCGGTGCTGGTGCTCGGCTTCGAGTCGGCCCACCACCCGGTGGACGGCCAGATGGGGATCGCCGTCGACGTGGCGCGGGCTCACGGTGGCGAGCCGGGCGAGGTGCGCGGCGGGGGCAGCGAGCAGCGGGAGGGCGACGCCGTCAACGCCTGGCGCAACGCCTTCCTCCACGCGCCCTACCTGCGCGACTCGATGGTCGCCTGCGGGGTCCTCTCCGACACCTTCGAGACCGCGATCACCTGGGACCGCTTCCCCGACTTCCATGCGGAGGTGATGGAGACGGCACGCCGCGCGGTGGGCGAGACCTCCGGCTCCCCGAGCGAGGGTCCGGGCTCGCCGCGGATCAGTTGCCGCTTCACCCACGTCTACCCGGACGGGCCGGCGCCCTACTTCACGGTGCTCGCCCCCGCCAGGAGGGGTGGCGAGGTGGAGCAGTGGGACGAGATCAAGGCGGCGGTCTCCGACGTCGTGATCGACGCCGGCGGGACCATCACCCACCACCACGCGGTCGGGCGCGACCATCGCCCCTGGTACGACCGTCAGCGCCCCGAGCGCTTCGCGGACGCGCTGCGCGCCGCCAAGGCGGAGCTCGACCCGAAGGGGTTGCTCAACCCCGGAGTGCTCGTGGATCCCAGCGCATGAGCGTGAGCTGGAGCGACGAGGTCGACGAGATCCTGGCCGGGGACCTGGCGGTCGGGCTCGCGTACCTGACCCCGGCCAAGGGCGTGATGATCTCGCCCATGTCCCCGTTCGGGCTCCGCGACCGCGCGGCGGGGACGGTCACCCTCAGCTCATCGCTGGCGCTGTGGAAGAAGCTCGACCGGATGCGCCGCAACCCCGGCGTCGCCGTCGCGTACCACACGCGCGATCACGCCTTCACGGACCGGCCGGGCTTCGTACTCGTCCAGGGTCGCGCCTCGTTCGATACGACACCGGACCGTGCCTGGCTCGAGTCGATCACCCCGCAGTGGAACAAGTACCTCGGCGAGCGCTCGACCGGACTGATCGGCCGCACCCAGCGCGTCTACTACTGGGAGCGGATCGCGATCAACATCCAGATCGAGCGGATCCTCCATTGGCGCGACACGGCCGCCACGGGCGATCCCGAGGTCTTGGGCTCCCCGGTCCCGCCGCCGCCCGAGCCGCAGAAGCCGCCGGCCAAGGGCACCGGCCCGCGGGAGGACGCTGGCAAGGTCGCCGGCAGCGTCAACAAGCTCCGCCACACCCTGCTCGGCTGGTGCGGCTCGGACGACATCCCCGACGTGGTCCCGGTCAGCGGGGCCGAGGAGACCCCGGACGGCGTTCGGTTGAGGGTCCCGCCCGGCCGCGTCCCGCCCGGCGGCCGCCGCGCCGGCCTCACCGCCCACCAGTTCCAGCCGAAGATGCTGGGCCAGAACCAGCGCATCCACTCGGGCTGGATGGAGGCCCAGGGCGACGACGTCGTCTACGCCCCCCACACCCGCGCGGGCTATGCCCTCCCGGCATCGAAGGCCGTGTACCTGGTCGCCTGCGCCAGCCTCGCCACCCGCATGCGCGCCGCGCGCAGGGCGGGGATCGCGCCCGCTGCCGACTGAGCAGCCGCTTTCGCCGGGCCCCGCGCCTATCCCTAAGCTTCCGCCCTTATGGAGGGCACCACTCTCGAGCAGACGCCGCGCGCTTCCGGGGAAGCCACGCCGGCGGACGCCTCCCCGCAGCCGCGGCGCGGCCCGCTGAAGGCCGTGATCGTCGCGCTGCGCCCGCAGGAGTGGGTCAAGAACCTGCTCGTCTTCGCGGGCCTGGTCTTCTCCGGCAAGTTCGACGAGCTTGACGCGATCGCCGCGGCCACGGTGACCTTCATCGCCTTCTGCCTGGTCGCCTCCGCGGGCTACCTGGTCAACGACGCCCAGGACGTCGAGGAGGACCGCCAGCATCCGAAGAAGCGGCGTCGGCCGATCGCCGCGGGCGAGCTCAGCGTCCGCACGGCGATCACCCTCGCCGTCGTCCTCGCGATCGCCGGGCTCGCCGGGGCGACCGCCCTCGAGCCGGCGGTCGGCGGCGTCGTCCTTGCCTACGCCGTCGGGACGACGCTCTACTCCTACTTCTTGAAGCACGAGGTGATCCTCGACGTGATGACGATCGCCGGGCTCTTCGTGCTCCGGGTCCTAGCGGGTGCGCTGGCAGTGGACGCGGACGCCTCCGCCTACCTGCTGCTCTGCACCGGCATGGTGGCCCTCTTCCTCGGCTTCACCAAGCGCCGGCAGGAGGCCACCTCCGAGCTTCACTCCGGGACCGAGAGCCGCCCGGTGCTCGAGCACTACTCGATCCCCTTCCTCGACCAGATGGTGGCGCTGGTCACCTCTGCGACGGTGATGAGCTACGCGATCTACTGCGTCAACTCGCCGCTGATCGGCTCCAAGATGCTCGGCACCCTCCCGCCGGTTGTCTACGGGATCTTCCGCTACCTCTACCTGGTCTACGACCGCAAGGACACGCGCTCGACGGACGCCATCCTGCTCGAGGACTACGGGATGATCGGCGCCGCGGTCGCCTGGGTAGCAAGCGCCGTCATCCTCCTGGCCATCTTCAACTGAGCGCCGGGTGTCTGAGGAAGAGAGACTCCTTCGCCGGGCCTACGAGGCCTTCAACGCCCGCGACATCGAGGGCGCTCTGGCACTGATGCACCCCGAAGTGGACTGGCCGAACGGGATGGAGGGTGGGCGCGAGGTCGGCCACGACGCGGTCCGCGCCTACTGGACCCGCCAGTTCGGGATGATCGACTCGCATGTCGAGCCGACCGGCTTCAGCACCGATGAGCAGGGCCGGGTCGTCGTCGACGTCCACCAGGTCGTGCGCGACACCGACGGCAACCTGATCTCGGAGGGAGACGTCCGGCACGTCTACACGCTGCGCGACGGGCTGGTCGAGCGGATGGACATCTTGGCCGAGTAGCCAGGATCGGTAGGCTGCGCGGCGTGGACCTGACCCTGACCGACTCGGAGGCGGCCCTCCGGGACGAGGTTCGGAGCTGGCTCGAGGAGAACCATCCCGGGCCCGCGCCGGAGGGGGATGACCAGGCCGAGTTCGAGTTCCGGCGCGCCTGGCAGAAGACGATGCATGACGCCGGCTGGGCCGGGATCTCTTGGCCCGAGGAGTACGGCGGCAAGGGCGCCACGCTGATCGAGCAGTCGATCTTCAACGAGGAGTTGGCCTCCCAGAACGTGCCGGCGCCCGCGAACGTGCTGGGGCTGGTCATGGGCGGCCCGGTGGTGATCGCCCACGGCAACGAGGACCAGAAGGAGCGCTTCCTCGAGCCGATCCTCTCCGGCGAGGAGATCTGGTGCCAGGGCTTCTCCGAGCCGGAGTCGGGGTCCGACCTGGCCTCGCTGAAGTCGCGCGCCGTGAAGTCCAACGGCGGCTGGAAGGTGAGCGGCCAGAAGGTCTGGACCACCTACGCGCACGAGGCGAAGTACTGCATGCTGCTCGCCCGCACCGACCAGGACGCCCCCAAGCACAAGGGGATCACCTACTTCATCCTCGACATGGAGCAGGACAGCGTCGAGATCCGGCCGCTCCGCCAGATCACCGGGGAGGCCGAGTTCAACGAGATCTTCATGGAGGAGGCCGAGATCCCCGACGAGAACGTGATCGGCGAGGTCGGCGGCGGCTGGGGCGTGGCGATCACGACGCTGATGTTCGAGCGAGCCGGCCTGGGGGCCGTCGCGGTGGTGGGGCTGAAGCGGACGATGGGGGAGCTGCTGGAGGCGGTCCGCGATCAGGGGCTGGAGGACGATCCCCTGATCCGCCAGCGGATCGCCCAGCTCCGGATCTCGATCGAGGCGCTCCGGCTGGGTGCGCTGCGCTCGCTGACGCAGACCATGAAGACGGGCATCCCCGGCCCGGAGGGCTCCCTCAGCAAGTGGCAGTGGGCCGACACCAACCAGGCCCTGACCGAGCTCGGCAACGAGGTGCTCGGGCCCGAGGGCATGAAGGTCGGCACCGACTGGTCCTATCGCTTCCTGCGCGCCCGTGCCAATTCGATCGAGGGGGGCACCACCGAGGTGCTGAAGAACATCGTCGCCGAACGCGTCCTCGGCCTACCGAAGCTCCGGTGACCGGACCATGAACTTCGACCTCAACGACGAGCAGCAGGAGATCAAGAGCACCGCCAAGGAGTTCCTGGCGAGTCGCTTCAAGCCGGAGAAGGTCCGCGAGCTGGCGGAGGCGCGCTCCTACGACGACTCCCTCTGGAAGGAGATCGCCGAGCTCGGCTGGCCCGGGATCGCGATCTCGGAGGAGGACGGCGGGCAGGGCCTCGGGATGGTCGAGCTGGCCGCGCTGCTGGAGGAGTCCGGCTTCGCCTGCGCCCCGACCCCTCTCCTGGGCAGCGCCGGCGCGGCGCTGGTGATCTCGGCCGCCGGCTCGGACGAGCAGCGGTCGGAGTGGCTGCCCAAGCTCGCCTCCGGCGAGGCCACCGGCGCGTTCGGCGGGATCGGCGCAGACGGGGAGAGCACCCTCTTCTGCGACCTGCCCACGGCCGATGTCGTCGTGGCCTTCGACGGCGAGGGCGCGCTCCTCGCGCCCGCCTCGGAGGTCGAGTTCGAGACGGTCGAGGCGATAGACGCCACGCGCTCCTATGGCCTCGTCTCCGATCCCGGCGGCGAGCGGCTGCCCGGTGACGTGGACGCGGGGCGTGACCGCCTCGCGGTGGCGATCGCGGCCGAGCTGACCGGGATCGCCCAGCGAACGATGGAGATGGCCGTGGACTACGCGCGTGAGCGCAAGCAGTTCGACCGGCCGATCGGCGCCTACCAGGCGGTCTCGCACCGCTGCGCCGCGATGCTGCTCGCGACCGAGGAATCCCGCTCCCTGACCTACTACGCGGCATGGACCGCCGACGCGGAGCCGGAGTCGCTGCCGCTGGCGGCGGCGATGGCGGCGGCACGCGCCGGTGACGCCGGCTGGGAGGTCCCCGCCTCAGCGCTCCAGGTGCTCGGCGGGATCGGCTTCACCTGGGAGCACGATCTTCAGTTCTGGCTGAAGCGCGGCCGGGTCGCCGGCCGCATGCTCGGCACACCGCGCGAGCACCGCGAGCGCGTCGCCGGGCTCGCCGGGCTGGGCGCGGCCGAGCCGGCAGCCGTCGCCTGAGGTCGGACATACGGTTACCGACTTTCGGCCACGCCGAACGGGTGGCTTTAGTCCAGGCTTGTGCGTGCCGTTAGTTGACAGGGGGAGGCTCGCGCGCACCCAAATGACACCCAAGCTGAAACTCGTCTGCGCTTCGGCGATCGCCGCCGCGCTGCTCGCCGCGCCCGGCGCGGAGGCCTCGGTCGTTCAGGCCGACGCGGTGAGCACGGCCGACGACGTCGACGCGTACTGGACCGACAAGCGGATGGCGAACGCGACGCCGGCCAAGGTCGTCCTGCCGGGCGACCCGGTCGCACAGGAGGTCGGCGACACGGGGCCGAGCACCAGGGTCGGCCCGATCCCGTACACCAGGCATGAGCTGACGGACACGACCGCGTTCCCGGCGCGCGTGCACGGCAAGGTGTTCTTCACCAAGCCGGGGATCGGCAACTTCGTCTGCTCGGGCACGGTGGTGAACGGAACGAACGACAGCACGGTGATCACCGCCGGGCACTGCGTCTTCGGTGGGGGCGGCTTTTGGACCAACTGGGTCTTCGTACCGGGCTACCGGAAGCTGAACGGCGTCGGCGACGCCCCCTTCGGCAGCTGGAGCGCCAGCACCCTGCTGGCCCCTACGCAGTGGACCACCACCGCCATCAGCCCCGACCCGCCGAACCCCAACTACAAGTACGACTACGGCGCCGCCGTGATCAACCGAAACACGGCGGGGGTTGAGCTGGAGGACATGGTCGGCGCGCGCGGGATCGCCTTCAGCCAGTCGACCAACCAGCACTTCCTCTCGCACGGCTATCCGGCCGCGCCGCTGCCGCCGCCCTTCCCCCCGACGTTCGACGGCTACAAGCTGTGGGTGTGCGAGTCGGACTTCGGCGGCCTCGACCTGAGCCTCGGTGGGATCGGGCCACCGACGATGTCGATCGGCTGCGACATGACCGGCGGCTCGAGCGGGGGAGGCTGGGTCATCGAGGACGCCTCGGGCACCGGGTTCGTCAACTCCGTCAACAGCTACAAGTACGGCCTCGAGCCCGAGATGATGTTCGGGCCCTACTTCGACTCGACGACGCAGGCGCTCTTCAACCAGGCGCAGAACCTGGGGCCGGGACAGCAGACGACGCCGGTGGCGACCCCGCCGCCGGCCCAGCCGGCCACGCCGACGCTCGTTCAGAAGAAGTGCCGCAAGTCGAAGCGCCGCGGCAAGAAGAAGCGCTGCAAGAAGATCAAGCGCTGATCTCGGCGTCCGAGACGACCTGCATCTCTCCGCCGCGGCGGAAGTGGACATCGACCGTCTCGTTGCGGCCGTAGCTGCCGAACAGGCCGAGCGCCATCGCCAGCCAGCGTCCGCGGCTGACCTGTTCCTGGACCAGCGGGCGCGAGAAGACGATCTCGCCGCCGTGGATCGAGTAATCGGCCCCCTCCTTCTGCTGCAGGCCGTTGACGAAGACCTGGATCGGCCGCTCCGCGCCGCCGGGCAGCCGCACGCGTCGCCCGGCCTCGACCGACTCGGCCATCAGCGAAGGGCCTCCCGCAGGCGCTCGAACGCATCGTCGAGGCTGTCGGCGCCGAGCTTGCGCTTGCGAATCGCGCCGGTGTAGGGGACGACGGTCTCGTCGCCCATCACGTCGACCCCGCCCTCCTTGCCGCGAAGCAGGCCCGGCCCCGAGATCTCGACGCGCGCGCGGACGCGCTCTTCGGGGGTGTAGTCCCGGAACGCGCTCGCCGTCGGCAGACCGCCCTCCGCGCGCACCTCCTCGACCGCGCGGCGGGCCTCCGCGATCGCCTCATCGAGCGTCTCGAGCTTCTCCCTGGAGACGTTGGGCCCGTGCCTGACGGTGACCTTCCAACTCACCCGCGTCAGCCTAACCGCGCCCTGCGGTTAGGCCCCGCGGCGGATCAGCTTGGGGCGCTTCGCCGGCGGACCGGTGATCTTCTCCGGCCCCTTGCGCTTCTCGATCGGGACGTAGTCCTCGTCGCGCTTTCCGGTGTAGATCTGGCGCGGCCGTGCGATCTTCTGCTCCGAGTCGTCCTTCAACTCCATCCACTGGGCGATCCACCCGGAGGTGCGCGGGATGGCGAAGATCACCGTGAACATGTCGGTGGGGATCCGCAGCGCCTCGTAGATCAGCCCGGAGTAGAAGTCGACGTTCGGGTAGAGCTTCCGCGAGGTGAAGAACTCGTCGTCGAGGGCCCGCTTCTCCAGCTCGACGGCGATGTCGAGCAGCGGGTTGTCCCCCGTCACCTCGAGCACCTCGTCCACGTGCTTCTTGATGATCCGTGCCCGCGGGTCGTAGTTCTTGTAGACGCGGTGGCCGAAGCCCATCAGCTTCTCCTCGCGGTTCTTCACACCCTCGAGGAAGTCGGGGATGTTCTCCACCGTCTCGATCGTGCGCAGCATCCGCAGCACGGCCTCGTTGGCGCCGCCGTGGAGCGGGCCGTACAGCGCCGCCACCCCCGCGGCCACCGCCGAGTAGGGATCGACGTCCGAGGAGCCGACGGAGCGAACTGCGTTGGTCGAGCAGTTCTGCTCGTGATCGGCGTGCAGGATGAAGAGGATGTCGAGCGCCTTCGCCAACCGCGGGTCGGGCTCGTACCGATCCTCCATCTTGAACAGCATCGAAAGGAAGTTCTCGGAGTAGCTGAGCTCGTTGTCGGGGTAGACGTACGGGAGCCCGAGGCTGTGCCGGTATGCGAAGGCGGCGAGCGTCGGGATCTTGCCGATCATCCGGATCGCCGCCATGTAGCGCTCCTCGGGATCGTCGATGTCCTTGGCGTCCGGATAGAACGTGGACAGGGCGCCGACCGAGGCGAGCAGCATGCCCATCGGGTGCGCGTCGTGACGGTACGCCTCGAACATCTTCTTGATGTCCTCGTGGACGAAGGTGTGGTGGGTGACGTCGTAGGTCCAGCGTTCGAGCTGTGGCTGCGTGGGCAGCTCGCCGAAGACGAGCAGGTAGGCGACCTCGAGATAGGTGGACTGCTCGCAGAGCTGCTCGATCGGGATGCCGCGGTGCTGGAGGATTCCCGCCTCGCCGTCGATGTAGGTGATCGCCGAGCGGCAGGAGGCCGTGTTGGTGAAGGCCGGGTCGTAGCCCATCAGCCCGAAGTCGTCCTCCGAGGCCTTGATGTCCCGAAGGTCCATCGTGCGGATGGTCCGGTCGGTGATCTCGACCTCGTAGGACTGGCCCGTCCGGTTGTCGGTGATCGACAGGGTGTCTCCGCCGCTCGCGGCGCCGTCGCTTGACGCGTCCGGCTTGGACTTCTTCCCTGCTTCCTCGGTCTTTTGCTTGGTAGCCATCAGACCTCCTCGATCGCGGTGAGCAGCCCCGGGCGCAGTATCTCACGGTCGAGTCGCCGGCAAACCACGCTTCGGGCACAAAGCCCGTGCGCGCTACGCGGTTGCCTCCAGGGCGGCCAGCAGCGACGACGCGTCGTAGGAGCCTTCGTGCAGCCGCGCGCCTATGAAGAAGCCGGGCGTGCCCGTGACCCCGCTCGCCTGGCCGCTGGCCAGGTCCCTCTCGACGCGGGCTGCATGCGTGCCGGAGTCGAGCTCCGCGGCGACGCGGTCCGAGTCAAGGCCCAGCTCGGCGGCGTAGGTGACGAGGTCCTCCCGCGACAGCGCGCCGCGAGAGTCATAGAGGCGGTCCGCCATCGGCCAGAAGGCGCCCTGCGCGGCCGCCGCCTCGGCCGCCTCGGCGGCCCGCTCGGCGTCGGGATGGACCTCCCGGATCGGGAAGTGGCGGAACGCGAACAACAGCCGGCCGCCCAGCTGGTCGCGGACGCGCCGCACGATCGGCCACGCCGCGGTGCAGTAGGGGCACTGGAAGTCTCCGTACATCACGAGCTCCATCTCGGCCCGCTCGGGGCCCTCGACGTGATCCTCGGCCGACAGCGGGGGGGTCAGCTCGCTCAAGGTCCGCAATCGTAGACTCGGCGAGGTGGGGGAATCGTCGTGAACGACATCGAGCTGCTGATCGCGCTGGTCGCCGCGGCGGCCGTGCTCGTGCGGTTCGCGGACGCCGTCTCGATCCCGTATCCGATCGTGCTCGTACTGGGAGGCCTCGGCATCGGCCTGATTCCCGCGCACACCGAGATCGAGGTGCCGCCCGAGGTCTTCTTCCTCGTCTTCCTGCCGCCGCTGCTCCAGTCGGCCGGCTACTACGCCTCCGCCCAGGAGCTGTTGGCTGAGCGCTGGCCACTCACCGGGCTGGTGCTCGGGCTCTCGCTGACCACGATGGCCGGTGTCGCGATAGTCGCCCATGAGGTGATCCCGGGGCTCGGCATGGGCGAGGCGCTCGTGCTCGGCGCAATTCTCGCTCCGACCGATCCGGTGGCCGCGATCGCGACGTTCGAGAGGGTCGGCGTGTCCAACCGGGTGGCGCTGCTGGTGGAGGGGGAGAGCATGCTCAACGACTCGGTCGGCCTGGTCGCCTACAAGCTCGCCCTGGCGGCGGTCGTCTCGGGCACCTTCGCCGTCGCCGATGCCGGGCTCGATCTGCTGGTTGCGGTCGTGGGAGGGATCGGCATCGGGCTGGCAGTGGCCGCCGGTGTCAACTACGCCATCAGAAGGCTCGACGACGCGCCGCTGGCGATCCTGCTCGGCGTGCTCGCCGCCTACGTCTCCTTCGCGCTCGCGGAGGAGGTCGAGGCCTCCGGGGTGCTGGCAGTGGTCGCCGGCGGTCTCTACCTGGGCTGGCGCTCGCACGAGGACATCAACGCCGACCTGCGCCTCAACGCCCAGGCGTTCTGGCAGGTGCTGGTGTTCGCGCTCAACGCGATCCTCTTCATCCTCCTGGGGCTCCAGTTCCCGGACATCCTGGAGCGGATCGGAGATGAGCTCTCGACCGGCGAGATCATCGGCTACGGCCTGCTGGTCTCCGGGGTCGTCATCGCGATCCGGATCGCCTGGCAGTTCCTGCCGGTCTCTCTCGCCCGCGTGCTTCCCGGAATGGGGAGCGCCGACCCGGGGGACAACTGGCGAGAGCGGCTGCTGATCGGCTGGAGCGGGATGCGCGGGGCGGTCTCCCTCGCGGCGGCGCTGGCGATCCCCCTCGAGCTCGACTCCGGGGCCCCGCTCCCGGAGCGCGACCTGATCATCTACCTGACCGTCGCGGTGATCCTCGTCACGCTGGTCTTCCAGGGGCTGACCCTGCCCCTGCTGGTTCGCCGGCTCGGGCTCGGCGCCGAGGAGCCCTGGGCCCCGGACGAGGCCATCGCGCGCCTCGCGATGGCGCAGGCCGCCCTCGACCGGATCGAAGAGCTGGAGTCGAGCGGCGATCCGATCCCGGAGACCGCGATCGAGCGGCTGCGCGAGCTCTACAGGGCCAGGTTCGCGCGGTGTGTCTCCGCCCTCTCGGGCGAGGGCACGTCGATCCCGATCGAGAACCCTCTGGAGGGATACCGCAAAGCGCGCGAGGACCTGATCGTTGCCGAGCGGCGGGCGCTCGTCGGGCTGCGCAACGACGGTCGCGTCAAGGGCGACCTCTACCGGCGCATCCAGCGCGACCTCGACCTGGACGAGGCCCGCGCGCGATCCTGATCACGCCTCGAAGTGGGTGATGCGCTTGAAGTCCTTGAGCCGCTCGGCGACCTCGTCCATGGTCAGTGAGGCGACTCGCTCGGTACCGAAGTCCTCGACGTTGAAGGAGGCGAGAACCGATCCGTAGGCCATCGCCTGGCGGAGCGCGTCGAAGTCGAACGGCGAGAGGCCTGACGCGCGCTGTCCGTCCAGGTAGCCGAGGAAGCCGCCGGCGAAGCTGTCGCCGGCACCGGTCGGGTCCCGCACGTCCTCGAGCAGGTAGCCGGGGATCGCGAACGCCTCGTCCTCGGTGAACAGCGCGGCGCCGTACTCACCGCGCTTGGCCACGATGACCTTCGGCCCCATGTCCATCACCCCGTGGGCAGCGCGAGCCAGGTTGGCCTCCCCCGTGAGCATCCGGATCTCCGCGTCGTTCAGGAGCAGGTAGTCGACCTCGGCGATCGCCTTGAGCAGGGTGTCGCGCTCGGTTTCGATCCAGAGGTTCATCGAGTCGAGACCGACCAGCTCCGCGCCGTTGCAGGCCGCGCGCACGTCGAGCTGGAGGGCGGGCTGGATGTTCCCCAGGAAGAGCATCTCGGCGCCGCGCGATCCGTCGGACAGCTTCGGCTGGAAGTCGCCGAAGACGTTGAGCTGGGTATCGTCGGTGTGGGCCAGGTTCATGTCGTACTCGTAGTGCCCCCTCCAGAAGAAGGTCTCGCCCCCTTTGACGTGCTCGAGGTCGTCGGTGATCACGCCGCGGCCATCGAGCACAGCGAGCTCGTCGTCGCCGAAGTCCTCGCCCACAGGGCCGACGATCCTGACGTCGGTGAAGAAGCTGGCTGCGAGCGAGAAGTGGACCGCCGAGCCCCCGAGCATGCGGTCGCGCTCCCCGAAGGGCGTGCGCACGGAGTCGAACGCGATGGACCCTACGGCCGTGAGTGACATTTCAGGGTTCCCATGTGGTGGGCGTGATCACCCGGCACCCCCGCAGCCGCAGGCGAGGAGGTGGCCGGTTTGAGGTCTGACATAACCTGGGCACGGTGAAGGCTATTCAGATCAAGGAGTTCGGCGGTCCCGAGGTGCTGGAGCACGCCGAGGTCCCCGATCCGGAGCCGGGTGACGGCGAGGTGGTGGTTGACGTTGCCCGCTCGGGCATCAACTGGGCGGATACGCATGCGATCCGGAACGACTATCTGGCGGAACAGACCCTGCCGCTGATCCCGGGCGGCGAGGTCAGCGGCAAGACCCCCGACGGCAAGCGCGTCGCGGCGATGCTCGGCGGCGGGGGCTACGCACAGAAGGTCGCCGTGCCGGAGGCATTCCTGGTGCCCGTGCCCGACGAGGTGAACGACGACCAGGCAGCCGCGCTGCTGCTTCAGGGAACGACGGCCCACACTCTGCTTCATCACTGCGCCCGCATCGAGGAGGGGGAGACGGTGGCGATCGAGGCAGCGGCGGGCGGCACCGGGTGCCTCGCCGTGCAGCTCGCGAAGCGGGCGGGCGCGAAGGTGATCGGGCTGGCCTCGAGCGACGAGAAGTGCTCCCTCGCCGAGCGCCTCGGCGCCGACGCGACTGCCGACTCGCGGGCGGATGACCTCACCGAGGCGATCATCGAGGCCAACGGCGGCGAGAAGGTCGACGCGGTCCTGCACATGAGCGGCACCGGATTCGAGGCCGAGCTGAAGGCGCTGGGGCCCCTGGGCCGCATCGTCGTCTTCGGCAACGCCGCTCGCCACCCCAACCAGGTGGAGACCAACTACCTGCTCCAGACCTCGAAGTCGGTGATCGGCTTCTGGCTCGTGCCGTTCATCGTCCAGAAGCGCGATCTTCTGGCCTCGGCGATCGGCGAGCTCCTGGGCGCTGTCGCCTCCGGGGACCTCGAGGTCGTGATCGGCGGGGTCTATCCGCTTAGCGACGCCGCGAAGGCCCACAATGACATCGCCGAGCGCAAGACCATCGGCAAGCTGCTGCTCGACCCCGCGAAGTGAGATGAGCAGCGAAGGCGAGACGGCAACCGCCGTCAGCTCGTTCAAGGACCTGGGGCTTTCCAAGCGACCTGCAGGAGACCCTGGAGGAGCTCGGCTACGAGGAGCCCACCCCGATCCAGGCCCAGGCGATCCCGGAGCTGCTGGGCGGTCACGACGTAATCGGCCAGGCCCAGACCGGCAGCGGCAAGACGGCGGCCTTCGGCCTGCCGATGCTCGAGTACATAGATCCGGGCAACGAAGAGACGCAGGCGTTCGTTCTCACCCCGACGCGGGAGCTGTGCATCCAGGTGACCCAGGCGATGCGGGCCTACGCCGAGCACATCGATGGGGTCGAGATCGTGGCCGTGTTCGGCGGTGCCCCGATCAAGGAGCAGCAGGCCAGGCTGCGCCATGGCGCTCAGGTCGTCGTCGCGACCGTCGGCCGGATGATGGACCTGATCTCTCGCCAGTCGCTGGTGCTGACGGCGGCGCGCTACGTGGTGCTCGACGAGGCCGACGAGATGCTCGACCTCGGGTTCATCGAGGACGTGGAGAAGATCCTGCGGATGACCCCAAGCGGCCGCCAGACGGCCCTCTTCTCGGCGACGATACCGGCGCCGGTCGCCCGCCTCGCCGAGGAGTACATGTACGACCCGGTCACGATCCGGGTCACGCCGAAGAAGCTGACCGTGGACACGGTCGAGCAGGCCTACGTCGAGGTGGACCAGCGGAAGAAGCTCGATCGCCTGGTGGAGGTCCTCAGGGAGGAGGAGCCCGAGCAGGCGATCATCTTCGCCCGCACCAAGATCGGCGCCGCGAAGCTCGGCAAGCAGCTGGACGACCGGGGCCTGCGGGTGAAGGCGCTGCACGGCGACCTCACCCAGGGCCAGCGCGACGGCGTGATGATCTCCTTCAAGGAGCACAAGACCCCGCTGCTCGTCGCGACCGACATCGCCGCGCGCGGCCTCGACATCGAGCACGTCACCCATGTCATCAACTACGACCTGCCGAACAACACGGAGATCTACGTGCATCGCATCGGCCGCACCGGCCGGGTCGGCCGCACGGGGCGAGCGATCACCTTCGTGACGCCGAAGCAGGTGCCCGACCTGAAGGCGATCGAGCGCGGCGTCAAGGTCTCGATCGGGGAGTGGGAGCCTCCCGAGGAGCGTCTCGAGCACGCCCCTCGGCCCCGCCGCCGCTCGAGCGAGCCGGAGGCCGCGGCGCCACCGGCCGACGGCGTCACCAAGCTGTTCGTCAACCGCGGGGAGCGAGGCGGTATCAGCGAGGAGGATCTCCGCTGGGCGCTGACCGAGGGCGCCGTGATCCCCGAGGACGATATTCACTCGATCCGGGTGCTCGACCGCTTCTCCTTCGTCGAGCTGGGCGCCGAGCACGCCCAGCGCGCCGTCGACTATCTGGACGGCACCAAGCTGAAGGGGAGGCAGATCCGGATGGAGGTGGCGAAGAGCTAGTTGGCAAACTCCTCGATGCGGGCGATCAGCTCGTCCCAGTCAAAGGGCTTCGGCACGCAGCCGTCGGCTCCCGCCTCGATCATCCGCTCCGGTTCCTGGGCGTCGAGATGTGCCGAGATGATCAGGACCGGGATCTTCGAGCCCGAGGCGCGGAGCTTCTGCAGCGCCTCGATCCCGGACATCCGGGGCATCATCGCGTCGAGCAGAATCAGGTCGGGGTTCCCGCTCTCGGCCTGATCGAGAGCCTCCTGGCCATCCTTCGCGGTGATCACCTCATACCCGGACATCTCGAGCCGGCGCTGCAGCATCAGTAGGACTGTCTCCGAGTCGTCGGCGATCAGCAGCCGGGTCACTTGCCGGCCCCGGCCGTGTCCTTGGCCTTCTTGCGAGTGTCCACGTTTGCCGGTCGTCCGTCATCGGCGATCGGGAGCACGAAGCGGAAGGTTGCGCCCTCACCGGGCGCGGAGTTGACCGTGATCGCGCCTCCGTGCAGCTCGACAAGAGACTTCGCGATCGCCAGACCGAGGCCCGTACCCCCGACCTCCTGGGTCTCGCCGCTCTGGGCCCTCCAGAAGCGCTCGAAGACGCGCTCCACCTCATCCTTTTCCATCCCGGGGCCGTTGTCCGCCACCGCGAACTCGATCTCCCCGCCGACCCTCGAGGCCGTCAGCCGCACCTCGGCCCCCTCCTGCGAGTACTTGTTGGCGTTGGTGAGCAGATTCGAGAGGACCTGGCCGATCCGGTCCGGGTCCGCCTGAACCTCGGGGACGCCCTTCTCGACCTGGACTGTGAGCTTCTGGCTCTTCTCCTCGAACTCCGGGCCCATCTGGCGCCCGATGCGCTGGACGAGGGGGCGGACCTCGGTCGGCTGTACCTCGATGCGCAGCTTGCCCGCGTCGCTACGGGCCAGATCCAGCAGGTCCCGGACCATGTGCTGGAGCTGCCCGGCACTCTCGGAGATGACCTCGGCGGCCTCGAGCTGGCGCGTGTTGAGGCTCTCCGGCTGGGCGGTGAGCATCTCTGCAAACCCCTTGACCACCGTCACCGGGGTGCGCAATTCGTGGGAGACGGTGAGCACGAAGTCGTCCTTCATCTGCTCGATCCGGTCACGCTCGCGAGCGTCCCGCTCGAGCGCGGTCGCCATCTCATTGAAAGCGCCGCCGAGCGTCGCGATCTCGACCGGGCCTCCCACCTCCACCCGGGTCTCGAGCTGGCCGCCGGCCAGCCGCCTCGCGCCCTCCACCAGCCGGCCGAGCGGAGCGCGCATCGAGTTGATCAGCCCGGAGAAGAGCAGCAGCGCGGCGAGCAGGGCCCCGCCCAGCCCGGCCGCCACCAGGATCGTCGTGCTGCGAGTGTCGTCACGCGCCTCCTGGCGAGAGTCGTCCCGCGCCGCACGGGTGTTCTCGCTGAGCGCCTCACCGCTCGAGGTGACGGCCGTGGTTCGCTGCAACTGCTCCGCTCTTGCGGGGCTCTCCCCCTGTACCAATGGCACCGCCACGGTCTTGCGCCAGGCGGCCTCGTCGGCGACGAGCGCGTCGAGACTCGACTCGAGGGCCTGGTGGTCGTCGGTGAGGTCAGCCGCGCGGTCGGCGGCCTCACCGAAACTCGTCGCGGCCCCGGTCAGCTCGGGCCGGCCCTGCTCCGGCGAGGCTGAGCGCACCGCCGCCTGCTCCAGGATGAACGCGGAGCGCATCCGCTCGCTCTCGAGCTCGAGCTGGAACAGCCGGGCTGTGTCGTCCTCGTAGTTGACCCGGATCTGGAAGAGCCGGCCGACGCCCAGCAGCGAGACAGCCGAGAGCAGTGCGAATAGCAACACGAAGCCGATTCGCAGCCGAGCGGTGAGTGAGGGATTTCTCATGCTTGCCTGCTACAGCCAGTCCAGCGCTCTACACTACTGAGTAGGGGTTGCGATGGGTAACGGATTACTTGCGGAGTGGCGCAGAGGAATTTTTGCGCGCGGCCTGGCTGGAGCGGCCCTGGTCGCCGTGCCTGTGGCCACGGCTGCCGCAATCGGGTTCGGTACGAGCCTTTCGGGCCTGACCGGAGGCCTGAATGAGCTTGCGAGCGGGCCAGCTGAGCCCGCGAACGGTCCTGCGGCCGCACCTACCGCGCGAGGCCTCGACCGCACCCTGATCTCGCTGTCGGGCGGCCCGTCGGACACGGGCGGAGGCGCCGGCGGTGGTGGCGGCGGCGACGGTGGTGGGGGCGGCGGCGACCGGGGCGGCGGCGGCGGGGTCGTCCAGTCCCCCGGTGGCTCGGGAGGCGGCGGCGGCGAGGGGACCGGCGGCGACGGCGGTGGCGGCAACCCCGGGCTTCCCGGCGTCAGTCTTCCCGGCGGCGACGGCGGCGGAGGTGGCGGCGGTACTGCCGACCCCGTCGGCGACGTGATCGACAGCACCGGCGTCGGCGAGCTCCTTCCCTAGGGCGGTCACCTAGCCTCCCATCGGTTGCTCGCCTTCGCGATCAGCCTCGCCTCCGGGCTCTCCTGGGGCGTCTCGGACTTCCTTGGGGGACTGCAGAGCCGGCGCCTGCCGGTGCTGGCGGTGCTCGCCGTGAGCCAGCCCGCCGGCCTGCTGATCGCCATCGCCCTCATCCCGGCGATCGGCGCCGATCCGATCGCCGCCGACAAGCTCGCCCTGGCGGCCATCGGCGGCGCGGCGGGCATGGGGGGTCTCGCCGCCTTCTACTCCGCTCTCGCGATGGGGACGATGAGCGTCGTCGCCCCGATCGCCGCAATGGGGGTGGTGGTGCCGATCGTCTACGGCCTGGCGAACGGGGAGGAGCCCGGACCGGTTCAGCTCGTCGGCGTGGTCGTGGCGGTGGCCGGCGTCGTGGTGCTGAGCTATGAGGAGGACGTGGAGCACGAGCAGGTGGCGAGGCGCTCGATCGTGCTGGCGCTGGTCTCCGCACTCGGCTTCGGCACCTTCTTCACCCTGCTCGATGTCTCGGCGACGGACCACCCGGGCTGGGCGGTGGTCGCCGCTCGCGTCGGCGGGGTTCTCGCGGTCGGGGCCGCCGTCCTCGTGGCCCGGCCTGACCTTCGCGGGATCCCAGGCTCGATTGGAGTGCTTCTGTTCATCGGTTTCTGCGACATCGCGGCCAACACCCTCTTCGCCATCGCCTCGACGATGGGCCTGCTTCCCGTCGTCGCGGTAGGCGGCTCGATGTACCCGGCGTTCACCATCGCCCTTGCCCATCTGGTGCTCGGCGAGCGGCTTCGCACGCCGCAGCGGGTCGGTGTCGCGCTGGCCCTGGCGGGCGTGGTCCTGATCGCAGCGGCGTCTAGCGGTGGTCAGGCCGCTGACCGAGCGCGGCCGCGCTACGGCGGCCGAGCGCCTCGAGGACAGCTCGAGTCACCCGTCAGCTCGGAGAGCTTCGCGATCGTCTCGGCGGGATCGCGGTGGCGGAGCGCCGTCATGCCGACCGCCTCGGCGCCCTCGCAGTTCTCGCGCAGGTCGTCCACGAACAGGCAGGCCTCGGGCGCCACGCCGGCCCGCTCTGCGCCCAGGCGGTAGATCTCGGGCTGCGGCTTGTGCAGGCCGACCTCGCCCGAGATCACGACGCCGTCGAAGAGCTCTTCCATCAGGTCGCGGTCGTAGTGCCCCGTGCTCCAGGAGTTGGAGATCAGTCCAGTCCTGACGCCGCCCTGCCGCAGCTCGCGGACCGCCGCGATCATCGAGTCGAGCGGCTTCATCCCCGCGAACATGCTGTCGATCAGCCGCTCGGGGTTCTCGAGGCCGAGCCGTCTGCCGAACTCCGCCTCGAAGTCCTCCTCGGAGAGCTCCCCGGTCTCCAGGCCCCGCAGCAGGCGCAGGGCTTCCGGATCGGTGCTGAAGAGGTTCTTAACCGCGTCGGGATCGAGGCCCTCACCGCGGCAGAACGAGGAGAAGCTGTCCCACACCGGCGTCGTCAGGACCCCGCCGAAGTCGAACAGCACGGCTTCATAAGACGCCCCCGGACGCGAAGCGGAGGAGGCGTCGTCATATGCTGGCCCCGCCATGGTTGAGCAGGCTACATCCGAGGCCCCGGAGGGCATCGACCGCGAGGGCGTCGAGTCGTGGTTCGAGGGGAACGCCGGGGACGTCCAGCTCCCACTCTCGTTCGAGCGGATCTCGGGCGGCCGCTCCAACCTGACCTTCACCGTCTGCGACGACGCGGGCCGTGCCTGGGCGCTGCGGCGACCGCCGCTCGGCAAGAGGCTGGGCTCCGCGCATGACATGGGCCGCGAGCACAAGGTGATCTCCGCGCTTCAGGACACGCCGGTCCCCGTCCCGCCCGTGGTCGGCCTGTGCGAGGACGAGGCGGTCAACGGCGCCCCCTTCTACGTGATGGATTTCGTCGAGGGGCCGGTGCTGCGCTCGGCGGAGGACGCCGAGGAGTTCGACGAGGACGCTCGCCGGGCGATCGGCGAGCGGGTCGTGGACACCCTCGTCGCCATCCACGAGGTGGATCCCGACTCGGTCGGGCTCGGGGATCTGGGGCGCAAGGAGGAGTACGTCAACCGCCAGCTCAAGCGCTGGCACGGGCAGTGGGAGAAGTCGAAGACCCGGGAGCTCGAGGTGGTGGACGACGTCCACGAGCGGCTGGCGGCGCGGGTGCCCGAGCAGGGGCCGGCCACGATCGTCCATGGCGACTACCGCCTGGACAACATGATCCTCTCCGGGTCGGAATCGGGATCGAGCGCCGGAGAGGTTGCGGCGGTCGTGGACTGGGAGCTCTGCACGCTCGGCGACCCGCTCGCGGATGTCGGCTTGCTCCTGGTCTACTGGTCGGAGGCCGGCGACGACTTCATGCCGCTGTTCGCCCCGGCCACCATCGCCCCCGGCTTCATCTCCCGCGACGAGGTGAGGAGCCGCTACGCGGAGGCCTCCGGCCGCGACCTGAGCGAGATCGACTTCTTCGTCGCCCTCGGCTACTGGAAGCTGGCGATCATCCTCGAGGGGGTCTACGCGCGCTACGCCGGCGGGCAGTACGGCAAGACGGACGAGGGGTTCGAGGAGTTCGCGAAGATCGTCGAGCGCCTCGCCGAAGCGGCCGACGCGGCGGAGAAGCGACTGAACTAGGTCGAGGCCTTGGCGGGCTCGGCGGCCTTGCCGTCGGTGCGCGCCTCAGCATCCTTGGCGGCCGGCTCCCCGTCGCCGCCGGCGCCCTCGGCGCGCTTCGCCGCGCGGTTCAGCTCCCGGCGCGCGATCACCATCTTGTGGACCTCGTCGGGGCCGTCGGCGACCTTGAGCATCCGCGAGAAGCGCCACATCGCGGCCAGGGGGGTGTCGTCGGACATCCCGAGCGAGCCGTGCACCTGGATCGCCCGGTCGAGGACGTCCATGACCATGTTCGCGGCAACGACCTTGATCATCGAGATCGCCTGCCGGGCGCGACGCTTCCCCTCGGTGTCCATCTGCCACGCCGCGTAGAGGGTCAGGAGCCGGGCCTGGTCGACCTCCATCCGGCTCTTCGCGATGAAGTCCTGGATGAACTGCTTGTCGGCGAGCGGCCCGCCGAACGACTCGCGGGAGTTGGCGCGGTCGCACATCATCTCGATCGCCCGCTCGGCGGTTCCGATGGCGCGCATGCAGTGGTGGATGCGCCCCGGGCCCAGCCGGTCCTGCGCGATCACGAAGCCGGCACCGCGTTCGCCGAGCAGATTGTCCTTCGGGACCCGGCACTCCTCGTAGCGCACCTCGCAGTGCCCCGGGCCCCCGTCGTGTCCCATCACCGGCACGTTGCGGATCAGGTTGAAGCCGGGTGTGTCGACGGGGACGAGGATCATGCTGGCCCTCGTGTACGGCGGAGCGTCAGGGTCGGTGACCACCATCGCGATCGCGAAGGCGGCCCCGTTGGCCCCCGAGGTGAACCACTTGTGCCCGTTGATCACCCACTCGTCGCCGTCGAGCACGGCGGCGGTCTGGAGGGTGGTCGGGTCCGACCCCGAGACCTCCGGCTCGGTCATCGAGAAGCAGCTCCTGGCCTCGCCGTCGAGCAGGGGCTGCAGGAAGCGCTCCTTCTGCTCCGGCGTCCCGTGGTCGATCAGGATCTCGGAGTTGCCGGTGTCCGGCGCCGAGCAGTTGAAGGACATCGGCGCCGCGATGGGGCTGCGGCCCATCTGCTCGCAGAGCATCCCGTACTCCCAGTTGGTGAGGCCCGCGCCGTACTCGCTGTCGGGGATGAACAGGTTCCAGAGCCCCTGCTCGCGCGCCTTCGCGCGCAGCTCGACCAGGATCTTCGGATACGGGACGCCCGGCTTCACCTCGTCGTCGAGCGCCCTCGCCACCTCGGCCTCGGCCGGATAGACGTGCTCGGCCATGAAGGCCTCGATGCGCTCGAGGAGGGACTCGACCGCTGGGCTGGGCTTGAAGTCCACCGCCCCAAAAGCTACCGGTAGCTGCTCTAAGCTCGCAGGCCGCTACCCATGGAGGAGGCGCAACAGGTGAAAAAGCTGCGCGTCGTGGTCGTCGACGACAGCGAGGTCGTGCGCATGAAGCTGCGCGGGCTGATCGAGGCCGACGAGGGCCTGGAGCTGGTCGGCGAGGCGGCGAACGGCGAGGAGGGACTGCAGATCGTCCGGTCCGAGCAGCCCGACGTGGTCGTGATGGACCTCCGCATGCCCGGGATGTCCGGGATCGAGGCGACGTGGCAGCTCGGCACGGTCTCGCCCGCGACCCGGGTCCTGGTGCTCACCGTCTCGGCCGAGCAGGAGGACGTCACCGACGCGATCATGGCCGGCGCCCGCGGCTACGTGGTCAAGGGCGCCAAGGACGAGGAGATAACCGCCGCGGTGCGCGGTGTCGCGGCGGGCGAGCGGGTCATCTCACCACAGGTCGCGGGCAAGCTGGTCGAGCGCGTCCGCGGCGATCGCGAGAAGGGGAAGGCGTTCACCCCATCCCGGGCGGCCCCCTCCGCACCCCGTGTCCCCACCCCGGCTCCCCGGACGGCCACGCCCGCCGAGCAGCTCAAGGACGTGCCGGCACGCAGCGCCCTGAGGACGATCTTCAGGCCGAAGCTGCTGCTCCAGACGCTCCTGATCGCGGTTGTGGTGGGCGGCCTGCTGACGATGATCTGGCAGGGGGAGCAGATCCAGGACGGGGACGCGGACAGCGAGACCTGGATCAGGGCCGGGCTCAGCGTGCTCGCCGCCTTCGCGCTGATCAACATCGGCGTGCTGGTCGGCCGGTCGCGCGACTGACCAACGCTTACCGCCGCCGGTAGCGGCTGAACAGCTCGCCGTCGTTATCGAGCAGCCAGACGAGCTCGAGCTCCTCGACCTCCGGCAGGGCGCCCTCGAGGATGCGCGGTGCCTCGCCGCCGGCGAGCTTCGGAGCGATCGTCAGGAAGAGCTCGTCGACGAGGTCGCCCTCGCGCAGCCGTCCGTGCAGGGTCGGACCGCCCTCGCAGAGCACCGACCTGATGTCGCGCTCCTTGCGGAGCCACTCGAGCGCCCCGTCGAGCTCCACGCCCTCGGGATGTCGGACGAGGGTCACGGGCGTCGCAGTCTCCGGCGGCTCGTCCCCGGAGGCGGTGAAGACGACGACCTGCCCGCCGCCGTCGGTGAAGAGCGGGGCGTCCCAGGGGAGCTCGAGGCGGTTCGAGACGATCACGGCGAGCGGGTCGTGCGGCAGGCCGGTGCGCTCGCGGTAGGCGCGGAAGTCGGGATCGGAGACAATCCGGCCGTACCGCTCGGCGCGCATCGTGCCCGCCCCGATCATCACCGCGTCCACGCGGGTTCGCAGTCGCTGCAGCATCTCCGTGTCCACCTCGGAGCCGAGCGGCCCGGAGCGCCCCCCGATCGCGGCGCGGCCATCGAGCGTGGTGACGAAGTTGATCGCCATGTACGGGCGCTCGGGCAGGGCGAGGCCGGCGAAGTCGAGCTCGTCCGCCTGCGCGGCGACCGTTGTCTCGCCGGGATCGGGGAGCAGCCGCCGCAGCTCGTGCGTCTCACCCGGGGTCTCGGCGCCGCTCACTCGATCTCGCTCAGGTGCTCGACATTGGCGCGATCCTCGGTCTCACCGCTCGGCTGGCCGCCGAACCATGCATCCAGGATCTCGGCGAGCTCCGCTTCGGAGGTTGCCCGCAGGCTGAGCGCCAGCGCGTTGGCGTCGTTCCACTTGCGAGCGCCCTCCGCCGTCTGGGCGTCCGAGCAGAGTGCGGCACGGACGCCCGGGACCTTGTTGGCCGCGATCGAGGCGCCGGTGCCGGTCCAGCAGCAGACGATCGCCTGCTCCGCCCGGCCCTCGGCTACGTCGCGCGCGGCCGCCTCGCTCGCCCAGGCCCAGTCGTCTCGCTCCTGATCGGAGAGGGCGCCATGCGGGATCGGCTCGTGTCCGCGCTTGCGCAGCTCGTCGAGCACGGCCTCGGCCACGCCAACACGCTCGTCTGCCGCGACCGCGATCTTCACGGGCCGCAGATTAGGCGCTCTGGCCGTAGTCCTTCCAGCGGGGGAACTCGCGGCCAGCGAACTCCTGGATCGCGGGCGCGTCTTCGCGGAACTGAGCCATCAGCTGCTCGGTGATCGCGTCGGGAAGCTCGGGCTTGGGAGCCGGCGGCTTGTCCGGGTCGTGGACGACCTTCTCGACCATCCAGCGCATCCGCTCCGGGAAGCGGTCGAAGTTCCGGTCGAAGGAGCGGAACCCGGGAAGCTTGATCAGCTTCTCGGCGAACTGGTAGCGGTCCGACTCCTTGGCGCTCGACTTCTCCCACTCGCGGTCGAACTGCTCCGAGGTGAAGCTCGGGTCGACCCCGGCGAACTCGAAGGCGCGCCGCATCGTCTCCTCCCGCTCGCCCTGGAGCTCCTCCTGCGCGAAGACCTGGATCTGGTCGCGATCGAACAGCTCCAGATAGGGCTGGAGCTGCATCCAGTACCGCGACCGGGTGACGTAGGTCTGGTCGTCGCGACCGAGGACCTCCTCCATCGGCCGGGTCTCATAGCCGGCGCCGACCGCGTGGGTCCAGTGGGAGAGGATGCGGGAGATCGGGTCGCGGACCATGTAGATCAGCCTGGCGTCGGGGACGTGCTCGCGGATTCGCTCGGCGACGCCGGTGAAGCGGGGGAGGTTGGTGTAGTGGGGGGAGGACTCGCCCCGCACCGGGAACCGCCCGTCGAAGCGCCCGCGGTACCAGTCGAGCCCGAGGTCCCAGTTGAGCTTCTCGACGAAGAAGTTGAGCTCCTTGGGCTTCGACATCTTGATCTCGGGGTGAAGTCCCAGGTAGTGGTGGATGCTCGTGGTCCCGCACTTCAGCCCGCCGATGATGATCAGGTTGGGGAGTTCCGCATGCTTGGCGCGCCGCCTGGGCACGCGGCCGCCGCGCTTGCGGTCGGCGGCGTAGCGCTCGCGGGCGCGCGCGCACATCGCGTCGTCCGAGGGATCGTGGGTCGGCGCGGGGATGGGTGTGGTGGCCGGGGCCGCCATCGGCGCGGCAGTGTAGCGGTGGGTCCGCGGCTCAGGAGGGGGACTTATGCTGGCCGCCGTGGAGGTCTTCCGGACACCGGACGAGCGCTTTCAGGCGCTGCCGTTCCTCTCCGCCTCGTGACGACCTCGAAGCGACCCGCCTCGAAGCGACCGGCCTCAAAGCGCAAGCCAAGGCCGCTTCGCAAGCTGACGCGCAACCAGTGGAAGCAGATAGCCAGGGCCGCATACGACCGGTTCGGTGACGTGCAGCTGACGGACCGCGCCGCCGCCCTCGCCTACTACGGCTTCCTGTCCCTCTTTCCCGCCCTGCTCGTCGCGGTGGCCCTGCTCGCCCTCTTCGGCAGCTACCCGGAGACCTACAACAGCATCATGGACACCCTCCGCGAGGCAGCGCCGGGGACCGCGGTGGACACGATCGACAGCGCCCTGCGCGACGTCCTTCGGGGCCAGGGGGCCAGCGGGCTGCTGGGCATCGGGCTGGTGCTGGCGTTGATCACCGCCTCCGGCGCGGTCGGCGCCTCGATCCGGGCGCTCGAGGCGATCAACCAGACGCGGGAGTCCGGCAGCTTCGTGCGCAGCAACCTGACGCGGCTCTGGCTCACCCTCGCGCTGATGGCGCTCCTGAGCGTCGCCGTCTGCGCCCTGCTGGTCGCGGGCCCACTGTTCGGGTCGATCGCCGAGGCTGCGGGACTGGGCGACGCGGGCAGGCTGGTCGTCGCGCTCCTCCGCTACCCGGTCGGGATCGCGGCCCTGATGTCGGCGATCCTGCTGCTCTACACGCTCGGGCCGGCGGGCACCCGGCGTCGCCCGGTGGAGCACCTGCCGGGTGCGCTCCTCGCCGCGGTGCTGTGGGTGATCTCGTCCGCCGGGTTCTCGTTCTATGTCTCGAACTTCGGCTCCTATGACAAGACCTACGGCACGCTGGGCACGGTGATCGTGTTGCTGGTCTGGATCTATGTGGGCGCGGTCGCGATGCTGGTCGGGGCCCTCGTGAACCGCGAGGTTCGACGGGTGCGAGAGAACCGTTGATCGTTCTCCCCCTCGCCGTAGACCTCGGCAACAGCGCGGAGGAGTTTCGTCAGGGCGCCGAGGAGTTCTTCAGCCGCCTCGGCGAGATCAGCTGGCCGACGATGGCCCTGGCGCTGCTCTTCTACCTCGCCCACCTCCTCGCCAGGACCCGTGCCTGGCAGAACGTGTTGCGGGCCGCCTATCCGAAGAAGGAGGTCCCCTACTCGCGGATCACCGCGGCCTATCTCGTCGGCGCGGGGTTCAACAGCTTCATCCCGATCCGGGTGGGAGACGCGGTGAAGATCTTCCTGGCCAAGCGGTCGATCCGCGGCTCCTCGTATCCGGCGATCACCTCGTCGTTCCTGGTCCAGACGGTCTTCGACACGACGGCGGGGGTGCTGGTCTTCATCTACGCGCTGACCCAGGGCCTGCTGCCCCGGCCCCCTGAGCTGCCGGACCTGCCCGCCTTCGACATCGCCTTCTGGGCGGAGAACCCGAACCTGCTGCTCTTCACCCTCACCGCGCTCGGGATCGCGGCCGTCATCGCCTTCGCTGTCCTGGCGCGCCGGGCCGAGGCGTTCTGGGACCGAGTCAAGCAGGGAGTGGTGGTGCTCACGGACATCCCGCTCTACCTGCGCACGGTCGCGAGCTGGCAGGGCCTCGGCTGGGTCCTGCGGTTCTTCTCCTTCTGGTTCTTCCTCGAGGCATTTCACATCGGCGGCTCCTTCGAGAACGTGCTGCTGGTGATGAGCGTGCAGGCGATCTCGACCCTGCTGCCGCTCACGCCAGGAGGAGCCGGCGCCCAGCAGGCCCTGCTGGTGGCGACCCTCACCGGGCCCGGGCCGATCGCGGTGCTCACCTACTCGGTGGGCCAGCAGATCGCGATCGCCGTCTGGGCGGCGATCCTCGGGTTCCTGGCGCTCGTCTTCGTCTTCAGGACGATGGACTGGCGCAGCCTGATCCGGCGGGCCCAGGCCGAGGCCGACAAGCACGAGCGCGCTCAGCCCGGGTAGCGCCAGGCGATCTCCCAACGCCAGGGTGGTTCCTCGGCGCGCGGGAAGCGGAAGTGATTTCGGCCGGGCAGGGTCTCGAGCGGCACCAGGACCGGGTCGTCCTCGAGGCTGAGGCGGATGCCGGCGGCCGCCGCGATCTCGGCCGCGCCGGCCGTCCTGGTGATCCGCGACCAGCCGAAGGTGGGCCGGTAGAGCCAATAGGTCACCCGCACCGTTCCATCGGAGCGGCGCAGGTCCTCGACCGAGGTGAAGATCGTCGGCCGGCGCCGTGCGGCGGTCAGGCCTCCCTCGCCCGGCGCGGCGCAGCTCTCCCTCCTGCAGAGCCGGAAGTCCACCGGGAGCAGCGCCGACCCGTCGCTGCCCGCCGTCGGGGTCGCAGGGGGCGCCAGGTGGCGGACGAGCTTGCCCAGCGGGAAGCCGTAGGCGAGGGCGAGCGGGTTGCGCCCGCACGGCACCGGGTAGCGCGGAGCGCAGGCGATTCGCCGCGAGATCACCTCGCCGAGCTCCCGGGTGGCCCGGTCGGGCGCGGACGCAGCGAGCGCCGCCACCGCCGCAACCACCAGCAGGGCGATCAAGGCAGCCAGCGCGACGTACTCGATCGTGGCCGCGCCGCGATCTCGACGATGGGTCAGGTGATGGCGGGTTCCCCGGTGGGGAATCACCGCGCCAGGGTCTCGCGGGTATCGCTACGGATGGCGCGCAGATGCCCACGATCTATGATCGGCCCATGGAAGCTTCAGGATTCGGCGGCCTCTTCGGTGATCCCGAGGAGATGAGGCGGCGCATGGAGGAGCTCGCCGAGCAGATGCAGGGTGCGCAGAAGGTCGCCTGGGCAGACAACGCGATCAAGCTCGCGGTGGAGATGACGGTTGCCGCGATCGGTTCGCTCGAGCTGAAGGGCTCCAGCGACGAGCAGGCGGTTCAGGTGCGCGATGCGATCCGGATCGTGTTTCCGGAGGCGGTCACGCTGGTGCGGGAGGCCCGGGAGGGCCTCCAGTAGCGCTCCCCGCAGCTTCCGATGGCCCTCCCCGACCCCTCTCCCAGCGGCGCCGCCCTCGTCACCGGCGCCTCGTCGGGCATCGGCGCGGCGATCGCGCGAGAGCTGGCCTCACGCGGGCACGCCGTGACCCTGGTGGCCCGTCGCGAGGAGCGGCTGCGCAGCCTCGCCGGCGAGCTGACCGCGGAGTACGACGCCGATGCCGCGGCGGTCGCGTGCGACCTCGGCGACGAGGCGGAGCGCGAGCGTCTCGCGAATCTCCTGGCCGGGACGGGGAGGGCCGTGGAGATCCTGGTCAACAATGCCGGCTTCGGATCGCGCGGGGACTTCATCAGCAACGACCGGGGCCGGATGCTGGAGATGGTCCGGGTGAACGTCGAGGCGGTCGTTGACCTGACCAGCCGGTTCCTGCCGGGCATGGTGAAGCGAGGGCGTGGCGCCGTGATCAACGTCGCCTCGGTCGCCGCCTTCCAGCCGATTCCCGGCTCGGCCGCCTATGCGGCCAGCAAGTCCTTCGTCCTCTCCTTCAGCGAGGCCATCCGCACCGAGCAGCGCGGAAGCGGCGTCTCGGTCACCGCCGTCTGCCCCGGCCCGGTGAAGACCGAGTTCACCGACGCGGCGGGCATGACGGGCGTCGAGGACGAGACGCCCGACCTGTTCTGGATGACCGCCGAGGAGATCGCCCGGGAGGCGGTCCAGGGCGCCGAGCAGGACAAGCGGGTCGTCGTGCCCGGCACGCTCAACCAGGCTCAGTCCATCTTCGGCCAGCACATGCCCAGGGCGCTGATGCTGCCCCTGGTGGAGCGGATCTGGGGCGCGACCACCGCCAGGGGCTCGCTGGAGGAGTGATGCCCGCGCTCGAGGCCCGTGGCGTCGAGCTGAACTGGAGCCAGAGCGGGGAGGGCGCCCCGGTGCTGCTGGTCCACGAGACCGCCACCAGCTCTTCCGCGTGGGGCCCCGTCGCCGGCTCGCTGTCCGCGGGTGCCAGGTCGATCGTCTACGACCGCCGGGGCTGGGGCGAATCGACCGTGCCCGAAGGCTACCGGCGGACCACCATCGAGGAGCAAAGCGAGGACGCGGCCGTGCTGCTCGAGTCGCTCGACGCGGGCCCGGCCGTGGTCTGCGGGGCGGGGCTCGGCGCCGTGATTGGGCTGGACCTCTTGCTCCGCCGGCCGGAGCTGCTCACCGGCGCCGTGCTGATCGAGCCTCCCGTGATGGGGCTCGTGCCGGAGGCCACCGAGGGGCTCTCGGCGGACCGGCTCGCGCTCCAGGAGGCCTACCGCGAGCGACGGGCCGATGGTGCGGTCGGCCTGTACCTGTCCGGGGGTCTGCAGGTGCTGAGCGCGGAGGTGGACCGGCTGCCGACCTCGCTGACCGCCGACGCTCGCGAGCGCCCGGCGATCCTCTTCGCCGAGCTCGGCTCGGCGGCGAGCTGGAGCATGCCGCTGGTGCGCCTGGCGAGCGCCGAGGTGCCGTCCCTGATCGTCACGGCGCCTTCAACGCCCCCGCTGCTCTCGGCCGCGGCCGAGGCGCTGGCGGTGAGGCTATCGGCCTCGGACACACGGGAGGTGGAGACGACTCACGGCCCGCCTCACGTCGGGGCCCCCTCCTCGGTCGCGGAGCTGGCTCTCGGCCTGGCGGGCTAGTCGCGTGTGGCCGTGACCTCGATCACCCCGCCACGGCGGGCCAGCACGGCGCTTCCCTCGAGCAGCACGGCGAGGATGGCGGTGGGGATCGCGGCGAGAATCGTGACCATGACGTCGATGGCATAGGCGGCGCGCCCGCGGCCGGTGCCGGGGCGGAGCCGCCCGGACGCGGCCTCCGAGGCGAAGTCGCGGTGGAAGGTGAGCAGGTTGAGCAGGGTCTGCCACATCGACGCCATGCCGGCGCCGGGGACGAATCGGATCCGGCTCACCTCGAGGTCGCGCTTTGCGAGCAGGAGCTCCGCCGCCTTCGGCGTGAGCTTCAGTCCGTGATCGCCTGGGCGAAGCGCCGCCCAGTTCTCGGCGCCGAGCCAGGCCTGCAGGCTCGCCGCGTTCGCCACTCGGCCGGCCAGCTCCTCGATCGCCACCTCCGCAGACGGGACGGTTCCGCGCTCGACGACCAGGCCGCAGTTCTCACAGCGGTCGATCACCTGATCCTCGCGCGGGCCGAAGCCCTCCGTTTCGAGCCAGACGAAGAGGGGCTCGCCGCAGGCGGGACAGCGGTGGGCGCCGGGCGCCGCTCCCTCCTCCAGGCTTACCGCGCGCGGCTTCCGGCGGCTGAGGCCGATCGGAGCCACTAAACGGGTCGCGCCTCGGCTTCGCGCTCTCGAGTAACGATCGGCTCGCGCCGCTCTGCGCCGGCGACCTCCCACTCGATCCCGAAGCGGTCGAGATCCGAGAGGAAGGACTTCGGCTCGAAGGCCTGGGAGGGCGCCAGGGCGCCGCCCGCGGAGAAGCCGCTGCCGGCCGCGATCATCGCACCCTTGGCGACCGTCGCCGCGGTCAGCCCGTATGCGTCGAATCCGCGCAGCACGCCGCGCCGGCTCTGCTCTCCGCGGATCACGTCGCAGACGATCGTGTAGCGGTCGTGCGCGCGCTGCTCCTCGGTCGGCCCCTCCGGCAGGCGCGAGACGGCCGCTCGAAGTGCGCGCTTGAGCGGGGTTCGGAGGGCGAGCCCGGTTGGCCGCGCCAGGAGCGGCATCAGCGCGCCAAGGCTCGGATGTGGCGCGTAGGTGGATGCGGTGAGCAGGGTGCGCACCCGACGGGTCGGGATGTGACGAGGCACCGTGATGTGCTCCCCAGCCGGGAAGCGGAGCACCTTCTCTCGCCCGATCGGCTCGGGAAACGTGAAATCCTCGCCGCCGTAGATGCCCTTCGCCGGCAGCCACTGAAGCTTCCGCCATTCGACCGCCCCGCCGCTGAGTATGTCCAGGGTCGAGAGCATCGTCCCGCGTGACGGCTTGAAGCCGAACCAGGCATAGGCCAAGACCACCTCGTCCACCTCGCCCATCCCCTCCGCGGTCAGCGCCGCGAGCATGTCGCCCGGGACGAAGTCGAAGCCCATCGCCGGCACGACGGCCACCTGGGCCTCGGCCGCGCCGGGCCCGTACCGCTCGAAGGCCATCTGGATGTAGGGCTGCTCGCCCGTCGTATCGAGGTAGTGGGTCGAGGTCTCGACCGCGGCTCTCAGCACCGGCTCGCCGTAGCGGACGAAGGGCCCCGCGCAGTCGATCACCACCGCGCAGTCGGTGAGCAGGTCCGCCAGGGAGGCCGGGTCGTCGAGCTGGGCGGGCTTCACCTTGACCTCGCCGCCCAGCTCTGCCGCGAGCGCCACGAGCTTCTCCGGGCTGCGGCCGGAGAGGACGAAGTCGGCCTCCGCCGCCGCGAGCTCGGCGGCGACGAGCCTGCCCGTGTAGCCCGTCGCCCCGTAGACGGCGATCGGCCCCTGCTGGCGCGAGATCAAAGCCATCGGGCCTAGGCTAGCTACGTAGACTCAGGCCATGCAGCTCCGCGAGATCATGACCGCCGGAGTGATCACCGCCGACGAGGGCGACGAGGTGCTCGAGGTGGCCAAGCTGATGCGCGACAGGGGCGTCGGCTCGGTGGTGATCTGCGATCCGGAGGGCGGTCCGGCCGCGATGATCACCGACCGGGACGTGGCGGTGCGCGTCGCCGCCGACGACCTGAAGCTCAGCGAGCCGGCCGGCCGCCACGCCTCCCGCCCGCTCATCACCGGCCAGCCGGAGATGGACCTGGAGGAGGCCGCGGCCAAGATGGTTCAGCACCGGGTCCGCCGCCTGCCGGTGGTCGAGGGAGGCGAGTTGGTGGGCATCGTCACCCTGGACGACATCGCGGTCCGCACCGGGAACCTCGAGGTCGCCCAGCGGATGACCGCCGAGGTGATCGAGGGCGCCCTGCCCGGCTTCTTCTTCCACGAACGGGGCTAGCGGCCACCAGGCCGCTGTATTCAGGAGCGAAGGGCGAAGCCCGGAGCGACTTATGAGGGGCGGCCGCTAGTGGCCGCGATCTGAAGGCGAAGCTGGTTCGTCCTTCGGTTGATACGTCTTGCGCCGGAAGACGTCGTCCACGAGGGACTCGACCCGGTCCAGGAAGAGGATCCCGTCGAGGTGGTCCATCTCGTGCAGCACGCAGCGAGCCTCGAATCCTTCGCACTCGACCGAGCCCTCGGCGTGCTCGACGACGATCCGCGTCGCACGCTTGACGTTTGCGGTCAGGTCCGGGATCGAGAGGCACCCCTCGCGCGCGACCTCACCGCCCCCCGACTCGACCAAGCGCGGGTTGCTGAGGACCAGCAGTCCGTTCGAGGTCTCCGCCTTTGGATGCTCGGAGACGTCCACGACGACCACCCGGACCATCTCCCCCAGCTGAGGCGCCGCCAGGCCGACGCAGCCCGGATGCGAGCGCATCGTGTCGAGCACGTCCTTGCCGACCCGCTCCGCGTCGGTCGCCTGCGCCGGAGCCGCGACCTGCTTCAGGGCGGGGTGGGGATAGAGGAGTACGTCCCGGACGGCCACCGGGAGCTAGAGCGCGTCCGCCGCCAGCTCGCGGAGGCTGACGTCGAGGCCCTCCCGCTCGCCGATCGCATTCAGCTCCTTGGCGAGCACCTCGGGGTCGGCGTCGCCCGCGGCGAGCTCCATCAGCATCACGTAGATGGGGGAGTCCTCGCCTCCGGCCAGCCGCGTTTCCAGGCCGGTGATGCTCACGCCCCGCTCGGCAAGGGCGCTGGAGACCGCGTGCACGATCCCGGGATGGTCAGCGCCGTAGACGGTGAGCACGTGGGTCGCTACCGGGCCGGTGACGGCGAGCTCGTCCACCGGGCTGACCGCGATCGCCTCCAGCTCGAGCTCATCCCTGACCTCTCCGACCCGGCGTTCCAGCTCCTCCTGGGCGACCCCCTCCGGCAGGGCCACGATCAGCATCACCGCAAAGTGGCCGCGCAGGATCGACATCTGGGAGTCCTCGACGTTGCCCTCGAGGTCGAGCAGGACCCGGGTGATCGCGGCGACGATCCCGGGCCGGTCGCGGCCGATGGCGCTCAGTGCGTAGAGCTTCATCGCGCCTAACATACGCGCCCGCGCCGGCCCCCGGTCTCGAGATCCCCGACCAGTGACCCTCCCTCCCCCCGAAGAAGTCCTCGAACGCGAGCGCCGCTGGCTGCGCCCGGCGGGGCTGGTGACGCTCCTCGGCGTGGTGCTGTTCGCCGCGGGAACCATCCTCCAGCAGGTCGGCGTCGAGAGCGCCGACACCGACCCGGAGCAGCTCGTCCAGTTCCACGAGAACGAGGGCCAGCTCCTGCTAGGCCAGATCCTCCGCGCGCTGGGATTCGGGCTGTTCGCGGTCCCCCTCTACGTCCTCTTCAAGGCGGCGCAGGCACGCGCCGAACGCGTGAGGGGCGCCCTGGTCGGCTTCTGCCTGATCGGGCCGGTCCTTTTCGCGGTCGCGACGATCGTCCTCTCCTTCGGGATCCGCGACGCGGCGAGCACCTTCGTCGAGCAGGCACCCGCCACCGAGCAGGAGGCGCGGCAGATGCCGGAGGCCGGTCAGTCACCCGACGAGGCGGCCGAGGATGCACGGGAGGAGCTCGCCGACGACGTCGTGGACGACTCGGGTCTCGCAAGGACCGCCGCCAGCCTTCAGATCCCCGGGATCCTCTCCCTGCTCTTCGGGCTGGTCTACACCTGCCTGTGGGCGACCCGCACCGGGCTGCTGACCCGGTTCTGGGGGTCCCTCGGCATGGCCCTCGGCGTTGCGCTGATCCTGCTCGGCTCCTTCGGCCTCCTGCTCACGGTTCTGTGGTTCGCCATGCTCGGACTCAGGTTCGCCGGGATCTCACGGCGCGGGCTGCCGCCCGCCTGGGCTGAGGGTGTCGCAGTCCCCTGGGACCCGCCCGCGATGCCGGCGGAGCGCGAGCCCGAGCGGAGCGGGGAGGACGTCGAGGGCAGCGGCCGCGAGCTCTCTGAGCCGACCCTGCCCGAGGAGGGGGCGGGCGATGACCGGCCGGTGGGAGCCGGGCCGGACGAGCCCGACAGCGGGACCGAGGGTCCGCAGCCCAAGAAGCGCAAGCGCCGGCAGTAGACCTAACGGGAGGACGGCGGCGGGGCCGCCATCAGCTCCACCCGGTGACCTCCCGGCGCCATGGCGAAGGCGCGGTCCGCCCCCCAGAGCTGGCGCGTGTCCTCCACCTCGAAGCCCGCGTCCCGCAGCCTCTGCTTCGCCTCCGCATGATCCGGGACGACCACGGCGGCATGGCCGAGGGCAGGAGCGGTGTGGCCCTCGGTGAAGATCAGATGGATCTGGGTCCCCTCCCGCTCGACCCAGCGGATCGCCCCGCCGAGGACCTCGGGTGAGGGGACCTCCTCGAACCCGACCAGGCGCCAGAACTCAAGCACTCGCTCCTCCTCGTCCGGCGGGTACTCGATCGAGACGTGCTGAAGCACCCCTCCAGCATGCCAGGCGTGGCCAGGCACGGGCGGCATCGGCCATTCGGCCAGGGCCTAGTCGAAACTGGGTAATTCCAAGGGAAAGCGCGCCGATGGGCCCAGCGGAGGGCCAGATGTCAAGACAAGGGAGAGCGCGGCACGGAAGAGCGCTGAGCGTCGGCGCCGCCGCTGCCTTTGCGGCGGCCCTGTGGCTTCCCGCTCCGGCCGGCGCGGCGCTGATCCCGGTCAGCGAGACGACGGACGACCTCCTCTCGGCGGCGGACGACGGCGACTGCGCGCTGCGCGAGGCGATGGAGGCCGCCAACCGGAACACCGCCGTGGACCAGTGCCCGGCCGGAGGCGCGGACCCGGCCCCGGACACCGTCCTGCTCGCCGACGGCGCCACCCATGTGCTCACCGGAGCATCGGACGACGACGGCAACGAGAGCGGCGACCTGGACATCGGCGGCCAGGCCGACTCGGGGCCGCTGACGATCCGTGGCGCGGGCGGCGGCTCGGTGATCGACGGCGGCCGGATTGATCGGGTCCTGGATCTGCGGAGATCGGCGAGCCTCGAGAACCTGACGATCACCAACGGCGCCGTCACGACCTGGGGCGGTGGAATCCGCAACACGGGCGGGGCCCTCACCGTGACCCGCAGCCGGATCTCCGGCAACACGGCGGTGCTCGGCGGAGGGATCGCCAACCGGGGCGCGGGCACGCTGAGCATCGACGCCAGCGTCGTTTCCGGGAACAGGGTTCGGGCGACCGAGCCGATCGCGGGCGGCGGCATCGTCAACGAGGGCACCGCGACGATCGACGGCAGCGTCATCTCGTCCAACGACGCCACGGGCGTGAACGGCCAACCCGCCGTCGGGGCCGGTATCGCGAACCTCCAGGACGGTGAGCTCACCGTGACCGACAGCACCATCTCCGGCAACGCGATGTCGGGTGGTGACATGCAGTTCGGCGCGGGGGTCAACCATGAGGGCAGGGCGTCCAGTCTGAGAATCCGCAACAGCACCATCTCCGGGAATCTCGCGCCTGGGCCCGGCGCCGACGGCGGCGGCCTGAACAGCTTCGGAGGCGATGTCGCCCTCAACCACGTCACCTTCGCCGGCAACCACGCGGACGGTGGAGGGGCCGCCATCAGCAACTTCGGCCAGCCGCTGCCCCTGCGCGCCTCGGTGATCGACGATGGGGCCTCCGCGTGCCAGGGCGCCATCGCCAGCGGGGGCTACAACGTTGACGCCGCGGCGAGCTGCGCCTCGGCCGCGAATCCGACCGACCTGCAGAACGCGGCCACGGGACTCGACCTCCGCTTGGCCAACCGCGACGGGCCACCCGCCGGCCCACCCGGAGCTAGCGAGACCCCGCACACGCACGCGCTGGTCGACACCAGTCCCGCGGTGGACCGCGTGCCGGCGGCGCAGTGCTTCGACGTGGGCACGACGATGCTGGCCACGGACCAGCGCGGTTTCGGGCGACCGCAGGGAACGGGCTGCGACTCCGGCGCCTACGAGCTGGCAATCCCGATCCCCGTGACGGCCGGCGGGCCGGTCAGTTCGCCCGGGACGTCTCCCCAGCAGCAGGCCCGGAAGAAGTGCAAGCGGAAGAAGCGCCGCGGCGCACGCGCGAAGCGGAGGTGCAAGCGGCGCAGGTGAGCAGCGGCCTCAGGCCTGCTGCTCGGCGTACTGTTTCTCGACGTCCTTGACGACGTCGGGGTCGCGCAGCGTCGTGACATCGCCCAGGTCCTCTCCGGCCGCGATGTCGCGCAGCAGCCGGCGCATGATCTTGCCCGAGCGGGTCTTGGGGAGGTCGTCGCAGATCACGATCCGCTTCGGCCGCGCCAGCTTGCCGATCTTCTCGGCGACGTAGTCGCGCAGCTCGCCCGCGAGCTCCGGCCCGCCATCGCCCTCCGGGATGCAGAAGGCGACGATCGCCTGACCGGTCAGCTCGTCGGGAATCCCGATCACCGCCGCCTCGGCGACCTGCGGGTTCGAGACCAGCGTGGACTCGACCTCCATGGTCGAGAGCCGGTGGCCGGAGACGTTGATGACGTCGTCGATCCGCCCGACGATCCAGAAGTAGCCGTCCTCGTCACGCCTGGCCGCATCCCCGACCAGATAGATGTCCTTGCCGTAGCGGTCCCAATACGTCTCCACGAACCGCGCCTCCTCCTTGTAGAGGGTGCGGGCCATCGACGGCCACGGCCGGGTGAGGACGAGCGTCCCGGCGCCCTCGGTGATCTCGTTGCCCTCGGAATCGAGGATCTTCGCCTCGATCCCCGGGAACGGCACCGTGGCCGACCCGGGCTTGGTGGTGATGAGCCCGGGCAGCGGCGTGATCATGATCGCGCCGGTCTCCGTCTGCCACCAGGTGTCGACGATCGGGCAGCGCCCGCCGCCGATGTGCTCGTGGTACCAGAGCCAGGCCCGCGGGTTGATCGGCTCGCCCACGCTGCCCAGTAGGCGCAGGGAGGAGAGGTCGTGCTTCTCCGGGTGCTCGACCCCCCACTTCATGCAGGCTCGGATCGCGGTCGGGGCGGTGTAGAAAATCGATACCCCGTAGCGCTCGATGATCTCCCACCAGCGGTCCGCGGCCGGGAAGTTGGGCGCCCCCTCGTACATGACGCTGGTCGCTCCGTTCACCAGCGGCCCGTAGACGATGTAGGAGTGGCCGGTGACCCAGCCGACGTCGGCGCCGCACCAGTAGACGTCGTCGTCGCGGTGATCGAAGACCAGCTTGTGGGTGGCAGAGACCTGGGTGAGGTACCCGCCGGTGGTGTGGAGAATCCCCTTCGGTTTGCCGGTCGAGCCGGACGTGTAGAGGATGTAGAGCGGGTCCTCGGCGTCCATCGGCTCGGGCGGGCACTCGGCGTCCGCCCCGGCGACCGCCTCGTGCCAGAAGAGGTCGCGGCCCTCGGCCATCGGCGGGTCGGTGTCGCCCCGGTTGACCACGACGATGTGCTCGAGCGTCGAGATCTCCCCGGCGATCTCGTCCACCGATGCCTTCATCGGGATCGGCTCGCCGCGCCTCAGAGTCGCGTCCGCGGTGACCAGTGCCTTGGCGTCGGAGAACTGCATCCGCTCCTTGACCGACTCGGCGGAGAAGCCGCCGAAGACGACGTTGTGGATCGCGCCGATCCGCGCGCAGCCCAGCATCGCGGCGACCGTCTCCGGCAGCATCGGCAGGTAGATGCCGACCACGTCGCCCTTGCCGATGCCGAGGCCCTTGAGGACGTTGGCGAAGCGCTGCGTCGAGTCGAGCAGCTCGGCGTAGGTGACCTCACGCCGGACCGCGTCCTCGCCCTCCCAGAAGAAGGCGACGCGGTCGCCGTTGCCGGCCTCGACGTGGCGGTCGAGGCAGTTGACGGAGGCGTTCAGCCTGCCGCCGGCGAACCACTTCGCCCACGGCGGGTCCGACCAGTCGAGGACCTGGGACCAGGGCTCGATCCAATCGAGCTTCTCGGCCCAGGACGCCCACCATCCCTCCGGATCCTCGTCCGCCTCCTCGTAGACCTTCGGATCGTCGGCGTTCGCCTGCTTCGCGAACTCGGGCGGCGGCGGGAAGGTCCGCTCGGTCTCCAGCAGGACGTCGAGCTCGGACTCGGCCATGCCCGAAACCTACCCGTCCGGAGCCGGCTGTTCAGTTCCGCCCATCGCGGGTAGGGTGCGCCCATGACGCAGCATCTCGCCGGCAAGCGCGCGGCCGTCATGATCGGCCAACTGTTCGAGGACGTCGAGGCGACCTACCCCTACTACCGCCTCCAGGAGGAGGGGGCCGAGGTCGAGTTGGTCGGCAACGAGGCCGGCGAGGAGCTGACCGGCAAGAAGGGCCAGGACATGACGACGGACCGCGCCGCGTCCGACCTCTCGGCCGAGGACCTGGACATCCTGGTGATCGCCGGCGGCTACGGGCCCGACAAGCTGCGAACGGACGAGGGCGTCCAGCGCCTTGTCCGCGAGATGGACATCGCCGGCAAGCCGATCGCCTTCATCTGCCACGCCGGCTGGGTGCCCGCGTCGGCGGGAATCCTCGAGGGCCGGCGCGTCACGTCCGTCGAGGCCATCGCCGACGACCTCCGGAACGCCGGCGCGGAATGGGAGGACTCCGAGGTGGTCGTGGACGGCAACCTGATCTCCTCGCGCCGCCCGCCCGACCTGCCGGCGTTCATGGCAGCCCTGATCGGGGTGGCGGCCGGCGAGCGCGTCGCCGCCGGCAGCTGAGACCTAGCCCAGCGCGCTGACGCCGGGCGGGGCGTCGGAGGGCTCCGGCTCGCGATCCGCGGCGAGCCGCTTCCGGTGAGTGCGGATCTCGCTCATGATCCGCTCCAGGCGCGGCTCCTGGGAGGAGTCGACGTGGGTCATCGCCGAGGCGATCGCGGGATGGATGGCGGCGATCCGCTCGTGCATCGCCTGGGCGACCGCGCGGTACGTCGGATGTCCCTCGCGGCCGGAGCGAAGCTCGATCAGGTGCATCGCCTCCCTGGCGTTGATGTCCAGGACGTATCGGATCCGGTAGCCGAGGCAGAGGGCGTAGGGAGCCGCGTCGGGCATCCCGGCATCTGCCAGCCGCTCGAACTCCAGTCGCGAGAGCTCGAGGGCCCGCTCGTAGGAGTCGCCCACCCCCGCCTGACGAACCTCGTCGGGGATCCCCGCTCCCAGGTCGGGGCCGAGCCGCTGCCACTGGCAGGTGAGCATCCGGTGGCGCTGCAGGTCCCGGAAGCCGCCGTAGTCGGAGACGATCTCGAAGCGGTAGCGCACGGCCTCCCAGCCGCGGCCGGGGCGGTGGCGGCGGTTGGCGCGCTCGCCCGCGAGCTGGTGGATGATCTCGGCCTGCTGGTCCGGCGGCAGGGTGCCCACGCTGTCCCGGACCTCCCGCTCTGAGACCGCGGCAGACTCGAACAGCGAGGAAGCCAGCAGCTCCTCCTCGCCGCCCTCCACCTCGAGCAGCTCGACCGAGGGCGCATCTGAGGTCTCGCGGCGGTCGAGGCCGAGGCGCGAGACCCATTCCTCTGTCGCCTCCCGGCGCCGCTCCAGGTAGGAGATCCACTCGCCCCCGCGGTCGGGTCGCTCGACGCGGGCGACGAAGCTGGGCATCACCTGCTTCAGCTCGGAGAGGATCATCCCGGCGAAGTGGCGGGCCTCGGGAAGCGGCGAGGCCATCATGCGCAGCAGCATCTGCTCGTAGGCCTGGCCGCTCGCGAAGATGCCGACGTGGCTCAGGGTCGCGGCGGGAAGCAGCCCGCGCAGGAGGTCGAGCGCCTTCGCCTTGATCGAGCGCTCCCAGGCCGCCTGCGGCTCCTCGGCGCGAGGCCAGCGCTTGCTCGCCCACTCCTGGACCTGGACGAGCGAGCGGGAGTAGATCGCGAAGAGCTCCTCCATCGCCTCCGCGAACTCCGGCCCCAGCTCGTCGTCGCGATAGAAGCGGTGCCCGCCGCCGGCGGAGTCGGGCAGCGGCGAGTCGTAGGGGATGTAGCGGGTGGACTGCTCCAGATAGGCGGCGAGCCGGCCGCGCTGCAGGACCTTGGTGAGGATGTTCGAGACCCACTCGCAGGCGATGTGGGCTCCGCCGACCTGCGCGATCGAGTCGTCGCCGTAGCCGAGGAAGACGCGCTCGTAGAGACCCGCGGCCCGCTCCCCCTCCTCGCCCTCGAAGGGCCGGCCGCCCTCCGGCACCTCGGCGGCGAACTCCTCCAGGAAGAGGCGGCGAACCGTGCCGGCGTAGCGGGAGTACCGCGCGAACAGCGCGCCCTTCACCGTCTCCGAGAGGTTGACCAGCGCGAACACCGGCCGGTCGAGGTTGGTGAAGTGCGGCTCGAGCAGCCGACGCTCCTCCTCGGTGAAAGTCTCGACCGGATAGCGCATGGCGCTCATCGTATTGACGGCGAACGATGGCGCCGCGCGTGATCCCGCTATCTCCGGGGGGTCAGGGAGGTAGGCGCCGCTCCGTCCTGCGGGGCGGCGACGATGAAAGGATGAGGATGAGCCTCCAGGTACTGGCTACCCAAAACTAGGTAATTGCTAGAGTCGCTCCGCAATCGATACTGGGGGAGTGAAGCGCCGGCGCCGCTGGGTGCGGAGCTTGAGCGCCTGGAAGCCGAACCTGAGGTCCGAGTGATCCCACCAACCCCCGAAAGTCTCGCCGCGGCGAACGGCAGCGGCGGCCTCACCCGTGGGTATCGGGCCATCACGCTGAGAGGCGCCTGGCGCCTGGCGGGCCTGCTCTTCATCGTCGGCTCGATCTCGACCATCCCCGGCACGTTCCTGCTGGACAAGGACTTCGAGCCGTGGATGTACTCGCTGACCGCGCTCGCCGTGCTCAGCGGCATGGTCTGCTTCGTCCTCCCCTGGTGGCGCATCGACGAGGGCTGGCTCGCGGCGGTGCCGGTCATCGCGACGGTCCAGGTCGCCGTCGCGATCGCGATCACCAACCCGGTCTTCACCTACCTCTACTTTTTCGTCGCCATCTACGTGGCACTTGTCTTCTCGACCTTTCGGCGCCAGGCCCCGTTCCTGCTGTTGATCCTGGCCGCGCTGCTGCTCCCGCTCGCCTACGAGGACGAGCCCGTCCGTCAGACGATCCTCTGGCCCCTGGCGACGGCCCCGGGCGTGATCTTCATCTCTGTCGTGGTCGGTCGCCTCACGGCCAACCTCGAGGCGAGCCGGGAGGCGTACCGGCGGCTCTCGAGCGAGGACGGGCTGACCGGAGTGGGCAACTACCGGTCCCTGGTCGAGCGGCTCCGCGAGGAGACCGCGCGGCATCATCGGCGTGGCCGCGAGTTCGCCCTGCTCACCCTCGACCTCGACGACTTCAAGGCCGTCAACGAAACCCAGGGCCACCTGGTCGGGGACCTGGTTCTGGCGATCGTGGGATCGATGATCGACCTCAAGGTCCGCACCGAGGACCAGGTCTTCCGTCAGGGCGGCGACGAGTTCTCGGTGATCGCGCCGGAGACCAGCAGGGAGCAGGCCGAGCTGCTCGCCCAGCGGATCGAGTTCGCGCTCAACAAGATCACCTCAGGATCGGTGCGAATGTCCGCGACCGTCGGCACGGCTGTCTTCCCGCACGATGGCGCCTCACCCGGGGAGCTGCTCGATGCGGCCGACTCGGCGCTGCGGGCGCGCAAGCGCCAGACCGGCTACCGCGAGGACCCGCTGACCCCGGTCGGCCGGCCGGGCGGAGCACCGGGCCCCCCAGCGACCTCACCCCCCGCGCGGGCCTGGCGCCCTTAAGCGGACTCAGAGCACCTGGGCGAAGAGCGCCGCCGCGACCACGATCGCAGTCGACCAGGCGACCGCCTTCGCCGTGATGCGCGCGTCCAAGCCGTAGACATGGGCCACCAACAGGGTGTTGATCCCACAGGGCATCGCCGCCAGCAGCAGGTAGGGGTCGGGGAGGTCGATCAGCGGCGCCGCGAGCAGTAGGAGCAGCCCCGGCGCGATCACCAGCCGGAGCAGGATCGCGGAGAGGGCCGGTGCTCCGAGCGGAAGGCCCAGCCGAAACCCCTCGTCATGCTCCTCCTCGGTCAGCACGGCGCCCACGGCGAAGAACCCGATCGGCAGCAACGCGATCACCGCAGCCCGCGAGGCGTCCACCAGCGCGTCCGGGGCGAGGGAGTCGGGGGCGAGGATCCCGGCGATCGCGGCATACAGCGGCGGGTTTCGGGTGAAGAAGGCGAGGGCCCGGTCGCCGACGCTCTCGCCGGCGCGGTCACCGAAGGCGGCGCCGACGGCGAAGGCGAGCAGCAGCAGGGACGGTGCCGCGACCGCGATGTCGTAGATGACCGCGTCACCGAGTGCGTCGAAGCCCAGGAGCGAGGCGGTCAGCGGGTAGCCCAGGTAGCCCGAGTTCGGGACCAGGGTGCACACGATCACCGCGCCGGTGGCGGGCCGGCTCAGCCGGAGGACGCGCGTCGCCACGAGCCATGCGATCCCGCTCGCCATCAGGATCGCCACCCAGCCGAGCACGATGCCCCCGGCGTGATCGGCGTCGAGGTGAACCCGGGCGAGGTTGAAGAAGACCGCGAAGGGGATCAGCGTGTACAGCGAGACGACCAGCGCCTGGCGCGCCCGGGAGACGGCCCGGTCCGGCCAGCGCCGCTCGGCAGCCACCCCGGCGGCGCCGGAGGCGACGATCACGGCGATTGTCAGCAGGACGCCCAAGGGGTGGCATCCTCGCGAAGCAACTGGGCTGATGGCGGCGCGGCCCGATACGGACCGCGCCGATCGCGCCTAGATGCGCTCGGGATCGGCGGTGAGCTCGCTGTCCGCCGCGTCCCCGGTGTTGACCGTGCCCATCGGCTCGATCAACAGGATCTCGGTCTCTTCGTCGGCGCGCGGGCAGTGCTCGACTCCCTTGGGAACTACGAACAACTCACCCTCGTTCAGCTCGACTTCCCGGTCGCGGAGCTGGATCACCAGCTTCCCCTTGATCACGAGGAAGCAATCGTCGGTGTCGTCGTGTTTGTGCCAGACGAACTCCCCGCGTGCCTTGCACAGCACCAGCTTGTTGTCGTTGTACTCGGCGACGATCTTCGGCTTCCAGGGCTCGTCGATCTGGTCGAGTTTCTCCGCCACGTTCACCTTGTCCATTTCGGAACCTCCTTCGGGTGTTCAGAGTCCAAGCGATCGTGCGGCGTGCGAGGCCCAGTCGATCAGCGGATCCGGGTAGACGCCGAATGCGATCGTCGCGGCAGCACAGAGGATCCCCGAGCCGACCACCAGGCCGCAGCGGCTGGCACCCCTGGGGATGACGTCCGCTTCCGGTGAGGCACCCGCGATCGCCGGAGCATCCCCGGCACCCGCCGGCCCCGGACGCGAAGCGGAGGAGCGGGCGGCTTCTGGGGAGATCCAGACCGCCCCGAGCACCCGCAGGTAGTAGGCGAGGGAGACCATGGTCCCGATCACGATCGCGACGCCGAGCCAGGTGTAGTCGGCCTCCACCGTCGCCTCGATCAGGAAGAGCTTGCCCATGAACCCCGCGGTGCCGGGGAAGCCGGCCAACGCCAGCATTCCGATCGTCAGGGGCCACGCGAGCTGCGGCCGGGTCAGACCGATCCCCGCCAGCGCCTGGAGGTCGTCGCCGTGGCCGGTCTCGCGCTCGCGCGCCACGATCGCCGTGAACACGGCGAGGTTCATCAGGCAGTAGGCGGCCAGGTAGAAGACGAGCGCCTCGAGCCCGGTCTCGCTGGCGACCACGATCCCGGCCAGCATGTAGCCCGCCTGGGCGATCCCGGAGTAGCCGAGCAGGCGCTTCAGCGAGTCCTGGCCGAGGGCTCCGATGTTGCCGACCGCGATCGAGGCGACCGCGAGCGCAGCGAGCGCCGGCTGCCAGTCGTCGACGAGCGGCGCCAGCGCCACCTCGAACAGCCGGGCGAGCGCGATGAAGGCCGCCGCCTTCGTCGCGACGGCCATGAAGGCGGTCACCGGGGTGGGGGCACCCTGGTAGACGTCGGGTGTCCACTGGTGGAAGGGGGCGAGCGAGGTCTTGAAGGCGAGTCCGGTTGCGGCCATGGCCGTCCCGATCAGCGCCAGCGTGTCGTCGGCCTGGCCGCCCTCGCCGAGCGCAGCGGCGATCCCGGAGAAGTCGGTCGAGCCGGAGGCGCCGTAGAGGAGCGCGAAGCCATAGAGGAGCGTGGCCGAGCCGACCGAGCCGATGACCAGGTACTTGAATCCGGACTCGAGGGATCTCTCCCGCCGCCGCGCCGAGGCGCAGAGCACGTAGAGGGGGATCGAGAGCAGCTCCAGTCCGACGAAGAAGCTGACCAGGTTCTGGGCCTGCGCCAAGAGCGTCATGCCGAGCACCGAGCCGAGCAGCAGGGAGTAGAAGGCGCGGTGTCCGGCCTCCTCGGCGGCCGGCTCCCGGATCGAGAGGAAGACGGCGACCGCGGCGGCGAGCAGGGAGATCAGCACCGCCGAGAGTGCGAAGGCGTCGAGCCGGAGGGCCCCGGCGACCAGATCGGCCTGCTCGCTCCACTGCCAGATGGCGAGTCCGGCCGTCGCCGCCAGCACCGCGATCGTCAGGTAGGCCATCACGAAGCGCCCGAAGCGCGGGATCAGCCCGGCCATCAGCACGCGCACAGCCCCGCGGTCAGGGCGATCACCGGCGAGAGCCCCGCGTAATCGATGTGGGGGGCGTTGAAGGTCATCGCTGTGCCACCTCGTGCCGGGCCGTGACGCCGGTCAGCTGGGTGTCGACCAGTCCTCGCCCCGGCTGAGGATCAGGCCGGGATAGAGCGCCAGCGCGACGATGCAAGCGACGAGGCCGCCGATGATCGCGCCCTCGCGCCAGGGGATCTCATGCGACTCGATCCCCTCCGGCTTGCGGTTGTGCATCGCGCCCTGGTAGAGGCGCAGGGCGTAGTAGGCCGCCAGCGCGATGCCGAGCATCGCGACCATCGCGAACATGATCTTCTCCTGGAAGACGCCGTTCAGGATGTAGAACTACGACGATGACCCTGCCGCGCGCGCTCAGCGCTGGATGGAAAAGCGCTTGCACGAAGGCTTCAGCCTGTCCGCGTTCGAGTCGCCACCTGGGCAGTGAGCGAGCGCACGGTCAACCGGCGCTTCAAGCTGGCTGTCGGTGCACCGCCGTTGAAGCATCTGCAGGCGCTTCGCATTGAAGTGGCGAAGCGCCTGCTGGAGACGAAGCGACTCAGCGTCGACGCGGTGAGCGTGCGGGTCGGATATGGAGACCTCAGCACCTTTCGCCGGCTGTTCCAAGCGCGAGACGGGAGTGTCGCCGACTGAGTACCGCAACCGTTTCGCGCCAAGCCCGCTGATCCATTGCTGCCTTCTGGAGGTGTCCTGTCCGGAATGCCATCGCAGAGATGGCACTTCTGCCACTTTCTTGACACCGTCTCTCCTCCCTAGACTCATGGCCAGTCGAAAAGGGAGTAAAAAAAGGACTGCCATGCCGATGATCGATACGTTCATACCCGAGGGCGCGCTGAAGCCCGAAGCCGAAGCGCAGCTGATGCGCGAGCTGACTGGGACATTCTGATCAGGCACGAGGGCCTGGACCCATGGGGCAACGAACGGATCAGGGACGTCACCTGGATCTTCGTGCACCGCCCGGCGATGGTGTACCGCGCCGGGCCCTGGCGCATCGGCACCGATCTATCGCATCACGCCGACAGTGCCCGAAGGGCAGTACACCGACCAGGCGCGCAGGCCTGATCAAGGAAGTGACCGATGCCGTCGCGCGCGCCGAGGGTGTCTCTGCCAAGGACGCCGGTGGGACGCGTCTGGGTGTTCCCGACGGAAATCTTCGACGGTGGCATGGGCAGCCGAAAGGCGTCGTGCGGCGCTTGCCCGACATCATGGAGTATTTCGGTGGCCCGGCATTCCGCGAGCTCGGCGAGAAACGCCTCGCGGCCAAGCGCCGCAGGGACACCATCGCCATTCTCGAAGCGGCGCTGCAATGCGCGCGCGGTGAGAGCCGAGCGGACACCTGCAGCCTGGAGACCGAGCGACGCGGCGGGGGACTTCGCCGCGCATCGATTCAGCGCGTCGCGCCAGTGGAGAGAACGAGGCTCTCCCCGATTCTCGTTCCCGCAGAATCGCGCCATGTCACCGCTGCTGGCAGCCGCTCTCGAAGAAGCGCGCGAACTCGCGACGGCGCGCGGCTGGACGGTGCCAGGCGAGCCGACGATCCGCGAAGCGCAGCGGCTGCTCGATCTGGTGATGCAGGACTGGCGCGCGCCTGACGTGCAGGCCGAGCCGAGCGGTGCGATCTCGCTGGAGTGGGAGGTCGGCGCGCACGGCTGGCTGAAGCTCACCGTCGCCGGCGGCGGCGCGGTCGAGCACAGCGCCGTGATCGAGGGCGACGAATACGTGCAGGTCGAACACTTCGGCGATCGACTCCCCGGTTGGGTCGAGGAGCTGCTGCACAAGCTGCTCGCCGTCGGGCACTGAAGAAAGGGAGACTTTGCCGCACAGCCATGCCCTCACCGTCATCTCGCCGCTGCAGGTGTGGGGCGCGGGCGAGATCGGTCCGTATCCGTTCGGGGAGTACGCCGGCAAATGCCTCGCGCAAGGCGACTCGTGGTTTTCGATCGGATCGCTGCCGCCGGGTCTGACGACGAACGTGCTGGCGCAGCTCGAGCTCGGCAAATCGGTGGTCGCCGTGAACTGCGCGCGGCCCGGCGCCGTGCTGCATCACATGGCCGACACCTGCCGCGATCCGCAGTTCGTTCGCCTGCTCGCCGGGCCACTCGCGCTCAAGTGGAGCGCGATCCTGCTTTCCGGCGGCGGCAACGATCTCATCGACGCGGCATCTGTCGGCCCGACCGCTGCAGCCCACCTGCGCCTGCTCGCACGGCCCGAAGAGCGCGGCGCCGGTCCGCTGCTCGGCGACGACTACATCAGCAAGCCGGGCTGGAAGACCTTCAGCGATCACCTCGAGATCGTCTTCAACGACCTCGTCGACCTTCGCGACAGCGGCATCAACAAGGGCACGCCGCTGCTGCTGCACACCTATGCGCCCGTGATGCCGCGCCCCGCCGGTGCCGGCCTCGGTTTCGGGCCGTGGCTGCAGCCGTCGCTGACGGCCTTCGGCGTGCCGGCGAGCGACTGGCTGATGGTCTCCAACGCGCTGAACGACCGGCTCGTGCAACTGCTGCAGACACTGATCGCGGCGCGCCTGCTGGCCGACCCGACCGCCGCACTGCACCTCGTCGACACGCGCAGCGCGCAGCTGCAGCTCGCCGATCAGGTGTCCGCCGCCAGCTCGGGCGACTTCCTGAACGAGATCCATCCGACGCGCGGCGGCTACACAAAGGTGGCCGCAGTGTGGCGGCAGACGCTCGATCCGTTGGTCGTCTAGGCTCCCGCAGCCCGCCCTGCGCGTCGAGCCGAACGCGGCTACGATGCTCGCCCAGCCGTAGAGGAGTGCTGGCATGCCGAGCTTGCGAATCCACGTCAACGGCCGATCGGTCGAGACCGATGTCGAGCCTCAGACCTTGCTGGTCGATCTGTTGCGCGGGCCGCTCGCGTTGACCGGCACACACGTCGGCTGCGACACCGCGCAGTGCGGCTGCTGCACCGTGCTGCTCGACGAGCAGGCCGTGAAGAGCTGCAGCCTGCTCGCGCTGCAGGCGCAAGGGCGCTCGGTGACCACCGTCGAGGGCCTCGCGCGCGACGGCAGGCTGCACCCGTTGCAGGAAGCGTTCATCGACTGCCACGGGTTGCAGTGCGGCTTCTGCACGCCGGGCATGTTGATGTCGGCGGCCGGCTTGCTCGCGCGCAACCCGCGCCCGAGCGAAGCCGAGATCGTCGACGCGCTCGAAGGCAACCTGTGCCGCTGCACCGGCTACGTGAACATCGTCGCCGCGGTGCAGCAGGCGGCCGACAAGATCGGAGCCGGCAAATGAGCGCTCCGATGGAAGCCGGCCGCTTCGGCAGCGGCCACACGGTGCGGCGCATCGAAGACCCGGCGCTCGTCGCCGGCCAGGGCCGCTTCACCGACGACCTGGCGCGCCCGAGCCTGGCGCACCTCGTGTTCCTGCGCTCGCCGTATGCACATGCACGCATCGTGTCGATCGACACGAGCGCGGCGCGCGAGATGCCGGGCGTGATCGCGGTGCTCACCGGTGCCGATCTCGTGCAGGCCGGCGTGAAGCCGATGGCCGCCGAGATTCCGTTCCCGCGCCCCGACGGCAAGCCCGCCGCCACCGCGCCACGCCGCGCGCTCGCGCACGAGACGGTGCGCTACGTCGGCGAAGCGGTCGCCGCGGTGGTCGCCGAGAGCCGCGCGCTCGCGACCAACGCCGCCGAGGCGGTGATGGTCGAGTACGACGAGCTGCCCGCCGTCGTCGATGCGATCCGCGCGACGGCGCCGGGCGCGCCGGTGCTGTGGCCCGCGGCACCCGACAACATCGCCTCCGAAACGCGGCATGGCGACGCGAAAGCCACCGCAGCGGCGTTCGCACGCGCCGCCCACGTCGTGTCGGTCGAGATCCCACAATCAGCGGCTCGCGCCGAGCCCGATGGAGCCGCAGAGTCGTGCTCGCCGAAGTCGAAGCGGGCAGCGGCCGCTTGCTCGTGCACACCAGCAACCAGATGCCGACCGCGGTGCGCGAATCGATCATGACGATGCTCGGCCTGACGAAGGGGCAGGTGCGCGTGCTGGTCGGCGACGTTGGCGGCGGGTTCGGCATGAAGGGCGGCCCGCATCCGGAAGACATCGCGGTCGCGTACGCGGCGCTGAGCCTGAAGCGGCCGGTGAAGTGGTGTGCGCAGCGCCTCGAGGAGTTCCTGTCGGCGACGCAAGGGCGCGACCAGACGACGCGCGGCGAGATGGCGCTCGATGCGAACGGCAAGGTGCTCGCGCTGCGCGTGCGCTCGCTGGCCAACGTCGGCGCGTATGCAACGACGACGAATGTCGTGATCCCGCTGCTCGTCGGGCCCTGGGTCACGACGAGCGTGTACGACATCCAGACGATCGACCTGCATCTCACCGCGGTGATGACGAACACCGCGCTCGTCGGTGCGTACCGCGGAGCCGGCCGGCCGGAGGCGATCTACCTCATCGAGCGGCTGATGGACGCGGCCGCGCGCGAGCTGAAGCTCGACCCCGCCGAGCTGCGCCGCCGCAACCTGATCCGGCCCGAGCAGATGCCCTACCGCACCCCGATGGCGCAGACCTACGACTGCGGCGAGTTCGAGAAGATGCTCGACCAGGCGCTCGCGCTCGCCGACTGGAACGGCTACGCCGCGCGCCGCCGCGAGTCGGAGCAACGCGGCATGCTGCGCGGCCGCGCGGTGTCGACCTTTCTCGAATGGACCGGCGGCAACGCGTTCGAGCGAGAACGTCGTCGTCAACGTGCTGCCCGAGGGCGTCATCGAGCTGGCATCGGCGACGCAGGCGATGGGCCAGGGCATCGCGACGAGTTACGCGCAGCTCGCGGTCGACGTGTTCGGCGTGCCGATCGAGAGCATCCGCGTGCTGCAAGGCGACACCGATCGCGCCAACGGCTTCGGCAGCGCCGGATCACGTTCGTTGTTCACGGGCGGCGCCGCGGTGAGCGTCGCGTCGCAGCGCACCGTCGAGCAGCGAAGCAGCTCGCGGCCGAAGCGCTCGAGGCTTCGGCGGCCGATATCGAGTACCGCGCGGGGCGCTTTCATGTCGTCGGCACCGACGTCGGCATCGGCTTGTTCGAGCTCGCCGCGCGCCAGCCCGAGCGCGCGCATCCGCGCCGACGGCTCGACCACCGCCGGCGGGCCGAGCTGGCCGAACGCGTGCCACGTGTGCGAGGTCGAGGTCGACCCGGCCACCGGCGCCGTCGAGATCGTCGCGTATGCGTCGGTCAACGACATCGGCCGTGTCGTCAGCCCGACCATCGTGCGCGGCCAGATCGAAGGCGGCGCGATGCAGGGCATCGGCCAGGCGCTGTGCGAGCGTGTCGTCTACGACGCCGACAGCGGCCAGGCGCTGACCGCGACCTTCATGGACTACGCGCTGCCGCGCGCCGACATGTTCCGCGACTTCAAGACGCAGCTCGACACGAGCGTGCCGTGCCTGACGAACACGCTCGGCGTGAAGGGCGTCGGCGAGCTCGGCACGATCGGCGCGACGCCGACGGTCGTCAACGCCGTCGTCGACGCGCTCTCGCAAGCGGGGCTCGCGCGCGATGCCGAGCGTGTGCAGATGCCGCTGACCGCGCACACCGTCTGGCGCGCGCTGCAACGCGACTTCGCGCCGTCGCCGTTCGAGAGCGATCAAAGGGCCTTGCGGTAGACGACGAATCCACAGTCGTCGGTGATCCGGTCGTACAGGCGCCGCGCGGTCGCGTTGCCCTGCTGGGTGTGCCAGTACAAGCGGCTCGAGCCTGCGGCCTTCGCACGCTCGCAGACGGCCTCGATCAGCGCGTGGCCCACGCCGCGGCCGCGCGCGTCCTTCGCGGTGTAGAGGTCCTGCAGGTAACACGTCAGCGCGAGCTGATTCGTGCTGCGGTGAAAGAGATAGTGCGCCAGGCCGACCAACGTGCCCGAGCTCTGCGCGACGAGCGCATGCATCGGCTCGGCGGGGTCGAAGAAACGTGACCACGTCGTCTCGGTGACCTCGGCTGGCAATGCCGTCGGGCCCTCGCGCCCGTAGAACGCGTTGTAGCCGTCCCAGAGCGGTTTCCAGGCGGCGTAGTCCTCACGCGCGGCGGCGCGTATCACGATGGTTTCGGTCAAGCAGTTGCCTATTGCGACGCGCGGCCTCGTCGCGCCAGCATGCGCAGATGCGCTGCGCGGGGTCTCTTTTCACTCGCATTCGGGTTGTCGTGCGCCGCGGCGCGCCCGTCGACACCGACGCGCGGCGTACGCCGCTGCGCGCGAGATCGCCGAGGGCCGGACCGGTCATGTCGTGGACCGCGAGCGCAGTTGCGCGCCCGGCGCCGGGCCACGTGAAGGGAGCGTCGCAGCGTCGAGCGCGCGACGGCGGCGCGAAGGGGAAAAGGGGGGGCGTCGAGCAAGACAGATGCCTACGACGGCGTGCGGCGCGCGACGTCATCGGCGCGGCGGCCGGTGACCCGGCGACGCGCGCGTCGTGCCGCGCGTGGCGGGCCGGTGTTCGAGTGCGTGGCCACGGACGGTGTCGCGTGGTCTTCAGATGAGGCAAGTCTATTGAGCCGCGCTGCGGGAGAACGCGACGATCGTCGTCGTCGGGTTCAATGGACAGCCCCTCGATGCACGACAGGGGCCCGCTGGCCTTGCGTGCGCTCGGCGACACGCGGCCGGGGCCGCGACCATGTCCCGCAACCTGTGCGCGCTGCGCATGCACAGGTCGCCGTAGCCTCACTGCCCGGCGCTTCGGAAGAACAGTTGCTCGCCGCCGACCTTGTAGGCGGCGATCGTGTTCTGCCCGGCCGGCGACACGACCCAGTCGGTGAACTCCTGCGCGAAGTCCTTCTTCACGTGCGGATGCTTCGCCGGGTTGACGACGATCACGCCGTACTGGTTGAACAGCCGCTTGTCGCCTTCGACCAGGATCGCGAGGTCGCCGCGGTTCTTGAACGACAGCCACGTGCCGCGGTCGGTCAGCACATAGGCGTTGTTCGACGACGCCATGTTCAGCGCCGGGCCCATGCCGCAGCCGCATTCCTGGTAGCCGGCGCGGCTTCTTCGCGGCCACGTCGACGCCGGCCGCCTTCCAGTAGCGCAGCTCGGCTGCGTGCGTGCCGCTCTTGTCGCCGCGCGAGACGAACGGCGCGTTGGCGCCGCGAGCTTGCCGAGCGCCGCGGCGATGTCCTTGCCCTTGGTACCGGCCGGGTCGGCCTTCGGACCGACGAGCACGAAGTCGTTGTACATCACCGGCCTGCGCTGCAGTCCGAAGCCTTCGGCGACGAACTTCTCCTCGGCCGCCTGGTCGTGCACGAACACGATGTCGGCGTCGCCGCGACGGCCGGTGTCGAGCGCCTGCCCGGTGCCTAGCGCCACCACGCGCACCTCGATGCCGGTGGCCTTGCGTGAACGCCGGCAGCAGGTGGGCGAAGAGGCCCGACTGCTCGGTCGACGTGGTCGAGGCCATCACGATGAACTTGTCTTGCGCGAGCGCGGCGCGAGCCGCAACGAGCGCGCCGAGCGCCGACGGCAACGCAGCGCGCGTCGGCGGATGTGGCTGATGTTCAGGTCCAATGCAACTCTCCTTTGAGGAACAGCGCTGCCTCCTCGCGGCAGCTCGTCGTTGAAGAAACGCGCGGTCGGCAGGTCGACGATGAGCCGGCCGCCTTCGAGATAGATCACGCGCGATGCGAGCCGCTTCGCCTGGCCGAGGTTGTGCGTGCTCATCACGACCGTCATGCCTTCGGCGGCGAACTCCTCGATCAGCGCTTCGACCTCGCGCTTGGCGCTCGGGTCGAGGCTCGCGGTCGGCTCGTCGAGGAAGAGCAGTTGCGGCTGCAGTGCCCAGGCGCGCGCCAGCGCGAGCCGCTGCTGCTGGCCGCCCGAGAGCGCGCGCGCCGGGCGCTCGCGCAGCTGCGGCGATGCCCACGCGATGCAGCGCGGCGTGCGCGAGGTCGGCGCGCTCGCGCGCGCGGCACGCGGGCGAGCCACAAGCCGAGCATCATGTTCGCCGCACCGACAGGCGCAGCAGGAACGGGCGCTGGAACACCATCGCCTGCTTGCACGCGGCGAGCGCCAACGCACGCTCGCCTTCGCAGCGCTGCAGGCCGTGCAGCACGCGCAGCAGCGTGGTCTTGCCCGAGCCGTTGGTGCCGAGCAGCGCGACACGCTCGCCGGAGCGCACGTCGAGGTCACTGCGTGCAGCGCGCGCACATCGCCGAAGCGCAGCCGACGCTGCGCAAGCCGATCAGCGGTCTCGCCGACGCGCCTCGGCTGTACGACGACCGCCGGCATGACGATCGCCGTCGTCATGCGCCGCGCTCGCGCTGCAGGCTTGCACGAGCGCGATCAACGCGTTGATCAGCGCGACGACGCGCAGCAGCACGAGGCCGAGCGCCAGCGCGAGCGGCAGGTCGCCCTTGCTGGTCTCGAGCGCGATCGTCGTGGTCATCACGCGCGTCACGCCGTCGATGTTGCCGCCGACGATCATCACCGCGCCGACTTCGGCGATCGCGCGGCCGAACGCGGCGAGCAGCACCGTCAGCAGCGCCCAGCGCTCGTGCACGAGCATCAGCAGCGCGCGCTGCAGCGGGCGCGCGCCCAGCGATCGCAACTGGTCGCCGCTGCCGCGCAGCGCATCGGCGACGAGCTGGCGCGTCAGCGCGGCCACGATCGGCAGCACGAGGATCGTCTGCGCGATCACCATCGCGGTCGGCGTGAACAGGATGCCCAGCGAGCCGAGCGGCCCGGAGCGCGACAGCAGCAGATAGACCACGAGCCCGACCACGACCGACGGCAGCGCGAGCAGGGTGTTGAGCAGCAGCACCAGCACGCGATAGCCCGGAAAGCGCGCCACCGCGAGGCCCGCTCCGCCGAACAGCCCGAAACCCGCCGCGAACAGGCACGCCGACCCGCTGACCGCCAGCGACAACGTGACGATGCGCAGCAGCGCCGGGTCGGCGCTTGCGATCAGGTTCGCGGCGGTGGAAACGCTTTCGCCGAAGGCGCTCATGCGTGCATCAGGACACGCTTCATTCTTGCGGGGCGTTCCGTGGCTGGCGATATGCAGCGCCTTGCATAGCCCGGGACCTCAGGTGCAACGGTCGCGTGAACGCGCCGCGCGTGTCGATCACTCTTCGCCGAAATCGCGGTCTGACGGGTTCACCTCACCGAGCTTCCAGTAGCCGCGCGTGACGAGCTTCTTGCGATCGACGCCGCGCTCGTTCAAAAAGCAGTCGCGGATGCGCCGCATCGCACCGGCTTCGCAGCCCACGTAGATGCGCCCTTCCCCGGGCGGCAACGGGCCTAGCGCGCGCAGCGCCTCCTCGAGCGGCTTGCCGGCATCACGGAAGTCTTCACCGCGCGAGAGCCAGCGCACCTCGATGCTCGCGGCGCTCTGCAACGGCCGCGCTTCGCGATGGCTCGACACCTCGACCAGCACCTTCGCGCGCGCCAGCGCCGGCAGCTCCTCGAGGATCGTCTCGATCGCCGGCAGCGCGGTCTCGTCGCCCGCGAGCAGGAACCACGTCGCGTCGGCGTCGATCTTGTAGCCGGGCGCGGGGCCCATCACGATCAGGCGGTCGCCCTTCTGTGCGCGCACCGCCCACTTGCCGGCGGGCCCTTCGTCGTGCAGCACGAGGTCGACGTCGAGCTCGCGCAGCGACGCATCGAAGCGCCGCGGCGTGTAGGTGCGCATGAACGGCGAGCGCGGACCGTCGGGCGCAGGCATCGGCGCCTCGTGCGAGCCCTGCTCGGGCACCGTCAGCTTCAGGTGCCCCGCGGGCCCGCGCCACTCGAAGCCCTCGAGCGCGTCGCCGGTGAAGGTGACGCGGATCATGCGCGGGCTCAGGCGATGCACGTGCAGCACTTCGACGCTGCGTGCGGTCGGCGGCTTGCGCGGCGCGCCGTTGGAGTTGGATGGAGTCGTCGTCATGGGGCGATCGTATGCCTGAACGATCACCCTCACGAAGCGATCACCTTAGTGCCGTCAATCCCGTTCTCGAGTCGTTCTTCGCGCCACTGAGGTTGATCTTCTTCCCATGCTTATTGTTGGTGTGCGATCTATCAGATACTGCCCCGTGTCCGGGAAAGCACGTACAGGCTTCCTATAATTCGTCTGTCAACCAACGATCGCCGCTGCACCATGTCGCTCGAGAAGTTCTATTCCCGGCCGGGGCACCTGATCCGGCGCCTGAACCAGATCTCGATGGCGCTGTTTTTCGAAGAGACGCAGCCGCTGGACCTGACCTCGGTGCAGTACGCGGCGCTGAACATGATCCAGGAGGTGCCGGGCATCGACCAGGCGAGCCTGTCGAACATGATCGCGTTCGACAAGACGACGATCGTGAAGGTGCTCGACCGCCTCGTCGACAAGGCGCTGATCACGCGCACGCGCTCCGAGACCGACCGGCGCCTGAACCACCTGCACGTCACGCCAAAGGGCACGCAGGTGTTGCGCGAGATCCACCCGATGCTCGACCGCAGCGACAAGCGCATCCTCGCGCCGCTGTCCGAAGCCGATCAGCGCAAGTTCATGGAGATGCTGTCGCGTCTGGTGCAGGTGAACAACATCTACAGCCGCGCGCCGCTCGACACGACGCTGCGCGAGAGCCTGCTGGCCAAGAGCAAGAGCAAGAGCGCGAAGACACTGCGCGGGAGGAAGGGCTAGATTCCCTGCCTTGTGGCCGAGCCGTCGACGAGGGTCAGGCAGGCCTATTCAGGCAACCCCGCTTTCCTGAGCCCCTCGAAGAAGCGTTCCCTGCCGGCTTGAAGCCGCGGATGCACCGGCGCGGTCCATACGCGGTAGGCGCCGATGGTCCAGCGCGGTCGCAGGAGGCGCAGCGCCTGCGCGGCATGTTGCCGAGCCTCTTGCCCACGTCCGCGCAGTGCATCGATCGACGCCATCCGCAGGAAAGCGCCGACCTGCGTCGGGCTCGGGCCGGCGGCGGCCGACTGTCGCATGCGCTCGTAGGCCGCGTCCTCGCGCCCGAGGTAGTACTCGGCATCGCCAGCGTAGAGGTGGCTGTAGCCAACCAGCGCCGCCTCGAATGGGCTCAACCGCAGAGCAGCATCGGTGTGAACCGCGACCTCCTCGAGTCGTCCGAGTCGCAGCTTCATCACCCCGATGCGTGCATGGCTCCAGGCGTCGCTCGGATTGGCGGCCACGACCTTTTGATACACGCGTAGCGCACCTTCGAAGTCGCCGCGTTCGCGCAGTACATGACCATGAGGCATTGCGCCGGCAGGTAGTCCGGGTCCGCCGCCAGCGCCCGTGCGATCGTCTTTTCGGCAAGTGCGATCCCTTGCACGCCGATGTTCCACCCTGCTTCGAACTCGCTCAGTTGCGACTGCGCCAGTCCGGTCAGGGCGCTGGCCGAGTCGGGCTCGATGGCCAGCGCTCTCTCGAAATGCTCGCGGGCGCGCAGCAGGTCGGCGAGGCTGACGACATGGCGCAGAAGGTGCTGCCCTTGCAGGGTCGCGTCGATCGCGTCTAGCCGCTTGCCGTTGTGCGCTGCAGCCTGGACTGCCGCTGCCGTCGTCATTCGTACGTCGAGCACGCGGGCGATGCGCGTGCCAATGTCGCGCTTCCACGCTCGCGAAGAGCAAGAGCAGGAGCGCGAAGACACGGCGCAGCAGGAAAGGCTAGATTGCGCGGCGCGCAACCGCCCGGCTCGGCCATTCGGGCAACCCCGCCTTCCTCAACCTCTCGGCGAATCGTTCCCTGCCGGTCACGCTGTCCCTACGTCAGCGGACGGGCAGCGTCGGCAGACGCGGCGCCCGGCACGCGCGCGCGCCGCAGATTCAGCAAGTTGCCCGCAAGGATCAGCACCGTGCCGAGCACCGTGACGAGGTCCAGGCGCTCGGCATAGATCATCCACCCAGCGGCGGCCGTCAGCGGCACGCGCAGGAAGTCCATCGGCACGACCACCGTGGCATCGGCGTGCAGCATGGCGCGCGCCATGCAGTAGTGAGAGAACGTGCCGCAGAAAGCGATGACGACCACCCAGCCCCACACGCCCGCGGACGGCCAGCGCCACACCACGATCGCAGGCACCAGGCCGAGCAGCGACTGCACGATCAGCATCCAGAAGATGATGACGACGGCGCTGTCGCTGCGCGTGAGCGACTTGGTCAGCGTCACCGACACTGCGAAGCCCAGCGCCGCGGCCAGCGCGACGGCCTGCCCCGCGCCGAGCCCCGCGCCACCCGGCCGCACGATCAGGGTCACGCCGACGAGTCCGAGCGCGACGGCCAGCACCTTCCAGACGTTGACGCGCTCGCCGAGAAAGGCGCATGCGAGCAGCACGGTCCAGATCGGCATCGTGAACTCGATGGCCACGACCTGCGCCAGCGGGATCATCGTGAGCGCGGCGAACCAGCCGTATTGCGCCGCGTAGTGCACGACGTTGCGCGCCAGGTGGTCGCGCGGCCTGCTGGACTTCATCGCCGCGAAGCCTCCGCTGGCGCGGATCAGCGGGTACAGCAGGAACAGGCCAATGATCGAGCGCATCTCCATGATCTGGAAGACCGCAAGCTCGCGCGTCGCCTCGCGGCCGGCGACGGCGATGACGACCATCAGCGAGAGCCAACCGGCCATCCACGACGCGGCTCTGGCGGTGGAATGGGGTTGATGCATGGGTCAAGGGTACCCGCTGCTGGCCGCCTGAGGTGTGGCTGCGCTGTGCGCGCACCAACTCGATCGCCATCGGTCTCGCAAGAGGCCGGTCTTGTTTGTCTTCAGGCTTTCCAATCCACCGAGTGCTCTTCGAGGTAGGCGTCGACGGCGGCGCCGACGGTGGGATGGAAGCTCGCGGCACCGAAGTGCTCGAACAGTTCGAAGCGCTTCAGCTTGTCCTTGACCGGATCTTTCATTTCGGCGAAGTGCAGCTCGATACGCGATGCGCGCAGGGTCTGCTCGAGCTCGGCGAGCATGTCCGCCGAAGTGACGTCGATGCTGGTGACCGGCTCGGCCGCCACGATGATCCGCCGCACCGGCGTCGGCGATTGCGCCACGGCTTCCAGCACGCGCTGGTGAAACAGCTCGGCATTGGCGAAGAACAGCGGTGCGTCCCAACGGAACAGCACCAGGCCGGGTATGAGCCGCGCATCGGGATAGCGTTTGATATCGTGGTAGCCGCGGATGCCGTCGGCTCGGCCCAGCACGGCGTAATGAGGCCGCCAGCCGTCCCACAGAAATTCGATGACCGCGATGACGATCGCCAGGCCGATGCCGGGGATCACTCCCAGCGTGGCAACGCCGAGGAAGCAGACGACGGACAGCCAGAACTCCCAGCGCTGGATGCGGAAGATGCGGCGCAGGTCGGCGAATTCGAACAAGCCGATGGCCGCAGCGATCACGACCGCTGCGAGCGCACTGGTGGGCAGGTTCTCCAGCAGCTCAGGTGCCAGCAGCAGCAGCAGGGCGACGCTCACGGCGCCGACCACGCCAGTAAGCTGGGTCTTCGCGCCCGAGGCTTCGGCGACCGGGGTGCGCGAGGAACTGCTGCTGACTGGAAACCCCTGGAACAGTCCTGCGGCCAGGTTGGCGGCTCCCAGACCGACCATCTCCTGGTTCGGATCGACGGGGGAACGCGTCCTGGCCGCATACGTGCGCGACAGGACGCTGGTGTCGGCGAACGCCACCATGGCGACGGCGCAGCCGCCGATCACCACGTCCGGGAGGTCGGCGAGATTGATCTGCGGCAGCGCGAACGACGGCAGACCTTGCGGCAGCGGACCGAGCACCTTCACCCCGGCGCCCTGATCGAGGCCGAACGCACCGACCGCGACAGTAGCGCCCACCACTGCGATCAGGATGCCCGGGATTCGCTCGAAGCGCTTGAGCACCAGGATTGCCGTCAGCGTGCCGGCACCGACCGCGAAAGCGGTCCAGTTGGCCTGGCCGCCCAGCACCGATTTGGCGATCTGCGCGAGGTCGCGCAGCGGCCCGACGGCGTCGATCGAAAAGCCGAACAGCTTGGGCAGCTGGCTGATCAGCACCGTGAACGCGATGCCGTTCATGTAGCCGTAGCGGATCGGCTTGGACAACAGCTCGGTGATGAACCCCAGGCGCATCACTCCGACCAGGATGCATACCAGCCCTGACACCACCGCCATCATGCTCGCCAGCGCCACGGCCCGCATCGGATCGCCACCCGAGAGCGGCAGCACGATCGCGAGAATCACCGGGGCGAGAGCGGAGTCCGGCCCCAGCACAAGAATGCGGCTGGGACCGAACAGCGCGTAAGCGAGCAGCGGGACGATCGTGGCGTACAGACCGTAGATTCCCGGGACGCCCGAAGCCACTGCGTACGCGATTCCGACCGGCACCAGCATCGTGGTCAGCACCAGGCCGGCCGTCAGATCGTGCGGCAGCCAGCGGGCTTCGTACCGACCGAGGACTTGCAGTCCGGGCAGCCAACGCTTCCAGCCGTTCATGCCTTGTCCTCACGACCGCGCATCGTGGTCTCGATGACGCGCATGACAAACGGCGCGTCACCTTCCGACGCGTCGCGCAGATCGACGTTCGTGTTACTCGTCATCGAGGGCCAGCCTCCGCGGGCATACTTGGTCTCGCACGTATGCGCCAGGCAGCGACGTGCAAGACATCCCGATGACCAGGAGCAGCGCCACTCTCGCCGTTCTGATCACGATGCCGCACAGCCACTTTAGCGAGAAGGCGCGGTGGGCGCTCGACCGGCTGTCGCTGCCGTATCGCGAAGAGCCGCACGCACCGATCGAGCGTGTGCACGGCGTCTTCAAAGACGTCGACGAACGACTGAACGACGGGCGCCGGTTTCTGGTCGGCGAACGCTTCACCGCTGCAGACCTGACATTTGCAGCGCTCGCAGCACCTGTGCTGTTTCCCGCAGGCTACCGTGCCGCCTACCCCGCGCTCGACGACGTGCCCGCCGCGATGCGCGCAGAGGTGCTGCGCCTGCGAGATACGGACGCCGGACGATTCGCGCTGCGCTTGTTCCTGCAAGAGCGCGACCGCTCATCGGCGGTTGCCTAGGGCTGGTGCTCGCCTTGGCGATGCGGCAGAGTCGGGGCGGGGAACACCTACATGCGAGTGCACACAGGAGAGTCATGGCACGCAGGCCACGCCGCCTCTCCATGAGCGGGCTGCGACGGCAGGCGTTGTCGCTCGTGGTCCTCGGCATCGCGCTCGGCGCGGGCCTGCCGATGCCGAGCGCGGCTCAGCCGCTCACGACAGATCCTCCTTCATTCCAAGAACTCGAAGCCGCGCAAGCGCGCATCGGAGAGGTCCGGGTCCGCACGGCCGACGTCTTCGACACCGAGGACCCGAAGGAAGACCGCAGGTTCTACCGATGGGCTAACGCGCTGCACATACAAACGCGCGCAAGCGTCATCGAGAACGCCCTCCTGTTCAAACGCGGAGACCCGGTCTCGGTGGCGGTGATCGAAGAGACCGAACGCCTGCTGCGCGACGCCCGCTATATCTACGACGTGCAGATTCGCCCGGTGGCTTACCAAGACGGCGTCGTCGACATCGACGTGGTGACGCGGGACAGCTGGACGCTCATCCCGGGCGTCAGCGCCGCCCGGGCCGGCGGGGAAACTACGGGCGGCATCCGGCTGCGCGAATACAACCTGCTCGGGACTGGAACGACGCTGGGCATCGGCCATTCCTCCGGCGTCGATCGCGACAGCAACGAGCTGCTTTTCTCGAATGACCGCGCATTCGGCACCTGGACCGCGGTGAACCTGAGGTGGGCCGTCAACAGCGACGGTGAACGCTACGCGGCTTCGGTCGTCCGCCCCTTCCATTCGCTGGATGCCCGCTGGGCCGCGGGCGCCACGGCGGTGAAGGACAACCGCATCGATCCTGTGTACAACGCAGGCAACGTGGTCAGCGAGTACCGGCATCGGCAGGAAAAGGCCGAGGTCTTCGCCGGGTGGTCGCGGGGTCGCGTGGACGGCTGGGTGCAGCGCTACTCGATCGGCGTGAGCCTGCTCGACGATGCGTTTGCGCCCGAGCCGGGGCGAACCACACCCGCCGCGTTGAATGCGGACGAGAGGCTGGTCGGCCCGTTTCTTCGCTACGAGCTGATCGAAGACCGCTACGCGAAGGTCATCAACCGCGACATGATCGGAATACCCGAGTTCATTGCCCTCGGCTGGGCCTCGACAGTGCAGCTCGGATGGGCCAGCACCGGTTTGGGATCGAGCCACGACGCACTGCTGTACACGGCCACCGTCGGCCGTGGATTCGAGCCGTCGCCCGACCACACTCTGCTTGCATCGGCCTCCCTCACGGGCCAGTACACCGAGGGCCGCGTCCGCAAGCAGCTCTTCGGCGTGGAGGGCAAGTACTACCTGCCACAAGGCGGGCCATGGCTGTTCTATGCCGCCGCCTCGGGTGACATGCTCACCAATCCCGATGTTCTCGACATGTTGCTGCTGGGCGGCGACAACGGCCTGCGCGGCTATCCCCTGCGCTACCAGGCCGGAGACAAGCGCGTGCTGTTGACGCTCGAGGAGCGCCTCTACAGCGACCTGTTCATCTGGCGCCTGTTCCGCGTGGGCGCAGCCGCGTTCGTCGACGTAGGCCGCGCCTGGGGTGGCCCCCACGTGAACACCGCCAATCCGGGCTGGCTTGCGGATGCCGGCGTTGGCCTGCGCATCTCCAGCGTGCGCACGTCGGCGAAGGACGTGCTGCATATCGACGTCGCCTTCCCGTTCAATGCCACCCCCGACATCAAGAAGGTGCAGGTGGTGGTCAAGGGCAAGGCGAGTTTCTGAAGCGCGGCCCGCCTTGGTCTTGCGATCGACCTGCACCAGGCTAGAAGCCGAAGCTGAGCGCGAGCCGAAGATAACCCGCCGAGCCGGCGTCGCGATCGACCGGCGCACCGGTATCGTCCTCGAACTTGTAGTGGCGCGCGAATTCGACACCGGCCTGGACCGACACCTTCAGGCGCGGCCACGGCGACCAGTCGGCGGTGACGCCGCCGCGCCAGGCGCGAGCCACGTAGTCGAACTCGGCGCCGCCGCGCTCGTCGCTGACCACGTGCCACCGGCCGCCGATGGGGAAGACGGCGGCTCCGAGCGCGAGGTTGCCGCGTGCGTTCCATTGCACCCTCGACTCCGGCAGGCCGAGCGCTGCCGACAAGCGTTCGCCGCGCCATAGCAGCGCGGCGGCCGGATACAGCCGCGGTGCGCCAAACGCGGCGTCTCGCACCAGCGCAACGTGCCAGCCGAGCGCGGCGTCGGTCCAGCGCTCGACTTGCCAGCGCCCGTACAAGTCGAAGTCGTCGCCGCTGCCGCGCTTGAGCAAGTCCTTGAACACGTTCGACGACGCGGCGATCACCGGCGTCAGCACGATGCGCCAGCGGTCGTCGTGGCCACGCCACTGCAGCGGCACGTGGAGGTGGTGCAGGTCGCGGGCGCGCGTCGGCACACCGTCGAACTCGTAGCGCGTGTAGGCGTAGTCGGCGGCCATGCGGAAGGCGAAGCGATCGAAGGCGAATTCCGGCGACCACAGGCCCAAGCCGACCTCGCGTTCGCGGATGCGGGCGTCGCCGAACGCGGCCTCACGCACGTCGACCTCGTGTGCGGCCACGCCGCCTCGGGGGTCGGCTTGCGCGATCGCGGGCGGCGCCAGCGCGCAGCCCAGAATCGCCGCGCCAGCCGCCCTGCGATGCGACCGTGGTACTGCGAGGCGCATGAGCCGGGGTTGCGAGCGGATTTCCGATCTTCTCGCGTCCTCGTGATGACTGCTCTGCGGCTGGGAATTTCCGCAAGTCGATGTCGGCCATGGGTGGGCCGTGAGCCAGACGCGCGCAAAGCGGCTCAGCAACGTGGCGAGCTACAAGAGGCCCTGACGCCACAGCTCGATCAGCACGAAACGCGCGAAGATCAGATGGCCGAGCGTCGTCGGGTGCACGCTGTCGGCGAACAGATAGCGGATCGGCGCATCGTTTTGCACGAGCGTGCGCAGCGAGCAGAACAGGCTCGAGCCGTCGCTCACCTGCCCCTTCGGTGATCGCGGAGATCTTCGCCGCATCGCACGCCGGGACGTTGAGCTCGGTGATGAAGTATTTGACCGGGTGCTCGCTCACGTCCTTGCTGTGCGCATGCGCGTCGATCAGCTTCGCCCGTGTGCCGTTGAGCGCGGCGGCGAGCGTGCCGTTGAACGTCTGCGTCATGTCCGTCATCAGGTCCCGCGTCGATTGCTCCGCGGCGCGGCCGAGAATCGAGTCGGCAATGTCGGGCAGGGTCATCACCGCAACACGCGTCGCGCCGTTGTCGAGAATGCGACGCACCTGTCCGGCCAAGTCGAGTGCGGCCTGCTGCACCGCGTCCAGCGCCTGCGGGACCGTCACGCTGTCCTTTCCCCAGCTCTTGAAGCTGGAAGATCACATCGTTTCCGCCGGCAAACACGAACACGAGCTGATTGCGCGTGAAGCGACCGCCGTTCGCGGGGAAGTCGAGGTAGTCGTGATCTGCTGCGTGACCGGGATCGTCAGCGCCTGCGTGCACGCGCCGGTCGCATGCGGAAAACAATTGATGCCCTGCTGCTGCGACACGCGCGAGCCGCCCATCGCGAAGCCGGTGCCGCCGAGCACCTGTTGACTCGCCCGGGCCGAAGCCCTGGCGAAACGGCGTGACGCGCGTGCCGAACAACAGGCCGATCGTCTCGGGCCACACCGGGCCCGGGTTGGTCGTGAACTTGCCGCCACCCACCGCGGCGATGCCGCCGACGCGATAAGTGCCGACATCGCTCAGGCTGTCGCCGAAGACGACGACCTGGCGGATGCGGTTCGAGCGCGAACGCGCAGCTGACCGCCATGCGCCTCCTCGCGGCCGCCTGCCGCCAGCTGCGCAGCCGCTTGCGTCTCCTCGTTGTCGGCTTGCGCGACAGGCGGTGTCGATTCGGCCGGCTTTTCGCTGCCGCCTCCGCACGATGCGCCGAGCAGTGCGGCAGCCAACAGTGCCGCGACGAGGCGGCGCGAGCTCCATCCTTCGAGCACGGTATTTCATGTGTGTGTCCTCCATGAGTCGAGCGGGCAAGTATGGGCGCGGAGGCCGCGGCGCGCACTCGGGGTTCGCTCGGGGTCGCCGAGCATGGACGCGCATGCATGGCGCGGCGTAGAGTCCGATGAGGCCACTGCAGGAGAGATCGACGATGAGACCCTATCGTTCGCAGCACTCGGCCTCTTGCTCGCCACGGCCGGCGCCTTCGCGCAGCCCTGCCCCGACAAGAACGTCATGTACTGGCAGGCGTTCCCGCCGGGCGGCGAGTCCGACATCTCGGCACGCCATCAGCAGGTGGTGCTGAAGAAGAAATGCGCCGCGATCGACACCATCGTGCAATACAAGGCCGGCGCCGGCGGCAGCGTGATGTGGTCGCAGATGAACACGCTGCCGGGTGACGGCGTCAACATCGTCGGCATCAATCTGCCGCACATCGTGTTCCAGCCGCTCGAAGGACAGGTGCAGTACAAGACCGAGGACATCACGCCGGTGTTCTGGTTTCACTACACACCCGACGCGCTCGTCGTGCGCGAGGCGAGCCCCATCAGGACGTTCCAGGATTTCATCCGCACGGCGAAGGAGTCCGCCGGCAAGCTCAACCTCGGGGGCTCGGGGCTCAACTCGGCGAACCATGCGGCGCACGAGCGGCTCAACGGCTCGTTCAACGTGAAGACGACGTACGTGCCGTACAAGGGCACCGGCGACATGGTGAACGCGCTGCTCGGCGGCCACATCGACGGCGCGATGTCCTACACCGCGTTCGCGGTCAACAACAAGAGCACGGTGCGCGCGCTTGCGGTCGCGATGGAGCAGCGCCATCCGCTGATGCCCGACGTGCCGACCTTCCGCGAGCTCGGCGTCGACTGGATCGACGGCGCCTATCGCGGCATCGGCATGCCGAAGTCGGCGCCGCCCGAAGCGCGCAAGCGCATGTCGGACCTGTGGGCGTCGCTGAACGCAGACCCGGAGATGAAGGAGCTGGCCGCGAAGAGCGGCTTCGAGCTCGTGAACGTCGGCGTCGATCAGATGGAGCCGTTCATGAAAGAGCGCGTGCGCATCTACACCGATGTCGCGCGCCGCATGGGGCTCGTGAAGTAGCGTTCGTCGGCGCGCCACGTGGCGCTCCGGCGACCTGTTGCGGCGCGTGCGTAAACGCACTGCCGCGATCGCGCTCGATTCCTAAGCTTGCGTTCCAGGTCGGGCAAGGGGCCCGGCCGCAGCAAGCTCAATCATTCCAGGACTTGAACGCATGAACGCATCGACTCTTCTCACCAAGGCAACGCTCGCGATCGCCGCTGTTTGTTTCGTCGCGGGCGCCGCCACGGCGCAGACCACACAGACGCCAACCAGCGCCGCGGCCGACGCGACCTACAAGGACATCGAAGCCACGCTCGGCATCGTGCCGGGTTTCCTGAAGGCGTTCCCGCAAGCCGGCATCCCGGGCGCCTGGTCGGAGTTCAAGAACCTGCAGCTCAGCGACAAGACCGCGCTGTCGCCGAAGGTCAAGCAGCTGATGCAGCTCAGCGTCGCGGCGCAGATCCCGTGCGCCTACTGCATCCACTTCCACACCATCGCCGCGAAGGCCAACGGCGCGACCGACGACGAGATCAAGGAAGCCGTCGCGATGTCGGCGATGACGCGCCACTGGAGCACGGTGCTCAACGGCATGTCGATCGACATGGCGACCTTCAAGCGCGAAGTCGACACCGTGATGCGCATCGCGTCGGAGCGCGCCGCGAAGGGCCAGTGACGCTGCACGCGACAGCGGACGAGCGCGCGGTGCGCCGATGGTGCGCACCGCGGCCGCTCGCGCAGCGCAGGAATACTCGTGCCGATGACTTGAAGACGCGCCTGAGCAATCAACGTGCCCGGCAAGTCAAACGCTCGTTCGCTCGGACTTCGGGGTCTCGATGACCTCGAGGCTGTCGCCCGGCAACAGAAGCTGAGCGACCTGATTGAAGCGCCATTGGCGGTTCGAACGGTCGAACACCCAGACCACGTCGAATCGATCCTTGGGCCACTGCGGGGCGTCGTCCCTGCCGAGCAGCAGGTTTGCCAGCTCGCACATTGCTTCGTGACGCCACGACATCAGAACCGGGCCCGTCGCTGCTTCCACGGCAGCGACCACCTCCGACAAGGGATCTTCGGAACAGAAGTCCTGGCGCACGGACAGGCGCAATGCTTGCGCAAGCGGCCGCACGGTCTGAACGGGTCGCAGGCTCGGATGCGCGGGCGAAGGCGCCACGGCGAAGATCGCTTCGGGCGTGGTGATCCGAGGGTTGGTGAATTTGCCGTCCGACGGCGCGAAGTAGCACACCAGCGCACCGGCCCGCTCCCACCCGCGCACGCTCAGACTCTTGGCGTCTGCTGCGCCGTTTTCATCGACGCCCTGCTCCGCGCCACGCCCGTTCGGTTTCTCGGCGTGGCGAATGAGCATGATCTTGGTTGCAGGCATCGTCGTCGTCCTCTTGACCGGATGCCGGCAAGCGGCGTGCCCGACGCGCAGCGCGGCGCTGAGGTCGGCGCCTCGATGCTCTACATGCCTCGCGTTGCAGGCCGTGCCGCGGTGCCGACACGCTGCGCGCCGCGCGCTTGACCGACAGGGCATACGAGCTCGCCGCCATTCGCGTGTGAGATCAAGCCGCGAGGGCTCAATGCGAAGTGAGCAAGGCTTTGGCATCCAGTAGATCCGGTGCATCGAAGCCTTCCCCGAACCAGGTGTAGACCGGCTCGAGCATCTCGCGCAGCACTCCTTCCCTGCGCGGCTGATCGACCAGTTTGCAAAGACTTGCCACGCTGCGCAGCTCGAAGAGTCTTGCCTCCTGCTGCCTCGCAAGCTCGATCGCTTCACGGAACCAATGCTCGGCCTCCGACGGGTTGGCTCTCCGTGCAAGAACCTCCGCCTTCAGGCGCCACAACTCGGCCAGATAGAAGCGCTCCCCCGTTCGCTCGGTGATCGCCAACGCTCGAGCCAATGCGTCGAGCGCCTCATCGAATCTGCCCTCTGCGACAAGGCCCTTCGCGTACAGCGAAATGCCGAACGGCTCATAGGCAGCAGCTTCCATGCTGCTGTGCGCCTTCATGCCGGAAGCGATCTCTTTCAATCCCTCTTCGTGCTCTCCGTTTTCGACCATGGCCTCTCCACGAATCATTTGCGAGATCCCGATCCACGTCGCAAATCCTTGCTCCTGCGCCAGCTGCAACGATTGCGTGGCGAACCGCAGTGCCTCGCGCGAATTGCGGCGAATGTGGTGCACCGCGGCCAAGTAGCACAAGGAGAAGTTGATGGTGTGCAGCCCTCCGAGCGCCCGCGAATGAGCGAGCCCACTCTCCGCCGCTCGCAGACCTCCATCCAGATGGCCCAGCAACGTGAGCGTCAATGCCAGGTAGGACAGCCCGGTCGACTTTTGATCATGGACATAGAGCACCTGCTTGTCTCGCTGAGACATCTGCTCCTGCTCATAGACCTGAAGGGCTTCTTCCAGGTGTTTGCGCGCAGCGGCGAGATCGCCCGTCAGGCACAGCGTGCCGCCCAGAAGGAAATGCCCCATCACGAACGGCGGCTTGGTCTGCTGTCGAGCTGCTCTCGAGAGGCACTCCTCGGCAATGGCCCGGCAGTTGCCAAAGCTGCCGCGCGCAATCTCGAACGAACCGACACCGGAAAGCGCCGAAAAGGTTTCGGGTGCGTCGCCGAGCTCGCGACACAAGTCCAGCGCCGTCGCATAGGCGCTCCCGCATTCAGCAGAGGCGAAGCCCCGAAACGCCGCGTTGATGCCGCCGAGGGTGAGATACGCGCGCAGTTCCTGCTGCATGCGATCTCTGGACTTCGCCTGAGCACCCAACAGGCGCAACGCGCTTTCCAGCTGGCTGATGGCTTCGACAAAACCGGAGCGCTTCGCCGAGAGCTTTGCGGCCTTGACCAGATAGTGAGCCGCCCTGTCGAGGTCCTTCGCCGCCTGCAAGTGGTAGGCGACCACCTCGGGCTGTGACTCCGCGGTTTCAGCAAAGTCCTCGACCAGAGCTCTGGCGATGCGCGAGTGGAGCGATTCCTGCGCCTTCTTCAGCAAGCTCGAATACGCGGCGTCGCGAACGAGCGCGTGCTTGAAAGCGTAGATCAGCACTGCGGTCGAGCGGCGGCTGATCAACAGCCCCGAGGCGACGAGTCGATACAGCTCTTCCTTGAGGCTCTCTTCCGGCAGATCCGCAACCTTGGCGAGAAGCTGATACGAAAACTCCCTCCCGATGACCGCGCCGATCTGCGCGACGGTCTTCGCGGATCCCAGCCTGTCGAGCCGCGACATGAGGGAGTCGGTCAGCGTCGACGGTATCGCGAATGGCGAGCGCCCGGGCTGCACCTCGGTCTGCCGCAGATCTGCAGTCTCGAGCAGGTCGCGCGTGAGGTCCTCGATGAACAACGGCAGTCCGTCCGTCTTGTCGGCGATCTGACGGACGGTCGCCTGCGGCATATTCCGGTCGGCGCACAGCAGCTCGATCATCGCGATCGAGTCGCTGCGGTCCAGCGAACCGAGCTGCATATGAAGCAGGTGAGCTCTGTCGTCCCAATGCGATTGAAACTCGGGACGAGTCGTGAGGATCGCGAGGATCGGCAGGTCCTTCAGTCGGTCGATGAGTATCCCGAGCAGCTCGTCGGAGGTCGGGTCGATCCAGTGGAGATCCTCCACCACGAGCAACACCGGTCCGCGTGAAGCGAAGGCCTCCAGCAACTGCGTCAGGATCTCGAACAAGCGATGCTTCTGCCGCTGGGGCGACATGCTCAGCGGCGGGTATCTGCCTTCGTACGGTATGGACAAGAGGTTCGCGAGCAGCGGCACCATCTCGGTCGCGTCTCGCAGCTCGTCTGGAATGAGACCGACGAGCTTGTGCAGCTTCGCGTTGTCGTCGTCCTTGTCCGAGAAGCCGGCGGCACGCGTCAACTGACGAACGAGAGGCGTCAGCGGGCTGCTTTGCAAGTTCGGGGAACAGTAGTACCACAGACGCAGGCAGCGCTCGTCCACGACGCTTCTGGCGATCACTTCGGCAAGACGCGATTTGCCGACGCCGGGCTCGGCCGACAGCAGCACGGCCTTGCCTTGCCCTGCCTGCACGGAGTCCCAGAGTCGTCGCAGCTCCTGCAGCTCGGACTCGACGGTCCACGAGCGGTGTCAACGCCGGTGGTCGCAACGCATGAAAGCGGCTGCGGACCCCGCGCTCGCGGATGACTTGCCACGCCCGGACCGGGTTGTCGAAGCCCTTGAGGTTGTGCAGACCCAGGTCTCGGTATCGAAGATGCCTCGACTCAGACGACGCGTTTCCTCTGAAACCACGACCATGCCCGGCTCGGCCAAGGCTCTGTAATCGAGCCGCGAGATTCGGAGCACTGCCCACAGCGGAGATTTCTGCCCGCCCTTGGGCCAACGCGCCGACCTTGGCGGAGTGCGCACCATCCCCCGAAAGATCGCCCACCACGACAACCCCTGTCGCAATGCCGATGTGAACTTTCGAGCCGGGGACATCCGGCGAGGAGGGCTCGGCCGCCGCGATGCTGAGCGCCGTTCTGATGGCCCGTTCCGCGTCGTCTTCGTGTGCACGGGGGTATCCGAAGTACGCCAGCACTCCGTCGCCGACGTATTGCGCAACCATTCCTCCGTGGCCCGTGACGAGCTTGGTGCAGCGCTGCCGATACGCTTGAATGACTTCGGCCAGCTCTTCGGCGTCGAGCCGCAGCGAAAGCGCAGCGGACCCCACCAGATCGCAAAGCATCACGGTGAGCTGACGTCGCTCGGGCGGCGGGATGCTGCTCATGGGGGTTCTTCCTTGTCTCGCTGAGGCCGCAGCCCGATCTTGTAGTGGTCGTACAGGCAAGGTATCCGGTCTGACCCTGTGCTCGGACCGACGAGCTCGAACCTGAACTTGTCGAGCAACCTGGCCAGCGTCGCTTTGAGGAGAAACAGTGCCAGCGACTGGCCTGCGCAGGACTGACGGTGGCCGCTGAAGAAATAGACAGGCGGCAACGAGCCGCCGATCGAGCCCGGCGAAAACCGGTGGGCTCTGTCACCGAAGACGCGAGCGTCACGATGGTAGAAGCCGGCGTGGATCAGTATCTGTCTCCCCGCGGCGATTGCGATTTCGCCGCGCAACGAGAACGACGTGACCGCGCGACGCAGCAGGATCGGGACCGGCGTCCACAGCCTCAGTTGTTCCGCGACGCACGCATCCAGATATTGCAGGCCATCGATGCCTTGCGCCGTCAGTGTCGGGGCTTTCCGGATCTCGAGTCGGACGCGATCCTGAACCTCAGGGTGGGCAGCGATCAACGCCAGCGTGCGGGCAACATGCAACTCCACGGCATCCTTGAGGACGAAGAACCAGAACCCGATCTGCCCCGGCACTCGAGTCGATTCGGTGGCACTTCCCTGTTCGAGCAGCTGCGCACTGTGATGCAGCAAACAGCGCGGCGGTGCGGCTGCGCCTTCTGCGCGGAATCGAGCCAGGTGACTTTCGACCCGTTCGTAGAACGCCGAGAAGCAGCCACTATGTCTCGGCAGAAAGGGCCAATTGCTGCGTGCCACCATCCGCGCGAGTTGCATGCTCATGTCCGGTTCCACAACGCCGGATCCGAGGAGGACCTGGTGGGCGATGCGCTCTGCGAGCGTCTGGAAATCTGCCCAGCGCAATTCCGCTGGGCGCGCAGCGGTCAGCTGGTCGACCTCGCGGAACACGATGTCCGTGAACACGTCATGGCAGGGGTGCAGCCCGCCGAAGCCGAGCACGCTTTCATTGAACCGCCTCCGGTCCCGCCACTCGTTGCCGCTCGATATGGTGAGCGCATCGGGAATCGACTTGGACAGCGCGTGCTTTTTGAGTGGCGGGTCGGCAGCGTTCTCTTCGGAGCATCAAGACCGCATCGATGCTCTGCCGATCCAGCACGAGCAATGTGCGCCACCACAGGAACCACGACCACAGATGCTCGCATTGGTACTTCTTGCGCAGGCCGTCGAGAAAATCCGCCGTGCGTCGCCCGGCGTCCCGTTTCGAGAGCCAGGACACGAAGAGGCGATTGGGTGCAACCAATCCCCACAAGGCGGCAGGAGCCACCACGAAGACGTGCAGGCGCAGTGTGTCCCACAGGGAAATCTCTTTGACGTCGAGAGCCACGAACCCTCCGAGCAGACCTCGCCCGCAACGGCGAGCATGCTACGCATCTCGGGCAAATTCCAGCAAATGATGCGGGCTCATCACTGAGGCTCAGGCGGGATGCATTCGAAGCAACCCGTTCGCCCGGTCGCTTTGCACGGCAGCTCGTTCGAGCGCACGAGGTCGATCACGGGTCTCCAGAAGTCTTCTGCGGCGAGTGGCCCGAGCGGTGCGTCGTGCGACAGCGACTCGATCGCGACGAGCCGGCCCGCTGCCTTGGTCGCGGCGCACACGCGCCTGGCGTGCGCAAACGGAATGAGCTCATCGCCCTTGCTGTGCACGACCAGCACCGATTGTTTGATCGCACCGACCTGTGCCTCGTTGTTCCAGACGTCCGGCAGCGCCCACGCGGCCCAGCCGGGCACGAGGCCCGTGGCGACAGCCATTTCGCGCGCCGACGCGAAACCGGCGGCGACGATCACGCCGTCCGGCGGCGGCTGCAAGCGCGGAACCACGTCCAGGACCACCGCCGACCCGAGCGAGAAGCCGAGCACATAGCGGCGCTTCGCGCGCGGCGTGAGCGCGACGAAGCGTGCGTAGGCCGCGGTGCCGTCGTGCGTCAGCCCGTCGATCGTCGGCCGGCCGGTGCTCGCGCCGTAGCCGCTGTAGTCGAAGACGAACGACGCGACGCCGAAGGTGTGGAAGTAGCTTTGCACTGCAGCCCAGCGCGAGATCTCTTCTTCGTCGCCGTGAAAGATCAGCAGCGCCGGCGCGTCGTCGTTCGCAGCGGCGACGTGCGAAGCGCGCAGCACGTGCGCGCCGCTCGGAAACGAGAGTTGCGTCGATGGCGTGCCGAGCGCGTCGGGCGTGAGCCGGCCGGCCGGCGGCGTGGTGAACGCATCGCGCTCGATCAGTTTGAAGGCGACGTGGCGGCCGGCCGCGGCGATCAACACGAGGCCAAGGCCCGCAGCGACCAGAGTCCGGACCGCGCGCCGACTCACCCGACCACCTCAGGGCTTGCGCGGCGAGCGCTCGCCGTGCGCACGGCTCGTCAACACGATCGCGATGCCGCCGAGGATCGCGGCAGACGAAAGTGCCAGGCGCGTCGTGACTGCCTCCGACAGCAGCAGCGCGCCACCGAAGGCGGCAAGCGGCGGCACCGACAACTGCACGGTCGCAGCGCGCATCGCCGACAACCCGTTGAGCGCGGCGTACCAGATGACGTAGCCGATGCCGGACGTGATCGCGCCCGACACGATCGCCAACACCACACCCGTCGCGCTGGCGTGCGCGCGCGTCGCCAGCAGCAGGCTCAGGCCGAGCGCGAAGAGCGTCGCGCGCAGGAAATTGCCGGCGGTCGCCGCGAGCGGGTCGGCGACTCCGCGCCCGCGCAGCGAATAGGCACCCCATGCGACACCGGCCGCCGCCATCAGCACGGCGCCCAGCAGCGGCGGCGCCGTCAGTCCGGGCGACACCAGGTACACGAGCCCTGCCACCGCCAGCACGAACCCTGCCCAAGCCATGGGTCGGAACGTTTCGCCGGCGCGCAGGCCCACGCTGAACATCGTGACCTGCACGGCGCCGAACAGGATCAACGCACCGGTCCCCGCGCTGAGCGTCAGATAGGCGAACGAGAAGAACGCGACGTAGGCGAACAGCATCGCCGCCGCGAGCCAGTCCGGGCGAGCCGACGCTGATGGTGGTGACTTCATGCGCGCGATGAGCGCGAGCGTCAACGCTCCCGAGACGAGCCGGATGCTGCCGAAGCTCGCGGGGTCGATGATCGGCTCTTGCAACGCGAGCCGGCACAGCAGCGAATTGGCCGCGAAAGCGACCATCGCCACGGCGGTGAGCAGCGCGGTGCGTGCGCCGGCAGGGGCCTGCGTCACCGCGTGCATTGCGCTAGTCCCGATATTTCACGGAGGACGCGGACTACACCTTGCTCACCACCAGCAGTGCCGCCCAGCCCAGCAGCGCGACGCCGAGCGGCGTGCTCAGGCGCCGGCCCCACGGCATGTTCTTTTCGACCGCCATCGCCGCGGCCAGCAACAGCATCCAGCCGAGGCTGCCCGCGCCGACGGCGAACATCAGCAGCATCAGCGCCCAGCAACAGCCCACGCAGTACAGGCCATGGTGCGCGCCGAGCAGAAACGCTTGCCGCTGCTCGCCCCGCCCGCGCCAGTGCTCGATGACGAAGCTGAGCGGCGTGCGGCACTTGTCCAGGCAACGATGCTTGAGCGTGCTGAACTGGAAGGCGCCGGCGATGGCGATGATCGCCGCGCCGATCAGCCAGCTGTTCCAGGCCAACGCCGGCACGGCATCGACCCACGACAGCAGGGCCGCATGCAGCGCATGCGCGAGCAGCCCGAAGACGCCCCACACCGCGACGTAGCCGAGGCCGAGCAGCATCAACAGGCGTGCATGGTCGGCGCGCTGCGCGGCCAGCCGATCGAAAGCGGCGAACAGCGGCAGCGTGCTCGGCAACATCATCGCGGTGGTCATGAGGATCCATGCCGCACCATACAACGCCGCGGGAACGACGATGTCGCCGGCCGGCACCACGCGACACAGGAACGCGGCCGGACCCGACGCGGTCCAGTCGCCATGGTCCATGTAGCGCCCGTACGGACTGCGCGCCCAGGCCCACAGCGCGAGCCACGCCAGGCCGACCAGTGCACACAGCACCGGCAGGAACACGCGACGGTGACGCGCTGCGTCGACCATGGCGGCGGCCGCACCGCGCCGTTCAGGCGTCGAAGACGAAGATGCTTTGCAGCGCGTTGTGACCCTTGATGTCGACGTCGATGCCGAGCGCGGCGTTCTTCGAGCGGTAGGTGGGCGCCTTGCCGACGAACACCGGTGCGCCGGGGACGGTCGAGAAAACGGTGTCCGAGAGCGTCGTCTGGCCGCCGGTCGCGCCCAGATACGGTTCGAGCTCGGCGTAGTAGTTCTTCCGATCGCCAACGTGCCCTTGCCACCGACCACGTCGAACTTGATCGGCGCGCGCTCCACCGACACCACGGTGCCGATCAGCTTGGCCAGGTCCGCGACCGGCCCGCCGGCCTGGCCGGTGTAGACCTTGAGCAGCGCGTCCTCCTGCGCTTTCGATGCCTTGTCGTCGACGAAGATCGCCGCGGTCCAGTTGCCTTGCAGGATGTTGCCCGGGACATGCGCCACGGCGGCAATGGTGTTGCCGCCGACATCGACGCCATCGACCGTTCCCTTGTCGACGCGCCACGCGATGATGGTGTCGCAGGTTCCGTTGTCCGGGTCCTCGCCGATCCAGCACGGGCACAGGACGCGGCAATTGCAAACCTCGAGCAGACGGCCTTCCAGGTGATAGCTCATGTGCCCTCCATCGAAGAATCAACTTGCACTCATGGACGGACCCGCCGCACCCGGCGGCGGGCGGGCAACGATCCTACGCCGCGCGGGCGGGCAAACCAAGACCACGAACGTGGCGAGGGCGACAGGCGCGAGGGAACCTCAAACCGCCGGCAGCGCAGCGGTTTGACGCCGCGCAGGCGGCTCGGTGACGGCCTGCTCGGTGTTGCGCGAGGCATGGCGCCACCAGACCAGCAGCGCGTCGAAGTTGCCGGCGAAGCCGCGCTGCAACAGCTCCTCGGCCATCAGCGAACAGGCCTTCGCGCTGGCGGGGTCGAGCACCGCGCGCGACGCGCGCTTGTCGCAGTCGAGGTAGGTGACCTTCAACTGCTCGACCGGAACCTCCGCGAGTGGCGAGCGATCGGTTTGGGCGAAAGCCGCGGCGCCGGCGAAGACGAGCACCGCGAAGGATTTCTGAAGGCGCAAGGACTGCATGCGGGACTCCCTGAATCGTGCATGCACAAGGTCTCACGGAGGCCGGGCGAGCGCATCCGCAATCGGTAGGAAGCGATCCCGAGATGCGCACCGGCTGGCCGGCACGCCGGCGAACGGCGCGACGAGCACGGTGCGTCCCTGCTCGACGCGCATGACGTGCACACGCGCCGCGGCGCACACCTCGCCGACGCGCTTGCGCGCAACGTCTCGGCGATCCGGGCGCACGATCGAGCGGCGGGAGAGCGGTCCCGCCGCGGATTTCAGTCCATGCGCCCGGCCCAGTACTGCGTCAGCGGTGACGCCGACTTGAACAGCAGCCGCTCGTTGAGCACATGTCGTGCGAGCGACCGCTGCCCGGCGCGAATCGCGGCATCCATCAGCGTCAGGTCGACGAGATCGCGCTGCGCATGGCTGCCGCCGAAGCGATGACAACCGTCGCGCGCGGCCCACAACGCATCGGCCGCTTCGGCGTAGCGCTCACGACCATGGGCCACGACGCCTTGCATCAACGGCAGGCCGACATCGGCGGCCATGGTGCCGAGCAGCGTCGCGTCACGCGTGCGCTCGCGCGCCGCGTCCAGCACACGCCCGGCCTGCTCGAACTGTCGCGCGCCGACGAACGCGAGCACGGCGTGCAGGTCGTTGAACGCATAGAACCCGGCCTCCGGTGAACCGGGCCAAAGCGCCGCGCACCGGCTCCAGCGATCGCCGACGTCGACACCCATCAGCTGCAGGCGCCACAGCAACGCGCTGATGTCGATGCGCTGCAGCGCGACTTCGGCGCCCGGCATGATGCGCTCGTCGAGCAGCGCGAGCGCGGCGGTGGCATCGCAACGCTCGAGGTGGAACAGCGCGAGGTGCCACCAGTTGTGGAACGCGAAGCCGTTGTCGGGCGCCCAGTCGTCGCTGCGCGAGGCAAGCCATGTCGCCCCGTCGTCGAACCTGCCGCGCATCTCGTGCACGTGCGCGACCGCGTGCACCGCCCACGGGTCGCGCCGGTCGATGGCCAACGCCGCATGGCCGGCGTCGAGCGCCTGCGAGTAGTGGTTGCACTCCTCGAGGCCGAAGGCGTACAGACCGAGCACGAAGCTGTACAGCGGCGCCTGTTTCGACCACTGCGGCAGCACGCGCGCGACTCTTCGATGCAGGTTGCGCGAATCGCCGCGGTAGAAGTCGAACAGGTGCGCGGCCTGCAGTGCGACGAGATCCTGAGGGTCGTCGACGAGCATGCGCTCCCACAGGTCGCAGGCTCGATGCCATTGGCCCGCGGCGCACGCCTGCGTCGCGGCGACGTGGCGGCGCTCGCGCTCGTTGCCGCCGCCTGCAGCGACCAGCTCGGCAGCGCGCTGCAAACACTCGGCCGCCGTCACGCCCAGGCCATGCTCCGTCATCGACAGCAGCGCATTCGCCTTCATCACATGCGGCAGCGGCCAGCGCGGATCCTCCGCGATCGCGGCGTCGAGGTCGTCGAGCGCATTGCCGTAATACGACACCATGCGCCACAGGCCTTTCTCGGCATGCTCGAGCGCGGCGCGCGAGCCGGTGCCGACGGCGCAGCCGCGCGCGTCGGTGAAGGTTGGGGTGCGCGCAACGCGGCGCGTGGATGCGGCGTCCGCAGCGAGGGTCGTTGCATCGTGCGTCATCGAGTTTCTCCTTTCGTGGCGAGCGTCTTGGCGAAGGTCGCGAGGTCGGCGGCAAAGCGTGCCGGTTGTTCCCAATGCAACGCGTGGCCGCAGCCCTCGTACGTGAGCAGTCGGGCGCCCGCGATCGTCCTGACGATGTGGTCCTGGTCGCTGCCCGGGCAGAAGGCGTCGCGATCGCCCCAGACCACGAGCGTCGGCATCGCGATGCGATGCATGTCGGCGACGAAGTCATCCTCCATCAGCGCGGCGAAGGCGTCGCGCCAGATCGCCGCCGGCACCTTGAGGCTTTCGCGCACGACCATGTCGAAAAACGCCGGCGCCACCGGCTGCGCGATCGTGCTCTGCTGCCATTCGGCCGCGAACGCCGGGTCGATGGGGTCGCGCAGCGGCTCGATCGCGCTGCTGTAGAACTCGGCGACGCCCGGGTTGCCGCGAAAGCCCGCGAACGAGGCCGCGAGGACCAGCCCGCGCACCAGATCGGGCCGGTCGATCGCCAGGCGCATCGCGTTGGCGCTGCCCATCGAATGACCGACCACCAGAGAGGGGCGCAGGTCGAGGGCTTCGATGAACGCGGCCGCATCGCCTGCGAAATCGCGCGTGCGGTAGCGCCCCGGGCGGTCCGAGTCACCGTGCCCGCGCTGGCTCGGCGCGAACACGTGCAGCGACGCGGGCAGATGCGCCATCGTGGTCTCGAAGGAGCGCCAGGAGTCCGTGATGCCGTGCAGCAGCACGACCGGCTCGCCGGCAGGATCGCCCTGCTCGGCGTATTGCAGATGCACGCCGTTGGCCAGGCGTACGGATCGGATCGTCGGGGTCATCGTGTTTCCTCATGCGTTGGGGTTCGGGACGTTTGCGGCTCTCTCGAGGTGCGCCAGTCTGGTGGCGGCGCCGCGCTCCGACTAAAGTCTTCCGTGCAACAAACCGGACATTCGTGCCATGGCCACTGCTTCCAAGCCGGTCACCGTCGCCTTGCTCGCCGCGCCCGAAACCACCGCGTCGACGGTCTACGGCTTCGTCGACGCGCTGTCGAGCGCCGGCCGCGACTGGCAGTTGCTGCACGGCCAGGAGCCGGGCGGGCCGCTGTTCCGCCCGCTGGTCGTCAGTGACGACGGCCGTCCGCTGCTCGCCGCGAACGGAGTGCTCGTCGCGCCCGACTCGAGCTTCGCGCAATGCCCGCGCCCCGACGTGGCCTGCATCACCGATCTCATGGTGGCGCCGGGGCAGCCGCTCGACGAGCGCTACGATGGCGCAGTCGACTGGCTGCGCGCGTGCCATGCGGCCGGCACGGTGCTCGCCTCCGCCTGCTCGGGCGCGGTGCTGCTCGCCCGCACCGGGCTGCTCGATGGACTGGACGCGACTTCGCACTGGGCCTATTGCGACGCGCTCAAGCGCGAGCATCCGAACACGCGCTGGCATCCCGAGCGCGGCCTCGTCGTCGCCACCCAAGGCCTCGTGATGGCCGGCAGCGGCGTGGCATGGCACATGCTCGCGCTGTACCTGATTGCCCGTTTCGCGGGCCCGCAAGAGGCGATGCAGGTGGCACGCATGAACCTGATGGAGCTCAACTCGACGAGCCCCGTGGCCTATGCGTCGCTGACGCACGGCGCTCACTCGTCCGATCCGCTCGTCGCGCGCTGCCAGCAGTGGGCCGCGATGAACTACCACGTCGAATCGCCGGTGTCGCAGATGGTGGCGCTGTCGGGCTTGCCCGAGCGCACTTTCAAGCGCCGATTCACGCAGGCCACGGGCATGAGCCCGCTCGAGTACGTGCACACGCTGCGGCTGGAAGAGGCCAAGCAGATGCTCGAAGCGGGCGACGAGCCGGTGGAGGCGATCGCCGTCGAGGTCGGCTACCAGGACGCGAGCTTCTTCGGCCGGCTGTTTCGCCGCAAGGTCGCGCTATCGCCCGCGCAATACCGGCGCCGCTTCAGGCCGCTGGGCGAGAAGCTTCGCGCCGCGGTGACGCAGGCTCGGTGACGGCGCGCTCGTTGCGGCCGCTCGGCCGGTATCGGCAATCGGTAGGACGCGAGCCTGCGTCGTCTTGCCGCGTCAAGTTGCACGGTCGCAACGGATACGCGGCTCGCTTTGTGCGCGCCGGCTGGGCCAGGTGGCACGATGGAGCCCCTCTGGTTTCCATCGGTGCGATGTTCAAGTTCTTCAACCGGTTCAAGAAGGGATCGATCGCCGTCGACGCGACGCCGGCGTGGGCTGCAGGCGCAGCACCGGCCGCGCCGGCGCTGACCGAAGAAGAGCAATGGGCACGCATGCGTGCCCCGCAGTTCGCGCACGAGCGTGTGCTGTCGGGCTGGACACGCGCTTGGCTGCAGGCACTCCCCGAAGCGGTGCGGCCGCTGGAGCTCAGTGCGTTGCACCCTCATGTGGTGAACCGGCTCGCGCTGTCGTGGCGCGATGTCTCGCTCACCGAGCATCTGCTCGGCGACCTGCTGGTCGGCAAGCGCAAGGGAAGACGCGGCTTCCCGCCGCCGGTGGTGGCCGAGTTGCTGCGCTTGCGCGGTTTCCATGAGCGCGGCCGCGTCGCGTCTGCGGCGCCTGCGAGCGCACCGGCCGACAGCGCGCAAGGGCAGGCCGCAGCCACCTCGGCTGGCGAGGCCGACTGGACTCGCCTTCGTGGCCCGCTGCGCGCAGTCGATTGCGTGCTGTCGAACATCGCGTGCGACTGGCTCGAGACGCTGCCGTCGCCATTGCGGCCCGCCGAGTTGTGCGTCGCCTACCCGCGCGTCGTCAACCGCCTGGGGCTGTGCTGGAACGACCCTGTCCTCACGGAGCGACTGCTCGACGATCTGCTGATCGGTCGCCGCGGCAAACGCAAAGGCTTTCCGAAGCCGATCGTCGAGGAGTTGCTGCGCCTGCGGCGCTTCCACGATCACTATCGCGGCCTCGAAGACCAGGAGACGGTCTGGGAGTACCGCATGCTCGCGGTCTCCGACCGCTGAGCACGGCGCGGCACGAAGACTGCTACGCTCGTCTCGGGCGCATGGCGCCGGTGGGGGCGTGGTGAGCAATCGATACTCTTTCCTGGGTGGGACTGCCGGGCCTTGGCAGGTCATGCAGATGAGCGACGTTCGTGGGCCCGGCTTGCCGTCGGTGCCCAGGCTGCAGGTCGTCAACGGAGCGGCGGATGCGCTGCAAGGCAGCGTCGCGTGGGTGCTTCAGGGCCTGACGAGCAACGTGCGTTACGCGACGCGTGACGAGGTCGATGCGCTGAAGGCGCGCCAACCCGCGCTCGACCGCCCGCAAGCCACTTGCGCGGCGCTGATCCCGATCAAGAAATCGGCGCAGTGGTGGGAACTCGCGCAGGACGAGCGGCGCGCGATCTTCGAGCAATCATCGCGGCACACGGCGATCGGGCTCGAGTACCTTCCCGCCGTGGCGCGCCGACTCCATCACTGCCGCGACATCGGCGAGCCGTTCGACTTTCTGTCGTGGTTCGAGTACGCGCCGAGCGACACGGGGGCGTTCGACGAGCTGGTGGAGCGGCTGCGCACCAGCCCCGAGTGGGAATACGTCGAACGCGAGGTCGACATCCGCGTGCAGCGCGTCGACGCAAGCCGGCACGCGTAGCACCAACCTACGACGGCAGGAAATCGACCGGCCAGGTGACGACCATCTGGTCGACCTCCTTCGCGCCGAAGTCGAATTGCCGGATGCGTGCAAGCAGCTTGCCTTCGAGCTCGGTCGCCTTCAGCTCGCTCGACACGATGCGGATATCGACCACGCCGCCGGACGGGGCGATCGTCAACGACACCACCACCTTGCCTTGCAACGTCGGGTCGTCGCGCAGCGCGCGGTTGTAGATCGCGTAGATCGCACCCTTGTTGCGCTCGAACACGAGCTTGATCTCTTCGATCGAGCGCGAAGCCTTGCCGCTGGTACCGCGTTGCAGCGTGCCGCCGGCACCGGTGCCGGTGCCGTCACCCTTGCCGCCGCGCACACCACCACCGCCGTAGCCGCCGCCACCACCGCCGCCGGCCACGCCTTCGACCAGCGTCGTCGCACGCCCTGCGAGTCCGCCGCCACCGGTGTTGCGGCTGTAGGCCGCGGTGTTGATGCCGCCGCTGCCGCCGGTCGCGTTCGACGTGATCAGCGCGCGCGCCGGCAAGCCGGCTTCGGTGCCCGCGCCGACACCGACGCCGACACCGGTGCCGACACCTGGGCCTTGCTTGATGTCGGTCTTCAACTGCACCGCCAGCGGTGCGCCGCGGATCTCGGCAAGTTCGTCCTTCATCGCGAGCAGGCCGACACCGGCGGCTTTGCGACGTGCGCCTTCGATCTCACCCGGCGGCTTGTTCGGCACCGGCTTGCGCGCCTCGGGCACCGTCGCCGCTTTCGGCGGCTCGGGCTTGGCGGGGTCGGGCTTGTTCGCGCTCGGCTCGGGTTTCTGTTCCTTCGCCCGCTCCTGCTTCACGACGGCGGGAGGCGGTGGCGGTGGCGTCTCCTTTTCGAGCAGCAGCTTCGCCAGTCTCGGCGGCAGCTCCTGCGGCTGCGATCGATCGACCTTCGGCGGCGGCACGAACAGGATGGCCAGGCACAGCAGCGCGATGACCGCGAGCACACGATGCAGCACGCGCCGAAAACGCGCGTCGTCCTCGATGGCGCGGCTGCCCACGGCAGCACCTGCGCGCGGAACGAGACCATGCGGTGGCCGGCGCGCGCGCTCATACGTCTCTCTCTGCGCACCGCGAACGACACGTCGCTGAAGTTCGCGCGTGCGCTCGTGTACATCACCTTGCGCAGCAGCTGGTACGGGATGTTCTTATCGCCCATGATCGTGACGGCCTTGGTCTGCGCCTGGTTTTCGGCGCGCACGACCTGCCGGTTCGACAGCAGGTCGAGCTCGGCCTTCAGCGGTACGATCAGGTCGCCTTGCGCACCCATCACATCGGCCACCGACGCGACACGTCGACCATCGACGAGGATGTCGCTGTCGCTCACCACCACGACGATGGTTTCCTTCGGGCTCTTGTCGGCCAGCGACTCGGGCAGCTTCACCGCCTTCGGGCTCGGCAGCAGCTCGACACCCGATGCGCTCGACAGCAGGAAGAAGATCAGGATCGTGAACACGTCGATCAACGAGACGAGGTTCATGTCGACCATCGTCTGGTTGCGGTTCTTGCGCTCCGCGCGTCTTTGCAGCGGGGACAGTTTCATGATGAGGCCTCGCGGCCTATCGTTTGACGACCGGCGCGTCGCCGATCGAGATGCTCGGGAACAGCTCGGCACGCACGACCTTGGGCCCGTGCGCGGTCTGCGTCTCGCGCACCGCGTCCATCACCTGCACGAGCGTGTCGTACGCCGTGTTCGGCTCCGCGAGCACAGTGGCTTCGGCCTTGTCGGGAAAGCGCGCCTTCAGTTGCACCATCAGCGCCTGCAGCGCGCGCGTGTCGTGTGCCGATCCGGCCATCGGAATGCGCTGGATCAGGCCGCCGATGCGGTCGCCGACCTCGAGCGCGTCGGGGCGGATCACGATCTCGAGCTGCAGGTTGTCTGCTTTCAACTGCTCGGCAGCGCCGGACGACTTCGCCGGCAACGAGAGGTCGATCACCGACAGGCGCGTGAACACCGCCGTCGACAGCAGGAACGGCACCAGCACCACGATCAGGTTGATGAACGCGGTGATCTCGAGATGAGCCGCGTGTTTGCGTAGGCGTCGCACGCGCATGATCGATGCTCCTTTTCAGCGGGCCACCGCGGGTGCGTGGCCGGTCGTTTCGGACCGCAGGCGCTGCACCAGGTTCAGGAAGCTGATCTTCGCGGCCTCGAGGCCGTCGACGATCTCGCTCGTCTTCGACTGCAGGAACGAGTGGATCAGCAGGAACGGAATCGCGACCATCAGCGCGAACGCGGTGTTGTTCATGGCGATCGAGATGCTGGCCGACAGCAGCTCGGCCTTCTCGGCCGGGTTCACTTGCGCAACCGCCGTGAAGCCCTTGATCAGCCCGATGATCGTGCCGAGCAGGCCGACCAGCGTGATCACGTTGGCGAAGGTCGCGATGTAGTGCGTGCGCTTCTCGAGGCGCGGCACGATTTCCATCATCCCCTCCTCCATCGCGGCGTCGAAGTCTTCGCGGCGCCCCGGGCTTTGCATGCGCGTCAGGCCGTAGCTGACGATCTTGCCGATCGCCGAGTCGGACTTCGACGTCACGCTGTGCACTTCCTTGAACTGCCCGCCTTGCAGCATCGGCAGCACCTTCGCCCACACCTTGCGGTTCTCGCTGCGCGCGCGGTTCAGGAAGATGAAGCGCTCGATCGCGATCGCCAACCCGAGCGCCATGATCAGGACGCTCGGGTAGATGAACAACCCGCAATCCTGAAAGAACTTCACTACCGTCTGAAACTCATTCATCTCGATATCTCCGATGACAAAGCTGGCCCGACTGAAAAGGAACCCGGAAGCTACTTCGCCGCAGGCGCGGCACGCGGCTGCACCTGAGCGTCGTAGTGCACCTGGCGACGAAACACATCGCGATCGACGGGTGCCAGGGCCTCGTCGAGCACGCTCACCACGCGGGCGCCCCGAAAGATCGCCGGGCATCGGCTTCTTCCAGGGCACGATGTACAGAACCTTCGGCAGCTCGCGGTTGCCGATGATCTGCGTGCGATCGATGTCGGCGCGGTCCTGCGCGTGCGCCGGTGCGACCACGAGCACGGCGCAACCGATCGACGCGAGCGCGATCGACGCGAATGCAATGTGTCTTCATTCCTTCTCCTTCTTGCTCACCGTGATCGCCGGCTGCTTGCGGTTCTTCAGGTCCGCCACCCACTTCGTCACGGTCGCGTCGCCGCCGGGCGACAGCGCGAGATAACGGTCGTACAGCTCGAGCGCACGCTTGCCGTCCCACAGGTACAGGTCGTGCAGGATCGCGAGGTTCAGGTGCGCGGCCGCGTAGTTCGGGTCGAGCGCGATCGCCTTCTCGTAGGCCTCGCGTGCCTTCATGAACTGGCCGTGCTGGCGGTACGTGATGCCGAGCTGGTTGAAGTAGATCGGCTGGCGCGGGTTCGCGGCGACCGCCTTCTCGAGCTCGGCCACCGCTTCGGGCAGCTTGCCGGACTGGCGGTAGATCAGCGCGAGGTTCGCATGCGGGCCACCGAGCTCAGGGTTCGACTGCGTCAGCGCACGAAAGCCGCGCTCGGCTTCTTCGACGCGGCCGGCGCGCAGCGCCCTGCGTGCGTCGTCGTAGGCGCGTTGCACGGCCGGGCTCACGGCAACTTCGGGCTCTGGCTTCGGTGCTGCGCGGTGCGCGGCTGCGGCCGCTGCGGGCGCGGTGCGGTGCTGCGCGACGCGCGGCGCCGCGGGCGCGGCGTCACTGCAGCGACGCAGGTCGACCACGGCTGCTGAATCTCTTCAACGGCTCGCCGACAGTCGCGCATCCGCGAAGCCGCGCACGACGCCGAAACGCCATGCCATCCCACTGATCCACGGTGCCGAGCCGAGCGCCACGCATGAATCCGATGCAACCAAGCAGCCACCGCGGATCCGGCTCCGCCGGTCCGCCGGTGGCGCCCCCTGAGGGGAGCGCCGAAGGCGCTTCGGGGGTGGCTCAATGAACTGCATCGATCACTCCTTCGCTGCGTTCGGTCTTGCCGTAGCGCACCGGCCGCATCTCGCGCAATGCGGCGAAGCTGCGCTGCACCCACTTGTCGTAGATGCCGCTCGCCGCGCGGCGCGCGTTCAGCTCGTGCAGCTCGGTCGATTTCTCTTCGAACGGATAGGCCTGCTCCTCGAGCATCACGTTGTATTGCTCGAGCTCGGCCTTCGATAGCTTCTTCGGGCGCTGCGACGCCATCAGCGCCTTGCCGAAGTCCTGGTACAGCTGCGCGATGTGGAAGGTCGCCGCCGTCGTGACGTCGGCCACACCGTAGTCGGCCGCAACGCTGTAGGCCTTCAGCACCTCTTCCATCCTTGCCTTCTTCAGCTTGAGCTGCTTGGCCAGCGGCTCGACGAGCGTGACCTTGCGGTACGCGTCGAGCGTCGGTTCCGCGAGCGCCAGCGCTGCGGTCGCGCCGAGGTAACGCGTGCGCTCGGTGCGCGCGCCGCCGCCGGTCTGGTCGGCCTGGAAGATTTCCTTCATCAGCGCCAGCTCGCGTACCGGGTTGCCGTCTTCCTTCGCGATGGTCGCGAGGCGCCAGCGCACCTCGACCGCCGGCTCGAGCGGCTCCGGGTATTGCTTCAGGTACTGGGTGTAGACCCTGGCCGCAGGCGCGCGTGCTTTCGCCTTCTCATGCAGCTCGGCGGCTTGCCACAGCGCATCGCGCGCCACCTTCGGATCCTTGCTCGTCGCGGCGATGCGCTCGAACTCGCCCGCCGCCTGCGACCAGCTGCCCTTTTCGAGATACGCGAGCGCGAGCTTGCCGCTCACCTCGCCTTGCAGCGGATGGTTCGGATAACGCTGGCGGAAGTCTTCGAGCGTGCGCGCGGCGCCGTCCCAATCCTTCAGGCCGATGAGCGCGGCCGACGCGTCGTACTGCGCGGTGGCGCGCACGGTCGATTGCGGCGCCACGGTCGCGACACGCGCGAAGTGCTCGACCGCGTCGCGTGCCTTTCCGGCCGCGCGCGCCTGCTCGCCCTGCTTGTAGATCGACGCCGCCTGACGCTCGACGAGCTCGGTGCGCGCCGCGTCCTTGTCCGGCGTCAGCGCGATCACTTCGCCGTAGGCACGCTCGGCCTTGTCGAAAGCGCCGCGCTCGAACGAAGTGTGCGCGACCACGGTCCATGCAACGCGTCGCTGTGCCGGCGCGGCCGGCGGGTCGAGCGACAGCACCTGCTGCGCGACGCTCGACGCCTGCTCGCCGTCGCGAAGCGCATAGAGCTTCTCGGCCGCGTTGGTCAGCACCGGACCGGCGCGCGAGTCGCTCGGGAACTCCTTCGCGAAGCGCAGCGCGCTCGCGACGCTGGTGCGATGCAGCGCCGGCAACTCCGCCGGCGCGGCACGCTTTTCCTGCTGCGCGTATCCGAGCAACGCGGCATAGCCGGCATCGGCGCTCTTCGCGTGCTTCGGATAGTGGTACGCGGTCTTCTCGTACTCGGTGCTCGCCTCGGCGAAACGCGAGTCCTCGAACAACAGCTCGGCGAGCAGGAAGTTGTTCTGCGCCGCATCCGGATCGGTCGGGAACGACACGATGTACAGGCGGTACCAGCGCACCGCTTCCTGATAGTCGGCCGAGCTCTTGCTCTTCTGCGCGCTCGCGTGATGGTGGCGCGCGAGCTCGGCCAGGTGCGTCTTCACGAGCGGCTGCGCTTTCTCCCAACCCTGCTCGTTGGCGCGGCGGAACTCGCTGTCGATACCGTAACGCGCGACGTATTCCTTCTTCGCCTGCAGCGCGAGCGTGCCGAAGCCGTTGCTTTGATAGATGTCGATCACGCGCGCCTGCAGCACCGGCGCCTGTGCATGCAACGGGTGCAGCCGCGCGAACATGCCGAAGGTGTCGGCGGCGTCCTTCACGCGCTCTTGCTTGATGTAGAGCTCGCCGAGGTGCTGGTAGACGCGGAACTCGTACGAGCGGCGCTCGTCGGTCTTCATGTACGCGGCGATCGACTCGGCGCCCTGCAGGTTCGTCAGGCACAGGCTCGTCACGCGGAAGGTGTCCTCGACGAGCTCGCGGTCGGCACGCGACAGGTCGGCCAGCGTGTCGAGGTCGCCGTCGCCTTCGCGGTTCGCGACCTTCAGGTCGAGCACGCCGAAGAACGAATGCAGCGCGTCGTCGAGCCGCCCCTGTTTGAACAGCGACCAGCCGTGCATGTACAGCGCACGATCGTGATAGCGGCTCTCGGTGCCTTCCTTGAGCACCGTCGCATAGGCCTGCTCGGCCTTCGCGTAGTGGCGCGTCGTGAACAGCAGCTCGCCGCGGCGGAAATGCGCCTCTTCGCGATAGGTCGTGTTCGGGTACTCGGCCACCAGCCGGTCGAGCGTCTTCAACGCGGTTTCGAGCTGACCGCCCTGCTCGTAGGCGCGCGCCAATTGATACAGCACGCGGTCGTTGCCAGGATCGTTCGGAAAGTTCTTCAGGTAGTCCTGATAACGCGTGATCGCGGCGCGGTAGTCGGGATCGGCGTTCGCCGCCTGGCTGCGCGCGCTGCGCGTGTCGGCGCTGTCCATCTCCAGGTCGCCGAGGCGGCGCATCGCTTCGGCGCGCTGCGGCGCGCGCGGCGCGACTTCGAGGAACTTGCGGTACGCCTCGATCGCCTTTTCTTCGCTCGCCGCGACGCCTTGATCCTTTTCGACGACGACGGTGCGCCCGGCCAGGGTCTTCAGCGTCGGCTCGTTGTCGGGTGTGCCGGCGCGCTTGCTGGCGCACGCGGCCAGAGCGCAAGCGGCCAGCAGCGCGAGGCTATTGCTTGGCCGCATGTTCGGCATCCTTTGCGACGTTGGCGCGGTCGTAGAGTTGCGCGACCGCGAAGCGCGCTTGTGTCGCGTAGACGGCCAGACGCTCCTTCTGGCGCGTGAGCTCGGCGACCGCGATTTCCTGCACGTGCTGCTGCTGTTCCTTGCTGAGCGAGGCCACGCGCGGGATCAGCGCCTTCAGGCGCGGATCGAGCTCGACGATGCGCTTGGCGAAGGCTTCGTGCCGCGCCGGCTCTTCACGCTGCGCCTGCACGAGCGCTTGGTCGCGGCGGCGCGCTTCGGCCAGCTCGGCGTCGATCGTCGTGAGCGTCTTCTTCGCTTCCCATACACGCGCCGGATGCTGCTGCGCCAGTTGCCACGTCAGCGCGCCGGCGACGAGGCGGGTACGCTGGCGCGCCTTCTCGATTTCGGGGTCGTTGCCGGTGGCGTGCTTCAACGTGGCCTGCACACGTTCCAACCGAGCGATCAGCTCGCGCTGCTTCGCATCGGCAAATGCCGAGCCGTCGGCCTGCGCCTCGGCTTGCGACAGCTCGCCGGCGACCTGGTCGCGGCGCTGCTGCATGCGGTCGAGCCCGATCTCGCTCGCCTTCGCGCGCACCTGGGGCAACCGCTCGGCGTAGGCCTGGCGCCGGTTCGCGAGCATGTCGCCGAACACGCCGAGGTTGTCCTGCCACCCTTGCAGGTTGCGCGCGAGGAAGCGCAGGTCGCGGTAGTTCTTGAACGCTTCCTGGAACTCGTGCTGCGCGAGCACCTGCGCAAGGTGGCGCGCGTGCGGCATCTCGGGCAGCTTCTTGATGTTCCAGAACCAGCCCATCTGCTCGCCGGGGTTCAGCGACAGCAGGCCATCGACGAGCTTGCCGGCACGAATCGCGACGATCGATTCGTCGAGGCTCGCGCTTTCGCGATCGAACACCTCGATCGCCTCGTTGTAGCGGTCCAGCGATTGACCATAGGCGCCGAGCTCGGCGTACGCGTACGGCACCGCGATGCGCGCCTCGAGCACCGCCGAATCGCTCGCATCGCGGCTGCTCAGCTCGATCCAGGGCACGAGCGCGAGCTTCGGGTCCTTCATCGACGCGGCGGCCCAGCCGAAGCCGAGCAACGCCTTGTTCGCATGCATGCTCGACAGCCGCACGCGTTCGAGGTAGGTGCGAGCTTCCTGCGGCAGCTCCTTTTGCAGCGCCGCGAAGCCGAGCGCGACGTTGGCGCGGTCGCGCAGGCTGCGCAGCTCTTCGTTGGCCGCCGGTGCCTTGCCGAGCTCGTCGAGCAACGCGCGGCCGCGCTCAAAGTCGCCGCTGCGGATCAGCGCGACGCCGAGGTTGTAGCGCGTGTACTGCCCGCCGTTCTTCGGGCTCTTCATGCGCGTTCAGCACGTCGGCGGCACCCGCATAGTCGGCGCGCGCCATCAGCAGATTGGCCTTCAGCAACGAGCGGTCTTCTTCGAGATCGGCCGGCAGGTTGCTCTCGATGCGTGCGATCGCGTCCTCGGCCTCGGCCATATAGCCGCGCTGATAGCGGATCTTCGCGAGGTAATACCACGCGCGGTCGCGCACCCTCGGCGGCGCGTTCTTCTCGATAAGCTGCGCGAAGATTTCTCCCGCCTCGCGGTGCAGCCCGTACGACAGCAGCATGCCGCCGCGCAGCACCTCGGCCTCGTCGCCGTGCTCGGCGACGCGATCGAAATGTTGCGACACCATCAGCGTCGTGATCGACGTGAAGTACTGGTCCTGGAAGAAGTGGTACAGCGTGTCGCCGTAGTGCGGAGCCTTGACCGGCCCCGGTGGCGGATCCTTGGCGACAGCGACGCTCGTCAGCAATGCCGACAGGATCACGCATTCCTGCGGCCACGCGCCGCACGGCATCACGAAGGTGGCAACGAAGGAACATGGACGCTCGCCGTTATTGCCACACCTTGACGTCGAACTCCGGCTGCAGCTTGCCGGTCGAGTCCTTGATGCGCAGCTCGATGTACTTCGGGTCGGTACCCTTGTCGAACTTGATCGTCGCGCCGCGCTTGTAGTCGCGGTCGTGCGGGCCCTTGCCGGTGAAGAACGCGACGATCTCGTGCTGGCCCGCGCGCAGGTTGCCGAGATAGACACGCTGCACGCCGCCGCGGTGCAGCGCCTGCACTTCGAGCGGCGTGTAGAGGTAGTTAGCGACGATCTTCTCATCGAGCTTGATCTGCACCGAGTCGAGCTCGAACAGCTTGCCCACATCCATCGACACGAACAGCGCGACCTGTGTGCTGGCCGGGAACAGCAGCTCCTCCTCGAGCACCAGCAGATCGCGATTGAGCTTGATGACGTCGCTCTTCACCTCCTGGATGCGCTCGTCGAGGCCGGGCGCCGGCGCGCTGGCCGCAGCCGCCGCAGGTGCCGCCGCGACGGCAGTGGGCTTCGCATCGGCGGCCCACGCGAACGGCATCGCGATCAACACACCGATCAGCAACAAGGAAGCGACCAAGCTGCGGGATCTATTCGTCATGACAGGCCCTAGAAGGTTGCGGTGAGTGAGAGTTGCAGCACATTCGCGCTCATCGAGTACGCGCTGCCGGTGCGGATGTCAGTGAAGTCCTTGAACTTGAACTGCACAAACTCGTAGGCGCCGTTCGCCTTGATCTCGTATTTGCCCGGCACCTTCTTCCATGTGTAGGCGACCTTCGCGCCGAGGCCGATGCTGTTGAAGGTGCTGAGCTGGCGGTTGCGCGAGATGTACAGGCTCTCGAAACTCGCGTTGTCGCTGTAGAACAGCGCGTGCTGCTGCGAGTACAGACGCAAATGCGTGTTGGCGAGCCACGCATCGCCGAAGTAGCGGCTGTAGCCGAGCTCGCCGGTGTGCGCCTTGATGTCCCACGTGTCCCAGAAGTAGCGGTACTCGGCATGCAGCGCGCTGCGCGAGCCGAGGTCGTACGCGCCGCGGAACTTCAGGGCGCGGCTCGTGCGCGTGCGCGGCACACGCTCGGGGACCGCCGCCCCGAACACACGCGCCACGCGATACGGGCTGCCGAGAAAGCCCGAGTCCGAGATCGCCTCGAAATTCGCGCTGACGATCCAGCGCGGGCTGAGGATCTGCGTCGCGCCGAACCGGTACTGCCAGTGCTTCGCGCTGTCGAAGAAGCCGGTGCCCTTTTGCCCGACCTTGTCCGACGAGCGCGTGTAGCCAAGCGTGATCGAGGTCATGCCGCCGAACACTTCCTGGCTCACGTCCATGCCGAGGCTGTCCGCGGTGTAGTCGGGCTCGTCGCTACTCGATCCCGAAAAGGAGATCTGCGAATCGCGGTACACGTAGTCGGCGCCGAAGCCGTACTCGGTGCGCTTTTCCTTATATGCACTCGCGGTGGTCACGACGTCGATCGACGCGCTGCTGACCGAGTCGACGTAGTACGAGCCCTGCAGCGACACCTTGTCCATCAGGCTCTTGCGCACCAGCAACGCCGGGCCGGAGGCCGTGAGGCCACCGCCCTTGTACATGTGGAACAGCGCTTCGGCGCTGTCTTCGGGCAAGGTCAGCGCGCGAGGCGAACTCGCCGCGAGCAGGCCGCCGATCACGCCGGCCAGCGCGCGCAAAACGCGCCGGCACGGACGCGACCATTGCAGCCACAGCTCACTTGCAGCCACAGCCGCCCCCTTGCACGCCGTTCGCGCCGCGCGAAGCCTCGCGCACATCGCGCACGTGCTCGCGATGCTTGTCGGCGAGCGCCCCGCCCGACATCTTCATGATCGGATCGGCCAGCCGCTCGCGCTCGTAGGGCTTCACCCACGGCTCGACGTTACGGATGCTCGCGCACCCGCCGAGCATCGACGCCGACAGCAGCAACGCGATCGCGGCGCCGCGCTTGAGGATTCGGCAGGCATTCATTCCTTCAGCAACTCCCGAATCTGCTGCTCGTAGGTCTTCTCGAAACCGTCGCGGTAGCCGCGATGCACGTAGCGCACGCGGCCGTCGCGGTCGATCACCACGGTGGCGGGCATCGCGCTCATGTCGTAGAGGCGGCTCGCTTTCTTGTCGGTGTCGAGCAGGACCGGAAACTTGATGCCGAGCCGCGTGGCGAGCTCGACCGCGGCGCGCGCGTCGTCGTCGATGTTGATGCCGAGCACCTGGAAACCCGACGCACGGTACTTCTCGTGCAGCCGGTTCAGGTGCGGGATCTCCTGGCGGCACGGGCCGCACCAGGTGGCCCAGAAGTTCACCAGCACGACCTGCCCGCGCTGCTCCTGCAGGCGCAGGTTCGGGCCGCCCATCGTGCGCAAGGTGAAGTCTGGCGCGAGCTGCGACGGCGTCACCGCCGCGATGGCAGCGCCTGCGCACGCCGCGAGCGCGGTGCCGAGCACGATGCGTCGTGTGACTGCGAATGGCCTGAAAGCTGTAGTCATCGTCATCTCCCTCAGAAGAAAAACGTGAGCCCGCCGGTCAGCTCGAGGTTCTGCGTGCTCTGTCGCTTGCCGAGCAGGTCGAGCGAAAAGATGTGATCGCGCATGTCGACCTGCAGCGCCCAGCGGTCGGCGAGCATCAGCCGCACGCCGAGTCCGAAGTTGAAGGTCTGGCGCTTCTGGTCGACGAAGTCCGTGCTGCCGATGCCGCCGATGACGTAGATCGCGGTGGCCTTCGCACGGTTGCTGCCGATGAACACTTCACCGGGCAACACGTTGTAGCCCACCGACAGGTTGTAGTAGCGCAGCGTCTCCGTCTGGTTCACGAACACGCCGCCGGGCAGGATCTGGCGGAAGGTTTCGTCGCTGACCTTGGTCTGCGCGAGCACACCCTCGACGAAGATGTCTTCGCTGATGTGATAGCCCACGCGCAAGCCGCCGACCGCGCTGGCGCCGAAGTTCTCCGTCGCATAGGTGCCTCCGAACAACCCGAACTCCCAATCCTTCGACGGGAACTTCGGCAGCTTGACGTCGCGCCGTTCGACCTTCGGCTCGATGACCTGCTCGTTCGCGGGCTTCTGCTCGGCGGGCGTGGTCGTCTGCGCGATCGCCAGCGGCGTCGCGAGTGCCGTCGTCAGCAGCCAGAGGGCGAGTGTGCTTGTGCGCATGAGAGGTTGTCGGGGGCCGTTAGAAGAAGAAGGACAGGCCCGCGGTGATCGCGCGGTACTCCGCGCTGCGGGTGTCCGCGATGTACGCGGTGTAGATCGAGTAATCGACCTGCGCGACGAAGCGATCGGTCAGGTAGTAGCGCAAGCCGATCGACGCGTTGGCGAGATTCGCGTCGGTCGGCAATGCGCCCACGAGGCTCTGGTTCGGGATGTTCTTGAACCTGCCGAAGCCGATGCCGACGAACGGCGAGAGCCGCTTGTCCGACCACGGCTCGGCAATGACGTTGATGTGCCAGAAGTCGGTGCCCGAGAACAGGCCCTGCACCTGCCCAATGGTGCCCTCGGCGCTCAGCGTGTCCGACAGCTTGTAGCTGGTCCACATCTTGAGCATCGGCTCGGACTTGAACTGGCCCCACGCGGCGCCGAGCTGCACCCGGCGCTGCAGGTAGTCGTCGAGCATCAGGTCGCGAAAAGTCTTCGTGCCGCCCGCTTCGGTGAGCGTGGTCTCCAGCTGCCGGCGATGCACCCAGCCGACCTTGCCGTTCGAGGTGCGCACCTTGAACCAGTCCGTGTGGCGCAACTCGATCTCGACCCAATCGTTGCGCGAGACGACGAAGAAGATCGGAAAACCGCGCCCCGGTCCGGTGCGCAACTCGAGGTACGGGTCGGTGACCGTCAAGCGCTCCGGCGGCGCATCCGCGGCATGCGCAGGTACTGTTGCGAACGCGCAAAGCACCATGCACATCGTCGCGACGATGCAAGCGAGAACGTGCCGGCCAACCGACAGGCATGGAGCAAAAATCCTCATTGAGTGTTGCAGGTACCGGAGATCGGATCGGCAGGCGTGAACAGGCCATTGCCTGCGGAGCTGAACTCGTCTTGCCCGGCCGGCATCGGATGCGTGATCCAGTACTGGATCAACCGCACGTTGGGGTCCTGATCGTTTTCGAAGATCAGGCCGCCGCCATGCAGCACGCCCATCAGGCGCGGCTTGGCAAGCAAGCGGCTTGTCGTCGGCGAGCCGAAGACGACTTCGCCTTGCGCCGAATAGAAGTTCTTGTACATGTCGCTCGCGCGGATCACGTCCGGCGTGTTGGCCGGGTTGCGCACGTCGAGTGCCACCGCACCCGGGACGACACGAAACGCGCCGCCGGTGCCGGTCGCGTCGCTATGGCAGCCCGAGCCGGCGCAGGTGTTGGTGGAGATCACGCCGTTCACGTTGATCTGCAACTGCGCGAGGAAGATCGGGTTGATGCACTTCTGGAAGTAGGCGAACGAGAGCTTCTGCCCGCCGACCGCGGCCGGATTGGCGACGTTCGACGGGTTGCCGAGCGGATTGCCTCCGCCGCCGCAGCTCGTCAAAAAAGCCATCGCCGCGATGGCGATCGCGGCGAAGGAGCGGCGCGCTCCCGCGCGCCGCTGTGGAGCAGTTGGCATCGTCATGGTCCGCAGCCGGTGGCGATCCAGTTCGAGATGGTGTTGTAGGCCGCGCTGCCGACCGGCAACACCGCAGCGGTGCCGCCCGACGGATGCGGATTCGTCGAAGGTCTGCTGAGCAGATAGTTCGATGCCGGGTTGCAGGCGTTCGAGATCATCGAAAGCGTGGCGCCGAAGTCGCCTTCTGCGCTGCCGGTCAGCACGAAGCGATTGCCGCGGAACTGCGTGCCGGCTGCGACATTCGGGTCGCTGGACCCGGCCTGGTGGCAGGCGTTCGCGCAGGTCGAACGCAGGATCGGCTGCACTTGCGATGTGAAGCTCGCCTGGCTCAAGCCGCCGATCGCACGCACGCCGGCCGAGTCGAACGGGTTGTTGTAGTACTGGCCGCCAAGGTCCATCCACTCGGCGAGCAGGCGCTTCTCCGCAGGGTTCAGCAACGTCGCGTGGTTCGGCGCGCCGGCCGGCGGGTTCGGATGCGCGGTGCGCGCGGCGCTGCCGGCGAGCAGCGTTTCACCGAACATGATTTCGGTGAGGCGGCTCTTGCGTGCCTGGCCCGCCGTGTTCATCGCACCCGAGCTGGTTTCGACCAGCGGCGCGTTGCGCTGGACCATCGGCACACCTTCGCGGATGCGGATCACCGGCAGGCCGGTCACCGGATCGAGCAGCGGGTCGCCGATCAGCAGCTCCTCGTACGAGGTGAGGCGGCCGGTCCCGGAGGTCGTGCCGCGCAGGTCGAGCTTCGCGGTGTCGGCGTGGCAACCGGTGCAGGTGTTCGCGCCGCGATCACGCGTCCACAGCGGCTGGATGTGCTCCGGATAGTTGATGAGGCCGTTGGTCGGCACCGTGGTCGCCAGGTCATCGGCCGGGTTCGCATTGCCGGTGTAGCGGATCGCGATCGAAGGCCGCGCCGTCACGCCGGCACGCGTGGTGTCGGCCCACACATCGGTGAACACCGGGTCGCGCTGCAGCGACAGCAGCAAGGGGTTCAGGCGCGTGCGCGTCGACGCCATCGTCTCGCCCGACTGGTGCGCATTCGCGAGCGCAGGCGTCAGCGCTGCCGGCATCGTATTGACGACGGTACCCGAGTTCAGCGCACCGCCGCGACGCGGGCTGTGGCAACCGTCGCAGGTGCGGCGCTCACCCGGCCGCACCTGGATCCAGTTGGTGTGCGTCTGGAATGCGCGGCCCTGCGAATCGACGATCGACAACGCGATCGGCGTGTCGGCCGGAATCTGCAGCTTGAACGAGCCATCCGGCTCGACCGGCGCATAGCCGAGGATCTGCTGCTGCTCGAACTCGGTCTCGCCGATCGCGCTGCGCAGGCCCATCATCGCCGCCGGCGGCGCGACCGCGCGTGCGGCACGCACGAACCGCGCCGGCGCGCATTTGTACGCGGGGTCGGCCGGGTCCTTCATCCGCACCAGGTCGGCGACTTGCGTGCGCGTGTCGAGCGAGTCGGTGGGCGTCGTCAGCGGGATGCCTTGCGTGCAGCCGGCCGGCAGGTCGGCCGCGGTCAGCATCTGTTCGGCCATGCGGTTCAGCCCGTCGGTGTCGTACACGCTGCGCACTTCGATCAGCGCGAGATCCTGTGCCGCGAGCACCGGATCGACCGCGGTCGGCGGCGTCGCATTCGGCTCGGTGCGCTGCTGTAGCGCGATCGGGTCGGTGTACATGTAGCCTTGCGGCGGCGCGGCCACGATCAGCCAGGTCTGCTGCGCGGGGTCGTACATGTAGATCGCGTACGCGGCGGGCGCGTTGTCCTGCACCGGGTCGGCCTGCACGACGGCAAGCGGACGCTCGCGGTCACCCAGGCGCGCGGTCTCTTCAGGCGTCAGCGTGGCGCACGGAACGACCACGCCGTTGCGCGTGACCTCGCACGGCCTGTATCCGACCAGCACACGGTTCGTGCCGTCCCACAGCGGGTACGGCGTCGTCACGCGCCCGAACATCGAGAGCCCGCGCCCGTCGTTGAGTTGCTGCGCGGTCATCTGGTTCTGGCCGCCTTGCGCCGGCACCGCCGAGTTGGCCGGCGTGTTGTTCTCCGAGTACTTCGCGGCGTCGACGAGCATCAGCGCGCCGCCTTCCTCGGTGCCCGAAAGCGACATCAGCGACGAGGTCAGGAAGCCCTTGTAGCTTCCGGCCGGGTCCATGTCGCGCGGATGCAGGAAGCTGTTGCCCGGGCTCTGCGCGCCGTAGAACACGAACATGTCGGTGCCGTCGGGCTTGGTGCGGAAGATCGCGAAGCGGTTGCGATCGCCGACGTGCTCCCAGCGCGAGAACATGATGTCGCCGTTCGGACGCACCACCGGGTTGCGGTCGTGGCTCTGATTGAACGAGATCTGCGAGATGTTCCCGCCGTTCGCATCCATCGTGTGCAGGTTCAGCACACGCTCGCGCTCGTACTCGTCGAGCGCGAAGTAGACGTGTCCGGTGGCTTGCGTGTGCTGCGACTTGATCTGGCGGTTCGACGCGAACACGAAGCCCGCGCCGGCCGGCAGGTACGCCGGATCGACATCGTCGTCGGTCGACGAGCTCGTGATGCGGCGCAAGCTGCCGCCGGTGAGCCCGCCGCTGGTCATGTCGTATTCCCAGATGTTCCACGCGCCGGTGCACGCGGGCTGGCCGTTGATGCGCGACGTGTTCGATGCCGGGCAGCGCAGCGAGAAGACGATCTTCTTGCCGTCGTACGACACCTCGGGGTCCGAGGCGTCGCCGACACCTTGCGTGATCGACGCGGTGACGTTGTGCTCCTGCGCGCTCGGCGAAGATTTCTCGCGGATGATCAGGTCACCACCGGGCGCGCTCGGCGTGCCGTCGGTCGGGTTGATGCTGATCGCCGTCGAGCGCTTCACGTACGCGAGCGGCACGTCGCCCTGCACGGTGACGGTGGCCGAGTCGCTGGAACTGCCACCGCCGCAGCCGGCGAGCGCGAAGCCCACTGCCGCGGCGACCCATGTCATCACACTCACTCTTGCTTGTCGTTTCATAGTGGCCTCCCTGCCAATCCAATCAACCGAGCAACGTTCTCTTTCTTTATTGACGCGTCTGTGGCCCACCGGCCAGCAGTCCCGACGAGTAATGCAAGACACCTGCGGCGTCGACGACGACCGCGTCGACACCGGGCTGCGATTCGATCAGCCGCAGTCCCTGGTCGACACCCAACACAAAAACACTCTTCGACAGGCCTTCGGTGGTGAGGCCATCGGCGGCGAGGATCGTCACGCTGCGCACGCTGTCGGGCGAGGTGCCGGTCTTCGGGTCGATGACGTGGTGGCAACGCACGCCGTCACGCTCGAAATACCGCTCGTAGTCGCCCGAGGTCGAGATCGCGACGTCTTCGAGCGGCAACACCGCGATCACTTCGCCGGGGCGGCGCGGATCGCGCACGCCGATGGTCCACGGGCGGCCGCGGCGGTCGCCGATCACGCGGCTGTCGCCGCCGGCGCTGACGAATGCGTGGCGAATACCGCGGCGTCGCAGGATCGCCGTGGCGTTGTCGACCGCGTGGCCCTTCGCAAAGCCGCCGAGATCGATGCGCACGCCGTCCCGCGCGAAGCGGATCGTGCGTGCACTGGTGTCGAGCAGCAGGTGGCGATAGCCGATCGCCGCGCGACCCCGGGCCAGCGCTTCGTCGGTGGGCTTGATGCCCTGGCGGTAGTCGTACAGGCAGCCGGCGCTTGCGTAAGTGATGTCGAAGGCGCCGCCGGAAAGCTCGGAGAAGCGGATCGAACGCGCGATCAGGTAGGCCATCTCGTCACTGATGCGCACCGGGACGCGCGCGGCGTCGCGATTGATGCGCGAGAGCTCGGAGTGCGGCTTGAACGGGCTCATCGCGTGGTCGATGCGGTGCATCTCCTGCATCACCGCGTCGATCGCGGCCTCGCCCGCATCGCGCTCGTCGCTCCACAACTCGACGCCGATCGCGGTGCCCATGATCGCTTCTTCGCGACGGCACCAATGGCCCGGCACGCCCTGCCCGGCAAGCGGGCGGGCGGCGCTCACGGCGCGCCGGCTGGCGATCGACGGACCGAATCGCATGCCGGCTACTCCAACACCTCGTGAAGCGACTTCAATCGACCTCTCCCTGTTATTCGTTGCCATGCCCGGTCAGGACACGGGCCTGGGATGCAGACGTGCTGCAATGCGGGCGCATCTTCGCGCTTCAGGGCCGTTCAAAAGCGCCAAAAGTTAGCAAACGGGGTAGGCCTTACAACCAGTCGCATAAGAAACGGTCGCTGTTGTGGCGGGACCGCGAAGCGGGTGCTTCAGGTGTGTGCAGAGGCAACCGGAGCTTGACGTTTCGTTCGTGGGGTGCAGTGCGCATGAGGGCGCGCTTCTATACTGGCGGCCCCTCTTGCGGCGTGCCTTCCTCGTGCCGACTCTCCGACTGATCGACCTGGCGTGCCGGCGCGGCGACCGCATGCTCTTTCACGGCGTGCACCTGAACGTGGCGGCCGGCCACATGGTGTGGTTGCGCGGCTCGAACGGGCGCGGCAAGACGAGCCTGCTGCGCCTGGTCACCGGACTCGCGAGCCCGGAACGCGGCCAGGTGCTGTGGGACGACACGCCGATCCGCAAGAGCGAGAGCTATCGCAGCGAGCTCGTGCACATCGGACACAGCAACGCCTTGAAGGACGACCTGACCGCCACCGAGTCGCTGGCCTTTCTCGCGCGCATCCATGGCCGCGACTCTGCGGCCGAGGCGCTGCACGGCGCGCTCGACACCTTCGGCCTGGCGAGCCGGCGGCGTGCGCCGGTGCGCACGCTGTCGCAAGGCCAGCGCAAGCGCGTCGCGCTCGCACGCCTCGCGCTCGAGGGCCGCCCGGGGCTGTGGGTGCTCGACGAGCCTTTCGACGCGCTCGATGCCGAAGGCACGCAGCGCCTGAATGCGCTGTTCGTAACGCACCGCGCGCGCGGGGGCAGTCTGCTCGTGACGAGCCACCAACCGGTGATCGACCCGGCGCTGCGGCCCGATCGATCCGCCTTCGGCCGCCTCCCTTCAGGTGAGCCCAGGCCCACACGAAGGTGGACCCGTGCTGGCGCAGGTCAGGGCGGCTTGCCGGCGCGGCCTGGTCAGCGAGCGGACCGGTCATGACGTGATGTTCTTCGCCGCCATCTATTTGCGCGACCTGCGCCTGGCGATGCGCCGTCGTGTCGAGGCGCTGATGCCGGCGGCGTTCTTCATCGTCGCGGCGAGCCTGTTTCCGCTCGGCGTCGGTCCCGAGCCCGAGACGCTGCGGCAGATCGCGCCGGGCGTGGTCTGGGTGTGCGCGCTGCTCGCCGCGATGCTGTCGGTGAACCAGCTTTACGCCGCCGACCACGCCGACGGCTCGCTCGAGCAACTGCTGCTGTCGGGTGAATCGACGGTGCTGGTCGCGGCGGCAAAGGCCGCCGCGCACTGGACGGTCAGCGGCGCGCCGCTGGTCGTCATCGCCCCGCTGTTCGGCCTGCTGTTCGGCATGCACGGCGACACGCTGACCGCGCTGTTCGTCTCGCTCGTGCTGGGCACGCCGATCCTCAGCCTGCTCGGCGGCGTCGGCGCTGCGCTGACGCTCGGCCTGCGCAGCGGTGGCATGCTGATCGTTCTGCTGGTGCTGCCGCTGTCGATTCCGGCGCTGATCTTCGGCGCGGGCGCGGCCGGCGCGGTCGACAGTGGTTTATCGCCGGCGGGGAACTATTCTTTGCTCGGAGCGCTCTTGATCGCGTGCCTGTTGCTGGCACCGCTCGCCACCGCCGCGGCGTTGCGCATTTCGATGGAATAAGGCCCAAATCGATGGCTGGTCGAATCCACTGGTTCACGTTCGCCGCACCCTCACGCTTTTACCGGCTGGCGGCCGCGCTCGAGCCGTGGCTGTGGGCAACGACCGTCGTGCTCGCGGCGCTCGGGCTTTACATCGGTTTTTTCGTCGCACCCACCGACGCGACGCAAGGCGACGCCTACCGCATCATCTTCATCCACGTGCCGGCCGCATGGATGTCGATGCTCGTGTACCTGGTGATGGCGATGTGGGCGGCGATCGGCTGGCTGCTCAACGCACGCATGGCGTCGATGTTCGCGCGCGCGCTCGCGCCCACGGGTGCGATCTTCACCTTCATCGCGTTGTGGACCGGCGCGCTGTGGGGGCGCCCGACGTGGGGCGCCTGGTGGGTATGGGACGCGCGACTGACCTCCGAGCTGATCCTGTTGTTCCTGTACCTCGGCTACATCGCACTGGTGGCGTCGATCGACGATGTGCGCCGTGGGGACAAGGCCGGGGCCTTGCTTGTCATCGTCGGAGTCGTCAACATCCCGATCATCTATTTCTCGGTGCGCTGGTGGAACACGCTGCATCAGGGCGCAACCATCAGCGCGACCGCTGCGCCGAAAATGGCCAGCACGATGCTGACGGCGATGCTGCTGATGACCTTCGCCTTCTGGGCCTACACCTTCGCGATCGCGTTTTCGAGGGCCCGCGCCGAGGTCATCGAACGCGAGTCGCGCACCGACTGGGTTCGCGAGCTGCTCGCTCGCCAAGGAAGCACTAGATGATTTGGAACAGCGCCTCCGATTTTTTCCACATGGGTGGCTACGGCCTCTATGTGTGGGGCTCGTACGCCGTGACCGTCGCGTTGCTCGTGATCGAACCCTTGCTGGCGGCGCAGCGCCGGCGCAAGGCCGTCGAGCATGCGCGCGACGAGGCGCACGCGGAGAACATGCGATGACGCCGCGCGGCAAACGCCTCTCGATCATCCTCGGCGTGCTCATCGCCGTCGGCGCGGCGACCGCGCTCGTGCTCAACGCGTTCCAGAGCAACCTCGTGTTCTTCTATTCGCCGACGCAGGTGGTCGCACGCGAAGCGCCGACGCAGCGCACCTTTCGCATCGGCGGGCTGGTGCAGGCCGGCAGCGTGAAGCGCGACGGTGTCGACGTGAGCTTCATGGTCACCGACACCGCGCAGACGATCCCGGTGCGCTACCGCGGCATCCTCCCCGACCTGTTCAAGGAAGGCAAAGGCGTCGTCGCACAGGGGCAGCTCGGCACCGACGGCGTGTTCGTCGCGCGCGAGGTGCTCGCCAAGCACGACGAGAACTACATGCCGCCCGAAGCGGCCGATGCGCTGAAGCGCGCCGGCGCCGTCAACGAGAAGATCGGCGGCAGCGTGATCAAGGAGGTGGCCAAATGATTCCCGAGCTTGGGCAAATCGCGCTGTTGCTTGCGCTCGCGGTGGCGTTGATCCAGGGCACGCTGCCGCTCGCCGGCGCCGCGCGCGGTCGCGAGCAATGGATGGCACTCGCTCGGCCGGCGGCGCAAACGCAGTTCCTGCTCGTCGCGTTCGCGTTCATCGCGCTGACGAGCTGCTTCGTGCGCAACGACTTCTCGGTGCAATACGTGGCAGCGCATTCGAACAGCGCGCTGCCGCTCGCCTATCGCATCGCCGGCGTGTGGGGCGGACACGAAGGCTCGCTGCTGTTGTGGCTGATGATGCTGTGCGTGTGGATGCTCGCGGTGGCATTGCTCAGCCGCCACCTGCCGCAAGCGGTGATCGCGCGCATCCTCGCGGTGATGGGGCTCGTCAGCGCCGGGTTCCTGCTGTTCATGGTGACCACGTCGAACCCCTTTGACCGGCTGTTCCCGGCGCCGGCCGACGGCAACGACCTGAACCCGCTGCTGCAGGATCCCGGCATGGTCGTGCACCCACCGATGCTCTACATGGGCTACGTCGGCTTCTCGGTCGCGTTCGCGTTCGCCGTCGCGGCGCTGCTCGGCGGCAACCTCGACGCCACGTGGGCACGCTGGACGCGCCCGTGGACGACCGCGGCGTGGTGCTTCCTCACCGTCGGCATCGCGCTCGGCAGCATGTGGGCGTACTACGTGCTCGGCTGGGGCGGCTGGTGGTTCTGGGACCCGGTCGAGAACGCGTCGTTCATGCCGTGGCTCGCCGGCACCGCGTTGATCCACTCGCTGGCGGTCACCGAAAAGCGGGGCGCCTTCAAGTCGTGGACCGTGCTGCTCGCGATCCTCGCGTTTTCGCTGTCGCTGCTCGGCACGTTCCTGGTTCGCTCGGGCGTGTTGTCGTCGGTGCATGCGTTCGCGACCGATCCAAGGCGCGGGTTGTTCATCCTCGCGTTCCTCGCGGTCGTGATCGGCGGTTCGTTGACGTTGTATGCGTGGCGCGCGCCGAAGGTCGGACTCGGCGCACGCTTCGAGCTGGTGTCGCGCGAGACGATGCTGCTCTCGAACAACGTGCTGTTCGTTGTCGCGATGCTGTCGGTGTTGCTCGGCACGCTGTACCCGCTGCTGCTCGATGCGCTCGGCATGGGCAAGATCTCGGTCGGACCGCCGTACTTCGAGACGGTGTTCCTGCCGCTGATGGTGCCGGTCGTGTTCCTGGTCGGCATCGGACCGCTCGCGCGCTGGAAGCATGCAGAAGTGCCGGATCTCGCGAAGCGTTTGCGCTGGGCTGCAGTCGTCGCCGTCGTGGCGGCGTTGCTCACCGCATGGCTCGCCGGGCGCATCACCTTCGGCGCAACGCTCGGTTTTCTGATGACGTTCTGGATCGTCGCGTCGATCGGCACCGACCTGTGGGAACGCGTGCGGCCCGCAGGCGGCGCGAGCGCCAGCGTGCTGGGCCGGCTGCGGCTGTTGCCGCGCTCGATGCTCGGCATGATGACGGCGCACCTCGGCGTCGCCGCGTTCGCGTTCGGGGTGTGCATGGTCAACACTTACGAGATCGAGCGTGACGTGAAGCTGAACATGGGCGACAGCACCGAAGTTGCCGGCCATGTCTTCACGCTGCGCGGCATGAAGCAGGTGCAGGGCCCGAACTACGAAGCGCTGCAGGCGTTGATCGAAGTGCAGCGCGACGGCAAGCCGGTGGTGCTGATGACGCCCGAAAAGCGCGTTTACCGCGTACAGCGCAACACGATGACCGAAGCGTCCATCGATCGCGGCATCACGCGCGACCTGTACGTCTCGCTCGGCGAGCCGCTTGCGGGCAACGCGTGGATCGTGCGCGTGTACTACAAGCCTTTCGTCAACTGGATCTGGGGCGGATGTCTGCTGATGGCGCTGGGCGGCGCGCTCGCCGCGACCGACCGGCGCTACCGCGCGAAGCAACCGCAACCGCAACAAGCCGCGACCGCAGTCGCCGGGACGCCCGCATGAAGAGTCTGCGTTTCATCATTCCGCTCGGGCTGTTCGCGCTGCTCGTCTTCTTTCTGTGGCGCGGCCTGAGCCTCGACCCGCGCAAAGTGCCCTCACCGCTCATCGACAAGCCCGCGCCGAGCTTCGCGCTGACGAGGCTCGACGACCCGGCGAAGACGATCGCGCGCGACGACATGCTCGGCAAGGTCTGGATGCTGAACGTGTGGGCCTCGTGGTGCGTCGCGTGCCGCGAGGAACACCCCACGCTCGTCGAGTTCTCGAAGACGAAGGTCGTGCCGATCATCGGGCTGAACTACAAGGACACGCGTGCCGACGGCCTGAACTGGCTCGGGCGATTCGGCGACCCCTACCAGATGTCGATCTTCGACCAGGACGGCCGTGTCGGCATCGACTTCGGCGTCTACGGCGTGCCCGAGACCTTCGTCATCGACAAGAAGGGATTGATCCGCTTCAAGCACATCGGCCCGCTGACACCCGAGATCGTGCAGACGCGCATCCGGCCGCTGGTCAAGGAGCTCAATGGATAATGCTGGCGCGTGCCTGGTGCTGCGGCGCTTCGCTGGCTGCTGATGCTGTTCGCGCTGGTCTGCGAAAGGACGCACCGCCCGATCCGATCGACAACGCCGCGGTCGAAGCTCGCATGCTGCGCATCACCGAAGAATTGCGCTGCCTCGTGTGCCAGAACGAGACCATCGCGGGGTCGAACGCGAGCCTCGCGGAAGACCTGCGCACGCAGGTGCGCGACATGATCCGCAAGGGCCAGAGCGACGAGCAGATCCTCAAGTACATGACCGACCGCTACGGCGACTTCGTGCTCTACCGGCCGCCGTTGAAGGCGACGACGTTTCTGCTGTGGTTCGGCCCGGGCGTGCTGCTCGTCGGCGGGTTGGCGGTGTTGTACTTCGTGCTGCGCCGGCGCACGCGCATGAGCGATGACCGCTTCGAGCCCGACGAGCTCGACGCCGCCGAGGAAGGCGCGCCGCGATGACCGCGTTCGTGCTGCTGGCGATCGTGCTCGGCGTGCTGGCCGCCGCGTGGTCGACGCGCCCGCTGTGGTGGCGCACCGGCGCCGACGGCCGGCCTTCGACCGCTCTCGCGGCGGTGTTGACCGTGTTCATGTTCGGCATCGCGTCGGGTGGCTACTTCGCGCTCGGCTCGCCGGGGCATCTGCTGCCGCGTAGCGCCGCCGCGCCGGCCGCATCGGACGGCAGTCCCCAGGACGCCGAGCGAGCGAAGGCGCTGCAGCAGATCGAGTCCATGGTCGACCAGCTCGCCGAGCGCCTGAAGACGCGACCCGACGACGCCGAAGGCTGGCAGATGCTCGCGCGTTCCTACGCGGCGATCGGCCGGCATGCACAAGCCGTCGACGCGTTCCGCAAGGCCACGCAACTGCGGCCCGACGACGCCGGCCTGCTCGCCGACCTCGCCTTTGCCGTGGCGATGACGAACAACCGCAATTTCGACGGCGAGCCGGTGGCGCTGGTCGAGCGCGCGCTGAAGCTCGATCCGAAGAACCCGAAGGCACTCGCGCTCGCCGGCACCGTGGCCTTCGAGCGCAAGGACTACCGCCTCGCGGTCACGCTCTGGGAACGGCTCGCGCAGATCGAGTCGGGCGACGGGCAGTTCGCCGAGCAGGTTCGCGCAAGCATCGCGCAGGCACGACAGCTCGCCGGCATGCCGCCGGCGCAAGCGCCTGTCGCGGGCACAGCGGGGTCTGCAGGACCGGGCGCGAGCGCTGCCGCCGCGCCTGCCAAGGTGAGCGGAACGGTGAGCCTCGCGCAACCGCTGAAAGCTCGCGTCGCGCCCGACGACACGCTGTTCGTGTTTGCGCGCGCGGCCGAGGGCAGCCGCGTGCCGCTGGCCATCGTGCGCAGGCAGGTGAAGGACCTGCCGCTGCAGTTCACGCTCGACGACAGCATGGCGATGTCGCCGGCCGCGAAGCTGTCGGGCGCAACGAGCGTGATCATCGGCGCCCGCATCTCGAAAAGCGGCGACGCGATGCCCAAGAGCGGTGACCTGCAGGGCGTGTCGCCTGCCGTCGCCGTCGGCACCAGCGGCATCAGGATCGAGATCAGCGAAGAGCTGAAGCGCTAGCGGCGCCGGGGCATTCGCGCGGGTCGCGGCACGCGCGCGGCGTGCACCGGACAATGCGCGCATGAGCACTGCGACCGCGGCCGATGCGAGGCTGCATCCAGCCCAGCTGCGTCTCGCGCAAGCGTTGATCTTCATCGTTCCGGCCTTCTGGAGCGTCAACTACCTCGTCGCGCGCTGGGCGCCGGGCGTGATCGCGCCGCATGCGCTGGCGCTCGGCCGCTGGTGCGTGGCCGCGCTGCTGCTCGGCGCCGTCTGCCGCGCCGAGCTGCTCGCCAAACGCGATCGCATCCGCGGCGAGTGGAAGCAGTTCGTCGTGCTCGGCGCGCTCGGCATGTGGGTGTGCGGCGCTTTCGTCTACATCGGCGGGCGCAGCACGACTGCCGTCAACATCGGCTTGCTGTACGCCGTCGCACCGGTGCTGATCGCGCTCGCGTCGGCGCTGTGGCTGCGTGAGCGCATGGGTCCGTTGCAGGTGCTCGGCGTCGTGATGGCGCTCGCCGGCATGCTGCACATCCTGTTCAAGGGTGACTGGAGCGCTGCGCTGCAACTGCGCATCAACGAAGGCGATGCCTGGGTCGCGATCGCGGTGCTGTGCTGGGCCGCGTACTCGGTGCTGCTGCGTGCCTGGCCGTCGGCCTTCGGGCCGGTCGCGCGACTCACGTTGATCGCCTGCGGCGGCATCGCGGTGCTCATTCCGTTCACGCTTTGGGAGGCGATCGCGTGGCTGCCTTCACAGCTGTCGTGGAAGAGCGCAGCGCTCGTGCTCGCGGCGGCGTTGATTCCGGGCGCCGGCGCATATGCCGCGTATTCGATCATGCAGCGCACGCTCGGTGCGGCGCGCGTGTCGGTCGTGCTCTACCTCGGGCCGTTGTACAGCGCGCTGATTGCGTGGTGGGTGCTCGACGAGCGCATCGAGTGGTTTCACGGCGTCGGCGCGTTGCTGATCCTGCCGGGCATCTGGCTGTCCACGCGCCGCTGATCGCGCGGCGGCGGCGCTCGGATCAACGAGCACTTCGAGGGAGATGCATGGCAGCATAATGATAAGTATGCCAATCATCTCGACGGTCGCACAATGGGCCTGCCTATCCGACAGGAGCGAGCCATGCTGATCGGCGTCCCGAAGGAGATCAAGGTTCACGAGTACCGCGTCGGCCTCACACCGTCGTCGGTGCGCGAGCTGGTGGCCGCCGGGCACGGCGTGCTCGTCGAACACAACGCGGGCGCCGGCATCGGCGCGGGCGATCGCGAGTACGAGCTGGCCGGTGCGAGCGTGGTTCCCACCGCCGACGAGGTGTACGCCCGCGCCGACATGCTCGTGAAGGTCAAGGAGCCGCAGGCGATCGAGCGCAAGCGGCTGCGCGCCGGACAGGTGCTGTTCACGTACCTGCACCTTGCGCCCGACCCGCAGCAGTGCGCGGACCTGCTCGACAGCGGCGCGATCTGCATCGCCTACGAGACGGTGACGCAAGGCGGCGGCGGGCTGCCGCTGCTGGCGCCGATGTCCGAAGTCGCGGGCCGCATGTCGGTGCAGGCGGCTGCGCACAGCCTCGAGCGCGCGCACGGCGGCTGCGGCATGCTGCTCGGCGGCGTGCCGGGTGTGCCGCCGGCCAGGATCGTGATCCTCGGCGCCGGCGTGGTGGGCAGCAACGCGGCGCAGATCGCGGTCGGCACCGGCGCACAGGTGGTCGTGATCGACGTCAACGTCGACGCATTGCGGCGCATCGACCACATGCTCGGCGCGCGCGCCATGACCGTGTTCTCGAACCGCGACAACCTCGAGCGCCAGGTGCTGTCGGCCGACGTCGTCATCGGCGGCGTGCTGATCCCGGGCGCTGCGGCGCCGAAGCTCGTGCCGCAGTCGCTCGTCGCGCGCATGAAGCCCGGCTCGGTGATCGTCGACGTCGCGATCGACCAGGGCGGATGCTTCGAGACGTCGCGCCCGACCACGCACGCCGACCCCACCTACGTGGTCGACGGCGTGGTGCACTACTGCGTCGCCAACATGCCGGGTGGTGTGCCGCGCACGTCCACGTACGCGCTCAACAATGCGACGCTGCCGTTCGTGCTGGCGCTCGCCAACAAGGGCTGGCGCAAGGCGCTGCAGGACGATCCGCACTTGCGCAACGGTCTGAACGTCGCCGAAGGCCAGGTCACCTGCCGCGAGGTCGCGCACGACCTGGGCTATGTGTACGTGCCGCCGCAGACGGTGCTTGCAGTCACCTGAGCGACACACACCATCGGTGTTTCTGGATCGAAGCCTCTATTTCAGGGCGGCCAATTGGGGTGCACCCACTAGCGGGCGATGTGAGACTGCGCGTCATCCCTCGATCGATGCGCCTGGCGCCGGTCGATGGTCGTCAAGATCTCAACCATTGGAGCAACGCATGACCATCCAGAACCTTTCCACCGTCGCGTCCGACGTGATCACGTCCTACGGCAAGACCGCGGTGAACGTGATCAACGTGTACCGAGTCGGCGGCCAGCGCGCGATCGGCTACTTCGACCAGCGCTTCGAAAACGTGCTGAACCGCCGTGTGCTGCCGCTCAGCACCAACGTGCGCGGCAACATCGTCACGATGCAAAAGACGATCAGCGGCTACTACGTGAAGGGCATCAAACTGAGCTCGGGCGGTGCCGAGTCGGTGGTGAACACCGTCGTCGATCTCGCCGGCAAGAGCGTCGAGCGCATCGCCGCCAACGCCACCACCTTCGACAAGGCCTACGGCACGAGCGCGCTCGACAAGCTGTCGAGCGTCGTGCTGCCGGGTGCTCACATCGTGAGCAAGCTGGTCGACCGTATCGAGCAGCGCGCCACGCAGGTCGCCGCGAAGGTCGCCGGCCCGCAAGCCGCGGCGAAGAACGGCGCAGCGAAGCGCCGCGCGGTGCGCAAGCCGATCGCGAAGGCGGTCACGCCGAAGCGCACCACCGTGCGCAAGACGCGCGCGCGCAAGACGGCCTGATCGGCCGCAACGCCGACGTCAATAGCGCGGGTGCAGCGTGCGGGCGCTACCGCACGGTGTAGCCGCGCCCTTCCATGCACGCGAGCGTCGCGCGGTGGAACACGCTGGCCTCGGCTATCGCGCCCGGCTGCGTCATCGCCCAGCGGTTGCAGGCCTGGCGGTCCGCCTCGGTCTGCGCTGCGCTTTGGCCTTCGCGCGGATAGAAGATCGGATCGGGCGGCCTGCGCGTCGCCGGCTCACGCGCGGGCGGCGGCTCTTGGTAGTACGCCACCGGCGGTGGCTGGACCACCACGTAGCCGGGATACCACGGCGGCCCGTAGTGGCTGTAGTAGTAGTGATGGCGCGCGATACCGATGCCCACACCCAGGCCGACGGTGCCCCAGAACACGCCGGGACCCCAATGGTGGTGATGACGATGACCGCCATGGCGGCCACCGGCCTGTGCCGCACCGACGCTCACGGCCAGCATCAGCGTCGCGAGCGCCATCGCGACGGTGCGCATGGTGATCTTCATCGCCGGCTCCTTGCTGGATCCGCCTGCGAGCAGGCCATGCGGCATTCTCCACCTGCGCTCGAGACAATGCCAGCGGCGGCGCGCCGTGCCGACGGGGCGCCGCGCGAAGCCGCGCCAGCCGACGGAGAAGCCGCGTGACATCAAGCATCAAGCACCGCGCGCCGTCAGCGGACCCGGCGCTCGACGTCGCCGCGCACCTCGGCCGGCAGGCGCGAGAGCAGCCAGCGTATCGCGAGCGGCACCAGCACCAGATCGTCGACCACGCCCAGCAGCGGGATCGCCTCGGGCAGCAGGTCGACAGGCGACAGCAGGTACAACACGATCAATGCCGTACCGACCTTGAGCCAACGTGGCGCGGCCGGATGACGCAGCGCAAACCACAGACGCCGCGCATCGCCGCGAATCACCGACCACAGCACTGCCAGACGTTTGAACATGGACCGCTCCTTTCACCGGCTGACAGTATCCGATCAACCACACCGGTGTGTCGCATATGGCTGCGCGGCCCCGGTTGACAAGGGGTGTCTCGGACTGCCCCTGCTCATCACTTCATCAGCGATGCGCCGAGCTTGCGCAGCAACCCTGCGCCGTCGCCCGCCCACGCGCTGCCGTGCATGCACGCAAGCAACTCCGGCCGCAGTTGCGCGAGCTTGTCGATCAGCGCGGGCGCGTTGCGAGTGTGCGAGTAGTAGTCCATCTCGTGACGGAAGGCTTCGCTCGGCGACAGGATGTCGTCGTGCACCAGCGGTGCGTCTCCCGTACCGGGCTGCGTGAAGAGGTCGCCGCAGAACAGCGTCTTCGCGGTCGCGTCGTAGAAGTAGCCGCATTCCCAGCCGTGCGGCAGATGCGGCGTCGACTGCCACACCAGCTGGTGGTGACCGAGGTCGAGCGCCTGCCCGTCGTCCATGCCGATCGGCTCGACGTCGACGAGGTCGGTCACCGACACCATCGCCGCGACCGCGCTGCACACAGGCCGCGCCTCCGGCGCCGCCGCGAGGAACTGCTGCAGACCACCACATTCATCAGCTTCGACATGCGAGAACGCGACGTATCGCAACTGCGACACCGGCATCACCGTCTCGATCTGCTCGCGCACCAGGTCGAACAGCTTCCTTGGCCCGGTGTGGAACAGCAGCGGCCGCTCGTCGACGACCAGATACTGGTTGAACGAGAAGCCGCCGGGGATGAAGCTCGGCGGCATCGCGATGCTGATGCGATAGGTGTCGCGCGCGACCTCGTGGATCGATGCTTGGGGATGGGCGTTCACTGTTTTCTCCTCGGACGCGGAATGGATACAGCCGATGGCCGTGGTCCGACGGCAGCCAGCAGCAAGCGGACGAGCAATGCGCGCACCGCCGTGCGCGACAGCTTGTGCTGGCGCAGCAGGCGGTGCCATAGATCGAAACTCAACAGCGATTCCCACGCAGCGGCGAGCTCGCGGCGGTCGCCCGCGCCCAGATGTCGCGACAACAACTCCGCGATCAACGCGGTTTGCCGTTTGCGCCGACCCTCGCCGAGCTCGGCCAGGAACGGAATCAGGCGCTGCTCGCGCCACGCCATCCACGGCTCGAAGTGCGCGTTCAACTTGTCGATACTGGCGACCAGCCGCTCGGCGGCGCTCGGCAGATCCGGGGCGGCAAGGATCTGGTCGACGCCCAGCGCTGGCGCCTGAGCGGCCACGTGGCTCGTGCACGCGCCGATCAAATCCTGCTGGCTCGGGAAATGGCTGTAGACCGTCGGCAGCGAGACGCCGGCGCGCTCTGCAATGTCGGCGTAGCTCGTCGCCACGGCACCCTTGATCGCATGCAGCTCGGCCGCGGCGGCCGCGATGCGCGTGCGCAGCTCCGATTGCCGCTGGCGGCGCGTGTCGCTGTGGTACGAGCGGGTGGCCATGTGGCAGAGGTGTTGGTTGATAATTGCATTTTAGTTTAGGTAAACTAAAATCAATGTCAAGTGCCTGCCGCCGGCGCGGGTACGCGGGCAGTCCGACAATGAGCGACGTGCCCACAGGAGCTCGCGATGAACGAGGAAAGCAGTTGCGGCCAAGGCCTTGCGGACCATTCGGTGTTGCCGGCGAAGATGGCCGAGCTCGTCGATGCGGTGGCCGCCAATCTCGAGCTGCACCTGAGCGCGCTCGACCCGCAGGACCCGAACGCACGCCCGGAACACGATGCGTACACGCAGTTGGCTGCCCTGCATCGCAACATCGCGGCGCAGTTGCAGGCGCTGGCGCAGCAGATGGCGTCGTATCGCGACCTGCCGCGCGGGCGGCACGACGAGCAGGCGATGACAGCGCCGCGTTTCTTTCAGGTTTTCGAGAACTTCGTGCAGCGCGAGCAGGAACTGCACGCGCTGCTGCAGCACAAGATGCAGCGACACCGCGAGATGCTCGCGGCGATGCGCGGTTTCGGCGGGCGCTCTCGCTGAGCGCAGCGCGCGGCGGTCTTATTCGCCGCTGAGGAGCGGCGCGCTCGCCTCGTTGGCGTCACCGGCCGGTGTGTCGTCGCTCGGCGCTTGTACAACGGGCACTGCGAGCCGGCGCGGCGCCTTGGCGGCCACCAGGGTCGAAGCCGGCGTTTCGCGGCTGAGCCAGCGCAGGATGTTGTTGGCGTCGAGCGCGCGCACGGAAGGCCGCACGGCACCCATCAGCACGACGATCACGGTGCGCCCGGCCGCCTGCACGCGCATGCTCACGCACCGGCCGGCCTCGTTCGTGTAGCCGGTCTTCGACAACAGGATGTTCCAGCCGGGAGAGCCGACCAGGCCGTTGGTGTTGCGCACGACGCGCCGCTGCCCGTTGATCAGCACTTCATGGTCGCGCTTGCTCGTCAGCTCCGCGATCGCGGGGTACGCCGCCGCCGCGCGCAGCACCTTGACCATGTCCTCGGCGCTCGACCGGTTGTTCGGCGAGAGACCGGTCGGCTCTTCGATGAGCGTGCTTTCGAGCCCGAGCGTGCGAATCTTTTGCGCGACCGCAGCACGGAACGCTTCGATCCCTCCCGGATAGTGACGCGCCAACGCCGATGCGGCGCGGTTGTCCGAGGCGATGAGCGTCAGCTCCAGCAACGCGCCGCGCGACACCACCGCGCCGACACGCACACCACCGCGCGTGCGCTTCACGTGGTCGAGATCGGCTGACTCGATGCGTAGCATCTCTTTCGGGTCCTGCCCGGCATCGATGACCACCATCGCCGTCATCAGCTTGGTCAGCGATGCGATCGGCGCGGCCTTCACGACGTCCTTACCCAGCAGCACTTCGCCGGTCTCTTCGTCGACGACGATCGCATGCGTGGAACCCAGGCGCGGCTCGGCGCGGGCGCCGGCGCCGGCGCAACCCAACCCGAGCACACAGACGAAGAAGACGACGCGAAGCATGGCAGTTATGTATTCGATGCCGGCCGGTCTGGCGATGACCTGTTCGCGGGGTCGAGGTGTTGCCAGTTGCAACTGCCGGCCCCACCGCAGTGCCTTCCGCTCGTCAGTGCGCGAGGCGCGCGTCGACGCTCAGCGCGTCGAACAGGAACTGCGTGAACGCGCGGATGCGCGCCACCTGTTTCAAATCGGGGTGCGTCAGGATCCAGATCTGCGTGTTCAGCTGCACGCTCGGCGGCGCAAGTTGCACGAGCGAAGGCTGCGCCTGCGCGAGCGGGCACAGCAGCATGCCGGCGCCCATGCCGTGCACGACGGCATCGACCATACCGAGCAGACTGTCGACACGCACCGCGATGCGCCCGGGCGCCACGTTCTTCTGCAACCACTTCGATTGCTCCAGATGCGACAGCGACTCGTCGGGCGCGACGAAGACACAGTCTTCGAGCGTGGCTTCGCGGCCAAGCGACTTGAGATAACGCTTCGACGCGTACAGCGCGGTCTGGATGTCGCCCACGCGCCGGCCGACGAGGTTCTCGGGCGGCCGGTTCGAGCCTCGCACCGCGACGTCGGCCTCGCGCTGCGTGAGGCTCATGAAGCTGTTGTTCACCGTCACCTGCATCTGCACGCCGGGATGCAGGGCACGGAAACGCGCGACCAGTGGCATCAGCATGCTGTGCAGCAAGGTGTCGGTCGATGTCACGCGGATCACGCCCCTGATCTCTTCGTCGAGACCGCGCAGACGGCGATGTGAAGCGTCGATCTGCTCATCGATGCCGGCGAGCCGCATGTGGAGATCGTTGCCGCCTGCAGTCAGCGCGTAGCCGCTCGGAAGGCGGTCGAACAGCCGGACGCCGAGCGTGTGCTCGAGGCTCGAAATGCGGCGCAACACGGTCGAGTGATTGACCGCGAGGCGGCGCGCCGCGCCCGAGATCGATCCCGCACGGCACACCGCCAGAAAGACCTGAAGGTCATCCCAGCTCAGCGGGCCTGCGGCAGCGCGCGAGGTTCGCATCGGTCACAAGCTCCTGTGCGATATCGCATACCGAGTATGCACCCCTGGCGAGTTGGCATGCGTATCGGCAGAACCTAGAGTGCCGGCACATCCACCCTCCTCGGAAAGAACACCATGGACATGGCACTGAAACAGGCGGGCGCTGCGACACCGGACACCGTGCACACGCTCGAGCTCGTCAGCCATCCTCTGTGCCCGTACGTGCAACGTGCCGCGATCGCGCTCGCGGAGAAGGGTGTTGTGTACACGCGCACGCAAGTCGACCTGAGCGACAAGCCGCAGTGGTTCGTCGAGCTTTCGCCGCTCGGCAAGGTGCCGCTGCTGCGCGTCAAGCGCGACGTCATCTTCGAATCCGCCGTCATCCTCGAGTATTTGGAGGACACACACGCCCCCGCGCTGCATCCCGCCGACCCGATGGTGCGGGCGCAGCATCGCGCCTGGATCGAATTCGGCTCGAGCGTACTGAACGACGTCTGGGGGGTCTACGTGGCCCCCCACGCCCAGGCGTTCGCTGCCACGGCGGCGGCGCTGCGTGAAAAGTTCATTCGGCTCGAGGCAGCGCTCGGCGAAGGCCCTTACTTCGGGGGAGCGTCGTTCACGCTCGTCGATGCGGCTTTCGGCCCCGTGTTCCGCTACTGGGACGCCTTCGACCGCATCGCCGACTTCGGCGTGCTGCACGGCCTGCCCAAGGTCGCCGCATGGCGCACGGCGCTGGCCGAGCGTGAGTCGGTGCGCCGTGCGGTCGCTGAGGACTACGGCGAGCGGCTGTGGAAATTCCTGCTCGATCGGGGCGGCTACCTGTCGTCAGTGATGCACTGAGCGTGCGGCCTGCAACAGCGCCGTGAAGTGCAGCATCAGCATCAGCGGCACCAGATAGGCCGGCACGAGGATCAGCGGCAGCAGCGCCATCGGCGCCGTCGTCACGCCTTGCACCAGCCCCGGCACCAGGCCCGAGGCCAACGCGCCGGCGCTCACCGCGACGAACAGATCGGCGATGCCGAGCCAGTTCCACGCGACGAACGCCCTGCTCGCGGCGAACTCGGGCCGGCGCGCCAAGGCTTGCACCATCCACGGTGCGGCGGCGGCGATTGCCATGTCGCCGAGCCCCGCGGGCCACGCGAAGAAGCCCGGCAGGATGCCGTGCGCGTACAGCCAGATGAAGCCGAAACCGGCGAAGCGCCACGCCTGCACTCCAGCGACAAGCCGCAGGTCGGCGTTCAGCACGTAGGCCCGAAACGACCGCAGGTAACGGTACGCGCCCCCGAAGACGAGCAGCGGCGCCAGGACGCCTGCGATCAATGCGAACGGCGGCTCGCCCGGCGGCACCAAGAAAGTCCCGTTCGCACCGAGGTAGGCGACGAGCACGAGCCACAGCCCGAGCACGACGCCGGAAACGAGCCACGGACCGTTTGCGGCGGACGGCCCGGCGTGACGTTGGGAAATGGCACTCGACATTGCACGCTCCTGTTTGGGTGATGAGTCACTTGCATTATGGAAGTTACACTCCAAGGTAGCACAATGACTTGCAATCTGCAAGTGACATCGGCAAAAGGAACGCCATGCCGGCCAAACGCAACGACGCACGCCGCTCGTCCTGCGCAATCGCGTGCACGCTCGACGTCGTGGGCGACAAGTGGTCGCTGCTCGTCGTGCGCGACCTGCTTCACGGCAAGAGCACCTACGGCGAGCTGCTCGATTCGCCCGAGCGCATTCCGACCAACATCCTGGCGGACCGGTTGAAGCGCCTCGAAGACGCCGGCGTCGTCGTCAGTGCGCCCTACCAGGAGCGGCCGGTGCGCTACGCCTACTCGCTCAGCGACAAGGGCATGGCGCTCGGCGAAGTGCTGCTGGCCATCGTGCGTTGGGGCAAGAAGCATGTGCCGGGCACCCGCGTGCTCGACCCGCCGCGTGCGAGCGGCACGAAGCGGCGCGCCGCATAGCCGTGCCGCGGCATGCTGCGCTCGTCGCCGCCTGCGCCTATAGTCGAACGAGCCGGAAGCGTGAGCGCCGGCGAATCGACAGGAGATGGCGCATGCGCATGTTCTGGAAGTTCCTGCTCGCCGCGTGGTGTGTCGCCTTTGCCGTGCCCGCAGCGGCGCAGGCCTACCCGAGCAAGCCGATCCGCATGCTGGTCGGCTTCGCGCCGGGCGGCACCAACGACATCCTCGCGCGTGTCATCGCGCAACGCCTGAGCGACGCGCTCGGCCAGCCGGTCGTGGTCGACAACAAACCCGGCGCGACCGGCGTGATCGCGGCCGAGATGCTCGCGCGCGCGGCCCCCGACGGGCACACGCTGATGCTCGGCTCGACCGGGTCGCAGACGATCGTGCCGGCGCTGCAGAAGCTGCCGTACGACCCCGTGAACGACTTGCTGCCGGTGAGCCTGGTCGGCATGGCCGGCCTCGTGCTCGTCGTCAACCCGAACGTGCCGGCGAATTCGGTGCGCGAGCTCATCGAGCTGGCGCGTTCCAAGCCCGGCAGGCTGACCTACGCGTCGTCGGGCAACGGCAGCACGTTGCATTTCGGCGGCGAGTTGTTCAAGGTGCTCGCCGGGGTGCACATCGTTCACATTCCCTACAAGGGCAACGCGCCGGCGCTCACCGACGTGATCGGCGGCCAGGTCGACATGACGTTCTCGGCGGTGCCGCCCGCGCTGCCGCACGCGAAGGCCGGCAAGCTGCGCATGCTCGGCGTGTCCACCGTCACGCGCATGCCCGGCCTCGAGAACGTGCCGACCATCGCCGAAGCCGGCGTGCCGGGCTACGAGATGTCGACCTGGTACGGCGTGTTCGCGCCGGGCGGCACCCCTGCCGCGATCGTCGACCGACTGGCCGGCGAGATCACGAAAGCGGTCAACGAGCCGCAAGTGCGCGAGCAGTTCCTGGCACAAAGCGTCGAGCCGAAGGCCAACACGCCGGCAGATTTCCGCAAGCTGGTGAACGACGAAATCGTGAACTGGACGAAGCTCGTCAAGTCGTCGAACATCCGAGCGGACCGAGCTGACGCCTGGCGCCTGGCGCAACACCCTAGACGATGATGTCGGGCGGCGGGCTCGCCGCCGGCACCTGCGCCAGCCAGCGCGCTGCGAACTGGTCGGCCGTCACCGGCCTGCTGAACAGGTAGCCCTGCACCAGATCGCATTCGTGCTCGGCAAGAAACGCGAGCTGCTTGTCGGTCTCGACGCCTTCGGCGACGACCGACAGGCCGAGTCCCTTGCCCATGCGGATCGCGGCGATGACGAGCGCGCAATCGTCGGGGTCGGAGCCAACGTCGCGCACGAAGCTGCGATCGATCTTCAGCACATCGAACGGGAAACGCTTCAGGTATGACAGCGACGAATAGCCGGTGCCGAAATCGTCCATCGCGAGCCCGACGCCGAGCCGGCTCAGCGCGATCAGCGTCTCGCCGACCTCGGGCTGGTTGCGAATCAGCAGGCCCTCCGTGACTTCGACCTGCAACGAGCTGGCCGGTAGCGCATGCGTGGACAGGCATTCGTTCACGGTGGCGAGCAGCCGGTCGCCGCGAAACTGGCGCGGCGACACATTGACCGCCATGCGCAGATCGGTGCGACCCGCTTCGCGCCACGCGCGCAGCTGTGCGCTCGCGGTGCGCAACACCCAGTCGCCGATCTGGACGATGAGCCCGGTGTGCTCGGCCACCGCGATGAACTGATCGGGCTCGACGCGCCCGTAGTCGGGGCTCTGCCAACGCAGCAGCGCCTCGGCGCCGACGAGCCTGCGCGTCGCCGTCGCGATCAGCGGCTGGTACATCAACTGGAACTCGCCGCGCTGCAGCGCGCTGCGCAGCCGGCGCTCGATCGTGAGGCGGCGCACCGAGCTGTCGTGCACCTGCTGGTTGAAGTAGCGGTAGGTGTTGCGCCCCGCGTCCTTCGCGTCGTACATCGCGAGGTCGGCGTTGCGCAACAGCATGTCCGGGGTGTCGCCGTCTTCCGGATACACCGCAAGCCCCATGCTCGGCGTGACGACGACCTCGCTGCCGCCGATGTCGAAGGAATCGGCGAAGGCGTGCAGGATCTTGTCGGCCACCGCCTCCGCGTCTTCGGGCAGGCGCAGGCCGCCGACGATGACGAGGAACTCGTCGCCGCCGTGGCGCGCCACCGTGTCCTCGGCTCGCACAGCAAGACGCAACCGGCGTGCCGCCTGCACCAGCAGCGTGTCGCCGTGCTGATGCCCGAGCGTGTCGTTGACCTTCTTGAAATCATCGAGGTCCAGAAAGATCAGCACGACGTGGGTGTCGCCACGCTCCGCGCTGAGGATCGCCTGCGACAGCCGATCGATCGCGAGCATGCGGTTGGGCAGCTCGGTGAGGCTGTCGTACTGCGCCTGGTGCTGCAGCCGGCGCTCGGCATTGCGACGCTCTTCGACTTCGAGCAGCAACTGCGCGTTGGCGCGGTGCAGCTCGCGCGTGCGCGCCTCGACGCGGTACTCGAGCTCGTCGTGCGCCGAGCGCAGCGCGTTCTCGCGCGCCAGCACTTTTTCCTGCATCGTGTTGAACGCCGCGCCGAGCTCGGCCAGCTCGTCCTCGCCGCGAATCGTGATCGGATGATCGCCCTGCCCTTCGGCGATATAAGTCGCCGCATCGCGCAGCCGCGATAAACGACCCGAGACCGAACGCGCCAGCAGCCCGATCCAGATCGCCAGCACCGCGAGGCCGATCACCGACGTCGCCATGAACCACCGGCGCTGGCTGCCGTGCGTTGCCAGGGCCTGATCGAATGCCTCGCTCGCGCGCAGCTCGGTGCTTTCGGCCATCTGCTTGAGCGTGCGCGACATCGCCTTGAAGCGCGGCGCCGACTCGAAGGTCGAAATGCGCTGCACCGCGTCGAGCTCCATCTGGCTCGCATGGCGCACAATGTTCTTGAGGTCGTTCTGGTACAGGCGCCAGTGCTCCTCGAGCGCACTCGCATCGGCCGGTTTTTGCCCCTTCAGCTCGCCGAGGAAACTGGCGAGGTCGCGATCGAAAGCATTACGTTCGGCGCTCAGCATCTCGAGCTGGCCGGACACTGCAAACAGGTCGACGAGCCGCGGCAGCTCGATCTCGAGCACGCGGATGTGGCTGATCTGCGATTGCAGCCGATTCAGCTGCGCCAGCGGCCGCACCTGCGCGGTCAGCGTGCCTTCGAGCCGGCTCGAGGCGTCGCGAATGATGTGATTGCCGACCAGCAGCAGTGCCAGCACCAACAGCCCGGCGCCGGCAAAGCTGATGAACAGCTTCGTGCTCAGTTTGAGCCGGCTCGGCGCGGTCATTCGAGCCTTTCGCGGACCGGCGCGGCCACGCTCACTGCCCCGCCTCGGTCGTGGCCGGATAGAGCTTCTTGAACGCGTGCCAGTGCGAGATCTGCTTGGAGCGTCCGTATTCCTCGGTGATTGCTTCCCACTCGCGGGCCGTCTTGGCCATCGCCTCCTTGGCGGTGAGCTGTCCGCGCGCCGCGAGCCAGATGTTGGTGCCCAGCGCCGCCATGTACCGGCTGTCGCCCGGCAGCCCGGTGCCCGAAGGAGCAGTGAACGGCAATTCGGCTTTCAGTACCTCGAGCGGCTGCGGCGTGTACAGCGCGCGCACACGCTCGTCGAGCAGATCGCTGTAGCGGTACGGGTCGGCGATGCCGTTGGCCGCCACCGAGCGCGACGAGTTGTCCGGGTCGGTAAGCCACATCGCGAACAGGAACGCGAGCGTCTTGTTCGGCGCGTTCGCCGGCACCACGAGGTTGTTGCCGTAGATGAACTGCGTGCGGCGCACCAGCCGATCGCCGACAAGCTGGCCCGGGATCGGCAACGCGATGAACTTGTCCTTGATCGCCGATGCCTCGCTGCGCGAGATCTTCGCCGTGGCGACCGTGAGCACGGTCGCGAACGCGTTGCCGCGGATGAAAAACGGCAGCGTGTAGCTGTAGTCCTTGCCGTCTTCGAGACTTTGCGGCGGCGAGTACGGCACCGTCGCGATGTAGCTTTCGGTCGCCGCCACGCCGGCCGGCGAATTGATCAACGGCCGCATCTGGTCGTCGAAAAGGTAACGGTTGGGAGCGGCCGCCGACAGATAACGCGGCAGCCAGTACATCCAGCCGGTCAACCTCTCGCGCGGCTCGGTCGAGCCGTAGAAGCCGTCCTTCGGACGGTGAAAGAACTCGACGAGTTGCTGGTACTCGGCCCATGTCTTCGGCGCCTTCAGCTCGCGCCCGTGCTTGTCGCGAAAGCGCGCGCGCTGGGCCTCGTCCTCGAGCAGGTCGCGGCGCACGAACAACAACGCGATGTCGAAGTCCGCCGGGATCGCGACGATGCGCTCGCCGAAGTAAGCCTGGTGCCGCAGCAGCATGTAGCCGTTGCCGGTGTCCTCCGAAAGCGAGAAGCCGTGGCGCTGCAGCAGCGGCGTCAGGTCCTCGATCAGCCCGTTGTGGTAGAGGTCAGGGTATTCGTGCGTGCGCGCGATCGTCAGATCGATGTCCGTTCCGCGCCGGATGTACTCCAGAGAATCGAGTTGCGGCATCACGCTCGCATCGATCAGGATGCCGGTGAGCTTCTCCCAGTCGCGCTGCAGCTCGTAGTCGCGACCGAGGAACGAAACCATGTTGCCCTGCTTGGCGCGCATGCGCAGCATCGTGCCGGGCTTGATCTCGCCGCGCGCGATCATCTGCTTGACGGCAGCGATCGCGCGGTCGGCTTGCTCCCCCGCCTGCGCCGGGATTTGCGGCGTTCCCAGCACCGCCGAAGCACACAGTGCGGCAAACACCTTGACGCCGCGTCGCATGGAAATCCCCTCTTCCTTCGCCCGACCCTTCCGTTGTTGGCATCAGCCGTGCCGGGATCGGTCGCGTCAATGTGCTTGACTTGGCGGCGTATGGCAAGAGAGGTGAAACCGCCGGCTCGACGCGCGGCCGGCCGGTGTGTGAAAGCCCCGGAATGACGGCCGTGTCTCCGGGGAAATGTGACAGTCGTGGTCGCCGCGACCTCAGCGCTGGCCGTGCGCTCTGTTCGATTGGCGCGCTGCATCACGCCGCTGCCCGGGCGTCATCTTGCCGGCGCCCGGGATCTCGCGCTCGATTCCGGTCAGGGCTTGTAGAAGTACGGGTCGAGCACCGTCACCTCGGTGATGCGACCCACCGGCAAGCCGTTGCGGTCGGCCACGCGGCGGATGAGCTCGGGCGACGGTGCGTCGTAGATGCAGTAGGTCTGCTTCCGGTCGAGGGTGACGTACGAGTGAATCCACGTCACACCTTGCTCGGCGTTGTTCGCGATCACTGTGGCGACCATCTTTCGGCCTTCGTCGGTGATCGGGATCGAAAGACCGTCCGGAAAGCTGCGTTCGATGAGGTAACGGGGCATGGTGCTTCCTTTCGAGATGAGTGCTGACGCACGAACGATCGTTCCGTGGTCACTGCGCCGAGGCTGCTCGGCGGCGTGTGCGCACACGGTGAACCAAAGGTAGGCCCGGGAGGCGGCGCCGCCTAGGGCGGACTTGCCTACTTTGCGCGCACCGCTTGCCCAATTTGGCGCGTCAGTCCGGCCTGATGGGCGCGGTGCACGGCCTCGGTGCGGGAGTCGACGCCGAGCTTTGCGTACGCCGCCGCGACGTGGTGATCGATCGTACGCACCGACCGGCACAGCCGCTCCGCGATTTCCGCATTCTTCAAGCCGTCGCACAGCAGCAGCAACACTTCGAGCTCGCGTGAGGTCAAGCCGAAGGGATGTGCTTGTGTCGAAGGCCGTGCGCCGCGCGGCAACCGTGCGCCGGCATCGCGCAAGCGCTGGCGCAGCGTGTCGGCCGCCGGCTTCGCGCCGAGCCGCTCGAAGATCGCCAGGGCCTCGATCTGCGCAGCGCTGTCGCCGTCGGCGAGTGCACGCGCCTGTTCGTAGGGGCAGCCCAGTCGCTGCCACTCTTCGGCGGCTTCGCACCAGCGCCCGCCGATCTGCAATGCGTACGGCGGCGCGCACACCGCTTGTGTGGCGACCGGCACGCCGCCGCGCGATGCCCAGAACGCCAGCTCGCCGGTGAACCACGGATGGCGGCGCTGCATCGCCAGCTCGATCGCGGCCTGCGCCTCGGCGACCATGGCGACCCGGTCGCCGCGCAGGGACGCCGCTTCGGCACGCGCGGCGCGCACCGGCCCGAGTCGCTGCAACGTGCCGCTGGCGAGCGCCAGCGCGAGCGCCTGATCGAGCACCTCGGCGGCATCGACCTCGCCGCGCCGCACGCGCAGCCGCCCGAGGGCGATCAGCGCCATGATTCGCGCGGTGGTCGCCGGCCCGGTGCGACGCACCGTATCGCGCGCGCGCTCTTCGGCGGCGTCCCAGCGACCGCGCAGCATATCGACGATGGCCATCCACGCCATCGCGTAGTGCAGGTAGAAGTCGATCTCGTGCCGGCCGGCGAAGTCGATCGCGACGCCGAGCCAGTGCTCGGCTTCGTCGAGATGGAACAGCTCGCCCGCCCCCGAACCGAGATTGATGTAGTTGTTGGCCGCCACCCAGTGGAGATCGCCGGCGAGCGCGAGCCCGATCGCGCGCTGCATGTGTGCGCAGCCCGCCTTCCAGTCGATGAACATCGTGGCCGCGCCGAGCGTGCCGTGACCGGCGGCCAGCACACGGCGGTCGCCGAAACGCTCGGCTTCGGCGATTGCTTTCGCAGCCCAGTCGGCGCTGGCCGCGTACTCTCGATTGAGCATGCGCAACTGCGCCTCGACCCAATAGGCGTTGGCGCGTTCCCGGCACAGCGGCAACACGTCGAGCAACTCGATCGCGCGCCGATTCGCGGCGTCGGCGTCGGCGTTGCGCAGCGCGAGCACGTCGACCTGCGCGATATGGCTCAGCGCCGCCGCCTCGCGCAGCAGGTCGCCGTTGCGCCGGTGCAGCTCGATCAGCGTCTGCCAGGCGGCGATCGCGTCGTCGATCTGATCCGTGACCTGGCACTCCGCAGCGCAGGCTTCGAGCCACTGCACGCGCAGGCTCTCCGCGGCATTGCTGCCGTGGGCCAGTGCGAGCCGGTAGTGCGCGGCCGACTCGCGGTGCGCACCGCGCTGACGCGCCTGCTCCGCGGCTGCCGGTGCATGAGCGAGCACCGCCGCGCTGTCGCCGGCGCGCACCGCGTGATGCACGAGACGCGCCGGCGCCGCGTTGCCGCCCGCCACCAGCACGCGCAGCACGTCGGCGTGCAACGCCTGCGCGACCGGCGCCGCGAGCGAAGACTCGACCGCGACGCGTGCAAGCTCATGGCGAAAGCACAGGCTCGACAGGTCGCCGAGCAGCAGGCCGGAATCCAGGCAGGCCTCGATCGTCGCCGCGCTCGGGGCCAGCAGCGTGTCGATCAGCGAGCGCTCGGCGCGTGCCGGCACCACCGACGCCAGCCGCACCACCGCCTGCGCCTCGCGCGGCGCGCGCGCGTAACGCGCGAGCACGAGGTCCTGCACCGTGCGCGGCACTTCGATCGGCATGTGGCGCAACAGCTCGGTGACGAAGAACGGGTTGCCCTGGGTCACCGCATACAGACCGGCCGGCGAATGCCCTGCGCGGCGCGCCAGCGTGTCGACCGCGCCCGGCGACAGGCGCGCAAGCTCGAAGCGCGTGACGAGCGCGGTCGGCAGATCGCCGATCACGCGGCGCAGCGGGTGCGCGACCGGCACCTCGTCGTCGCGAAAGCTGACGACCAGCAGCGCCGGCACGCTGTCGATGCGCCGGCCGATGAACTTGACGAGGTCGAGCGTCGCGTCGTCGGCCCAATGCACATCCTCGATCACGAACAGCGTCGCCGTCGACCCGCGGCGCAGCTCGGTGAGCACGGCCTCGAACAACGCGGTGCGGTCGCCGCTGGCGATCAGGCCGCGAAAGCTCACGTCGGCGCTGCGCGCGATGTCCTGCAGGGGCGCCAGCGGGTGCGGCGTGCCGAGCGCGTCGCACGCGCCCCACCACAACGTGACATCGGGTGCGTCGCGCGCCAGCGCCCTGAGCACGCTGGTCTTGCCGATGCCGGCCTCGCCGGCGATCAGCGCGATGCGGCCGCTGCCGCCGGCGACGCCACGCAGCGCCGCATGCAACGCGTCCAGCACGTCCTGACGTTCGACCAGCACCCTCATGTCGATGACCCTTCGGGCTGGACATCATGGCGGAGTCTTTCGGTACAGCCAATGCAAGCGACCCCCAAGGGCGTGGACTTGAACCAAATGCCGCCGGGCGGCAACCCAGTCGGCATGGCGGCACGCCAGCCTTGGCGCGCGCCTTGTCGCGGAGTCGTCTTCATGAAGGTTCGCCGCCTCGTACTCGCCGCCATGCTGCTCGCGTTGAGCACGTCGGCCTTCGCGCAGCGCAACGTCTGGGTCAACGGCCAGCGCATGAGCTCGCAGCAGCTGTCGCAGCTCGATCGTGCGCACTGCGGCCAGGTGCCCAACGGCAGCTACTGGCTGAACCTGCGCACGGGCGTGTGGGGTTACTGGAACAACCCGCGCCCGCAAGGACACATCGCCGACACCTGCGGACGGCGCTCGGCGGCCGGCGGCCGCGGCCACATCCTCGACCGCGGGCCTTTCGGCACCTACATGAGCGACGGCCGTTGCTCGTTCGTCAACGGCATACCGGTAGGCGACTGCTGACGCCTCGACGCGATATGCTCGACGCCGTCGATCCACACGGCGAACGAGCACCATGCCCAAGACCATTGCAGCCACGCTCATCCCCGGCGACGGCATCGGCCCCGAAATCGTCGATGCCACGCTCGCCGCGCTCGAGGCGGTCGGTGCGCCGTTCGAATGGGACCGCCAGATCGCCGGCCTGGAAGGCGTGAAGAGCGCCGGCGATCCGTTGCCGGACACCACGCTCGACAGCATCCGCCGCACGCGCATCGCGCTGAAAGGGCCGCTCGAAACGCCGTCGGGCGGCGGCTATCGATCGTCGAACGTGCGGCTGCGCGAAGCGTTCAAGCTGTACGCGAACCTGCGCCCGGTGCATACGATCATTCCGGGTGGTCGCTACGACAACATCGATCTCGTCATCGTGCGCGAGAACCTCGAGGGGCTGTACATCGGGCACGAGCACTACATCCAGATCGACGACGACCCGCATGCCGTGGCGATGGCCACCGGCGTGAACACACGCAAGGGCAGCACGCGGTTGCTCGAATTCGCCTTCGAGCACGCGATCGCGACCGGCCGCAAGAAGGTCACGATCGTGCACAAGGCCAACATCATGAAGGCGCTGACCGGCATCTTCCTCGAGACCGCGCAGCAGCTGCACGAGCGCAAGTACAAGGGACGCATCGCGCTCGACGCGGTGATCATCGACGCGTGCGCGATGAAGCTCGTGCTCAACCCGTGGCAGTTCGACGTGCTGGTCACGACCAACCTGTTCGGCGACATCCTGTCGGACCTCACCGCCGGCCTGGTCGGCGGGCTGGGCATGGCGCCCGGCGCGAACATCGGCGTCGATGCGGCGATCTTCGAAGCCGTGCACGGATCCGCGCCCGACATCGCCGGCAAGGGCGTCGCGAACCCGACCGCGCTGCTGCTCGCCGCGGCAATGATGCTCGAGCACTGCAAGCTGCGCGACGAGGGGGCACGCCTGCGCAAAGCGATTGCCGACACGCTCAACATCGACAAGGTCAGGACCGGCGACCTCGGCGGCAACGCAAGCACGGCGGAGTTCACGCGTGCGCTCGTGGCGCGCATCGCGAACGGCTGAGGCGCCGCGCCGCGTACGCAGTACCCACATTGTTGTGCGATCGCAAATCGCACCACACTGCGTCAGCCGACTCCTCGGGCATATGTTCGAACACTGGTCCACCGCTCACAGCACCGCGCCGCCGTACGCTGAGTCCCGGCGCGCGGCGTTCCTGTCGATGGCGCCGTGCATCGAGGACTTCGCCGCCCCGCGTGCGGTGCTCGTGCACCGTGGCATCGATCGACTGGCACCCGGCGGAGTCGAGACGCGGGACCGGCGCGCGGGCATGTGGGTGCAAGCGGCGCGTCCGAGCCTCATGGTCAACGTGCATCCTGTGGGCCGTTGCCGGCTGCGCCAGCTCGGTCGAGACCTGGTCGTGCGCCCGGGCGAGCTGATGCTGATCGATGCCAGCCGGCCGTACGAGCTGCAGCTGCCCGATGACCAACTGCTGAGGTTGGTGGTCCCGCACACGATGCTCGGCAAGCTGCTGCCCGCGATCACCGACATGGTCGCATGCAGGCTGCCCGAAAGCGCGTCGGCGACCCTGCTCGTGAACCAGTTGCGCACGCTCGCGCAATGGCCGCACCCGCTGAGCGCCGCGGAAGCCGCTCGGGTGTCGGACCTGCTCGTCGGCATGGTGCGTGCCGTCATCGACGCTGCGACGCAAGCTCGGCAAACACGCGGCACACGTCGCCTCATGCCCGAAATCCATACGCTGGTCGAGTAGGCGGCGCGGCGTGGTGCCGCATCGAAATTTGCGCTTGACCTAGAGCGCGCTCTAGGACCTTTAATGGTTGTGTGATGAACACCAACCGATGAGAGGTACAAGCGCCATGAGCACCACCGCCGAGAACAAGCAACTGATGCAGCACATCTTCGCCGAGCTGGAAAAGGGCAACGGGAAGGCCTTCGTCGACAGCCTGGCCGACGACTTCTGCTGGACGGTCACAGGCACGACCAAATGGTCACGCACCTACCGTGGCAAACGCGCCGTGCGCGACGAGCTGATGAAGCCGCTGTTCGCCAAGTTCGCCGATCAATACACGAACACTGCGCACAACTTCATCGCCGAAGGCGAGCACGTCGTGGTCGAGTGCCGCGGCCGCGTCAACACGAAATCGGGCAAGCCCTACCACAACACCTACTGCTGGGTGTGCCGCGTGGCCGACGGCAAGCTGCTCGAGGTGATGGAGTACATGGACACCGAGCTGCTCACCACGGCGCTCGGCGATCCCGAGACCGCGTGAGCGCCTGGCGTGCCCGCTCTTGCTGCGCGGACGACTCGATCACGCCGCGGGGCCCGTCGCGATGCGGCCTCGGCTCCAGCGCGGCATGCAAGGCAACGGCGACGCATGCACCGAGCGCTTGCGCGATCACGAAGGCCGGTGCGCTCGCCGGCGCGATGCCGGCAAAGCTGTCGCTGAACATGCGGCCGAGGGTGGCCGCGGGGTTGGCGAAGGACGTGGATGCGGTGAACCAGTAGGCGGCGCCGATGTAGCTCGCGACCATCGCCGCCACCCGCCCCGCCGGAGCACGCAGGATCACGAGCACGAGGCCAGCGGTCGCGACCGCTTCGGCGACCCATTGCCCGACACCGCTGCGCAGCTTGTCAGAGAACTGCATGATCTGCGCGTCGAACATCGCATGCGCAAGCCAGGCGCCGAGCAGCGCACCGATCAGCTGCGCGGCAACAAAGGGCAGCAGCGCGGACTTCGACAATTCGCCGCGAAACGCCATCACGGCGCTGACGACCGGATTGAAATGTGCGCCGCTGATCGGGCCGAAGACCTCGATCAGCACGTACAGGCCGCCGACCGTGGCAAGCGTGTTGGCCAGCAGCGCGATCGCCGCATTGCCGTCGGCCAACCGCTCGGCCATGATGCCCGACCCGATCACCACGGCGAGCAGTGACGCTGTGCCCACCACTTCCGCCAGCAGCTTGCGCGCGAGGCTTGGCGTCATCGCTCAGCTGCACGCGATCGCTTTGAGCGCGCGCTGCAGCTCGGCGTCGCTCATCGTCGCGAGCGGCAGCCGCAGCAACTGCAGCATGCGATAGCCGATCGCCTGTCGCGTGAGCTTGAATGCGAGGTTCTTGCCGTCATCACCGCCGGCCGCATTCGACGGATCCGCGTAGCCCCAATGCACCTTGACCGGACTGCCGGGCCAGTGCGGGCACGACTCGGCGGCAGCGCTGTCGCACACGGTGATGACGATGCGCATCGGCGGCGCATCCGCGGCAACGAACTCGTCCCAGCTTTTGCTGCGCAAGCCGCTCACGTCCACGCCCGCGTGGCGCAGCGCGTCGATCGCAAAGGGATTGATGCGCCCGCTCGGCGTGCTGCCCGCGCTGTAGGCACGCACGTCCTTGTCGAGCGCCGCCGCCCAGTGATTGAGCATGCCCTCGCACAACACGCTGCGTGCCGAGTTGTGCGTGCACAGCACGAGGACGTTGGTGGTCATCGGCACAGCGTCAGCAGCACGGTGACGACGACCGCACCGCCACGCCCACCGGTTTGCCGCTCGTCGGGCGGGCCGCCGCGTCTTGCGAGGCGCAGCACGTCGATGCGTCGCCGTCGGCCTCGGCCACTTCCCTGGGCGCGCCGAACATCGGCACGTTGCCGAGCGTGTGGAATTGCTCCCACGCGACACCCTGCGGGTCGGTGATCCAGTACTTGTCGCTGTGCGCATAGCAGCACATCACCTCGCCCTCGTCGGACAGCGCCATGTCGGCCGCGTGCGCACGCGCTTTCAGCTCGGCCAGCTCTGCAGCGTCTTCGGCCTGGATGCCGAGGTGATCGATGCCCTTCTCGCTGCCGCGCGTCGAGATCGCGAAGTTGATGCGCGGATCGTCGAGCATCCACTTCGCGTAGTCGACTTCGAGCCGCGCCGGCTCGGCAGCGAAAAGCCTCGAGTAGAACGCGACGCTGCGCTGCAGATCGTCGACATGCACATGGACGTGAAAGCGCTTCATCGTGGTTCTCCTTCAGCGTTTGCAGGACACCGCCTTGGGGTTGGCGAGGCACGGCTGGCCCTGGCAACAGTTGGCGGTGAGGTACTCGACGAGACCGCGCATGTGATCGAACGACGCGCGGTAGATCAGATGGCGCCCTTCCCGCTCTTGCGTGACCAGGCGCGCGTTCATCAGTTCTTTGAGATGGAACGACAGCGTGGCGGGCGGCACGTCGAGGTGTTCGGACATCGTGCCCGGCGTCATGCCGCGGGGACCCACGACGACCAGCGCGCGATACAGCTGCAGCCGCATGCCGTGCGCGAGCGCGGCCAGCGCACGCACGACCTGCGCCTCTTCCATCGTTCGTTCGACGCCCGTTTCCATTTTTCTACAATACTCGAAATGTCGAAGCCGAGCAAGACTTGCCGTCGTGGGTGGCCGCCTCAGGCGGCGCGCTTGCGGCGCGCGGCGGCGTCAATGATCGCGTCCTCGCGCGGGCGCACGCCGGTCCTGATCCACTGGTCGTAGAAAGCGACCTTGGTGTCGACGAGCGCCATGGACGCGGCCAGCTCGTCGATTCGCGCGCGCACGCGCTCGCGATGCCCGGCGAGCAGATCGCGGCGCTGCATCAGCGTCGCATCGCCGCGCCGCACGAGCGCCGCGTACTCGCGCATCTGGCGGATCGACATGCCGCTGGCGCGCAGGCGTTCGAGCAGCTCGAGCCACTGCACATGCAGCTCGTGGTAAACGCGCCGCCCGCCGCCGTCGCGCCGCACACCGGGGATCAGCCGCTGCGCTTCGTACCAGCGGATCGTGTGCACGCTGCGGCCGCAGCGTTCCGCGAGCTCGCCGATGCGCAGGTTCGCGGGGATCGAAGGAAGGGTGGTCATGAGCCCATTGTCGGCCTTGGAGTCGATCGTCTGCTAAATCACCACACCCCACATCGATGCGTTGCTCGGCCCGACACTCCTGTTCGCACGAGTGCGCGGCCTACATCCGGATGCGTGATCGTTTGCTTCGGCTTGCGACTGTTGCAGCGCGAATCACACGCCGGTGATCGATACCACACACGCTGTGCGCGCGCTCTCCATGGGCGCGATCGGAAGAACAAGAATGAACGGATCGACGGTCTCGAAGGGAAGAGTTTTCCATCTGATGCTTGCCGTTTCGGCGCTGATGGCCGCTTGCGGCGGCGGCAGCAGCACGCCGGAATCGCAGGGCGCGCCGGCCACGCAAAGCGGTTCTGGTCCGACACAAGCGTCCGCGCCGTCGCCGGCCACCAGCCCGGCGCCGGCCACGAGCTCATCGCCGACCGAAGGGCCGGCGTATTACTTCTCCGACTGCCAGACCGGTGCTGCCGCCGGATGCGTCGCGGGCAGCAACGCCAATGCGGGTACCAGCGCATCGGCACCCAAGCGTGACCTCTCGGGATTCAACTTCAACGCGCTGCCGGCGGGCTCGCGGCTGCTGTTCAACCGCGGCGGCGCGTGGAACCACACGATGATCCGCTTCGAGAACAACAACGTGACACCCGCGTCGCCACTCGTCGTCGACGCCTACGGCAGCGGTGCGCCGCCGGTATGGCGCACCGCCGCGTCGCACGCGATCGAGTTCGGCAACTGGCAGAACACCACCAACGACGGCGGCTACACGATCCGCAACCTCAAGCTCGACGGCCTCTGCACGGGCGAGTGGGGGCTGTGGCTGCGCGACAACGTGCGCAACGTGATGATCGAAAACGTGGAGATCACCGGCTTCGCGATCGCGGTCCATTCGCAGTCGTCAGCGCCGCACGGCGTCACCGGCACCGTGATGCGCAACTCGACGATCCACCGCAACCGCAGCATGGGCTTGCTCGGCCAGTTCGAAGGAGCGCTCATCGAAGGCAACGTGTTCGAGGCGAACAACTTCTCGGGCAGCACGTTCAACCATGCGATCTACCTGTCGGGCAATCAACACGGCGGCAGCAACGGCGTGATGCGCAACAACCGCTTCATCAACAACTCGACGGTGAACGGCGTGTGCCAGGGCGGCAACGTGACGGCGCACGGTCAGATGAGCAACCGGCTGATCGAAGGCAACCTGATCCAGCAGGATTCGTCGGCCGGCGGGTGTTACGGCTTCTCGATCACTCCGGGCTATTTCACGCCCGAGTGGTTCCGCAACTTCGTCGTGCGCGGCAACACCGTGGTGAACCTGGGCAACTGCGCCATCTGCGCGGGGGCTGCGCCCGGCATCCTCGTGCAGGGCAACACGATCGTGCAACTCAATGCGACGCTGCATCGCGGCATCGTGATTCCCACGTCGGTCGATCCGGGGGGCAGCCCGACTTCCGCCGGTGACAACGTCGACGGCGGCGCGATCGTGCGCGACAACACGATCTACCTTGCGCAGCCGCATCATCAGTACTCGACCGGCGTTGCGTTCGACGCCGGCGCCGGCGCGACGACGCAAAGCAACAACCTGACGGCCTTCGGGCCGAGCCAGCTGCTCGAGGTGCCGAGCGCAGCCAACGGCTGGCGTTGCCGCGTCAGTGCCGGTGCGGCGACCTACGGCTCGTGTGCGCGGTAGCGGCGCCTCCTGCGAAACGTGACCGAACCGCGAAAGCCGCGCCGGCGCGCGCCCGCTACAGGCGGCCGATGCAACCCGGCGCTCCGCAGCGGCACGCCAGCTTGCCGTTGTGATGGGTTTCGCCGTAGTCACGGTGATCTCCTCTCCACGCACGATGCCGCGCAGCGCATAGAACTCGACGCGACCCTGGCGTATGCACAGCCGCGCGTTCGGTGCGCACGAGTGGTTCGTGTAGCGCATCGGGTCGGTCAGACTTCGAGAAGTCGATCGCTCGGCGCGCCGATACCTCGACGATCATGATGCGCTCGTGACGCGTGGCGCGAATGCGCGCGTCGCGCACGCTGATCGATTCGCCTCGGATCTCGCCGATCTTCAGGCGCGGCGCGATCGGTTCCGCGGCAAACACGCCAAGGCCATCGATCGTGCTCGGCTGCACGCTCACGTCGAACTTCTGATAGGCGGGTCGCATGCGCGCAATGCTCTCACGACTCGTCGCCGACGGCACGCCGATTGCTCGGCAAAGGGTCCGGCCCCGAAAAGGAGATGCACATGGCCAAGTACGGCAAGAAGGCTTCCGACAAGGTCGAAGAAGCGATGAGCGAAAGGAAGCGCGGCAAGCTGAAGAGCGGCAAGTCGGGCAAGACCGTGAAGAGCCGCAAGCAGGCGATCGCGATCGGGTTGTCGCAAGCGCGCAAGGAAGGCGGCAAGGTGCCGGCGAAGAAGTCCGCGGCGAAGAAGGCTGGCGCGAAGAAGAGCCCGGCGAAGAAGAGCGCAGCGAAGAAGAGCACCGCGCGCAAGACCACCGCAAAGAAGAGCACGGCACGCAAAAGCGCAGCACGCAAGACCACTGCACGCAAGAGCGCGGCGAAGAAGTCGACCGCTCGCAAGGCCGGTGCGAAAAAGACGGCATCGCGCAAGACCGCGGCAAGGAAGTCGAGCGCGCGCAAGTCGGCGAAGAAAAGCGCCGGCTGACAACCCGGCGTGTACAGCCGCAGACAGCGCACACGCGGACCGTTCACGGCCCGCTTCGTGTCAGTCGACGCGGAAGTTCCTGAACTGCCAGGGATCGTCCTGGTCGAGCAGCTCGTCGAACAGCCACGGCCGGCCGGCGAGCGGCGTCCAGTCGCTGTAGACGCCGGCCACGTTGCCGAGGTACGGGCGCGTCAGGCGCAGCATCTCGTCGTGCGGCAGATCGTCGGGCTCGACGACGCCGCGCATCGGGTTCTTCATCGCCCACACCATGGCCGCCATCGCCGGCGCGGTGACCTGCAGGCTGGTTGCGCTGTTGTACGGGCACAGCTCGCGCGCCTCGTCGATCGACAGTTGAGAGCCGTACCAGTACGCCCCCTTCGCGTGGCCCATCAGCAGCACGCCGAGCTCGTCGCGGCCCGACACGATGTCTTCCTTCAGCACGCGCTTGTGTTCCTGCGGCCGCCAGTTGCGGCCCGCCAGCTCGTGCAGCGACAACACCGCGTCGTCGCATGGGTGGTAGGCGTAGTGCACCGTCGGGCGATACGCCGGCAGTGCCGGGTCGCCGAGCGTCAGATGGTCGGCGATCGAGATCGCCTCGCCATGCGTGATCAGGAAGGCGTGCAACGGCCCGGCCAGCGGGGTCCACGTGCGCACGCGCGTGGCGGCTCCCGGGCGGCGCAGGTAGATCGCGGCGAGGCAACCTGCCTCGTGGCGCGCACCGTCGGCCGGGAAGTGCCGCTCGTGTGTCCCCCAGCCAAGCTCGGCGGGCTGCGTGCCCTCGTCGATGAAGGCGTCGACCGACCAGGTGTTGACGAACTCACCCGGGCGCTTGCGCTCGGCACCGATCTGCGTGTCGCGCTCGGCGACGTGGATCACGCGCACGCCGAGCTGCCGGGCGAGCCGCGCCCAGCCTTCGCGCGTGGTCGGCGCGACGCCGTTGCTTTCGTGCTGGGTGTCGCGCGCGATGTCGAGCAGCGCGCGCTTGACGAAGTGCGACACGAGCCCGGGGTTCGCGCCGTGCGTCAGCACCGCGGTCGGCTGCGGGCCCGGCCGTCGCAGCGCGAGCGCCGATTCGCGCAACGCGTAGTTGGTGCGCTGCGCGAGCGGCACCGAGGTGTCGATGTACCCGCCGTCCCACGGCTCGATGCAGGTGTCGAGGTACAGCGCGCCGAGCTCGTGGCACATCTCGACGAGCGCGATGCTGCTCACGTCGACCGCCAGGTTGAGCAGGAAGTCGCCGCGACCGAGCCGCGCGCCGAGCAGCTCCCGATAGTTCTGCTTCGTGACCCGCGCGACGATGTTGCGCACACCGTATTCATGCGCGGCTTGCAGCCCTTCGGCCAGCGGCTTGATGACGACGATCTGCTCCGGCCGCAACTCCACGTGGCGCAACAACAGCGGCAACAAGCCCTGCCCGACGCTGCCGAAGCCGAGCATCACGATGCGCCCGTCGAACTTGTGCTCCTTGCGCGCGTCCATGGCCGTCAGAGAGCAAACCACATGCCCACTAGACTCGTGTGATGCCGACCTACTATCACTCGACGGTCGACGCGCCGCCACGCTTCGCGCCGCTGGAGCGCCGCAGCGACGCCGACATCGTGATCGTCGGCGGCGGCTTCGCCGGGCTCGCGACCGCGTTCAGCCTCGTCGATCGCGGCGTGCGCGATTGCGTGCTGCTCGAAGCCGAAACCATCGGCCACGGCGCGTCGGGGCGCAACGGCGGCTTCGTCTCCGGCGGCTTCAGCCTCGACACGATGGAGCTCGTCAAGCAGCTCGGGCGCGACGAGGCGCGCCGGCTCTACCAGCTCACGCAGGAGGCCGTGAACCGCATTCGCACGCGCATCGACGAGCACCGCATCGATTGCGACACGGTCCACGGCGGCGCCTTGCTCGCGAACTGGTTCGCCGACGACGCGCCGCTGCTGCAGACGCAGCGCTTCATGCGCGAGACCTTCGACATCGACTGGCGCTGGATCGCGCGCGACGAGTTGCGCTCGCTGCTGCGCAGCGATCGTTATCACGCGGGGCTGTTCGAACAGAACGCCTTTCACTTCAACCCGCTGAAATACGCGCTCGGCGAAGCAGCGCGTGCTGCAGCAGCGCGGCGTTCGTGTGCACGAGCAAACGCGCGTGCGCGCGATCGTCGCCGACGGCTCGGGCTGGCGCGTCGACGCAGGAGCCGGCGACGTGCGCTGCAAGCAGGTGGTCGTGAGCTGCGGTGCCTACCTCGGCACGCTGGTCGCGCCGCTCGCGCGCGCGGTGATGCCGATCGCGACCTACGTGATCGCGACCGAGCCGCTGCAAGAGCGCCTGCGCAGCGCGGTGCACACCGACGCCGCGGTCTACGACACCCGTTTCGCGTTCGACTACTACAGGGCGTTGCCCGACACGCGGCTGCTATGGGGCAGCCGCATCTCGATCCGCGACCGCGCGCCGGACGAGGTCTCACGGCTGCTGTTGCGCGACCTGCTGCGCGTGTACCCGCAACTGCAAGGCATCGAGGTGACGCATGCGTGGAGCGGGCTGATGGGCTATGCGCGCCACAAGATGCCGCAGATCGGCCGCCTGCCGAACGGCCTGTGGTACGCGATGGGCTTCGGCGGCCATGGCGTCGCGCCGACCACGCTCGCCGGCGAAGTGCTGGCGCAGGCGCTCACCGGCGAAGCACCGATCCCGCGCGGGCTCGCGTCGTACGGGCTCGCACCGACCTTCGGCGTGGTCGGCAAGCTCGCCGCGCAGGCGACCTACTGGTGGATGCAGGGGCGCGACGCGCTGCGCGAGCGGCACTGAGCGCGCCGACGCGACGACGTGCCGGCCAGAGGCTCAGCGATCCCCGCTGATGTAATGCTCGAGCTGCTCGATGATGAATTTCTGCTCGGAGATGATGTCCTTCACCAGGTCGCCGATCGAGATCAGCCCGACGAGCTTGCCGTCTTCCATCACCGGCAGGTGGCGCAGCCGGTTCTCGGTCATCAGCACCATGCAGTCCTCGTTGGTCTGGTCGCGCCGCACGTACATCACCTCGGGCGTCATGATGTCGCGCACCGGCGTCTCCTTCGACGAGCGCGACAGCAGGATCACTTTGCGCGCGTAGTCGCGCTCGGTGATGATCCCGACCACCTTGTCGCCGTCCATCACGAGCAGCGCGCCGACGCTCTTGTCGGCCATCAGCTTCAGCGCGTCGTACACCGACGCCGACGGCGCGACGGTGTACACGGTGGCGTCGGGTTTGGACTTCAGCAGTTCGGTCACGGTTCGCATGGCGTCTCCCGTCAATGGTCGAGCCCGTAGGGCGGCAAGGTCGTCAGGCGCGGATCTTCCACCGGCCCGCCGACGGTGAAGTGATAGAGCGACTGGAAGGCAGCTTTGCGAAACCCGAGCACCTTGTGCACCGGGTCATCGAAAAAGCAGCCGATGCCTGTAGCCCCGACGCCACGCGCTTGCGCTTCGAGATACAGCACCTGCCCGATCACGCCGGTCTCCCAGAAGAGCCTGCGATAGAACCACGGCCCGTGGCGTCGCAAGCTGGATTCGAACTCCGCGATCATCCCCAACGAAAACGCACTGTCGCCGGCGATATCTTGACCGCAACTGAGCTCGGCTGCCAAGCGTTTCAGATCGCCGGTTTCGAGCAGGAACAGCGGCAGCCCGCTCGGGCAGCCCGGCGGCGGCGTCCATCGGTATTCGGAGTACGTGGCGTGCTGCACAGCAGCGAGCCGCGCGGGATCGCGCACGAGCATGTACAGGCCGGGCGCCAGGCCGTCGACTCGATGCACGAACAACGCGAGGTGAATCGCCGGCGCATGCGGCCAGGCGTCCCACGGCATCGGCCGCGTGCCCTGCTCTCGGCCCGCATGCGGCATCACGCGCTCGAGCATCGTGTAGAACACACCCGCGGTGATCGACGTCGTGCCGTCGAAGGCAAGCGCGCTGCGTCGCTCGAGGCTCACGCGCGCCGCGCTCGGACCGTCGCGCCGGCTCGGCACCGATGACGCGCAGCGCGTCAGCCCGACCGGCGGCTGCTGTGTCGCCGGCTTCCACGTGGCGGCTTCGACCTCGTCGATGAGCGGCCAGCAGCACGGGTCGTCGCGGCTGAGCCGATTGGCCCGGCCGTGCCAGGTCACCTGCCGCAGCAGCGTGGGGTCGAGCGCGAGCGACAGCGGTACCGCGCCGCGCTCCAGCAGCTCGGGCACGACGACCACGAGCGCGTCGGGATGCTCGCGCTCGGCGCCATCGAAGTCTGCGCTGCGATCGAGGCCGAGCAGCGCGGCCACCGTATCGTCGCTCGCGCCGTCGAGCACGAGCAAGCGCCAGCCGAGCATCTGCGCGGCAATGCGCAGCGCACCGATCGCGTGGCCGACGTCGTGTTGGCAATAGCGAAACGCACGCTCGCCGTACTTCCAGGTCTCACGCCAGTTCACCGAGCTAAAGCCGAGCAGGAACGCGCCGCGCGGAAAGGGCTGCATCAACGACGCGAAGGCGACATGCGGCCAGCGCGCGCGCAGCTCGAGCGCATGCTCCTTCGCGGCGTAGTGGTACAGCGCCGGCCCGGCCGGCAAGCCGCCGACATCGCCGATCAGCGCATACGCTTCGGTCGGATGCAGGTTGCCGCTCGACGGATTGGCGCGCAACGCCCAGCGCGTGCCGCCCGCCTGCTTCCAGGCGGTGATCGCGAGCGAGCATTGCAGCCAGCGCGACAGGCTCGTGACCGACAGCGCGACGCTTGCGATCGCGGCGTCGCGATACAGCGCGTCGTAGCCGGGCGTGTCGTCGGCGCGCGGCAACGGCAACACGATCGGCTCGGCGCCCGCGTAACGCCGGAACGGATCGGGCTGGTTCGCCCAGTCCATGTAGCCGAGCGAGCGCGCGAAGCGATCGAAATGGTGCTTCGTCTGCTCGTGGTAACGCATCACCACGTCGAGCGCGTCGCGCGCGGGGTCGTGCATGAATGCACTCTAGGCGTTGGCGGCGTGCTTGGAGTAGGGTTGCGCTTGGGCTTGCGTTCGGACTTGCGTTCGCACCACAGGCGCATCGAATGGGCACCGACGATCGACACGATCACAGCGAGCTCGGCGAGATGGAGCTGCGCGTGCGCGCGCTCGAGACCGTGCTCGCCGAAAAGGGCTACATCGACCCGGCCGCGCTCGACGCGCTGATCGACACCTACCAGACGCGCGTCGGCCCGCGCAACGGCGCCCGCGTCGTGGCCCGCGCGTGGGTCGACGCCGACTTCCGCGCCTGGCTGCTGCGCGACGCCACCGCCGCGATCGCGTCGATGGGCTACGGCGGCCGCCAGGGCGAGCACATGCGCGCGCTGGAAAACACGAACACGCTGCACCACCTGGTGGTGTGCACGCTGTGCAGTTGTTATCCGTGGCCGGTGCTCGGCTTGCCGCCCACCTGGTACAAGAGCGCGCCGTACCGGTCTCGCGCGGTGAAGGATCCGCGCGGCGTGCTCGCCGACTTCGGCGTCGTGCTGCCGGACAGCACCGAGATCCGGGTGTGGGACTCGACCGCCGAGCTGCGTTATCTCGTCGTCCCGCAGCGCCCGGCCGGCACCGAGGGCCTCGACGAGGAGGCGCTCGCCGCGCTCGTCACGCGCGACTCGATGATCGGCACCGGGCTCGCCCGTTCACCCCGATGAGCGCCGCCGCATGAGCCGCCGGGCCGCTCCCAAGGCGAATACCGGAGCGCGCAGCGCGGAGGTTACCCAATGAGCTACACGTCGCATGCCGACCTCGGCGGCGAGCCCGGCCACGGGCGCGTGACGCCGGAAGCCGAGGACGAACGCTTCCATGCCGCCTGGGAGGCACGCGCGCTGGCGTTGACGCTCGCGATGGGCGCCACCGGCGCGTGGAACATCGACATGAGCCGCGCCGCGCGCGAGACGGTGCCGAACTACCGCGCGCTCAGCTACTACGAGCTGTGGATCGCCGGGCTGCAGAAGCTGCTGCAGGAACGCGGACTGCTGCACGACGACGAGCTTGCGGCAGGCCGCGCGCTGCATGCGCCGCCGCCGCTGCCGCGCGTGCTCGCGGCCGCCGACGTCGCCGCCGTGCTCGCCAGGGGCGCGCCGACCGAGCGCGATGCCATCGCCCCCGCACGCTTCGTCGTCGGCCAGGCGGTGCGTGCCTACGCGGGGCCGGTCCCGCACCACACGCGGCTGCCGCATTACGTGCGCGGCAAGCGCGGCGTCATCGAACGCGTGAACGGCGTGCACGTGTTCGCCGACGCGCATGCGCTCGGGATCGGCGAGCAGCCGCACTGGCTCTACACCGTCGTCTTCGACGCCGCCGAGCTGTGGGGCGATGCGACATCCGCGTCGCAGGTGTCGGTCGACGCCTGGGAACCGTACCTCACGGCCGCGTGATGCCCGACCTTTCGCAACTGACGCCACGCCCCGGCGACGATGACGGCCCCGTCTTTCGCGAGCCGTGGGAGGCGCATGCCTTCGCGATCGCGATCGCGTTGCACGAGCGCGGCGTGTTCACGTGGTCCGAATGGGCGCAGGCGCTCGCCGCGCAGATCAAGGCCGCGCAGGCCGAGGGCGACGCGGACCTGGGTGACACCTACTACCGACATTGGCTGCGTGCGCTCGAAACACTCGTCGCGGCGAAGGGCGCAAGCTCGCCCGCCGAGATCGAGCGCTACCGCCGCGCGTGGGACCACGCCGCCGAGCGCACGCCGCACGGGCGATCGATCGAGCTGTTGCCGGACGACTTCCACGGCGACTGAAGGCCCTGCGCGGGCACGCGCGTTCGGCATGCGCACCGATCGCCCGATCGCGGCCAACCTTCCCCGATCGGGGCACCGTCGTGCAGCCCGTCGTCGTGGAGCCTGCCGCGCCGGCGACGCCCTAGCCCGGCTTGGGCGGTGCCTCCGGCAGCGCGCGATCGGCTCGCGCCGCCGCCTGCCGCGAGGCATTGCCCTCGCGCGCCCCGAACAGCATCTCGGTCATCCAGTTGACGAGCACCGTCGTGTACGAGCGCTGGCCGGCCTCTTGCGACAGGCCATGGTCTGCTCCCTGGATCACGCGGTAGGTCAGCGAGCGCGACTGGATGAACGCTTCGCGGTAGCTCGTGATCACGGTCGGCGGGATGATCCCGTCGAGCTCCGATTCGACGATCAACACGTCGCCCTGATAGGCCGCGCATGCGCGCAGCGCGCGGTTGTCTTCGGCCGCGACGAAGCTGTTGCGGTACGCCTTCAGGTCATGCTCCTTGTGCAGTTGCAGCTTCGGCATCTCCCAGCCCGTGTCGATGTAGAGCGCCGGCGCGCGCAGCGCCAGCCACTGGAGCGGACGCAGCGAGGTGAGGATCGCCGCCAGATAGCCGCCATAGCTGCTGCCGACCACCGCGATCGCCGCCGGGTCGACCGAAGGATGCGCGGCCAGCACGTCGTACGCGGCGAGCACATCGCGCAGGTTGTTCTCGCGCGACACGGTTTCGTATTGCGGCCTGGTCTTCGCATGCCCGCTCAGATCGAAGGTGAGGCACACGCAGCCGAGCCCGGCGATCGCGCGCGCGCGTGCGAGGTATTGCTCCTGGCTGCCGCCCCACCCGTGCACGAACAGCACGCCCGCGACGAGCTTGGCCGGCGTGACGAGCGTTCCCGCGATGTGCCCGTCGCCGACCGCGATGTCGATGATCTGGTCACGCGTGGTCATACGGTTCCAGTTGCGTGTACTTGGTGATCATGCCGACGTGCTCGTCGACGCCGCTGAAGTACACGCGAGCGTCCGGCGGCACCGACGGGTTCGGTCCGTAGACCTCGGTGGTCGACGCGCGCACGACGTCGAGCGCAGCATCGGCGCGAAACACTTCGAGCGCGACCACCTCGGCGCAGCTCGCGCCGCCGACGCGCCACGACTGCTCGAGCACGCCGGAGCACCAGCGCTTCGTTGCGTCGAAGCCTTGCGCGATGTCGTAGTTGCAGCGCGATGCAAACAGGCCGGCAAACGACTGCATCGCCGCGTCGTGATACGCGCGTGCCTGCAGCACGCCGGTGCGGATCTGCGGTGTCGACGCGATCTGCAGCAGTGCGTCGAAATCGCCGCGCACGATCGTCAGCGTCGAGCCGCCGTAGACCTCGTCGCCGTGGTTGTTGCGCGTCAGACGCTGGCGGCCGATGTAGCTCACGCGCAGCCCGTCGACGCTCACCTGCCCGACGCTGAGCGTCGCCACCTCCGCCAGGTTGCGCTCGAGCACCAGCCCGTCGCGCCATTCGTCGTCGCGCACGCTGTCGATCTCGGCGCGCAGTTGCTGCGCATCGGCGACGACCGACTGGCCGAGCCCGCCGATGCCGCTGGCTTTCTTGACCCGCACCGGGCCGCCGCGCAGCAGTCGCGCCCCTGCTTCGCACGCGTCGGACGCCGCAAACGCGGAGTGGCCGCTCAGCACGACGTCGCGCACACGCTCGCCGAAGTCTGCGCTCCACCCTTCGGGCGCCTTCGCATCGGCAGCCACCAACGGATGCGTGATCGTCTTCGTCGCGACGTATGCATGCGGCACGACGCCCCCGTACAAGTCCTGCTCACTCCCGATGCCCAGGCGCGCTGCAACATTGCCGGTGAGCGTGTCGCTCGGCACGAAATACAGACGCCCGTCACGCGCGGGCGCATGGTCGTATTCGCCGGCGAAGGCGCAGCCCTTGATGCGTGCCAGCGTCGTCGCCACGTCGGTGTGCATCGCGCTCTCGTGGCTGCGCCGGTGCGCTGCGTTGCCGCAAGGGTAGACGACGACCGCACAGTGCGCGGCGGCCGGCGCCAGCGCCTGCCACCGGCGGGGCTCGGGCATTGGGATCATCCCTCTCTTCAGGGCAAACGGCATGCCGATTGCTCAGCGCTATACAGTGCACGCCGTGGGCCAAGGAGAGCGCGATGGACGGGAAATGCCGGGTGCTGATCCTCGACGACAACGTCGACGCCGCCGACTCGCTCGGCGAAGTGCTCGCCCTCAGCGGCCACGACGTACACGTCTGTTATGACGCGGTCGAGGCGCTGCAGACCGCCGCCACGCTCAGGCCCGACGTCTGCATCCTCGACATCGGGCTGCCCGAGTTCGACGGCTTGCAGATCGCGCAGGCGATGCGCGCCATCGAAGGCCGCGAGCAGGTGCTGATCGCGCTGTCCGGCCGCGCGCTGCCCGACGATCCCGCGCGCAGCCGCCGCGCCGGCTTCGACTACTACCTGACGAAGCCGGCGAGTGTGGACGCCCTGCTCGCGCTGTTCCCGAGGTGCGACGAAGCCGCGCGCCGCTTGAGGCGCGGCGGACGGCGAATCAGGGGTATACCCAGGGCTGCCGGCACGGCAGCGGGCCCACGGCGGCACGATTCGCGCGCCTCTGCTACCTTTCGGCTCACACGACGGAAGGGGACGCTGCATGAGCGGTTTGCGCGAGCGCTTGCTTGCGTTGGCGCCCGAGGTGCTGAGGGGCATCCGGCGCGGCATCGAGAAGGAGAGCCTGCGCGCGCAGCCCGACGGATCGCTGGCGCTGACGCCGCATCCGGCGCCGCTCGGCTCGGCGCTCACGCACCCGCATGTCACGACCGACTTCAGCGAATCGCAGCTCGAGCTCATCACCGGCGTGCACGCCGACCCGCACAGCTGCATCGACGAGCTGACGCAGATCCATCAGGTCGTCTATCGCGTGCTGCGCGAGCTGGGCGACGAGTTGTTGTGGGTGGGCAGCATGCCGTGCAACCTGCCGGCCGACGAAACCATCCCGATCGGCCGCTACGGCGCATCGAACGTCGGCCGCGCGAAGAGCGTGTACCGCGTGGGGCTCGCGCACCGCTACGGGCGGCGCATGCAGACGATCTCGGGCATCCACTACAACTGGTCGATGCCCGGCATCGACAACGACGGCTACTTCGGGCTGATCCGCAATTTCCGCCGCCATTCGTTCCTGTTGCTGTACCTGTACGGCGCATCGCCCGCGGTGTGCTCGAGCTTCGTCGCGGGGCGCCGGCACGAGCTGCAGGCGCTGAACGGCCACACGATGTTCCTGCCGCACGCCACGTCGCTGCGCATGGGGCGGCTCGGCTACCAGAGCGACGCGCAGGCGCGGCTCGCCGTGAGCTACAACGACCTGGACAGCTACGCGGCATCGCTGCAGGACGCACTCACGCACCCCTACCCGCCGTACGAGCTGATCGGCGTGCGCAATCCCGGCGGCGAATACAACCAGCTCGCGACGACGCTGCTGCAGATCGAGAACGAGTTCTACGGCACGATCCGCCCGAAGCGCGTGATCTTCCCGGGCGAGCGCCCGCTGCATGCGTTGCGCGACCGCGGCGTCGAATACGTCGAGGTGCGCTGCATGGACCTCGATCCGTTCCAGCCGGTGGGCATCGGCGCGCAGACGATGCGTTTTCTGGACGTGTTCCTGCTGCATTGCCTGCTCAGCGACAGCCCGCCCGACACGCCGGAAGAGATCGGGGCACTCGCGCGCAACCAGAACCGCGCGGCGATGCGCGGGCGCGAGCCGGGCCTCACGCTGGAACGCGGCGGCGACGAGGTGACACTGCACGACTGGGCGGGGCAATTGCTCGACGAATGCGCGCCGATCGCGGCGGCGCTCGATGCGGCGCACGGCAGCGACGAGCACCGCGCTGCGCTGCGCGCCGCGCGCAGCGCGCTCGCCGATGCGCCGGCCTTGCCTTCGGCGCGTGTGCTGGAGACGATGACGACGCAATACGACGCGTCGTACGTGCGCTTCGTGCGCGAGCTCAGCGAGCGTACGCGCGCCACGTTGCTCGAACTGCCGCTGGCGGCCGACGTGCAGGCGCGCTTGGCGCGCCTGGCGCGGCAGTCGATCGAAGAGCAGAAGGCGATCGAAGCCGCCGATACCGTGCCGTTCGAGGTTTACCGCAAGCACTACCTGTCGACCGAGCGGCTCGGGCTTTGATGCCGAGCACCCTGCACGAGGAGTCGGTTCAATGGAAAACGCATACGGCCTGGAAATCCCGCGCGACCTGAGAGAGGTCTGCACCCCGAAGCGCACCGCGCTCATCGTGTACGACATGCAGGTCGGCATCATCCAGCAGCTCAAGGACGGCGCCGAAATCGTCGGCAAGGTCAAGACGGTGCTGGAGGCGGCGCGCTCTGCCGGGCTGCGCGTCTTCTTCATGCGCCACATGTCGTTGCCGCGCGAGCTGATGGGCGTGTTCCAGCTGCGCATGGCAATGGCCTGGCAGCGTGTCGATTCGGTTGCCGAGGTGCGGCCGTGGTTCCTGCGCGACTCGCCGGGGTTTCAGCTGGTGCCCGAGCTGGCGCCGCTGCCAAGCGAAGCGATTCTCGACAAGATCACGATGTCCGCGTTCGCAGGCACGCCGCTGGACATCGCGCTGCGCGATTGCGGCATCAACAGCTTTTTGATCGCCGGCGTCGCGATGGAGATCGGCATCGAGCCGACGGTGCGACACGCCACCGACCTGGGCTACATCCCGATCGTCGTCACCGACGCCTGCGGCGCCGGGCATGCCGACGCCGGCGAGCGATCGCTGGCCGGCCTGCGCTTTGCCGGCGATGCGATCCTCACCGACATCGAGACGATCACGGCGACGCTTGCTCGCGTGCCGCGAGGCTGAAGCACACCTCAGGCGGACCGTTTGCCGGCGCCCGCCTGCTCGGCCGTCCAGCGGTACGGCAACACGACGTTGCGATCGTCCTTCGTCACGCACGTCGCGTCGGCGGTCACGTACGGCAGCTGGTTCAGGTTCGCGGTGGCCCACGTGAGCGCGCGGTGGAATGCGAGGCCCGGGCGGCGCTGCATCAGCCGCAGCGCCTCGTCGGCAATGGCCTCGCTGATCGACAGGCGCTCGAAAGTGCGCAGAAAGCCGCGCGTGCGCTCGGTGAGATCGGGCGGGCACAGCGCCATCAGCTCGAGCCACGTCACGACGCTGATCGAGCAGTGCCCGTAGGGTTCGAGCGCACGCACGGCACGCCGATCGCCCTTCAGATAGTCCAGCATCACGCTGGTGTCGATCAGCGCCATCACCATCGCTGCCGCAGCTTCGAGACGAGTTGCGAACGTTCGGCGCGCACGTCCTTCCACAGCCCGAAGCCGTCAACCGTGACGGCGTCGTTCTGCTGCACGAAGTCGCCGAGCGCACGGCGCACGGCTTCGGCACGCGAGATGCCGAGCGCCTTGCAGACGCGGTCGACCTCGCGGATCTGCGCTTGGGGGATGTCGATGATCGTTCTTGGCATTTGGCTGTTTCTGTGTCGATCTCAGTTTTCCATGGCGCCGAAGCGCCACCCTCTACGCATGCACTCGGTGCAACCAAGCAGACACCGCGGATCCGGCTCCGCCGGTCCGCTGGTGTCGCCCCCTTGAGGGGGAGCGCCGAAGGCGCTTCGGGGGTGGTTCATTTCAAGCGGCGAGGAAATCGGGTTGTCGGAACTTGGTTTCGAGAAAGCGCCCGTTGGCGAGCAGCGCCTGCGCGTCGCTGGTGGCGACGTTGGCGACGATCTCGCGCATCTTCTCGTCGAGCAACGCAAGCTGTTCGCCGAGCAGCTGCTTGGCCGTCTTGCCTTCCTTCACCGGATGGCGGTTGCGGAACACCGGCGGCAGCGCAACGTAGTTGGCGAGCGTCTCGGGCAGGTAACGCAGCACCGTCTCGCGCACCGTGTAGAGGTCGGCGTCGTGAGTGCGCGCGTTCACGAGCCGCGGCAACACTTCGGCCACCGAGCTGCGCACGCTGTCGAGGTGCCCCACCAGCTCGGGCCCCAGGTGCGGCCGCGCCTGCCCGACGAGCCGATCGAGCCGCTGCATCGTTTCCTCGGCGCTGATGCTGTCCTCGATGTGGCGCTCGATGTCGGGCGTGCGGCGGGCGAGCAGATAGCCCACCGCATACAAACCCGCGGTGATCGCGAGCCAGCCGGGACCGATGACGCCGGCAAACATCAGCACCGGGCCGAACAGCGCCAGCGCGCAGCCGGTGATGTTCGCGTTGCCGTACAGGAACAGCAGCGATCGCAGCTTCCATCCGCGTGCGGTCATGTAACCGACCCATTGCGCAAAAGTGACGCTCCCCGATGCGCGAACCGGCGCAGCCAAGCGGACGCCGCGGATCCGGCTTCGCCGGTCCGCCGGCGTCGCCCCCTTGAGGGGGCGGCCGAAGGCCGTAGGGGGTGGTTCATTGATATCCCCGGATTTCCTTGAACACGGAGACCAGCGCGCTCTTGCGCGCGTCGAACACACGACCGCCCGTCAGACTGCGCCAGCTCCTGCATTTCGCCGACGTTGCCTTCGCCGAACAGGATCGGGAACACGCGCACCGCCTGCTCGGCCTTGAGCATCGAGCGGAACTCGTCGAAGCGCATGCCGGCGTTGTTCTCGCCGTCGGTGAGCAACAGGATGCTGACGAAGCGATCGGGCTCGCGCCGCGCTTCCTCGCGGCCGATCTGTTGCGCCCTCGACAGCGCCGAGTAGATCGCGGTGCCGCCATCGGCAACCAGCGCTTCGGCGAAGCGCCGCACGTCGGCACGCGCTGCTTCGGCGCCGCCCTGTTCGAAGCGCACGTGTTTCGGCTCCGACACGGTGTTCGAGAACGTGATCAGCACGACGCGCTCACGATCCTGAAAGCGGGCATATCGCGAGCTGGCGCGGTCGGGGTTGGCGCCGCCCAGCACGAGCAGCGCTTCGCGCATGCTCTCGAGCCGCGGGCCCTTCATCGAACCGCTGACGTCGAGCACCAGGATCGACGTTGCCGGACGCCGCCACTGGCCCTGGTAGGCGCCGAGCACCGCGTCGATCACGTCGAGGCTGTTCGGGAACGCGAGCTCGGACACGACGGCGCTCGGCAACTGCGGCGATGCCGCCGCCTCCGGATTCGACGGCCGCAGGAACACGCGAGCCAGCGCGTCGCGCTGAAACGCCGGCGCCTTCAGCGCCTGCACGAGCTTCGCATGGTCGTCGCGCCGCTCGGCGTTGAGCAGCATCAACGGATAGTCGGCCGAGATCACGCCGTCGCGCGGGTAGATCGGCAGCAGGCGATCGGCGGTCGGCAACTTCGTGTTCGTCTGCAGGATCACGGCCTCGTAGTTGACCATCGCGTCGAGCTGCGCGACCTCCTTGACGAAAGCCTCGGCGAGCCATCCGGAGCTGCCGGCGGTGAGCTTCTGTCCGGCGAGGAACGACTTCAGCACGCGCGCATCGACCTCTTCGGCACGCAGGTCTTCGGTCTTGCCGGCGACCGCCGACGCAACCGCGAACAGCGCGCTCATGCCGGTGTTCGACGCCGCCGGATTGGTCATCGCATAACGCAGCTTGCCGTCGCCGGCCGCGCGCGCGATCTCGGCCCAGCTCGGCGCGTTGCGATCCCAGCCGAGCGCTCCTGCCTTGCTCGCCTTCACGCCGAGCGCGACGCGCGAATAGAACAGCTTGTCGCGCGCCGCCGCGGGCTTGGCGAGCGCGAGCGCCGGGTACGCGCCGTTGGGCGGCAGGATCGCATCGAAACGCTCGCCGCCGTTGACGCGCTCGACGATGTCGAGCGTGCCGGCGTAGCTCATCTTCACGTCGACGCCGGCACTGCGCGCCGCGTCGACGATCGCCGCTTCGAGCTCCTTCAGCTCGGAGCCCGCGAGGATCGAAAACGCCGCGCTGCTCTTCTGCGGCGCGGCCGGCGCCGGTGCGCTCGCCTCCTGGCGGCCGCAGGCGACAAGCATGAAGGCGCACAGTGCAAGCGCAACGGCGCGCGCGAAGGTCGCTCTCACAACCGCACCTCTCCAGCCGGCGCCTGCAGCGCCTGCGCCGACTCCTCGTGCCGCACGCGATCGAGATAGGTGCGCGCCTTGCCGACTTCCTGCGTCAGCGTGTCGACGGTGGTCTGCATCGACGCAGCGCCTTGCCCTTGTAGTCGGCGATCGCGTCCATCGCCGCGTAGACGTTCTGGAACGCCTGCTTCAGCTTTTCGATGTCGACCGTGCTCGACGCCGCCTGCTGGTGGATCGCCGTGCCCTGATCGCGCAGCATCCGGCTCGTGCCGGCGATCAGGTTGCCGGTGGTCGTGTGCAGCGCGCCGATCTGGTCGAGCACGAGCTTCTGGTTCGTCAGCGCCTGCGCGACGATCACCGCGGTGCGCAGCGCGGAGACGGTCGTCGTCGTCGCGCGGTCGACGCCTTTCATCAGCTCGAGGTTGTTCTTGCGGACGACGTCGAGCGCGAGGTAGCCCTGGATGTTGACGCTCATCTGCGTCAACAGGTCCTGCACCTTCTGTCGCGTGTAGAACAGCATCTCCTCGCGCACCACGCGCGCCTTCTCGGCGTCGGCGGCATCGAGCGTGCGAGCCTTCGCGTCGAGCTCGGCGTCGAGCTTGCGGCCGATGTGGATGTACTTCTCGAGCCGCTCCATCAACTCCCACAGGTTGGTCTTCTCCTGCTCGATCGCGGCGTTGTCGCGCATCAGCTCGTCCTTGCCGCGCTTGAGCGATTCGATGATCGCGTTCAGGTGCGCCTGCGACGACTGGTAGCGGTCGAAATAGTCGGCGACCTTGTTGCCGAACGGCAGGATGCCGAGCAGCTTCCGTGGCTGCAGCAGATCGCCCTGGCGCGACGGGTCGAGCTCCTCGATCTTGCGCCGCAGGTCGATCAGGCCCTGACCGATCTCCGAGCCCTGGTCGAACAGCGAGCTCTGCATCGCCTTCACCGGCCGGTCGAGCAGCCGGTTCGACACCGACGCCGACGCCTCGATCTCCTTGTTGCCCATCGAATGCACACGCTCGACCGCCGACTTGAACTCGGGCGCATGCACGTCGTGCGCGGTGACCTGATCGATGAACTCGCGCACCTGGCTGTCGAGCGCGCTCACGTCTTCGGACTTCAGCCGCACGCGGCCGCTGGCCGACGGCGCCGGCACTGCGGCCACCGGCTGCGGCGGCTCGAGCGTGAAGCTGTCGGGAGGTTGCAATTCAGTGGTGGCAACCGGTGCGGGATTCGTTTGCTCGCTCATGACAGCCCCTCGTCCGACGAGTACGTCGGCCGGTCCCCCGAGGGGACGCGGGCCGGCTTGGAGCGGCCCGGCGCTCGGCCCGCGAAAGACACGTTGAAACGGGATATCGCATGTTTTCCTCCTGATCGAGTTACTTGAAGCGCTGCTCGATGCTCTGGATCATGCGATCGAGCCATTCGTGGCTCGGCGGCTCGATCACGTCGACGAGCACCTCGGGCGCCTGCACACCCTTGTCGCGCCAGAGCTCGGGGCCTTTGCGATCGCCGCCGGTGCGATAGCCGTGCTGGTGTGCGAGCTCGCGCAGCGCGGGGTCGTTTTCCAGCGCGTGCCCGAGGCGCGCGCCGTTCGCCGAGAACGGCACCAGCACGTGCTTGGAGTACACGGTCGGGCGCGGGTACATCAACACCATGTCGCCCTTGGCCTTGTCGGGATGCTTGAGCCAGAACTCGATCATCTGCGACTCGTACGCCACCAGCAGCGGCGCCTTGCCCATGCCGAGCGCGAGATAGTCCTCGAACGGACCGGCAGACGAAGCCTCCTGGAAGCCCTGGCGCAGGAACAGCGGCGCGACCAGCGGCAGCACGCGGTTCACGTCTTCTGCGCTTTGCACCACCTGCTCGCCGTTGGCGAGATAGCTCGCGAGCGCCAGGTACATCGCCGCGCTGTTGGAGCTGCGCACGTCGGTCGAGGCGAGCAGCACGGCCTTGCCGGTGCCGAACGCGCTGCTTCCCTTCAGGTCGCGCCAGCGCAGGCCTTTGTCGGACATCGCGAGCAGCGCCTTCAGGTCCAGCTCGTAGTAGCCGTTCGCGTGTCGCTGCGCGACGCCGTTGCTGACCAGGATCTCGGCGATCGGCTTCCAGCTCGCGACGACGATCGGCGTGTAGAACGGCGTGTGCACGTTCGAGCTTTTGGCCAGCGTCTTCAGCTGATTGCCTGCCGGCGCGCCGGACGGAAAGCCGAAGTCGTATTGCTTCGGGTCGTAGCGCGTCGCGATCGTGCGCGAGCCCGCTTTCTCGACGTTGACCGTCAGCCCGTGTTTGGCGAGCGCCTGCTGCACGCGCGGATCGGCGAAGAAGGCTTCCTTTTCGGAGCCGATGACGCCGCGCAGCGTGGCCTGTTTGCTGAGCTCGAGCTGTGCGCTCGCCTGCTGCGCCACCTCGCGGTTGGAGTACCAGATGCCCGCGCCGACCGCGGCGAGCAGCACTGCCGCGAGCACGGGGGCGACGACCTTGCGCAACTGCATGGCCCCTCCATGGGGTGGCGCACCGAATCCTTTCGATGCCGCGGCGATGATATCAGCATCTGATGACGATGCAACGACAACGGAGCAAGTCCGCGGATCGGCTTGTCAGCCGAACCTGCGTCACTCGACGAACAACATCGCCGGCGATTCCAGCAAGCGTCGCAGCGCCTGCACGAACTGCGCCGCGTCGACGCCGTCGACGACGCGGTGATCGAACGATGACGACAGGTTCATCATCTGCCGCGGCACCACCGCGCCGCCCTGCATCATCGGCCGCGTCGCGATGCGGTTGACGCCGACGATCGCGACCTCGGGGTGATTGATCACCGGCGTCGAGACGATGCCGCCGAGCGCGCCGAGGCTCGTGATCGTGATCGTCGAGCCGCTCAGCTCGTCGCGCGTCGCGCGTGCCGTCGCGCGCGGCCTGCGCGAGGCGCGCGACCTCGGCGGCGCTCGACCACAGGTCGCGCGCTTCGGCATGCCGCACCACCGGCACCAGCAGGCCCGCTCGCCGTCTGCGTCGCGATGCCGATGTGCACCGCGCCATAGCGCGTGACGACACCTGCTTCGTCGTCGAAGCGCGCGTTGATCTGCGGGAACTCGCGCACCGCGAGCACGAGCGCGCGCATCAGGAACGGCAGCAGCGTCAGCCGTTCGCGCGCGGCGTCCCACTTCGCGTTGAGCTGCGCTCGCAGCGCCTCGAGCTCGGTGACGTCGACCTCCTCGACGTACGTGAAGTGCGGGATGCGGCGCTTCGCTTCCTGCATCTTCTGCGCGATCTTGCGGCGCAGGCCGATCACCTTGATCGTCTCTTCGTCGTGTCGCTCGGCATCGCGCGGTGCGCTCGGCGCCGGCCGGCTTCGCGCGCACGCCGCTCGCCGCATGGCGATCGAGGTCGGCCTGCATGATGCGGCCGCGCGGTGCCGCTCGGCGTCACGTCCTTCAATTCGATGCCGAGCTCCCACGCGCGGCGACGCACCGCGGGCGACGCGATCGGCCTGTCGTCGAGCCGCGTCGGCGTCGCCGGCGCGGCGGCGGGCACCGCGCGGCGTCGCGACCTTGACCGGCTGCGGCGGGCGCCGGTGCGTCGACAGCCTTCGGCGTGATCGTCACGTCGACCGCCGGTGTGCCCTGCGACGGCGGCGCGCTCACCTTGCCGACATCCGCGCCGTCGACATCGATGCGGATCAGCTCGGCGCCGACCGCGATCTGCTGCCCGACCTCGCCGCCGAGCGAGAGCACCTTGCCTGCTACCGGCGACGGAATCTCGACCGTCGCCTTGTCGGTCATCACGTCGGCCAGCGCCTGGTCTTCGACGACCGTGTCGCCCGGCTTCACGTGCCAGGCGACGAGCTCGACTTCTGCGATGCCTTCGCCGATGTCCGGCACCTTGATGGCGTGCGTGCCCATGTCACGTTCAGGCCTCCACCGCGCGCTTGAACGCGGCGCCGACGCGCGCCGGGCCGGAAAGTACGCCCACTCCTGCGCATGCGGGTACGGCGTGTCCCAGCCGGTCACGCGCTCGATCGGCGCCTCGAGGTGATAGAAGCAGTGCTCCTGCACGAGCGACACGAGCTCGGCGCCGAAGCCGCTGGTGCGCGTCGCCTCGTGCACGACGACGCAGCGGCGCGTCTTCTTCACCGAATCGACGATCGTCTGCAGGTCGAGCGGCCACAGGCTGCGCAGATCGATGATCTCGGCATCGACGCCGGTCTCGTTGGCTGCGGCTTCGCTGACGAACACCATCGTGCCGTAGGCCAGCACCGTCAACTCGCTGCCCGGCCGGAACACCGCCGCCGATTCGAGCGGCACCGTGTAGTGACCCTCCGGCACATCGCCCAGCGGGTGCTTCGACCACGGCACCAGCGGCCGGTCGTGGTGGCCGTCGAACGGCCCGTTGTACAGCCGCTTCGGCTCCAGAAAGATGACCGGGTCGTCGTTCTCGATCGACGCGATCAGGAGCCCTTTCGCGTCGTACGGGTTGCTCGGCATCACGGTGCGCAACCCGCACACGTGCGTGAACAGCGCCTCGGGGCTCTGGCTGTGCGTCTGCCCGCCGTAGATCCCGCCGCCGCACGGCATGCGGATCGTGATCGGCGCGGTGAAGTCACCCGCCGATCGATAACGCAGGCGCGCCGCTTCGGACACGATCTGGTCCGAGGCCGGGTAGAAGTAGTCGGCGAACTGGATCTCGACCACCGGCCGCAGGCCGTAGGCGCCCATGCCGACCGCGACAGCCGACGATGCCGCCTTCGGAGATCGGCGCGTCGAACACGCGCGACGTGCCGTACTTCGCCTGCAGCCCTTCGGTGCCGCGGAACACGCCACCGAAGTAGCCGACGTCCTGGCCGTAGACCACGACGTTCGGGTCGCGCTCGAGCATCACGTCCATCGCCGAGCGCAGCGCCTGGATCATCGTCATCGGTGGTGGCCATGCTCGCGGCACTCGCTGCGGTTTCTCATGTCCATGGCTCAGCGCCATCGCCTGCCGCCGCTGCTCGTGCAGGTGCGGCGGCATGTCCTTGTAGACGTCTTCGAACATCGTCGACGGGTCCGGGATGTGGCCATCGACGAGCGTGCCGTAGCGCTCGGCCTCCTTCAGTGCCGCGCTCACCTGCGCGTCGAAGTCCTTCACCGCCGCGTCGTGCTCCTGCTCCGACCACGCGCCGATGCCGATCAGGTGCCTCTTCAGCCGCTCGATCGGGTCGCCGAGCGGAAAGTGCTGCCAGTCGTCGGCGGGCCGGTAGCGCGACGGGTCGTCCGAGGTCGAATGCGCGCCGGCGCGGTACGTCACCCATTCGATCAACGTCGGTCCGAGGTTGCGGCGCGCACGCTCGGCGGCCCACGCGACGCCGCATAGCACCGCGAGGAAGTCGTTGCCGTCGACGCGCAACGACGCGATGCCGCAGCCCACGCCGCGTGCCGCGAAGGTCGTCGCCTCGCCGCCGGCGATCGCCTGGAACGTCGAGATCGCCCACTGGTTGTTGACGACGTTGAGGATCACCGGCGCGCGGTACACGTGCGCGAAGGTGAGCGCGGTGTGGAAGTCGGCCTCGGCGGTCGCGCCGTCGCCGATCCAGGCCGACGCGATCTTCGTGTCGCCCTTGATCGCGCTCGCCATGCCCCAGCCCACCGCCTGGATGAACTGCGTCGCGAGGTTGCCCGAGATCGTGAAGAAGCCGGCGCGCTTGTACGAGTACATCACCGGCAGCTGCCGGCCCTTGACCGGGTCGCGCTCGTTGGACATCAGCTGGCAGATCATCTCGACCATCGACACGTCGTCGCGCGCGAGCAGCAGGCCTTGCTGGCGATAGGTCGGGAAGCACATGTCGCCTTGCTGCAGCGCGAGAGCATGCGCGGTCGCGATCGCCTCTTCGCCGAGGCATTGCATGTAGAACGAGATCTTCTTCTGGCGCTGCGCGATCAGCATGCGCGCGTCGTAGGCGCGTGTCTTCAGCATCGCGCGCAACCCGCGCTTCAGCAGCTCCGGGTCGGCATGCGGGTCCCACGGCCCGACCGCTCGGCCTTCGTCGTCGAGCACGCGCACGAGGCCGTTCGCGAGGTCGCTGGTGTCGGCCGGCGACGTGTCGATCGGCGGGCGTCGCACCGCGCCGGCCGGCGACACGTGCAGATAGGAGAAATCGGTTTCGCGGCCCGGGCGTCCGGTGGGCTCCGGCACATGCAGGCGCAGCGGCTCATGAGCGTGCGGGTCGTTCATCTCCGTCCTCCGCGCCCGATCGTGTCGGACGCCAAGTCGCTCGGCCCGGCGGCGCACTGGGCGGATGGCCACGCACCGGCCGGAGGTCGCGGCCGCGTTGCGGGATCACCGCACGCGCTGCCGGCACCGGCAAGAGTACGCGTATTTTTGTCGCCGCGCTTGGGGCCCCTTCAGCCGACGCGGCATGATCGCGTCGTTCGCGCAGATGGTCGTCCGCCGCGCCCCGTCCTTTCAAAAGGATGCGAAGCAAGCGCTAGAAGGGAACGCTGGAGAGACGCCGCTAGGCACGAGCAAGGAAGCAGTAGGAGAGACGAGACAAAGGAGCAGCAAGAGATGGAGCTAGAAGGGCAGAGGGAAGAAGAGAAGAGCAAGGACGAGCGCAGCAGAGCGAATGCGAAGGAGAGCGCGCGATGAGGCGGCGGAGGCACCGCGCGCGCGCGCGCGGGATGGCGCCACGCGAGAGAGCGAGCGCAGGCGGCTGGCGCGACAGCCAGGCCGCCGTGGCGCGAGCCGACGGCGACGTGCGCCGGCGCGCGCGCGCCTGCGCCACGCGCCTGGCGGCCGGTCGGTGTCGCCTGGGCGCCGCTCTCCAGCGTGGCCTTGGCCCTCCACACCCACGGTCAGCAGCGAGAAGGAGACCGCTCGTGGTTTCGCTCTTCGCCTTCGTCATGACCGCCTACGGGATGAATCCGTACCTGATCGCGTCGTTCAACTCGAGCTTCGCGTGCGAGAACGCCAAGACGCAGATCATCGCGGTGACGCTCGATCCGAGCGTCACCGGCCAGGGCACGCACTCTGTTGCGGCGCGCAACCTGAAATGCATCTCGACGCCGGGTCTCGTCGCCGCCGGATCGCGCCCGCCCGAGCCGGCGCCGCCGCCGAAGGCGAGCCCGCCCGCCGCACAGCCGGCCAAGAAGGCAGCGCCCGCGCCGACGAAGAAGTGATCGCGTGAAGGGGCTTGCGCGTTGCCGCGTTCGGGCTTAAGACTCACCCACTGCTCGCTCATCACTGCAACGGAGGAAAGCGCCATGGCCATTCCCGACGACCTGCAAGCGACCGTGCAAGCCCTCGCGCAACGCGGCAAAGGCATCCTTGCGGCCGATGAAAGTGGACCGACGATCGCCAAGCGCTTCAAGGCGGTCGGCGTCGAGTCGACCGAGGAGAACCGGCGCGCGTACCGCGCGCTGATGCTCGCCACGCCGGGCCTCGGCGAATACATCAGCGGCGTGATCCTGTACGAGGAAACACTCGGCCAGCGCGCCGACGACGGCACGCCGTTGCCGCAGCTCGCGCAGCGGCAAGGCATCGTGCCGGGCATCAAGGTCGATGCCGGCAAGATCCCGCTGGCACTCGCCCCCGGCGACGAGATCACGCAGGGGCTCGACGGCCTGGCGAAGCGGCTCGAAGGCTACAAGGCACAAGGTGCACGCTTCGCGAAGTGGCGCGCGGTCTACAACATCAGCGATCGCCTGCCAAGCCGGCTTGCGGTGCAGGCGAACGCCGAAGCGCTCGCGTCGTATGCCGCGATCTGCCAGGAGCAAGGCGTGGTGCCGATCGTCGAGCCCGAGGTGCTGATCGACGGCGATCACACGATCGAGCGTTGCTCGCAGGTCACCGAGGAGGTGCTGCACGAGGTGTTCCATGCACTGCACCGGCATCGCGTCGCGTTCGAGCACATGCTGCTCAAGCCGAGCATGGTGGTGCCGGGCAAGGAGCACGCGAAGCAGGCGACGCCCGCCGAGGTGGCAGCGCAGACGCTGCGCGTGCTGAAGCGCACGGTGCCGCCGGCCGTGCCGAGCATCAACTTCCTGTCGGGTGGGCAATCGCCCGAAGAAGCGACCGTCAATCTCGACGCGATGAACCGCCTCGGGCCGCTGCCGTGGCTGCTGAGCTTCTCTTACGGCCGCGCGCTGCAGGACCCGTCGCAACAGGCCTGGCGCGGCCAGGCGGCCAATGCGAAGACCGCGCAACACGCGCTGCTCAAGCGCGCGCGGCTCAACAGCGCGGCGTGCCTGGGCAAGTACGCCGCGTCGATGGAACGCGGCGACTAGCGGTCACACCGCATGCCGACGCTCAGCGAAGCCATCGACCAGGCCACGTGGTCGCAGGTGTTGACCGAGAAGGAGCGCTGGCGCGTCGAGGCAGAGACGGTCACACGCACGATCCCGAAGGAGGGCCTCGTCTGCATGAAAGGCGAGCCGGCCAGGCACTGGATCGGCGTGATCGACGGGCTGGTCAAGGTCGCGACGACCTCGCCGAGCGGCAAGCTGGCCACGTTCAGCGGCGTGCCGACCGGCGGCTGGATCGGCGAAGGATCGCTGCTCAAAGACGACCCGCTGTACTACGACGTCGTCGCGTTGCGCGACAGCCAGATCGCGTACGTGCCGCGGGCAGTGTTCCTCTGGCTGATGGACAACAACCCGCGCTTCGTGCGTTTCCTCGTGACGCAGCTGAACGCGCGGCTCGCGCAGGCGATGGCGATCATCGAAGCCGAACGGCTGCGCGGCAGCGACGGCCGCGTCGCACATTGCCTGGCGAACCTGTACAACCCGACGCTATACCCCGGCACCACGACGACGCTGCGCATCAGCCAGGAAGAGATCGGGCTGATCGCCGGCGTCTCGCGCCAGCGCGTCAATCAGGCGCTGCAGGTGTTGCAGCAGAAGAACCTGCTGCGAGTCGAAAACTTCGGCATCACGATCGTCGACCCGCAACGGCTGCGTTCGTTCGAGCGGTAGGCGCCGAGGACGGCGATCACGACTCCTCCGACGTGCCGAGCGTCACCTCCTGCTTGCGGGTCTTGCCGGCCTGCCACAGCGTCAGCGTGACCTTGTCGCCCGGCTGGAAGCGCTCGAGCACCGACAACATGCCGTCGATGTCGGTCACCGGCTCGTCGTTGATCGCGGTGATGACGTCGCCCGGCACGATGTTGCCTTCGCTGCCGCGCGCGAACGGCTTCAGCCCGGCGCGTTGCGCGGGGCTGCCCGGCATCACCTGCACGAGCGGCACGCCCTTCGGCAGCCCGAGCGCGCGCACCATCGCCTCGGGCCCGGCGGCCACGCCGATCGCCGGCCGCGTCATGCGGCCGTCGCGGATCAGGCGCGGCACGATGCGATTCACCTCGTCGACCGGAATCGCGAAACCGATGCCCGCGCTCGCGCCCGACGGGCTCCAGATCGCGGTGTTGACGCCGATCACGCGGCCGGCCGAGTCGAGCAGCGGGCCGCCGGAGTTGCCGGGGTTGATCGCCGCGTCGGTCTGGACCACGCCGCGGATCGTGCGCTGGTTCACCGAGTCGATCTCGCGGTTGAGCGCGCTGACGACGCCGGTGGTCAGCGTCTGATCGAGCCCGAACGGATTGCCGATCGCGTACACGCGCTGGCCGACGACGAGATCCTTGCTGGAGCCGATCGCAAGCGGCGGCAGCTTGTTCTTCGGTGCGTCGATCTTCAGCACCGCGATGTCACGGTCGGGGAAGACGCCGACCAGTTGTGCCTTGAAGCTGGTCTGGTCGGCCAGCGTGACGCGCGCGCCGGTGGCTTCCTGCACGACGTGGAAGTTGGTGACGATGTAGCCGCGGTCGTCCCACACGAAGCCGGTGCCGGTGCCGCGCGGCACCTGCTGCACGTTCATCGAAAAGATGTCGCGCGAGGTCGCAAGCGTCGTGATGTTCACGACCGACGGCGACGCGGTCTTGAACACCGAGACGTTGTTCTGCTCGTCGGCGTTCAGCGGGCCGCGCGTCGCCACTTGTCGCGGCGATGCTTCGGTGGTGCTCCGGACCTGGCACGAGGCGAGCGCAGCGAGCGCGACGACGGCACCGGCGAGCCACTGCCCTGCGTGGGCGACAAGCGATCGAAAGCGGATCATGGCGACCTCCTCGTGCAAGCGGTGGTGCGTCCGGCAGCGCACACGGCAAGCGGCCCTCGCGCGGACGCGAATGCCAGTATCGTGGCAAGCCTCATGCCCGAGGCCGACGCGATCAGCTCAGGCCGCTGACCGGCAGCGCGGCGCCGTGGATCGCACGCGCGGCATCGGACGCAAGGAACACGATCGTGTTCGCGAGGTCTTGCGGCGCGACCCAGCGCGCCGGGTCGGCGCCGGGCATCGCGGCGCGGTTCTCCGGCGTATCGATGATCGTCGGCAGCACGCAGTTGACGTTGATGTTGCGCTCGCGCAGCTCGGCCGCCATCGACTCGGTGAGCCGGATCACCGAGCTCTTGGACGCAACGTAAGCACCCATCTGCGCCACGCCCTTTTGCGCCGACGCCGCGCCGACGTTGACGATCTTGCCGCCGCCGGCTGCAATCATGCGCGGCACCACTGCACGCACCGCATGCAGCAGCGTGCGTGTGTTCAGGTCGAACAGGAAGTTCCACGTCGCGTCGCTCGTCTCGTGCACCGCCTCGCCCATGCGAAAGCCGCCGGCGAGGTTGCACAACACATCGACGCGGCCGAAGCGATCGATCGCCTCTTGCGCGACGCCATCGGCCTGCGCTTGCTCGAGCAGGTTCGCGGGCGCGAACAGGCGGCGCTCGCCGGCTGAACCGAACGCGGCGGCGAGGCTTTGCTCGCGCAGGTCGACGAGCACGAGCCGCGCGCCGCGCGCGGCGAATGCGTCAGCCACCGCGCGCCCGAGGTTGCCGGCTGCGCCGGTGACGATCACGACGCGATCGTTGAAGTCCATGTCGTCCTCCTTGGTGTGTCACGCGATGGTAGCGGGGGACACGGCGCGGCCGCGCGCCGCCACGCTTGTGAAACCGACCGTGGTGACCGGACAATGCGCCTTCCGTCGAAGCGACCTGGCGGTCGCCGCGAAATCGTACGAAACGATCATTGGCCAACAGGGCAGCACTCTCATGCTGAAGACCTATCGTGGCAGTTGCCACTGTGGTGCGGTCGTGTTCGAAGCGGAGCTCGACCTCGGCCAGAGCACCTACCGCTGCAACTGCTCGATCTGTCGCCGCACACGCTTCTGGCCGGCGGTGGCGCGAGAGGGCGCGTTCCGCCTGCTCAGCGGCGAAGCCGATCTGACGAAGTACCTGTTCAACACCAGGAAGAACGAACACTACTTCTGCAAGCACTGCGGCGTGCGTGCGTTCGGCATCGGGACCGAGACGCCGATCGGCAAGATGTACGGCATCAACGTGGGCTGCCTCACCGACGTCTCCGACGAAGAGCTGTCACGCTTGACGATCACCTTCGTGGACGGCCTCAACGACAGGCAAAGTGCCCCGGAGTTCTACGCGCACCTGTGAGTTTCACAGTGCCGCGTTTCCCTTCAGCGCGCGAGCCAGCCGCCGTCGACCACCAGCGTGTGCCCGTGCACGTAGTCGGATGCCGGCGACGCGAGGAACACCGCGGCACCGGCCACTTCGTCCGGCCGCCCCCAGCGCCCGGCCGGGATGCGCCCGAGGATCTCGGCGTAGCGTTTTTCGTCGCCCGCAACGCGCTCGTGAGCTCGGTTTCGATGTAGCCGGGCGCGATCGCGTTGACGTTGATGCCGCGCGGCGCCCATTCGTTGGCGAGCGCCTTCGTCAGCCCCATCAGCGCGCTCTTCGACGCGGCGTATGCCGGCACGAACACGCCGCCTTGAAACGACAGCAGCGAGGCGATGTTGATGATCTTGCCGCCGCTGCCGTGCTGCAGGCAGCGGCGTGCGAACGCCTGCGCGAGCAGGAACGCCGAGCGCAGGTTGAGATTGACCACCGCGTCCCAGTCGTCGATGGCCACATCGATCGCCGCGCAGCGGCGCACCATGCCGGCGTTGTTGACGAGCACGTCGAGACGGCCTTGCCAGCCGGCGGCTTGCTCGACGAGCGCCCGATCTCGTCGCCCTCCGACAGGTCGGCGGCGATCGGCAGAAAGCGCCTGCCGCCCGCTTCGACGCCGGCGCGCGTCGCGCTCATGTCGCTGGTGGCCACACCGACCACATCGGCGCCGGCGTGCGCGAGCGCGATCGCCATCGCCTGCCCCATGCCGCGGCTCGCGCCGGTGACGAGCGCGACCTTGCCGTCAACGCGGAACATCGAGGCGGGATCGTTCATGCCCGCCTTTGTACCTCAACGAACCTCTGACCGAGATCCCACGAAGCACAGCACGCATGCATGCCTGCGGGCACGACACTCACGTGGCGATGCTGCTCGGTGCGGCGTCGATTCTCTCGAAGATGCGCGCCGAATTGCCGGGCACGGTGGTGTTTCTGTTCCAGCCGGCCGAAGAGTGGGGCGGTGCGGGCTCTCCGTCAGGCGCGTTCGCGATGGTCGCGGCCGGCGCGATGGACAACCCCAAGGTGGACGCCGTGTTCGGCCAGCACATCGGCACCGGCGCACCCGGGCGGCGCGATCAACTACCGGCGCGGCGGCACGATGGCAAGCGCGGACGCCTTCTTCATCACGGTGAAGGGCACCGGCGGACACGGCGCGATGCCGTGGCTGAGCAAGGATCCGATCGTCACCGGAGCGCAAATCGTCACCAGTCTGCAATCGATCGTCAGTCGCCAGGCCAACTTGTCCGAAGGGGCGGCGGTCGTCACCGTAGGTCAGCTGAACGGGGGCAACCGAACGAACATCATCCCCGAGGAAGCCAGCATCGCGGGCACGATCCGCACGCTGAACGAGTCCACGCGCAACCAGATGCACGAGGCCATCACGCGCATTAAGTACATGAAGACCGGCGTGACGGCACTGGTGAACGTGGCACTGGCATACATGCAGGCGAGAGCCGGCAGGTGAACGAGCAATCCGCGTAGACGCCCGGCACCCGGATCACCACTGCGCCGACGCGCTATCGTCAGAGCATGGCGATTCGCGTGGAGTGCTACGCCGGCTATCGCGGTGAACAGGAACCGCTCGCCTTCTGGCTCGGCGAGCGCCGGCTGGCCGTGCGCGGCATCGTCGATCGCTGGTTTGCACCGATGCAGCGCTGGTTCAAGGTCGACGCCGATGACGGGCACATCTACATCCTTCGACACGACGAGGCGACCGGAGACTGGGAGCTTGCCGCCTTCACGCGGGGTGACGGCGGCTGAGTCATTGCCTCATCAGGCTCTGAGTCGCACGTGCCCTTGATGACGCCGTACAAGCAGGGCGCGATAAGCCGGCGGACCTCCGACCAGCGATCCCTCAGCGCACCGTGCCGCGCGCGGCGACCGGCCACACCTCTCGACCTGCCGCCGCGCACGCCGTAGACCTCGTCGACCATGTTGCTGACGACGCAGCAGTGGTTCGGCACGACGTGCACGACGTCGCCGACCGCCGGCCGCTCGCGGCATTTCGACAGGTCGATGACGCCGTGCTCCTCGGACAGATGCGGGATCACCGCCTCCGGATACTCGACGACGTGGCCGTAGCCGGTCACCGTGTACAGGTCCGAGGTCAGCACCTTGGTGCCGCAGTCGATCACCGCGCGGGTGTCGGTGGGGCGGCTGACGACGGTCGCGCGCACGCGCATCGCGCAGTCGTCCCACGTCGCGGCGCCCGCCGTCGACCGTCATCACGTCGTTGTAGATGTAGGTGCCGGCGCGATGCTCGGTCAGCATCGGAAACTTGTCCACGTTCACGATCGCCGGCGTGCCGCCGCCCGAAACCACCGGCACCGCGAATGCCGGCGCGCTCGAACAGCGCGAAGCGCCTCGTCGAAGAAGTCGTGCGAGCTCGGGTAGCCGGCACGGGAACGTCATCAGCCCCTCGAATCGCATGCGCGGCATGCGCATCGCCGCGCGCGCGAGATCGAGCGCCGCCTGCGGCGTCTGCACGCCGTTGCGGCCCATGCCGGTATCGCACTCGATGAGGAAGCGGCACGTCGCGCGCCGTGACGCAGTGCCGGCATCGGACAGGCCTTTCGCGACCACTTCGTTGTCGAGCACGACGGCAAGGCGCTTCAGTCGCTTGACGAGAGCTCCATCAGCCGATCGGTCTTCGCCTCGCCGACGATGTTGAACGCGAGCAGCACGTCGTCGGCGACACCGGCGTCGGCGAAGACCTCGACCTCGCCGAGCTTCTGGCAGGTGATGCCGACGGCGCCCGCCTGCATCTGCAGCTTGCCGAGCGCCGGGATCTTGTGCGTCTTGATGTGCGGCCGGTTCGCGAGGCCGAGCTGACGACAGGTGCGGCTGCACGCGGCGCGATGTTCGTCCTCCATCATGTCGAGCCGACGGTCACGGCGGGGGTTTCGAGCGTTTGACGAGGGTCATCGGCGATTTCCTTCACAGCCAGTTCGGCACCAGCAGCCTCGGCAGCAGCAGCACGGTGGACGGCATCAGCGCGCACAGCACGATGACGACCAGCAGCGGCAGCATCATCAGATGCAGCAGCTTCTGGATGCGCATCATCGGCACGCCGGCCACCGCGCAGGCGGTCATCGCGCACATGCCGAGCGGCGGCGTCAGCAGGCCGAACGACTGCGTCATCACGACGATCACGCCGAGGTGCACCGGATGGATGCCGACCTCGACGGCGAGCGGATGGATGATCGGCACGAAGATCAGGATCGCCGGCAGCGCGTCCATGAACGTGCCGAGCACCACGTTGACGAACACGATCAGCAGCATGATGACGAGCTTGTCGCGCGTGAACGAGGATGAAGTCGCTGACCATGCCGGGCACCTGGTAGAACGCGAGCAGCCAGCCGAAGATCGACGCGGCGCCCAGGCAGAACAGGACCTGCGAGAACTGCACGACCGTCTCGCCGAACAGCTTCGGCAGCGCGCGCCAGCGCAGGCTGCGGAACACGACCAGCGTGACGAACAGCGCGTACACGGCGGCGACCGACGGCCGACTCGGTCGGCGTGAACACGCCGCCGACCATGCCGACGACGATGATCACCGGCACGCCGAGCGGCCACGCCGCGGCCTTGAAGCCGTCCCACACCGCGCGCATGCCGAGGAAATGCGGATGCTCGCGCGGGAAGTCGTACTTCAGCGCGAAGAAATGCGACTGCACCATCAGCGACAGGCCCATCAGCATGCCGGGCAGGATGCCGCCGATCAGCAGCGCGCCGATCGACACGCCCGCCGTCGCGCCGTAGATCACCATCAGGATCGACGGCGGGATCACCGCGCCCATCGTCGACGTGCACGCGGTCAGGCACACGGCGAAGCGCTCGTCGTAGCCGCGCCGTTTCATCGCCGGGCAGAAGATCGTGCCGATCGCCGCGGCATCCGCCGTGCTGCTGCCCGAGATGCCGGAGATGAACATGCCGACGACGACATTCACGTGCGCGAGGCCGCCGCGGAAGTGGCCGACGAGCGCCATCGCGAGCTTGACCAGGCGTTCCGAGATGCCGCCGTCGTTCATCACGTTGCCGGCGAGGAAAAAGAACGGCAGCGCGAGCAGCGTGAACGCGTTGATGCCGGTGAACATCTGCTGGACCATGACCATCGTCGGCAGGTCGGCGATCCAGATGACGAGCAGCGAGCACAGCAGCAGCGCGAACGAGATCGGGACGCCGACGAGCAGCGCCAGCGTCAGCGAGACCAGCAGCACCGTCAGCGGATGCATCAGCGCTCGCCCGGTGCAGGATGCTGCCGGCAGTCGCGCACGAGGTCCGGCACGATGGCCAGCAGCATCAGCAGCGCCGAGACGGGGATGATGATCGTGGGCACGAACAGCGTGATGCCGAGCGCCGGCGACATGCGCTGCAGGCTCAGCACCGAGAACTGCCACCCGTAGACGAGCATGACCACCGACGATGACGAGCATCGAGAGGTCGACGACCAGCCCGCGCAGACCTGCGGCGCGGCCGCGCAAGCGGTCCTCGAAAGACGTCGAACGCGAAGTGCGTGCGCCGCCACGACGTGATGGCCGCGCCGATGAACACGCACCAGATGAACGCGAACAGCGACAGCTCCTCGCCCCAGAGGAACGAGGTGGCGAAGACGTAGCGCAGGACGACCTGGATGAAGACGCCGAGCGTGATGAACGCCAGCAGCCCGGCAAGCAGGAGCAGCAGGACGCGTTCCAGCCTGCCGAGCAACGCTCTCCACGCGTCTACTTCGCCGTGCGCGCGCACCATCTCGAGCAGGTCGGCGGCCTTCAGCTCCTTCGCGAGCTCGTCCTGGATCGGCGCGATCAGCGCGACGAACTTCGCCTTGTCGGGCGCGGTCAGCACGGCGCCCTTCGACTTCAGCCGGTCGGCCGCGGCGGCGACGAACTCGGCGTCCTTCTTGCGCTCGTGCACCGAGGCTTCGGCCGCCGCGTCGAGCACGATCTTCTGCAGGTCGGGCGGCAGGCTCGCGAGCTTCTTCTCGTTGATGTAGCAGCCCCGAAAGGCTGCGCTGATGCTCGGTCTGCGAGATGAACTTCGCGGCCTCGTAGTGCTTGTTCGAGTCGACGACGGCGAGCCCGTTTTCGGCCGCGTCGAGCACGCCGGACTGCAGCGCCTGGTACACCTCGCCGAAGTTCATCGGCGTCGGGATCGCGCCGAACGTGCTCCAGACCTTCACCTCGACCGGGTTGTTCTGCACGCGGATCTTCACGCCCTTCAGATCGTCGGGGCTGGCGACCGAGCCCTTGCGGCTGTAGATGTTGCGCACACCCGCCGAGTAGAAGCCGATCAGCTTGATGCCGAGGTTCTTGCTCGCGATGAGGTCGTCGATGCGCTTGACGAACTTCGGATCGTTGACGACGCGCTCGAAGTGCGGCAGGTCCTGGAACAGGTAGGCGACGCTGAACAGGCCGAGCTCGGGAATCGACGGTCGCCGCATTGGGCGCGTTCGCGCAGATCATGTCGATCGAGCCGAGCCGCACGCCCTCGACCATCGCGACCTCGGACGCCAAGCTGCGCGGCCGGGAAGACATCGACGCGGATCTTGCCCTGGCTGCGCTCTTCGACGAGCTTCTTGAACATCTGGTGGCCCTCGTCGTACATGCTGCCGAGCGGCTGGTCGTGGCCCATGCGCAGGCGGATTTCCTGCGCGAGCGCCTGGCGGCGGGAAGCGCGAAGGCGACGGCGGCGAACGCTGCGAACAGGCTGCGGGTCAAGCGACGCATCGTCATCTCCTCCGGGTGGACCGGCGATTTGTCATCATTATGATAATACGATGCCTAAGTGCTTGTCAAGCGGACAAGACGTGTTCGGCGGCTGATCCTAGTCGATTGATATGATTTATCAGGACGCCCCTTTCCATGCGTGCTGCGCCGCCGCGCAAGCGCAATCTGTTCACCCACGTCGTGGAGGAGCTCGGCAGCCGGATCGTTCGCGGCGAGCTCGAAGCCCGGCGACGGGCTGCCGAACGAGGCCGATCTCGGTCGCGAGTTCCGGGCCAGCCGCTCGGTCGTGCGCGAGGCGGTGAAGACGCTGGCCGCGAAGGGCCTGCTCGAGGCTCGGCCGCGGATCGGTACCCGCGTGCTCGAGCCGACGCACTGGAACCTGCTCGACCTCGACGTGCTCGGCTGGCGCTACGCGACGATGCCGCGCGACGCAGTTCTTTCGCGAGCTGTTCGAGATCCGGCGGATGATCGAGCCGAACGCCGCCGCGCTCGCGGCCGAGCGCGCCAGCGACGAGGAAATCGCCGCGCTCGACGCGATGCGTATACCGCGATGCAGGCGGCCGACCATGCGAGCGACGCCGCGATCGATGCCGACATGCGCTTTCACCGCGCGATGCTCGACTGCTCGCACAACGAGCTGCTGGTGCAGATGGGCGGCGTGATCGCGTCGGGCTGCTGGTCAGCTTTCGGATCTCGAGCCATTCGTACGGCATTCGCTGCCGAAGCACGGCGACGTGCTCGACGCGATCCGCCGCCACGACGCGGACGGCGCGCGCGCGGCGATGGAGCAGTTGCTCAGTCGGCACGCGCGAGTTCCTCGAGCGCGAGCTCGAGGGCGCGGCGCAAAGGGATCGTGAGGCGAGCAGCGGCTCGCCGGCATTGGTGCCCGCAGCAAGCCGCTGAAGCGAGCTCACGCGGCGCAGCTGCGAAAACCGATATAGATGTCGTCGCGCTCGGGCAGGTAGAAGTTGCGGTACTTCGGATGCCGCATGCGCGAGCGCGTCGCGAACGATGCGCCGCGCACCGCCTTGTGCGTGCCGAACCACGGCTCGGAATAGTCGCGGTACGGGTCGGCGCTGAAGCCCGGGTACGGGCGAAAGCTGCTCGCCGTCCACTCCCACGCCTCGCCCCAGTGGAAGCCGCGCGTCGCACCGGCGCAGGCCGCGACCTCCCATTCCACTTCGGTCGGCAGGCGCCGCCCGGCCCAGCGGCACCAGGCATCGGCCTCGTGCCAGCTCAGGTGCATGGCGGGCAGCGCCATCGGCACGCGCACCAGCTGTCCGAAACGGCGCGCGAGCACACCTTGGCGCAACTGCTCGACGTGGCGAGGCGTACGCCTGCCGCTGCGCTGCAGCCACTGCCAACCCGCGGGTTGCCACCAGCGCTGCTCGTCGTAGCCGCCGTCCTCGACGAACTCGGCGTATTGCGCCCAGCTCACCGGCTGCGCGTCGACCTCGAACTCCGGCACCGCGACCTCGTGCGCCCACTTCTCGTTGTCGAACACGAAGCCGCCGTCGTGCGGCGCGACGTCGATCTGCTCGTGCGAGCGGCCCGGCCTTTCGATGCCGAGCCGCCAGCGCGTCGCGGGGAAGAGCAGCGGCTCGCGCGCGGCGTGCGGCGTCATGATCGGCAACAGGTCGCCCATCCGCGCTGCGCCGAAGTCGAGCGTCTGCGCCATGTAGGTGAAGCGCCTCGCCGTGCATGTCTTCGTGGAACAGCGCGAGCCTGTAGAAGTACAACGCGTCGTCGCTCGCGGGCGCATCGGTGGCCGCGCTGTCGAGCAATTCGAGCGTCGTGTTCAGCGTCTCGAGCAGGTACTGCTTGGTCGCGGCGAGCCCGGGCAGGTCGAGCTGCCAGCGCGAGTCGTGCGGCACGTTCGACGAGTCGTACCAGCGGTCCGCGCTCGGCTCGATCGACGCGAGCTTCGGCGCGAACGGGTCGCAGCGAGCTCCGCGCTGGCGCTGCACGTTGCGCGCGATCCAGTATTCCTGGAACCAGCCGACGTGACCGAGCTCCCACAGCGGCGGATTCAGCTCGGCCATCAGCGGCACCGTGAAGCCCTGCGCCGCGAGCGCCTCCTCCCACACCGAGAAAAGGCGCAACGTATGATTGCGCGCATCGATCAGCGCAAGCGACAGCACATCCTTGCTGGCTTCGCGCAAGCGGGGCGATTCGATGACTGGGAGGTCGATGGTGTGTCTCCTGTGAAGTCCGCGCCGCACGTCATCATCGCGAGCCCGGCGCTGGCCGCGGCGAACAACGGCAACTGGCAGACAGCGTACCGCTGGTCGCGCATGCTCGCAGACGATTATCGGGTCAGCTTGCTGCCGCAGTGGCGCGGCGTCGAAGACGGCGACGCCGACGCGCTGATCGCGCTGCATGCGCGGCGCAGCGCAGCGTCGATCGCCGCGTGGGCGCGCCACTGGCCGAAGCGGCCGCTGATCGTCGTGCTGACCGGCACCGACCTGTACCGCGACATCCGCAGCGACGCCGATGCGCAACGCTCGCTCGCGCAGGCGACGCAGCTCGTCGTGCTGCAGGAACACGGTCCGCTCGAGCTGCCGGCCGAGCACCGCGCGAAGTGCGTCGTGATCTTCCAGTCGGCGTCACGCCTGCAGCCGGGCGCGCGGCCGTCGCGCCATCTGCAGGTGGTGATGGCCGGCCATCTGCGCAGCGAGAAAGATCCGCTGACCTACCTGCGCGCGGTGCAGCGACTTCAGTCGCGCGACGACCTGCGCTTCGAGCACATCGGCCGCGCGCTCGAGCCGCCGTCGCCGACGCGGCGCAGGCGACCGCGCAGCAGTGCTCACACTACCGCTGGCACGGCGAGCTGTCGCACGGGCAGACGCGACAACGCATCAAGCACGCGCACGTGCTCGTGAACGCGAGCGTGATGGAAGGCGGCGCGCAGGTCGTCATCGAGGCAGTGCAAAGCGACACCGCGGTGCTCGTGTCGCGCATCGGCGGTCACATCGGCCTGCTCGGCGAGGCGCATCCGGGCTTCTTCGACGCCGGCGACGACGCCACGCTCGCGGCGCTGGTCGAGCGCTGCCGCGACGAGCCGGCGTTCCTGCAGGCGCTGCTCGACCACGGCGCCGGGCGGGCCTCGTTGTTCAGCCCCGACCTCGAACGCACGCGCCTCCTACACTTGATGCAACACGCATTGCAAAGCCAACCGCTGGAGCTCGAGCCATGAACGCACCACCGCCGATCGACGCGACGACACCGCCCCGCCTCACCTCGCTGTCGCACGGCGGCGGCTGCGGCTGCAAGATCGCGCCGGGTGTGCTGTCCGACATCCTGAAGCGGCACCAAAGGCATGCCGATGCCGCCGCAACTGCTGGTGGGCATCGAGACCGCCGACGATGCCGCGGTGTACCAGCTCAACGACGAGCAGGCGCTGATCGCGACCACCGACTTCTTCATGCCGATCGTCGACGACCCCTACGACTTCGGCCGCATCGCCGCCACCAACGCGATCAGCGACGTCTACGCGATGGGCGGCACGCCGATCATGGCGCTCGCGCTCGTGGGCATGCCGATCAACGTGCTGCCGGTCGAGACGATCGCGCGCATCCTCGAAGGCGGCGAAAGCGTGTGCAGCGAAGCCGGCATCCCGATCGCCGGCGGCCACACGATCGATTCGGTGGAGGCGATCTACGGGCTCGTCGTGATGGGGCTCGTGCACCCGAAGAAGGTCAAGCGCAACGCCGATGCAAAAGCCGGCGATGTGCTCGTGCTCGGCAAGCCGATCGGCGTGGGCGTGCTGTCGGCCGCGCTGAAGAAGGATGCGCTCGACGCCGACGGCTACCGCCGCATGATCGAGACGACGACGAAGCTCAACAAGCCGGGCACCGAGCTCGCGGCGCTGTCGGGCGTGCACGCGCTGACCGACGTGACCGGCTTCGGGCTCGCGGGACACAGCCTGGAGCTGGCGCGCGGCGCGGGCGTCGGCATCCGCATCGACTGGGCGAAAGTGCCGCTGCTGCCGGGCGTGCGCGAGCTCGCCGCGCAGGGCGTCGTCACCGGTGCCTCGGGGCGCAACTGGGCCGGCTACGGTGCCGACGTGTCGTTGCCCGAGGGCTTCACGCCCGCCGATCGGGCGCTGCTCACCGACCCGCAGACGAGCGGCGGCCTGCTGGTGTCATGCGATGCGCAATCCGCGCCGGACGTGCTCGCGCTGTTCAGGCGGCACGGCTTCGATGCTGCTTCGGTCATCGGTGAGGTGACCGCACGACCGGGCGGCCGACTCACCGTCGCCTGAGCTCGCCCGGCCGACAGGCCGGCTCGTGAATCATGCTGGAGCCCCTTCTCGGAGGGGGGCTGGGGGGAGCCGTGCATTCAGCGCCAGCGCTTAGCGTCTTATAGACGCATAGGCGCTGTGCGCGTGGATCGACTCGAAGTTCTCGACGTCGACACTGTAGCGGCCGACGCGCGCGTCGGCATTCAGCCGCAGCGCGACGTCGCGCACCAGGTCCTCGACGAACTTCGGGTTCTCGTAGGCGCGCTCGGTGATCCACTTCTCGTCGGCGCGCTTGAGCAGCGGCCAGATCTCGCTCGACGCGGCTGTCCTCGGCGAAGCGCACCAGCTCGCTCCAGCCGATCGTCTGCGAGCAGCTCGACGCCGGATCGTCACCATGCGAGCGCTGGTTGTGCGCGCCGTAGTCGGAGATCTCCTTCGAGCACGGGCACAGCGCTCTTCACCGGCACCACGACCTCGGCCCAGATCGACGTCTGGCGCCGGCCGCGCGTCTCGGCGACCCAGCGGCCCTGGTAGTCGAGCAGGCTCTCGACGCCCGACACCGGCGCACGCTTGCGCAGGAAGAACGGAAAGCGCGCCTCGATGCGGCCTTCGCTCGCGTTGCAGCTTGGCGAGCATCGCGCCGAGCTGCGCTGCGCAGCGCGGCGCTGTCGAGCGGCGCCGTCGAGCGCGTCGAGCCAGGCGACGAAGCGCGACATGTGCGTGCCCTTCTGCTCGGCCGGCAGCGCCACGTCGAGGTCCCACTGCGCGACGGTCGGCAGCTGCGCCTTGCCGATCGCGCAGCGTGCAGCGGATAGCGCACGTCCTTCACGCCGACGCGCTGGATCGCGAGGTGGCGCTCGTCGCGCGCGCTTTGCGTGTCGGGGATGTGCAGCGCGTCTTTCAGGTTGGTCATGGTTCAAGGGGCGGCAGCGAATCGAGCCTAACGCGCCCGCGGCAAGGATGCAGTCGCAAGGATGACACCAAAGCGACCTCGGTGCCGCACACGGGTTTCTCGCGGTTCGCGCTCGCCGCTCAGCTGTTGACCGCCGGCCGTCACCAGCGCCGGCCGTGGCGCCGAAGCGGCTCAGGATCGACTGCTCGATGCCGGCCGCGTCCAGCCCGAACAGCGACAGCAGCTTGGCCGGATCGCCATGCTCGATGAACTCGTCGGGCAGGCCGAGCGTGCAGCACCGGCGTCGTCGATGCCGCCTCGGCGGCAGCGCCTCGAGCACGGCGCTGCCGGCGCCGCCCATGCACGCAGCCTTCCTCGACCGTGACGAGCGCGTCGTGCGTGCGCGCCAGCTCGGCGACCAGTGCGACATCGAGCGGCTTGACGAAGCGCATGTTGGCCACCGTCGCATCGAGCTTGGCGGCCGCGTCCAGCGCCGGATACAGCAAGGTGCCGAAGGCCAGGATCGCGATCCGCTGGCCGCTGCCGCGCGCAGCTCGCGCGCCGGATCTCGCCATGCCGGCAGGATTCGCTCAGTCGTGCGCTCCACCGCCACGCCGGCGCCGGCGCCGCGCGGGTAGCGCACCGCGCACCGGATGGTCCTGCCGGAACGCGGTCGTCAGGCGCCTGCCGGCATTCGTTTTCGTCGGCCGGCGTCGAGCAGGCTCATGTTCGGGATGCAGCGCAGGTAGGCGATGTCGAAGGCGCCGGCATGGGTCGCGCCGTCGGCGCCGACGAGGCCGGCGCGGTCGAGCGCGAACACGACCGGCAGGTTCTGGATCGCCACGTCGTGGATCAGCTGGTCGTAGGCGCGCTGCAGGAAGGTCGAGTAGATCGCGACCACCGGCTTCAGCCCTTCGCAGGCCAGGCCGGCGGCGAAGGTCACCGCGTGCTGCTCGGCGATGCCGACGTCGTAGTAGCGCTTCGGAAAGCGCTTCTCGAACTCGACCATGCCCGAGCCTTCGCGCATCGCCGGCGTGATGCCGACCAGGCGCTCGTCGTGCGCGGCCATGTCGCACAGCCACTGGCCGAACACCTGCGTGAAGGTCGTCTTCGGCGGCGTCGCCGGCTTGATGCAGCCCGACCGCCGGGATCGAACTTGCCGGGCCCGTGGTAGTTGACCGGGTCGGCCTCGGCGAGCTTGTAGCCGTAGCCCTTCTTCGTGACCACGTGCAGGAACTGCGGGCCCTTCAGGTCGCGCAGGTTCTCGAGCGTCGGGATCAGCGAATCGAGGTCGTGGCCGTCGATCGGGCCGACGTAGTTGAAGCCGAACTCCTCGAAGATCGTGCCCGGCACGACCATGCCCTTGGCGTGCTCCTCGAAGCGGCGCGCCAGCTCGAACAGCGGCGGCGCGTTCTTCAGCACGTTCTTCGCGGTGTCGCGCGCGGCGGCGTAGAACTTGCCGCTCATCAGGCGCGCCAGGTAGCGGTTCAGCGCGCCGACCGGCGGCGAGATCGACATGTCGTTGTCGTTGAGCACGACCAGCATGTCGGCATGCGAGCACGCCGGCGTTGTTCAGCGCCTCGAACGCCATGCCGGCGCTCATCGCGCCGTCGCCGATCACCGCCACCGCCTTGCGGTCTCGCCCTTCGAGCTTGGCGGCGACCGCCATGCCGAGCGCCGCCGAGATCGAGGTCGACGAATGCGCGGTGCCGAAGGTGTCGTACTCGCTCTCGTCGCGGCGCGGAAAGCCGGAGATGCCGCCGAGCTGGCGCAGCGTGCGCCATGCGCTCGCGCCGGCCGGTGAGGATCTTGTGCGGATAGGTCTGGTGGCCGACGTCCCAGACGATGCGGTCGTGCGGCGTGTCGAAGACGTAGTGCAGCGCGATCGTCAGCTCGACCGTGCCGAGGTTCGACGACAGGTGGCCGCCGGTCTGCGAGACGCTGTGCAGCACGAACTCGCGCAGCTCGGCCGCCAGTTGCGGCAGCTCGGCTGCGCGAGAGCTGGCGCAGGTCGGCCGGGCTGTCGATCGTATTCGAGCAGCGATTTGTTCATGGCACTCCTCCTTCGGGAAGCTCGTCGTCTCAGGACTCGCGTTCGACGACCCGGTCGGCCAGCAGGCTGAGCCAGCGCGGCATCGGCCAGGCCGCTGCGTGCGAGCGCCGCTTGCGCCTGGTCGCGCAGTTGCGCCGCGTGGCGACGCGCGGCGTCGAGGCCGAGCACCGAGACGTAGGTGGGCTTGTTGTGGTGCAGGTCCTTGCCGGCGGTCTTGCCGAGCGTCTCGGACGCCTGCGTGACGTCGAGGATGTCGTCGACGACCTGGAAGGCGAGGCCCGATCGCGCCGCCGTAGTCGGTGAGCGCGCTGCCAGGCGCGCGGCATCGACTTCGCCGCAGGCCGCGCCCATCAGCACGCTCGCCTGCAGCAGCGCGCCGGTCTTGCGCCGGTGCATGTCGCGCAGAGCGCTGCTCGTCGAGCGGCAGGCCGATGCTGGCGAGGTCGATCGCCTGGCCGCCGGCCATGCCGGCGTGGCCGGCGGCGCGCGCCAGCAGCGCGCACAGGCGCGCCTGCAGCGCCGGCGCGACGCGGCTCGTCGCCGCCGGGCGTCAGCACCTCGAACGCCAGCGCCTGCATCGCGTCGCCGGCGAGCATCGCCTGCGCCTCGCCGAACTGCACGTGCACCGTCGGCTTGCCGCGGCGCAGACGTCGTTGTCCATGCACGGCATGTCGTCGTGGACCAGCGAATAGGCGTGGATCAGCTCGACCGCGCACGGCGGCGCGCAATGCGGCTTCGCGATGGCCGCCGACGGCTTGCGCCGCCGCGAGCACCAGCAGCGGACGCAGCCGCTTGCCGCCGTCGAGCACGCCATAGCGCATCGCCTCGCCGAGGCCGGCCGGCGCCGCGCTCGGCACCCAGCGCGTCGAGCGCCGCTCGACTGTCATCGAGCTCGGCGACGCACCCAGGCATCGAACTCGGCGCGCTTCATGTGTCGCTGTCCAGGCTTGAGCTGCCCGTCCTCGAGCACCTTGACCTGCTGCTCGACCGCCTCGAGCCGCGCGCGGCAGAAACTCAGCAGCTCGGCGCCGCGCCGGTAACTTTCGAGCAACCGATCGAGCGGCAGCTGGCCGGCCTCCATCGCGGCCACCAGACGCTCGAGCTCGGCGAGCGCGTCTTCGTAGTTGGCAGGCTCGTTGACAGCCGGCTCGGGCGGGGAAGGTTTCGCCATGTGAATCTGCAAGGGGGCAATTGTAGTCAGCCGCCCGTGGCCCGCGCTCGACGCTCGGCCGGGTCGCCGGGCCCGATCGCCGCGACTCCGCGCAGGGCTGCTCGCCCGCGGCCATGGGTACAATCCGCCCCTCGCTTTCAGGCGGACGGACAGCGCATGCAGCAAGCCCATTCGACAGTCGTACGGATGGCGGGTTGACATTGGTTTTTGGAGATCCTGGGGATCATGTCGGACCTGAGCATCACGCTCGAGGCACTCGAGCGCAGCCGCTCCCAACTCCTGTCGGCAAGCTATTTCGATGACCGCGCTGTACCGTCGCGAGCATGAGCTGCTCTTTCACGCACGGCCCGCGTTATCTCGGCCATGAGCTGGCGGTGCCGGAGGTCGGCGACCACTACGCGCTGCCGCAGGAAGGCGAAGGGCGCGCGCTGGTGCGCACGGCCCGCGGCGTCGAGCTGATCTCAAACGTGTGCCGGCACCGCCAGGCGGTGATGCTGCGCGGGCGCGGCAACACCGGATCGCACATCGTGTGCCCGCTGCACCGCTGGACCTACGACCTCGGCGGCCAGCTGATCGGCGCACCGCACTTTCCCGACGACCCGTGCCTGCACCTGAACAACTACCCGCTGCAGACCTGGAACGGCCTGCTCTTCGAGCGCCGCGAGCACGGGCGCGACGTCGCAGCCGAGCTGGCGCGCCTGGGCCCGCGCGCCGAGCTCGACTTCAGCGGCTACCAGCTCGACCGCGTGCACCTGCACAGTGCGACTACAACTGGAAGACCTTCATCGAGGTGTACCTCGAGGACTATCACGTCGGCCCGTTCCACCCGGGGCTCGGCAACTTCGTCACCTGCGACGACCTGCGCTGGGAGATGGGGCACGACTACTCGGTGCAGACGGTGGGCGTCGCCAACGCGCTCGGCAAGGCGGGGTCGGACGTCTACAAGAAGTGGCACGAGGTGGTGCTCGCGTACCGCAACGGCGCAGCCTCCGAAGCACGGCGCGATCTGGCTCACCTACTACCCGAACGTGATGCTCGAGTGGTACCCGCACGTGCTCGTCGTCTCCACGCTGTTCCCGCAGGGACCGCGCAAGACGCTGAACGTCGTCGAGTTCTACTACCCCGAGGAGATCGTCGCGTTCGAGCGCGAGTTCGTCAGGCGCAGCAGGCCGCGTACATGGAAACCTGCGTCGAGGACGACGAGATCGCGCTGCGCATGGACGCCGGCCGCAAGGCGCTGTACGAGCGCGGCGACGACGAGTTCGGCCCGTACCAGAGCCCGATGGAAGACGGCATGCAGCAGTTCCACGAGTGGTACCGCCGCGCCATGCGTCGAACACCACCGAGTTAGCGGCGCGGGCGCTACGGCGCACGCGCCACGCGATAGATCGCCCCGTTCAGGTCGTCGCTGACGAGCACGCTGCCGTCCGGCATGACCAGCACATCGGCCGGCCGGCCCCAATACACGCGACCCTGCAGGAAGCCCTGCAGGAACGGCTCGATGCCGTCGACCGCGTTGCCGTTCAGCTTGACGCGCACCACGTCGTAGCCGACGCGAATCGGCGGATGCGAACCGTGCCGGGCGACCAGCACGCTGCCCTGCCATTCGCGCAGCGCGCTGCCGCCGATGAAGCGCATGCCGAGTGTGGCGACATGCGCGCCCAGACCGAACGCAGGCGGCGAGAATTCGCTGCACTTGCGCTCTTCACCGAACTTGGGATCGGCGATGTTCAGGCCGTGGCAGTAGGGAAAGCCGAAGTGCTGTCCGGCCTTGCCGACACGGTTCAGCTCGTCGTGAGGCTGCTCGTGGCCGAGCGAGTCCTGGCCGTTGTCGGTGAACCAGAGCTCGCGGGTCGACGGATGCCAGTCGAAGCCCACCGAATTGCGAATGCCGCGCGCGATCACTTCGCGTCCGCTGCCGTCGGCGTTGACCGCCAGGATGACGCCGAACTCGTCGCCCTCCGGCTTGCACACATCGCAGGGGGCGCCCACCGACACGTGCAGCCTGCCATCGGGTCCGACGGCGATGTAGCGCGCCCCGTGCCGCTCCTTGTCGGGCAGCTTGTCGAGCACGATCACCGGCGCGGAAAGCCTGTCGAGCGAGCCGTCGACGTTGTCGTATCGCATGACCGCGGTGCGCGACGACACGAACAGGCTGCCGTTGCGGAAGGCGACACCGACGCCGGGCTGGAGCCCCGAGGCGATGGTGCGGCTCCCGGTCACGCGATCGCCGTCGACGCGCAGCGCCCGGACATCGCCTTTGGAGCTGCTGACAAAGACCAGGCGGTCAGGCCCGAGCGTCAGCGCACGAGCACCCGGCACGTCGCTCGACAGCACCGAGACCTTGTAGCCGGGGGGCGCGCTCAGACGGTCGAGCTGGATTCCTTTTTTCTCTTCTCGCAGGTCGGCAAGCCATCCGCAACCGGCTGCGGCGATGCCCGCCGCAAGCCATGGCAACGCCGCGACCCGCGCGCCACAGAGGCGAGCGCCGCGTCTTGCGCATGGGACACCTCTTGGTCGTAGTCCTTGGTTGAATGGGCAAGGCGTGTGCCCGCGTGCCAGGCGGACCGGCTGCAGTTTTTGCCGAGCGAGCTAGCATCGCGCCATGTCCGCCCCGATGCTGATGCTGATCGCCTCGCTGCTGTTCGCCACCATGGGCGTGTGCGTGAAGCTCGCCTCGGCGCATTACGCGTCGGGCGAGATCGTCTTCTATCGCAGCCTGATCGGCGCGCTGGTGATCGCCGGCGCGTCGCGCTGGCGCGGCGACTCGCTGCGCACCCCGGTGCCGGCGATGCATTTCTGGCGCAGCCTGAGCGGCGTGGCGTCCCTGATGTTGTGGTTCTACGCGATCGCACACCTGCCGCTCGCCACCGCGATCACGCTCAACTACATGTCGTCGGTGTGGATGGCGCTGTTCCTGATCGGCGGCGCGGTGATGCTCGGCGCGAGCCGCGTCGACGGCAAGCTGGTGGGCACGGTGCTGCTCGGCTTCGTCGGCGTCGCGATGGTGCTGCGCCCGACGATCGAGCACGACCAGTTGTGGCCGGGCCTGGTCGGACTGTCGTCGGGCCTGCTCGCCGCGATGGCCTATCTGCAAGTGACCGCGCTCGGGCGTGCCGGCGAAACGGAGTACCGGGTCGTGTTCTATTTTTCGATCGGCGGCGTGGCGGCCGGACTGCTCACGATGCTGTGGAGCGGCGTCAGCGCACACAGCGTGCCGGGTGTGCTGTGGCTCGTCGCGGTCGGCGTGCTCGCGACGGTGGCGCAACTGATGATGACGCGCGCCTACGCGACCGGCAAGACGCTCGTCAACGCGAGCCTGCAGTACCTCGGCATCGCCTGGGCCTTCGTGTACGGCGTGCTGCTGTTCGACGACCCGGTGACGCCGATGGCGATCGGCGGCATGGTGCTGATCGTCGCGGCCGGCCTCGCCGCCACGCTGTTGCGCAGCCACAGCGCGCCCGCCGACGCCTCCCGCAACCTGAGCGAGTCCTGACGATGACCTATACGACGCTGATCGACGCGGCCTCATTGCAGACGCTGATGCGCGACGGCGCTCCGCTGGTCGTGCTCGACGCGAGCTTCGACCTCGCGGACACCGAGGCGGGCGCGCGCCACTACCGCGCGCAGCACGTGCCCGGCGCGCACTACGTGCACCTCGATCGTGACCTGTGCGCGGCGAAGACCGGCACCAACGGCCGCCACCCGCTGCCCACGCGTCAGACCTTCGGCGTGCTGGCCGCGCGGCTGTGCATCGAGCCGGGCAAGCAGGTCGTCGTCTACGATGGCCAGGGCGCGATGTACGCCGCGCGCGTGTGGTGGATGCTGCGCTGGATCGGGCACGTCGAAGCCGCGGTGCTCGATGGTGGACTCGCTGCATGGCAGGCGGCCGGTGGCCCATTGACCGCCGACGTGCCCGAGCGCTGCGAAGACGCGGCCGCGTACCCCGTGCGCAAGACCGCTGCCAAATCGATCGAAGCCGAGATGCTCGCCCGGCTGCTCGGCCGTCATCCGCTCATCGATGCACGGGCGCCCGAGCGTTTTCGCGGCGAGGTCGAGCCGATCGATGCGCAGGCCGGCCACATCCCCGGCGCGCGCAACCGCTACTACAAGGACAACCTCGGCGCAGACGGGCGCTTCAAGAGCGCGGAGCAGTTGCGCGCCGAGTTCAGGCCGCTGCTCGACGGTGCACCACCGGCGCAAGCAGTACACCAGTGCGGCTCGGGCGTCACTGCGTGCCACAACCTGCTTGCGATGGAGCACGCCGGCCTCGGCGGCTCGGCCCTCTATCCGGGCTCGTGGAGCGAATGGTCGTCCGACCCCGCGCGCCCCGTGGCGCGGCATTGACCTCGCGCGACGGGCGGGCTACCTTCGTTGCGCGTGGAACGCTCGTTCCAGCGTGAGGGTCCAATCGGGTGGAGCGCAGAGCTTCAAGGAGGTTTGCCATGTTTCGCCGCATCCTGGTACCAACAGATGGTTCCGACATCACGAAGAAGGCCGTCGACGTGGCCATCGGCATGGCGCGCGCGATGGGCGCGCGCCTGTACGCGCTGAGCGTGAAGGAGCCGTTCCCGTACAGCGCGATCTCGGAAATGCAGCCCACGCCGCCGCAGGAGTTCTACGACGCGCAGGAGCGCATCGCCAACGCACGCGTGCAGCAGGTCAGAGACGCGTGCGCTGGCAGCGGCCTGACCTGCGAGGGGCACACGATCGAGGCGCTGCACCCCTGGGAAGCGATCATCGATCACGCGAAGCGGCAGGAGTGCGATCTCATCGTGATGGCGTCGCACGGGCGCCGCGGTGTCTCGGCGCTGCTGCTCGGCAGCGAGACGCAGAAGGTGCTGACGCACACGACGATCCCGGTGCTGATCGTTCGTTGAGGCCGCTGGCGCGCGGCGCTCAATGTGAGTGCCGCGCGCCGACGGCGATGAGCACGACGCCGAGCCCGGCGCCGATCCATGCGATCTGCGCGAGCGTTTCGCGCAGCGCGAGGCGGCGCTGCAACTGTGGAATCAGGTCGGCGACCGCGACGTAGATGAAGCTGCTCGACGCGACGACCAGGAGGTACGGGAACAACGATTCCCACGGCCCGATGATGAAGTAGCCGAGCACGCCGCCCAGCACCGAAGCCAGCCCCGAGATTGCGTTGTAGAGCAGCGCCTTCGCGCGCGTGAAGCCGGCGTTGACGAGCACGATGTAGTCGCCGACCTCCTGCGGGATCTCGTGCGCGACGATCGCGATCGACGTGACGAGGCCGAGCTTCGCGTCGACCAGGAACGCGCCCGCGATGATCACGCCGTCGCAGAAGTTGTGGATGCTGTCGCCCAGCAGCACCGTCCAGCCGCCGCGCCCTGCCTGTTCGGCGTCGAAACCGTGGTGGTGATCGTGGGCGTCGTGCTCGTGATGGTGGCCGTGGCGATAGAGCTCGGCCTTTTCGAGCAGGAAGAAGAACAGCAACCCGGCGAGCAGCGTCAGGAACAGCTCGTGCGCCCCGGCCGCGCTCTCGAAGGCCTCGGGCAGCACATGCAGCAGCGCAGTGCCGAGCAGCACGCCGGCCGACAGGCTGACCAGGTGCCCGACGAGCCTGCCCAGCACGCGCATCGTCAGGCTCGCCGCGATGACGACCGACAACAAGCCGCCGGCCAGCGTCGCAACGGTGATGTAGAGCAGCGTCATTTGTTCGTGCCGAGGGAACAAAAAACCGCGCCTCGTGGCGCGGTTTGCGGCCATCGACCGCTCCGACGGGTGCGCCGCCGGGGCCTGGGGCCAATCGATTCGATCTTAGCAAGCGTGTCAAGGCACACCGTCGCGGTCCTGCACCGGCGCGGCAATCGACATCGTGCGATCGCGCTTTGCCCGCACAATCGCGCCCATGGATTTGCATGCCACCACGACCGACAGCGACTCTGCTGTCGCCGCCGACGCGTCGCAAGGGCTGCTGGCGGCGATCGACCTGGGGTCCAACAGCTTTCGGCTCGAGATCGGGGTGGTCGAGCAGGGCCGCTACCGACGCGTCGACTACCTGAAGGAAACGGTACGCCTGGGCGGCGGCCTCGACGCCAACGGCATGCTCACCGAAGAAGCGATGCAGCGCGGGCTCGGCTGCCTGGCCGGCTTCGCACAGCGCCTGCGCGGCTTGAGCGCGCTGCATGTGCGCGCAGTCGCGACGCAGACCTTGCGCGAGGCGAAGAACCGCGATGCCTTTCTTGCACGCGCACGCACCGTGCTCGGGCTGCCGATCGAGGTGATCTCGGGCCGCGAGGAAGCGCGCCTGATCTACGCCGGCGTCGCGCGGCTGCAGCCGTCCGACGCGCCGCGGCTCGTCATCGACATCGGCGGGCGCTCCACCGAGATGATCCTCGGCCAGCGACGCACGGCGTTGCGCGCCGAATCGTTCCAGGTCGGGTGCGTGAGCCTGTCGATGAAGTACTTCGGCGACGGCCGCTTCACCGATTCGGCGTTTCGCGCGGCGCAGGTGGCTGCCGGTGCCGAGCTCGAGGAAGCGCTCGAGCCGTTCTCGTCGCGCCACTGGCAAGAGGCGCTCGGTGCGTCGGGCACCGTGGGCGCGGTCTCGCAGATGCTCATGGCCAACGAAGTGACCGATGGCCGCATCACGGCCAGCGGCTTGCGCTGGTGCATCGAGCAGTGCCTGCGCGCAGGGCGGCTGGAACGCCTGACGCTGCCCGGCCTGAAGGAAGACCGGCGCGCGGTGCTCGGCGGCGGCCTCGCGATCCTGTACACGCTGTCGGCGCACTTCGGCATCGACGAGCTGCACCCGGCGCGCGGCGCGTTGCGCCAGGGCGTGATCTACGACCTGCAGGAGCGCGTCGCCGCGATGCTGGACGCCGAGGCCGGCCACGACCTGCGCGACGACTCGGTGCTGGCGTTGCAGCAGCGCTTCGGCGATCGACACCGCACAGGCGCTGCGCGTGCAGACGCTCGCGCTGAAGCTGTACGCCGACTTCGAGCCCCGCATCCACCCCGACACGCGTGCCGAGATCACACGCGAGCTCGGCTGGGCGGCGGCGCTGCACGAGCTCGGCATGATGGTGTCGCATCACGACCACCACCGTCACAGCGCGTACCTGCTCGCGCATGTCGATGCGGCCGGCTTCTCGCAGTCACAGCAGCGCCGGCTCGCGACGCTGGTGCTCGGGCAGCGCGGCGGGCTGCGCAAGATCGAGGACCCGCTGCGCGAAGAGGCGTTCGCGTGGCAGCTCATGAGCCTGCGTCTGGCCGTGCTGCTGTGCCATGCGCGCCAGGCACTGGCGGCCGACGCGATCGACGTGCGGCGCAGCGGCCGCACCGCGCTGATTTCCTACGAGGCGGACTGGGCCGGCGCGCATCCGCGCAGCGTCTATCTGCTCAACGAGGAAAAGCTGATGTGGGAGCGCTCCGACGCGCCGCTGCGGTTGTCGTTGCCGGATTGAGGCGCGTCGCTCCTAACGTTCGAGGGCCAGCACCGTCTCGACCGTGGCCGCCGCGGCGAGCACGTGGCGGTCGCTGCCGCCCGCGCCCCACAGCATCAGTCCCACCGGCGCCGACCCGCTTGCATGGCACGGCAACGTGACGGCGCAGCCGTCGAGAAAGTTGACCAGCCCCGGATTGCGCAGCAGCCGCAGGTTCCAGCGCATGTATCGTCGTCGCTGCGGCCGGCCTCGGCGATCGTCGGGGCGATGCAAGCGACGGTCGGCATCACGATGGCGTCGAAAGGCGCGGCGATGGCGTGGAACGCGGCAATCGTTTGCTCGCGCAGGCGCAGCAGCGCGATGTAGTCGGCTGCACTGATGTCGCGTCCCATCGAGATGCGCCGGCCCACGCGCGGGTCGAACAGATGCAGCCGGTCGAGACGCTCGCGATGCACGACGTAGGCCTGCGCGCCGGCGATGCCGCCGGCCTGGAAGTATTCGTGCTGGCGATCGAAGAGCGCCACCGGCTCGTGGACGATCACCGCGCCGGCACGCGACAGCGCGGCGAGCGCTGACGCGAAGGCGCGCGCGACCTCGGCGTCCAGGTCGCGCAGCACCTCCGCCTCCGGCACCAGCAGGCGCAGGCCTTTGGCCGGCAGCGGCACCAGCGGTGCCGGCGGCTCGCCGGCGAGGATCGCATCGAAGCTCGCGCAGCAGTCCACCGAGTTGGCGAGCGGCCCGATCGAATCTAGGGTCCACGACAGCGGAAACGCACCGTCGGTCGGCACGCGGCGCGCGGTCGGCTTGAAGCCGACGACGCCGCACAACGCGGCGGGAATGCGCACCGAGCCGCGCGTATCGGTGCCGAGCGACATCACGCACATCGCATCGGCCTGGGCGACGCCGGCGCCGGAAGACGAGCCGCCCGGAACGCGCCCGGTGGCGCGATCCCACGGATTCTTCGGCGTGTCGAAGTGCGCGTTCAGTCCGACACCACCGAAAGCGAACTCGACCATGTGCGTGCGGCCGACGATCACGGCACCCGCCGCGCGCAGCCGCGCCACGACCGGCGCGTCGTGCGTTGCGGGCGGCGCATCGGCGAGCAATGTCGATCCGGCCCGCGTCACATCGCCGGCCACGTCGAACAGGTCCTTCACCGAGACCGGCAGCCCGTCGACCGGCGAGCGCACGATGCCGGCGCGGCGCAGCGTGTCCGACAGGTCCGCTTCGGCACGTGCGGTGTCCGCATACAGCTTCAGGAACGCGCGCGGCCCCTCGCCCGCCGGATCGCCGATGCGCGCGAGCGACGCTTCGACGAGCTCACGCGCCGAGGTCTTGCCGGCCGCGAGCTCGCTCGCGAGTCGTTGCACCTTCATCGGTATCCACCACAATGCATCGGGGCGCTCAGTGTAGGCATGAACCGGCCGAGCGCGGCGCGGCACGACGAGGAGCGGACATGCCGGGGTTGTCTTGCGTGAGGCGGCTTGCGACGATCGCGTGGCTCGTCGCGCTCGCGGCGCTCGTCGGCTGCGCGGGCCTGCCGAGCACGGTCGAGCGGCCGCCGTCGACAGTGCTCGTCGCGCCGTCCGACGCACCGCTGGCCATGCTGGCCGGTGCGATCCCGACACCGCGCGGCCAGTCGGCGGTGCGGCCGCTGATCTTTCCCGATCTGGCGCTCGACGCACGGCTCGACCTGATGCGCCGCGCGCAGGTCTCGCTCGACCTGCAGACCTACATGATCGGCAACGACGGTACCGGGCACACGTTGCTGCGCGAGCTGCGCAACGCGGCCGCGCGCGGCGTGCGCGTGCGGCTGCTGCTCGACGACCTGTACGCGAGCGGCATGGACGACCTGCTGCTCGGGCTCGCTGCGCATCCGAATGTCGAGGTGCGCATGTTCAATCCCTTCGCCTACGGGCGCGCCGGCTGGTGGCCGCGCTACTGGCACCTGCTGACCGACCTGCGGCGCCTGAACCATCGCATGCACAACAAGTTGTTCATCGCCGACGGGCTCGTCGCGATCGCCGGCGGCCGCAACCTTGCCGACGAGTACTTCATGCAGAGCAAGGATGCGAACTTCATCGACTTCGACCTGCAGATGACCGGCGCGATCGTCGCGGAGCTCGCAGGCGCGTTCGACGACTACTGGAACAGCGAGCGTGTCTATCCGCTGACCGCGCTCGCGAGCAACGGGCTGGCCGCCGCCGAGCGGCGCGAGCTCTTCGATCGCCTGACCGGACACAGCATCGCACCGGTGCAAAGGCGCGGCCCGGAACCTGCCGGGCGTGACCCGGGCTACTTCATCGCGCCGGCCGGCGCGAAGGCCGACAAGCCCGGCAAGGCCGGCGTCGTCACGCATGCGCCGCACCCGGACACCGTAATGGGCGAGTTCGTGCGTCTGCTGCGCGAGGCCGAACAGGAGGTGATCGTCGTGTCGCCCTACTTCATCCCGGGCAAGTTTGGCATGGAGCGCATGAAGGCGATGCGCGAGGCCGGCGTGTCGATACGCGTCGTGACCAATGCATTCGGCGCGAGCGACGAGCCGCTGGTCAACGTCGGCTACGAGCGTTACCGTGCCGACATGCTGCGCATGGGGGTGCAGGTCTTCGAGGTGACGTCGGCGCGCCTGAAGCGCGACACGCACTTGCGCAACGCACTCGGCAGCTCTGCCGGGCGACTGCACGCGAAGATGGGCTTCATCGACCGCAAGACCTTTCTCGTCGGGTCGATGAACCTCGATGCGCGCTCGGCGCACACCAACACCGAGATGGGCATCGTCGTGCGCAGCCCCGAGCTCGTGCGCACGCTGCTCGAGATGTACAAGGTCGACAGCGGTGTCGGCGTCTACGAAGTGCGCCTGCGGCCCGACGGCCGCAACGTCGAGTGGGTCGGCTACGACCCCGAGCGCGACGAGCTGCTCGAGGCCGATCCCGAGTCGAGCTGGCTGCACCGCTTGAAGCTGTTCCTGCTGGGGCTGGTGGTGCCGGAGGACCTGCTTTGAGCTTGCGCGCGGACACGTTCGCGTTTCCGCTCAACGCGGCCTAGAATCGGCCGCCGAAGGGGAGTAGCTCGACTCCATCGTCGCCGGGCATTGCGCGCGGCGCGACAGTTTCGGCAAGCCGTCATCACGAAGCGAAAGCTTCCGGTTTGCCGAGGCGCCGACCGTCGCTTCATGCCGGGCAAGACCTTCGACGCAAGTCGCATGCGCGACGGGCTCGAAGTCGTGGCCGACTCCCGATCCTGCGTCCATGCGGCTTGTGCCGTTGTCGTGCAAGCGCATGGAGGAGGACGTATGCAATCGAAAGCATGGCACGCGATGGACGCCGGCGCCGTGGTCGAGACGCTGGTCTCGGACGCGCAGCGCGGGCTCGACGGTGACGAGGCGCGGCGGCGCCTCGAACTTCACGGCCCCAACGAGCTGACGCAGGAAAAAAAGGCCCCGGCCTGGAAGCTCTTCCTCGCGCAGTTCAACAACGTGCTGATCGTCATCCTGATCGTCGCGACGATCCTGTCGGCCGTGGTCGGTGAATACGTCGATGCCGGCATCATCCTCGTGATCGTCCTCTTCTGCGCCATTCTCGGCTTCGTGCAGGAATATCGTGCCGAGCGCGCGCTGCAAGCGCTCAAGGGCATGCTGGCGCCGACCGTCAAGGTCCTGCGCGACGGCCAGGAGCGTGAGGTGGCGTCGAAGGACATCGTGCCGGGCGACGTGCTCGTGCTCGAAGCAGGCGACAAGATCGCAGCCGACGGCCGCATGGTCGAGACGCATTCGCTGCAATGCGACGAGGCGCCGCTCACCGGCGAATCGGCGCCGGTCGGCAAGGACCTGAAGCCGCTGCGTGACGACGCGCCGGTCGCCGACCGCAAGAGCATGGTGTTCACCGGCACGATCGTGACCTACGGCCGCGGCAAGGCCGTCGTCACCGCCACCGGCATGCACACCGAGTTCGGCAAGATCGCCAAGGAGGTGGCGGCGGTCGATGCCGAGCAGACGCCGCTCGAGCGCCGCACGCAGGAGATCGGGCGCTGGCTCGGCGCCATCACGCTCGGCATCTGCCTGCTGGTCGTGGGCGTCAGCGTCGGCGCGCGAGTTGTGGTCGGGCACCTTCGGCTATCAGTCGGCGCTCGGCATGATCATGTTCGCCATTGCGCTCGCGGTGGCCGCGGTGCCGGAAGCGCTCGCCGCCATCGTCACCGGCGCGCTGGCCATCGCGATGCACGAGATGGCCAAGCGCAATGCGCTGGTGCGCAAGATGCCAGCCGTCGAAACGCTCGGCTGCACCAGCGTCATCTGCACCGACAAGACCGGCACGCTGACCAAAGGCGAGATGACGGTGCGCAAGCTGTACGCGGGCGGCCGCACGATCGACGTGAGCGGCGTCGGCTACGCGCCCACCGGCAGCATCGGCAATGACGCCGCGCGCGATCCCACCGTTGCGCTGCTGCTGAAAGGCGCCCTGCTGGCGAGCGATGCGCAACTCATCGACGATGCGGGACGCTGGATGGTGCGCGGCGACCCGACCGAAGGCGCGCTCGTGACGCTGGCCGGCAAAGGCGGTTTCGACGCCGCGCAAACGCGCGCCGCGTCTCCACGCATCGCAGAGCTTCCGTTCAGCTCGGAGCGCAAGCGCATGAGCACCATCCACACGATGGACGACGGCCGGCGGCTCGCGTTCATGAAGGGTGCAACGGAGGTCGTGCTGGAGCGCTGCACGCTCGACGCCGACGAGCGCACGCTGCTGCATCACGTCGGCGAAGAGATGGCGCGCGACGCGCTGCGTGTGCTCGCCGTCGCCTACCGCGAAATCGCGGCGGATGCCCCTCTCGACGACGAGCACGGGATCGAACAGGGAATGAGCTTTCTCGGTCTCGTCGGCATGATGGACCCGCCGCGCGAGGAGGCGATCGACGCGGTGAAGGTCTGCCGCGAGGTGCACATCAGGCCGGTCATGATCACCGGCGATCACAAGGTCACCGCGGTGGCGGTGGCGCGCGAGATCGGCATCCATCGCGACGGCGACATGGTGCTGACCGGACCCGAGCTCGACGAGCATGGACGACGATGCGCTGGCCGCCGTGGTCGAGCGCGTGACCGTGTACGCGCGTGTCTCGCCGATGGACAAGCTGAAGATCGTGCGCGCATGGAAACGCAAGGGCCACGTCGTCGCGATGACGGGCGACGGCGTCAACGATGCGCCCGCGCTGAAGCACGCCGACATCGGCGTCGCGATGGGCATCACCGGTACCGACGTGGCGAAGGAAGCGGCCGACATCGTGCTCAGCGACGACAACTTCGCCACCATCGTCAAGGCGATCGAGCGCGGGCGCTGGATCTACGACAACATCAAGAAGTACCTGACCTACCTGATGCGCGCCAACATCACCGAAGTGGTGGTGCTCGGCGGCGTGGTGCTGGCGATGGGGCCGGAGTTCCTGCCGCTGCTGCCTGCGGCGATCCTCTACATCAACCTCGCCACCGACGGCCTGCCCGCGCTCGCGCTCGGCCTTTCGCCGCCCGACCCGGACATCATGCGCAGGCCGCCGCGCGACCCCAACGAGAGCGTGTTCTCGGTGGACGTGCGCACGCTGATCCTGTTCGCCGTGTTGATCGAATGTCCGATCTTCCTGTGGGTGTTCCTCTCCAGCATCAGCGACCTGGAGGCGGCCCGCACCTGGATCTTCCTGCTGTTCGTGCTGATCGAGCTGATCCTCGCGCTGAACTTCCGCTCGCTGCGCTACAGCATCGTCAAGGCGCCGCCGCACAAATGGCTGCTGCTGGCCATCGGATGGGAGCTGCTGCTGATCGCGGTGTTGCTGCAGTTCGACGCGGTGCGCGACGCCTTCGGCATCGCGATGCCGTCGATGCAGCAGGTGGGCATCGTCTTCGGCGTCGCGCTCGGCATCCTCGTTTCGGTGGAGATCGTGAAGGCGGTGTTGCGCGCGCGCAAGGCGCCCGAGCCGACGGCCTGGCGATACGAGGACCAGCAAAAAATTACGCGAATTTGACGCTGCTGCGCTTAGAAACGGCGCATTGACTTGCGCCGTTCGACCGCATGCTGCTCGCACTCGTTCTCGCGTATCTGCTGGCCACCATCGCCGTCGGTCTATGGGCAGCGAAACGCGTGAAGAACACCGCCGATTTCGCGATCGCAGGGCGCCACTTGCCGACCTACATGGTCGTCACGACGACCTTCGCGACCTGGTTCGGATCGGAGACGGTGCTGGGCATCCCGGCGAAGTTCGTGCAGGGCGGTCTGAACGGGGTGGTCGAGGACCCCTTCGGCGCCGGCGCCTGCCTCGTGCTGGTGGGGCTGTTCTTCGCCGGCAAGCTGTACCGCATGACGCTGCTGACGATCAGCGACTACTACCGCGAACGCTACGGCAGAAGGGTCGAAATCGCGTGCTCGCTGATCATCATCGTCAGTTATCTCGGCTGGGTCTCGGCACAGGTCACCGCACTCGGCCTGGTCTTCAGTCTGCTGTCCGACGGCGCGATCCCGGTGCCGCTCGGCATGGTGCTCGGCACTGCATCGATCCTCGCGTACACGTTGTTCGGCGGGATGTGGTCGGTGGCGATCACCGACTTTGTCCAGATGATCGTGCTGGTCGTCGGCCTGTCGATCATCGCCGCGTTCGCGGCCGATCAGGCCGGTGGTGCGGGGCACGTGATCGAGCTCGCGGCCAGCAAGGATCTGTTTCGCTTCCTCCCCGAGCCGGATCTGACGCAGGTGCTGTTCTTCACCGCGGCGGCGATCACGATGATGCTCGGCTCGATCCCTCAACAAGACGTGTTCCAGCGCGTCATGTCGGCCAACAGCGCGAACGCGGCGAGGCGCGGGGCGATCATCGGCGGTACGGCCTATATCGCCTTTGCCTTCGTGCCGATGTTCGTCATCGTCAGCGCGCTGATCATCATGCCGCAGCAGGCCGCTGCGCTGATCGCCGACGATCCGCAAAAGGTGCTGCCGGTGCTCGTGCTCGACAGGATGCCGTTCGTCATGCAGGTCCTGTTCTTCGGCGCGCTGCTGTCAGCGTTGAAATCCACGGCGTCGGCCACGCTGCTGGCGCCTTCGGTGACCTTCGTGGAAAACATCTGGCGGCAGTTCTTTCCAAAGCGCAGCGACCGGCAGCAGTTGCGCTCGATGCGCGTGACCGTTCTGCTATTCAGCGCGGCAGTGTGCGCGTATGCAATCGCGTCGCAAGGCACGCCGATCTACGACATGGTTTCGGGCGCGTATCAGATCACGCTCGTCGGGGCGTTCGTTCCGCTGGTGTGCGGCCTGTACTGGAAACGCGCGACGACGCAGGGAGCGACCTTCTCGATCGTGCTGGGCCTGCTGACTTGGCTGCTGTTCCTTGCGACGCCGGCAGGCGAGGTGTTTCCTGCTCAGCTTGCCGGCGTGCTGCTGTCGCTGCTCGGCATGCTCGTCGGCTCGCTGGGGCCGCAGCGCGTGGTCCGGTCGGTACGCGCCGGTGCCTAGCTTTCTTACGCCGTTTTTACTCGGCGTTCGCTTGAATGGGGCATGGGCTTCACGGCCAGCCTTCCCGCATCACACTCGCCGCCCTCACCTCCCGTTGCTCCTTACGCGCCGCTGACACCGCTTCACATCGCGTTGAATGCGGAAGTCTCGTCCATGGAGCAGTTGTTCGCGCGCATCGGCTGGATGGTGCGCGCGCGCAGCGGACCGACGCCGTCGGAGATCGCCTCCCACTTGATGAAGCGCGAGCAGCGCGCCTCGACGGCGCTCGGACACGGCATTGCGTTGCCGCATGCCCACGTCACCGGGTTGCGCCGGCCGGTCGCCGCATTCGTGCGCACCAGAGCGCCGATCTCGATGATCACTCCGGACGCCAGACCGGTGTCGGAGGTATTCGCGCTGGTGGTGCCCAAGCCGGGCATGGCGGCGCATCTCGACCTGCTTGCGCTGCTGTCTCAACGGCTGCGCGAGCGTGAGTTCCGCGAAGCGCTCGGCCGCTGCACCGACGCACACGAAGTGGAGCAACTCTTCGAGCAGCAACTGGGCGCTTGAACGCCCGCACACAACAACCGAAGGAGACACCAATGTCGGCACGCATGGAAGCCATCGGATCGAAAGCGACAGCGCAGGACTTTCGGCCGGAAGAAAAGCGAGTCATCTTCGCGTCGTCGCTCGGCACCGTGTTCGAGTGGTACGACTTCTATCTGTACGCAACCCTCGCGCCGTTCTTCGCTGCGCTGTTCTTCCCCAAGGGCAACGAGACCGCGGCGCTGCTGTCGGCCTTCGCGACCTACGCGGCCGGGTTCCTGGTGCGGCCGTTCGGCGCGCTGCTGTTCGGGCGCATCGGCGACCTGGTCGGCCGCAAGTACACCTTCCTGGTCACGATCGTCGTGATGGGCAGCGCGACCTTCGCGGTCGGCCTGCTGCCGACCTACGAATCGATCGGCTGGGCGGCGCCGATCGCGCTCGTGACGCTGCGCCTGCTGCAAGGTCTTGCGCTCGGCGGTGAATACGGCGGTGCCGCGACCTACGTCGCCGAGCATGCGCCGAACCACCGGCGCGGCTACGACACGAGCTGGATCCAGACCACGGCCACACTCGGCTTCTTCATGGCGCTGGCCGTCATCGGCGGGGCGCGCGTCACGATGGAGGCGAAGGACTTCACCGAGTGGGGCTGGCGCATCCCGTTCCTGCTCTCGCTGATCCTGCTCGTGTTCTCGATCTACATCCGGCTCAAGCTGCAGGAATCGCCGGTGTTCCGGCAGATGAAGGCCGAAGGCAAGGGCTCGAAGGCGCCGCTCACCGACAGCTTCCTGAAGTACCCGAACAACAAGTTCGTGCTGCTGGCGCTGTTCGGTGCCACCGCCGGTCAGGGCGTCGTCTGGTACACGGGGCAGTTCTACGCGCTGTTCTTCCTCACCATCACGCTGAAGCTCGACTTCCTGACGGCGTACATGCTGGTGGGCGCATCGCTGTTGCTCGGCACGCCGTTCTTCATCTTCTTCGGCTGGCTGTCCGACAAGATCGGGCGGCTGAAGATCATCCTCGGCCGGCTGCCTCATCGCCGCGCTCACGTACTTCCCGCTGTTCGGCGCGCTGACGCACTACGTCAACCCGGCGCTCGAAGCCTATTCGGCGAAGACGCCGATCAGCGTGCAGGCGACGGACTGCAACTTCCACATGTTCGTCGGACCGTGGAGCAAGTTCACCGATTGCGACAAGGCCAAGGACTTCCTCACCAAGCAAGGCCTGTCGTTCAAGTCGACGCCGGCGCCTGCGGGTGAAACGCTCGTCGTGAAGATCGGCGATCAGGAACTGAAGGGCGCTTGGGACGAGAAGAAGGCGCAGGCCGCACTGAAGGCCAGCGGCTATCCGGGGCCGGCCGACAAGACGAAGATCAACTACCCGATGACGTTGCTGATCCTGTTCGTCATGCTGATCTACGTGACGATGGTGTACGGCCCGATCGCGGCGTTCCTGGTCGAGATGTTCCCGACACGCATCCGCTACACGTCGATGTCCTTGCCGTACCACATCGGCAACGGCTGGTTCGGCGGCATGCTGCCGCTCCTCGCCACGGCGATGGTGGCCGCCACCGGCGACATCTACTACGGGCTGTGGTATCCGATCATCGTTGCGTTGATGACGCTCGTGGTCGGCACGCTGTTCCTGCGGGAAACCAAGGATCGCAGCATTCATCAGGATTGAAATGAATCACCCCCGAAGCGCCTTCGGCGCTCCCCCTCGAGCGGGGCTGAGCCCGGACACGAAAGGTCCGGTGGACCTTTCGTGCCTGGCGAAGAGCCGGGCCACTGGCCCGGCGCGGCCTGCAAGGCACACCGGCGGACCGGCGGAGCCGGATCCGCGGTGGCCGCTTGGCTGCGCCGGTTCATGCGTCGAGGGTCACGCTTCGGCGGTGGAGAACCGAGTTGTGTTTGCGACTGTGCGCACCGCTGCCTTGTTGTCGAAGGAGCGTGTCGCCCTCGATGTGCCGGTATCGGCCATGCGACCGGCGCTCGAGGAGATCGGGCGCCTGTTGCAGGGCCGCCAGGGGCCGACGGCGGCGGAGATCGCGCAAGCGCTCTGGAAGCGCGAGCTCTACAGCTCGACGACGCTCGGCAACGGCATCGCGTTGCCGCACGCGCACCTGAGAGGCTTGCGCACGCCGGCCGCGGCGTTTCTGCGCACCAGGGCGCCCATTCCTTTCGGTGCGCCTGACGGCCAGCCGGTTTCGCAGATGCTGGCGTTGCTGGTTCCGGCCGGGAACACGAGCTTGCGTCTGGATCTGCTCGCCACCTTCGTGCAGATGTTCTCCGAGCGCGCGTTTCGCGAGCAGCTGTCGCGCCGTATCGATACGCACAGCGTGTGGTGCCTGTTCGAGGAGCGCTTGCGCGAGTGAACGGCGTTCCACTGCGCCTTCCTGAGCTGCCGCCGCCCCGGCGGCGGCGGGTGCAACAATGCGGCGAGGCTCTCTTGCGTTCGTCCGTGGTGATGACTACCGACCGATCGACCGATCGCACGCCGAGCGGCGACAGCGCGTGCGTGCCGGCGGCACGCGGCAGCACCACGTCATGGCGGGAATGGGTCGGCACGCTCGCGGTGGTGGCGGTCTGCACGGCGATCTCGGAGCTGATGCTTCCGTATTTCGACCTCGCCAACCTCATCATGGTGTATCTGGCAGGGGTCGTGTACGTCGCGCTGCGCTTCGGGCAGGCGGCCGCGGTTTTGACCGTCGTCGCCAGCGTGTTCCTGTTCGATCTGCTGTTCGTGCCACCCCGATGGGGGCTCAACCCGAACAACCCTCAGCACTTTTTCACCTTCGCCGTGATGCTGGCGGTAGGCCTGCTGATCAGCCGCCTGGCCGCGCGTGCGCGCTGGCAGGCAATGGTGGCGCAGGCGCGCGTGCGCCGCGCTCAGGCGCTCAATGAATTGTCCAGACAACTCACCGCAGCACGATCCGAGGACGATATCGTCATCGGCCTCAGCGCGGCCGTGCGCGCCACTTTCGATGCATCGTGTTCGTTGCTGCGGGAGGGCCAGGCCCCGCAAGCGACCGAAGCACACATGCTCTATCTCCCGCTGCTCGGCGCCGGCGCGTCGTTCGGTGTGCTGGAGATTCGCCTTCCGCCGCCCGGCCATCTCGCGCCGGAAGAGCACGAGCTGCTCAAGGCATTCGCCAATCAGGCCGCCCTCGCACTCGAGCGCTCGATGTTCGAGCGCAAGAGCGCCGCGGCGATCGTCGAGGCGGAAACGGAACGATTGCGCAGCACGCTGCTGTCCGGGATCTCGCACGACTTCCGATCGCCGTTGACGACGATCGTCGGCTCGGCCACCAGCCTGCTGCAACAGGACCGCGCACTCGACGCGGCGCAGCGCAGGACACTCACGCAAAGCATCCTCGGCGAGGCACAACGCATGCACGCACTGGTGAGCGACCTGCTCGACCTGACGCGCATGGAAGAAGGCGCGGTGCAGCCGAGCTGCGAATGGTGCCCGGCCGACGAGCTGATCGAAGAGGTGCGCGACGCGATGGGGCAACGCCTGGACGGCCGGCGCCTGCGTGTCGACGTGCCGCCCGATGCGATCGTGTGGTGCGATCCGCGCCTGGTCGAACAGGCGCTCGTCAATCTGCTCGACAACGCGCTGCGCCACACGCCTGCAGACTCGACCATCGAGATCGGCGTGCAGGTCCACGATGCACACTGGCGGCTCGTCGTCGCAGACGACGGGCCCGGCCTGCCGGTCGGACAGGAGCTCGACGTGTTCAAGAAGTTCTTCCGCGGCCGCGACGAGCCGGCCGGTGCCGGCACCGGGCTCGGGCTCGCCATCTGCGCCGCGGTCGCCCGCCTGCATCGCGGCACCATCGAAGCGGTGAGCGACCGCGGCGCACGCTTCACGTTGACGCTGCCGCAGGCGTTGCCGCAGGCCTCGCCGCTCGAGGAGGCCGCGTGATGCAGCAGCGCCCGCAGGCGGTCCACATCCTCGTCGTCGAAGACGAGGAGCCGATCCGCCGTTTTCTCGTCACGACACTCGAAGCCGAGGGCCACCAGGTGTACGAGGCCGCGAACGCACGCGACGGCGAGACGCTCGCCGGCAACCGGCGCATCGATGTGTGCCTGATCGACCTCGGGCTGCCCGACCTGGACGGCGTCGAGCTGATCAAGCGCCTGCGGGTCTGGATGCGGCGGCCGATCATCGTCTTGTCGGCACGCGCGCAGGAAGCGCAGAAAGTCGAAGCTCTCGATGCGGGTGCCGACGACTATCTGAGCAAGCCTTTCGGCGTCGCCGAGCTGCACGCACGCCTGCGGGTCGCCCTGCGCCATGCTGCGCAGACCGGCTTCGCGGGCGCGTCCACCTTGCGCTGCGGCGACGTGGAGATCGACTTCGACGCGAAGCGTGTGCACCGAGCCGGCGAAGCGGTGCGGCTGACCGCGACCGAATGGCGGCTGCTCGATGCCTTGGCCAAGCACGTGGGCCGCGTCGTGACGACACGGCAGTTGTTGCGCGACGTCTGGGGTCCGGGCCACGCCGAGCAGGGCCACTACCTTCGCATCTACGTGCGCCAGCTGCGCCAGAAGCTCGAAGGCAATCCGGCGCGGCCGATCTTCCTGTTGACCGAAACCGGGCTCGGCTACCGGCTCGTGGTGGACGCGGACGAGCGCGTCGCAGCCGACTGAGCCGGCGCGGAATCGAGGGCGTCTGCCAGCGCGTTGACCCGGGCCTGCGGCATGTCATTGCGGGACAGTCAGCGCGTCTTCACCGCGTGCAGGCTCGTCAGGGACCGATGAGGAAGGCGCGAGCGGTGCGTCTGTACGCATCGAGCACGCTCTTCGGATAGCGCGACGCCCATGCCGAGCGGCGGCGCACCCGAGGATCGCGTGATACACGTCTGTTCGACCTCCGTTCGGGCATCATCATGGCGCGCCGACCATTGTATTTGGCGCTGCGATGCGGCAACCGGAGCAAACGTGAGCAGCGTGCGCTTCGACAGCCTGTCGCCGACCGCACCGGCCATGGCCGGCCGCGCCAAGAGGACGAGATCTTGCACGAACGCGGTGCCCGGCCCAGGCGGGCGTCACGCCACCGTTCGGGCACAGGGCTGCATCAGCTCGCCGGCCAGGACTGGCTCGCGAGCTGCTCGGATCGCAGTGCGCGCTCGACCGCATCGGATGGCGCGTGCAGGCGTGCAAAGACGGCAGGCGGCCGCACTGCGGCGGTGCTTTCCATCGCACCGGGCCGTAACGTGCCGCGCGGGATGCGATCGCGCAGCGCATCGTCGGGCTTCGTCGGTCGCAGCGCCAGCAATCGCCGGTCGGCGGTTATTCGGCACACGGCCTGTGCGGCCGACGCCGCATGCCGTGCCCTTCGCGCTCAGCATCGCGTCACGCCGGCCGGTCCTCGAGCTCATCTTGATGCGCGTCGTACGTTGGATGGCAGCGATGAACTGATCGGCGCCGCGCGTCACCCGCCGGTGCTCGCGACTGGCAAACCGCTGGTCCGAGCCCATACATCTCTGCACGAGATCGACGCGATCCCGATAAATCATTTCGCGACATGGGCCGATGGTAGAGTGTGAGTGGGTTCAGCCACTCACGGAAGACGACATGGACTTCATCTTCTACTGCATCGACAAGCCGGGCCCGCCGATCATGCGCCGCAGCTCGCGCGGCCCATCGAAGTACGCAAGCCCGCGCCAGCGCCGTGTGTCGCACGGAGGGCCGCTGGCCGGTGACGACGGCCGGGTGTGCGGCAGCCTCGATGATCCTGAACCTGCCCGACCGCGCAGCGCTCGACCGGCGCCTGCAGCGGGACCGGCCTACTTCAGCGCGGACCTGTTCGAATCGGTGACGATCTGGACCATCGCCGAGGCAGCGTGGTGCGGCGGGCGGCGGCGATGGCCACGCGTGCGTTGCAGGCGGAACTGGTGGAACAGCGCCGCGCGGCGCAGCAGGTCGAGCTGAGAGCGCGGATCGCGCCCTTGCATCAAAGGCAATCGGGCGCGATCACGGCCTGCAGCACGACCTGCCGGAACTTGCCCGACGTCCCTTCGCGCTCGCGCTGGCGCACCCACCACACCGCGCCTTTCTTGATCGGCCAGGCCTGCGGTTGCTCGGCGATCAGTTGCGCAACGACAAAGCCGAGCGTGGGCTGGTGCCCGATCACGAGCACCGGCTCGCTGCCGTCGGGCCAACGTGCGGCTTTCAGCACCGCCTCCAGCGGGGCTTCGGGAGCGATCGCAGGCACCGTCTTGAAGTTGCGATCGAGCGCACGCGCCGTCTGCTGGCAGCGCAGCGCCGGGCTCACGATGATGCGCGTCGAATGCGCGAGGCGCTGGTTCAGCCATTCGGCCATGCGCTGCGCCTGCCGCTCGCCTTTCGCGGTGAGCGCGCGCTCGAGATCGTCCTGCCCGTCGGCCAGGGGATGCGCTTCGGCGTGGCGCCACAGGATCAGGTCCATCGCCGCCTCTCCATATGCTCACGCGCCGTTCAGATAACGCTGCATCAGCGCCTGCTGCGCGCTCGTGCCCGGCTCGCGGGCAGTGCGCGCGCGGCTGTCGCACACACGCTCGTACGGGCCGTACTCGCGCTGCTCCCACGCATCGCACCCGTCGTGCAGATACGGCACCAGGCATTCGTCGATGACACGTTGTCGCAGTCGCGCGTCGTTGATCGGCCATGCCACCTCGATGCGCCGGAACATGTTGCGGCCCATCCAGTCCGCGCTCGTCAGGAAGAGCGCCTCTTCGGCGTCGCTTTGCCCCCAGCGAAAGTACAGCACGCGCGAATGCTCCAGGAAGCGCCCGACCACCGAGCGCACGCGGATGCGGTCGGTGAAGCCCGGCACGCCGGCCGGCAGCATGCACGCGCCGCGCACGATCAGGTCGATGGCGGCGCCCGCCTGCGCCGCCGCGACCAGCGCGGCGATCAGCGGCAGGTCGGTCAGCGCGTTGATCTTCAGCACGATGCGCGCCGGCTTGCCTTCGCGCGCGGCCTGCTCGACGAGACCGACATGGCGCAGCATCTGGCGGTGCATGCGAAACGGCGCGGTCAGCAGGTGGCGCGGCGGCTTGATGCGCGTGAGGCTCGCAAGCTGCTGGAACACGCTGTCGGCGTCGGCCGTGAGGTCGGGGTCGGCCGTGAAGTAGCCGACGTCGGTGTAGAGCAGCGCGGTCTTCGGGTTGTAGTTGCCGGTCGACAGGTGCGCGTAGCGGTGCAGCCTGCCGTTCTCGCGGCGCGTGATGACGAGCAGCTTCGCGTGCGTCTTCAGCCCGACGATGCCGTAGACGACCTGCGCGCCCACCGCCTCGAGCCGCTCGGCCCAGTTGATGTTCGCCTCTTCGTCGAAGCGCGCCTTCAGCTCGACCACCGCCATCACTTCCTTGCCGCGGCGCGCCGCTTCGATCAGCAAGTCCATCAGCGGCGACTCGCTGCCGGTGCGATAGATCGTCTGCTTGATCGCCAGCACGTCGGGGTCGTACACCGCCTCGCGCAGGAACTGCACGACGGGCTCGAACGACTCGAAGGGGTGGTGCAGCAGCACGTCGGCTTCGCGCAGCCGGGCGAAGGTCGATGTGCCGCGCGGCAGGCGCCCTTGCGGCCACACCGGCTCGTACGGCGGGAAGCGCAGGTCCGGCGCATCGGCCTGGTCGATCAGCTGGTTGAGCCGCACCAGGTTGACCGGCCCGTTGACGCGATGCAGCGCGGCTTCCGGCAGGTCGAACTGGCGCAGCAGGAATTGCCACAGCGCCGGCGGGCACGTGCTCACGACCTCGAGCCGGATCGCGAGGCCGAAATGGCGCGTCGTCAAGCCGGTGCGCAGCGCCTGGCGCAGGTTCTTCACGTCCTGCTCGTCGATCGCGAGGTCGGAATCGCGCGTCACGCGGAACTGCGAAAAGGATTCGACCGCACGCCCCGGAAACAGCTCTTCGAGGTGCGCGCGGATCACGCTCGACAACAGCACGAACGCCTGCTTGCCCGGCGTGAGCTTGTCGGGCAGCCGGATCACGCGCGGCAGCACACGCGGCACCTTGACGATCGCGATCGCGTTGTCGCGACCGAACGCGTCCTTGCCGCCGAGCTGCACGATGAAGTTCAGCGACTTGTTGGCGACCTGCGGGAACGGATGCGAAGGGTCGAGCCCCACCGGCACGAGCAGCGGGCGCACCTGGTTGTGAAAGAACTCGTCGACCCACTTGCGTTGCGCCTCGTTGCGCTCGGCGTGATTCAGCACGACGATGCCGGCGCGCTTCAGCGCAGGCATCACCTCGTCGTTGAACACCGCGTACTGATCGAGGATCAGCGCGTGCGCGGCCGCCGCCACCGATTCGAGATCGGTACGCGAAACGCCGGTGCCCGGCTGGCGCGTGGCTTCGATGTAGTCGGCAAAGCGCACCTCGAAAAATTCGTCGAGGTTCGACGACACGATCGTGATGTAGCGCAGCCGCTCCAGCAGCGGCACGTCGTCGCGTTGTGCCTGCGCCAGCACGCGGCGGTTGAACTCGAGGATCGCGCGTTCGCGATTGAGCAGCACCAGCGTCGACGCGGGCGCTGCCGAGACGGGCACCACTTCAGCCGGTGCCGGGGCTTCCAGGACTCGCTCGCTCATACCGCCAGTTTATGAAGATTTGGCGATGTTTCCGTGCCGCTGGGGCGACAAAGGCGTCGCATCGGCGGCGGCTGGTGCGGCGCGGCACGGCACGAGGAAGGAGACGAACTGATCGCAGGCGAGGTCCCAGTCGAACTGCGCGGCGCGTGCGCGCGCATGCTCGCGAGGGATCCCGAGCGCACGCAGTGCGGCGCTGCGCAGGTCGTTATCGAGCACGCCGCCATCGCGACCGTCGTGTTTGGGCGCGACCACGTCGAGCGGCCCGGCCACCGGAAACGCGGCCACCGGCGTGCCGCAGGCCATCGCTTCGAGCATCACGAGACCGAAGGTTTCGCTGCAGCTCGGGAACACGAAGACGTCGGCGGCGCCGTACACACGCACGAGATCACTGCGCGGCACCACGCCGCGCCAATGCACCAGCGGGTACTCGCGCTGCAGCTTCTCGAGCAGCGGCCCCACGCCGTACACCACCTTCGATCCCGGCAGGTCGAGCTTCAGGAACGCTTCGAGGTTCTTTTCGTACGACACACGACCGACGTACAGGAACACCGGTCGCGGCAGCCCGAAGTCGGCACCCTCCACGGGCTGGAACATGCTCAGATCGACGCCGTGTGACCACGCGCGCAGATTGTCGAAGCGCTGATCGATGAGCATCTGCAGCATTCCGGCGGTGGGCACCATCACCCCCGACGACGGCTTGTGGAAGCGGCGGAACCAAGCATAGCCCCAGCTCTCGGGGATGTGCAGTGCGCGCGACAGGATGTACGGAAAGCGCGTGTGAAAGGCCGTCGTGAACGCGAGTCCGCGCTTCAGGCAGTGTGCGCGCGCCGCGCTGCCGATGGGTCCTTCGGTCGCGATGTGGATCGCGTCGTACGGCATCTCGTCGATCGTGCGCGCGACCTCGCGACCCGGCCGCCAGGCGAGCTCGATCTCGCGATAGCCCGGGCACGGAAAACGTCTGAAGGTCGACGGCTGGATCAGCTTCACGTCATGGCCACGCTGCCGCAACCCCGCGACCAGCTCGACCAGCGTCGTCACGACGCCATTGACTTGCGGCAACCAGGCGTCGGTGACGAGCAATATCCTCATGCCGGCTCTTGCAGCGTCACCGATGCGACCGGCTCGGCGACCGGCTGCGCCGGCGCTTCCTCGACCACGACCGGCTGGCGGCGCGCCGCGAGCGCGCGCGAGCTCCAGTCGAGGATTTCCAGACGCCCGTCGGCATGCTCGACGAGCGCGGTCAGGCTCTCGACCCAGTCGCCGTCGTTCGCATACAGCACGCCGTCGATGTCGCGCAGCTCGGCATGGTGGATGTGCCCGCACACGACGCCGTGCACGCCGCGCTTGCGTGCTTCGCGCGCGACTGCGACCTCGAAGTCGCTGACGTAGCTGACCGCGCGCTTGACCTTCAGCTTCAGGTACTTCGACAAGCTCCAGTACGGCAAGCCGAGCCGCGCGCGCATCGAGTTCAGGTAGCGGTTCAGGCGCAGCGTGAATTCATAGAGCGAATCGCCGACGTAGGCGAGCCACTTGGCGCACTGGATCACGCCGTCGAACAGGTCGCCGTGCGTGATCCACAGCCGGCGCCCGTCGGCCGTGGTGTGGATCCATTCTTCGGCGACGTCGACGCCGCCGAAGTTGTGATCGACGTAACGACGCGCAAATTCGTCGTGGTTGCCGGGGATGAAGATGACCTGCGTGCCCTTGCGTGCCTTGCGCAGCAGCTTCTGCACGACGTCGTTGTGCGCCTGCGGCCAGTACCAGCTGCGCCGCAGCTGCCAGCCGTCGATGATGTCGCCCACCAGAAACAGCGTCTCGCACTCGACGTCGCGCAGGAAATCGAGCAGCGCCAGTGCCTGGCACCCCGGCGTACCCAGGTGCAGATCGGAGATCCACACCGTGCGCAGCTTGATTTTCGAGTCGAAAGCGTCGGCAGTGGGCGCATGCGGCTGCATGGACCACGATCATCTTGCGAAGGCGTGACGGTTTGAGGTCGGGGCTTTGACAACACCATGACATGAAAAACCAGTTGCGCATCGATACACATCGAACGCCATCTCGATATGAAGTGGCCACCATCGGCACTTAAAGTTGCGCCCATGCCAACGCTGCTTCAACAACAACCCATGCCTACCCGCCCGACGCGCCACATTCTGCTGAGCGGCCTTGCAGCGCTTGCCATCGTCGGCACGTCGATGCTGACCAGCGCTTTCGAATCGACGGTGACCACCAGCGCGAGCGCGTCGACTGCGGTGCTCGCAAGCGCGACCTCGGGCACGTCGACGACCTTCCAGTCCCCGGCGCAGACCTTCGCCGCCACCGCCACGACGGCGACCACCAGCGCGAGCTTTCGCACCGTCGGCACCGCCGTCGCCGACGCGAGCGCCATCGGGCGCTGAGGCACCCGCCGGTTCAAAGTCGCGGCAGCGTTGGCCGTTGCGCAGTGGCGGCGCGGCCGCTCAATGCGCCTGCTCCCAGTTCGGACCGATGCCGACTTCGGCGACCAGCGGCACCGACAGTTGCGCGATGCCGGCCATCAGCGCCGGGATGTGCTGCTTCGCCCATTCGATCTCGGCATCGGGCACCTCGAACACCAGCTCGTCGTGCACCTGCATCACCATCTTCGTCGCGCGCCCTTCGCGGTCGAGCGCCTGCTGCACCGCCAGCATCGCGAGCTTGATCAGGTCGGCCGCAGTGCCTTGCATCGGCGCGTTGATCGCCTGCCGCTCGGCGGCGCTGCGCCGCGGACCGCTGCCGCCACGGATCTCGGGCAGGTAGATGCGGCGCCCGTACAGCGTCTCGACATAGCCTTTGTCGGCCGCCGCCGTGCGTGTCTGGTCCATGTAGCGCTTCACGTTCGGATAACGCGCGAAGTAGCGGTCGATGTAGTCGCGCGCCGCCTTCGTCTCGATGCCGAGGTTGCTTGCCAGGCCGAACGCGCCCATGCCGTAGATGAGGCCGAAGTTGATCACTTTCGCGTAGCGGCGCTGCTCGCTGCTCACGTCGGGCACCGCCACGCCGAACACCTCGCTCGCGGTCGCGCGGTGCACGTCGACGCCGTCGGAAAACGCGCGCAGCAGGCCTTCGTCGGCGCTGATGTGCGCCATGATGCGCAGCTCGATCTGCGAATAGTCGGCGCTCAGGATCGAGTGCCCTGGGGGCGCGATGAACGCCTCGCGCACGCGCCGGCCTTCCGGCGTGCGGATGGGGATGTTCTGCAGGTTCGGCTCGTTGCTCGACAGCCGGCCGGTCACCGCGACCGCCTGTGCATAGGTGGTGTGCACGCGGCCGGTCGCCGGGTTCACCATCTGCGGCAGCTTGTCGGTGTAGGTGCCCTTCAGCTTGGCAAGGCTGCGGTGCTCGAGCAGCTTGGCCGGCAACGGGAAATCGGCGGCCAGTCGCTCCAGCACTTCCTCGTCGGTCGACGGTGTGCCGCTCGCGGTTTTCTTCACCACCGGCAGGCCCATCTTGCCGAACACGATCTCGCCGATCTGCTTCGGGCTGCCGAGGTTGAACGGCTGCCCCGCGAGCGCGTACGCCTCGCGCTCGAGCGCGAACATGCGCTCGGCGAGCTCCTGGCTTTGTCTGGCCAGCAGCGTGCTGTCGATCAGCACGCCGTTGCGCTCGATGCGCGCGAGCAGCGCCGACATCGGCAGCTCGATCTCCTGATAGACGCGGCGCAGGCCGGGCTCGGCCTCGATGCGCGGCCACAGGCTGCGGTGCACGTGCAGGCACATCTCGCTGTCCTCGCACGAGTACTCGGTCGCGCGCGCGATGTCGACCTGCGCGAACGGGATCTGGTTCGCGCCGCGCCCGGTGACGTCTTCATAGCTCAGGCCGCTGCGATCGAGGTGGCGCGACGCGAGGTTGTCGAGCGCGTGCGGCTTGTGCGCCTCGTACACGTAGCTTTGCAGCATCGTGTCGTGCACATAGCCGCGCACGGTGATGCCGAGGCTGGCGAACACGTGCGTGTCGTACTTGATGTGCTGGCCGAGCTTCGGCTTGTGCGCGTCCTCGAGCCAGGGTTTCAGCTTGCCGAGCACGAACGCGGCGGGCAACTGGTCCGGCGCGCCCGCGTAGCTGTGGGCGAGCGGGACATAGGCTGCTTCGCCGGCCGCGACCGAAAACGAAATGCCGATCAGCCGCGCACGGATCGGGTCGAGCGAATCGGTTTCGGTGTCGAGCGCCACCAGCGGCGCCGCGTCGAGCTTCGCAATCCACGCGTCGAGCGCTTCGGAGGTGAGCAGCGTCTCGTAGTGCTTCGGCAGCGCGAGCGTGGCCACGGCGGGCTTCGGCGCTTCGGCCGGCTTCTCGGCGGCCGGCGGTGCCGCGCTCGCGGTCGCGATGATGCCCAGCGATTCTTCGAGCTCCTTGCGCCATGCCTTGAAGCCGTAGCGGATGTAGAACTGCAGCAACGCCTCGCGTTGCGGCGGCCGCAGCGCGAGCGCATCGAGCGCCGGCCAGCCGGCGACGTGCTCCTTCAGGTCGCAATCGGTCAACACCGTGACGAGGCGCCGGCCTTGCGGCAGCCAGTCGAGCACCTTGCGCAGGTTCTCGCCGGCCACACCCTTGATGCTGTCGGCCGCGCGCATCACGCCTTCGAGCGAGCCGTGCTCGACGATCCACTTGGCAGCGGTCTTCGGTCCGACCTTGTCGACGCCGGGCACGTTGTCGACCGAGTCACCGACGAGTGTCAGGTAGTCGACGAAGCGATCGGGCGGCACGCCGAACTTCTGCTTCACGCCTTCGACGTCGAGCCGCTCGTTGCTCATCGTGTTGATCAGCGTCACACGTTCGTCGACGAGCTGCGCAAGGTCCTTGTCGCCGGTCGACACGACGACCTTGTGCCCCGCTTGCGCCGCCACTTTCGAGATCGTGCCGATCGCGTCGTCGGCCTCGATGCGCGGCACGCACAGCACCGGCCAGCCGAGCAATTCGACGACTTCGAGGATCGGCTCGACCTGCTGCGTCAGCGCGTCGGGCATCGGCGTGCGAGTGGCCTTGTACTGCGGGTACCACTCGTCGCGAATGGTCTTGCCCTTGTCGTCGAACACGCACGCGGCGTAGTCCGGCTTCACGTCCTGCAGGCCCTTTCTCAGCATCGCGATCATGCCGTGGATCGCGCCGGTCGGAAAACCGTCTTGCGGGCTGCGCAGGTCGGGTAGCGCGTGGTAAGCGCGGTAGAGATAGCTGGAACCATCCACCAACAACAGTGTCTTTTCACCCATGTCTGCATTGTGAATGAAGGTCCTAGAATCGAGAGATGCGATACCCATCGATGCTCGTGCTGCTCGCTGCAGGCTGCGTGGCGCTCGGCGCGCAAGCGCAGCAGCGCCCAGCGCAGTGCCGAGCCCGAGCGCAGCACGGAGCCGCGACGCAGCGCCGAGCCGCAGATCAAGCGCATCGTCATCGAAGACGAGGGTGCGCGCATCGACGAGCTGCGCGTGCGCGGCGTGACCAAACGCATCACGGTGACACCGAAGACCGGCGGAAAGGTCGCCTACGAAATCATCCCGGCGGACCCGTCGCACGACGAGCCCTTCACTGCCAGAAGTGGACGCAGCGGCGCGTCGGGTCAAAGCGTGTGGCACGTGCTCGAATTCTGACCACGCCATGGCGGTCTTCACCGAGGTCTCGTTCGATGAGGCCGCTGCGCTGATCGGGCGTTTGCGCATCGGCGAGCTGACCTCGCTGAAAGGCATCGTGTCGGGCATCGAGAACACCAACTACTTCGCCGACACCACCGAAGGGCGCTACGTGCTGACGCTGTTCGAGCGGCTGAGCTTCGAGCAACTGCCCTTCTACCTGCACCTGATGAAGCACCTCGCCGATCGCGGCATTCCGGTGCCCGGGCCGCATGGCGATGCCTCCGGCGAGCTGCTGCACGTCGTGCTCGGCAAGCCGGCCGCGGTGGTCGACCGGTTGCGCGGTGCCCACGAGCTCGCGCCCGCACCCGCGCATTGTGCGAACGTGGGCGCGATGCTGGCGCGCATGCACGACGCAGCGCTCGACTACCCGCGCAAACAGCCCAACTTGCGCGGGCTGTCGTGGTGGATCGAAACGGCGCCGCGGGTGCTGCCGTTCGTCGACGCCGCGCAGCGCGAATTGATCGAGAGCGAGCTCGCGTTCCAGCAGGCGCTCGCGGCGTCGCCGGCGTGCGCCACGCTGCCGCGCGGCCCGATCCATGCCGACCTGTTTCGCGACAACGTGATGTTCGAAGACGGCGAGCTGACCGGCTTCTTCGATTTCTATTTCGCCGGCGTCGATCACCTGGTCTACGACATCGCGATCTGTCTGAACGACTGGTGCATCGACCTCGACACCGGCCGGCTCGACGAAGACCGCGCCAGCGCATTCGTCGCCGGCTATGACGGGGTGCGTGTGCTCAGCGGCGCCGAGCTGCGCCTCATGCCGGCGATGATGCGTGCCGGCGCACTGCGCTTCTGGCTGTCACGCCTGTGGGACCTGCACCTGCCGCGCGACGCGACGATGCTCAAGCCTCACGATCCGACCCACTTCGAGCGCGTGCTGCGCGAACGCGTCGCGCGGCCCTGGCATCACATCCGGTACTGATGAGCCACCCCCGTAGCGCCTTCGGCGGCCTGCAGGCCGCGCCGGACCGGGGACGGTCTCCCCTGAGACACAAACCGCAGGGACTGTTCGAGTCCGGGCTCGGCCCCCTCGAGCGGGGCTGAGCCCGGACACGAAAGGTCCGGTGGACCTTTCGTGCCTGGCGAAGAGCCGGGCCGCTGGCCCGGCGCGGCCTGCAAGGCACACCGGCGGACCGGCGGAGCCGGATCCGCGGTGTCTGCCTGGGTCAGTCGGTTCGTGCGATCCGGGTTCCGCTTCGGCACCGTGGAAACTGCGATGAAACTGAAAGCCGTTTCGGCCCGCCAGGGCGCCAACTGGTTGCGCTCCGGATTCCTCGTCTTCTTCAGGCGCCCGCTCGCGTTCACCGCGCTGTTCGCCGGGTTCCTGTTCGTCGCGTTCGTGCTGTTGCTGCTGCCGGTGGTGGGCGGTGTGCTGCTGCTGATGTCGTTGCCGCTGATCACGCTCGGCTTCATGCTCGCGACGAGAGAGACGATTCGCGAGCAGGTGCCGACACCGGCCGTGTTCGTCACGCCGCTGCGCGGTGATGCGCCACGCCGCAAGGCGCTGATCCTGCTCGGCGGCATCTACGCGATCGCCACGCTGGCCATCATCGCGCTCAGCGACTGGGCCGACGGCGGCAAGTTCGAGGCACTGCAGGCCGCAATGGGCAACAGCAAGGTCAGCCGCGAAGCGGTCGACCAGATGTTGCTCGACCCGCAGCTGCACTTCGGGCTGCTGGTGCGCTTCGGCCTGGCCGGTGTGCTGTCGGTCCCGTTCTGGTTCGCACCCGCGCTCGTGCACTGGGACGGGCAAGGCGTCGGCCAGTCGCTGTTTTCGAGCACGCTCGCGGTGTGGCGCGCGCGTGGCGCGTTCACGATCTACCTGCTGGCGTGGGGCATCGTGATCACCGTATTCGGCGTGCTCGTGCAGCTCGTGTTCTCGATGCTCGGCACGCCGCAGATGGCCGGCGTGGCCGCATTGCCGGGCGCGCTGATGTTCTCGACCGTGTTCTACGCGTCGCTGTACTTCAGCTTCGCCGACAGCTTCGAAGCCGAAGCGGCCGCATGACGAGCGCGTGCCGCGTTACAAAAAAGGCCGACCGCTTGCGCGGCCGGCCTCGTCCCCAAACGATTGTTGTTGTTCTTTCAGCTGCCGATCCGCCCACCGTCGTTCTTCGTGATGACGATGGTCGCGGAGCGTGGTCTTGCATTCGCGCCGCCGGCGCCGTAGCCGGCGTTGCCCGGCCAGTGGCTGAGGTACTTGGTCGGATCGGCGACGTTGGCGGCGGTGATCGTCTCGCCCGGATGCTGGATGTTGACGAAGATCGTCTTGCCGTCGGGCGTTTCGGTGATGCCGGTGATCTCGCAATCGCCCGGCCCGACGAGGAAGCGGCGCAGCGTGTCGGCGGCCGGCTTCTTGCCGACGTAGGTGTCGACGTTCAGCGCGCTGCCGTTCGCACGCGTGTAGCTCAGCGTGGTCTTCACGCCGTCACCCACCTTGCCGGCCACGCCGACCAGCAGCATGCAGTTGGTCACGTCGGTGTACGCGCCGTCGTCGGTCTGGATCCAGCACAGGCCGGTGGCCTTGCTGAAGAACAGCCCGTCGGGGCTCGAGAAGTCCTGGTCGGCCGTCAGCGACGACAGGTTGACCTTCGCGGCGTCGGCGTCCGACTGCGCGCCGAACAGGTACACGTCCCACGTGAAGGTCGTGGCCGCGCTTTCGCCGCCGGTCTCGGCCATGCGGATGATGTGGCCGTTGATGTTGCCCGGCGCGCCGGGTGCGCCGCCGCCGATGGCGTCGGAGTAGGCACGCGGGTTGGCGCCGTCGAGCCCTTGCTGGGCCGAGCCGGAAGGATCGACCTTGCGGTTGCTGTTGTTCGTCAGCGTGCAGTAGATGTCGCCGGTGGTCGGATGCACCGCGGTCCACTCGGGGCGGTCCATCTTCGTCGCGCCGACCGCATCGGCCGCGAGCCGCGCGTTGACCAGCACGTCGGCCTGATCGGCGAACGCATAGGTGGCATAGCCCGCGATCGTCGCGTTGGTGATCGTCAGCTCGATCCACTGGCCGGTGCCGTCGGCGTTGAACTTCGCGACGTAGAGCTTGCCGGCGTCGAGGTACTTGTCGCCTGTGGCGATGCGGTTCGCCGCGTCGGCGTCGGCGTCGGCCCAGGTCGCGGTCGACACGAACTTGTAGATGTATTCGCCGCGCGAGTCGTCACCCATGTACGCCGCGAGCGGCTTGCCGGCGACCGGTTTGCCGAAGATCGCGCTCTCGTGCGCGAAGCGGCCGAGCGCCGTGCGCTTCTTCACCGCGGCAGCCTTGTTGTACGGGTCGATCTCGACCATGTACCCGAAGCCGTTCATCTCGTTGCGGTAGTCGTCGGTGCCGTCGGTCGAAGTGCCGAGCTTGCTGATGTTCCAGCGGGCGTACTTGTCATCGGCGCCCGACGTCTCCCAGCCGTGGCGGCTGGTCGCGCCTTGCGCGCGGCCGTAGCGGTTGAGCGAGGTCACGCTCTTGTCGTTGCCGCGCGCCGCGTTGTCGGCGGCGCCTCGCGTGAAGTAGTTGAACCAGTTCTCTTCGCCGGTGATGTAGGTGCCCCACGGCGTGACGCCGCCGCCGCAGTTGTTGATCGTGCCGCGCGTGGCGGTGCCTGCGGTGGAGTGCTTGGTCTTCAACAACGCGTTGCCGCGCGCCGGGCCCGAGATCTCGATCGGGGTGAGCGCCGTCACGCGGCGATTGAAGCTCGAGCCCGGCAGGTAGCCGAACTTGCCGCCGGTCTTCGCGACCTCGAAAACCGCCACGCCGTGCGCCGGAATTTCCTTGTCGGACTGCGCCGCCGGCCGCGGGTTCGGGCTCGAGCCGGCGACGTGCAGGAAGTGATCGGTGAGCGCCTCGTGGTTGCATGCCAGCAGCCCGCGGTCGTTGCTCGTTCGATCGGGAGTGCCCGTTGCCGACAGCCCGAAATAGAACAGGCCGTCGTGATGATCGCCGGCGCGGTTGTCGTAATCGGTGTCGGTGCCGTCGTTCTTGAACGCCGGCGTGGTCGCGGTCAGCGGGTCGCCGAGCGCGTAGATGACGGTCGCGGTGTAGCCGGCAGGCACGGTCAGCGTGTCGGCCAGGCTCTTCGGCACCGCGGTGAATGCGAGCTTGTCGATGCTGGCCGGCGTGGCCGGCGTCGACGGGGGCGGATCGTCATCGCTGCCGCCGCAAGCACTCAGCCCGAAGCCGCCGAGCACGGCCGTCGCAGCACTGCCGACGCCGCCGCGCAGCACGGCGCGCCGGCTCAGGCGCGCATCGAGGACGTCGTTGAAGCTTTCGTTGCCGGAGGTGTTGAGGTCGGTTTCGTCGAGCAGAGCGTGTGCGGGCAGATCAACGGGCTTGTTCATTTGGTATGGGCTTCCGATCGGGTGGCGGGTGTAAAACCCGCGAATCCTGTTCGCCGTCGATGAAAGCGACATGACCGGCGCATGACGGCACGGTGACTTTCGGATACGCGAGCACGACGCGCGATGCGCGACAATGCGAGCCATGCTTGAAGGATCGCCGCCATGTCGTTGATGCTTCGATTGATTGCCTGCGCTGCGCTCGCATTCGGCGTGGCGGGCTGCGCCGTCGTGACGGTGGCCGGCGCGGTGGCGGGCGCTGCGGTCTCGGTCGGCGGCGCGGTCGTGAGCACCGGCGTCAAGGTCACCGGCAAAGTGATCGAAAAGACGATCGATGCAGTGACGCCCGGCTCGTCGGAGGAATAGGGATGGCGCTTTCCCAATGCTCCCCGACGGGGGCGTGCGCATGCCAAGGGGGTCCGCGCGGCAGGGCGCGTGGACCCTGGTCAGGTCAGCGTCGCGTGCGGCGGCGTGCGGCAGCAGCCACGACAATCAGGCCGCCGGCCATCAGCGCATAGGTCTCGGGCTCGGGAACAGGTGCGGTGATGTTGTGAGTCCCGACACCGGGTTGACCGAGACTGGGTTGACTGAACTCGAAGTTGGCGAGATCCGGCCGACCTAGATCGGATTGACCGTGGCGGATCACGGCAACGAAACGCATCCCTTTCGCCCACGAGGCGGTGTAGCGCGCATTCCCGTTCCCGTAGTCGACGTAGCCCAAGAGGTCATGCGCCAGATGCCTGCGGCCAACCTGTGAGGCGCTTGCGAAAGTCTCGTTCGGGGCGGCAAACGCCGTTCCGACGAAGGCGAGCGAGATGGCGGTCAAGTAACCCTTGATGTTCATGGAAGTCCCCCTCTGTTTGAACCGTTCGTTGCCGTGCTTGTTCACGATCCGTTGTCGCGAGTGTATGGAGACATTGCGTCTCGCCGCCCCACCGTATCAGGGGGTACCCTCGACCTATGGGGAGCCCTTCCGACATCCGATGGCGGGCGGCGTTCTTGAGCGGGTGGCTGGCCGATCACCCGACCGGCGTCAGCTTTGCAACGCTGAGCGCGAGCCACTTCAGGCCGTGGCGGCCGAAGTTCACTTGCGCGCGCGCATCGTCCCCGGTGCCTTCGAGCGTGACGATCACGCCTTCGCCGAACTTGTTGTGAATCACGCTCTGGCCGGCGCGCAGACCATGGCTCGCCGTCCTCGGGCCCGAGCCGAACGCGTCCGGCTCGACCCTGCCGACGCCGACGATCGAGTGCAGACCTGATCCCCTTCCCCACGCGTCGTGATACTCGCGCGCGAAGCCGGAGCCGAAGCCCTGGTTGCGCGGCGTGATCCACTTCAGCGTCTCGTCGGGCAACTCGTCGAGGAAACGACTCTTGATGTTGTAGCGCGTCTGCCCGTGCAGCATGCGGGTCTGGCTGAAGCTCAGGTACAGGCGCTTGCGGGCGCGTGTGATCGCCACATACATCAGGCGGCGCTCTTCTTCGAGCCCGTCGACGTCGGACAGCGAGTTCTCGTGCGGGAACAGGCCCTCCTCGAGCCCGGTGATGAACACGCAGTCGAACTCGAGCCCCTTGGCCGAATGAACGGTCATCAGCTGGATCGCGTCCTGCCCCGCTTGCGCCTGGTTGTCGCCGGCTTCCAGCGCGGCATGCGTCAGGAACGCGGCGAGCGGTGACAGGATCTCGCCGGTTTCGGCATCGGGCGCGAGGTCGACGTTCGCCAGCGTCGGCGGCAGCCGCTCGCCGGCGGCCGCGGCCTGCTCGTCGAGCGGCAGCGCGACCGCGTCCTTGCCGAAGCCTTCTTGTGTGACGAAGGCCTCCGCCGCGTTGACCAGCTCGGCAAGGTTCTCGATGCGGTCCTGGCCCTCACGCTCCGTGCGATAGAAATCCGCGAGGCCGCTCGCCTGCACGACGTGCTCGATGATCTCGCGCAAGGTCAGGCCCTGCGTCGCGTCGCGCATCGCGTCGATGAGCGCGACGAAGGCGGCAAGGTTCGACCCGCCTTTGCCGGTGACCGCGGCCACGCTCTGCATCAGGCTGCGCTGGCCGGCACGCGCCGCGTCCTGCAGTTGCTCGAGCGTGCGTGCACCGATGCCGCGCGCCGGAAAGTTGACGACGCGCAGGAAGCTCGTGTCGTCGTTCGGGTTCTCGATCAGCCGCAGGTACGCGAGCGCGTGCTTGATCTCGGCACGCTCGAAGAAGCGCAGTCCGCCGTACACGCGATACGGAATCGCGGCGTTGAACAACGCGCTTTCGATCACGCGCGACTGCGCATTGCTGCGGTAAAGCACCGCGATCTCGTGGCGCGGCGTGCCGTCGCGGTGCAGTTGTTGCGCCTCGTCGATGAACCACTGCGCCTCGCCGTAGTCGCTGGTCGCCTCGTGCACGCGCACCGGCTCGCCGGCACCCGCATCGGTGCGAAGGTTCTTGCCGAGCCGGCGCGTGTTGCGCGAGATCAGCGCGTTGGCGGTGTCGAGGATGTTGCTGTGGCTGCGGTAGTTCTGCTCGAGCTTGATCACGCGATCGATCTCGAACTCGCGCTCGAACTGCGCCATGTTGCCGACCTGCGCACCACGAAACGCGTAGATGCTCTGGTCGTCGTCGCCGACCACGAACAGCCCGCAGCCGGGCCCGGCGAACATCTTCAGCCACAAGTACTGCAGCGCGTTGGTGTCCTGGAATTCGTCGACGAGGATGTGCCTGAAGCGCCGCTGGTAGTGTTCGCGCAGCGGCGCGTTGTCGCGCATCAGCTCGTAGGTGCGCAGCATCAGCTCGCCGAAGTCGACGGTGCCCTCGCGCTGGCACTGGTCCTCGTAGGCCTGGTAGATCTGGATCTGCCTGCGCGTGTGTTCGTCACGCGGCTCGATGTCCTTCGGGCGCAGCGCGTCCTCCTTCGCACCGGCGATGAACCACGCGACCTGCTTCGGCACGTAGCGCTCTTCGTCGAGGTTCATCGCCTTGATCACGCGCTTGACCGACGACACCTGGTCGGCGCTGTCGAGGATCTGGAAGCTCTGCGGCAACGCGGCGGGCTTCCAGTGCGTGCGCAGGAAGCGGTTGCACAAGCCGTGGAAGGTGCCGACCCACATGCCGCGCACCGGCAATGCCAGCATCGCCGACAGCCGGGTCAGCATCTCCTTGGCCGCCTTGTTCGTGAAGGTCACGGCCATCACGCCGCCGGGCGACACCTGGCCGGTGCTGATGAGCCACGCGATGCGCGTCGTCAGCACGCGCGTCTTGCCCGAACCGGCGCCGGCGAGGATCAGCGCCGGCCGCGCCGGCAACGTCACCGCAGCAAGCTGCTCGGGGTTGAGGTGGCGCAGCAGCGTGCTCGAAGGCGCGAGGTCTGCCGAAGGCTGGGTGTTCATCCAGTCATTCTAGAAGCCGCTGCACGCGGCACTCGCGTCGCGTACAGGCGCAGGAACAGCACGACCGCCTCGCGCGATCGCGCCGCGATGCGCTGCGGCGAGGGTTGACCCATGCGGCCGAGCAATCGCTCGATCTGCCAGTCGCGCAGCGCCAGCGCCGCGAGCACTTCCGCCTCGATCGGACCGGCGCTGCGCAGCAGCTTGCGGGCTTTCGCACGCCGCAGCAGCGCGGCCAGCGCCTTGATCACCGCGTCGCGGCCATGCTCGCGCAAGGTCGATCCGATGTCGCCGCTTTCGGCCAAGTGCACCGCGCCGCGGTTGATCGCGACCGAGCGGTCCGAGCACAACAGCCGCAGCAACGCAGCGCAGAAGGCTTCGAGCGCGGCGCGCAAGCCCTCGATGTCGAGCGTCGGCGCGTCGCGGCTGCGCTGCAGCACGCCGATCATCTCGCCGGCATTGCCCTGGATCAGCTCGGTGAGCAGCGACTCCTTGTTGCCGAACCACGCGTACAGCGTCTCCTTCGACATGCCCAGGCGCTGCGCGAGCGCGAGCATCGAGAAGCGCGCGAGCCCGCGCTCGACGATCAGGCGGTTCGCCGCGGCGAGCACTTCGTTGCGGCGTTCGGGCGTCCGGCGCATGCGGCTGCAAAAGGTAAAGCTGTGCAAAGCAGGCATCGACACTGTAGCACCGGCTTGCGACGAACCGTACCGGTGAGTACGCTTCGCGCATTCCGTACCGATCGGTACGGATGTTCGGCCAAGCTTCAGGGACATTCACGAAATCATCATGCACACACACGATCCACACTCACCCGGTTCCGCCCCGACGATCGCGAAGCCCGTTGCGCCGAGTGCGCAAGGCGTCATGAAGCGCCGGCTCGCGCAGCTCGCGTCGCGCAGCGATCACCTGATCGCAGGCGCACTGTTGACGCTCGCAGCGCAGGATGCACTGCTGCTGCTCGCGCTGTACGCTCAGCTCGAACCGCATCCACCGGCTTCGGTCGGCCCCTTCATCGGCGCGCTGCTCGCGCTGTCGCTGCGTTCGGCCTGGGGCCTGCGGCGCCCGTCGCGGTGGACACATGCGCTCGCGCTCGTGGTGGCCCTCGCACATCTGCCGAACTTCGGCCCGCACAAGTTCTTCCTGCCCCAGGCACCGCTGATCGCACCGATGGTCGCGCTCGGGCTTGCACTGCTGACGCAGGCGGCGGTGCTGGCCGCACTGCGCTTGTGGCGCGCCGACGCCGCCGATGCGCAGCCGCAATGAGTGCCGCGTTCGACGGCTATCGCGTCTCGGCGTGCGCCGCGACGATACTGCTCGGGCTGATGGCGGGCTTCTTCTACGCGTTCGCGATCGACGTCGCACCGGCGATGACGAAGCTCGACGCCACATCGTATGTCCGCACGCAGCAGTGGATCAACAGCACGGTGCGCAACCTGCCGTTCGCGATCGCATATTTCGGCTCGGCAATCCTGCCGTTCGTGCCCGCTGCGCTCGCGGCGCGGCGCTCGCAGCGCGCGCTCGCGATCGGCTGGGCGCTCGTCGCGCTCGCCTACCTCGGCGCCGTGTTCTGGGTCACGCGCAGCATCAACGTGCCGATCAACGAGATGCTGGCGCAATGGAACCCGCTCGCGCCGCCGCCCGACTGGGCCGCAGCGCGCGACCGCTGGAACGAAGCGAACCTGTGGCGCGCGGTGGCATCGGCCGGCTGCTTCGGCGTCGCGGTGGTGTTGAGCTCGGGACCGATCAGGACTGCTTCGCCGCGCTGATCCCTCAGAATGCCCGCTGGTTCCAGGAGTCTTCGATGGTCGTGATGCGCCGATGCTTGGGCGTGCTGATGGCGGCATCGACCGCATCGCTGCCCGCTCGCGCCGAATGCCCGCCGCCGCGCGTGCTGCTGGAGCGCTTCGTCTACGCGCATTGCGAGCCGTGCTGGCGTGCCACACCGCCGACGCCGTCCGGCGCCGGCGGCACGCCGTTCGTGCTCGACTGGATCGTGCCGTCGGATCAGGGCGCGAGGACTTCCATCTCGCACGCCGCGCTGGCCGAGGCGGCGCCGCGTGCGGCGCGTGCCGGCAACCTGCGCAGCGACGAAGTGCTGACGCAGAGCACGCCGCTGCCGCAGCGCAGTGCACTGCGGTTGAAGGTCGAGGACGGCCCGGCGTCGAACGGCTACATCGCGCTGAAGCTCGACGCGAGCTACCACTCGACGCGCGCGCTGCCGCAAGGGCTTGCAGGCTACCTCGCGCTGGTCGAACGACTGAACGCCGGCGACGACGGCTCGCCGGTGGCCCGGCAACTCGTGCGCGCCGTCATCGGGCCGTTGCCGCTCGCCGGTCTGGCGCCCGGTCACAGCGTCGATCACCTGCGCGCCGATGCGTGTGCCCGAGAACGTCGACGCAGCGCGCTTGTCCAGCGTCGGCTGGCTCGAAACGCCCGCGGGCCGTGTGCTGGCGGTGAGCACTTCGCGTGTCGATGCAGATTGCAAGTAAATGCCATCGTGCGTTTGCCAATCAGCATATGTCCGTAACTCGATCTGGGGGCTTGCATGCTGCGATTGCTGAACCAGACTTCACGCATCACCGGCGCGATTTCATTCCTCGAGCAAGCGCCGGCGCGTTGTCGTTGTGGTGTCGACGGTCTCCACGCGTTCTACGGTGGTCGCTGTGCTCGTTCGCAGGTCGTTTCCGACACTTCGCAGCCGCGAAGCGGCGCTGGCTTGCGTCGTGCTGCTCGCAGGGTGTGGCGGTGGCGGCGACAGCTCGGAAGCACCACCGGCTTCGTCTTCCAGTCAGGGTCCTCCATCGACGGGTGGACAAGAACCCCGGCCCGCGTCGCCTGAGCCGGCCCCGCCAATGCCTTCTCCGGCACCTGCTGCATCGCCTGCCACGCCGCGCCCATCACCGCCACCACCGGTTACGTCGCCACCTGCGGCACCCGCAGCACCAGCGCCGGCCATTGCAGAGCCTGGCGCGAGTCGCTGGTCGGCGCTGATTCCGATGCCCATCACGCCGGTGGCCGCTGGTCACCTGCCCAACGGCAAGGTGCTGCTTTGGTCGGCCGCTGAGCGCTACTCGATCTCTGCACTACCCGGCCGCACTTACACCGCCGTCTTCGATCCGGCGACGCACACCGCGACCGAGCAGTTGATCAGCCAGACCGGACACGACATGTTCTGCAGCGGCATCAGCAATCTGGCCGATGGCCGGTTGCTGGTCAACGGCGGAGAGAACAGCGAAAAGACGAGCCTGTACAACGCGTCGAGCGGCTCCTGGGTCACGGGCGCGACGATGAACATTCCGCGCGGCTATCAAGCCAACACGGTGCTGGAAGACGGCTCGGTGTTGACCTTCGGCGGCTCATGGAGCGGTGGGCTCGGCGACAAGCATGCCGAGATCTGGACCGCGAACGGCGGCTGGCAGCGCTTGCGCAACGTGCCGGTCACTCCGGCGCTCGCGCCCGACCCCGATGGCGCTTACCGCGGCGACAACCACATGTGGCTGTTCACGGTGGGCAACGGCAAGGTGCTGCACGCCGGGCCGAGCGCAAACATGAACTGGATCGACACTCGTGGTGAGGGCAGCATCACGCCCGCCGGCACGCGCCACGACGACGGCTACAGCCAGAGCGGCAACGCCGTCATGTACGACATCGGCAAGATCCTCAAGGTCGGCGGCGCGCCCGCCTACGAGGAGCTGCCCGCCACCAAGAACAGCTACGTCATCGACACGAACGGCGCGCTGGTGGTGCGCCGCGTCGGCTCGATGGCGTATGCCCGCATCTTCAGCAACGCGGTCGTGCTGCCCAACGGACAGGTGATCGTGATCGGCGGGCAGACGATCGGCCGGCCCTTCACCGACGACAACGCCGTGCTCGTGCCCGAGCTGTGGGATCCACAAACCGAAACCTTCACACCGTTGCCGCCCGCCGGGGCACCGCGCAACTATCACAGCGTGGCACTGTTGTTGCCCGACGGCCGCGTGCTTTCGGGCGGCGGCGGCCTGTGCGGCGAAGCGTGCCCCGCCAACCATGCCGACGTGCAGATCCTCACGCCGCACTACCTGCTCAACGCCGACGGTTCGCCGGCCGCGCGACCGGTCATCGTATCGGCGCCGGCGTCGGCGGCGCACGGCACCACGTTGTCGGTGCGCACCGATACGCGGGTGGCGGCGTTCGCGCTGGTGCGCCTGTCGTCGGTGACGCACAGCGTGAACAACGATCAGCGCCGCATCCCGCTGCAGTTCAGCGTCACCGATGCGTCGACGCACACCCATGCGTTGCAGGTGCCCGGTAATCCAGGCATCACACTGCCGGGCTACTACATGCTGTTCGCGCTGAACGCGGCCGGCGTGCCGTCGGTCGCAAAGCTGATCCACATCACTGCAGCCGGCGCACCGAGGTCTTCGACGGTGGACACACAGACAGCGACCGTGGGCGGCGTCGTTAAACTGCGCCTGGTCGCAAAGTCGGCGACTGGTCCCCTCAGCTACCGGGCGACGGGATTGCCACCGGGCTTGTCGATGAACGCCGCCACCGGCGTCATCAGGGGCACTGTGAACACCATCGGGCAGTTTGCGGTCACCGCGCACGCGACCAACCGCGTCGCCACGACCAGTACCGCCTGGCTGTGGAACGTGACACCGCGCAGCCGGGATACCCTTGTCGGCGAGCCGTTGGCGGGCGAGATAGCATGCACCGATGTCGCGCCGGCCGGGGCGCCGGCGGGCGCGCGACCATGCGAGCAGCACTAGCGCCGAAAAATGCCCGCGGGCCGCATGCTCGCGATCGCGGCTTCTCGCGCCGATGCGCAGTGCAAGTGATGCCGCAATGCAAGTGCCAAGCTAGGGACACACTGCATGCGCGCGCGGGTACACACTTCTCAGCTCGCGGCATCGTGGGAAGGTTGCCGCGAATCGTAGTTCCATTGCAGTACAGGTCGTACGGTGGCGATCGCGCACACGCGCTGCATCCACGCGGCGCCCAAAAAACGCCGAGTCGCGCTTTGTTGTGTGGCGCTCGTCGCGGCTTGCGGTGGCGGCGACGATACCCAGGACGACGCGAAACCGCCTTCCGAGAAAACACTCGCGATCGCCGCGCCCGCGGCGAGCCAGTGGTCCAACCTGATCCCGACACCGATCACCCCGGTCGGCGCCGGCAACCTGCCGGACGGAAAGGTGCTGCTGTGGTCGGCGGGCGAGCGTTTCGCGGTCTCCGCGGGCGGCGGCGGCCGTACCTTCACGAGCGTGTTCGATGCCGCGACGCTAACCGCGACCGATCAGCTCGTCAGCCAGACCGGCCACGACATGTTCTGCAGCGGCACCAGCAACCTGCCCGACGGCAGGTTGCTGATCAGCGGCGGCGAGAACAGCGAGAAGACGAGCATCTACAACGCGCTCACCGGCTCGTGGACGAGCGCCGCGACGATGAACATCCCCCGTGGCTATCAGGCCAACACGGTGCTGACCGATGGCTCGGTGCTCACGCTCGGCGGATCTTGGAGCGGCGCGCTCGGCGGCAAGCATGCCGAAGTGTGGACCGCAGCCGCTGGCTGGCGCCGCTTGACTGGCGTGCCGGTCGATCCCGCAGTGGCCAACGACCCCCAAGGCATCTTCCGCGCCGACAACCACATGTGGCTGTACCCGATGGGCAACGGCAAGGTGCTGCAGGCCGGTCCGAGCCCGACCATGAACTGGATCGGGACGCAAGGGGAAGGCTCGATCACGTCGGCGGGCACGCGCAGCGATGACGGCTACAGCCAAAGCGGCAATGCGGTGATGTACGACATCGGCAAGATCCTGAAGGTTGGCGGCGCGCCGGCCTACGAGGAGCAGCCTGCGACGACCAGTGCGCTCGTGATCGACGCGAACGTCGGCCTGTCGGTGCGCCGCGTCGCGCCGATGGCGTATGCGCGCATCTTCAGCAACGCGGTGGTGTTGCCGAACGGGCAGGTCGTCGTCATCGGCGGGCAGACGATCGGGCGGCCGTTTACCGACGACAACTCGGTGCTCGTGCCCGAGTTGTGGGACCCGCAGACCGAGACCTTCACGCCGCTGCCGCCGACCGCGGTCGGGCGCAACTATCACAGTGTCGCGATCCTGCTGCCCGACGCGCGCGTGCTGTCCGGCGGCGGCGGCCTGTGCGGCGACACCTGCGCGAGCAATCACCCCGACCTGCAGATCCTCACGCCGCACTATCTGCTGAACAGCGACGGCACGCCGGCGACACGGCCTGCCATCGTGTCGGCGCCCGCGTCGGCGACCCACGGCACGACGCTGTCGGTGCGCGCCGATTCGCCGATCGCCGCGTTCGCGTTGCTGCGCATGTCGTCGGTCACGCACAGCCTCAACAACGACCAGCGCCGCATTCCGCTGCAGTTCAGCCTGACCGACGCCGCGACGCACACCTACGCGCTGAACGTGCCGGGCAATCCCGGCATCACGCTGCCGGGCTACTACATGCTGTTCGCGATGAGCGCGGCCGGCGTGCCGTCGATCGCCAGGCTGATCCAGATCACCGGTGCCGGCGCGCCGAAGATCACGCCGCTCGACACGCAGTCCGACGTCGCTCGGCGCCGCGGTCGACCTCGACGTGGTCGCGACGTCGTCGAACGGCAGCATCACCTACAGCGCGACCGGGTTGCCCCCGGGCCTGTCGATCAACGCCACGACCGGCGTCATCAGCGGCACGGCGACAACGCTCGGGCAGTTCGCCGTCACCGTGTCGGCGACGAACAACCTCGCGACGAGCAGCACCGACTTCTTGTGGAGCGTGGTCCCGGCGAGCACCGGTGTGCGGCATGTCAGGCTGGAAGCGCTCTCCGAGGTCAACGGCAACCCGTGGACGACGGTCGCCGAGTTCAACCTGCTCGACACCGGCGGGGCCGTGATCCCGCGCGCCGGCTGGAGCGTCACGGCGGACAGCGTCGAGACACAAGGTGGGAACGGCGCCGCGGTCAACGCCATCGACGGCAACCCGAGCAGCTTCTGGCACACGCAGTGGTCGGCCGCGAACCCGCCGCACCCGCATGCGCTGACGGTCAATCTTGGCCAGGTGCGCACCATCGGCGGCTTCCGATATCTGCCGCGCCCGGGCGGCGGCAACGGCACGATCGCGGCATGGCGCTTCCACACGAGCAGCGATGGCGTCACGTGGACGATGGTGGCGCAAGGCACCTTCCCCAACAACGCCAGCGAAAAGACCGTGACGTTCAGCGTGCAAACGCCCGGCAATCAACCGCCGACGCTGGCCGCGATCGCCGATGCGACGCACGCGGTCGGGCAAGGCGCAACGCTGGCGCTCAGCGGCAGCGATCCGGACGGCGATGCGTTGACCTACACGGCGAGCGGCCTGCCGCCGGGACTGACGATCAACGCCGGCACCGGCGTGATCACCGGTACACCGACGACCGCCGGCACATTCAACGTCGACGCACAAGTCAACGATGGGCGCGGCGGTGTCGCGAGCCGCAGCTTCGTATGGACCATCACCTCGGGCGGAACGACGCCGAACTGGGTGAAGTGCGCCGACGAGCATCAGGTGTGCAGCTTCAGCGGCACGCGCACGGTGCGCTACGGGCAGAACGCGACCTTCGTCACGCGCACCGCGACCGATTCGATCGCCTGTTCGAACACGGTGTTCGGCGACCCGTCGCCCGGTGTCCTGAAGCGCTGCGACGTCGACATGGGCGGCACGACGCCACCGCCACCGCCACCGCCACCGCCACCGCCACCGCCACCGCCACCGCCGCCACCCCGCCGCCCGGGACGAACTGGGTGAAGTGCGCCGACGAGCATCAGGTGTGCAACTTCAGCGGCACGCTCACGGTGCGCTACGGGCAGAACTCGACCTTCTTCACTCGCACCGCGACCAACTCGATCCTGTGTTCGAACACTGTGTTCGGCGACCCGTTACCCGGTGTCCTGAAGCGCTGCGACGTCGACCAGGGTGGCACGCCGCCCCCGCCACCACCGCCTCCACCGCCTCCACCGCCGCCGGGAACCTGGGTGAAGTGCGCTGACGAGCACCAGGTGTGCAGCTTCACCGGCACGCGTACGGTGCGTTATGGGCAGAACTCGACCTTCGTCACGCGCACGGCGACAAGTTCGATCCTTTGCTCGAACACGGTGTTCGGTGATCCACTGCCAGGGGTCCTGAAGAAGTGCGAGTACCAGTAGTTGCTGCGGTCGTCGCCACGCTTGCACTCGCCGCCTGCGATTCCGCCGAGGAATTGCGCGGCAGGCAACTCTTCGCCGGCGAGCAGCCGCTGAGCGCACGCATCGCGGGCCATGACACGACGCTGCCTGCGCACGCCACGCGTTGCATCAACTGTCATGCCGACGCCAATGCCAACGGCGTCGCACCGTCGGGCGCGCCGGCATCGGCACAGCCTTATGCGACACGCCTTTCGCGCGACTCGCTGGCCAGCCTGCGGTCGCGCCGCGGCGGGCCGCCGTCGCGCTTCGACGCCGCGAGCCTGTGCCGCTTGCTGCGCACCGGCGTCGACCCGGCGCATGTGGTCATTCCCCGCAGCATGCCGCGCTACGAGCTGACCGACGTCGACTGCGGCGCGCTGTGGGCATATCTGAGCGCAAAGGCATGAGGCACTGCGGCGCGACCTCGTCGCCACGTGGCGCCTGGTCGCGCCGCAAGTGGCTCGGCGCATCTGCGGCATTGATGTCGACATGGCTCGTTCCGGCCCGAGGCATCCGCGTCCTTGGGTCCCGTCAAGCCGCCGCTGGCCGCTCCGTCGATCACCGTGCTTTCGCTCGACTGGCAGACAACGGACCTCTCCAGCCTGCTGCGCGGCAAGCTGAGCGCGGTGCAACTGATGTTCACTGGGTGCAGCGCGACCTGCCCGATCCAGGGTGCGATCTTCGCCGAGGCACAAGCCCTGCTGGCCGATGCGCCGCCGCACTTCCGTCTGCTGTCGCTGAGCATCGATCCGCTCGGCGACGACCCCAAGTCGCTGCGCCTGTGGCTGCAGCGCTTCGGCGCCGATGCGGCAGCGCTGGTCCGCCGCGCTGACGGCATCGAAGGACCTCGACCGACTGCTCGACTTCGTGCGCGGGCGTGCGCAGGGCGCCGACCGGCACACGCCTCAGGTGTACTTCTTCGACCGTGAGGCGCGGCTCGTCTATCGCAGCGCCGACATGCCGCCGGCGAGCTCGGTGGCCTCGCTGATGCGGCGCCTAATCGCGACAGCCCTGAGCGGCCCTGCACCCCTTCGCGTGTATAGTCGGCCACCGGGCCCAAATTTTGGCGCCCGGTTTTTTGTTGTGTCGGCTTCCCCGCCCGCCCAGGGTGTACAGCCCCACGAACCGGGCACCAAGTCAAGCGCTCGCCGTGCCGATGACCCTGGAGCTTGACGATGGAAATCTTCGACTACGACAACGTGCTGCTGCTGCCGCGCAAGTGCCGCGTCGACAGCCGCAGCGAATGCGACCCGTCGGCCGAATTCGGCGGGCGCACGTTCAAGCTGCCGGTCGTGCCGGCCAACATGAAGACGGTCGTCGACGAGTCGATCACGCAATGGCTGGCGGCCAACGGCTACTTCTACGTGATGCACCGCTTCGACCTCGACAACGTGGCGTACGCGAAGCAGATGCGCGAGCGCGGGTTGTTCGTCTCGATCAGCTCGGGCGTCAAGGCGGCCGACCAGCGTGTCATCGAGCAGCTCGCGGCCGAAGGCGTCGGCGCCGACTACATCACCATCGACGTTGCGCACGGCCATGCGGAAAGCGTGCGCCGCATGATCGATCTGATCAAACAGAAGCTGCCGCAGGCCTTCGTGATCGCCGGCAACGTCGGCACACCCGAAGCGGTGATCGATCTCGAGAACTGGGGCGCGGACGCGACGAAGGTCGGCGTCGGCCCGGGCAAGGTGTGCATCACGCGTCTGAAAACCGGCTTCGGCACCGGCGGCTGGCAACTGTCGGCGCTGAAGTGGTGCGCGCGCGTCGCGACGAAGCCGATCATCGCCGACGGCGGCATCCGCGATCACGGCGACATCGCGAAGAGCGTGCGCTTCGGCGCCGCGATGGTGATGATCGGCTCGCTGTTCGCCGGCCACGAAGAGTCGCCGGGCCGCACCGTCGAGGTGGACGGCAAGCTGTACAAGGAGTACTACGGCAGCGCGTCCGACTTCAACAAGGGCGAGTACAAGCATGTCGAAGGCAAGCGCATCCTCGAGCCGATCAAGGGCCCGCTCGCCGAGACGCTGCGCGAGATGCACGAGGACGTGCAAAGCTCGATCAGCTACGCGGGCGGCAGCAAGCTGCTCGACCTGCGCAAGGTGAACTACGTGGTGCTCGGCGGCGAAAATGCGGGCGAGCATCTGTTCATGTATGCCGCCGCTCGTCGGATGACATGACTGAGCTGGCCAAATCCTTCGAACCCGCCGAGATCGAGGCGCGCTGGACCACGCTGTGGGAAGGCAGCGGTGTCTACGAGCCGACGCTCGACGCGTCGAAGCCTTCGTTCAGCATCCAGCTGCCGCCGCCGAACGTGACCGGCACGCTGCACATGGGGCATGCGTTCAACCAGACCATCATGGATGCGTTGACACGCTACCACCGCATGCGCGGCCACAACACGCTGTGGCTGCCGGGCACCGATCACGCCGGCATCGCGACGCAGATCGTCGTCGAGCGCCAGTTGCAGGACGCAGGCGTGAGCCGCCACGTGCTCGGACGCAAGAACTTCGTCGCACGCGTGTGGGAGTGGAAACAGGAGTCGGGCTCGCTGATCACCGAGCAGATGCGCCGCATGGGCGCGAGCGTGAGCTGGAAGCACGAGTACTTCACGATGGACGAGAAGCTCTCGGCCATCGTCACCGACACCTTCGTGCGGCTCTACGAAGAAGGCCTGATCTACCGCGGCAAGCGGCTCGTCAACTGGGACCCGGTGCTGAAATCGGCGGTGTCCGACCTCGAAGTCGAAAGCGAAGAAGAAGACGGGCAGTTGTGGCTCATCCGCTATCCGCTCGTCGGCAGCGCCGATGGCGTCGTGGTCGCGACGACGCGGCCCGAGACGATGCTCGGCGACGTCGCGGTGATGGTGCATCCCGAGGATGAGCGTTACCGCGCGCTGGTCGGCCAACACGTCGACCTGCCGCTCACCGGCCGCACGATTCCGATCATCGCCGACGAATACGTCGATCGCGAGTTCGGCACCGGCGCCGTCAAGGTGACGCCGGCGCACGATGTCAACGACCACGTGGTCGGACAGCGCCACGGCCTGCCGGTCATCGGCGTGCTGACGCTCGATGCGAAGATCAACGACAACGCGCCCGAGCGTTATCGTGGGCTCGACCGTTTCGATGCGCGCAAGCGGGTCGTCGCCGACCTCGAGCAGCAGGGTCTGCTCGTCGAGGTGAAAAAACACAAGCTCGTCGTACCGCGCTGCGGTCGCACCGGGCAGATCGTCGAGCCGATGCTCACCGATCAGTGGTTCGTCGCGATGAGCAAGCCCGGCGCCGACGGCAAGAGCATCGCGCAAAAGGCGATCGAGGTCGTCGACAACGGCTCGGTGCGTTTCGTGCCCGAGCAATGGATCAACACCTACAACCAGTGGATGAAGAACATCCAGGACTGGTGCATCTCGCGCCAGTTGTGGTGGGGTCACCAGATTCCGGCCTGGTACGGCAGCGGCGGTGAGCTGTACGTTGCGCGCAGCGAAGACGAAGCGCGCGCGCAGGCACGCGCCGCCGGCTACACCGGCGAGCTGACGCGCGACGAGGACGTGCTCGACACCTGGTATTCGTCTGCGCTCGTGCCGTTCTCGACGCTCGGCTGGCCCGACAAGACGAAGGAGCTCGAGCTCTTCCTGCCGTCGTCGGTGCTCGTCACCGGCTTCGACATCATCTTCTTCTGGGTCGCGCGGATGATCATGATGACGGTGCACTTCACCGGTCAGGTGCCGTTTCGCGATGTCTACATCCACGGCCTGATCCGCGACTCGCACGGCCAGAAGATGAGCAAGTCCGAGGGCAACGTGATCGATCCGGTCGACCTGATCGACGGCATCGCGCTCGACGCGCTGCTCGCCAAGCGCACGACCGGGCTGCGGCGGCCCGAGACGGCGCCGAAGGTGCGCGAGACGACGAGGAAGGACTTTCCCGACGGCATCCCGGGCTACGGCGCCGACGCGCTGCGCTTCACGATGGCGAGCTACGCGACGCTCGGGCGCAACATCAACTTCGACGTGAAGCGTTGCGAGGGTTACCGGAACTTCTGCAACAAGCTGTGGAACGCATCACGCTTCGTGCTGATGAACTGCGAAGGCTTCGACTGCGGGTTGAAAGAGCACAGCAAGCAGGAATGCGAGCCGGGCGGACCGTTCCACGGCTACATGAAGTTCTCGGCCGCCGACCGCTGGATCACGAGCGAGCTGCAGCGCGTCGAGGCGATCGTCGCGCAAGGCTTTGCCGAGTACCGCCTCGACAACGTCGCGAATGCAATCTATGCGTTCGTGTGGGACGAGTATTGCGACTGGTACCTCGAGATCGCGAAGGTGCAGCTGGCGGGCGGCGACAAGTCGCAGCAGCGCGCAACACGGCGCACGCTGATCCGCACGCTCGAGACGGTGCTCAGGCTGCTGCATCCGCTCACGCCGTTCATCACCGCGGAGCTGTGGGAGCGTGTCGCTCCGGTTGCGGGTCGCAAGCCCGCGAACGCGGAAGCGTCGATCGTCACCGCGCCGTATCCGCAGGCGCAGCTCGAGCGCGTCGACGAACCCGCGATCGCATGGGTCGAACGCCTGAAGACGCTGGTCGGCGCATGCCGCAACCTGCGTTCGGAAATGAACCTCTCACCCGGCCGAGCGCGTACCGCTGCTGACGCACGGCGATGCCGCGTTCGTGCGCGAAGCGTCGTCGCTGCTGAAGGCGCTCGCCAAGTTGAGCGATGTGCAGATCATCGACGACGAGGCCGACTTCAAAGCACGCACGCAATCGGCGCCGGTGGCCGTACAAGGCGAGGTGCGCGTGGCGCTGCATGTCGAGATCGATGTCGAAGCCGAGCTCGCGCGGCTCAACAAGGAGATCAATCGACTGCAGGGCGAGATCGCGAAAGCGAGGGCCGAGCTTTCCAACGAGGGTTTCGTCGCGCGCGCACCCGCGTCGGTGGTTGATCAGCGAAAGCAGCGCCTGGCGACTTTCACGGCGACGTTGAGCCGGCTGCAAGATCAAGCGGCTCGCCTGGTCCCGTCCCCCTGAACTCGCGCGACGGCAACGGCGTTGCCTTCAGCAATTCGTCGATGCGCTTGGCCACCGCCCACGCGCTGCGACTGCGCGATTCACGCGTCGTGCTCGCCACACGCGGCGTGATCTGCAACGACGTGATGCCGTGCAGCGGGCGGCCCGGATCGAGCGCGCCGGGGTCGAGGCTGTCGAGCCACGCCGCCGACATGCGCCCGCTGCTCAGCGCTTCGGCGAGCGCCGCTTCGTCGAACAACGCGGAATGCGCGACGCTGACGAGCACCTGATTCGGCTTGCAGAACGGCAGGAAACGTTCGCCGATCAGCCCGCGATAACGCGTGAAGTACGACAGCTGCACACACACCGCGTCCGCTTCTTCGAGCAGCTCGCGCAGGCCCAGCGGCTCGACGCGCCAGCGCGCCCACACGCCGTCGTTCGCGTGCACCGACGGGTCGTAGCCGACGACGCGCGAGCCGAAGCCGCTCAGGATCTGCACCATCGAGCGCGCCGCAGGCGCCATGCCGATCAGCCCTACCGTCGAGCCGCCCAGCTCGCGGCCGACCAGCAGGCCATCGGACGACTCGATAGGAATGCGGCGCAGCATCGCGAGCAGCGCGCCGATCATGAACTCGGCCTCGGCGAGCGCAGACGCCGTCAGGCTGCGCACCACCTCGACGTTGGCGCGTGCGCACGCGTCGAGGTCGATGTTCTCCGAGCCTTCACTGACGCGGCCGACCGCACGCAGCAGCGGCGCATAGTGCAGCGCCTGCGCGTCGAGCGCAACCGAAGGCGGGATGATCAGCGCCCGCACGTTGAACAGCGCCTGGCGAAAGCCGCGCGGGTCGTTCTGCAATTCCGGCGCGTAGCGCACCGTATGGCGTTCGACCAGCCATTGCATGACCTCGGTTTCGAGGGGCTCGACGATCAGCAGGTCCATGCGCGCGCGGTGGGTTCCGGGTCGATGGCGCACGGTTCTTGCGTGCCACAATCAGCGGATAGCCCTCTCCTCAATGATATGAGCATGTTAGTCAACAAAGCCGTGTTCCCCGTCGCCGGTCTTGGTACCCGCTTCCTGCCCGCCACCAAAGCGCAACCCAAGGAGATGCTTCCGGTGGTGGACAAGCCCCTCATCCAATATGCCGTCGAGGAGGCTTATGCGGCCGGCGTGCGCGAGATGATCTTCGTCACGGGGCGGCACAAGAGGCCTATCGAGGACCACTTTGACATGACTTTCGAGCTCGAGGTAGCCCTTGAACAAGCGGGTAAACAGGAATTGCTCGAGGTCGTGCGCAGCGTCAAGCCCGACGACATGGAGTGCGTCTACGTGCGCCAGGCGCAAGCGCTCGGGCTCGGTCACGCGGTGCTGTGTGCACAACGACTCGTCGGTGACGAGCCGTTCGCGGTGTTGCTGGCCGACGACCTGATGGTCGGCAATCCGCCGATCCTGCAGCAGATGGTCGAGCAATTCGCGAAGCATCGCGGCTCGATCCTCGCGGTGCAGGAAGTGCCGGCTCAGCACACGCGCCGCTACGGCATCGTCGACGGCACGCGCGTCGACGATCGTGTGATGGACGTGAACCGCATCGTCGAGAAACCCGCGCCCGAGGTCGCGCCGTCTCGGCTCGGTGTGGCCGGGCGCTACATCCTCACGCCCGCGGTGATGCATGAAATCGCCAACCAGCCGCGCGGCGTCGGCGGCGAGATCCAGCTCACCGACGGCATCGCCGGGTTGCTGCGCACGGAAAAGGTATTCGCGTACCGCTACGAGGGCAAGCGCTACGACTGCGGCAGCAAGGAAGGCTTTCTGGAGGCGAACGTCGAGCTCGCGCTCGAACACCCGGTGCTGGGCGCGGACTTTCGCGAGTTTCTGCGCGGCTTGAAGGTTTGAGCCGGCGATCACGGCCGCTGCTCAGCGCCTGCGCAGCAGGTGGATGAAGTCGTCGCCGAGCGTGTCCTGCTCGAGCAGCTCGTTGCCGGTCTGGCGTGCGAAGGCCTGGAAGTCGCGCACCGAGCCCGGGTCTGTCGACACCACCCGGAGCACGTCGCCGCTTTGCATGTCGGCCAGCGCCTTCTTCGCCTTCAGGATCGGCAGCGGGCAGTTCAGGCCGCGGGTGTCGAGTTCCTTCGTGAAGTCCATGGCGCTGCGTCCTGTGATGATCGTGATTCTAGGTGCGCTCACGTGCGTGCGGGCCAGTCGAACCATTGCGGCTCGTAACCGCGTGAACGCAGCCAGTCCGCGAGCGCATAGCCGGTGCCGGCCGGCCAGCACTTGACGGCGCTCGGGGCATACAGGCGGTAATCGGCAAGCTCGGGCGAGAGCGTGATCTCGCCGCTGGCCTGCGCGTGGTACGCGATGATGACCTGATTCATACGCTGGAAGTCGTACACGCCGATCAGCTTCAGCGCCGAGACCTCGAGCGACGTCTCCTCGGCCACCTCGCGCGCAATGCCCTGCTCGGGCGTCTCGCCGGCCTCCATGAAGCCGGTGATGAGGCCGTACATCTTGCCCGACCATGCCGCGTTGCGCGCGAGCAGCAGTTGCCCGTCGCGGTCGGTCAGCTCGATCACCGCGGCGAGCACCGGCGTCGGATTGTTCCAGTGCGTGTAGCCGCACGCGGGGCAGCGCAGCCGGGCCTTCGGGCCCGAGTCCTCGCTCGCCGACAGCATCTGCAGCGCGGTCGCGCAAGCGGGGCAATAGCGAAAATCCTGCGCTCGCACCGTCTCTACGCCGGGAAGACGCCAGTCGACAAGTAGCGATCGCCGCGGTCGCAGACGACGAACACGATCGTCGCGTTCTCGACCTGCTCGGCGACCTGCATCGCGACCCAGCAGGCCCCGCCCGACGAGATGCCGGCGAACAGGCCCTCCTCACGCGCCAGCCGCCGCGCGCCTTCCTCGGCGTCGGCCTGGCTGACGAGCACCGTCTCGTCGATCCACGTCGGGTCGTAGATCTTCGGCAGGTATTCGGTCGGCCATTTGCGGATGCCCGGGATGCGCGAGCCTTCGCTCGGCTGCGCGCCGATGATCTTCACTTGCGGATTCTTTTCCTTCAGGAAGCGCGACACGCCGGTGATCGTGCCGGTGGTACCCATCGCGCTCACGAAGTGTGTGATGCGTCCTTCGGTGTCGCGCCACAGCTCGGGACCGGTGGTCTCGTAGTGCATGCGCGGGTTGTCGGCGTTCGCGAACTGGTCGAGCACACGGCCTTTGCGATCGCGCTGCATCTGCTCGGCCAGATCGCGCGCGTATTCCATGCCGCCCGAGCGCGGCGTGAGGATCAGCTCGGCACCGAAGGCCTTCATCGTCTGCGCGCGCTCGACGCTCAGGTCCTCGGGCATGATCAGCAGCATGCGATAGCCGCGGATCGCGGCGGCCATCGCGAGCGCGATGCCGGTGTTGCCCGAGGTCGCTTCGATCAACGTGTCGCCGGGCTTGATCTCGCCACGCTCCTCGGCGCGCCGGATCATGCTGATCGCCGGCCGATCCTTCACCGAACCCGCGGGGTTGTTGCCTTCGAGCTTGGCAAGCAACACGTTGCCGCGCCGCTCGCTGACCGCCCCGGGCAGGCGCACCAAGCGCACCAGCGGCGTGTTGCCGATGGTGTCCTCGACGGTCGGATAACGGTGCATGCAGCCTCCTGGAGCCGATTGTCGCAGGGCTCGTGTAGCCCTTGCTTGGGCTAAACTTCGCCCTCCTCCAAGCCCCGCAGTACCCCCGCCCGGGTGGCGAAATCGGTAGACGCAGCAGACTCAAAATCTGCCGGTGGCAACACCATGACGGTTCGAGTCCGTCTCCGGGCACCAATCGAGGTGCGCCGAAGGCGTCGGCGAAAAACGGGCCTGTAAACTGCCTCGCTTCGCCACTCGCCCCGAAGAAGAACACACGCATGCCACCGATCCCGCCGATCACGCAAGCCCTGTTGCTCATCAACGCGGGCGTGTTCTGTTTGCAATTCCTCGGCGGCTTCGGTGTCGAGCGCATCTTTGCGTTGTGGCCGCTCGACGGCGGGTTCCTGCCGTGGCAGGTGGTGAGCTATGCGTTTCTGCACGGCAGCTTCGGGCACCTGTTCTTCAACATGCTCGGCTTGTGGATGTTCGGTGGCGAGCTCGAGCGGCTGTGGGGGCCCAAGCGCTTCGTCCACTTCTATATCGCGAGCGTGCTCGCGGCGGCGGCCACGCAACTGATCGTCACGCTGCTGGCGAGCAATCCGTATCCGACTGTCGGTGCGTCGGGCGGGCTGTTCGGGCTGCTGCTCGCCTACGCGATGATGTTTCCGAACCGCGTGATCATGCCGCTGTTCCCGCCGATCCCGATGAAGGCGAAGGTGTTCGCCGCGGTCTACGGCGGGCTGGAGCTGCTGCTCGGCGTCACCGGTACGCAGTCGGGTATCGCGCACTTCGCGCACCTCGGCGGCATGCTCGGCGGCTATCTGATGATCCGCTACTGGCGCGGCCGGCCGCCGTTCAATCGCCGGCGGCACTGACGCGCGTCGAGTTCCTCCCCAGGCACGTCGATGCCTGACCCACGCAGGCACATCGATTGCCCTGATGCGAGCAGGGATCTGTCAGAACGCGCAGCATGCCCGTGTAACCCCGCTGGAGGAGGCGATCATGAACGTCGCGCACCTTGATCTTCGAGCATCGGCGTGGTCGGTGTTCGGCCCACTGTGGTGCCTTGCAGGGTTGCTCTTCACCGGAGCGGCGCTCGCACAGAGCTCGCCGCCCACCACCGAGGCGGCTGCCATCGAGGCGCAGGCACGCGTGCTGAGTCAGGCCAACGCGGCGGTCGTCGGCGTCAGAGCGTTCGCAGTCGAAGGCGCGGCGTCGGCGAAGACGCTCGGGCCGGTGCGGCAAGGCTCGGGTGTCGTGATCGGCGCCGACGGGCTCGTGCTGACGATCGGCTATCTGATCCTGGAGGCACAAAACGTCGAGCTGCACCTGGCGGGCGCACGCATGATTCCCGCGCGCGTCGTGGCCTACGACGTCGCCACCGGTTTCGGGTTGCTGCAGGCGCTCGCGCCGCTGCGGCTACCACCGGCGCAGCTCGGCAACGCATCGGCACTGAGCTCCGAAGAGCCGTTGATGATCTCCAGCGGCGGCGACGACGGTGACGTGAGCATCGCGCGCATGGTGTCGCGGCGCCCGTTCTCGGGATACTGGGAATATCACATCGACAGCGCGCTCTTCACATCGCCGCCGCGCACCGATCACAGCGGCGCGGCGCTGTTCAACGGCCGCGGCGAGCTGATGGGCATCGGCTCGCTGATCGTGATGAACGCGCTGGGCGACAACCACCCGCGCGTGCCCGGCAACATGTTCGTGCCGGTCGATCTGCTGAAGCCGATCCTCGCCGAGCTGCGCGAGCGCGGCGTCGTCGCACTTGAGCCATCGCGCCTGGGTCGGCATCAACTGCGTCGAGTACAACGGCCAGGTGCGTGTCACGCGCGTCAACGAAGACGGCCCCGCGGACGTGGCCGGCTTGCTGCCCGGCGACCACATCATGCGCATCGACGGCGCCGAGGTCAGCGGCCTCGAAGCGTTGTGGAAGGCGCTGTGGCGCGGTGACAGGCCCGACCGCGAAGTGACGATCGACGTGCGGCGCGGCGATGCATCGAGGACCTTCAAGGTGCAGGCCGTCGACCGCATGAAGACGCTGCGGCGCGCGCAAGGCATCTGAGCACGGCTCAGCCTGCGCGCAGTCCGTCGGCCACTGTCGGGTAGCGCAGCCGCAGGCGCAGCTCGCGCTTGAGCCGCTCGTTCACGAGCCGTCGCGATTCGCGCATGAACGACAACGTGCGTCGGCGGCAGCTGCTCGGCCGCCTCGCGCACGCTGACCCGCGGCGGCCGCGGCAGCCGGCACAGGTCGGCGGCCAGATCGTAGTAGTCGCCCATCTTCAGATCGCTGTCGTCGCAGGCATGCACCACGCGTTGCGGCAGGCCACGCAACAGCGCGGCGACGCAGGCGCGCGCCAGGTCGTCGGCGTGGATGTGATTCGTGTAGACGTCTTCGGTGTCGACGAGCACCGGCGCGCCGCGCGCGAGGCGCTCGCGCGGATGGCCGCCGGGCCGGTCGTGCGCATAGATGCCCGGAATGCGCAGCAGCGTCACGCGCGCAAGCAGCGCGCGGCCGTACCAGCGCAGTCGCTGCTCGGCGTCGTGGCGACGCGATGCGCGGTCGGTCTGCGGATTCGTGCGCCGCGTCTCGTCGAAGCGCGCGCCGTTGCAGTTGCCGTACACGCCGGTGGTGCTGCCGTAGACGATGCGCTGCACACGGCCCTTGCGCGCGAGCGCGTGCAGCAGGTGCATCGTGCGCGCGTCACGCGCGCCGTGCGGTGCCGGCGGGGCAAGGTGCAGCACCGCGTCGGCGAGCCCGGCGAGCCGCTGCAGCGTCGAAGGCTCGTCGAGGTTGCCTGCCAACGGCACCACGCCGGCCGCGCGCAGCCCCGGCAAGCGCTGCGGGCTCGAGCTCAACGCGAGCAATCGATAACGCGGCGCCAGCAGCTTCACGACGCGCATGCCGACGTCTCCGCAGCCGACGATCAACAGCGTCGGCCGCTTGAAACGTTGCGGCTTCGAGAAGGCGGGGTAGAGCATGGCGTGTCATGCCGCGAGCCGCCATCGCAAAGGGCTATCGGCGTTGCGGGACAATTGCATTCGAGTTTATGTCGCGCCCACGTCCATGCCCCTGACCGTCACCGTGCAGCCGTCGGGCCGCAGCTTCGCCGTCGAGCGCGACGAACCGATCCTTGCCGCGGCCATTCGCCAGGGCATCGGCCTGCCGTACGGCTGCAAGGACGGCGCGTGCGGCACCTGCAAGAGCCGGCTGCTCGAGGGCCGCGTGATCCACGGCACCCACCAGCACAAGGCGCTGAGCGTGCAGGAGGAAGAGGCCGGCTGGATGCTGACGTGCTGCGGCGCGCCGCAGACCGATGTCGTGATCGAGGTGCGCGTCGTGCCCGGCGCGGGCGACTTCCCGGTGCGCAAGATGCCGTCGCGCGTGACGACGATCGAGCGCGTGGCGCCCGACGTCGCGATCATCAAGCTTCAACTGCCGGCCAACGACCGTTTGCTTTACCGCGCCGGCCAGTATGTCGAGTTCATCCTGCGCGATCAGTCACGCCGCAGCTACTCGATGGCCAACGCGCCGCACACGCAGGAAGAGCAACCCGGCCTCGAGCTGCACGTGCGCCACATGCCGGGCGGCAAGTTCACCGACCACGTGTTCGGCGGCATGAAGGAAAAGGAGATCCTGCGCGTGGAGGGACCGTTCGGCAGTTTTTTCCTGCGCGAAGACTCCACCAAGCCGATCGTGCTGCTGGCCAGCGGCACCGGCTTCGCGCCGATCAAGGCGATCATCGATCACATGCGCTTCAAGCGCATCGAGCGCCCGGCCGTTTTGTACTGGGGCTGCCGCAGCAAGGCCGACCTGTACCAGCACGAGTGGTGCTTGCAGGCAGTCGCGTCGATGCCGAATCTGAGCTACGTGCCGGTGCTTTCCGAGCCGAAGACCGAAGACGAATGGACCGGCCGGCTCGGCTTCGTGCACCGTGCGGTGATGGCCGATCTGCCGGACCTCTCTGCGCACCAGGTCTATGCCTGCGGCGTGCCGGTGATGGTCGAGTCGGCACAGCGCGATTTCATCGCGCAATGCCGGCTGCCGGCGGAGGAGTTCTACGCGGACGCATTCACCAGCGAAGCTGACAAGCACGGCGCGTAGCGCCGTGCTTGCGTCGAAGGCTGACTTTGCGCAGCGAAGTTAAGGCGCGCCAGCGCCGGCCGTAGACACAAGCACCCTGGCGTGCCACCGCACCGCTTACCGTCGCGCGTGGTACTCCGAAAAGATTCCCAACGCGACTTCGCGATGCACGTCCTGCAGCCCGACGCCCGACAGCGTGCGCATCACCGCTTCCGGCGACGCACACGCTTCGATGGTGTCCCAGTAGTAGCGCCACAGCATCGGCGTGCCGGGCTCCCTGGAGACGAACCTCGCCAGCAAGGGCACCACGCCGCGCATGTACGCCTTCAACAGCAGCGTGGCGATCGCACCGCGCGGCTTGCTGATCTCGAGGACCAGCACACGACCGCCCGGCTTCAGCACGCGGTGAAACTCGGCAAACGCAGCCGCCAGGTCGCTGATGTGGCGCAGCGCATAACCCATCACGATGAAATCGGCACTCGCGCCCGCCAGCGGCAGGCGCTCGGCAGACCCTTCGAGGCAGCGCACCGGCGCGGGCAAGCTGGCCTGCGCCATCATGCCCGGGCTCGGATCGACACCGACGAGCCGCTCGGGCTCGCCGGTGATGTGCAGGACCTCGCGCGACACGAGACCGGTCCCCATGCCGACGTCGACGACCTGCATGCCGCGGGTCAACCCGGCGCGCAGCAAGGCCTGCCGTCGATACCACGACCCGCTGCCCAGGCCAAGGATCTTCTCGAGGCGGTCGTAGTCGGGTGCCGTGTCGTCGAAGGTGCGGCGGATGAAACGCTGGCGCGCCTGTGTATCGCCGTCGCGGTAGTACGCCGACAGCGGGCCGTGCGGCAGGTGCACGAGGTCGGACTCGCGCTCGGTGATTTTCAGTTCTCGGCATGAGTGCGGTCCGGTAGAGAGCGGCACCCATTGTCACCGCCGACGGTACCCATCCCGGCAGGTGTGCTTTGGTAAACTCGACGCCCTCGCGGCCGGCATTCCTTTCGGGATCCCCTGCTCCACCCCGCCCGGCGGATGCGCAGGCGCCACCGGACTCCACGCAACATGACTCCAGTCCAAACCGATCTGCAGCGGGAGGTTGCCGCGCTCATGGTCGAGGCGCTCAATCTCGACATCGCGCCCGACACCATCGACCCGCAGGCGCCGCTGTACGGCGAGGGGCTCGGCCTCGATTCGATCGACATCCTCGAAGTCGCGCTCGTCGTGTCGAAGCGCTACGGCTTCCAGCTGCGCTCGGACGACGAAGACAACATCCGCATCTTCGCGTCGCTGGCGAGTCTCGTCGATCACATCGCCAGCCACCGCACGGCGTAGGAGGCGACATGCAAGGCCGCTACGTCGCGGTGGTGGTGGCCGGCGCGGCCTATGTGGCGCTGTCGCACTGGCTGATGACGAGCGCGCCGGGGTCGGCGTGGAATGCCGTGGTGCTGATCGCGCCGATGCTGGCGGCAGCCGCGGTCTGCGCCTGGCAGACCGGTCAACGAGCTGTGGGGCCTGTGCGCGATCGCCGCGATCGTCGCGCTGTGTGCGCAAGCGCTGCTCGGTCCGGCGCTGCCGGTCGAGTGGCTGTACCTCGCGCAGCATGCCGGCGTGCACCTGCTGCTCGCGTTGTGGTTCGGCAGCACGTTGCGGCGCGGCGCGCGCCCGCTGATCACGCGCGTGGCGGCACGCGTGCATCGCGAGATGACGCCCGCCGTGCAGGGCTACACGCGCCGCGTGACGCTCGCGTGGACGCTCTACTTCGTCGGCATGGCGATCGTCTCGGTGCTGCTGTTCGCGATCGCACCGTTCGAGACCTGGGCCGTGTTCGCGAACCTGTTGACGCCGCTGGCGATCGGCGCGATGTTCGGCGCCGAGCACCTGGCTGCGTTACCGGCTCCATCCGGAATTCGAGCGTGTCGGCGTGCTCGCCACGATCCGCGCGTACCAGCAGCCGCCGACGCAGCCCGCGCCCCTGCAGGCCAATCCTGCTGACCACTCGGCATGACGACGCGCTCCCCGCTGATCTGGAGCGACGACCTGGACGCGCCGCTCGCGTGGCGCGACGGCAAGCCGCTGGCGCGCCGCCAGTACCTCGCCGACGTGCACGCGCTTGCCGACACGCTGCCGCCGGCCGGGTCGATGCTCAACGTGACGGCCGATCGCTATCGCTTCGCCGTCGGTCTCGGCGCCGCGATGCTGCGCGGCCAGACGAACCTGCTGCCGCCCAATCACACGACCGACATGGTCGCGCGCCTGCGTGCCGCGTTCGAGTCGGCGTACTGTCTGGCCGACGAGCAGTCGCCGAGCATCGACCTGCCGACCCTGCGCCATCTCGCCGCTCATGCGGCGGTCGATGCCTCGATCGACGTGCCGCTCATCGATGCGAACGCCGAGACCGCGCAGGTGCTCACCTCCGGATCGACCGGCGCGCCGGTGCCGCACGTCGAAGCGCTGGGGACTGCTGGTGCGCAACGCCGCGGCCGAGGCCGAACGCCTTGCCGAGCATGCTGGGCCGCGCGCAGCTGTGCGGCGTGTCGCTGGTCGCGACGGTGCCGTCGCAGCACATGTACGGTTTCGAGACGACGGTCCTGCTGGGTCTGCTCGGCGGCGCATCGTTTGCCACCGGCCGGCCGTTCTATCCGGCCGACATCGTGCGTGCGCTCGAGCTCGTACCGCAGCCGCGCATCCTCGTGACCACGCCCTTTCACTTGAAGATGCTGCTCGAATCGGGCGTCGACGTGCCGCCGCTTGCGACTGACGGTGTGCGCCACCGCGCCGCTCGCGCCGCAGCTGGCCGCGCGCGCCGAGTCGATGCTGCGGCGCGCCGCTGATGGAGATCTACGGCTGCACCGAGGCGGGCCAGGTGGCCACACGCCGCACCACCGCAGGCGCCGAGTGGCGCACCTATCGCGATGTGCGGCTCGCCGGCGACGGCGAGCGCACCGTCGTCGAGGGCGGCCACGTGCCGCAACCGACGCCGCTGGCCGACGTGCTGGAGGTGCTCGACGCGCAGACGCTTTCGGCTGCTCGGGCGATCCAACGACCTGATCAACGTGGCCGGCAAGCGCAGCTCGCTCAGTCATCTGAACTACCACCTGAACACCATCGACGGCGTGCGCGACGGCGCGTTCTGGTTGCCGGTCGGCGACGCCGAGGCGTCGTGCGTCTGGTCGCGTTCGTCGTCGCGCCGCAGCTTTCGCGCGAGCAGATCCTCGCGGCGCTGCGAGAGCGCGTCGACGCGGCGTTCCTGCCGCGGCGCATCGTGCCGGTGCCGTCGCTGCCGCGCGACCCGACCGGCAAGCTGCCGGCGGGCCGCCTCGCGGCACTCGCCGCACAGTGGCTGGCGCCCGCTGCGCCGCGGCGCGGCTGAACGGCATGCGCATGCATCGCGTCGAGCTTGCGCATCCCCGACGACCACCCGTCGTTCGCGGGGCACTTCCCGGGCCGCCCGGTGCTGCCGGCGGTCGTGCTGCTCGCGCAGGTGCTCGAGGCAGCGCTCGACGAGCCGGCTGCTTGCCGCGCGGATCGGTCGCGCGCCGCGCATCGCCGCGGCAAAGTTTCAATCGCCGGTGGCACCCGGCAGCGACGCTGCAACTGCAATTCGACGTCGACGCGAACGGCGTTCGCTTCGAGGTGTGGCGCGGCGACAAGCTCGCCGCGAGCGGCGTGTTCGAATCGCCTGAGAACGCAGCGCCATGACGACGCCCGCCGAACGCCGCCGCCGCGCCAATGGGTGCGCCAGCGCGAGCGCAGCAACCTGTGGGCGCTGCGCCTGATGCGCATGGATCGCGTTGACGACCGGGCGGCGCGTCGCGCGGGTGCTGCTGCACCCGATCACGCTGTACTTCCTGCTCACCGCGCGAGGTGCGACGCCAATCGGAGCGTTATCTCACGCGCGCGCTCGGCCGCACGGCAACGTGGCGCGACGTCTACCGCCACCTGCACAGCTTCGCGTCGGTCGGTGCTCGACCGTGTGTACTTCCTGCAGGAACGCTTCGACGAGTTCGACTGGCACGTGGCGGGCGCCGAGCACCTCGACACGCCGCTCGCCCGTGGGCGAGGCGTGTTGCTCGTCGGTGCGCACGTCGGCAGCTTCGAGGCGCTGCGCGCGCTCGGGCAACGAGCGCGGCCTGCGCGTCGCGGTCGTGATGTACGAAGACAACGCGCGGCTGATCAACGAGACGCTCGCCGCGATCGCGCCGAAGGCGAGCCTGCACGTGATCGCGCTCGGCCGGCTCAACGCGATGCTGTCGTTGCGCGAATGGCTCGACGGCGGCGGCATCGCCGGCATGCTTGCCGACCGCACCCTGCCGAGCCAGTCGGAACGCTCGCGCACGCTGTGGCTGCCGTTCCTCGGCGCGCCGGCGCGTTTCTCCGACGGGCCGTTCCGGCTCGCCGCGCTGCTGCGCCGGCCGGTGGTGTTCATGGCCGGGCCTCTATCACGGCGGGCGCCGCTACGAGCTGCGCTTCATCGAGCTCGACGATTTCGGCCAGCGGCCCGCCGGCAGCGGCGCGGCGCTCGACGCTCGCATCCGCGAGCTGATGCAGCGTTATGTCGCGATCCTCGAATCGCTGTGCCGCGAAGCGCCGTACAACTGGTTCAACTTCTACGACTTCTGGGCGGGCGACGAAGCACCGTCCTCCGCAGCCTCCGATGCCTGATCGACGCCGAACGATCGTTGCCCTCGCCGCGGCCTGCGCGCTGATCCTCGCGATGCCGGCCGGCGCCGCCGCGTTCGACCTCGCTCAGCTGATGCACACGCTCGCACAGACGAAGTCGGGCGAGGCGAACTTCGTCGAGCGGCGCCAGATCGCGATGCTCGACCAGACGCTCGAATCGTCGGGCAAGCTGTATTTCGAGGCGCCCGACGTCTTCGTGCGCGAGACACTGAAGCCGCGCCGCGAACGGCTCGCGATCAACGGCAACACGCTGACCATCAGTCACGGCGCACGACACAGCAGCGTCGCGGTCGATGCGGTGCCCGAGGCCGCGCTCATCGTCGAAGCGATACGCGGCACGCTCACCGGCAGCCGCGAGATTCTCGATCGTTATTTCAACAACACGCTGTCGGGCAGCGCCGAGCGCTGGTCGCTCGAGCTGGTGCCGCGCGATGCGCGACTGCGCGGCCAGGTCGCGTCGGTGCGCGTCAATGGCCAGCACGCGGTGGTGCGCGAGGTGCACGTCGCGATGCCCGACGGCGACCGCTCGGTGATGACGATCGAGCCGGTGCGGCGGGCCGCCAAGCCGGCCAGCGCCGCACGCTGATGCCGCCCGATGCCGCTCGTCCAGCGCCCCGGCGCGGCGACCCGTGGTGTGGGCGTGGCTCGTGCTCGTCGCGGTCGCCGTCTGGATCGTCTCGCGCAGCACCTACGTTGCCGATCTGTCGGCGTTCCTGCCGTCTTCGCCGACGCAAGAGCAATCGGTGCTGCTCGATCAGCTGAGCAGCGGCGCGAACGCGCGCGTGATGCTGATCGGCATCGAGGGTGGTGATGCGCCGGCGCGCATCGACGCGTCGATGCGACTGGCGCGCGCGTTGCGCGACAGCGGCGAGTTCCAGTTCGTCCACAACGGCGATGACTCGCAGTGGCAGGACACCGCCAGGTTCCTGTTCGAGCGTCGTTACCTGCTGAGCCCGGCGGTGAACGCCGAGCGCTTCAGCGTCGACGGATTGCGCGCCGGCATCGAAGAAACCGTTTCGCTGCTCGGCACGCCGGCGGGCACGATGATCAAGCCGGTGATCCTGCGCGACCCGACCGGCGAATCGGTGCAACTGGCCGAAGCGGCGCTGCCGGTGAACGCGCCGCGAAACGTCGGCGGCGTGTGGGTGTCGCGGGTGGCGCCGCGCGCGCTGCTGTTGGCCAGCACACGCGCCGACGGCAGCGACCTCGACGGCCAGCAACGCGCGATCGAGAAGGTGCGCGCGAGCTTCGCCGCGCTCGCGTCGCCGCAACTCGCGCTGCAGGTTTCGGGGCCCGGCGTGTTGAGCGTGACCTCGCGCGCGCAGATCGAATCGGAAGCCGAGCGCCTGGCGCTGCTCGGCGGCGTTGCGATCGGCGTGTTGTTGTGGCTGGCGTTCGGCACGCTGCGCTCGCTGGCCACCGCGTTGCTGCCGGTGGCCAGCGGTGTGCTCGCCGGCATCGCCGCGGTGAGCCTGGGTTTCGGCCACGTGCACGGCCTCACGCTCGCGTTCGGCACCACGCTGATCGGCGAGTCGGTCGACTACGCGATCTACTACCTGATCCAGGTGCGCAAGGCCGACGCCGGCGGTGCGCGCGCGTGGGTGCGCGACAGCTGGCCGACCGTGCGGCTCGGGCTGTGGACCTCGCTGTGCGGCTTTGCGGCGCTCGTGTTTTCCGGCTTTCCCGGGCTCGCGCAGCTCGGCGTCTTTTCGGTCGCGGGGCTCGCCGCCGCGGCGCTGACCACCCGCTTCGTGTTCCCGTCGCTCGCCCCGCACGGTGCACCGGGCAAGGGGCTGCGCCGGCAACTGGCACGCCTCACGTCGCGCGGCGTCGCGACGCTGCGCCGGCTGCGGCCTGCGGCGTACGCCGTCTGCGTGATCGCAGTCGTGGCGTTGTGGCTGCTGCCGTCGCCATGGCGCGGCGACCTCCAATCGCTGAGCCCGGTGAGTGGCGCAGCGTTGAAGCTCGACGCCGCACTGCGCGCCGACATCGGTGCCCCCGAGGCCGGCGTGCTGGTTGCGCTGGCCGCGCGTGACGAAGCGGGCGCGCTCGCGCTCGCCGAGGCAGCCGGCGAGCGGCTCGATCGATTGGTGTCGCAAGGGGTCCTGCGAGGCTACGACTCGCCGGCGCGCCTGCTGCCGAGCCCCGCCATGCAGCAGGCACGCCGCGACGCGCTGCCCGACGCGGCCACGCTGCAGCAGCGGCTGGCGCAAGCCACCACGAACGGCCCGTTGAAGTCGCAGCGGCTCGGCGCGTTCATCGACGACGTGCAAGCCGCACGTGCGCAAGCGGTCGTCACGCGTGCCACGCTCGACGGCACGCCGCTCGCGAACGCGATCGACGGCCTGTTGATGCCTGCCCGCGACGGCAAGCCGTGGCGCGCGCTGCTGACGCTGCACGGCGTGCCGGAAGGCGTCGACGTGCGCCAGGTGCGTGCCGCGCTCGCCGACCTGCCGGCCGCGCGCGTGGTCGACATCAAGCCCGAGCTCGACGCGCTGTATGCGCGCTACCTGCACGAGGCGATGTGGCAGGCGTCGCTCGGGGCGCTGGCCGTGTGCGTGCTGCTCGCGGCGCGCTTGCGCTCGATGCGCGCGCTGGTGCGCGTGATCGTGCCGATCGGCGCGGCGGTCGTGATCGTCGTCGCGGCCCTTTCGGCGAGCGGGGTCGCGCTCGGCATCCTGCACCTGGTCGGCGTGCTGCTGGTGGTGGCGATCGGCTCGAACTACGCGCTGTTCTTCGAGCATCTGCGCACGCAGCGCAGTGCCGACGACGACACGCTGGCGTCGCTTGCGCTCGCCAACCTGACGACGGTGATCTCGTTCGGCTTGCTGGCCGCTTCGAGCATCGCGCCGCTCGCGGCGATCGGGCTCGTGGTCGCGCCGGGCGCGTTGCTGTGCCTCGTGATGGCGGCCGCTTTCATCGCGCCGCCGACCGGGAAACACCCGGTGGCTATGGGAAAATAGCCGCCCCGAAGGCCCACGATGGCGCCGGCAAGCGGCGCCGCGCTCTGCGCGCGGTATCGTGCTTTCAGTCCATGCAGATTCAATCGTCGCTCACTCCGTCCGCCGCGCCACGTTGGCGCGCCCCGCTGCTCGTCAGGGCGAGCGTCGGGCTGCACGCCGGCGCGTTGCTGGGCGTCGCCGCCTTCCCGTCGCTGTGGCCGTGGGCGCTCGGCATGATCGTGATGAACCAGGCGCTGCTCACCGGCGTCGGCCTGTGGCCGCGCTCGGCCTGGCTCGGCGACAACATGAGGCGTCTGCCCGCGAGCGCGATCGCGCGGCGCGAGATCGCGATCACGATCGACGACGGCCCCGACCCCGACGTCACGCCCGCGGTGCTCGACGTGCTCGCCGCGCATGGCGCGAAGGCGACCTTCTTCTGCATCGCCGAGCGCGCTGGCCGCCACCCGGAGCTGTGCAGGCGACATCGTCGAGCACGGCCACAGCGTGCAGAACCACATCCCGTCGCCATGCACTTCACTTTGCGTTCCTCGGCACGGCTGGCTTCTCACGCGAGATCAGCGAGGCGCAGCAAGGCCTCACGCGCATCACCGGCCAGACGCCGCGTTTTTTCCGCGCGCCGGCCGGGCTGCGCAACCCCTTGCTGGCACCGGTACTGCACCGGCTGGGCTTGCGGCTCGTGAGCTGGACACGCCGCGGCTACGACACCGTGCAGCGCGACCCGGCGCGCGTGCTCGATCGCCTGACCCGATCGCTGGCCGCCGGCGACATCGTGTTGCTGCACGACGGCAACGCGGCACGCACGGCCGACGGACGGCCGGTCGTGCTCGAGGTGCTGCCGCAGTTGCTGCGCCGCTGCGAGCAAGCCGGCTTGCGCCCCGTCACGCTGCCCGAAGCGTTGCGCACCGACGCGTCGTCTGCACCAGCCGGCGCGGACCGATGATGAGCACGACCACCGAGTACGCTGCGTGGCCTTCGCTGCTCGACGCGGCGAGCGCGCCGTACGGACGCGCGGGCCGCTTCGCACGGCACTTCGCGCGCGGCAAGCTCGGCATGGACCCGGTGTTCCGCTACATGCTGCGCCACGGGCTGATTCGCCCGGGCGCGCAGGTGCTGGACATCGGCTGCGGGCAGGGCCTGCTCGCGAGCCTGTTGCGCGCCGCGTGCAGCGTGGCAGAGCGTGGAGTGTGGCCGTCCGACTGGGCCGCGCCGCCGCGTGCCGCCCGCATCACCGGCATCGAGCTGATGCGTCGCGATGTCGAGCGCGCGCAAGCGGCGCTCGGCGACAGCGCGCACTTCGTCTGCGGTGACATGCGGCACACCGCGTTCCCGCCGGCCGACACCGTCGTCATCCTCGACGTGCTGCACTACATCGGGATCGACGAGCAGGACGACGTGCTGGCGCGCGTGCGATCGACGCTGAAGCCGGGCGGCGTTCTGCTGCTGCGCGTCGGCGACGCCGCATCGCGACGCGGGTTCCTCGCGAGCCAGTGGGTCGATCGCATCGTCACCTTCGTGCGCGGGCACCGCGTCGCACCGCAATACGGCAGGCCGCTCGCGTCGTGGATCGCATCGATTGCGGTCGCTCGGCTTCGACGTCGAGGCGCAGCCGATGAGTCGCGGCACACCGTTCGCGAACGTGTTGCTGATTGCGCGGGTGCCGGCTGTCGACGAGCGGGGTGTCGTCATGAACGCCGTCGTGCCGCCGCGCAGCGGCGGCTCGTCGTCATGACTCCGCTCGGCGGTATCGCGGTACACGCTGACCACTGCGCTCGGCGCGGGGCGCAACGCGACGCTCGACGCCCTGCAGGCCGGCCGCACCGGCCTTGCGCCTGAACGTTTCCTCGACGCCGAATTGCCCACGTGGATCGGCGAGGTGGCGGGTCTCGACGACGTGTCGCTGCCCGCCGCTCTGGCAGCCTTCGACTGCCGCAACAACCGCCTCGCCTGGCTCGGCCTGCAGCAGGACGGCTTCGCCGACGCGGCGCGGCGTGCGCTGTGCGCGCTGGGGCGCGCCGCGCGTGGCGGTCTTCCTCGGCACCAGCACCTCGGGCCTGCTGCAGACCGAGCTCGCGTATCGGCGTCGCGCACCCGACGGCGCGTTGCCGGCCGACTTTCGCTACGCACAGACGCAGAACACGAACTCGCTGGCCGCGTTCGTCGCGCAGGCGCTCGGCGCTGCAAGGGCCGAGCTGGGTCGTCTCGACCGCCTGCTCGTCGAGCGCGAAGGTCTTCGGCAACGCGGCACGCCTGATCGAGGCGGGCCTGATCGACGCCGCGGTGGTCGGCGGTGTCGACACGCTTGTGCCTGACGACGCTGTACGGCTTCAACTCGCTCGAGCTGCTGGCGGCCGACATCTGCCGGCCTTGGGACGCCGAGCGGCACGGGCTCGTCGCTCGGCGAAGCTGCCGCGTTCGCGCTGCTCGAGCGCGAAACCGACGACGCGCCGCAAGGCCTGCTGCTCGGCGTCGGCGAGAGCAACGACGGCTACCACATGAGCTCGCCGCATCCCGAGGGCGCCGGCGCGGTCGACGCGATGCGTGCAGCGCTCGCCGACGCGCAGCTCGCAGCCGGCATCGATCGACTACATCAACCTGCACGGCACCGCGACGCCGAGCAACGACGCCGCCGAGGACCGCGCGGTCGGCACCGTGTTCGGGAACGCGACGCCTTGCAGCTCGACGAAGGGCGCGACCGGCCACACGCTCGGCGCCGCCGGGCGGTGTCGAAGCCGCGATCAGCCTGCTCGCGCTCGCGCACGGGTTCGTCCCCGGCGGGCTGAACCTGCGCACGCGCGACCCGACGCTTGCACGCCGACTACCGCAGCGAGAGCTTCGATGCGCGCCTGCGCACCGTGCTCGAGCAATTCGTTCGGCTTCGGCGGCTCGAACGCGAGCCTGGTGTTCGGCGGCGTGCAGATGACGCGCCGCTGACGGTGCATCTGCAGGGCCTGGGCCTGCTCGGGCCCGGGCATCGCGTCGTGGCCGGCGGCGCAGCCGATGCTGCGCGGACGCCGAGCCGCACGTCGTCAGCCCGACCGTGTTGCCTGCGCCGGCACGTCTGCCGAGCGCCGAGCGCCGCCGCGCCGGCGCGGCGATCAAGCTCGCGATGGCGGTCGCCGACGAGGCGGTGCGCGCACGCCGCGATCGACCCGACGACGCTGGCCACCGTGTTCGCGTCGTCGAGCGGCGAAGGCGTGAACTGCCACGCGCTGTGCGAGGCGCTCGCCGGTCCCGAGCGGCTGCTGTCGCCGACGCGCTTCACGAACTCGGTGCACAACGCGTCCGCCGGCTATTGGCACATCGCGGTGGCGAGCCGTGCGCGCGTCGACCAGCCTCGCCGCGTACGGCGCGAGCTTCGGCGCCGGGCTGCTCGAAGCGGCGACGCAGGTGCACGCGACCAAAGCGCCGGTGCTGCTGGTGGCGAGCGACACGCCGTATCCCGCAACCGCTGCATGCATGCCGGCCGCTGCCCGATCACTTCGGCGCCGCGTTGATCCTGGCGCCGGCGGGTGCGCCGCGATCGCTCGCGGCGCTCGAGATCGAACTGGCCGACGCGGCCCTGCCGCCGAGCACCTGCAGCGATCCGTCGCTCGAAGCGTTGCGCGTTGCGGTGCCCGCAGCAGCCGCGCTGCCGCTGCTGCAGGCGCTCGCGCGTGGCGGCGATCGGCGCGCCCATCGTGCTCGAGCTGAGCGCGGCGCTGAAGCTGCGCGTCACGCTGCGCGAGGTCGCGCCTTGACGCACGCCGGCGATGCTGGACCATGCGGGCATCGCAGCAGCTGATCCCGCATCGCGGCGCGATGTGCCTGCTCGCGCGGCTCGAGCACTGGGATGCCGAGCGCATCGTCTGCAGCGCCGACAACCAGCGCGACCCGAGCCATCCGCTGCGCACGCGCAGCGGACTGCTGTCGTCGTGCGCGATCGAATACGCGGCGCAAGCGATGGCGCTTGCACGGCGCGCTGATCGCGCAGGCGAGCGGCACGCGCCCGAGCCCGGGCTTCCTGGCGAGCGCGCGCGGCGTGCAGCTGCACGTGCTGCGGCTCGACGATCTGGCCGGCGAGCTGCGCATCGAAGCCACGCGCCAGGCAGGCGGCGAGCAGCAGATCCTCTACACCTTCGCGGTGAGCCACGACGGACGGCCGGTCGCGGACGGCCGCGCTGCGGTGGTGCTCGAACACACCGCTCGCCGCGACATGAACAGCACCGCAGCGCCACCGCAAGCGTGCGCTCGTCACCGGCGCCAGCGGCGGCATCGGCCGCGCGATCGCCGAGCGGCTGGCGCGCGATGGCGCGCACGTCATCGTGCACGCGAACCAGCGCATCGCCGCGGCGGCCGAGATCGTCGAGCAGCTGCGCGCGAGCGGCGCCAGCGCACGAGGCGTGCAGCTTCGACCTCACCGACCGCGACGCGACGCATGCGGCGTGCGAACGGCTGCTCGAAGACGGGCCGGTGCAGATCCTCGTCAACAACGCCGGCGTGCACGACGACGCGTGTTCCCCGCGCTGCGCAAGTCGCAATGGCAACGCGTGATCGACGTGTCGCTGAACGGCTTCTTCCACGTCACGCAGCCGCTGCTGATGCCGATGATCCGTACGCGCTGGGGCCGCATCGTCAACATCTCGTCGGTCGCCGCGATCGCGGGCAACCGCGGTCAGGTCAACTACGCGGCCGCGAAGGGCGCGCTCAACAGCGCCACCAAAGCGCTCTCGCTCGAGGTCGCGAGCCGCGGCATCACCGTCAACGCGGTCGCGCCCGGCATCATCGACGCCGGCATGGCCGAGGGCGGATTCGACCGCGCGACGATCGATCGGCTGGTGCCGATGAAGCGTGCCGGCACGTGCCGACGAGGTCGCAGCGCTGGTGGCGTTCCTCGCCTCCGACGACGCCGGCTACATCAGCGGGCAGGTCATTTCGATCAACGGAGCCATGATCTGATGCAGGCCTCGTCGGTGCACGCCACCGAAGCGCTGCTGTTCTACACGCTGCTGCAGCTCGGCATCATCGTGCTCGCCGGGCGCGTCGGCGGCGCGATCGCCAGGTCGGTGGGGCAGGCCGGCGCGGTCGGCGAGATCATCATCGGCGTGCTGCTCGGGCCGTCGCTGTTCGGCTGGCTCGCGCCCGATCTCTTCAACGCGGTGTTTCGTTCGACACCGCCGCAGCCGTTGACGATCCTGTCGCAGGTCGGTCTGCTGCTGCTGATGTTCCAGATCGGGCTCGAGTTCGAGTTCGGCCACCTGACGCAGCGGCGCAACCGCTTCGCGGTGCTTGCAGTGTCGGTCGCGGGGCTCGTGGTGCCGTTCGTGCTCGGCCTCGGCCTCGCGGCGGTGATGCCGCAGGCCTACGTCGTCACGTCGAACCAGACCGCGTTCGCGCTGTTCGTCGCCACGGCGTTGTCGATCACGGCACTGCCGATCCTCGGGCGCATCATGATCGAGTTCGACCTGACGCGCACATCGATCGGCGTGATCGCGATCAGCGCCGCAGCGGTCAACGATGTGGTCGGCTGGTTGTTGCTCGCGGTGGTGACCGCGCTGACGACCGCGCAGTTCTCGGGCGGCGGCTTCGCGCTCAACGTCGCGCTGGTGCTCGGGTTCGCGGCGCTGTGCTGGTGGGGCGTGCGGCCGCTGCTGGTGCGCGTCGTGCAGCACCAGATGCGCATGCGACGCGCGCCTGTCGGGCGCGCTGATGGGCATCGTGCTGTGCTGCATCTTCTTCGCCGGCATGGCGACCTACAAGCTCGCGATCTTCGCGATCTTCGGCGGCTTCATGGTCGGCGTGATGTTGCACGATCAGGCGCCCTTCGTCGCGGCATGGAAGGAACGGGTCGGCCATTTCGTCAACGTGTTCTTCCTGCCGATCTTCTTCACCTACACCGGGCTGCGCACCGACATCGGCTCGCTGTCGGACGGCAACGCGTGGCTGTGGTGCGTGGTGCTGATCGTCGTGGCGACGCTCGGCAAGTTCGGCGGCTGTTATGTCGCGGCGCGCGTCGCCGGGCTCGATCGCAACGAATCGAAGGTCATCGGTGTGATGATGAACACCCGCGGGTTGATGGAGCTCGTCGTCGTCAACGTCGGCTTCGACCTCGGCGTGATCGGCCGCGAGATGTTCACGATGCTGGTGCTGATGGCGATCTTCAGCACCGTGATCACGTCGCCGGCCTTGCGGCGCTGGTTGCCGGGGATTCGGCGGTCCGGTGACGTGCCCGGCGCGGTGACGGGCTGAACGCGCCGACCCCCCGCGAGCGAGGTCAGCCCGCCACGCGCTTGCCCAGTGGCGCCGCGGGCGCGCGCGCCGCTCCGGCGAATTCGACGCCGCTCAGATCCGCAGCGCTGTAGCCACGATTCACGTCGAGCCCCGTGACGTGCCAGTCGTGCAACGGCAGCCTGATCGGCCGCACGAGCCGCTGATAGAAGCGCGTGGGCCAGCGCACGCCGTGCAGCGTCACGTGGTCGTGCATCTCGACCTCGGCGATCGCGTCGGGCGCGGACTGCAATTCGTCGAGCGGGAAGCGCACGCGCCGCAACAGGCGCTCCTTGCGATCGATGAACAGTGCAATGCGGTCCAGCCGCGACAAGCCCAGGCCCGGCGCAAGCTGCACGCGCAGCACATCGCAGGCGTGTTCGTCGACCCATTCGACTTCGGCGAGCTCCATCACGAGCGTGCGATCGACGAGCAGCATCGGTCCGAGCAGGAACAGCGCATAACTGTCGGCGACCAGTGCCGCGGCGCGGCGGCGTTCGGAGTCGCGCGCTTCCTGGCCGTCGAACCACACCAGCACTTCGCCCGACGAGCCGGCGACGGCACGACGCAGCACCTGCTTGCGCCCGGCGCTACCGCGGTGCGCCTGTGCGATCACACCTTCGCGCAACAGCAGTCGCTCTTCGGACTTGCCGCGAAAGGCCGGATCGACGAGTGCCGGCTCGAGCTTGCCGATCAGCGCACGCCATTCGCCGTCGTAGCTGACGCTCAGGTCGTTGATCTTCCTGAACGCCGCCAAGCCGTGCGCGGCTGCGCTCTCGTTCAGCAACGATTGCGCGCCAGCCGATGTCGTCGCCGTCAACGACACCGGCAGCGGCGACGCGCAGCCTTGCAACGCCAGCAGCATCGGCGAGCCCAGCGCGGCCAACAGCAGGTCGCGACGTCTCGGTTCTCGAACACGCATTCGATGCCTCCTTGTCTCGGGCACGCACATTAGACCAGCGCCGGCGTGCCCCACCGATCAACCGGGCTGGAACGGCGGCCGCCGCGCGAGCCGGCGCCACGCGAGCAGCGGCAGCCGCAGCACGAATTCGATCATCAGGCGCAGGTGCATCCACGTCAGCAGCGCGTTGTCTCGCCCGTAGCGAAAGTGCGAGACGCCGCCTTCCTCGGCGACGCAGGTACTTGACCGGCGCCGCGAGGTTGAGCGGCTTGACGCCGCGCCACGCCAGGCGCACCACCGCTTCGGTGTCGAAGTCGAAGCGGCGCATCCACGGCTGGCGGTGCATCACCGCGATCAGGTCGGCGATCGGATAGACACGAAAGCCGTACAGCGAATCGTCGATGCCGGCGCCGAGCGTCTCGAGGTTCGTCCACCAGTTCGAGATGCGGCGGCCGCGCACGCGCAGCAGCGGCGCCGAGGCGTCGAACACCGGGCGGCCGAGCACCATGGCATCGGGCCTGTGCTGCGACGCATGCATGAACGACGGGATCAGGTGTGCCGGATGCTGGCCGTCGGAGTCCATCGTCAGCGCATGCGTGTAGCCCGCCGCGTGTGCGGCCTGCAGCCCGTGCAGCACCGCGGCGCCCTTGCCTCGGTTGACCGGCAGCACGAACACGCGCAGCCGCGGTGTCCGCTGCGGCGAGCTCGCGCAGCCCTTCGGCGGTGCCGTCGGTGCTGCCGTCGACGACCACCCACACCGGCGCCCAGTGCGCCCGCGCTTCGCGCACCGTCTCGTAGACCTTCGCGCCGGTGTTGTAGCTCGGGATGATCACGACAGGTGCGTCGTCGACGCGTCATCAGCGCGCGCAGAGCTCCTTCGCAAAGTACAGCTCGAGCTGTTCGAGTCAAGGCATCGGTGATCGGGCTCGGGCGCGAAGCGCTGGCCCAGCCGCGCGCTGAAAGACGATCGGCAACGGCGGCAGCGCGCCAGATCGGCCAGCCCTTGCCGAGGTAGGGCGAGTCGGTCTCGATGATCACCGTCTGGATCGGCACCTGCGCGCGCTGGGCGATCAGCGTGACGCCGGGGCGGAACGGATTGATCGGCGTGGCGACGCGTGCGCGTGCCCTCGGGGAACAGCACGAGCTGCGCCGCCTTCGCGCAGGTTCGCGACCGCGCTGCGCAGCATGTCGCGCGTCGAGTCGTTGCAGATGTAGCGCGCGAGCTTGGCGCCGGGGCCGAGGAACACGTTGCGCATCAGCGCGGCCTTCATGATGCAGACGCCGCGCGGCAGTTGCGCAACGACGAGCAGCGCATCGAGCATGCTCGGGTGGTTGGCGGCGATGATCAAGCCGCCGGGCTCATCACGCAGCGCCTCGAGCGCTTTCGCGTCGATGCGCAGGATGCCGAGCGCCGCCGCGGCCGACCAGAACACGCGATAGATCACGCGAGATGGCCGCGCGGCCGAGCGCGCGCGCGCGCTCGCGCCGGCAGCAGCGGATAGAGCAGCCAGCGCGATCAGGTTCCACGCCAGCGAGGCGAGGCCGAGCAACAGCAGCAGCAGGTACATCACCACGGTGTGGAGCAGACGGCGAAGGAACTTCAAGCTTCACCTCAATCGTCCGCGTCGACAAGCACGGACGATGAGGCAAACACCCATGCCACGCCGACGCCCACCGTGAACGCGTGATCGCGTCGCACGAGCGGGACTGTCGGCGAACACCGCGCCGCGCAGGTTGTCGTAACGCACGAAGGCACCGATCCAGGTGTCTTCGAAGCGGCGCGAGGTCGATGCCAGTGCCGTGCCAGCCGGCGTAGCCGCCGCTCGCGCGATACGCCGGTCGCTCGGGCGTCGCGAACTCCGGGTCGACACCGTAGATGTCGTGCATGGCGGCGACGATCGCCGAACAGCGGCCCCGCCATGCATGCCGACGTTCCAGGCGTTCGCGCACCACGTCGAGGTTGAGGCTCGGCTCGAAGGTCGTGCCGACCGAGCGCGGCGAGCTCTCGACGGTGACGACCGCGCGCACCGGCATGCGCAACTCGAGCTTCATGCCACGATCGGGCGCGCGCCACAGCGAGACGTTGAGTTTCGGGCCGACCTCGAAGCTGGCCGGCAGATCGGGCATGCCGCTGCGCGCGGCGTTGTCTGCGGCTGCGCGTGGGCACCGACGCCGATACGCTCATCTCGACCTCGAAACGCTCGACATCGACGAGCACCGCGCGTGCGCCTTCGCGGTCTGCCTTCAGGAACTTGCCGCGATACGACGACGTAGGGCAACGGCAGCAGGTACCCACCGCTTTCGTCGGAGCCGCGGTAGTCGGGAAAGCGCAGCGCGGCGACACCGACGCCGATCTCCCACAGCGGGCGCTGCGACGCGCGCCGGCTTGTCGCCGCGGGCGGGCTCGCTCGCGTCGGCAGCGTACGCGAGGATCGACACGCGTCATGAGCCCGATCGCAACCGGCAGCGGCCGCCTCATGCGCGCCCCGCCCCGCGCGAAGCCGTGCGCCTCGACCTCGACCAGCAAGTCGGCGCGGCAGATGTCGGCCCACAGGTAGACGGCGCTTCTCGCGGCGGCGGTCTGCGCACCGATCGTGCGCTTCGAAGACCTCGCGCACGACGGCGAGATCGTCACGGCGCCGCACGTTGATCGTGTAGCTGCAGCTCGGCCGCGTCGAACGGCTGCGCGCGCGCGCTGCGCGGCCGCCCGCAGCACCGCATCGATGTTGCGCAGGCATTCTTCGCGTCTGCACGGCGCACGTCACCGACGTGCACGGTCTGTGTGGTCGACGATGCTCGCGGTGCCCGAGATGAACAGCGCCTGCCGGCCGCCGCCGGCATCGGCGAGCGCCGCGCGCGAGAACGTCGGGCGTGCGCGGGCCGTACTGGTCGGGATAGCGGTAGGCGCTGACCTGGCGCGGGTTCTCGATCGCGACCGGCGCGTTGCGGCCGGCGAGGAAATACACGTGCAGCGGCCCCCGACCGCGTGCCGAGCGCGCACGCGGCCGGCGCGCCTTCGAACGCGCTGCGCTTGGCGTCGAGGAAAGCCTGCTGGCGCCCGACGTTGAAGTGGCGATAGCGTTCGAGCCCGTCGCTGTCTTCGTTGATGTCGGAAAAGTAGTTCCACAGCCGCAGCAGGTGCGGGCAGCCGGTCGGACGCGAGCGCGCCGAACATCTGCGCGTAGACGCGTTGCGTGGCCGCGCGCAGGCCGCCTTCGACCTGCGTGTCGTCGATGCGCGCATGACCGTGCAGCCACTGCCCGTCGGTCGCGTAGCGCAACTGTCCGTGCTCGTGCGAGCGCACGCTGCCCGACGTGAACCAGGCGTCGAGCGTCGGCTCGCGCGGCGCGAGCAGCTCGGCGCGGATGAAATCGAAGGTCGCATCGGCCACGGGCGAGCCATGCGGCGCGAGCAGACGCGCGCCGAGCATCGAGGCGCCTGCCTCGCGCGGGCGCGAGCTCGCCGCCGCGCTGCCGGCGAAAGTCCAGCATCGTGGCAGGCGTATCGGATGCGGACAGCGACGCGACAGGTCACGGGGCCGACACCTCGACATCACGGATGTTGAAACGGCGGCGACGCCATGCCTGCAAGCTGCGCGCGAGATTGCGCCACGAGGCCAGGTAGTACAGCGCCTTCAGCATGTACAACGAAGGCCAGATCGGCGTCTTGTCGTAGATGTCGCCGGCCAGCACCGACAGCACCGCTTCCTTCACGCGCAACGGGTTGCGCGGGTCCATGAAGAAGTCGCGGATCGTCGGGTTGGTGACGCGAAAGATGAACCACGAGAACTCGCGCGGGCCGTGCGCGCATGCGCTTCTCGAAGCGCTTGCGCGCGGCCGCGCGCCACGCGCGGCGACCGGTCGAGCACGGTCTCGACGAGGTCGGCGCCTTCGAACGCGCTGTGCATCGCCAGGTAGACGCCCGACGAGAACACCGGGTCGATGAACGTGAACGCGTCGCCGATCATCAGGTAGCGCTCGCCGGTGCTGTGCGAGCTGATGTACGAGTAGTTGCCGGTCGCGTAGACCTCGGAGGTGATGCGTCGCGTCCTTCAGTCGCTCGGCGAGCGCCGGCGCGAGCGCGATCGTGTCGCGCAGGAATTCGGGCAGCGGCTTGTCGCGCGACTTCAGGTAGTACGGCCAGCACACCGCGCCGACGCTGGTCGTGCCGTCGGCCAGCGGAATGAACCAGAACCAGCCGTGCTCGAACCAGAAGATGCTGATGTTGCCTTCCTGCTTGCCTTCGAGCCGCTTCGCGCCCTTGAAATGGGCGAACAGCGCCGAGCTGTTGTGGCGCGGGTTCTTCTGCTTGCACTTGAACTGGTTCGCGAGCAACGTGTCGCGCCCGGTCGCGTCGACGAGAAAGCGCGTGCGCCACGTCTGCTGCGTGCCGTCGTCGAGCTCGACCTGCACCGTCGCGCCGTCGGCGTCGAACTCGACGCGCCGCGCACGCGGTAGCCTTCGAGCGCACGCGCGCCTTTTTTCGCCGCGTTGCGAAACAGCATCTCGTCGAGCTGCGAGCGGCGCACCTGCCACGCGTAGGGCATCGACTTGTCCCAGGCGTCGCTGAATTCGATGAAGCTCTGGTAGTCATGTTCGGGCGAGACGAACTCGACGCCCCACTTCGCCATGCCGAAAGCACTCGACCTGGTCGCGCACGCCGAGCTGATCGAACAGTCGCACGTTCGCCGGCAGCAGCGACTCGCCGATGTGAAAGCGCGGGTGATGCAGCTTTTCGATCAGCGTGACGTCGCGGCCCGCGCATGGCGAGCAGCGCGGCGATCGTCGATCCCGCGGGGCCGCCGCCGACGACGAGCACGTCGCACTGATGCTGCGGGGCGGAAGGGTCGGTGCTGGAAGCTGGCGTTTGCATGTGACGAGGGGTCGAACAGGGCCGGGCATCGCGCCGATGCGCCGTCGCGAGGCCCGGGGTCCGGGGCCTCAGGCGGCGCGATGCGCCGCGCACAACCGTGGAATTGTATCTTCCGGGGCGTCAGCCGATCGCGCCCGCGCAGGGTGCTCACACCGTGCAGCGTGCCCTCATTCGCCCAGGTACGCCGCCCTCACCTTCGGATCGCTGAGCAGCTGTTTCGCAGGGCCGCTCATCGTGATCTCGCCGGAGTCCATCACGTAGCCGCGGGTGGCCAGCTCGAGCGCGCGGCTCGCGTTCTGCTCGACCAGCAGGATCGTCGACGCCGCGCCCGTGGATGTCGTTGACCACCTCGAAGATCTTGTCGACCATGATCGGCGACAGGCCCATCGACGGCTCGTCCATCAGCAGCACCTTCGGGCGCGCCATCAGCGCGCGGCCCATCGCGAGCATCTGCTGCTCGCCGCCGCTCATCGTGCCGGCGAGCTGGTTGCGGCGCTCCTTCAGGCGCGGGAAGATCGCGAACACCTTCTCGATGTCGGCCTCGATCTCCTTGTCGTTGCGCACGAAGGCGCCCATCTGCAGGTTCTCGGTGATCGTCATGCGCGCGAACACGCCGCGGCCTTCGGGCACCATCACGAGGCCCTGCTTGACCAGGTCCCACGCGCCCTGGCCCTTGATCGAGCGGCCGAGGAATTTGATGTCGCCGGCCGCCGCCGGCTGCAGTGCCGGTGACCGCCTTCAGCGTGGTGGTCTTGCCGGCGCCGTTGGCGCCGATCAGGCTGACCAGCTCGCCTTCGTTGCACGTCGAAGGTGATGCCCTTCACCGCCTGGATGCCGCCGTAGGCGACCCTCAGTCCGTTGACCTTGAGCAGCGTGTTCGCCATGTGTGCTTCGCCTTCAATGCGCCTTGTGGCTCGGCGCCGAGGTAGGCCTCGATCACCTTCGGGTCGCGCTGCACGTCGTACGGGCTGCCCTCGGCGATCTGCTTGCCGTAGTCGAGCACGGTGACGCGGTCGCACAGGCCCATCACGAGCTTCACGTCGTGCTCGATCAGCAGGATCGTGCGGCCGTCGTTGCGGATGCGGTCGATCAGCTCGCGCAGCACGACCTTCTCGGTCGCGTTCATGCCGGCGGCCGGCTCGTCGAGCGCGATCAGCTTCGGGTCGGTGGCCAGCGCGCGCGCGATCTCGAGGCGGCGCTGATCGCCGTAGCTCAGCGTGCGCGCCTTGAACTCGGTGTACTTGCCGATGCCCACGTAGTCGAGCAGCTCCTGCGAGCGCTTGGCGATCGCCGCTTCCTCGGCCTTGAACCCGCTGGTGCGGAGCATCGCGCCGAACAGGCCCGAGTGGGTGCGCACGTGGCGGCCGACCATCACGTTCTCGAGCGCCGTCATTTCGGCGAACAGGCGGATGTTCTGGAACGTGCGCGCGATGCCGGCCTTCGCGACCTCGTGCACCGCGCTCGGCTTGTAGGCTCATGCCGCCGAGCTCGAAGGTGCCGGAGTCGGGCGTGTACAGCCCCGTGAGCACGTTGAAGAACGTCGTCTTGCCGGCGCCGTTCGGGCCGATCAGGCCGTAGATCTGGCCCTTGGTGATCGTGATGCCGACGTCCGACAGCGCCTGCACGCCGCCGAACCGCTTGGACGCGCCGCTCACCTTCAATACGGTTTCGCTCATCGCGCGCCTCCTCACTTCACCACCGCAGCCGGCATCGGCGCCGCCTTGCCGTGCTCGGGCTGCGGCCACAGGCCGCGCGGGCGCGCCAGCATGATCGCGATCATCGCCAGCGCGATCAGCAACTGGCGCAGGATCGCCGCGTCGAGCCGGCCGCCGGTCATCTCCTGCAGCGGACCGGCGACGTAGCGCAGCACCTCGGGCAGCGCGGCCAGCAGGAGCGCGCCGACGATCACGCCCGGGATGTGGCCGATGCCGCCGAGCACGACCATCGCGACGATCATGATCGACTCCTGCAGCGCGAACGACTCGGGCGAGATGAAGCTCTGGAAGGTGGCGAACATCACGCCCGACACGCCGCCGAAGGTGGCGCCCATGCCGAAGGCCAGCAGCTTCATGTTGCGCGTGTTGATGCCCATCGCCTTGGCGGCGATCTCGTCTTCGCGGATCGCCATCCACGCGCGGCCGATGCGCGAGCGCTCGAGCCGGTAGCAGATGACCACGCTGGCGACGACGAGCAGCAGGAACAGGTAGTAGTACAGCGTGACCGGCGGCAGCTCGATGAAGCCGAAGGTCGAGCCGCTTGCCGAGGTCGAGCCCGAAGATCTTGATCGAGTCGATCTGCGAGATGCCCTTCGGGCCGTTGGTGATGTTGACCGGCGCGTCGAGGTTGTTGAGGAACACGCGGATGATCTCGCCGAAGCCGAGCGTCACGATCGCGAGATAGTCGCCGCGCAGCTTCAGCGTCGGCGCGCCGAGCAGCACGCCGGCCACGCCGGCGAGCGCCGCGCCGAGCGGGATCACGACCCACCACGGCGTGTGCAGCCCCTGCGGAAAGCTCGCCTTGATGGCCGCGAAGGTGTCGATCAGGTGCGGGCACGCGAGCAGCCCGAACATGTACGCGCCGACCGCATAGAACGCGACGTAGCCGAGGTCGAGCAGGCCGGCGTAGCCGACCACGATGTTCAGGCCGAGCGCGAGCAGGACGTACAGCAGCGCGACGTCGAGGATGCGCACCCAGGCGTTGCCGAACTGCTGCGCGATCACCGGCAGGATCAGCAGCGCCACTGCAGCGATCAGGAACACGGCGAGCTTGTTGTCTTTCATGTTCATGACGTGGCCTCCGTTGCGTCAGGCGCGGTCGGCCACGCGCTCGCCGAGCAGGCCTTGCGGCCGCAAGCGTCAGCACGAGGATCAGCACGATGAACGCGAAGATGTCCTGGTAGTGGCTGCCGAGCACGCCGCCGGTCAGCGCGCCGATGTAGCCGGCGCCGAGCGACTCGATCAAGCCCGAGCAGCACGCCGCCGACCATCGCGCCGGCGAGGTTGCCGATGCCGCCGAACACCGCGGCGGTGAAGGCCTTCAGCCCCGGCAGGAAGCCCATCGTGTGCTGCACCGAGCCGTAGTTGGCCGCGTACATCACGCCGGCCAGCGCGGCCAGCGCGGCGCCGATGATGAAGGTGGCCGAGATCACCATGTCGGGCTTGACGCCCATCAGACGCGGCGACGCGCGGGTTCTCGGCGGTGGCGCGCATCGCGCGGCCGAGCTTGGTGCGGTTGACCAGGTACATCAGGCCGATCAGCGTGACCGCGGTGGCCACCAGGATCAGGATCTGCGTCGTGTTGATCACCGCGCCGAAGACGTTGAACGGCTCGCTCGGCAGCAGGATCGGATAGGGCTTGTAGTTCGGCTTCCAGATGATCATCGCCAGCGTCTGCAGCAGCAGGCTCATGCCCATCGCGGTGATCAGCGGCGCCAGCCGCGGCGCGTTGCGCAGCGGCCGGTAGGCGACCTTCTCGATCGCGAAGTTGAGCGCCGCGCAGACGACGATCGCGGCGATCAGCGAGATCAGCAGCAGCAGCCAGCCGGGCAGCCCGAAGTCGGCCAGCGTCACGACCACGGTCCAGCTCGTCAGCGCACCGACCATCAGCACTTCGCCGTGCGCGAAGTTGATCAGGTTGATGATGCCGTAGACCATCGTGTAGCCGAGCGCCACCAGCGCATACACGCTGCCGAGCACCAGACCGTTGATGATCTGTTGGACGAAGATCTCCATCTGCGCGTCTCCTGGTCTTCTCGCAGGGCCCGGTTGGCAAGAAGCGCGCCATCGCAAAAGCGCGCTCGTTCTTCACGCGGCGGTCATGCGCCGGGGCGCATTGTAGGCGGGGTACCCCCTGTGAAAGATTCGGAGTTACCCGTTTGCGCGCCGAGCAAATGACCAACGGCGCGAGCGTCAGCGCTTCTTCGTCGACGCTTCGTTCAGCCGCGCAACTCTTCGAGTCGCTCGCCGATGCGCAGCTCCAGCCCGCGCGGCACCGGCTCGTAGAAGCGCTGCGCCGGCACGCCTTCGGGCCAGTAGTTTTCGCCGGCGGCGAAGCCGCCGTCCTCGTCGTGCGCATAGCGATAGCCGCGCCCGTAGTCGAGCGTACTTCATCAGCCGGTCGGCGCATTGCGCAGGTGCAGCGGCACCGGCCGAGTGCCGTCGGCGCTGACGTATGCGCGCGCAGCGTTGAAGGCGGTGTAGACGGCGTTGGACTTCGGCGCCATCGCCAGGTAGACCACCGCCTGCGCCAGCGCGAGCTCGCCTTCGGGGGAGCCGAGCCGCTCGTAGGTCTCGGCCGCGTCGAGCGCGATGCGCAGCGCGCGCGGGTCGGCCAGGCCGATGTCTTCGCTGGCCATGCGCACCATGCGGCGCGCCGCATAGCGCGGGTCGACGCCGCCGTCGAGCATGCGCACGAACCAGTACAGCGATGCATCGGGGTCGGAGCCGCGCACCGCCTTGTGCAGCGCCGAGATCGTGTCGTAGAACTGCTCGCCGCCCTTGTCGTAGCGGCGCAGCAGCTCGCCGAGCGCGCGCTCGAGCGTGCTCTCGTCGATCACCTGTTGGTCGAGCGCAGCGCTGGCGCCCTGGCGTGCGACCATGCCGACCAGGTTCTCGTAGGCATTGAGCAGCCGGCGCGCGTCGCCGTCGGCATAGCCGATCAAGCGGTCGCGCGCCGCATCGCTGAGCGGCGGCGCGGCCAGCTCGGCACGCGCGCGCTCGATCAGACTCAGGTCGGCATCGGCGAGCGGCTTCAGCACGTGCACCGTGGCGCGCGACAGCAAGGCCGAGATTGACCTCGAACGACGGGTTCTCGGTGGTGGCGCCGATGAAGGTGAACAGGCCCGACTCGACGTGCGGCAGGAAGGCGTCCTGCTGCGCCTTGTTGAAGCGGTGCACTTCGTCGACGAACACGACCGTCTTGCGGCCCGAGGTCTGCGCGGCGCGTGCGCGCTCGACCGCTTCGCGGATGTCCTTCACGCCGCCGAGCACCGCCGAGATCGGGATGAACTGCGCGTCGAAGGCTCGGCCATCAGCCGCGCGAGCGTGGTCTTGCCGACGCCGGGCGGGCCCCACAGGATCATCGAATGCAGTCGGCCCGATTCGAAGGCCACGCGCAACGGCTTGCCGGCGCCGAGCAGATGGCGCTGGCCGATCACGTCGTCGAGCTTGCGCGGTCGCAGGCGATCGGCAAGCGGTGCCTGCGAGGACGTCGTGTCGTCGTACAGAGGCAGCTGCGAGGACATCGGGCGATTGTCGCTCGCAGCGCCGCGCCTGCTACTGCTCGATCACCTCGGCGCCCGGGCGGCGCTTTGAAGCGGAAATGGTCGGCCGCCAGCGGCGGGTTCGCGACGACCTGGCTGAACTGCAGCAACGAGCGTTGGCCGAAGGCGTCGAGGATCTCGATGGCCGCGAGTTGCTTGCCCTTGAAGCCGACGCGCAGCGACTGCACCGAGCCGTCCTTCGCTTTCGGCTTGGCCTCCGCCCACGCGAGGCCGTTGCCGTCGGGCAGCGCTGCGAGGTCGAAGTCCTTGTCGAGCGAGCCGCCGGCGAGCACCGCCGCGGGGGTCGCGCCGAGCGCGTGGTCGAACTTGCGCGAGCTCACCTGGTTGAGGTCGGCGTCGTAGATCCACACCTTCTGGCCGTCGCCGACGATCACCTGCTCGAAAGGCTTGCTTGTACTCGAAGCGAAAACGATTCGGCCGCGAGAACTCGAAGTTGCCGCTCGAGACTTTTTTCTTCGCGCCGTCGGGCGAGTGCACGGTCTGCGTGAACGCGGCCGAGCCCGTCTTCACGTCGCGCACGAACTCCTTCAACGTGTCGACCGCGTCGGCACGCGCGCGACTGTCGCAGCGAACAGCACGCTGCAAACATCCAGGACTTCGTTGCATCCTAGTTTCGAAGCGGCACTCCGTTTCGCATCGAGCCGCCGCAACCAAGCAAACACCGCGGATCCGGCTCCGCCGGTCCGCGGGTGTTGCCCCCTTGAGGGGGAGCGCCGAAGGCGCTTCGGGGGTGGTTCATCGCTGCGCGAAGGCACCAGGAGATCGCGGTTGCCATTGCTCGCCATGCTCGATACGAGCCCGGATTTCTCCATTTGTTCCAGCAATCGCGCGGCGCGGTTGTAGCCGATGCGCAAGTGACGCTGCACCAGCGAGATCGACGCGCGGCGATGCTGCAGCACGATCGACACCGCCTGGTCGTACATCGGATCGGCCTCGCCGTCGCCGCCGGCTGCGCCCTCGCCGGCGCTGGCCACGTCGCCATCGAGCACACCGCCTTCGAGGATGCCGTCGATGTAGTTCGGCTCGCCCTGGCTCTTCAGGTATTCGACCACGCGGTGCACTTCCTCGTCGCTGACGAAGGCGCCGTGCACGCGGATCGGCAGGCCGCCGCCGGGCGGCAGGTACAGCATGTCGCCCTGGCCGAGCAGTGCCTCGGCGCCCATCTGGTCGAGGATCGTGCGGCTGTCGATCTTGCTCGACGACCTGGAAGCTCAGGCGCACCGGAATGTTGGCCTTGATCAGGCCGGTGATCACGTCGACGCTCGGGCGCTGCGTCGCGAGGATCAGGTGGATGCCGGCGGCGCGCGCCTTCTGCGCCAGCCGGGCGATCAGCTCCTCGATCTTCTTGCCGACCACCATCATCAGGTCGGCGAGCTCGTCGATCACGACGACGATCGACGGCAGCCGCTCGAGCGGCTCGGGCGCTTCGGGCGTCAGGCTGAACGGATTCGGCAGAGATCTCGCCGCGCTCGGCGGCATCTGCGATCTTGCGGTTGTAGCCGGCGAGCTGGCGCACGCCGAGCTTGCTGAGCAGCTTGTAGCGCCGCTCCATCTCGCCGACACACCAGTTGAGCGCGTTGGCCGCCTGCTTCATGTCGGTGACCACGGGGGCCAGCAGGTGCGGGATGCCTTCGTAGACGCTCAGCTCGAGCATCTTCGGGTCGATGAAGATCATGCGCACGTCGCGCGCCTCGGCCTTGTACAGCAGGCTCAGGATCATCGCGTTGATGCCGACCGACTTGCCCGAGCCGGTGGTGCCGGCCACCAGGCAGTGCGGCATCTTCGCCAGATCGGCGACCATCGCCGCGCCGACGATGTCCTTGCCGAGGCCGAGCGTGAGCTGCGACGCGGCGTCGTTGTAGGTCGGCGAGCCGAGGATCTCGGCCAAGCGAATGACCTGCCGCTTCGCGTTCGGCAACTCGAGCGCCATCGTCGTGCGCCCGGGGATCGTCTCGACCACGCGGATCGACACCAGGCTGAGCGAGCGCGCGAGGTCCTTCGCCAGGTTGACGATCTGCGCGCCCTTCACGCCGGTCGCGGGCTCGATCTCGTAGCGCGTGATCACCGGGCCCGGCGACGCGGCGACGACGCGCACGTCGACACCGAAGTCCTTCAGCTTCTTCTCGATCAGGCGCGACGTCATCTCCAGCGACTCGGTCGTGATCGTCTCGACCTTGGCCGGGCGCCGCATCGAGCAGATCGACCTGCGGCAGCTTGGTGTCGCTGAGCTCGCTGAACAGCAGCTTCTGGCGTTCCTTGATGACGCGCTTCGATTCCGGGATCTCGCTGATCGTGCGGCTCGATGACGATCGGCGCCTGGTCGATCGCGATCTGGCGCTCGACCTCGAACACATGCTCGCGCTCGCGCAGCGCCCGCTCGCCGATGCGGCGGTCTTCGGCGCGCTCGATGCGCTCCTGTCGCAATTCGCGCCAGCCTTCGATCCACGCGCCGATGCGCTCTGCGACCGCGAGCCACGAGAACTTCAAGGTCAGCGACAGGCCGACGAGCAGCGCCGCGATCCACAACACGCCCGACCCCGCGAAGCCGAGCGCCTTCATGCTCAGCGGTGCGATCGAATAGCCGAGCACGCCGCCGGCGTGCAGCCCCGGCAGCCGCGACTCCCAGTGATACAGCCGCGTGTATTCGAGCGAACAGCTCGCGGCGAGCAGCAGCACGAGCCCGAGCCAGAACAACCAGCGCGGCCGGTCCGGATCGGCGGGTGCCGCGCCGGCATCGTCGCGCAACAGCCGCGCCAGCGCCCCCAACCAGGCGCGCGCCGAGACGAACAGGAACCACCACGCCGAGAACCCGAAAGCCCAGAGCAGGAGATCGGAGAAATAAGCGCCGACGGTGCCGGCCCAGTTGCGCGTGACACCCGGGGTTCCGCTCGTCGACCACGCAGGGTCGGCCGCGTTGTGAGAGGCCATCGCGAGCAGCGCCAGCAACCACAACACGCCGCCGAGCGCGATGCCCAGCTGCGTGCGCCAGCGCGCGGGTTGCGGCGCTTGCGCCTTGCGCTTGCGGGGATTGCGGGTGTAGGTGGCGGTGTCGGCGGAGCCTGAAGACGGGCTCGCCTCGGCTCGCAAGGATCCGAGCGGAAAAGTCATGAGCGAGATTGTGCCCGCGTCATGAGCGGGTCAGCGTGACGCGGTGTCAATCGGCCGGCAGCCGTTCCTTGATGACGACCGAGCCGTTTTCCTGCGTCTGGATCACGCCGCGCTCTTCGAGGTCCTTCATCACGCGGCTGACCATTTCGCGCGACGCGCCGACGATCTTCGCCATGTCCTGGCGCGACACCTTGTTGCGAATCAGCAATTGATCGCCGTTCTGCTCGGCCATGTCGAGCAGCGAACGCGCGACGCGGCCATAGACATCGAGCAGCGCCAGCGATTCGATCTGCCGGTCGGCGTTGCGCAAGCGCTGCACCAGGCCGCGAAGGATCGCGTACGACAGGCTGGAGTTTTCCGGCAGGCAGCGCGCGAACTCGGCGCGCCCGAGCACGAGCATGTCGGTCTGCACCTCGGCGCGCACCGTGGCCGAATGCGGCTCGTTGTCGATCAGGCTCATCTCGCCGACGTAGTCGCCGGGTTGCAGCACCGCGAGGATGACTTCGCGCCCTCGGGAGTCGGAGGTCAGCACACGCGCGCGGCCGGTCAGCAGGATGAACAGCGCGTTCGATTTTCGACCGTGCTCGACGATGATCTCGCCGCGGCGGTAGCGACGCTTGACCACGCTGTCGGCGATCGACTGCGCCTGCTCGTTGGTCAGGAGCGAGAACAGCGGCACTCGTCGAATCAGATCGAGATTGGACAGCATGGCCATCGGGCGGTCTCCTTTTCCCTCTGTTTGCGGCTGGCGCTGGCTACGCCTTCCTACAATGTGGCTATTGTGCCGATCATGACGATTGATGTCACCGGTATGGCACCCATGTCAGACTCATCGTGACCGCGAATCTACTCCAAGCCATGACCCCTGAAGTGCGCCACAGCGAAGTTTTGATCCTCGGCTCCGGCCCCGCGGGCTACACCGCTGCGGTCTATGCGGCGCGCGCCAACCTGAAGCCGCGCTCGATCACCGGCCTGGCGCAGGGTGGCCAGCTGATGACGACCACCGACGTCGACAACTGGCCGGCCGACGCGACGGGCGTGCAGGGGCCGGACCTGATGCAGCGGTTTCTGCAGCACGCCGAGCGCTTCGACACCGATGTCGTGTTCGACCACATCAACGCGGTCGACCTGTCGAAGCGCCCGTTCACGCTGAAAGGCGATTCGGGCGAGTACAGCTGCAACGCGCTGATCATCGCGACCGGCGCGAGCGCCAAGTACCTGGGGCTGCCCTCCGAAGAGGCGTTCATGGGGCGCGGCGTGAGCGGATGCGCGACCTGCGACGGATTCTTCTACCGCGACCAGGCCGTTTGCGTCGTCGGGGGCGGCAACACCGCGGTCGAAGAAGCGCTGTACCTGTCGAACATCGCGTCGAAGGTCAGCCTGATCCACCGCCGCGACAAGTTTCGCGCCGAGCCGATCCTCGTCGACAAGCTGATGGACAAAGTGAAGGCCGGCAAGGTCGAGCTGCACCTGTGGCACACGCTCGACGAGGTGCTCGGCGACGCTTCGGGCGTCACCGGCGTGCGCATCAGGCACACGCAAGACGCGGGCACGAAGGAGCTTTCGCTCAAGGGCTGCTTCATCGCGATCGGGCACCAGCCGAACACCGAGATCTTCAAGGGCCAGCTCGAAATGAAGGACGGCTACATCATCACCAAGGGCGGGCTCAACGGGCTTGCGACGATGACGAGCGTGCCCGGTGTGTTCGCCTCGGGCGACGTGCAGGATCACGTCTACCGCCAGGCGATCACCAGCGCCGGCACGGGCTGCATGGCCGCGCTCGACGCGCAGCGCTACCTGGAGCAGGCCGCCTGAGCGACACGTCCGGTGTACGCTGCCCGGTCCACGCACACAGTCTGGCTATAATCGCCGTCTTTGCCGATTGCATGTGGGAGAGCGTCGATGGCACGCGTCTGTCAAGTCACGGGCAAGCGCCCGATGGTGGGAAACAACGTCTCCCACGCCAACAACAGGACCAAGCGCCGGTTCCTGCCGAACCTGCAGTACCGCCGGTTCTGGCTCGAAACCGAAAACCGCTGGGTGCGGCTGCGCGTGACGAACGCTGCACTGCGCCTGATCGACAAGGTGGGCATCGAAAAGGTCGTCGCCGACCTGCGTGCCAAGGGTGAACTCTGAACGAGGAGCGGGCCATGGCCAAAGGTGCACGCGAAAAGATCAAGCTGGAGTCCTCAGCCGGGACCGGCCATTTCTACACGACGAACAAGAACAAGAAGACCACGCCCGAGAAGCTCGAATTCATGAAGTTCGATCCGAAGGCGCGCAAGCACGTGCTGTACAAGGAAACGAAGCTGAAGTAGATGACGATGACGAAGAGCGGGGTCGCGTTGCGACCCCTTCTTTTTGTGCAGCAGAAACGGCCCGCGTTGCGGGCCGTTCTTGTTTTGGGCTGGCGCGCGCGCGTCAGGCGTGCGCGGCTCGCAACTTGCAGCGAGAACTCGGCGAGCACGGCGATGCCGCTTTCCTCGGCCTTCTTGCACCAGGCCTGCAGGTCGCTGACGAGTTGCTCGGCCGACACGTTGGTGCGCGTCCACAGCTGGCGCAGTTCCTCGCGCATCGCCACGAGCTTCGTCAAGCCGGGGCTCGCTTCGCAGGCACGCGCGACCTGCGCCTTGATGCCGTGCGGGATCTTGTCGTCGTCGCGGTGCAGCCAGCGACGCGCCAGATGCATCTCGGCCCACTTCGCGGTGTTCTGGGCACCCTCGGCCTTCAGGCGCTGCAACTCGGCCGCACAGGCGCGACGCATCTCGCGCGCGTATTTCGCCATCACTTCATAGCGGTTCGCGATGATCGCTTCGAGCGTCTGCGAGTCGGCCACCGGCTTGATGGTGCCAAGCTTGAGCATCGGCGGGGTCTTGCGCGAGCGTCGCGAGGCCGAGCATCTCGAGCCCGCGGATGTAGCATCCAGCCGATGTCGAACTCGTAGCTCTTCACCGACAACTTGGCCGATGTCGGATACGTGTGGTGGTTGTTGTGCAGTTCCTCGCCGCCGATGATGATGCCCCACGGCGAAACGTTCGTCGACGCATCGGGCGCCTCGAAGTTGCGGTAGCCCCACCAGTGGCCGATGCCGTTGATGATGCCGGCCGCGGTGACGGGGATCCACAGCATCTGCACCGCCCACACGGTCAGGCCGATCGCGCCGAACAGCAACAGGTCGATGATCAGCATCAAGCCGACGCCCTGCCAGTTGAAGCGGCTGTACAGATTGCGCTCGAGCCAGTCGTTCGGCGTGTTGTGGCCGAACTTCTGCAGCGTCTCGGCGACCTTCGCTTCGGCGCGATAGAGCTCGCCGCCTTGCAGCAGCACCGTGCGGATGCCACGCGTCTGCGGGCTGTGCGGGTCGTCTTCGGTTTCGCACTTCGCGTGGTGCTTGCGGTGGATCGCGACCCACTCCTTGGTCACCATGCCGGTGGTCAGCCACAGCCACGCGCGGAAAAAATGCGAGGCGATCGGATGCAGGTCGAGCGCGCGGTGCGCCTGCGCGCGGTGCAGGAAGATCGTGACTGACGCGATCGTGATGTGCGTCAAGCCGAGCGTGACAAGGATCACCTGCCACCACGATGCGCTCGACCAGACCCTCGCTCAACCAGCTCAGCAAAGCGTCGCGCACCATCAGAAACTCATTCATTGTTTGCCTTGGGCCCGTTGTCGAAATGCGGGCCAGTGATTGTATGCGAGCCCCGCTGCAAGCGGATGAATCGCAATCGGTCAAGTGGGGCCGCTTTCGCTGCTTTCCAGCGGCGGTAACGCATGGAATTCATCGACGTTCCCAGGTTGCCGCGAAGAAGCCGTCCGTTGCGTGGCGATGCGGCCACAAACGCAGTTGATCGGCGTGCACGAGCTCGTCGATCGAGCCGACACGCGCGCGTGCCAGCGCTTGCGACGCCGGCAGTACGTCGAATTCACGATGCGTTTCGCTGAACTGTTGCGCGATCGCCTCGTTTTCCGATGTCAGCAGGCTGCATGTTGCGTAAACCAGCCGACCTCCGGGCTTCAGCAGCCGTGCTGCGCTCGCCAGGATCGCCGCCTGCTTGACGCGCAACTCCTCGATCGCCTTGCGGCGACTGCCTCCACTTCAAGTCCGGATTGCGCCGCAGCGTACCGAGCCCCGAGCACGGCGCGTCGACGAGCACGCGGTCGATCTTTCCGGCCAGCCGCTTGATGCGATCGTCACGCTCGTGCGCGATCTGCGCCGGGTACACGTTCGACAGTCCACTGCGCGCGAGCCGCGGCTTCAGCGCATCGAGCCGATGGCCCGAGGTGTCGAATGCGTACAGGCGCCCGGTGTTGCGCATCGCAGCACCGAGCGCCAGCGTCTTGCCGCCGGCGCCGGCGCAGAAATCGACGACCATCTCGCCGCGCTTCGCGTCGGTGAGCAGCACCAGCAGCTGGCTGCCCTCGTCCTGCACCTCGACGTCGCCGCGCTTGAACACGTCGAGCCTGTGGACGGCCGGCTTGCCTTGCACGCGCAGCGCCCACGGCGAATAGCGCGTCGGATGAGCGTCGATGTCGGCCGATGCGAGCGCGGCTTGCACTTCCTCGCGCTTGGCCTTCAGCACGTTCACGCGCAGGTCCAGCGGTGCGGGCTCGTTCAGGCTGGCGGCCAGCGCCCAGAACTCGTCGCCGAGTTGTGCCTGCAACGGCTGCGCGATCCAGTCGGGCAGGTTGTGGCGCAGCTTCGGCGCGAGCGACGGCGCGGTCGATCGAGCTGACGTGGTCGAGCCACTCGATTTCCTGCGGCCCGAGCGCGCCGCGCAGAAAAGCCGGGTTGCCCTGCCAGCCGAGAATCGCCAGGCGCCGCTCCATCGCGCCGTGCCCCGACTGCGCGAAGTGCTGCCACAACAGACGCCGCCGCAGCACCGTGTACGTCGTCTCCGCCAGCGTGTGGCGCTCGCGCGGACCCAACGCACGATGGCGTCGAAAGAAGTCGGAGACCACGCCATCGGCCGGCGCGTCGAACTTCAGCACTCCACGCAACAACTCGGTGGCGAGATCCAGCAGTGCACCCGGATGCATCGGCTCGCGTCACGACAACGACTGCGACTCGCCGGTCATCTGCGTGACGATGCCGCCCTGCACCCGCAGCGACCCGTCGATGAGCCAGCGCAGGCACAGCGGGTACAGCACGTGCTCGCGCGCGAGCACACGCGCAGCGAGCGTCTCCTCGGTGTCCGCGGGCAATACCGGCACCACTGCCTGCGCGATGATCGGACCATGGTCGAGGTCGTTGGTCACGAAGTGCACCGTCGCGCCGGCGAACTTGCAACCCGCTTCGATCGCGCGCCGGTGCGTGTGCAGCCCGGGGAATGCGGGCAGCAACGACGGGTGGATGTTGACGAGTCGGCCTGCATAGCGGTCGACGAACGCGGGCCCGAGGATGCGCATGAATCCGGCGAGCACCACAACGTCGGGCGCATGGACATCGATGGCCTCCGCCAACGCGGCATCGAAGCGCTCACGGTCGGCGAATCGGCGATGCTCGACGACGGCGGTCGGGATGCCGCGCGCAGCAGCGAACGCCAGCGCCTGCGCATCGGGCCGGTTGCTGATGACCGCGGCCACACGCGCATGCCAGCCCTCCTTCGCGCAAGCCTGCACGATCGACTGCATGTTCGAGCCGCGCCCGGAAACCAGGATGACGATGCGCTTCATCGGCGCGCAGTGTAGGGCCTCCTACAATCCCACCCTGCCCTTTCAGCCCGCGTTCTCGATTCATGAGCGAAGCCGTTTCCACCGACACCCGCACGCCGCAGCGAGTGCTGTCGGGCATGCGCCCGACCGGCGCCATGCACCTGGGCCACTACCACGGGGCGCTGAAGAACTGGGTGCGCCTGCAGCGCGACTACGAGTGCTTCTATTTCGTCGCCGACTGGCACGCGCTCACGACGCACTACCAGGACCGCGAGATCATCGAGCAAAGCGTCTACGAGATGGTGATCGACTGGCTTGCCGCGGGCATCGATCCGGAGCGGGCGACGATCTTCATCCAGAGCCGGCTGCCCGAGCACGCCGAGCTGTTCACGCTGCTGGCGATGGGCACGCCGCTCAGCTGGCTCGAGCGCATGCCGACCTACAAGGACCAGATCGAAAAGCTGAAGGACCGCGACCTCGCGACCTACGGCTTTCTCGGCTACCCGCTGCTGCAGGCGGCCGACATCCTGATCTACAAGGCGGCCTTCGTTCCGGTCGGCGAGGACCAGGCGCCGCACGTCGAGATCACGCGCGAGGTGGCGCGCCGTTTCAATCACCTGTACGGCCGCGAGCCCGACTTCGAGGCCAAGGCGCAAGCCGCCGTCAAGAAGCTCGCGAAGGCCGACGGCAAGACCTTCGAGGCCGCACGCAAGGTGTTCCAGGAGACGGGCAACGGGCAGGCGCTCGCAAGCGGGACGCGCGGCCATCGCGAACAGCGGCGCGCTGAGCGCGGCCGAGCGCGATCTGCTCGAGGGTTACTTGCGCGGTGCGGGCAAGACGATCCTGCCCGAGCCGCAGGTGTTGCTCACCGAAGTGCAGCAAGCTGCCGGGCCTCGACGGCCAGAAGATGAGCAAGAGCTACGGCAACACGATCGCGATGCGTGAAGACCCGGCCGAGGTCGAGCGCAAGATCAAACGCATGCCGACCGACCCGAAGCGCGTGCGCCGCAGCGATCCCGGCAACCCCGAGGACTGCCCGGTGTGGCAGTTCCATCAGGTGTATTCGAACGCCGAAACGAAGGCGTGGGTCGTCAAGGGCTGCACGACCGCCGGCATCGGTTGCCTCGAGTGCAAGCAGCCGGTGATCGACGCGATCAAGCAGGAACAGCAGCCATGGCGCGAGCGCGCCGAGGCCTACCTGAGCAACCCGAAGCAGGTGCACTGGATCGTCGAGGTCGGCACCGAGCGTGCGCGCACCGTCGCGCGCGAAACGATGCGCGAGGTGCGCCACGCCATGGGGCTCAGCACCTGAGGCAAGCGGGCGCTGCGGCCATGGCCGGCATCCACATCACCGACATCGAGGCGGCGATCAACTGGTGGCGCGAGCGTTCGCCGTCGCCCGACGGCATCACCGCGTGTGCGCCGGTGCGCGCCTTGGCCGAGGTGTACGCGCTGCTCGTCTACTACCACGAGACGCAGTGCGACGAAGACACGTTGCCGCCGGAAGCGAAGCGCGCCTGGCTCGACTGGTACGCGAGCACGCCCGATGCGCCGTGCATTGCGATCTGCTCGACGAGCCAGGGCGACAGCATCTGCAAAGGATGCGGCCGCACCTTCGCCGAAGTGCAGCGCTGGACCGAGATGACGCCGGCCGAGAAGCGGGCCACGTGGCGGCGCATCACGATGGAGGCCACCGCGTGGCGATTCAATCGTTATGCCGAGCGCGCGCGCATGGCCACCGGCGTCGACCACCCGCCGCCGCAGTCCTTCGCGCCGGCGACGCCTGACACGGCGCGCAAGGGCGCAGTTTGAGCCCCGCCGGCGAGGACCCGGCACGATCGCGTGTGCACTCGCTGGCGCACGACGCGAGCCGCATCGCTCCGCTGGCATGGCCGGTGTTCGTCGGGCAGGTGGCCGTGCTCGCGTTCAGCACCGTCGACACCGTGCTCGTCGCTCGGCATTCGGCCCTCGACCTGGCAGCGCTGGCGGTCGGTTCGGCAGCCTACATCACGGTGTTCATCGGCTTCATGGGCGTCGTGCTCGCGGTCGGCCCGATCGTCGGCCGACTGTTCGGGGCGCAGCAATGGAGCGCGGCCGGGCACGAGGTGCACCAGGCGGTGTGGATCGCACTCGCGCTGTCGATCATCGGCAGCCTGCTGCTCGCGTTTCCGGCGCCGTTCCTGTGGCTTGCCGAAGCGACACCGGAGGTCGCCATGCGCGTTCGCGGCTACCTGTGGGCCCTCGCGCTGTCGCTGCCCGCGGCGTTGCTTTTCACGGTGTATCGCGGATTCAACACCGCCGTGTCGCGGCCGAAGGCGGTGATGGCGCTGCAACTCGCCGGCCTGTCGCTGAAGGTGCCGCTGTCGGCACTGCTCGTGTACGGCATGACGCTGCCGACCCCGCTCGGCGAGCTGCGCGTGCCAACGCTCGGCGTGCTCGGCTGCGGCATCGCGACCTGCATCGTGATGTGGTTGCAGGCCTGCGTCGCGCTGATCGTGCTGCGTCGTGACCGCTTCTATGCGCGCTTCGAGCTGCGCGGGCGCGGCTGGCACGCGCCCGACCGCAAGTCGTTGCGCGCGCAGCTGCGGCTCGGCATTCCGATGGGGCTGTCGATCCTGATCGAGGTGACCGGCTTCAGCTTCATGTCGTTCTTCATCGCGCGGTTGGGCACGACGCCGGTGGCCGGCCACCAGATCGCCGCCAATCTGGCCGCGCTGCTGTTCATGATGCCGCTCGCGCTGGCGCATGCGACGAGCACGCTTGTCGCGCAGCGCATCGGCGCGGGCGACGCGAACGATGCACGGCGACTGGGTTGGCACGGCCTGCAGATCGCGATGCTGATCGCGGCGCTGGTCGGCGCGAGCGTGTACCTGGCGCGCGAAGGCATCGTCGGCTTGTACACGCGCGATGCGGTCGTGATCGCGGCGGCATTGCCGCTCGTCGCGTGGGTAGCGCTGTTCCACACCGCCGATGCGGCGCAAGCGGTCGCGTCGTTCGTGCTGCGCGCCTATCACGTCGCGACCTTGCCGCTGGTCATCTATGCGAGCGCGATCTGGGGCATCGGCCTGGCCGGCGGCTATCTGATCGCGTTCGACTCGTTCGGCGTCACGCCGCCGGCACTGCTCGGCGCACGCGGGTTCTGGGCCGCAGCGAGCGCAGGGCTCGTCGTCGCCGCGCTGGGCCTGGGCGCGGTGTTGCTGTGGGTGTTGCGACAACAGCAGCGCGCGCAGGCGTCGCTGCAAGCGCCGCAGCCGCGCGCGTGGACTCAGGCTTCGAAGTAACGCACGCCGGCAGCGCGAAGCGCGTCGACCGCCTCGATGCCCAAGCCCGAGGCTGGCGTCACGATACCGTGATGCGGTGTTTGCCCGAGCGTGCCGCCGGCCAGCCCGATCGCGACGGCCGCCACCATCTCGGGCGTCGATCGATACCCGGGGTGCCCCTGCGCCTCGACCCGACCGCGCCAGCGCTGGTCCCTCGCGGTGCTCGCGAACACGTCGAAGGTGTAGCCGCTGCCGGCGAGCGCTGCCTCGGTCGGCCCATCACCGGATTGCGGCGCGAACCATTCGACGAGCTTGCGTAGCGGCTCGCGCTCGAAGGCCAGCGGCCCGGCCACCGCGGCACTCAGATTGGCCAGCGGGGCGGCCAGCGACGCGGCGGCCGCCCACTGCAGCGGCACAGTCGCCGCACCGGGCAGCAACGACGAGGCGGGCACGAAGCCGCTCATGCTGGTCGATTCGTGATAGCCGAAATCGTTGCTGAACAGCGTCGCGTCGTTGATCAGCGCGACGCTGCGCAACACGATCGGCGGGTTGACGAAGGGCGCCGGCACTGTCGGCGCGGTGACCGCCTGCACATCCTCGTCGAAGCGCGGAACGAAGCGCACCGCGTTGCGCCGCGCTGCAATCTTCGACTGCGCGCTGTCGGCATCGGGCAGCAGGCATGCGACGTTGCGCATGCTGTCGCTGCGGTCGTGCTCGAGCATCATCTTCAACGAGGCGACCGTGCCACCGCTCACCGCGTCGGTGATGCGTGTGATGCGCTTGCCGGTGAAGCTGACGATGATCTTGATGTCCCGCGCCGGCGCGGCGTAGCGGTCACGCAGCGCGCGCGCCGCCCACAGCGTGGCCAAGTCGAAGGGCAACGATTCGTAGCCGCAGCACGGAATGATCTTCACGCGCGCGCGCTCGGCGGCGCGATGGTGGCGCGCGATCAACTGCCGCACCCAGAAGGTCTCGCCGCTCAGGTCCAGATAATGCGCACCGCTGGCGATGCACGCCTGCACCACCGCTTCGCCGGTCAACGCGTAGGGGCCTGCGAGATTGAGCAGCACGCGGGTCGCGGCGGCAAGGCCAGCCAGCGCATCGAGATCGGTGAGGTCGACGCTCAGCACCTCGGGCTGCGGCGAGCCGGCCGGCACCTTGTCGGCGACGACCTTGCGCAGCTTCTCGGCGTTGCGCCCGGCCACCGCCCAGCGTAACGGCGCGCTCTCGGTCTGGCGCGCCAACGCGCGCACCGCCTGCTGCCCGGTGAACCCGCTGGCGCCCAGGATCGCCACGTCGAATGGTTTGTCGGCCATGCTCGCTCCGCTTGCTGTGAGCGTCACAGCTTACGACTTGCAGCCCGACGCAAGCAAGTCAAAGCGCGACGAGCACGTCAAAGCGATACGGGCAAGCTGAGCACGAAGCAGCTGCCGCCGCCATCACGCGGCTCACAATACACCTTGCCCTTGTGCGCACCCGCGATCTGGCGCACGAGGCTCAGCCCGAGCCCGACACCACCGGTCTTCTCCGCGTGCCCCGGCAGGCGATAGAACGGCTCGAAGATGCGCTCGCGCTGCGCTTGCGGAACGCCGGGTCCGCGATCGCTGACGCGCAATTGCACTTCGGCCTTGCCGCCTTTCACCTGCACTTCCGGCGGCTCGCCGTTGCCGTAGCGCGCCGCGTTTTCGAGCAGGTTGCGCAAAGCGCGGCGCAACAGCCTTTCGTTGCCGCGCACCGTCACATCGTCGCCGCTGACGCTCGCGTTCACACGCGAGCCCTCTTCAGCAGCGAGCGCGAGCAGCTCCACACGCTCGTGCGCGTCGTTGGGCTGCGGCGCGTCGAGCCGGCTCGCGAGCAGCACTTCTTCGACCAGCGCATCGAGCTCGCGGATGTTGTGCTCGATCTCGGCCTTCAGCTTCGCGCGTGACTCGGGGCTTGCGCTGTCGAGCAGCGAGACCGCCATCTTCAAGCGGGCCAGCGGCGAGCGCAGCTCGTGCGAAGCGTTGGCGAGCAAGTTGCGATGCGAGCCGACGAGCGCCTCGACGCGCTGCGCGGCCTGGTTGAAGCTCGCGGCCACGGCGGCCACTTCGTCACGCCCGCTCTCGTCGACTCGATGGCTCAACCTGCCGGCGCCGAATATCTCGACGCCCTTCTTCAGCGATTCGAGCCGGCGTGTCAGGCGCCGCACCACCGGATAGGCGCCGATCGCGATCGCGACGAAGAGCACGACCAGCGTGACGGCGAGCCCGACCCCGCTGCCCGGCAGCATCGTCGGCGGCCCACCCGGAAATGCCGGCGCGGGCCCGCGGCGCGGCGCGTTGTCGCCGCCTGCGCCGGACGTGCGGCCGGGGCCGCCGCGCAGTATCCACAACGCACGGCCATCGGACAGTTGCAGCCGGATCGCACGCGGCGGCGGGCCACCCACCTCGGACTCGCGCCGCGCGAAGGGCTCCGAGGTCGCGATACGCTGCCCGCTCGCATCGTCCATCGCCAACGGCAAGCGCAGCCGGCGCGACCATTCGTGCAAGGCCTGGCCCTGCTCGTCGATCGATGCGCTGCCGGCGGGCAGACTGTTCTCGAGCAGCGAGGCCCAGCCCGCGGCACGCTCGGCCCACAGGCCCTGCATGTTCTCGCGCTCGCGCTCGACGTTGCGCTGGAACAGCCAGCCCGCGACCAGCGCAAACACCAACAGCACCGCGACCACGGTGAGGTAGATGCGCAGGTACAAACTTCGCATCAGGTGTCGTCGGCGTCCTGCTTGCGTGCGAAGACATAACCCGCGCCGCGCACCGTCAGCACACGGCGCGGCGCTTTCGGGTCGTCTTCGATGACCGCGCGAATGCGCGAGATGTGCACGTCGATGCTGCGGTCGAAGGCTTCCAGCGGGTGACCCTTCAGCGAGTCCATGATCTGGTCGCGCGACAACACGCGTCCCGGGCTTTGCGCGAGCACGACGAGCAGGTCGAACTGGTGGCCGGTCAGATCGCAAGGCTTGCCGTCGAGCCGCGCCACGCGCTCGCCGAGATCGATCTCGAGTCGGCCGAAACGCAGCACGTCGTCGGCGGAAGGCGCCGGTTGCGATCGACGCAGCAGTGCCTTCACGCGCGCGAGCAGCTCGCGCGGCTCGAAGGGCTTCGGCAGATAGTCGTCGGCGCCGAGCTCCAGGCCGACGATGCGGTCCAGCGGCTCGCCGCGCGCCGTCAGCATCAGCAGCGGCAACTGGCGGGTGCGCGCCTGGGCGCGCACCTCGCGGCACAGGTCGAGGCCGTCGCCGTCGGGCAGCATCAGGTCGAGCACGAGCGCGTCGTAGCTCGACGACTGCAGCTGCTGGCGTCCCTGCGCCAGCGAGCCGGCCGTCGTCACTTCGAAACCGGCTTCGCGCAGGTAGTCGCCGACCATCGAGGTCAGCCGCGTGTCGTCGTCGATGATCAGCAGATGGGCGCTCATGGAACCGTTCATGGGCGTCGCCTTGCCTGCGCGGCAAGGCGATTGCGGGGGTGTTGGGGCAAGCATACGCGAGGCTGAATTTCCGGGCGCGCGCAAGCCGGTGCTCAGCTTTTCGGTGTCTCGAGCTGGCTGCGTTCGCGGCGGTGACGCTCCATCATGTCGCGCCGCTGCTTCATGCGCTCGGCCAGCTTGACGCGCTGTTCGGGCGTCAACACCTGGCTTGCGTCGAGCATGGCTTGCGTGATGCGCCGCGACGTCTGGTCGTGGTGTTGCAGCATCTGCTGGCGCAGCGCCTCCACCGCGTTGGCGTCGACGTTGGGTTGCGTGAACAGCTGCATCGAGCGCTCGCGCAACGCACGGCCGGTCTCGCGCTGGGCCTTCAGGTCGGCCGCGGCAAGTTGCGCGATCTGCTTGATCTTGCCGCGCTGGTCGTCGGTGGCGTTCACGCCGTCGAGCATGCGGTCGATCATGCGGCTCATGCGCTCGGGTGAGCCCATCCACCCGCCGCCGTGACGACCCATGCCGCCGTGATAGGGCTGCGCCCAGGCGGACAACGCGACCGCCGACAACACCGCCATCAGGATCGCGGCGAACAGGAACTTGAGCGCGCCGCGTTGCACCGCAGGCGTCGCTTGGAGAATGCGTACTTCAGACATGATGACTCCTTGCTGGACGGGGCCCATGGCCCATGGAGGTCATGGTCGGCAGCAGTGGTGAAGGCGGATTGGCCGCGGCGTAAAGATCTATGAAGACAGGCATGACCGCTAGGGTTTGCACGGCCCGGACCCGAGGGTGACATGCCCTGCGCGTCGGCGCATAAAGATGCATCGGGCACGTCGCTGGACGTGCGCCCGCGATCACGACATTCCTCTCACGCTCTCGGAGGCAGCCCATGTCCAATCTGCTGAAACGCGATATCGCGCCCGATCCGCGCGCCCACTGCCGTGCTTGCGGCGCGATGAGCTACCGCCGCGTGATCACGCGCGACGCGACCGGCCGGCTCAAGCCCAACGGGTTGTATCAGTGCAGCGGATGCTCGTTGACGTTCAGCGATCCGAAGATGTGGCGTACGGTGCCGGCGCGCACGCTGGCCAGCGGCAGCGCTGCCGCCAACTGAGCGATCGCGCTATGGCGCGGGCGGGGACGCCGCTCCCTAGGATGAAGCTGACCGAGACCGAACTCATGGCTTCAGCGCCCGACGAGTGAGAGGAACGGTCGGGCCGATTTGGTGCGACACGCCCGTTTGATCCTGCTGCTGTCTGAAGGCCTGACATGGGCCGAGACTCGCGCCAAGCTCGATTGCAGCGACGGCTACATCGATCGCTGGAGCACGCGATGCCGTTGATCGACTTCCCGGGCTGTTCGCACGGCACGCCGGACGCGAGCGCTACAAGGTGACGGATCGGCTCAAGCCGCCCGTGCTGGCCTCCCCACACGCGCCGAGCGCATGCCATCAGGGTTGGCGACCTCCACGCTCCAATTGTCCTCAGCCAGGCCGGTCACGATCGTCATCTGCACTTCGCTGGCGCTGCTCCGGCGTACCTGCGATGCGTTCAGCGTCTTCTGAAGGTTTTAGGCCCACAACCCACGTCACCCCATGTTTTCACTATTGCAAGAGCTTCGAGACCTTGAAGTCGAGCTTCACCATCCGGGAGTACGTTGCTCACGAGAGCGCCTCGAGCAGCTGCTCCACGCTGAGTTCCACGAGGTCGGCCGCTCCGGCCGCCGGTATTCGCGCGACATGGTCATCAACTACCTCGCGTCTCAGGCAGCTAACGCGGCAATCGAGTCCTTCACCTTCGAGATGCAACTGCTGGCTGACGGCTGCATGTTGCTCACCTATCAATCAGCGCATCATGCCGCTGACGGAACGCACACGAACCACACGCTTCGCTCTTCGGTTTGGGTGCGCAACGCCGCTCGGTGGCAGATCGTCTATCACCAGGGCACGCCTGCGGCGCTGCAATGAGCCCTCCCAGCCCTCGGTCGAGCCCCAACGCCGGGCTCAGTCGGCTTCGTCGCCCACCAACTGCCTGCCCAAACTCGACGGCCGAAAACGTCGATGAATGGACCTTCGCGTAGGCCACGCCTGCGCGCATGGCTGGGCAACGAATTCATCGAACTCCAGCGGTCGACGCCTTGGCCTTCCGGACCCCTCCGGGGGCGGCCCGCGGCCCAATCTCCTTTGCTCACTGCGGCACGCGCTTCTTGGGCGGTGAACCTGACTTCGGAGTGAGCCGATAGCGTGAAAGGTGTCCCCGCAAGCGGGATGAATCCGTCAAAGTCGAGGCGAAACGGTGCGGGTCGCCGGCCCGTGCGAGGTATTGGCCATCGCCCGATCCCGTGCGACGACTTGCCGACGCTCGGCCGCGCAAGCCCGATCCCTGGTACGCCATTCGCATTCGGAAAGGCAAGCATGGCACCACCTATCGCGTCAGCCTGACGCGGCAGGCTGCGCTGTTTCGAACAACTGACTACGGCAGCGCTCACGTTCTCTTACATCGCGAACTTCTGGGTGACCGACACATAGCTCTTGCGGCGCAAAAATCGGAGCGGCCGGGTGGTCCTGCCGAAGACGGCGCTGGTGATAGCGCCAGAAAAGGAACAGACCGGTCGCCGGGGGGCACCGGCACGGGAATAGGGGATGACGGCCGCGTCACCTCGAAAGTACCCTTGCGCTCCCCACCAGCCACGGAGCCCCGATCTTCGATTCCATCAGCCCCCTGCCCGCGTTGGCCGCCTTGCTGGCAGCTTTGGCCACCACATGGCTCGTCATGCAGCGCATCGGCGCGCCGCCGGCGCAGGGGCGGTACACCACCATCGACGGCCTGCGCGGCTACTTGGCGTTCTTCGTGTTCGTGCACCATGGCGCCGTCTGGTACTTCTACCTGCACTCCGGCCGCTGGGACTCGCCGCCGTCGCACCTGTACGAGAACTTCGGCGGCGTCAGCGTCGCCCTGTTCTTCATGATCACCGGGTTCCTATTCTTCTCCAAGCTCATCAAAGGCCACGTCGACTGGACGCGGCTCTATGTGTCACGCGTGCTGCGGCTGGCGCCCCTGTACTTGGTGGCCACTGCCGCCGTGCTGCTCGTGGTCGCCATCCTGACCGGTGGACTGCAGGAACCCCTCCCGAAGCTCGCCAAGTCGCTTGCGTCGTGGCTAACGTTCGGCTCGGCCGACATCAACGGCGTCGAACACACGTCGATCATTATCGCGTCGGTAACGTGGACGCTGCGCTACGAGTGGTTGTTCTACCTGTCGCTGCCCATGCTGTCGTTGGCCGTTCGCAGCGTGCCGCCGCTGCCCTATCTGGTGCTCGGACTGGCCAGCGCCGTGGTGGCTGGGCTCTACGGCATCAAGCTACCCATCCTGCTGTCCTTCGGCGCAGGCATTGCCGCCGCTTACTTGGTGCGCTCGGCCACGTTTCGGCGCGTCGCCGTCGCCTGGCCGTGCGGGGTGGCGGCAGCGGCATGCATCGGCATTGCCGCGACGGCGTTTCCTTCGGCGGACGCCGTGCTGCCGATCTTGCTGCTGGCGCCCGCCTTCGCTGCGATCGCAGGCGGCAACAGCCTGTTTGGTGCCCTCAACAGCGCCCTGTCTCGCACCTTTGGTGAGATCGCCTACAGCCTGTACCTGCTGCACGGGCTGTTTCTGTACGTCATGTTCAACTTCATCATCGGCTCGCAGCGTGCGCTTCAGCTCACCCCTGGGCAGTATTGGCTAGTACTTTCCGGCGCAAAAATCCGAGCCCTCCGTCGACTGAGAGGTGACGAGCCGACGGTGGCGATTTCTGCAAGAGCGCACGTGGCGTGGGTTTGGCCCGATCTCCCGCGCAACGGGCAAAAGAACTGCTTGACCTTGACGATCGAACGTTGCTCGACTACCTTAACCATCATGAAGGGTAAGGGAAGATTGATCGCCGAGCTGGAGCAAGCCGCACAGTCCATGGTGCAGGGTTCGCTGTCCGAGGTGACCCGGCAGTGCGGCGATCCCTCATGTGCCTGCGCCTGGGACCCGACACGCCGACACGGGCCGCACCTGTACCTGAAGTTCAGCGCCGACGGCAAGGCGCACTCGGTGTACGTGTCGCCCGAGCAGGGCCGCACCCTCAAGGACGCGCATCGCGCTTGGGTGCGGTTCCAGGAGATCGGAGTCCAAGTCGCGGCAGACAACCGCGAGCGGTTCCTGCAGGCGCTCGAGCGCAACAAACAGATGGTCAAGGCGCGGCGGGCCAAGGCACGCGCGAAGGCATGACGTGATCGAGCTTTGCCGTCGCCAGCTCAACTTCGCCGACGGCCTGATCGCCGAAGAAGTCGGCGAGTTGTGGGAAGACTGGATGCGGCACATCGATCCGGTGCTCGCCGACCCGCAGCTGCTGGCTGTGGTCTACGAGGCGTTGGCGCGCCGCTGGACGAACAGTCGCACGCGCGGGCGCAAGGGCACGCCGGCGGAGGTCGTGCTGCGGCTGCTGTTGCTCAAGCACATGCGCAACTGGAGCTATGACGCGCTCGAGCGCGAGGTACGGGCCAACCTGGTGTACCGCCAGTTCACGCGGGTGGGCGCGGCCAAGGTGCCCGACGCCAAGACCCTGGGCAAGCTCGGCGTGGCCCTGGGGCCGGCGATCATCGAGCAGATCCATCAACGCGTGGTGGCCATCGCGCAGGAGCAGAAGATCGTCCAGGGCCGCCGGATGCGCGTCGATACCACGGTCGTCGAGACCGATATCCACTACCCGACCGACGGCACGCTGCTCGGTGACGGCGTGCGCGTGCTGACGCGGGCGATGAAGCGAATCACCGAACTGGCCGGTGCGGCGGGCGCCAAGCTGCGCGATCGTGCGCGGAGCACCCGCCGTTGCCTGGTGCAAATCGGCCGCGCCTGCCGCAGCCGCACCGAGCAGGGCAAGGATCGGCTGCACCAGTGCTACCGCAGGCTGATGGCCATCACAGGGCGCGTGGTCGGGCAAGCCAAGCGCTTCGCGCGCGAGGTGGCAGCGGGCGTCAAGCGCAGTGTGTGCCTGCTGGACCAAGTGGCCATCGAGGGCCATCGCACGTACCTGGAGACGATGATCCCGCGCGTACAGCAGGTCCTGCGGCAGACGCGCGAGCGCATCGTCCACGGCAATACCCGTGCGCCCGGCAAGATCGTCAGCTTGTTCGAGCCGCACACCGAAGTCATCCGCAAGGGCAAGGCCGCCAAGCCCACCGAGTTCGGCAAGATGGTCAAGATCCAGGAAGCCGAGCAGCAGATCGTCACCCACTACGAGGTCTATGACGAGCGGCCGAGCGATGCCGATCTGTTGATCCCTGCGCTCGAGGTCCACGCGCAGCAGTTCGGCCAATCGCCCCGGCTGGTCACGGCCGACGCCGGCTTCTTCTCCGCGCGCAACGAAGCCGCCGCCCACGAGCGCGGCGTCAAGCGCGTCGCGATCCCGAACCTCAGCACCAAGAGCGCCGAGCGCAAGAAGCTGCAGAAGAAGCGCTGGTTCCGCAATGCTCAGAGATGGCGAACCGGCTGCGAGGGCAGGATCGTCTGTTCAAGCGACGGCACGGACTTAATCGATGTCGCTACAAGGGGCCGTCCGGCATAAAGCGCTGGGTCGGCCTGGGCGTTATCGCCGACAACCTGATCAACATCGGTCACGCGATGGCGTTTCCGGCCACGCGCTCACGACTTCCTGTCCGCCTCCTTCGTCGCTACGACCCACGACCAAAGCCGCCCGCCTCACGGCCGGCGGGTTGAGCACTTGCAGTGGCCGCCACAGTGGTTGTGAAAACGGCATCTTTGCGCCGGAAAGTGGCTAGCGCGCGCGAGCGTTGCAAGCCGCCCATGTGCCTCGCATATCCGTCGGGATCGCTGCGGGCGTCGCCATAGATGGAGCGGTAATCACGAACGGACGCTGTCGTCGCGTGGGCTATCGATGACTGCTTCCGGTCGCGACGGTTCTTGGATTGGTAGACCCTCATCGACCCGTTCCAGACATCCAGCCGATGGATCGGGCTATCCAAGAGCTGTCACTCGCAGCATGCTTCGAGCCAGGGCATAGTAGTTTCAAACGCCCTCCGCAAGGCCCAACACCGTTCCCAAAGGATCGAGAGCGACTCGATGCGGTGCGTCGACCGGGGCGCCATCGGGCGCCCGCTGGGGCTGCCGGCCGATGGCTTGCAAACGAGGCTCCCGGGGTGGTGACCTCGGACGCTCTCAAGCCGCGCACGGCGTCGCAATCGCCCTCTCGGACGCCTACCTGTGGGTGCCTACCTCCAGGTGCCTACATTCTGGTGACTACCTCCTGGTCGCCCGGCGGCGCAAGCATGGCCAGGTGAGATGCCAGGAAGCTGCCGGTGGCCAGCGACGGCTGGTGGCCGGGCCCGGCCGCAGAACAATCGCAACCCATGGTCAGCTCAACGCTGTATTGCCGACCTTCGCGCAGGCTGGTCCGAATGCTCCTGATGGGTCGAATGCAGTCCACCCGCCAAGCCACCCTCCACGGAAGTTTCACTTCACTGCGCGCGCTGCCGGTACTCGCCCGGCGCCACGCCGGTCCACTTCTTGAACGCGCGGTGGAAGGTGCTCGCCTCCGAGAAGCCGATCTGGCCGGCGATGTCGAGCAGCGTCAGGTCGGGCCGCTGCAGCAGCTCGATCGCGGTGTCGCGCCGCAGGTTGTCCTTCAGCGCCTGGAAGCCCTGGCCTTCCTCGCGCAGGCGCCGACTCAGCGTTTGCGGCGTCATCGCCAGCGTGCTCGCGACCGTCTCGAGCGATGGCAACTCGTCGTGCAACCGACTGCGCAGCAAACGCCGGATGCGGTCGGTCACGCTGTTGCGGTCGCGATACTTCACGAGCAGGTTGGCCGGCGCCTGCTCGAGGAATTCGCGCAGGCTCTGCGCGTTCTGCACCTGCGGCAGCAGCAGCCAGCGCGCGTCGAACCACAGGCAGTAGTGCTCGCGCCCGTAGGCGACCTTCGCCTGGAACAGGCGGTCGATCTCGGCGCCGTGCTGCGGCGGCTGCCCGCGGTACTCGACACCCGCCAGCGGTATGCGCCGCGCCACCAGCCACGACGCCAGGCCGAAGGTGAGGAAGAGGAACGAGCGCTGCGCGTACTCGCTCGCGGCGCCGTCCGTCGCGCGCGGCACGATGCCGATGCTCGCCATGCCCTGCGTGACGCGCAGCCGCGGCACGAACTCGTCGATCTCGCCGTGGAAGTAGCGAAAGCCGGTGCGCAACGCGTCGCCGAGCGTGGGCGTCTGCACGAGCAGCCGGCAGCACTGCGCGAAGCAGCCGAGCGGCAGCGGCTGGCCGAGCAGGCCCCAGAACTCGTCGCGCAGCCGCCGCCGCAGCACGCGCAGCAGCGCGCCGTACTGGGCCTGCGACACGCGAGCCATCGGTGCGTCGAGCAGCGCCGGCGGAATGCCGGCGCGCAGCAGCAGCGGCTCGACGCTCAGGCCCTGGCGCAGCGCTCCCTGCAGCGCCTGCTCGACGTGGTGGATCGATACGGTGTGCTGCGCCACGCGGGCATGCTACGCCGCGGCCGCCGCGCCGCCGGCGATCAACGCGTCGACGGCCGACGCTTCGAAGCCGGCCTCGCGCAGCACTTCGGCGGTGTGTTCGCCGGGCCGCGGCGCGTGGCGGCGCAGCTCGAACTCGAAGCCGCTCATCTTCACCGGCGTGGCCACCTGCGTCACCGGCCCGTAGGCCGGGTGCACGCTGTCGAGCACCATGCCGCGGTCGCGAAAGTGCGCATCGGCGAGCGCCTCCTCGAGCGTGCGCACCGGCGACGCACAGCAGCCGGCATGGCGCAAGCGTGCTTCCCAGTCGGCCAGCGGCAGCGTCGCGAACAGCCGCGCCAGCTCGTCGCGCACCTGCGCCTCCTGCCGTGCGTCGCCGCTGCGGTGCAGCGGCTTCAGGTCGGGCCGCTCGATCGCGTCGCACAGCGCGTCCCAGAACTTGCGCTCGAGCGCGCCGATCGCGAGCCAGCGGCCGTCTGCCGTGCGGTAGGTGGCGTAGCAGGCGAGCGCGCCGGTCAGCGTGTCGCTGCCGGCGCGCCGCGTGCGGCCGTGCGTGGCCAGCGCGGCCAGCGGCATCACGGCGTGCGCGAGCGCGCCATCGGCCATCGCGATGTCGACATGCCGGCCGCGCCCGGTGCGCGCGGCGTCGAACAGCGCCGCCAGAATGCCCATCGCCGCGCCGAGCGCGCCGCCCATCAGGTCGGCGATCGGCACGTTGGACAGCGCCGGCCGCTCCGCGGTGCCGATCTGGTCGGCGACGCCCGCTTCGGCGCAGTAGTTGAGGTCGTGCCCCGGCCGCTCGCGGTCGGGCCCGCTCTGGCCGTAGCCGGTGACGCTGCAATAGACGATGCGCGGGTTGATCGCAGCGACCACGTCGTAGCCGAGCCCGAGCCGCGCCATCACGCCGGGGCGAAAGCCCTCGACCAGCACGTCGGCGTCGCGCGCCAGTCGCAGCAGCGCGCCGGCGCCGTCGGCGTGCTTGAGGTCGAGCCGGATGCCGCGCTTGTTGCGGTTCACCAGCGCGCGCAGCTTCGGCGGCACCGCGTCGCCGGCGCCGGTGTCCTCGATCTTGATCACGTCGGCGCCGAGGTCGGCCAGGTGCTGCGTGCACACCGGGCCGGGCAAGAGCCGCGTGAGGTCGAGCACGCGCACGCCGGCCAGCGGCGCGCGCGATGCGCTCGCTTCAGTCGATCTGGATGTTGGCATCCTTGACGATCTTCGCGTAGACCTGCGCGTCCGAGCGCACGATGCGCGCGAACTCGTCGGTGCGTCAGGTTGCCCGGCGTCATGCCGAGGCTTTCGATGCGCGCCACCACGTCGGGCAGGCGCAGGATGCGATCGGCCTCGGCGGCGAACTTCTTCGCGATCGGCGCCGGCACGCCGGCCGGCATGAACAGGCCGAACCAGCCGACCGGCTCGAACGAATGGAAGCCCTGCTCGGCGAACGTCGGCACGTTGGGCAGCACCTTGTTGCGCTGCGAGCCGGTGACGGCGAGCACCTTCAACGATGCGATGTGCGGCTGCGCGGTCGCCATGTCGATGAAGGCCGACGACAGCTGGCCGCCTTTCAGGTCTTGCAGCAGCGGCGCGGCGCCCTTGTACGGCACGTGCGTGAGGTCGAGCCCGCCTTGCAGGTTGAGCAGCGAGCCCTGGATGTGCGAGGAGGTGCCGACGCCGTACGAGCCGTAGTTGAGCTTGCCCGGCTGCGACTTCGCCAGCGCGACGAACTCCTTCAGCGTGTTGACCGGCGTGGACGGCGGCACCGCGAAGAGCGAGTTCGTGCTCGCCACCTGCAGCAGCGGCTGCAGGTCCTTCAGCACGTCGTACGGCATCTTCGCCTTCATCGCCGGCAATTGCACGATGGCGGTGATGCCCAGCAGCACCGTGTGGCCGTCGGGCGGCGCTTTCGCGACGAGGTCGTTGCCGAGCATGCCGGACGCGCCGGGCTTGTTCTCGACGATCACCGTCTGGCTCCAGGCCTCCTGCAGCTTGCTGCCGATCATGCGCGCCAGCGTGTCGGTGGCGCCACCGGGCGGGTACGGCACGACGATGCGGATCGGCTGGCTCGGGTAGGTTGGCGGTCTGTGCAAACGCCGGCGCGGCGAGCAGGCCGGCGGCGCAGGCGACGAAAACGCGCTGCGCGAAGGCTCGAATCGAGGGCGACGAGAGCGGCCATGCAGGTCTCCTTCTGGTGGTGTGTGCGAGCGAGCCATTGAATGGCGGGCGCCCGCAGGCGGCAATGGCCGTCGCCGCCAGGCGCATTGGCCGAATCGCTCAACCGCCGCATCGCGACTCGCTCCGATAATCGCTTGGCCATGGCGCTGCATCTGGACCTCGTCGACCTTCGCCTGTTCGTCCACATCGCGGACCACAACAGCCTGACGCGCGGCGCCGAGCGCAGCCATCTTTCGCTGCCGGCGGCCAGTGTGCGCATCAAGAACCTCGAGGAAAACATCGGCACCAAGCTGCTGTACCGCAGCAGCCAGGGCGTGACGCTTGACGCCGCCGGGCGAGGCGCTCGCGCATCACGCGCGCCAGGTGATGCACCAGCTCGAGCAATTGCGCGGCGACCTGCAGGAATACGCCGAGGGCATCAAGGGTCACCTGCGCGTGTACGCGAGCACAACCGCGATCACCGAGTTCCTGCCCGACGTGCTGCGCCGCTATCTCGCCGCGCATCCCGACGTCAACGTCGACCTGCGCGAGAGGCTTTCAACCGAGATCGTGCGCGCCGTCGCCGAAGGCCAGACCGACATCGGCATCGTGTCGGGCAGCGTGCGCACCGAGGGGCTGGAGGTGCGGCCGTACCGCGACGACCGGCTCGTGCTCGCGGTGCCTGCGGCGCACGCGCTCGCCGCTTGCGAGCACGTGCCCTTCGAGCGCACGCTCGAGCACGACCACGTCGGCCTGCAGGAAACGAGCGCGATCCACACCTTCATGCATGCGCAGGCCGAGCGCCTGGATCGTTCGATCAAGCTGCGCATCCAGGTCGGCAACTTCGAGGCGCTGTGCCGCATGGTCGAGGCCGGCATCGGCGTCGGCATGCTGCCGGAGTCGGCAGCGCGGCGTCACCAGCGGACGATGGACATCCGCATCGTCGCGCTCGACGACGACTGGTCGCTGCGCCGCCTGCACGTGTGCATGCGCAGCTACGACCAGCTGCCGGTGTTCGCGCGCGAGCTCGTCGACCTGCTGGGCGAAGACGCTACGTCGCGCAACAGCCGCTGCGCTCTGAGCAGCACCGGCTTGTCGACCATGCGGCCGTCGACCGCGACAGCGGCGCCTTGCGCTGCCTGTGCTGCATCGATCACGCGTCGTGCCCACGCGATCTCTGCGGCGCTCGGCGCGAACGCCGCTTCGACCACACTGACCTGGCGCGGATGGATGCACAGCTTGGCGCCGAAGCCCAGGCGCCGCGCGCGCAGGCTCGCGGCGCGCAACGCTTCGGCGTCGTCGATCGCGGTGCAGACACCGTCCACCGGCGGCGCCAGGTCCGCCAGCCGCGACGCGAGCACGAGTTGCGAGCGAAAGCACAGCAGCTCTTCGTCGTCGCCTTCGATGCCGAGGTCGAGCTGCAAATCGATGCTGCCGAACACGAGGCGCTGCACGTGGGGTGCGCGCGCGATCGTGTCGATCGTGTCCATGCCGCGCGCGGTCTCGATCAATGGCAGCACGACTGCGGCGGGCGCGGCGGCGGCCACGCGCACGAGCTCGTCGGGGCCTTCGGCCTTCGGCAGCATCACCGCCGCCACGCCCGGCTGCGCCGCGAGCGCGACGTCGTCGTCGAACCACGGGGTGCCGGCGCTGTTGATGCGCAGCGCCACCGGCCGCTCGGCGCGCAACCACGCGGCCACGGCATCACGCGCCCGTGTCTTCGCGTCGGGCGCGACAGCGTCTTCGAGATCGACGATCACAAGACCGGCGCCGGCGGCGCAAGCCTTGTCGAAGCGCTCCGGCCGATCGCCGGGCACGAACAGGTACGAGCGCGTCATTTCAAGAGCACGCGACCGTTGGCGCGTCGCGCAGCCGCCAGCCGGCGTCGATGACCGCCTGCATCTCGGACTCGCTCGCCGCGTTCGAGAAGCGCGCCAATCGCAGCGCCTTGTCCGCGATCTCGTCGCGCGTCAGCGTGTTGCCCGGGTCGCCCTTGGGCTCGTCGACGCGCGCGTGCAGCACGCGGCCATCGCGAAGTTGCACACTCACCTTGCCGATCCAACGCGCGGGATAGGCGCGGTCGACCTCGTCGTCGAGCGCCATGGTCACCTTGCCGCGCCACGCCACCACGTCGGCATCGCGCCAGTGCGTCTCGAACTCGGTGATGCCGGCGGCGCCGCGCAGCGCGATCAACGCGAGCACCGTGCCCATCGAGAACTTGGCCTGGTGCACGCTGTGCGGATCGACCACCGGCCCGAGCACGTCGATCGCGCCCTGATGCACCTGCGCCGTCACGCGCTCGATGTCATCCGCCGCGAGCCGATGCTCGTGCATCACGCGCTGCAGCGCGTCGGCGGCCGGGTGCGTGTGGCGGCACGACGCGTGGAACTTGAACGACGTTTCGGCCAGCGCCCAGCGTGTGCCGAGGCGGTCGGTCAGGCGCGCGGGATCGGCGTCGCTCGACATGCCGGCCGCCATGCCCTGCGGCCCTTCGAGGATGCGGCGCGCGCCGGTGAAGCCTTCTTGCGCGAGGCAGGCCGCGGTGAGGCCCGCGGTCGCGGCATGCGCCGTGTGCAGTTGCTTGGAGTCGGCCGCGTCGCGCAGGAACTCCCACAGCCCCGCGGACTGCGTGCCGGCCGAGCCGAACGCGTGCAGCATCTGCGCCGGCGTCAGCCGCAACAGCCGGCCTGCGGCGGCCGCGGCGGCCAACGTGCCGGCGGTGCCGGTGGTGTGGAACGTCTTGTAGTGCGAGCGGCCGAGGAACTCGCCGACCCGGATGCCGACCTCGTAGCCGGCGACTGCGGCGACGATCAATTCGCGACCCGAGCGGCCGAGCGACTGCGCGAGCGCGAGCGCCGGCGGAAACACCACCGCGGCCGGGTGGAACACCGAGCCGTTGTGCACGTCGTCCTGCTCGGCGAAATGCGACGCCGCGGCATTGACCATCGCAGCGAACAGCGGCGTCGTGCGCCGGCGCGAGATCAACACCTCGGCGCCGCCGTCGTTCGGACCCATCGCGACGGCGAAGCGCTCGATCGCCTCGACCGGGCGCGCGCCTTTGCCGGCGAGCGCCGAGCCGAGCCAATCGACGAAACAGGTCCTCGGTGCGCGCCACCACCGAAGGCGGCAGGTCTTCGAAGCGCAATCCGGCCGCGAAGGCGGCGAGTTGTTCGGTGGTGCTCATCTAGATGACTCCCGACGCGCGCAGCGCCTCGATGTCGTTGCTTGCATAACCCAGCTCGGCGAGGATGACATCGGTGTGCGAGCCGAGCGCCGGCACCGCGCCCATCGGCGCGTCGTCGCGCCCGGGCGGCAGCAGCGCCGGCACGCGGCCGGCGGGCGTATCGATGTCGCGCCAGCGCTGCCGCGCCGCGAGCTGCGGATGCGACCACACGTCGTGCATGTCGCTCACGCCGGCGTTGGCGATCTGCGCCGCGTCGAGCCGCGCGATGACCTCGCTGGCACCGAGCGTTGCGAACGCCTCGGCGATGATCGCGTGCAGCGCATCGCGATGCGCCACGCGCTTGCTGTTCGACGTGAAGCGCTCGTCGCCGGCGAGCTCGGGCCGGTGCAGAACGTCGCGACAGAACACCGCCCACTCGCGCTCGTTCTGCACGCCGAGCATCACCGTCTTGCCGTCGCTCGCCGTGAACGGGCCGTAGGGCTGGATCGTCGCGTGGCTCGCGCCGGCGCGCGGCGGCGGGCCCGCGCCGTCGAACGCGTAGTACATCGGAAAGCCCATCCACTCGACCATGCTGTCGAGCATCGCGATCTCGATGTGGCGGCCCCGGCCGCTGCGCCCGCGCTCGATCAGCGCGGCCAGGATGTTCGCGTGCGCCTGCACGCCGGCGGCGATGTCGGCGATCGAGCAACCGGCCTTCGCCGGCTCGGCTTCGGTACCGGTCACCGACAGGAACCCCGACTCGCTCTGGATCAGCAGGTCGTAGGCCTTCTTGTCACGGTACGGCCCGTCGCTGCCGTAGCCGGAGATGTCGCACACGACGAGTCTCGGGTGCCGCGGCGCAAGCGCCTCGTACGACAGCCCCAGTCGCGCCGCCGCGCCCGGCGCGAGGTTCTGCACGAGCACGTCGGCCTGGGCCACGAGCGCGTCGAGCACTCGCCTGGCCTGCGGCTGCTTGACGTCCAGCGTCAGGCTTTGCTTGCCGCGGTTGGTCCACACGAAGTGCGACGACAGTCCACGCACGCGCTCGTCGTAGCCGCGCGCGAAGTCGCCGACGCCGGGTCGCTCGACCTTGATGACGCGTGCGCCCAGATCGGCAAGCTGCCGCGTCGCGAGCGGCGCAGCGATCGCATGCTCGAGCGTGACGACGGTGATGTTCTTGGCACGAGCGGCAGCATCCGAGCTAATCAGAACGACCTCGGCATGCCGAGCACGTGCTCGGCCACGTAGCTGAGGATCAGGTTCGTCGAGATCGGCGCCACCTGGTACAGCCGCGTCTCGCGGAACTTGCGCTCGACGTCGTATTCGTTGGCGAAGCCGAAGCCGCCGTGGAACTGCAGGCAGGTGTTGGCCGCTTCCCACGACGCCTTCGCGGCGAGGTACTTCGCCATGTTCGCTTCGGCGCCGCACGGCTTGTGCGCATCGAACAGCTCGCACGCCTTCCAGCGCATCAGGTCGGCGGCGCGCAGCTCGATGTACGCCTCGGCGATCGGAAACTGCACGCCCTGGTTCTGCGCGATCGGCCGGCCGAACACGACGCGGTCCTTCGTGTACGCCGTCGCGCGATCGACGAACCAGTGCGCGTCGCCGATGCACTCGGCGGCGATCAGCGTGCGCTCGGCATTCAGCCCGTCGAGGATGTACTTGAAGCCCTGCCCTTCTTCGCCGATCAGGTTCTCGGCCGGGATCTCGAGGTTCTCGAAGAACAGCTCGTTGGTCTCGTGATTCACCATGTTCGCAATCGGCCGCACCGTCATGCCGTGACCCACCGCATGGTGCAGGTCGACGAGGAAGATCGACATGCCTTCGGACTTCTTCTTCACGTCGGCAAGCGGCGTGGTACGCGCCAGCAGGATCATCAGGTCGGAGTGCTGCACGCGCGAGATCCAGACCTTCTGGCCGTTCACGACGTAGCGGTCGCCTTTCCTCACCGCGGTGGTCTTGATCTTCGTCGTGTCGGTGCCGGTCGTCGGCTCGGTGACGCCCATCGACTGCAGGCGCAGCTCGCCGCTGGCGATGCGCGGCAGGTACTCGCGCTTTTGCGCTTCGCTGCCGTGACGCAGCAGCGTGCCCATGTTGTACATCTGGCCATGGCACGCGCCGGCGTTGCCGCCCGCGCGGTTGATCTCTTCCATGATCACCGACGCTTCGGCCAACCCGAGGCCGGGGCCGCCGTAGTCCTGCGGGATCAGCGCGGCCAGCCAGCCCGCTTTCGTCAGCGCATCGACGAAAGCCTCGGGGTAGCCGCGTCCTTCATCGATCTTGCGGAAGTACTCGTCGGGGAACTGCCGGCACAGGTCACGCACCGCATCGCGGATGTCTTCGTAAGCGGTCATGTCGTGTAGTCCAGTCGGGCCTGCATGGCGAGGCGTCCTTGATGATCGCGCGCCCACAGCGCGAGCCGACCTGCGTCGACCTCGCGGCCGCAGACGGCGAAGCGGTGGATGTCGAAGATCGGATGCACCGCCTTGAACTCGAAGCGTGTGGCGCGCATGCCGGGGCAGTGCCGACGCGCCAGGTCGACGAGCAGCGTGGCGATCAGCGGCCCGTGCACGACGAGCCCGGGGTAGCCTTCGACCTCGGTGACGTAGCTGCGGTCGTAGTGGATGCGGTGGCCGTTGAAGGTGAGTGCCGAGTAGCGAAACAGCAGCACCGGGTCGGGCACGATCTCGCGCGAGAAGGTTTCGTCGTTCGGCGCCGGCTGCGCGACGGCCGGCGCGTCGTCCGCGCGCGGCAGATCGCGATAGACGATGTCGTGCTCCTCGACGAGCGCGACGCCCACGTCGTTCGAGATCTCGTGGCGCACCGTCACGAACACCAGCGATCCGCTGCGACCGCTCTTCTCGCGGATCGAAGCGATGCGCGAAGTGCGCGTCACCGCGTCGCCGACGCGCAGCGCATGTCGCCACTCGAGCCGCCCGCCCGCCCACATGCGGCGCGGCAGCGGCACCGGCGGCAGGAAGCCGCCGCGCTTGGCGTGCCCGTCGGAGCCGATCTCGCCGGCGCGCACCTTCGGCGTGAAATAGATCCAATGCCACAGCGGCGGCAGCTCGACGCCCGGGTCGTCGACATCGAGCGTGGCCGCGAGCGCGGCCACCGGTGCCGCGTCGATGCAGTCGCGATGCGTTTCGGTGCGCCCGACCCAGCGTTCGAACTCGTCCATGCGTGCAGCTTGCGGCAACGTGAGGGCAGTCGCAATTCGCTTTTCAAGAACGGGGCCTTGTGCGCCGCTTAACCGCTGCCGCTCTCTCGTCGCAGCGGTCAATCACGCGCGTGCCCTCGCAGGCCCCGCCACGAAAGTCGCCTCTCCTCATTCGGGAGGCAGCTCGAGGAGGGCGCTACGACGTCGGCGCTTGCCTGGACAAGTGGCATCGATGACGGGAGACCGATGGCGATTCTCGGAACTGTCCGCTGATCGTAGTGAGTACTTTCGTGGAAGCGGGTGCTGGCGGCGCATAGCTTCGTTTGTGGAAAGATCCAGGCTCAGGCTGCTACGCTTGTCGGCAAATTGATCAATCGCATTGTGGGCCGATGCAGCTCGACATCTTCGATCACAGCCGCGACATCATGCTGCGCAACGACGCCGTGCACGCGCTGCAGCGGCGCGATGCGATCAACGTCCGCAAGGCCTGGCAGGCATTGGCCGACGAGTTCCCGCGCGACGACGCCTTGGATCCGCTGGCCGTGCTGATCGATGCGCTGGAGTCGCAAGCCGCAAGCACGCCGTTTCGCGATCACGACGCGCTACGCACCGCCCGCGAACTCATCGACGACCAGGTCGCACCGGCTGCGCAGCGCCTGCTTGGTGACATCGCCACCGCCTGGCTCGCCCCGCTGTGGCGGCACGCCGCGCAGCGAGCCGCGGGGCTTCCGTTTCGCCCCGACCACGTCGACGATCACGCCGCCGCACTATGGCTGCGCGCGGAAGACTGGCCGACGGCAGCGCAGGCCGTCGCGGGCATCGCGTCATGGCGCCGCATTCCTGCACCGCTGGCGTGGATGGCGCACGCGCGCTGTTGCACCCACGGGCTGGACGACACCTGGCCCCTGCTCGCCGAGCTGGCATGGCTGGCGCCCGCGCGCTTCGATGCGCTGGCAAGGCGGCTCGCCGACCCGTCGCTCGACAAGCTGCGCAAGCAGTTCGACGCCGGCTTCGAGGGCCGCGGCGATGCGGACGACCTCGCATGGTTCCCCGCCTGGGTGCTGACTCAAAAGGCCGGGCTTGCACGCCTGCTAAGCCTGGCGCAACCGCAGCGTCACAGCGAGGCCGAGCGGGCGATGCGGCTGCTGGTGGAGTTGATCGGCCTGGAGCGGCAAGGTCGCCACCACGAACTGATCGACAAGCGAAAGAGTCTGCGCGATCTGCACGGGGGACTGTATGCGGCGTACATGGAAAGCCGTTGACTCGCGGTCGGCCCGACAATCGCGTTCCACGGCAAGGCCATGACCACCGCCGACCCGGCGAGAGCACGAGAGCGCGCGGCAAAGACCCGCCCGGCAGCCAGCGGTCGTCTGCGCATCGGCGACGACTGGAACGCGATCACGATCATCGCGCTGTCGCAGGACAATCCACTGAAAGCCGTCGCCGAGTTCGTCGAGAACTCGATCGATGCGGGCGCCCGCTCGATCACGATCACGCGGGCACGCGAGCGCGGCGAGCACTACCTGGAGATCGTCGATGACGGCCGCGGCGTGCCGAAGGACGCCGACGGCGCGCCCGACTTCCGCTACGTCGCCACGCACATCTGCGATTCGCTCAAGCGGCGCCTCAAGTCCGAGGGCGCGCGCGGCATTCAGGGCGAGTTCGGCATCGGGCTGCTTTCCTTCTGGACCGTCGGCGAGGAACTGGCAATGAGCTCGGCGGGACCCGACGGCCGTGTCCATGAGATGCGCATGCGCAGGCACGATCCGGGCTACAGCGTTGTGCGCCGTGGATCGCTGTTCGCCGAATCCGGCACGCGGCTGAAGATTCGGCCGCTGCTGCCCGGCGTGCGTCAGCTGTCGGGCGAGAAGATCCAGCGTTACCTCGCCTCCGAGCTGCGCGAGCGCATCCGCCAGTCGGGTGTGCACATTCGTGTTGTCGATCGGCAAGCGCGCAAGGATCTCGCGGTGGAGCCGCGCCAGTTCACGGGCGAACTGCTGCACCATCTGCCGCTGCCTGCGGCGCCGCAAGGGGAGACCTATGTCGAGCTGTACCTGAACGCCGCCGACGCTACCAACCAGGTGGGTCTCTATCGATCCGGGACGCGCATCGTCGCGTCGCTGACGCAGCTCGATGCGTTTCAGAAGACGCCCTGGACCGAGGGCTGCCTGCAGGGCATCGTCGATGCGCCGTTTCTCAATCTCACGCCAGCGACCCGCACCGGCGTCATCCACGACGCAGCGCTCGAGGCGCTCGTCGAGGCGATGGCGCCGCTGGAGGCGCGCTTGTGCGAGCTGATCCAGGAGCGCCGGCGCGCCGAGGACGAACGCAGCTCGCGCGAGACCTTGAAGTCGATTCAGCGCGCGTTCCGCGAGGCGATGCTGGCCCTGCCCGCAGAGGACTATGACTGGTTCGACATCCAGGCGCCGCGCAGACAGGCTGCCGGCAACGGTGCGCAGCCGCTTTCGGCGGCCGAGCTCGAAGCTGCGGGCGCTCGCCTGCCGGACGAAGCCGAGCCGCTTTCATCGCAGCGAGAGTTCTTCGAGTTCGCGGGACCGCTCTTCAGCGTCCGCATCTCGCCTTCGGCCTGCACGGTGCCGGTCGGCACGCAGCGCATGCTGCGCGCGGTCGCGCGCGATGCGAGCCGGCGCCCTGTGACCGATGCGGTCCGATACGAGTGGCGCGTGCTGGACGGTGCCGGACGGATCGAGGATGGCAACGCGGAGTACGCGAACTTTCTTGCCCCCGAGGAGCCTCAGCTGGTCAGGGTCGGGGTGTGGGCACGCCAGGGCGAAACGGAGTGCGAAGCGCAAGCGCTCGTCACAGTGACCGACAGCCTGCTCCCGGAGACGCGAGAACGCGCCGGTGCCGCGTACGGCCTGCCCGGCTACACGCTCGAACACGCGCCCGGCCAGCTCTGGCGTTCGCGCCACGACCTAGAGCGCAACCTCATCGTCGTCAATAGTGGGCACCGCGACTACGTGTTCGCCGCGCGCGCTAAGTCGCTCAAGTTGCGCTATCTGGTCCGCTTGTATGCGAAGGAAATGGTGCGCCGAAACTTTCCCGGTCTGCGCGGCGAGGAACTGCTCGACCGGCTGATCGAACTGTCGCTGTATACCGAGGAGCACCTTCGCTGAGTCCGGCGACTGCGCGCCGCACCACGCAACATTTGTCTCGAGTATGTTCGACATGATTGGCAAGTGGCACCAACACATCGATCACGATGAACCTGCTCGAACTCGGCTTACGTGCGTGAACGGCGGGTGGCCGCGATGCAGCCGCAGTGCAGGTCGTCCCAGTACATGAAACGACTGGCGGGGTCCGGGTGCTGCTGCCTAGAGAAGACGAGGATCGCTGCCCGTGCGCGGCGAAGTCGCGCGAATCACCGGAGAATCCGCTTCCGCCACAGGAAACTCCGCTTGCGGCAAACTCTGCGCTCCGGCCGCACAACGCTCTCGCGGCCAAGCCCGACGTTCTGACGGGCGACCCCCGCACTCACGAAAGGAACCGCACAACGCCATGCGACGCCGCGACTTCGCCAGGATGGCCACCGCACTTGCCGCGTTCGGCCTGCCCGCCACGACGCTCATCGCCGCCGACAAGAAACCGCGACTGAAAAAGCTCGGCAGTCCGCAGCCCTTCGACTACGCGTGGCTCAAGGGCCGCGCCCGTTCGCTGGCCAGCCGTCCCTATCAGAAGCCCGCGGACAAGCTGCCGGACGAGCTGATGGCGCTCGACTACGACCGCTACCAGACCATCGGCTATCGCGACGACCACGCGCTGTGGGGCGAGGACGGCCGGCGCTTTCGCCTGAAGTTCTCCCACCTGGGCACGTACTTCGACGTGCCGGTGCGCATGCACGAGCTGGCCGATGGCATGGCACAGGAGCTGGCCTATGACCCGGCGATGTTCGATTACGGCAAGAGCGGCTTGCAGGCCGCGCGCATGCCAAAGGACCTGGGCTTTGCCGGGTTCAGGGTGACCTTCCATAGCAATTGGAAACACGATGTCGCGGCTTTCCTCGGTGCAAGCTACTTCCGCTCGGTGGGCGGCGAGCGCCAGTACGGCCTGTCGGCGCGGGGCCTGGCCATCGACTCCGGCGGCAACGAGGAATTCCCGCTCTTCACCGACTTCTGGCTCGAGAGGCCAGCCGCGGACGCCGCAATGCTCACCATCTATGCGCTGATGGATTCGCCGAGCGTCGCCGGCGCCTATCGCTTCGACATCCGTCCGGCCGATCGCGTGGTGATGGACGTCGATGCGGCGCTGTACCCGCGCAAGGACATCGAACGCGTGGGCATCGCGCCGCTCACCAGCATGTTCCAGCACGGCGAGAACGACCGGCGCATGGCCAACGACTGGCGGCCCGAGATCCACGATTCCGATGGCCTCTCGATGTGGACGGGCAGCGGCGAATGGCTGTGGCGCCCGCTCGCCAACCCGTCGCAGACGCGCTTCAGCGCCTTCGTCGACGAGAACCCGCGCGGCTTCGGGCTGCTGCAGCGCGACCGCGAGTTCGACCACTATCAGGACGACGGCGCCTTCTACGAGCGCCGCCCGTGCCTGTGGGTGGAGCCGAAATCCGGCTGGGGCAAGGGCGCGATCCAGCTCGTCGAGCTGCCCACCGACGACGAGACCAACGACAACATCGTCGCGTTCTGGACGCCGGCCGCCAAGCCGCGCGCCGGCGAGGAGCGCCTGTTCAGCTATCGCCTGCACTGGGGCGCGCAACCGCCGGTGCAGGCCTCGGCGGCGCGCGTGATCGCCACGCGCACCGGCATCGGCGGCGTGGTGGGGCACAAGCGCGCGTACGTGTCGTGGCGCTTTGCGGTCGACTTCGAAGGCGGCGACCTCGCGCTCGTCGGCGACGAGGCGCAAATGAAGCCGGTGATCACGCCCTCGCGCGGCAGCATCGAAATCACGTCGGCACGGCCGCTGAAGTCGATCCAGGGCTACCGCGCCATGTTCGACCTGAAGTTGCCCGACGAGAAGCCGACGCCGGTGGAGCTGCGGATGTACCTTGCCTACCAGGGACAGGCGATGAGCGAGACGTGGTGCTATCAGTGGACTCCGCCGGCGGCCACACGATAAGCAAGGGAAAGCCTGTGGCACCAATCCGCCCAAGCATGGTCAGGTATGCGCGAACCGCGAGAAGGCGCTGTTCTCGCACATCAGGAACACGCGCGCGAACACGGTTTCACGAAGGCACCGAATCCATGCCAGGGCATCAAGGGGTTTCGAGAAGACGGCCGCGACGCCTATGTCGATGACGAGCTGATGGCCAAGGTGATGGAGCGCGCCGTGCGGCCGCTGCAGTTCGCTCTGCGGCTCGCGCACCTCACCGACCAGCGGCCAGTCGAGGTGCTTCGCATGAGCGAGGCCGACATGTCGGGCGGCGTCCTGCGGGTGCAGAAGGGGGAGAGCGACTGACCGCGACTACCACCAACCTACCAGCATTTTTGGTGGGCCCTGAAGGACTCGAACCTTCGACCGCGGAACAGTTTTCGGGCACGTCGTTGATGCGATTCGGGCTGCGCGAAGCCTACCCAGATGCACCGCATCGGCACCGGATGAGCCAACCTCAAGCCGAAGGCGCGAGGAACAGTAGGCCGGCCCACGAGCGGCTTGAGGAGGCCGCCAGTAGTCCCGCAAACCTGGTCGCAAGGACAGCTCTGCCAAGCCGACTGGAAAGTTCGCCCAGCCGTACACGGATGCGATCCTCGAGTACGGGCAGGCGCTCCTTGTACCAGGGCTTGTCGCGCTCCAAGAGCGTGGCCATTGCGCGATCAACGATCGGCGGCTCCACCGTATTAAGCGCGGCAAACATCCATGCGATCGCGCGCGCCCGGGCATTCCATCATCGGGCAGTAGCCCCAGCATGGCGCTCCGCGATATGGAATACGATCGCCCCCGACTCGAAGTGGGCAAGAAACGGACTAAGTCTCTGGCGAACTCGAACGAAGTCAATTGCTTGGTGAAGGTTCCGTTCTGCAAAAACCGTCACGCGTGTATTCGTGTCCATGGCGGGTTTGCGGACGCAACGCGCGGTCGCGACAACACGATTTCCAGCCAGACAAGGAGTGCGCATCGACTACTGCTGGGGCGGCGTCCTCGACGTGACGTTCGACAGGCTGCCGCTTGCGGGCACGGTTCGAGGCTTGCACTACGCGATGGGCTACGGCAGCGGCACTCAGGCGATGACCATCGTGGTGAGCGGCAATCCTGCGGCCAATCCGTTGGCGCGACCTGCATTGGCGCGCGGTGCCTGGCAACTTCGGCCCGCCGTGGTTTCTGTCGTTCGTCGGCGCGACCACCGCGCGTTGGACTTCATCGACTAGCCTTCATTGGTACACCGGTGCGCTCATGTGGCCAGACGAGGCTGCCACCTGGACCGCGTCGCGGCCCGATAACGATCGATGCCGAGCCCTGCGGGGTCGATGTCCGGGCGCCGGCCGGTCATCAGGTCCGCGATGAAGCGGCCCGACCCGGCCGCTATCGTCCAGCCGAGCGTGCCGTGGCCGGTGTTCGACGTACAAGCGGTCTACCGCGGTCGCACCGACGATCGGCGTGCTGTCGGGCGTCATCGGCCGCAGGCCGGTCCAGAACTCGCCCCGTGCCAGCGCGCCGGCGCCGGGAAACAGATCCTCGACGACCATCTCGAGCGTCTTGCGCCGTTGCGGCTTCAGCGACAGATCGAAGCCCGCGAGCTCGGCCATGCCGCCGACGCGGATGCGGTTATCGAAGCGGGTCACGGCGACCTTGTAGGTCTCGTCGAGCACGGTCGAGACCGGCGCGCGCGATTCGTCGACGAGCGGAAGCGTCAGCGAGTAGCCTTTGACGGGATAGACCGGCAGCTCGATGCCGTGCGGCTTCAACAACGCGGTCGAGTGGCAACCGAGCGCGACCACGCAGCGATCGGCCGCCAGACGCTCGTTGCCGATGCGCAGACCGACGAAGCGCCCGCCCTCGACCTCCAGTCCGGTGACCGCGGTATCGAAACGGAACTCGACGCCGAGCTGGCCTGCGCGGGCCGCGAGCTGCCGTGTGAAGGCGTGGCAGTCGCCGGTTTCGTCGTTCGGCAAGCGCAGGCCGCCGCTCAACCGGTGCTCCACGCGCGCGAGTGCCGGTTCGGCACGCGCCAGCTCATCGCGTCCGAGCAACTCGAACGGCACGCCGTGGTGTTTGAGCACCTCGACGTCGCGTGCCGCTGCGTCGAACTGCGCCTGGCTGCGAAACAACTGCAGCGTGCCGAGACTGCGCTGCTCGTAGTGCAGATGCTCGCGAGCCCGCAGCTCGCGCAGCACATCGCGGCTGTACTCGGCCAGGCGCATCATGCGCTGCTTGTTCAGGCTGTACCTGTCGCTCGTGCATTGCGCGAGCATGCTCGCCATCCAGCACCACTGCCCGAGCGTTCCATCGAGACGGATCGCGAGCGGCGCGTGGCGCTGGAACAGCCACTTCAGCGCTTTCAACGGAATGCCGGGCGCGCCCACGGCGTCGAGTAGCCCGGCGAGACCTGACCTGCGTTGGCGAAACTCGTTTCCAACGCCGGACCGCTGCGGCGCTCGACAACGACGACTTGCGCTCCTGCGGCAGTGGTAGGCGGCACTGATGCCGATCACGCCACCGCCGAGAACCGCGACCTTCATTCGATGTGCTCCTCGTGTCAACAGAATGTTCACTACTCTACCGACCATACGTAGTGATAATCACCAAAGATCATGCAACCTCCGTAGTGAGCGGATCGCCACTACCAGCCATTGAAGTAAGTGAAAACATGAAGGAGCTCGATCGCCTCGACTGCCGCTCCTCGACGCGCTTCAGCGCGACGGGCGCATCGCCATCACCGAGCTCGCGCACAAGGTCGGCCTGTCACCGACCGCTTGCACGGAGCGTGTGCGGCGACTCGAGCGCGGGCGCGTGATCACCGGCTACCACGCGCGGCTCGATCCGGCGCTGCTGGGCAAGAAGCTGCTGGTGTTCGTCGAGCTGAAGATGGCACCAAGTCAGACGAGGTGTTCGAGCGCGTCAAGCAGCAGATCGCGCACGTGCCCGAGGTGCTGGAGTGCCACCTGGTGTCCGGCGACTTCGACTACCTCGTGAAGGCACGGCTGAAGGAGATGTCGGAATACCGCCACCTGCTCGGCAAGATCCTGCTGAAGCTGCCGTCGGCCACCGAGTCGCGCAGCTACATCGTGATGGAAGAGATCAAGGAGACGCTGTACCTGCGGCCGGAAGCGTGAGCGCAGAGCGAGCCGTACGAGAGCAGAATCGGATGTACGACTTCATCGCTTGACCCGCCACGGCGTCGCCCGTTCGCTCGACAGGATCGTGTCGAAATCGGCCGACCTCGCTCGTCGTGGAGATGAGACGACGGCCGTCGTCCTGCCTAACCGCCCAACCCACGGAGTCGCCCTATGAGAAAGCTCATCGCATCCACCATGGTCTCGCTCGACGGCGTCATGCAGGCGCCTGGCGGCCCGCAGGAAGATCCCACCGGCAGTTTCGCGTTCGGCGGCTGGACGTTCAACTACTGGGACGAGGTCATGGGCCGCTCCATGAACGGCCTCGACGGCAAGGACCGCGAGCTCGTGCTCGGCCGCAGGACCTACGAGATCTTCGAGGCCTACTGGCCGTACCAGCCGGCGGACAACCCGATTGCGCAGACGCTCAACGCGGCGAGGAAGCACGTGGCCTCGCGCACGCTGAGGACGCTGGGCTGGAACAACTCGACGCTCCTGCGCGGCGACGTCGTCGCGGCAGTCGCGGCGCTCAAGTCAGAGGCAGGGCCCGATCTGCAGATCATCGGCAGCGGCAACCTGATCCAGACGCTACAGGCTGCATCGCTGATCGACGAGTACAACGTGTGGACCTTCCCCGTCGTGCTCGGGCGCGGCAAGCGGCTGTTCGAAGCCGGCGCAAAGGCCGGCGCGCTGCGGCTCGTCGCTTCGCAAACCTCGGCCACCGGTGTCGTGATGAGCACCTACGTGCCTGCCGGCGAAATTGCGCCTGGATCGTTCACGCAGGCCGAGCCGAGCGCGAAGGAACTCGAGAGGCGCGCGAAGCTTGCCCGCGAGGTGGGCTGACGCGGTGTGCCCCCGCTGCGCCCCTCGTCGGCCGTCGTCAAGGCGGTTTCGCCGGGCGCATACGATGTAGGCACCGTTTCACGCAGTGGAGTACGCCTCACGTGGCCACAGTCCTCGACAAAGAACTCAAGCGGCAAGTCACCGTCGACGGCGTGGATTACACCGTTGCGGTCGATCCCGATGGCTTTCGGTTGACTGGCAAAGGCAGGAGAACGCCCCAGGTCGAGCTGCGCTGGCGTGACCTATTGAGCGGTGACGCCGCCTTGGCCGTCGCCCTGAACGCTTCTCTGTCGAAGAAGCGGCAGGCGTCCGCCAAGCCGGCGACCGAACGGCCAGCCGATCGAACGAGCAAGCCAGCGGCAAAGAAGCGGGCGCTCTAGCGGCGTTGCGGCGGATGCGGCTGCCGTCCTCCAGCAGCTGGACCCAACTGTCCTCGCTGGCAAGCCTTGCACGGCGCTCCGCTTCGCGCCACCCTTCGGCACATGGCGACACCCATTACCATCAGCATCCCGCACCAGCTTGGCCGCGCCGAGGCGCGCCGCCGCATCGAGGCCGGCTTCGCGAGCATCATCCAGCAGTTGCCTGGCACCGGCGGCACCTCCAGCGAACGCTGGGACGGCGACCGGCTGACGTTCAGCGTCGCGGCGATGGGTCAGAGCATCGGCGGCGTCGTCAACGTGCTCGACGCGGCAGTGACGATAGAGATTGAGCTGCCCGGTGTCCTCGGCATGATCGCTAGCGGCCTCAAGGGTCGGCTGCAAAAGGTGGGACAGCTGCTTCTGACAAGGAAGTAGCGCCGGCTCTGCGATTGCGCGATAAGCGCCAAACGTCAAAGTACACCGTTTGGCGCTGATCGGCTGCTGAAGCATCGAAGCATCCATTTCTCGAGCGACAGCGACCACGTCCAGCGGCGATCGCGAAATTCAATCTGTCGGCTGTAGCGGCTCTCAGATATCACGACATCGGCATCGCGCGCAGGCTCGGCATCGCGACGTGCTGGATCGAGCGCCGCCACGGCATGAAGGATTCCGGCGGCACGATCGAGGCGAAGCACACGACGCCCGACTACCACTTCCGCATGCTGGCCGAGCTGGCCGATGCGGTCGAGGCCGGTCGTTGAGCGCGATGTCGAGCACGGTCGACGATCTGCTGCCCGATCTGATCGCGCTGCGTCGCGACCTGCATGCGCATCCCGAACTGGCCTTCGAGGAACGGCGCACCGCCGGCATCGTCGCGTCGGCATTGCGGCTGCTCGGGCTCGAAGTGCACGACGGCATCGCGAGCACCGGCGTGGTCGGCACGCTGCGCCACGGCCGCAGCACACGCAGCATCGGTCTGCGCGCCGACATGGACGCGCTGCCGATGGTCGAGCTCGGCAAGGCGCCGCACGCGAGTCGCCACGCCGGCGTGCATCACGGCTGCGGCCACGACGGCCATACCGCGATGCTGCTCGGCGCGGCGCGCCAGCTCGCGCGCACGCGGCGCTTCGATGGCACCGTGCACTTCATCTTTCAGCCGGCCGAAGAAGGCCGCGGCGGTGCGGGCGTGATGATCGACGAGGGCCTGTTCGAGCGCTTTCCGTGCGACGCGGTCTACGCCTTGCACAACTGGCCCGAGTTGCCGCTCGGCCACGCGCAGACACGCGCGGGCCCGATCATGGCCGCTGCCGATCGCTTCGACATCGTGCTGCGCGGCCGCGGCGGCCACGCGGCGCAGCCGCATCGCACGCCCGACGTGTTGCTCGCCGCGAGCCAGCTCGTGCTGCATCTCAACACCATCGTCGCGCGACGCATCGACCCGACCGACTCGGCGGTGCTGTCGGTGACGCGCGTCGCGGGCGGCTCGAGCCACAACGTGCTGCCGGCCGAAGCGACGATCACCGGCACGGTGCGCAGCTTCGACGCCGCGGCGCAGGACCGCATCGAAGCCGCGCTGCGCGATGCCGCGGCAGGCGTTGCGCTCGGCCACGGCATCGCCGCCGAGGTCAGCTACCACCGCTACTACCCGGCGACGATCAACAGCGCCGCCGAGGCCACGCTCGCGCTCGAAGCCGCAGCGGCCGCCGGCCTGCAGGCCAGCGTCGCGCCGCGGCCCGCGTTCACGTCGGAGGATTTCGCGTTCCTGCTGCGCGAGCGTCCCGGCGCTTATCTGTGGCTCGGCCAGGGCCGCGCCGCGCCGGGCACGGACGGCGAACGCCCGCTGCATCACCCTTGCTACGACTTCAACGACGACGCACTGCCCTTTGGCGTGCGCTGGTTCTGCGCCGTCGCCGAACGCGCGCTGGCGCCCTCTACCACTTCGACCACCTCATGAGCATCACCGTACTGCACCAATCCGCCACGCTCACCGGCCTGCAGCAACAGGGCACGCCGGCGCATCCCAAGAGCGATCCGCCCTGCCGCTTCAGCGGCATCGACGTCGAGCTGAAAGGCGCCGGCGACAACAACTGCGGCATCTGGGAATGCACGCCGGGCCGCTTCGCGCGCCAGCTCGCGCAGGCCGAAGTGATGCACATCCTCTGCGGCCGCGGCCGCTTCACGCCGACGAGCGGCGAGCCCATCGAGTTCCGCAGCGGCGACACGCTGTTCTTCCCGGCCAACACGATGGGCGAGTGGGACATCCGCGAGACGGTGCGCAAGGTGTTCGTCGTGCTCGCGGGCGGAAATGAAACGCTTCTCCGCGCGCGGCGTGCTCGATGGAGCATCGGCCTGGTCGGCGCCAATGCCGCCGTGGCCGTTCGGCGCCAGTTAAGCGGCGCGCGCGGTTTTTGCGCGCGTCCGCTTTGACCGGAGAGTTGGAGCGCCAGCGTGTGCGTCCACATAGGCGTCCAGTAATCCACGGATCATTTGCTGGTATTGCGTGTCAGCCTTCACTGCTTCCGACTTGAAGAACTCCACGCTCTTCCTGCTCAGGGTGATGGTGATCTTCACATCCTCTTCACGGAACGCCAGCTCTTGCGGCGAAGGCAGAAAGTCACGAACCACCTTGGGGTCACCGATGGGTTCATTCGTGTACCTGATTTTCCCGCTCATAGATTGCCTTTCCTTTGCGCCAGTAGCCGGCGCCGAAAATCCGTATCACGCCGGAGCGGTACGTAAACCTGACGGTCAATATTCCGCCTCCAACATGCCCGAAGCAGAAATACCGCTTCTCCTTCGCGCTGTGCGCCGTGTCTTCGGCGACAACCCGCTTGGGGTCGGCGAAGGCATATTGCGCCAGCGCGAACGGAATGCCGTGCTTGGCTTGGTTCTCCGCGTCTTTCCGCTCGTCCCATTCGAAGCTCGGCTCTTTCATCCACCGAGTCTACGCCGATATGTACGAACAGCCATACGAACGTAAGGAGCGCAGAATGTTGCCTCTCCGGCGTTCTTTCCCTTGTTCTTCTGCGGTTAACGACTCCGCAGGCGAGTCTTCGATCCGAGCGCTCGCCGGGGGCCCGTCGGCCTGAGCTCGCCCTCAGGCCGCCTGCCGGGCCACTGCCGATGTCT
>CAVVYW010000007.1:0-36498 GCA_963752605.1 uncultured Solirubrobacterales bacterium
GAGAGGCTCTGACGCGGCAGCCCCGAGGCCGTCACTAGCCTGAGGGCATGCGGAACGCCGAGATTGCCTCCGCCCTGCGGGAGCTGGGCATCCTCTACGAGCTGGACGGCGCAGATCGCTTCCGCGTGCTCGCCTACCGGGAGGCGGCGCGGGCGATCGCGCAGAGCCCGATCTCCGCGGAGCAGCTCTCGGCCGAGGGGAGGCTGACCGAGCTGCCGGGGGTCGGCAAGACGATCGCCGAGAAGGTCTCCGCCCTGATCGCGGAGGGTGAGATCCCGGCCGCCGCCAAGCTGAAGCAGAAGTTCCCCGCGACGCTGGTCGAGGTGACGCGGGTGCCCGGGCTGGGCGCCAACTCCGCCAAGCTCATCTACGACGAGATCGGGGTGGAGAACCTCGACCAGCTCAAACAGGCCGCCGAGGACCAGCGACTGCGCGAGATCCGCGGCCTCGGTCCCAAGGCCGAGGAGAACGTGCTCGCATCGCTCAGCAACTTCGCCGAGGACGGCACCGGCGAGCGGCTGCTGCTCTCCCACGTGCTGCCGATCGCCGAGGAGATCAGGGGCGACCTGCTGGGGCGGGCGTCGCAAGCAGGATCGAGATCGCCGGCTCCGCCAGGCGCTGGGCCGAGACCTGCAAGGACCTCGACCTGATCGCGATCACCGACGACCCGGCGGCGCTCTCCGAGGCGCTGGCGACCCACGGCCTTTCGGCCGAGGCTCGTGGCGGCGGCCGGGAGAAGGCGAGCGTTCTGACCCACTCGGGGCTCTCGGTCGACGTCCGCTTCGGCTCCGACGAGAACTTCGGGAATCTGCTCCAGCACTTCACCGGCTCCGCCGCGCACAACGTGCAGCTCCGGGAGCGGGCCCTCGCCAGAGGGCTTCTCGGTCAGCGAGCACGGCGTCGCCAAGACGAAGGGCAAGAAGGTCCACCGCTTCAGCGAGGAGGCCGGGGTCTACGAGCTGCTCGGGCTCGCCTACATCGAGCCCGAGCTGCGCGAGGGCCGGGGGGAGATCGAGGCCGCCGAGTCAGGCGAGCTGCCCGAGCTGGTGACCGTGGACAACATCCGCGGAGACCTGCACTCCCACACCACGCTCTCGGACGGCCGCAACACCCTCGAGGAGATGGCGGAGGCCGCGCGGAAGCGCGGCTACGCCTACCTCGCGGTCACCGACCACTCCGCCAGCCACGGCTTCGGCGACGACGTCAGCCCCAGGCAGCTCGCGAAGCGGATCGAGGAGGTCCGCGCCTACAACGAGTCGGCCCCGCGCGGGTTCAGGCTGCTGGCCGGCTCCGAGGTCAACATCGGCACGGACGGCGAGCCCGACTACCCGGACAAGCTGCTGGCCGAGCTCGACTGGGTGATCGGCAGCGTCCACACCAAGTTCCGCATGGACGAGAAGAAGATGACCGATCGCGTCATCGCCGCGATGGAGCATCCGCTGATCGACTGCATCGGGCACCTCACCGGCCGGCTGCTCCTGAGGCGCGAGCCCTACGGGGTCGACATCGAGCGAATCGTCGAGGCGGCGGCGCGGACCGGGACGATGATGGAGATCAACGGCAACCCGAACCGGCGGGACCTGAACGAGGGCCACGCGAAGCTGGCCGCCGAGGCCGGGGTGACGATCGTCTGCAACACCGACGCGCACGGCGTCAACACGCTCGGCAACATCAAGTACTCGGTGGCGACCGCGCGGCGCGCCTGGCTCACGGCCGAGCAGGTCGCCAACACCCGGACGTGGCGCTCCTTCGCGCCGCTCCGCAAGCGGGCGCGGAAGGCGGGCTAGGGGCCGCCCTAGCGCAGGCGGGGGGTTCCCGGCGGCCGCCGGGGCAGCCTGTCGCTGCCCGGCGCGCGCAGGCCGTCGAGCACGATCGCCAGGAAGCGCTCCCAGGACATCCCCGGCGCCATCCTGCCGGCGGAGGCGGCCTCGGTGACGTGGCCGAGCCCGCAGATGATCATCGGGACGTCCTCGACCTCCGCGTCCTTTCGCAGGTCCCCGGAACGCTGTGCGAGCGTGAGCAGCTTCTCGCTGAGCTCGATCGTCCCCGAGCTCTCGGCGTGGGCCTGCATCACGTCGGTCCGCGAGGAGAACACCTGGGAGAGGCCGCGATCTTGGCCTGCAGCTCGACCGAGAAGCGCATGTAGTCGCTGAAGGCCTGCCAGGGGTCGTCCTTGGCCTCCTCCAGCGCGGCCCCGCCGCGCTCGGCGATCCGCTCGAAGCGCTCGGCGACGAGGGCCTCGATCAGGTCGTCCTTGGTGGGGAAGTGGCGGTAGACGGTCCCGACGCCGACCTTCGCGGCCTTCGCGATGTCGGGCATCTGGGCGTCGAGCCCCTGCTCGGCGAACAGCTCCTTGGCGGCTGCGAGCACCGCGTCGCGGTTCCGGCGGGCGTCCGCGCGCAGCTCGCGCGGTGCGCCTCGGCGGCCTTCGGCCTCGTCTTGGTCGCTGTCGTCATCTGGCGTTCCTGCCCCTTGTGTGTGATCCGGGCGTGACGGTCGTCACGCAAACGGAACTCCGATTCCGTATAGTTCTAACCGAAACCGGAACTCAGGTTCCGATTATGGCACAAGCTCAACAAACAAAGACGACCGGCCTGTCTATCCGGGCGCCTCCCGTTCGTCTTAGAGGTAAGCGACAGATTGGAGACCACATGACCACCGCCGCCGAATACCGAGAGAAGAGATGGCTCGCCCTGGTCCTGCTCTGCATGGCGCAGTTCGTGGTCGTCCTCGACGCCTCGATCGTCAACGTCGCCCTTCCGTCGATCGGCGAGGGCCTCAGCTTCTCCCAGGAGAACCTGGCCTGGGTGGTCAACGCGTACATCCTGACCTTCGGAGGATTCCTCCTGCTCGGCGGCCGCATGGCGGACCTGTTGGGCCGGCGGCGCGTCTTCATGGCCGGACTGATCGTGGTCGCCGTCGCCTCGCTGGCGGCGGGGTTCGCGTCCAACGAGGGACAGCTGATCGCCGCCCGTGCCGCCCAGGGCCTCGGCGCCGCGATCATCTCCCCCGCGGCGCTTTCGATCGTCACGACCCTGTTCACGGACGGCTCCGAGCGCAACAAGGCGCTCGGTGTCTGGGGAGCGGTTGCCGGATCCGGCGGCGCCGCCGGCGTCCTGCTCGGCGGGATCCTCACCGACGGCCTCGGCTGGGAGTGGGTGCTGTGGGTGAACGTCCCCGTCGCCCTGATCGCCCTGGCGCTGACGCCGGGCCTGATCCCCGAGAGCCGCTCGGAGTCTGCGACGCGTCACTTCGACGCGGCCGGCGCGGTCACGGTGACCGCCGGACTGTCGGTGCTGGTCTACGCCCTGGTCGACGCGGTCGAGGCCGGCTGGGGCTCGACCCAGACGATCGGGCTGCTCGCGCTGTCGGCGGCCCTGATCGCCGCCTTCATCGCGATCGAGCTGCGCTCGAAGGCGCCGCTGATGCCCTTCCGGATCTTCCGGCTGCGCACGCTGACCGGCGCCAACGTGGTCGGGCTGCTGGTCGGAGCCTCGCTGTTCTCGGCGTTCTTCTTCATCTCGCTGTACATGCAGCAGGTGCTCGGCTACAGCGCGATCAAGGCGGGTCTCTCCTACCTGCCGCTGGCGCTGATGATCATCGTCTCGGCGGGGGTCGGCGGCCAGCTCGTCACCCGGCTCGGCTTCAAGCCGGTGCTGGCGGCCGGGATGCTGTTCATCGCGGCCGGCCTCGGCTGGTTCTCGCAGGTCTCCGTGGGCGGCGGGTTCCTCACCGACGTCCTCGGGCCCTCGCTGCTGATGGCGACGGGCTCGGCTTCGCCTTCGTCACCTCGACGATCGCGGCCGTGTCCGGCGTCGGGAGCGGGAGTCCGGCCTCGCGAGCGGGCTGATCAACACCTCGCAGCAGATCGGAGGTGCGCTTGGCCTCGCCGTGCTGGCGACGATCGCCAATTCGCGAACGGATGACCTGATGGCGGCGCGGGCGGAGACGTCGGCTGCCGAACGCGCTCACCGAGGGCTTCCAGGCGGCGTTCATCGCCGGAACCGGGATCGCGCTGCTCGGGTTCGTGCGACGCTGGTGCTGATCCGCTCGCGCGACAGCCGCGCCCACGTCGAGCTCGGCGCCGCGGAGGCGGAGCCCGCCCGCGCCTGGCCGGTCTAGACGCCCGCCGCCGGAGGTGGATGCCCCGGCGGCGGGCGGTCGCGCCGCAGACCGGGGGTGCGGACCAGCTTCACCGGCTGCAGCGCCGAGCCGGGCTCGACGTAGAACCGCACGCCGTCCCTCTCCTCTATCGCCGCAACGGCCCGCTCCCGAGACCGCCAGGCGAGCGCGGCGGCGAGGGCGAAGCCGGTTCCGATCGCCGCGACGCCCGGGAAGACGAAGCCGACACCGCCGGCGACCAGGGCGAAGACGGCCAGGGGCCAGAGCCGCCCCAGTGCCGCGCGGCCCGTGGCGTCGTACTGGGGAAGCGTGGGGGTCGTGCGGGCGGCGGAGAGCACCGGGCTCATCGCCTGCATCGCCCTCGAGGGGCGGCCCATCAGCAGCCCGGCGACGAGCGCGACCGTCCACCAGACCGCGGCGACGATGAGCGTGGTCGTGTCGTCGGCCCGGTCGGCCGCGATCACCGTCACCGCCGCCAGGGCGGTCGCTGAGCCTCCGGCCAGCAGCACAGTCGCTCGCAGCAGGTCGCAGTACGCCACTGTCTACGCGGCCAGTTCCTCGAGCAGGGCGATGACGCCCTCCGGCCCCTCCACGGTGAGGTCGGCATTCGCCTGGACCTCGGGCGGCGTCTCATCGGAGGCCACCGCCACGCAGACGACGGTGTCAGCTCGCCGTCCTCCTGGAGAGTGCGGAGGCCCCGAAAGGCGTCGACGTCGGTCCGGTCGTCTCCGGCATAGAGCGCGGCGTCGATCTGCCGCATCGGCACCAGCGCCGCCACGGCGATGCCCTTGTTCACGGCGACGTTCGGCCTGATCTCGAGGACCTTGCGGCCGTGATGCGGGACGAGCTCCTGCCACTCCGCCGCGCTCGCGATCTCGTGGGCCAGCGACTCCGCGGCGCCCTCGTTCTCGGCGCCTCGCCAGTGCAGCGCGATGATCGCGCCCTTGTCCTCGGTCCGGATGCCGGCCTTCTCCAGCTCCCTCTGGTCGAGTCCCCACGAATCGCGATGCGTCCTCGTCGTGGCCGTCGAGGGATGGGTCGGGGCGGGGCTCGCTCTCGCCGGGCAGCAGCAGCTCGAAGCCGTGGTTCCCCGAATAGACGAGCTCGTCGAGGCCGACGACCCGGCGCGCGTCCTTGGCCCGCCGGCCGCTGATGCACGCCACCAGGGCATAGTCGCGCGCGAGCTTCCTCAGCAGCTCACGGGCGCGCTCGGGAACAGCGGCATCGTCGGGGCGCTCGACGATCGGCGCCAGCGTTCCATCGACGTCGAAGAAGAGACCCGTTCGCTCCGGGTTCTCACGCAGTCGGGCGAGCGATTCGGCCGCTTCCACGTCAACTAGTATCGCCCGCCGTGCGGAGGACTCTGAAGCTGGCGGCGATCGGGACCGCCGCCGGCGCCTTCAGCGGCCTGTTCGGAGTCGGCGGCGGGACGATCATCGTCCCCCTGCTGATCGTCTGGCTCGCCTACGGCGAGCGCGAGGCAACCGGCACGAGCATGGCCGCGATCGTGATCATCGCGGGCCTGGCGGCCGCCTTTCAGGCCGGCTACGGAAACGTCTCCGTGGGCAACGCGGCCCTGGTCGGCATCCCCGCGATCGCTGGAGCGATCGCGGGCACGGCGCTTCAACAGAGGCTTTCGGAGCGGTTGATCTCGGGCCTGTTCGCCCTGCTGCTGGTCGTGATCGCGGTGGAGCTGATCGTGCCGTGAGCGAGGTCGCCGCTGCGATTCTCGGGTTCCTCGGCGGGATGGTCGGCGGCCTGCTCGGTGTCGGGGGCGGGATCCTCTTCGTCCCCGCGCTCACCATCTTCATGGACGAGCCGCAGGTGGAGGCCGAGGCGACCTCGCTGCTCGCGATCGTCCCGGTGGCGATCGTCGCCACCTGGCGCCAGCGCTCCTACGGGAACGTCCGCCTCGCCGACGGCGCCCTGATCGGCGTCCTCTCGCCCGTCGGCGTCGCGATCGGCGTGGTGGTCGCGAACGAGGTGAGCCAGCGGGTGCTCGAGCTCTCCTTTGCCGGGCTCGCCCTGCTGATCGCGGCGAGGCTGGCGATCCGGGCCTTCCGTCCCGCGCGCGAGACTTCCGGCTGACTCCCCCATTTTGGGCGTATCTGACGATAACGCCGGCGCCTCCGCGCCGGAGCCGGCCGAAACCCCGCCATCCAGCAGTCCGCTGCCCGCCCCCGGCAACTCGGGCAACGCCCCCGGCCACAACAGGTAGGCCGCGCAGGTACTAGAGGCCCTGCTCGAGCGCGCCCTTGACGCCGGCGTCGAGGGCGTTCAGCCGGTAGAGCGCGAGCGCCTCGGGCGTGCCGAAGCCCCTCCCCGCGCTCCGCGCCCCTCGGCTCCATGATGGGAGAGCACGCAGTGAAGGAGCGCCGCGCGGCGCTCGGCCGCCAGCCCCTCGGCGGCGCGCCCGATGATCTCCGCGCCGATGGTGAGGTGGCCGAGCAGCCTGCCCTCCTCGGTGATCCCGAACTCGGCCCCGTAGGTGAACTCGCGGACCTTGCCGACGTCGTGGAGGAGCGCCGCCGCCATCAGCAGGTCGGAGTCGAGCCGCGGATGGAGCTGGCAGACGTCCCCGACCAGCGTCCCGACCGCGACGGTGTGCTCGAGCAGCCCGCCGAGATAGGCGTGGTGGCCGGCGCGGGTGCAGGGGGCCCGCCTGAACTCGCCCGCCAGCGGCTCGGCGAACAGCACCCGCTGCACCACGCCTCGCAGCGCCGGGTCGTACACCTCGCCAGTCAGGTGCTCGAGGAAGCCGGCCAGCTCGTCGTGGTCCCGATACGCGCTCGGTAGGTAGGAGGCCGGATCGACCGACTCCGCGTCGAGAGAGCGGATGTCGTCGACCTCGGCGACGAGCTCGCCGCGGAAGCGCTCCACCCGGCCCGACACCCGGATCGGGTCGCCGCGCTCGAAGCGGGAGGAGAGGCGATCGACGTCGCGGAAGGCACGGGCCGCGATCGAGCCGCTGCGGTCACGCAGTTCCAGGGAGAGATAGGAGGAGCCGTTCCGGGCCGTGAGCCGATCCTTCCGCAGGCAGGCGTAGTCGCCCCGGAAGCGCTGTCCGGGCCGAAGCTCGGAGATGGAGGGCCCGGCGAGCGTCGGTGCATCGCCGGTGTCTGTTTGCTGGGCGGCCTGTGCTCCGGGGCTCACGCTTCGATCTTCCCCCCGGGGCCGGACGCATGTTCAGGAACCGCGTCAATGGACCGGCGCCTGCGCGAAGACCACTCGCTAGTCTCGAATCAATGGAAGGTCTCGTGTGGGAGTCCGAGCCTCCGCGCCTCCGCTCACCGATTCTGGTCTGTGCATTCGCCGGCTGGAATGACGCGGCCGGGGCAGCGACGACGGCGTTGACGGCCGTCGGCGACGCGCTGGATACGGAGCTGATCGCGCAGATCGATCCCGAGGAGTTCTTCGACTTCCAGGCGAACCGGCCGAACATCCGGCTCACCGAGGAGGAGACCCGCGAGATCGACTGGCCCGGCAACGTGCTCTACGCGGCCCGCGCACACCGGGCCGAGCACGACCTCGTCCTGCTCAGCGGAACCGAGCCCAACCTGCGCTGGCGGACCTTCTCCGAGGGAATCGCCGGGGCCGCCGAGTCACTGGGCATCCAGATGGTGGTGACGCTCGGTGCCCTCATCGCCGACGTGGCCCACAGCCTGCCCGTGCCCATCACAGGGCTCGCCTCCGACGAGGAGCTCGCCGAGCGGCTCAGCCTGACGCGGTCGAACTACGAGGGACCGACCGGCATCGTCGGCGTACTGCACGACGCCTGCCGGCGGCGGGGCATTCCCTCGGCGACCCTCTGGGCGGCCGTCCCCCACTACGTCGCGGCGGTGCCCAACCCGAAGGCGGCCCTCGCCCTGCTGAGGCGCCTGGAGGGGCTCGTCGGCGTCGCCGTCGAGGCCTCCGGGCTCGAGGAGGAGGCCGACACCTACGACAGCCAGGTCAGCCGGGCGGTCGCCGCCAATCCCGAGATCGAGGAGCTGGTCCAGCGCCTGGAGGAGGAGCAGGCGGACCGCATCGAGCTCGAGGACGACCTTCCCTCGGGCGAGGCCCTGGCCCGCGACTTCGAGCGGTTCCTTCGCCAGCACGGCCCGGGACCCGACGCCTAGCTACGCCTCCGACGCCGGGCAGATCAGCCTGAAGTCACACCAGGAGCAGATCTCGGGCGAGGGGCGCGGCTCGAAGTCCTGGCCGAGGATCCCCTCCCCGACCTCCAGCACCACGCTCTCGACCCGCTCCAGGTCGTCAGGCGAGCCGCCGACCGCGACCTTCTCGTCGGCGAGCACATACCAGTAGCTCCCCGCGGCCCCGTCGAGCCTCCAGGCCTCGCGCGCCGCGAGCCGGTAGATCGCGAGCTGCACGTCGCCCTCCAGCGCCGGCTGTGGCTTGGGGTCGCCTGTCTTGTAGTCGATCAGCTCGTAGCCGCCGGTCGGCAGCTCGTCCACCCGGTCGACCCGGCCGCGGAGATGATGGGGGCCGATGCGGAAGTCGAACTTCCGCTCCACCCAGCGTGGGCTCGAGCCGCTGGAGGCCTCGCGGGCGTGATAGCGCCGCAGCGCCTCGATGGCGCGCTCGCGGAACTGGAGCTCGTCGGCGGTCTCGCCGAACCCCGCCTTGCGCCAGGCCGCACCGAACAGGGCCATCAATCGCTGGAGGCTTCCGGCACCCTCGCCCGGCGCCGAATCGGTGGACGGGTCCGTGGCCGCTGAGTGGAAGCGCTCGAGCACTTGGTGGATGACGATCCCGAAGCGCTGGTTGATCGTCGTCTCCTGCGGGATGCCGAAGACGCGCGCGAACTTGTACTTGAGCGGGCAGGTGCGGTAGAGCTCGATGTCCGTCGCCGACAGGGCGAGGCCCTCGCCCCGACGGGGCAGGAAGGCCTCCAGGGACGGCTCGTCCCGGGCGGCGATCAGCTCGCGGCGCCGCTTGGCCGCTCCCTCCTCGTCCAGCAGGTAGGCGTCGAGCCCGGAGTCCGCGAGCGCCTTCCGCTGCTCCGGCGAGATCGCGTGCTCGAGCAGCTCGTTGATGGCGGGGAGCGCCTCGGCGACCGGCTCCTCGCCCGGTCGCTGGATCAGCCCGGCGAGCTTCACCAGCTCCAAGAACCGCCCGACCGCGGCCGTGACGTCGATGTAGGTGTCGAGCCGCGGCTCGCGGAGCTTGCCGCCGGCGCGCCAAGCCTCCTCGAGGACCTCGTCCTGGATCATCCGGTAGGTCGCCTGCAGGCCTTCCGCGGGGCCGAAGAGCTCCTCGCCGTGATCCTGCTCGGAGGCGTCCAGCACGGCTCCCGCCACCCCGTAGAAGGGCGACGGCCGCGCCTCGCCCTCCTCGGTCGCCAGCGGCCTCGACATGACCAGCTCCTGGCGGGCGCGCGTCATCGCGGTGTAGAGGAGACGGCGCTGCGCCGCCTCATGGCCGGGAGCGGCTCCACCAACCTCGGGCGGCACCGCCGGTCGTCCAGGCGGGGCCGGGCCGGGCACAGCGCCGGCGTGGAGTCCGACGATGTAGACCCGATCGAACTCGAGCCCTTTCAGCGTGTCGAGGGGCATCACCCTGACCGCGTCGGCGATCGCTTCCACCGGCTCGTCGGTAGGGGAGACCCCGGCCTCCGAGACCGCCGCCAGATAGCGGACGAAGTCGCGGTTGGAGCCGTCGGGCTCCCGGCGCGTCCAGGTCGCCGCCAGCTCCCCGAGGCGCGACAGGTTCCGGAGCCGCTCCGCGGCCTCCGGATGCGCGGCGAAGAGGCGGTGCCGGCGAAAGCCGATCCGCTCGATCAGGCGGCGCACGAAGACGTCGGCGCGCATCTCCGCCATCGCCTTCGCGGCCTTGCCGTGGAGGTCGAGGAAGTTGCGGATGCGGTCGCGGGCCTCCGGCGCGATCTGGGGGCTCTCCAGGGACGCCTCCAGCGCCGAGACCATGTCGAGCTTTCGGCGCCGCGCGATCGTGGTGCAGCGGGCCAGGTCCACCGAGCGGAGGTCCACGGGCGGCCTGCTCAGGGCGCGGACGGTCGCGGCGGTGTCGGTCGGGTCCGCGAGCAGCCGCAGCCATGCGATCACGTCCCGGATCTCCGGGCGCTGGAAGAAGGCGCCGGGGCCGGTCAGCCGGTGCGGGACGCGCCGCTCCTCCAGAGCGGCAGCGATCGCCCTCGCGCGGCCTCCGCCGCGCGGGACCGCCACGCAGATCTCGCGGATGGGGACCTCGCCGGCCGCCAGCGCGGCCTCGATGTCCCTGGCCACCGCCTGCGCCTCGGCGCGCTCGTTGGCGCTGGTCCAGAACCTGATTCGCGTGGGCGGCCCGCCCGCCCGGCGCGGCACCTCGGGGGCTGAAGGGGGTTCGACGGATTCGCCCCCGTTAGGTAGGGCGCGGGCCACGACCGCATGCGCCGCGTCCGCCAGGTCCCCGCCGTAGCGCCGGGCGGCCTCGAGGACCACCTCCGCCTCTGCCAGGTTTTCGAGGGCCCATGCCGCACCGCGTCTCGCAGGGGCCGCGTGACTGGTCGTCGTCGCAGGCGATCACCGCGCTCCGGGCACCCCGGCTGAGTGCTTGGATCATCGCGCGCTCGGCCGGGCAGGCGTCCTCGAGCTCGTCCACGAGCAGGTGAGGGAAGCGGGCGGCGATCGCGGCCGCGAGGCCGGGACGCTCGGCGAGCAGCCGCGTCAGCTCGAGAACGGCCTCGCCGCCGTCCATCGCGCCGGCGGTTCGAAGCATCGCGTCGTGAAGCTCGTAGATCTGGGCGAACTCGCGCTCCCGGGCGGCGGCGTCCCGGCCCTGGTCCGCATCCGCCTCGCGGCTCAGGGTCTCGGCCCACTCCCGGAAGCGCTTCGCCGTCACCCCGGCGGACTTGAGCGCGTCGATCCGATCGACGATCTGGGCCAGCAGCCCGGCCGCGTTGCCGCGGATCTCGTGCCGTCGCAGCGGCAGCTCATCGACCCGCTCGAGCAGCAGCGCGAGCCGCTCCGCTCCGGTCAGGGACTCGAAGAACGGGTCGAGTCCAGCCTCGGCGGCGTGCTCGCGAAGCAGTCGCGCCGCGGCCCCCTGATGGGAGTGGATGACCAGCTCCTCGAAGGGGCCGGCCACGGTCTCCTCGGCCCGGATCCTGATGCGGGTCACGGCCGCTTGCGAGCAGGTGAGGACCAGGGCGCGCTCACCGCCGGCCGCGAGGGAGGCGAGGCGTCGGCTGAGTGCCTCGGTCCGACCCGACCCGGCGACGCCGAGGACGAGCAGGGCCCCCTCGCCGTGATCAACGACCCGCTGCTGAGCCTCGCTGAGTTCCAGCTCCGCAAGCTCGGCCACGCGCCCAGGCTAGATCATCGCGCCGCTAGCATCGGCCCGGTGAGCGAGCCCGGCACCCGCGAGACGCGGTCGACGCGTCCCGCGCCCCCGGCCCCTCCGAGGAGGAGTGGCTCGATGCCTTTCGCCGGGCGGTCGAAGGCGCAGCGAGAGATCTTCGCCTCCCACGCGGGGATCGAGGCGCAGGACCGAGTACGAGGGGGTCGGCGAGGGAGGGGACAACACGCTCGTGATCGACCGGCTGTGCGAGGACGCGATCTTTGCCGAACTGGAGCGACTCCACGACGCCGGGCACGAGTTCGAGGCGATTTCGGAGGAGCGGGGGTCAGTGAGCTTCGGCGGGCCGGACCGCCCGCTGAAGGTCGTAATCGATCCCATCGACGGCTCGCTCAACGCGCGCCGCACCATTCCGTGGCACAGCGTCACCATCGGCGTCGCGGAGGGCGAGTCGATGGCCGATGTCCGGCTCGGGTACGTCTACGAGTTCGGCGCGGATGAGGAATTCGTCGCCGTGGCGGGGCGTGGAGCGACGCTCGACGGCAGGCCTCTGACAGTGGTGCCGGGCGATGGGCTCGAGGTGATCTCCGTTGAGTCCAACAAGCCCGAGCGCTTGCTGGCAGCCGCGCAGGAACTCCAAGGACTCGCCTACCGGGTACGGACCCCAGGCTCCATCGCAATCTCCCTCGCCTACATCGCGGCCGGCCGCTTCGACGGCATGGTCACGAGCAAGTGCCGGTCGGTGGATGCGGCGGGCGGGCAACTGATCGCCCGCGAGGCGGGTGCCCTGGTCAAGTTCGCGGAAGGTGGGCTCGAGGACGCCCCCCTGGACCTGTCAGCGCGCTACGACCTCGCCGCGGCGCGAACGGACGGGGACCTCGCAATCCTCGACGGCGTCAGGAGAGCGTTGCCGTGACCGAGCCGATCGGCATCGTCGACTGGGCGCTCGCGGAGCGCCTCGCCGCCGCCCTCGCGGGAGACGGCCCGAGATGGGATGGAAGCGAGGAGGAGCTGCGCGCCGAGTCCGACCGGGCCGCCAAGCTCGTCCGCCGCTACACGGGCCTGAAGCCGAAGGGCCGGCTTCCGGAGGCGGAGCTGATCGACCGCGACGAGTGGGCGATGGTGAACATCGAGTCGTTTCGCCAGATGTCCAACCGGGTCGAGGCGGCGCTGGAGGACCGGATGCAGTCGTCCGGGCGGCCGAGCAGCGTCTCGCGCACGCTGACCGCCGCCGCGACCGGCGCCGAGGTCGGCCTGGCGGTCGGCTATCTGGCGCAGCGCGTGATTGGCCAGTACGACGTCGCCCTGATCGGCCCGACGCGCGCACCGAGGCTGCTCTTCGTCGGGCCCAACCTCTCGGCCGCGCGTGCGAGGCTCGACGTGGACCGCGACCTGTTCCTTCGGTGGATCGCCCTGCATGAGACGACGCACGCCGTCCACTTCGCGTCGGTGCCCTGGCTGCGCGAGCATCTCGGCGCCGTCGCCGTCGAGCTGTTCGAGAAGGCGGCCGTCGAGGTGAAGCCGGGCGAGCTGCTCGGCAAGCTGGTCCGCCTCAACCCGCGCGAGCTGGTGCGCTCGGTCGCCCGCGGCGATCTCGCCTCGCTGCTCTGGACCGAGCCACAGCGACAGCTGGTCGACCGCCTGATGGCGGCGATGACGCTGGTCGAGGGCTATGCCGAGCACGTCATGGATGCGGTGGGGGAGGAGCTGGATCCCGGCTATACCCAGCTTCGCCGGGCGCTCGACCGCGACCGGGAGCGTCGCGGCCTGCTCGACTCGATCGTCTCGAAGCTGCTCGGGCTCGACATGAAGCTGGCTCAGTACCGGCGCGGGAAGGCGTTCGCCGACGAGGTCGTGCGCACGGCCGGCATCAGGACGCTGAACCGCGCCTGGAGCGGCCCCGAGGCGCTGCCCAGCCGCCGAGGAGCTCGACTCGCCGGCCGAGTGGATCGAGCGAGTGGGCGCCGCCCGCGAGCACCGCTTCGCGATCTTTCGGTAGAGGGAGCCGGCCAGGGCGTAACCCGGCTGACCGGCCGGGTTAAAGAACGTATGTTCGGGTACACTCTTCTCGAACAAAGTTAGAACTAATAAGATCCCCGAAACCCAGAGAGAGGTTGAGAAGCAAGATGCCGGAGCTTCGTTCCAAGCGCAATTCGAACAAGACCGACGAGAGGCCACCAACGGCGCCACGCCCACTCGGAAGCCCTCCGAGCAGGCGCTGGAGTACGTCGACGTGACCTTCGGTCTCGCGCCCACCGTGGCCGAGGCCGTTCGCAAGCTCGTGGAGCAGCTGCGTGACCCCAAGCACCCGCGAGCAGGAGCTGAAGACGATTCAGGCGCAGATCGAGCGGCTGCGGAACCCGGAGACCCGTGAGCTCGAGCTGCAGACGCTCCGCAAGCGCCTCGACGCCGAGGTCGAGAAGGCCAAGGTCGAGGGTCCGGTGAATCGAAGCAAGGTGACCAAGCAGGTCGTGGACCAGGCGCAGAAGGCGCGCAAGCGCGTCGAGCAGACGCCGGTCTACAAGCAGGTCGAGCCGGTGTACAAGAAGCGCGTTGAGCCGGTCGTCAAGCAGCGCGTCGAGCCGGTCTACAAGCAGCGCGTCGAGCCGACCGTGAAGAAGGTGGCCGAGCGCGTCTGACGCTTAGCCCGGGCCGCCGTGGAGAGGCGGCGAGCCCGGAGGAGTCTGCTCGCACACATAGCTCGCGAGCGGAGAAGCAGCACCTCTCCTCCCTCGAGAAGCCGGCCACTGGCCGGCTTCTCTCTTTCTGGGAGCGGCTGCCGTTGCCTGTAGGGTCGGAAGATCGCACGCTCGGGGTGGCATGTCAGCTCTCGTTTGCCGGACCGGCTCAGCGCCGGGGCGGTCCTGCTGGCGCCGGCGATCGTCCTCCTCTACCTCGCCTTCTCGGCGGGAGGGTTCTTCGCCGGCAGCACGGCGGTGGCTGCGCTGATCCTGCTCGGGGCCCTGGCGCTTCGGATACTCACCGGCGCGCATCCGGTCGCGGGCGCCAACCTCTGGGTGCTGGTGGCGAGCGTCTCACTGGCCGGGTTCGGCGCCTGGATCCTGCTCTCCCAGATCTGGTCGGACTCCGCGGCTCGCGCCCTGCTCGAGTTCGATCGGGTCCTGGTCTATCTCGCGGTGCTTCTGCTGGTCGGACTGCGCCGGCGGTCGCGGGGGCGGATGCAGGCCCTCGTCTGGGCGATCGGGATCGCGATCGTGGTCATCGTCGGGGCCGGCCTGCTCACCCGAATCCTGCCGGAGGTGTTTCCCACCGACCCGGCGGAGCAGGGCGCGGACCGGCTCAGCCATCCACTCACCTACTGGAACGGGCTCGGCATCACCGCCGCCCTTGGGATCGTCCTCGCGCTTGCGGTGGCGAGCGACCGTCGCCAGCCCAGAGTTGCCCGCCCGCTCGCCGCGGCCTCGATCGTGCCACTCGGCGCGGCTCTCCTCTTCACCTTCTCGCGCGGGTCGATCGCCGCGGCGGCCCTGGGGCTGGCGGTGTTCGCGCTGGTCGCCCGTCCGCGCGAGCTTCTCACCACCCTGATCGCGGTGGCGCCGCCGCTGGCGGTCGCCCTGATCGTCTGCTACCAGGCCGACGTGGTGGCGTCGGAAGATTTCGCGAGTGCGGAGGGCGTCGATCAGGGACGGACGGTCGCCTTGGTGGTGCTGGCCGCAATGGCGGTCGCCGGGTCCGTGCAGGCTCTCCTGCTGTCGCTGGACGATCGATTGGCCGCCCTGCGCCTGCCCGAGGGCACTCGCCGTCCGGCACTGATCGGCACCACGGCGCTCGTCTTCGTGGCGCTGGTGATCAGCGTCGCGGCTCTCGACGCCCCGGGCGCGATCGGGCGGCAAGTCGACCGTTTCCTCGAGGGAGGGGACGTGAAGAGCGACGGGGACGTGCGGGCGCGCCTCACCGACGTTTCGAACAACCGCGCCGATCACTGGGACGTCGCCGTCGACGCCTGGCAGGAGGGACCCCTCGTCGGCAAGGGCGCCGGGACCTTTGTGCTGCTGTGGGCCGAGGACCGTCCCATCGACTTCACCGTGATCGACGCCCATTCGCTCTACGTGGAGACCCTGGCGGAGCTCGGGGTGGTGGGGCTCTTGCTGCTGCTGGTCGCGGTCGGCGCCCTGCTCGTCGGGACAGCCCGTCGCTGCCGAAGCCCCGATCGCGTCCTCTACGCCGGGGTGCTCGCGGTGATCGTCACCTGGGCGGTGCATGCCGGGATCGACTGGGACTGGGAGCTGCCCTCGGTGACGATGGTTCCGTTCGCGCTCGGCGGGGCTGCCCTGGCCTCGTCCAAGGCCCGGGTGCCGGACCCCAGGCAGCTGGTTCGGGTCGTGATCGGGATCGGCCTGCTGATCGCCGCGCTCACCCCGTTCTCGATCGCGATCTCACAGTCCAGGCTGGATGCGAGCGTCGACGCGATCCGCGAGGGGGATTGCGCGCGGACGACCGACAAGGCGCTGGACTCGATCGATGCGCTCTCGGCCCGGCCCGAGCCCTTTGAGCTACTTGCCTACTGCAACGCCAGGGCGGGACGATCCGAGCTGGCCGAGCAGATGGCGCGTGAGGCGATCGAGCGCGACCCCCGCAACTGGGAATACCAGTACGACCTGGCCCTGGTCCGGGCGGTCGCCGGCGAGGACCCGCGCGCCGCGATCCGCAGGGCGGGTGAGCTCAACCCGCTCGAGGGACGGGTGCCCGACCTTGAGCGGAAGCTGCGAACGGACGACCCGGAGCAGTGGAGGGCGGCTGGACGAACCGCCCCCCTGCTGCTCCCTTGAGGGTCGTGGGACTCGAGTTAGGAGGTGGAGGTTCTCCGACGGAGAACGAGACCGCCTATAAGCAGCCCGAAACCGGCGATGATGATCGGGATCGCCGCGAATCCGGTGACGGGCAGGGTGCCGCCGTCGCCGCTGGTGGCGGCGACCTGCTGGGCCTCGCCGGCAGCCGCGCCGCCCGCCTTCTTGAGCCCGCCGACGCCACCAGCACCGCCGCCCTGCTGCTGACCGGCGACCCCGCTGCCGGGGGGGGTCGCGACCGGGTACTGCGCGACGCTTGCGTTGTCGCTGCTCGAGATTCCCGAGATGGCGAGGCCGGTTCCGGTGCCCATCAACAGCATTCCGGCGGCCAGCATCGAGAGGATTGCGAGTCGTGGCTTCATCGTGGTTCCTACCCTGCCTTTCCTTGGATTGCGAATTGACCCGGCGCGTGCTCCGCTCGCCCGCTGCCGGACGCGCTCAAGCTCCTCGCCGGTCGGTACGGGTCGCTCAGCCTCGAGCCGACTGGCGATGCCCGCCAGGTCGTCTGGAAGATGGCCGTGGTCGTTCATCAACCCCTAATACGGACGAGGAGGCACTTTCCTGACAGGGGGTGCCCGCGCCAATGAGGGATGAGGACTTCGCACGCCTCTTCGATGAGCACGCGGAGGCGCTTTTCGCCTACCTCGTCTACCGGGGGGGCAATCGCGCGATGGCCGAGGACGTCGTCTCGGCCACCTTCGAGCGCGCCTACCGGGCTCGCCGCCGCTTCAGCCGCCGCAAGGGCGGCGAGCGCGCCTGGCTTTACGCGATCGCACGCAATCTGATGGTCGACGAGCTGCGCCGGCGCGACGCGGAGCGCCGCGCCCGGGAGCGCTCCGGCGAGCCCGAGGCGAGGGGAGGGATAGAGGCGGCCGAGGCCCATCGCGACGTGCAGACGGCGCTCACGGCGCTCAGCGAGGAGGAGCGCGAGGTGATCGCCCTGCGCTTCGGGGCCGATCTCACGGTGCCTGAGATCGCGCGACTCACGAAGCTGCCGCTGACCACCGTCGAGGGCCGTGTCTACCGCGCCCTGGGGAAGATGCGATCGCAGCTCGAGGCCGAGGGAGACTGAAGCGTTCGGTCAGCCGCGGGCGGCGATGCGCTCGACCTCCTCGAGGAGCCGGCGCCGGAAGATCGGCGCGGCGAAGCGCCCGGCGCTTCGCACGCAGGCATCGGGGGAGAACCCGGTCCAGTCCGTGTCGGCGATCGCTTCCGCGAGCCGGCCGGGATCACCGGGAACGAGGACGCCGGTCTCTCCGTCGACCACCGTCTCCTGCGCGCCGCCCCCGTCGACCGCGAGCACGGGGCGGCCGGCCGCCTGCGCCTCCACCGCCGTGATCCCGAATTCCTCCGTTTTGGGCACGATCAGCGCCAGGCAGCGCTGGTACAGCGAAGCGAGCTCGTCGTCGCTCACCCGGCCCATGAAGCTGACGTCCTCTCGCGCATGGTCGGCGCGGAGGCGCTTCGCGTCGGGACCGGTGCCGACCACCCTGACCTTGGCTCGCGCGCGCGCGCACGCCTCGAGCGCAAGGTCGACGCGCTTGTGGGCGACCAGCTCCCCGACGACCAGGAAGAAGTCCTCGGACTCGCCCGGCGAGAAGCGCTCGATCTCGACCGGAGGGTGGATTATGGTCGCCTCGCGTCCCCAGCACTCGCCGATGCGCTCCTGTGCCAAGCGTGAGATGGCAATGTAGGCCGTCACCTCCGCCGATACCCTCCGGTCCCAGTTCCTGATCCGGCTCAACGTTCCCCGCAAGAAGGGCCGCATCGGCGCCGGCACCTCGGCGAGCGCCTCGTCCTGATCGAACCACGCGTACCGGAAGGGTGTGTAGCAGTAACAGACGTGAATGCCGTCGGCGCGGATCCCGTGGGCGAATGCCGAGCTGCTCGATACCAACACGGGTTGCCGAACCCTGAGGGAGCGGGCCGCACCCGGAAGAAGCGGGAGCAGCCGGCGAAACCCCGTCTGCCCTACGCCGAGACGGTTCAGGTATGAGGTCGTGATCTCCCGGTCCCGGAACAGTCCATCGGTCCCGGCCTCGTCGTAGAGGAGCGTCGCTATCGGAGCGTCGGGCCAGCAGCGGGCCATCTCGAGGAAGCTACGCTCCGCTCCTCGCATGACCAGGAGGTAGTCATGCGCGAGGGCGACCGGCCGCTCCGCGAGGGAGGCGGAGTTCAACTCCCGCCCAGCGCTCACGCTTTGCCCGAGTTCATCCGATCAGCGAATCATGGTGGTTTTGCGGCCCGTCTTTCAATACGCAGTCGAGTCTCGCGGACGGATCCGGTGCGCGCCAATCGGCAGCCAGAACCGCTGCTACTCTGCCGCACGACGGTCGGGGACCAGGGCCTGAGCTCATCGTGAACTACAAGGAGAAGGAAGGCAGCGGGCTCGTCGAGATCCTGTCGACGCTGCGGCGCCGTGCCTGGGTGATCGGGCTGAGCATGTTGCTGGTTGTCGCGGCGGCGCTTCTCTTCTCGCTGCTGGCCGACAAGAAGTACACGGCCTCAGCCTCGCTGTTGATCCGGCAGGAGCAGCTCAGCGGCGAGATATTCGGGGACGAGACGGCTTTCGACGTCAGCGACCCGCAGCGGCAGCTCGAGACCAACCTGAGGTTGCTGCAGCTGGATGCGGTGGACGTGCAGGCCGCTGAGCAGATCGCTGGAGGCACCACTCCGGAGGAGGTGGACGCGGCGATCGAGATCGAATCGAACGAGGAATCGGACGTGATCTCGCTCGAGGCGACCACCACGGACGCCGAGCGCTCGGCCGAAATCGCGAACGGCTTCGCGGAGGCCTTCGTCGCCTTCCGCCAGCAGGCCGATCGTGAGAAGGTCGAGGTGGCGCGCCAGCGGTTGGAGGAGCAGCTCGCGGATCAGAACCTGTCGTCCGAGCGCAGGGCCAGCTTGGAGGGACGCGCGGACGAGCTGCAGACGCTGGCCGATCTGCAGACCGGCGGAGTCGAGCTGGTCGAGCCCGCCCGGGTGCCCGGATCCCCGTCGTCTCCGAAGATCGCGCGCAACGCGCTGATCGGCGCCTTCGGTGGGCTGCTGCTCGGAATCGCCCTTGTGCTCCTGCTCGAGCAGGCCGATCGCAGGGTGAGGCGCCCGGAGGAGCTTCAGGAGCTCTTCGGCCTGCCGCTGATCGGAACCATCCCGGAGTCGGAGCTGCTCCGCAACGGGCGCCCCGGACAGGCGATCGACTGGCACTCGGCCGAGGCCTTCCGCATGCTGCGGGCCCGTCTTCTGCACGTCGACATGGACCGGGAGATCGAATCCGTCATGGTCACCTCGGCCGGGCCGGAGGACGGCAAGACGACGGTCGCGCTCGGGCTCGCGGTCGCTGCCGCGGAGTCGGGCCAGAAGGTCCTGCTGATGGAGGCCGACTTGCGCCGTCCCTCGCTGGCGCCGATGCTCGAGCTCAAGGCCCGGCGCGGCCTGAGCACGATCCTGCGCGGGCGCGGGGCGCAGCTCGGCACCTTCACGCAGACCGTGAAGGTGAGCGATCCGGACTCGGGCGGCCCCCCGGTGGCGATCGACGTCCTCGTCGCGGGGCCCCACCCGCCCAACGCAGCCGAGCTGATGCAATCGCCGGCGATGCCCAAGCTGCTCAGGGCGGCGGAGCGGGACTACGACCTCGTCGTGATCGACACGCCGCCCGCGGGGATCATCTCCGACCCGATCCCCCTCTTCCGCGAGGTGAGCGGGGTCATCCTGGTCAGCCGGCTGCAGGAGACGACCCGGGAGACGGTGGCCCGGTTCAAGGCGCAGCTCGCCACCGTGCATCCGCCCATCCTCGGCGTCGTGGCGAACTGCGTGCCACGCGGCGGCGGGTACTACGGGTACGAGTACTACGGGGAGGCTGAGCCCGCGGGCTCGTAGCCGTGGCCGGAGCGCCGACGAGCGTCCGGGACGGCTCGCTGGCGGTACAGCGAGATGTATCGAGGCTGCCCTATCTGGTGGCGCTGCTCGTCGCAGCGGCGGTGCTCGGATGGCTGATCGCCAACCGGCCCGAGCTCTACCGCCCGCTGCTCGCAGCCGGGCTGATCGGCGTGCTCGCCGTCACCGCCATCCGCTGGCCCAATCCGGCGATCCTGGCGACGCTGCTCTTCCTCCCGCTGCTCGGCTTGGCGAGGCGGCTGTTGATAGAGAGCACAGGTTGGCCGGCGGCCGACCCCCTCCTGCTGATCGGGCCGGTGCTCGCCCTGATCCTGTTCACGAAGGCGTATGTGCTGGAGTCGCGCCCCCTGATCCCGGATCTGCTGAGCAAGCTGGTGCTCGCCTTCCTCGCCCTGGTCCTGATCGGAATCGTCAACCCTCTCGGGGTCGGCCTCAGCGTCGAGGGAGGCGCTGCGCTGATGCTGACAGCGATACCCCTTCTCTGGTTCTTCATCGGTCGGGCTCTGCCCGACCGGGTCACGATCGCGCGTCTGATGTACGCGACCGTCTTCCTGGCGGGGGCGATCGCCATCTACGGGCTCTGCCAGACGCAGATCGGGTTTCCCAGCTGGGACCTGGAATGGGTCGAAGTGGGCGGCTACACGGCGCTCAACGTGGGGGAGGAGTTGAGAGGGTGGGGTACCCTGGCGAGCGCCTCGGAGTACGCTGGCTACCTCGGGGCTGGAATCGTGTTCTCTGCCGCGGCACTCTTTCACCGGCGCGCCTGGCCGGTCGTGCTCCTGCCCCTGCTCACCGTCGGAATCCTCTTCAGCTCGGTCAGAACCTCGATGGTGCTCGTCATCCTCGCGCTGACCGTGATGCTGGGAATGCGATCCAGCCGCCCGCGAGTGGCATTGCCCGTGATTGCGGTCGTCGGCCTCGCGGCGTATCTGCTTGTCGCGCCGGTTCTCGCGACCGTCTCGTCGAGGACGGGGAGCGATCTCGTCAGCCATCAGCTCGAGGGCATCGGGCGCCCGTTCGACGAGGACGCCTCGACCCTGAGCGACCACCTGGCCCTGATCGGGGCCGGCGTGACGCAGGGGGTGCGAAACCCGCTCGGCCAGGGGGTGGCCCCAAGCCGCGCAAGCCGCGCGGCGGAATCGGATGAGCTCAGCTACGGCGCCGGCGGCACCGAGTTCGACTTCTCGGACGTCTTCGTCAGCCTGGGCCTGCCGGGGGGGCTCTTGTTTCTGGCCGTGGCGGGGGTTGCGTTCGCGACCATCGGACGCAAGTACCTGCGCACCCGTGATCCCCTGCTGCTCGGCGCCCTCGGCCTGGCGATCGTGACGCTCGGTTACTGGCTCAACGGGAGCCACTATGCGGTCGTTCCCTTGCTCTGGCTGGTGCTTGGCTGGGCGACCCGGCCTTCGGAGGACGGACCGGCGCCGACGGCGGCCACTCGCCCGGATCGACTTCCCCGGTGAGAACTGGCCGCCGCATTCTCCGCGCTCGATGAGGGAGGGCCCGCAGGCCGGGGCCGGTCAAGTCCACGATCAGCCCTCGGGCCGGTCAGCCGAGGGCGTCGAGCGCTGGCGGTTCTCGCGAGCGAGCGTGCGCCTCACCCTCGCGAACGCGGCCTTCAGCGCCATCACCCTGATCAGCGGCCCGATTCTCGCCAGGGCCCTGGGACCGGGCGGGCGGGGAGACCTTGCCGCGATCCTGGTGCCCCTCGCCTGGACCCCGGCCGTCGCCGTGCTCGGACAGGACATCTTCGCCACGCGCGAGGCGGCCCGCGGGAGAGCCGTCGGGACGCTGCTGCTCTCCGTTGGTGCGTTGCTCTTCGCGATCGGGCTCCTGGTGGCCCTGCTGGGAATCCCACTCTCCTCTCTGCTTGCCCAGGACCGTGACGTGGTCCGCACCTACCTGCTGATCGGCTTCGCGACGATGCCGGTCGTCCTTCTCTGCATGCTGCTGATCGGCGTCAGCACCGGCCTCGAGCGCTGGCGATTGGTGATCGTGGCCCGCCTGGTTCCCATCTGCGTCACCCTGGTCGGGCTGGTCGCCCTTTTCGTCGCCGGCTCGCTCACCGTCGGATCCGCCGCCGCCGTCTACATCTCGGTCAGTGTCGGGGCGATCCTGCTCGTCTCGCCGGTGCTGCGCCACCGCCGCTTCCGCTTCGACGCGAGCGTCGTCAGGGAGGGGATCCCGTTCGGCGCGAAGGCCTGGGCCGGGCATGTCGCCGACCTCGCCAACGCCCGGCTCGATCAGCTCCTGATGATCACGCTGGTCGCGCCGCGGGAGCTGGGCCTCTACGTGGTCGCCGCCAACGTAGGCAGCTTCGCGTGGGTGATCACCGGCGGCATCTCGCCCCCGCTGCTCGCGCGGATCTCGGCCGGTGAGGTCGAGCTGGCGCCACGGGCCCTGCGAACGGTGCTCGCCGTCCTCGCAGTGCTCACCGTGGTCGTGGCCGGAGCCACCCCGTGGCTGCTGGACCTGCTGTTCGGCTCGGACTTCGCCGACGCGGCGGAGCCGGCCTGGATCCTGCTGGCGGCCGGGTTGCCCTTCGCCGGCGCCGAGATCCTGAAGCAGACCCTGAACGGGATCGGGCGTCCGGGCCTGCCCGCGATCGGGCAGGCTGCCGCCCTCCTGGTCACCGTGCCGGGCCTGCTCGTCCTCCTGCCCATGATCGGCATCGTCGGGGCCGCGCTCGTCAGCCTTGTCGCCTATACGGTCAACTTCGTGATCCTGCTGATCGCAACCATCAAGATCTGCCGCATGAAGCTGTCCGAGCTGCTTGTGCCCAACCGCGACGACCTGGCCTGGCTCCTCGAGTTCGTGCGGTCCAGGATCCGCTTCCGCGAGCCCGCAGGGCGGGCCGATCCGAAATGAAGCTCGGGAGGCTGGCCTGCTACGGGGTGCTCAGGGAAGGGGCCGGCAGTACGCCCTCGGCGAACTACGTCCTGCTTCGAGAGCTGACGCGGCGGGGGGTCGAGGTGGACCTGTTCGCCACGCCGGAGCAGGCTCCGCCTCCAGCGGGAGCATCCCAGGGAGGCTTCGGATACCGGCGGCTCACACCGCCCCGTCTCGATCGCTTCATCGCCTCGCTGCCCGCGACTGCGTCGTGGGGCCTCCATCGTCTGCTCCTGCCCCTGCTGAACGCGTCGTGGCGGCGAAGCTACGAGCCGGTCGCGGAATCGCTCCACGAGACCGCGCCATACGACCTCCTCCTGGCGCTGGGGATGATCGCGCCCTTCCAGCTGAGCGGCGTGCCGACCGTGAGCTGGCCGCAGGGACCGCTCTTTACCGAGCTGGAGGCGATCAGGCGACTACGGAAGCAGATAGTCGCTGCGCGCGGGTGGCCCTTCTACCTCGCCGTGGTGGCCGCCTATCGCTACAGCGAGCCGATCAGACGCAGGTCGCTGAGCTCGTCGGAGCAGATCGTGGTCGGTAGCGAGTGGGCGCGCCAGGCCGTGATCGGCGAGGGCTTCCAGGCCGACCGGGTCCACGCGCTTCCCTACCCGATCGACCTCGACCTCTTCCGCCCGGCCGAGGGCCGAAGCGAACCGGACTCGAGCGCGCCTACGATCGTGTCCCTCGGTCGCCTCGATCCTCGCAAGAGGCTGGACCTGCTGCTGGCCGCGTTCGAGCTCGTGCTGCGCGAGCTTCCGGGTGCCACCCTCCGCATCGTCGGAGGGCCGGGGTACACCCCGAAGCAGCTGGAGATGATCGATCGGTTCCCTGCAACGGATCGGATTCGCTACCAGGCCGAGCTCCCTCGCGAGCAGGTTCCACAGCTGCTCCGCGAGTCGACCGTCCTGGCGCAGACCAGCGAGAACGAGACCTTCGGCAGCTCGGTCGCAGAAGCGTTGGCCTGCGGCATCCCGGTGGTCGTCGGGCCGTCCAACGGAACCGCCCAGTACATCGACCGCGCCTCGCAGCGGTTCGACGACTACACGGCGGAGGCGGTCGCCGCGGCGATCCTGCGGGTGCTCGAGAGTCGGCGGCAAGACCCGGAGGCGGTCCGCCGCAGCACCAGGGCCGTCGCCGAGCACTGGTTCAGGCCGGCGGCCGTCGTCGACCGCCTGCTCGAGATCATGGCGGCGACGCCGCCTGATCGAGCGTCCTGACGTACGCCGCTTCGAGCTGCTTCGCCGTATCGCCCCAGGTGAACTCCCTCGCTCGGCTCCTGGCTCGCTCCCCCAGCGCGCGTGCAAGGTCCCCATCCGAGGTGAGGCGCTCGAGCGCCTTCACAAGCGCGCCCGTGTCATGAGGGCGGATCAGGATGGCGCCGTCCGATTCAGGGTCGGGCTGACGGAAGATCTCCGCGTGCCCCGGGATCTCGCTGACGACGCAGGGCAGGCCGGCCGCCGCCGCCTCGAGAGTCGCGAGCGGCATGCCCTCGTTTGAGGAGGGCATCACGTAGAGGTCCGCCCGACCCATCTCCTCCTGCAGCTCGTCCTCCGTCAACGGTGGCGCAACCAGGACGTCGTCCCCGGGACCCGCTCCGAGGTCCTCCCGAACGACGTTCTCCGGCGCCTTGCTGCCGATCACCGTGAGGGCGAGATCGCGGCGGGTGGCGATCGCGCGCCACGCCTCGGCGAGCTCGTGGATGCCCTTGCGCTCGATCCAGGTCCCGATGAAGATGATTCGCCTGGGCGGACGGTCGGGCGGTCGCGGGATTGAGAAGAACGACTCTCGAACCCCGGTGTTGACGCGGGACACGCGTCCGGGGGGGACCCCGAGCTCGAGCTCGAGGTAATCGCGATCCGCCTCGTTGAGGACGATCGCCTGCTGAGCGTGGCGAAATCCGTAGCGTGACTGGGAGAGCAGGGTGGGGGGCACCGTGAGCCGGCTCTTGGCGGGGACCCGGGCCCCAAGCCGTCTCGCGTGGGCGCGTCTGGCCCGCCAGAAGCGCTCCTCGGCTCCATGGGAGAGGACGGCGACGGGGGGGAGCGCACCCGCCCGCCGGTTCCGCGTCAGGCAATAGGCGGCGGCGATCGGGTCCTGGATCTCGACGAGATCGAACCGCCGACCTGCTCGAGCCAGCCTCTGCACGGCGCGCGGCAGCTCCCAGGGGAGCGCCAGGCGACGTGCGCCGTGGCCCAGCCGGCCGGTGGCGAGGTCCTCGCGGAAGAGGTAGTCCACCTCGTGGCCGAGTGCCGCAAGGGCCTCGCCGCTGTCGAGGACGAAGCGGCTCAGACCGTGGCGCGTCGACCGCAGAACGTCCGAGATGCGGAGTACGTGAAGCCTCCGCTCAGGCATAGCTCATCGCCCTGCGAACTCCGCCTCCATGGAACCCATCTCGGCAAGCCGCTCCCCGGCGTGCGCCTTCGGCCGGTCGGGTGCAGGTGCGCTCGTCCATCGTCGCTGCGAACTCCATCAGACGGGCCAGTCGCGTGTGGTTCCCCCGCCTCGCAGCGCAAGCCGAATGGCGAAGGCCTCGACGCTGCCGAAGGATCCGAAGCAGGGAGCAGCCAGCACCACCTTCGTCGCTCGCGGCCTCATGCGGTGCATATGAGTATTCAGTAACTGCCCCGGAGCGTGCTGAGGGCTCCTCCGGACCGTATATCCGGCTAGCCGGGCCTGCGCGCCTCTCAAAGATTTGTCCGCTCGTCGATTCGCCGAGTGTGGGCGATCAGCGAGCGCAAAATCCGGCTTCGAGGGCGATCATCGCTGCGGCGGCGCTGCTCGCGATCCTCCTCGCGCCCGCACGGCCGGCCGATGCGGGCACCCTGAACACGCCCATTCACCCCTCGCAACAGACGGCGCTCGAGTTCGGCGACCGCTCGCACTGGCTGCAGCCCTGGCGCGGTTACCTGGACACGGTCCCCGCGGAAACGTTCCGCGACGCGGTCGGGATCAACTTCAACGTCGAGCCCGGCCAGGCCGATTCGACCGCAAGGCTCCTCCGCGAGAGCGGCTTCCGCAGGGCTCGGATCGAGGTGGGCTGGAGCGCTATCGACTTCAGCGATCGCTCCCGCCTTCGGACCGACGAATCCGTGCGAACCACCCTGACGGCTCTTCGCGATCACGGCATCCGGCCCCTGATCCTGCTCAACAGCCACCACGGGGCCCCCTGCCCCTACCGTTTCTTCGACGTGCGCCTGGTCCAGGATGCACCGCAGGGAGCCAGGACGATTCGCGTCGATTCCGCCACCGCCGCGGCGATCGAGCCAGGACGAACGGGGCTGAACGCCAGCGATGACTACAAGGCCGCCGCCATCCTGTTCACGGGGGTACAGCCGGACGGCACGGTGTCGCTGTCGAAGCCACTGCCCCGCGCCCTCAAGGCCGGGGCACACCCCGCCGCGACACTGGCGTACCGGCCCTTCGAGCGCCCGCGGCTCGCCGACGGCAGCCCGAACCCGGACTTCGAGGAGACGTTGGCCGGCTGGCTCGCCTACGTCGACGTGGTCACGCGGCGGGCCCGCGAGATCCTGGGAAGCACCGAGTTCGACGTCGAGGTGTGGAATGAGCTGAGCTTCGGCTCGGACTTCCTCGACGCTTCCCGTTACTACGACCCTGCCCCTGACGTTGGAGTGGGCGACACCGACCGGGAGATCCTGGAGCGCACGGTCGCGCTGATCCGCGATCCCGCCCGGGGCATGCAGGGCGTGGGAATCGGCAACGGCTTCGCCAATCAGCGGCCCTGGGAGGCCGGGGGAACCAGCCCGCCGGGGTTGACCGCGATCGACAAGCATCCCTATCACGGGATGGCGCGATTTCCCGAGGATGCGGTCAACTCCGGGATCCGGCCGCTCGACGCCAACGGCCAGCCCAATGGGACCCGCCTGGGCCCTGACGAGTGGCGAGAGGGCTTCGTCCCCACCTACGGCGCCTTCTTCCCGGAGCACTATCTCACCGCGATCCAGACCGAGCACCTCGTTCGCGATCTGTCCCCGATCACGACGGGCGTCTACGGAACGCCCCACGGGCGAAACACCCATCCCGCGGGGTCGCCACCGCCCGAGGTCTGGATCACCGAGACCGGAATGGACTTCACGGAGATGGAGCAGGCCGGGCAGCTCGGGTCGGCCGACATCGCGCACCTGCGAGCGAAGGCGACGCTGCGGACAACGACGGCGTTCGTCAACAAGGGAGTGCGCGGCCTGCACTTCTACGCCGCGCGGGGCGACGAGCTCGGCTTGATCGATGACTCCTTCTTCGACGAGGTCGATCGGCGGGGGGGCGCGTATCCGGGGCCGGGAACGGCCGGGGCGACGGTGGCCGCGATGGCCCGGATGATGTCCCGATTCGAGCCGGGGCAGCTCGGCGCCCCGCGACAGCTGTCCCTCGAACAGATCGCCGACGACCACGACCAGCGGCAGTTCGAGGGAGGCGGGACCTCCGGACGGCCGCCCCTCTACAACCGCGACGTCCTGGCTTTTCTCCCCTTCCAGGTCGCCGACAACAGGTTCGTCGCCGGCGTCTACGTGATGACTCGCGACATCACGCGGGTCAATCGGCCCGAGCTGCCGCCCAACGACCCGGCCCGCTTCGACCTGCCCCCCGCTCCCTACCGGCTGACGATCGGCAACCTGGACGGGGAGGGAGTGCAGGCGAGCGCATACGACCCGCTCAGCGACGAGCAGGTCCCGGTGGAGGTCGTGTCCCGAGAGCCCGATCGCGCCGTGATCGAGCTTCCGGTCACCGACTCCCCGCGGCTGCTCGTGCTCGAGGACTCCGGCGATCCCCCGTCTGGCGAGGCCCCGCCGAGCGCACCGGCCTCGCCGAGCGCACCGGCCCCGCCCGAGAGCACGCCTCCACCCGCACCACCCAGCGTGGGACCGGCTGCGCGGGCGGGAGTTCAGATCAACTCCGTCCGGCTGCGGAACGGCAGGATCCTGATCTCGGGGCAGGCCACTGGCACGCGAGGGGTGAGCCTGGCCGTCAGGTTCCAGGCCGGGCGTAGGGCCTTCCTGGTTCGGCGCAAGATCCCAACCGAGAGCGGGCCCTTTGAGGCCCGGCTGACCCTTCCCTCCTCCGCTCGTCAGGCCCGGAGGATCCGCCGCGTCGGGGTGGTCGCCGCCGCTTCTGGGGAATCCCACCAGTCGCGCTGGCGTGTCTGAGCCGAGCGCTTCGACCGTCGCGGACTGCACCTAGAGTTTAGTCGTGACCGAGCCGCCCCCGATCACGCTCGTGATCCACGACCTTGACGCCCAAGGAGGTCAGGAGCGGGCCACCTACGAGCTGGTGCGACGGCTCCTGGAGCACGGCGCCAAGGTCACGGTTATCGCTCGCAGCTGCGCGCTGCCGCCGAGCGACCAGCTTCGCTGGGTCCGCATCCGGGGCCCACGCAGACCCGTCTTCCTCGCCCTGCCGTGGTTCTTCCTGCTCGGCTCGATCGCCACCGCCCTCTACGCGAGGGGATTCCGGCAGGCGGCCGGGGCGATCGTCTTCAACCGGATGGACGCCATCACCGTCCACTTCTGTCACCTGGCCTACTCGCGCCGGGCGACCGGGGCGCGGCGAAGCCGCGCCTCCCTCATGTACGGGATCAGCGCCTACCTCTCCTCGGCGCTCTCGCGTCTGGCTGAGCGACTCTGCTACCGGCCTTCGCGAGCCCGGGCGCTGGTCGCGGTCTCCGAGGGTGTCGCCGGGGAGCTGCGGCGATTCTTCCCCCGCATGGATGTGACGGTGATCCCCAACGGCGTCGACCGGGCCGAGTTCCGGCGTGACCCGCTGGCCCGCTCCCGCCTTCGCTCGGCCCTGGGACTGGAGGAGGATGACCTGGCCGCCGCCTTCGTCGGCGGCGACTGGGAGCGTAAGGGCCTGCCGATCGCGCTGGAGGGGCTCGCGAGGACCGGCCGCTGGCACCTGCTGGTGGGCGGTGGCGGCGGCGCGAGGGCGATTCGCGAGCTTGCCAGGCGCGAGAACGCCCTCGGACGCCTGCACCTGTTCAGAGCGGGGGAAATCATTGCCACCAGCGACCTGCTCTCCGCGGCGGACGCGCTCCTCTTCCCTACCTCCTACGAGGGCTTCAGCCTGGTGACGCTCGAGGCGGCGGCGATGGGCCTGCCGTTGCTGATCAGCCGGGTCAACGGAAGCCAGGAGCTCGTGACCGACGGGGAGACCGGTTTCTTCATCGACCGCACCCCGGAGTCGGTCGAGAGAGCGCTGGAGGCCCTCGCCGAGGATCCCGAGCGCCGCAGGCGGATGGGCGAGCGTGCCAGGGAGGTCAGCGCGAGCTATGACTGGGATCGAGTAGCCCGCCTCTACGAGGCCCTCTACGCCGGGGACATCGAGACCGCAGGAGCCTGAACGGCTCGGTGGTCGCCGCAGGCGGCGACGGTGACTGGGCTCAGCGGCTCACCCGACGCCGTGCCGAGCGCAGCACCCGCCCCGGTGCGCTCAGGGAGAAGCGCGGCCAGCGCCCGCTCGCCTGGATCGCGAAGGCGATCCAGCTGTCGCCCCGTCCCACCCGCGCCCGGGTGATCGCCAGCGGATCCCAGCCGCGACCCCGTTCCATCGCAACCGCGACCTCGATGCCCGCCTCCCGGGCTGCCTCGAGGGTGGCCGGGGTGTAGCTCCCGAAGGGATAGGCGGCGGTCCGGACGGGCCGCCCGATCATCGACTCGAGGACCCGGCGGCTCTCCCCGAGCTCGCGGGCGCACTCGGCCGGGGTGAGGGGGGCCAGGTCGGCGTGGGTCGCCGAATGCGTCCCGATCTCGACCCCGGCGGCCGCGAGCTCCGCCAGCTGGTCGCGGCCGAGCGTGCGCGCGTCTTGCGGGTCGGGAACGTGCGGATGGCGCCCTCCGATCCAATCGGTGACCGGGTAGACGCTGGTGGGGATGCCCTCACCGGCCAGGGCCAGCAGGGGGTCGAACAGGTTCAGCAGCCCGTCGTCGAAGGTCAGCGCGACCAGCCCGGCCGGCGGAGGCTCGGGGACGGCGCGGCGAGCTAGCTCCGAGACGGTGACGAACTCGAATCCCGCCTCCCGCAGGGCGCCCACCTGCGCCTGAAATCGAGCCGTGGAGATCATCAGCCGCTGCGGGTCGGCGTCCAGGCCCCCGGCAGCGATTCCGTGGTAGCCGAGCACGGAGCTGCTCCGGCGGCGAAGCGACGCCAGCAGCCGGCGAACGGGGACGGGCGCCGCGCGGCTCGTCGGCCGGTCATCTCTCGCGCGCGAGGCCGGCGAAGGGGTGCTCAGCCACGGCGCCATCCATTGACAGGCTAACCGCAGCCGCGCCGTCAGGTTGGCCTGCGGTCTCGGATTACAGTTGGGTTGTGATGTCGAATGGGGCACCCGATCCTTCCGGGCCCGCGGCTGGCCCGCGGGATCCTCGGTTGATGCTGTGGGGGGCGGAATGGTTTCCCGACGAGCCCGGTGGCTTGAATCGCTACTTCCGCGACCTTCTGACCGCGCTGTCGGCCAATGGGTCCCAACCGCGTGCCCTGGTCCTCGGTCCGGCCTCGGATCCACCTCCGGGGCTCACCGTGGTGGATCGCGGGCCGCTGCCGCTGCGGCTCCTGCGCTACGGGCGGGCGGCGCGGCGGCTCAGCGACGCAGCCGAGCTCGTCGACAGCCACTTCGCTCTCTACGGGATCGCGGCGTTGCTCGCGGGGGCCGCTCGGGGGAGCCCTCTGGTCATCCACTTCCAGGGCCCCTGGGCCGCGGAGAGCCGCTCGCGCGGAGGCCCGCGGTGGAAGGGGGTCGTCAAGCGAGACCTGGAGGGCCTCCTCTACCGCAGAGCCACCCTGGCCGTAACCCTGTCCGGGTCATTCAAGCGGCTGCTGGTCGAGCGCTACGGCGTGGACCCGTGGCGGGTGCTCGTCGTACCGCCCGCGGTCGACCTCGACCGCTTCGTACAGGGGGAGATGCACGCGGCGAGGGACCTGCTCGGCCTGCCCTCGACCGGCCAGGTGGCGGTCAGCGTGCGGCGGCTGGTCCCGCGGATGGGCCTGGAGACGCTGATACGGGCCTGGGCGAGCCTCGGCCCGGGCCCCGAGCGGACGTTGCTGGTCGTCGGGGACGGCCCCGGGCGCGGCTCCCTCGAGCGGCTGGCGGAGGAGCTCGGGGTCGGCGGCACCGTCCGCTTCGCCGGCGCGGTGGGCGACGCCGAGCTGGTCGCCTGCTATCAGGCGGCGGACGTCTCAGTCGTTCCCACGATCGAGCTCGAGGGCTTCGGCCTGGTGGTGCTCGAGTCCCTCGCCTGTGGGACGCCGGTGATCACCTCCGACGCGACCGGGCTCCGGGAGGCGACCTCAGGGCTGAAGCACCGGGTCGTCACTCCCGCGGGCGATCCCGGACGACTTGGCGAGGCGCTCGGGAAGGTGCTCGCGGGAGAGCTCTCCGTTCCCAGCTCGGACGAATGCCGGGCTTACGCGGAGCGCTTCTCCTTCGACGCTCTCGCCAGGCGGCACCGCGAGCTCTACCGGAGGGCCCTCACCTCGCCTTCCTCAGGCAAGCTTCGCGTCGTCTTTCTCGACCACTGCGCCCGCCTCTCCGGTGCGGAGATCAGCCTGCTGCACATCGTCGGGGCGCTGGACGGTGTCGATGCCCACGTCATCCTCGGCGAGCCGGGGCCCCTGGAGGCCCGGCTGCGCGAGCAGGGGATCTCCACCGAGGTCCTCCCGCTCGGGGCCGCGGCCCAGGCGGTCCGTCGCAACCGAGTACGCCCTGGGCTCGGGGCCGTCTCGGCGGCGGTGTACGCCGCTCGGCTCGCAAGGCGGCTCCGCAGGCTGAAGCCCGACCTCGTTCACGTCAACACGCTGAAAAGCGGGGTCTATGGCGCCCCGGCGGCGCGCCTGGCGGGAATTCCGGTGGTCTGGCACCTGCACGACCGCCTCGCCGACGACTACATGTCGGGCCGGGCCGCACGGATGGTGCGCACGGCCAGCAGCCTGTTCGCCGAACAGGTCATCGCCAACTCGAGAGCCACGCTGGCGACGGTCGGCGAGCGAGCCCGCGACAAGGCCACGGTCGTCCCGAACCCCGTCGAGCCGCCCACTTCGCCGGCCCTGATCCGAGACGAGGTGACCAGGGTCGGCATGCTCGGCCGCATCGCACCGTGGAAGGGTCAGGACGTGTTCTTGGAGGCGTTCGCCAGGGCTTTTCCGTCGCCGGGGGTGGAGGCCGTCCTGATCGGTGCGCCGCTCTTCGGGGAGGACGCCTTCCTCGAGAGCCTGCGGCGACGGACCCGCGAGCTGGGCATCGACCGGCGGGTGACCTTCCGGGGCTTCGTCGAGGACGTCTCGGCTGAGCTTGGCGAGCTCGATCTGCTCGTTCACGCCTCGACGATCCCGGAGCCGTTCGGTCAGGCGGTCCTCGAGGGGATGGCGGCTGGGCTTCCGGTTGTGGCGTCCGACGCCGGTGGGCCCGCCGAGATCGTCCGGGACGGAGTCGATGGCCTGCTCTATCCACCCGGCGACGCCCCCGCCCTTGCGGAGCGCCTGCGCCGGCTCGCCGGTGACCGATCGCTTCGCGCCCGCCTCGGCGAGGCTGCCAGGAGGAGCGCTGGGGAATTCTCTCCCGAGCGGGTCGCCGAGATGGTGGAAGAGGTCTACACGCGCGTCATCGACCGGCGGCGAGCTTGAAGCTGCTGGTCGTCAGCCACGCGTGCGTCACCCCCGCGAACCAGGATCTGTTCGCGCGGGTCGAGCGGCTCACGGGCTGGGAGCTGACGCTGGTCCTTCCGAAGCGATGGAAGAGCGAATATGGCATGCGTGAGGCGAAGCGGATCGCCGGCCTGAAGGCGAGGCTGCGACCGCTCCCGGTGTTGTTCAACGGGAGCATCACCCTGCATCTCTACCGCGCTTCCCTCTCTCGCGTCTTCAGCGAAGAGGAACCGGACGTGATCTACGTCCAGCACGACCCTCACATGCTCGCCACCATGCAGGCCTTTGCGGCGAACCGACGCGGTCCGCGGGTCCCGATCGGCTTCAAGAACGATCAGAACATCGCCAAGCGGTACCCGTGGCCGATTCGAGTCGGTGAGCGCTTCGTCTTCGCGAATGCGTCCTTTGCGGTGACCGCCTCACGCGCGGCGGGTGAGTCCGTGGCCCGGCGTGGATACGCCGGTCCCCTGCAGGTCATCCCCTTCGGCGTCGATCTCGCCACCTATAAGCCCTCCGATGCCCGACCGCGGAACGGGCCGCTCATAGTCGGGTTCGTCGGGCGCCTGGTAGAGCAGAAGGGAGTGGACACCCTCCTCCGCGCGCTGGCCGAGACGCCCGAGCCGACGAGAGCTCTGATCGTGGGGTCCGGCCCGTCAGAGGCGGACCTCCGGTCACTGGCGGTCAGGCTCGGGGTCGAGGATCGGGTGGAATGGCGGGGCTACGTGGACCATCTCGCCATGCCGGGCGCCTACGGGGAGATGGACCTGCTGGTGGTGCCGTCGAGGAGCGCTGAGAAGGCGAGCGAGCAGTTTGGCCGCGTCGTGATCGAGGCGCTCGCCTGCGGGATCCCGGTGTGCGCCTCCGACTCCGGAGAGCTCCCCACCCTGATCGAGCAGACGGGCGGGGGTTGGACGTTCGGCGAGGGTCGCGACGACGAGCTGGCGGAGCGGATTCGCTGGGCTGACGCCAACCGCGAGGAGCTGTGCCGAACCGCTGACGCCGGCCGCGCCCGGGTCCGGGAAGCGTTCTCCGCCGACTCCGTCGCCGAGTTCCTCGCCGAGACCATTCGTCGCTTCGCTCTCAAGGGCGCCGGGGAGCGCCCTCTACCCGGCTGAAACCCCAAAAATCAGGCTTGTGCGGGGACTCTTGCGCCATTACGATGCTTTTCAGGCATCATGAGCGCGACGGGCTTGACAAGGCAAGCCCTATCCAAGACAAGGGAGACTGGACGAATCGACGGGCGTCCGTGTCGCGGAATCGCCGAAGTGGCGATAGCCGCGCAGGAGCTTGGGGAGACCAAAATGGAATCGAGATCACGCGCCATCTTCGAGGAGCGGCGCGGGGTCGGCGACGCGTGGGTGGCCGGGGATGGACTCACGCTCGACCGGCGACACTTCGCTTCTCGCGTCAAGACGACCTCCTCCCGGAGCAGGGACTCTTTCGGCCGCCGGGCCCTGGTGGTGGCGGACGTCGCCGCGGCTGCGCTCGCTCTGCTCGTCTTCGTGCCGCTGCTCGGCGACGACTCCCTCTCGATCGCGCTGTTGGCCGCCCTGCCGATCGTCGTCCTGATGTCGAAGCTGAAGGGCCTGTACGACCGGGACGACCTGCTCCTGCGGAAGACGACGCTGGAGGAGGTCCCCAGCGTCTTCGGCCTGGCGACGGTCTACGCGCTGGTGATCTGGCTGCTCGAGAGCATCCTGATCGCCGGCCACTTCGGCAAGGTGCAGATCCTCGCTCTCTGGCTCGGTCTCTTCGTGGCGATGGTGGCCACCCGGGCCTTCGCGCGCGCCTTGGCGAGGTGGGTGCTCCCACCCGAGCGCTGCCTCGTCCTCGGGGACAGCGGATCCGCGGAGCGGATCCGCGAGCGCCTCAGGCAGAGCAGCAACATCGACGCGGAGGTCTGCGCGGTCATGCCGTTGGTCCCGCGCCGCATCGAGGACATCGCGAGCGACTCTTCCGTCTGGACGCTCGACGCGGTCAACGACGTGGCGCGCACGTTCGGCGCGCACCGCATCGTCGTCGCCCCCGACCACGCCGAGGGTGAAGCCATGCTGGACCTCGTGCGCCTGGCACGGGGGTCGAACATGAAGGTGACCATCCTTCCCCGAGTCCTCGAGGTCGTCGGCGCCGAGATCGAGCCCGACGACCTGGACGGCATGACTGTGCTCGCCGTCCGCCGCGCGGCCCTCTCCCGCTCCTCGCGTGCCCTGAAGCGCGGCTTTGACTTGATCGGGGCGAGCTTCGCGCTGCTCGTCCTAGCGCCCCTGATGGCCCTGCTCGCCCTCGCCATCCGCCTCGACTCGCGTGGGCCCGCCCTCTTCCGGCAGACGCGGATCGGCCGCGAGGGTGAGCCGTTCCAGATCTACAAGTTCCGGACGATGACGGCCAGCGCGGATCAGGAGAAGGACGAGCTCAGCTCGCTGAACGAGGCGAAGGATGGGCTATTCAAGATCTCCAACGACCCCCGGGTCACCCGCGTCGGCCGCTTCCTGCGGCGGACCTCCCTCGACGAGCTCCCTCAGCTCTTCAACATCCTCAAGGGAGAGATGAGCCTGGTTGGGCCTCGGCCCCTGGTCCATGAGGAGGACCAGCTGATCCTGGGCTGGGGGCGTGGCCGGCTCGACCTGGTACCGGGCGTCACCGGGCCCTGGCAGCTGCTGGGCCCGCACCGGGTTTCGCTCGACGAGATGGTGAAGATCGATTACATCTACGTCGGCCGATGGACTGTGTGGACGGACCTCAAGATCCTGCTGCGGACGATCCTGCACGCGGTCGGCTTGAGGGGGAGCTGAGCTTCCACGCCGCGCGGGTCTAGGCGATGCCCTCCGCCTGGAGCATTCTCTGCAGCCCTTCGGAGAGCGGCAGCGGCTGAAGGTCCGGGAGCAGCTCCGTCAGCCTTGCAGGATCGGCCTCGAGCACTGGGCGGTCTCCCGTCCGCAGCCTGGAGCTGTCGTGCTCGATCTCGAGCCTGCGGCCCAGGAGTGACGAAAGCGCCTCGACGATCTCCGCTGCCGTATGGCTTGAGCCACTTCCCACGTTCACCGTCACATGCGGGTCCTCTACGTAGAGCAACTCGGTGAGCACGTCGGCGACATCATCGACGTAGATGTAGTCGCGCTTGGTGGTCACATTGCCCAGGCGCAGCGAGTCGGAGCGGCGCAGCTGCTGGATGATCTCGGGAATCAGATGCGGGTTGCCGTCTCCGGAACCGTAGGTGTTGAAGATCCGGGCGATCGTGGTTTGCATGGCCGGGTACCGCTGTCGAAACCAGCTCACCAGACCTTCCGCAAGCAGCTTTGACCCGCCATAGACGTTGGTGGGCTCGGCCCGGTCGTTCTCCCGATGAGCTACGTTCGCCGGCGCGTACACGTCGGCCGTTGAAGCGAGCAGGAGACGCTCTGGTGGATCGTCCGGCCATAAATCGAGCAGGCGCTGTGTCCCCAGCACGTTGACCTCCAGCGTCTCGGTTGGGTGCGAGACGCAGTAGGGGATCATGTGGAGCGCCGCCAGGTGGACCACGCCTGAGAATCGCTCATCGCCCAGCTGCGAGCGCACCTGGTCCCCGTCTCGGAGATCAGCCTCCACCAGGCGTACGCCGAGCTCTCGAATCGCCTCCTCGTGGCCGGGGGCACTGGACGACAGGTTGTCGAGGACGACCACCTCGATCCCCTGCGCGACGAGCCTCTTCACCACGGAATAGCCGATGAACCCGCAGCCCCCCGTTATCAGGACCCGATCGCTCACGCTGGAACACGGTATTGGGTGGGTGGGACCGTTTGGGTTGCCGGAACGGAGCGTCTGCGAGAATCCGGGCGATGCCGAGCAAGGAACAGGTGACCGA
>CAVVYW010000008.1:0-54732 GCA_963752605.1 uncultured Solirubrobacterales bacterium
CTGGTCGAGGCGGTCAAGGGCTACGCGAGTCACGAGCAGCGCACCTTCGAGAACGTGACCAAGGCGCGCAGCACCGCGGTGGCCGCGAAGGCGCCGCCCCAGCAGGCCGCCGCCGAGGACGCGCTCACGGCCGTGATCCAGCGCCTGATGGTGGTCGCCGAGCAGTACCCGGAGCTGCGGGCGACGGAGAACTTCCAGCAGCTCCAGGGTCAGCTGAGCGCGACCGAGAACCAGATCCAGATCACCCGCCGCGTCTACAACGACACGGTCCAGACCTACAACACGTTCATCCAGATCTTCCCCAACTCGGTCATCGCCGGGGCGTTCAACTTCGAGCCGCGGCAGTTCTTCGACGCCGAGGAGGAGGCCGAGGCGGCTCCCGAGGTGAGCTTCCCCGGAGGCGAGGGCGCACAGCCCGCCCAAGCGCCACCCGCCGAGAAGTAGCGTGCCGCGGCGCCTGGCCAGCTCCATCGCGGCGGCGGCCCTGTGCTGCCTCGCCTTCCCCGCCGCCGCCGCGGCCGACAGCGCCGACGTCACCGACGCCGACGTCACCCTGGGGCTCGCGCCGGACTCCAGCCTGCAGGTGGCCGAGACGCTGACGTTCGACTACGAGGGCAGCTATCACGCCTCCTACCGCGACATCCCGCTCGGCTCGAACGAGAAGATGGCCGACATCACCGTGTCGGAGGGCGGCCGCACCTTCAAGCAGGGCGGATGCACGGTGGAGGGCTGCACGGACGAGACCGGCAAGGTCGGCGTCACCAACTCCCCTGAGGGTGACGTCAGGATCGTCTGGCATCACAACGCCAGCAACCAGGAGCGCACCTTCGTCGTCTCCTACCGGGTGATCGCCAAGGACCACGTGATCGCCTACGACGACGTGATCGACGTCTACTGGCAGGTGTGGGGCGATCAGTGGGACTTCGACCTGGACCACTTGACCGCAAGCCTGAGAGATCCGGCCTTGAGGCCCCATCCGCCGGGCGAGGAGGCTTCTCCCGAGAACCCTTCGGCGGTGTGGGGTATCCCTCGCGACGTCGAGGGGCAGGACTTCCTCGAGCCCGGCGTGGCGCGTCTCGAGGCATCAGACATTCCCGACCATCAGTTCGTCGAATTGCGCGTCCTCGTCCCGCGGACGCCCGGCCAGGGAGTCAGCGCGGCCGGGCGGGGGGAAGGCAGCGGGCTGGGGGCTGTGACCGGCGACGAGCAGGCGCGGACCGAGGACTACAACTCGACGTTCAACAAGACGAAGCGGTGGATCGCCGACAACTCGGTCCTGCTGGCGGCGCTCGTGGCCGCTCTCGCACTCGGGCTGCTCGCGCTGTTCACCTTCCTCGCGCGCGAGCACCGGACCTCGACGCCCGAGCATCTTCCCGAGCCGCCGGACGACGCCAGCCCGGCTCTGGCCTACGGCCTCGCCCACGAGGGCGGCGACAGCACCGACACGGTTCTCGCGACCCTGCTCGACCTGGTCGAGCGCGGCTACTACGAGGACAAGCAGGCGACCACCGAGGACGAGAAGCTGGACCTTGCGATCGCGGTGGCGGCGAAGCGGCCCAGCACCGAGGGCCTCGAGCCGCATGAGAAGGAGGTGCTCTCGTTCTTCGACCAGCTGATCGAGGGCGAGACGGTTCCGATGAGCGACATGAAGGACAGGATCCCCGAGCACGATTCGACCTGGCGTGGGCGCTGGGAGTCGATGACCTCGGCGCTCGATTCGGTGGAGGAGGGCCAGCTCGAATGGGACCGGAGCTTCAACGGCGCCAAGTGGCTGCTGTGGCTCGGGCTGATCGTCGTCTTCGGCCTGATCTGCCTGGCGGACGCGGTCGTGAACGAGGACGCGCACTTCCTGTTGCCCGGGGCGATCGGCTTCGTCACTTTGATCGTGGTGATGGCGTGGCCGGGCCGGCGCCTCAAGCGACTCGCGGCTCAGCCCGGCGAGCGCGTCGCCAACTGGAGGGCCTTCGAGCGCTGGACCGAGGACTTCCCGCGGCTCAAGGACGACCCGCCGGCGACCCTCGAGCTGTGGAAGCGGATCCTGATCTTCGGCGTGGCCTTCGGCACCGCGAAGCGGATGATCGAGTCAGGTCGCATCCCCGCGCCCGTTGTGGCGAGCAGCGGAGCCGCCTGGAGCACCTATTACTTCTCCGGCAACGCCACGGACTTCGGCAGCTCGTTCAGCTCCGGTTTCTCGTCGCAGGTCGCCCCCGAGTCCTCGAGCGGGGGCGGAGGCGGCTTCAGCGGCGGCGGAGGGGGCGAGGGGCGGCGGCGGCGGCGGCGGGTCCTGGTAGCGGCCCGCCTTCGCCTACAGCTCCGTATCGATCAGATCCCGGCGATCGCGCCGCCGGCTGATCTTGGGCGAGAGCCCGACGGCCATGCCCCCGGCCTTTAGCGCCAGTTCCCAGAGGGTGGATCCGCGCGTGGCGGTGTCCTCGCCGCCGACGTGAGCACGGATCTCATCGGCCATTCGAATCAGCTCAGGGGCGGTCGCCTGGGAGACCTGCCACGAGAGGGCATCGGCGAGTTCCGAGGCATAGGCCGCGAGCGTCGTCGTCTCGTCCGGGCGGGCGGCCAGGGCGAGCGCGAGGGCGCATCCGATCAGCGAGTGACCGGCGGCGTTCAGGTCGCCGGTGTCCAGTGACGCGGCCCCGACCTCGGCCCGGCTCGCACCGAGCTCGATCATCGCCGTCTTGTTCCGGGCGATCGGCTGATCGCCCTGGAGCAGCAGCTCGCCGGCGATGATCGCCCATACCGGCGAGTCCTCTCGCCAAATCGAAGCAGCCTCGTCGAACTGCGCGGACATCTGAACCATCCTTGGTTCTTCGACTAAACGTAGCCTTGAACCCGCAGATTTTCGTCCCCGCGGACGCTTGTTCTAGGCGTGGCGCAGGCGTGCAAGCGTGACTCGTGCCTGAGGCTCAGATCGCGGCGGCCTCGGCGGGGTCGCCCTGCTCGCCCTCGTCCTCCCAGTCTGCGGGCTTGCCCAGGCTGGCGCCCTTCACCACCTTGAGGCCGAGGAGCGCGCACTTCATGCGCGTCGCGGAGATGTCGATTCCCAGCAGCTCGAGGACGAAGTCCTTCGGCAGCGCGAGGATCTCCTCACGGGTCTTGCCCTCCAGCTCCTCGGAGAGGAGCGACGTCGCGGCGGTGGAGATCGCGCAGCCCTGGCCCTCGAAGGAGACCTCCGAGACCCGGCCCTCGTCGTCGAGCTTCAGGAAGACATGCTGCTCGTCTCCGCAGAACGGATTCGAGTCCTCGAAGTCGAGGTCGAAGGGGTCGAGCCGCCCGAAGTTCCGCGGGCGCTTGTAGTGATCCAGGATCTGGTCCCGGTAGAGCTCGTCCATCAAATCTTGAAGACGCGGCGGACGTCGAACAGTCCCTCGACCAGACGGTCGATCTCCTCGCGCGTGTTGAAGACGGCGAGGCTGGCGCGGGTGGTGGCGGGCACCCCGAGCCGCTCCATCAGCACCTGGCAGCAATGGTGGCCGGCGCGGACGGCGACGCCGTGGCGGTCGAGGATCTCGGAGATGTCATGGGCGTGGACGCCCTCCATCGCGAAGGAGAGGATGCCGCCCCGGTCATCGCCGGCGGGCGGGCCGAAGACCCTCAGCCCGTCGATCTCGGCCAGGCGGTCCAGCCCATAGCCGGCGAGCTCGACCTCGGCGGCATGCACGGCGTCCAGCCCGAGCTCGTCGAGCCAGCGGACCGCCGCCCCGAAGCCGATCGCCTCGCCGATCGCCGGGGTGCCCCCCTCGAACTTCGCCGGGAGCTCGGCCCAGCTGATCTCGTCGCGCTCGACCTTCCTGATCATCGAGCCGCCGCCGATGAAGGGAGGCATCTCCTCGAGCAGCTCACGCCGGCCGAACAGCGCCCCGATGCCGGTGGGCCCGTACATCTTGTGGCCCGTGAGGGCGTAGAAGTCGGCGCCGAGCCCGGCCATGTCGAGCTCGAGCTTGGGGCCGCCCTGGGCGCCGTCGACGACCAGCAGGGCTCCGGCGTCGTGCGCCATGCGGGCGATCTCGGAGATGGGATTGACCGTGCCCAGGACGTTCGAGACGTGGGTGACGCAGACGAGCTTCGGCCCCTGCTCGAGCAGCGAGCCGAGCGCCTCGAGGTCGAGCCTTCCCTCGTCGGTGATGGGGGCCCAGTCGAGCAGCGCTCCCTTCTCCCTGGCGAGCTGGTACCAGGGCACGATGTTCGAGTGGTGCTCCATCTCGGTGAGCACGATCCGGTCGCCCTCGCCGATGTTGGCGCGCCCCCAGGAGTAGGCGACGAGGTTGAGCGCCTCGGTCGCGTTGCGGACGAAGACCACCTCTCGCCGGTCGGCGCCCATATGGGCGGCCAGCGTGACCCGCGCGTCCTCGTAGAGGGCGGTCGCCTCCTCGGAGAGCGTGTGGACGCCGCGATGGACGTTCGCGTTCTGGTCTCGCCAGTAACGATCCAGCGTCTCGATCACCGCGAGCGGCTTCTGCGCGGTGGCGCCGTTGTCGAGGTAGGCGAGGGGCTTGCCGTGGACCCGCCGCTCCAGGATCGGAAACTCGGCGCGGATCTCGTCCAGCGAGCGGGGGAGGGCTGGGGCCGTGGTAGCGGTTGGCTCCATCAGGCGGCCGCCTCGACCTCCTCGCGGATCCAGCCGTAGCCCTTCTCCTCGAGCTGCTCGACCAGCTCCGGGCCGCCGTCCTTGACGATGCGCCCGTCGAAGATGACGTGGACGGCGTCGGGCTTCACCAGGTGGAGGATGCGCTGGTAGTGGGTGATGATCAGGACGCCCATATCGGGCCCCGCGAACTTGTTGACGCCCTCGGCGACGGTCCGCAGCGCGTCGATGTCCAGGCCCGAGTCGGTCTCGTCGAGGACGGCCATCTCCGGGCGAAGCATCGCGAGCTGGAGAATCTCCATCCGCTTCTTCTCGCCGCCCGAGAACCCGTCGTTCAGGTAGCGAGAGGAGAACTCCTTGGGGATGTTGGTCAGCTCCATCGCCTCCTCGGTCTCCTTGCGGAAGTCCTTCAGCTTCACGGGCTCCTCACCGCGCGCATCCCGGTGGGCGTTGATCGCCATGCGCAGGTACTTGGCGACGGTCACGCCCGGGATGGCGACGGGGTACTGGAAGGCCATGAAGAGCCCCATGCGCGAGCGCTCGTCGGGATCGGCCTCGGTGATGTCCTCGCCCTTGAAGGTGATCGTCCCCTCGGTGATCTCGAGGCCGGGGTGGCCCATGATCGCGTTCGCGAGGGTGGACTTGCCGGACCCGTTCGGCCCCATCAGGGCGTGGATGCGCCCCTTCTCGACTTCGAGATCGAGGCCCTTGAGGATCTCCTTGTCCTCGGCGCTCACGTGCAGGTTGCGGATCTCAAGCTCTGCCAATTCGGCTCCTTGATCGGGTTGCGGTTCGGACTTGCGCGGCCGCTAGCCGGCGGCGACGGGGGTTTTCGACCTCGGGCGCGAGTCTCTCTCCGAAAACTCGACAAGGTCGGCGACCGTCGTCCCCGAGAGGGCCTTGCTCACGCCGCCCTGTACCCGGGTCCAGAGGAACTTGGTGGCGCAGGCCTCGTCGTCCGTTTCGTGCGAACACGAGACCTTTCCCTCCGGCTCGGCGTGGAAACACTCCATCGGGGCGATCGTGCCCTCGAGCGCCTGGACCACCTCGAGCATGTCGATCTCGTCGGCCGCACGGGCGAGGCGGTAGCCGCCATGGGCTCCCCGCTGGCTCTCGACCAGGCCCGCCCTGCGCAGCTTGGCGACCAGGTGCTCGAGATAGGAGAGAGGAAGGCTCTCGGATTCGGCGACCGCGCTCAGCGCGACCGGCGCTCCGTCGCCCTGCCGGCCAAGCTCGACCATCAGGCGCACTCCGTACTCGGCTCGGGTCGAAAACAGCATCGCCCCGAAATCCTAGCTCAACGGTCGGTTATGCGGTGGACTCTCGCGCCCGGGCCACGACGGCGCGGAGGATGTTGCGGAACTCCGCGTACACCTTGGGGCCGGCGGCCGCGGCGTGGCGGGCCTCGATCTCGGCGACGACTTGGTCACCGGCCACCAGCATCTCCAGTCCGCGCTTCGTCGGCACCACCAGCTTGGCCCGCCGGTCGCTCGGGTCCGGTCGCCGCCCAACGTAGCCGAGGTCCTCGAGCTCGTCGACCAGCCGGCCCACGACCTGCTTGTGCCGGCCACTCAGCCGGGCCAGCTCGGTAGCGCGGACCCCGTTCTCGTCGAGGAAGGCGAGGACCGCGGCATGCCGCGGGCGGAGATCGGGATGCCCCTGCTCGGCGAGGCGGGTAAGCAGCTCCTCGTGGATCGAGTGCTGGAGCTGGGTCGCGAGCACCCAGAGGTCCGGGTTCCGCTCCTGGCGCTCGCTTCTCCGCTTCGTTGTGGTCATGGTCTCAGGCCAAGACAGTAAACGATCGTGACCGTCTGGTTCGTTGACCAACGCTTTATGGCCGGTTGAGGGCCCTCGCTATGCTGGCCTTCAACTCCAAAGGAGATTTCGCAGATGAGCACGACAAGGCGTTCCAATTTCGGTGCCGCATTCAGGACGGGGATTCTGCTCGCCGCCCTGTTGGGGCTGTTCGTCGTCATCGGCGCCCTGATCGGGGGCCCGGAGACGGCGCTGTTGTTCCTCTTCTTCGGCGCGATCTTCAACTTCGCCGCCTACTGGTTCAGCGACAAGATCGCGCTGCGGATGGCGGGAGCGAAGGAGATCTCCGAGCAGGAGGCGCCGCGGCTCTACCAGATCGTCCGGGAGCTGACGACGCGGGCCGGCCTGCCGATGCCGAAGCTGTACGTCATCCCGCAGGACCAGCCGAACGCCTTCGCGACCGGCCGCAACCCCGAGCGCTCCGCGGTCGCCGTGACCGCCGGGATCCTCAAGCTTCTCTCCGAGGACGAGCTGCGGGGCGTGCTCGCCCACGAGCTTGCGCACGTGCGGAACCGCGACATCCTGATCACCTCGATCGTGGCGACGATCGCCGGCGCGATCACCTACATCGCCTACATGCTGCTGTGGTTCGGCGGCGACAACGACTCGCCGCTGGGCCTGGTCGGCGCCCTGGCGCTGGTCCTGCTAGCGCCGATCGCTGCAGCGATCATCCAGCTGGCGATCTCCCGCCAGCGCGAGTACTCCGCCGACGCGACCGGCGCCGAGATCTCCGGCAACCCCGAGTCCCTGGCGAGCGCGCTGCTCCGCCTGGAGGAGGGCTCGCAGGCGATCCCGATGCAGGTGAACCAGGCGGCCGAGCCGCTCTACATCGTCAAGCCGTTCTCCGGCGGCGGCATGGCGGCCCTCTTCTCGACGCATCCGCCGATCGAGGAGCGCGTCCGCCGTCTCCGCCAGATGCGCCCGACGATCGCGTAGTTACTCGGGCTCGAGCACGAAGAGGCGGATGTCCCGCGTCGTCCGCGCGCGGTAGTCGTCGAATCCGGCGAACTGCTCGTTCATCCGCCTCCAGAGGGTCTCGTGCTCCTGGCCCTCGGCGATGCGAGCGCGCACCGGCCAGCGCTCACGGCGGACCTGGACCTCGGCCTTGGGGTTCTGCTCGAGGTTGAGCGCCCAGGCGGGCGGCCGCTCGTTCCCGGCGTTGGAGCCGATCACGATCATCCGCTCGCCGTCAGCGAGGTACACCACAGGCGCGGTCCGCTCCTTGCCGGACTGCCGGCCAACGGTGGTGAGGAGGAGGATCGGCGCTCGATCGAGTCGCCCTCCGACGCGGCCGCCGCTGAGCTTGTAGAGCGGGATGTTGAGGCGGCCGGTCAGCCTCAACCCCCGCGCGCCCAGTGATTTCGAGATGCGCGTCCATGCGCGGTCGCTCGGCACGCCTGCAGGATGCCACCTCGACCGGCGCCCGTGGCTCCGTCGGCCGACGATCGCATAGCTCTCGGCTTAGAGGCTCGGCAGCTAGGGTTCGCGGGGTGGGTGAGGCGACTGGCCCCTTCAGAGCCGCCGTGGTCGGCTGCGGCCCGCGCGGCCTGGAGCATGCGCAGGCTATGACGAGGCAGGAGGGAACCCAGCTGGTCGCGGTGGCCGATGTCTCGGAGCCCGCCCGGCGTGAAGCGTCCGAGTCTCTGGGGGTCGCCGGGTATCCGGACATCGACGCGCTCCTCGCGGACGTGTCACCGGAGATCGTCTCGATCGTGACCCCGCCACACGTGCGGCTCCCTCTGGTGGAGCGGGCCGCCGCTTCACCCGATGTCTATGGCATTGCCGTAGAGAAGCCCTTGGCGCTGAGCATGCCCGAGGCCGAGGGCATGGTGTCGTTGTGCGACCGCGAGCGGGTGCTCCTCGTCGTCTGCCATCAGCTGCGCTTCGTCCCGCATTTCGTTGCGCTCAAGGAGGCGATCGATCAGGGGGCGATCGGACGGGTCGAGTTCCTGCGCGCTGCCTGTTACGGGGATCTCCTCGATCAGGGACCCCACCTTCTCGACGCGATCCGGTGGCTGAGCGGAGGCCCGCGCGTTCTCTGGGCGATGTCGCAACGCGGTGACGGCGCCCTCGATCGCCTCCCCGGCCACGTGGCGGACGAGGGCTGGATCCCGCCTTGGACCAGCCACTATCTGGCTTTGGAGGGGGGAGCCAGGGCGGGTCTCGAGACCGGACCGCTTCACCAAAGGGGACAGGACTTCGTCGACGACTACCTCGACAAGAGGATCAGCGTCGTCGGCTCCGATGGGGCGGCGCACTGTTCAGCGGTAGGAGGGTCCCGGGTACTGCGCGGTTCGGGCTCGTGGGAGGATCACCCGGGAGGGATGGATGCCTACACCTCCGCCACATCGCATTTCTATGCCGAGCTTTGTGAGGCGCTTCGCGGCCGGGTGAAGCATCGAACCGAGGCCCACGACGCGCTTGCAAGCCTCGAGGGCGTGCTTGCGTGCGCCCAGAGCATGGCCGATGGCGACGCGGCCGTGCTCCCATTGGACCGGGGTCGCGACGTCATCTCCGACCTGATCTCGGGATCATCGAGGCGAGCCTCGACCGACTCCGGATCAGCTGCGATCGGGGAGACGGACGAGCTCGATGTCTCGGTGGTGGTGCCGATCCCCGACCACCGCGGTTACCTGCATGCCTGCATCGAGAGTTGGGGCGCCGGTCAGACGCTGCCAGGCAGCCGATTGGAGATCATCGCTGCCTCCGACGGCGCCGATCCGGAGCTCGACGCCGAGACCGAGGGCCTGCTCGGACCGGGGGACCGGCTGATCGTGCAGCAGGGTGCGTCGGAGATCGAGCTCTACGACGCCGCCGCCCGCGCGGCGCGCGGGCGAATCCTTCTGATCACCGAGCCGCACTGCATGGGCGAGCCCGACTGCCTCGAGGAGCTTCTCGGATTCCTCGCCCGAACGGATTTCGACGGCGCCTGTCTTCGCACCGTCGCGATCACCCCGAACGCCTTCGGGCGCTTGGAGAGCCGGGTCTTCGAAGAGGGTTTCAGCGAGTGGTCCCGCCCTGGTCACTGGTGCAAGGTGGTGGTTCGGGGATTCGCGGTGACAAGGCGAGCGTACACCGAGGTCGGCGGGTTCGAGACCGGATACGGCCGGTTCGCGGAGTTCGCCCTCGGCGCAAGCCTGCACGCCCAGGGGTACCGGCTCGGCTACGCGCTCGGCGCCGCGGTCAATCACGCATACGCGGGGAGCTTTGCGCGAGTGGAGGAGCCGGTCACGGACTTTGCGCACGGGGAGATGGCCTACCGCTTCGACTACCCCGCCGAATACTGCGACCGCTACTTCGGCGCGCCCACCGAGTGGGTCCAGCGCCGATCGCTCGATCGGGCCTCCGCGCGTGCGGCCTGCGCTCTCGCCTTTCGCAGCATGATGCGGCCACGGGGCTTGCGGGATGGATCGTTCCGGTCGATGGCCGGCACGCTTCGCCGCAGCGGGCCCGCAGCGATTTTCGGCGCGCGCGCGGCGCTGCTTCGCGCCCGTGCGCTCTACTGGGTGGCCCGTGCGCGCTTCCTGCTCTGGCACTTCAGCGGCCGCAGGCTCGACCGCGCCTTCAGGGACGGCTGGGAGCGCATGGTGACCGTAGCCCGGCTCAGCTATCTCGCGAAGCGACAAAGCCGACCGGTTCCCGAGAGTGACGAGCTTCGCTTCGACCTCGCCGAGTTGCCGGACGAGACGCTCTACGGATTCCACACGGCCGAGCGGTCGCAGGGAAGGGTGTTCCGGTGGTCCGGGGCGGTGGCCTTCGCCGATCTGGCCGTTCCGCGCGGGAGCTACCGCGTCCTGATCGACACCCAGGGCATGCAACAGCCCCCCGGATTGAGCTTCTTCTTCAACGGCCATCGGGTGGGAGCCGAGGACGTAGAGATCGAGGAGCCGGGGATCTCGTTCCGGGTTGAGCCCGGATGGTTCTCGCCCTCGGGGGCGCAGCGGCTGGCGTTGACCTGCGCCGCCTCCAGCCCCTCGGGGAACGGCTCGGTCGACCCCCGGGAGCTCGGCCTCGCGGTCGGCGCGATTGAGTTCCGGGAGGGCTCGGAGCGGGCGGCACGCGTCGCCTGAGCTGCGGCCCATGGCTATACTTTCTGAAGTATTGAAATCCGATCAGGATTTGGGAATATGACTCAGATGGCCGAGATGCCCCGCAAGGACGTGCCGCCCCCACTCGAGCTGGTGAAGAGCAGGATCGAGGAGTTGCTGCCGCCCGACGCGCAGGAGCGGATCTCCTCCGGCGCGGTCGTGATCGACGTCCGGAACCCGGACCGATTCGAGCAAGGGCACGTCCAGGCGGCGGTCAACGTCTCCTCGGGCGAGAGCGCCCGGGAGGCCCACGACTCGGCCTTCGCCGAGGCGATCGAGGAGGCCGCCGGCGGGCGCGACGCGCAGCTCGTCATCTTCTGCGGAGAGGGCAACCGCTCGGCACGCACCGCCGACGTCCTCCGCAACGAGCACGGCTTCGATCACGCCGCCTCGGTGATCGGCGGCCTGAAGCTCTGGAGCGAGCTCGGCCTCCCGGTCGAAGGTGAGATCCTGGTGGGCGCCGACGACGCAGAGCTCGGCGAGGGCATGGGGGCTGAAGGAAACACGACCTGATGGCGAGCACCGAGACGCTGGAGCAGATCAAGGAGCGGATCAAGCAGGTGACCCCGGAGGAGACCCGGGCCGCGCTCGAGTCGGGGGAGGCCACCTTGATCGACACGCGGGATGCGGTCAACCGGCAGGACGCGAGGATCGAGGGCGATCACTACGCGCCCGCCGGCCAGGGCGCCGCCGAGGCGCACAGCGATGAGTTCGCGCGGGCCGTCGAGGAGGCCGCGGGCGGCCGCGACAAGCCGGTGATCCTTTACTGCGGCGCAGGCAACCGCTCGGCCGTCGCCGCCGACGTGCTCGAGAAGGAACACGGCTTCAAGGACGTCGCCTCCATGTCGGGCGGGCTGACGCTCTGGGAGATCCAGGGCATGCCGGTGGTGATCCCGGAGGGGATGTCCCCCGAGCAGCGCAACCGCTACTCGCGTCACACGCTGCTGCCGGAGTTCGGCGTCGAGGGGCAGCTCAAGCTCCTCAACTCGAAGGTGCTGCTGCTGGGGGCCGGCGGGCTGGGCTCGCCGGCGGCCCTCTATCTGGCCGCGGCCGGGGTCGGCACCATCGGGCTCGTGGACGACGATGAGGTGGACGAGTCGAACCTGCAGCGCCAGGTGATCCACAACACCAACCGCGTCGGCCAGCCGAAGACCGAGTCCGCCCGCAAGACGATCGAGGAGCTGAACCCGGATGTGAAGGTCGTCGAGCACCGGACCCGGCTCGACGCCGACAACGTGCTCGAGCTCATCGGCGACTACGACGTGATCGTCGACGGGGCGGACAACTTCCCCACCCGCTACCTGCTGAACGACGCCTCGGTAAGGCTGCGCAAGCCGGTCGTCTCCGCCTCGATCCTCGCCTTCGACGGGCAGCTCTCGACCTTCGTCCCATACGAGGGCCCCTGCTACCGCTGCCTCTACCCGACGCCTCCGCCCGCCGAGCTCGCTCCGAGCTGCGGCGCCGCGGGTGTGCTCGGCGTGATGGCCGGCGTCATGGGCCTGCTACAGGCGAACGAGGTCATCAAGCTGGTCGCGGGGATCGGCGAGCCGCTGATCGGCCGCCTGCTCCTATACGACTCGCTCGGCACCCGCTTCACCGAGCTCAAGGTGCGCCGCGACCCCGAGTGCCCGATCTGCGGAGAGAACGCCCCCGAGATCCCCGAGTCGGAGATGGGCAGGTTCCCGGACTACGAAGCGTTCTGCGCCCGGTAGGGCCCTTGCGAGGTCCCGGGGACGCGATTCGCTCCCACCCCGCTTTCTCGGGACAGTGGTACTACACCCTGGAGCTCGCCCCGGGCATCTACACCTCAGGAGCGGACCACCACAACATCGCTCTCACCCGCGAGCTGCTGAGGCGGGTCGACGTCGAGGGGGAGTCGGGAGGCAGCGCTCCCGCGCGCTGTCTCGACATCGGGACCCGCGAGGCCCTGGTTCCGATCCTCCTCGAGCGCCGGGGTGCCTCGGTGATCGCTTACGACCGGGCACTCTGGCACCAGAGCCTGGAGCTGGTCGAGAAGGCCCTGGGCACCGAGTTCGAGCTGGTCGGCGACTTCAAGCTGGCAGAGCTCCCCCTGAGACTGGAGGACGAGAGCAGCACGCCACCGTATGACCTGGTCGTCCTGTCCGGGGTCCTCTACCGCATGCTCGATCCGATGATGGGACTCGCGATCGCCCGAGGCTTGGTCCGAAACGGCGGCCTGCTGGTGGTGGAGACCATCGCCAGCTTCGACGAGGGGACCTGGATGCACTTCAACTCCGCCGGCCGATTGGGCCCCAACACCTTCTGGGTGCCGTCCCTTCCCTGCCTCGACTACCTGCTGCGCTTTCTCCGCCTTGAGGTGCTGGATGCGACCCACCTGGGGCCCTGGGAGAAGCATGGCTCCCCGCCTCACGGCCGGATCGCGGTCGCCTGCCGGGCGGTGCTCGATGAGCCGGCCGAGCCGGACGATCCACGCATCGGCGGCACGCAGTTCGACGACGATCGCAATTTCGCCGAGTTCCTCGACTGGGAGGCTCTCCGGTCAGAGCTTTCGCCGGTTGGGTACGCGCCGTCGGACCGGCGGCTGGCGCGGCGCGCCAGCGGGACGATCGACCTGCTGGCCACGGCGATGGCCAACCATCCCCATGAGGTCACCGCCGATCAGATCCGGCTCGACCTCGACGCGTGCTACTGAGACGGGTCTGCGCCAGGCGAGCTCGGAGGCCCAAGACGCTAGCGTTCCCGCCGATGCCGACGATCAAGGTCCCACCAGTGCTGCGCTCCCACACCGACGGTGAGTCCGAGGTGGTGGTCGAGGGAGGCACCGTCGGCGACGCGCTCCGAGCCCTGGCCGAGAAGCACCCGGCCACCAAGGAGCAGCTGTTCTCGCTGGAGGGCGACCTGAACCGCTACGTCAACGTCTACCTCAACGACGAGGACGTGCGGGTGCTCGACGGACTCGACACCTCTGCCGGGGACTTGGACACGGTCGTGATCCTGCCGGCGATGGCAGGCGGCGGTCAAGCCTGAGCGGCGCGCCGCTCAGGGGACGCCGCCGGTAAACCGCACGAAGGAGCTCCACGCCGGCTTGGGCGTCCCGCCAAGGGCGAACAGGCCCGAGTTGTAGAGCCAGTCACCACCCGCCCCATCCCTCAGCGAGTACCAGATGACCCCCTGGATCCCGAATCGGGCCGCGTTCGCCGCCAGGCTGTTGAAGCTGGCCTCCAAGCGACTCGCCTGGCCGTAGGAAGTTGTCGTGTAACGGCTCGGGGTCCCGCCGCTGGCCCAACCGAGCTCGGTCACCCAGATCGGGCTGCCGCCATCGCCATGTCTCCTGGTCACTCGGCGGACGCCCTTCACCGTCCTCAGGGCCTCGCCGGGCCTCCTTGCATAGGGGTGAACCGCCAGCGCGTCGAACGCGCTCTTGATTCCCTTGACCCGATAGAGCTTGTCGAGGAACTCCTCGATCGGGATGGCGCGCCGCTGGCTCGGTCGCGTGAACAGCCCCGCCAGGATCACACGGCCCCCGGGATCGGCGGCACGGACGCTGTGCGCCGTCAGCTTCAGCAGGCTGCCGTACTGCCTCGGACTCGGCCGTGGTGGCGCCCAGAAACTGGGCGAGTTGACCTCGTTCAACAGCTGCCAGTCGGTGATCGGCACCGGCTGGGCACCTGGATGGGTGGCGACGAACGTCGTCCAGAAGGGGCTCTGCCAGAAGCTGCCGCCCAGTTTGTAGCGGTTGACCGCGTCGGTAACGAACTGCGCGAAGGCCGCGCGCGCGGCCGTGCTGACCGGGGGCCGCATCGGGCTGGAAGCCGCGAACCCGGGCGAGCCGTAGAGCGTCGCCAGAACCTGGATCCCCTGGGCCGAGGCGTTGGCGACCATCTCGTCGTACGGCGCCCAGTTACGCTGACCGGGAGTGGGCTCCACGTTGGCCCAGGAGAGGATGATGCGCAGGGTCCCCACCTTGCCCCGGCCCATCGCGGTGTACTCGCTTGCGGTCGGCGGCTGGAGCGGGACGACGCCGAAGAAGGAGCGCGAGACCGCCGCGGCTCTCCCCGTGAGCGGGCCGAGCATCAGGGCCGTGAGCAGAACGGCGAGCGCGGTGAGGCGCAGCTTCACGCTATGGCCCGCCGCGCCCGGCGCGAGAGCGCTGGAGGAGAATGATCCCCCCCGCGATCGCCGCGAGTGCCAGCAGGACGGCGATGCCGATCGGGTCGCCGAGGGTGCTGCCCGCCGCGGACAGGATCCCGCGCTCATCGGTCGATCCTTCGTCGATCCCTTCCTGCGCCGCCCGGGCGGGAGGTGCGCCAAGCTCATCAGCGGTGGCGATGCCCGCAAGGGCCGCTCCGTCCGGTGTCTTCTCGAGCTGCCGGCGAACCGCCGCCGGCAGCTCCTCCGGCCGGGACCGAGGAGCGCTCTGCCCGGGGCTCGCCTCGCCACGCGCGTTGGGGAGTCGCGAGTCGTATTGCTCGACCGCGGGAGCGGCCACCGCCGATTGCGCCGAGCCAAGCACGATCAGCGCCGCGAGGGGGCAGGCTACGAGCCACCCGCCGCGCCTAGACTTGCCGCCGCTTTGCCCCATCACCGAGCGGAACACTAGTGCCTCGTACCCCATCAATTGCCAGAGAACACATCCTGACCGGGATCGTCGCGCTCACGGTCCTCGCGCTTTCCCTGCCGGATGGGGGTTACTCGACCGGGGTGTACGCAGGAGCGACTCTGGCGATCTGGTGGGGGGTGATCGTCCTGCTCGCCTTCGGCGCCGGGGCGCGCGCGGAGATCCCCCGGATGGCGATCGTGGCCGCCGCCGCCCTCTGCGGTCTCGCGCTCCTGTCCGGCGTATCGATCGCTTGGGCGAGTGACGATGGACGGGCCTTCTCCGAGGCCGTTCGGGCCGCCGGCTATGCGGGGTTGTTCGTCCTGGTCCTGATCACCTCGCGCCACGGCGATGGGCGTTGGTGGCTCGCGGGGATTGCAATCGGGTTCGCGGCCGTCGCGGTGCTCGCCCTGGGCAGCCGCCTCCAGCCCTCGCTACCAGGCGGCGACGACGAGATCGCCCGGATAATCCCCGGCCCCCTGGCTCGACTCTCCTACCCGATCGGATACTGGAACGGGCTCGCCGCCTGCATGGCGATCGGCGTCGTGCTTCTCGCCTGGCTTGGCGCAGTGAGCCGCACTCAGCTGGCGCGATCGTTGGCAGTAGGCGAGATCCCGCTATGCGCCCTGGTGATCTACATGACCTCTTCCCGCGGAGGTGCCGCCGCCGCCGTCCTGGGCATTGCCGCCCTCGTTGCGTTCGGCCGTGAGCGGAAGAAGTTCCTGGGGGGCCTCGTCATCGCGGGGGCGGGCGCCGGGACCCTGATCCTGCTCGCGAGCCGGCGCACGGAGCTGGTGGATGGGATCACGGGCACGGTCGCCGAGGACCAGGGCAACGAGATGGTCGTGATCACGCTGCTGACGGTCCTCGTGGTGGTTGCGGCCAGATGGGCGCTCGACGAGGGGATCGCTCGCCTGGTCGTGCCCCCGAACGTGGTGCGGCCCGTGCTCGCCGTCCTCGCGGTAGTCGCTGTGGTTGGCCTGGTGGCCGCCGATCCCGCCCAGCGGCTGGATGAGTTCAACGATCCCCCGGCGGAGGACGTGGATACCAGCAACTTCGTCGCCACCCATCTCACCAGCAGCACGGGCAGCGGCCGCTACCAGTACTGGACCGCAGCGATGGATGCTTTCGAGGAGGAGCCGGTGAGGGGGATCGGGGCCGGGGGGTACGAAGCGTTCTGGACCGAGCACGGCTCGCTCGCCCGCCCGATCAGGGATGCCCACTCGCTTGCACTCGAGCCGCTCGGCGAGCTGGGGGTTCTGGGGGGAGGTCTGGTTCTGACGTTCTTCGGCGCCGCGCTCCTCGGCGCTTACCGCCGCCCACCGGGAGGCGATGGACTGCTCGATTCCAGCGCGGCCCTGGCGGTCCTGGTCGCCGGCGGCGCCGCCGCCGCGACGGACTGGATGTGGGAGATCCCCGCGGTCTTCGCTCCGGTCGTGATCGCGGCGGCGCTGCTGACCGGTCCCGCCACGCAGTCCCCTGGATCCAGAGCTCCGGGATCGCTTTACGGCTGGGGCGTCGCGACGCTGGTCGCGGGTTGGCTGGCGATCTGTGCCTCCGCGATCGTGCTGCTCACCGAGATCAAGCTCGACGACAGCCACGACTCGGTGCGCGACGGAGACCTCTCGGCCGCAGCACGAGCCGCGCAGGACGCGATCACCCTGCAGCCGTGGGCGGCCGAGCCGCGACTGCAGCTCGCCCTGGTCGAGGAGGGGGCGGGGGACCTTCCGGCGGCCCGCGAGGACCTGGACGAGGCGATCCAGCGAGCGCGCGACGACTGGCGCCTGTGGCTGGTGGCGGCCCGGATCGAGACCAAGGCGGGCCGGATCGACGAGGCTCAGGCGGCGCTGGAGCAGGCCCGTGAGCTCAACCCGAGAACCCCGATCCTTGCGCCTGCGCCGCAAGCACCCTCCACGTCAGCACCTTAGAATCGCCTCAATAGGGGATCAGGGACCTGTGCCATTCGTTTGGTGGCATGGGGGTTGTTAGACCCACCACCATGTACCGGCATGACTGAAATCAAGGCTCTCCCGGGTCAGCCTGCTCCAGGGGCCGGAGCTGTCCCCGGGAAGGTCGGCGACGCTGCTTCTCGTCGTGAGGCCACTGATCGCGATACGAGATCTCGGTGGTGGCCCGACGCGCTGCGTCGCCGCATGCTTGCCCTGGCGGATCTCGCCGCCGCCCTCGCGGCGGGGATTGTCATTGCTTCTTCGAATGGTGAGGTGGTGTGGGCGATCGCCATCGCTCCGCTCTGGCTCGTGATCGCGAAGCTGCTCGGTCTCTATGACCGTGATCACCGCGCGATCCGCCACCTGACGATTGACGAGTTACCGGCGATCGCAGCGTGGGCGCTGGGCGGCGTCGTACTGATGGCGCTGGTGCTCCCGCTCACCCCAACCGGATCACCCACTCTGGCCGCTGCTGCTGAGGCTGGACTCACCGCGGCGGTGGTCGCCACGATCCTGCGTGGGACCGCAAGATGGCTCTGGCGTCGCGTGACACCCGCCGAGCTCACCCTGGTTGCCGGAGAGGGCGAGCCGGCCGCCGCGATCCAGCGCAGAGCGCAGCTGTTCGCGGACATGCACCTTCGTCTTGCTGCCGACCATCCCGTCCCCGCTTCGGACCTATGGGTGGACGGGGAGGGTCTCTCGAGGATCGGGTCGGAAGTGGATCGGATCATCGTCGCGTCCGCCGGGATCGAGCCACAGCTGGTGGGCCAGCTTGCCGCCGGCTGCCGGGATCACCAGGTAAAGCTGAGCGTGGTCTCGCCGTTGCGCGGCCGCGCGCTGCCTGCTCTGCGCCTCACCCAGGTCGCCGATCTACCCGTGTTCGAGTTCAACACCTGGGATCCGTCACGCTCGACGATGCTGCTGAAGCGGGTCTTCGATCTGCTCGTCTCCGGAATCGGCTTGGTGCTGCTGGCCCTCCTCTTCCCGTCGATAGCGCTGGCCATTCGCCTCGACAGTCGCGGGAGGGTGATCTTCTCGCAGACCCGCGCAGGACTGAACGGGCAGCCGTTCCGTCTCTACAAGTTCCGGACGATGCGCGCGGGCGCCGAGCAGCAGCTTCATCACCTGGTGAAGCTCGACGAGTTGGAGGAGCCGATGTTCAAGCTCAACGGGGATCCGCGCGCGACCCGGGTCGGCCGCCTCCTTCGCAGGCTCAGCCTCGACGAGCTGCCTCAGCTCATCAACGTCCTGCGCGGGGACATGAGCATCGTCGGGCCACGGCCAGAGCAGGTCGAGCTGGTCGAGCGATATCGGCCGGAGCACCGCTTCCGCCTCGACGTGAAGCCAGGTCTGACCGGCCCGATGCAGGTCTACGGCCGCGGCGAGCTCACCTTCGTGGAGCGGCTCGCAGTCGAGCTGGACTACGTCGAGAACCTGTCACTTACTCAGGACCTGAGGATCCTCGCGATGACGGTGCCCGCCGTCTTCCGTCGCAGTGGCGCCTACTAACGAGAGTGACTCTGTGGACGGGCGGCCACCGGCTGCGGAGCGAACCGCCCTGATCACCGGGCTCTCGGGCCAGGATGGCTCCTACCTCGCGGAGCTGCTGCTCGGCAAGGGTTACACGGTCCACGGGATCGTCCGCCGCTCCTCGTCGTTCAACACCGACCGCATCGACCACCTCTATCGCGACCCCCACGAGGAAGGGGTGCGCCTGTTTGCCCACTACGGCGACCTCTCCGATCCGGTCTCCCTGACCAAACTGATCTACGAGCTCCAGCCGGACGAGATCTACAACCTCGGCGCCCAGAGTCACGTCCGGGTCTCCTTCGACATCCCCGAGTACACCTTCGACATCACCGGGGCGGGTTCGCTGCGCCTGCTGGAGGCGATCAGGGAGGCGGGTGTCCGCTGCCGCTTCTACCAGGCCTCCTCCTCTGAGATCTACGGCAACGCGCCCTCCCCGCAGTCCGAGGCGACGCCCTTCCACCCGCGCAGCCCCTACGGGGTGGCGAAGGCGGCCGCCTTCTGGATCGCGGTTAACTACCGCGAGGCCTACGGGATGTTCGTCTCCAACGGGATCCTCTTCAACCACGAGTCCCCGCGTCGGGGCGAAACCTTCGTCACCCGCAAGGTGACCCGCGCCGTGGCCCGGATCAAGGCGGGGCTTCAGGAAAAGCTCTTCCTCGGCAATCTCGAGGCGCGGCGAGACTGGGGCTATGCGCCCGACTATGTCGACGCGATGTGGCGGATGCTGCAAGCCGATGAGCCGCGCGACTACGTGGTCGCGACCGGGGAGGCCCACTCGGTTCGCGAGTTCGTGGACGCCGCATTCGCGTGCGCTGACCTGGATCCCGAGCCTCACGTCGAGATCGATCCCCGCTACTACCGGCCGGCTGAGGTCGACGATCTTCGCGGCGACGCGAGCAGGGCTCGAGAGGAGCTGGGGTGGGAGCCTTCCGTGCGCTTCGACGAGCTGGTTCGGATCATGGTCGATGCCGACACCGACCAGCTCGAGCGCCAGCTCGCCGGGCGGGTCGAGCGCTACAGCCACGAGGGACCGGGATGAGTGGCGATCCGAGTCCCGGCTTCTGGCGGGGGCGGAGCGTCGCGGTCACCGGCGGGGCCGGTTTCCTCGGCCGTCCGACGGTGGTCATGCTCGAGGAGCTGGGAGCAGAGGTGCGGACTATCCGCTCAGCCGACTTCGATCTTCGCGATCCGATCGCCTGTGCCGATGCGCTGCGCGGGTCCGAGGCGGTGATCCACCTGGCGGCGAACGTCGGCGGCATCGGCTACAACCTCCGCAACCCGGGTCCTCTGGCGCGCGACAACCTGCTGATGGGGGTCAACGTCTTCGACGCGTGCCGCGACCTGGGGGTCGAGAAGCTGGTCGCCGCTTGCTCGGTCTGTGCCTACCCGAAGTTCGCCTCAGCTCCCTTCCGCGAGGACGAGATCTGGGATGGATTTCCCGAGGAATCGAACGCGCCCTACGGGTTGGCGAAGCGGATGCTCCTGACCCTCTCCGACGCCTACCGCCGCCAGCACGACCTCGATTCCTGCTCACCGGTGATCGCAAACCTCTACGGACCCGGCGACAACTTCGACCTCGAGGACTCGCACGTGATCGCGGCGATGATTCGCAAATACGTCGAGGCGGTCGAGCGAGGCGATCAGGGCGTCGAGCTGTGGGGGACGGGAAGCCCATCACGCGAGTTCCTCTACGTAGACGATGCGGCCCGCGCCCTGGTCCTCGCGGCGGAGCGATACGACTCGTCCGACCCGGTCAACGTCGGCACCGGGGTCGAGATCACGATCCGCGACCTCGCCGAAGCGATCGCCGGGCTCGTGGGGTTCGAGGGGGAGACCGTCTGGGACGACTCCCGCCCAGACGGCCAGCCGAAGCGCTACCTCGACGTCTCCAGGGCGCGGGAGCGGTTCGGGTTTGAGGCGCGGGTTCCCCTGGACCAGGGACTGGCGCGGACCGTGGACAGCTTCCGAGAGGCGAGCGCGCTGACTCCTTAGCCGCTCAGCCCTTTCTCGCGGACGGACGCTGGGCCACTATCTTGTGGGAGGCATGGAGGCCCCCGAGCTGACGGTGATTGTTGCGGTCCAGGACGGGCGCGGCCAGACCGAAGAATGCCTCCGCCGTCTCAGCAGTGAGCAGACGCTCGCTCGCGACCGTTACGAGCTGATCGTGATGGCACCAGAGCGGCTGGGCGACCTCGATAGGGTGGTCGCGGCGGAACTTCGTGCGGGTGACCAACTCGTTCGCCATCCGTCGTCCAACGAGTTCCTCCTCTATAACCTCGCTGCCGAGCGGGCTCGCGGCAGATTCCTTTTCGTGATCGAGGCGCATTGCCTTGCGGAGCCCGACTGCCTCGAGGAAGTCCTGGACTACGTGACCCGAGAGGGGATGTCGGGGGCATCGGTCCGCAGCATCCCTGTCGCCAACCGGGAGTTGGCCGACAGCGAGCGGCAGATGTTCGAATGCTCGCATCTGATCGCCGACCCGGAGCACTGGTACACGGTGCTGATTCACGGTTTTGCGATCCGCCGGGAGGCGTTCGAGCGTGCCGGTGGGTTCGATCACCGGCTCGGCGAGTTCTCGGCGGTAGCACTCGCGGCGACCCTGCACGCGGAGGGATTCAGCATCGGCTATGCGCCTCGGGCCGCGGTCAGCCACCACTACGGCATGCCGCTACGAGAGGTGTTCGCCTATGTCCGCGACTTCACAGAGGGGGAGATGCGATTTCGGGCCACCGAGGCTCCGGCCCACGTCGCGGCCTATCTGGACCAGTCGCCCGAATGGATCGAGCGGCGCTTGTTCGAGCCGGGCACGGCGGCGCGCCTGACACACAGCTTCACGGTGGCACGCCGAGCCAGGCGCCACTCGAGCCCCTGGCGGGAACGCGTGAGCATGAGCATGCAAACCATGCGGGTGCGGGTGCGGTCCGTTGCGGGGGTTCGCGTGCGCCTGGCGGGCGCCGCACTGCAGGTGGCATATCGCTGGCTGCTGGCTCTGCTTTGGAGAGGGCGGGGACGAGAGTTCGCCGCATATCTCGCTTGGTGGCAATCGGTGATCCGCCTCAGCCGCGTCGAGTACCTGCACCGCCACCGCCGGGCGATGCCCACTTCCCCGGCGGGAAGGCGATCATGGGAGGTGGCGGCGCCCGACGATCGTCACCTGATCGGGTTCCACGCGGTTGAAAGTCGGCAGGGACGACAGTTCCGTTGGACATCGGAGCTGGCGGCGATCGAGCTCGATCTGACCCCCGGCCGCTACGACGCTCGGTTGGAGTTGGCGCCGTTTCGCCCACGCGGCATCGCCTACAACCTCACGCTCCTCTTCGACAACGTGGTCATTCCTCTCCATCCGGAGATCTATGGCGAGACGGTCTCATTCCAGCTTGAGCCCGAGATGTTCCGCGCGGACGTCGAGCGCCACTGGCTCGTGATCGCCGCGAGACCGCTCCCCTCTCATCTTCTGGCGAAGGGGGAGGCGCGGCGGTTGGGGGTCCCAGTTTGTGGGCTCAGCTTCGAGCGGCGGGGCACAGGTTCGCTAGGAGACCTGCCCACGAGCCATGCGGCTCCAAAGCAAGCCGGCGAGGATCGAGCGGTCCACCCCGAGCGTCTCGTTGCCGCCCAGGAGCGACCGGGCGGACCTCGCCGCAAGCCAGCCGAGGCTGCGGGCTGAATCGTCCAAGTCGACCACCTTCCGGACAGCCTCGCGCCTCTCGGCGTTCATCAAGTCGCCACAGCGCATCTCCAGCACCCGGGCGAACAGGGCGGTCCGACAGTAGTCGGCGAAGTATCGCTCGCGGGCCTGCGGGCGGGCGAGCCGGGAGCCGGCTCGCCGCAGACCCGTGAGCGCCGCGACGAGCGGGCCCGCCGCGGGGTCGCGACCGCCGCTGGCCCGGGCGTAGCCGATCACCGCCTGCGGATGCTGGACGTAGTCGTGAAGCGGGCGGGCTACGTATGCGATCGGGCCGGCGGCGAGCGCAACCAGAGCGAGCCAGTGATCGTGGAAGGAGCGGCCGACGGGCGGAGGAAATGGCAGCAGTCGGTCGAGCAGGTCCCTGCGAAACAACGCGGCGGCGCCCGTGATCGTGTTCCCCAGCAGCAGCGTGCCGAGGTCAGTGTGGTTCCGGCGCCGGTGAGACCAGTACGTGTCGCGGAGCACTTCGCCGGTTCGGTCGACCACGCGCATGTCGCTGTAGGCGAGTGTGCTGTGGGGGCTTAGCGCCGCCAGCAGGGCTTCCAGCTTCTCGGGCTGCCAGCGGTCGTCCTGGTCGCTGAGCGCGACGTGGCTCGCCTCGACCGGGACCATCCCAAGCGCCCGCTCGAAGTTTCCGTAGAAGCCAAGCCGCTCGCCACCCGCGGCCAACCTGAACCGCGGGTCGTCGGCGATGACCCGTTCGATCTCGGCGAGGCGGCCACGATCGGAGGCGTCGTCGCTGATCAGGCAGACCCAGTCGGTGTGGGTCTGATCCCGGATCGACTCGATCTGGCGCTGGAAGAGGTCGGGCGGGGGGTTGCGAGTGGCCATGCAGATCGCGACCGTTTCGCCAAGCGTCTCGCCCCCGGCGGACGGGGCGCTCCCGGGCTCCAGCGCGAGTTCTCCGATCGCGGCCTCGGCCTTTGTCCCGGCATCGAGCTCTGCCCGCAGGGTGAGCTCCACCGATCGGCTACGGTCGAGACGATCGAACGGCACCGTCGCCCACCACTCGAGCACCGCGCCGGTGCCGTCCCCTCGAGAGATCCGGTGAGCCCGAGCCGGCTGCGTGCTGTCCTCGCTGGTGACCCGCAGAGACCGGATTGCCGCACCTGGGAACGAACAGCGTCCCCGCACGAAGACGGCGGTCCCCTCCCCGACCGCCAGGCGGCGAGGCGGGGGGTCGGTAATGGACATGCTCAGACTTGCAGCCCCGATGGCCGCGCAGTATGACCCCGTGGTGAGCGACGAGATGAGCCGTGCCTGCCCCGCCTGCGGAGCCCGCGGGTTGGCGCGATGGCGCGAGGCGAGCGCCTCGGACCCCGCGCTCGCCCGGCACCCGTCCTATCCACTCCTTTGCTGTCCGACCTGCGGCAGCGCCTGCCTCGCGGGACTCGAGCCGGAGAGCGGTGACCTGTACGAGGCGGGCACCTATGCTCCGACCGGTCGGCTGCGTTCGCTGGTGGGGGCGCTGCTCCGGCTGGTCGCATGGGACCGCAGGAGGGCCCTCGGGAGGCTTCCGGGACGATGCCGGGTGCTCGAGGTGGGCGCGGGGCGCGGCAGGCTGTCGGCAGACCTCGCCTCGAGGGGCCACGCGGTGGCGGCGATCGAGCCAGCGGCCGCCGCAGCCGCTGCGACCCGGGCGCGTGGGGTGGAGGTCCAGAACCTGGCGCTCGAGCGCGCGCGATTCGACGACGAGAGCTTTGACCGGGTGGTGCTCTGGCACGTGCTCGAGCACCTGGACGATCCCGCGGGCGCCCTGGCGCGGGTCCGGCCGTGGCTTGCGCCGGGCGGCCGGGTGGTGGTCGCGGTCCCGAACCTCGACAGCGTCCAGGCCCGCATCGGTGGCGACCGCTGGTTTCACCAGGACGTCCCCCGGCACCGGACCCAGTTCACTGCCGAAGGGGCCCGGCGGCTGCTCGAGCGCAGCGGCTTCAGCCCGGGACAGACCCGGCACGTACTGGTCGAGCACAACCCCTTGGGAATGTGGGTGACGCTGCTGAACCGCCTCACGGGCGCCCGAGACGTCCCGTTTCGCTTTCTGAAGCGGGACCTGAGCTACTCGCGTCGCCGAGACGCCGTCCGAGACGCTGCGATCACGCTGACCGTCGGCGTTCCATTGGTGCTGATCGCAATCGTCCTCGAGGCCGTTGCCGGGCTCCTCAGACGTGGCGGAACCGTGGTCGTCGAGGCCTCCGTGGCGCAGCGACACGGAGGGAGAGGATCTATCTAGTTCCCCTATTCTGCGTCCGATGGTGGGGCAGCCGGCGATCGAGGTCAGGGACCTCAGCAAAAGCTACCGCGTGCCGACGGCCGGGGCACGTGGCCTCAGGAGCCGGCTTCTTCACCCGGTCGACATGGGTCGGGCGCACCGGCTCCAGGTCCTCGACGGGATCACGTTCTCGGTCTACCGGGGCGAGATGTTCGCCCTGCTCGGTCGAAACGGGTGCGGAAAGAGCACGCTGCTGCGGATGATCGCCAGCATTTACGGGCCCGACAGCGGCTCGATCAAGGTGGCGGGGCGCATTGCTCCGCTGATCGAGCTCGGCGTCGGCTTCGATCCCGAGCTCACCGCCACCCAGAACATCGTCCTCAACGGGGTGATGCTCGGCATGAGCCCGCGCGAGCTGGACGAGCAGACCGACGCGATTCTGGAGTTTGGCGAGCTCGTGGACTTCGCCAACATGCCGTTGAAGAACTTCTCCTCGGGGATGCAGCTGAGGCTCGCGTTCGCGATCGTCGTGCAAACACGGCCGGACGTGCTCCTCGTCGACGAGATCTACGCCGTCGGAGACGCGGGCTTCCAGCAGAAGTGCACGGAGGCCCTGCTCGAGCTGAGGTCGGCCGGAACCACGGTAGTGCTGGTCACCCACGACATGGAGATCGTCCAGCGCTACTGCGACCGAGCGATGCTGATCGAGCGAGGCCGCATCGAGGCCGAAGGGGATCCGACCCCGGTCGTCCGCCGCTACTTCGAACTCACCCTCGAGCACCGGCCGCTCGACGTGAACGACTTCCTGATCGAAGCGATCGGTGGCGGGAAACTCGAGCCTCGGGGCCGAATCGTGGATCTCTCGGTAAAGGGTTCAGAGGGGAGGAGCGCCACCGTGCAGCAGGGCGCTCCGATCGAGGTGGAGGCCGTGATCGATGTCGAACGGCCGATCCGGGCCGCGGGGCTGCGGCTCGAGATCAGAACCGAGCATGGGGCCAGGGTGTTCTCGCCGTCGGACTCAGTCGCGGAAGACGGTAGCTCGGAGTTCGCCCCGGGGCAGCGTGTCCACGCGTACGTCACGATCGAGAACCGCCTCTCGCCGGGGCCGTACCGGCTGAACTGCGTGGTGCTCCACGCTGATGCCAAGGGCCCGGTCGCCGCCTCCCCGAATCGCTCACTGGCGTTCGAGGTCGGCGGCACGGCGCACCCCGGGGCGGGCCTCGTCTCGCTCGAGCATCAGGTCCGCTTCGAGGCCGAGACGCAGCCCGCGCACGAGCACTTCCCGTCATGAGTACCTCGGAGACAGCCCTTGCCCCCGAGCTCGCAGACGTCAGTGGCCCCTCCGCGCTTGGGGGCGGCTGGCGGCGCTTTCTGCAGCTGCTCTGGCTGACCGCCGTCGCCGACTACAAGCATAGGTATGCCGGTTCGGCGCTCGGATACCTATGGACGCTCCTCAATCCCCTGTTGCTGTTCGGGGTGCTCTACGTCGTCATCACCGAGATCTTCGCCGGATATTCGGGTGTCGAGGCGTATCCGGTGATGCTGCTGCTCAACATCGAGCTGATGCAGTTCTTCACCGAGGCCACAATCGTCGCGACCTACTCGCTCGAGCGCGAGGCGTTGATCCGCAAGGTGACTATCCCACAGGTCGTCGTGCCGCTGTCGAGCGTGCTCAATTCGACCTTTTCCCTAACCGGGGGGCTGGTGGTCGCCTTCGTCTGGATACTCGCCTATGGCGTCGCCCCGACGTGGAGCTGGCTGCTGTTCCCCGTGGTGCTGGTGGCGCTGCTCGCATTCACCTGCGCCATCGCGCTGCTCACCTCGAGCCTCTATGTCCGCTACCGGGACGTGGCCCAGATCCTCCCGGGAGTCTGCCGCGCGCTCTTCTTTCTCACCCCCGTGATCTATCCGATCGAGGCGATCCCGAAGGGCTGGTTGACCACCCTGGAGTCATTCAATCCACTCGCACCCCTTTTCGTCCAGCTGCGAGTCTGGGTGATCGATCCCGACGCTCCGGGCTGGTTCGAATACGCGGAGGGCCCGTTCCAGGAGTTGATGCCCTTCGTGCTCTTCTTCGCGATCTGTGGCCTGGGTGCCTACGTCTTCGCCCGGCGCGCCGGTCGCGTCGCCGAAGAGCTCTAGGCACGGGCCCCGTGCCCGAGGCAGACGAGAGGGCCGGCACGCGCGGGCCCCTGCGGCGGCTGCTGGCGCGCGCCCTGCCGGGTTGGGCCAAGCCCAGGCTCGGGGAGGCCAGGGCCCAGTACCGGCCGCGCCCGCTCAAGATCCCGGCCCGCTACCAGAGGATGCGAATCCCGGACCCGGCTCCCTCGATCTCGATCGTGACCCCCTCGCTCAACCAGGGGAGCTACATCCACCAGGCGATCGAGAGCGTCCTGGGCCAAGACTATCCCGCGCTCGAGTACACGGTCATGGACGGCGGGTCGCAGGACGGGACGCCTGAGGTGCTCGACCGCTACCGGGAGCGCTTCCATCACGTCGAGACCAGGCCCGACCAAGGCCCTGCTGACGCGATCAACCGCGGCTTCGAGCGATCCAGCGGCGAGATCATGGGCTGGCTCAACGCCGACGATCTGCTCCTGCCGGGGTCGCTCGCATACATCGGCGCCTACTTCGCCGGGCACCCGGAGGTCGACGTCGTCTACGGCCACCGGATCCTGCTCGACGAGCGCGGTCGCGACGTCGGCATCTGGGTGACCCCCCGCCACAGCGAGGATTCGCTGCGGTGGTTCGACTTCGTCCCCCAGGAGGCCAGTTTCTGGCGGCGGGGGGTCTGGGCGAGGGTGGGCGGGGTGGACGAGTCGTTCGAGATCGCCTTCGACTGGGATCTGTTTCTTCGGCTCGAGGCAGCGGGCGCGAGGATTACCCGGGTTCCCCGGTTCCTCGGCGGCTTTCGCCTTCATCCGGGCCAGAAGAGCGCGGTCAAGCGCGAGAGGGCGCTAATCGAGCTGGACTCGCTTCGCGAGCACCGAAACCAGAGGCCGGTGGGGCTCGATGAGGCACAGGCGAGGGTTGACCGTTTGCGCGCGCGAAGCATTCTGGACTACGTTTGGCACCGGGCGGCGCGGCGGGTCGAAGCACGCCTCCCGGTCCCTGCGCCATGATCAACCGAGGTCCCCAATCATGGGCGCTATCCGTTTCTCAATAGACGCAGATCTTGTCCGGCTCCTCACCGAGGAGCTGCCACTGGAGGTGTTCGTCGAGACGGGCACCTACGAGGGGGGGAGCGTGCGGGCGATGCTCGCCCTATTCAACGAGATCCACACGATCGAGCTCTCGAGCGACCTGGCGAAGCGCGCCGAGGAGGAGTTCGCCAGCACATCGGGGGTGAACGTCCATCAGGGCCGATCGGAGAACGTGCTTACTCGCCTGCGACCGAAGCTGAAGGGGAGGCCCGCGCTCTTCTGGCTCGACGCGCACTGGTCGGACGAGCCCCAGGCGGTCGGTGGCGACGGCCAATGTCCGCTGCTCGGGGAGATCGAGGCGATCGACTCACTTCACGAGCAGAGCGTCGTGATGATCGACGACGCCCGCCTCTTCCTTTCCCCGCCGCCGCCTCCGGCAGACGCCTCCGACTGGCCCGACCTGAGCGCGGTCCTCGAGCGGCTTCGCCGCCTCAGGCCCGAGCATGAGTTGATGGTGATCGACGACGTCATCGTCTTCTTCCAGCCGGCGGTGCAGGAGGCGTTGCGCGACTACGCGGTGGCCAATGCTGGCGATGGCGAGTACGGTGGGGATGCGCCCGCCCGCGAGGCGGTTCATGGGCTGGGCGAGCGCATTGACGCTATTCACCGCCAGCTCGAGGACGCACAGCAGGGGCTGCAAAGCCTCGGCGCCGAGTCGCGGGCGACGCACAAGGCGCTGGTGGAATCGGGGCTGCTGGAGGCGCACCAGGAGCTGCGGGCTTTGACCGAGATCGTGGCCTCGCTCGGCCGAGACCTGCAGGCGGCCCGCGGGGAGGTCGCCTCGAACCGCTCTGAGGCGGCGTCGAAGATGGAAGCGCTCGTGTGCGAAGTCGAGTCCAGGCTCGACGCGTTTCGCGAACAGGTCGATCCGCGGCTCGCCCGCATCGACAACCAGGTCAGAAACACCCGCATCATCGTGGGCCGGCTTCGTGACGAGCAGGGCGCCGGCGTGGCCGCGGTGGCGGAGCTCAGGGACGAGCTCGGTGCGTTCCGTAAGGAGGTTCGTCCGATCCTGGAGGCGCAGAGAGCGCGCGGCGCCCGCGGTCAGAAGTTCCTGCGAGTGCTTGGGGCGCCGTTCCGTCCCATCGCCCGATTGACCCGTGCGAGTAGGGAGCGCTGGAGGGTACGCCTGCACCGGCTCCTAGGGACCAGGCCGAAGCTCGGCCGGCTGCACCACCACCCACCGATGCCGTTGCAGGTGCCCGAGCGCTACCGAAAGGAGAACCCCCCGGAGTCGCCGCCGACCATCTCGATCGTCACGCCTTCCTTCAACCAGGGCCGCTACCTCGAGCGGACCATCGAGAGCGTGCTCGATCAGGCCTACCCACAGCTCGAGTACATGGTCCAGGACGGCGGTTCCACGGATGAGACGCGTGAGGTGCTGGAGCGGTGCGAAGGCCGGCTGCACCACTGGGAGATGCGAGAGGACAAGGGCCAGGGCCACGCGATCAACGTCGGCATGGCACGCACCAGCGGCGAGATCATGGCCTGGCTCAACTCGGACGACCTCCTCCTGCCCGGCTCCCTCTGCTACGTCGCTCGCTATTTCTCAGACCACCCGGACGTGGACGCTCTCTACGGGCACCGCGTCCTGATCGACGAGGACGACCAGGAGATCGGCCGCTGGGTCCTGCCTCGGCACGGAGACGAGCTCCTCTCATGGGCCGACTTCATCCCGCAGGAGACGCTCTTCTGGCGGCGCCGAATCTGGGAGCAGGTCGGTGCCAGCATGGACGAGCACTTCCGCTTCGCACTCGACTGGGACCTCCTGCTTCGCTTTCGCGACGCCGGCGCACGGATTGTCCGCGTGCCGCGCTTCCTTGGGGCTTTCCGGGTCCATACGGAGCAGAAGACGAACGCCCAGTGGGACACGGCTGGCGAGACGGAGATGGCCCTGATCCGGACGCGCGAGCTCAATCGCGAGGTCACCACCGCCGAGATCGGCGAGCGCCTCCGCTGGTACCTGCGCCGCCACGTGGTTCTCCACAAGCTCTATCGCGCCGGGGTCCTCCGGTACTGAGGGCTACCAGCCGGAGGGTGGTCTCGGCTGTAGCCCAGGGCCCGCATCTCGGCACCGTGCAGCCTCCAGAAGCGCTCCTCGAGCTCGGGCGGCATCTCGTCGCGCCAGGCGCCCACCCGCCCGCGCCGAAACATGTGTGGAGCCGCCGCCTGCAGGTCCTCGAACGCGGGGAGCGGCTTTTTGACTCGCGTCAGCGAGATGCCGAGCTCCTCGGCGGCGCTGCCCACCATCGCAACGGGGTCCTCGGTCGTGATGAGCTCCTCGAACCGAAGCATCGCCGTCGGACCGGATCGCCGCGTCCAGGCACGCACGTTCGCGGACCATTCTCCGAAGGGAGAGCGGTTCTCGTTCTCGAGCACGGATCCGAGGGCCTGCGTGTGGCTCATTCCCTCGAACCCCTCCTCCTTCCATTCGAGCACGAAGCGGGCGTGCGAGACAACCGCGTCGCGCCCGTCACGCACGATGCACAGCGCCGGGCTGGAGTCGGAGGCGTCGGCCACATCGTGAGTCTTCACGAATGTAGGGCCGGCCTCATCTCTCATCCGCGGTAACTCCTTCGGATCGAGCTCCAGGCGGTACGGGTACACCTCGTCGAGTTGTAGGCGTGTGTCTCCGTACCTGTTTGCGCTCATGACTCCGAAGCCGAACGACAGGAGAAGCCGGACGTAGGTGTTGCCGGAACGGGGATACGAGGCGAGCCAGACGATCATTCTTGCCGGCACTAGTTTGGCGCTTCGGCGTTGACCTCCAGGTAGATGCTGGCGTGCTCACGGGGAGACTGGGGGCCGAACGGGGGAATGTTCACCGCCGCCTTCAGCTTCGGCGCTTCCTCCGTCTTGAACTCTCCGTCGATGAAGGTGTCGACGTTCCCGACCTCGGACCCGTCCGGTAGCACGACCCAGCCTGCCTCGAACGAGTCGGCGCCCTCCTTCTCGGCGGCTACGTAGAGCCCGGCCTTGCCCTCGGCGAGGTCGGCCTCGAACGGGATGTTCTCGTCGAAGCTGAGCAGTTGGTGGGCGAGCGAGATCTCGCCACTGGCCGAGTCGTCGGAGATCTCCACCTCGCCCAGCTCGAAGCCGTCGCGGGTTGCGAGCGTAGCCTTCCCGTCGTCGAGCTCGTCGGTCGCGAACCAGGTCGAGACCGACTTCCCATCCGCGACATAGCCCGCGACCCGGTTCCCGTCGGTGATCAGGGCAAGCTGGGCGTCGGTGCCCTCGATCGGAGCGACGTAGGTCTTCAGCGGCCCCGGATCGACCTTGTCACCGTCGCCGCCGTCGCCGCAGCTCGCGGCCAGGGATAAAGCCGCCACCGCGAGCACGATGATGGCGCCCCGCAGCTGCCGCTGCCTCGACTCGACCCGCCTCAACACGCGCGCGATCATACTCACGAGGCCCCGTGCGCCATCGGCTCTGAGGGCCGTTTGATGATCACCCAGTCCCCGCCGGTCTCCTCCTCGGAGGTGACCCGGGTCCAGCCCTCCTTCCGCTCCAGCCTGCGCAGGAAGCGTCGCATGCCGGGATTGCCGCCGATCGTCTCGTCGGCGTAGATCACGTCTACGTCCGCGTCCCGAAGTACCTCGGAGAGGGAGGTGCCGAGCGGCCGCGGGTCGAGCTGCTCCTGCAGGTTGATGCCTGAGCAGACATCCGGTTCTCCGAGATAGGCGCAGCCCTCCGAGCCGAACCGGGCCGAGAGCACGACGTTGGTGCGCCCACCGATCTCGTCGGCGTGGTCCTCGAACCGCTCGACCATCTGCCGCACCGGCTGGCCGCGCCCGTTCTGCGGCGTGGAATACGTCGGTCCGTAGTGGCTCGGGACCGCGACCAGCAGCGCCGCCGCCAAAGGAAGCGCCGCCCGAAGCCGGCCGAGGGCCGGCCAGCGGGCGGCGATCACCATCACGCAGGTTCCGAACAGGACCAGCACCAGCACCGTCAGGCTGAACATGTACGAGGGGCGCGGCCTGGTCACCATCATCGCGAAGGCGGTGGTCGGGACAAGGGAGACGAGCGCCACCCAGCCCCAGGCCCGCTCGCGCAGCCACATCACCCACCACCACTTGCGCTCGCGCCAGAGCACGGCCAAGCCCACGATCACCACGGCGAGGACCGCGAATGAGGCCAGCAGCGCCCGGTTCGAGCCGGTGTGGACCGGGATGAAGTCGGGGTTGAACCTGTCCGAGGCCGAGATCTCGCTGAACAGCGCCAGCTGCAGCCCCGACGGCAGCAGGCGCACGTTCCAGAGCCCGTGATCGGCCATCGCGCCAGGGTTCGAGCGGATTGCCTCCGTCAGCGACGGCCGCGTCTCGCCGAACTCGTCCTGCATCAACTTCTCACAGCGCAGTAGTGGGGTCCCGCCGAAGTCTCCAGTTCGCTGCTCGTAGGCAAAGGCATAGTTCTGGCAGACGGTGAGCCCATTTCGCTCGTCGAATTCCGAGCCAGTCGTGCGATCGCCGGGGGTGTAGGGGATGGCGAACGCGACCACCGCGCCCAGTGCCAGGATGATCGCGCTCGGCCAGGCGAAGGCGACCGCCATCCGCTTCAGGGATACCTTCGCCTGGCCGCGGCGCCGCAGCCAGAGCTCGTAGCCGATGCAAATCAGGCCCCAGGTCACGGCCGCCAGGATCAGCTCGTTGCGGACGAAGACGCCGCCTACCAGGAGCACGGCCAGCACCCCGGCCCGCCGCTTCACCCCTGTGGTCGAGACCGCAATAAGCACGGCCACCAGCGCGGGGATCAGCGAGAACAGATGGACCTCGTAGAGAGTGTCGTAGTTGATCGGCAGCAGCGCCCACCAGGCCGCCAGCGCCCAGGCTATCCCCGGCGTCAGCAGTCGGCGAAACACCGCCAGCACCAGCAGCGAGACAGCCACCGTGATCACGATCCGGTGCACGGTCGTGACTTCGTAGGTATCCGGAATCAGCCACTGGAGCGTCCCGAAATAGACCTGGTAGAGCGGAGACCAGACGGGGTCGAGGTGGAAATCCGCCGCCCAGGCGGACGAGAAGGTGAAGTAGTCCGCGGTGTCCCCGGACGGGAGGTCCCGCCACTCCCACATCCCCCACAGCACCTTCAGCTGAATCAGAAAGATCGAGGGGTAGGCGAAGGCGGGACTGGCGGCGATGCGCTCGAGCGCGGCCAGGATCTGCCGCCACCCCGGGCCGTCCTGGGCCACCTCAGATCGGTTCGTCTCGTCGGGCACGAAGGCGGCATCGTAGGCGCACGCAGCCTGCCCAACAGCGGCTAACTACCATCGGCGCCATGGCAGCCGAAGGCAACCGGGGCCGGCTCTGGATCGTGGCGCCCGTCTACTACGACGCCCGCCCGTTCGTCAGGGTCCGCGCCGAGGTCCGTGGCCTGGTCGACCGCGATCCGGCGCTGAGCGGGCTCGAGCCGCGCTTCGTGGTGCTCGACGACAGCGGTGGCCAGGACTCCGAGGTTTCGCTGCTGCGCGAGTTCGATGACGTGCTGGTGATCGAGTCGCCCTTCAACCTCGGGCATCAGCGCGGGCTGGTCTATGCGTTGCGGAAGCTGGCGCCGGGGCTCGAGAGCGACGACCTCGTGGTCACCATGGACTCCGATGGCGAGGACCGGCCCGAGGATCTGCCGCGCCTGCTCTCACCCCTCACCTCCTTCGACTCCGGGCCGTCGATCGTCCTGGCGAAGAGGACCCAGAGGCGGATCTCGTTCGGCTTCAAGCTGCTCTACGTCGGCTTCCGGCTGATGTTCCGGGCGCTGACCGGACGCACGGTCCGCAGCGGCAACTACGCCGCCTTCCGGGGACGGGTGGCGAAGCGGATCCTGCCGCATCCCGCCTTCGACCTCTCCTACTCGTCCACCTTGCTCAGCCTCGGCCTGCCGCTCGCGTTCGTTCCCTGCGCGCGCGGCGAGCGCTACGAGGGCGACTCGCGGATGGGCCGCGAGCGCCTCTTCATTCACGGCCTGAGAATGCTGATGCCGTTCGCCGACCGGATCGCGACCCGTGCCCTGATTCTGTTCGCGACCATCGTCGCGGTCTCGTTCGCGCTGATGCTCGCCGTAGTCGCGGTCAAGGTCTTCACCGACGAGGCGATCCCGGGCTGGGCGACCTTCACCCTGCTCGGCGTCCTCACCCTTTCAGTGGTCGCGCTGGGAAACTTCGTCACCCTATTCACGGTGTTCTCGCAGTCACGGGCGATTTCGCTCGCGAACCTCGAGCAGGAGGAGGCGGTAAGTGAGCGCGAATCAGCTGGAATCGCACCTGGAGCGGCAGATTGAGTGCTCGAGGCGCTTCTTCTGGCATCGCCTCCGGTGGCGCACCGTCGCCTCGGGGCTGCCGGCCGACCGGCGGTTCGAGCTGGTCGACGTTGGCGCCGGCGCCGGCATTTTGGGCTCCTTTCTCGCCGCGGACCGCCCGCTTGCCGAGTACAGGTTCGTGGAGCCGATCGACTCCCTGCAGCGCCGGCTCGAAGCCGAGCACGGGGGGAGGGCGAACGCGATCGGCGAGGCGACCTATCCGAACGCGGATTACGTAACCCTGCTCGACGTGCTCGAGCACCAAGTCGACGACCACGAGTTCATGCGGGAGCTGCTGGACCGGATGAAGCCCGGCGCCACCCTGATGCTGACTGTCCCGGCGATGCCAGCGCTGTGGTCGGGTTGGGACGTCGCGCTCGGCCATCACAAGCGGTATACGAAACGGTCGTTGAGGGAGTGCATGCGCGGCCTCCCGGGCGAGGTGGTCGAGCTCAGTTACCTGTTCCCCGAGATGGTCGCTCCGGCGCTGGCCCGCAAGTGGCTGCGCAGGGATCAATCGGCCGCCCCCGAGAAGGAGACCTTCTTCCCCGACCTGCCTCGCCCGGTCAATCAGGGTCTGTACCTGCTTGGGTCGGCGTCACTGGCGCTGCGGCGCCTGTGGCCGTTCGGAACCTCGCTGCTAGCCGTGATCCGGCGGAGTTAGCGGCAGAGCTTGAGCGGCGCCACCGTGATCGTGCCCACCCAGCGCGGCGCCGGCCGGATCGCTGGCCTGCTGGACTCATTGCGCTTGCAAACGGCCGAGCACGAGCTGATCGTGGTGGACAACGGCTCCAGCGACGGGACCGCCGACCTGCTCAGGGGCTATCCGGAAGTGGACGTGATCCGGCTCGATCGCAACGCGGGCTTCTCGGCCGCGGTCAACCTGGCCGCGCGACGCGCGGCTGGCGATGTCCTCCTGCTCGTCAACGACGACTGTGTCTGCGACCCGCAGTTCGTCGAGGCGATCACCGCTGCGCTGGACCCGTCCCGGGGGGTGGTGATGGCGGCGGGGGTCATGCGTGACGCGGCCGACGAGGGCCTGATCGACACCGCGGGGATGGAGCTCGACCGGACGTTGCTCGTCTTCGACTACCTGAACGGGGAGCCGGTCGAGGTGCTCGATCGCGGCGTCCCGGATCCGATCGGCCCCTCCGGAGCCGCGGCGGCATTCGACCGGGAGACCTTTCTGGATGCCGGCGGGTTCGACGAGCACCTCTTCGCCTACTGGGAGGACGTGGACCTCGTCCTACGGCTGCGCCTCGCCGGCGCCAGATGCGCCCTGGCTCCCGGCGCCCGCGGCACCCACTGGCACTCGGCGACCCTCGGCTCCGCGTCGGCGGAGAAGAACTCGCTGGTCGGCTTCGGCCGGGGATACCTCCTGCGTAAGTGGGGCGTCCTCACCCCGAGCCGTGCTCCGGGGGTGCTCGTGCGCGACGGGGTGATCTGCCTCGGCCAGGCAGTGATCGACCGCAACTTCAGCGGGCTCACCGGCAGGCTCAGGGGCTGGCGCGCGGCTCGCGAGCGGGAGCCCTTCCCGCGCGATGCGATCGAGGGGATGCCCCTTCCCGGCGCTAGGAGAACGCTGGCCCGGCGGCTGCGCCGCCGCCGGAGGCTGCGCCGGCGGACCGCCTAGCTTCCGGTCGCCCGCCGGGTGGCGATCCGGCGGGGGGGAGCGGCGATCAGCGAGGCGAGGAGCTTGAGCCCGATGCCGGCGTAGATCAGGCCGTTGTAGAGGGGGTTGTGCAGTGGTGCGTAGTGCTTGCGGTAGAAGCGGCACATGCCCCGGTGAAAGGCGCGATTGAGCGAGGCGCTCCGAACCCGTCCGCTGGTCCCGCCCTTGACGTGGACGACCGTGGCCTCGGGCTCGTACCACGTGAACCAACCCGCCTGGCGGAGCCGGTAGCAGAGGTCGAGATCCTCCATGTACATCCAGAACCCCTCGTCGAACAGCCCCACCGCCTCGAGCGCTTCGCGCCGGATCATCATGCAGGCGCCGTTCACCGCATCCACCGGCCCGCGCTCGACCTCGGGCGCGCGGTAGGCCGCGAGCCTGCCCGGGGCGCCGGCGCGGCGCCCGATCCCGCTGAAGTGTCCGAGGGCGCTGAGCGGCGTGGGGAACGAGCGCTTCCCGGCGTGATCGAGGCTGCCGTCCTCGAGCTCCAGGCGGGGTCCGCACATCGCGACCTGCTCGTGGTCCGCAAGCACGCCCAGCATCCGGTCGAGAGCCCCCTCGGTCACCCGGGTATCAGGGTTGAGGGCTAGCACCGCGGGGGCGGTGCCGACGCGAATCGCCTGGTTGCTGGCGGCGCTGAACCCGGCGTTGGTCCGGTTGACCGTCAGCGAAACCTCGGGGAACTCGCGGGCGACCATCTCGGCGGTTCCATCTGCTGAAGCGTTGTCGATCACCCTTACCATCGCGGGCACCGACGGTGGGTACCGCCTCAGCGATCTCATGCAGTCGCGCAGGAGCGCCTCGCAGCGATAGGAGACGATCACCACCTCGAGTTCGCCGGCCGACAACCCCGCCTCGCTTCTCAGTGCTCCAGCACCAGCCCGAGGAAGCGCCGGGTGCGCTCCTCCTTGGGCGCGTCGATCACGTCCTTCGACGGCCCCTCCTCGACGATCACCCCGCCGTCCATGAAGACCGCCCGGTCGCCGACGTCGCGGGCGAAGCCGATCTCGTGGGTGACGACGATCATCGTCATGCCCTCCTCGGCGAGCTCGCGCATCACGTCAAGGACCTCCTTGATCAGCTCCGGGTCGAGCGCGCTGGTCACCTCGTCGAAGAGCATGACCTTGGGGTCCATCGCCAGGGCGCGGGCGATCGCCACCCGCTGCTGCTGGCCGCCGGAGAGCCGGTCCGGGTACTCCTCCAGCTTGTCGGCGAGGCCGACCCGGTTGAGCAGTGCCGCTGCCTTGGTGCGGGCCTCACCCTCCCCGCGCCCCAACACCGTCCGCTGAGCCATCGAAACGTTCTGGATCGCCGTTTTGTGCGGAAACAGGTTGAACTGCTGGAACACCATGCCGACTCGCTGTCGCACGTAGTCCACGTCGTCCTGGGCCGGCGTCTCGCCGGTGATCTCCTTCCCCTCCAGGAAGATGCGGCCGCTCTCCGGTGGCTCGAGCAGGTTGATGCAGCGCAGCAGCGTGCTCTTTCCGGAGCCCGACGGGCCCAGCACGCAGACGACCTCGCCTCCCTTCACCTCGAGGTCGATGCCGCGCAGCACCTTGAGCTCGCCGAAGCTCTTAGTCAACCCCTCGAGCTTCACCATCTGCTCCGCCATCAGACGGGTCCCCCGGTCTGCCCGGTGCCGGCGGCACCCGCCGGCGCGGGCTCGGCGGGTGGTCCGGCGCCGGTACGCGTGTAGCGCTCCTGCTGGCGAGCGATCAGCATGTCGACGAGCCGCGCGAGCGGGATCGTCACCAGCAGGAACAGGATTGCGCCGAGCGTCAAGGCCGAGCTGTTGAACGTCTCCGACTGGATGTCGCGCCCGACCTGGACGACCTCGGTGAAGCCGATCACGCTGACCAGCGAGGTGTCCTTCATCAGGGCGATGAAGTCGTTGAGCAGCGGCGGGATCACCTTGCGCACCGCCTGCGGGACGATCACCTGCCTCATCGCCTGCCCGTGGCTCATTCCGAGCGAGCGTGCCGCCTCCATCTGGCCGTGGGGCACCGCCTCGATCCCGGCGCGGTAGACCTCGGCCATGTAGGCGCCATAGGTGACGGTGATCGCGATGATCCCGTACCAGAAGGGGTCCGGCTTCCCGAACCACCTCGGGATCCCGATGTCCTGCGGGAGGACATCCTCCGCCGCGAATGCGCCGAGGCTGCCCGAGACCAGCAGCAGCACGAGCAGCATCGGGATCCCACGGAACGCGTCGATGTAGGCGATCGTCACCCCTCGGACGGGCGCCATCGCCCGGCCGGGAAGCTGCCGGAGCAGCGCCAGGACCAAGCCCCATGTCAGCGCCAGGGCCCCGCCGATGATCGAGAGCTGGATCGTCTGCCAGAAGCCCTCGATGATGGCGTCGAAGTTGTCCGTCCAGATGCTGAAGTCGAAGTACTGCTCGAGGATTATGTCCATCTCGCCTCCTGTGGCTGATCTGCTCGGGGCCTTGTGGGCGGATGCAGGCTAAAAGAAGGGGCGCCCCGAGGGCGCCCCTTCCGCACATCCGTATGAGGCGAACGACTACTTGGGCTCGTTCGTCCCGCTGAGGACCTCGTCAGGCACCTCGGTCCCAGGGAAGTACATGTCGTACAGCTCCTGGATGGTGCCGTCGTCCTTGAGCTCCTTTAGCGCGCCGTTGACGGCTTCGCGGAGCGAGTCGTTGTCCGGCGCGAATGACAGCCCGTAGAGCTCGCTGGTGACGATCTCCTCGGCGATCTTGATGTCGCCCCCGGCGGTCGACTCCGTCGCGTCCACGGCGACCGGCTGGTCGATGATCACCGCGTCGACCTGACCGTTGCGGAGCGCTGTGATCGCGTCCGGCCCCTCGGGGAAGCCGCGGACCTGCGCCGCATCGGTCTCGTCGTTCGCGTAATCCTCGCCGGTCGTGCCGTCCTGGGCGCCGACGGTCTGGCCGCCGAGGTCGGCCTGGGTGGCGATGTCGGAATCGGTAGCCACCACCAGGGACTGGTTCGCCTGGTAGTACGGATCGGAGAAGTCGACGGTCTTCTCACGTTCCGGCGTGATCGTCGACGCGGCCACTGCCATGTCGAACTTGCCCTGGGCGGTGTCGCGGAAGATCGTGTCGAACGAGGTGTCCTGGTAGGTGACCTCCAGTCCGAGCTTCTCCGCGATGGCGTCCACGACGTCGATGTCGTAGCCGCTGAGGTCGGGCGGCTGGCCGATCTCGAACGGCGGGAACGGGCTGTCGGTGCCGACCAGGAGCTGTCCGTCCTGAATCAGTCCGAGATCCCCCGACGTGCCGGTGGTGCCGGTGTCGTCGCTGTCGTCGTCATCATCCCCGCAGCCGACCGCGAAGCCGGCGGTGAGGGCGAGCGCGAGAGCGGCGAGAAGTACAAGCAAGCGCGATCTCATCTGTTGGTTCCTTCCCCTCTGTTTGGAAGATTCAGGCGGAACATACTCGTCTCGCGGGGTGCCCGTGCTCCGCGCCGGGTGGGTGGCCCAATACTTCACTTATTGAAGTAGAATCCCCGTGGGGCTATGACCGAACCGGTTTTGAACCGTCCCTGCGGCGGTCATTTCGAGAACGTGCTCGAGGCGATCGGCAACACGCCGCTCGTCGAGCTGCCGCGTCTCTCGCCGAAGCCGGGTGTCCGCATCTGGGCGAAGCTCGAGGGCCGCAACCCCACCGGCTCGGTCAAGGACCGCGTGGCCAAGTTCATGATCGACGACGCGGAGGAGCAGGGCGCGATCGAGCCGGGCCACACCATCCTCGAGCCGACCTCGGGCAACACCGGCATCTCCCTCGCGATGATCTGCCAGCGCAAGGGCTACCCGCTGAAGGTGGTCATGCCCGACAACGTCACCGAGGAGCGGACCCAGCTGCTGCGGATGTACGGGGCCGAGATCGTCTACTCGGAGGGAGCGAAGGGCTCGAACGGCGCGGTGGAGATGTCGCTGGAGATGGCCGAGCGCGATCCCTCCTACTACATGCCCTACCAGTATGGAAACGAGGCGAACCCGCGCGCCCACTACGAGGGAACGGCCCAGGAGATCCTCGACGAGGAGATCGGGCCGATCTCCGCCTTCGTCGGGGGCCTCGGCACCGGCGGCACCCTGATGGGCGTCGGCCGCAGGTTCAAGGAGGTCGATCCCGAGACGAAGGTCGTCGCCGCGGAGCCGATGCAGGGTGAGCTGGTCCAGGGCCTGCGCTCCCTCGATGACGGCTTCATCCCGCCGATCATCGATCTCTCCCTGCTGGACCGGAAGATCATGGTCTCCAACCGGGACGCGATCATCTGGACCCAAAAGCTGCTGAAGGAGGAGGGGATGTTCGCCGGGGTCTCATCGGGCGCCATCGCCTACGTCGCCGATCGGATCGCGAAGGAGCTGGACGAGGGCAACGTGGTCTTCCTCGTGCCGGACGACGGCTGGAAGTACCTCTCCTCGGGCGTCTACACGAAGTCCGTGGACGAGCTCGAGGACATCGACTCCACCGTCTGGTGGTAGAGCCGCCGGCCGAGGCGGTCGAGCGGGTCTCGAAGCGGGTCAAGCAGCTCGCGAAGGACTACGAGCCCCCGACCTTCGAAGGGATCCCCACCGCCGACGCTGCGCTCTTCCTCTCCGCGATCGATCACCAGACTGGCTTCAGGGAGAAGCACGAGGTGGATGGGAAGGGGCCGTACGAGGGGAGCGCCCTGCTGTGGGCGCTTGGACTGCGGGCGGAGAAGCGCGCTCCCGGCGCCCTCTCCGCTCAGTCGCTCCTGCGCGTGAACCCGGCGGCGATCTCGGCCGTCTTCCGCGTCGGCCAGGACCAGATTCAGGAGCCGGAGGCGCGGGCGGACCTCTGGGACGACCTCGCCCGCGGGCTGGTCGAGCGCTACGGCGGTGACGCCGGCCAGCTGATCGCGGCGACCGGCGGCCGTCTCGGTGGGGACGAGGGTCTCCTGAAGCACCTCGGTGGCTTCAAGGCCTTCTCGGACCCGCTCCAGAAGAAGAGCTTCCTGGTCGCGAAGATCTGGGAGCGACGCGGCTGGTTCGAGGTCCTGGACCCGGAGAACTGGCAGGTCTGCGCGGACAACGTGCTGATGCGGCTCGCCCTGCGCTCGGGGCTGGTCGAGCAGGGGAACGTCGAGGAGGTCCGCGCGGCGACGCGGGACGCCTTCAAGCAGGTGGCGGATTCGGCCGGGATTTCTCCCCCGGTGCTGGACGACCTGCTCTGGGAGAAGGGCCGCGACGATCCCGATCTGATCGGGGACGACGCCGGCGACCTGCAGGAGCCGCCGCGCAAGCCCGGCGGCTTCTTCTACTGAGACTCTTCTACTAGCCTCGCTGCGTGCGCATCCCCCGCCGGATTTACGACGAGATGGTCGAGCACGCCCATAAGGAGGCGCCGAACGAGTGCTGCGGGCTGATCGGCGGCAGGGACGGCGAGGCCGTGTCGCTCTACCGGGCGGTCAACTCCGAGGGCAGCCCCCTCCGCTACAACCTCGATCCGCAGGACCAGTTCCGGATCATGAGCGAGATGGACGACAAGGGCGAGGAGCTGGCCGCGATCTACCACTCGCACACCGCGAGCCCGGCCTATCCCTCCCAGACCGACATCAACCTCGCCGCCTATCCGGACGCGATCTACCTGATCGTCTCGCTCGCCGAAGGCGAGGAGCCGCTCCGCGGATTCCACATCCGCGACGGAGAGGTGAGCGAGGCCGAGCTCGAGATCGCGTGAACGACTCCGAGCAGGCCGGCCCGCTCACCTGCCCCCGCTGCGCGCTGGCGCACTCGCTCGACGAGCGGTTCTGCCGCGACTGCGGCATGCCGCTCGTCTACGCCGGAACGAGGGAGGAGGAGCCGATCACAGACGCGCACGAGCGGGCGCGCAAGGTGCGCCCACAGCTGGCCCGAGGCGAGCTGGTCCGCGTCACGGGCGGCCGCAACCTGTCGGAGGCCGAGCTGATCCAGGGGATGCTCCTCGACCAGGGGATTCCCTCCATCCTGCGCCGGACACGGGGCTTCGACGTGCCCGACTTCCTCGCGGCCGGGCCGCGCGACGTGCTGGTCCCGGAGTCCGGCTACGAGGCGGCGCGCGACCTGCTCAGCGACGCCGACCTGCTCACGGTCGAGCCGGAGCCGGGGTCACTGCCGGGGATCGGCTCGCCGGCGCGTCTCGCGGCGTGGCTCTTCGCCGCGGTGATCGCCGCCTTCGCCCTCATCTGGGTCCTCTATCAGCTCGCGAGCTGACCTCGACCGGGTGCGCCGGCCGCGGCCGTTCCTGTCGGTCGGGTCGAAGCTGAAGTCGGGCGGCTCACCGAGCTCGAGGTCGAACGGCTGTGTCTCGTCGGCTCGGGCCGGGGCGGTCTGATCCAGCGCCTCTCCCAGCGACCCCTCGAGCGTGTCCGCCTGCGGGTAGAGGATCTCGTCCAGGTGCATGCGCCAGGCGCGTTCGATCTCGCGCATGGACGCCTCGAAGGCGAGCTCGAGGTTCCCCTGCGGGCCCTCGCGATGCAGCCGGCTGACCAGGATCTCGCAGGCGCCGGGGCCGGAGGTGCGCTCCAGCAGGTCGAAGACCGTGCCTCCCAGGATCACCGCGTCCCGCCGGGACGGGGGGAAGGGGGGGCGGTCCCCCTCCCGAAGCCGGGTGATCACGGCGGCGCGGAAGAGCGAGGTTTGGCCCGTGAAGTACTGGGCGCCTCCCTCGACCAGCCAGGCCCAGCGCAGGTAGGTGAGCAGGTGCTTGGGGGTCCACATCGGAGGGAGGGCTTCGTTGTTGGCGGCGAGGACGAGCTGGCAGTACATCCGCTCCGCCGTCCCCTTCAGCGCGTTCAGCGAGTCCTCGCCGGCCGCGCGGCGCTCGGTCCAGTAGTCGTTGAGCACGTGCATCTCGCCGAGCATGGGCCAGCCGGCGAGGTAACGGCGAGCGGCGGGCGCGGCGGCCCAGCGAACCGCCGGCAGCAGCGGGTGGGCGGCCGAGAGCCAGGCCGGGTTGTCGTGGATGACGACCGTGACGTCCCCCGGCGCCTCGTCGAAGCGCTCCTCCAGCTTCAGGCGCACGTCCTCGAGATGGTCCAGGGTGCGCTGAGCGCAGCCGATGTCGGAGTCGTCGTGGCGCGCCGTGAAGCTCAGCGAATCGGTCTCGATCCAGGTCATGCGTTCAGGCTACTCGGGGGCCCCGGCGGCACCCTCGCCTCTCGCCCGGGCACGCTCGAGGTCGAGCTCCGTGCCGACGCCCAGTCTTTCCAGCGCCGTGCGCGCCTCCTCGATCCCGTCCTCCTCGCGGACGGCGCGAGCCAGGGGCACCGCGGTCTCGGCCGCGAGGGCGGGGTCGAAGAGGAGGGTGATCGCCCCGAACGGGGTCAGCTCCACCGTCCGCCTGCCGCTTCGGATCGTCGCCGTGCCGCGCTCGCCGCGCGCGCAGCGGACGGCCTGCAGGCTCGCCTCGGTGGGAACGACCTTCGCCGCGTCGGTCCACCAGCTCGCACGCCGACGGCGTCAGGCTCCAGGCGGCCAGCAGCGCGCCGGACGCTCCGATCTCACCGGCCCGCTGGAGCACCTCCAGTGCCGTGAGCTCGCCGTCGCAGCCGGGTCCGTAGACCGCCGCGAGCACGTCGCCGAGCTCGAGCGCCGCCGCCAGCATGATCGCGTCGCAGAGCGGGCTCGCCAGCCCGGGCTCGTCGCCGTGGGCGAGCACGTCGCCGCCGACGTCCACCATCACGACCCGGTCGCAGCCGAGCTCGGCGGCTGCAACGCGGATGCCCTCGGCGGTCGCCCGCGCGCCGCGGGTGATGTCGAGCAGCAGCACGGGCTGGCCGAGGTGCTCGGCCATCCGCGACTCCGCGAGCGCCACTCCGTCCTCGGTCACGGTCGTCGCCCGAGGCGAGCACGGCCGCCGGCCCGCAGGGCTCGCCACCGCGAAGCTCCTCCACCGAGCGCGGCCCGGGCTTGGGATCGATCGGCGAGCGCTCCCAGGCGACCCCGCCCAGCACCCACTCCACGCCCATCTCCTCGAGCGGCTCCGTCAGCGCCAGCGCGCCGACGACGTCGCCGCCGCCGCCCATGCCGAGCAGCAGCGCTCTCTTGGCGTCGGCTAGAGCCCTACGCAGGAACGGGTTCGCCCTGGCAGATCTCGCGGATCGCCTCGGCTGCGCGGTCGAATTCCTCGTCCGCCATCACCGGGGTGCCCTCGAAGGGCAGGTCGCGGTCGATCTCGACCCAGCTGCGGCAGCCGTGGTGCTCGTCCTTGACGCGGACGGTGACCGGCCGCGGGATGCGATGGACCCGCAGCAGGAGCACGTGAAGCGGATGGCGCCGCTTCCAGGCGAGCCGCTTCTGCGCGTAATCCGCGGTCCAGACGTGGAAGGGGGTGAGCGCCTCGACCACGCGGTGGTCGTCGGTCGTGAAGTGGTCGGTGACCTCGGCCCAGGCGCGGATCCGCACGCGATCGGGCTGCGGAATGCCGCCGTCCTGGAGCAGGGCGCGCGGCGGGGGCTCCTCGTCGGGCCAGACGCCCTCCTCGAGGGCCCGCCTCAGCTCGGGGTGGTGCGACTCACGCACGAGGTCGTTGCGCTGGTGGTCGAAGGTGGGGTAGAGGAAGAACTGGTCGTGCTCGACCTCGAAGTGCTTCTCGTCCTCGCGGATTCCGCCCTTGCGGAGCGCGACGAGCTGCTCACCCTCGGCCAGCGCTCGCACGGTGACGGCCCATTCTTTGAAAGCGATCGGCATGTGATTCGTGTCTTGCTTGAGGTGGCTCGCGGACCCGGAGGCCAGGGGAACCGATTTGGGTGCCGGGAAGCCTCCTCGGGAGCGAGCAGTCTAGACGAGGGTCTCCGCGATTACAACCCTTGTGAGCAATTGTCACAAGCTCTGGTTATTAGCTGTAAGCGCGAAAAACCGCATGCGCATGCGGCCTCGGCGCTGGCTGCTCAGCCAATCCCGGAGCGGCCCAGGAACTCGGCCAACAGGTCGCCGACCGCCTCCGGGAGCTCCATCTGGCACCAGTGCGCGCCGTCCGCCACGGTCGTGAACTCGCCGCGGGGGATCGCCGCGGCGACCTCCTTCGAGGCGTCGGGCGGCGTCACGGGGTCCTCCGAGCCCGCAAAGGCGAGCGCGGGGCAGTGGATGGCGCCCGGCTCGAGCATCCGGCCCCGGGCGGTGCCGAGCGCGGACTCCGCGTAGCCCTCGGGGTCGTTCGCGACGAACAGCTCGACGAACCGCTCGATCAGCTCGGGGCGCTCGGCGCGCGCCCTCTCGGTGAAGCCGGTCGTCGCCACGGCCTCGGCGATCTCACGCATGCGGCCGGCCCGGGCGAGCTCGGCCCGCTCGCCGAGCACGGTCGTCGAAGCCCGGTCCCCAGGCGACGGCCCCGCCCAGCATCGCGAGCGCGGGGCAGCGGTCCTCCAGGGCGAGGGCGGCGTGCTCGACCACCATGCAGCCGACGGAGTGCCCGACCAGCGCCGCGCGCGTGATGCCCAGCCCTTCGAGGAGCGCGATCAGGTCCGCGGCCCAGCCCTCGACCGAGTACGGGCCGGCGGGCTTGTCGCTGTCGCCCGCGCCTCGCATGTCGATCGCGATCGCCTCGTAGCCCGCGTCCGCGACGGCGGCCAGCACCGCGTCCCACGACTCCTTGCGGCCGCCGAGGCCGTGGACGAAGGCGACGGCGGGGCCCTCGCCGCGGCGCTCATAGGCCAGCTCGACCCCGCCGCCGACGTCGATCCGCTCAGCCATCCCGCTCACCGTACCCATCGTCACCGTATCCGCCTCCGCCGGGCGTCTCGATCCTGAGGCGGTCGCCGGGGGAGAGCTCTCCCTCGGATTTGCCCTCGATCGGCTCGCCGTTGAGGGTGTCGCGGCCGGGCTGGGCGTCCTGCGCCTCCCTCGCGGCCCTTCGGAGCGCGCCGCCGGCGCTCGGCGATCAGCGAGTAGCGCATCGGCGCCAGCGCCTCCAGCTCGCGCACGATGCCGTCGCCCCCGGCGAGGCGGCCGGCGCCGCCGCTGCCCCGGCGCACCGACAGCTCGCGCACGCGAACGGGATACTCCGCCTCCAGCGCCTCGACCGGCGTGTTGAGCGTGTTCGACATCGCGACGTGGACCGCGCTGGGGCCCTCCGCGTCCGGGCACGCGCCCTGGCCGCCGCCGATCGTCTCGTAGTAGGTCCACTCGCCGCCGTCCTCCCGGCGCCCGGCGAGGGTGATGTTGTTCATCGTCCCCTGCCCGTCGGCGCCGACCGGCGCGAAGTGGGCGAGGGCATCGAAGACGAGGTCCGCCACGCGGCTCGAGGTCTCGACGTTCCCGGCCACCACGGCCGCCGGGAAGTCGGCGTTCAGCAGCGATCCCTCGGGCGCGCGGACCGTGACCGGCCGCCAGGCGCCCGGCCGAGGGGGGCGCGTCGGGATCGCAGGCCACGCGAACCGCGTAGAAGCTGGCGGCCTTGGTCACCGAGAGCGGGCAGTTGAGGTTGCCCCTGACCTGCGTCCGCGGTGCCCTCGAAGTCGAGCTCCAGCGACTCGCCGCTGACCGTGGCGTGGACGCGCAGCGGGATCTCGCCGTCGCGGCCCTCGACGAAGTCCTCCGCGGTGCTCTCCCCGTCGGGCATCGCCGCGAGCGCGTCGCGGGTGCGCCGCTCGGCGTAGTCGAGCGACTCACGCGTCGCCGCGCGCAGCACGTCCACTCCGCGGCGCGCGGCGATCTCGCGCAGCCGCTTGATCCCGGTCAGGATCGACGCCCGCTGCGCCCGCAGGTCCGCCAGGCGCTGCGACGGGTTGCGCATCTGCTCGGCCAGATCCCTCGAGGGTCGCGTCGTCGGCCCGCGTCGGCGGGATGACCACGCCCTCCTCCTCGAGCGTCTCCGAGAGCGCCGGCATGCCGCCGGGCGTCGGTCCCCCGATGTCCGCGTGGTGCGCGCGGCTCGCGGCGAAGCCGAGGAGCACCGGACCCGCCCGACCCCGGACGCGAAGCGGAGGAGTCCGCGGCAGGATGACGGGACTGATCAGCGTGATGTCGGGGAGGTGGGTGCCGCCGCGGTAGGGGTCGTTGAGGATCCAGAGGTCGCCCTCGCGCGTGCGTCTCGTCCACGATCGCGGCCACCGCGTCCGGCATCGAGCCGAGATGCACCGGGATGTGCTCGGCCTGCATGATCAGCTCGCCCTGCGGGTCGAAGAGGGCGGTCGAGCAGTCGTGGCGCTCGGTGATGTTGGGCGAGTGCGCGGAGCGGATCAGCACCGCGCCCATCTCCTCGCAGGCGGCGTGGAGCGCGCCCGCCATCACCTGCAGGTCGACCGGGTCGAGGCGCGGCTCCTCGCTCATCGCGTCCCACCCTCGTGTCCGCGGTGATCGTCCCCGCGTCGTCCACCGACGGCGCTCCAGCCCGGCGGCAGGACCAGGGTGGACTCCGGGAGCTCGAAGACGCACCGGGCCCTCGGCGCGGAAGCCGGCCGCCGGCTCGCCCCGGACGACGCGGGTCTCGACCCACTCGCCGCCGAACCGCGCCGGCGGGCTCCTCGTCGACGCTCCCGTCCTGCGCCGCGCGCGGGCGCGGCACCGGCCCGGGCACGACCGCCGCGACCCGGATCGTGACGAGCTCCAGCTCGCCCTCCGGATCGCGGTAGCCGTAGCGGGACTCGTGCTCGCGGGCGAAGTCCTCGGCGAGCGTCGTCCGGGTCGGGCGTCGGCCGAGCCGGGGATCGGCAGCTCGAAGGCCTGGCCGCGGTAGCGCAGCTCGTAGACGACCTCGAGCTCGGCGCCCTCCAGCCCGCGCCGCGCGTCGCGCGGCCAGCTCGTCGACCTAGGCCGGCGAGGCGCTCGGCGGTCATCTCCTCGCCGGGAGAGCAGCACCGTGCGGGCCGTGTCGCGCCGCCGGCCGGCGGCGATCAGCCCCAGCGCCGAGAGCACGCCGCTGGCCCGCGGGCAGATGATCCGCGAGATCTCGAGCTCCTCGGCCAGCGCCGCGGCGTGCATCGGGCCCGGCGCCGCCGAAGGGCAGCAGCGCGTACCCGCGCGGATCGATGCCGCGCTCGACCGTGACCACCCGCAGCGCCCGCATCATCTCCTGGTTGGCGACCCGCACGATCCCCTCGGCCGTCTCGAGCTCGTCCAGCCCGAGCTCCGGCGCCAGGGCGGCGACGCTGCGCTCGCGCCGCGTCGCGGTCGAGGTCGACGCCGCCGGCCAGCGCCGAGTCCGGCGGCCAGGTAGCCGAGCAGCAGGTTGGCGTCGGTGACGGTGGGCTCGGTGCCGCCGCGGCCGTAGCAGGCGGGCCCGGGCTCGGCGCCCGCCGAGCGCGGCCCGACGCGGAGCGCGCCGCCCTGGTCGCGCCAGGCGATCGAGCCGCCGCCGGCGCCGACCGTGTGCACGTCCACCATCGGCAGCTGGATCGGGCGCCCGCCGATCTCGCGGGAGTCGGTGCGCCGCACCTCGCCGCCGTCGACCACGCAGACGTCGCAGGAGGTGCCGCCCATGTCGATCCCGATCGCGTTGGCCTCGCCGGCGGCGCGCGCCAGCGGCGCCGGCTCCGACCGCGCCGCCGGCGGGGCCGGAGAGCACGCTCCAGGCGCCGGCGCGCGCGGCCTCGGCCGCCGTCGGCGGTGCCGCCCGAGGAGCGCATCACCTGCGGCTCGGGCAGGCCCGCTCGCGGCAGGCGGCGGCGAGGCCGGTCAGGTAGCGGCCGAGCAGGGGGGAGAGGTAGGCGTCGATCGCGGTCGTCGAGCAGCGCTCGAACTCGCGGAAGGCGGGCAGCACCTCGTGCGAGGCCGAGACGTGGACGTCGGGCAGCGCCTCGCGCAGCGCGGTCGGCGATCCGCCGCTCGTGCGCGGGGTCGCGCGAACGAGAACAGCAGGCAGATCGGCGACCGACTCGGCGCCCGGCGTCGCGGACCGCGCGCGACCAGCCGCGTCGACCTCCTCGTCCGTCGAGCTCCTCGACCACGCCGTCGGCGCCGATCCGCTCGGCGGCCTCGAAGCGCAGCTCCGGCTCGACCAGCGGCGGCGGGCGCGCGCGGCAGGGGTGGTAGAGGCTGGGGCGGCCCTGGCGGCCGATCTCGAGCAGGTCGGCGAAGCCGCGGGTGGCGATCAGCGCGGTGCGGGCGCCGCGCTCCTCGAGCAGCGCGTTGGTGCCGACGGTCATCCCGTGGGTGAAGGCCTTGACCTGCGCCGGCCTCGGCCCCGGCGCGCTCGCGAGCACCTCCTCGATCGCGCCGATCACCCCTCGGACTGGTCCGAGGGCGTGGTCGGAACCTTCGCCGTGTGCAGCCGCTCGCCGTCGAGCAGCGCCGCGTCGGTGAAGGTCCCGCCGACGTCGACGCCGAGCAGCATGCGCCGAAGTTATGCAGGCGTCGGCGCCCCGGCGGAGCCGGCGCTCGCGCCTAGTCCGCGAGCCTGCGCTAGGCGGCGATACCTGCCTCGAGGTGCTCCTCCAGCTCCTCGAGGTGCTTGTGCGACGGGCAGTAGTCCCGGCCCGGCAGCGGCTCGCGCTGGCACGGCGTGCCCTTGCGGGTGCTCGCGCAGGCAGCTCCGCGGCTGCCGTCGAGCCCGACTCGGCCGGGAGCTGCTCCAGGTGCTCGAGCGCCAGGTTCACGTTGCGCTCGATCACCATGTAGACCTGAACCTGATCGGAGAGGGCGAAGTGATCGCGGATCTCCGTGAACAGGGTTCGCGCCGGACGCGCGAAGTAGCGCCTGTCGTACGGCCATGCGCCGCATCGTCGCCTCGCACGTCTCCAGAACCTGCTGCCGCGCCGCTGGGCAGTCCGCGACGTCACCGCGGTCCTCGATCCGTGGCGCCAACTCGCGGTAGATGGACCGACTGAATCGATACATGCTCTCATCCTCCTTGACCTGCCCCCTGTACTGTCCCCCGGCGCTGTCCCCACGCGTCCGATCCGTGCCTGACTCTCAGCGCGGGAATTGAAACAAGTGCGGATGGACAGCGTTAAGCGTCGATTAACAAGTTTAAGTAGGCCGTTACACGATCTGATTACGCGTGGCGACGTCTGAGCCCGTCTACGCCCAGGCCTCCCAGCGCAGCTCGCCGCCCGGCCGCAGACCAGGTGCGGCCGTCCAGCGCCGGGTCCGTCTCGGGGAACTCGAGGCGCTGGTGGGAGCCCCTCGACTCCTCGCGGGCGAGCGCGAAGCCGGCGATCAGCCGGGCGAGCGGGTAGGGATCCTCGAGCAGGCGCTCCAGGTCCTCGCTGCGGCGCAGCGGGCCGGCCAGGCGCCAGACGCGCGTCGCGGGTCTCGGCGGGGGGCGGCTCGAAGCGCCACGCGGTGGGTTCGGGCGGCGCGCCGGCGGCGCTCGGCTCGTCGGCCGCCGCCGCGGCCGCCCGCGCGCCGAGCACGAAGCACTCGGTGAGGCTGTTCGAGGCCAGCCGGTTGGCGCCGTGCAGCCCCGTGTAGGCGCACTCGCCGACCGCGAACAGGCCGGGCAGCGAGCTGTGCCCGTCGAGGTCGGTGGCGATGCCGCCCATCACGTAGTGCGAGGCGGGGGCGACCGGGACGGGCTCGGTCGCCGGGTCGAATCCGGCCTCGCGCAGCGCCTCGAACACGTTGGGGAAGCGGGCCTCGCTCAGCTCCCGCAGGTCGAGCAGCACGTGGTCGGAGCCGTCCCTCTCCATCTGCTCGAGCACCGCGAGGGTGACCGCGTCGCGGGGAGCGAGCTCGTCGGTGAAGCGCTCGCCCGCGGCGTCGAGCAGCGTCGCGCCCTCGCCGCGGACCGCCTCGGTCACCAGCAGCCCGTCGGCCTCGGTGCCCGGGGCCGCCAGGGCGGTCGGGTGGAACTGGCAGAGCTCGAGGTCGGCGAGCTCGGCGCCGGCGGCTCGGCCATCACCGCGCCGGCGCCGATCGCGCCCCAGGGGTTGGTGGTGCGGGCCCAGAGAGCCGCTGCGCCCCCGGTGGCGAGCACCGTCGCGCGCGCCCGGATCGGCTCCGCCTCGGTGATCGCGCCGTGGCAGCGCTCGCCGTCGCTCCACAGGGCCAGCGCCGAGGCCCCCTCCGCGACCTCGATCGCCGGGCTCGGCGGCGGCGAGCGCCGCCAGCCGCTCGGTGATGCGGCGGCCGGTGCCGGCGCCACCCGCGTGCACGACGCGGCGGCGCGAGTGCCCGCCCTCGAGCGCCAGCTCGAGCGCGCCGTCGGGGTCGCGGTCGAACTCGACCCCGAGCCGCTGCAGCTCGTCGACCACCCCGGGCGCCTCGCGCGGCGAGCGTCTCGGCCGCCGAGCGGCGGCAGGTGTCGCGCCCGGCGGCGAGGGTGTCGGCCACGTGCTGCTCGGGCGAGTCGTCCGCGCCGATCGCGGCCGCCAGGCCGCCCTGGGCCCAGTAGCTCGAGCTCTCGCTGAGCGGCTTGCGCGAGACAGCGTGACGCGGGCGCCCGCCTCGGCCGCCTTCAGCGCCGTGTAGAGGCCGGCCGCCCCGCCGCCGATCACGCACACATCGACAGTGCTCGGTGCGGCACGCCATCGAGCGGAATACCGTACCCGCGATCACGGGCCTCTACCTCCGCCATCCGAGCTCGTTCGAGCACGAGACCGGCCCCCACCCCGAGAACCCGCGCAGGGTGGCTGCGATCGAGGAGGCGATGTCGGAGCGCGAGTGGATGGGCCTGGAGCTGATCGAGGCTCCGGCCGCGGAGCGCGAGCAGCTGCTGCGGGTGCACGACGCCGGCGCACGTCGACGCGATCGAGGCGTCTCGCGGCGCGGGCGGCGGGAAGATCGACATGGACACGGTCGCCAGCGAGGGCTCGTGGGAGGCGGCCCTGCACGCGGCCGGGCGGGGCCGCGGCTGCGGTCGACCGCCTGCTCGATGGCGAGCGGCGGCTTCGCCTTCTGCGGCCTGCGCCCCCCGGGCCATCACGCCGAGCGCGACGGGGCGATGGGCTTCTGCCTGTTCAACAACGTGGCGGTGGCGGCGGCGCACGCCCTGGCCGAGCCGGTGGAGCGCGTGCTGGTGCTCGACTGGGACGTCCACCACGGCAACGGCACCGAGGCGATCTTCTACGAGTCGAGCGAGGTCCTCTACGCGAGCATCCACCAGAGCCCGCTCTATCCCGGCACCGGGGCGCCGGGCGACGTCGGCAGCGGCGACGGCGAGGGCTTCAACGTCAACATGCCGGTCGCCGCCGGGCAGCGGCCCGGACGAGTTCCTGTCACTGGTGCAGGGCGTGGTGGTGCCGATCGCCCGCGAGCACGAGCCCGGGCTGCTCTGATCTCGGCGGGCTACGACGCCCATCGCGACGATCCGCTCGCCGAGTGCGAGCTGGACGAGGCGTGCTACCGCGACATGGCCGCGAGCATCAGGGAACTGGGCGCCGAGCTCGGGGCGCCGGTGGTCGTCTGCCTCGAGGGCGGCTACGCGGTCGGGGCGCTGGCGGCCTCGGTGGTGACGACCCTGGAGGCGCTTGGTGACGGGGCGGCGCCGCGCCGCGCGCCCGAGGCCCCGGCGAGCCCGCACCGCGAGCGGCTCGCTCGCCACTGGCCGGTGCTCGCCGGGACCTAGCCCGCCTCGCGCTTCAGCTTGCGCCAGCCGCCCGACCGGTTGTTGGCGATGATCCGCTTCAGGATCTCCTGAGCGCGGAGGCGTTGATCTCCTCGCCCTCGTGGATCCGGATGAAGCGGCTGGTCTCGTTGTCGTGACCCCCGGTGATGATGTTCTCCGGGTCGGGGACGATCGCCCCGTCGTAGAGGAACACGTTGACGTGCCGCTTTGCTCCCAGCAGCGCGCAGACGTTGCCCTCCAGGACGAAGTACGGGCGGTCCCGGTACTTGATCGTCTCCTCGACCTCCGGGTCGGCCGCGTGGACGAGGTCGCGCACCTCGCCGCAGATGGCCTGCTGCCAGTCCGGCAGCCCCCCGATGTACTCGTCGACTCGTGGATCGCGGGATGCCATGACCTGCCCGGCGTCAGCTCGCGGCCTGCGCGTAGCGAAGCGAGCCGGGGGTCGTCAGGCGCTCCCCGGTCTCGAGCAGCGTCTTCAGGCCCGAGAGGATCATCGGCCAGCCGCCGTAGAGCTCCGAGCTGGCGCCCTCGGGCAGCTGGTCGTGGGTCACGGTCAGCCGGCAGGAGTCGTCGCCGATGGGCTCGATCTCCCAGGGACCCGGTGGCGCCGTACGCCTTCACCTCGTCGCTCCAGAGGGCGGTGAATGTCTGGACGAGCTTCCGTGGGGGGTCGACCTCGAGGTTCTCGCCCTCGGCGATGTCGATCACGCCCGGCACGGAGCCCTTGTAGCTGGAGCCCTCGGTCCACTCGGAGATCGTCTCGACCCCGAAACTGTACTGAGCGCGCATCTTGGGATCGGTGATCGCGTCCCAAAGCCGCTCCGGGCTGGTCTTGATGTAGATCTCGAACACCGCCGTGGTGTCGGTGGGCTCCAGGACGAGCCCGCCTTCGGGTTCACTCTTCATGCTTCCTCCTCTAGCTCTCGTTTCAGGCCGGTGAGCGTCTTGGCCATCGGCTCGGAGAACTTGCTGACCCAGCGGTCGTAGACGAGCTGGATCGGGACGGGGTTCAGGAAGTGGTGCTTCTCGCGGCCGTTGCGCCGGGTGGTCACCAGGCCGGCTTCCTCCAACAGCTTCAGATGCTTCATGACGCCGAAGCGCGTCATCGGCAGCCGCTCCTCCAGCGCGGTCAGCGTCTGCCCGTCCTCTTCGAAGAGCTTGTCGAGCAGGCTTCGGCGCGTCGGATCGGCGAGGGCCTTGAACACCGCGTCCATTTCCATGCGCTGAGTATAGGTGACCATTTGGTCCGTGTCAAGCAAAAAATAGAGAGACCTGAGGACTAGGCGGTGAGGCGCTGCTTGAGGTCTGCGAGGAAGGCCATGGGGAAGCCGGGAACCGTGTCGAGATCGTCGACCGAGTCGAAGCCCTCCTGGCGCTCGCGGTAGGCGATCACGCGGGTGGCCTGGGTCACCGAGAGGCCGAGCTGGCGCAGCTGATCGAAGGTCGCCTCGTTGACGTCGAGCTTCGGTCCTTCCGGCTCGGCTTGCTCCGCACCTTGCCGCTTCGTCTCGGCCTCCTCGCGCTTCGCTTCGGCGGCGCGGGCGCGCTGGGCCCGCCGCTCCTCCGCGGCCCGCTTGCGCTCGGCCCTGACCTCGGTTCGCTCCGCCTTACGCCGCTCCATCGCCGCCTTGCGCTTCGCCCGCTTCTCTTCCCTGCTCTCGGACGGCTTCCCCTCGACCACCGGCTGCTCCTCCGTCTCCGGGTCCTCGGTCGGCGGTTCCTCCGGCTCCGCGGGAGCTTCCTCCGGGGCCTCCTCCGCCTGTTCGGACTCGGCGTCCTCAAGGCCGGGCAGCTCGATCCGGGCCGCCGCGGCGCGGGCCTGGGCCCGGGTCGCCATCTCGCGCACCGATCCGATCCGGTCGCGCAACTCGCGGTACCGGGCCTGCTCCCGCTCGGGGTCGCCCTTCTGCTCCTTCGCCTCACCGGGCTCCGTCCGCGCTCCTCCGCCGAGGCGGCCCGCTCTTCCGCCTCGCGTAGCCGCAGCTCTGCGGCGCGCAGAGCGCCGCCCGCCTCCTCGAGCTCGTCCGCGAGCTCGATCTCCCGCTCGGCGAAGCGGCGTTCGGCCGCAGCCTCGATCTCGCGTCGCGCCCGTGCAACCTCAGTCCGGGCGCGGCTCTCCGCGTCGAGCGTGGCCTTCTCCCTCTCCGCGGGCGATTCGCTCCTCGGCCTCGCGCGAGACCTTCTCGACGGCGTCGCGGCGGGCGGCCGAGACCTGCTCGCGCGCCGCGCGCTCCGCCTTCGCCTCGATCGCGCCGGCCTGACCACGGAGCCAGGCGGCGGCGCTGGAGCGCGCGTCCACCTCGCGGTCGACCGCGCGCCTCCTCGGCCTCCGCGGCTCGCTGCTCGGCGGCCTTCGCCCGTTGCTCGGCCTTCTCGATCCGTTCGGTCGGCCCTCTCGCGGTCGAGCTTCCCTCACACGCTCCTCGGCCTCGCCGCGGAGCTGTTCGGCCTGTGCGGCGCAGGCGCGCATCGGCCTCCTGCTCCCAGGCGAGCGGCCGTCTCCTCTTTGGCCCGCTCCACCGCCGGCCTCGAGCCTCGCGCTGGCCCTGGACCTCGATGCGCACGCGCCTCAGCCTCCGCTGCGCTCGGCGGCCTCCCTCTGCAGCCGCTGGGTCTCGGCGGCCAGCCGCGACTCGGCCTTCTCGACGTGCCGGCCGGCCTCCTCGATCTCCTCGACCAGCTCGT
>CAVVYW010000009.1:0-118236 GCA_963752605.1 uncultured Solirubrobacterales bacterium
GCCTCGGCGTAGGCGCGGAAGGCGGGTTCGGATTGCGAGCCGAAGCTCATCGAGCTGATCACGATTGGGTAGTCGTGGTGGCCGACGCTCGCGTCGACGTTGGCGGGATCGATCGGCTCGCGGTCGGGCTCCTTCTTCAGCCCCATGATGTGGCGCATGGAGATCGGGCTCTCGGCCTCCAGCTCGCGCACCTTCTGCGAGTACTCCTCGTAGGTCGCCGAGCCGTTGGAGGCCGCCACGGCGGCCTTGTAGACCTTGGGATAGAAGCGGAAGGTTTTTGCCGGCTTCGCCTCGTCGGTGCCTACGAGGACCTTGTGGCGCTGGTCGGTGTCCGCGTCGAGGTGGGAGAAGCCGACGCCGCCCCGCTCTGATGCGGCGAACGCCTCGGTCTGGAAGATCTCGGCGAGCTCGGGCTTCACCCCGATCGAGGAGAACTGCCGCGCGTAGCCGCGCACCTCGTGGATGCCGATCGTGGAGATCACCTTCTCGATCCCCTTGCGCAGCGCCGAACAGAGGTTGGCGATGTCCGACTCGTAATCGTCGACGCAGATCACCTCGACCATCACGTACGGGCAGACGCCGTTGGCGCCGAGTCCCAGCGCGAGGCAGACGTCGTGGACGTTCCTGATGGCGGCGGAGCGGAGCACAATCGAGCAGCGCCGGCGCAGGTTCTCCTCGCCGAACTCGACCTTGAACTGCTTCAGCGCCTGGTCGACCGCCGACGTCGCCAGGTGCGGATCGAGGTAGCGGCGCTCGCCGTCATAGACGGTCCGGTCCGTGAGGACGAGGAGCTGTGAGCCGTCCTGGACGGCCTTGACCGCCTCCTGCTTGATCCGCTCGATCGCCCCCTGGGTCGTCTCGGACTCGAGCAGGGCGATGTCGATGCCCTTCGAGTCGCCGAACTGCTCCCAGAGGTCCTCCATCAGGAAGGTCCCCTGCTCGTTGGCGATCTTGCGGTAGGCGGCGTCGCCGAGCGGCGCCAGGTCGTGGTGGCCGCCGAGGACCACCGGGAAGTCGGTCTCGATGGTGTGGGTGTCCTCGCCGGGGTCCTCGAGCGGGGGCCGGCGGCCATAGAGCGCCCGGGTGGAGAAGTGCTCGATCTCGCGCTCGCGGTCGATCGCCGGGTTGGTGACGACGGCGACCGTCTCCTTGAAGTAGTCGGCGAGGTTCTGCCGCTCGGGCGAGAGCGCCGCGAGCGCCCCGTCGTAGCCGAGCGAGCCGATCGGCTCGGCCCCGTTGGAGGCCATCTGCTGGACCAGCTTGACGTCGTCGCGCTGCCAGCCGAAGCCGGCGGTGATCCGGTCCTCGACCTGGACGGGGTCGGCGGGGCCGGCCGCCGTGTAGCCCGGGATCTCGGGGCCCTCGAGCGGCCCGCCGGTCTCGATCGCGCGGTCGTACGGAGCTACGTCCTCCACCCCGGTCCGGGCGAGCCAGCGCTTGCGGACCTCGCGCAGCATCTCCGCGTGCGCCCAGAGCCTCGAGGCCTTCTTCCTGCGGTCGATCGTGACCATGAACTTCTCGCCCGGGGCCATCGGCTTCGGCTCGGAGACCATGTCGGCCACCGAGACCACACCCGGCTCGGAGCTGAAGACGTAGTCGTCGGGCGTGGTGAGCTGCCAGAGCGGCCGCAGCCCGAGCGCGTCGGCCGAGAACACGCACTCGTCGTCATGGCGCGCGATCAGGGCGACCGGTCCCTGCGCGTAGGGGCCCATCGCCTGGCGCAGGTACATGTAGAAGGAGTGGAGCTCGGTGGGAAGGTGCTCGATCTCGTCCACGATCAACGGCACCACCGTCTCCATCGCCTCGCCGAGGCTGAGGTCGTAGGCGCGGATCAGGGTCTCGACGGTCCGGTTCAGGTCCTGGGAGTCCGAGTTGCCCGGCTGGATCGGGACGCCGAGCATCTGCGCCTCCTGGCGCATCTGCTCGATCGTGTTGATCTCGCCGTTGTGGCCGAGCACGCTGAAGGGCTGGACCCGTTTGAACGAGGGCCAGGTGTTGGTCGAGTAGCGGTTGTGGCCGAAGCAGCCGACCGTCTCGAAGCGCTCGTCCGAGAGATCGGGGTAGTAGGCGCCGAGGACCTTGGGCGCGCCCATCACCTTGTAGACGCAGGTGGTCCCCGAGAAGCTGGGGATGTGGACGCCGAGCTTCTCCTCGAGCTCGACCATCAGCTCGAACAGGACCCGGTCGCGGGCCTCGGCGTCGGAGACGACGCCGGCGAGCTGCCAGAAGTGAGGCTCCTCCTCGCGGGCCGTCGGGCCCAGGGCGGCGGAGTCCACGGCGCCGAGCCGCTCCGCGAGGATGCGGAAGCCGCCGCGGCCGAGGATCTCCCGCGCGTCGTGGCGCACCTTGTCGATGTCCTCCGCCCGCTCGACGAAGATGTGCGCGACGGCGAAGGCGTCGTCCAGGGCGAGCGACGGGTTGTGGCCGCCCCTGCGGATCTCCTCCGCCCAGATCTTGGTCGGGATGTCGACGAGCAGGCCGCAGCCGTCCCCCTCGCCGTCGACGTTGCCGGCGCGGTGGAGCATCTTCTGGAGCGACTCGAGCGCCAGCGTCACCGGCTCGTGGCTCGGCGTCGCGTCCCGGCGGACCGAGGCGTAGATGGCGCAGGCGTCCTTGTCCTCCACGGACGGAGGAGAGACGCGCGGGCGATAGGCGCGTTCAGGCGAGTAGCGCTCGCGCTGCGCGCCGCGATGGGCTGGGGACGAGTTGCTCACTTCACCTCCGGTTCCGCGCCTTCTTCGAGCGGGCGCGCGACGGGGTTGGACCGACGGAGCGCGAAATTATAGGCCGGGGGGTGGCTGGGCTTACCGCCATCAGGCCGCCGGTTTCTGCGCTATTTGCGAACCCCGGAAAAAGCGGTCTGCAAGAACCGAAACAAATGGGTAAGTAAGGCGTTAGTTCCTATTAGTAATCCTTTACAAAACGTGCCACACTGCCGATACCAAGCAGGGATTCCAAATGAGCAAGGAGCAAGAAGTGGATCGGGGCGAGAAGGAGATCAATCAGCTTCAGCCCGGGGACGACGGCCCGGGCTCTGAGACGGAGCGCTTTCGGGCGATCGTCGATCCGCGGCACAACGAGGCCGTGACCGGCGAGTCCGGTGTCCCGCGCAAGCAGCGGGACCACGAGCTGCGCTGCCAGCGCCGCTCGCTCGACGAATTCTCGTAGGCCGGCCCTTCCCGGCCACGGTGATCAGCTGAGCGTCAGCTGATCAAGGACAGGAGCGCGATTCCGATCGCGGAACCCACCGCGATCCCAACCGTGTAGATCGCCACCAGCCTCCCACGGCCGATCCGGTCGTGCGCCAACTGCTCGATCAATGCGGTCATGCGTCACCCCTCTTCATCGCGCCTACGGAGTTAGCTGTCGGGCTCGCGCCGAAGAGTGCGCTACGGACTGCTTCCGGTTCCGATTCGCCCCGTGATCCTGGTTCCCCCGTTCCCTCGCAGCGAGTGCTCGGGATTCGGCAGGTCTTTCGGACAGAAGTCACCATACCCATTGATTCGGGTCCCACACCCCGCGCCCCTGCCACCAATGTGCGATTGCGCACACGGCGCGCTGGCCTTACCATCGCGCCATGAGGCGCCTGGGAGCACCGCTTGCGATTGCGGCCCTGACGGTGGCCGCCGCCATGCCGTCAACCGCGTCGGCCGCCTCGACGCGCGGCGAGTATCTCGCTCAGATCGAGCCGATCTGCCAGCAGGCGAACGAGCAGGCGAAGCGCCAGGCTCAGAGGATCAACCGGGCGCTGAAGAAGAGCCTGAAGAAGGACAAGCCCGGGCCCGTCGTCGCCGACGTCTTCGTCCTGGCGGTGATCAAGCTGGTCGGACCCGAGAACCGGCTGTTCGAGCAGACCACTGCCCAGATCGCCGCCATCCCCCCCGCCCCCGGAGACCAGGCGGTGGTCAGCGCCTGGCTGGCCGGCAGGACGGAGTCCACGGAGCTGACCTGGGATGCACTGCGCGCGGGCAAGCACCGCAAGCCGAACCGGATGTTCGCGCTGCTCGACGCTTCAACCCAGGCGCTGCGCAAGGCTCAGCAGCCCGTCCAGGCCTTCGGCCTCAACCACTGCTTCATCGAGCTGCCCGTCATTTGAGCGGCCAATCTGAGGGATTCGGCTTCCGGTTCTGCCTGCTGAGCAGCCCCCTGGACTAGCCCCAGGACATCGGCGTGTAGCCGGAGTCGCCCGGTACGCCGATCAGCAGCAGGCGCGTCGGTGCGTCGGACTTGTTGCGGACCGTACGCTTCACCTCGGTGCCGTACCGGCAGAAGGTCCCCTCGGGGGCCGCGAGCTCCTCGTCGTCGGCGACCAGGGTCGCCTCCCCCTCTAGGACGATGTAGATCTCCTCCTGGCCGGACTCGGACTCGTCGTGCTCAGGCAGCTCGCCGCCGGGCTCGAGGTCGACCAGGTTGAAGCCGAACGCGTCGGCCCCCAGTGACTTGCGAGCCAGCCGCCAGGTGGCGCCGCCCGACCCCTCCATCTCCTCGAATGCGTCGATGTGCTTGAGCGTGTAGCCCTCGGCCATCCGTCCTCCTCCACTTCGTCGTTGGCCGCCAGAAAATATCCTTTCGGCATGGCAACGGCGGATTCAGCGGCGGAACTCGAGCAGGCGATCGAGCGCTACAACCAGGCCTGGAACGATCACGACCTCGACTCGATCATGTCGATGCACGCCCCGGACATGGTCTTCGAGAACCACACCGCGGGCGAGTCGGCGACCGGCCCCGACGCCCGCGAGCACATCGGCTCGATCTTCGAGACCTGGCCCGACATCCGCTTCGAGACCCGGCGCCTGTACGTGCGCGACGGCGTGGTCACCCAGGAGTGGACCGCGACCGCCACGCATCAGAACAAGATGACCCGTGGCGACCTGGTCGCGGAGCCCACCGGCAAGACGATTGAGTGGCGCGGCATCGACGTGATCCCGTTCGAGAACGGCCTGGTCAAGCGCAAGGACGTGTACTCGGACTCGGTCTCGATCCTGCGCCAGGTCGGGCTGCTCGACTAGGGCCGGTGTGTCCCCACTCGTGCGCTCAGTCACAAGGGGTACCCCAAAATAGCCGGGGCGGCCGTACCCGTTTCCCTCCCCGCGTCGCTTTGGTGACTGAAAGCCAATCCCCAGGGGGTGACATGAAGGCACGCACGCTGAGAAAGATCGCTGCTGTGGCAACGGGCGCCGCTCTGGCGCTGTCGTTCCCGGCCGTCGGCTCCGCCACCAAGGGCGGCGTCCCCAATTCGGACAAGCCCTGCAAGGCGAAGAAGGACCACAAGAAGCCGAAGAAGCCCGCGCCGAACACGCGCGGCAAGAAGTGCGGTTTCGCTTGATCTGAGCGCTCAGCGGCGGCGTCTCGCCATCACGGCGAGCGCCGCCGCAGTGGCGCACAGAGCCCCGGCCGCGATCAGCATCGCCTCGGGCCGACCGGGCTCCCCCATCACCGCGGTGCTTGCGCGGGAGGACATCACCGAGAACCTGGAGCGATCCGAGAAGGCCGAGCCGATCGACGCGAACGACGCGGTCGAGAAGGCGCAGCCCGCGCATCCGACCGACCCGATCGACGCGAAGGAGCCGACCGACCCGATCGAGAGCGCCGAGCCCTTCGACGCGATCGAGAGGAACGAGTCCTCGGACCAGAGCGAGAGCGAGGAGGAACCCTCGCGCATCTAGAGCTCCGGCACGTCGGCGCCCGTCGGCGAGAAGGGGACACGCTGGACCTCCGCCCAGTCCCCGACGCGGTCCCTGATCGACTTCATCACCTCTCCCGTGCTCTGCCAGAAGGTCCAGACGAGCACGGTCGGGCCGGCCCCGGAGATCGTGGCCCCGATCGCTCCCATTCGCGGCGCCTCCTCGATCAGCTCCATGGAGCGCGGGAAGAGATGGGCGCGGGCGGGCTGGTGGATGCGGTCGGCAAGGCCCCGGCCGATCATGGTGAGGTCGGAGCGCTCGATGCCGAGCAGCAGCTGAGAGGCCGCCGCGACGTTGGCGATCGCATCGGCCAGCGGCACCTCAGCCGGCAGCGCCTTGCGGGCCTCCTCGGTCGGAACCTGCTCGTCCGGGATCACCAGCACCGCCTCCACCCCCTGGGGCGGCTCGAAGCGGGTCGCCGACACCGCCCCCTCCTCCTGGACGCAAGCGACGAAGCCGCCGTGGAGGGCGGCCGCGACGTTGTCGGGGTGGCCCTCGATCTCGGCCGCCTGTCCCAGGACGTCGCCGGGCTCGAGCGCCAGCTCGTAGAGGTGGTCTGCGGCGAGCAACCCCGCGACGATCGCCGCCGCGCTCGAACCCAGACCCGCGGCGAGCGGGATCTCGCTGCGTATCCGGAACGAGATCTCGTCGGCGGGCTTGAGCCGCTCGAAGGAGCGCACGCAGAGGTTGGATCGGTCCAGCGGTACATCCAGCCCTTTCGCGTCCACCGAGAAGGAGCCGGACTCCTCGACCTCGAGCTCGAGATGCAGGGCGAGGGCGGCCGCAAGAACGTCGAAGCCGGGTCCGAGGTTGGCGGAGGAGGCCGGGACCCGGACCAGACGCCGGCGTGCGGTCACGGGCGGATCACTTCCATTTGATCGTGCAGCCGACCGCGTCGGTCTCGTGCCGCTCCGGCTCGCGGCCCTCGAGCACCGCATCCAGCGCCTCGCGCGCCCAGACGGCTCCCTGCGAGGGGTCCTCGTAGTCGGCGTCGGGGGCGCCCTGATAGCGGAGGCGCAGGTCGGCATCGAGCACGAACAGATGCGGCGTCTTTAAGGCGCCCCATGCCCGCGCAACCTCCTGGCTCTCGTCGTGGAGGTAGGGATGGGCCCAGTCCCCCTCCCCCTCGACCCGCTCGCGCATCGCCTCGAAGGAGTCCGCCGGATGTGTCTCCGCGTTGTTCGAGTTGATCGCGATCACCCGCACTCCCCGCTCCGCGTAGTCCCGCGCCAGCTCGACCATGCGGTCATGCCAGGCGAGGGCGTACGGGCAGTGGTTGCAGGTCCAGTAGACAAGCGTCGCCTGGGCGTCGTCCTCGAGCGAGTGGCGCGTGCCATCGGTCGCGGGCAGCTCGAACCCGGGTGCTTTGTCCCCGATCTGGACGGCCATCGAGGTCAATCTATCCGCGCGAGCGCCTCACGCACGTCGTCGGGGTCGGGAAGCGGGGAGACCCGCCCGTCGCGGCGCCGGTAGACGCGGCAGTTGAGGCCGATCGGCTCGTCGTCGCCCGGCGGCGCGATGTCCTGACCGTCCACCCGGATCGTCGGCGACCCGACGAAGGTCTCTCGCGAGGCGAGGTCCTCCGTGTCGATCTCACGCAGCTCGATCGAATCCGGGTCGATTCCCGCCTCCGCCATCGCCGCGCGCAGGTCGGCCAGCGCCCTCTCCCACGAGGGGCACTCACGCCACCAGAGGAACTCGACGCGCGGAGTAGTCACAGGAAGGCGGCCCCGGACACGAAGCGGAGGAGCCGCCGTCTCATGCTAATTACCCAGGATCTTTGCCTTCTCCATTTCGAACTCGGCGTCGGTGAGCGCGCCCGACTCCTTCAGCTTCGCGAGACGCTCCAGATCGGCGACCTTGTCGCCCGAGCCTCCGGAGGTCGGCTTGAAGCCGCCGGAGCCGTCGGAGACCCTGACCTCGCCGCGCTCGGGCGCCTTGCCGGCGCTGTCCCAGTCGATCGCGATCTTGGCCGGGTCGTTCGCGTCGACCTTGATCGGCAGCTTCACGCCCGGTCCCAGAGTGGCGCCGTTGGGGACCATGTACTGGTTGTTCACCCGGTAGGGAGCCTTGCTGCCGACATGAACCTCCATGTCGATATCGAGGTTGAACCACTGGGCGCCTCGGGCAGGGATGCCGTGGCTGACGATCACGCCCTCGCCCGCCATCCCGGTCTCCAGCAAGCCGCTCTTGCCGCCCTGCTGCTCGTTGAGCTCGGCGAGCTGCTCGTTGGCCTGGCTCAGCGCGTCGCCCATCTGCTGGAACTGACCCCCCATGCCGGGCTTGTACCCCGCGTCCTTCTGCTGCTGCTCCTGCATCTGCTTGGCCTGCTTGGTGACGCTCGCCATGTCCTTCATGCCCTTGAAGAGGCCCATCTTTTCTCCCCTCGCTTTCCGTGCGATCGCTGAAGCTCTGACTCTACCCGGCCACGCCCTCCCCGCCGACACCCTCGCAGAACTCGCGGAGGGCGGCCGCGAACTCCTTGCTCGCGGACGTCGCCGTATCGACCTCCGCCGTGTGGGCCTCCGGGAAAGCTGCGACAGCGTCCTCGAATCCCTCGGGGGTGAAAACGAGGCAGCCCTTGTGCTTGCCGAACAGCAGCGGGACGTGGAGCTGCTCAAGCAGCTCGGCGACCGACTCACGCTCCCCCATCAGCGTCTCCCAGACCCGCGCGGCGACCTCCATCTCCGGGAACCGCTCGACCATCCGGGTGGCGACGTCCTCGTCGAATCCGCCCTGCGTGAACTGCGTCAGTCCGTAGCGGACGAACGAGTCGTAGTCGGAGTGCATCAGCGTGGTGAACGCCGAGGCGACCTCGCCGTTCACGGCAGGACGCTCGCCCTCCGTCCCGTAGTCGAGGGTCGCGTGTCCGAGACCGACCCCCAGCACCGGCTCGGGCCGAGAGACGGCGACCCGCACGGCGGTCGCGGTGCCCCAGGCGTCGCCGACCAGGAAGTAGGAGTCCCATCCGCGCCCGTCGAGCTCCCTCAGCGCGCGGTCCACGATTATCTGGCGATCGAAGTCGTCGAACCCGCCTTCGGGGAGGGGCTCGTCTCCGACGCCGGGGGCGTCGAAGGTCGCCACCTCGGCCCACTCCGACAGCTGCGGCGCGATCGTCCACTCCACCTCCGTGAACTGGGGACAGAGGAGGATGCGCGGCCGGGCCATCAGTCGAAGACCGCCCTCTCGACCGCCCCCACGTCCAGCTCGCAGCCGGTCACCGCGGGCGCCTTGCCGAGGGCCGTGTCAGGGTCCTTGAGGCCGTGGCCGGTGAGCACGCAGACGACCGTGCGCGGCTGCTCGGCTCCGTCGGCCACGGGCAAGCCGTGGGCGAGAAGGCCGGCGACCGAGGCCGCCGAGGCAGGCTCGCAGAAGATCCCCTCGCTGGCGGCGACCCAGCGGTAGGCGTCGAGGATCTGCTCATCGGAGACGGCGGCGACGCGTCCGCGCGAGGCGGTGAAGGCGTTCATCGCCTCCTCCCAGCGCGCCGGTTTGCCGATCCGGATGGCGGAGGCGACGGTCTCGGGGTTCTCGATCGGATGGCCCTCGACGAGCGGGGCGGCGCCCTCCGCCTGGAAGCCGTAGAGGACGGGCGCGGCGTCGCGCTCCTGGAACCCCTTCCACCAGGAGGTGACGTTGCCGGCGTTGCCGACCGGGATCGCCAGGGCCTCGGGCGCCTCCCCGAGCTCGTCGATCACCTCGAAGGCCGCGGTCTTCTGGCCCTCGATCCGGTAGGGGTTCACCGAGTTGACCAGCTCGACCGGGTGCTTGTCGGCGAGCTTCCGGACGATCTCCAGCGCCTGGTCGAAGTTTCCCTCGAGGGCGATCACGCGCGCTCCGTGCATCAGGGCCTGCGCGAGCTTGCCGATCGCGATCTTCCCCTCCGGAACGATCACGGCGCCCCGCAGTCCCGCCCGGGCCGCGTACGCGGCGCAGCTCGCGGCGGTGTTGCCGGTGGAGGCGCAGATGATCGCCTCGGCCCCGGCGCCCTTGGCGCGCGAGACGGCGACGGTCATGCCCCGGTCCTTGAAGCTGCCCGTCGGATTTGCCCCTTCGAACTTGAGATAGGCGTCGGTGCCGATCCGATCGGACAGGCGAGGCGAGTGGATCAGCGGCGTCGAGCCCTCGTTCAGGGTCACCGTCGGGTCGCCGTCCTCCAGGGGCAGATCGCCGCGGTAGCGCTCGATCAGCGGCAGTGGCACAACGGTTCCTTAGCAGCCCCCACGCCCGCGTCGCAAGCCGGCACGCCCGGAAGCGAAGCTGAGGACGTGCCGGTTGATGTTGATGGCGAAGCCCTCACACGAACTCCTCCTCGATCACGCGGATCGAGCGCGGCCGCGACCGGAGGAAGTCCAGCTTTGCGATCTGCTCCAGCGCGGCGCTGAAGCGGCTCTCGGGGCCCTCATGCATGACCATCTCGAGCCTGGCGTCGTCCCCGAGCCCCCGCTGGACGACGCTGCGAACCGAGACCTCGTTGTCGCCGAGGATCTCGGCGACCTGCGCCAGGACGCCGGGACGGTCCTCCACCTCGAGGTGGAGGTAGAAGGCCGAGTTCACGTCCTCGGCGATTCCGAGCTTGGAGTTCTCCTCGAAGAGCGGCGAGCCGCCCGAGAGGACCGAGAGAACATCGCCGAGGACGGCCGAGGCGGTCTCCGCCCCGCCGGCGCCCGGCCCGGACAGGGTGATCTCCGTGATCACGGGCGCCTCCACGGTGATGGCGTTGAAGGGGCCCTCGACCGGGGCGAGCGGATGCCCGGGATATAGAAAGCACGGGAAGACCCGGACGCTGACCCGGTCGCCCAGCCTCTCCGCGACCCCAAGCAGCTTCAGTGACAACCCGAGGTCCTTCGCGTAGGCGAGGTCGTCGGCGGTGATCGCCTCGATGCCTTCGTACGGGACGTCGTCGAGGGATACCGGGGCGCCGAAGGCGAGGCGCGCGAGGATCGTCATCTTGGCGGCGGCATCGGCGCCGCCGACATCGTCGCTCGGGTCGGCCTCCGCGTAACCGAGGTCCTGCGCCTGCTTCAGAGCCTCCTCGTAGGAAAGCCCCGCTCGCGCCATCTCGGTGAGGATGTAGTTGGTGGTGCCGTTGACGATCCCGGTCACCTTCTGGATCGGCACCGCGCCCAGGCTCTCCTGGAGAACCCGGATCACGGGGATCGCTCCGGCCACGGCCGCCTCGAAGCGAAGCTGGGCGCCCCCCTCCTTCGCCGCGGCGACCAGTTCGTCGCCGTGCTGGGCGACCAGCTGCTTGTTCGCGGTGACGACGTGCTTCCCGTCGCGTAGCGCACGGGTGACGTAGTCGCGCGCGGGGTCGGTGCCGCCGATCAGCTCGACGATCACCTCGCTATCGGCCAGGATCTGATCGAAGTCGCCCTCCCTGCTGCTGAGGACACCCGAGACCTCCGGGCGCCTGCCCGAGACCTCTTCCACCATCTCCGCCCGCTGCTCGAGCAGGTCCCTGAATGCCGCCCCGACCGTTCCCTTGCCGAGGATCCCGATCTTCACCGAGTCCATGGCTAGGTGTCCCGGGTCAGCAGGTCGTCCCAGGTCTCGCGTCGCACGACCACGCGCGCCTTCCCATCGCGGCAGAAGATCACGGGGGGCCTGGGGATGGCGTTGTAGTTGTTGGCCATCGCGTGGCCGTAGGCGCCGGTCGCCGGCGTCACCAGCACGTCGCCCACCCGGGGCGCGGTGACCTCGGCCTCACGCACCAGGACGTCGCCCGACTCGCAGTGCATGCCCGCGATCGTCACCTGGGTGTCCGGCGTCTCCCCCGCGCGGTCGGCGATCACCGCCTCGTAGCGCGATCCGTAGAGCATGGGCCGCAGGTTGTCCGACATGCCGCCGTCCACCGCCACATACGTCCGAACGCCGGGGATCTCCTTCACGGTTCCGACCCGGTAGGCGGTGACCCCGGCGTTGCCGACGATCGAGCGGCCCGGCTCCACCAGGATCCGCGGAACCGGGTCGAACACCCGCTCCACACCGCGAACCTTGACGTCGACGTAGTCCTCGATCGAGGGAGCCTCGTCCGTGTCCAGGTAGGCGATGCCCAGCCCACCGCCGACGTTCAGCAGCTCGGGCTCAAGGTCGACGGCGCGGGTGAAGTCCCCGAGCACCTCGATCGCTTTCATGTAGGGCTCGAGCTCGAAGATCTGGGAGCCGATGTGCGCATGCAGCCCGACCAGCTCGAGCTGACGCGCCGCACGCACGCGTTCCACCGCTCGCTCGGCGAGGCCGTCGGCGAGGCCGAAGCCGAACTTCGAGTCCACCTGCCCCGTCTGCACGTAGTCGTGGGTGTGCGCCTCGATGCCGGGCGTGATCCTGATCAGCACCCGCTGCGCGCGGTCAAGCAGTCTCTCGAGACGATCGATCTCGTCGAATGAGTCGACGATCAGGTGGCCGACGCCGGCGTCGAGCGCATAGCGGAGCTCGGCCTCGGTCTTGTTGTTGCCGTGCAGGTGGATCCGGGACGGGTCGTAGCCCGCGGCAAGCGCGAGGTAGAGCTCGCCTCCGGAGGCGACGTCCACCGAGAGCCCCTCCTCCCGCATGATCCGAAAAGCGGCGGTGCAGGGAAACGCCTTGCTCGCGTAGAGGACCTCGAAGGAGTCCGTGCGCTCCTCGAAGGCGCGCCGGAAGGCGCCGGCGCGGGCCCGGATCTCGTCCTCGGCGTAGACGTAGGCGGGCGTGCCGAATTCCTCGGCAAGCTCGATCACGTCACAGCCGGCGAGCTCGAGGTGCCCTCGCTCGTTCACCCGCGATCCCCGCGGGTAGACCGGCGAGGCCGCGATCGGGTCCGCCGCCGCGACGGATCCCTGGTTTTCGCCTGACGGGCTCATGCGCGCCAATTCTGACGGCAACGTGCCTGCGGAGCGGGCGAGCCACGGCAGAACACGCCTAGCGGGTCGGGATACGGCGATGGCGGAGGGGCCTGGACGGCCGTACTGCTCCGGATGGGTTGATGCTCGGACACCCGTTGAGAGGGGTCAGGGCCACCGCGCGCCCGCCGATGAAACCCCTGCACCGACAAGGAGGCCAACGATGCGACGCATTGCAACGACGAGTTGCCTGGCGGGGATGCTCTTGGCATTGAGCTCTGTCCCGGCGGGCGCCGCAACCCTGACGCCCAGCAGCGCCGACTTCGGAACTCAGCCCGTCGGAAGCGTCAGCTCCCCACGGGCGTTCACGCTCACGCCTGAGCTCGTGGACGTGCTGCCGCTGACGATCGCGACGACCGGCGACTTCAAGCAGACGAACAACTGCGGGGCGGCGCTGCAGTTCCTGAGCGGCCCGTGCACGATCAACGTGACCTTCGCGCCGATCGGCGCGGGTAACCGGACCGGAAACCTGAGCACCACGGCGCTCGTCCTCGGCGGTCCCACGGCGACGCTCAGGGGCGCCGCGACCCAGCAGCAGAGTGGGCCGGGAGCAGGCGGACCGCAGACGACCTGCAAGAAGAAGGGCGGAAAGAAGAAGAAGAAGAAGAAGGGCGGCAAGCGGGGCAAGAAGGGCGCCGACGCCGTGACCGCCAAGAAGAAGAAGGGCAAGAAGGGGAAGGGCTGCAAGAAGAAGGGCAAGAAGAAGGGGAAGGGCAAGAAGAAGCGCTAGCCGCGCGCTCATAGCCGCGCCTCGATAGCGCACAATCCCCGCCGTGGAGCACCCAGCGCCGCGGCGCCCCGACCGAGAGGACGTCCACGACGGCCTCGCCTACACCCTCTGGCTGCCCGATCGGCTCGGGGCGAAGGACCGCGGCGCCCCGAGCCGGCGTGTGCCCGAGCCGCCCTGGCCGGGAGTCGTGATCCTGCACGGAGCCGGATCGCGCAAGGAGAACCACGCCGACTTCGCCAGGCTCGCCACCGCGGCGGGGTGGGCGGCACTCGCTTTCGACGCCCGGGGGCACGGGGCCTCGGAGGGACCGATGTCCCCCGGCGCAATCCAGGACGTGATCCGGATGGTCAGGCTCCTCGCGGCAACCAGCGGCGTGGACGAAACCCGGGTCGCCCTGCGAGGTTCGAGCATGGGCGGCTTCCTCGCCCTGCACGCAGCCGCGATCGCCGACGAGGTGGCGGGGGTGATCGCGATCTGCCCGGCGGGCGAGAGTGAGCTGCGCCGGGGCCTACGACGGGGCGAGCTCGAGATGCGGGTTGACGACCCCGCGGCCCTGGAGGCGTGGCTCGCTGAGCATGACCTGCGGGATGCGGTCGAGTGGATCGCGGGGCGTCCCGTGATCCTCCTGCACGCGGATGGGGACGAGCAGATTCCGAGCGACTGGTCGGAGGAGCTCTACGAACATGTGGCGGAGCCCTCCAAGCTGGTGGTGATGCCGGGCGGCGACCACCGCTCGCTTCAGCACGACGCGGAGATCCAGGCGATGGCGCTCCGCTGGCTGGAACGCGAGCTGGATCGCTCGGCTAGAGGCCGAGCCCGCTGACCGCGTTGCCGGCGTCGTTGGTGGCGCCGCTGACCGCGTCGCCCGCGTTCGTCCCGGTGACGTCGTTGACGGCGCCGCCGACCTGGTTGCCGGCGCCGGAGACCGCCTGGCCCACTCCCTGGGATCCCGAGCCTCCCTGAGACGGCGAGGAGCCACCGCCATCGCCGCCCCCACCGCCGCTGGAGGGCGAGCCACCGCCCGTTCCCGTTCCCGATCCCGAGCCCCCGCCCGAGGAGGGGGACTCCCCGCCGGTGACACCGGGCGAGCGCTCGCCGCCGCTCGCCTGCTTCCTGCCCCCGGCAGCGCCGCCGTCGGCGGCGCCACGGGCCGGCGTGGCGGGAGCGCTCGAGGAGGCCGGATCGGCATTCTCAGCCGAGCCCGCCTCAACCGTCGAGTCGTCGCTCGAGAACAGTCCGCCCGCATTGGGCCAGGCGTCAAATGTGATCATCCCGACGACGAGGAGGAAGACGACCAGCCCGGCGGCCATCGCCGCACCCACGATCCCGAGCTCCGCCAAGAAGCTCTCAGCCGTCCTTGCCCTGCTTCGAAGTGCCGTCATTTGGGGGGCCTCCTGCCCTCCGATACCGCTTGAGGTTACTTGCCCTTACCGAGCCCGGGCTTCGAGGACGAGCTCGACCCGGAGTTACCCGGCGCCCCCTCCGTGGGCTGGATCGTCACCCCGGACTGCTTGCTGCTGCCCCCGGACCCGTTGCCGTTGCCGGGGTTACCGGACGGGTTCTTCCTGCCGCCGCCGTTCGAGTGTGCGGGCGGATTGGTCTGGGGCTTGCCGGGATCGACCCTCGCGTTCGGATTCCGCGGCTTCGGGGTTGCGGGATTGCCGCCCCCGGGATTGCCGCCCCCGGGATTGCCGCCTCCGGGATTGCCGCCCCCGGGATTGCCGCCCCCGGGATTGCCCGGAGAGCCAGTGCCGCCGCCACCGCCGTCACCGACCCCCGGGGCGGGTGCGGGCGGTGCTGGCGGAGCGGCCGGAGGGTTACCCGCGGGCGGAGAGTTGGGTGGCTTGGGCGACCGCTTCTCGCCCCCGTCGTCCGCGCCGCCGGGTGCCGGGGCGCCCGCTGCTGGGCTCGAGGCCGTGGGAGTGAGGATGCCGACGCCCGGGCTGAGCCCGGCTTCCCCTGCGGGTTGGCTCACGGAGCCGCCGAGATTGAGCTGTGCCTCTTCCTGGGCGCCCCCGCGGACCGGGGTTCCCGGCCAGACGTCGAACGACACCAGGCCGACCAGCGAGATCAGCGCCACGCCGGCCCCGGCCAGGAGGGCGCCGCTGGCGCCCACGCCGAGAATGTAGGTCTGGGTTGTTCGCGCGGCTCCGGACACCCCTGCGGCGTCCATGCCGCGCCTCCAAAGCGCACTCATGCTCTTCCTATCGGCCGATCCTGCTCGAACCTTTAGCCGTGGTCGAAATTGTTTTCTTGCTGCCGCGGCGCGGTCATCCCGGCCGCGCCGTGATCAGTGTACGCGCCCGGACCCGCCGGCCCGCAGTCATACGGGCGGAATTTGGGCCCTTCCCCCGTGGGCGTGGACGAACGGGCTACAGGTAGCCCAGCGGGTCCACTGCCTGGCCGTTGATCCTGACCTCGAAGTGGAGGTGGTCGCCGAAGCAGTGGCCGGTGCAGCCCACGTATCCCAGGACCGAGCCCTGGCTGATCGAGCCGCTCGTCCTGGCAAAGCTGGACTGGTGCGCGTAGCAGGTGGAGAGCCCGCCGCCATGGTCGATGCAGGTGTAGTTCCCGTACCCGCCGCTGGGCGAGGCGAGCACGATGGTCCCCGACTTGGCGGCGAGAATGGGGGTCCCGCTCGGGACGGCGATGTCCACGCCCTCGTGCATGCGGCCCCATCGCATCCCGAAGCCGGAGACGATCGAGCCGTTGACGGGCCAGATGAAGCCGTTCGCGGCGCCCCTGACCGGCCCGGCGGGAAGGGCGCCGCCGGTCAACGCGCCCAGCTGCTCGGCGATCCGTTCGGAGATGTCGGAGAGGTCCCCCTCCAGCTTCTGCTTCTGGTCTCGGATCTCGCCCAGGGTCTCTCGCTGGCGCTTGCGCGCCGCCGCCAGCTCGGTGGTGCGGCTCTCCAGCTTGGCCCGTGTGCTCTCGAGCTCCTGCTTCTGAAGGGCGATCTGGTCGCGGGCCGCCTTGACGGTCGTCACGACCTGCTCCATCTCGTTGCGGAGGTCGCGCACCCGGTCGACGATCGAGTCGTCCTGCTCCTGGAGGCGCTGGACGTACTCCGTCCGCTCCAGCAGGTCGTCGAAGCCGTGCGCCTGGAGGACCACGGTGATCACGTCGGGCTCGCTCGACTTGTAGAGGGCGATCAGCCGCTCCTGGAGCTGCTCGATCGCCTGCCGGAGCCGCTCCCGGAGGACCGCCAGCCGGCCCTGGGCCTCGGCGAGCTCCGCCTCCTTCTGCGCAAGCCTCGCCGCTACGACCGCCTCGCGGTTGCGGAGCTCTGCGACCTCACCCTCGAGGCGCTCCAGCTGTCGTGACTCGTGCTCGATCCTGGTCGTGAGGACGCCCTCGTGCTGGGTGACGTCGTCGAGCTTCGACTCGGTCTCCTCGAGCCGTTCCTGGAGGCTCTGCGCCTGGGCGCCGGCGGCGATGAGCACGCCGAGGAGCGCAATCGCCAGCCAGGCGCGTGCGAGATGGAACCCCCCTCGGGGGCCCCGGGGTGAAGGCTGAGATGACCGTTCGCTCATCAGTCCGTGACGCCGCGGGTCACCGGTCGGCGCAGGGTAGATGACCCGCTCGCGTGCCTGCGAAGGTTCGCGGAAGGCCCGGATCGAGTTGAACGGCCGGTTGCAGCTAGGCGGCGGCCGCTGTCCGCTCAGGCTTGGGGTGCCCGTTGCGGCTCGCGTCCTTCGCGATCTCGGCGGCGAGGCCGAGGCGTTCCTGGTACTCGCGCGCCTGCATCCGCGAGATGACGAGTCGCTGCACCTGGGCCGTACCCTCGAACAGCTGGTAGATCTTGGCGTCGCGGAACCACTTCTCGAGGGGGCAATCGGTCGTCTGCGCGTAGGGACCGACCAGGTCCATCAGGGCGGTGGTAGCCCACATGGTCACGTCGCCGGCCTTCAGCTTCGACATCGAACCCTGGCCGCCGGTCATCGGCATGCCGTTGCGGCCCATCCACGACGCGCGCTGTACGAGCAGGCGCGCGGCGTCGATCTCGGTTGCGACGTCGGCCAGCACCTGCTGGATCCGCTGCTCGGAGAGCGCGGGCTTTCCGTCGCCGACGGTCTGACCGCTCAGGTACTCGAGCGTCCACTCGTAGGCGGCCTGCGCGATGCCGAGCGCCGAGGCGCCGACGATCGGTCGCGTCATCTCGAAGGTGGCGAGCGCGTTGGAGGCGCCTGACTTCTGACCCGAGCGGGCGCGCTCCAGCTTCTTGTTCAGCTTGTCCATGCCGCCCAGGAGCTGTTCGACCGGGATGCGGCAATCCTCGAGGACCACCTCGGCGGTGTGCGAGGCGCGGATCCCGATCTTGGTCTCCTTCTTCCCCTGCCGGATGCCGGGCGTCCCCTTGCCGATCACGAAGGAGGCCTGGCCGCGGTGGCCGAGCTCTGGATCGACGGTGGCGACGACCACGTGGACGTCGGCGATGCCACCGTTGGTGATGAAGACCTTGGTCCCGTTCAGGACCCACTCGTCGCCATCGAGCTTGGCGGTTGTCCGGAGGCTCTTGACGTCAGATCCAGCGCCGGCTTCGGTGACCGCGTAGGCGCCGAGCTTGATCTCGTCGTCGGTGCCGAAGCACTGCGGCACCCACTGGGCGATCTGCTCCGGTGTGCCCGACGCGGCGAGGCCGGCGGCGGCGAGGCCCGAGCCGTTGATGGCGAGCGCGATGCCCGCGCAGCCCCAATGCGACTCCTCGGCGCTGATCACGCCCAGCTGACCGTCAGGGTCCGACCCCGTGCGCTGGATGTAGTCGAGGCCGTTCAGGCCCCACTTGCGCGCCTCCTTGATGACGTCCCAGGGGGTGCTCTCCTCGGCGTCGTGCTTGGCGGCGACCGGGCGAATCACCTCACGCGCAAAGCGGCGACAGTGGTCCTTGAACTCCCGCTGCTCCTCGTTAAGGGCGAAATCCATGCTCGGGCGACCTCCTGATTGACTGGTCAGTCAGCCAGTCTACCGGATGGCCGGACGGCGACATGTGGTACCTCCCACCTCCGGTCCTCCTGCCCAGCCGACGCCCAGTAGCGTTCGCCGCCGTGCGTGCCCCCCGCTTCCTCGAGAGGGTCGTCGACTGGCTGCGATACGACCTTCCCGCCAGGCTCGACCGCGGCGTGATCGCGATCGCGGGCGGCGTCGTGCTCGCGGCGGTGCTGGTCTGGGCGCTCGTCAGCGGTCCGCTCGGCGGGGACGACGAGACCGATCCCGAGGTGCGTGAGGTGACGGTCGCGGTCGAATCGGACAACCCCGAGCAGACGCCGGTCGGCACCCTCGGGTTCCCCCTGGTCGCCACCCGCAACACGACCAGGGTGAGTGGCCCGGACCCCACCGCGGATGCCGCGGCCACCGCACTCGCCACACACCCCCCGTCCCCTGGCGCCGAGCCGGTGGAGGCCGCGATCCTCGTCCCCGAGGGGACCTGGCAGGCCGGGATCGCCGCGTCGGTCCTCGCCGGCCCTCCGCTGCGCGCGCCGATCCTGGTAAGTGGGCCCGGAGGCGTTCCGGAGCCCACGGAGCTTGCCCTCGCCCAGCTCAACCCGCGCGGCGGTGCGGGCCCCGCGGACGTCGCCGTCTACCGGATCGGCGAGGTCTCGGCCCCGCCCGGCCTCCAGGCCGAGCAGATCAGGGGCTCCTCTCCCGCCGAGCTCGCGGGCGCGATCGATGAGCTCAGGCAACAGCTGTTCAAGGCGGAGCCCGCCCACATCCTGATCGTCAGCAGCGACCGGGCCGGCTTCGCGATGCCGGCGGCCTCCTGGGCGGCGCGCTCGGGCGATCCGGTCCTCTTCAGTGGCCGCGACCAGGTTCCGGAGGAGACGCTGGACGCTTTGAAGCGCCATCCCGACGCCGCGGTCTACGTGCTCGGACCCGAGTCGGTGATCTCGCAGCAGGCGCTCGAGGAGATCGAGGCCGTCTCGCCGAACAGCCAACGGATCGCCGGCGAGGATCCGGTCGCCAACGCAATCGCCTTCGCCCGCTACACGGACCCGAGCTTCGGGTGGAACATCAACGACCCGGGGCACGGGCTCGTGATGGCCAACGCGGCCAGGCCCCTGGACGCGGCCGCCGCCGCCTCCGTGTCCGCCAGCGGCAAGTGGGGCCCACTCCTCATCACCGAGACGCCCGACGCCCTACCCCAGGACCTGAGAGCCTTCCTGCTGGCCATCAAGCCCGGCTACGAGGAGGACCCCACCCGCGCCGTGTACAACCACGTCTGGCTGATCGGAGACGCCTCGGCCATCGGGGCGAGCGTGCAGGCGGAGATCGACGACCTCGCCGAGCTCGCGAAGATCGGCGCGGCCGGCCCCCTCGCGCCGACCCCCGACTCGGATGCCGGGATACGGCGGCCCCCGGTGGCCACGATGAGCCCACTCCGCAGCAGCAGGACCAGCAGCAGGGCTCCAAGGTGCAGCCGTGAGCGAGGTCGAGCGCGCGGACCGCCTGCAGCCGGGGCGCCAGGTCACCGTCGAGGACATCCGCGCGCTTGCCGGTCCCTCCACCCCCCACTTCGCCCTCCAGGTCCGCAACCGGATCCGGCGCCTGATCGAGGGCCTCCCGGAGGGAGACCCCGTTCGGGCCGAGGGCGAGCGGCAGATCGCGCGGCTCGAGGAGCTCGCTCAGCACAGCGGCGATCCGCGCGGCGGCACCGGCATCCCCCACTGAGGTAGCGTCGAGCCAGTGAAGGAGCTAGCCCCCGGCGTCTGGCACGTCCGCGGCCAGCGGCCGCCGATCAGCCTCGTCGCCAAATGGGGGATCAACGTCTACGTGATCGACGACGTCCTGATCGACGCCTCGACCCGCCATTCCGGGGGGCGGATCCTGCGTGAGCTGGAGGGCCGCGAGATCAGCTCCCATGCCCTGACACACGCGCATCCCGACCACCAGGGCGCGAGCCACGAGGCCTGCGAGGCGCTCGGGATCCCGTTTCTGGTCCCCGAGGGGGACGTCGAGCCGGCCGAGAACCCCGACCTGATCGGGCAGCGGCAGCCGAGCCATCCCGTGGCCCAGTTCTACGCCCGGGTCTTCACCGGGCCCGGCCACAAGGTGGATCGTGCGTTGAAGGAGGGGGACGAGGTCGGCGGCTTCAAGGTGCTGGACGTGCCCGGCCACTCGGCGGGACACGTCGCGTTCTGGCGGGAGTCCGACCGCGTGCTGATCCTGGGCGACGTACTCAACAACATCAACATCATGACCGGGATCACCGGCCTGCACGAGCCGAAGCCATACATGACGCCGGACCCGGCCGAGAACCGGCGCTCCGCGAAGAAACTCGCCGCCCTCGAGCCGAGCCTGGCCCTCTTCGGGCACGGCCCGCCCTTGCGCGACACGCGGAAGTTCGTCGACTTCGTCGACGGCCTTCCGAGCGACTAGGCGGGGGCGAACGCCTCGACGATCTTCGTCTGGTATTCGAGGAGCTGCTCGGGCGGTTTCGCCGACGCTCAGCCGCCCTCGCCGCAGGTGGTCAGCCCGTAGGCGTTCAGCTCCTGGTTCACCTGCGCGAACGGATCGTTGCCTTCCGTGAACGCGCTCTGTGGATTGGCCTCGACCTCTGCCAAGGCCTCCTCGGCCTTGGTCAAGATCGACTCGATTTGGTCCTCGTCTCCCTCTGGCGGGGTCAGGGCGCGGATCTGGTCGATCTGGTCCTGGACACCCGGGACGAGTGTCCCGGTCGTGAACGCCTCCAGCTCCTGGGGCGTCGGCTTACCGGACCCGAAGACCTGATCGCCGGCCGCATCGATCTCCTTGCCACCCTGCTTGCAGATCGCGTTCCCCTGTTGCAGGAACTCCTGCTTGGTCGGAGCGGCGGCGACGGTGTCGGTGCCGGTGTCGCTGCTCTCGTCGTCGTCGTCGCCGCAGCCGGCGGCGATGAGGCCCACCGCCAGCATGCCGGCGAACATCAGAATCGCCTTGCGCTTCATGCGTCCCTCCGATCGTTTGAAGTTGTCTCGGCCGTCGTGACCGTCCCCCAAGCCAGCGGCGGCACGCTAACTGTTATCCGGGCGCGTTGGCGAGCGAGCGCCACAGGTAGAGGCAGGCGAGCGTGCGGTGGGGACGCCACTCCTCGGCGATCCGCTCGAGCTCCTCGGGGCCCGGGAGCTCGTCCATGCCGTACGCGATCTGCACCGCCCGGCGGATGCCGAGGTCGCCGGTCGAGACCACGTCGGGCCGCGCCAGGTGGAAGATCAGGAACATCTCCGCCGTCCAGCGACCGATGCCCTTCACCTCGATCAGCTCGGCGACCACGTCCTCGTCCGGGAGATCCCGCAGCCGCGTCAGGTCCAGCCGGCCGTCCTTCACCCGCCTGGCGAGGTCCTTGAGGAACTCGACCTTGGCGCGGGAGAGGCCCGCCTTGCGAAGCTGGTCCGCCCGCTTCTTCAGCAGCTGCTCGGGCTTCGGCGGCTTCCCGTCGAACTGCTCGAGCAGTTTGTTCCAGATCGAGGCGGCGGCCTTGGTGGAAAGCTGCTGGCCGACGATCGCCCGCGCCAGCGCCTCGTAGGGATCTGGGCGGCTGCCGCGCCGGTCAGTGGCGGGGTCGATCGGTCCCCCCTCCTCCATCAGGCCGCGCATGACCTTGTCCGCCTTCATCAGAGCGCGGTCGTCGGCGCTCCACTTGACCGTCGCGGTGCTCACAACCCGCACTCCCGCAGCCCGTAGGCCCGGCCAATCCGGCGGGCCTCGGCGAACGTCCGGCGGACCGCCTCGTCGTCGGCGAAGGACTGCGGATTCGCCTCCAGCTGGTCCACAGCCGCTTCGACGGCGTCGTAGATCGCCGCCACCCGCTGCTCGTCGCCGCGCGGGGGCGTCAGGGAGCGGATCTCCTCGAGCTCCTCCCTGAAGTTGGGCACGGCGGTGGTCACCACGAACTCCTCGATCTCGGCGTCCGGCGGGCGGTGGCCGGGCCGGAAGACGATCTGGCCCGATTCCAGGACCTTGAAGTCCTTCGCGTTCAGGCCGAAGCGCTTGCGGCCGAGCTCCTCCACCCGGCTCTCATAGAACGCGCAGAACCCGTCCGCCTGTGAGATGTAGTCCGACTTGCTCGGGACCAGCTCCGTGGTAACCACCGTGACCGCGCCGCTGTCTCCGCCGTCATCGCCGCCACAGCCGGCCGCAACCGACCCCGCGAGCAGGACCGGAAGCAGCGCAGCTATGAAGTGAGGCCTCAGACCCTCTGGATCAGCGTGCCGGTGCCGAGCCCGCCGCCGCAGCACATCGTCACCAGGCCGGTCTCCTTGTCGGAGCGCTCCAGCTCGTGGAGCAGCGTGGTGAGCAGCCGAGCGCCGGTCGAGCCGAGCGGGTGGCCGAGAGCGATGGCGCCGCCGTTGACGTTGACCCGGTCCATGTCGGGCTCGAGCTCGCGCCGCCAGGCGGCGACGACCGAGGCGAACGCCTCGTTGATCTCGATCAGGTCGATGTCGTCCATCTTCATCCCGTTGCGCTCCAGGATCAGCCGAGTCGCGGGGATGGGACCGGTCAGCATCATCACCGGGTCGACGCCGACCGTGGTCTGGTCGACCAGCTTGGCCCGCGGCTTCAGGCCGAGCTCCTTGGCCTTGTCGGCGGTCATCAGCAGCACCGCGGCCGCGCCGTCGGAGACCTGGGAGGAGTTGCCGGCGGTGACCTTGCCGTCCTCCTTGAACGCCGGCTTCAGCGAGGCCAGCTTCTCGAGGCTGTCCTCGGTGGGCGGCCGGATGCCCTGGTCGGTAACGAACGTGTCGCCGTTGCTCTGCCAAGGGATCATCTCCCGCTCGAAGCGCCCCTCCTCGGTCGCCTGATGGGCGAGCTGGTGGGAGCGCAGGCCGATCTCATCGAGCTCGGAGCGGGGGATCTCCCACTTGTCGGCGATCATCTCGGCGGAGATGCCCTGCGGCACCAGGTTGTAGCGCTCGAGCAGCTGGGGCGAGAACGCGAGGCCGTGTTCCTTCATCACCTCGGCCGAGTCGGCGAAGGAGATGTGGCCCATGTGCTCGACGCCGCCGCCGATGGCGACGTCGTGGACGCCCGAGGCGATCATCGCCGCCGCGAAGTTGACGGCCTGCTGGCCGGAGCCGCACTGGCGGTCCACGGTCGTGGCGGGGGTCTCGATCGGGAGCCCGGCCTCGAGCCAGGCGTTGCGGGCGATGTTGATGCCCTGCTCGCCGAACTGCTGGACACAGCCGGCGACGACGTCCTCGACCTCGGAGGCGTCGATCCCGGCCCGCTTGATGACCTCGTCGTAGCTCTTCGCGAGCAGGTTCGAGGCGTGGGTGTCCTTGTAGTAGCCCTTCTCCTCGTGCCCGCGGCCGATCGGCGTGCGAGCCGCCTCGACGATGACTACCTCGCGGCCCTGGAAGTTCCCGTTCTTCGCCACCTGTGGTGCCTCCTAACTAAGTTTTATGACGCAACCAACTGTACCGAACAGGATAGCCGGTTGACTGGCGAGTCAGCCAGGCCTCCTCATCCAGGTAAGGCTATCGGTGCTCGCGGGGTCCCGCTACGACCGGCGCTTCTTCTGCTTGCACTTCTTCTTCTTGGCGGTGACCGCCGCGCCGCCCCTCCCCTTCTTGCTCTTCTTCTTGCACTTTTTCCGCTTCTTCGTCGGGGTGGCGGCGGGGGCGGGTGCGGGGGCGGGTGTAGCCACAGGCGGCGGGCCGGTGGTGCTGACGTCGAGGCCCCAGCCGCGATGGATCGCGCCGGGATCGGGGTCGAAATCGTCGGCGACGTAGAGCTGCCAGGTGCCGTTGGGAGCCGTGCCGTTGAAGGCGGCGAGGGTCGAGCTGTAGGGGGCTCCGGGAGCCGGGCCGGGCAGCGGATCGCCCGGGGAGGTGTCCGTCGGCCGGAAGACGCCCGACACCACGCCCGGCGGCGGCGGACGGCACCGGCGGCGCGCCCGCGGCTCGAGGTCCGGCGCGCGATTCCCTGAGCTCGGCCCCCGACCCTTGGCAGCGACGCGGGTACGAGCGGCCCGCGCTTGCGGGTAGCGGCACGATCGCCTGCGGGCTCGCGGCCATCGCCAGCACCCGGTCGAAGACGATCCTGCTGGCGCGCTCCGACACCTCCGCCTGGCGCGCCGAGGAGGAGACGGACAAGCTCTGCGCCAAGGTGGACGGGGGCGACGCGAGCCGCGTCAAGGTCACCACGGACCCCTCCGACCTCTCCTCCTGCGACCTGGTGATCGAGGCGATCATCGAGGAGCCGGAACCGAAGGTGGAGCTGCTGAAGGCGGTTGCCGAGGCCGCCCCCGAGGCCGATCTCGCCACCACCACCTCCTCCCTCTCCGTCGCCGAGCTGGGCGCCAAGAGCGGCCACCCGGAGCGGACCTTCGGCCTGCACCCGTTCAACCCCGTCGTTCGCATGGAGCTGATCGAGCTCTGCGTGCCGGAGGGGGCCCGGGGTGACATCGCGGCTCGCGCCCGCGCCTGGTGCGAGTCGCTCGGCAAGACGGTGGTGGAGGTGCCCGACGAGGTCGGGTTCGTCGTCAACCGGCTGCTCTTCCCCTACCTCTTCGATGCGGTGCGGCTGCTCGAGCAGACCGGGATGAAGCCCGAGGAGGTGGACCGCTGCATGACCCTCGGCGCGAACTACCCGATGGGGCCGCTCGCCCTGATCGACCTGGTCGGGATCGACGTCGCGGCCGCGATCGGCGAGGCCCTACATGCGGAGACCGGCGAGGAGCACCACCAGCCGCCCGGCCGCCTGGTCAGCATGACCGGAGAGGGGAGGCTCGGCCGCAAGTCCGGCGCGGGCTTCTACGACTACTGAGCACTGAGCCGGACGATCAGCTCGGCGGTCGCCTCGCCGACCGCGTCGAGTGAGTCCGTCGAGAGCTTGTCCGGGGTGTCCTGGGCGGTGTCGGCGTACGGGTACCGGAAGTCGATCAGGTCGATCGATGGCACCCCGGTGGCGATGAAGGGGATGTGGTCGTCCAGAACGGGGGGCTGGTCGGCGTCCGGGAAGACCTCGTCCTTCCCCACCTCCTCGGCTGCCTCGCGCAGCTCCCCCCAGAGAGCGGGCTCGGAGTTCCCCTCCCGGGGGATCCGGACGCCCTTGTTCGCGATGTAGTCGAGGAGGACCATCTGCCCGATCTCGCCCCGGTGCTCCTGCGCGTAGGCCTTCGAGCCCCGCAGCGCGCACTGCACGAACTGGGTCTCCGGGCAGCCCACGGGCTCCTCCTCCCCGTCGAAGAGGACGAAGCGGACCTCGCGATGGTCCTCCGGCAGATGCTGCTCGATCGTCCGGGCCAGTTCCACGACCGCGGCGGTCCCGGCGGCGCCGTCATTCGCTCCGACGAAGTCGGGGATGGTCGCCTCAGTGTCGTAGTGCGCGCCCACGAGAATCGCCGGGGAGCGGCCCGGGATCGTGCTGACCAGGTTGAGCAGGCCCCCGGCCAGCGGCTGGATCTCGGGATTGGGGAGCATCCGCCGCAGCTTGCGCCCGAGCCGCTCCGAGGCCTCGGAGCCCGCCGGGCGAGGGCCATACTCAACCTGCGTCTCGATCAGGTCGAAGGCCGCGTCGGCGTCGAAGCGATCCGGATCTGAGCCCGAGCCTCCTGACCCGCCGCAGCCGGCCAGGACCAGCGAGATCAGGAGGAGCGCGCTAGCGAGCCCGCTTGCCGGGAGCAGCCTTGCCCTTGCGCTTCTGGCGGCGCGGCTTGACGCTGATCGGCGGGACCGCAGGCTCCTCATGGCGCCCGCAACGATCCCAGATCACATCCGCCTCCGAGACCCCCTGCTTGCCGGCCTCGGTCTCCACCTCGCTCCACGGAAGCTGCGCCTCGGGCAGGTCGTCCCATCGCGCCAGGTCGAGAGCCTCGAGCGCCCCCTCCAGGGCCGGGCCTCGATGCTCCTCGGAGCGCAGTACCGCCCGAACGACCTCTAGCTGCTTATCGCTGAGCCGAACGACCCACATGGCGGCCTCCTCGCGGCGAGTCCCAGGCGGACTCGATTGGAGGCAAGCTAGAGGCCGCGGAGGACGGAAGGGAAAACCGCTGCTCAGCCTGTTTTCTGGTGAATCCGGACCGCTTCTATGCGGTTCTCGCGGACCGACTCGACCCGGATCTCGAAGCCGTCGGCGCTGATCACGTCGCCGCGCTTCGGGAGGCGGCCGAGCTCGTCGAAGACGTAGCCGCCGATCGAGTTGTACGCGTCGGTCTCCACGGGAAGCTCGATCCCGCGGTCCGCGATGTCCCCGAGCGAGACGTGGCCGCGCACGTACCAATCCCCGTTGGTGAGTTGGCGCAGAGAGCCGGCCAGCGGGTCCGTCTCATCCTCGATCTCGCCGACCACCTCCTCGAGGATGTCCTCGACCGTGACGATCCCGATGGTCCGCCCGTACTCGTCAACCACCACCCCAATCGAGGAGCGCTGGCGCTTCAGCTCGGTGAGGAGATCGTCGAGGGGCTTGGTCTCGGGGACGACAAGGACGTCGCGGACGGCCGCCTCGATCTTCACGTCGGGGCCCTCGCTCATCAGCAGCCGCGCCAGCCGGAGCGCGTGGGCGATGCCCCGGACGCGGTCCGGGTTGCCATCCTCGACCACGAGCAGCCGGTTGTGGCCCGAGGTCCAGCAGAGCCGCAGCGCCTCCGACACGTTGGAGGTTGCGTCCACGGTGACCACCGCCGGGATCGGGGTCATGATCTCGCGCGCCTCCTGCTCGTGGAGGTGGAAGACCCCGCGGAGCATCCCGGCCTCGCCCGGATCGAGATCGCCGCCGACGGCCGACTGGGAGATGATCACCTTGAGATCGTCGGAGGTGGGGGTGTCCTCGAGCTCCCCCGGCCTGACCCCGAACAGCCGCAGGATCGCGTTTGAGACCGCTGTCAGCCCCAGCGTGATGGGCTTGGTCAGGCTGCGGAACAAGTCGAGGACACGGGCGATCCGCCGGGCCGTTCCCTCCGCGCGGCTGATCGCCATCATCTTCGGCACCTGCTCGCCGACCGTGATGTGCAGCGAGGTGGCGAGCGCGAAGGCGAGCCCGAGAGAGACCGGATAGGCGACCGCGTGTGCGAACTCGTCGAGTAGCGGCTCGATCAAGGCAGCGATCGCCGGCTCACCGAGGAAGCCGATCCCGATCGAGGCCATCGTGATCCCGACCTGGCAGGCGGAGAGGTACTCGTCGATGTGGTCGAGCTGGTTCAGGGTGCGGCGCGCCGCCGCGTCCTCGTTCTCCTCGGCCAGCTGCTCGAGCCTGGAGCGGCGGGAGCGCACCAGGGCGAATTCGGCCGCGACGAAGACGCCGTTCAGCAGCACCAGCACGAACAGGGCGACGAGGGCGACAGCGGTCATCGCGGCCTCCCGGCCCTCTCAGTCGGAAGAGGCGAGCGACTTGGCACGCCCGTTGGGGGGCCGGTACTCGAGGGGTCGTCGTCGGTCATCGGCGACGCGGCAAGGCTAGCAGCAGCTACTTGCGCGTCTTGTGCTTTTTCTTCCGCCGCTTGCGGCGTTTGCGGCGACGCTTCGGCGGGGCAGCCGCGCCGGGTACGGTGACCGGCGCCGGCGCCTGCCCGTTGCCGGCTCCCGGGACAAGCTCGCCGGGCGTGGTGAACTGGTGCCCGGGTGCAGGCGCCGGGAGCCCGTAGTCGGCCGCGCGAAGCACCAGCTGCTCGGCGGCGCGCTCGCAGACCGCGGAGATCGTCAGCGAGGGGTTGACCCCGAGGCTGGTCGGGACCGCCGAGGAGTCCATGCAGAAGAGGCCCTCGTTGTCGAAGACCTCGCAGCGATGGTCCACGACCCCGAGCCCCGGGTCGTCGGCCATCCGGCAGCCGCCGAGGGGGTGGGAGGCGTAGGCGCCCTCTGTCTCGCTCAGCTTCAGGAACTTCCCGAGTCCGGCGCCCGCAATCACGTCCTCGATCGCCGCGTTCGCCTGCTCGCGGACCAGGGTCGACTGAGGCGAGAGCTGGTAGTTGAACAGCCCGATCCCCACCGGGCCGGAGTTCGGCCGCACGTGGCCCCCACCGAGCGGGGGTACCGCGAAGAACGACCCGTCATGCGTGTCCTCGACCATCGCGAGGATCTCGATGTGGGAGTTCCAGGTGGAGATGCTCCGCTTCTTCTCCCTCCCCCACCAGGACGGCTCCTCCCCGTTGCCGCGCCCGTCGTCGTAGAGGATGTTGGTGAGCTGTGAGAGCAGGATCTCCTGGAGGGTGAAGCGCTTGCCGTCCCCGTCGTTCCCAGGCTTGTCGACCCACCAGTCGTAGCTCATCGTGGTGATCGGCTTGCCCTTGTGGAAGTCGTCATACGCCGGCAGCCCGAGCGCGCTCTGGACCTCGGCCGGGTCGAACTCGATCGCGGCGACGTGGTCGCCGTTGACGCCGAGGTGCTGCCCGACCTGTGACGAGACGGAGCGGAGCGCACCCGCCTGCTGCGAGCGCATCAGGATCGGCGGCGTCCCCATCGCACCGGCGGCGAGGATCAGGACCTTGCACTCGATGTCCTCGATCTCGCCGGACTGCATCTTGGTCTCCGGGTCGATGCTCTGGGCCTTGACGAGGTAGCGGTACGGCGTGAAGCTGGAGCGGCGGATCTCGTTGACCTGAATCTGCGGGCGGATCTCGACTCCTGCCGCCTCGGCGGCCGCCAGGTAGTTGGTGATCAGTGAGTTCTTCGCCCCGAAGATGCAGCCCGTGTAGCACCACTTCGCGTCCACGCAGCGGTCCATGCTGATCGCCAGCGGCACCCGGTCACAGCTGTGGCCCGCCTGGTTCAGCATCGCCGCCCAGACGCCGCCGGACTTCGACACCTCGTCCCATCCCGGCTGCTCGACCCGCAGCCCGGCCTCGATCCGCTCGTAGTAGGGGTCCAGCGCGGCGCGCGAGATCTCCGCCGGCCAGACGCGGCCCGAGCCGGGATCGTCGGGATGGCGATCGCGGCGCTCGAACGTCTCGGACGGGGAGCGGAGCGAGGCGGCGAGATAAAGGTTGGAGCCGCCGCCCACCAGGTCCGCGACGACTACTTGTGCGCCCTGGCCCTGGATCAGCCCGTAGATGTCGGAGAGGTGGTCGACGTCCATCGACTGGCGGAAGTCGTCGTGGCCCTTGCGCATCCCCCGTTCGAGGATGAGCACGCTCGGGCTCTCGCCGGCCTGGGTGTAGAGCTCGGCGAGCCGCCAGGCCGCGATCGAGCCGCCGAAGCCCGAGCCGACGATGCAGACGTCCACGCGCTCGCTCACGGCAGGTACCCCCTCGCGGTCCGCTCGGTCGCGAGCTGCTGCTTGTAGGAGAAGTCCTCGTAGCCGTGCGGCGCGGTGCCGGGGTGGCCCATCACCTTGTAGCCGCTGGCGGTGGCGTCGGTGGCATTGATCTGGGTGGCCGCGGCGCAGAAGGCGGTGAAGGGGATTGCGGCCGCGGCCTCCCAGACCACGCGGGTCGGGTTGGAGAAGGCCAGCCCCTGGACGCAGACCGCCTCGCGGGCGTCGTAGTCGAGGGTGAGGAAGGGCCCACCCTGGGGCAGGGCGAACGCCTCCAGCTCCGCCAGGAACGGGGGTGAGAGCACGTCGAACCCGATCTTGGGGTGGTGCGCGAGCAGCAGCGCGTCGGCCTCCACGGCCCCGGGCTCGGTGTCCACGCCCGCGATGGCCTGCGGATGGATCTCGTTGCCGAGGTCGGTGACCATCGCGGGGCGGCCGGGGATGATCGTGTCGAAGAAGGCCTGCAGCGTCGCGTCCGTGGGGAGCACCGCGCCCTCCGCGTCGTCGGGCAGCAGCATGCGCGCGGCCGTCGGCATGGCCGCGGCGACGAGGGCGCCCGCTCCCAGCGCCCCGGCGCGCTGCAGGAACTGGCGCCGGGAGACCTCGATCGCAACCTCTCCCCGAATGAGACTCTCGTCCATACCCCGAGCGCGAAGCTACCTGAGCGCGTGCCTGCGCGCGCCGATTGCATCTCAACCGGCGCCTTCGGCACTTATGGCAGGTACTTTTTCGCGCGGGGTATGTCGCGGTTCCTGGCAACAGCTGTCTCGGCGGCGCTGGCGCTCGCATTCGCCGCGCCCGCGGCTGCACAGAGCCCCTATCCGGAGGGCCCCTTCGCCCCCTGGGACGGCGCTAACCCATTCAACTGCGTTCTTCAGGACGCGGGCACCGGGACGACCGTGCCCGACCCGGACGCCGATCCCTACTGCGTCGAGTTCGACAAGACGCAGCAGAACCTCACCGACTCAGGCCTGTTCGAGTTCCTCGCCAACGAGCCGGGTCGCGTCGCGGCCGCGGGGCCCAAGTGCTTCTACTTCCAGAGCGACCACTGGACGGGCTCGGTCGTCCAGGGCGAGGAGCCTGAGCTCTGGCACTGGGACGGCCAGTACTTCTTCGACAAGGCGCGCGGGGTCGGCGGCGTCAACGTCCAGAACTTCCGGATCCTCGGCCAGCCCGCGTCCCCCAGCGACTACGGCGAGGTGCCCGAGGAGATGGCGCCGTACATGGACCAGGGCGGCGGGGGCGCCTACATCATCGGAGAGCGTCGACGTGGACCCGAACTGCGTCGCCAGGGTCGACACGCCCGAGGAGGCGGCTCAGGTCTATGCCGGCGGCGGCCCGGCCCCCCAGGCCGGCGGTGCGCCGGGTCGGCGCCCCGCAGCCGGCGGAGCAACCTCGGCCGCCGCTCAGAAGAAGTGCAAGCGCAAGGGCAGGCGAGGCAAGTCCGCGGCCCGCAAGCGCTGCAAGCGCAAGCAGCGCTAAGCGAGCTCTTCGACCTTCTTCGCCAGCTCGAAGTCGTTCTCGGTGATGCCGCCCTCGGCGTGCGTCGAGATCGCGACCTCGACCTGGCTCCAGGACACGGCGAGGTCGGGATGGTGGTTCATCTTCTCGGCGGGCTCGACCAGTGAGTCGATGAACTTGATCGAGCCGACGAAGTCATCGCGATCGAAGCTCTTCACTATCGACTCGCCCCGGTGCTGCCAGCCGGGAAGCTCCTTCAGCCGCTTCTTTATCTCCTCGTCGCTCAGAAGTGCCATATTCGTTCCATGCGGATCGCCAGCCTAGTCCCCTCGGCCACCGAGATGCTTTTCGCCCTCGGCCTGGGCGACTCGGTCGTGGCCGTCACCCACGAATGCGACTTTCCGCCCGAGGCCTCGTCCAAACCCCACCTCACGCGCAGCATCATCCCCGAGGGGCTCGAGGCCGGGGAGATCGACGCGGCCGTGCGCGAGGCGCTGGGCGCCGGGCGCCACCTCTACGAGCTGGACGAGCCCGCGCTCGCCGAGCAGCGGCCCGACCTGATCGTCACCCAGGCGGTCTGCGAGGTCTGCGCTGTCTCCTATGACGACGTGGTCGCTGTTGCGGCTCGCCTCCCTGGACGCCCCGCGGTCCTCTCGCTCGACCCCTCGAGCCTGAATGAGGTGCTCGCCGACGTGACCCGTCTGGGCGAGGCGGCCGGCGTCACAGAGCGAGCGGCCGAGCTTCGCGCCGAGCTCGAGCGGCGCCTCGCCGCGGTCCGCGAGGCTGTCGAGGGTGCGTCGCGGCCGACCGTGCTGGCGCTCGAGTGGCTCGATCCTCCGTTCGTCGGCGGCCACTGGGTGCCGGAGATGATCGAGGCGGCCGGAGGCAGGGACGTGCTCGGCGAGCCGGGCCAGAAGTCACGCACGGCCACCTGGGAGGAGTTGGCCGCCTCCCGGCCGGAGGTCGTGATCGCGATGCCGTGCGGCTGGGACGCGCCGAAGGCGCGATCGGAGGTGCTCAAGCGCGCCGACCAGGTCGCAGCGATCGGTGCGAGCCGCATCTGGGCCGTGGATGCGGCCGCCTCCTTCTCGCGCCCAGGGCCGCGGCTGATCGAGGGCACCGAGCTGCTCGCGCACCTGCTGCACCCGGATAGGGTTGGAGCGCCGGATGGCGTCCCGTTCCAGGAGGTGTTGGTTCGTGACCTCGCCGCGCGTTAGGAGGAGACCATGGGCATGAACTGGGCCGAGCACACGGTCGAGATCGACGCCCCGATCGAGACCTGCTTCGACGCGATCGTCGACTACGAGAGCTTTCCCGCCTGGCAGGGCGCCGTGGTCAGCACAGAGGTGCTGAACCGCGACAAGGACGGGCTCGGCAAGCGGGTGCGCCTGTTCGTCGACGCCAAGGTCCGGAAGGTGGACTACACGCTCGACTACCGCTACGAGCGGCCCACCAGGATCGAGTGGGACTACGTCGAGGGCAACGGGATCGACGACGCCGACGGCCAGTACATGTTCGAGTCCCTCGGCGACGACCGCACCCGCGCCACCTACAAGCTCGGACTCGAGGTGGGCATCCCCCTCCCGGGCCCGGTCGCCCGGCGGGCGCACAAGCAGACGCTGAAGGGGTCGGTCGAGGACCTGAAGCGAGAGGCCGAGCGGCGCGCCACCGCCGAGGAGGGGGCGAAGTCGGCGTCGAGGGCGAAGGGCCTCGCGGCGTTCGGCCGCCGCCGCCCGCCCGAGGAGCGCGAGGGCGAGGCGCCGCCCGAGGCACCGAAAGCAGAGGCGCCCGTCCCCGACGCGGCCGAGGACGCGATGCGCCGGCGCCTGGGCGGCCGCATCTCCGGCAGGGTCCGCGAGCGGATCCCGGACAGCGCCGGCTCAGCCGCATCGGCCCCGACGGACCTGGCGGGGCGGGCCATCTCCCTGGGGCGAGGGGTCGCCGGTACGACGATCCGGACGGGCCGCGACGTCGCCTCGGGCACCGTCAGGGCGGGAGTGGGAGTGGCCCGCTCGACGGTGGGCGCGGGCATCGGACTGGCCCGCACGGCCACCGACCGCGCCGCGCGGCTGGTGCGCCGCGCTCGCGGCTAAACCCCGCGCCGGGGCTAGGCCGCGCTCGCCGCGGCGAGCGAGCCCACTACGGCGAGCACCGCCAGCAGCAGCAGGCCCCCGACCTCGAAGGCGGTCCCGACCCGCCCCGGCGCCTGGCGCTCCACCCCGACCAGGAGCAGGGCCGCGACGCCGCCGCCGACGAGTCCGCCCAGGTGGCCGCCGATGGAGATGTTCGGAATCGCAAAGGTGAGCGCGAGGTTGAGCACGATGAACAGCCCGAACTGGCTCGCGAGCTCCTCCATCCCCCGGCCTCTCGCCACCACCACCACGGCGGCCATCAACCCGAAGATCGCCCCGGACGCACCGACCGTGAGGTCGTTCGGGCTGAGGAGCAGGGCGCCGAAGGAGCCGGCCAGCAGCGAGATGAAGTAGATCGCGAGAAAGCGCGGGGTCCCGATCCCGGGCTCCAGCAGCGTCCCCGCCACATAGAGGACGTACATGTTGAAGAGCAGATGGATCGGTCCGGCATGCAGGAAGCCGCCGGTGACGATCCGGTAGGCGTCGCCGTCCGAGACCGCCGGGCCGAAGATCCCGCCGTCGTGGATCAGGTCTCCCGAGGTGGCGCTGCCTCCGCTCCCGAGCTGCGCGATGAAGGCGACCACGTTGATCGCGATCAGCGCGTAGGTCGCGTACGGGGTGTGGGCGCCGCTGAATGCTCCGCCACCCGACCGCACCTTGGTGCGCTGCTTCGCACACTCCGGGCAGCGCATCCCGACCGGGGTCGAGGTCATGCACTCCGGGCAGATCGGCCGGCCGCAGTTCGAGCAGGCCACGCCCGTCTCGCGCCCGGGATGGCGGTAGCAGGTCTCCACGGGGCCAGCCTATTCCAGGCGCCTGCTCGGCTCGGGGATGGGGATCAGTCGATCCTGGCGCTGAGGACCGGCGGCAGGTTGGGAACCTTGCGGCCCGGCTGCGATTCCTCGGTCACCATCACGCGGTCGCCGGGCTTGAGGTCGGCGGAAACCGTGGCGGTCGCCATCCCGCCCTGGTCCGGGACGAAGCTCGAGGCGGGCCGGACCGCCCCGTCCTGCGCCACCCAGACCTGGTAGACGGATCCCTTGGCGAGCTGTGGCATCCCGGTCACCTCGAGCGTCGCCGCGGTCCTCCGAGACCTGGAGCTCGCCGCCGACCCCGCTCTGGCTCTCGAGGGGAACCTCGTCCGGGCCGCCGGACTCCTCGTCGTCCCGGATCGCGTAGCCCGCGACCCCGGCGCCCACCACCGCAAGCGCCGCCAGGCCGGCGGCGGGCCGAAGGATCAGCCTCGACAGCGGGCGGCGCTCGCGGGCAGGTCCCGCCGGCGCCCGCTCGGCGTCGGAGCGGACGGTGCCGAGCACCCTCTCGCGAAGCTCCCGCGGCGGCTCGAGCTGCTCGACCGACTCCCCGAGGACGGCGACCGCGGGCGCCAGAGCCCGCAGTTCACGGGTACAGCGCTCGCAGCCGTGGGCGTGGGCCTCCACCGAGCGCTCCTCGTCCGGCTCGAGGGCTCCGATCGAATAGGCGGCGAGGTCATCGCGGCTCGGGCAACTCACCTCAGGCCCCCTCCGCAAGGCCCTCGGCGAGGGAGGCCCTGATCTTCTCCATCCCCAGCCGCATCCGGCCCTTGATCGTCCCGAGCGGCTCGTTGAGCATCTTCGCGATCTCGGAGTGGGTGAAGCCGCCGAAGTACGCCAGCCCGATCACCTTGGACTGCTCCTCGGGAAGGCCTGAGATCGCGCCCCTCACCTGCCGTGCCGTCTCGCGGCGGAGCGCCTCGACGTCGGTCAGCTTGTCCGATGGCTCCCGCTCGAGCAGCTCCTCCGAGTCGAAGGCCGGCCGCGGGGCGCGCCCGGAGTCCCGTCGCAGCAGGTCGATGGCGCGGTTGCGAACGATGCCGAGCGTCCAGGCACGGACGCTGCCGCGCGCGCGGTCGAAGCGTGCGCCGCTGCGCCAGATCGAGATCAGCGCCTCCTGGGTGACGTCCTCCGCCGACTGGCGGTCGCCGACGATCCGGTAGGCGAGCGAATAGGCGGCGCCCGCATGGCGGTCGTAGAAGATCTCGAAGGCGACCGGGTCCTTCTCGGCGATGCGAGGCATGAGGTCCTCGTCCGCCAGTCGCTGCAATTCGGAGAGCGTCATCGAGCGGGGCGGTGATCCATTGCGTGGTCAGTCACGGTATTGGGTACGAGACGCTCACTCCCACGGATCAAGTCCACAAGGAGGAATGGATGGAAGGCTCAAGCCCAGCAAGGCTGTACTGCCTGCTCATCGGCGCCGTCCTGGTGGTCGCGGGCATCACGGGGTTCTTCTACGAGTCCAGTTTCGACACAGGAGACGAGATCGTCTCCGAGGACGTGCTCGGGGTCCTGGCCGTGAACGGCTGGCACAACCTGGTGCACCTGACGATCGGCGGCGTCCTGCTGCTGGCGGCGGGAAGCGCGGCTCGCGTTGCGGCGCTGGGCGTCGGTGTGCTCTACATCGCGCTCAGCATCCTCGGCTTCATCGCGACCGGTGGCGACGGCATCAACTTCGTCGCGGAGAACAACGTCCTGATCGACCTGGTCCCCGTGAACGACGAGGACAACGTGCTGCACGCGATCCTCGGAGTGACGGGCGTGCTGGCGGCCCTTGCGACCCGTGCGCGAGCACCGGCCGCGCCGGCTCCTGCGGCCTAGGCAACTCGGGGAATCGAGCTGGACGGCGCGCCCGCGAAAGCGGGCGCGCCTAGTTGAGGCGGGAGCGGACCTGCTCGGCGATCCCGGAGATCCCCCCGGGGCGCCTGCGGCGGCGGAGCTCCAGTACCAGCAGCCCCCCCGCGGCCACGCCGCCGGCGGCCAGCGCCGCCGCGGGGCGCACCCAGTTCCGCGGGTCGCGAAGGGAGGCGAGCTCCGACTCTGAGAGCTCCTCGGCCCAGGCTGAGAGCTCCTCGGCGGCGGCCTCGGTGACCGCGCTCAGGGTCTCCTCCATCCTGCCCGGCAGGTTCTCGGGAGGCTCGATCGGGCGGAGCGCCGACCGCAGCAGGTCCTCGACGTCGGTGTTCGGTCGTTCCTCAGGCATCCGTATCCATCTCCTCCTGCAGCTGCTTGATCGCGCGATGGATCAGGACCTTGGTGGCGCCATCGGTGCGCCCCAGGGCCCGGGCGATCTCTCGGTTGTCCATGCCGAGCGCGAAGCGCATGATCAGGGCCTCGCGCCGGTCGCCGGGAAGCTGGTCGAGGTGGGTCATCACCCGCTTCAACTCCTCCCGGCCCTCGACGATTTGCTCCGTTCCGTGCAGCGCGGCGATGGGCTCGACGTTGTCGAGGACCGCCTGAGGCCGCCGGGCGCGATCGCGGTGGAAATTGGAGGCCAGGTTGTGGGCGATGCGAATGAGCCAGGGCCGCAGCGGCCGGCCGTTCGACTCGCGCTGCGCGCGCTCGAAGTGCCGGTAGGCCTGGAGAAAGGCCTGCTCGGTGAGGTCCTCCGCGTCGTGGTGGTTTCCCACCCGGTAGTACGAGTACGAGTAGACGTCGCGCAGATGGTCTCTGTAGAGGCGCTCGAAGTCCCGATCCAGCTTGGCCTTCGCCTCGTCCGGGGCAGGCGCCCGGTCTGTCTCGGCCACGCTCCAAGCCTACTCCGCATCACGCGGCCCTCCTTTGCCGTTCGGCGCGGCGCAGGCGCGCCATCCACTCGCCGGGCGAGAGGTCCCCGGCCACAAGTCCGGCGAGGCCCTCGAGCGCCTCTGAGCCCGTGCCCGCCTTGCGCACCGCCTGCGCGATCAGGGGAACGGAGTCGAGCGCCTCGGATGCCTGGCCGATGATCCCCGGGATCTGCTCCGCGGGCGTGCCCTGCCCGAGCAGCTCGCCTGCGCGCCGGTTGCGGCTTCCCGGGGCCAGGATGGTCGCCGTGAGATCGCCGACGCCGGCCAGGCCGGAGAAGGTCTCCAGGTCGGCGCCCCTGACGAGGGCGTAGTCCACGCACTCGCGCCAGACGTGCGCGGTGGCGATCCCGGCGGCGTTCATCCCCTGCGACTCGGCGGCGGCCCCCGCGAGCGCGGCGGCGTTCTTGGCGGCCCCCGCGACCTCGACCCCGACCACGTCGTCGGAGCGCTCGCAGACAAGGCCTGCCTCGTCGAAGACGCCGCCGAGCTGGTCGCGCAGGTCCGGATCCCGGCTGCCCAGCACCAGGGCGGCCGTGCCCGAGACCGCCTCCTTGGCGTGCGCGGGACCGCCGAGAGAGGCGATCGCACGGGCCCGGACCCGCTCGCCCACGTACTCCGACGGAAGGGCGGCCATCGGGGCGACCATGCCCTTGCTGAGCAGGAGAACCGAGGCGCGCTGGCCGACCCGGTCGCCGATCGAGCCGACAGCCTGCGGCAGCGCGGCCGATGGGACGGCGAGGACCACGAGATCTGCCCCGGCGAGCTCGATCTCCGAGGCGCGTTTCACCGTCAGTGAGTCGGGAAGCTGGACGCCGGGGAGGTAGCGCTCGTTCGCGCGGCTCTCGGACATCTCCTGTGCACGCTCCTCGGTGCGGGTGCCGAGCTGGACCTCCAGCCCGCCCCTCGCGAGGAGCACCGCGACGGCGGTGCCCCAGCTCCCCGCCCCGATCACGGCGGCCTTGCGCAGCGGAGGAAGGCCGCCCAGCCATTCCCATTGCAGCTCGATCACCGGCCAGATCCGGGCGCCGACCGAGTTGGCGAGTGCGGGCGAGGGGTCCTCGGTCATCGGGAAGGTCAGGGCCCGGCCCATGCGGAGCTTCACCTTGCGAGGGCGGACCCGCCAGCCGTTGCGCACGTACTCGGTCCCGTGCACGGCGACGGGCAGGACCGCAGCGCCGGTCTCGAGCGCGAGGCGGCCGAAGCCGCGCTTCGGCCGGCCCAGGGACCCGGTCCGGATCCGGGTGCCCTCGGGGAAGATGCAGACGACCCCGCCGCGCCTCAGCACCTCGCGGGAGGTGATCAGGGTCTCCTCGTCGGACTGCCCGCGGCGCACGGGGTAGGCGCCGAGCCGGTTCAGCAGCCACCCCTGCCAGCGCTTCTCGAAGAGCTCCACCTTGGCCACGTAGTGCAACGGGCGGCGCCACGGAAGCGAGGCGCCGATCACGAAGGGGTCGAGGAAGCTGCGGTGGTTCGAGGCGACGATCAGCGGGCCCTGAACGCGGGCGTGCTCACGGCCGATCCGCGAAACGCGGAGGTAGATGAGCAGGCAGATCTGGATCAGGGCGCGCGCGATGACGTACATCGGCCGGTTCACGCCGTGCTCGCGGGTGAACCGGTGGTAGCTGAGCAGTCTCTCCTGGTCCATGGGCAAGGGGGACAACACGCCCGCCGCGGGCCAGTTACAGGCTGGTCACCAGGCTGCCTCGAGGATCGCCCTCAGATCCGCTCGGTCGAGCTCGCCGGGCGTCATCTGGAACAGCTCTCCGCGCGCCATCGCGGTGTCGAGGGAGGGTTCGAGGCAGTCCCGGTCCGCCCCGAGCTCGCCGAGTCGGCGCCGCCCGCCCGCCAGCTCGGCGATCCGGTCACCGATCGCCTCCGGCTGGGTGCCGAGGGCCTCGGCGAGCTTGGCGATCTGATCGGGCGCCCGCCCGCGCATCGTGTCCATCGTCACGGGCAGCAGGGCGGCGTAGGCCTCCGCGTGGGGGATCGCGCAGACCCGGACGATCGTCTGGCCCAGCACGTGATGGAGGGCGAAGCCGGCGCGGTCCACGGCGAAGCCGCAGAGCAGCGCCCCGATCGCCAGCTCGGAGCGGTCTCGCCGCGAGGGCTCCTGGTCGAGGGCGGTTGCGATCATCCGCGCGCCGCGCAGCGCGGCGCTGCGGGAGATCTCGTCGGCGAGCGGCGTGTAGAGCGACTCGGCGCCGTGCGCGAGCGCGTTCATCGCGCTTGCGCGCAGCTGCGGCTCGGGCGCGCTGGTCATCGCGGCGGGATCGCCGAGCACAAGCTTCGGCCGGACGCCGCCGTAGCCCTCCTGCCCCGCCGGCATCCGGTGGAAGCCGGTCATCGGAGCGCCGGACAGGGTGGTCGGGATCGCCGCCACCTCGGCGCCCCTCACCGCGGCGACAGCCTTGGCCGAGTCGATCACGCGGCCGCCGCCGAGCGCGGCGATCCGTTCGGAGCCGACGTCGTCGAGCAGCGCGGCGGCCGCCTCCGGCACCGGTCCCGGCTTCACCTCGTGAACCCGGTTCGCCGCCTCCGCCAGCTCGGGCGCTCCCGCGAGCGCCCGCTTCGTGGAGAGCAGCTCGAACCCGTCCCAGCCGTGCTCGGAGAGGACCTTGGCGGCCTTCGCCGAGCAGGCCCTCGCGCACGATCACAGTGCGCTCGCGCCCTGAGTCGCGCCAGGTCAGCTCCGGCATAAGCCCGGGGCGGGACTCGAACCCGCAGCCTGCCGCTTTACAAGGCGGTGCTCCACCAGTTGAGCTACCCGGGCAGTTCGTAATCACGAGCCCAGCGGATCCGGTCCTGCTGGCCGTTGCGGGCCGGATCGACCCGAAGCCATCCGTCATTCGCTGGAGTGTCGTCTACCGGGACAGCATAGATCCGGTCAAGGTCCTGGCAGTAGACGAGGAATAGCTCCACCTCTCCGCGATAGTCGCGGTAGTACGTGCCCTTGTTGTTCGACCGAACACTTCTCGCAGCGAAGCGGACCACCCCATTGCGCAACCGACCTGTCTTGCACTGGACTCGCAAGAACGCCCCATCCAGGTCGAGGACAAGGTCGTAGCGCTGGTTCACGCCCCACGGAATGAGCACGTGATAGCCGCGACGCGCAAGCTCGGCGAGGATCGCGGCCTCGGTACGTAGCCCGATGTCCACCGGGTGCGAGCTGGGTTTCGGCGGCTTGAGCTTTGAGGGCGTACCCATTCAGCCCAAGCATCGGCACTGATTTGTGACATCAGGGCGCGCAAAACGTGCCGAATCTGTGACTAGTCCTCGTCCCCGCCGTCGGGGTCTTCCGTGATCTTCGGACGGCTCGAGATTGAACTCGGTCGTGTCCGCGACGCAGTTGGCCATCGCGTCCGAGCCCGTCTCGTCGGAGCCGTAGTCCTCCGCGAACTGCTCGAGGCCGGACTCGGCGAGCTCGTCGGCGCACTCCTGCTCCGCCTGCTGTTGCGCCGCCCTCACCTTGACGCGGGACCGGCGGATGCAGCTCTGCACCGAGCGCCGCTCGCCGTACTTCTTCGTGAAGGCCTTGCGCCCGATCGCCTTGCGCTCCTTGGCGCAGGTGGCGGCGGCCATCTTGTCCACGGACGTGGCGGCCGGCGCCGGGGCGGACGTGGCAAGCACGGCGAGACAGGTGACTGAGATGAGGATGAGTGCCCGTTTCATTTCGTACCCCCCGGGGTCTGAGACCCGTATCGGCGCCCGGCATCACGCACTGAAATGTTTGGACGAACCTCCCCGCGCCTAGACTGAGCCTGATGAGCGGATTCAGGAACGCACTCACCGAGGCCGGCTCGGTCGCCTCGCGCGGCCGCTGGCTGGCGCGCGGCGCCTGGCTGCTGGCCGCCGCCGAGGTGGTCGTCGCCGTCCGCGACCACGTCAATACCCGCCTCGACGAGAAGGAGCGCCGGCGCCTGGTCGAGATCGTCCGCAGCTCGCGAGGGCGCCCGTCCAACCTCGACGACCGCGAGCGGCGCGAGCTGCAGGGGCTGCTCAACCAGATCGAGCCCCGTGAGCTGTTGAAGACGGTGGCGACCAGCGGGTTCGCTGGCCGCCTCCGCCGTCGTCGTTAGACCCCTCCTAAATCTTGACCGCGCGCGACGCCAGGTGGATCCCCACCTTGCGCTTGACTCGCTGCAGCGCGTTGTCAACGGTCTTGGTGTCGCAGTCCAGCCGCTCGCCGATCAGCTCATAGGAGTGACCGTCGAGGTAGAGCGCGAGCACCCGGCTCTCCAACTCGGAGAGCACGCTCGTCAGGCATGAGACGAGGCTCTCGAGCTCCTCGCTCGCGATCACCTGGTTGGCGGGATCGCGAACTGACGGCCCCGGGAGCACCTCCTCGAGGGTGGTGTCCGAGTCGTTGCCGGCGGCAGCCGGCGTCTGGCTGAACGAGACGTACTGGTTGAGAGGCGTGTGCTTGTTGCGGGTCGCGGTCTTCACCGCGGTGATGATCTGGCGGGTGATGCACAGCTCCGCGAAGCCGCGGAAGCTCGACTCCCGCTCCGGGCGGTAGTCGCGGATCGCCTTGAAGAGGCCGAGCATCCCCTCCTGCATCAGATCGTCGGCGTCGCCGCCGAGCAGGAAGTAGGAAGACGACTTCACGCGGACGAAGCGGCGGTAGCGCCGAACCAGCTGGTCGTACGCGTCCGTGCGTCCGTTCTTGGCGAGGGCGACCAGAAACTCGTCGTCGGGCTCCGGCCCCGTGCTCCGCTCCCCCTGGGGAATCGCTCGAGCCTGGACGACGGCATGCTCCTCGGTGCTTGGGGTAGGTACAGCCACAGCAACTCCTCCTTGATCGGATGTCCTGTGGCGCTCCGCTCCTCCCCGGGGGTGCGCCCCTCCCATTGAGAGCGCTGTCCCTCACTTGAAGTCGAGGCTCGCTCTTCGCGGCGGACAGTGACACGCGATCGCCGCCGTGTCAACGAACGTTCGTGTCCGATGCAATTCGCGTTGCAGGATGGGCTCGCCATCGCGCCTGCGACCCGTCTCGGGACCGGCTCCGTCTGAGCCCGGTGTTATCCGGTCTGGCGCCCGGGCGAACGCGGCTCGCGTCGGCTCTGCATAGGATGCGGCGCATGGAGGCGAGCGGAGGACGGGTCGACGTCGGGCGGGTGCTCACCCAGACCTTCGAGACCTACCAGGAGAACTTCGGGCCCCTGGTCGGCGGCGCGGCGATCATCGTGGGGCTCGCCGCCATCCTGGTGAGCATCCTCGCGGCGACCGGCAGCCTCATCCTGGTGCTGATCGGCGTGGTCATCTCCGTCATCGCCCGATTCCTATACGTCGGGTACGTCGTGAAGCTCGTTCAGGACGTCAGGGACGGCCGGCGGGACAGCTCGATGAGCGAGCTCTTCTCCGCCGCGATGCCCTTCATCGGGACGCTCTTCCTCTTCTCGATCCTGGCCGGGCTCGCGATCGGGCTCGGGCTGCTGCTGCTGATCGTTCCCGGCCTGATCCTGATCACGATCTGGTCCGTGGCAGCCCCCTCGATCGTCGTGGAGAACCGTGGCGTTATCGAGGCCTTCGGCCGCAGCCGGGAGCTGGTTCGCGGCGAGGGCTGGTCGGTCTTCGCCGTCATCCTCCTGACCCTGATCGGTGTCTGGATCATCAGCGCCGTGCTCGGCGCGGTCGGACATTCCATCGGCGACGACGCGGGACGGGTCATCTTCTCCACCCTCGCCGAGATCCTCCTCGCTCCCATCTTCGGACTGGTGTCGAGCATCCTCTTCTTCGACCTCGGCGGGGGCGGCGCGGCGCCGGCCGGGGCGGCCGAGGCTCCAACCACCACTCCCCCGCCAGCCGCCTAGTCGCGGGCCTTCGCCGCCTCGAACAGGATCACCGCGGCGGCGACGGACGCGTTCAGCGATCCCAGCCGGCCCCGGGCCGGGATCGAGACCAGCTCGTCGCAGGCGGCGGCCACCCGCGGGCGCAGCCCCTTTCCCTCGGAGCCCAGCACCAGCACCGCGCGCCCGCCCCAGTCGACATCCGTGTAGCCGGTCGGCGCTTCCGCGTCGGCGCCGTAAACCCAGGCGCCCGACTCCTTTGCCTCGGCCAGCCAGTCCGCGAGGTTGCGGGCGCGGGCGACCGGCAGATGCTCCACCGCCCCCGCCGAGGCCTTGCAGGCGGCGGGCGTCACCGACGCCGCCCGGCGCTCGGGGATGACGACCCCGCTCGCGCCGGCGACCTCCGCCGCGCGGCAGACGGCGCCCAGGTTATGCGGGTCCTGGACCTCGTCGAGGACGACCACCAGCGCGTCATCTGAATCGAGCAGCGCCCCCGGATCGGCGTACGGATAGGGGTCCACTTCGGCGACGACGCCCTGGTGGTCGGGCGAGCCGCAGAGGCGCTCCAGCTCCTCGGACGGCGTCTCGGGGGACCGCCAGACGCGATGCACCTGACGCCTTCCCAGCTCGGCCTCCGCCACCGGGCGGCGGCCGTAGATGAGGTCCATTAGCGAGTCGCCACTAGCGCCGCCGGACCAGACGGGCGCCGCCGGCCTCGTCGCGGACCTCCCACCCCAGCTCGGCCAGCTCGTCGCGGATCTGATCGGCGCGGTCGAAGTCCTTGGCCGCCCGAGCCTCCTCGCGCTCTGAGAGCAGGCGCTCGGCCTCCGGGTCGGCCGCGTCCTCGTCTCCGAGCAGCGAGTCGAGCCCGAGCAGCGGCAGCAGCTCGTCGAGCACCTGCCGCGCCCCTGGCACCTCGCGGCGGTTCCCCTCGGCGATCAGCTCGAAGAGGACCGCGTAGGCCTGCGGCGTGTTGAAGTCGTCGGCGAGGGCGTCCAGGAAGGCGCCGCGCCGGTCGGCGAGGAACTCATCGGGGTCGCCGCCGGGGGCGTCGCGGAGGTAGTTGCGGATCCGCTCGACCCGGGCCCGCGCCTCGTAGAGCGCATCACCGGAGAAGGCGAGTGGCTGGCGGTAGTGGCCGGAGCCGAGGTAGGCCACCACCGCCTCTGGGCCGTATCGGTCGAGCGCCTCGGAGAGCTGGAAGACGTTGCCCTCCGATTTGGACATCTTCTCCTCGTCCAGCTGGACCATCCCGTTGTGCATCCAGATCCGGGCGAGCGGGGTGCCACGGGCGGCCTCCGTCTGGGCGATCTCGTTCTCGTGATGGGGGAAGACCAGGTCGATCCCCCCGCCGTGGACCGCGAACGCCGGGCCCAACTCCCTCTCCGCCATCGCGGAGCACTCGATGTGCCAGCCCGGCCTCCCCTTCCCCCAGGGCGAGTCCCAGGCGGTGTCCTCCCCCTCCTTCTGGGCCTTCCAGAGCGCGAAGTCGAGCGCGTCCTCCTTCAGTGACTCGATGCCCGCCTCCTCGCCCTGGTCCATCTCCTCGGGGTCGCGGTTGGAGAGCTTGCCGTAGCCATCGAAGCTGCGAACCCGGTAGTAGACGTCGCCGTTCGACTGATATGCGTGCCCTCCCTCGATCAGCGCCTCGATCAGTGAGACGATCTCGCCGATCGTCTCCGAGGCGAGGGGCTCGGAGTCGGGGCGGCCCAGTCCCAGGCGGTCGGTGTCCTCGAAATAGGCCCGGGTCATCTCGTCCGCGAACTCGTCCGAGGGCTTTCCCGCCTCCCTGGCCGCGTCGTAGATCTTGTCGTTGATGTCGGTGACGTTGACCACGAGCTTCGCGTCGTACCCCTCGTGGTCCAGGTAGCGCTTGAGCAGGGTGAAGATGACGTACGGACGAGCGTTCCCGATGTGGATCCGCCCGTAGGTGGTCGGGCCGCAGGCGTAGATGCCGACCTTTCCCTGGTCGAGCTCCCGCCGCTCTCGGCTGAGCGTGTCCTGGATTAGAACCCCGCGCACGCGGGCATCCTAGTTGCGCATTTAGCGGGGATATGACTGTGAGCGACGGATTAAGAGCAGGGGCCGGCCAAGGGAACAACCGTTCCCCCAGCTACGCTTTCCACGCCTTGACTGACTCGTCCATGGAGGGAACGGTCCTCCGCCAAGTGGAGGAGGCCTTCGGCACATTGCCGGAGCGCTATCTCGGCACGGACGCCGGGTTCAGTGCCTCCTACCTGATCGAGCTCGAGGACCTGGGTATGAGCTGGGGCGTCGAGCTCGAGCCCGAGCGCTGCACGGTTCACGGCAGTCCCCCGCGCAACCCCGACACGGTGATCGGGACCGACGCGGCGACCTGGCTCGAGCTGCGAGAGGGCAACCTCTCGGGCCTCGATGCCTTCCGCAGCCGCCGGCTCTGGGTCCGCGGGAACGTCGACCTGGCGGTCGCGTTCGAGGGGTTCTTCCGGCTGGCGAACGGCCGCCTGCCGCTGGTGCGGCTGCACGACGTGCCGGCGGGCAAAGCGACGATCTCGACCATGACCTCGGGGAAAGGCTCCGAGAAGGTGGTCCTCATCCACGGCCTGGGCAGCAACAAGCCCAGCTTCTACGAGACGGCGTCGGCGCTCACCCCCCATTACACGGTCCACGCCATCGACCTTCCCGGCTTCGGCTCCTCATCGAAGCCGGGGCGCGCTCCCTTCGACCCGCCCTGGTTCGCACGCTCCGTCGTCAGGTTCCTGGACTCGCTCGGGATCAAGCGCGCGCATCTGGTGGGCAACTCGCTGGGTGGCCGCGTGGCGCTGGAGGTCGGCCTGAGCGCCCCTGACCGCGTCGCGAGCCTCAGCCTGCTGGCTCCCTCGATGGCCTGGCGGCGGAACCGGCACTTCGTGCCGATCGTCAAGCTTCTGCGACCCGAGCTGGCGGCGATCCCGCATCCGGTCGCCGGGGGCATCGTGAGGCGGCAGTTCTGGAACCTGTTCGCGCGCCCGGAGCGGCTCCACCCCGCCGCGGCGGACATCGCGGTGTCCGAGTTCCTGGCCATCTACCGGCTGCACGCCGCCCGCGTTGCCTTCCACTCGGCCGCTCGGGCCATCTACCTGGAGGAGCCCTTCGGGCCCGACGGCTTCTGGACGCGGCTCGAGTCGCTCAAGCCGCCGGCGATGTTCGTCTGGGGCCACGAGGACCCGCTTGTGCCCGTCGCCTTCTCGCGACACGTCGCCGAGGCGCTTCCCGACGCACGCCAGATCGTGCTCGATGAATGCGGCCACGTGCCCCAGGTGGAGCTGCCCGAGGACACCAACGCGGTGGTCCACGACTTCATCGACGAGGCCTCCGCCTCGGCCGCCGCCCGCGCCGCGGCGCGGATCGGGCGCGCGGCGAGACGCATTCGGGCCGCCGCGCACGTCAACGGCAACGACACCGGCGCGGTTGCCGACCCGCAGCCCACGGGCTGATTCGGTTCTAGACTAGGCGCGCCTATGGCAGAGAGCGGCACACGCGCGGCCGCCCAGACCCAGAACGGGCGGAGCGCCAACGGAGGAGACCCGGCCGACGCGGTCCCGCCTCGCACCGACGAGCGGGGCGGCGCCAGGTCGCTGCTGAAGCGCGTCGCCGGCCCCTTCGCGGGGCCGATCTCCCGTATCGCCGACGAGATTCAGAGCAGGCTGTCCGCAGATCTCGACGACCGCGACCCGGATTACATCCGCGAGAACCTCTCGCTCGCCTGGCTCCTGTCCAGCATCTGGTTCCGCGGAGAGGTCCGCGACATCGGCCGCATTCCCGAGCAGGGGCCGGTGCTGCTTGTGGGCAACCACTCCGGCGGCAACCTCACTCCCGACTCGACCGTCTTCACGCTCGCCTTCTACACCTACTTCGGGGTGGAGCGGCGCTTCCACCAGCTCGCCCACAACCTCGTGCTCACCTCGCCCATCGGGCCGTTCCTGAGGCGGTTCGGCACCGTCGCGGCCTCACACGAGAACGCGCGGAAGGCACTCGAGGCCGACGCGGCGGTGCTCGTCTATCCGGGCGGCGACTGGGAGGTGCACCGACCGAGCTGGCAGACCCACAAGGTGGACTTCGCGGGACGCAAGGGCTTCATCCGCCTTGCGCTGGAGGCGGGGGTGCCGATCGTCCCCGTGGTCGCGGTCGGGGGGCAGGAGACGGCGCTGTTCCTCAGCCACGGCCAGAGGCTGTCCAGGTGGCTGGCGCTCGACAAGCTCTTCAGGCTCAAGGTGCTGCCCATCTCGATCGCGCTGCCCTGGATCATCAACGTCGGCGACTTCCTCGGACATGTGCCCCTGCCGGCGAAGATCACGGTCCAGGTGATGGAGCCGATAGACCTCCACGAGCGCTTCGGCAAGGACGTGGACATGGACGCGGCCTACACCTACATCACCGGGCTGATGCAGGACCAGCTCGACGGCCTCGCGGCGGAGCGGCGCCTCCCGGTCCTCGGCTGAGCCGTGAGGGTCGAGCAGTCGGTAACCGTCAACGCTCCTCGCGACGCGGTCTGGGAGTTCATCACCGACCCCGGCAACTACCTGGACGTGATCGACGGCCTCACCCGCTGGGAGATCGCGGGTGACAAGGACCGCGGCCTTGGTGCTCGCTACCGAATGCTGATTCAGGTCGGGTCGGCCCAGGTGGGCGGGCTGATCGAGGTGGTCGAGTGGACCCCTCCCGGCGATATGGCCTGGAGCTCGGTGACGGGCATCGACCAGCGTGGACGCTGGCGCGTCCGGGAGGCCTCGGGAGACCGCACGCGCCTCACCTTCCGCTTCGCCTACGGCGTGGCCGGCGGCGGGATCACCGCGATGATCGCCGAGCGCGTCGCCGCTCCCTCCCTGCGGCGTCGTTTCCGAAGGTCGCTGCTGAACATCAAGCAGGCGATCGAGGAACGGGCGATGACTGGGGCGATCAGCAGGTGAGGTGCAGCGCGGCCGCGGTCTCGCCCGGGTCGAGCTCGCCATAGCGACGGACCGCGTCGGCGGTCGGCATCGCCTCCACCTCGACTCCCCTGTCCCGCAGCGCCTCCAGCACCGCGGCCGGCGGCTCGAGCCGCCCGTGGGCGCCGCAACCGAGGATCAGGCGGCCGGGCAACTCCTCGATTACCGGCTCGAGGTCCTCGATGGCCAGTGAATGCCCCTCTCGCCGCCACCAGTCCGGCACGACGCGATCCGGCAGCACGATCAGGTCCCTGGTGTGCTCCTCGCCGTCCACACGGAGGCTCCCGAAGCTGTAGTCGGTGAGCTGAGCCACCTCAGTAGGTGTGGAGGCGGCGACCGCCGACGTGACGGGTCCCCGCGGGCTCCCCGGGCTTCGCCTTGTCGGGGGTGGAGGGCAGCTCCTCGCTCGGGTGCCGCGGCTCACCGGGATGGCGCGGCTCACCACCCGGATGCCGCTGCTCGCTCGGCTGCGGCGGCTCGCCCGGGTGCCGCTGCTCGCTCGGGTGCTGGCTCCTCCTCGCGGCGGCGGGGTGCCGCCCAGGGCCTCCTGCCGGGCCCTCTCGACCTTCTGCCGTACCTCCTCCTCGGCGCGGCGGCGCGCGGCGGCAACGCGCTCCTCGGTCTCCCGCTGCAACCGTACGGCCTCCTGGCTCAGCTTCGCCTCCGCCTCGGCCCGGGCACGGGCCTCGGCCTCCTTGGCCACGCGGTCGGCGAGCCTGCGCATCCGCTCCTCCGAATCCCGCCGGGCCTCGCGCTCGACCGCCTCGATGCGCTTCTGCAGCTCGGCCTTCAAGCGCTCGACCTCCCTGCTGGCGCCCTCGCCGGCGGCATCCGCCCGGTCCTCCGCGGCGAGAGCGCGCTGCTCCGCGTCGTTCAGGCGCGACGCGAGCGTCTCGGCCCTCTTCTGGGCCTCGCGAGCGCGCTGGCGCGCTTCCCCGATCGCGGCCTGGGCGCGCTCGGCCATCTGCCTCTTCATGGCCTCCATCGCCTGTTCGGCCTGCTCGCGGATCTGCCGCTGCTGCTGTTCAGCCCGGCCCGCCCGCTTCTCGACCTCGGCGAGCTTCCGCTTCAGGCCCTCGGTCTCGGGGTCCGGTCCGGCCCGCCCCTCCGCTGCGGTGGCTCTCTCGGCTGCCTCGCGAACCGCCCCCTTGGCCTTGGCCACGGCCCTCTCTTCCGTTTGCTTTGCCAGCTTGATCGCTTCGTCCGCCTCGCGCTGGGCCTCCTCCGCGGCGAGCCGCGCCTGCGCCGCCGCCTCTCGGGAGGCCGCCTCGCGCGCGCGAAGCTCCTCCACCAGCTCCGATGCCTTTCCGCGAAAGCGCTCGGTCGCCTCCCGGGCGCTGTCGATCTCGGCCCTGATCAGCTCGGCGTCCAGCTCCTCGCGCTTGTGCTCCTCGCGCTTGTGCTCCTCGGACATCTCAGCCCCCCGACTTCTCCGTCTCGGCAGCCTCGTGCTCCGCCAGCTCGCGCTTCAGGACCTTCCCGGTGGCGTTGCGGGGCAGCTCGTCGAGGAAGACGATCTCCCGCGGCACCTTGTACCGGGCGAGGTTCGCCTTCACGTGGGACTTCAGCTCATCCTCGCTGACGCCGATGTCGTCGTTGGTCACCACGAAGGCCCGAAGGCGCTGGCCGAATTCCTCGTCCTCGACCCCGATCGCGGCCACCTCCGCGACGGCCTCGTGGTCGGAGAGCAGGTCCTCGACCTCGCGCGGGAACACGTTCTCCCCGCCGGAGACGATCATCTCGTCGTCGCGGCCGTCGATGAACAGGCGGCCATCCTCGTCGAAGTGACCCACGTCGCCGGAGGAGAGCAGGTCCCCCACGGCCTCCTTGCCGCCGCCGCCGGTGTATCCCTCGAAGGCCATCTCGTTGCCGACGAAGATCCGGCCGGTCTCGCCCTGCGGCATCTCCTCCCCCTCCTCGTCGAGGATCTTCACCACGGTGCCATGCGGAGGCTTGCCGGCGGTCCCGGGCGCGGCGCGCATGTCCTCGGGGGTGGCGATGGTCGCCCAGGCGACCTCGGTCGAGCCGTAGAGGTTGCAGAGGTTGTCGCCGAACTCGTCCATCCACCTGGTGGCGAGCTCTCCGGGGAGGGCGGATCCACTCGCGGCGGTCACCTCGAGGCGCGAGAGGTCGTAACGGCGCCGCACCTCCTCCGGTAGCTGGAGGATGCGCTGCATCATCACCGGCACCACCGCGAGCACCCTCGCCCGGTGCTCGGCGGTAGCCCGCAGCGTGTCCTCGGGATCGAAGCGCCGGCGCAGCACCAGGGTCGAGGCGGTGGGCAGGCCCAAAATGAAGTGCGTGAAGCCCCAGGAGTGGAACAGGGGCGCGGCGATCATCGAGGTCTGGCGGCGGCGCAGCGGCATCTTCGAGAGCAGCGCCGCCAGCGTGCCGAGCCCCTCGGGCTGGCTCCGCTGGGCGCCCTTCGGAGTGCCGGTTGTCCCGGAGGTCAGGATGATGAAGCGGCCGTGCTCCTCCGGCGGGTCGAGGTCGTCGCTCGACGAGGCCGAGATCAGCTCCTCCAGGGTCGGATGCTCGGCCTGTGCGCCCTCCTCCCGCTCCTCCCAGGCGATGAACCGCGGGACGTCGGGCCCGGCGTCGGAGAGCAGCTCCTCGAACTCCTGGTCGTAGATCAGGACCGCGGGGTCCTCCCGTGCCAGGACATCCTTGAGCTGCGGCCCGGCGAAGGCGGTGTTGAGGTAGAGCGCGACCGCTCCCAGCTTCGAGGCGGCCAGCGTCGCGTCAACGAAGTAGCGGTGGTTGCGGCACATGATCGCAACGCCATCCCCGAGCCCGACGCCCTCGTCGCGCAGGGCGCGGGCGAGCGCGTTCGATCGCTCGTGCACTTGCGAGAAGGTGAGCGTCCCGGCCTCGTCGATGATCGCCGTCTCGTCCGGGTAGCTGATGGCGCAGGCGGCCGCCCCGAGCGCCGGCGAGGTGCCCAGTCGCACGTAGCGCTCGGCAATCCGCACCAGTCGATCCGGCCGCATCGGCCGCAGGATCCCCGCCTCGGCCAGGACCTTGGCCTCCCAGAGCCCTTCCACAATGCGTCCCGGGACCCGCGAGGCGACTCCCAGGAGGCCGGGTCTGGACGACTCGTCAGCCATGACCGAAGCTTACGAGTCTCCCGTCTCCACCAGGACAACCGCCGTGCAGGCGATGCCCTCGCCACGCCCGATCGCGCCCATGCCATCGTTGGTCGTGGCCTTGACGCTCACTGGCGCCGAGAGCGCCTCGCCCAGGCGTGCTTCCATCTCGGCGCGGTGCGGAGCCAGCTTCGGCTCCTCGCAGATCACCGTCGCGTCAACGTTCAGCGGGCGCCCCGGGAGCCTGCCCAGCACCACCCGAAGCAGGTCGAATGAGTCGGCGTCGCGCCACTCCTCCTCGCCGGGAGGGAAGAGCTCGCCGAGGTCGCCGAGGCCGCAGGAGCCGAGCAGGGCGTCGATCACCGCGTGGGTGAGCACGTCGGCGTCGGAGTGGCCGGCGAGCCCGCGGTCGGCCTCGATCTCGACACCGCCGATCACCAGCGACTCGCCCTCCTCCAGGCGGTGGCTGTCGTAGCCGATCCCGACCCTAGGCGCCATCGACCCTCACTCCCTCGAGGGGCTCGAGCCGGCGCTCGCGGCCCTCGAAGACGCAGATCCGCTCGACCCCGAGGTCGGAGAGGAACTCGACCGCCCGCTCGTAGGCGAACCCGACCTGATCGGGGGTGTGCGCGTCCGAGGAGAGACAGAACTCCGCTCCAGCCTCGACGCACATCTCCGCGAGAGCCGGCGACGGATAGATCTCGCCCACCGGCTTGCGGAGTCCGGCGGTCGAGACCTCCACCGCGATCCCGGATTCGGCGATCGCCTCCACCGCCGGCTCGTAGAAGAACCGCAGGTCCCCCTCGGGAACCGGCCGGCCCGAGCCCCAGACCTTGACCAGGTCGGGGTGGGCGAGGATGTCGTAGAGGCCGCTGCGCGCCGCCTCGGCGAGCGTCTCGAAGTAGCGGCGCCAGACGGCGTCGGGGTCGCCGTTCGACTGCCAGGCGTCAAAGCCCTCGTGGTCCACGGCCACGTCGCCGATGAAGTGGACCGAGCCGACCACGTAGTCGAAGGAGCGCGCCTCGAGCAGGTTGGCGATGCGATCCTCGGCGCCCGGGATGAAGTCGGCCTCGATCCCCAGCTTCAGCGGAGTGGTGGCGACGAACTCGCAGTAGGCGTCGAGATCGTCAACCGCCTGCTCGTACCAGAACGGGTGGCGCCAGACGTCGAGAGCCTGTGTGAAGCGGTGGATGTGCTCGGAGACCCCGAGCTCGGCGATCCCGTGCTCCTCGGCCGCGGCGAGGTAACGGTCAACGTTCTCCTCGGTGAAGTGCTCCTCGGCGGTCGCGCCGAGGTCGTCCGGCCGTAGGTGCAGGTGATAGTCCGTGAGCATCCGCGAGTACGCTAGCCGCGATGGTCCACCTGCGGATCGTGGTGCCCAGCCACAACGCCGAGCACGCCCTCGACCTGCTCTGCGGGACGCACTCGGTGATCAACGTCATCTACCTCCCTGGGGTGTCCCACAAGCCGGAGGGCGACGTGATCCTCTGCGACGTCGCCCGCGAGGACGCGAGCGTGGTCGTCGGCGATCTGAAGGAGTTCGGCATCCAGGAGGAGGGATCGATCGCGATCGAGGACATCGACTCGCTGATCGCCGATGCCGCCGAGCGGGCCGAGGAGGCAGCGAAGGGTGCGCCCTCCGACGCCGTCGTCTGGGAGGAGGTCGAGGCCCGGACTTCGGAGAACACGGAGCTCTCGGTCAGCTTCCTCCTGTTCATGGTGCTCGCCTGCCTGATCGCGTCGGTCGGGGTGATCCTCGATTCCCCGATCCTGATCATCGGCGCCATGGTCGTCGGCCCCGAGTTCGGGCCGCTCGCGGGCTTCTGCGTGGCCGTCGTGGAGCGCCGGCCGAAGCTCGTCAAGCGCTCGCTGCTGCCGCTGGTGGTCGGCTTCCCCCTGGGGATGACGGCTGCCTTCCTGTTCACGCTGGTGATCGACACGGTCGGCCTGACACCCGAGGGCTTTTCAGCCTCCGTCCATCCGAACACGCAGTTCATCTCCCACCCTGACGCGTTCTCCTACATCGTCGCCACCTTCGCCGGCATCGCCGGGGTCCTCTCGCTGACCAGCACGAAGTCGGGAGCCCTGGTGGGCGTCCTGATCTCGGTCACCACCATTCCCGCTGCCGCCAACATCGGTGTCGCCGCCGCCTACGGCGACGGCGATGAATGGGCGGGGGCGATAGCCCAGCTCGCCGTCAACCTCACCGCGATCACCCTGGCCGGCATCCTCACCCTCTTCATCCAGCGGAAGCTCTACCAGCGGCGCCGGCTCGCCCACCTTCACCACGAGGCCCGCGAGGCCGCCGGGCTGCCCGTGGGCCGCAGCCGCCGCGGCCCGAGCGTGGCCGAGGCCGACTCCGGAAAGTAGCCGGGCCTCCAGCGCCGGCCGGACGGCCTTGTTGCGCCGGTGCTAATTTTGGGTATGAGCCGTCCAGGAGCCGGCTCATCGAAGGGCAAGCCAAGGAGGGTGACCCCATGAAGCGATTCGTACGAACGCTCCTCATCTCTCTACCCCTGCTGATCGTTGTGTTCGCGGCCTCGCCCGCGCTCGCCGAGAAGCCGGACAGGAACGCTCCAGTCCAGGTGGCGCTGGGCGATTCCTGGGCCGCCTCCGTCGGCGCCAGCTCACCGGCGGAAGGCTACGTCCGGCAGCTCCACCAGGTGCTGCGGGATGACCTCAACTGCCACGGCAGCGGCCCGACCCAGGCCAGCTCCGGCTGCAAGCAGCTGCGGCTGGTCGACGTGGCGATCGGCGGCGCCACCACGCCGAGCATGGTCGCCGTCCAGTTCCCGCGGGCTATTCCCCTGCTGGAGCGCCGTGATGCGACTCGCAAGCCGAACGACGACGTCGAGGTGATCACCGTCCACATCGGCGGCAACGACGTGACCAATCCGATCATCGCCGCGTGCCTGGTGGGTGGGCTGACCCCCACCTGTGTCGGGACGATCCAGACGGAACTGGCTGCGTATCGGACCGATCTCGACGGAGCCCTTGCGACTCTGCGCGACGCGGCCGGCCCGGACGCCCGGATCGTCATCGGCACCTACGACAACCCTTTCCGATTCCCGACCTGCTTCATCGGTCAGCAGTTCCCGCAGAGCGCCCTGCTCGGCGAGCTGGTCCTCGAGGGAGGTCTGCCCGGCGTGGTCCCGAGCGGTCTCCATGACGTCATGCGGGACGTCGGCGCTGACCACGAAGTTCGGGTGGCCGAGAGCCACGGCGACCTAGGCCCGCAGGACTGGGTCGGAGGCCTCGACTGCCTGCATCCCGTCGACTCGGGCTACGACAAGGTGACCATCGCCTTCGAGGAGGCGCTGGGAATCTGATCAGATCGAGCGACTGACGGCGAGGGGCCGCTGGCTTTCTCCCTGGCCGGCGGCCCTCCCGTCGATCCCGACGGGCGCCTAGCCGCGTTCGCGGAGCAGCAGCTCGGCGACCCGCAGGTCGAACGGGGTCGTCACCTTGAGGTTCTCCGGGGGCGAGGAGTGGATCAGGACCTTGCCCCCGCGCTCCTCGACGAGCATGGCGTCGTCGGTCGCGTCCGCCAGGTCCCCGGCCTTCTCGAGGGCATCGCGCAGGGCGTCCGCCCGGAACGCCTGCGGAGTCTGCACGGCCCAGAGCCTCGAGCGGTCGAGGGTCCTCTGCACCCTCCCCTCGTCCGAGGCCTCCTTGACCGTGTCGGAGACCGCGGCCGCCGCGATCACGGCGGCGGCGTCCGGCTCGGCGGCGAGCTCCTCGACGACGGCGTCGATCAGCCCCGGCGTCACCAGAGGCCTGGCCGCGTCGTGGACGACGACTATCTCCCCCGCAGTCAGCTCGAGGGCATTCAGGACGGACTGGGACCGGTGCTTCCCGCCGGCGACGGCGATCACCCCCAACTCCGCGATCCGCTCCTCCTCGCCGGGAGGAGCGGCGACCACGACGTCCCCGACGCTCTCGGCGGCCCGCAGGGCGTCGACCGCCCAGCCGACCATCGGCCTTCCGCCGATTTCGGCGAAGGCCTTCGGGCCGCCGGCTCCGAGCCTCTCGCCGGAGCCGGCGGCCGCGATCACGGCCGCAGCGGAATCCGCCTTCCTACGCGGTCGCCTTGGCGGCGCCGAAGCGCTCCTCCAGCAGCTCGTCCAGGTAGGCCTCCGCACCGTCCTCGTCCTTGTCGAGCGCGTACATGAACTCGGACGCGAGGATCTTCTTGGCGCGTGTGTACATCTGCTTCTCGCCGGTGGAGAGCCCCTTCTCCCACTCGCGAATGGCGAGATTGCGAACCACCTCGGCGAGCTCGAAGACATCTCCCGTCTTGATCTTCTCGCGGTTGTGCTTGAACCGGCGGTTCCAGTTCTTCGGCATCTCGGAGACATCGTCGGTCAGCACTCCGATCACCTTCTTGACCTCTTCCTCGTTGATGACGCGGCGGAGCCCGGCCCGGTGGGCGTTCTCGCAGGGCACCATCACGGTCATGTTGTTGTGGAGGATGTTGATGGTCAGGTAATCGCGCTTCTCTCCCAGCAGGTCCTTGGTCTCCCTCTTCAGGACGACTCCCGCTCCGTGATGGGGGTAGACCACGTTGTCGCCGACCTCAAAAGTGCACTCGGGCGCCTCGATCTCGAGGTCGGCTACGGACGCCTCGTCAATTACCTCCTCTGTCAGCTCGGGAATGGGGTTCTCCTTTCGTCAGGACGGCCCTCGAAAGCGGACCATCAGCTCTGCAAGTACCGGTCGATAGGGTCGACCTCCTGAAGTCTGCGCAGGCCCTCCCGGATGTCCTTGGCGCGGGTCGCCCCGACGCCTTCGACAGCCTCGAGGTCCTCGTCGCTCGCCGCCAGCACCTCCTCCAGCCCGCCGAACTCCTGGATGATCCGCTGCACCACGAGCTTCGGGAGGCGGGGGATGCGGCCGAGCACGCGGTAGCCGCGGGGTGAGACGGGGAAGTCGAGTGTGGAGACCTTGCGCTCGTAGCCCAGCAGCTCCGCGAGCCGGCCGAAGTCGAGCAGGTCCTGGTGCTGCATGCGGGCGATCTGCGAGAGCGTCGTGGCCAGGTTCTCCTCGGTGTCATCGACCGAGTAGTCGCGGATCAACGCGGCCTTGTCGGCGGCGACCCCGACCATCGTCTCCTCGAGCTGCATCTCGATCAAGCGTCCCTCGGTCCCCAGCTCGACGATGTAGCGCTCGACCTCGACCGCCATCCGCGTGACCAGCTCGGCCCGCTGCAGCACCGAGAGGGCGTCGTAGAGGACCGACCCGCCCTCGAACTCGAGCCGCGTCAGGCGGGCGGAGACCGAGTCGAGCCTGGCGCGGTACTTGTCGAGGGTGGCGAGCCCCTGATTCGCCTTGGCGAGCACCGCCGGGATGTCCTGGAGGATGTACTTCATCCCGCCCAGATAGAGCGAGACGACGTCACGGCGCTCTGAGATCGCGACGACCAAAGCGTCCGTCTGCTTCGAGACGCGCTCCGCCGTGCGGTGACGGGTGCCGGTCTCCGAAGAGAGGATCGTGGGGTCCGGCATCAGCTGGACGTTGGCGCCGACGATCTTGGTCGCCTGCTCGTTCAGAACGATCGCCCCGTCCATCTTCGCCACCTGGTAGAGCAGCGCCGGCGTGTAGTCGATGTCCAGCGTGATCCCGCCGGAGAAGAGGAAGGAGACTTCCTCGGGATCTCCGATGACGATCAGCCCGCCGCTCCGCGAGTGGACGATGTTGTCGATGCCCTCCCGCAGCGCCGTCCCCGGAGCGACGATGTCGAGAGCTCTCAGGAGGCGCGGGTCCTGTCGCGCCTCCAGCTCCTGAAGGTCGTCGCCGGAGAGCGGGGACTCCATGGAGAGTGATGTAAGCAAAAAGGAATCGCTCGTGATTTGCGGGCAAAGCCGTGTGGACAGGTCGGAAACCGCTTTGTCAAGTCACGCAAACGAATTGGCAGGGGGAGTCCTGCTACGCGGCTCGGCGAAGTGGTGGCCGAACTCCCTTGAGTGCCTCCGCCAGAGTTGCGACCGGATGGAGGCCCTCGATTCGCTCGTCCCCGTTCGGTGGGCCCAGGACGCGGGCGAGCCCGAACTTGCGCGCCTCGGAGACGCGGCGGTCGGCGTGGGCGACGTAGCGGATCTCACCGGTGAGGCCGAGCTCGCCGAAGCAGGCGAGCGGCTTGCCGTCCGCCTCGAGCGCCCGTCCGGAGTGGGCCGATGCGACCGCAAGGGCGATCGCGAGGTCGGCTCCCGGCTCGTCGATCCGCACGCCGCCGGCGACGTTGACGAAGACATCTGCGGACGAGGTCGAGACGCGAGCGTGGCGGGCCAGCACCGCGAGGACCAGGGCAAGGCGGTTGCGGTCCACCCCGGTCGCGGTCCGGCGCGGATGCTCGACCTCGGTCGGGGCGACCAGGGCCTGGACCTCGACCAGCAGAGGGCGGGTCCCCTCCATCGAGCAGAGGACGACAGACCCGGGGGCGGGACTGGCGTCCCCCACGAACCGGGCCGACGGGTCCAGGACCTCCACCAGCCCTCCTTCGCGCATCTCGAACACCCCGACCTCGCTGGTGGCGCCGAAGCGGTTCTTGAGCGCCCGCACGGTGCGGAAGGTCCGCTCCCGCTCGCCCTCGAAATGGAGCACGCAGTCCACCAGGTGCTCGAGCGCCCTCGGCCCCGCGAGCGATCCCTGCTTGGTGACGTGGCCGATCAAGCAGCATGGTCACGTCGAGCCGCTTGGCCGCCTCGAGCAGCGCCGAGGTGGCCTCGCGCACCGCGCCGATGCTTCCGGGCGCGGCGTCGCCCACGGCAAGCGCCTGCACGGAGTCGATCACGCAGGCCGCCGGGCGCTCGGCCTCGATCGCGGCCAGCACGGATGCGAGCGAGGGCTCGGCGAGCATCGGCACCTCGAGCGCCGCCTCACCCAGCCGCTCCGCGCGCCGTTTGACCTGCGCGGCGGACTCCTCCCCGGAGACATAGAGGGTCTTCGCGCCACTCCCGGCCAGGTTGGCGAGCGCCATCCCGGCCAGGGTGCTCTTCCCGATCCCAGGCGACCCTCCGAGCAGGACCAGGGAGCCGGGGACGAGCCCGCCGCCGAGGACCCGGTCGAGCTCGGCGATCCCGGTCAGCAGCCGCTCCGAGCGCTCGGCGCTGACGTCGCGGAGCGGCACCGGGCTCGGAGCCTTCGTCCGGCCTCCCCCGCCTCCCCCACTCGGGCCCCGCGCCGCCGGCGCCTCCTCCAGCGAGTTCCATGCCCCGCAGCCGCCGCACCGTCCGGACCAGGCGAGCGCGGGCTGTCCGCACTCGGAGCATCGGTACTGGGCTGCCTTCCCGGCCACGGGCCAACACTAGGGGCGAGCCCCGACGGCTCCCGCGTGAACTGCGACCGAAGCGAAACGGCTCAGCTACGGTTTTCGGCCGGGGTATGTTGGGCTCGAGGCCAATGACCGGCGCCGTGCTGTGCGCAGTGCTGGTGCTCTCCATCGCCGGGTCGGCCCATGGTCAAGCGCCGGAGCCCGACTGCGCGGGACCGGCCGGCGACCCTGAGCCGGGCACCCCGGCCTGGGAGCAGCGCGAAGCGGAGAACGCCTACTGCGCCACGCAGCGCAACCTCGACACCTCCACCAATCCCGCCTACTACGAGGCGCTCGCGGCGCAGACCCGCATCGTGGCGATGGACCCGATGCGCGAGCCTCTCGACTGGGACGGGTCGCGGTTCCGCTTCGAGGAGCTCGCCATCCATGACGCGGAGGGCAAGGAGCTCCCGGCGATGCTCTTCCGCCCCTGCGACTCGTCCTGTGCCGCTTTGCCCACTGAGCTCCGGCGGCATGAGCCTCCGTATCCGGGGGTGGTGATCATGCACGGCGGCGCCGCCAACCAGGAGATGTACCTGTGGGCGGCCGAGGGCCTCGCCGAGGCCGGCTACATGGTGCTCTCGGTCAACCTCGACGACCGCACCGACGGCGGGCACTACGAGGCGACCAAGGCCGGGCTCGACTGGCTGCTGTCGACGCCGTCGGAGCCGTCGGTGGACGGCACCCACAACCCTCACTGGGCCGAGCTCGACGGCGACCGCATCGGGCTGGCGGGGCACTCGGCGGGCGGCGTCGCGGTGAGCCGACTGGGCCAGGAGGACCCCCGCGTAAAGGCGATCGTCTCCTGGGACCGCGCCCAGTCGGGCCCGATGCCCGAGGACCTGGCGATCCGGACCCCCGCGCTCTTCTTCACCGCCGACTACAACTGCCAGCGGGTTCCGGTCTGCCTCCCGGAGCGGCGCGAGTCGCCACCGGATCCGCTCGGCCCAGGCAACAAGGACGAGGACTTCCAGCGGCTTCGAGCCGCACGGGTGGACACGATGAAGGTCGCGCTCCGTGCGGCCACCCACCTCGACTTCACCCAGTGGAACCCGCTCAACGCGAGCCGCTATGGAGCCGCCACCGCGTTCCATTACACGCTCGCCTGGTTCGACCGCTACCTCAAGGGGCCGAGGTCCAAGGCGGTCGCGGCCGATGCCCTGCGCCGGCTGACGGCCGCGAGCTTCGACGAATCGGGCGACGTCCACAACATCAGCACCGGCATCTGGGACCCGGCGACGATGCAGAACGTCCCGATCCGGATCGCCGGCCAGCCCGTGGCGGATCGCCTCAGCTTCCACTTCCGCTCGGCGTATTGGCTGGCGCATGGATCGCGTGCATGCGAGAACATTCGCGACGGCTGCACACACGCCAGGGAGCCGCAGGCCGGCTCCAGCCCTCCCGCCGGGCCCGGCGCTCAGCCGGCGCCGCCGGGAAGGGTCGCAAAGGCGAAGAGGTGCACGCGGAAAAAGGGGTCGCGAGGCCGGGGGGCTTCACGCACGCCCTGCAAGAGAAAGGGAGGCCGAAGAAGCCGATGAGGAAGGCGCTTGGAGTTGCCGTCACCGCGACCGCGATTGCGCTGGCCCCTGCGTCAGCGCTCGCGTTCGACCCGGAGCTCGAGGCGAAGAACTTCGCCAAGCTCAGCGAGCGGGTCGCGAACGTCACCGGGAAGCCGGAGTTCCTCCAGCGCCTTCATCAGCAGAACATCGAGTCGCAGGTCCAGTGGGTGGAGCTGAGGGCGAACGACCCCGAGCGAAACCCCGCCAACGTCTGCGCTCGCCGCTCACAGGAGTGCGCGGGTGACATCCGGTTCTACGACTGGCAGGAGAGTGGCTACGGGGTGGCCACCCCGGTGATCTTCACCGCACGCAGCGGCGCCGTCATCTCCGGGAAGGTCTGGGGGACGGTCGCCGGGCCGCAGAGGCGCCCAGCCATCGTGATCACCACCGGCTCGGTGCAGGCGCCCGAGACGCTCTACTGGGGGCTGGCGGCCGCCTTCGCCAAGGCCGGCTACATCGTCCTCACCTACGACGTCCAAGGCCAGGGGCAGTCCGACACCTTCGGCGAGGCCCCGGACCAGCAGGAGGGCGTGCCCTCGCAAGCGGGGCAGCCCTTCTACGACGGCAGCGAGGACGCGCTTGACTTCCTCCTCTCCACCCCCTCTGCCCCATACGACCCGCGGCCGAGCTGCGGCAACGCCAACGACGGAGTCGCCACCGACCACAGCCCCAAGCACGACCGGCGCGTCGAGGCCGGGCTCGCCGCCGCCTTCAACCCGATGCACGACCGCGTCGACGCGGAGCGCATCGGGATCGCCGGGCACTCCCTCGGGGCGAGCGCCGTCTCGTTCGTCGGCCAGCGCGACCCGCGGGTCGATGCGACCGTCGCCTGGGACAACCTGTCGGCTCCGGGCCAGGGTTTCTCCAGCCTGCCCGACTGCCCCTCCAACCCGGACTCACGGGTCGTGCCGGCGATCTCCAAGCCCGCCATGGGCATCTCGAACGACTACGGCCTGACGCCGACGCCGTTCACCTCGGACCCCGACCCCGAGGCGAAGACCGCCGCCTTCCAGGCGTATAAGGCGGCCGGCGTCGACTCGATGCAGGTCAACATCCGCGGCGGCAGCCACTACGAGTCGTCGCTGCTGCCCTGCTGCACGGTTCCGGCCTTCGCCGAGGCGACCTGGCGGGGCCAGGACTTCGTCCAGTGGTACACGCAGGCGTGGTTCGACAAGTACGTCAAGGGGGGTGATCCGACGGCGGACACACGGCTGCTCACCGACCGGTGGCGGAACGACACGCTCACCCAGGGCATCGACCAGAACGACGACCCGAACATGTTCTCCTTCTACTACCGGTCCCGGTACGACTTCACCCTGGCCGGCGGCGGGGCGGCGACCTGTGACGACCTGCGGACCGGCTGCCCTGAGATGGGGCCGGACGGCGGAGCGCCGAACTTCGACTTCGTCGCCTTCGCGAACACCCCGGATGGCGCGGGCGAGGCCGCCGCACCCGACACCGACGGTGACGGCCTCAGCGATGCCTCCGACTCCTGCCCGACAGTGGCCGGCTCGGCGTCGAACCGCGGGTGTCCGGATCAGCGCGCCGGCGGCGCCGCCGGGTCACCCGTCCCTCGCTCGAGCTGCGCGGCGCTCCGCAAGAGTCTGAAGCGGGTCAAGGGCCAGCGGGCCAAGAGGAAGCTCCGCGCGAAGCTGCGGAAGCTGGGCTGCTAGCGGCCGCCTGCAGCCGCGATCTGATTAGCCCGGATTCGTCGGGAACGGCGCTCCGGCGAAGAACGCGAACCAGACGGCGAACCCGATCAGCGAGATGATCGCGGTCGCCACGAAGAGCCGCTCGATCGGGTCGGTCTCGTTCTGGCCGGGGCGATACGGCGTGTCGCGCATGCTCCGATTCCAGGACGCCCGACGCCGCCCCGGCTCCTCGCCGCGCCCGAGCAGCCGGCCGCGCACCCATGACGCGAGCAGCAGCAGACCCCAGTAGCTGACCAGGATGCCGGTGCCGATGAAGATGGCGACGGAGCCGTTGACCGCCCCAGGCTTGCCGTAGAGCTGCGAGGCCAGGTAGATCCAGAGCAGCGGCACCCCGAAGCCGATCAGGCAGGCGCCGAGCAGAGTGAACGCCATCGAGCCGGTGCCCAGCAGCGCTCGTCGGATTGCGTTTATCACTGCAGTCATTGCCGTTCCCTGGCGGTCGCGGACTCCGGTCCGTAAGTCAGGTTAGCGGCCGGATTTCGACAGGCAGCGACCGCAGCGGCCCACCATCGGCACGCGCCTGAACGTCACCTCGTAGCCGTAGCGCTCGCGGATCAGCTCGCGGAAGCCGTCCAGCTCGTGCGGGTCGACGTCGAGGATCCCTCCGCAGCGGTCGCAGGCGAGGTACTCGCGCTCCCCTAAGCCCGCCGGCACGTATCGCCCCGGGCCCCGGCCCGCCTGGATCTCATGGACCAGATCGTGCTCGGCGAGGATCTCGAGGTTGCGGTAGACCGAGGCGAGGTCCAGGCCGATGCTGCCTCCCCCGGGGCCGCGGGAGATCTCCCGCGCCGAGAGCGGCGTGGTCGCGCCCCAGAGGATTTGCAGGATCAGCCGCCGGGAGGCGGAGGCCCTCAGGCCCCTGCGCTTGAGCACGGCCACCGCCGCGTCGGCGCTTGTGGGATTCGCGATCCCCTCTCGTCCGTGAGGCCGGGCCACACCCGTCCTAGCGTTGGCCTCGCCCGGATGGATCAGCCGGCGGGCGCCGAGCGGGCCTCTTTGAGTGCGGCCCGCGCCTGCGGCCCTTGGATGGGGTTGAACCGCGGGCTTCGCTCCAGTAGCCGGCTCAGGAACGTCTCAGCCCGCTGGGTCTCTCCGGCACGGAGGGAGACGATCCCCGCGTGGAAGAGGAAATATGGATCGAGCGATCCCAGCCGCATGGCCTCGTGGGAGAAGCGAAGGGCCGCGCCGTCTCGCCCGGCCGCGCTCAGGGTCCACGAGTAGGCGTCGGCGGCGCGCACGCTCGGCGTAGCGCGCCAGGCCTGCCTGCCGGCCTCGACCGCCTTGGCAGCGCTGCCGTGGTCGGCCTCGAAGATGGCGAGCTCGGTGGCGATCCGGACCCCGAAGGAATCCAGCCGCTCGAACGCCGCGGTCGCGGCCGCGTAGGACTCCCTCGCCGCATCGAGATCTCCCGCGGCCTGCTGGGACTCGCCCAGCAGGATCGCGTGGTCGGGCGCGGGGATCCGCTCCAGGACCGAGCGCTGGAGCGCGATGGCCTGTTCGAGGTTTCCCCTGCCGGCCTCGATCGCGGCCAGGCCGAGCAGCGCGTCCGGGACGTTCGGATCGCGGGAGAGCACTCCGCGATAGATCCGCTCCGCCTCTGCGTAGTTGCCGCGGTCGAACTCGAGCTTCCCCAGCAGGGTGTTGGCGAAGCTCGAGCTGTCCGAGTGCTCGCCCGCTGCTGACCCCGCCAGTCTCATGGCCCCAACGGCACCCGCGACGTCCCCGTGCAGCTCCCGGAAGTAGGAGATCCTCGCGTACGAGGCCAGCTCGGGTCGGCGCACGGCGTAGCGCGCCAGGGTGCGCTCTGCGGCTCCGTAGCGGCCGAGCTCGACCTGCGCGTCCGCGATCTGCCCGTCGATCTTCGCGACCGAGGGATTGATCTGCTGGGCACGGAGGCTCAGCGCGAGGCCGCGGTGGAAGTGGTGCCGCGAGAGCTCCAGCTCCGCGAGGCCCGCGGTCGCCGTGAAGTCGTTCGGATCGAGGCTCAGCGCCGCCTCGAACGCCTCCCGGGCCTTCGGGTAGAAGGCTGGGTCCTCGGTCTCTCCTACCCTGGTCAGGTAGGCGAGCCCAAGGTCGCCGAACACCTGGGGATTAGAGGGCGATTCCCCGATCTGTCCCTCCAGCTCGGCGATCCGCTCGTCCGTGGTGGCGGTGGCCGCCGGCCCCGAGAGCTCCGTGCCGCCTCCGATCTCGGGTGCGGAGGTCGAGTCGAGAGCTCGGATGCCTGCCAGCACTGCGACGAAGGTGAGCGCCGCGGCGGCGAACTTGTAGATAAGCGTGTCCCGTGCGAAGTCCATGTGGATCCTCCGTGGCCGGATCCGTGGGGCCGCCGCCGAGGCGGCGGCCCCTCCGGATCGGTTGCTGGCTATGCCGTGGTGGCCCCTCCGGAGCCACGGCCCATGCGATAGGCGACTGCAGCCAGGATCAGCGCGCCGACTCCGATCAGGACCCAGACCACTCCGCTGGTCCCGTCGTCGTCCTCCTCGGAACCTCCGCCATCGGAGGAGAAGGAGGGCAGTGTGTCGCTGCCGTCCGCTCCCGCCAGCGCCTTCAGCTGCGAGCCGAGGGCGGCGTCGGGGTTCGCACCCGGCTTCGCCGGTGCCAGGTAGGGGAACTCCGTCAGGAACTCGACGTCGTTCTGATTGACGCCGTCTCCCAGCGGGACCTCATTCCCCTGCAGAGCGCCCGCGACCACCTGGAGGTCGATGTCGACCACGTCGTCGGTCAGACGACGGCCGTTCGGGTACCCGGCGTTGTCCATGGCCAGCACGCCGAGCCGGTTCGGCTCAGCCGTCGGCGGCACGCCCAGATTGAGCTTGAGCGTGTCGGTCGCGTTCATGCCGGCCTTGCCCGGGAACGCGTTCAGGTCGGGCACGCCCTGGAGCACCGCCTGGACGATGTCCGTGCGGTTCTTCTCAGGCGCGTTGACCTGGTCCGGGAACAGGATGTTCAGGACGGCCGCCAGTTCAGGCTGCAACACGTACTTGCCGTAATTGGTGGCGTCGTCCTTGGGCTCGGTTCGGTTGAACCTGTCCTTCTCGCCCAGCGGGATGATCACCTCGTTGACGAGCGGGTTGCCGAGGCGGGATATCTGCTGATAGCCGCCGCTGCCGCTGCCATCGGGATTGATCGTCTGCCGCTCGGTCGACGCCCAGACTCCGACGACCGCGTTCGGGGCCATCTGATCCGCGACGGGCTTGCCGTCGACGGTGACCTCGGCCTCAGGAACCTGGAGGACGATCGACTGGACGCCGTAGCCGGCGAGGTCGTCCACCCCGCCGCCCTCGTTGCCGAGGCCGGCGCCATCGAGGTTGACCGTGTCGAAGACCCGGCCCAATGCCGCGAAGAACGGATCCTCGCGCTGTCCGGCGAAGACCTTTCCGCCATCGGGCAGGTCCTGAACCGCGCCGGCCTGGACCGCCTCATAGTCCGGGATGGTCTTCGGGCCGACGTTGCTCGGCGGGGTCGAGAGATCCTTCGCGATCACACTCGAGCCGCCCCCGACCTCCTCGCGGGTGACCGAGTAGGTCTGAACCACGTTGAGGTTCTCGCTGCCCACCGACTCGACGGGCATTCCGTTCGTGTAGAGGAACGAGTTGGGGTTGCGGGTCTTGGTGTCGAAATCGAACAGGTACCGGATGTCGGCCGCGCCGTCACCCGTGTTGTCGATGTTCAGGTAGTAGTGCGCGTTGTCGTCGAACTTGTAGAAGTTCGGCCCACCGGCGGGATCCTCGAACGGGACCCAGTTCGACGCGATCGTGATCGCGTCGGGAGCGTCCTCGGCCGTGAAGGCGTAGAGGTCGGTGTCATCACCGGTTGGGTCGATCGACGTCAGCGGCGCCTCGCGATGCGAGGAGCCGATGCTGAGCGGCACCGCTACGGCCACCGCCGCGAGGGCGGCGGCCACGGTGAGCTTCTTCATGCTTCCTCCTTGGGGTCGGTCATGGCCCCTGCTACGCCGCCCCGGTCAGGGAGGATCAGAAACCGCTGCAAACCCAGAGATTTCGAGACGGGTTCGCAGCTGCGAACCCGTCGCAGCTAGCGGACGGTGGTCGCCGGGGCCTGGCTCAGGTCGCGCTCGGGGTCGATTCCCCAGCGTCGGCCGGCCTCGACGAGATTCGGCTCGAGCGCCCAGCGGTCGGGGCGCTCCTCGCCGGTGTGGTCAGGGCTCGCGCCCTTGAGCACCATGCAGCCGGTGTTGTCGCCGAGTGCGCGGATCTCCGCGACTTCGTCCGCACTGAGCCGCTGGTCGGATGGGAGCGCCTCGAGCTCGGCCCGCTTCTCCTCGATCGGACGCGCGCCCGGGTCGGCCTCCTGGATCAAGGTCGGGACGACGCACTCCACCGCGTCGTGGGCGAGGTTCCATTGGCAGGCGAGCTGCATGGGCGTGAGCCCGCCCCGCTCCGCGATCGGCCGGATCCGGTCCAGCTTCGCGCGCCCCTCCGGGATCCAGCCCTCCGGCCGGAACGCCCGGTGGTCGCCCTCGGGCAGCTCGGTGTCCGGGGTGACGTCGTCCCAGAAGAGGCCACCGTAGTCCACCACCCGGGTGATGACCCGGACGCCGTTCCGGGCCGCCGCCTCCAGGCAGAGCTCGCCGGGCCACGGCTCGAACGGATTGAGGATGATCATCGCCCAATCCAGTCGCTCGCCGAAGCGCTCGAAGCACTCGACCAGGTCCAGGGTGAAGCCGTTGGCGGGCCCGGGGGCGATCCCGATTGACCCGGTTAGGCCCTGATCGCGGAGCGCGGACATCCCGTCCCAGACCTCCTCGCTCCTATACCCCGTTCGGTCCGGGTTGTGGAGCAGCAGCAGGTCGAAGTGGTCCTGTCCGAGCCGGGCCAGGCTGCGCTCGGCGGCCATCCGCAAATAGCCGGCGTACTCTCCCGGTTCGCGCAGCCGCGGATCGGTGAAGCGGGGGAAGCCGCGCGGCCCGTCGCGCTCGCCGTCGTAGAAATCGTGCCCGACGGCCCCGATCAGGCAGAAGCTCCCCCGAGGTGCACCCTCGAGCGCCCTGCCGAGGATCTGGTCGGCCTCTCCCTGCCCGTAGGCGTCCGCGGTGAGGAAGGTGTCGATTCCCCCGCCGGAGTTGGGCCTCAGGAGCCTGATCAGGCGCTCCTCGTCGATCGCCTCGCCGAAGCGGAGGAACCGCCCTCCGCTCCAGGTGCCGATCGCCGCTCTGCCGGGGGCCTTCACGGCCCCGAACGCTAGCGACCGCCTACTTCCGCCTCTTCTTCCGCTTGCACTTGCCCTTCTTCTTGACGAACCCCTTCTTGCACTTCTTGGGGGCGGGCTGGGTGGGGGTGACCGGCGTCGTGCTCGGGATCACGGGCGGCGTCACCTCGGAGTAGGTGACGAACGTCGTCGAGCAGGGCGAGGTCCCGTGCGGTCCCGCCGCCTGGGCGTAGAGGGTGCTGGTGCTGTTGTCTGGCACGCTCGCCGGGACACCCGTGGTCTCGAAGAGCGCCTGGTTGCCGCTGCCGATCGCGGGCGGCGTGCAGGCCGCGTCCCTGTAGATATTGACCGAGGTCACCGGGCCGCCGGCGGGAACGGTGCCGAGCACGCGTGGGTTGTTGTCGTTGCTCCCGCTGGGCGGGGTGACCATCTGGACGTTGGGCGTCTCGGGGGAGGGGCAGGCGGGCGGCACCGTGACGCACACCGCGGTGATCGCGATCACCGACCCCGTCCCTACACCGGTGAGGTAGGCGACACCGGCCGCGGAGAGGGGCGAGGCGATGCCGGTGACGGAGGCGAGGCCGGGATGCCCGGTCTCGAGTATCCCGTCGCCACTGAAGCCGGCATCGAGGGCCCCGGTGGAGGTGAACCGCGCCGCGAGCTGGGTGAACGCACCGCTCGGACCCCCCGTCCCGCCCACGAACAGCTTGCCGTCCGCGAGCGAGGTGATGCCGGTGAACACCTCGGTGTCGGCGCCGGGCACAGGCACGGTCGCGAAACTCGCGGAGGTCCCGAACGTGTTGTCCGGCGCGCCCAACGACGTGACGCGCGAGAGCATCGCCTCGTAGTCGAAGCTCGGGGACCCGCGCCTGGCGAACCCGGCGACGGTGATCCCGTTCGCGTCGACCACGACGTCACGGGCCTTGGACTCGATGTACCCCATCGGGAGCGGCGGGCGGAGGATCCCGGGGATGGTCCCACCGGAGTTGAAGGTTGTGTCCAGCGATCCGTTGGTATTGATGCGGGCGACGCCGTAGGTGGCGGTGCCGTTGATGGACCCGGAGACGATGAACTTGCCGTCGCCCTGCTGGGCAAGTCCATCCGCAAACGAATCCGTGCTCGCCGCCCACTGGAAGTCGAAGAACCCGTTCGGGTTGCCGAAGCTGGCCGTGTCGAGGGCGCCGGTGGAGGTGAGCTGCACGATCTTGACGACCCGCGCAGTCCCCGTGCCCTTTTGCGCTGTGAACACCACCTTGTCCGCGTTGGGGATGATGTCCCTACCGGCCTCGGTGTCGTCGAAGTCGAGCCTGAACACGCCGTTGCCGGGCATCGCCCCCGGGCCGTCGAACGTGTTGTCGGGTGCGCCGCCGGGCTGAACGCGCGCCAGGACTAGGTCGCTCGTGTCACCGGTGGCGGCGATCGCAGCCTCACCCAGGACGAGGATGTTCCCGGTGGCGGGATCGATCGAGACGGCGGTCGCCGTCTCGCCGCCGGAGGTGGCGCCGGAGTCGATCGTGATGTCGCCGTCGCCCCCGAAGGTCGTGTCGAAGCTTCCGTTGGGGTTGAAGCGAGCGACCCCGATTTCGCTGCCGTCCTGGCCCACGACCACCAGCCGGCCGCTGGAGTCGACCACAGCGTCCCGTGTGTCCGTGAGGTTCGCGGAGTTGAACTCCGTGGCGAGCCTGCCGTCGCCGCTGAAGGAGTTGTCGAGGTCACCGGAGACCGCCCCCAGGGCCGTCCCGGTTCCGAGCAGCGAGAAGGTCAGTGCGAGCCCCGCAAGTGCACGAATGCGCATGGTGGAGTTCCGTCTCCCTGGATGATTTGAGATTTACCCAAGCACCGCCTGGGGTGTCCCTGCCGAGTGCGGCTTTATAGCAGCGCACCGCGCCCTTGTCACTACCCGCTATTGAAGGTCGCGTTGGTCCCGCTAGACGGGCAGAGCCCGCGCCCGCTTCTTGCAGCGCTTCTTCTTCCGCTTGCTCTTGATCTTCGCGCACTTCTTGAGCGCGGCCGCTCGTAGGCCGGTCGGCCCGGTGGCGGGCTGTGGCGGCGTGGGGGTCACCCCGGGCGCGGCTGGGGTCGGACAGGCCGGCGGCACCGTCACGCAGACGGCAGAGATCCCGAGCTCGCCCGGCCCAGGGTCGTGACCCTGTCCGACCAGGTACGCGGTCCCGTTGGGACTGACCGGCGAGGAGTCCACGTTCGAGGGCACGCCAGGATCGAACGTCTTGAACCCTGCAGGCGCGGCGAAGGTGGTGTCGAGTCCGCCTGTGCCCGTGTAGCGGGCGGCGAACTGATCGCGATCGGCCACCGGCCCCACCGTTCCCCCCGCGAAGAGCTTCCCGCCGCCGAGCAGCTCCAGGCTCCCGAAGGTCGAGATGTCGCCCGCAAGGGGGAGGATCGAGTAGCCGCTGCTGGTGCCGAAGGTGCCGTCCAGCGTCCCGCTCGATGTCACCCGCGAGATGAACGGGTCTGCGTCGAAGGTGACGGAGGCCTCGATCGCCCCGGCGACGACGACCCCTCCACCGCTGTCGATCTGGGCGGCGAAAGCATCGGCCTGAAAGTAGCCGGCAGGGAGCGCGGGACGGGCGATCCCGGGGGTCGTGCCGCCGGAGTTGAAGCTGGTGTCGAGGGCACCGGCGGTGGTGAGCCGGGCGACCCCGTACGCCCCGGTTCCGTTCGGCTGCCCGACGACGATCAGCTTGCCGTCGTCCTGTTGGTCCAGGGCGGTAACCAGCGAGTTGACTCCGGTCGCCCATTGGAAGTCGAAGTACCCGTTCGGGCTGCCGAAGCTCGCCGTATCGAACGCTCCGGTGGAGCTGAGCTGGACGACCCTGATGGACTGGGTGGTTCCGTCGAAGAGCACACCCGCGAAGACGAGCTTGCCGTCGTTGTCGATCACGTCGCTCGCGTTTTCGGTGTCCAAGAAGTCGAGCCGGAAGACCCCGTTGCCGGACCCGCCGGGGCCGTCGAAGCTGGGATCCAGGTCACCGTCCGGCTCGAGCCTGGCGACGACGAAGTCCAGCTCAGCAGCAGGGCCCGACGACACGGTCACGTCCCCGACGATCAGGAGATTCCCGGTGGCCGGGTCGATCGCGACCGCCTGGGCCTCCTCGCTGAGCTTCGTCCCCGGCGAATCCACGGTGACCATGCCGTCGCCGCCGCCGAAGCTGCCGTCGAGGCTGCCGTCTGGGTTGTAGCGCTGCACCGCGATCGCCACGCCGGAGCGCCCGACGACGACCAACTTGCCGTTGAAGTCGAGCGCGGAGTCGCGCACTGTGAACGAGGAGCCGCCGAAGTCGGTGGCGAGCTTGCCGTCGCCGCTGAAGGTGGTGTCGTAGTCGCCCTCGACCGCCGCCAGTGCCGTGCCGGCGCCGAGCATCGAGAGAACCAGGGTGAGTCCCGCCAGAGAGCGCTTCCCGCGCATGAAGCTCCTTCTCCCCTAGCTGAAATCTGCCGGGAGCCCGACCTCGGACACCCAGCCGAACTCGTGGGATCTTAGAGCAGGCCGGGGCCCCTCGCTAGGACTTCTCGGCAGCCCCGTCGGAGTCGCCGGCGCCGTCGCCCGACTCGTCGCCCGAATCGTCGTCGTCGCCCTTCGCGCCCACGCCGACCTTCTCCGGCTCCTTCTTCTTCGGAGCGGGCTTCTTGCGGGGCTTGACGATCTTCAGCTTCAGCGGGTGCTCCTCGTCGCCCTTGGCGTCCTTGTCGACCATCACGGTCGAGCCCGGCGCCATCTCGCCGACCTTCAGGACCTCGTCGGCGAGCGGGTCCTCGATGAAGCGCTGGATCGCGCGGCGGAGCGGCCGCGCCCCCATGGCGGGGTCCCAGCCCTCCTCGACCAGCAGCTCCTTGGCCTCTTCGGAGAGCTCGAGCTGGAGCTCGTGCTCGGCGACCTGGGTCCGGACCCTGCTGACCATGAGGTCGATGATCTCCTTGATCTCGTCCTTGGTCAGCTTGTGGAAGACGATCACTTCGTCGATCCGGTTCAGGAACTCGGGCCGGAAGACCTTCTTCAGCTCGCCCATGATCTTGGTCTTCATGTCCTCGTAGGTGACGCCGGACTCGTCAGTGATCGTGAACCCCAGCGGCGTGTTGCGCGCGATGTCCTTGGCCCCGATGTTCGAGGTCATGATCACGATCGAGTTGCGGAAGTCGACCGTCCGCCCCTGGGCGTCGGTGAGCCTCCCGTCCTCGAGGATCTGAAGCAGGATGTTGAAGACGTCGGGGTGGGCCTTCTCGATCTCGTCGAGCAGCAGCACCGAGTACGGCTTGCGCCGCACGGCCTCGGTCAGCTGGCCGCCCTCGTCGTAGCCGATGTAGCCGGGGGGCGAGCCGACCAGGCGGGAGACGGCGTGCTTCTCCATGTACTCGGACATGTCGATGCGGACCATCGCCTCCTCGTCGCCGAACAGGAACTCGGCGAGTGTCCGGGCGAGCTCGGTCTTGCCGACCCCGGAGGGGCCGAGGAAGATGAATGAGCCGGCCGGGCGCTTCGGGTCCTTGATCCCGGCGCGCGAGCGGCGGATCGCCTTCGAGACGGCGGTGATCGCCATGTCCTGGCCGATGACGCGCTTGTGCAGCTCGTCCTCCATGCGGACGAGCTTCTTCGACTCGGCCTCGGTGAGCTTGAAGACGGGGATGCCGGTCCACATCGCGACGATGTCGGCGATCTCCTCCTCGCCGACCTCAGGGCGCTCACCGCCCTCGCCCGAGCTCCACTCGTGCTCGAGCTCCTTCTTCTTGTTCGTGAGCTGGCGCTCCTGGTCGCGCAGGTTGGCGGCCTTCTCGAACTCCTGGGCGTCGATCGAGGCCTCCTTCTCGCGCCGCGTGGTCTCGATCTCCTCCTCGAGATCGCGGTAGACCGGCGGCTGCGTCATCGACTTGATCCGCATCCGGGACGCGGCCTCGTCGATCAGGTCGATCGCCTTGTCGGGCAGGAAGCGGTCCGAGATGTACCGGTCGGCGAGCTCCGCGGCGTTGGCGAGCGCCTCGTCGGTGATCTTGACGCGGTGGTGCTGCTCGTAGCGCTCGCGCAGGCCCTCGAGGATCGAAACGGTCTCCTCGATGGTGGGCTGCTCGACCTTGATCTGCTGGAAGCGGCGCTCGAGGGCCGAGTCACGCTCCAGGTACTTGCGGTATTCGTCGAGCGTGGTCGCGCCGATCGTCTGCAGCTCGCCGCGCGCGAGCGCGGGCTTGAGGATGGAGGCGGCGTCGATCGCGCCCTCCGCGGCGCCGGCGCCGACCAGGTTGTGCAGCTCGTCGATGAAGAGGATGATGTCCCCGCGCTGGGTGATCTCCTTCATCACCTTCTTGAGGCGCTCCTCGAACTCGCCGCGGTACTTGGAGCCGGCGACCAGGGCGGCAAGGTCGAGCGTGTAGATCTGCTTGTTCTTCAGCAGCTCGGGCACCTCGCCCTTGGTGATCCGGGCCGCGAGGCCCTCGACCACGGCGGTCTTGCCGACGCCGGGCTCACCGAGCAGGACGGGGTTGTTCTTGGTGCGGCGGGAGAGGATCTGCATGATCCGCTCGATCTCGATCTCGCGGCCGATCACCGGATCGAGCTTGCCCTCGGCGGCGAGCTTGGTGAGGTTGCGGCCGAACTGGTCGAGCAGCTTCGAGGACTTCTTGCCCTCGCCTGTGCCGGCGCCGCCGGCGCCCTGGCGACGCCCGCCGGGGCCGGACAGCATCCGGATCACCTCGTTGCGGATCTTTTCGGAATCTGCGTCGAAGTCGAGCAGGATGCGCGCGGCGACGCCCTCGTTCTCGCGGACCAGCCCGAGCAGGATGTGCTCGGTGCCGATGTAGTTGTGGCCGAGGGAGAGGGCTTCGCGGAGCGCGAGCTCGAGCACCTTCTTGGCGCGCGGGGTAAAGGGGATCTGGCCGGCGGTGACCTCCTCGCCTGAGCCGACTATGCGGACGACCTGGGAGCGAACGCGCTCGACCGTGATATCCAGGGATTCCAGGACGCGCGCGGCGAGGCCCTCCTCCTCGCGCAGCAGGCCGAGCAGGATGTGCTCAGTGCCGATGTAGTTGTGCTTGAGGGTGCGCGCCTCCTCCTGGGCGAGGACAACAACCTGGCGGGCTCTCTCTGTAAATCTCTCGAACATCTACGCGTGCCTCGTATCTATCAATCGTCTCGGCTGGGTCGAGTTGCGGTGTAACGGGACGCAGACTTGCCGGGGGCCCAATCCGTATCGGCTCCTGGCCGCCGATCTCTTGATCTGACCTCCGGTTTCTGTCGGGGACGGCGAGAGCGCAAGTATAGCCAGGGGCCTCCCTCGCCCACGCAGGCTTCGACCGTCATTCCCGAAGTCCCTGCAAGGTGCCGGATTTGTTGCGTCAGCGACGCAGCGGCGGTCCGCCGTGGCAGCGCGTGAGGCGTGACGGAGCGCTAATTTGCCGCCGGTGACGGCGATGAGGAACGCATGGGGAAAGGTCCGCGATGGAGCGCTGAAGGCGCTGCGGGCGCCGGGCGCCTGGGTCGCGAAGGCGACCGAGGCGCCGCGGGCCCGCGTTTCGAGCGTGCGGAACCGGGCCCGTGAGCATCCGACCCTGGCCATCGGGATCGTGGGCGGTGTCCTGGTCACGATCGCCTGGATCGCCTGGGCGATCTACGTGACCACGAACAACGGGGCCAACGCGGGGCTCGGCGTGCTGATCACCTGGCCGGTGCTGATCGGGGCGCTGGCCCTGATCGCCGCGCCCTTCGTGCTGACGGCGATGCTGGTCCAGCGCCACCGGGACGCATCGGAGCCCGCGATGGCGGGCGCACCGTCCATCGCCGAAGAGCCATCCAAGAAGGCCGAGAGGGAAGAGAGCAAGAAGGACGAGAACGAAGCCCGAGGACGAGTGGCCGGCGTCGCCATCAGATCGCGGCTGTAGCGGCCGCTCATCACAAGTCGCTTCGGCCGAGGCCGTCGCTCCTGAGTCGGAGCGAGCCTGACAGCCGCTAACTCCGCATAGCCGGGAAGAGCAGGACCTCCCGGACGCTGGCGGCGCCCGTCAGCAACATCACCAGCCGGTCGATGCCGAGGCCGACCCCGCCGGTGGGAGGCATCCCGTGCTCGAGGGCCTCGATGAACGCCTCGTCGTAGGGCTGGGCCTCCTCATCGCCCCGCTGCATCTCCTCGCGCTGCTGCTCGAAACGCCGCCGCTGCTCATCGGGATCGTTGAGCTCGGTGAACGAGTTGGCGATCTCGATCCCGCCGACGAACGCCTCCCAGCGCTCCACCAGGCCCTCCTCGCTGCGGTGGGCCTTGGCGAAGGGTGAGAGCTCGACCGGATAGTCGACGATGAAGGTCGGCTGGACCAGGTTGGGCTCGACCTGTTTGGACAGCAGCCCGTCCACGAGCTTGCCCCAGCCCTCCTCGGCATCCGGCTTGGAGTCCATTGCCGCGGCGAGCTCCTCGCGGGACGGATGCCCGGTCACGTCGATCCCGGTCCGCTCGGAGATCGCCTCCCGCAGCGTGACACGGCGCCATGGCGGGGCCAGGTCGATCTTCTCCCCGTCCCGCTCGATGACGGTGGTGCCCAGGACCTCTTCCGCCACATTCGCCACCAGCGCCTCCAGCTCGCGCGCGGTGTCCTCGTAGTCGGCATAGGCCTCGTACCACTCGAGCATCGTGAACTCGGGGTTGTGCTTGTGGGAGACGCCCTCGTTGCGGAAGTCCTTCCCCAGCTCGTAGACCCGATCCACCCCGCCGACCACCAGCCGCTTCAGGTACAGCTCGGTGGCGATGCGGAGGTAGAGGTCGCGGTCGAGCGCGTTGTGATGGGTGGTGAAGGGCCGGGCCAGCGCCCCGCCGTAGAGCGGCTGCAGGACCGGGGTCTCAACCTCGACGAACCCGCGGGCGTCGAGCCAGCGGCGAACCGCGGCGATCGCGTTGGCGCGGGCAACGAAGAGGTCGCGGCTCTCCGCGTTTGCCATCAGGTCGAGCTCGCGGCGGCGGTAGCGGGTCTCGACGTCCTCTAGCCCGTGGAACTTCTCCGGGGGAGGCCGCAGGCTCTTGCTGAGCAGCTCCCAAGCGTCGGCCCGGATCGAGAGCTCCCCCCGCTTCGAGGCGAAGACCTTGCCCTCGATCCCGACGATGTCTCCGATGTCGAGGGCGAGCAGCCCGGTGTAGGCATCGTCCCCCAGCTCGTCGACGCGCGCCTGGATCTGGATCTCGCCGCTCCCGTCCCGAAGGTCCAGGAAGGAGGCCTTGCCGTGGCCGCGCCGCGCGGTCAGCCGTCCCGCGACCCGATAGCGGTCGTCGGTCTCGGACCCGGCCTCGATTCCCTCGTGCGCCTCTCGGACAGCGGCGATCTCGGTGCGGTCCGGAAACGAGTGCGGGAACGGCTCGATGCCGGCCTCCCGGAGGCGCTCGAGCTTCGCCCGCCGCTCGCTGAGCAGCTGGGACTCGGATTGAGCTCCCTCACTCACGAGGCGCAGCCTAACCGCGTGTTGGGCGGACCCGGGGGCCGCCGAAGAAAGGGCTGGGCGTGGGGCGGCTTTCTGAGGCGGCCCCCGGGGCCGCCCCCACCAGCACGGGGTTAGGCCGCCTCGATCTTCGTGATCTTCAGCTTCCGCTTCGGCCCGCGCGGTACATCGACGCTGACCACGTCGTTCTTCTTCTGCCCGATCAGCGCCTTGCCGATCGGGGACTCGTTGGAGAGCTTGTGCTCGACCGGGTCGGCCTCGGCCGATCCCACGATCTGGAACTTCTGGGACTTGCCGGACTTCTGGTCCTTGACGTGGACGACCGCGCCGACGCCCACCTGCTCGGTGTCGACGTGCTTGTCGTCAATGACCGCGGCGCGGCGCAGCTTGTCCTGGATCGAGGCGATCCGCTGCTCCAGCATCGCCTGCTCGTTCTTGGCGTCGTCGTACTCGGAGTTCTCCATGATGTCGCCGAACTCCCTGGCCTGCTTGATGCGATCGGCGACCTCACGACGCTTCTCGTTCTCGAGATGCTCCAGCTCCTCCTTGAGCTTCTCGAGCCCCTCCGGGGTGATCAAAGTCTCTCGGGCCACTCTCCTCGTTCCCTCCTGAAAAGTCCTGCAACTTGGCGAAAAAATGAGCCCGCGGCGGCCGCAAATGGAGCGCGACTGCCCGGGCAGGGCGCGGCATTATAGCGCCGCCCTCAAACGTAGTAAGGGCGCTCGGATCAGACGGCCAGGGCGCTCTGGAGGGCTCCGGCGAGGCGCTTCGGGTCCTCGATCTGCGGGTAGTGGCCGAGCTCCTCGAAGCGGATCAGCGGGGCGGCCGGCCGGAGCCGGAGCACCCCGTCGAGGACGTTCTCAGTCGCGACCGGGTCGGCCATCCCCCAGGAGAGGTGGAGCGGCTTCTGCCAGTCCCGCAGCGCCCCGTGCCAGCGCGCGGCATGCCGCTCCCGCTCGTCCATGTAGGAGATCAGCCTGTGGCCGAGCCGCTGGCCGCCGTTGTGGGCGATCAGGCTCCACTGGTCCGCCGCCTCCTCGTCGGTGAGCGGGTGCTCGGGTGAGAAGATCGAGCCGAACTGCTGGCGGAAGAAGCGCTCGCTGGAGAGCCGAGCCACCACCGGCCCCAGCGGTCCCCGGAGCAGCCGCTGGGCGATGGTCGGGCTGGCCGCGCCCTGGATCATCGAGCCGTTGAACAGCATCACCCCGACGAGGTTCATCTCCAGCGCGCCTTCGATGTCCCGCGCCATCAGTTCCGTCGCCACCGAGGTCCCCATGTCGTGGCCCACGATGAGCACGCGCCCCTGGTGGTGGCGGCCGACCAGCTCCTCGGCGATGTCGGCCTGCTCTCCGAGCGTGTAGTCGTGGTCGGCCGGCTTGTCGGAGAGCCCGAAGCCGAGGCAGTCGAATGCGAGCGCGGCGTGCTGGGTCTCCTCCTCGAGCAGGAGGCGCCAGTCATAGGAGCTGGACGGGAACCCGTGGAGCAGGAGCAGCAGCGGCTCGCGGCCGCTGCGGGTGAAGACGTGGATTTGGCGGCCGCGAACCTCCTCGCTCCTTCCGCGGTCGCGCCAGGCGTTGACGCGGGAGGTGAGAGCCATCGCCATCTGTCCGCTCAGAGCGCGACCGGGACGGGAGGCGCGAGCCGCTCGATCAGCTCTCTGGCCTGGCCGAGATCGTCGCTCTCCCGGAGGGCCGCCGCGATCGTCTTGTCCGCCTCGAGCCGCTCCAGGTACCAGGGGTAGAACTTCCGCAGGTAGCGGGCGGCGCGCTCCGGGCCGAGGTGCTCATCGGCGCGGTCCATCACCCAGAGCAGTTCCGCGACGATCTCGGCGCGCTCGGGGGGCACCGCCCGGTGGCCGGTGAGCTCCTCGAAGATCCAGGGGTTGCCCAGCGAGCCACGGGCGACCATCACCGCGTCGGCCCCGGACGCCTTGTAGGCATGGCGCGCGTCATCGGCGGTGTCGAGGCCACCGGAGATGATCACCGGGACCTCGGTTCGCTCCACCAGCTCACGCGCCAGCGCGTAGTCGGGGCGTCCCTTGTGCTGGGTGGCGGCCGAGCGCGGGTGAAAGCCGATCGCCGCGATCCCGGCCTCCTCGGCCAGACGGAGCGCCAGCTCGAACCCTTCACGCCCGCCCGGCTCGAGCCCGGAGCGAAGCTTCACCGTCACCGGCCGCTCGCCCCCCTCGGACGCGGCTCGGGCGATCGCGACCGCCAGGTCCGGATCCGAGAGCAGCGCAGCGCCCGCGCCGGTCTTGCAGACCTTGCGCACCGGACAGCCCATGTTGATGTCGATCAGGTCGGCTCCGGCCTCGGCCGCGATCCCCGCCGCCGAGCGCATCACGTCGGGGTCCTGCCCGAAGAGCTGGATCGAGACGGGGTGCTCATCCGGATGCAGGCGCAGCAGCTCGCTGAGCGTGCGCTCGTTGCGGTAGTGCAGCCCGAAGCTGGAGACCATCTCGGAGACCGCCAGACCCGCCCCGTGCCGGCGCGCCTGGAGGCGCACGAACCAGTTGCCGATGCCGGCCAGCGGCGCGAGCAGCACACGGTTGGCGATCTCGATGTCGCCGATCCTGAACGGGGCGGTCAGCGGGGGCTGCATGGCCCCTAAGTGTTGCGCTCCCAGATGAGGCGCAATCCGCGCAGGGTCAGCAGGGGATCGACCTCGTCGATCGTCTCGCAGAGGGGCGAGATCGTCTGAGCGAGTCCGCCGGTCGCGATGAACCGCGGCTGCTCACCGAGCTCGTCCGCCAGCCGGCGGTCGATCCCGTCGACGAGCCCAGCGAAGCCGAAGGCGAACCCGGCCTGGATGCAGGCCACGGTGTTCTTGCCGATCGCCGACTCCGGCTCGGAGAGGTCGATTCTCGGCAGCTTCGCCGTCCGCGATGTCAGCGCCTCCATCGAGATCTCGATGCCGGGTCCGATCACACCCCCGAGGTACTCCCCCTTGCCCGAGACCACGTCGAAGTTTGTCGAGGTGCCGAAGTCCACCGCGACGCAGGCGCCCCCCACCCCGTCGTAGGCGGCGACCGCGTTGACCAGCCGGTCTGCACCGAGCTCGTGGGGGCTGTCCACCAGGATCGGCATCCCGGTCTTCAGCTGTGGCCCGACCATCAGGCAGCTTGGGCCGATCCGCGTCTCGCAGAGCCGTTCGTACTCCGGGCCGAGCTGCGGGACGACGCTGGAGACGATGGCTCCGTCCAGGGAATCGAACGCGAGGCCCTCGAGCTCCAGCAGCGTCGCGATCCGGGACGCGAGCATGTCGGCGGTGGCGTGCCGCTCGGTCGCGAGCCGCCAGTCGTGAACCAGCTGTTCGCCGTCGAAGGCGCCCAGGTGCGTCTGCGTGTTTCCCACGTCCACCGCAAGAAGCATGCGGCGATTATCGGGCAGACGAGCACGACCAAGCGAGAGCCGGGTGCCATACGATCGGCCCGTGGCCGAGAACAAGCTCTACGTCATACCTGGCTCGCACCCCTCAATGACCGCGAGGCTGATGCTTGAGCGCAAGGGAATTCCGTACAAGCGGGTTGACCTGATTCCGGTCATCTCCAAGGGAGTGGTCAAGGCGCAGCGCTTTCCGGACAACACGGTTCCAGCGCTGAAGCTGGAGGGCAGGCGGATTCAGGGCTCGCGCGAGATCGGCCACGAGCTGGACCGCCTCCAGCCCAACCCCCAGCTCTATCCATCGGATCCCAAGCAGCGCGAGGCGGTCGAGCGGGCCGAGAGCTGGGGAGACGAGTTCCAGCAGAAGCCGCGGCGCTTCAGCTGGTGGGCCTTCAAGCGGGACCGCGCGCCGATGACCAGCTACTCGGAGGGAGCGAAGCTCGGTATCCCGCCGGGCCTGGCCGTCAAGACCGGAGGGCCGATCGTCGCGCTCGCAGCACGATTCTGCGAGGCGACCGATGAGCGGGTCCGCGACGACCTCGCCTCTATCCCGTCCGACCTCGACCAGATCGACGAGTGGATCAAAGACGGCGTCATCGGCGGCAAGGAGGTGAACGCGGCCGATCTCCAGATCGCGCCGAGCCTCCGCCTGCTGATGACCTTCGACGACCTGCGCCCGGCGATCGAGTCGCGGCCGGCCGGCGAGCTGGCAATGCGCGCAGTCCCGGACTTCCCCGGCCGCACCCCACCGGTGTTCCCCGCCGACTGGCTCGAGCCGCTGAGGCGCTAGCCGACGCGGTTCACACGCTGGCCCTCCGGAAGGCGCTCGAGGGCCTCCCGGAGGCGGGTGCCGTCGGGCAGCGTCAGCTCGGGGTCGAGCTCCAGCAGCGGCACCAGGACGAAGCGGCGCGAGGTCACCTCGGGGTGGGGCAGCTTCAGGCGCTCCGTCTCGAGCTCGACGTCCCCCAAGAGCAGCAGGTCCAGGTCGATCGGCCGCGGGCCGTGGCGGGGACCGCCGAAGGCCCGGCCCTGCTCCACCTCGATCGCCTTGCAGAGGTCCAGCAGGGCCTCCGGCTCCAGGTCGGTGCGGATCCGCGCGACGGCGTTGAGGAAGTCGGGCTGGTCGGGGATCTCCCCCACGGGCTCTGTCACGTAGAGGGAGGAAACTCCTCTGACGGCCACCCCGTGCCGGGCGCAGCGCCTCCACGGCGGCCCTCAGCTGCCGCTCGCGGTCGCCGACGTTCGAACCCAGGCCTATGTAGCCCCTTCGCAGGATGTCTGCTCAGGCGCCGTCGTCGTCCTCGGGCTCGCGGTCGAGCGCGCGCTCGAGGGTGACCTCGACCCCCGCCTCCTGCACGGTGTAGGGCACCGGCGGCTCCGGCTTCGCGGCGCGGACCCGAACGGACTCGCAGTCGAACCGCTCCATCAGCCGCTCCGCCACGACCTGGCAGAGCCGCTCGAGCGTTCGATGGCTCCGTTCCGTCGCGGCCAGGGCGACGATGTCGCAGACCTCGGAGTAATCCACGGTGTCCTCGACCCGGTCGGTGAGCACCGCGTCGCAGTGCGGAACCTCGAGCGTGAGGTCGAACTCCATTCGCTGTCCCACCTCCTGCTCCGCGTCAGTGACGCCGTGGTGGGTGTAGATGGAGAGGCCCCTGATCTCGACCTCGACGGATGACTGTGGGGAGTTGCCTTCCACGCCGCCAAAGTAGCCGATGGGCGGCTCCTGCTACGACTATCGGGGTGAGCGCGCCGCCCACGACCACCACGGTCGGCGAAGGGGAGCTCACGGCGGAGGTCACGCACCACTTCGCCGATCTCCCCGATTGCCGGATGCACTACGTCTCCAGGGGCGAGGGGAGCCCGATGCTGTTCCTGCACGGCTTTCCCCAGTTCTGGTTCCTCTGGCGCCACCAGCTGGCCGACCTCGGCCGCGATCACCGAGCGATCGCGGCGGACATGCGCGGCTACAACCTCTCCTGCAAGCCCGAGGATCCGGAGGCCTACCGGATGCGCCATCTGCTCGGCGACATCCGGGCCCTGGTGGAGCAGCTCGACCTCACCCCCCTGACGCTGGTGGGACACGACTGGGGCGGAATCGTCGCCTGGGCCTTCTCGCTGAAGCACCCGGAGCTGCTGGAGCGCCTGGTGATCATCGACGCGCCGCCCCCGTTCACCTGGAACCGCGATCTGCGAGAGAGCCCCAAGCAGCGCGAGGCGGTCAACTACATGATCGAGCTCTCGAAGGGGTCGCCGGAGCCTGAGGAGCTGCTGGCCGCCAACGACTTCTCGATGATGGACCAGATCATGCAGCGCATCGGGGGCCTGGGCGCGCGTCTGAGCGATCAGGAACACGCCGCCTACCGAGGGGCCTGGTCGCAGCCGGGAGCGCTGCGAGGCGGGCTCAACTACTACCGCGCCGCGCGCATGGGCGAGCAGGTGGCGGCCGGCGGCGTCCCGGATGAGTACGCGGCCAAGATCACCTCCCAGAGCGTCCAGGTGCCGACGATGGTGATCTGGGGAGAGAAGGACTCCGTCCTGCTCCCCACCCTCACGAGAGGGCTCGACCAGTGGATCCCGGACCTGAGGGTCGAGCTCGTTCCCGGCGGCGGACACTGGGTGCCCTACGAGAAGCCCGCAGCGGTCAACCGCCTGATCAGGGACTTCGTCGGCTCCTAACCGAGGATCGCGCCCGCCGTCGTAAGCGCCTCGCGAACCGGTTCCACGTCATGGACCCGTAGGACGTCGGCGCCGTTCGCGTAGGCGAGCACGTTGGAGGCGACCGTTCCTCCGAGCCTGTCCTCCACCCCGGCGCCGGTGAGCTTGCCGATGAAGCTCTTGCGCGAGGTGCCGACCACGATCGGCCGTCCCAATTCGCGCAGCTCGCCGAGCCGGCGCAACAGCTCGAGGTTGTGCTCCACCGTCTTGCCGAACCCGATCCCCGGGTCCACCCAGATCCGCTCTTCCTCGATCCCCTCGGAGGTCGCGAACTCGATCCGCCCGGCGAGGAAGGCCCTGACGTCGTCGACCACGTCGTCGTAGCGGGGGTCCTCCTGCATCGTCCGTGGGTCGCCGAGCATGTGCATCAGGACCACCTCGCCGCCCCGCTCGGCGCAGAGCGCCGCTAGCTCGGAGTCCGCCCTCAGCGCGGTGACGTCGTTGACGATCGCGGCGCCGGCGTCCAGGGCGGCCTCGGCGACGGGGGCCTTCGAGGTGTCGATCGAGACGGGCACGCCAGGCCCATCCGTCCCCGCCAGCGCGGAAACGACTGGCTCCACCCGCGCCCTCTCCTCCTCGGCGCTGACCGCCTCGGCGCCGGGCCGGGTCGACTCCCCGCCGACATCGAGGATGTCCGCTCCCTCCGCCGCCAGCACCCGCCCGTGCTCCACGGCGGCGTCGGCATCGAGGAAGAGCCCCCCGTCCGAGAAGGAGTCGGGCGTGACGTTGACGATCCCCATCAGCCTCGCCGCCATGGCGGCCCAGGCTACGTCACCGCCTACATCACTTCTTGCCGCCAACCTTCCTCGCGTTCCAGTCGACGTACCCGGTACCGCACCTCTCCGTCCCGATCTCATTTGGAGGGGCGTTCCACGAGATCATCGCCGCGTTGCCCTTCATTCCGCCTGGGGCCCCCTTGCCGTCGACGTGGACGCCCTGGAACGGCCCGCTCGTGACCGCCGGGTCCTCGTAGAGGAACTGGGGGCCGCCTTCGGGGCCCTTAACGAGCTTCATCGGCGGGGCGGTGATCGTGACGCGCCTGCTGGAGCGCGGCCCCCCGCCTCCCTGCTGGACAACCTCGCACTCCAGGAGCGCGTTCAGCATCGTGAACCCGACCACCAGGCCCTTTCTGGTGATCCTGAAGCTGACCGTGCCCCCATCCTCGGTGGTACCGGTGTAGGCCCCCACCCGCCTGTCGCTCTTCTTCCCGGCGGTCTCCGCCGTGGGCCCTCCGGACGCCCCGCTCGTGGCGAGGGCGGCGGTCCCGCCGCCCAGCACGAGGAAGGCGGCGAGCATCGCCATCAGCTTGGCGTAGCTGAGCTTCGCTGTCAGCCGATTCATGGGGCGTCGGCTAGCTCTCGTCGCCGCGCATCTCCGCGGCGCCGCCGCCGGCGAGGCCGGGACGCGGACGCGGGCGCGGCTTCGGGCCCTCGCGGGCGGTGCTCTTCTCTTCCTCCGCGGGGGCTGCGGGAGGCGTCGACTCCTCCTCGTCGTCGGCGAAGACCTCCTCCTCGGGCTTGCCGTCGAGCAGGGCGACGAACTGCTCGGCCTCGATGGTCTCCCGCTCCAGCAGGATCTTGGAGATCGTGTCGAGCTCGCTCGCGGCGCTCGGAGAGGATGTCGGTGGCGGCCTGGTGCGCCTCCTCGACCATGCGGCGGATCTCGTCGTCGATCTCGCGCGCAACCTCGTCGGAGTAGTCGGGCTCGGCGGAGAACTCGCGGCCGAGGAAGGGCATGGCCGCGGTCATGGCCGAAGACGCGGGGGCCGAGCCGCTCGGACATACCGAAGCGCATCACCATCTGCTTGGCGGTCTCGGTCACCTTCTCGAGGTCGTTGGAGGCGCCGGTGGTGATCTCGCCGAAGACGATCTCCTCCGCGGCGCGGCCGCCGAGGGTCATCGCCATCGTGTCGTTGAGCTCGGCGCGGGTGGTGAGGAACTTGTCCTCGGTCGGCAGGGAGATCGTGTAGCCGAGCGCCTGGCCGCGGCTGATGATCGAGACCTTGTGGACCGGGTCGGAGTTCGGCAGTACGTGGCCGACGATCGCGTGACCGAGCTCGTGGTAGGCGGTGACGAGGCGCTCCTTCTCCGACATCACCCGGCTCTTCTTCTCGGGGCCGGCGATCACCCGCATGATCCCCTCCTCGAGCTCAAGCATCGTGATCTCGCGCTTGCCGGAGCGGGCGGTGAGCAGCGCGGCCTCGTTGATCAGGTTGGCGAGGTCGGCGCCGGTGAAGCCGGGGGTCTGGCCGGCGAGGGCGTCGAGGTCGATCTCGGAGGCCAGCGGCTTGCCGCGGGTGTGGACCTCGAGGATCTGCTTGCGGCCCTTGCGGTCGGGGCGGTCCACGACGATCTGGCGGTCGAAGCGGCCCGGGCGCAGCAGGGCCGGGTCGAGGATGTCGGGCCGGTTGGTGGCGGCGATGAGGATGATGTTGTCCTTCATCTCGAAGCCGTCCATCTCGACCAGCAGCTGGTTGAGGGTCTGCTCGCGCTCGTCGTGGCCGCCGCCCATGCCGGCGCCGCGGTGGCGGCCGACTGCGTCGATCTCGTCCATGAAGATGATGCAGGGGGAGTTCTGCTTGGCCTGCTCGAAGAGGTCGCGGACGCGCGAGGCGCCGACCCCGACGAACATCTCGACGAAGTCCGAACCGGAGATGGAGAAGAAGGGGACGCCGGCCTCACCGGCGACGGCGCGGGCCAGCAGCGTCTTGCCGGTGCCGGGCGGCCCGTAGAGCAGCACGCCCTTGGGGATCCGGGCGCCGAGCGACTGGAACTTCTTCGGATTTTCGAGGAACTCCTTGATCTCGTGGAGCTCCTGGACGGCCTCGTCGGCGCCGGCGACGTCACGGAAGGTGATCTTGGGGGCGTCCACCGACATGCGCTTCGCGCGCGACTTGCCGAAGCTCATCACCCTCGAGCCGCCCCCCTGCATCTGGTTCATCAGGAAGATCCAGAAGGCGAAGAAGAACAGGAAGGGCAGGATGTAGGTGAGCAGCGAGAGGATGCCGCCGCCGCCCTTGCCCTCGATGTCGTACTTGACGCCGTTCCGCTCGAGGGTGTTCTGAAGCTGGGTCTGGGAGTCGCCGCTCTCGTAGCCGGTCTAGAACTCGTCGCCGTTGGTCTCCTTGACGTCGAGGGTGTTGTCCTTCGTCTTGAAGGTCACCTCCTCGATCTGCCCGGCCTCGATCATCGAGGTGAACTCGCTGAAGGTGGGCGGCTTTCGCCCTCGTTCGGGCTGATCAGGCGCTGCGCGAAGAACGCCAGCACGACGACGATCAGGATCGGGAACGCGGCGCTGCGGAAGAAACGTCTCACCGAGGCGAGGGTACCAGGGTGGGCTAGCCCTCATGCGTGTTTTCCCGCAGTGCTGCCACATATGAGAGGTTGCGGAAGCGCTCGCCGTGGTCGAGCCCGTAGCCGATCGCGAAGCGGTTCGGGATCTCGAACCCGACGTACTTCACGGGCAGGTCCACCCGGCGCCGCTCGGGCTTGGTCAGCAGGGCGCAGACCTCGAGCGACTTCGGCTCCCGCGCCTGGAGGTTCCTCATCAGGTAGTGGAGGGTGAGGCCCGAGTCGATGATGTCCTCGACGATCAGCACGTCGCGGTCGGCGATCGGTGCGTCCAGGTCCTTGAGGATCCGGACCACGCCCGAGGAGTCGGTGGAGGAGCCGTAGCTGGAGACGGCCATGAAGTCGAGCTCGCAGGGGACGGTGAACTCCCGCATAAGGTCGGCCAGGAACGGGACGGCTCCCTTGAGGATGGCGACCAGGAGCGGCGGGCGCCCCTCGTAGTCACTGCTCACCTCCGCGGCGAGCTCGGAGACGCGCCGCCGGAGGTCCTCCTCGCTGACGAGGATGTCCCCGATCAGATCGCCGTCATCCACCGGCGGGAGTCTAGGCGCGCCGGGTCTACTCCACCACCGTGGCGCTGAGCACCGCTGACGTGGAGCCGGGCGGGGCCGCGAACTCCTCCGAGACGGCGACCCCCGCGATCCAGGCGATGCGGTCCTCGGAGGTGACGACCGGCAGGGTGCGGCGCAGCGACCGGGGCACCTTGCGATCGGTGAACAGGTCCTGGAGGGACTTCGTGCCCCCGAGCCCGAGCGGCCGCATCCGATCGCCGTCGCGCCAGGAGCGGACCACCAGGCTCTCGGTGAGAGGCGGAGGGATCGAGAATGGCGACCTCCACTCCGTTCGGCTCCGGCGCCTCCCTGACCTCGGCGCGGATCTCCCAGGTGCCGAAGCGGCAGCGGCCCGGGACCGTCAGGATCGCCTCCTCCGGCTCCTCGTCGGGGCCCGCCGCGAATCGGACGTGCCCGTGCTCGATCCGGGCCTCGACGCCCCCGCCGAGCTCGACCACCCCGCCCTCCGGCTCGCGGGCGAGGCGCCAGATCTCGGCCGCGCGCTCCCGGCCGAGCGGCACCTGGCCGCCGGCGGCGCCCTCGGCGAGCTGGCGCAGGGCGAGCCTGCGGAGCGCGGGGTCGAGCTCGGCCAGGGCCTCGGCGCCGATCGTGCCCGTGGCATCGGCGCCGGCGCGCAGGAGGACCTCCGAGGCGAGCAGCTCGAGCAGGTCGGACTCCTCGGCGAGCTCCGCCCGGGTCTCGGCGATCACCTGCTCGGCCGCTGGCCCGATCTCGCGCAACACCGGCAGGACCTCGTTGCGGATCCGGTTGCGGGCGTAGAGCGGCTCGGCGTTGGTCGGGTCCTCGCGGAAGGGGAGCCCGACCTCGCGGCGAGCTCCCGGACCCGGTCGCGGTCAAGCTCGAGCAGGGGCCGGACCACCGCTCCCGGCGAGGGGGTAGCCCGAGCAGCGCCCGGCGTCCGGGCGACGTCGCCAGCCGGTAGAGGACGGTCTCGGCGAGATCGGTGCGGGTGTGGCCGGTCGCCACCCAGTCGAGCCCGCGCTCGCGCCGCAGTCGCTCCGCCGCGGCGTAGCGGGCCTCCCGCGCCTCGGCCTGGACGTTCCCCTCCCCGAGGGTCGGGGCGCTCGACCACCAGCTCGACGCCGAACAGATCGCAGAGCCGGCGGCAGGTCTCCTCGTCCTCGCCGGAGTCGGGCCGCAGCCCGTAGTTGAGATGGAGGGCCACCACCGCCTCGGGCCCGAGCAGCTCGCTCAGCCCTGCCAGGGTGGCGGCCGAATCGGCGCCGCCGGAGACCATCGCGACCCCCCGCGAGCCGGGCGCCACGAGGCCGCTCTCACGGACCACTTCGGCCAGCTGGGGCCTCTCCTCGGCCATGCCCGGATTCTAGGAATCGCCCCGCTCCGGGCACCGGAATTGCGTGGGGCTAGAACAGGCGTCCAGGGCCGCCCTACAAAAATTTAGGACGCGCGGCCAAGCCGAGGGCATGCGTTCAGCAGGCGTGTGGCGGGCTCGATGGGGTCAGCATGGGAGCAAGGGCACGCATCGTCTCGGCACTGGCCGCGGTCGCGATCCTCGGGATCGCGCCGGCGTCCGCCGCCGCCGCGTGCGCCGATCAGGACACGGAGGCCGCGGAGCTCTCGCGAGTTCCAGATCGAGGCCTCGGTCACCTGCCTGATCAACGAGCGGCGCTCCGACAACGGCATCGGGCGGGTTCGCGACAACGTGCGGCTCCGCCACGCGGCGGTGGACCACTCGCAGGCGATGGTGTCGCAGAGCTTCTTCTCCCACGACTCGCTGAACGGCAAGAGCTTCGTGGACCGGATCGAGTCGGCCGGCTACATGCGCGGCGCGCGGTCCTGGCTCGTCGGTGAGAACCTGGTCTGGGGCACCGGCGAGCTGAGCACCCCGGCCAAGCTGGTGCAGGCCTGGATGGAGAGCCCCGCCCACCGGCGAACCTGCTCCGTGGCCGCTTCAAGGAGATCGGCATCGGCGTGCAGCGCGGCACCCCCAACACGCCTCCGAGCAGAATGGCGTCATCGTCTCCAGCGAGTACGGGTTCCGGGCCGGGAATCGCCGCGCGGGAACCGCCCGCAAGCGCAGGTAGAGCCCCGAGACCGAGGCGCGGCTACGCCCTGGCGGGGGCCGCTATATAGAGGCTGATCGGCTTGGGGAAGCCCTTCAGCTCGACCTCCCCGATCGGCTTGAAGGTCAGGTGCTCGGACTCGGGAATTCCCTCGACCACGGGCTCGGTGACGAGGACCTCGCCGGCCAGCGCCCGGGAGACGACGCGGTGGGCGAGGTTGACGTCCGAACCGAAGTAGTCGCCGTCGCGGAACACCGCGGCGCCGTAGTGGATCCCGACCCGAGGCTGCGGGCGCTCCTGGAACAGGGTGAGGAAGCCGACCGCCCATTCGGTCAGCGGCAGCCGGTCGGGTGAGACGACCATGACCTCGTCGCCGATCGTCTTCACGATCGTCGCCTCGGCGGGCAGCGTCGCCTCGACCGTGTCGACGAACCGCTCGATCAGGTCGAGCGCCTCCTCGTCACCCTCCTCCTCCGTGTAGCGGGTGAAGCCGGTGAGGTCGACGAAGCAGAAGGTCATCGACACCCGCGCGAGGCCCGGGCCCCCGTCGCCGACCTCCGACTCCATGTGCCCGACGACGTCCTGCTCTATGTAGAAGCGCAGGTAGCGGTTGTGCATGTACTCCATGAGCGGGGTCGTGATCGGCAGCAGATCGGAGGCCATCTCCTCCATCTCCTCGGCGATCTCCAGCGGCGGGACCTCGTCCTGCATCAGCGGCTCGTGGACGTAGAGGTGGAAGAGGCGGACCTCGGCGTCGGCGACCTTTCGAATCGACTGGGCGTAGACCCGGACGAGCTGCAGGAAGGCGACCAGCGGGAACCCCGAGGAGAGGACCTGCGCGCAGTGCCTCATCGCGCGGAGGTCCTCCTCGTTGAGCCGTCCCTCCAGTCCAAGGGGGGTGCCCGAGCATCGTCATCAGCCGCTCGATCAGCTCGGGCTCGAGCCCGTCAGCTCGCCCGCCTCCTTCGCGCGGTGTACTGGCCCTCCGGAACCTCGAAGAGGTCCTCGGCGTAGCCGAAGGCGAGCCGGCCGCCGCGGGCGGCCTCCCTGATCGCCTCGGCCGAGTACCCCCGCTCGCTCATCCGCGCGATCACCCGGGCCTGCGCCGCGGAGGCCCTGGTCCAGCGGCTGTCCTCGACCGGCACGAGCCCCTCCTCGGCCCAGCGCTTCAGCTTCGCGGTGCGAGACTCCCGAGAGGCGGCTCGCCTCGGCCAGCGAGATCGTCTTCTCCTCGTCCTCGGGACTCACCGTCCCAACCCCCTTCTTCAGTCGATCGCGAGGTGTGGGTACTTCTCGGAGACGAGCTCGCGGTAGCGGGAGAACAGCGGCTTCGCCGCCGGGAAGAACCGCAGCGCCGCGCCGGCGTCCGCGACGCGGGCCGCAGGCGGCCGCGGGCGATCGCGATCGCCGGGTTCTCCCGCCCCTGCAGGAGCCGGTTGGCGACCTCGGACTCCATGATGAGCCTGAGCTTCGGAGCCGAGGACGACGCGCTTGCGAAAGTCCCAGCTGAGGCAGTGCCCGCCGCCGTCATCGGCCCGCACGTTGACCACCAGCTTCAGGTCGGGGAACTCGAGCCGAAGCGGAGCGGCGGCGGCCCGGAGACGCGGGCCCTCCTCCGGGTCACGGTCGATCTCCGAGAGCACGGTGTCGAGGATCTCGCGGAGCTCCCTGGAGGAGGAGAAGCCGCCCATCTCAGCCTCGACCGAAGGTCAAGAGTTGCCCTTCGCCGATCCGCGCACCGCCGCCTCGAGCTTCTCCAGGCGCTCGCTCAGGGTCCGGAGCTCTGCCTCGATCCGGCGGGCCGCATCATCGCGCGCATCCTCGAGACGCCGGGTCGCGTCATCTCGCGCCCCCTCCAGCCGGCGGGTCGCGTCGTCGCGCGCCCCCTCGATACGCCGGGCCGCCTCATCGCGCGCCTCCTGGCCCCTGCGGACGACCTCGTCGAGCAGCTCCTTCGCCCTGTCGCCCGTCTCGCGCGGCGGAGCTCGCGGTCGCCTCGAAGGTGCGCTCGATCGCGGTGCGGAGCGCTTCGGAGGCGCCACCCTGTTCTGAACCCGGTAGCCGTGGCACGTCCTCAGCCTACCCCGGGAGCCCGTGTCAATCACGCCCGCCTATGCTCGCCCGCCCGATGTCGCCCCTCCACCTCCGCCCGAAGACGCCCTACGCGCCCGACGCGCTGCTGCCGGGCGACCCCGGGCGCGCGATGGCGCTGGCCCAGCAGCTCCTGACGGAGCCGAAGATGAGCAACCACAACCGGGGGCTCTGGGGATACAGCGGCGAGACCGCCGACGGCCGTCCCTCAGCATCCAGTCCACCGGCGTCGGCGGGCCGAGCGCGGCGCTGGTCCTGCAGGAGCTCGCGGAGCTGGGCGTGAGGCGAGCGGTCCGGGTGGGGACCTGCGGCGCCCTGGACGAGGCGCTCGGGCTGGGGGAGCTGCTCTGCGCGGAGGCGGCCCTGCCCGAGGACGGCACCAGCGTCGCCCTGGGGGCGAACGGGCCGATCGAGCCGGACCCGGCCCTGCTGGAGCGGCTGCGGCTGCGGGCGGAGGCGGTCACCGTGGCCAGCACCGACCTCTTCTACGAGCCGGATACCAGTGCGAGGGAACGTGGATCGAGCGCGGCGCCCGCGCGGTGGAGATGGAGGCCGCGACGCTCTTCACCCTGGGCGCCCGGCTCGGCGTGGCGATGGGATGTCTGCTGGTGGTGAGCGACGTCTTCCCCGGCGGGGAGCGACGGCGGATCACCGACGATGACCTGGCGGCCGTCCGTGGAGCGGATGGGGACCGCCGCCCTGGAGGCGCTGGAGGAACCCTAAAGTGCGTCCTCGAGGGTTCGTCGGCGGTCCGGTGGCTCCGGGATCGCCGGAGCTCCGCAAGCTCCCGCCCAAGCTCGTCGAGCTTGTCCTCGACGGCCTCGAGGCGCTCCGAGACGGCCCGCAGGCGCCGGCTCGAGCCGGTCCACGTCACGCGCGGCGGGCACGTTCAGGTTGCGCATTGCGCTCGCGCCGGCCTGCGAGGCGCGCTCCCGCGCCTCGAGGGCGACCTCCAGGACCTGCTTGAACCACGGGTTGTCGAGCAGCGTCTGGGCGAGCTCTCCCAGAGCGTCCTCTCCCCGCGAGGAGAGGCGGTCCTTCAGCCCTTCGTCGCCCGGATCTTCCATGCACATATTGTGCCCAGATTGAGCGTCGGTTCCCCGTTGCAAAGCGGAATATGGTCCGATAGCTTCCTTACAAGCCTGCGTGCGGGGTGCCTGGAGGAGAGACCAGACCGCAGGGTTAGCGGGCGGGAAGCGGCCATCAGATGACCAAGAAGCTTCTACTGACTATTGCGCTTGGCGCCGCACTCGCGGTCGCGGCCAGCGGCACCGCCGTGTCCGTCGACGTCGCGGGCGTCAACGTTCAGGTACCGGGCGGAGCGGCCCCCCTGCCCGCGTGCTCGGACCTCGCCGACAACGACGGCGACGGGGGGATCGACCTCCAGGACCCAGGCTGCACCGGCCCCCTCGACACCGACGAGTACAACCCGCCGGCGCCTCCTCCCGGTGGCGGCGGAGGTGGCGGCGGCGGCGGCGGCAGCCGGACCGGCGGCGGCTCCGGCACATCGGCCAGGCCCCCGCCAACAAGCCGGGCGGATCCGGCGGCCCCGGCGCTGTTCGGCAAGAAGGGCGCGAAGGGCGGCAACGCCAAGGAGGTCGCCAAGGCCGAGAGGCAGAAGCTCGAGGAGCCCGCCCTGCGCAACCCGGACGGCTCGCCCACGGACCAGAACCCGGGCCTGACCATCGCGGACTTCGGCGCCGCCCCGATCGGCGTCCCCAACTTCATCATCGACCAGTACGAGATCCCGCCCTTCCTCCTCCCGATCTACCAGGCCTACGGCGCCCAGTACGGAATCCCGTGGCAGGTGCTGGCCGCGATCAACAAGATCGAGACCGGCTTCGGGACCAACCTCAACGTCTCCAGCGCGGGCGCCATGGGCTGGATGCAGTTCATCCCGTCGAGCTGGGAGGCCTATGGCTGCGACGGCAACGAGGACGGCAAGAAGGACCCCTACAACCCGGTCGACGCGATCTGCGCCGCCGCCCGCTACCTGGCCGCCGCGGGCGCCGAGAAGGATCTCCGCTCGGCGATCTTCTCCTACAACCACGCCGACTGGTACGTGGACGAGGTCCTGATGTACGCGAACGAGTTCTCGAAGCTGCCGGACGACCTGGTCGGGTCACTCACCGGCCTCACCGAGGGCGCCCACTTCCCGGTCGCCGCCGACGCGCGCTACGCCGATGACATCTCCGAGCGCGAGGCCCTGGAGCGCTCCCAGACCAATCGGGTCGCAGCCCGGCAACGCCGCCGACGTCGTCGGCGACTCGCCGACCCGCCGAGGCATCAACATCTACTCGAGGGTTAGTGCTCCGGTGGTTGCCGTCAACGACGGCGTCATCACCGCGACGGGGGAGAACGCGAAGCTCGGCAAGTTCATCGTCCTCACCGACGCGTACGGCAACCGCTACACCTACGCGCAGCTCGGCGAGGTCGCCCCGACGGTCCCGGTGCCGCGCGAGCACGCTCTCACCGCCAAGGACTTCAAGCTCGAGGGGCCGCCGAAGGCCGACCGCAGCCAACGACCCGCCAGCAACAGCAGCGACGACGAGACGGGCCCGGCAACAAGCAGCCCGCGGAGGACGAGCCGGCCGACGACGGGCGAGGCCGCCGCCGCGGCCCCGGTCAACACCGAGGAGCTCCGAGCCGCCTGTTCGCCCTGCCGGAGCGCCGCCCCAGCCGCCGGCCAGGCCGACGTCGGCGGCCAGCTCGACAGCCTGCTCGGCGAGCGGGTCCCGGGCTACGAGATCTTCAAGTCCTACGCCGACGCCACCTTCAAGTTCGACAGCTCGACGATGAAGATGGAGCCGCTGAAGGTCGGCACCAAGGTCACCGGCGGCACCGTGATCGGGCGCATCGGAGAGTCGGCGACCGGCTCGCCGCACCTCAACTTCGCGATCCGGCCCGCGGGCCGCGGCGCTCCGAAGATCGACCCGAAGCCGATCCTGGATGGCTGGAAGCTCCTCGAGGCGACGGCGATCTACCGCGCCGCCGGCAAGGACCCGTTCGGCGGCTCCGACGCGACCATCGGCCAGATCCTGCTGATGTCCAAGGAGGTCCTGGCCCAGCGGGTGCTCGCCGACCCCAGGATCCAGACCTACTCCTGCGGGCGCACCGACATCGAGTGGGGCCAGATCGACCGGCGCACGCTGGCGATGCTCGAGTACCTGGTCGAGCGCGGCTACCGCCTCACCATCACCTCGCTCAAGTGCGGCCACAGCTTCTACACGACCTCGGGCAACGTCAGCGCCCACTCCTCCGGCAACGCCGTCGACATCGCGCCGGTCAACGGGATCCCGATCCTGGGCAACCAGGGCCCCGGCTCGATCACCGAGGCCGTCGTGCGCGACCTGCTGAAGCTCCAGGGGACGATGCGCCCGGCGCAGATCATCACCCTGATGGAGTTCGGCGGGCCCACCTTCGCGATGGGCGACCACGACGACCACATCCACGTCGGCTACACGCCGCTCTACGGCTCGGGCAAGCCGTTCGACCAGCTCGCGCAGGTCCTGAAGCCCGAGCAGTGGGAGCGGCTGATCGGCCGCCTCGGCGAGATCGAGAACCCGAAGGTGCGGACGAAGCCGTCGGACGCCTCGCTCCCCGCGAACCCGCCGGACAGCGGCCGGGCCAGCGACGCGCACACCAGCGAGTAGCGGGGCTCGGGTCCGGCGCCCCCGGACGCGAAGCGGAGGAGGCGCCGGATGATGCATCCCTTCGTCCAGCTCGAGCTGGCGGGTCAGATCGGTCTGCCGGACGGCCGCTACCTCGCTCGCGAAGGCGACTCCGAGCGCGTCCTGATCGTGCAGACGCTGGGCGCTCCCCGCGGCGGCGGCCGCAGGCGCCGGCCGCAGCCGGTGGATCCCGGTGACCCGGAGGCCGTGCCGGTGACGCGGGTGACGGTCGCGGCGGGGCGCGAGCTGGACGGCAAGCGGGACGCGTCGGCCTGGCTCGACTCCGCGACCGGAGACGCCGAGGCTCGCGCCGCCGAGGTGCGCTCGGCCACCCGCCTGATCAACCGCGCGCTGAACGCGCTCCGGGCCGAGGCCCGGGACCCGCTCGTGCAGGAAATCGGCGCCAGCCGGGCGCTGGCGGTGCGGATCGGCTACGGCACCGGCGAGCAGCTGGCGGACGGCAGGTGGACCGAGGCCAGGGAGCTGCCGCCTCCCCGCCGAGGCCGGCTGGAGGAGGTCGATCCCCAGACGCGCGTCGCCGCGGTCCTGGCCGGCCGCGAGGAGGTCCACCCCACCGAGACGCTCCTCCAGAGGGCGCGCCTCGATGCGGAGCAGGGGCGCGACGCCGAGGCCCGGTACGGGCTGCGAGCCGCGATGGCGGCGCTCGACGAGCGAGCCCGCGCCCGACGACGCGGATCTGCGCAAGCAGTGCCGGGCGCTGGAGGAGCGCCTTCAGGCCGAGGGGGACTCGGGTCGTAAGCTGGGCGGCGATGAGGGTCGCCGCCGTACAGCTCGAGGCTCGCGTCGCGGACGTCGACTGCGAACCTCGAGGCGTCCGAGCGCCTCGCCGACGAGGCGGGGCGGGCGGGCGCCGAGTGCATCGTCCTGCCCGAGTTCTTCACGACCGGGATCGGGTTCGTCGAGGAGCTGGCCGATGCCGCGCTGGCGCCAGACGGGGCCGCGACGGGCCTCCTGCGAGACCTGGCCGAGCCGCCACGGCGCGATGGTCGGCGGCTCGTTCCTCTGCCGCGACGCGGACGGGGAGGTCCGGAACGCCTTCCTGCTCGCCACCCCGGACGGCGAGATCGCCGGGCGCCACGACAAGGACCTGCCGACGATGTGGGAGAACGCCTTCTACGTCGGCGGGAACGACGACGGGGTCATCGATGCCGGCGGACATCACCGTCGGCGCCGCCGTCTGCTGGGAGCTGATGCGGACCCAGACCGTCCGCCGGCTGCGCGGCCGGGTCGACCTCGCGCTCACCGGCTCGGGCTGGTGGAGCCTCTCCGAGAACTGGCCCCCGCGAGCCGTGATGCGGCGGCTGGAGGCGAGCAACCACCGGCTCGCGGTCCATGCCGCCGAGTCGTTCGCCCTCTACGTCGGCGCGCCGGTCATCCACGCCGCCCACGCCGGCGCGCTTGCAGTGCCCGATGCCCTGGTCGTCCGCTGCCCTACCGCGGCCGCTTCGAGGGCGGGACGCTGGTCTGCGACGCGGAGGGGCGCGTCCTGGCCCACCGCGACCGCGACGAGGGCGAGGGCGTCGCGGTCGCCGAGGTCGAGCCCGGCCGCCGCCAGCCGCTGCGTCAGCCCCCCGACCGCTTCTGGCTGCACAACCGCGGCGCGACTCGCAGCGCTCGCGTGGAACTACCAGCGCCTCCACGGCAGGCCGTGGTACCGCAAGCACGTGCGGGGGCGTCCGGCGCACGCGGCGTCTCAGCCGAAGGTCCCGGCCTAGCTAGAGGGCAGCGAGGACCGCCTCGAGGTCGGCGACCACGTCGCCGTCCATCCGCACCTCGGCGTCGCCGTCGTACGGCGTCGGGCCCTTGGTGACGATCGCGAGCTTGCCGCCGCGGCCGAGCGTGACCGAGGGCAGGCCGGCGACCGGGTAGACCTCAAGCGAGGAGCCGACGCAGAGCATCAGGTCGGCCCGGGTCGCGAGCGCCTCCGCCTCGGCCATCGCGTCGAAGGGCAGCATCTCGCCGAACAGCACGACGTCGGGCTTGACGACGGCGACGCAGCTCGGGCACTCCGGCACACCCTCGTCCCCGAACATCTCCTCGACCTCGGCGATCGCGAAGCGCCCCCCGCACTGCGGGCAGCTCGAGGTCCGGATCGACCCGTGCACCTCGATTACCCGCTCGGATCCGGCCTTGACGTGGAGCATGTCGATGTTCTGGGTGATACGCCCTCGATCAGCCCGCGCCGCTCAAGCTCGGCCAGCGCCTCGTGGGCCGGGTTGGGCTCGACTCGCCGAGCGACTGGAAGCGCGGCCGGTAGAAGCTCCAGAAGCGGACGGGGTCGCTGCGGAAGGCGTCGATGTGCGCGACCTCCATCGGGTCCACCTTCTCCCACAGCCCCTCGCCGGGCGTCCGGAAATCAGGAATCCCCGAGGGCACCGAAATGCCCGCGCCGGTCAGGGCGACGCTGCAGCTCGGACTCCTTCAGCAGCGAGGCAAGCCGCTCGGCCTGGTCCGTGGCTACTTGCCCTTCCACTGCGCCTTGCGCTTCTGGAGGAAAGCCGAGATGCCTTCCCGGCCGTCCTCGGAGAGGAACACCTTGGCGAAGCCCTCCTTCTCGGCCTCGACCCCCTCGTCCAGGTCGCCCTTGTTGGAGACCTCCTTGATCGTCCTCGACCGCCAGCGGCGCCTGGCCGCCGAGCTTGCGGGCCCAGGAGATGGCGACGTCGAGCAGCTGCTCGTCAGGGACGAGGTCGTCGGCGAGGCCCCACTCGCGGGCCTCCTTGGCGAGGACCGCGTCGCCGGTGAGGTTCATCTCCTTGGCCCTGGCCTCGCCGACCAGGCGCGGCAGGCGCTGGGTCCCGCCGAAGCCGGGGATGATCCCCAGGTTGATCTCGGGCTGGCCGAAGACCGCCGACTCGGCCGCGACCCTGAAGTCGCAGGCCATCGCCAGCTCGCAGCCGCCGCCGTAGGCGATCGCGTTGACCGCCGCGACGGTCGACTTCGAGCTCCGGCCCAGCTCCTTCAGCAGCTCATGGCCGTCGTTGATCATCTGGGCGCCCTTCTCGGGCGTGTCCATCTGGGTGAACGCCTTGATGTCGGCTCCCGCCGAGTAGACGACCGGCAGCGAGGAGTAGACGACCATCGCCTTCAGCTCGTCGTCGGCCTTGACCTCGTCCCAGACCTTGCGCAGGTCGCCGATCACGTCGGGGGAGATCGCGTTCATCGGCGGGTTGGCGAGCCAGGCGATCGCGACGTCGTCGCGCTTCTCCAGCTTCACCGCTCCCTCGCCCTCGCCCTGCGGATAGGCGTAGAAGCCGTGGCCGCTCTTCAGCCCGAGGCGGCCCTGGGCCACCAGGCGCTTCAGGATCCGCGGCGGCGCGAAGCGCTCGCCGTGGCCCTCGGTGAACTTCTCGAGCTTCTCGAGGACCGTGTCCAGCCCCTCCATGTCCGCCTTCCAGAACGGGGGGAACAGGCCCCGGCGCGGATCCATGCCGGCGCCGGCCATCATCCCGAGGTCGATCTCGCGGACGGTGCAGACGCCCTCCTCCAGCAGGCGGCAGGCCTCGACCAGCGAGTGGAGCAGGACGAGGTCCGTGAGCTCCTCGGGAGGGTCGGCGTCTCCCTTGACGTTGGGCTCGCCGTCCTTGTAGAAGCCCTCGCCGCCGGTCTTGGCACCGAGCTTTCCGTCCTTGACGAGCTTCTGCATCCCCTTGTGGACGTAGAAGCGGTCGCCGTAGACCTCCTGCAGATACTCGGCGACGTGCAGGGTCGTGTCCAGGCCGAGCGCGTCCACCAGCACGAACGGGCCCATCGGCGCGGTCTTGCCGGCGGCGGCCTCGTCGATCTTCTTGATCGAGAGGCCCTGCTCCTCCTGGGCCCGCCAGATCTCGCCGGCGCCCGCGTTGAGCACGCGGTTGACGACGAATCCGGGGACCTCGCGGCAGGTGATCGGCTGCTTGCGGATAGCCTGGGCGAAGTTGAAGGCGGCAGTGACGGTCTCGCGCGAGGTGTCCTCCCCGTAGATCACCTCGACGAGGGGCAACACGGACGCCGGGTAGAAGAAGTGGAAGCCGGCGACCTGGTTGGGCCTCAGCGTCTCACGGCCCATCTCGGTGATCGAGAGCGACGAGGTGTTGGAGGCGAGGATCGCGTGGCCCGGGGTCGCCTCGTCGAGCTCCGCGTAGACCGCCTTCTTGATCTCCATCTTCTCCGGCACCGCTTCGATCACGAAGTCGACGTCGCCGAAGCCCTCGTAGTCGGTGGCGCCGGTGATCAGGCTCATCACCTCGTCGAGCCGGGCGTCGGCCGCCTTCTGGTCGATCTTCTCCTTGGAGACCAGCCGGTCCAGCTGGCTCTTGGTGACCTCGCGCGACTTCTCGAGCGCGGCGTCGACGAACTTTTGCTCGATGTCCTTGACGACGACTGGGATGTCGGCATTGGCGATGACTTGGGCGATCTCGCCGCCCATCGTGCCGCCGCCGACGACGGCGGCCTTCGTGACGAACATGTGAGGCGTCCTCCGGGGTCGGTTTGGCCGGGCAAGGCTAGTACAGCCGGCCGTGAGCACGCCGGTCCTTGGGCGGCTGCGGGCCGTCGGGATACTGTCGGCATGTCGAGGGATCCGCGGGTCCGCCTGGCCACCGCCGACGACGCGGGCCAGGCCGCCCGCCTGCTGCACGACTTCAACACCGAGTTCGACGAGAAGATCGACGACGTCGGACGTCCTGGAGTCTCGCTACCGCCACCAGCTGGGGAGCAGCGACTTCTTCGTCCTCATCGGGGGCGACGGCCCCGATGGCTTCGCCCAGGTCCGCCTGAAGGGCCAGATCTACTCCGACGCTCTCGACGCGTATCTGGAGGAGCTCTACGTGTATCCGAGGAAGCGCGGCGAAGGGCTCGGCCGCGCGCTGCTGCAGGCGGCGATGGACGAGGCCCGCGAGCGCGGCGCCGACCACATCGACCTCGGCACCAGCGAGGACGACACGGCGGCCCGCGGCCTCGTACGAGAGCATGGGCTTCACCAACCGCGAGGGAAAGCCGGATGGCCCCGTGATGCTCTACTACGAGCGGGACTCTGACGGCTCATCGCCGTAGACCTCGCGCTTGATCAGGCGTCACCGAGCGGATCACCGAGTCGAGGAAGGGCTCGACCTCCTTCAGCGAGCCGCTTGTACTCGCGCGGCCGGCGGGGGTGATCGAGTAATAGCGGCGGGTGCGGCGGTCCGGCAGTTCCCAGCGCCCCTCGATCAGGCCGTCGGTCTCCATCTGCCGGAGCAGCGGGTACATCGTGTTCGGGTTCACGGAGATCACCCCCTGGGTCATCTCCTCGATCCCCTCGATCAGCTTGTTCCCGTAAGTCGGCTCCTGGGCGATCAGGTGGAGGACGAGCAGCGGGAAGACGTCGCGGCGCCGGATCTCGCCGCCGAACACGTCGGAGGGGCGTCCGCCGGGGCGGCGCTGGCGCTCCTTGACCCCCTCGGCGCCCGCCTTCGCGGCCTCGGCCACCGCCTCTGAGACCGGCTTCGCTCCCTTGCGCTCGGCCACGCGGGCGAGTCTACGCGCCTACTTACTCGTAAGTCCTCACGGTCCCGAGATGACGAACGCCCCGGGAGGCCGGGGCGCTCGCGAGGCTTCGATTAGGAGAGGCGCTTGACCGTCGCCGGGGCCTGCTCGGCCTGGCTGTCACGGGCCTCGTCGGCCTTCTTCTCCTCAGCCTTCGGCGTCGGCTCGGCGACGTCGCGGCCCATCAGGATCTCCTTGGCGATCACGAGGCGCTGGATCTGCGAGGTGCCCTCGTACAGCTGCATGATCTTCGCGTCACGCATCAGCTTCTCGACCGGGTACTCCTTGATGAAGCCGTAGCCGCCGTAGACCTGCACGGCGTCGACGGTGACCTCCATCGCGGTGTCCGCGGCGAAGCGCTTGGCGTGCGAGGCGGCCAGCGTGTTGCGCTTGCCTTGATCAAGAAGCACGGCCGACTGCCAGACCAGCAGGCGCGAGGCCTCGATCTTGGTCGCCATGTCGGCGATCATGAACGCAACCGCCTGGTGCATGGCGATCGGGACGCCGAACTGCACGCGCTCCTTGGAGTACTCAGCGGCGAACTCGAAGGCGGCCTGGGCGATGCCGACCGCCAGGCCGGAGACTCCCGGCCGGGTGCGGTCGAGGGTCATCATCGCCAGCTTGAAGCCGTGGTTCTCCTCGCCGAGCAGATGGTCGGCGGGGACCTCGGTCTCGTTGAAGGTGATCGTGGCCGTGTTGGAGGCGCGCTGTCCGAGCTTGTCCTCCTTCTTGTCCACGGTGACCGTGTCGTCCTTCGGGACGACGAAGGCGGAGATGCCGCGGTGGCCGGCGTCCTTGTCGGTCTTCGCGTAGACCGTGAACCAGTCCGCGTAGCCGCCGTTGGTGATGAAGCACTTGGAGCCGTTGATGACCCACTTGTCGCCCTTCTTCACGGCGGTCGTCTTCATGCCGGAGACATCGGAGCCGGCGTCCGGCTCGGTCAGGCAGAAGGAAGCCAGCTTGGGCTCTTCGGTGAGCATCCCGAGGTACTTCTTTTTGACCTCCTCGGAGCCGCCGAGCCCGACGGGCGCGGAGGCGAGGCCGTTGGCCATCAGGGAGGTGCCGATGCCGGAGCATCCCCAGCCCATCTCCTCCTCGATCAGACAGCCGGAGAGGTAATCGAGGCCCGGGCCGCCGTACTCCTCGGCGATGTGAGTGTTCATCAGCCCGATCTCCCAGGCCTTGTCGACGATGTCCTGCGGCCAGGTCCCGTCCTTGTCGTAGTCCCACGCGACCTTGCGGATGTCCTTCTCGGCGAAGCTGTGCGCCAGCTCGCGCAGGTCCTTCTGCTCGTCGGTAAGCGTCAGATCAACCACGGTGAGTAGAGCTCCTTGTGTAGAGGTCCGCGCATGAGGCGTCGCGGCCGAAACCGATTGACTGGTCAGTCAGCCAGTAAAGGGAAGCGTACCGGATCAAGGGCCACATGACCCGGTTCTGCCCGCGGCGTGCGTGGGCTGCGCACGGCCGGCCCCTACTCTCTGCCCATGCCGCTCGCGATCGACACCGGCGTCGTGCTGATCCTGGTGGTGATCGCGGCCCTGCCGATCGGCGCGGTCTTCGCGCTCGGGGCGAGCAACGCGCTCGGCCAGATCGGCAAGGGAGCCTTCGAGATGGAGCACGAGATGCCCCAGGCGGGCGGCTCGGCGGCTCCGGTGACGAGCGAGGTCCGCGAGGAGGAGATCCGCCAGATGGTCCAGGCTCGCTCGTATCGCCGCGAGGCACGAGGCGAGGAAGCGCTCGACGTCGACGCTGAGGTCGACAAGCTGCTCTCCTCCGAGCGCGGCTCGGGCTCCCTCGGCCACGACGAGGGGCTCCGCGAGGAGGTCAGGCAGTTGGTGGTCGCCCGGAACGAGCGGCGCCAGCGCCAGGGCAAGGAGACCCTGGACGTCGACCAGGAGGTCGAGCGCCAGCTCCGGGAGCTGGAGAACCTCGGCCAGTAGACGCCCGTGAATGGGCCCGCGCCCGCTCGGGTATACATTCGGGGGATGGAAGCCTCCGAGCGAGACGCTTCACCGCGGGACGAGCAGCTCGAGAGCGAGGCCGCCGACACGGTGGTCCAGCTCGATGAGGTCCTGAACCGCCCCGGCACCTACTTCAACCCGCAGACCGAGGTGCTGGTGGTCGTCGACGACTCGGCGGCCCTGGACGAGGAGGTCTTCAACATGGAGGCCTACGAGGGGGCGGAGTGGGTCCGGATCTCGGACGACGTCGCGATCGCCGGACGAGCAGCGCGACGTGATGCTCGAGGAGTTCCACATCGTCCAGCTCGCGGCTGTGGCGGAGCAGCGCAGGGAACGCCGCGGCGCCGCTGGCCCGCCATTCGTAGTGCACAGCGGCGACCGCCTCTTCGCGAGGATCATGTGACATTCGCATCATCGCGTCGGGTACACGATCCCGCCGTCGACAGGGAAGACGCTCCGCGCGGCTCATGCGACGCGCGCCCGCGCGACGGCCGCGCGGGCATGCTGGACCGCGGCGGTCTCGGCGCCAGCGTCGCGTGCGATCTGGTGCGCCAGCTCTCGCTCGGCCTCGAGCACGCGCCCGGCCGTACGGCGGCTCGGCTCCGCGCGGAGGTAGCTCTTGAGCGTCGAGCGCGATCCCGCGAGCGCGTCTAGCTCGGCCGGCGTGACGACGCCGAGCTGGACCTCGGGGGCCATGAGATCGCGCATCCATCCGCGCTCGACCGGCACGGTGGTCCTGTAGACCCAGACGAAGACGGCGATGAGCACGCCGGCAACGGTCATCGGCACGATCCAGGCGAACGCGCTGCCGCCCCGATCGCGGAGCTCGCGTTCCACATGCCGTGCATGAGCATCGCGGTCAGCATCAGCGCGGCGCCGAGCCCCTTGCGCGCCGGCACCTCCGGGCGGCCGACGAACCAGACCAGGCCGGCGCCGAAGATGCCGCTGAACATCCAGTGCGAAGGGATCGACGCGATCGTCCGCGCGATGATCGTCGTCCATGCCGCGTCGAGGTCGCCGAACGAGTTGGCCGCACCGAGGAACGCGTAGCTGATGTCCTCGCTGATCTGGAACCCGAGCCCGACCAGCGCGCCGACGACGAGCCCGTCGAAGGGACTGCGGATCAACCGCGGCGCGAGCGTGAGGAGCAGGAGGATCCCCGCGCCCTTCGCGAGCTCCTCGTTGACCGGCGCGGTGAGCGCCGCGCCCCAGTCGAAGGCGAAGCTCGCTCCGAACCCCTTCGCATAGAGGTTCATCACGGCGTCGTTGCCGAGGAGGGCGAACGCGCCGATCGCCGCGACCGCGCCCCAGACGAAGCCGGCGGCGGCGAGCTTGCGCGGGAGGTCGTGTAGTGGTCCTCGTCGTGGATGAACCAGAGGTACGCGACCACCAGCAACCCGAACACGATCGCCCCGCTGATCAGCGCGCCGCTGTAGGCGGCCGCCGCGATCGAGATCTGGCCGAGAGGACGACCGCGCCGGCGATGACCAGCAGGCAGTAGACCCAGAAGGCGAGGTTCTGCGGCTGGACGAGGTGGAACTCCTCTCCGAAGCCCGACTGCTCGATCGCCCGGCGGCGGTTCTCGGTCGGCGCGCTCACGACGTCGTCCTGATGCTGCGGATCATCGCGACGATGTCGTCGCGCCGGCGCGAGATCGGGCCCTTGGGGCCGGCGGCGACGACCACCACGCCCTCGCGGCTCGCCTGCCCTTGGGAGCTGGTCGACTGCCCGCGGGAGCGGAACACGAAGGCGACGATGGTCCGCTGCTTGTGGACGCCCACGAAGTCCTCTGCGATACCGACGGCGCCCTGCTGCGTCCTGACGGCGTACCGGCGGGTCGTCGCGGCGGCACTGCCCTGCAAGCGCTCGAGGTCGGCGTCGATCTTGTTGACGCGCGTGAGCAGCGCCGACGGCGTGCCGTCGAACGGCGCGGTCTGCACCTGGAGCTCAACGCTGCCGTCGACGACCTCCGTCGTGGCCGTGGTGCCGACGGGCGAGCGCGTGTGGCCCACGAGCGCTCCCGAGGCAAGGTCCCACCCGGTGGCTGGGACGAGCGTGACCCGTCGGCGATCTCGGCGAGTCGCCCTTGTCGACCTGGTCGCGGTACGAGGTCGCGCCTTCGACGATGGCAGCACCACGCTCATCAGCAGCGCCAGGGCGAGGACCAGCAGCGCCGGCCCGACGGTGCGCCGGTCGATCCCCGCCGAGCGACGGGCATCGCGAGCTGTCGTCGAGCGCCTCCTGTCGGCCGGGGCGACCCGTGCGCAGGTGGTCGAGGTCGCTCATGGCCCGGGCGCTTCGACTAGGACGAGCTTGCCGCGGCCGAGCAGCTGCGCGATCACGCATGCCCGCTCGATCTGGCCGTCCGTGTATCGGTTCGGCTCGTGGATCGTCTCGATGTGAACCGGACGGGGGTGCGGTGTTTGCATCGTCTCGTCAGCGTGCCGTGGCCGCGGGTGATTGGGCATCACGCGGTTCGTGTGATTGCTCCGCGCGCCGTTCAGTGGCGATCTGCGGTGACGGCGAGGAGCGCCAGGGAGCGGCCGGTGAGCTCGACGGTGTCGGCGACGACACGCCGAGTGCCGGGATCGGCGGTATCGAGCTCGACAGACCAGGGGCCGTCGCCGGGGAGCCGAACGTCAGCGGCTCCCACCACGCGTTGACGAGAGTGCGCCGTCGCCGACCGCGACGGTGACCGCGCGTGCGTCCGGGTTGCTCCAGTCGCCGGCCTCCATCGGCATCCCGTCGGGGCGAAGCCACAGGACGTCGCCAGGGCCGAAGAAGCGCGTGCGTCGGAGGACCGGCTGCTCGCGTCTGAGGCGGCAGAGCCGCGCGACGAACTCGATCAGCTCCGTGTCGGCCGCCGCCCAGTCGATCCAGCTGATCGCGTTGTCCTGGCAGTATGCGTTGTCGTTGCCGCCCTGCGTGCGGCCGAGCTCGTCGCCGCCCAGCAGCAGCGGGATGCCCTCGGAGAGCAGCACGGTGGCAAGCAGGTTGCGGCGCTGGCGCGCGCGCAGCGCGCGCACGGCGGGGTCGTCGGTCGGGCCTTCGACGCCACAGTTCCAGCTGCGGTTGTCGTCGGACCCGTCGCGGTTGCCCTCGCCGTTTGCCTCATTGTGCTTGGCGTCGTAGCAGACGAGGTCCGACAGCGTGAAGCCGTCGTGGACCGTGACCAGGTTGACGGACGCGGTCGGCCGGCGACCGCGGCCGTACAGGTCCGACGAGCCCGTGATCCGCGTGGCGAAGTCGGCGAGCGTCCCGGGTGTGCCGCGCCAGAAGTCGCGCACGGTGTCGCGGTAGCGGCCGTTCCACTCGCTCCATCCCGGAGGGAAGTTCCCGAGCGCGTAGCCTCCCTGCCCCGCGTCCCACGGCTCGGCGATCAGCTTCACGTCGGACAGGACTGGGTCCTGGCCGACAGCGTCGAGGAAGCCGCCGAACGGGTCGAAGTCACTCGTCTGGCGGCCGAGGCTGGCGGCGAGGTCGAAGCGGAAGTCGTCGACGCGGCCGGTCCCGATGTTCGCCGAGACCGTCGGCATCCTCGCGGGCACCACCGGCGCCATGGCGTGGTGGAAGGTGACGCTTGCCGGCGCCGCCGGCAACCTCATTCCCGCCGTCGCCTACGCAGCCGTCGGCGCGTACGCGAGCACGTTCATCAACGGGGCGCTGGTCTTCGCCGCGGTGATGGTCGCTCGCAGCGACGGCCTGGCTGGTCCAGCGGCGGCCTCGGCGCGCGCGGCGCACAGTGCGCGGCTCCGGCACCGCCGTGGCGGCGCACGGGAGCGGACGAAGAACGGACCCGTTCTTGCACCGCGGCCCGGCGCGCGGGGTATCGTGCGGCGTGTCATGCGACGGAGCACGAGGAGCACCCGTTGACCGCCACCGCTGAGCATTTCGATGCCGTCGTCGTCGGATCCGGGTTCGGCGGATCCGTCACCGCGTACCGCCTCGCCGAGGCCGGGCCACAGCGTCTGCCTGCTCGAGCGCGGCAAGCCGTTTCCGCCGAACTCGTTCCCGCGCTCGCCGCTGGGGATGAAGTCGCAGTTCTGGGACCCCAGCGAGGGCCTGCACGGGATGTTCAACATGTGGAGCTTCGACAACATCGACGCGATCTGCGCGAGCGGGCTCGGCGGCGGGTCGCTCATCTACGCCAACGTGCTGCTGCGCAAGGACGAGGAGTGGTTCGTCAAGGAGGAGCCCGGCAACGGCTCCTGGAAGGACGGCTACGAGTACTGGCCGGTGACGCGCGCCGACCTCGACCCGCACTACGACCGCGTCGAGCGGATGATGAACGTCCAGAAGTACCCGCTCGACAGGCGCCGTACGACAAGACGCTGCAAGACGCTCGCCTTCCGCGACGCCGCGCAGAAGCTCGGGCTCGACTGGCACCTCGTCAACCTCGCCGTGACGTTCGCCAACGACGGCGACCCGCCGATGGTCGGCGAGCCGATCAGCGAGGACCGGCCGAACATCCACGGCCGCACCCGGCTGACGTGCAAGCTCACCGGCGAGTGCGACCTCGGCTGCAACCACGGCTCGAAGAACACGCTGGACTACACGTACATCACCGCCGCCTGGCACGCCGGCGCCGACATCCGCACGCGCCACGAGGTGCGGCGCTTCGAGCCGCGCGAGGGCGGCGGCTACGAGCTGCGACTACGTCATCCACGACGCCGCGGCGCGAGGGCGTCAAGACCGACACCGCCAAGCTCGACAAGCACACGATCACCTGCGACCGGCTGATCCTCTCGGCCGGCACGCTCGGCACGACCTACCTGCTGCTGAAGAACCGCGCCGGCGTTCCCGCACCTCAGCCCGATGCTCGGCACGCGCTTCGGCGGCAACGGCGACCTGCTGACGTTCGCCCGCCACTGCATCGAGGAGGCCCGACGGCAAGCGCGTCCCGAACGTCATGGACTCCGCGCACGCGCCGGTCATCACGAGCGCGATCCGCGTCGCCGACGAGCTCGACGGCGGCGAGGGCCGCGGCTTCTACCTCGAGGACGCCGGCCAGCCCGAGTTCGTCTCCTGGATGCTGCAGCTGCTCGACGCGCCGCGCTCGGTGTTCGAGCTGATCCCCAAGCTGCCCAAGCTCGCGGGCAACTTCCTCACCCACAAGGACACGGACATCGGCGCACGAGATCGCCGAGCGTCCTCGGCGACTGCGCCGAGTCGGCGGGCTTCCTGCCGCTGCTGGGCATGGGCCGCGACGTCCCCGAGGGCGATCATGCGCTGCGAGGACGGCGGCCTGCAGATCGACTGGAAGAAGAACGGCGCCTCGAAGGAGTACTTCGAGCGCGTGCGCGACGTCTCCAAGGCCGTCGCCGAGGAGATCGGCGGCGACGTTCCTCGACAACCCGATCTGGCTGCTGAGCCGCGTCGTCACCGTGCACGCGCTCGGCGGCGCGCCGATGGGCCGCGACGACGCGCGAGGGCGTCGTCGACGCGTACGGCCGCGTCTTCAACTACCCCGGCCTGCACATCGCCGACGGATCGGTCATGCCCGGGCCCGGTCGGCCCCAACCCGAGCCTGACGATCGCCGGCCTCGCCGACCGCTTCGCCGACGCGATCCTCGAGGAGATGAAGGGAAACACCGTGACCGCACCGCCGCCGCCCGCCGCCGCCCGAGCCGACGCCGGCCCGCCGGCCGAGCGAGCACCCCGCCGTCCGTCGAGTTCACCGAGAAGATGCGCGGCTTCATCACGTTCGGCGAGGACGACTACGACAAGGGCTTTCGCCAGGGCAAGAAGTCCAAGACGAAGTGCATGTTCCACGTGACGGTCACGATGGACGACATCGAGCGCTTCGTCGCCGACCCGCAGCACGAGGGCTCGATCACCGGGCTACGTCGAGTGCGACGCGCTCGGCGGCAAGCTGCCGGTCATCGCAGGGCTGGTTCAACCTCTTCGTCGACGACGACGAGGACGGCGAGGAGCGCAAGCTCATGAAGTACCGCCTGCTGGCTCGAGGACGGCGAGGGGCACCCGATCACGCTCAACGGCTTCAAGGAGGCCAAGGACGACCCGGGCTTCGACGTCTGGAGCGACACGACGACGCTGTTCACGCACATCCTCGCCGGCCACGTCCCGCCGGCCCGGCGACGAGGTCGGCGACGCGGGCGAGGAGATCGTCGCGACCGGCATCCTGCACGTCCTGCCGGCGGACTTCGCCGTGCAGATGACGACGTTCCGCGTCGATCCGGCGCACCGCGTCGACGCGCTCGGGCGCTTCGGCGGGCTGTTCCTCGGCATCGCTGTGGGAGACCTGGAAGCCGGGCGCGAGAAGGACGATTGACCACCGCCGCCGCGCATACCGACGAGCGTCATCCCGCTCGGACATCGCGGACGGGGTCGCCGTGCAACGTCATCCACGTCGCGGCGCGCGCAAGCCGACGAAGGGGCCCGTGCTGCTCGTCCACGGCGTCGGCGTGCGCACGGAGATCTGGCGCCCGCCGACGCCGCGCACGCTCGTCGAGGCGCTGGTCGACGACGGCTACGACGTCTGGATGGAGACGTGGCGGGCGAGCATGGACGTCCCGAACAACACGTGGACGCTCGACCAGGGCGCGGTGCTCGACCACCCGCTCGCCGTCAAGAAGGTCGTCGAGCTGACCGGCGCGGACTCGATCCAGGCGATCACGCACTGCCAGGGCTCGACGAGCTTCATGATGTCCGCCTGCGCGGGCCTCGTGCCCGAGGTGCGCACGATCGTCGCGAGCGCCGTGTCGCTGCACCCGGTCGTGCCGCGGGTCGCGAAGCTCAAGCTCAAGTACGTCGTGCCGCCGGTCGTCGCGGCTGACGGGCTACCTCGACCCGCAGTGGGGCGACGGCGACCCGCCGTGGATCCTGCCGAAGGCCGTCACCGCGTACTGCAAGCTCTCGCGGCGCAAGTGCGACAACGGCGTCTGCAAGGTGTCGAGCTTCATGTTCGGCGCCGGGCGACCCGACGCTGTGGACGCACGAGCAGCTCAGCCCCGAGACGCACGAGTGGACGAAGGGCGAGTTCGGCGCCGCGCCGCTGACGTTCTTCAAGCAGATCGCCAAGTGCGTGCAGCTCGGGCACCTCGTCAGCGTCGAGGGCCGCCCCGAGCTGCCGGAGAGCTTCGTCGCGCAGGCGCCGCAGACCGACGCGCGCTTCTCGTTCATCACCGGCGGGCGCGAACAACTGCTTCCTCCCGGAGAGCCAGCAGCGCACGTTCGACTGGTTCGAGCAGCCGCGAGCCCGGCCGCCACTCGCTGCACATCGTGCCCGGCTACGGCCACCTCGACGTGTTCGTCGGCGAGAACGCCGACAAGGACTGGCTCCCGATCATCCTCGGCGAGCTCGACAAGACCGCATGAGCGCCGCGTCGAGGTCCGCCGCGACGCACCGCCGAGCAACGTCGACGGCGAGTGGATCTCGATCACGCTGTTCACGACGCAGCGCTGGTGGGGCCGCTCTGCATGCCGGCCCTGTTCGCGATCACGCGCTGCGCGCCCGAAGACGCTGCTCGCGCGACGATGGACGCGCTGTCGTTCATCTGCTTCGCGCGCTGGTCGCTGGTGCGCGAGATCCCCTACAACGGCCCGCCGCAGCGCAAGCGCCGGCTGCGCTACCCGCACCTGTTCTTCGAGAGCAACTTCAACGGCGGCTGGGAGGAGTACATCGACGCCTTCTGCACATCCTCACCGAGCGGGATGAAGGCCTTCTGGGGCAGCTCGTACGGCTTCCCGGGGCCGCTGCCGGCCGGGCCGTTCAAGGCGTACATCCGGCGACAACGAGATCGACCTCAGCCACTACTACTCGCGCCTATCCGGAGGCGACCGTGCACGATGATCCGCCAGGCGCTCGAGCTCGAGCGAGCAGCTCGACGCGTTCGGCCGCACCGCGCCGGGCTGATCGCACGACGAGGACGTTCGACGCGGCGTGGCGACGCGTTCCTCGACGAGGCCCAGCGGCGTCGCTGTGAGCCATCGACGAACGTCTCCGGGCAGGCGTACGCGCTCATGGTGCTGACGCCGATCCGGCCGGGCGAGGAGGACGCGCTGCGCGCGTACCTCGAGGGCCTGCGACGCCGGCGACGAGCCCGTTCGCGCGAGCTGCCGCGCACGCACTTCGGCCGCTGGGTGATCGTCGACGACATGCCGCACGACCCGGGCGCGCAGGACGGACCACCTCGACGTGCCGTACCTGCTGTTCACGGCGAACTTCGACGGCGACCTCGACAGCTACCTCGACGAGCTCGTGCACGCGCTCGCGCCCGAGGCGCAGGAGATCTGGGGGCGCTGCATCGGCTGCCCGCGACCCGCCGACGCGGCGCGGCGCTGAAGGCGTACCTGCGGCACAACCAGCATCGACACCGGCGTCTTCTTCGCCGCCTACGGCGAGGCGACGTCGCGCAGGTCACGCGCGCGCTCGACAAGCGCGACGCGGCTGATCGACGTTCGCCGTGCGCGCGCAGGGCATGGAGCCGGCCGAGCTGCAGCAGGCGTTCCTCGAGGAGTTCGGCGTCGTGACGCGCAGCTCGATCGACTCGCGACATCCAGGGCGACATCCTGCGCGCGTACGGCAACGCGTACGACTGCACGTCCTACGTGTTCGTCGCATCGTCGGCGAGCCCGGCGCGGCGCGCGCCTGGCTCGGCGGGCTGCTCGACCACGTCACGACCGCCGAGCCGTGGCGCGAGCGGCAAGCCGCTGACGACGCTCAACGTCGCGCTCACGGCCGCCGGGCTGCGCGGCGCTCGGCGTGCTCGGACGAGGTCGTCGGCGACGTTCGCGACGCGAGTTCCGCGACGGGCATGGCGGCGCGCGCGACGGCTGCTCGGCGACATCGGCGCCGAGCGACCCCGGCAGGTGGGAGCAGCGGCCTGGGCACCGGCGACGCGCACGTGCTCGCTGACGATCAACGCGCAGCAGACCGAGGACCGCCGACGCGCGCTCGGCAAGATGCGCGCCGCGATGACGGCGGCCGGCGGCGTCGCGGTCGTCGTCCAGCAGGACGCGGAGCTGCTCGCCGGCGCGCGCGAGCACTTCGGCTTCGCCGACGGCTTCGCCCAGCCGGCGATCGAGGGCGCCAGCGACGAGAAGGCGCGCGGCGGCGGCGTGCCCGGAAGCGACGGGCGGCTGGCGCGCGCTCGCGCCCGGCGAGTTCGTGCTCGGCTACCCCGACGAGGACACGCGCGTCGACGCGCAGCGCCGCCTGCCGCCGGCGCCGGCCGACGCCGCTCGGCGCGCAGCGGCACGTACATGGTGTGGCGCAAGCTCTACCAGGACGTCGCGCTGTGGCGGCGCACGATCGCGCGACGCCGGCGAGCTCTACCCGGACGGCGACGAGGACAAGCTGGCGGCGAAGGTCGTCGGCCGCTGGCCCAACGGCACGCCGCTCGTCGACGCACCCCGACGGCGCCGGACCGCGAGTTCGACGCCGCGCGCGCCGGGCGCCAACGACTTTCGCTACGCGCGACGACCTCGACGGCCTGCGCTGCCCGCTCGGCGCGCACATCCGCCGCTCCAACCCGCGCGACGCGCTCGGCTTCGACGGGCACGCTGAGCTTCCGCCACCGGATGATCCGCCGCGGCATGCCCTACGGCGCGCCGCTGCCCGAGGGCGTGCACGAGGACGACGGCGCCGACCGCGGCCTCGTGTTCGTGTGCTTCCAGGCGAGCATCTCGCGCCAGTTCGAGGGCGTCCAGGTGCCAGTGGCTCAACGACGGCAACATCTTCGGCCTCGGCCACGACAAGGACTTCCTGCTCGGCGACGCGAGCGGCGCCGGGCAAGATGACGATCCAGGGCGAGCCGCCGTTCTTCCTCGCGCCGCAGGAGCCGTTCGTGACGACGCGCGGCGGCGAGTACCTGTTCGTGCCGGGCATCGCGGCGCTGGCCGCGATCGCCGACGGGGTGGCGGGCTAGCCAGATGTTTTCGGCAAGGAGCTGAGATGAGCCGATCCGCGGGAGCTGGGTGGTCCGGAGCGCGTGCAGAAGGTGCTCGGCGCGATGGAGCAGCACATGAACAACGTGCCCGGCTTCAAGCGCGGCGCACGCGCGCGGGTCGCGTTTCGCGGGCGCTTCGAGGCGACGCCGGAGGCCGCGGCGCTGACGACTGCCGAGCACCTGCAGGGCGAGCGCGATCGAGTGCGTCGTGCGCCTGTCCAACGGCGGCGTCGAGCCCGTATCTGCGCCGACCGCGCAGGGCGCCAAGCGCGGCAACCCGCTCGGCACTCGGCGTGCGTTTCGAGCTGGCGTCCGGCGATGCACAGCGCCTGGACGGCGCTGAGCCTCGCCGCGTTCCCGCCGCGCACGCCCGACGACTTCCTCGCGATGGTGTCCGCGCAGCGCGCGGAGCTGCCCGGTGGCCTGCCCGAACCCGCTGCGCGCTGCTGGCGTTCCTGGCGCCGCGCGGCCCGCTGGCGGTCAAGGGGATCCAGGCGGCGGCGACGCTGGCGCCGCCGAAGAGCTTCGCGACGACGCGCTTCAACGGCTTGCACGCGTACTGGCTCGTCGACGCCGTCGGGGCGCCGGCGGGCGTTTCGCTTCCGCTGGATGCCGCTGGCGGGGATCGTCGCCATGGATCCGGCGGACGACGTGGAACCTGCCGCCGCAGTACCTCGTCAGTCGGAGATCAGCCAGCGCGTCGCGCGCGCGCCCGTCGCCTGGCGCCTGTCTTCCAGCTCGCGGGCCCGACGATCGGACCGACGACCTGCGACGGCTGTGGCCCGAGGATCGCGCACGCTCGTCGATGCCGGCCAGCTCGTCATCGACCGCGAGCACGAGGACCCCGGGCTCGTCGACGGCTACGTCTTCGACCCGACGCGCATGCCGCCGGGCATCGAGCTGTCCGACGACCCGCTGCTGCACTTCCGCTCGGAGGCCTACGCGGAGTCGCACCGGCGCCGCCGCACGAGCGAGCGCCCCGACGATCCTGCCGGAGTAGCGATGCCGGAGCGGGGGTCGTGCGCGCGAGGCGGCGCCCTACGCGTGCTCGATGGCGCCGGCGGCGCGCCGCGCAGGGTCTGCAACACGACGCAGTAGCGCTCGGTGAGCTTCTAAGGGTCGCGAGCTGCTCCGCGGCTGCGTCGGCCGCGGCGTCGAGCTCGAAGCGCAGCGCGACTCGCGAAAGCCGACGGGCAGCCGCGCGGTCGACGGCGAGCGTGCCGCGGAAGTCGAGCGCGCCGTCGGCGGTGATCGTGCCGCCCCGACGGGGACCTCGAGCGACGGTCGCGACGGCCTGCAGCGTGACGCCCGCGCAGGCGACGAGCGCTTCGAGCAGCATGTCGCCGGAGCACAGCGGCGAGCCGTCGCCGCCCGTCGCGGGGTGCCCTCCCGCCTCGCACGCGCGCGCATGCCGGTCTCGGACCTGCAGGCGATCCCCTCGTTGAGGGTTCCCTGCGCGCGGAGCTTGACGAGCGCCGCCGTCCGGCTCGTCGCGGTAGCGCTCCTTGAGCGGCGCCTGCACAAGGCGCGCAGACCGTTGCGATCCATGCGCAGGACCGTAACGAATGCGTCTAGTTCCGTCACACCTTGGCTGCCACGCTCGCCGCATGCCCCCGTTCAACCAGGGGGTGTGTTGGGGAAGTGAGGCCAGGCCTCACTTACTCAACACACAACATTAGGGCTCGCGGAGTTCGCCGCCGAGCACGAAGGCGTGGTCTCCACGCGCCAACTCCACGACCTGGGACTGAACAACAGCGCGATCCGGGTGCGCGTCCGCAAGGGCCACCTGCACCGCATCCACCACGGTGTCTACGCGATCGGGCACGCCGGGATCTCGCTGAATGCGCCGGTTTCTGGCGGCCGTGCTCGCGTGCGGTCGACACGGCGGATCGCTCGGCCACTGGCAGCGGGACGCTCGACGGCTGCCCTCACGTGGGACGGCCGCGTCCCGGAGGTGATCCGTCCTCGGATCCGGGGGCAGGCGCCAGGCGCCGGGTATTCGCGTGCACCGCGCGCGCGACGCTCGATCCCCGCGCGACGATGCGTCGCAACCTCACGATCCCCAGGACCGCGGTCGGCTCGCACGCTGCTCGACCTCGCCGACGACCATGCCCGACGAGCGCTGCGCCGAGCGGATCCGCAAGAGCCCAGGCGATTGTCGCTGACGGCAGCGTGCGCAGATGCGCCCGACGTCCTGGGACGCGAGCCGAACGGCCGCCGCGGCGCGAAACGGCTCGCCGCGTCATCGCCGACGGGCCCCGCTCGACGCGCTGCGGCCTCGAGGAAGTTCACGTGCTCGACCTGCATCGACGGCGCGGGCCTGCGACCCCCGAGATCAACCGTGCGCGTCGGCCGCGTCTACTACCCCGACCTGCGCTGGCCCGCGCAGCGTGCTCACCGTCGAGTGCGACAGCGCGACCTGGCACGACGGCAAGCTCGCCCGCAAGGACGACGCCGCGCGCCAAGCCCGCCTGGAGGCGTGCGGCGAACGCGTGCTGCGGGTCACTTGACGACAGGCGCTCAAGCGGCCGCGCCGCACCATCGAGCGGATCGCCGCCGCGGGGGCGCCCGATCGCACCGACCGCTGAGCGGTTTGGCGAGCCAGGTTGGGCCTCGGGCGATCGGGTAGGTCAACCTGGACGCGTCGACGACGCCTCTGCATCCCCGGAGGCGAGTCCGCTCATCGTGTCGCTTGGGAGATCGAGGCCGCGCCGGCACGCACCCGCACCTCAAGAAAGCGACCGTGTCTCTCATGGGCTTCATCGACTCCGTCATCGGCATCATCACCGGCGCGATCGCCGGCATCGCTCCGCAGATCCCCGGGCTCCTGCAGGCGCTCGGCATCCCCGGCTGAGGGAGCGGGGCCCGCGACTGGCGGCCCTGGCCGTCGGTCGCGCCCTAGACTGACGCGCAGCCATGATCAGCACCAACCAGTTCAAGAACGGCAACCACATCGAGGTCGACGGGACGATCTTCAAGGTCCTCGACTTCCAGCACGTCAAGCCCGGCAAGGGCGGCGCGTTCGTGCGCACGAAGCTGCGCCGCGCCACCGACGGCAACGTCATCGACAAGACCTTCCGCGCCGGCGAGAAGTTCCGCTCCGTCCACACCGAGGCGCGCAAGATGCAGTTCCTCTACGCCGACGGCGACCGACGCGCACTTCATGGACGCCGAGATCCTACGAGCAGATCGCCATGCCCCAGGCCACGGTCGCCGACGCGCTGCGCTGGACCAGGCCCAACGACGAGGTCGACGTGCTCTTCATCGACGACGCGCCCGGCGACCTGCAGCTGCCGGCGTCCGTCGAGCTCGAGGTCACCCAGACCGAGCCCGGCCTGCGCGGCGACACCGCCTCCGGCGGCGGCGACAAGCCGGCCACGCTCGAGACCGGCGCGACGATCCGCGTGCCGCTGTTCGTCAACATCGGCGACCGCGTCAAGGTCCAGACCGCGCACCGGCGACTACATGTCGCGCGCCTAACGGCCCAGCCTTCGGAAGGGGCTCAGCGGCCGCCATCAGCGACCCCGCCGAGCGCGTAGGCGCCAGCACGATCAGCGGCAGCGTCATCGCCTGGCCGTTGAAGTAGGACCGAGGCTCGCGCACGAGCTCGACGCTCGAGCGGCCGGGCCAGCGCGCTGCCGATCGCCTCCCACGGCGCCGGCACGACTCGGGCGCCGACGCGCCGCCCGACGTGGCGAGCAGCCCGAGCACGGCGGAACAGCGAGGAGCCCGGCGATCACGCCGGCGCGCCCCCGAGGACGCTCGTGAGGAAGGCGCACACGGCCGCGGCGCCGAAGCGTCGCCAGCGCGAGCGCGCCCCGACCTCGAGGAAGTGAGCGCGGGTAGATGTCAAACAGCGTCGCGACGAACGACAGCAGCGCGCCGGTGCCCAGCGCGAGCAGCGCGCGCACGCCGACCCGCAGCAGCGTCAGCTTCGGCCGCTCGCCGCACGCTCGGCGACCTGGAGCTCGCGCCCAACCGGCCAGCACGCCGATGATCGCACCGACGAACGACAAGAAGTACGCGACACGCCCGCGCGGCTGCGACCCGCAGCGGCTTGATGTCGGACGCGGCACCGTCCTGACGTCGCGCGCCCGGTCGAGCGTCCGCGCCGCGTCGCAGGACGTCTGCGACCGCCGGGCTCGCGGCACACGGCGACGAGGACGCGCCCGGCGTTCGCAGCCGGCGTACACCCCGTAGACCTCGCGCTCGCGATCGAGCTTGCGCGCGGCGCGCCCGCTCTTCGCCCGCGTGACCTTGAACACCCCGTCCTTCTCGAGCGCGCCCTTGAGGCCCGCGACCGCCCGCGCCCTCACCCGACGATCGCGATCGGCACGTCGTCGCGGCGCGGCGCGAATGGAAGACGTCGCAGCAGTATCAGCGCCAGCGCCACCTGGACCGCTGCAAGCACGACGACGACGCCACCGACCTTGACCATTGACGACCCAGCCCCCGAGCAGTCGACCGACGCCAACTTACGCCGCCGCTCAAGCCGCGTCAAGGCGATCCCCAACGGGATCTCGACACGCACCTCTACGCACTGCGGCGCCGATGACTTCGACACCCACCAGGCTGGCTGACGGCGTGTCCCGCCGCTCCGACCAGCGCCGCGACGCGGTCTTCGCCCTCTATCAGACCGAGCTCACCGGCCGCGAGCTCGACGACGTCTTCGAGCGCGACGCGTCGATGTTCACGCGCGCGCTCGCCCACGCCACCGAGGACACCGCCGAGGAGCTCGACGCGCTCATCGCGCGCCACGCCAAGGGCTGGACGCTCGACCGCATCGCGCCGCTGGAGAAGGCGATCATGCGCGTCGCGCTGCTGGAGATGCTCCACCCCGACGCCGCGCCCGGCCGACACGCCGATCCCGCCGGAGGGCGCGATCGACGAGGCCGTCGAGCTCGCCAAGACCTTCTGCGGCGCGGACGCGCCGGGGTTCGTCAACGGGATCCTCGCGGCCGTGCTGCGCGAGATGGGCAGAATGCGCGCCACGTCATGACCGACGCCGACTCCGACGCCAGCTGGACGAGCTCGTCGAGCGGCTCGAGCGCGCCGCCGAGCAGCTGCGCTCCGGCGACCTGAGCGCCGACGCCGCCGCGAGGCTCGTCGAGGACTGCGCCGGGCTCGCCGTCGCAGGCCGCCGCCGAGCTCGAGCGCCGCGCCCGCGCGGCCGAGCGCCGAGCCGCTGCCGGGCCAGGACACGCTCCTCTGAGTGGAGCCGCGCATGGCGTACCCCGACGGGCTGCGGACGCGGTCGAGCGCTACCTCGAGGGGCTGCGCTTCTCCGCCGAGCCCGCGCACCGCCGGCCTCGACGAGGCGATGCGCTACAGCCTGCTGGCGGGCGGCAAGCGCATCCGCCCGGTGCTCGCGCTCGCCACCGCGCGCGCGATCGGCCGCGACCGAGCGCGAGTCCTGCCGCTCGCCGCCGCGATCGAGCTCATCCACACCTACTCGCTCATCCACGACGACCTGCCGGCGATGGACGACGACGACCTGCGCCGCGGCCGCCCGACGTGCCACGTCGTTCGGCGAGGACGTCGCGATCCTCGCCGGCGACGGGCTCTACGCCGAGGCGTTCCGCCACGTGCTCACCCAGCAGGCCGGCGAGCCGCGGCGACTCCTCGCCGCCGTCGCGCGAGCTGGCGGCGGCGACGGGCGTCGACGGCATGGTCGGCGGCCAGTACATCGACGTCGCCGGCGACGGCACCGGACGCCGACGAGCTGCGCCGCCTGCACGAGCTGAAGACCGGGCGGCTGATCGGCGCGTCGGTCGAGTGCGTACTGCTGCTCGCGGGCATGGACGCGACCTGCTACAATCGGCCTTCCGCGCGCTTCGCCGCCGAGCTCGGCGTGCTGTTCCAGATCGTCGACGACATCCTCGACGTGACCGGCACGGACGACGCGCTCGGCAAGCCGCAGGGCAGCGACGAGCGCCACGGCAAGCGCACCTACGTCAGCGAGTTCGGCCTCGACGGCGCGCGCGAGCTGGCCGCGGCGTCGCACGCGCAGGCCCGCGCGTCGCTCGCCGCAGGCGGCGCCCGGACGGCGCGCCCGGAGCTCGAGCAGATCACCGACTTCATCGCGACCCGCACCTCATGACCACCAGCGCCTCCTCGACCGCATCGACCGCCCGCAGGACCTGCACGCGCTCAGCGAGGACGAGCTCGCAGCAGGTCGCCCAGGAGGTCCGCGAGCACATCATCGACACGGTCGGCGAGATCGGCGGCCACTTCGGCGCCAACCTCGGCACCTGCGAGCTGGCCGTCGCGCTGCACTCGCTGCTGGACTCGCCGCGCGACAAGATCCTCTGGGACGTCGGCCACCAGGCCTACCCGCACAAGGTCCTCACCGGCCGCCGCGACCAGCTCCCGACGATCCGCCAGTACGAGGGCCTCGCGCCGTTCTGCTCGATCTCCGAGTCCGAGCACGACATCATGGGCGCCGGCCACGCCTCGACGTCGATCGGCTACGCGGTCGGCCTCAAGGAGGCGCATGCGGCGCGCGGCGACGGCCGACGCGGGCAAGGTCGTCGCGGTCATCGGCGACGGCGCGATGACCGGCGGCGTCGCCTTCGAGGCGATCCACCAGGCCGGCGGCGCTGGGCACGCCGATCGTCGTCGTCCTCAACGACAACGGCATGTCGATCGCGCCGAACGTCGGCGCGCTGTCGCGCTACTTCAACCGCGTCCGCCTGCAACCCGAAGCTCTGGCACGCGCCGCGAGGGCGTCGAGGACCGGCTGACCGAGCTGCCCGGCGGCATCGGCGCCGCGTTCGAGCGCCTCGGCCCGCAGCTCAAGGAGTCGATCAAGGCGTTCTGGGCGCCGGGCCTGTTGTGGGAGGAGCTCGACTGGGCCTACATCGGGCGTCATCGACGGCCACGACGTGCGCGCGCTGCGCGACGCGCTGCGCGAGGCGCTCGAGGCCGAGCGCCCGGTCGTCGTGCACATCGCGACGGTCAAGGGCAAGGGCTTCGCGCCCGGCCGAGGAGGGCGGCCTGGAGGGCATGGAGAAGTGGCACGCCGCCAAGCCCAAGTCGATCGCCAACGGCGCGCCCGCGCCGCCGAAGGCCGATCGCCGCAGGGCGCCGCCCGACGCCGCCGCCGCAGTACACGCAGGTCTTCGGCGAGGCGATGGTCGCGCGAGTGCCGGCGCGACCGCGCGCGTCGTCGGCATCACCGCCGCGATGAACTCCGGCACCGGCCTGAACATCCTCCAGAAGGCGATGCCCGAGCGCTACTTCGACGTCGGCATCGCCGAGCAGAACGCGGTCCTGTTCGCCGCCGGCCTGGCGCTCGAGGGCGTCAAGCCGGTCGCCGCGATCTACTCGACCTTCCTGCAGCGCGCCTTCGACCAGATCGTCCACGACGTCTGCCTGCAGAAGCTCAACGTCGTCTTCGCGATGGACCGCGCCGGCCTCGTCGGCGACGACGGCCCGACGCACCACGGCGTCTTCGACATCGCCTACCTGCGCTGCCTGCCGAACATCGTCGCTGATGGCGCCGCGCGACGAGGCGATGCTCGTGCACATGCTGCGCACGGCGCTGCGCTACGACGACGGCCCGGTCGCGCTGCGCTACCCGCGCGGCGAGGCGGTCGGCGTGCCGCTGCCGCGACGCGCGCCGAGCCGATCGCGATCGGCACCGGCGAGATCCTGCGCGAGGGCGACGCGCGGTCGCGATCTCGGCTACGGCAGCGGCGTCGGCGAAGGCGCTGGAGGCGGCCGACCTGCTCGCCGAGCGCGGCATGGACGTCACGGTCGCCGACGCGCGCTTCGCCAAGCCGATCGACGCCGCGCTGCTGCCGCAGCTCGCGGCCGAGCACGAGCTGCTCGTCACCGTCGAGGAGGGCGTGCTGCGCCGGCGGCTTCGGCACCGCCGTGTGGGAGACGCTCACCGACGGCGGCGCTGACGCCCGCGCGGATCCTGCGCGTCGGCCTGCCCGACCGCTACGTCACGCACGGCAAGCCGGCGCTGCTGCACGCCGAGGTCGGCTTCACCGGCAAGCGGATCGCCGAGCGCATCCTGGCGGCGGTCGGCGAGCGCGCGATCGCTCGGCACTGACGCGATCGCGCGTGAGGTTTGATTGCGGAGGCGCGCGGCGCTCCGCGGCGGCGATCGCCGTGTTGTAACAAGGACGTGAGACCGCGGCGAATCCCGATCTGCGCGTTGCTCGCGGTCGCGGCGCTGGCTCGGCGCCGGTGCGGGCGGCTGCGGCGGCGAGCGGGCTCGAGCGCGTGCGCGTGCTGCAGATCGACGCGGCGGCGTTCGTCGCCCGCAGCGCGCCGGCGGCGAGCCGACTGCCGCCCGCCCGCGTGAGCGCCACGCTCACCGAGGCGGCCGCGCCCGTCCCGCCGCCGGTGCACGTGCCGGCGGCGCTTAACCGTCGGCG
>CAVVYW010000010.1:0-19563 GCA_963752605.1 uncultured Solirubrobacterales bacterium
CGGGGGTTGAAGGCGACCGGCCGCTTGAACATCCCGCTCTACAAGCTCAGCGGCGGCCGCGTCGGCGGGCGGCTGGATCGGGCGCCGATCCTCCTCCTCACCACCGTCGGCCGTCGGTCCGGCAAGGAGCGGACCGCGCCCGGTGGTCTACCTCCCCGACGAGGAACGGCTGATCGTGATCGGCTCCAACGCCGGGAACGAGCGGCCGCCGCCTGGGCGCTCAACCTCGAGCAGAACCCCGAGGCCGAGGTCCAGGTCCGCCGGAAGCGCTGGCCGGTGCGCTCCCGCATCGCCGAGGGCGAGGAGCACGAGACCCTTTGGAGGCGGATGAACGAGCAGTTCGCCGGATTCGACGACTACCGCGCGCGAACGACGCGGGACATCCGCCTCTTCGTGCTCGAGCCCCGGTAGCTACGCGATCGTCGGGCGCATCTGGCGGAGGCGGCGGACACGCTCCTCGATCGGCGGATGCGTCGAGAAGAGGGCCGCCATGCCGCCGCCGGAGAACGGCTTGACGATGTAGAGCGGCTCGGCCGCCTGATTCACCTGCATCGGGATCGCCTGCGCGCCCTCCTCCAGGCGGAGCAGCGCGCTCGCCAGCGACTCCGGGTTGCCGCAGATCTCGGCGCCCGTCGCGTCGGCGGAGTACTCGCGCTGGCGCGAGATCGCCAGCTGGATGATCGCCGCGGCGATCGGCGCGAGCAGGACCAGCGCCAGCGCGCCGATCAGCCCGAATGGCGACTCGTCGTCGCCGCCGAACCACAGCAGCATGTAGGCGAGGTAGGTGATCGCGCCCGCGATCGTCGCCACGATCGAGGTGATCAGGATGTCGCGGTTGCGCACGTGCGCCAGCTCGTGCGCGAGCACGCCCCGCAGCTCGTCCTCGGAGAGGAGCTTGAGGATCCCGGCGGTCACGGCGACCGCGGAGCGCTCGGGGTTGCGGCCGGTCGCGAAGGCGTTCGGCTGGTCCTGCGGGATGACATAGAGCTTCGGCATCGGCAGGCCGGCGCGCGTCGTCAGCTCCCGGACGATCTCGTAGAGGCGCGGCGCCTCCTGCTCGGAGATCTCCTTCGCCCCCGCCATCCGCAGCGCGATCTTGTCGCTGAACCAGTAGGCGAAGAAGTTGAACGACGGCACCGATGAAGAGGAACAGCAGCGCCGTCTCCGGGCCCCCGATCAGGGCGCCGATGACGACGAACAGGCCCAGCAGGGCGGCGAGCAGAATCCCCGTCCTGAATGCGGCACCGAAGTTGGAACGCCTTGTCGTGCTCATCTGCGAAGTCTCCTTTGGAAGTTGAAGGCCAGCATAGCGAGGGCCCTCAACCGGCCATAAAGCGTTGGTCAACGACCAGACGGTCACGATCGTCTACTGTCTTGATCCGAGACCATGACCACCACGAAGCGGAGAAGCGAGCGCCAGGAGTGGAACCCCGACCTCTGGGTGCTCGCGACCCAGCTCCAGAACTCGATCCACGAGGAGCTGTTTACCCGGCTCGCCGAGCAGGGACACCCCGATCTCCGGCCGCGGCATGCCGCGGTCCTCGCCTACCTCGACGAGGACGGGGTCCGCGCGACCGAGCTGGCCCGGCTGAGCGGCCGGCACAAGCAGGTGGTCGGCCGGCTGGTGGACGAGCTCGAGGACCTCGGCTACGTCGAGCGGCGGCCGGACCCGAGCGACCGGCGGGCCAAGCTGGTGGTGCCGACGAAGCGCGGGCTGGAGATGCTGGTGGCCGGCGACCAGATCGTCGCCGAGATCGAGGCCCGCCACGCCGCGGCCGCCGGCCCCAAGGTCTACGCGGAGTTCCGCAACATCCTTCGCGCCGTGGTGGCCCGGGCGCGAGAGGCCACCGCATAACCGACCGTTGAGCTAGGATTTCGGGGCGATGCTGTTTTCGACCCGAGCCGAGTACGGAGTGCGCCTGATGGTCGAGCTTGGCCGGCAGGACGACGGAGCGCCGGTGGCGCTGAGCGCGGTCGCCGAATCCGAGAGCCTTCCCCTCTCCTATCTGGAGCACCTGGTCGCCAAGCTGCGCAGGGCGGGCCTGGTCGAGAGCCAGCGGGGAGCCCACGGCGGCTACCGCCTCGGGCGGGCGGCCGACGAGATCGACATGCTCGAGGTCGTCCAGGCGCTGGAGGGGACCATCGCCCCGATGGAGTGCTTCCACGCCGATCCCGAGGGAAAGGTCTCCTGTTCGCACGAAACCGACGACGAGGCCTGCGCCACCAAGTTCCTGTGGACCCGGGTACAGGGCGGCGTCAGCAAGGCCCTCTCGGGGACGACGGTCGCCGACCTGGTCGAGTTCTCGGAGCGAAACTCGCGCCCGAGGTCGAAAACCCCCGTCGCCGCCGCCTAGCGGCCGCGCAAGTCCGAACCGCAACCCGATCAAGGAGCCGAATTGGCAGAGCTTGAGATCCGCAACCTGCACGTGAGCGCCGAGGACAAGGAGATCCTCAAGGGCCTCGATCTCGACGTCGAGAAGGGGCGCATCCACGCCCTGATGGGGCCGAACGGCTCCGGCAAGTCCACCCTCGCGAACGCGATCATGGGCCACCCCGGCCTCGAGGTCACCGAGGGGACCATCACCTTCAAGGGCGAGGACATCACCGAGGCCGATCCCGACGAGCGCTCCCGCATGGGCCTCTTCATGGCCTTCCAGTACCCGGTCGCCATCCCCGGCGTCACCGTCGCCAAGTACCTGCGGATGGCGATCAACGCCCACCGCGAGGCGCGCGGCGAGGAGCCCGTGAAGCTGAAGGACTTCCGCAAGGAGACCGAGGCGGCGATGGAGCTGACCAACATCCCCAAGGAGTTCTCCTCGCGCTACCTCAACGACGGCTTCTCGGGCGGCGAGAAGAAGCGGATGGAGATCCTCCAGCTGGCGATGCTCCGCCCGGAGATGGCGGTCCTCGACGAGACCGACTCGGGCCTGGACATCGACGCGCTGCGCATCGTCGCCGAGGGCGTCAACAAGTTCGCCGGCCCCGACATGGGCGTCCTGATCATCACCCACTACCAGCGCATCCTGCATCTGGTGAAGCCCGACGCCGTCCACGTCATCTTCGACGGGCGCATCGTCAAGGAGGGCGGCCCCGAGCTGGTGGAGCAGCTCGAGGAGAAGGGCTACGGCTGGATCCGCGAGGAGGTCGAGGCGGCCGCCTGATGGAGCCGACCGCGACCACCGCCCCCGCCCTCCCCCGCTCGCTGGACGAGATCCGCGCCGAGTTCCCGATCCTGGAGCGGCGGGTCCACGGCAAGCCCCTCGCCTACCTCGACAACGGGGCCACCGCGCAGAAGCCGCTCGCGGTGATCGAGACGCTGGACCGTTACTGGCGCGACCAGAACGCGAACGTCCATCGCGGCGTCCACACGCTCTCCGAGGAGGCGACCGCCCTGTACGAGGAGGCGCGGGTCACGCTGGCCGCCCATATCGGCGCCGACCGGCGAGAGGTGGTCTTCGTCCGCAACGCGACCGAGGCGCTCAACCTCGTCGCCTACTCCTGGGGGCGCGCCAACATCGGCGAGGGCGACCGGATCGTGCTCACCGAGATGGAGCACCACTCGAACATCGTGCCCTGGTACCAGCTCGCCCAGGAGAAGGGAGCGCAGCTCGACTGGGCCCCCATCACCGACGAGGGAAGGCTCGACCTCGAGGCGCTCGGCTCGCTGCTCGAGCAGGGGCCGAAGCTCGTCTGCGTCACCCACGTCTCGAACGTCCTCGGCACGGTCAACCCGATCCCCGAGATCGCCCGCATGGCGCACGACGCCGGCGCCCTGCTGGTCGTCGACGGCGCCCAGGGCGGCCCCAAGCTCGAGCTCGACATGGCCGAGCTCGGCGCCGACTTCTACGCGCTCACGGGCCACAAGATGTACGGGCCCACCGGCATCGGGGCGCTGTTCGGCCGGCGGGAGCTGCTCGAGGAGATGCCTCCCTTCATCGGCGGCGGCTCGATGATCAGGAAGGTGGAGCGCGACGAGATCACCTGGGCCGAGCTCCCGGCGAAGTTCGAGGGGGGCACCCCGGCGATCGGCGAGGCGATCGGCTTCGGGGCGGCGGTCCGCTGGCTCGACGAGCTCGGGCTGGACGCCGTGCATGCCGCCGAGGTCGAGCTCGCCGGCTATGCGCTGGACCGCCTGGCGGAGATCGACGGGCTGAGGGTCTTCGGCCCGCCCGCCGGCGATGACCGGGGCGGCATCCTCTCCTTCGCGATGGAGGGCGTCCACGCCCATGACATCTCCGAGATCCTCGACCGCCACGGCGTCGCCGTCCGCGCCGGCCACCACTGCTGCCAGGTGCTGATGGAGCGGCTCGGGGTGCCGGCCACGACGCGCGCCAGCCTCGCCGTCTTCAACACCCGCGAGGAGATCGACCGGCTGGTCGAGGGACTGCTCGACGTCCGCCGGGTCTTCGATGATTTGATGGACGAGCTCTACCGGGACCAGATCCTGGATCACTACAAGCGGCCGCGGAACTTCGGGCGGCTCGACTCCTTCGACCTCGACTTCGAGGACTCGAACCCGTTCTGCGGCGACGAGCAGCACGTCTTCCTGAAGCTCGACGACGAGGGCCGGGTCTCGGAGGTCTCCTTCGAGGGCCAGGGCTGCGCGATCTCCACCGCCGCGACGTCACTGCTCTCCGAGGAGCTGGAGGGCAAGACCCGCGAGGAGATCCTCGCGCTGCCGAAGGACTTCGTCCTCGAGCTGCTGGGAATCGACATCTCCGCGACGCGCATGAAGTGCGCGCTCCTCGGCCTCAAGGTGGTGAAGGGCGCCAGCCTGGGCAAGCCCGCCGACTGGGAGGACGAGGGCGAGCAGGGCGACCCCGCCGAGGCCGCCACGGTCTGAGCCTCAGGCACGAATCACGCTTGGGCGACGCCTGCGCCACGCCTAGAACAAGCGTCCGCGGGGCCTGAAATCGGCCAGTTCAGGGCTACGTTTGGTCGAAGAACTAAGGATGGTTCAGGTGTCCGCGCAGTTCGACGAGGCTGCTTCGATTTGGCGAGAGGACTCGCCGGTATGGGCGATCATCGCCGGCGAGCTGCTGCTCCAGGGCGATCAGCCGATCGCCCAGAACAAGACCGCGATGATCGAGCTCGGCGCGAGCCGGGCCGAGGTCGCGGCCGCGTCACTGGACACCGGCGACCTGAACGCCGCCGGCCACTCGCTGATCGGATGCGCCCTGGCGCTCGCCCTGGCCGCCCGCCCGGACGAGTCGACGACGCTCGCGGCCTATGCCTCGGAGCTCGCCGACGCCCTCTCCTGGCAGGTCTCCCAGGCGACCGCCCCGGAGCTGATCCGCATGGCCGATGAGATCCGGGCTCACGTCGACGGCGAGGACACCGCCAAGCGCGGCCCGACCCTCTGGGAGCTGGCCCTCAAGGCCGGTGGCATGGCCGTCGGGCTCTCGCCGCAGATCAGCCGGCGGCGCGAGCGCCGGGATCTGATCGACAGGGCGGAGTAGAGCGAGCCGGGCCCTACCAGGACCCGCCGCCGCCTCCGCCGCCTCCGCCTCCGCCTCCGCCGCTGAAGCCGCCTCCGCCGCCGCTCGAGGACTCCGGGGCGACCTGCGAGGAGAAGCCGGAGCTGAACGAGCTGCCGAAGTCCGTGGCGTTGCCGGAGAAGTAGTAGGTGCTCCAGGCGGCTCCGCTGCTCGCCACCACGGGCGCGGGGATGCGACCGGACTCGATCATCCGCTCTGCGGTGCCGAAGGCGACGCCGAAGATCAGGATCCTCTTCCACAGCTCGAGGGTCGCCGGCGGGTCGTCCTTGAGCCGCGGGAAGTCCTCGGTCCACCGCTCGAAGGCCTGCCACTTGGCGACGCGCTCGCCGGGCTGAGCCGCGAGGCGCTTGAGGCGCCGCGACGGCCAGGCCATGACCACGATCAGCGTGACGAAGCCGATCGCCCCGGGCAGGAGGAAGTGCGCGTCCTCGTTGACGACGGCATCGGCCAGGCAGATCAGGCCGAAGACGACGATCAGCCCGAGCCAGAGCAGCCACTTGGCGCCGTTGAAGCTCCGGTCCCACTCGAGCTGGCCCTCCTCCACCGAGTCGAGCGCCGAGGTCATCGACTCCCAGCGCCCCCGCCAGGTCGAGTCGTGCTCGGGGATCCGGTCCTTCATGTCGCTCATCGGAACGGTCTCGCCCTCAAGCAATTGGTCGAAGAAGGAGAGCACCTCCTTCTCGTGCGGCTGGAGGCCCTCGGTGCTGGGCCGCTTCGCCGCCACCGCGATCGCGAGGTCCAGCTTCTCGTCCTCGGTGGTCGCCTGCTTGTCCTCGTAGTAGCCGCGCTCGACCAGGTCGAGCAGGGTCGCGAGCACCGTGTCGGTGCTGTCGCCGCCCTCATGGGCGAGGCCGTACGCCAGAGCCGGGCTGGCGTCGTCCGGCGGCTCGGGAAGATGCTCGGGCGTCGAGGTCCGGTGCTCGCGCGCGAGGAAGGTGAACAGCGCGAGCAGCCCGAGTGCGAGGCGGCCACGAGCGCCGCCAGCAGGACCGAGTTGTCGGCGATCCACCGCTTCGTCTTGTTGAACGGCGAGTTGAACTCGTCGCGTCCGCTCCTGCTCGTCGCCGGTCCGCCCCCAGCCCGCTGCCTTCCCCCCGCCCGGCCGCGCTGACGTTCTGGCCGGGCGTCCGCGGGATCGTCACCCGCATCTCGACGAACTGATGGTCCGGCACGTCTGAGGCCTCGAGACGCGCGACGCCGGGCTCGCGGAAGGTCTGCCCCTCGACGTCGCGCGGGTGACCCCAGACCGCCGAAGGGCCGGGAGAAGCCTTCGCCCGGCGGATGGGGCCTCAAGGCCGGTTCTCTCAGGCTTGCGGTGAGGTGGTCCAGGTCGAAGTCCCACTGATCGCCCCAGACCTGCCAGTAGACGTCGATCACGTCGTCGTAGGCGATCACGTGGTCCTTGGCGATCACCCGGTAGGAGACGACGAAGGTCCGCTCCTGGTTGCTGGCGTTGTGATGCCAGACGATCCTGACGTCACCCTCAGGGGAGTTGGTGACGCCGAACTTGCCGGTCTCGTCCGTGCAGCCCTCCACCGTGCATCCGCCCTGCTTGAAGGTGCGGCCGCCCTCCGACACGGTGATGTCGGTCATCTTCTCGTTCGAGCCGAGCGGGATGTCGCGGTAGGAGGCGTGGTAGCTGCCCTCGTAGTCGAAGGTCAGCGGCTCGGCGACCTGCAGGCTGGAGTCCGGCGCGAGCCGCAGCGTCACATCGGCGTCGGTGACGTCGGCGCTGTCGGCCGCGGCGCCGGCGGGGAAGGCGAGGCAGCAGAGGGCCGCCGCCGCGATGGAGCTGGCCAGGCGCCGCGGCACGCTACTTCTCGGCGGGTGGCGCTTGGGCGGGCTGTGCGCCCTCGCCTCCGGGGAAGCTCACCTCGGGAGCCGCCTCGGCCTCCGCCTCGGCGTCGAAGAACTGGCGCGGCTCGAAGTTGAACGCCCCGGCGATGACCGAGTTGGGGAAGATCTGGATGAACGTGTTGTAGGTCTGGACCGTGTCGTTGTAGACGCGCCGGGTGATCTGGATCTGGTTCTCGGTCTCGCTCAGCTGACCCTGGAGCTGCTGGAAGTTCTCCGTCGCCCGCAGCTCCGGGTACTGCTCGGCGACCACCATCAGGCGCTGGATCACCGCCGTGAGCGCGTCCTCGGCGGCGGCCTGCTGGGGCGGCGCCTTCGCGGCGACCGCGGTGCTGCGCGCCTTGGTCACGTTCTCGAAGGTGCGCTGCTCGTGGCTCGCGTAGCCCTTGACCGCCTCGACCAGGTTGGGGATCAGGTCATGCCGGCGCTGGAGCGCGGCCTCGATCTGCCCCCAGCTGTTCTCGACGGCGTTGCGCCTGGACACCATCCGGTTGTAGAGCAGCAGGACGGCGAGGGCGACGAGGACGACGACGCCGATGATGATGATCAGAGCCAAGGCCGCCGCAACCTATCGGGATCTCGGTCGTCGCGCCAGGCTCGCTGGCGTGGATGGGGGCGGCGGCCCGAGCCGCCGCCCCCATCGTCGGATCAGGAGCTGCGTCCGCTCCTCAGAAACGCTGCCCCGCCCGCGAGCAGGCCGGCCGCGCCCAGCACGAGCGCGATGATCGCGAGGGTGTCCGACGATTCTTCGTCGTCATCATCCTCGGAGGACTCGCCCTCCTCCTCTTCTTCGGCGGCCTCGCCGTGCTCCTCCTCGGAGGCGGTCAGCGTCACCTGAGCCGCCGGCTCCTCGGATTCGGGCTCGCCGATCCAGCGCACGACCTCGCCGCTGTCATAGGTCTGGAGGGCCGGGAAGGTGAGGACATCGCCCTCGGCGGCCTCCTCCGGAAGCCCGACCGAGAGCCCGAAGTCCCGGAACTGACCGGGCTGGATCGCCGCCGCGGGATCGTCGGCGGTCCAGGTCACCGTCGTCACCTGCTCGGTGATCTGCTCACCTTCAGCCTCGACGGGCTCGGCGAGCTTGCTCTTCTTCACCTCCGTCGTCCAACCCTCGACGGGCTCATAGGAGACGAACACGAACCCCTCCGGGAACTTCACCTCGACCTTGTTGGTCGCGGCGTCATCCCGCTCGTTGGGGACCCGCACGTCGAAGCGGGTGAACCCGCCGGCGGGAACCGCATCGGGCTGGAGGGTCACATGGGCCTGACCCACCGCCGGTAGCGCCAGAGCGGTCGCCAGCGCGACCGCGAACATCAACTTGATCCTCATTGCTTCTCCTTTCCATGCGGGCCGCGGCCCGCGTTGACAAGTCATCGAATGGGCACCTCCAGGCGCGCCTCGTCCTGCTCGAAGCGCGAGAGGCGCACCGCGATCGACAGCTCCCAGGCGCCCGGCACCCCGAGCCGGAGATCGGGAGCCACGAAGTGCCCCGGGCCGGCCTTACTCAGCTCGACGGGCAACGGGCCGATCTGTTTCGACGGCAGAGTGGCCGTGGCCGTGACCTCACGCGCGGCGTCGAACTGGGAGCCGTCGTCCGCGTTGAACAGGTAGAGGTGGAGCTGGTTGCGCCCGACCCGCGCGGGGTCCACCGTGTAGTCGAGCACTCGCGACCCAAGATCGGCCGTACCCGAGACGGGCCCCGGCCTCGAGTCGCTCGGGGGCGCGTAGCTGACCAGCACCGAGGCGACGCCGAGAACGGCAGCGATCAACGTGACCTCCGCTCGCAGGTTTGCCCGGAGCAAGAGGCCTGGGCGACCCGGTGACTCGCCGGAGCCGGCCAACCGGGCAAGTGCCGGGATCAGCCTGGCCCGGTTGCGATAGCCGAGGACGACCAGCACGCTCAGGAGAGCCGCCTTTGCCAGGACCGCGCGGCCGAACCCGGTCTCGACCAGCGCGTCGAAGCTGGCCACCTCGATCACCGCCTGGACCGTGCCCGTCGCAGCGAGCGCCAGAACCGAGGCCAGCGCCAGCGGCGAGAAGCGCCTCAGCGATTCGAGCAGGAGCGCGGTTCTCTTCGGCGGGTCGAGTGCGCGGGTCGCCGCCGGAAGCGCGACCAGCAACGCCACGAGGCCCCCCAGCCAGAGCGACATGGCCGTGACGTGGATCGCGTCGGAGGTGAACAGAACCGCGGTCGGATCCTGGGTGCTGGCGTGGCCGGCCAGCGCCGGTGAGATGATCAGGAAGAGGCAGAGCGGCGCGGCCGCGACCGCCGCCCAGGCCCGAGGCGGGCGGTCCCCGAGCCGCCCGGCGGCAACCCCGACCACGAGGGCCAAAGCCGCCCACGCGCCGGCCCGAAGAGCGAGCACGGTCCCGAAGCGGGTGTCCAGGACCTCCTCCAGGACCGATCGGTCGAGGGCCGACCAGAATGAGGATCCGCTCACCGTGGCCGCCTGCAGCGGCAGGGCCAGGAGGCTGGCGACGAGCCCGGTGAGAGCCGCAACGAGGGCGAGAGCCCACCAGCGCCCGCTGAAGTGGCGAGCGGCCTCGGCCCAATCCGAGTCCCCGTCCGGTGCACGTGCGAGCGCCGGTATCCACACCGCGACGAGGAAGATCAGGGCGCCGACCCCCACCCCGAGCGCCAGATAGCCTAGGAGCCGGTCGGCCCAAAAGGCGACGTCGGTGACCGGCCCCGCGTCACCCTCGTCGAGCAGCTCGGCCACGGTCTTCTCCGAGCCCCGCCCCGGGTTTCCGATCGAGAAGACGAAACCGCCCGAGACGGGATGCCCGTCGGCGGACACGATCCGGTAGGTGGCGGTGTAGGTCCCGTCCGCGAGCCCCTCGGACAGATCGGCGCCCATCGCGTCGGACCGGTCATCGGGCCTGATCAGCTCGCCGGTCTCCACCTGGTCGCCCTCGGGATCGAAGACCCGCACCGCCCCGAAGCTCGCCTCGACCGGTTCGTTGAAATAGAAGGCGACCAGCTCTGGCGCTTGTTCGACCTCCGCACCCTGCGACGGGGAGGTCCGCTCCAGCACAGCGTGGGCGCTCGCCGAGGCGGGCAGCACCAGGGCCGCCAGCGCGGCCAGCGGGAGGGCGCAGCGGCGAATCACCAGGCCTCTCGCTCCTCTCCTCCGGGCGGCTCGCCGCCGCCGGCTCCACGCCGCCGAATCAGGATGAGCGCCGCGAGGCCCGCACCGACGACCGCGAGCACGACGAACGGGAGGATCGGAAAGCCCGAATCCTCGCCGACCCACACGAGGGTCCCGGTGATCGCGGCGGGCTCGCCGCCGACCTCGACCGGGACGGAGTAGTCGAAGACCTCGGTCCGTTCCCCCTCGTCGGTGACCTGCTCCGGCGTTCCGCGGCCCATGTAATGGACCCGATGGTCGTGCCACCCATAACGGCCGCTGCGGTCGATCGTCTCCCAGACAGGCGGGGCGTCAGGGTCGGCCTCCGGCGGCACGTCGGCCTCGCCATAGCGATCCCCGTTCAGGTAGTGGGACGGCGAGAGGGTGTTCACCTCGACCGTCCCGTCACCGAGGATCCGCAGATACGGCTCCCCCTGGTAGCCCTCCACGGTGACCGTCTTGCCCGAGTCGTTCTGGAGCTCCAGGCTGTCGTCGTAGTTGAGGATCCGCACGGCCACCCCCGCCGTCTCCGGCGTGAGGCCGTTGACCTCCGATCTGAAGTTTGGGTTGCCCTCGTGGGCGGCCGACCGCTCGGCCGGCAGGGTCGCGATGATGAGTGCGATCGCGAGCACCGATGCGACCTTGCGCACGGTGATCTCCTTTCGTCGCGGGACCGCGCCCCGCGACCGAGGAGGCCGGGGGCGCTCTAGGCCGAAGTCAGGAGGGGCGGCCCGCGCTGAGCCATCCCGCCGGCGATCAGCTCGCCGCCACGCGGAAGGAGGACACTGGGCCCTCGCGGGCTCGGACGCCACGACCCAACCGGACGCGGTCGTCGGTCAATCCTTGTTCCGCGGATACGCTCGAGGACGTCCTCGCCGAGAAAGCGTCCGAAGAAGAGAGGTACGGCCAGCAGCATCGCCGGCGCCAGGTACAGCAGCGCATCGGTGGAGCCGCTCAGAGCGATCGCAAGCGCCCAAACAGCGGTGAGCGCAAGCAGTGCGATTCCGTTTCGGGACTCTCGGCTCATCCCTCAGTGGAATCTAGACCACGCGCCCCGACTGCGACCCCGGTCAGAGCGGCTCGATCATGCCGTCCTGCTGGAGCCTCGCGTTGTAGTCCTCCTGGGCCTGCGCCTGGTACTCAGCGAGGCGCGAGGTCTCCTGCAGCCTGCTGAGCGGCTGCCAGCCGCCCGGGAGCTGGACCAGCCCCGCCGCGCTCACCTCAGCGTCGAGGTTCGGCGAGGCGAAGAGGATCCCGCAGACCGCGGTCGGCTCGCTCTCCGGCACGGGGGCGGAGCCATCCGAGCTCAGGGTCAGCACCTGCACGTAGTTGTATCCGTGGGCGTCGTACTGATGGACGCCGAGCTGGCTGGGAGCGGTCGCGTCCTCGTTCCAGCCGTCGAGGCAGCGCTCCGGGGCGGCACTGAACGTGTGCTTCGAGCCGCCGGACTGGCTCACCAGCACGATCGCCGCCACCGCAAGGAGGGCCGCCAGGCCGGCCGCGAAGATCAGGCGAGCGCGCCCCCCGCCTGCGGGGGCTTGACTTGGCTCCGGTGTTCCCATTGCACCCCGCACTTTGCTGGACCGCGCCCCGGCTCGACGCACCACAGCCGCTAAAATCCGACCTCCCGAGTAGGAATAACGTGACTGAAGGCACAAAGGAACAGATCGACGTCTGCCCCGCGGGCGAGCTGCCCGCCGGCGAGATGAAGCTGATCGAGGCTCCCGACGGGGCGAAGATCGGCATCTTCAACTGCGGCGGCGAGCTCTATGCGATCGAGGATCGCTGCTCGCACGACGACGGCCCGCTCGCCGAGGGGGAGTTCGACGTCGAGACCTGTACCGTGGAGTGTCCGCGGCACGGGTCACTGTTCGACCTCACCACGGGCAAGCCGAGGACCCTCCCCGCCTACCAGCCCGTCCGCACCTTCCCGGTCACGATCGACGACGACAAAGTGAAGCTGGAGATTTCCGACTGATGGCAACACCCGACACCACCATCCCCAAGACTCGCGAGCGCCCTGCCGAGGAGCGCGACCTCGGCGGGATCAATGCCGACTACAAGGAGAAGTTCGGCTTCCACGATCCCGAGACGGGCTACGCCTACAAGGCTCCCAAGGGACTCAGCCGCGAGGTGGTCGAGTCGATCTCCGACTACAAGGACGAGCCGCAGTGGATGCGCGACTTCCGCCTCAAGGCCTACGACCACTTCGAGTCCCGACCGACCCCGACCTGGGGCGGCAACCTCGCTCAGATCGACTTCAACGACATCCACTACTTCGTCCGCGCGTCCGACAAGAACAGCCGCGACTGGTCGGAGGTCCCCGAGGACATCAAGAACACGTTCGACCGCCTCGGCATCCCCGAGGCGGAGCGCAAGTTCCTCTCCGGGGTCGGCGCCCAGTACGAGTCGGAGGTCGTCTACCACCAGGTGAACGAGAAGCTCGAGGAGCAGGGCGTGATCTTCACCGACATGGACACCGCCCTGCGCGAGCACGAGGACCTCGTCCGCGAGTACTGGGCCACGATCATCCCGCCCAACGACAACAAGCTGGCTGCGCTGAACTCGGCCGTCTGGTCCGGCGGCTCGTTCGTCTACGTGCCTGCCGGCGCCAAGGTCGACATGCCGCTCCAGGCCTACTTCCGGATCAACACCGAGAACATGGGCCAGTTCGAGCGCACCCTGATCATCGCCGAGGAGGGCTCGGACGTCCACTACATCGAGGGCTGCACGGCGCCGACCTACTCGTCGGACTCGCTGCACTCTGCGGTCGTCGAGATCGTCGCGAAGAAGAGCGCCCGGGTCCGCTACACGACGGTCCAGAACTGGTCGCAGAACGTCTACAACCTCGTCACCAAGCGGGCGGTCGCCCACGAGGACGCGACCATGGAATGGGTCGACTGCAACCTCGGCTCGAAGCTGACCATGAAGTACCCGTCGATCTACCTGCTCGGCGAGCGGGCCCACGGCGAGATCCTCTCGATCGCCTTCGCGGGCGAGGGCCAGCATCAGGACGCCGGCGGCAAGATCATCCACGCCGCCCCGAAGACCACGTCCTCGATCTTCTCCAAGTCGATCTCGAAGGACGCGGGGCGAACCAGCTACCGCGGCCTGCTCGAGGTCGCCAAGGGCGCGACCGAGGCGAAGTCCAAGGTCGTCTGCGACGCGCTGCTGCTCGACGAGGACTCGCGCTCCGACACCTATCCCACGATTCGCATCGGCGAGGACGACTCCGACGTCGGCCACGAGGCGACCGTCTCGAAGATGGGTGACGACAAGATCTTCTACCTCCAGAGCCACGGGCTCGACGAGGAGGAGGCCTCGAAGATGATCGTGAACGGCTTCATCGAGCCGATCACCAAGGAGCTTCCGATGGAGTACGCGGTCGAGATGAACCGGCTGATCGAGCTGCAGATGGAGGGCTCGATTGGCTGAGAGCGGCCCGCCGCCGCTCCCAACTCAGAAGACGCCGGGCTGGGAGTTCACCGACCTCTCCGGGCTCGACCTGGACGCTTACTCGCCCGCCACGGACGGCGATGCCGAGGCGCGCTCGCGCGCGGACGCGATCCTCAACCCCCCCGGCGACACGCCGCGGGTGGTGCAGATCGACGGCACCGTCCTCGACGGCAGCGAGGTTGCTGTCGCAGGCAACGGCCATCCCACCGAGCCGCTGGTCGCGTCTCTCGGGGCGGCGATCGAGCGGTTCCCGCGCCTTGGCGAGATGCTCGGGAAGCTCGCGGGTCACGACGACCCCTTCGTCGCCCGCAACGACGCCGCATGGAGCGGCGGCGCCCTGATCTACGTCCCACGGGGCAAGCGGCTCGATGGTCCGGCGCTCGTCGCCGCCGTTCAGGACGCCGATCGCTCCTCCCTCTCCTTCCGCACCCTGATCGTGCTCGAGGAGGGCGCCGAGGCCGAGGTCTGGGAGCAGTGGCTGACCACGGACGCGCAGCCCGACTCCGTCTTCAACACGGTGACCGAGATCTGGGTCGGCCCCGGCGCCAACCTCCGCTACGTCAGCGCCCAGGGGCTGAGCGAGCGAAGCTGGGTGTTCGCCACGCAGCGGGCCGAGGTCGAGAAGGACGCGAACCTGGACTGGGTGGCACTCGGATTCGGCTCGTCGCGCGGCAAGATCCGGATGGAGACTCGCCTCGCCGGACAGGGCTCGGGGGCCCGGGTCACCGGCGCCTACGCCGGCGAGGGCTCGCAGCACCTCGACTTCGACACGACCCAGGAGCACGCCGCCCCCAACACCACCTCCGACCTCGCCTTCCGCGGCGTCCTCGATGACGAGTCCACAGCGGTCTGGCGCGGAATGATCAAGGTCGACCCGGGAGCCCAGCAGACCGATGCCTTCCAGGAGAGCCGCAACCTGATCCTCTCCAAGTCGGCCCACGCGGATGCGATTCCCGGCCTCGAGATCGAGGCCGATGACGTGCGCTGCACCCACGCGGCCGCGGTTGCCCAGATCGATAAGGAGCAGCTCCACTACCTGCGGGCGCACGGCCTCCCGGAGGCCGAGTCCAAGCGGCTCGTGATCGAGGGGTTCCTGGAGGCGCTGGTGGAACGGCTCGGGTCGGGGCCGGTCCGCGCAGCCGTGTCCGTTGCGCTGGAGCGCCGCCTCGGGGAGATCCTCGGCGAGCGCCAGGTCGAGCCCGTCTAACGCCGCCAAGAATGAGAATCAGTCTCATTTAGCTGATAGCCTCTCTCGTCATGGCTCGGGCCGCGGCGAAGACAGCAGAGGGTTGGGACGAGCATGCAAGGGTCGCCCTGAGCGAGGCCGGGCATAGGTCCGGAGGGGCACGCGAAGCGGTGGTGGAGCTGCTCGCTCGCCAGCACTGCTGCCTCTCGGCGCAGGAGATCTCCGACGAGCTTCGTGGCGCCGGTTCCGGGATCGGTCAGGCCAGCGTCTACCGGGCGCTGGACCTCCTTCATGAGCTGGGTTTGGTCCAGCGCGTCGAGATCGACGGTGGCGGCTCACGCTACGAGCCGGTCGTGCCGGGCGGAGAGCACCATCACCACGCCGTCTGCGAGACCTGCGGCCGGGTAACCGCCTTCGAGGACGAGAGGCTCGAGCGGGCGCTCGAGCGCCTCTCGGGGCGCCTCAAGCACTCGATGCGGGCGCACGACATAGTCATCCGCGGGGACTGCTCCCGCTGCGTGAGGGGCTGAAGTGGCAGACGCCGTCAAGGAAACGATCCGGCCTGCCCTGGCCGCGGAGGGCCTCACCGTCCGGTTCGGGCGCGAGGACGCCCTGCTCGACATCAACGTCGAGGTGCCCGCCGGTGCCACCGTCGCCCTGCTCGGCCCGAACGGCGCCGGTAAGACCACCCTCTTCCAGGCCGCGGTCGGCCTCGTACGTCCCGCGAGCGGCTACATCAGCCTCGGCAGCCGGCGCGTGGCCTTCGTGCCACAGCGGCTGGAGGTCGAGCCCTCCTTCCCCGTGACGGTCGCGGACGTGGTGCGGATGGGCCGGTACGGGGACCTCGGCTGGCTCCGTCGCTTCACCGACCACGACCGCGAGCTGGTGGCGGCCGCCCTGCGCGAGCTGGGCATCGAGCACCTCGCCGACCGGCGCTTCGGCGACCTCTCAGGCGGCGAGCGCCAGCGGACGCTGCTCGCCCAGGCCTCCGCCCAGGATGCCGAGATCCTGCTCCTGGACGAGCCATTCGCCGGGCTCGACGCCCCGACCCATGGGGCCCTGCAGCGGCTGCTGCGCGACTGGCGCGACCGCGGCCGGACGGTGCTGGTCGCCACCCACGACCTGGAGAGTGCCAGCCGCGACTTCGACCTGGTGCTCTGCCTCAACCAGCGTTTGATCGAGTTCGGGCCCCCTGCCGAAACCTTCACGGAGGAGGTCATTTCGGAGACCTTCGCGGGCCGGGTGCTCCGGGTCGGCTCTCTGCTGGTCGATACCGCCCACCACCATCACGGAGCGGGCTAGTGGACTTCCTGACCGATCCGTTTCAGGCCGAGTTCGTCCGCACCGGCGCGCTGGCCGCTGCCGCGGTCGGCGTCCTCTGCGGCGTCGTCGGGTGCTACGTGATCCTGCGCGGGATGGCGCTGATGGCCGACAGCCTCGCCCACGGGGTCCTCCCGGGCGTGGCGATCGCCTTCGCCCTCACCGCCGGGGCGGCGGGCGAGGACCCGAACGAAGTCGCGCTGTGGCTGGGAGCGCTGGCCGCCGGCCTGGTGACCGCGGCCGGGACCAACCTGATCCTCCGCCGCAGCCGCGTCCGCGAGGAGACCGCGGCCGCGGTCGTCTTCGTCTTCATGCTCGCGCTGGGGGTCGCGATCGTCTCCCGGGTCCAGGGCTACTCCGTCGACCTGACCTCGTTCCTCTTCGGGGACGTGCTGGGCGTGTCGAGCAGCGAGGCGAACCTGAGCGTTGTCTTCGCGGTCGCGATCGTGGCGCTGGTCGCGCTCTTCTACCGGCCCTTCCTGACCCTCTCGTTCGACCCACAGCGCGCCGCGGCGCTCGGGCTCCCGGTCGACCGGCTCAACCTGGCGATGATGGTGCTCGTGACCCTGGCGGTCGTGATCGGCTTCCGGGTGGTGGGTGCGTTGCTGGTCCTCGGGCTGCTGATCGCCCCGCCGGCGACGGCTGCACTGCTCACCAAGCGACTGCCGGCGATGATGATCCTGTCGGCGGCGATCGCGGCGGCCAGCGCCCCGCTCGGCCTGCTGCTCTCGTGGCACCTCGACCTTGCGGCAGGCGCCTGCATCGTCCTGGTCGCCGTGACCAGCTTCGTGGTCGCTGTGTCGCTGCCGGCGACGAGAAGGGCGGTCTAGCCCTTGCCCTCCGCCCCCCGCTCCCGATCCTCGCGCCGCTGCTCGATCAGCGCGCGAGCCGAGGCCGCAAGCACGACCAGCACGGGGACGAGGTACAGGACCCACATCCACCAATGACCGACGTGTGCGAGTAAGGGAGCGAATGACATGTTGAGAAAGTATGGCGCTCTCACCCCACTGCTACTGCTCGCACTCTTGGGTGGATCAGTCGCTGGTTGCGGCTCGGACGACGATGGGTCCGGGAAGCCCACGATCACTGCGACGACCGGCATCTGGGCCGACGTGACCGAGCAGGTGGCGGGCGCCGACGCGAGTGTCGAGCAGATCATCCCGGACGCGTCCAGCCCCCATGACTTCCAGCTGAGCGCGCAGGACCGGGCGACGATCGAGGACTCGGTCCTCATTGTCTACAACGGCGCCGGCCTGGAGGCCGGCGTGCCCGTCGACGAATTCGACGTGCCGACGTTCGCCGTTGCCGAGCACGTCGGGAAGCTGCGGCCCTTCGAGGAGGAAGGGGAGCACGTCGAAGAGGGGGAGCACGAGCTCGGCGGCGAGGATCCCCACGTGTGGATGGACCCGACCCTGGTCGCGGCGGCCATGCCGGCGCTGGCTGACGCGCTCGCCGACGCGGACCCCGACCACGCCGACGGCTACCGGGAGCGTGCGGTGGCCTATGCGGCGGAGCTGGAGGCGCTCGACGGCGAGATCCAGCGGAGCCTCGAGGCGCTGCCACCGGCAGACCGCAAGCTGGTCACCTCCCACGACGCGCTCGGCTACTTCGCGGACCGCTACGGGTTCGCGATCGTGGCGACCCCCTTCCCGGCCAGCGGTCCCGAGGCCGAGGCGAGCGCGCAGACGATCTCCGAGGTCGAAGACGCGATCGAGAGCTCCGGGGTGCCCGCGGTCTTCTCCGAGGAGACCGACGACCCGGAGGTGTTGCAGCAGATCGCCGATGCGACAGGAGTCGGCGTCGAGGACCAGCTCCTGGCCGAGTCGCCGGGGGACGCCGGCAGCTACGTCGAGATGCTGCGCCGCGACGCCGAACTGATCAGCGGCGCGCTGGCCGCGGATTCGATTGGGTCAGGCCAATGACCCAGCAGAGCATCGACGCCACGATGGTGGGGCCACGTCGCCGCCGACCTGATGGAGCAGGTCTCCGATCAGTTCGGAGACGAAGCAAGCGTGCAGACGGTCGCGATCGTGGTTGAGGTCCGGCATCCCGACCATGATTCGCGGTCGGGGTGATCGTCGCCAGGCCCTGCAACAGACAACGAGAGGAGAACCGTGGGTATCGAGTTCTACAACGTGAAGATCAGAGAGAAGGTTGAGGTCCCCGAATCGGCGGTCAAGAAAGTCAAGTACGAGCGCGAGACGAAGTCAGGCAAGACCAGCGTCCGGTACGGGCTTCGGGCCGAATACGAGGGCACGAAGGTGACGAAGTTCGTGAGCCAGTCCGACTGGGAGGCGCTGGACGCTCCGATCGAGGACTAGGCGCTAAAGCCCGCTTGCGGGGGCTGAGCCGACACGGGGTCGGGCTGGTCTGCCTGGCCCTGCTGACTCTCGCCGCATGCGCCAAGGAGCGAACCTTCAGCGCCGAGGAGTTCGTGGAGGAGGTGAACGCCGAGGGGGTGGAGCTCAGCCTCGGGGGCGAGCTGAGCACGGTCGAGCCGGAGGCCGAGCTCTACGTCGTGGAGCTCGAGCCGCTGGTCGGCGCGCCGCCGGTGCCCGGCGAAGAGGGCCATGCACACACAGGAGGCTCGCTCGCCGTCTATGAGGACACGGCCGGCGCCAGCGGCCGGCTCGAGGACTGCCGGAACGCCGCCGACCTTCTCTGCTACCAGGCCGCGAACGTGGTCGTGATCCTCGAGCAGGGCGGCATCGAGGCCGACCGGCTCGGGGTGGCCATGAAGAGGCTCGCGGACTAGGCCTGCGACAGCAGGAACAGCCCGAAGCAGGTGTAGGCCACCATCACCGCGAGCATGAAGTACTGGGACCGGGTGGCGCTCTTCACGTCGCCGTAGACCACCAGTGCGCGGTCGTGGGCGAGCGTCAGGGCGATGACATGCCCGACGACCAGCGCCCCCACCTGCGTGTACCAGATCGCGTTGGCGCTCAGCGCGTAGTTGATCCCGTAGTCCGCCGTCCCGAACAGGTCCGAGCCGTCGCCGAGAGGATCGGAGAGCAGGTAGCCGAACTGGGCCTGCTCGAAAAAGTAGAAGAAGCTGAAGTAGTGCGCCACCAGATACGCGAGCGCGATCGGGATCAGGGTGTGGCTGAAGGAGCGGGCCAGC